>CP070785.1:3266021-3273980 GCA_020346705.1 Chloroflexota bacterium | reverse complement strand
TGGCATCAACTTCCAGGAACTGCGCATCGGAGATCTCTCACCAGATTCCCTTAATTCCATTGCTGAACAACTATTTGGTGGGCCGGCATCGCGAGAGTTGTTGGAATTACTTAACGAAAGATCGGAAGGAAATCCATTCTTTGCAGAACAGATTGGTTATTATTTACTGGAAGAAGAAAAGTTGAGAAAGGTTGATGGGGAATGGATAATTAAAGATCCATCTCAATCTCCACTTCCTGACGATATTCGTGCTTTATTGGTCTCCCGTATCGACAGGCTGACCGAGGATGTGAAAGATGTTGTCCTCTCTGCTGCAGTGCTGGGGAGAGAATTTGAACTGCAGATTCTCTCATTCATGTTGGATGGAGATACAAGTTTAGCTGTAAAAGTAGCTGATGCAGAGCAGAATGCAATCTGGTCAAAAATGGGTGAACTAAGATATCTCTTCACCCATGCTTTGCTTCTGGATGCAGCTTACCGCATGCAAACCCACTCTCGCCGGCAAGTGCTCCATAAATCGGCAGTCGCGGCCATCGAAAATCTCTATTCAGAAGATATAGGTTCATATACCGCAGATCTTGCATACCACTGCGAAAAAGCTGGCCTCGTGGAGAAAGCAAGGGATCACCTGCTGGATGCAGCGAATACTGCAAAAGGAGAATACCGTAACGCTCACGCAATTGATCTCCTGTCTCGCGCACTGAATTTAACCTCGGATGAAGATTTCGAAACAAAATTCGAAATTCTTTTAGAACGAGGGGAAATATTCGCTTACCAGGGTCAATTAGAAGAACAGCGAACGGATCTCGAATCTCTCGATAACATGCTTAAAACAACCGAGGAATCCTTAATAAAATCACAATATAATGTTTATCAATCTGAAATTGCGATCAAGTGGGCAGACCATTATGTCGAAGTTGGGCAATATGAGCAAACCATAGAAATTACCCAAAAAATTATCTCCTCAGCCGAAGAAACAAATATTCCCAATAATCTGGTCGATGCATTCTTTTTCTGGGCAATTTCCCTTTTTCAGCAAGGACACTACGAAGATGCTGAACAAAAAGGAATCATTGGCTTAACCCATGCCAACTCTGTTGATGATCTTGATGGGGAGATCCGAATATTGAATTTATTGGGTCTAATTGCATTAGTAACAGACAAATCGAATAAGGCTCAAGATTATTTTTTGCGCAGCTTGGGGATGGCAGAAAAAGTTGGCAACCTGCGAGACCAGGCCAGGGCACTCAATAATTTGGGAAATTTATCCTTGTCTGGTGGAAATTTCAACTCTGCCAAGGATTATTACCTTAGGTCGTTAACCTTTGTTCGTAAAATCGGTGACCTCCCCCGGGAAGGTCTTGTTCTAAGCAATATTGGATATATTGCAGGAGTTCAAGGGGATTATATAAAAGCCAAGGATTATTACGATCGATCATTGCTTAATGTTCGTCAAGTTGGAGATCGAGTTCAAGAGGCTTATGGATTAATTAACAGCAGCTCAATTTATCGTGCATTGAATGAATTCACCCAAGCATTGTCACTAGCCAGGCTTGGTCTTTCCATCACCCAGGAAACTGGTGATAGAAATTGGGAAGCATGGGCCTTTACTTCATTAGGACACACGCTTTTTGAAATTGGGAATTTAGAAGAAGCAGCTGAATCGTACAAAAATGCAGTTGACCTGCGTAGCTCTATGCAGCAAGAAAATTTGGTATGCGAACCATTAGCTGGCCTGGCAAGAATTGCGTTGCAAAAAGCCGATCTTGGTGAAGCTCTCACATATATCAATCCAATCCTCGAGTATCTTGAAAAAGGGGGGACATTTGAAGGAACAGATGAGCCGATTCGTGTTTACCTAACCTGTTACCAGGTTCTTCGAGACGGAGAGGATCCTCGGGCGAATGATATTCTGCAGGCCGGATATAGATTACTTCAGACCCGAGGTGATGGGATTAAAAATGATGTTATGCGGAATGAATTCTACAATAACATTCCGCATAACAAAGAATTACTCTCTGAATGGAATTCAATTCAGGAATGAGTTGTATTTCAAAGACTGCAAGAGATTATTTTATCCAACCTACCGGCGGATCGCCCATTTTCAGCTTAGCCGATCTTACTTTCTGCTTTCCCACATTCTTCACTTTCGATTTGGAAAATTTGACCGTCTTCTTCCCATTCCAATAAACTAGGTCTTTTTTAGATCGATCGTTCACCTGTATCTCATACGATGTGGGCATATCACCTTTGACTTTTTTGCCGGATGATATTTTCTGGAAGCCAAAATTTCCGATCCAATCATACTTCTTAAAATCCTTACTGTCCTTCAAACTTTTTGGAAATTTTTTTTCGTACAGTTGGTAGCCATCCGGAACGCCAACCTTCATTTTCCCACCATGAATAGATTTCATATTGTCAGCCATAGTTTTCTCCTTTAAATTTTTATCACGGATTCACTTCCTGCAGTGATATTATAAGTCCAAATACCCGTAAAACTTATCTCGATTGTCAAATTATTTCTTGGTGTTCAGGAACAAAAATCTTATTATGCGTCAAATTAAATTTCTAAAATTGATTGCGGTTATCATAATTTCAATTATTTCGAGTAGCTGCTCGGGTGCTACGGATGAACCAAATGAACTTAATACACCTGACATAACCTCCTCTCCAGAAATCACTATGCCTGATTTCCCTTCACCCACAAAAACTTCACCTCAGGTTGGTCCCATACATCAAAAACCTCCTGAGATCAATTCTGGCTTGACACATATACTCCCAAATGGAAACCGAGTAATTTCAGGTTCAGGAGATTTATCTTCATATTCACAGGTTGATGTGAATTTGCCGGGCATTCCAATCTGGATCGTAGGGGTTTCATCCCAAAGCGGTATTATCTGGACAGTGAGCCTTGAGAACGGCTCTGTCCTATCCTTTTTTTCCAATGACCGCGGAATAAGCGAGTACCCAAATTCGATATCAGGCGTATCACCCGGAGCCCCAGTTCATACATTGTCATTGGATAATCAATTTTCAATTCTAACTGTCTCAGATCCAGAACAATCAACATTTACCCATCCAATTTACCTACCGAAATCGAACACCAGAGCGTATATCAGCCAAAATGGGGACATAATTATTATAGATGCAGAGGATCAAGTGATAACTATCTTAGCTGTCAAAGCTCTGCCAGACGCCAGGTTGCTTGTTGATGAACAAGATCGCATATTGCTGATCTCCGATCCGACTGACATGTATAGCCATGGGGTTCTGGGTGATGGACTGGAAGCAAAAAGCATTACGCTCATCAACACCTTCCCCACCATCGGAGTTTCCTCGAGAATTATTTTGGAAGATCATGAAGTCATTGAAGGCATTGCACCAATCTGGGCAGACATCACCGGTGATGGAATCTCGGACATCATCGTTACAGTTAGCGACCAGGATTTGGGGGCAGGAATCGTCGTTTTTGATGAATCTGGAGAGCGCCTTGCTGAAGGACCGAAGATGGGACAACCCTTTCGCTGGAGGCATCAGATTGCAATAGCATCTTCTGGTCCAATTGGGGAGAGCGAATTAATCGTCGTTCGAACACCTCATATTGGCGGCGTGATCGAATATTATCAATTTGATCAGGGTGAATTAAAAATTGTTGCTGATTTTGCCGGGATAACTTCCCATATCATCGGATCACGAAACCTCGATATGGCTGCTGCAGGAGATTTCGATGGGGATGGCACAATCGAAGTTATGCTTCCAACTCGAGATCTAAGCGAACTGGTCGCTATCCGTCGCTCACCATCCGGGGTTGAAGAAATTTGGAAGCTTCCCATAGGTGGCGTTCTAAGCACCAATCTCTCAGGCGCAAGATTTCCCGACGGGCGGATAGCCATTGCGATAGGTAGATCGGATGGAGTATTGAGATTCTGGTTACCTAAGTAAAGATTTCCTCCCTGCTGCTCTTGTTTTGTGGTGATTTTGATCACTTTTTGTGAAAATTTATCGTTTAATTTCAATCTGGTAAAAATATCTGATTTAAATCCAGATTGTCTATGACTTTCATAAGTATTTTGCAGACTACTTTGTGTTTATAATGATTAAAACTTTCACTTTATCGAAAGAGAATTATCCATAAGCAACACTATTTTTGAAGGATACTCCAATGACCGAAACTTTGGAAATCGAAGATTCGCCGGTCTTTTCATACCCCTTAGCCAGTGGTGATATGAGATATATCGAGATCGGGGAACGAGATATCTACCTGAGGGATATTCATGATACCGGCTTAGTATTCAGGGGAGAAATTCCTGGTTGTGGATCTGAATGTTACGTTGAATTGAACGAAATTCTTCTCGAATATGCGATGAGCTGTGAAGGATGCCGCGAGGAAAGTAAAGCTGGAGAGGAAGTTACCTGTTTTGGTGAACATCTTGGAAAAATATTGCTGGCAAATACCCACGATGCTATAGAAAATCTGACCAAAGTTGACCAGGTAGCATTTGTGTTCCACCGAGTCCTTGACTCCATGAATTCAAATTACAGGGAGTATGTAAGTGACGATAAGTTGGAATATTCTCTAGACTGCTGCCCACTGCGCGAATGTGCCCAGCATACCGGTCTCAATCGTAGCGTCGAACTGGCTCAAATATCTTTTGTTGCCCTTTGCAAGTATCTGATTGAATCTCTAGCCCCGGATTGGGAATTAGTGAAACCAACTGCAGAAGGCGACATTCCCATTCACAAAATTATCGTAGCGCCTGCATCAAATATTCAGCCATAATTTTTAAATGTTGACCAACGGCGTACAATGTTTGATCTTCAAGCGATTGTCTACAATCTTTGGTTGAGATTTGGGAGTTTCTTGAAAACATGACCACAAAAAAGCCAATAAAAGCTGATAAAGAAGTGCACCCGAGTGGTGATGAGCGGTATCTAGCAATTGACCGCACCATGAAGCAATTTAATTATGAGAAGGATTCACTGCTTGAGGTGCTGAACGCCGCCCAAGAAGCCTTCGGATACCTGTCCAGAGATTTGTTGATCTACATCTCAACGCAGTTGAAAGTCCCCATGAGCCAGGTCTACGGTGTAGCAACTTTCTATCATTTATTCACATTTGAACCACAGGGCGAACACAACTGCATAATTTGCAAAGGGACCGCATGCCACGTAAAGGGTGCCGACCGAATAATTGAAGCCCTATCCGAAGAATTCGAAATCAACGCTGGAGAGACCACACCAGATGGCCTGTTTAGTCTGACGATTGCGCGTTGTTTAGGCAGTTGCGGGCTCGCGCCAGTAATCGTCCTCAATGGACAGGTGTACGGCAAAGAAACTCCGGAAGCAGTAAGAAGACGCGCCGCAGAAGTTGTCTCTTTCTCAAAAGAAGAACAAACTCAAACGATGGAGGTTGGATGATCTTCAATACTCTAGAGGAAATTGGGCAGAAAGAGCTCGCCAGACAGGACAAATATAAGCGCAGGATATTTTGCTGTACAAGCACAGCATGTCTCTCTGCTGGAGCAGGCCAGGTACACACTTCCCTTGACCAATCTGTCGCAGCATGCAAATGTGACGAATACGAAGCCGAAGTAGTCAGAACAGGTTGCATGGGTTTGTGCAGCAGTGGTCCGCTGGTTCGTATTGAGGAAAAAGATCAAGATCCAATCCTTTATGGGAATGTAACCACAGAGCTGGCGCCGCAAATCGTATCCCGGCATGTTCCAATGGGTGAAGTTGAGGATGAGCCAGATCGTGATGATCAAGATCTAAGTATTACGCCACATGATATGCTCCACTATCGAGCTAGCTTGAGGAAAGCTGGTAAGAAGGCAGAATTGGATAAGATTTTGATCCCTCTGGATATACCATTTTTCACCAAGCAAGTAAAAGTTGTACTCAATGAAACTGGGCTAGTAAATCCTGACAAGATTGAGGATTATTTAGCACATGGGGGATATAAAGCTCTTGCTTACGTGCTCGAGAATATGACGCCAGAAGAAGTTTGCGATGAAATCTTGGGGAGTGGATTAAGGGGGCGTGGGGGTGCCGGATTTCCTACTGGGATGAAATGGAACTTTGTCAGGCAAGAGAGCACTAATGGTAAATTTGTTGTCGTCAATGGTGATGAAGGCGATCCCGGTGCTTACATGGACCGCACGGTCATGGAAGATGATCCGCACCGGGTTCTCGAAGGAATGATAATTTGTGCATATGCTGTGGGATCCAGTGCTGGATATTTGTACATCCGGGGTGAGTATCCGATAGCCATTGACCGAATCCGTAAAGCCATTCGGGATGCCAGGCGACGGAAAATCCTTGGTAAATCCGTGATGGGCACAGATTTCGGATTCAATGCTGATGTCCGTATCGGTGCCGGAGCATTTGTGTGCGGTGAAGAGACAGCTCTGATCCATTCCGTTGAAGGAAAACGCGGCATGCCCCGCATGCGGCCACCCTATCCATCGAAATCAGGCTTGTGGGATGCGCCAACTGTGATTAACAATGTCGAAACAATGGCCAACGTGCCCTCGATAATAAATAATGGTGCACAATGGTATGCAAGTATTGGAACCAAAAAAAGTAAGGGAACCAAAGTCTTCGCTTTAGCCGGGCATTTACGCAATACAGGTTTGATTGAAGTTCCGATGGGAATCACCTTGCGCGAGATCGTCTACGACATCGGTGGCGGCATTCAGGGTGGTCGAGGTTTCAAAGCAGCACAGACGGGTGGACCAAGCGGTGGCTGTATCCCTGAGGAGTATCTAGACTCACCAGTGGATTACGAGAGCCTGACCAAGCTAGGATCCATTATGGGTTCAGGTGGATTGGTAATCATCGATGACACCACAAAGATGCCAGATTTTGCCAATTACTTCATGGATTTTTGTGTAGATGAAAGCTGTGGAAAGTGCATCCCCTGCCGGGTAGGCACAGTTCAGATCGGCAAACTCCTTGACAAGCTGATCGCTGGAGACGGCAGCCCGGAAGATCTTGAAAAGCTGGAAAGACTTTGTGAGATAGTAAGAACAACCAGTCTTTGCGGATTAGGCCAATCAGCACCAAATCCGGTTTTGAGCACATTGAAATATTTCCGAAATGAATATGATGATCTTATCCAGCAACCCGGAACAGCTGAAGGAAGTATGGACTAAACGATTTCAATGAAGAACACATTGAAGGGAGACTAACCTTGGTTGAATTGACCATTGATGGAAAAAGAATCCTTACCAATCCAGGGACAACCGTATTAGAAGCCGCCCTGGCAAGTGGTATCGACATCCCCCGCCTATGTCACCACCCCGCGTTGAGTGTATCTGGTGGTTGCCGATTGTGTGTCGTCAAAGTAGATGGACAACCTAATCCTACACCGAGTTGTGGTTTAGCTTGCGAAAACGGTATGTCGATTGAGACCCAAAACACAGAGTTGACCAGCCTTCGCCGGGAGATCATTGACCTATTCATTTCTGAGCACCCTCTTGATTGTGTAACCTGTGACAAGAGTGGAGCCTGTCTACTCCAGAAGTACGCCTACGAATTGGATATAACGAAAACCAGCCATGAATTCGAAATATCCAAGCCAATATACCAAGACGACAACCCATTCTTCATTCGTGATCACCAATACTGCATATTGTGCGGCCGGTGTGTTCGGGTTTGTGACGAAATTGTTGGCGCAAGGGCGATCGACTTTGCTGGCAGGGGATTTGAATGCCATATCGCAACACCCTTTGACGAACCATTGAAAGATTCAACCTGTGTGTTCTGCGGGAATTGTGTTCAAGTTTGTCCAACAGCTGCACTTATGCCCGTATCACGAATGGGAAAGGGTCGCGAGTGGGAATTAGATCGGGTCAAAACTATCTGCGGTTATTGTGGTGTGGGATGTCAGATTGAATATGGGCTGAAGGATGGTGAAATTCTTTATGCCCAATCAACACCAGAAGCACCTGTAAATGG
>CP070785.1:3259719-3265921 GCA_020346705.1 Chloroflexota bacterium | reverse complement strand
TCGTTCATTTTGCTGCTGAAACACACGTGGACCGCTCGATTCTGGGACCGGCACAATTTGTTGAAACCAACGTGATCGGGACCTTTATTCTTTTGGAAGCAGCGCGCAACTTCTGGCTAGATGAGAGTGGTAAAGACAAAAGTGAGGTTAGATTTCACCATATTTCCACCGACGAAGTCTTCGGATCATTGGAACCTGATGATCCCCCATTTTCCGAAAAAACTCCATATGCACCCAATTCCCCTTATGCGGCATCTAAAGCTGCCAGCGACCATCTTGTTCGTTCCTATGGCCATACATACGGCTTACCATTTACTATCACGAATTGCTCAAACAATTACGGACCCTACCAGTTCCCTGAGAAATTAATTCCGTTGATGATATCGAATGCACTTAATGGTATACCATTACCAATTTATGGAGATGGCAAGCAGATTCGGGATTGGTTATTCGTTGGCGATCACTGTCATGCGATCCGGGAGGTGATCAACAAAGGGGAGCCAGGAGAAACCTATATCGTCGGCGGCAACACCCAGCCAACGAATATTACTGTCGTGACAACCTTGTGTGAAATCCTGGATGAGTGTTTGCCAAATTCTACTTACGTGCCTCATGAATCATTGATCCAGTATGTTACCGACCGTCCAGGTCACGATCGACGGTATGCTATGGATATTTCAAAGATCAAGAAAGATCTGAGCTGGTCACCCCGCCTGTCATTATCTGAGGGTTTAATGAAAACAGTTGAGTGGTATCTAGATAACCAGGATTGGGTGGAGGCTATTGGCAAACAAGGAGATTACCAGGATTGGCTTGAAAAGAATTATTTAGCACGAGGAGGGACAAAATGAAGGGCATCATATTGGCAGGGGGAAAAGGGACACGACTCCACCCGCTAACAATCAGCACCAGCAAACAGCTGCTGCCAGTATATGATAAGCCGATGGTTTACTATCCCCTATCTATGCTCATGTTGGCCGGTATCCGGGAAATATTGGTAATTAGCTCTCCTGAGGCCCTACCAGCATTCAAAGATCTGCTTGGGGATGGCCACCAATGGGGATTGGAGTTCTCTTACGTTCAGCAGGATCACCCGAGAGGGCTGGCGGATGCTTTCCTCCTGGGGAAGGATTTTATTAATAGACAACCAGTTAGTTTGATCCTCGGTGATAATATTTTCTTTGGGCATGGTTTACCTGATAGTCTTCGTAAAGCCTCTGAGCTCCAGGAAGGCGCCTTGATTTTTGCCTATCCGGTGCGTGATCCTGAAAGGTATGGTGTGGTCGAATTTGATGAACATGGCAAAGCATTGAGCATTGAGGAAAAACCTGAAAAACCACGATCCCATTATGCTGTTCCTGGTATATATTTCTATGATGGGCGGGTGGTTGAATTTGCTGAATCACTCACCCCGTCGGCGCGAGGGGAGTTAGAAATCACCGATTTGAATTGTATATATCTCGAGAATAGTGAATTGCGTGTAGAAGTCTTGGGGCGCGGCGTGGCCTGGTTAGACGCCGGAACACACGAATCCTTACTCCAGGCTGCCCAATTCGTTCAGACCTTGGAAGATCGCCAGGGAATGATGATCTCATGCCCGGAAGAGATTGCTTACCGGTTAGGATTTATAGACAGGGAAACGCTACTCCAGCAAGCGAAGATGATCAACAACCAATATGGGGATTACCTGCTGAGGTTGCTAGAGGAAGAAATACCCTTCCACAATGCTGGATAAATTTTCGACCTAATCAAAACATGTCAGGAATCTTGCTTTTTGGAAAGTTCGGCCAGTTAGGCTGGGAACTTCATCGTTCATTGGCTCCATTCGGTGAACTTACTGCCCTGGATTATCCGGAGATCGACCTGGTTAATCCGGAAAGCCTGGATGAAATTATCCAAGCAGTAAAACCGGATGTGATCATCAATGCAACCGCTTACACTGCGGTTGATAAAGCAGAAGAAGAAATCGATATTGCGATGGCGATTAATGCCCATGCGCCTCGCAGAATGGCGGAATTGGCTTTAAAAAATGGGTCAGCCTTGATCCATTACTCAACTGACTATGTCTTTGATGGAAGAAAAGGCAGCCCATATGGAGAAACCGATCAACCTAATCCCCTGGGAATGTATGGCGAGAGTAAACTTGCGGGAGATACAGCAATTCGTGAAGTTGACGGCACTCACCTGATATTTCGAACCAGCTGGGTTTACAGCACCAGAAGGGATTCTTTCGTCACCAAAGTACTCAGTTGGGCACGCAAGCAAAAAGAGTTGAAAATTGTTGACGATCAAATCAGCAACCCAACCTGGTGCCGGATGTTGGCAGAGGCAACTGCGATTTTGATCGCACGGGCTGGGAAATTTCCAGCAGATTGGATCAATGAAAGAAGAGGACTATATAATTTGGCGGGAGAAGGATATGCCAGCCGGTTAGAATGGGCAAAAGCGATCCTGGAATTCGACCCCAATTCCGAACAACAGATTTTTCAAGAGTTGAAACCAGCAAAAACCAGCGATTATTCTTCCCCGGCTGAACGGCCGTTGTTTTCGGCATTGAGCTGTGAAAAATTTTCCGATACCTTCGGGTTTAGATTGCCATATTGGCAGGAAGCGCTCAAACTGGCGATGGCGAGCGGTTGATGACTGAACGAGACGAGCAGAAGCTGTATGATGCTTACTATTTTGCGCATGGCTGTGGAGAGCCTTACCAGCGGAGTGAGGTCTGGTTAAACCTTTTTAATGCCTTCGCTGAGCGGATCGTGCGTGATATCCAGCCTGGTTCTGTCTTAGATGCGGGCTGTGCGATGGGTTTTTTGGTGGAAGCGCTGCGAAACAAAGGAATAGATGCATGGGGTGTGGACATATCAGAATTCGCAATCGGTAAGGTTGCCCCAGATATCAAGGAATACTGTTGGACAGGGTCTATCACAGAACCTTTCCCACGCAGTTACGATCTGATCGTCAGCATCGAAGTATTTGAGCACTTGCCAAAGGAGGAGTCGGAGAGAGCAGTTGGAAATTTGTGCAGGTATAGCGACGATATTCTGTTCTCGTCAACCCCGAATGATTACAAGGAAGTCTCTCATTTCAACGTCCAACCTCCAGAGTATTGGGCTGAGCTGTTCGCTCAAGAAGGCTTCTACCGCGATGTTGACTTTGATGGGTCATTTATCACACCCTGGACGGTCCGCTTCCGGAAGGTAAATGAACCTCTCCATCGAATAATTAGAAATTATGAACGTAAATACTGGTTACTGTGGAAAGAGAATACTGATTTGAGGAACCTGACCCTCGAAATGCGAGAAGATCTGTCAGATCATGAGGTCAATCCTCAAGAAAGCGAAAAGACTTCCGGGGGGATATTCCAGGATTTGATCAGGCGCCTGCGCGGATAACCAACCTAAGTAGAAATCCCTCACTAATGAGTACGGATACCCAGTCAGGAACACTTTCATCCATAGTCCTGTACACTGCCGCTCCCAGGGAGAGTGCGGTGGTTGTGCTACGCGTTACTGGTCCTGCTGAACGGGCAGGAATCCGGGTGCTGTCAGGGAACCAGGGACCAAATGTCTCGCCGGATTTAGTAACCGAAGCAGATTTAGTCGTAATTCAGCGTGATTTCCCAAGATTTTGGCCGGATTATAAACAGGTGATATCCGAGGCGAGATACTATGGGAAACCGGTCCTATATGACCTGGATGATTTATTGGTGGAAATGCCCGGTGAACACAGTCATGCCGGGGATTATATGGGGGAACTGCTGGCAATGCTGCATGCCATCCTGAACGCAGACATGGTTACAGCAAGTTCGAACTCTCTGGTTGAATATCTCTCCGAATTGAATCCCAACACAAGATTGGTAAAGAATTACCTCAATGACGATCTGTGGCAGATCAAAACCTCAAGGGTCGGAGACAGGGAGGATAGGAAGGTCCTCATAGGGTACATGGGTGGGCAAACACACCAGGCAGATTTAACCCTAGTTGAAGATATCCTGCTGAGGATCTGTGAAAACGCTGAGGAAGAGGTCCGTTTACGCTTCTGGGGTGTTCAACCACCACCGAAATTGATGGAATCACCTTTTACTGAGTGGATCGATATCAATCAAGAGGAATATGCGGCTTTTGCTGAGTTTTTTTCCCAACAGGATTGCGATATATTCATTGCTCCTTTGAGGGATAATGAGTTCAATCGAGCGAAAAGCTCGTTAAAGTTCCTGGAGTACAGCGCTCTGGGAATTCCTGGTGTATATAGTAAATTGCCTCCCTACGAGGGGATTATCCAAAATGGGGTTAATGGATTCCTGGCTGAAAACGTAGATGAATGGGAAAAAAATCTCACGAAATTGATTGATGATCCTATCCTGCGGAATGAGATCGGAGCTGCAGCTCAAAAAAACGTAATCGATGACTGGCTCTTATCCGAGAAATACGGAGAATTGGCTGAAGTTTACCAGCAGGCTTTATCCGGGAGCCCGGAGCAAGTTGGGCAATCTCGTGAACATGATAACCTGTTGAGAATCATCTCTCTGGCAGAGGATTACCAGGCGGATTTAGAAAACAGTCTTTATGAGGTTGGCAACCAGCTGAATGACATCCTCGAAAGTCGAAGCTGGAAGTCACTAAAAACCATGCAAAATCTACGGCAGAGAATAATGCCAAAGGGTGGAACTTTAGATCGGTTGTTATTTGGCGGGGAAAATTAATAAGGCTCAGCTCAGTTTAACCATAATCAATTAGAAGAATATGTATCACATACCGACAGGTGTGGAACAATCTGAGATCGATCGGAGACCGGTTTTATCTACTGGACAAGGTGGGATGATCGCCATCGATCGGAAACTGCTTGCCTTGTGGAAGATCGCAAATGGAAAGGATCTACCAGCCATTCTAGATCACTATCAAGGACAAGAGGTCAATGAGAAGGAGGTTTCAGCTGCTGTTGCATGCCTGGTACAGGCAGGATTATTACTGCGTGAGGAGAATGAGGGGAGCACTCCACCGGTCAAAAGAACAGGTCCGCTTCTTTCGATCGTCATCGTGGCCCATAACAGCCTGGAATGGTTGGAAGGATGTATCGCGTCAATTGTTGAGCAAACTTACCACCCCCTTGAGACTATCCTGGTCGATAACGGCTCTGAAGATGATACGGAAAAATGGGTATCAGAAAACTATCCAGAAATCAGGTATTTTCGTATAGCCGTACCAGAATCGTTTGCAGGAGCGATCAATTTCGGTGTTGAACAGTCGCTCGGTGAATACGTTCTTCTTCTAAATCCAGATACGAAATTGGATGTAAATGCGGTTGCAGATATGTACGATCGAGCTCAGAATGAAACTGATTGTGCTGCAGTGGCTGCAAAATTAAGATTTTTATGGGCACCTGGCTTTCTAAACGGATTGGGAAACCGAGTTGGGGCGTTCTCATGGGGGGAAGATAATGGTTTAGGCCACCTGGACTTGGGACAGTTTGATGATTGGAATGAATTACCCTCGGCATGTTTTGCTGCGGCAATGGTCTCTAAAAGAATCTGGCAGGAAGTTGGACCCGCAGATGAAAACTTCCCGATGTACTATGAAGACAGTGAATGGTCATACCGGGCAAGGGGTAGAGGATACCGTGTAATCGCTGCACCAAAGGCAACGGTTTATCATTCTTTCAGCGGTCGTATCCCAGGTGGTGAAAAGATCAACCTGAATCCAGCAAAATTGGAAAATGTCACCTACGGCAGATTGCGATTTACACGGAAGATATTGGATGAATTCTTCTTCAGGTATTTGCTGTCTTATTTGATTGCGGATATCGCAAAAGGTTTCCAGTACTTATTCGCATTCAAAATTAGCTTTACCGTGGGGATATATAAAGGTTGGGCGCGTTTTATTGATGATTTAGCCGTGATGAGCGTAGAAAGAAAGGCTTATTTAGCTGAAAAGACATTATCAGATGCCTCGCTGTTCTCAATTCAAAAGGAGATGCCTGAAGCAATTATCTGGCGAGGCTTACCAGAGCTGACCTGGGATTTGGTAAGGAATAATTATTTGCCGATAATCATGGGGGAAAATCCGAAAAAATCAACTGAGCTCCCTCATAACGAGCAGCGACCACGCCTGTTGATCATCAGTCATGATGTGATTGATGAGAAGATGGCCGGACCAGGTATGCGCTATCTCGAGATGGGGAAAGCACTCAGTGATGATGTGCA
>CP070785.1:3244114-3259619 GCA_020346705.1 Chloroflexota bacterium | reverse complement strand
TCCCAGCAGATGGTTTGCGGGTCATCACTTAGGGGTATTCCTTGAGTTCTTTGATCCCCAACAACAGGGACAAAATATCATCGTCCAGATCAATATCCTGGGCTTCTACTGCGCTGTAAGTCTGATTTTGATCTAAACGGTCTCGGAGTGCTTTCCAAAGCACCTGCCTCTCTTCGGAGTGGACCACCAAATCATTGATCGTTTCAGCACTCAGCAAATATTCACCCGTTGTGTAGAGGAATGTTATCCTGCGCCATTTGTCAGCCAGGATTGGATCCAGAAGTTGCTCAAGTGGGCCAATTTGGATTTTAAAATACTCCTCCCGTGAACGGGGGTGATCTGTGTCTTCTCTCAGCAACTCACCCCGGGTGGTTAATTCATGCCCTCGAACCTGAGCAATGTAATTAATGCGCCATTTCTGATCTTTAAATGCCTTCGTTTGGTAGAACGCCAGATAATCAACAGCAATTACCTTTGGAGCGGTTCTCAACGGTATTCGGTACCAACCAAACAAGCGCGCGATTTCCAGGTCGCGTGGATCGGTCATCACCGCGACGAGAACAAGCGCATCAGACGTCAGTGATGTACTCATGCTTGCACTGGATCGGGAAAGCTGATCATTTCACCAGGGTTAAATCCAGTACGGTATTCTGCTATTCGAGCAGGCCGACTCTGGCATTATATTCATCAATTAATGAATCAATTTCAGCAACTTGCGATTGAACACTGGTCCAGTAGTTTGCATCATACCATTGGGCCATTATTTCCTCGTAGGTTTTTCCTTGCTGTTCGACCCAGGTAAAGTATTTGAGATTATGTATCCTGCGACGATCTACGTAACTCAACTCGAGCATATTATCTGTGGTGACGCCTTGCAGGTACCTGGCAAAATCCGCGGCTGCATCAATCTCACTATATTCCCCATACTCAGCATGCATCTCTTTAAGGCGGCTGCCATAAAGCTCCATCGAGTCAGTTAATACGGTGAGAATAATATCGTTTTGTCCCATTTCGTAATATTTGGCAAACTTAATCGCTGAAAGCACATTCGATATCCCGGAAAATCCGAGTAAATCAAGCTGACCGCTAATCTCCTCTGGAACTCCCTGGGAGACCAGGAATTTGCGTCCAGCAGGCTCATTAAACAACCGCGCCAGGTTGACTACGGCATTATCGTCGATCGCCACAACCAGGTCGGTGTTTTTAACGTTATGCACCCAGGGCACATGTTTATCACCGATCCCTTCGATGCGATGAGAGCCAAAGCCATTCTCCAGCAATGTGGGACACTGTAGTGCTTCACTGGCGACGATTTTACTCGTCGGGAAGACTTGCTTCATGTAATCCCCACTGGCTATCGTCCCAGCTGAGCCAGTTGCAGAAGCCATCCCCCGGTAAACATCTTGTGATCCCATGACCTGGTTGAGAACTTCTTCCATGGCATGACCGGTTACTTCGTAATGCCAGAGATAGTTGCCGAACTCGTCAAACTGGTTGAAAATCATCAGATCCTCACCGGATGCACGCAGCTCCCAACATTTATCGAATATCTCTTTTACATTCGATTCACTTCCGGGGGTGGCGATGACCTCACCCGCGATCTCTGCCAACCAGTCAAAACGCTCCTGGCTCATCCCTTCCGGTAAGATAGCAATGGACTGGCATGAAAGCAAAGCCGAGTCATATGCTCCGCCACGACAATAATTTCCCGTTGAAGGCCAAACCGCTTTTTGGGTTGTGGGATCAAATTGACCTGTAACCAGGCGAGGTGCCAGGCATCCGAATGCGGCGCCAACCTTGTGTGCTCCGGTTGGGAACCATTTGCCCACCAAGGCGATGATGCGGGCATTCGTCCCCGTAAGACTTGATGGGAATTCAAGATAATTCACACCATTGAATCCGCCTCCACGGGGAACTGGCTCATTTTTCCAGGTAATCCTGAACAGATTTTCCGGAGTAAGATCCCATAAACCAATGTCCGCTAAAGAATCCTTGATTGAATCAGGTATCAAACCTGGATCCTTCATCTGGGCGAAGGTAGGGATAATAATTTTTTGTTCCAGCGCCCGTTTAATGCCTCGCTCACGTGATTCCTGCTCTATGGTTAAATCAATCATCACATTCCTCTAAGATAAAGTAAATTTGAAAAGGTTAGGTTGACGATCAACCACCTTCGTCTTCATCGGGACCTTCTGATACGATGTACAAAGGCCTGCCTTTGGCTTCATCATACAGGCGACCAATATATTCGCCAAGTATTCCCAGCGAGATCAGCTGGACACCCCCCAAAAAGAGCACCGCGATCAAGGTGGTCGCCTGTCCCAGTAGAGGTGTTTCAGTCCCCCACAAACGGATTGCAATCACAATTGGGATGGCCAGGATGCTCAATCCGGCCGCGATAAAGCCAATATAGGTGGCCAATTGGAGGGGAAAATAAGAAAAACTCGTTACTGCATTGATCGCCAGGCGAAACATTTTCCGAAAGGGGTATTTCGTCTCCCCCACCTGCCTGGCTACCCGTCGATAAGGAACGCCGGTTTGCCGAAATCCAACCCAAGATGACATACCACGCAAAAAGCGATGTTTTTCACGCATCTGGTTGAGCACATCTACAACCTGTCGATCTAACAAGCGGAAATCACCAGCATCCAAAGGAATATTAACATCGGTTATCTTGGAGATCAGCCGGTAAAACAATGAAGCGGTAAACAATTTAAACCAGCTTTCTCCCTCTCGCTCAGACCGGATCGCATAAACGACCTGGTAGCCCTCTTTCCACTTTGCGATTAAATCTAAGATAACCTCCGGTGGATCCTGCAAATCTGAATCGATGATCACAACTGCCTCACCTTTACTGTAATCCAGGCCTGCGGTTACAGCGATCTGGTGTCCAAAATTACGGGCGAAGATGACTGGCTTTACCCGGGAGTCTTGATCTGCATACTGGCGGATCAGGTCAGCTGAATTATCGGTCGATCCATCATCAACCAGGATTAATTCCCAATCTTCTCCAGTCGAATCCAGCACCTCAAGTAAGCGGCGATATAGTTCCTGGATATTTCCGGACTCGTTAAATATTGGAGCAATTATTGAATAAGTGGGCTTGGGCATGATTACCTGGTTGCGGACAATACAAAATAATTATATTATCCAAATCTTTCTAATACCTGCTCGAGAGCACTCAGGCTTGGCTCAATGATCTCCGCAGGAGTTACAGCTTGCATCGCCGCGTTTACATCCTTCAAACCACTCCCGGTATTAAGTACAACGATCGGATCATCAATTCCGACCAATCCTTGTTTGAGCGCTTCCTTTAATCCAGCATAAGAAGTCGCTCCAGCGGGTTCAGCAAATATCCCCACCCGTCCCAGGTCTGCAATCGCTGAGAGGATATCATCATCGCTGACGGTCACATATGCCCCACCAGTCTGGGAGGCTGCTCGCACCGCCCGCACACCGTCTCGTGGCAGGTCAACAGAAATGCTATCGGCCAGAGTATTTGCTGAGACTGGAGTGATTTCTTCAACCCTAGCCTTGAATGCGTTTGCAATCGCAGCGGAACCTTCAGCTTGAACCCCGAAGATGCGCGGCATCCTCTCCAGCCAACCTAAGGCCTGCAGATCTTTAAACCCTTTATGCAATCCAGATATGATGTTTCCATCCCCTACTGAGACAAATACTGCCAAGGATTTTTTGAAGGATTGCTGGTGAATCACATTCTCCCAAATCTCGTATGCCGCGGTTTTTTTCCTTCGAGAGAAAACGGGTTGTACCCCGTATTCCGACAGTACCAACCGAATTCATTCGAAGCAGCGATGGATAAATCAAATGCCTGATCATAATTGCCATCGACAAGCAAGACTTGGGCTTCATAAATTAACAGCTGGGCGATCTTTGCCGGTGGTGCATTTCGAGGCGCAAAAATGACTGCTTTCTGCCCTGCAGCTGCAGCCATGCCTGCCAGGGCAGCCCCAGCATTACCAGTCGAAGCTGTGACCACAATTTCCACCCCTGTCTCCAGAGCCTGGGCGACAACAACAGCGCTGGCCCTGTCCTTGAAAGACGCAGTTGGATTCCGACTTTCATCTTTAATCCAAAGATCTTCAACCCCTAATTGACGGCGAAGTTCAGGCGGTGAAAAAACAGGCGTCCATCCCACGGCTTGCATTGGAGTGCCAGGGGCGTGGATTTCCTTAACTGGCAGCAGCGGCAGGTAACGCCACAGGGAATTTTCCTTTGATCTGAAGATGCTCTCAGGTGATAAGTCCCTTTGCAGGGAATCGTAATCATAAATAATATCTAAGTTGCCGCCATCATGGCGGCAGGTGTAGATTGCTTCATTGGGCTGATATTCCGCATCACACAGCGAACACTTATAACCATGAAATTTGATTTCCACTTCTTTCATTCTCCAGCTTGTGAACGGACCCCAGCCATCAAGAGTCCCAATTGTTCAGGATCTGCCTTTTCAGCACTCACTTCACCCATGATCTCCCCCTCATATATTACGATTATTCTGTCCGACAGGGCAAGGATCTCATCCAAGTCTTCAGAAATCAGTAATATTGCTGTCCCCTCAGCCCTTTGATCTATCAACACCTGGTGGACATATTCTGTAGCGCCAATATCTAATCCTCGTGTTGGCTGAGCGGCTATAATCACTTCTGGTTTGCGAGAAAGTTCCCGTGCCAGGAGCAGTTTTTGGATATTTCCACCAGACAGGTTCTTAACCGGTGTATCTTTGGAGGGGGTCTTAACATTAAATTCTTTGATCAGCTCATCTGATTGCCGGGAGATCGCCCGAAAATTTAGGAAACCACCCCTTGAGAATGGCTGCTTATTTACCTCTCGCAAGATCAAGTTTTCAGCCACAGTGAATTCCTTGATCATGCCATCTTCCATGCGTTCCTCTGGTACGTATGATACTCCTTGCTGAATAATCACCGCAGGGGAGGCACCAGTTATGTCTTTTCCACCAGCTTTAACAGTTCCCTTGGTGATCGTTCTCAGACCATTTATGGCTTGGGCAAGCTCCCTTTGGCCATTTCCTGATACACCAGCAACGCCCAAAATCTCACCGGCTCGCAAGTCCAGGCTGACTCCCTGCAATCCTGGGGTGCCTAGATCATTGTCTGCCCATACATCACGCAGGGATAATCGTGTCTCATCTTGCTCGATCTCTTCTTTCTCTGGTTGGGCTTGCAGCTCACGACCAACCATCATACGCGCTAATGCACCCTTGGTGACTTGATCGATCGGCTGTTGTCCTACAACCCGGCCATCACGCAAAACAGTCACCCGCGAACAGATATCCATCACTTCCTGCAATTTGTGAGAGATGAAGATTAATGCATGACCATCGACCATCATCTGGCGGAGGGTGACGAATAGTTCACTAACTTCCTGGGGAGTGAGAACTGCGGTTGGTTCGTCTAAGATCAACAAGGCCGCTCCGCGATATAGGGCTTTGATAATCTCAACGCGCTGCTGTTGTCCAACTGCAAGCTGCCAGACATAAGCATCTGGATCAACCTGTAGACCATACAAGTCAGCCAATTCCAAAACTCGGGCGGATACTCGATCCAAATCAGTCAAAGCACCACGAGAAGAAGGCAACCCTAAAGCAACATTTTCCGCCACGGTCAAGGTTGGAACCAACATGAAGTGCTGGTGGATCATGCCGATTCCGGCTTCGATGGCATCATGAGGTGACTCAATCTGGACAGGGTGACCATCAATTAAGATCTCCCCCTCCTCAGCCTGGTAAAGCCCATAGAGAACACGCATCAGGGTGGATTTCCCGGCCCCATTCTCACCCAATAAGGCGTGCATCTCACCAGAATGGACATCAAAATCAACATGATCATTGGCCAGAACACCGGGGAAGCGTTTCACGATGCCACGCATCTCCATCGTGGAGATCTTTGGTTTTCCTGAAGGCAAGAATTCCGTGTTATCAGCCATATATTGATTCTGAATTTCAATTTCCTGTGCAGTTATGCGGGGGCGCTGCCCCCGCATAACTGATAAAAGATCTTGTATTTTCCGATCTATATTTCAAGATCGAATGGGATGAAATTTCTTATTCGCTTGGACCAATCATGCCCTGTAAGAGCTGCGGGAGATACCAGATCTGATCATCGGTAGCAACACTGCCTTCTGCCACATACTCAGAACCATCCTGGAGGAAGATCGGTCCAGACCAAACATTCACATCCCCAGAGGCCAGACTGGCGATGAATGTATCGAGATTTGCCTGCCCTTCACCTGGCATTCCAGGACCATTGATCCAACCAACAGCCGTTCTGGTGTTATCAGTCAGATCATCCCAGTAGGGTGGATTCCAATCCCAGGACTGCACCCAGCTGCCATTGCCAACTTTGGTGGCTGTATCAAGATAGGCTGGACCCCAATTGAAGTAGGGTACTCCGAGACAGATATCAGGTGAATTGTCACAGGCACCTTCGAAGTCATAGGGGACGGACCAAACAACAGCTCCTTGAGCGGCGCGCTGACCAGCTACATCAATACCTTCAGTGGTATCAATGCCACTTAGGACCACGTCTGCACCAGAATCGAAGAAGTTGTTGGTAACTTCAGTCGGATCCAGGGTAACGCCGGGGATATTGAACCAGAAACCGATCCAGGTCACAGTGAACTCCAGATCGTCAGGGTTCATTCCACGGAAATTCTCGTAGCAGTAGCGAGCACCCAGGTAAGCAGAGGCAGCCAAGCGCTTGGTTTCAAAGTTGATCAATGGTCCCAGGTAACCTAATTTGCCAGTATCCGTCTGCAGGGCAGCAGCACAACCAGCGATGGCTTTCAAATCTTCCATGCGACCCATGATGTTACCCAGATTGGATGGCGCTTCGCCTGTCAGGGCATCGTCACCGGAGATATTGATGAAGACAACATCAGGATATTTTTCTGCCACACCTAAGGTGTCTTCTTCAAACTCATCCGAAGTGGTGAAAATTAATGTGGCCCCATTCGCAACCATATCATCCACCACACCTTCCAATGTGGCTTCAGGCTTATCAGCGGGATTCAATGATTCGAAAAGAATCATTGTCGAGTCTGGTAAATTCTCCTCGATGAAAAGTCCACCCTCGTGGTGTGCCTGGCTCCAGCCGCGATCATTCTTTGGTCCAACGAGGATCATCCCGAAGGTAACAGGTTCAGCTTCAGCCGCTGGTGGTGGTGGTGGAGCCTCGCCAACCATAATCGAGCCATCGATCAATCCCTGGACAGTCTCATCAGCCAGAGCTTTGACCTCAGCTGGGAGATCATAATCTGGATTGTACTCCATTAGCAAGCCGCCATTCGCAAAGGTTAGGGCGTAGGCTTCACCTCCAAGCTTACCTCCCTTAACGTTATTGATGATCTCGTCAAGCACGACTGTCCAATCGTAAACTTGGTTGGCGACCACGATATCCGGGGCCAGGCTGGTCTGGTTGGCCTGTGTTCCGAACCAGGCAACCCCGTTTTCTTCCGCCACGCCGATTGCACCAACGACCATTTGGGCAGTACCAGTTAACTGGTCAGCGCCAGCCTGGACGTGCGTTTCAGCGGCCGCGGAAGCCAGAGCTACATCACTGAATGAACCAATATAGTTGACATTGGTATCAACATCTGGATTGGTCGCTTGGGCACCTGCCACGAAACCATCAACATACAGCTTCGCATCGCCGGTTTCGATCGGGCCGACAACACCGAGTACATCGCTCTCTGACAATGATGCAGCGACGACGCCGTTCACGTAGCCGCCCTGCTCTGAGCGGGCTTCGTAAGCGTATACGTTATTGATGCCCTGGTCCGAAAAAGTATCGACGGTAGTACCCCAGGCGAAGCTGGTTTCAGGAAAGTCTGGCGCGATCTCCTGGAGAGAACCACCATATTGGGAACCATGCGCGATAACAAGGTTGTATCCCTCGCTGGCATAGTCCCGCAATGCAGCTGCAGCATCATCCACGACAAATATGCCTTCCGAGAAGTCGAACTCGAAATTATCTGCGCCCATCTCGCTCTCAATGGCGGTCAACGCATCGAACATGCTCTGGCTGAACGCCAGATCATTGATCGCACTGGGCATCACAACCGCTACCCGAAAAGGACCCTCAGCTGCTGGGGGTGGTTCTTCTGGTTCAGCTGGCGCTTCAGTTTCAGCAGGTTCTTCCGGGGGTGCCTCTGTTGGAGTGGCTCCACCGCAGGCACTGATTATCAAAACAATTAGCATTACCAAACTTAACCATTTTAAATTCTTTTTCATTTTTCTCCTTCCTTGTTAAGTTTCACTACCCCTAGTAGTATTTTTGAAGTACTTTTAGCATTTTTCCCACTTTTTCTCTAAACATCACCTCCTCGTGGATCTACTCTTGTGAATCTTTAATAGATTGATGAGTTCTAACCACCTCGTTCATAAGGCTTGGTCAATGCCGAAGGTGGGCGTACTCGTTGTACCGCAATCACTAGGGCGAGAATCGTGAGCACGTAAGGCATCATCACTGCGATATCGGAAGGGATGGGAATATCGAGCACCTGCACCCAAAGTTGTAAGGCGTTGACCATACTGAAGATCAACGAACCAACCAGGACACCCAATGGGCGCCAACCACCAAAATAAACCAATGCCACGGCGATAAAACCCAGACCACTGGTTAAATTCTGCTGAAACACATTCAATAAGGCAATTGATAACGAAGCACCAGCGATACCGGACATCACGCCACCGAAGATTTGGGTGAAATAGCGTACGCCGCTGACACTGACCCCCAGGGTATCCGCAGCTTCCGGATTTTCACCCACTGCGCGGATCTTTAGTCCTAAGGTTGTTTTACTGAGCACAAACCACGAAACCGGCACCATGAGATAAGCGATATAAACCAGAAAATTATGTTGAAAGAAAATCTCACCGATGATGGGAATATCACTCAGGAAGGGGATATTAATTGAGGAAAAACCGCTCACGGTTTCCACCGTGCCCAAGGCCTTCTGAAACAATAACTCGCTCATACCCAGGCCAAACAAGAACACGCCAATTCCGCTAATCCCCTGCTCAGCCTTTAATGTGACATTGATCACCGCGACCGCCAGACCCATGATCCCACCGACTATGATGGCTGCCAACAATCCCAACCACAAATTTTCAGTGATGAAGGTGGTATAGAAAGCCGCAAAAGCACCCAGCAACATAATACCTTCGACACCTAAATTGAGGACCCCGCTTTTCTGTCCAAATGTCTCTCCAAGTGAGGCATACAAATAAGGAGTAGCAAGGCGAAAACCAGAAGCCAGGATGCCCACCAGTACAGTCGTAGTGAACAACTCGGTTATCAAGTCGGCACCTCCGCCTCTGATGTAGCGATCTCTTCGCTGACAACCTCAGCCTCCCGTCTGCGGGCAATTCGTCGCCGCCAATAATCAGCGCTGACCACGAAGACAACCACCAAACCGTTCAATGCGATGATAAAGGATGATGGCACCTGCATGACACGCTGAAGTTTATTCGCTCCTACGATCAACGCACCAAACAAGAATGAGGCCGGGATGGCACCTAACGGATGCAGCTGGCCAAACAAAGCGACCACGATACCGTTAAAACCAGCGCTGCCGGTGAAACCTGTCGCTGAGCCGTCGGTGAACATCCTATGGTGCAGGCCATAGACTTGGATAGCTCCTGCCAACCCGCAAAAGGCTCCACTCAGAGCTATCGCCAAAACGATATTGCGGGGCACATTGATGCCAGCGTAACGAGATGCACTGGCATTCAAGCCAACCGCACGAATTCTATACCCAACAACTGTGCGCCATAAAAAGATGAACACCAGGAATGCTGCAATGACAGCCAATGCTGTGCCCAGGTGCAAACGGGTTGGTACCAAGCGAGGCAGATCAAATGCTGCACTCAGGCGAGCCGTTTGGGGAATGCGCGAAGCAGCATCCAGCTGGACTGGGTCGATCATCGGACCACGCAGCAAGTAGTTCATCCCTTGAACAGCGATGGCGTTCATCATGATCGTGCTCAAAATCTCATTGACGTTAAAATACGCTTTGAGCAACCCTGGAATAGCACCCCAGAAACCACCCGCCAGAAAGCCGACGATCAAGGCAATTGGGATGAGCAGGTATCCTGACATATCAGGTAAGGCCAGCCCAACTAAAGTTGCCGTCACTGCGCCTAGTACCAGCTGGCCTTCCCCGCCGATATTAATCACCCCACCCCGGAAAGCGATACAAATCCCTAAGGCGACTAAGAGAAGCGGTGTCGCTTTGACCAAGGTATCTGCCACTGCGTTGGTGCTACCAAACGCTCCGTCAAGCAGCGCGCCATATGCCACGATTGGATTGGCATCAAAAACCATCAGCAGCACAGCGCCCACACCCAGGGCTGCCAAGGTCGCCAGAAACGGCAGCAGGATGTCAAATGCTCGCCATACTCTAGGATACCTGATAAAGAAATCTTGCATAGTCTAGATGATTAATCTTCGACGAAAGTCGAACCAAGAGCTTGCGGTGGGCTAATTTTGAGAAATCGCTGCAGCGGACGCCTCAATGATTTTGGGGCGACCGTGATCACGCGTTCCGTGAAATCGCTGCCGACCAGAAGTAGCACCAGAATCATCAGCACCCAAGGGATGGCATTGAACGCCACTACGGATACCTCCGGGAATGTGCGCTGCAAATAGGTAGCCAAAGCCTTAGTTGCTCCAAATAATAATGCTCCAAACATACCTCGGATGGGTGACCAACCACCAAATATGACGATTGCCAGGGCGATCCAGCCAAAACCACGCGTGAGACCTTCTGCCCATCCAATCTTGATGTTTAAGGAATACGACGCTCCTGCAACCCCAACCAACCCTCCCCCGATGATGGTATAGAGATAGCGCTGGAAGTTGATACCGACCCCACGGGCAAAGCCTGCTTCCGGACGGTCGCCAGCACTGCGCAAGCGCAATCCGGGCTGGGTACGGAACAACCAGAACCAGGTCACAAATACCAAGATGTAGGCGAAGTATACGATCACATTCTGATTGAAGAAAATGGGTCCGATGATTGGAATGTCTTTCAAAATCGGGATTGCATAATGTTGAACGACCGGCCCAGGGATACGGGTGTAGTTTTGACCCAAGAACGCACTCAGATCATCACCTAAGAGGGTGAGCACGAATCCGATCGCGAATTGACTTTGACGCAGTCGAATGCTACCAAAAGCGACAATAAAGGCAAAAAATGCACCCACCCCCATCGCTCCAAGAAAACCAAGCCATACATTATCGGTCTCAAACGCAACGACGAACCCGGTCATAGCTGACATGAGCATGGTACCGTCCAGCGAGAGGTTCACGATCCCCGATCGCTCAGTGAGGATTTCTCCACACACAGCGATTATCAGCGGTGTGGAGGCGAGAATGATAGAGGCCAGGGTTAAAACAAGAGGGCTGCTATCCATCATCATCCTTCTTGCGGAAGACACCGAGCTTCTTCCAATCTCCAAATAACAAAACAAATAGAACCATCAATTCGGTCAGTATGCCACCTAAAGAAGAGTGCAGTTGGGTTCTTAACTGCAGCGTAATACTACCGCTGAGCACAGCCGAGAAAAACAGCGCGATGGGTGGCACCAGGAACATGCGGTAATTGGCCAGCATCACAACCAGGAGAGCCATAAATCCAATCCCACCGGAAATACTTTGACGCAAACTATCAAACCAGCTCAATGTGCGTACAGCGCCGCCTAATCCAGCCAGCGCACCACATAACATCATCGCCAGGATCATTTCCCTTTCACTGGATACACCCAACAAAAAGGCAGAGCGCAAGTTTTGACCAATGGCTTTGAGTTTCAATCCCCAGAAAGTTCCCCGCAAAGCGATCACCACCAAGGTGAATGCAATGGCTGCAAGGAGTAAAGAAAGTGGACTGAAACGTGAATTTTCATAAAGTGGTAAAAGCGCACCAGGTTGAAATGGTGCAGTACCCCTGAAAGTGCCCCCCTCAGGCGGCTGCCAGGGACCGGAAATCAGATAGTTAGTGAAAATTATAGCGATGCTGTTGAGCGCCAGGCCGCTGAAAATCTCGTGAACGTTTCCGCGAGTTTTTAATACCGCCGAGAGGGCAGCCCAAAGCGCACCCGCCAGCATCGCTGCCAGGATCTCAACAGTAATCAACACCGCCGATGGCGCTTCCATGCGCAGCGCCACCCACGAGGCCGCAATAGCACCCATCACGATCTGTCCCTCGATACCAATGTTCCATAAACCTGCCTTGAAAGTGACCAATAGACCAGTTCCCGCCAAAAGCAAAGGCACCCAAAAGGCCAACACGCTGAGCGTTTTCGCCTGGTCTCCAAATGCGCCATCATACATCGCTTGGAACGCTTCAAGTGGCGCCGCCCCGAAGAAGAACAGGAGTAATGAAGTCACTACCAGAGCACCCGCAATCGGAACTGCTGGCCAGACCCAGCGGATCCAACGATTAGCGTTCATGCCTGCCCTCCGATCAGGTGACCAATTTCATCAACGCTGGTATTCTTGGTCTCCAGCACGCGCGACATGACGCCACCAGAAAATACAGCGATGCGATCGCTCCGTTCGAATATTTCATCCAGGTCAGCCGACATGAACAGAATTGCCGTTCCATCCTCCCGGCGCTGGTAAAGCTGGTCCCAAATCCAATTGGAGGAACGCACATCCAATCCCCTGGTCGGGTGTTCAAGCAAGATCAATTTCAATTTCTCCCTCAGCAGGGCGAACAAAAGCCGTTGTTGGTTGCCACCTGATAATTCATCCGCCGTGGAATCCGGCCTGCCCACGATCTGGAACTGGTCGATCTTCGATTCAGTTGTTGTATTGAGCTGACTTCTATCGATAAAGAAACGATGTTTGGGTTTGGCAAGTTCTACATGTTCTGCTAAGGTGAGACCTTCAATGAGACCTTCCTCCAAGCGTCCCGCGGCTGCATAACCTACGCCCTTATCCTGCATACGGTGATACTGAAGACCAGTCACATCTTGACCAGATAGCAGGATTTTTCCATGATCAGGATGCAACAATCCAGCACAAGCTTGCAGGAGAATCCGCTGCCCACTACCTTCCAGACCTGCTAAACCAAAGACTTCTCCTTGCTGCAGGGTAAGATCAACATCCCTGATCGACAACCGGTAAGTCGTGACATGCAGATCGACCAGTCCAAGTACCGGCTGTCCCAGTGGGAATTCTGTTCTTTCACCTCGTTCTGGGA
Source organism: Chloroflexota bacterium (assembly GCA_020346705.1). Taxonomy (GTDB): domain Bacteria; phylum Chloroflexota; class Anaerolineae; order Anaerolineales; family UBA4823; genus PFL25. Next base: position 3,246,377 of record CP070785.1, on the reverse strand, counting down.
CCTGCCCAAACATCATCTCTACCAATTTTTCGTTTGGGCATGGTAGTTCTGTCTTTCCAACCAGTTTTCCCTTCTGCAGTACCATCCCCTCACCACACAACTCCTGGACTTCCTCCAGTTTATGTGAGACCAGGATAACCGTTTTCCCCTCCTCGAAAGCCAGCTTGCGGATTGAATCGAAGAGTACATCTTTCTGCTCCGCGCTGATTCCAGTCGTTGGTTCATCTAGAATTAAGACCTGCGCGCCACCAACCAGCAGGCGAGCAAGCTCGAGCTGCTGGCGTTCACCCAAGGAAAGATCTTCGATATTGGATTGCAAATCGAGTTCAAAGCTGAAACGGGAGGTCATCTCCTGCAGCTCTTGGATAGCAGATTTATAATCGAGGACCACTCGATTATCGCGCCCCAGTAAATAGTTGTCATTAACAGTGAATGGGGGAACATCCAAAGGATCCTGGTAAAGCATCCCGACTCCTTTACCAAGCGCGACCTTAGGTGAAGAAAAGTTTTGGACCTGATCATCGAACAAAATATCCCCCGAGTCTGGCGGCTGATATCCAGATAGGATTTTCATCAGTGTGCTTTTGCCAGCGCCATTCTCGCCTAAGAGCCCATATATGCGTCCCCCTTCTAGGACTAGGCTGATGCCATCATTTGCTTTTACTGGACCAAAGTACTTGCGAATATCTCGCAGTTCAATGCGCATATTTTATTTAATATCTAAATCGGTCCTGGCTGACTTCTCCTATTGTAACCGTTTCAGAAAAATATAAATACCATTTTATATATGACTAATGTCCTCTTTCGATTGAAGTTGCTAAATTTAGGGCTCAATTAATGTGCCAGTTTCACCTTTGAGTGCCCGGCCAATGTTCTCGGGATCGGTGACAATGGCTTGTTTACCGCCAGATTCAAGAAACCAGACAATGGCCTTCATCTTAGGCTCCATAGATCCCTTGGCGAAATGAGACCCTTCCTCCAAATATTGCTTGACCTCTGCCAACGTCATATGGTCGATCCACTCTTGATTTGATTTGCCAAAGTTCAAGGCGACCTTTTCGACCGCAGTTGAAATCAACAGCAGGTCGGCGTTCAGCAGTTGAGCTAAAAGGCTGCTGGCAAAATCTTTATCTATGACCGCAGCAGTTCCCTGGAACTGGCGATCACCTGTATCAATCACCGGGATGCCTCCCCCTCCTACTGCGATCACAACAGTTCCCGCATCCACCAACGCTTTGATGGAGGAAAATTCCACAACTTCAACTGGGAGCGGTGAAGCAACCACCCGCCGCCAACCACGTCCGGCATCTTCTACCACATCCCAACCCATATCCTCAGCCCTGCTCTGCGCCTCAGCCTGATCCATGAAGCTCCCGATTGGTTTTGAAGGACTTTTGAAAGCCGGATCATCCTTGTCGACAAGAACCTGGGTAATAACCGTGCTGACCGGCTTGGTCATACCTCGCAGGTAAAGCTCATTTTGCAGGTTCTGCTGTAAAGCGTAGCCAATTGCACCTTGGGAATCGGCCCCACAAACATCCAATGGCAGTTCGTGCATCCCTTCTACTTTGTGGGCGATCTCAGATCGCCGCAAGATGAAACCAACCTGGGGACCGTTTCCATGCCCAATGACGACATCCCAACCGGCCTCAATCATTTCAGCAATATGCTGGGCGGTTTCTTTGGCAGCATCATACTGGTCTTTAACTGTCTGGTGCTGTTTATCCTTGATTAGCGAGTTGCCGCCAATAGCGACAACGGCAATTTTGCGCTCAGTCATCCACTCACCTCATTGTTAATGCCATAACGGCTTTTTGTGCGTGCAGCCGGTTTTCAGCTTCGTCAAAAACAACTGAATTCGGGCCATCCATCACTTCATCAGTAACCTCTATATTACGATCTGCGGGCAGGGGATGCATATAAATCGCATCTGGTTTGGCAAGCGACATCTTGCGCTGATCGGTGATCCAGTGTTCATATTTCTTGATAATCTGGGAACCTTCATCAGCATCCGTGGTATGGACCATCGCTCCCCAAGATTTTGCGTAAACAATATCTGCATCCTTAAAGGCCGTTTCCATATCATCAACCACTTCAAATCCACCACCGAATTTCCTTGCTTGCTCGCGAGCCTGATCCATGACTTCCGGCATTAGCTCGAATTCTGGGGGATGAGCCAGGACGACATCCATACCAAAACGAGGCATTTGCAAAACAAGGCTTTGAGGGACAGACATCGGTTTCTGGTATGAGGCGGCATAAG
>CP070785.1:3237881-3244014 GCA_020346705.1 Chloroflexota bacterium | reverse complement strand
ACACAAGTCCCGCATCCTTGGCAAAGTGCCGTAATGACTTCTGACAATTTCTGATCCTCGTGGAAGACAATTGCGTTGTAGGGGCACAGGTCGTTGCACAGGCGGCATCCAGAGCAGGTTTCTTTGTTAATGCTTGCCCGGACGGGCTCCATCATGACCGTCTCCTGGTTGATCAAACCTGCGACTCGGGCTGCTGCTGCGGCTCCCTGGGCGACGGAATCTGGGATATCTTTCGGACCCTGGCAAGCGCCGGCGATAAAAATCCCTTCCGTCATTGTGGCGACAGGGTCGAGTTTCGGATGGCGCTCGGTAAAGAAGCCATTGAAATCGCAACCCATCCCAAACATTAGGGAGACATCTTGCGAGTCGTGACGGGCTTCCATCCCAGCACTGAGGATGACCATATCGACTGGTATTCGTCGCTGTTTACCGATCAAGGTATCTTCTGCCTGGACAATCAACTTGCCCTCTTCACCTGGCAAGCGAGCCGCATCAGTCACATCGGCAACCCGTCCGCGGATGAAATGGGTTCCCTCCTCGAGCAAACGGTTATAGAACTCCTCATAGCCCTTGCCAGGGGTGCGGATGTCAATATAGAAGTTGTATACCTCTGCTTTTGGAACCCTCTCATGAACAAGATGAGCAAATTTCAGCGAATACATGCAGCATACTTTGGAGCAGTATTCATGGTAGTTGTTGTCTCTTGAACCGACACAGTGCACGATTGCGATGCTTTCTGGAACTGTCTCGCCATCTCGCAGGACGATTTGTCCACCCGTAGGTCCGGATGCATTGACCATTCTTTCAAACTCGAGGCTGGTGAAAACATTCGCCAACCGGCCATATCCATATTGTGGGATTCGCTTGGAGTCGAAGAGATCATAACCAGTTGCCAGAATAACATTCCCGACAGGAAATTCGATTAATTCGTCTTCCTGCTCAAAATCTATTGCGCCGGTTGGGCATAAAATCTGGCAAGCTTTGCACTTACCCCTTTCGAAATATGTGCAGTTTGGTGGATCGAGAACTGGATACTTAGGTACCGCTTGAGGGAATGGTGTGTAAATTGCTTTTCGTTGGGCGAGACCAGCCTCGAAAACCTCATCTACAACTTTGCGTGGGCATTTCTCCTCACAAATGCCACACCCGGTACATAACTCTTCAATAACATAACGAGCTTTCTTACGCACGGTGATATTGAAATTCCCGATATAACCGGAGATGTTTTCCACTTCACTCCAGCTATAAAGGGTTATGTTGGGATGCTGGTCAACATCCACCATTTTGGGCGTTAAAATACAGGCGGAGCAGTCAAGGGTGGGGAAAGTTTTGTCCAGCTGGGCCATATGACCACCGATCGACGGTTCACGTTCCACGAGATAAACATGATTCCCGGCATCTGCAAGCTCCAGTGCAGCGGTTATCCCAGCTATGCCACCGCCAACGATAAGCGTACCTGGGTTAATTTCCACCGGGATTGGTTCCAGTGGTTGGTGGTGCACAACTCGTTCAACTGCGCCATTAACCAATGCTTTTGCTTTCCGGGTGGCAGCTTCTTTATCTGTGGTTGACCAAGAGTTGTGCTCTCGGATGTTTGCCATTTCGAAGAGGTATGGATTTAATCCACCTCTTTCCGTGGCACCCCGAAATGTCTTTTCGTGCATGTGAGGAGAACATGCCGCGACGACAATCCGTGTTAAGCCGTGCTCTTTGATATCTTCTTCGATAAGTTCTTGACCAAGACTCGAACACATGAACTTGTAATCGCGTGAGCAGACGACATTGGGTTGCTCTCCCGCCCAGTTGGAGACCTCCTCAACATCCACTACTCCTGCGATATTCGTACCGCAATGGCACACATAGACTCCAACTTTTTCACTCATCGGTTATTCTCCTTCGATAATGTTGGGGGCTAATTAACATACTTTTTCTTATCGATAGTTGATTGGATTTTTCATCCAAGGATTTCATGCTGCCTCCTTGGCGTAAGTTAGGATCTTATCTGTCGAGATAAATTCGGTTCCAATCCCTAATTTCTTCTTCGGTAATCCCATTGCTAATCCCATTAATTGGGTGAAGTACATAATAGGGATTGAGAAATCCGTTCCAAATTCTTGGTTGACCTGCATTTGATAAACTTCCAGATTCGTCTGGCAGAGAGGGCAGGCAGTAGCAATTACATCTGCTTCGATGTCCACGGCGCTTTGCAGCAGATTGCGGACGAGAGTTAGCGCAGCTTCTCGGCTGGTAATTATCAGGGAACCTCCACAGCAGCGCAGGCGATAGGCATAATTAATCGCATCTGCGCCGATGGCTGTTATTAATTCCTCAAAGAATTGGGGATTCTCAACATCTTCATGATCTTTCTTGGGCCTAACAATTTGGCAGCCATAATAAGGCGCAACCCGCAAGCCTTTCAATGGATGGGTGGTTCTTTCTTGGATTTCTTCCACTCCGACATCATCCACAAAAACTTCCATTAAGTGTTTGACCTCAATACTGCCGGAAAACTTCAAATTGTCCTGTTCGAGTGCATAATTTATATGGTTTGCCAGATCTTCATCTTCTTTGAGATATTTGCTCGCAAAATAAGCATTCTTGAAACATGCACTGCACGGGGCGACGAAATCATGACCAGCTTCTTCTGCTATGGCTAAATTTCGAGCTACCAAGGTGGTTGCCAAAAGTTCATCGACATGGAAATAGGTTGTAGCGCCACAGCAATTCCAATCATCTATCTCTTTTAACTCAATACCAACGGCATTCGTGGTTTGCATTGCTGATTGATGGTAACTGAGCGCCATTTTCTCCAGGGAGCAGCCTGGGAAATAAGAATAGGTACTCATTTTGCTCCTCCCATTGGTATGATCCTGTCAGCCATTTTCTTGAAATTCTCGAGCCGCTTGAGTCTGGGTGGGATGACCGGAATTCTTCCTTTCAGCATTAAGTTTGTTGCGGTGGCTGCCTCATTGAGAAATTCTCGGACACCATAACTGAATATGTAAGATGGGGCCAATACAGGCTCGTAAGATCGTCCGCTTCTCAAGATCGATTTGACAAAAGTCTCAGAAAATACTGGACCAATTGCATCTTCTGGATACTGATGTTTCCAAATTGAGTATCGTTTAAGGCTGTACATTAAACCTGCGATATCGATTTCGCTGGGACACCTTACTGTACAGTGGAAGCAGGAAGCACAATACCAATATGTATTGCTTTCAAGGACATCTTCTTTTTGATTTGCATTAATCAACCCAATCAAACGTCGAGGTGTATGATCCATAAACTCTGCCACAGGGCAGGTCCCTGAGCATGTCCCACATTGGATGCAAGTCTTGAGAGGATTGCCATGGGAAGCATGCATCAGGTTGGATACTTCTTCGCTGAAAGTAGGTCTGGTTGCCATAGGATTATCTCTAATTCAACTCGGATTGCGCTTTTCGCTCTTCTGCCATTTTTATTAGGGTGCTCACTTTTTCAAGAAGCAAATCAGGTTCAACTGGTTTCTCGATCAGCTCATCTGTGGGCACAAAACTGGGGTGGACAGGTTGCCCGGGGAAGAGAAATGCAATCTGTTCACGCATCCCGGTGATGATTAATATGGGAGTTTCACGCAGCTTCTCATCATCTCCGATCTTGCGAGCAATCATGATACCTTCAGCCCCACGTCCCATTAATACATCCAGCAGAAGAAGGTCATATGATCCGCTTTTGAGTGCCTCAAAACCTTCGTCGGGATTGTATTTGGCATCTACCTCATAACCCGCGTTTTCGAGGATAGCCATGATAGGTTCGACGAAATCAGGATCGTCGTCAATCATTAGTAACTTCTTTTTGGTATCCATTCGTACCTCCTTATGTTTTATTCATAAATTCATTATTTATTGGGCTTAATTCAATTGGTTGATTTATTAAGGCAGGGAAACGCAATTCAAAGGTGCTCCCTTCACCTAATTCACTTTCTACAGAGACATTTCCTCCGTGGGCTTCAATAATTCGCTTGGTTAATGCCAAACCAACACCACTCCCTTTCTCGATTTGCTTATCCGATCTGCTGGTGTAAAAGTCTTCAAAAATGAACGGCAAGTCATCGCTTGAAATCCCGATACCATCATCTTCGATAGTTATCGCGACTTCATCATCGAAATTCTTGGCTGTTATCTCAACATGGCTTCCAGCAGGGGAGTACTTCACAGCATTGCCGACAATGTTGACCACTGCTTCAACCAAGGTGCCCTCATCCCCCAATACAGGAAATATGTCATCCTGAACCGCGGTGCGGATGGCAATGTCTTTCCGGATTGCATGAGGATCGACGCTCTCGACTGCTTTTGAAATTACGACTGGTATTGAAGTCGGTGCAAAGTTCTCTTTGATACTCTCTATATCAACAGTGATTGCCCTCAACCAGGTGTGAATCAATTGCATCAAATCGCCAATCCGGGTTTGGATTCGCTCAAAGCGATGTTGTTGATCTTCAGTCAATTGGTCGGAAAGTTCATTTGATAGGCTATACAAGTACTGTTGCACGGCGGCTAGAGGGGATTTAAGTTCATGGGAAACAATCGCTGCAAAATGTTCTCTCAGCAACTCTTTCTCTCTTCGTAAAGCAAGTGTTTCTAAGACGAGTTTTCTCTTTTCAATTCCTCGTCGCGTAATCAAGCGGAGTTCGTCTGGTGTAAATGGTTTTGGGAGAAAATCAAATGCACCTTTTTGCATCGCCTCGACTGCAGAGCCGATTGTGGCAAATCCGGTAATAACAATGGTTACAATGGTTGGATCGATCTCCTGAATTTTCTCGAGCACTTCGAATCCTGAAATCCCCGGCATTTTCAGATCCACAAATATCACATCAGGACGGAATTTTTCAGCTAAGTCCACTCCAAGAATGCCATTCCCAGCGGTGCGAATTTCGTAATCACCTCCGGAAAGGATCTGCAGACATGAATCAAGCACAATTTCTTCGTCGTCAATAATTAATATTTTGCATCGCTTTTCCATTATCTGGAACCTCTTCAAAAACTTTTACTGGTAGACTGACGATAAATTTCGTTCCTTTTCCAATCTCACTCTCAACCGTGATCGTGCCTTGGTGAGCTTTTACTACTCCGTAGCTGATAGCTAATCCGAGTCCAGTGCCATGCCCGACATCTTTCGTGGTAAAGAAGGGATCAAAAATCTTCTCAAGGTCCTCCTCACTGATCCCGGGACCATTATCTTTAAATTCAAGTACCACATATCCTGATCCTGGATCGCTGTATGTGCTTAAATACAATTCCCCATCCCCCTCCATCGCCTCAGCGGCATTAATAATCATGTTCATGATTACCCGCTCGATCTGCGATGGATCGATCACGACCATGGGAAGATCTTCCTGAAAATTCTTGATAATTTCAATATTAAGAAACAAAGCCTGGTTCTCCACAAATGAGAGACATTGTTCCATGACGGTGTTGATGTTCGATAGCACTTTATCTGGCTTGCGCTGTCTTGAAAAGTCGAGTAAACCACGGATGATATCCCGACAGCGGGTTGCCTGACCAACGATTTTTTCAAGAGATTTCTTTTTTGGATCGTCACAATCAGTATCTTCCAAAATCAAGTGCGAGTAAGTTACGATCCCGGTTAATGGGTTGTTTAACTCGTGGGCAACATTCGCGGATAACTGCCCAATCAGGGCAAGTCTCTCGCTGGCCATTATTTTCTGAGTAGTGAATTCTTTTAGCTGTTCATCTCTCTTTTTCAGTGCAAGCGCCATTGCATTAAAAGAATCGGCTAAGTCTTCGAGTTCGTCATTTGTCGATACTTCGACCTTGGCGTCTAAGTCACCAGCCGCGACTGCTTTTGATGCGTCAACCAACGCAAAAATTGGGACCAATATCCTCTGGGCGATGAAGTAAGATACGACAAGGGAGACTAATACTCCCGCAATTGTAATTGCGAAAAAAGTAAGCAGCATCCCTTGTTGAATATCATTGTATTTCTCCTCTAATACTCCAACGTATAATATGCCAATGATTTTGTCAGCTGCATCTCTGATTGGTTCATACGCAGTTATGTACCAATCATTAACAACATAAGCTCTGCCAATCCAAGGTTCACCCTGATTAACGACCTGGTTGTAAACCTCCTC
>CP070785.1:3232960-3237781 GCA_020346705.1 Chloroflexota bacterium | reverse complement strand
TAAGTGCTCCGAGTTAGCAGGATCCCTGCGGGTGTAATCAATATCCAAGAAAATGAGTGTATGGAGGGTGCTGGCACCCAAATCTTCAAAACAGATCCACAAATCATCCTCGGTATGCTGGAGCCAGACACCCGTGCCATCTAGAGTTACCTGGGTGGCGCTGGAATATTCCGTGATGGTGTTGCAAAAACCATCCAGGCTGGGAGTGGTTATTAAAGCTGGGATAGGGACATCGTGTGGGATGGCGCCTTCGTTTGTGAATGCCATTTGACCCTTGATAGCGCCGTTGAAGCCTCCAGCCGGATCGTTCGCGTTCCCATCAAGATGCCACTCGGCTAACAAGCCAGGTTGTGGGGAACCGAAGGATGCGAACATATTATTCTTGATCTGCGCCTCGCTGCGCACGACATTCCAGATACGGACGTTATCAATCAAGCCACCGAAGTAATTCGGTACGAAGGTGTCATCACTATCAAATCCAATTCCCAGGAACTGACTGGAACCTGGAGCGATATTCCCTGGCATGGCTGTTGTTTGTGAATCAAGCAGACCATTAATATAGTAACTCCTTGTTGTGCCATCGTATGTAACCGCAACATGGTTCCAAACTCCCGGCTGTATGACGCCGATACTGTCGACCAAACCAGCTTGACCATAAGGGGTGAAACGCAATTGCCCATTGCCATCAAGCCCAAACCAATATGAGTCTATCCAGCCATTACCGAGGATCGTCTCGTTTCGATTGTTTTCGTTCGGTTTTATCCAGGCTTCAATAGTGATTTGCCCACCACTCGGATTCAGTGAAGGTGTGTAGGGAACCTCGATATAGCCGCTTAAATCAAAGGGCATCGATGGACGGACTCCTGGGAAAATCGCAGAATGATTGCCAGCGGTGTCAACAGCAGCAACTCCGCTTGAATGCTCAACGAATGGAAAAATCGCCAGGAAAAGGAGGAGCATAATTACCAGGGGAGATTTTTTGATGATAATCCGCTTGAACCAATTATTCACCTGGAGAAATTTTATGTTCATTGAAAATCCTCCTTTGAATTCGCTAATAGAAACTTCCAAATATGATCAGGCTGTACTGCAAACTGATTAACTTAAAAGACTGACTGGTTCTAATAAACGTTGAATTGCCCACCGCCTTTACGACATAAGTTATTTCACGTGATTTTGAACTTCTAGTTGCTTGGACTTTGAATATGGTTGTGCTAACCGAATCCTACTAATCATTCTACCACCTTATCCGGTAAACTTGGTCGGATTGGTAATAATTAAAAGATTGGTTTGGATAGTAAGGGATTTTAGAAACCAAAATAGGAAAATAAATCTACCTTACTTTTTGAAGAGTCCATAGAGGTGATATCGAGATTCTGAAAAAAAATTGATGTCATTGAGTTATGGTAAGATTCGTGGGAAATCTATTTAGAAGGGGTGCGTTGCTACTCCAGGGGAGCGAAGATGACCTCACCGTATTTATGGCTGAAGTTTTTTCATGTGGTCGCGGCAGTGACATTTATGATGGCGCATGGTACTTCGATCGCCCTTTCATTTCGACTGAAACATGAACAAGATGTCGCTCGCATCAAAGCGATGTTAGACCTATCCGGCACCATGTGGGTAGCCATGATGCTCTCGTTACTCGTCTCAGGTATTGCTGGCATTGTGCTGGGCTTTATGGGCAGATGGTGGTCTCAAACGTGGGTTTGGGTTTCTTTAGTTTTGTTGGTTGTGGTCACCATTTGGATGTTCCAGATTGGGCAGGGCACCTACCATCCGCTGCGTAAAGCCCTGGGGTTGCCATACCAGGCACGAGGCAGGGAGATGCCCGCTGAGGAACCTGCGCCAAAAGAAGAGAGTTTCGCTCTGATCTCCAAAACGCGCCCGTGGTTGATGCTGATAATCGGTTATGGGGGTTTTGTGGTCATCATCTGGCTGATGATGTTCAAGCCATTTTAACCACCAATTCGCTCATAATGGACACTTCTTCCTCACTATATTTAACGTTCAATAACCAATACTTATCCCGGGAGGACGACCGGGATCCAATAACCAAATCTACGTTCATCCGTACTTATCGCGCGCTATTAGTTATTCATTGGGAAACCATTATCGCTAATTACCGTTGACGATTTGGGCATTTACCTTTAAGATTGGATTCAGCACATATATTCTAATTAAATAACCAGCGGTGGTTGGCCTGCCGCTGAATAAACCTCATCGCAGGAGTAGATCATGGAAATCGGTTTGGTCCACAAAATCGATATCGATAACGAGATGCAGCAAGCTTACTTAGATTACGCCATGAGCGTGATCGTGGCGCGTGCCCTGCCGGATGCCCGGGATGGGTTGAAGCCGGTCCACCGGCGCATCCTCTACGCCATGCACGATATGAACATCACTCCGAATTCTTCTCATAAGAAATCAGCTCGTATCGTTGGGGAGGTCTTGGGTAAGTACCACCCGCATGGTGACATGGCGGTCTATGATGCCATGGCTCGCATGGCCCAGGATTTTTCGATGCGGGCCATGTTGGTGGATGGTCAGGGGAATTTCGGCAGCATGGATGGCGATTCTCCGGCCGCCATGCGCTACACAGAAGCCCGGCTTTCTCTGCTTGCTTCACATATGCTCTCTGATATCGAGAAAGATACGGTCAGTTTTGTGGAAAATTTCGATGGAACTTTAACTGAACCGGACGTGCTGCCAGCTGCCTTTCCAAATATGTTGGTCAATGGGGCCACTGGCATTGCCGTCGGTATGGCGACCTCCATCCCCCCGCATAATCTCGGTGAAGTGATCGATGCGCTCAATTTCCTGCTGAATAAATGGGAAAAGCAGGATGATATCTCCGTAGAAGATTTGATGAGTTTCATTCAAGGTCCCGATTTTCCCACCGGCGGCATGATCATCCAGGACACGGATGGAGACTCTCTGGTCAGCGCATATGGCACTGGTCGCGGGAAAGTAACCGTCCAGGCGCGCGCTCACCTGGAAGAGATGAGCCGGGGACGCAACCGCATCATCATCACTGAATTGCCCTATATGACCAACAAATCTACCCTGATCGAGCGTATCGCCACCCTGGTGCGAGAAGAAAAATTAGAAGGTATCGCTGATCTACGCGACGAATCCGATCGGCAGGGTATGCGTATCGTGATCGAATTGACCAAAACTGTTGATCCAGAGGAGATCCTCAAGGCGCTCTACAAGAGCACCCAGATGCGCAACACATTCAGTTTCATCATGCTGGCGCTGGTAGATGGTGAGCCGCGCATGCTGACCTTGAAACAGGCTCTGCGGGTTTACCTGGAACATCGCCTGGAGATCGTCCGCAAGCGCTCCGAATTTGATTTAGAAAAGGCCCGTCGACGGGCACACATACTGGAGGGGTTGAGAGTTGCCCTGCAAAATTTAGATGAGGTCATTGCTCTTATTCGCCGTGCGGCAGATGTTGAAACAGCCAGAAAGCGCTTGATGCGCAGGTTCAAATTATCTGAAATTCAGGCTACCGCCATCCTTGATATGCCGTTGAGACGCCTGGCGGCATTGGAGCGCAAGAAAATCGACCAGGAGTACCGTGAGGTCAGTAAGCAAATCAAGCAATTGGAGGCCTTACTGAAGTCACCCCCTAAAATGCGCCAGGTCGTCAGTGAAGAATTGAATGAGATCAAAGAGACCTTCGGAGATCAGCGGCGCACACAAGTTGTTCAGTTAGAGCAAGGTAAAACCAAAGCAGCCATGCTCACTGCGCGCGATCTCGTACCGGATGAATCTGTATGGGTGATGGTTTCTCCACGTGGATTGGTGTCCCATACGAAGGAGGACAAGCTGCCCCGTTTGAGTGGACGTGACTTTGCCAAGATCCTGGTCAAGGCGCAGACTCGCGACACGCTTTACCTGGTGGCAGGAAATGGCGAAGCGGCGGCCATCCCTATGCATGTCCTTCAAGGAGTGGATAAACCCAGTGAAGGGGTGCCATTTTCCAAAATCAGTCCCCTGACAGACAAACACGAGCTGGTGGCGGCTTTTACCTTACCGCCTAAGGATGAAAGGCAGAATGACTATTTCCTGCTTACTGCTACCTACCAGGGCATGGTCAAAAAATCTCCCTTGAGTGAAATTCCTGGACCATCCGCACAAACCTTCACCATAGTGCGGGTGAACGATGGTGATGAGTTGGGCTGGTATCACTTGACTACGGGCAAGGATGAGCTGCTCATGGTTACCGCCAGCGGAATGGCGATCCGCTTCTCTGAGGACACGGTTAGGGGGATGGGCCTTGTGGCGGCTGGAGTGATGGGGATTAAACTGCAGGGTGATGACTACCTGGTTGGCACTGCATTGATCCCGGCTCGGGGAGAAATTCTCTTAATGGCCACAGATGGGACCGCGAAAAGACTGAATCCGAAACAGTTCCCCAAACAAGGCCGATACGGGCAGGGGGTGATCGCCTGGAAATTACCGGAAGACGTTCAGGTCGCTGGGGTCGCCACTGGGAAGGGTACCCAGCGTATAACTGTTGATTTCGCTAAAATGGCAACCAAGATGATCCGTCTGGACGAGGCTCCGCAGCAAGGAAGGACGGCGCGTGGCCGCAAGATCATCGATTTGAAAGCAGGCGATCGGGTAACGGGATTAATCGCCCCCCGCGATTTTCCTCGCCCGGTGGTGAAGAAATCAAATTCAAAACCAAACGCGAAAAAGGTCACCCGGAAACCGACGACTCGTAAGTCAAGTACCCGGTCAAGATCAAAGAAAACTAGTAACTAATAACCAATAATAAAATATCCAATAACTAATACTTGTCCCGAGAGG
>CP070785.1:3222946-3232860 GCA_020346705.1 Chloroflexota bacterium | reverse complement strand
GGTTTGGGTGATCCTTGAGACAGATATTCGCTTCCTTCATCCGCTTCGCTATCAAGACGAATTCGATTTCACAATCTGGATGGTCGAGTGGCGCAAGGTTCGCGGCACACGGGCATTCGAACTGCGACTTAAAGATAGTGATGTTATTGTTGCTCAGGGCATGCAGCAGGTGGCCAGCCTGAACGAAGAAACCTTGCGCCCAAAATCCGTCGCAGGGGAGTTGATCGAGAGTTTTAGGATTGATGAGCCGCGCAGCTTTCCCACCCAACGCTTTCCTAAACTTGCAAAGAGTCCTGCTGAGAGTCTCAGTATTCAACGCAGCGTTGATTGGGGGAATTTAGATTCACTGGTCCACCTCAATAATGCTGAAGCGATGCGCTATAGCGATGAGGTTGTTGTGCAGTTTCTGACTTCACTCGGTTGGTCGCCTGATAAATTTTTCAGTTCAGGCTTGTCACCTATCCCCAGGCGTATCCATGTCAAATATCAAGAACCAGGTTTATGGGCGGATAGCTTGCGAGTCGAAACTTACCCGATCGAGATTCTTCCAGATAGCGCAACCAACGCAGTTCTCGTTGAGCGGAAATCAGATTTGAAGAGCATTATGCAAGCAGTCTATCAATGGGGATTGGTGGATCTCAATACCGACGATTCACTCGACTTACCTCCAGAATTGTATAAATCACTTTCAGCTATTTTGGAAAAAACGAATAGATAGATATGATTGAAAAAGCGGCTTAAAACTAGATGTTGGGCAAGAAGCATCTCGCTCGCTCACGTTGACCAGCGAGCACGTCGAGAGATACCCCAAGATCAGCGGGGACTTCAATCCGATCCATTTCGACCCGGAATTCGCTGCCATAACCCAATTTGGCGGCTTTATCATACATGGTGACTTGACCACGGGGTTAGTTGTTTTGTTTAATCAAATATATATACCCCTAAGAACGTGGTTTGTAGGAATGGCACCCCAATGTTGTAGAAAAATTGACTCCTTCTAATTGATTATGTATACTAAATATACAAAGACCTTCAACCTAATATTGATCGGTGTGGATCGCGCTCGGGGAAATCTGCTGGCGATACCCTCCATCACGGGATCTGGAAGTTTTGTGAGTGATCATGATCCAATCGGGGACACACTTTTTCCGGCAAGTTGCAATACAACAGAAAACAGATCTACTTACGATCCATATGCCAAATTGGTCAATTCTAGGGGATGGGGGATGCCTGATCTGACGCTGTTTGCCCTGCTATTACCCTGGGGGAAAAGATGAATCATTATGATATGCCGTGCTTGAGGAGATCAATTGGACTATAAGGCGTGTAAACTCTATTCCTATCGCACCTACGAACTTAAATAAGGAGGTTAAACCCACAAAAGTTGAATCCGTTCACTTACCCCTGACCCCACACGAGTAATCTCTTGTTTGAAAGGAGCTGAACATGAATTTTAACGGCTACTGCAACAAGGTCGCCTGGGTGGATCTCACTTCCGGGCAGATCGAGTATAAAACTATTGATGAGGAGGACGCCCGCAAATACATTGGTGGGCGTGGATTGGGAGCAAAGTATGTCTTCGACAACGGACCACAGGTAGATCCTCTCAGTCCAGACAATATTTTATGCATGATGAACGGACCACTCTCTGGCACAGATGTCAACTTGAGCGGTCGTATTGCGGTTTGCACCAAATCACCCCTCACCGGCACAATCGTCGACTCCCACCACGGTGGTTGGTCTGGAGCGCGGCTCAAGTGGGCTGGGTTGGACGGCATCGTGTTCAAAGGGAAAAGTGAGAAACCCGTTTACGCCTACGTTGAAGATGGCGAATTGAGCCTGCACGATGCCTCCGACTATTGGGGAAATGGCGTCCAGGTGACTGTCAATGCAATGCAGGAGAAACACGGCGAAAGAGATGTGTCGGTGATAACTATCGGTCAGGCCGGCGAGAATCTGGTGACCTTCGCCAATATCATGAATGAACACGACCGGGCTTCCGGCCGGGGCGGCACGGGCGCGGTAATGGGATCGAAGAATCTCAAGGCGGTGGTAGTAAAAGGTGTCCACGCGAATCGAATCCGCCCCTTCGATAAGGATGGTTTTAAGCGAGCCCAGGCCAATGCGTTGGAGCAACTGAAGGATGAGGAATTCACAACATCACCCAAAAAGGGTGGTCTTTCAGTCTACGGTACCAATGTATTGATGAATATGGTCAACGCTATCGGAGCCATGCCAACCCGCAACTCTCAATCTGCTTACTTTGATCGCCACGAGGAGATCAGTGGTGAGACTATAGAGGAAACGATTCTCTTAGGAAATCCGACCTGCCATGCCTGTCCGGTGGCATGCAAGAAAGAGGTGGAGATCACTGAGGGAGCCCATGCTGGTCTGCGCATGGAAAGTTTTGAGTACGAATCAGCCTGGGCGCTAGGTGCGAACTGTGACCTGAGCGATGCTGCTGCGATAGCGGCTCTGATTGATGGATGCAATGACTTTGGATTAGACACCATCGAGACGGGGAACGCATTGTCAGTCACGATGGAAGCCAAAGAACGTGGTTTGCTCAATGGCGGAGGATTGGACTGGGGTGACTCCGACGGTATGCTAGAAATACTCCGCAAGATCACCTACCGGGAAGGCATCGGTGAAGACCTCGCCAACTCCCCGGCGAAAGCTGCTGAAAAATGGGGCGCGCCGGAGATATCAATGTCTGTCAAGGGCATGTCTATCCCTGCCTACGATCCACGAGGCATCAAAGGCATGGGCATCGGCTATGCCACTTCAAACCGGGGCGCTTGCCACCTGCGGGGCTACACTCCCGCCGCTGAGGTTGTCGGTAATGTGTTAAACGCGACCGGGGTAACCGACCCGTTGGCGGTTGAAGGCAAAGGTAAACTCACAGTAATATTCCAGAATGTACATACCATGACCGACTGCCTGGATGTGTGCAAGTTCGCCACATTCTCCGAGAACCTGGATACATTCGCTGAGCAATATACTGCCATCACTGGTAATCCGATGGATGCCGACGGTTTACTCAAGATCGGTGAGCGCGTTTTCAACCTGGAACGCTATTACAATAACCTGGTCGGTTTCCGTGAGGGATCTGATTACCTGCCTGAGAGGTTCTTGAAGGAGCCCTCGGATGGACCTGGATCTGAAGGCCAGGTGTGTGAGCTCGATGAGATGCTGGTTGAGTACTATGCCGAACGCGGTTGGGAGGACGGTGTCGTACCTGAAAGCAAGTTAAAGGAACTGGAGATCATTTAACCAATTTGGAAAATTGCCAGTCAAGAAACGCTCACCGGCGGGCTATTTGGCCCGCCGGTGTCTTCGTGATCAAACCCCTTGAATTCGGAAACACCTACAAATGCACATTCTCATCAGATCAAAGTTCACCATCTGTGCTCAATGTGTCAACCATCTCAATTGATTGGCGCCTGAACTGTATAAAATTAGCCCCGAGGTAGAAAGAAAAATCTATTCAACCTTCTACTTGGCGAGAGAATCTGCGTGCGTTAAGAGTCACGAGTGTGTTGTGTACTCGCTCACTCCTCCTCCAACTGGAGGAAACAGGTCTAGTGTGTCGTTATTGGTGAGAGACGTTTCCACATTGTCAAGGTGCCGGATGTCGCGGCCATTAAGGATCACAGCCACATGTCCGGCCAGAGAACCATCAGCAGACCAAATTGCCTCGCTCAACTCTGGGTATCGATCAACCAAAGCGTGTAGTACAACACCAACAGTTTGATTTTCCTTTACCGGTATCTCCACTACTTTTGTTCCCACGGTTTGCCTGAGGCTCGCATACAGTCGAACTTGCATGAGTGTCTCCTCAAAAGACATCTTGAACGGTCTCATTGTATCGTGAATGAACGCGTTGAACCAGGTGCAATTGATCAAAGGTCAGCCAGCCTAGCACATAAATGAGCCATGCATGTATTAATCAACAAGCAAGCCGGCGAATTTCAGATAGGATAAACAAACCTTTTGACAAAGAAAAACAATCATTGTATGACTTAGAACCTTACGAAACCAACGAGAGATTAGGTGCCAGGCATTTCTTGCCACGAAACCGTTCTACAAGCTGTCCAATCACAGTCTCGATGGGATAGTGATTAAGTTTCAACCATTTTGACCAAGGTTCCTTCTCTCGTTTTACTGTCGTATAGGGAGCAAGCCAAGTAAGCCATTGAAAACGAATATTCTCGAATTTGTTGTTGGGGATAACACGAAATGTACTGAGCTTCTCTTTTATTTTAATTCAGTTGAAATTTGCACATGGTGTTGATGAGATGAACTCAAGGGTTGGTGAGTGTTCCAACCAGGACCACCTCGCCAGTAGGGTTGGGGCTGCCACCGGCAGGTTCAACCGTCATGCTGACCGCGGAATAGGTTAGGAGATTATCGGGGGCGGAAACCCTTCTCCCGCCATACCCCATCTCATCAACAGCCAATAAAGCCCCGCTGGTGAATTCACCCTCCCTAATTAGCCAAAGCTGGTATTCCTTGTCCGCATCCAGTAGGGGTAATTTATCTACAATGACAGCCCCATTGCGCCCGTCCGCACCGACGATCAGATACCCGGCAGCTTGGGGCAAGATTTCTGTCCCGATGAGAGCGAAGGAGTACATGCCGCCTGGTCTGGCTGATTGTTCCAATTGATTGATGCGCTGCCACATGAAAATGCTGCCGACAGCGAGTGCCAGGATTAACAACAGGCTTACCATACTCCAAACCGTTAAAACACGCGGGACCAGCCACCGGCGTTCCTTGCCCTCATCTCGAGATTTTGTCGTTTGGGGAATTTGCAATTGATCAAAGAGATTGTTTTTCAGGCTTGGCGGTGGATTTGATTCAACACCAGCCAGCGCAAGTTGGGCAGCAACTGTTTGATATGTTTCCAGCTCTGACCGGCATTCTGAGCATACAGAAAGGTGGTCAGAAACTTGAACTGCCTCCTCATCGTCCAGGCTGCCCAAAGCGTATGCAGGTAGTTGATCTATGACATGCTTATCATCAATCATTCGATGCTCTCATTAATAATATACGATTCCCTTCTCCGCTGAGATTTATCCACTGTTGTTTCTTAATCTACTAATATTTTGCGCAGTTTGCCCATCGCTAAGCGGATGCGTGTCTTCACCGTTCCCAGGGGTAGATCCAAAACATCGGCGATCT
The DNA here is from genome assembly GCA_020346705.1 of Chloroflexota bacterium. GTDB lineage: Bacteria > Chloroflexota > Anaerolineae > Anaerolineales > UBA4823 > PFL25. The sequence continues at coordinate 3,227,676 of CP070785.1, read as the reverse complement.
GGCGGTGAGTGTAACCTTTAAAAAATGCCAGCTGTAGGGCTTCGCGTTGGTCTTCTGGCAGCTGGGCGACAGCTTCTCGGACTCGCTCTCGTTGCAATGCGGCTTGTGCATTATCTTCCAGGTTTTCATCTTGGGATAGGTGGTCTGATGGAAGTTGGAACAAGTCGGCGCTAAGCCGTTCTGGACGGGATTTCCGGCGGCGGAGAACATCAATTGACCGGTTGCGGGTGATGGTCGTCATCCAGGTGCTGACCTTAGCCTTTTCAGGCTGGTAAGTTCCGGCCTTTTCCCAAATCTGCGTAAACACATCCAGGGTGATCTCTTCGGCTGTTCCCGGATTGCCGACGATATTCAAAGCCAAACTGAAAACCAACCGGTTGTACCTGTCATACAGTTCGCTCAATGAATCTGCGTTGTCAGCCACGATCAAGCGGATGAGAACTTCATCATCCAACTTTGAATAATCCATGCTCCACTCCGGTGAGTTTGGAACTGCCTGCCCCCCTTTTTACTAGAATAAATATTGGTTGTCAACAGAGGCTGGCTTTAGGGAGAAGGGTATTTCCACTGACCAGGATTGAAAGCGGTCTCTATACAATCCAGCCAGGATTATCCTTGGGTGATTAAATCAGGGTATATCGATCATCCCTGGCAAGAGCAGTACCCAGTGCCAGGACAAACCAGAACAGCACTAAGGATGTGATCGCGATCGGATTGAACTGCGCCAGGATGATATACGCTGACAGGGAACCAATCACTGCTGAGATCGATACCTGGTCATTCCGCTCCTCATGATTTCTCAATGCGACAATCATCCGGCGATAAAATCGGACCAGCAACCACAAAAGCGCCATGGTGCCCAGGAGTCCAACAGCAGTCAGGTGATACAGGAACAAATTGTGGGGATCCCAGGGATGAATATCCTGAAGGTGTGGATTTGTTTCAAGCGGGTAGTGTGACCAGAATGCAGTCAAATAAGTCTCCGGACCATATCCCAGTAGAGGACGCCTGGCGACGATCGGCAGCGTGTAACGCCATATCTCCAATCTCTCGGAATTTGAAACCGCGCGGGCTTGAGCTATTTGCTGGGTGGATATTTGATTATTCGACCCGGTAAATTGGATCAGCCATCCTGTGTTCAAGCTGAGAAACAACAGTCCCCCAATGAGGATGATGAATCCAGATAGAATCAACAGCCCTTTCTTCTGCCAGCGAAGCAGCAACAAGCATAGCAGCAGCACACATCCGACCAGGAATCCCAACCAGGCACCCCTGGCTAAGGTGAAGAACAAAGTGGATATTTGTAATACCAGGATGATGGTGTAGATCCAAGTCTGTCTTCGCCACATAATAATTCGGGAGAAAGTAAAGGGGATGATAACTGCCAGGTAAGCCCCAAAAAAGAGGGAATAGCCCAGGGTTGAATGGACTGAAGAGATCGATCCTGAAATCCAATCTAAGGGATCGAATCCAAAATACTGTACTAAACCGTAGATACTGGCCGGGACGCTGCCGATGATCAGGGATGAAATCAATCTGTCGATTTGGGCTTTGCTTTGAATGGCGGTGGTGAGAAGGATAAAGAACAGTATTGAGTAGAGGACAGTTAACGTCCCCTGTTTTGTGCTGCTCCCCCACCAGCTGGTCATCGGATCGATTGAAGTAACTGCTGCCAGAATATAAATTGAAGCGTAGACTATTGCTGGAAGCAGCAGCGGGTTGCCTGCCGATAGCTTTTTTAGCTTTTCTTTGGCAAAGGATTTCCAATCCTGCCAGGCGTTGGTTGCCTCCATTTCTTGATAGATGGAGACGACTACCACAATTAACATACCGAATATTATTAAGAGGAAAAAGTTGACTTTACCCTCTTCAATAGACTGGCGGGCATATGGATTAAAGAAAAGCGGTAGAAAAACCGCTACCATATGCCCACCGAACTCTAAAAGCTTGTTACGATTCTTGTAGACCACTACTCAATGAAATAATTTTTCCATGATTGTAATCCAAAAACCTGTCCAACGTTCTTACTTATGCCTGTCACTAAAAATATGGACCGCTTCCCTCACAAATTCCGCACCTCCGGATCGAACTTTGTTGTAATTTTCAGCAAAGCGAGGATCCTGAACCCACATATCAGCTAATCCACGCAGGGAATCAACATCACAGGTGTAAAAATACTCGTTGATATAAGCAAGGTACTCTCCAATAGCAGCCTGTACATCAGGATCATCGGGTGATGCGGCTGGGTTTTCGCTAACCATGCGACGGGTCAAGCGCTCACCCTCAGTTTTTATCGCTTCCTTCTTTTCTTTTGAGTAGCTGGCCCATTTTTTCTGTGACTCAGCATACTTGGAGGTTTTCCCCCAACTTTCCCTGGCTTCAGCCTTATATTGAGATTCGTCAAATCCAGCGAAGTAATCTTCTGCGATCATGCTTCTACCTCCTTTAATCGTTTCCATTGTATTGTCAATGGTTTCAATCAGTTTTTCCAACCTGAGCGCCTTTTCTTGCAGCGACAGGCGGTGTTCCTCCAATGCTTGCAGAATGTTAAAATCTGGACGGCTCACGATGAGCTGGATATCGTTTAATGGCACATCCAGTTCTCGGAAAAATAAGATTTGCTGCAGCTTCATCAGGCTTTTTTGATCGTAATAACGGTATCCGTTATCTCCAATCACAGCTGGATTTAACAGCCCGATCTCGTCATAATAGCGAAGTGTCCGGGTTGTCACACCTGCCAGGTTAGCGATTTCCTTGATGGTGTAGTTCATCTCTCGACCTCGATTTATAATCATACACCTTAACGTTACGTCAATGTCAATAGGAAATCCTAATGTAATCAAGTTGATAATGGTTCTAGAATTGGCAAATTTAAGAAATTAAGGATGTTTTTGACTTGGAATAATTTCTATTGTGTAACTACTCACTTTGCCCGTATTAATGTAATTGGTTGATCAATAATATCTTTGGTGGTAGAACTTCACTATCGATAATGCCGAGGAGCATGGGATTGTGAAAACAATCCAGAGAACTGAAGGCGATCATCCCCACTTCCTAATAACAGATGTTGACCCTGTATATGAGAAAGTATTTCAAGGTTTACTTAACCCAAAAACTGAGTGCGTTTATGGGCGAGCTTTTCCTGTGGATACTCCCAACCTAGATCGGATCTACCAGAATTTCGAGCGTTATGCCGAGGGATGCTTTAGCAGGCCGCGTGATTCCAACCAGTCCCGTGGGAAAAATCTCTATCGGCATTCTTGGATATCATATAAGGTGAGGTAAATAAATTATGATTGTTACTGCAGAGAGTTCAACCAATGTTCAGGTTCGCATCAGGAGTGGTCGCCACGAGATTATCGCTGACGAACCACTCGGTATCGGGGATGATACCGGTCCAGATCCTTACAGTTTGCTGCTTGGTTCACTGGCGGCCTGCACGATCATGACCCTGCAAATGTACGCCAGGCGGAAAAAATGGCCATTAGAAGGTGTAGGGCTTACTCTGAGTACACAAAAAGTACATGCCAAAGATTGTGAAGATTGCGAGAGCGATCCGAACGCAAGGGTGGATATCATCACGCGCCAGATCGGTTTCAAAGGAAATCTGACATCTGAGCAAATAGATCGATTGGCTGATATCGCTTCTAAGTGCCCGGTCCACCGAACGTTAACCAGTGAAACCGTAATTCGCACCGAGATAATGGCTTGACCTCTCATTAGAGAGGAGATGAGGAGAATACATGTTTGATTTTACAAATAAGACCATTATGATCACGGGGGCGATCGGGCAGCTGGGTGCTGCATTGACCCAATCGTTTCAGGCAGCTAATGCGAATCTGGCCTTAGTCGATCGGGGCGAAGATCGCCTCAAAAAAGCATTCCCCGACCTGGTGGGTTTGCCAGATAATCTGCTGGTTGATTGCGCAGATTTAATGAATGAGGCTGCTGTGGAGCACGTCGTCTCGAAGGCCGTCAACCATTTTGGGGGCCTCGATGTGCTGGTCAATACCGTGGGCGGTTTCCGGGCGGGTAAGATGCTGCACGAAACACCGCTTGAAACCTGGGATTCCTTACTCAACCTGAATGCACGCTCGGTCTTCATCGCCTGTCGGCAGGTGATTCCACATATGCTGAACGAGGGTTCGGGAAAGATTGTCAATATTGCGGCTCGCCCGGGGCTTACAGGTCAACCCGGTCTGGCGGCCTACAGTGCTGCGAAAAGTGCGGTTGTGCGCTTGACAGAAAGCATGTCTGCCGAGCTGAAAGATCAGGGCATTAATGTTAACTGCATCATCCCCGGCACGATAGACACCCCCGGAAATCGGGAGGCGATGCCCGAGGCGGATTTCTCCACCTGGGTGACCCCAGATTCCCTGGCGGAGGTGATTCTGTTCTTATCCTCCAGCGCGGCGAGAGATATTCACGGTGCTGCCCTACCGGTTTATGGCAGGAGTTGAGCCTCGAGGTCAATTCCGAAATGTCCCTGGACGGTCGCTAACAAAAAGACTTAAATGCCGACTCAGTTATTGTAGCCGTGCGGCCGTCCATCGTTAACCTGCCATCCAGCTCACGGTAAAGCGGGAGGTTAACACGGGTGGGGCGGGAAATTAAACCTTATTATGGTAATAAACTTCCCATCCGAGATAGTTGGTGAACGCCTCGTAGACTGCATCAGCCACTTCGGTCAGGTTGATTGAGACATGGTGTTCGAAGCCTTTTTTGCAGAT
>CP070785.1:3217527-3222846 GCA_020346705.1 Chloroflexota bacterium | reverse complement strand
ATGCACAACCCAATCATCAATCGTATACACCATATTTGAATCCATAATTGTCTATATCTTGTTTAATGATTTTGGTCCAGAAAACCGTGTGACTCGCGGTGGATAATGGATTAGGGTCATCATTTCAGACAGGGCTAATTATTCTGTCTATTTACGATATCCTTTCTTTTGACGATAAGTGATCCGCCCACGGGTAAGATCGTAAGGTGACATTTCAACCTTAACTCGATCACCTAGAATGATGCGAATATAGTATTTCCGCATTTTGCCGGAAAGATAAGCGATAATCTCGTGGCCGTTATCCAATTCCACTCTAAATTGAGTGTTTGGTAGCGCCTCAATCACTGTACCCTCTGTCTCTATTTTCTCTTCTGTTTTCGCCACGTGTTTTCCTCGCTTAGTACCGACGATACCGTCTGTTATTGCTCTGTCGACGTCTATGTTTTCGAATGGCTTTCTTTTTTGCGATGCGGCGCAATTCGCTCTTTGACACGAACCATCTCTTCTGACGGTAAGCTGTCAGTCTGCCACTTTTGGCAACTTTCTTGCGAAATCGCCTGAGTAGATTTTGCTGGGATTCATTGTTCCTTAGTTCAACTTTGGTCAATTATCTGACTCCTTTCATGAAAATAGTTAGCGTGAATTTAACCTCTGATTATCACCCAGAGATTGGCAATTTTGAGATTCCTCAATGTCAGGAATGAAAAAGGGAATCCAAAAGTTGCTAGTGTTACACCAGTCTGGCGGCATTGCAAGTGAATACAATTTGCCAATTAACAAACAAACTAGCAATAATATGAGATATTCGCAGGATCTACAACAAAATAGGAAATCTAGCGAAGTGAAACCCATACCCCCATTTGGTCGTTCAGTTCAGACCAATTCTTCGAGTATTTAGATGTACACCTTGCTGTCAGCCAGGCTACATACATTGCTGGAAGTATAGTTAGTATAACATAACGACCTAAGCGCCACTTTTTATGTTACTTATGTGATTTTGTGTAAATATTTGTGCTTATTTTGTTTTGGTCGTAGAACTGCTCTGAGATATTTAAGATTGCACGGTTCGTAAGATCATGAGCAGTCCAGATTGGTTGCTGGGTTCTAATCTTTGTATAAACATCTTAAACTGACCTGGTCGTTTGTATCCGATTAGCAACCACGATATCTTTTAAATGTTAATTTTTCCAGCTTAGATGGATTAAAGATTCGCCATTCCTCAAAACTGATATTGAAAGAAGTAATTCCTGACTTGAGATCGGTCTTTTGTCGTGATTTTTCTGGTCGTCTTAGCGGTTGTGCTGCAAGATTCAAATTAAAACCCTACATCAAAAACGCTTCTAAAAACCAATAAAATCCTTTGATCAAGTACCTGTTGAAGAAGTGGGGACCATATCTGAGGAGATGCAAAGGTTTATGCATTTACCCAATCCAGGCCTTCAAAAAGCCGGAGGTAATGCAAATCCTCTATATTCACGTTATGAGCCTAATTCGTCTGAAGACCCTCTGAACGTATCGAAGATTTCTAAGATCCTTTTCGCAATTCCTGTCCAGCCAAAGTTTCTGCGCGCAAAACGAGCCCCTTCTACGGATAGTTCGTGAGCGAGGTTCTCATACTGCATCGGTAGCGCTAACATAGCTCCAAACTCCTCCGGCCGGTTTGGATCTGCGTACAGGGCCTGGCGGCCAAAGTCAATAAGCTCAAGAAGTCCACCATGAACTGTGATTACTGTAGGCGTTCCACAGGCCATTGCTTCAACTGCAACCATTCCGAATGGTTCGTAACGCGAAGAGAGGGAGAAAACCGCCGCGGCTCGGTAGTAATTAGCCAGGTATTCGTCCGGTACGTATTTAACCCACTCGATCTTATCGGCAACTCCGATTTTCTGCGCCAGAGTAGATAACTCTGCGATGCCGGCTTCATCCTGGTCCGAATCCTCACTACCAATCGCGGCCAATAATCGGGCATCTGGTACAAGTCGTATCAGTGTTGGTATGGCCTCGATCAACAGGTCATATCCCTTGTTGTGCGCCATGCGGCCTAAAGTCAGCACATCGTGAGGTTGAATGCCCAATTTAGCTCTCAACCCCTCCTGGTCCTTTTGGCGGATAGGCGAAAAACGGTCCTCATCCATGCCAGGTGGCACGACCGTCATATGGCGATCAAGCACATCGTATTGCTCCTTAAGCAGGTCTGCTTGCGGTATTGTGGTAGCAATAACATGATCGCACATTTGGTAGACTAGAAACTCTTTGCGGATGCGTTCTTCAAATCGATAAACCGCTTCCATCTCCGTTTTATCCATATCCAACCCCATGTTGTGTTTCTTCCACGAGCCAAGCGAGTGGGGTGTATGGACATGGGGAACACCCATTTCCTCCGCAATTTTCTGTCCAGCAACGCCTGCATCCCAATAGTGCGAGTATACAATGTCGTACTGCTGGCCACGTGCACTGGCAGCAGACAAAAAATTGGTCACGAAGTCGCCAATGTGGTCGTGCATATCTTCCTTGCGGATAAACTCTTTTCCACTGAAAGGAATTCGCCAGACCCGGAAGTTGTCATTCACCTCATCGAATTCAGGTTGGTCTTCAAAGCGGCGTGTAACCAGATCGACCCGGCGTCCTAAACGGCTGAATCGCTTCGCCAACTCCAATACGTAAACAACTTGCCCCCCGGTATCAGGCATCCCTAATTCGGGTTCTGCAGCGACATAGCCGTGAAGTGAAATCATCAACACGTTGTTCGTCGAGAAATTGTACATAGTCATCAGAAAACTCACATTTTGTGTTACGTAATCCTCTTATTTATGGAATGATATCGAGGGCGTGACAGGATAATATATATTGAGCAGCAGACCAGGCCTGATATGCTTTACCCATCGGCCGTCCGGTCTCCCCATGAAACCACTCGTTGAATTCCCACTCATTTAATACACCCAATTTGTTCATCTCAGCCAGACGGTAGAGCTCCTGCAGTGCTAGTTCGTGCAGACCTAGCTTATCAATAAAACGAACCCAATGGGCCCCAATAAACGGCCAGATTCCGCCATTGTGATAGTGATGTGGTAGGTTGAGCAGGTTGATGGTGTAGTACTCACGCCAATCATTGTCTGCCGACATCACCACCGGATAGAGATTAGCAATCGGAAAGGGCTCATTGACACCCACCCCCCACATAAACCGGAAAGCACGAGAAGCCCAATTTCCATCGATCACATCGTATAGATATGCCAGGACATTGGCGAAGGTATCACAGCGCCAGCTGAAGTCGAAGGGTGTCGTCTGTGCAATCAGATAGCGAGCATCGCCAAGAGTAATCTGCCGCTCGGCGAACGATTCGGCATGGTAGATATGCTCCTGGGTGCTGGGCCAAAAATTGTGCCGGATCTTGCGCTTTATCGACCGTGCCCATCGAAAATAATCACCAGCTCGCTCCTCATCACCCAACATCTGCAACATCCGCCCAAAGCAAATATTGGCTTGATACCAGAGCACTTCATCGTAAAGCACGTTGTAGCTTCTGCCAAATAGATCTGTCCAATCGCCCGCTTCTGGGATCTCCAATAGAGAGTCATTATTGCTATCATGTGCGCTCAACCAATCCATCACCTCCTGCAAAGCCGCAAAGTGCTCTCGGAGCAGGTCAAGGTCTTGTGTTCGTTGAATATAAGCGTAAAAAGCGATCATAATCCACAAACCGCTGTCGATTGAGGCAATGCCTCCCACTCCACTGTAATCCGGCTGGGAGGAATCGATTCGCACATTCGCTGGAACCTGTCCTGTTGGCGAAACATGATCAAGGATCGTCTCCAGCGTGTTGCGCTGGCAATTGTGAATAGCGTCATCCTGGTAAATCAAATCCAGAGAACCAATAATGGTGATCGCCCCATCGCGGGCCCAGACACTGCGGTAATTTTCGTCAGTGCCGGTAACCACATTATCATCCAGCGATGAAGCAGCAAACCCCATCGGAGTGATTGTTCTGTGCAGGGCTTCAATCGCATTTTCGTACCCCAGACGGATAAATTCCACCTGGGTGCGGGTCAATCCTTGAATCTCTTCATCAGCGGAGTATAGAATCGATTCATAGAGCAAGTCCTGCTCAAAGCCATCTTGCTGGGAAATCATATCTGGTTGGATCACCCCGTAATGGACCAAACCGTGGAGGACAGCCTGAACACCAAAATTGTCTGGTGACGCATGGTAAATGGGCAGTTGCGATGTTTTCTGCAACAATTCTGGCTGGGCATTACCAACCACTATGCCGTGAATCTGAGGGATAGAAAACATAGCGCTATCATTGCCACTATCCCCAGCTACCAGGGTCTGGGACACAGGAACATCTAAATGATGGAGGAGCCAACGCAAGGCATTACCCTTATTGGCCCATTTCGGGAGCACATCCAGGTGGCGGGCACTGGAGTAAACCACATGCACATCCAAGCCTGCTGATTCTAGTTTCTTCTCGAGCTCCTGAATTTGTACTGGGCTGGCCGCGTCAAAGTACCAGCTGGATTTGAAGTAATCCTGGAAGTGGGCTGGCTGGCGATCAATTGTGTACGGCAGGCTAGTGATCACCTGTTCAACCAGATCGGCGTCCCAACTGTCCGCCAGGATTTCAGTGAACTCCTTCAGCACAGTCCCGCTGTTAAAATCAAAAATTGATGTTCCAACCCCACTGATGATGAAATCCGGTTCAGGAAGCTGACCATCACGGACCAGTTTGCGAACATCAGCTGTCATCCGTCCAGTGTTATAGCACAGGATAGGGCGTTCTTCTAAAGAAAGCCGCTTCCATATAGTGCCAAACCGGGTAGAGCCATTAATTTGATCGAGCAGGGTGCCGTCTATATCAGAAGAGAAAAGGCGGATTATTGGTTTATTATGAAATTCATCTTCACTGCTTATGATATCCTCCAGATTTCCACCATGCATCAAAAACAAAGATCTTTTACGAGTATATCACTATCTGATTTTTAAGTATTTTGCCAAAATGCCTAAGGCCTAAACAACGTCTTCAAAATCTATAATTATCCTGTGAATACCAAAGCTGATTCCATAACCATATCATTGGATGAGATGGCTAGAAATCCATACCTGCTGACAATGATCATAGATGTTTATATTGAAGAAGGAAGTTGTACCAAAACAGGGCTGCTTTGATGACTCGCTTCACCCAGATCTTTATGAGATGGTCTAAGAAAAAGACACCACCCGAGCAGTGGCTAGATACCAAGGTGCAGCACAGGTGAATGAAGAAGAGGTTGGTATGCGATTGGGGCTGTAATTACAGGTTCCGCAGGCAGCCCTGTGACC
>CP070785.1:3213665-3217427 GCA_020346705.1 Chloroflexota bacterium | reverse complement strand
TCCAGAAGCCGGGGTCGCTTTGGTTGAACCTGGTGTGATCCTCTCGACTCTCAACCAATCTGTAGTGAAGTATGGATTGCAATTTGGACCTGACCCGGCATCTGCTGAACGCGCAACCATGGGTGGTGTGATTGGCAACAACGCCACGGGTGCACACTCAATCCGCTTTGGAATGTCAGCTGACCATGTTCAGTCTTTAACAATGATCCTCTCAGATGGATCAATCGCAGATTTCCAATCTGTTGGAATGGCAGATGCTCGTATCAAATCTAAGCAATCATCAATCGAGGGAAAATTTTACCAGGCAGCAATAGCGATTAAAAGCGATTACGCTGAGGCAATACAAGAAGATTGGCCTCAAACATGGCGGCGTTCGAGCGGCTATAACCTAAATTACTTGCTTCCGTGGTCGCCAGCGAAACCTCCTCAATGGAAAGCAGAGCAACTTGATCAGAGTTCAGAAATTCACTCTTATCCACCATTAAAAGTGGATGAACTCAACTTAGCCCAATTAATTGCCGGTTCTGAAGGTACACTGGGGATAATTGGCCAAGCAAAAGTGGCACTGGTTCCCAAACTAAAATATACTAACCTGGTTCTACTTGCTTTTCCGGATGTAATTAGCGCTTGTGAAGCAGTTGAGGGAATCCTTGAATTGCAGCCAACAGCAGTTGAGTTAATCCCAGAAAACATGCTCAGGTTGGCAAGTACCATCCCATTCTATGCCCAAAAAATAGAATTTCTCAAGCAGATTTTTATCGATGGGTCCAATCTCCCTAACCTCCTGGCTGTTGAATTTGGCGGTGACAATCCTGATTTGCTGAATAAACAAGCAAATAATTTGGTTCATCTGAATCCATCTATCGCCTTCAATATTGAAGATTCTGCACTTCAGAATCGGATTTGGAGCGTCCGGAAGGTTGGATTAGGCCTCTTAATGTCCATATCTGGTGATGTTAAGCCGATCCCATTTATTGAAGATTTATCGGTTCCAGTAAATAAATTGAGTATTTTCGTTGCAGAATTAGAAAAGATAATGATGGCGCATGGTTCGAAAGGCGATTTTTATGCCCATGCATCTGCAGGATGTTTGCATTTACGGCCATTGATAAATTTGAAATCAGGCGATGGTGTTGAGAAGATGCGCAATATCGCGCGAGAAGCGATGGGACTAGTAATCAGCCTCGGAGGAGTACCAAGCGGTGAACATGGCGATGGTATAGCAAGATCTGAGTGGCTGGATTCTGTATTTGGGCCAAGAATCGGTGAAGCTTCAAAAATGTTGAAAAATGCCGCCGATCCTAGGGGGATATTAAATCCAGGCAAGATCCTTGAACCGTTATCGATGGATGAGAATCTGCGCTATGGCAGAGATTATTCAGCAAAATCTTGGCAAACGCTTTTAGATTTTTCAAGACAGGATGGTTTTACCGGTGCAATCGAACTATGTAACGGGGCAGGGGTATGTCGTAAAAATGACGGTGTCATGTGTCCTTCCTTCCAGGCTACCCGAGAGGAAATGCACAGCACAAGGGGCAGGGCAAATCTTCTGCGGGAGATTATTACCGATAAAGGCCACGATGATTTAATTACTACGGATGAGGTTGTTTGCGAAGCACTGGATTTATGCCTGGCATGTAAGGGGTGTAAAGCTGAATGCCCATCCGGAGTGGACATGGCGAAATTAAAATATGAATTCCTGGAAAGGCATTATTCATCCAGGGATCATCGCCATCCTGCTCGTGATTACCTTTTTGGATACATCGATAATATTTCCCGAATTGGAAAGAGTATCAGGCCAATCTCAAATTATTTTCTCAAGAATATCAACCAGTTCAAGTTTGCCAGTCGTCTCATCGGTTTATCACCCAAGAGGGATTTACCCCTTCTGGCGAATAGAAATTTGCATACTTTATATGAGCAGTTTAGCTCAAAAAATAAAAAGGGAATGTCAACAACTGAAAAGGTTTTGTTTCTCTCTGATCCATATACAGAATATTATCATCCTGAGCTTGGTATGGCCGCCATAAACACAATGTTAAAAGCGGGCTACCAGGTAGAGATAATTCCGGTTATTGGCTCTGGGAGGACGTTGCTCTCCAAAGGATTCGTAACATCTGCCCGTAATCACGCAGAAAATCTAGTCGCATCGATTATGGCTGCGGATGAGAATGCGTGTATTATCGGAGTTGAACCATCGGAAATATACACCTTGCGAGATGAATATATTGACTTTTTCCCTGGGCGAACTGAAGTTAAATCGATTGCCAACAGAGCATATATGGTGGATGAATTCCTGATCCGGCCAAATGAAGATGGCAAACCACGTTATTTGCGTATAGCCGATGGTTTGGACAGGGCAAACATAGACGAGCAAGAGATCCTGCTGCATGGTCATTGCTATCAAAAATCTCAACCTCCAGCAAGAGATGGCTACCCGATAGGTATCAATGCAACTATTGAACTCCTGGAGGGGGTTGATTTTCGAGTCGAGTTGATAGATTCGGGATGCTGCGGCATGGCAGGAGCTTTTGGGTATGAAGATGAGCACTTCGAGCTTTCCATGAAAATTGGTAATTTGTCTCTTTTTCCACAGATTCGGGATAGGAGCGACACCAGCATTATTGCAGCTTCGGGTTTCTCCTGCATGACCCAAATAAAAGATGGAACTGGTGTAGAAGCTGCACATCCAATTTCATTAATTCATGAAAGGTTGTCAGCATCATCATGAGTGCTCAAAAATCCTATTCAACCTGGGCGGAAATTGACCTGGATGCTATCACGAATAATGTGAAGTTATTCCGAGAACGTTCAAATGCTCAGGTCATGGCGGTCGTGAAAGCCAATGCGTATGGACATGGTTTGATCAAGGCTGCCCAGGCGGCATTGAGAGGTGGAGCAAGCTGGTTGAGTGTAGCCAGGATAGAAGAAGCTGAAGCCTTGAGAGATGGGGGAGTTCGAGGTCCAATCCTCGTGATGGGCTATCTTCCCAGTGAAAAAATTGGTACTGCAATTGACCAGGATATATCAATCACGTTATGGAATCTTGAGCAAGTCAAGAATGTGTCATCCGCTGCAAAGAAGACGGGGAAGAAAGCAAAAATCCATCTGAAAGTGGATTCTGGTATGAGTCGCTTAGGAACTCAGCCTGAAAATGTATTAAATTTGGTCAGATATATTGCTGAGCAATCTGATATCTTCTTTGAAGGAATTTTTACCCACTATGCCCGGGCAGATGAGGAAGATCAGACACCAACAGAAGAACAAGAACAGGTATTCAAATCTACTTTAAACTCCCTAAATGAGGCTGGATTAAAACCGCCAATTGTACACGCTGCAAACTCCGCAGCCACTCTCAAAAGGCCGAGTGCGCAATTCAAAATGGTCCGGCCAGGCATTGCAATATACGGATTGCAGCCTTCACCTGAAACTCAGTTGCCCAGAGATTTTCTTCCCGCAATGAATTGGAAGACGCTCCTCAGTCAGGTGAAGACACTGCCACCTGGAAGAGGGGTTAGCTACGGGCATGAGTACATAACTCAGAAGGAGGAGCGGATTGGTACGCTCCCGGTTGGCTATGCAGATGGATTCCGCAGAATTCCGAGTAACATGGTGCTAATCGGTGGAAAAGCTGTTCCAGTAATTGGTCGGGTATGCATGGACCAGGTGTGTGTTCAGCTGGATGAGGTGCCTTTGGTAAAAGAGGGGGATGAGGTTGTGATTATTGGCTCTCAGGGTGATGGGAAAATTACCGCAGAACAA
>CP070785.1:3208212-3213565 GCA_020346705.1 Chloroflexota bacterium | reverse complement strand
CAAAATCTTTATGCACTATTTCAAGGATACTCATGTTATCCAGATCAAATATAAGATTTTGTGTGGATATTATCATCCTTCCTGGATCAATGAATGAAACGTGGTTCGCGAGGTTTATGTAATATCAGTATATAGAAGAAACTATCTCGCCACAATATGTATCCATTATTTTCACCTAGATTCTCCCCCGTCCGGTGGACATGTGGTTATAAATGATGTTGGCCTACTTTAAAAGAGGGGTCATTACAATTGAATATCAATTGCTATCGCCTGTGCCCCGCATGGGGTACTGGCCGTCCATCGGGGAACGGGATGAGGGTATCTGTGCCACCTACGTCTCGCTGTCGTTCGCTCGGCGCTATCCAATCTCGCCTTGCAAACTCAGAGTATTGAGTGAGCGATGCGTTTTTTTTTGATTCCACGAAAGGAGGTGATAAAAGTCTGCATCCCATACCGTGAGGGAGGCCAAAATGCAACAAGTAACACATTTTTTTCTCTCAGCGACCTGACATCTTCATCAAATCTTTGGGATACCGATCCCCTTGTACAGTGATCTCTGAAATCGCACTTTCTATCTTCTGAAGATCGTCGGATGTGAGTTCAACGGCAACCGCGCCAAGGTTCTCCTCCAGGCGCTCGAGCTTCCTGCTGCCCGGTATAGGAACAATCCACGGCTTCTGTGCGAGTAGCCAGGCGAGCGCGAGCTGGGCAGGTGTTGCCCCCTCCTGTTCTCCGATCTTGATAAGCAGATCAATAAGAACTTGATTTGCTCTCCTCGCTTCCGGTGTAAAGCGAGGGATGCGGCTGCGGATATCAGAGCTGTCGAAGGTTGTGTTTTCGTTGATCTTTCCCGTAAGGAATCCTTTGCCAAGAGGGCTGTATGGTACGAAGCCGATTCCGAGTTCCTCGCATGTAGGAAGCACTTCATCCTCTGGGGTTCTCCACCACAGCGAGTATTCGCTCTGGACTGCCGTGACTGGCTGGACCGCGTTTGCACGACGGATGGTCTCAGCTCCTGCTTCAGAGAGCCCGAAATGTTTGACCTTGCCTTCCTGAATCAATTCCTTGATTGTTCCTGCTACATCTTCGATGGGCACGTCCGGATCAACCCGGTGTTGATAAAACAGGTCGATCGCCTCTAACTTGAGTCGCTTGAGCGATTCCTCAGCAACTTGCTTGATACGCTCTGGGCGACTGTTCAGACCCGTAAAACCTGGACTTCCATCAGGATTGAGTTGGAACCCGAACTTGGTGGCGATTACAACCTGTCCGCGGAAAGGAAATAGAGCTTCGCCTACAAGTTCTTCATTGGTGAATGGACCGTAGACTTCAGCTGTATCAAAGAAGGTGATGCCACGGTCAACCGCTGAATGAAGAAAAGAGATCATCTCCTGCCTGTCTCCAACCGGTCTATCCCCAAAGCTCATTTTCATACAACCAAGTCCAAGTTCTGAGATTTCCAGATTGCTGTTTCCAAGTTTTCGTTTTTTCATTTTCTGAACTCTTTTATTTTGTAGATGTAAAGCTTATTGTTCTGGTTTTATATTTGCACGGTATTTGGTACTTCGAAATCTGCATCATGAATGAAGTCATGTTTTTGAAGATGCCTGTGCAACTCCTCTAACTCAAGTTCGTCCAAAGTTCTATTGTGCTGTTGGAGAGCTTCCCTAGACAAATGGCTGTCCGCTTGCGAATCTCTATTCAGCGTCTCATAAATGGCTGTCATATCGGCTGGTTTGCACCCGCAGTATTCAAGCATTGCCTCAGCTGTTTTTCGGGGAGCCGATAGCCAGCTGGCATATCGAATCGCCAACATCTCAATGCCCATTCTACTGTATTGAACATACTGCTCCATGGCTGTCAACCACATCAAAGACAAAATGCCGGTATGGGAGAGAGTTAGTTCAGCATCATACTGAGCAATTGCAGGTACCAATGACCCCAAGAGTTCACGTCTTATCTTTTTCTCCTCGTCGGTCTCTTCAACACCACGGCTAAAAGCTCTCAATCCAGACTCCAACCAGGTTTCAGCGTGGCGATATAAGAAGAGATTCTTGGTATATGGGTAGATATTGTGCAGCCAGTCACCGAGTTCAATGACAAAACTTTGTCCTTTTACCACCCAGGCTGTGTCCGCTTCCGTTTTGCATAACAGACGGATGGCTGCTTCTAATAGGGCAACAAGTTCGTCTTCCCTGGCTTTTCTTGTATTACGGGCGATAACAAGTTGCGACAGCGCGAAAGGTTCTGAAATGTTGATGACCCCTGGAATCTGAGCAAATATCTGGCTGGCAAGTGTAGACCCACAGCGGCCGACCGAATAGATAAAGATGAGGCGGTCATCATCTATTGTTACAGATTTCGACACTTTTATCATGGTTTCAAAAGGGATAGTCAACACCCGCTTTGCCTTTTGGAATTGAGTGTTGAAATAAAAGGGGGCGTGAGAGAGGTTGGTATCTGCAGGGATTTCAACGAACACGGCCGATCTATTCCTAAAATCGAGACCGTACAAACTAACGTTGGGATTCTCCAAGATTATTTCAACGGGTACCTGCTCAATCTCACCTAAGCGGAAATCTTTTCTTAAATCTGCCACCAGAGAGGGGCTATTATTTGGTCTGTCTAGAATTTCATGAGTGGTTGCAATCAATGGTGATTTCCTTTCAACTTCAGAGTGATTTACTTGAGAGATTGTGTATACATACTGGAACACATATTATTCGAATCAAATATGTGCCTTATTACAAAAACTATAATCCTTCCAGAACCAAAGTATGGAACGGGGCTATGATGCTCTTGAGCCTGGTCCATGCACGTTCCTGGGCGCGAGCTTTCTTCACCTGGTACAATCTCAAACACTACCATACCGGTCTGGCCTTGATGACACCAGCAGTGGTCCATTACGGGCAAGCCGACGAGGTTCGGGCTAAGCGACAGCACGTATTGGACAAGGCCTATGCTGCTCATCCAGAGCGATTTGTCAAAGGCCGGCCGATAGCTCCGAGAGCGCCCGACCATGTGTGGATCAATCCTCCACAGTCGGTTACTGTGACTGGCACAGCACCCGCCGAGGCGCAGCCGGGTACAGCGGTGACGGTAGTAGTTGGCCCAGCCACCTCTGGCAACGGCACGCATATGGCTATCGTTGAGGAGATGCTAAGGCCTGCCAAGGAGGAGAGATGCTCCCTATTTCTCAGCGGCGAGTTGTCTCAAAAAGCTTGACATATTCTGCTGCCTACTCAAAATCTGTTGTGATTATTTACAACGGAACCGATAAGCGAGTGAAAGCAATCCTGAAATCGAGACACATCAAGCTTTATTAATAAGGAGCGTATCATGAAATCAGTAATTAAATGGATCGGGATCGCAGTGGCCATCCTTGTCGCGCTCGGAATTATCGCCTATGTAGCGATCTATATCTACGATCCCGGCTCTAGTGCGGGGTGGGTCAAACCGGGTATCGCTCAAGAAGAAATACCTGCCGGGGTTGACACATCGGTCGCGTTTCAAAATGTGACGGTCATCCCCATGGACAGCGCGCGCATCCTGGAAGGGCAGACAGTCGTGATCGAGGATCGCCACATTGCTGATATCGGAGCCAGCGGTGACATAGACATCCCGGCCAATACGCATGTTGTGGATGGTGAGGGCAAGTTTCTCATTCCAGGTTTGAGCGACATGCATATTCATACATCCGCGAGCGAAAACGACCTGCTAGTCTACCTGGCGAACGGGGTGACTACTGTCAGGGACATGGGCTCGGAATCCCCAGTGATCTTAGAATGGCGTGATCAGGTTCGAGACGGGGCGAGAGTTGGACCTAGCATTTGGGCCTGGTGGCCTTCCATCGAGAACAATCAGTTATGGGACGAGTGGGGGACAGAAAGGGCATCTCGGGGTGGAAAAACCTGGGTACACACCCCTGAAGAAGCCGAGCAATTGGTTGCTGAGATGGCAGCCCTGGGTGTTGACGGGATCAAAGCACATGTTGTGGATTCATCGGATATATATCTGGCACTCCTGGAATCCGCAAGCAGGCATAGTCTGCCCTTTGATGGGCACGTACCCGAAGACCATACCTTTTGCGGGACCGGACTGGACTGCTGGAACGACTTCCGCAAGATGGGTGTACCAGCGCTGGCGCATGTTGAGGAACTGGTCAAAATGGTGGAGCTGTTGGATGAAAACAGTCGCCAGGCATCGGATGAGAGCATTCGCCAAATAGCTCAGGATGCTGCCAACGACGGCCTTTGGGTCTCGACATCAATTTACTTGATGCGCTCTATTGCCGACCAGGCTGCCGATCTCGAAGGGACCCTGGCTGCCATGCCGGAGCTCAAATATGTGCATCCTGGTGTCTTCGATGGGATGAAATGGGGACCGGGAGAGAATTACTACGTCGCTGCTGGCTCTCGTCCCTGGTGGCCGGAGTACGTGGCTGCCAATGAGAAGATGTTACTGGCGCTAAGTGAATCCGGTGCCCTCCTGATGTCGGGGACAGATGCGAGCACACCTGTACTGGTGCCGGGGTTCTCGCTGCACGATGAATTAGAAACGATGGCTGACGTTGGACTATCCCCCTATGATGTCTTGAGGACCAGCACCTACAACCCGGCCCTCTATCTCGGTGAGTTGGATGAATTTGGCACCGTCGAGGCAGGCAAGCGCGCTGATCTTGTGTTGCTGGATGGGAATCCGTTGCAAGATATCGCCAACACCCGTCAGATAGCTGGGGTGATGGCGCAGGGCCGCTATTACTCACGTGCTGATTTAGACCTCATGCTGGAGGCGGTCGCTCAGGACTATGAAGCGACAAAGACCACCCAGAGCGTGATCGAGATCGCCTTCCCGATTGTGGTGGTCCTGTTGCTGGCAGCGCTGGTGTGGTTCATCCTCCGTAGGCGCAAAGCCAGCCAGGTTTCAAGCTGACAGGTGGTTGAATGCTGGCGTGGGAGGAGAAATGCTCCCTATTTTTCATCCGCGAGTTGTCTCAAATTGCTAGACACATTCCGCCTTAAGGATACTTTATGTAACTCATATTATGGTTTAGTTGGTTCTCAATTGCATTCTAACGAGCCGCTCATCAGTTTCGCCAAACACACTACACCTATGAGCCGACTGACCTATGCAAGATAACAATTGTAAAAAAATCGGCCGCAGTAGGCGTCAACTGCATGCGCTTGTTAGGGTGCCAATGCCGACAAACAACAATTTACCCTGATGGCGACGGCTCCAAAGGTGCTGATTTACGGGAAAGGTGAGCAGGGCCGAACACAAGGATCAGCAAAATGACCACAATCCATCCAGGGATTTGCACCAAGGTCATAATCTGAAACTGTGCATTCTCCGG
>CP070785.1:3204385-3208112 GCA_020346705.1 Chloroflexota bacterium | reverse complement strand
TGGGATATTCCTCTTCTGGCAGGATCGTTGACCTGGGAGGCGGAGTACACGGTTTTAAAGTCGGGCAGCGGGTTGCATGCGCTGGCGGAGGCTACGCAGTACACGCTGAGTATGCGGTAGTACCTCAGAATCTCCTGGCGAAATTGCCCGAGAATGTCGATGATGATTCTGCCGCATTTACAACTTTGGGAGCAATTGCCCTGCATGGTTTTCGTCTTGCAGAGGCAAATATTGGTGAGCAGGTAACGGTCATCGGTCTTGGGCTGCTGGGATTGCTCACAGTCGCCATTGCCGAAGCTGCTGGTTGCCAGGTACTTGGCATTGACCTCGATCCGGAGCGAGTAGATCTGGCGAAGATTATGGGTGCTCACATGTCCGTCACGCGCAGTGAAGCGGAATCAGCATCCCAAAGCATTTCGCAAGGACGCGGAAGCGATGTAGTAATCATCTGCGCTGATACACCATCATCCGATCCGGTCGAATTGGCTGGCACGATCGCCAGAGACAGGGCACGGATTGTCGCCACTGGTGCTGTTGGACTTGAGATCCCGCGAACAATCTATTACGAAAAAGAACTTTCTTTTATTAACTCCCGTTCATATGGCCCGGGACGTTACGATCCCGCTTACGAAGAAGGTGGGCAGGATTATCCCATCGGATATGTCCGCTGGACCGAAGGCCGCAACCTTGAATCTTTCATCGGTCTGCTTTCGAGCGATCGAATCGATGTTCGCCCATTGATTACTCATCGTTTTCCTATTGAGCAAGCTCCGCTGGCTTACGATTTAATATCTGGTAAAGATGACGGAAGTAATTTCCTGGGTATCTTGTTAACATATAAACCTGTTGATACCGACAAGGATGATCTCGCTACCACAACTGGAGATCTGGTCACGACCACCATCCTGGACCCAAACACGAAAATGACCTTTCCCGAGGGGATGGTTCAGCTTGGAGTCTTGGGTGCCGGCAACTTTGCATCTGCAGTCATGCTGCCTGCAATCAGCAAGATTGATCAGATTGGGTTGATCGGCATCGCATCTTCAAGTGGACTTTCAGCCCAAAGTGCAGCTGGTAAATTCAAATTCAAATACGCCACCAGCGATGAAAATAAAATTCTGGATGATCCTGATATAAATACAGTCGCAATCCTCACCCGACACCACCTGCACGCTCAACAGGTGATAAAGGCTCTCAATGCGGAGAAGCATGTTTTCTGTGAAAAACCTTTGGCAATCACGATCCAGGAATTGGAGGAAATATTTGATACTTTGAATGATTCGCAAGTTCAAAATCAGATCTTGATGGTTGGATTCAACCGTCGCTTTGCTCCATTTGGTCAACAGCTGAAAGATTTCCTTGACGATAGGCAAGAACCACTCATGGCACATTACCGGGTCAATGCAGGATACTTACCCGCCTCACATTGGCTGCATGATCCTTTGCAAGGAGGCGGTCGGATTATTGGTGAAGGATGTCATTTTATCGATTTTCTAACCTTCCTGGTCGGTGAACCTCCTGTTTCGGTTACTGCGTTTGCCTTGCCTGACGCCGGTCGCTATATGGAGGACAACGTACACCTGACCTGCGACTTCCCTGATGGTTCCATTGGATCAATCGATTATTTAGCCAACGGTGATCCGGCGGCTGCTAAAGAACGTCTGGAAGTATTCAGCGCAGGAAAAGTAGCAATGCTGGATGATTTCCGAAATCTTGAGCTTGTATATAGTGGTAAACGCCGTACTTTCCGATCGCGTCTTCGCCAGGATAAAGGTCATCGCGGAGAATGGACTGCTTTTAAAGATGCGATTATCGAATCCAGAAAGTCTCCGATCCCTTACAACCAGCTGTATGGTGTCTCTTTGGCCTCAATTCTCTCAGTTGAAGCGCTCAGGTCTGGTGATACCATCCCAATTCCTACCTGGGATCAATCATGAGTCGGGATAAGTTCAACATTTCCTCACTCAAAGTGGAAGAGCATCATCATCTGTCTGTGCGGAACACGTTTATCCAGCAGGCTGAACCAGGTGATGGAATTGCATTGATGTATCCGGGATTGAGATATTCATGTGACAAACCCCTGCTTCACTACACCACAGAGGTTCTATTAGACCAGGGATTTGACGTCCTGCAGCTGTGGGCCGATTATGACAATCCAGAATTCCGGGGAGCCTCTCAGGCTGAACGGACTGTCCAATTGATTGAAGATGGGAAAACATTGCTAAAAGCCGGAATTAAAGCTAACAGCTATACCAATCTAATCCTGGTCGGAAAATCATTAGGCACTTTAACCATGGCATTTATCCTGTCAGAGAAGTTGGAAACTCCCAAGTTAAAGACCGTCTGGTTTACCCCGTTGTTCAACTTGCCACCAGTTACTAACATCTTCATGGAATTGAATGAACCCGCATATGTTGCTGGCAGCAAAGCTGATCCCACTTTTGATGATTCCACCATCAGTCAACTTCAGGCAAAATCCAATATTCTATTGCAAGTTTATGAAGATGCCGACCATAGTTTGGAAGTTCCTGGAAATCCGCTCCAGTCGACGAGAATCCTTACCTCTCTGATGGCGGAGTTGATCGCGTTTCTAAGCTGATCCCATTCGAAATTCTTTCACATCGATCTCTTTAAGTGTCATACACACGAAATCTCAAAACTGCCCTTAAAGCAACTCGCCAGCTAGGATTTCAACAAGTCTGGTGGTATGCATACTATCAGTTTGGATTGCGTTCCGGGCTATTCCGCCGTTTGACACCCCCTAAAGAGCCGATTAATCACCATGATGCCCATTTTTTTGAAATTTCCCCAAACCTAGTTTCCATCCCCAATCGGGACAGGCTGACTCAATTGATCGGGAATGAGGCTGCAGCTCTTTTCGCTGAAGCTAATGAGATAGGCAAAGGAAAAGTGCGCCTGTTTGGCGGTCCTCCACAAGAACTGAACCTGCTGGTATCTCTCCCTCTGGAGCACTGGACGAAGATTGCTCAAGATGAGAAAAAAGCGGGTGTAGAGGATATTAAGTTCATCTGGGAGCCTGCCCGGTTCACTTGGGTCTATGCACTAGTTCGAGCTTACCAATTAAGTGAAGACGACACTTATGTCGATACTTTTTGGCGTGAATTTGAAGCCTTTGCAGATATTAACCTGGTTAACCTGGGTCCGAACTGGGTTTCGAGTCAAGAAGTCGCCATTCGATTAATCGCCTTTATCTTCGCTTATCAAGTTTTTCAAAATTCTCCACTATCCACTCCAGATCGGAAATATCGATTGGGCATCACTATTGCAGACCATGCCGCGCGGATCCCTCCCACCCTGGCCTACGCTCGAGCTCAAAATAATAATCATCTCCTGACGGAATCTGCTGGTCTGATCACTGCCGCTAAAGCACTGCCGGATCACCCTGGTGCAAAAAAATGGAATGAACTTGGCTGGCGCTGGTTCAACCAGTCTCTACAATCACAGATTTCCAATACAGGTACATATGTTCAGCACAGCACAAATTACCACCGCTTGATGCTGCAAGTTAGTTTATGGGTACACTCGCTAGCTGAGTCATTACCAGAGCAAACGATTGCGCGATTAGCTGCAGCTACTGAGTGGCTTCTGAGTTTGATTGATCCAAAGACAGGGCGAGCGCCCAACCTAGGCCATAATGATGGTGCGCTCCTTCAGCCCCTTGCCAGCTGTGCATTTCATGATTTTCGGCCAGTTGCCCAGGCTGCCT
>CP070785.1:3191550-3204285 GCA_020346705.1 Chloroflexota bacterium | reverse complement strand
CTTCTCCATCTCATCTTCGGCAGGTTTAGTTGCAAGGTTATTTGCATATTTTAGCACTTTCTCAATGTCTATTTTAGGAAATTGCGGTAAACGCTGGCCAACACGCCGGGATCGCTGGCGGATCAACATCCGCACTCGTGGTAAATTTGGCTCTGTTAACCGTTCGGCAGCTAAAAACTCGTAAAAACCGTTGACTGCAGTTAAATACAGCCGTTCCGTAGTCGGGGAATAACTTTTAAGATAAGAAGCGAACCAGGATATGGCATCTTCTTTTAAGCTGGTAATTTCATTTTCATCAGGTTCTAGATTGTGATCTTCAAGAACCTTGGAAAATGCATTCAAGGCGTTTTTGTAGGTGCGGGCAGTGTTGGCACTGCGAGATAGTGCCACGCTTTCTAAGAAATCCTGTACGGCTTCGTGAATTGACTTCTTGGTTCGCATTTTCACCTTACTTGAGACAAATATTCTTCTTGAATTATGCTTTTGATAATAATACTTATCGAAAGCATAACATGGAAAATTAGTTAAGTCAATAATTATCTCCCCCCTTTTTAAAAATTGACAATCCATGGATGAAAAAAACAATATGTGGAGCTACAAGCGCCTACACAATGTTATCAGAGGGACGACCATTCCTGAAAATTTCTGTTTAGCAAGTAATAATCCCCAATGATTCCCCTTCCCCCATGAATGCACGATTTTTCTATACTTATAGCTAATTGCAAATGCGAATTTGATAGTTTATGACAGAAATCAAGCATAGAATCGACATGAATTATCGGGTAATGCACGTCTATACGAAAATTTATTAGTGAAATTGTGGATGTTTATGCGTAAAGTAGCCGTTTTAGGCATTGGACAGACAAAAATTTCCGAACATTGGGGCATTTCGCTGAAGGAAATAGCTGGAAATGCGATTTTCGCAGCTCTAGAAGATGCTGAACGGGAATCGGTCGAGGGCATATTTATTGGCAATATGCTCTCTGGATCGCTAAATAAGCAAGAAAATTTAGGTTCACTGCTCCCTGATTGGGCTGGATTAAAACCAGTAGAAGGGGTAAAAATCGAAACAGCCTGCAGTTCTGGCGGTTCTGCCTTACGCGCTGGTTTGATCGCCGTTGCCTCGGGTGAGATGGATAGCGCGTTAGTAGTCGGTGTAGAGAAGATGTCGGACGCGAAATTATTAGAGACCACCTCGGCTTTGGCGACTGCTGCAGATGCAGACTATGAAACTGTACACGGTCTCTCATTTGTGGCACTAAACGCGCTGATTATGCAGCGGTATTTGCACCAATATGGCTGGGATCATGTCGATTTCGCACCTTTCTCTATTAACGCTCACCAAAATGGCGCCCGAAATCCCTATGCCAGGCTGCAATCAATCATTACTGAAAAGGAATATCAAGATTCAAGGATGGTGGCTAAGCCGATTAACCTGCTGGACGCCTCCCCGATTGGAGATGGCGCTGCGGCAGTGCTCCTTGTCGCAGCAAAAATCCCCCAAAACAATGGGATTTCAAACTTGGTAGAAATTATTGCCTCAGCCGTGTCCACGGATACCCTTTCGATTCACGATCGAAAAGATCCACTCCGACTCTCTGCGGCCGAAATATCTGCCAGAAGAGCTTATTCACAGGCAGGTATTGAACCAGATGAGATCGATGTTTTTGAACTGCATGATGCTTTCACGATCATGGCGGCGCTTTCCTTGGAAGCATGTGGTTTTTCTCCTCCAGGCCAAGGTCCTCGGTTGGGATTGGATGGTGAAATTACTCCCGATGGCAGGATCCCGATATCGACATTTGGGGGATTGAAGGCGCGCGGCCATCCAGTTGGCGCGACCGGTGTTTACCAAATCGTTGAACTGGTAACCCAGCTGCGTGGTGAAGCTGGCGAAAACCAGATCGAACAGGCAAACATTGGCATGGCTCAGAATATCGGTGGAAGCGGTGCGACAGCAGTCACCCACATATTGAAAAAGAATTAAGACACCTCCTCCCCCATTGAAAAGATTTCTTGTGACCAGGGATAGTCGTTGCCATTGAAATCAGCCTCATCCTAATCCTCTTGTTTTACTGGTCAATCGTATCAAATCCCTATATCGATGTCGAAGAATATGTAGTACAATTGTTCTAGTTATTTTGATTTAGGACAATATCTTATGAATCCTCAAGATAGATTGAAAATCCTGTCTTCGGACATGGATTTTGAGCTGGCTGAAGACCATAACTGCCCCAAAATCGATTCCAAAAAGAAATATTCCGGATTCGTACATGATGCAGTCATGCCGAATGGGAAGACAATCCCCTTATTAAAAACCCTTTTAACCTCCGCTTGTGAGAGAGATTGCCATTACTGTCCTTTCAGGGCTGGGCGGAACTTTCGCCGGACAACACTTAAACCTGATGAAATGGCCCAAGTATTCATTGGTATGCATCGCGCCGGCATCGTTGAAGGTTTATTTTTAAGCTCTGGTTTAATTGGCGGTGGTGTTTCGACCCAGGACCGATTACTCGATACTGCCCAAATTTTGCGCCAGAAGCTCGGTTTCAAAGGCTACCTCCACCTCAAGATCATGCCTGGTGTTGAATTCGACCAGGTTGAACAGGCCCTGAGGCTTGCCAATCGCGTTTCTATCAATCTTGAGGCTCCCAATGCGAAGCGATTAGATATCCTCGCACCACATAAACACTTCAGTGATGAATTAATTAAGCCCTTAAAATGGATCAACAAAATTCGATCAGCGAATTCAAATAAAACTGGGTGGAATGGAAGATGGCCATCAGTGGCAACCCAATTTGTCGTTGGTGGAGCCGGGGAAAGCGATGTGGAATTGCTGACAACGACCGAGTATCTTTATCAAGAGTTGAAATTACGTCGTGCTTATTATTCTCCTTTCAATCCAGTGAAAGACACTCCTCTCGAAAGCCAGCCTGCAACCAACCTTCAAAGGGAAAGCCGCTTATACCAGGCCTCATTCCTGATCCGTGATTATGGTTTCTCAATGGAAGAACTTCCCTTCAACCAACAAGGGAACCTACCGCATGATTCCGATCCAAAACTATCATGGGCAAAGTTGCATCTCTCCAATAATCCAATTGAAATCAACGATGCCAGCAAAGAAGAACTGCTCAGAATCCCAGGTATTGGACCAAAAGGTGCCGCTGTACTGCTCTCAGAACGAAACAAAAATCGAATGACAACCACGGAAGAGTTGCGAAAAATTGGAATCAATCCACTGCGGGTAGCGCCTTTTATCTTGATAAATGGTTTTCGACCTACCCGACAATTGTCATTTCTTTAATTTCTTTTTCACTAATTTACATCTCCTCAGCTTAAAACCACCCGGAAGGATATATAATTTCCTTATCATACAAGTGGTGGAGTAAATGGCGAACACCGGAGAGGCCCATCAAGCCTTAAAAATTGGAGTCGATATCGGGGGAACTTTCACAGATTTTGTCATCTACAACCCTGCAAATGGGGAATTAATCACCTCGAAGAGGTTGTCCACTCCAAATAATCCTGCCCAGGCGGTTCTAGATGGTTTGAATGAAATCCTTGATGATTATGAATTAAAGCCATCAGAAGTAGTGATAACGCACGGATCAACCGTAGCAACAAATGCTTTGCTTGAAAGGAAAGGCTCCAGAACCGCTCTGGTAACAACTAAAGGATTTCGGGATTTGCTCGAGATTGGACGCCAAGATCGCCCGGAGCTGTATACCCTATCAGTAAAATCCCGTCCTCAATTGATCCCAAGAGAATTACGCTTCGAAGTGCATGAACGGGTTAATCACCTCGGTGAAATACTTGTTCCCCTTGATCTTGATGAGTTATCCGAACTGATAACAAAAATTGACGATGAAAATTTGGAAGCCATTGCAGTATGCCTATTATTTTCATTCAACGCGCCTGAGCATGAAAACGTTATAGCAGATGAACTGCGCCGTGCAGGGTATTTCGTATCGGTTTCGAACGAGATATTACCTGAATATAGGGAATTTGAACGCACTAGTACAACTGTAATCAACGCATATGTTACCCCGGTGCTGGATCGTTATCTTGGCGTCTTGGAGGAATCAATATCCAACATTGCAGGCTCTTTCCATCTACGGATAATGCAATCGAATGGAGGGATTATAAGTTTGCGGGAAGCTCGCCAATCAGGAGTACGCTGTATCCTATCCGGTCCGGCGGGTGGCGTAGTTGCTGCCAGTCACATAGGCAGGATGGCTCAGTTTGATTGGGAAAACCAAAATACAGGGCTTGAAGCATCATCGAATCTTAGTTTAATCACATTTGATATGGGAGGTACTTCCACTGATGTGTCCCTGGTTGAAGGTGTGCCTGTTGTGACCACAGAAACGATCGTCGGGGATTATCCGATCAAGATTCCGGTCTTAGACATTCATACTATCGGCGCTGGCGGTGGTTCAATCGCCAAAGTGGATGAGGGGGGAGCGTTGCGAGTAGGACCGGAAAGTGCGGGGGCAGATCCTGGACCTGCCTGCTACAATCATGGTAGTCAAGAGCATGATTTGCCCACAGTCACAGATGCCAATGTCGTATTGGGCCGCCTGCCAGTCGATCATTTTCTCGGTGGGGAATTTCACCTGGATAGAAGTCGAGCCCAGGAAGTTATGAGGAATCTGGGCGAAAAAATCGGTCAGGATCAAATTGGGGCTGCACTCGGGGTTGTTGATGTGATCAATGCTCATATGGTTCGCGCCATCAGGCTGGTATCCATCGAGAGAGGATATGATCCCGAAGACTTCGCATTATTGTCATTTGGTGGTGCAGGAGGACTACATGCAAGCGATTTAGCCAGGCAGTTGGGTATTCCCAAGGTGATTATTCCCCCATTGGCATCCACACTTTCTGCATTTGGAATGCTATCTGCTGATGTGATTAAAGACTACTCCTTAACAGTTATGCTTCCTGGAGAAACTCCTCAGACCCGAATTCTGGATGCCTTCAGCGAAATTGAGCAAAAAGGACAAAAGGATATGCACAATGAGGGATTCGCTTCAGAAAACATTAACCTGAAACGAACCTTAGATTTGCGCTATTTAGGTCAATCATTTGAGCTAAACATCCCATTTAGCGAAGATTATCTGGCAAACTTTCACCGCACCCATCATGATGTGTATGGATATTCGCTGCCTGAGGCCGAAGTTGAGCTGGTGAATATAAGACTGCGAGCGATCGGAAAAATCGAAGCTCCAACAATCACACCTTTACCTCTCGGTTATGACAGGCCAGACCAGGCGTACCTTGAAGAACGGGAGGTATTCCTGACTGATGAACACGAGTTAATTCCATTATTCCGGGGAGAGTTACTGATCCATGGGAATTCTGTCCCCGGCCCGGCAATAATCGTACGAAAGGACACAACAATCCTACTCTTGAAGAATGATTCACTCGTTGTCGATCGTTTTGGAAATCTAATTATTACTCATTCTGAATTAGATTGATTCACCCACAATAGGAACGCTGTAATATGTTATCTGATCCTATCCGTTTAGAGGTGTTCAAAAATGTCTTCGCCGCTGTGGCGGAAGAGATGGGAGTAGTTCTCAGGAAATCCAGCTATTCGCCAAATATCAAGGAGAGGCGGGATTATTCCTGTGCGCTGTTCGATCCCACCGGAAAGATGATCGCCCAGGCAGCCCATATCCCCGTCCATTTAGGCTCGATGCCGCTCTCAGTCCTGGCCGCGATCGAGAAATTTAAGATTTCTCCGACTGCTGACGACCCACAAGCCACAAATCATGGTTTTGTTCCTGGAGATATCGTTGTCCTCAATGATCCTTACCAGGGAGGCACCCACCTGCCTGATATTACTTTTGTTTCTCCTGTATTTACCAGTGATGAAAATAAGACCTTGAAACTAGGCACAAGTGAGGACCCAATATTGCTCGGATATGTGGCCAGCCGTGCACACCATGCCGATGTCGGAGGTATGACACCAGGATCTATGCCTGTTGCCAGAGAAATTATCCAGGAAGGGTTAATCATCCCACCGCTGAAATTGTTTGAAGCTGGGCGCAGAAATCGGGCAGCCTGGGATTTGATCCTGGCAAATGTGCGCACTCCTGAGGAAAGGGCTGGGGATTTATGGGCACAAATAGCGGCCAACATTCGAGGAGGCATCAGACTTCAAGAAATTACCGCGAAATATGGGATTGACCAGGTACACTTCTTCATGCAGGAGCTGTTGTCGTATACGGAATCGATGACTCGCCATCTGCTCGCGAAAATTCCAGATGGAATATATGAGTTTGAAGACTTTCTGGATGGTGATGGCATTATCGACAAACCAATTTCAATTGCAGTGAGGATAATGATTGCTGGCGATGAAGCTGAGGTCGATTTCAGCGAATCAGCTCCTCAACAGAGTGGGAGTGTGAATGCCGTCTATGCGATTACATTATCAGCAGTTTATTATGTTTTTCGCTGTTTAATCGGGCTGGATGTCCCAAATAATTCAGGATGCCTGGTGCCTATCAAAGTCATCGCAGAACCTGGGAGCGTGGTGAATGCTTTGCCACCTGCTCCAGTTGCCGGAGGGAATGTTGAAACATCTCAGAGAATTGTTGATGTACTCCTGGGTGCTTTGGCGAAAGCTGTCCCAGATAAAATTCCAGCAGCCAGCCAGGGCACGATGAACAACATAACTATTGGTGGCTGGGATCCAAATAAAGGCCGGTCATTTACTTACTACGAGACAATTGGCGGCGGGATTGGAGCCAGGATCGATGCAGATGGTCCCTCTGGGATGCACTCACACATGACAAATACGCTCAATACGCCAGTTGAAGCCTTGGAATACGCCTACCCATTACAAGTTATCCAATACGGAATTAGGGAGAATTCCGGTGGTTTCGGAAAATATTGCGGCGGAGACGGGCTAATTCGGGAGATTGAGAGCCTGGTTGAGTCCCAGGTCACACTGCTCACAGAACGTCGTCGTTTGCCTCCTTATGGGCTCTCTGGAGGGGATCCTGGATCACTTGGAGAAAATCAAATTATCGAATCCGGCAAGGAAAAGGTACTCCGAGGTAAAGGTACAAATGTGCTTAAAGCTGGTGATAGATTGGTGGTAAAAACACCCGGTGGTGGCGGATTTGGCAGCGAAGATTAATCGTCAAGAGATTTATTATATTCTGCCCACGCCCCATGCCAGGGTTCCCCCATTTTGTGGCGCTTTGGAACCTGAACTTTGTGAAGTTTTTGACCAGCCTCTGCAGAGGTCAGCGCAATCGTTTGCCAATCCTCATTCTTGATCGCTTCTCTCATCTGCTCAGCAAGTTTTCCTGACCAGGCCCATTCGAGCCTGAAGCGATCAGCTTTCACCCAATAATCCCGCTTCTCCCAGGCTGCAACGGTAAGGTCGATTGTCTCATAAATCGCTTGCAGGTTCATGGCGATGAAGGCTGCCAGGTCTTTTGTTTCATCTGTAACTTCTCCCTGGCGCACCAACTCCCGGACCGCGAGTACTACCTCGCGAGTAAGTCGCTTCCTCTGCTTCCCAACACCATCCAGGTTGATAATCCTGGTCAATTTTCTCCTCCAAATAGTTTTTTTTAACCAATTGCTTTCACTAAACGCCCACCATTATATCTAAGTTATTGACGATGGGTGAGCCTACGCTTATAATCTGCGTGACATCCAGACGGGGAAGTGCTGGAATTGGCAGACAGGCGTGACTTAGGATCACGTGCCGCAAGGCGTGAGGGTTCGACTCCCTCCTTCCCCACTGCTCCAATAACAAAATAATACAAGTAATATGATTTCCAAGTATACAGATCCTGCTTGGAATTTTATTTGCACGAAGGTGTTATAATCATCAGGTTATTCAAATTGCAGAGGGATGAAAATTGAAAATTGAAACCGAGAAATTAGAAGATCACCAAGTCAAGCTGACTGTTGAAGTTGAATCAGAACAACTGGAAACTTCAAAGAGGAAAGCTGCAAAGAAAATCGCCAAACGGATCAAGGTACCAGGCTTCCGCCCAGGGAAAGCGCCTTACCAGGTCATTCGTCGCCAGGTGGGCGATGAAGCCCTGCTGGAGGAAAGTCTTGAGATATTGGTTCAAGATATTTATCCTGACATTATTGAAGAAGCAGAAATTGAGCCCTATGGACCTGGAAATTTCGAGAATCTGGTTAGTCTCGATCCATTAACTCTTGAATTTGTTGTCCCCTTGATGGCTGAGATCGAATTAAGTGATTACCATGAGATTCGCTTCCCTTACGAATTACCTGAGATCACTGATGAAGATGTAGAAGCGGTCGAGAATGATTTCCGACAGCGTCAGGCCATTGAGGAGACTGCAGAACGTCCAGTCGAGGTTGGCGACCATGTCTATTTCAAGGTATCAGCCAAGCGATTTGAAGAGGAAGAGGAAGTTGAGGAAGGCAGCCTGATCGAAGAACGTTCATCTTCAGTCATCGTTGCAGATGAAGAGGCTGATACTTCTGCAGAATGGCCTTTTGATGGTTTCTCAAGAGAATTGATCGGGATGTCTACTGATGAAGATAAGACGCTTTTGTACACATTTCCGGAAGATTCACAGTTTGAGTCGCTTCGAGATGTCACCGCTGAGTTCTCAATCACCATTGAGGATGTCAAAGCCAGGATTTTGCCTGAATTAAACGACGAATTTGCGCAATCTCTTGGCGAGTACGAAGATCTGGAAGCAATGGAGAAAGATATCCGGGAAAGCCTTGAACAGAGGGCTGAAGAAACGTATAACTCTGAATATGATGACCAGGTAATCGATGAGATCGTCGAGAACTCCACCATTAAATATCCTCCCCAGATGTTGGAAAATGAAATAAACAATGTCATTCAACAGCTTACATCTCGCCTGGCAAACCAGGGTTTGGATATGGATATTTACCTGAAAACGAGAGAAATGGACGAAGAGGATTTGCGCGAGGAAACTACCCCAGTTGCTGAAACGAGGGTAAAAAGGTCGCTAGTCCTGTTGGAAATTGCTCGGGAAGAGGAAATTGATGTCAGCGAGGAGGAGCTACAGGAGGAAACCGAACGCACACTCGAATCGATCACTCGCTTTATGTCGGAGTCCGACAGGAAGCAGTTTGATGAGCCAACGGCGATGATGAATCTGGCCGGAAATATTTATGCAGAATTGCGCATGAATCGCACGCTTGAATACCTGCGCGCTATGGCAAAAGGTGAATCTGAAGCCGAAGCTGAGGACGAGCTGGAAACGGTTGAGGGAGAATCCGAGAACGCTGATCAGAGCGGTGAAGATGGTCCCTCCGAGGAGATCAAAGCTGAGGGCTCCTCTGAAGAAGAAACAGAAGACTCTCAGATTACAGAAAAGGCGGCAAGCGAGGTTGAAATCGAGGCAGGAGAAGGCGAATCATTAAATTCCGATTCTGGCGATCCGCAAGCTGTTGAGGAAACTGAGGCTTAATTTCCAACTTGCCAGATCTGTCAAAAAATTCGATTATGGGGGAGAGAATAATTCTATTATGATTCTTATAGTAATCTCTCCCTAATTCCGATAGAATCGTGGAGATGGTTATTAAACCCATCAAAGCAGTTTTTAATTTAGTCCTAGGAAGGAAAATAATCTATGAATATTTCGGATATTAATTCTCTTATCCCAATGGTGATTGAAACTACAGGGCGCGGAGAGCGGGCATTTGATATTTATTCATTGCTGCTGCGCAATCGCCTGATATTTCTCGGTACACCAATAAATGATCAGGTCGCAAATCTGACTGTTGCCCAGCTGTTATTCCTGAACCAGGAAGACCGGGATGCGCCGATCAATATGTACATCAATTCTCCGGGTGGTCAGGTTTATGCGGGTTTAGCGATATATGATGCTATGCAGATGATCTCTAACCCGATCAGTACAGTCGCTGTTGGTGTGACTGCATCGTTTGGTACTGTTCTGCTGGCTGCAGGGACTAAGGGGCAACGTTACGCCTTACCACACGCCACGATTCACCTTCACCAACCTCTTGGTGGCGCCCAGGGACAGGTGACGGATATTGAAATTCAAGCGAAAGAATTCCTCCGCCTGCGAACAAAACTCAACGAGATCCTGATGAATCATACCGGTCAACCGGAGGATGTGATCGAAAGGGATACGGAAAGAGATTTTTGGATGAGTTCAGAGGATGCGGTCAAATATGGCTTAGTGGATGAGGTCCTTGAAGCGCAGCCCAAAGAGGATGAAGAAGAAGAGGAATAAATCCTCAGGATAGATTGGATTCAAACTTATGCCGGATGGCCATTTCTGCTACCCGGCATTTTCTTTTTCCATACAATTCAATAATATAATAAAACGATGACGATAATTGAGAATTCGATAGAAGCGCTTATTTTAGACATGGATGGCGTCTTGTGGCGAGATACTGAGCCCATTGGCGACCTCCCTGCCCTCTTTGAAAGGGTTGACCAACTGGGATGGAAGACTGCCTTTGTGACTAACAACGCAACCCGATCTGTCTCCCAATATGTTGACAAGTTAGGCTCATTTGGAGTGGTTGCTGCCGATGACCAGATCATTAACTCGGGTCTAGCAACAGCAACATTCTTAAAATCAAAATATCCTGAGGGTGGTCCAGTTTTCATCATTGGCGAGATCGGTTTATTCAATACGCTTGCTGATTATGGTTTCCACCAATCTGAAAATGATCCTTTAGCAGTGGTTGCCAGCCTTGATCGTGATCTGAGTTATCAAAAACTGAAAATAGCCTCGGATTTTATTCGCGCCGGAGTTCCCTTCCTTGGAACCAATCCAGATCCATCTCTCCCAACCCCGGGAGGTTATGTTCCCGGGACTGGCGCCATATTGGCGGCACTAGAAGCTACTACAAAGACCAAGCCAGTGATAATGGGAAAACCCTCACCAGCCATGTACCAGATCGCAATAAAAAACCTGGAGGTAAATCCTGAGCAAGCTTTAGCTGTCGGTGATCAAATGCCAACGGACATTGCTGCTGGTATTAAAGCAGGCTGTAAAACCGCACTGGTTCTCACCGGTGTGTCTGACGAATCTACAGCCAGCTCTTTTGACTATCAACCAACCTATATCGCCGAGAGTTTTACCAAGTTGATAGAAGACCTGGGATGAGTCTCGAGAAACGAAATTTCTACGATCTCGATTATGAGGAGTTAGAAGAGCTGCTCCAAACATGGGGGGAACCAGCTTACCGGGTAAAGCAAATATGGACCGGCTTTTACCAAAGGATGAAGGACAATCCAGGTGGTTTGTCAAACATACCAAAGGCGCTTCGCGAAAAATTATCTGATCAATTCACCTTTAGAAATTTAACGGCTGAAGCAAAACTTAACTCGAAGGACAAACAAACTACAAAAACGATGTTTCGATTAGCTGATAATTTGGCGATTGAAACTGTACTAATGCGATATCAGAAAAGACGCACGCTTTGTATCTCTACCCAGGCAGGTTGTGCGTTGGGATGTGTCTTTTGTGCCACCGGGCAAATGGGATTTCGCAGGAATTTGAGCAGTGGGGAAATCGTTGAGCAGGTTGTCGCTTTTGAGCGGATCCTGAGTGATATTGGAGAAAGCCTGACCAATATCGTCGTGATGGGAATGGGGGAACCATTTCACAATTATGGGAATACAATAACGGCGATTAATCGCATGAATCACCCTGAAGGGATGAACATTGGTGCAAGGCGATTCACCATTTCAACTGTAGGCTTGGTACCCGAAATCGTCCGCTTCGCAAGAGAAAATAAACAGGTAAACCTGGCAGTGTCATTACATGCTGCAGATGATGAATTGAGAAATTCTTTATTACCAATTAATAAAAAGTACCCACTGGATGAGCTGATGAATGCCTGCCGCGGATATGTGGACTTGACCCATCGCCGGATTACCTTTGAGTGGGCTTTGATTTACGATGTGAACGACTCTTTAGAACAGGCTATGAAGCTGGCTGGATTATTAAAAGGCTTACTATGTCATGTCAACATCATTCCCTTGAATCCAACTCAGGGGTATGGCGGGGGTGCTACCACGCGAGAGCGAGCCAAAATTTTTCAATCCGTGTTAGAAGCTAAGGGCATTCCATGTACTATTCGCGTAAGGAGGGGAATTGAAATTCAAGCTGGCTGTGGACAACTTGTTACAGAGGTATGATTGGTTGAGAATAAATTTTGGAGGTGAGGGATGACTGCGAAGGTGATTCTTAATCCATATGCAGGACGATGGCGCGCGAAGGAGCGTAAATCTGAAGTTGAGCATGTCTTAAACGATGCTGGCATTGAATTTGATTTGGAGCTCACTGATGGACCTGGTCATGGGATAAAACTTGCTGAGCAGGCAGCCAGACAAGGATTTAATCCGATCATAGCTGCTGGTGGGGATGGGACATACAGCGAGGTAGTTAATGGTATAGCTAACGTTATTGGCAGTGATAAATCAATCGTATTTGGTTTGTTACCCATTGGATCTGTGAACGATCTTGCTGATAACCTTGATATCCCTCGTGAGCTTAGTGCAGCTGCACAGGTAATTGCAAAGGGTCAAGTCGAGGTAATTGATTTATGTAAGGTTAATGGCCGCTTTTTTGACAATAATGCAGCAATTGGACTTGAACCTTACGTTACTTTGATTCAGGAGCGAATCCCCTATTTAAGCGGAAGTCTCCGCTACCTAATTGCTGCATTGATTGGTGCAAATGACAAACCTAATTGGGAAATGCACCTCGA
>CP070785.1:3187126-3191450 GCA_020346705.1 Chloroflexota bacterium | reverse complement strand
GTGATATTTACTGTTGAATTGGGTGCATATTTTACTGCATTGCTAAGCAAGTTATCGAATACCTGGACCAATCTGGTTGGATCAGCATTAACTTTGATTGGTGAGTCTCTCAATTCTATTTCGATTGTAAAATCCTCATCGAATGAACGGGCTCGCATGGAAAGATCTTGTAGCATCGAGTCGATCCTCAGTGTTTGAAATTCCATGCGCAATGTTCCAGATTGCAAACGAGATGAATCGAGAATATTATCGATCAGTTCTCTCAGGCGGTCAGTTTCTTCATCTATGATGGTTAAAAATTCTATTCTAGTTTCTTCGTCCCATTCAGTATCATCTCTGAGCAGGGAGGTGGCATAACCTTTTATAAAACCCAATGGCGTTCGAAGCTCGTGGGAAACGGTAGCGACAAAATCATCCTGCAACCGTTCAAGCTGTCTCTCGGCTTCAAGGCGGGAGAGCTGGGTTACCAGGTTACCATGTTCGTAGAGCTGGGCGATATGTCCGGCGATGTATTCTGCCAGATGGGTATGTTCGGGCGTGAATTGAGGTCCCCCATAGCGAACAAATACAACCGCACCGATATTTTGGTCACCTGCGATGAGCGGCAATCCTAAGAAATACCGGTCCTTCATTCTATCTTTGGTGAAATCACCTGTAATTTCTTGCCTGACGATAATTTTTCCTTGCTGAATGACATCATTAGCAATCGGTTCTCCCCATGCCAGATCTGATTCTGAATTTCGGCCGCGACCGATCGCCCGCGCATAGGATGGTTCAATACTTTCTGCCTGGTTATGGACGTAAAGAACAACATTATCGAAAATGAAAACCGTTCTGGCAATACCGATGATCTCATCTAATGACGCATCAAGTTCGGAGGCACGCGTGACAACACGACTGATGGCGTAGATCGCATCCAGTTCTTTGGTATTCAAGTTTTCAGGATCGCGAATTTTATCCGCCATGATCTATTCCTGCGATTGGTAATGAAAACATGCAGCGCGTCCCAGCGCCTGGAGTTGAGTCGACTGATAAAGCTGCTCCATGTGCTTCGAGTATGCGGTGAACCATCGCCAAACCAAGCCCAGTCCCCGCATATCTTCGCGTGACAGATCCGTCCAGCTGATGAAAAGGGCGGAAGATTTCAGATAAGCGTTCCTCAGGAATACCAATACCTGAATCACTGATCGTAAAATTAACCAGATCTTGTTCTTGAATTGCTGACAAAGCAACAGTGCCCCCAGACGGAGTGAACTTAATGCCATTGTCTAATAGCTGATTGAACACCCATTGCATTTTATCTTCATCTGCGACGATTCTGGGCAAATCGGATGGCAGCAGAATCTCTAAATTAATTTCTTTTCCTTCAGCTTTCTTCAGTGTCTGAGGTAAATACGCTTCCACCAATTGGCGGACTTCAAGAGCTTCCAAAGACAGGTTGAGCTCTCCCTTCACAGCGAGTGAAAATTGTATTAAATCATCAATCAGCTGCTCCAAACGCTCTTCGGAGCGTAAAAGGACTTCGATCGCATTTTCCTGGGATGTTGTAAGGGGTCCCAGGCTGTGGTCAGCTAAAATGTCTAGGTAGCCTTTAATATGGGTAAGGGGTGTGCGCAGCTCATGGGATATATTGGAGATGAAGTTGGATTTTAGACGGTTGAGTTCAGTTAATTTTAAAAGTGCTTGCTGGAGATCAGCTGTTCGCTCAGCTACTCGCTGTTCAAGTTCCCGGTTTGTCCGTTCGAGTTTATGTTGGAGTTCGAAAATTTGCACGGTAACAACTTCATCGATTGTATACTGGTTTACAAAGCCGAGCTCGACTAAAGCTTGCCCGATTAAGCACGGCTCTCCTTTGGCTATCTTCTCGCGTTGAAAATCTAATGCGGCTTCCAAGTCTTCAAATCCTATAAAGCCTCTTTCAATTAATAATTCGCCTAATCTTGGAACTAAGGTTTCTGGGGCGATTCGGACGTCCATAGAGAGCACCATGTCAGGGAATGCAGTATTGTTTAAGGCGACTGCTAAACCTAAACTCACTCCGCATTGACTGCAATTATGCAAAGATGGGTCAACACTTGAGTGACAGCTAGGACATGTAATCTTAACGGCCATTGCGATGCTGTGCGTCTTATTTCGATGATTTAAGCGTTTCAAGTCTTGACCTGAATAATAATATCTCTGTTTCCATTTAGTTGCAAGATTCAAACCAATGACTTGTAAAGTCGTTGTAAGGTTTGCCAAATCGAATTTGTTGCATAATCATAGCCAGCAGAAATTAGGGTAGGGATTGGAAAAAATGAGCATTGCGTCTTAATTGTCGAGAATGAAGGAGGACATTAGTGGTTTCCCGCGTCTTAGTTATCGATAATGACGTCACACTAACGGAACTACTTAAAGCTACTTTGGAACCCAAGGCATTTGAAGTTCATACAGCTCATGAGGTGGGAGATGTTCAGGGAGCTGTAAGCAAGGTGAATCCAGATGTCATTGTGCTTGATCTTTACTTGCCAGAGAAGGATGGCGTACGGGTTTGCCGAGATATCCGCAAATTCAGCAAGATTCCCATATTAATCTTATCTGTGTTAAATAATCCGGATGCTATTGCCCAGGCATTGGATGAAGGTGCGGATGATTATCTGATTAAACCAGTACCAAGTGGGGTATTGATCGCTCACATCAACAATTTGATCCGGAGATCTCGTGCGGAGCAGGTTGCGATAAATTCTCGCAAAAACCATTGACCACCCTTTGAATTGGATTAACAGTATAATATCCATAATCGAGGAGGCGGTTCATGCAAACCTGTCATCAATGTAACGCCCAGTCACCTGATTCAGCAACAAATTGTATTAATTGTGGCGCAGATCTAAAGGAATTCTCTGCCAGTGCAGTCGCACGAAAAGAGTTTTTAGCAAATGATCGAGTTAAATTGGTGAGAGTCCTGGTGGCTGATGATTCCTGTCCCGCTTGCCAGGCTATTGAAGGCACTTACGAGAAGGATGCTGTCCCCATATTACCGGTCGAAGGATGCTCACATGAGACTGGATGCCGGTGTTTTTACCAGCCATATCTGACTACGATATATCCTTAATTCTTTCTTCCTCAAGAATCTTAATCGTCTTTTGATTGCGCAATCAGCTTTGCAGCAAGTTCAAAGGCTTGCCTGCGGTTGAGCACTTCACCTGTGGCTTGCGCTTCCTGAATCGATCTCAAGATTTCCCCGATCATTGGACCAGGTTTTAGATCCATTTCATTAATCAAATCATTACCATCAATCATAGTGGGTGGTGAAATAACTTCCTCCCTGTCCTCCCACCAGCCATCAAGAAGGGTTCTAATAACTTCTACTTGGTGAATCCATTTATCTTGAGGTAGCGTCGGTCCGTAGGTAGCCAGGGTGTCAGCAAGGGAGAGCAGGCAAATGTCAATTCCAGCTGGCCCAGTATCTCCAAAAAAGCGGTAAATGGCTCTTCTTGAGGGAAGTTTTCCTGTATTAGCCAACCACAAAGGTCGCATGTGATTTGCCACAATGATTCGCAGGCGTCTGATTTCGGAATTGCTCAACTGCAGTTCCCGACCACGCTTAGCAATCAATTCTGCACCGATTTCTTCATGTTCCCGGTAGCTTATATGCCCATCTTGATCGATCTCTTTGGTGGCAGGTTTACCGACGTCGTGATATAGAGCAGCCAGGAAAATCAAGGCTTTATGGGAACGAGATTGGTTAAGGCGTGTCTGCAGATGTGCCTCAATTTGTTCGCGATAGCGACCCAGCCGGTGAGAAATGACACCCATGAAAAGGCTGGCAGAACCTTCCAGATTGTATATGGGGTTCAAGACATCAATAATTCGGTGCAGCTTTGCCACTGCGTCTACTGAGTGGTTCCAGGCATCCTGCGTGTGTGGGTGGGATTGAGCCAATCCGTGCAGATTGCCCATCTCTGGGAGCACATATTTTAAAGCATGAATGTGATCAAGTATCCGAATTGCGGCGGCAGGCTTTGTACTATCCAACAAATGGAACAGCTCATCGCGCAATCGCTCAGCAGAAATCAATGGGAGTAACCCGACTGCATCCCGCATGTTTGCTTTCGTGTCTTCTTCAGTTCTCATATCCAAGTTTAGTGAAAACCGGATCCCGCGAAGAATGCGAATTGGATCGCTGGTAAATGCATCTGATTTGCATGTACGCAGTTTTTTGGCATACAGGTCAGCAGCACCACCTAAAGGATCCAGTAGTTCTCCCGGATGGTTGATATCGAAAGCCATCGCGTTGATTGTAAAGTCGCGCGCTGCGAGATCTTGTTCTAGACTATTTCCTTGG
>CP070785.1:3181839-3187026 GCA_020346705.1 Chloroflexota bacterium | reverse complement strand
TTATGAGGCTGATTACGGGAGACGTCCTTGTA
The DNA here is from genome assembly GCA_020346705.1 of Chloroflexota bacterium. Classification (GTDB taxonomy): domain Bacteria; phylum Chloroflexota; class Anaerolineae; order Anaerolineales; family UBA4823; genus PFL25. Next base: position 3,186,994 of record CP070785.1, on the reverse strand, counting down.
GTTGTTCGTTAGTAAAGATTCCCGGTTCTGCAATTAACTTCCGGGCTGGTTCCACCTGATCCCAGACATTCCAAAGAAGGATGCCTCGCAGGCGACCTTGATCCAGGTAGTACACGATCCCTTTTTGATATGGCTCTTGCCAATCTGCATAGGTCTCAAGTTTAGAATTCAATTCGCCAACAGCTTCATAACCCAATTCAAATAAGTCGGAATAGAAATAAGATAGGTGTTCATATGGAGTAGAATCGCCTGCCATGTTACGTCCCGCTGTTTTACCACCTGAGAGAGCATTGTCTTCATGCTCGACTCTCACGCGCATATCGAGAGTAGGGTTGTAAATATTTGCCACATCACCTGCCGCGTAGATATCCTCCAGATTGGTCTGCATAAACTCATTAACAACGATACCGTTCGCCACCTCGATACCAACAGATTCTGCGAGCGAAGTGTTTGGAATGATTCCGATCCCGGCGATGACATGGTCGACGAGGACATCTTGCCCCGATTTCGTTTTTAGTATGATTTGGCCATTTTGTTTCTCAAACCCATTTACTAGTTCACCCGCTAATACCTCAACACCTTTTTGGCGATAATAATCGTTTAAGTAAATTGCCAGATCGGATGGAAAAAGCAGTGACCCGATACCTTCCTCGGGGAAAAGCATCACCACCTCTTGTCCCTGGTCGCGAAGAGCAGCTGCCAGCTCGGAACCGATGAAGCCGCCACCGATAACTGCGAATCGGGCGTTCTTCTCCATCAAGGCGTGGAGCCTGTGAAAATTGTCCAAATTTCTGAAGTATATGATATCTTCTGAACCAAAAGGGAGTTCTCGAGGTGATCCGCCTGTAGCCAGAAGCAGCTTCTCGTAATTATAGGTTTGCCCTCGACTATCCTTTGCCATCTTGTTTTTGGGATCGATCGATTCAACCATTGTCCCCAGGTGGATCTGGGCGTTTTCCTGGGAAGATTTGCGGAAGATAGTCTCTAGTGGTTTTCCTTTCCAGAGCCCTTTGCTTAATGGGGGGCGGTTGTATGGTGGGTGGGATTCGGCGCAGATCAATCCGATTGAGCCATTAGGATCGACTTCCCTAATTCCTTCAATAGCTGCATCTGCTGTCATGCCTCCACCGATGATTAAATATTTATAGTTTGGCATTATTCCTCCTGATTTCGCCAGTTTTTTTGGTTTACTTGGTTTAATCCTCCCATAGAATCGTACAAGTGGGTTAGCATCCAGATGATATAAATTTTATCATAATTATCCTAAATAATATGCCCTTATGGCGGTTGGAGGAATAGATTTCTGCTGATTTTATACCCCAATAATTATGCAAGAGCCCCCAGTTCATTTGGGGGCTCAGGAGGAGATAGAGAAGTAGCAAATAATTTATGCCGGTTGGGGGACTTCGGGTAAGGTCTGCATCGCTTCGGCAATATCTTTTTCTGGATATTCGAAATCTTGCAGCTCACCATTATGATAAGCATCGTATGCTTCAAGGTCAAAATGTCCATGCCCAGAGAGATTGAAAAGGATCACTCGTTCTTCACCTTTCTCTTTGGCATCCAGGGCTTCGTCGATTGCGCCGCGAATAGCGTGCGCAGATTCTGGTGCAGGAAGGATGCCCTCTGCTCGTGAGAACATTACTGCAGCATCAAAGGTGGCTAGTTGAGGTACTGCTTTTGCCTCAATATAACCTGCTTCATACAGTGCGCATAGGCTTGGTGCCATCCCGTGATAGCGAAGACCACCAGCGTGAATGGGGGGTGGCACAAAATCATGACCTAAGGTGTACATCTTGACGATCGGCGCTAATTTTGCTGAATCACCATAGTCGAAAGTGTATACACCCTTGGTCAGACTGGGTGAGGCGGTTGGTTCCACTGCTAATAAGCGGGTGCGCTGTCCTTCAAGCAGGTTTTGGCGTAAGAAAGGATATGCGATCCCGGCAAAATTTGATCCCCCTCCGACACAACCGACCACCACATCTGGATATTCATCTGCCATATCCATTTGCTTTAGTACTTCTTCACCAACTATTGTTTGGTGCAGGAGAACATGGTTTAACACTGAGCCGATACCGTATTTCTTCGCTCCCCCCGAAGTGGCAGCAGCTTCGACAGCCTCAGCGATGGCAATCCCCAATGAACCATTACTTTCAGGATCTTGTTCCAGGACGGACTGGCCGAACTGAGTTTTATCGGTTGGGCTGGCAAAAACTTGCGCTCCATATGTCTCCATAAGGATCCGCCGGTAAGGTTTCTGCTGATATGAGACCTTGACCATGTAGACCTCGAGATCGAGGTCAAATAGCTGGCAAGCAAGAGCAAGCGCCGATCCCCACTGTCCTGCACCTGTTTCTGTGGTTAAAGCCTTAGTTCCCGTGACTTTGTTATAGAACGCTTGCGGGATGGCAGTATTTGGTTTATGACTTCCCGCTGGAGAAGCCCCTTCATATTTGTAATAAATATGAGCCGGCGTATCCAGGATTTTTTCCAGTCGTCGCGCTCTGAGCAATGGCGTCGGCCGATAGAGCTTATATATATCTTGGACTTCCTCCGGGATATCAATATATCGGTCTGTGCTCACCTCCTGCATGATCAGTTCCATAGGGAATAATACATTCAGAAAGTCTGGCGTGACTGGTTCCATGTTTTGCGGATTGAGCACCGGGGCTGGTGGGACAGGCATGTCTGCGTTCTAGTTGTACCAGGAGCGGGGCAAATCCGATTCATTGAGTGTGAAACGTGTCTTGTCAGTCATTTTGGTTCCTCCGTCAAAAAGATTAGTTGGTTAGGACATTTGCTCTGGCAGGTACTGCCATCAGCTGGAGACGGGGGAATAAAAAACGCGCCCATCCCCGGGATTGGGGACGAACGCTAGGTCCGCGGTACCACCCCTTTTAGGCTGACGAACTAATCGATCAAAAAACCCGTCGGTGCTGCGACGGGTTGAGAAAGCCAGCCTCACTCATTCGGGTACGACCTTTGAAGGGTTTATACCCTCAGCCCAAATAACGGTGGCAGTTCCGGCACAGGCTACTTGGTCAATTTCCGTTCACCCTGCAACTCCGAGGTCCATTCAACGCTGTCGTGCGGGCGGAATTTTCACCATTCTACCGCTCTCTGGCCGCCGGTGCGGCGCTTACTCGTCCTCTTCGAAGTTTTTGTTTATTAAGTTGGGTTGGATTATATACAATTGGAGAGATTTGTCAAGTAAAAAAAACTGATTAATTAGAATAAATTGACGTTGATGTTTTAAAGTTGATTCCTATTAGCGTATTCTTTTCAGTATTCGGAATGTTGACGGATACTCGTTTTTCTCATCGGCCTCAACAAATTTAGAATCTATCTCCTGCCAATTTTCCGAGGAATATTCCGGAAAGTAAACATCAGCTTCCAGGCTCGCATGAACCTGGGTCAGATAGATCCGGTCCGCTATGTCGATTGCCTGTTCGAATAGATCGCCGCCTCCAATGACAAATACTTCCTCTTCGTTATCAAAGCGGGCAAATTCAATGGCCGTGTCAAGAGACCGGGCGACCATGCAGCCTTCTGGTTGAAATGTCAGATCTCGGGACACGATGATCGTTGTCCTCCCAGGTAAAGGTCGGCCAATAGAGTCATATGTTTTGCGTCCCATGATCATGTGGTGACCCATGGTCAGAGATTTGAATCGTTGTAAATCAGCGGAAAGGTACCATGGCAGATGGCCATCCACACCGATGCCTCTGCCCTCATCCATGGCAACGATTAATGAGATGATCACACTGAGACCTCTGCTTTGATATGAGGATGCGATTGGTAGTTAATCAGTTCAAAATCCTCGTATTGAAAATCAAATATTGAGCGGACCTCTGGGTTGATTTGCATGGTTGGCAGGGGATATGGTGTGCGGCTGAGTTGGAGCCGTGCTTGTTCGATATGGTTGTTGTAAAGGTGGAGGTCACCGAATGTGTGTATGAATTCGCTTGCTTCGAGGCCGCAAACTTGGGCGATCATCATTGTCAGGAGGGAATATGAGGCGATATTGAATGGCACCCCAAGGAATACATCTGCTGAACGCTGGTAAAGCTGGCAGGAGAGTTTTCCATCCATGACGTAGAATTGAAAAAGCACATGGCAGGGAGGCAAGGCCATGGCTGGTACATCTCCCACATTCCAGGCGCTGACAATCAACCTCCTTGAGTTTGGATTTGTTTTGATCGCTTCGATCACCTGGGAAATTTGGTCCACGGATTTTTGATCAGCGGTCATCCAGGATCTCCATTGGACGCCGTAGACCGGACCCAGATTTCCTTCCTCATCTGCCCATTCATTCCAGATTCGCACGCCATGATCGGTTAAACCAGCAATATTACTATCGCCTTTGAGCATCCACAGCAGCTCATAGATAATTGATCTCAGGTGTAATTTCTTGGTCGTCAGTACAGGAAAGCCCTCTTGTAAATCGTACCTGGTCTGGTAGCCGAATACAGAAATCGTCCCTGTGCCGGTTCGATCACCTTTATTCTGCCCTTGATCAAATATATATTGCAGCATATCCAGATACTGTCTCATTGCTACCCGCCTCCAATAAACTTTGTTTCAAAATACGAATAAAATATTATGCATTGTCCATTGCAGACAATACCCGTTTTGCTTCAGAAACGTCGAGATTTATTTGATCCACTAGCGCATCAATGTTTGGGAATCGCTGTTCATCACGCAGATAGCTGATGAAATTCAATTTAATTTCCTGCCCGTATATTTGATCCTCAAAATTAAACAGGTGGGTTTCGACCTGCAGTTGTTCAATAGGGGTTTTAAATGTAGGTCGAACACCGACGTTGGTCACAGATCCGAAAGTGTGGCCATTGATCGTGGATTGGGACACGTAAACCCCAGATTTCGGCAAAGCTCGCTCCAGCCAAAAGGAGAGATTGGCGGTTGGGACGCCGATCGTTTTCCCGCGCCCATCACCGGGTACAACCTGACCTGTTATGAAGTAAGGTCGGCCTAATAATCTGTTGACCAATTCTAAATCACCACTCGAGAGCGCGGCCCTGATCCTGCTGGAGGATACAACTTCACCATCAATCTCTACTGGCGAAAGCGTATTTAGTGTATAGTCAAATTCCTGGCCTAATTCTTTCAGGGTGGAGACATTGCCCCCACG
>CP070785.1:3176072-3181739 GCA_020346705.1 Chloroflexota bacterium | reverse complement strand
CCAGGATGTCCTCAAATTCTGCACCGTTGCAAAACCAGATCATTACTTGCTCGTAGGTCGTCTCGGGAAAACTTTCCGCTATCCCCAAACCGATCTCGTGCGGTTCGGATCCATAACAATCAGGGCCGGAGGTATCTTGAGGGGGCGGAAGGGTTTCAATAATCTCAGCCGGTATATTAATTTCAGTGGGGGTGGGCTCGATTTTCACCGCTTCGATCTGGGTTGGAGCATTCTCAAGCAATGAGTCATTTTGATCAACCTGCTCAATTTCCTGAACATTAACTTCCTCAACCTGAGTGGGAAGCGTGGTTGAACAGGCAGCAACAAAAAAGATTATGAAAATTACTAAAGCGGTTTTTCTCATCTTTGTGATATCAAGCTGGTTTCAATATACTTAACGGAGCACCTCCCCGGTTGTTTCTATTATACAAATTCTGGATTCGGAGTCAAATTCATAGCCTATTTCGAAAAACAAAGCACCGCATGAGATTTGCCTCAAACGGTGCTCTGATTGGAATTGGACTAGAACAGTTGGGTTGGCAGGTTTAGAAGGTTGCCTCGAGGGTATAGAACTCCGTGCGCCCCGCTTCGAAACGTATTTCCTGCCTTTCTTGGGATTCTTGAAATTCAGGCGCGGCAAAGATCTTCGCCCGCAGCTCTTCCCAGGCTGCCAGGCTCTCCAGTTCAAGCTCCTGTACAACGGTATGAAAGGGACCACTCAAGTCAGTCAGAATGCGCATTTTGGCATTGGGTCCTGCCAGGCTCCTCATCTGGTCTGCACTCTGCTTGAAACCTTCGACCACAGCATCTGCTTTTCCCCATTCGGTTTGAAAGACAAAACGGACAACGATCATTGTTTGCTCCTCTCAGATTTAGTTTAATAAGATAATGTTTACATTATACATCCATAATCAAATCGCCCACCCAGGAACTTCCCTGAAAAATTCACTGATAATGAATATCATTCTGTTGAACTATCGTCAATGAAATTAAGTCCCATAGAAAGTAATGTAAGAAATCCCCTCAATCTCTCCTCATTCCGTTCAGGTCGGCTTCAAGCCCGATGGCTCTGTAAATACCGAGGGCATAAAGTTTCACCAAGTTATCTGCCATTTCCTCCACAGAGTAGGGCATATCTTCTTCTACCCACCATTGGATAATGCCAACGTACGCAAAAGCAATATAAGCCAGCACGATTTCGATTGGCACCGGCCCTTTGGGGAGTTCACCAAATATGGAAATGAGGCGTTGTTCAGTGTTTTCATAAATGTAATCGTGCAGCATGTGTGCAAATCCCCAGACTCCATTCTCTCCCAGCATGGCCTGATAAAAACTTAGATTGTTGGCGACATGGATTAATTCATGTTCAATTGTTTTCCAAGTTTCATCTATGGAAAGTTTACCTGCTTCCGCTACTGGCAGGGGATTGGAGGCTGTCAATTCATCCAGAACCTCCAGCATGCCTTTATAAAGAAGATCGTCCTTGTCGCGATAATGCAAATAAAAAGTTGCCCGGTTTAAAGTTGCCTGGTCGGTTATATCCTGAACGGTGATTGCGTTGTAGCCCTTTTCAGGGATCAGATCCATCAATGCCTGGCGAAGCAGCTGCCGCGTTCGCCTGACGCGAGGATCGATTCTATTCCCTTTTGTCGACATTTTTGTTATTTCTGTCGTATTAACGACATGGCATCTAGATTCGTACTTGACAAGTGCATATAAATTTTGTATGTTTATTTTATCAACAAAGTGTCGTTTAGTCAACATTATGTCGTAAAATGACTCTGCCTGGTTTTTAGAAAGCAGGGAGGAAATTTCTGTAAATGTTCCTAATCTGTAACACAGTATGAGAAGTTAGTAACGATGGGAACACGAAGCAGTAACAAATCGTCTTTATACTGCGTGAAAATAATCACATGTATATAGAAAGAGTAATTCGAAGGAAGGATCAAATGAATACCGATAAATATCCAAGAAAAACTTACCTACGGGTAATAATTCTGCTCCTGATCGCGTTTGGGCTGATAGGGTGCGAAGGTTCATACACAGAAATCTTGGATTGGCAGCCTGCTAGTTTTGGGGGGGATGAGTCGGGTGAAGTTGAAATTATCTCCAATGGGACGGGGATTGAAACCACACCGAAGCCGGACTGGCTTACTTATACCAACCGAGATTACGGGTTTGAGCTCTCTTACCCGGAATCCTGGACTTTATCTGAAGAAGATCACACTGTTGTCCTTAGGAAAGGTCCCAACAGGTTGGGAATTCGATACAGATGGATCGGCGAGTGGATTGGGCCTGGTCGTACCGGTATACCGGCCGGAGAGTTAATTTACAGCGACAAGATCCGAATCATGGGCGATGTGATTCCGGCGGAAGTGCTCCAATATGAATGTAAAAACAAAGCCGTCTTTTATGGAGGCACAGGCCAGATTGAAATTGGCAATTTGTCGTTTGAAGTCGAATTAGCAGATTTGGAAACTGGCAACTATAGTGAAATTGATCTTTCCGAAGAACTCATGGCCGAAGCCAAGTTGATTGTTGAATCTCTCGAACTCCTCGATGAGGCTGGGGATTCTGCCCAAGGCACACTAGCCTCAAAATCAGGGCTTACCGCTCATCTTGAAATCCCTGAACGTCTTCCCGTCGGTGAAAGCATCAATCTGAAATTTGTCTTGAAGAATGTCTCAGATGAACCGCTGTATGTCCTCGAATGGTACACACCACTGGAAGGCATCGCTGGGGAGATATTTCGGGTAAAGCATGACGGGCAAACTTTGCCTTATGAAGGCATCCTTGCTTCCAGAATGCCCCCGTCGGCAGAACAATATATCTTGTTATATCCTGGCGAGTCAGTATCAGCTGTGGTTAATCTGGCAGATTCATTTGACTTCTCTGAAGTTGGGCAATACAGGATCAAATTTATCTCGCCTCGCATCTCACACATCGCCAGAACAGAGGATGAAATGGCAAGCACAATGGAAGAACTAGGGCTGGTGGAAATTCCCTCCAATGAGGTTTTTTTAGAACTGGTTGAATCAATGAATGGAGATGGGTATTCCCAACTTCGTACGCCCGATGAGGCCGAGGAAATGATCGAAGCTTACCTGCGGGAGAAGGGATTGGACCTGGGAATCGAACCCATCCTCCCAGTCGAAGAGCTGCACGTTGATCAGCTGTGGAGAGCGCTGCAAGCGCAAGTTTTCAAGGTTCTCGATTGGAAATTCATTAACGAGTCGTTCCTGATCTGGGGGTCCAATGTCATCCAGCTTGGAACTGCACAAGGCGGTCAGGGTCTCGCCTCTCTGGTGGTGGCGGACATCGATCAGAACGGACAGGCAGAACTCTTCTACACTTACAGCTTTGGATCCGACATTCAACAGTCTCGAATTGGGATGTTTTCTACGGCATACCAGAGAGATTTTATTGTCGAAGCGGATATTGGTTTTTATGGCCATTTAGGAGTTTATTCGGAAGATGGGTCTCACGTGGGTGTTCGAGTCATTGAAGTCGATCAGGATCAGATGATATTGCGATATCAGGATCCGTTTGGTTATCTGTTTATTGAGCATGATGACGGAAACGTATTTTTAGGTCTAAAGATGTTCGAGGTACCCCCTCAGGAAATCCTGGAGAAATTGTTCTCCCTACAGAGTAGCCCCCAAAATTGAACCGAAGGTCAAAATCCTGATTATTCGTTGCATATGAAGAATCGGGTTAATTGGATGTCTATATCCGGTAGGAACCGAGGAACACAGAAAGGAAAGGAAAATGGATAATCAACCGAGAGATATTAAATTGGCTGCGATTGCAGTGTCATTACTGCTCATCCTTGTAGCTGTTGGCGATGCAATTTTAATGTTGATCTGTTCGATAATTGGACTGGCGATATTGATGTACACTTCCCGGAAAAGCATATTTCTAAGGGGAATTATCGCTGCAACTATGGGGATTACATTGGCTATCAGTGTTTCAATCGTATTGCTGATGGGTTTGTAATGAAGAAATTCTTTACCCTGGGAATTCGATCATTCCTTTCTGTTCACTTGGTGATTCTCATATCCGCGTGTGTAAACAACCCATCGCCAACAACTCCGGAGACCATCCCTGGAATTTACCTTCAAACAAGTTACGAGTTTTACCGCTGGGAAGAGTCTCTGGCTTTGATGATCTGGCATGACGGCATCAAATCCTCTGGTTGTGAAAGTTCGACGGACCAATCCAGATTTTCCATGAAATGCCACGCAATCTCTGTAGATGGACACCGATTTGAGTGGTATTTGGAGACGAATGATGGAGAAACGGCAGATTTCTCTATCAACGAGCAATCCTTCGATCTTGCAGAGGGAAATTTGTTTATTATCACCATGCCCGGTGGTGAGTTGAGCGTCAGCCAATTCAAGCGCGACCTCTTTAAAGTCGCCGCTATTGCTGAAGAAGTCATTGAATTTGGGTTAGCCGATCACGCCGTTCGGGAATTCATTCAAAATCAAGGAAGTATTCAGGGTTGTATTTCCTCATATGATACTCCTCGCAATACCTTGACTGATATGGATGTGGAAGCTGCTCGGCAGGCTTTAATTGATTTCTTTTCATTCCTGCATGCTGGGGAGTATGAACTGGCTGCAGATCTCTATGGAGGTTCGTACCGCGTTATGCAGGACCATAATCCCGGTATTGACCCTGAAGATCATGCAGCCCTGTTTCGAAATGCCTGTACGGTCAATGGGGCGCAATGCCTCGAAATCCGCAATGCAACCTTAATCGACCGACCCTCACCGGCAGAATTTGTCTTTGCGGTTGAGTTTGCGAATGATGACGGTTCATTGTTCACCCAGGCACCCTGCTGCGAAAATAGCCATGAGAACAGCAGTCACCAGCATCAGTTCATCTACACCACTAGATTGGAATGCACGGGAAAATTCCTAGTCTGGGAATTGCCTGTCTATCTGCCCTAGGTTCGGGAGGTATAGAAGATGATTCAATCTTTTCTGTTTTGTATGAGTTTATAATGATCTTGTGTGTCGATTCATTGCGTAAGGTTAATTCAAAGGGACAGTGATCTCATGAAAAAAAATTGGTGGAAGAGCATCTTGGTTTTTATCCTGGGGATGTTGGTCTTTGCAGTAGGATCATTTTTCGTGAGGACCTTTATCCTTGTACAACGACCTGAACGAAGCGGCATTATCGAGGATTTTCAGCAGATATGTTTCTGGCCTGATGTTGGTGGGATGTATGCATCAGTCTCTCCAAGAGGTTGCTTTCCAAGCTACTGTACACACCCCAAGCTCAGGGCAGGCTCCGCCATCGTTGATGTGCGGGAATATAAAATCCAGTTCGAAACTCAATTTGTGTTGGAAGCGACTTCGCGATTTCCCTTTCCCTGTGTAGATAATTGTGCTGGCGGCGGCACAGTATCATTCAACCTGGGACCATTAATCCCCTATGACTATGAAGTGTGGTTCAGGGATGAAAAGATTGGCCAGCTGCAAGTTTATTCTGGACGGGAGACGCCCCGACAGTGCATTGAGCGTCCTGCAGGTGACGTGTAACCCGATCGATCAAGAGAGCATAAAATTTATAACCTGGTTTAAATCCCACCATCCATCAAGACAATCGACCAGGATTACAGGGATATTTTTCAAATTCAGGAAATTATCTCAAAAAAAA
>CP070785.1:3166972-3175972 GCA_020346705.1 Chloroflexota bacterium | reverse complement strand
TGCGGAAGCTGCGCCATCCCACCCGCAGCAGGCAGCTGCGCGATTATTTCGGCTAGATGACCCCAATTTTCGTCACAATTTGGACCCTGATAGCTGGGGTCATGGTTCTTTTCCTGCCAGGTCTCGCCTGGCTGGCTTTATTTTGGGACCCAGAACAAGATCTTTTTGAGCGTCTGGCTGAAGCAATGGGGGTCAGCATCTCGCTCACTGCGTTGCTTGCATTGCTGGCTTTTCTACTTGGCTGGGACATTACTTCTCCGGTCTTGCTCCTCGCCTATGTGCTCTTGGTGCCGCCTGCAGTTTGGGCGTTGCGGCGTTGGTGGAGGGAAAGCCAATCTCAGAAAAATATTTCCTTGGATGCGGATGAAGAGCAGTTGGCCGAGTCTGCTGAAGATGGTAGCTGGCTGTTCGGAAGACAGGAATTCTTGCGCAGCTTGATCTTGGCCTTGGTCTTCTTCTCGGTTTTGATCTGGCGCTTTTATCAAATCCAGGAAGTTGTTTTACCGCTGTGGGTTGACTCCGTTCACCACGTGCAGATCGTGCAACTAATGCTTGAACATGGGGGCATTCCAGATTCGTTTGAACCTTACATGCCGGTGCCGTTCTTCTACCATTATGCCTTTCATTCCCTGGCGGCGGCTTTTTCAAACATCGCCGGCATAAGTGCCCATGATGCTGTGCTGTACCTGGGACAGGTTCTGAACGCGGGAATCGCTTTGGCGGTATACCGCTTGGGGGTGTCTTTGTGGGCGGATTGGAGGCGGGCAGGGCTGAGTGCGATCATGGTAGCTTTCGTGACCCAGATGCCGGCCTACTATGTCACCTGGGGGCGCTATACGCTCCTGACCGGGATGCTGCTGCTACCATTGGCAATGGCCAGCGCGCTGGACATCTATAACAAAGGCGTTAATCGTGCCCGGATAGCGACCCTGGCTGTGCTCACCACAGGCATCCTGTTGTCTCATTACTTCGCGGCCGGGCTGCTTGCTTTATTTCTTGTAATTCTTGGAATCGGTGCGCTATTTTCAGGAGTCAAACACAAACAGAATCTTGGATTGAGAACGTGGCTGCCAATATTGCTGGCCTCGCTGGTCGGGTTTTTGCTGGCAAGCCCCTGGCTTTACCGCATGTGGGGATTCGCTCGTGCTGGGGTTAAATTGGTTACAATCCCGCTCTCAATGGAAGCGGTGGATCAGCTGTACTTCCCAGAATATCTGGATTATTTATGGCGCCTGGTCGGACCAAATAGAAACCACATCTTATTGTTCGTTGCCCTGCCGGGATTGATTATCACCCTGTATCGTGAGAGAACACGTGTATTTGGAATTTGGACATTAATCCTGGGGATATTAAGTCTACCGGTGGGCATTTACATTGCCCCTTTCAGGCCTGATCATGCGGTTATCGTATTATTTCTGCCGACTGCCATGCTGGTGGCTGAACTTTTTATCAGTGCTGTTGATTGGTCTCCGGTTGAAAAGCTCGATCCCGTGAAGACGGCGGTCGTGCTGATTCTCTTCGCGGTCCTGGTTGGGTGGGGGATTCGGGAGACGCGATCAGTAATCAACTCATCGACCGTCTTAGCAACAGAAGCTGACCTCGAAGCGATCGAATGGATCGATGAGAATCTCCCACCTGAGGCATCATTTTTAATCAATGTCTCCCATTGGCAATACGGGAGTTATCGCGGTGTCGATGGAGGCTGGTGGATCACACCATTAACCAACCGCATGACCTCCCTTCCGAATGGGCTCTACGGCATGGGTGACCGGGTTTATGCTGACCAGGTGAATGCGGTCGCGACCAAGACTAATGCGGTCAGTGGTTGTTCCGCGGATTTTGGGGATCTGGTTCATGAGGGTGGCTACACCCATTTATACTTGACTCAAGGCAAAGGTTCGATCCAACCAGATCAACTAACAGGTTGTCCAAATAGCGAGTTGATCTTCAGCAACAAGGGAGTGTTTTTATATCGTATTGAGGCTATAATTAACCCAGACATGTAATGCACACTAGCTGAAATTGTGAAAATTGACACCTACTTGACCATATGATAAGATAGTTAGGTTTTTGAGATGTAAAGGCTAGGGTGGCGTTCCTTAAAATTATCAGCTCTGAAGGCTAGGGCACCAGGATAGTTTGGGGAGTTCGACCACCCTTTCCTATTTTAAACTGCTGGGAATGTCTTATGCTTTTCGATTATTTGCCACTTGCGATTCTATTTATTCTCGCCGTTCTCCTGGCGGGATTTGTCGTATTACTTGGTCATGCCTTTGGGCCTCGAAATCCGACAAAGCGCAAATCGCAGCCTTATGAATCGGGAATGACCCCGATTGGACCAGGGACTCGCCGTCTTCCGGTCAGGTTTTACCTGGTGGCTGTTTTGTTTATCCTTTTTGATATTGAAGTGATATTCTTTTACCCCTGGGCGGTAGCTTATCGCCAGTTGGGCTTATTTGGTTTAATCGAAATGCTCATCTTCATTTTGATTTTATTGGTTGGATATGTTTATGCTTGGAAGAAAGGAGCATTGGAATGGGAATAGAACAGAAAGCTGGAGATCTGGGCGCGGTGACGATGCGTCTGGAGCAAGCGGTCAACTGGGCACGTACGTATGCCATGTGGCCGATGTTATTTGGGCTGGCTTGCTGCGCCATTGAGATGATGGCAGGGCAGGCTGCCAAGCATGATATGAGCCGCTTCGGCATGGAGTTGATGCGCGCGACTCCCCGTCAATCAGACTTAATGATCATTTCTGGCCGGGTAACCCGCAAGATGGCGCCGGTGTTGCGCCTGCTTTATGATCAAATGCCCGATCCGAAGTGGGTTGTGTCCATGGGAGATTGTGCTTCATGTGGAGGCATCTTTAATAACTACGCCATCGTTCAGGGTGTAGATGAGATAATGCCCGTCGATGTCTATGTCGCCGGCTGCCCTCCGAGACCGGAGGCGTTGGTCCACGGCATTTTGACCCTGCATGAGAAAGTACGCGGTGAAAAGATAAAGACCTGGGCTTAATTGCTATAGATATTGGTAGGACGCGCTATGGAAAATGAACTGCAAAATATCGTCTCTGTATTGGTAGAGCGGTTTGACGTTGAGCCAAAAGAGTTTCGTGGCCAGACCAGTCTGATCGTCTCTCCAGAAAAGATATTTGAAGTCTGTCAGTCGCTGCGCGACGAACACGGCTTTACCTGGTTGGAAGTTTTGACTGCGGTTGATTACTGGCCTCAGCAAGAGCCGCGCTTCCATGTTATTTATTTCCTATACTCGATTGATAAATCAATGCGCATGGGTCTGCGAGTGCCATTGCCCAGTGTCTCGCCCACTTTACCGACCCTGGTGGAATTGTTTGCTAATGCAAACTGGCGTGAGCGGGAACTTTGGGATATGTTCGGCATTCACTTTGATGGTCATCCCGACTTGCGACGCATCCTCATGCCGCACGACTGGCAGGGACATCCACTGCGTAAGGATTATCCCCTCGGTTATGAGGAGGTCCAATTCACCTTCAACGCTGAAGAAATCGATCGGGATAAACCGTATGCTAAAGAGTGAGACAGCATTATGCTAGATCAATCGGAATTTGCATTTAACGAATTACGACACCTGGTAACTGACAGGGCGATTGAGGGCGAAACCATGCTGCTTAATATGGGTCCTCAGCACCCCAGCACGCATGGTGTATTAAGATTGCTGCTTGAGTTGGATGGGGAAGTTGTGGTCAACTGCTTTCCGGATATTGGTTTCCTGCACACCGGTATTGAGAAGAACATGGAGGCCAAATCTTACGAAAAAGCGGCGGTGATGACCGATCGCCTGGATTACCTCAACAACCTGGGCAATAACCTGGTTTATTGCATGGCGATCGAAAAACTGGCGGAGTTAGATGTCCCGATCCGTGCACAGGCTATCCGGGTCATACTTACCGAATTACAACGCATCGCTTCACATCTGGTGTGGTTAGGAACCCATACACTCGATCTGGCAGCTATCTCTATGTTCTGGTACACATTCCGCGAGCGGGAATTAATCTTGGACATCAACGAGATGGTCTCGGGGCAGCGAATGATGACTACTTATTTCCGTCCAGGTGGGCTTTGGCGGGATGTGCCGGTCGAATTTGAAGATGCAGTCCGGGATTTCATCCGTATTTTCCCGAAGCGGATCACAGAATATGAGGCCATGCTGAACGAGAATCCCATCTTCCTCGAGCGAACTAAGGGTATTGGGGTGATTAAACCCGAAGATGCCATCCATTGGGGTGTGACGGGGCCCATGTTGAGAGCTTCGGGAGTCGATTTTGATCTTCGCAAGGTTGATCCTTATATGGGGTACGAGCAGTACGAATTCGACGTACCTACACACACCGATAGCGATACTTATGCGCGCTATCTGGTAAGGGTAGAGGAGATGCGCCAGTCACTGCGCATCGTCGAACAGGCCCTCGACAAACTACCCTACGGACCGGTACGCAGCAACAATCGTAAATACGTGCCACCGCCTCGCTCTGAATTGGGTACCAGCATGGAAGCCGTGATCCACCACTTCAAACTTTGGACGGATGGATTTGAAATGCCAGAAGGATCTGTTTATGCCGCCGCCGAATCGCCACGCGGTGTGCTGGGAGTTTACCTGGAGAGTGATGGAAGTACAAAGCCGCACCGGGTACATTGGCGGACACCATCATTTGACAATCTCCAGATGCTACCCGTGTTGGCGAAAGGCCACCTGGTGGCTGATCTGGTTGCTTTGGTTGGCACGACTGATTTTGTCTTGGGAGACATTGATCGATGATGTTCGATTTGAGGGAACATGTTAGCTGAAAAATACGCCGCAGAGATTGAGAACATTCTTGCCAAGTACCCACCTGATCAAAAACGATCGGCGGTGATGCCCCTTCTCTACCTCGCCCAACGTGAAGATGGCTATGTCACTAAGGAAGATATGGCTGAAATTGGCGGGATTCTAGGCATCACTTCGACCGATGTGGCCTCAATTGTCGGTTTTTATACCCTTTTTTACGATCAACCAGAAGGCGATATCCGCATACAGGTTTGCAACGACTTGCCCTGCGCCCTGCGCGGCGCGGATGAATTCCTGGAGCAGTTATGCGAGAACCTGGGAGTAAAAGTTGGTGGTACGACTCAAGATGGTTCGGTAACGGTTGAGGCTGTTATGTGCCTGGCTGCTTGCGATAAAGCTCCCATGTTTCAGGTGCAATCTGGAGAAGGCATTGCATACCATGAAAACCAGACAGTCAGTAGCGCACTCGAAGCTATAGAAGCGCTTCGCAAAAAGGAAGCGCTGGCATGAGCGATTTGATCCTTCTCCGTCATCGCCAGATTCCAGACTTGAACCAGCTAGACGTATACCGCCAGCATGGTGGATTTGAGGCTTTTCAAAAAGCAGTCACTACCATGAATCCGTATGCCGTCACCGATGAAGTGAAGGATTCCGGATTGCGCGGCAGGGGTGGCGCGGGTTTCCCAACCGGTTTGAAATGGACCTTCATCGATACTGAGAATTGGCCGCATTATGTAGTTGCCAATGCGGATGAGTCGGAACCGGGTACTTTTAAAGATCGCGAGATTATGGAAGGCAACCCGTTCCAATTCTTAGAAGGTGTTGCCCTGGCAGCATATGCTATCGAGGCTGCGGAAGCTTACGTATATCTGCGTGGTGAATTTTGGCAGATTGCCGATCAATTAGACCGCCAGATTTCTGAACTTGAAGCTGCCGGTCTTTTGGGAGATAAGCTTTTCGACACGGATTATTCGCTGCGCATTTATACTCACCTTGGTGCTGGAGCATACATCTGTGGTGAAGAGACGGCCCTGTTGGAATCAATGGAAGGCAAGCTGGGTCAACCCCGACTTCGCCCGCCGTTCCCGCCCTCATACGGTCTTTATGGCAAACCAACCGTCGTAAATAATGTAGAGACGCTGACCAATGTGCCCTTGATCATCACCCGAGGCGCAGATTGGTACAACTCGATCGGTACCGAAAAGAGCACAGGTCCCAAGATATTTAGCCTTTCCGGAAGGGTGAACAAACCCGGAAATTATGAACTACCGCTTGGCACCACATTCCGTGAGCTGATATTTGAGCATGGAGGCGGCATCCCGGATGGCAGGCAGGTGAAAGCCATCATGGCGGCTGGCGCTTCATCTTCCTTGATAATTGCTAATGATGAGGCGCTTGATACTCCGATGGATTATGAAAGCGTCCCCAATGTCGGCGCTCAACTGGGGTCGGCATCGATCATCGTGATCGATGATTCAGTGAGCATAGATTGGGTGCTGCGGAAAACACTCCATTTCTTCAGCCATGAATCTTGTGGTAAGTGCACCCCCTGTCGGGAAGGGACCTTCTGGATGAAGCACATCATCGATCGAGTGCACCAGGGAGAGGCCGCCTGGAGTGACGTTGAGTTACTTAATGAAGTTGCTCTGCAAATTAAGGGCAAATGTCTGTGTGCCCTGGGTGAGTTTGCCATAGAAGCGGTCACTTCAGGAATTCAGCGCTTTGAACCCGATTTTCGAGCCAAGGTTTCTGAAAGTTCGGATGAAGATGAGTTACTGGTGGAAAGTGAAAAAGCTTAGCTGGTTGAACTACACGCTCTCTAAGCGGTTATCGTAATCGATGGAGCGAATATGGGTAAATTGATAAATTTAGAGATTGATGGAAAAGAAGTCCAGGTACCCCCGGGTACCTTGGTTGTTGACGCGGCCAAGAAAATTGGCGTCGATATCCCGGTTTTTTGCTACCATCCGAAAATGGAGCCGGTCGGCATGTGCCGCATGTGCCTGGTTGATATTGGACGGCCGCAATGGAACCGTGAAACAGGTGAATTTGATCGCAATGAAGATGGCAGCTTTGTGATCCAATTTGGGCCAAAACTAGAGACGGGCTGTACAGTTGTTGTGTCTGAAGGCATGGTCGTGCGCGGAATGACCGAGGAAGTCTCCCGGGCACGTAAAGATATCATCGAATTCTTGCTGACCTCGCATCCACTGGATTGCCCGGTTTGTGATAAGGGCGGTGAATGCCCTCTGCAGAACCTGACCATGGATTTCGGATCTGGGGAAAGCCGCTACTTGTATGATGAAAAGAAACATTTTGAAAAGCATTATCCTCTCGGAGAGTTGATCTATCTCGATCGAGAACGCTGCATCCAATGCGGACGCTGTGTCCGTTTCCAGGACGAAATTGTCGATGATGCGGTGATCGGGTTTGAGGAACGTGGACGTTCATTAAAGATCGTTACCTATTCTGAACCTGGTTTCGATTCATATTTCTCGGGTAACACAACCGATATCTGCCCGGTCGGAGCCTTGACGACCAGTGATTTCCGCTTTGGTGCAAGACCCTGGGAAATGAAATCAGCTGCATCGATCTGTACGCACTGTCCTGTGGGCTGCAACCTGACGCTGAATGTGCGCCGGGAGCACAAGTCCGGAGGTGATTTTGTCGTGAAGCGAGTTATGCCGCGGCAGAACGAATGGGTGAACGAAATCTGGATTTGTGACAAAGGACGCTTTGCACACCACTATGCAAGCAGCGAAGAGAGATTGACCCAACCCATGATCAGGGAGGATGGGGAATTACGGCCTGCAGAGTGGGATGAAGCGCTTGACCTGGTTGGAATGCGTTTTAAAGAGGCTGGAACGGACCTAATGACCATCGCCAGCGGCCGGCTCTCGAACGAAGATTTTTTCAACCTGAGCTCTCTCAGCCAGCATTTGGGCGGCAGTCGCGCCCTCTATTCGGAGATGGCAGGTGGTGATTTGGTGGCACAAGTCGGTGTTGGTCAGGGGACAAATTTCTCTGATTTGGGTCCTGAATCCGCCATTTTCGTCGTAGCCAGCGACCTTGAAGAAGAAGCACCGCTTTATTGGCTGCGGGTCAAGCAGGCAGCTGAGCGGGGTGCCAAGCTGATCGTGGCGAATCCCCGCTACACCAAGACCGAACGCGCAGCAAACCATTCACTGAGATATCCATATGGTGGTGAAGCTGCCTTGGTGATGGCAATGATCAACACCTTATCCACGAAACGTGTTGATCTTCCACCAGCTTACAAGGAGCTAGATCGCTCTGAGCAGATTCAGGCCGCAGCGAAGGATTTTGCGGAGGCAGAAAATGCCATCATCCTGTATGGCAGCGAAGGAACTGGACTCCAATCCTCTCGCCAGCTGGCGAAAGCCTGTGCAAATTTGCTGATCGCAACAAACCATACTGGGAAGGAGAATAACGGATTGATCGCCGTCTGGTCGCGGGCGAATACACAGGGAGCTTGGGACATGGGCTTCCAACCAGCTGATAATCTGGTTGGTGAATTGAGCGCAAAGCAAGCGCTCTACATCGTTGCATCAGACCCTGCTGGTGATGATCCAAAAGCGGGAGAGAAATTAAAATCCGCAGATTTCCTCGTAGTGCAAGAACTCTATTTAACCAAAACTGCGCAGCTAGCAGATGTCGTTCTCCCCGCTCAATCTTTTATCGAGCGGGAAGGAACATTTACCAACGGTGAGCGCCGAGTACAACGTTTCTACACTGCCGTACCAAGCCGCCCACAGACTCGCCCCGATTTCACCATCACGGCGCAAATCGCCCAGCGGGTTGGTCTTGATCTGGAATCCGATCACCCCTTCCGAGTAATGGAGAAAATCGCCGCTGGAGTCTCAGATTATTCAGAGGCTTCATATGAGAAGATATCGGCGGTTGAGGATCAGTGGCCGATTATCGGCCGGGAAGATATTTATTACGGTGGAACTACATACGATAATGCCCAGGGTTTAGGTTACCAGCTGCAGCCGGCTGCGCAGAAGGGAGAACAGGTATCTCTGGGAGCAGTTCAGCCGCTCGAAATTGATGGAGAAGAAATACTGGCTGTCCCGGTAACGATTCTCTATGATCGCGGCCGGACTGTGATGTCGGCGGAACTGCTTCAACAGCGCATCCCCCAACCATACATCGTGGTCCATCCGGAAACAATCG
>CP070785.1:3158864-3166872 GCA_020346705.1 Chloroflexota bacterium | reverse complement strand
CCTCCCTTGGACCTTCGAGCTGTTCTGCCGGCAGCTGCTCAATCAGCCGTGCCAGTCTGTTCGTTACCTGGTAAAAGTTGAGCTCCTCCACCGTGCCCAGCAACACACGCAAATTCACACACAGGTTGTGGATCACGGATTGCGCCAGCTCTGGATAACGTGCAATGCTTTCCCTGATTACGACTGGCTCGATGACCCAGATTTCGCTGTCCTCAACCGCTGAGACGTTGACCGGATTCGGTTGGTAGTCAAAAACTGGCACCTCGTTAAATGTCTCCCCTTCATCTAGAATCCTGATGATTAGCTCTCGTCCCTGGGGGGAGATTTTAAACAGCTTAACACTCCCCTGGCGGATCATATGCAAGCCGGCACACTCATCTCCTTCCCAAAAGACTGTTTCCCCGTTCTCGAACCGGTACAAGCGCATTCCTTCGATGATTTCATAGAGAATAGCAGGTTTTAAATCATGAAAGTAGGGATTGCTTTGTAATACCTCTAATTTGGTCGTTTCATCAACCTGAATTATCCGCATCTTTCTTCCATTAATACAATTTTCTTCAAAAGGAGTGAGTATTATACCGTCCTCACCTTTAAAATCTGTTAAACTTAGGAAAAATACTTTTTTTAGCTTAAAATAAGATCGCCAAGTTATCAAAAATCCCGCGTGTAGGCATCAGAGACAACAGAGTGACGTGATGTTGGAAAAAATCGACCTCAATAAAAAGATTTCCAAAAAGGAATATAAAAAAGTGTTTCCCCAGACTCGCATGAAGCTTTATGCCTTGCAAAAAGCCTCTTGGGATGCGAAGATTCCGGTGATCATCCTCTTTGAGGGTTGGGATGCAGCCGGGAAAGGAACCTCGATCCAAACACTGACTTCGAGGTTAGATCCGCGCGGGTTTAAACTCTACCCGATTCGCGCCGCACGAACCTATGAGAGTCAGCGACCCTGGTTGTGGCGCTTCTGGCTCAAGATTCCGGGTCAGGGTGAGTGGGCTATTTTTGACCGTTCCTGGTATGGGCGTACGCTCGTAGAACGGGTGGAAGGTTTGATCCCAGAGCGGAAATGGCGCCGCGCTTTCCGGGATATCGTCAATTTCGAGCGCACCCTGGCTGATGAAGGATACCTGATCATCAAGTTCTTCCTCCATATCAGCCGGGAGGAGCAGAAGCGCCGCTTTGATAAATTAATCAGCGACCCGCTGACGGCCTGGCAGGTGCTTCCAGAAGATTGGGAACATCATAAGCATTATAATGACTGGCTCCTGGCCTATGAGGAGACATTCGAGCGCACGGAAACAGAATCTGGACCCTGGACGATCGTCGAAGCCACCAACCGTCGTTACACAAATTTAAAAATCTTCAAGACGATCAGCGCTGCACTGGAGAGACAATTGACGGAGGTCGATTTACTGCCTGATCCCGCCTACTGGGAAAGCGCAGAAGCAAAACCAGTGGAGGACAACCAGGAGGTTGATGAAGAACCAGAGCCAGATCCTGAAGAACAATGAAGTTTTCTGTCCCTACCAGCAATCAGCATTTGTGTGCAAAACCGTGATATTATCATCTTCCAACTAAGGGTTAGCTAAATGTTAGATACAATCGATCTCACCTTATCACTGGACAAGGAAACCTATCATACAGAAATAATCAAATACCAGGTTGCTTTACATGCACTTGGTTACCAGGTATATGTACAACAACGACCGGTGGTCATGGTCTTTGAAGGTTGGGACGCCGGAGGGAAAGGTGGTGCGATCAAACGGGTTACTGAAAAACTTGATCCACGGGGATATGTCGTCTATTCCATCGCAGCTCCAAAGGGTGATGATGCCATCCGCCACTACTTGTACCGCTTTTGGCGACGGCTCCCCGAGACCGGACAGATCGCCATCTTCGACCGCAGCTGGTACGGCCGCGTGATGGTCGAGCGGATTGAGGGGTTCTGCTCTGAAGGTGATTGGAAGAGAGCCTACCGGGAGATCAATCAATTCGAACGCCAGCTGGTTGATTTCGGCACGATCCTGTTTAAATTCTGGCTTCATATCAGCAAAGCCGAACAGCTGGCTCGATTTGAATCGCGGGCCAACGATCCGCTGCGCAGATGGAAACTCACCGAGGAGGACTGGCGCAACCGGGAGAAGTGGAATGTCTACCTTCAGGCTGTAGACGAAATGCTTTTAAAGACCAGCACGGTCACTGCCCCCTGGACGATTGTTGAAGGTGATGATAAACATTATGCCCGGGTGAAAGTACTCAAAACCCTGGTTGACAAGTTGAGCACAGAGTTGGATTTCGATCCTTTTGCTAAAGATCAAACCAATGGTAAGTCGAAAGACAAGAAGAAAAAAGATAAATAGCAATTTTTATTGATTGAGGAGGCTGCTATGGCTACAGAAGCAGCAGTCAAGGAAGACACAAAAGAAGAAAAGGAAATCAAGGATTCCAAGACCAAGGAATCTGCCGTTGCAGAAAAAACCGCCGAGTCCGAGGAAGTTGAAGAATTAAAGGTTGACCTGAATGATCCGGCTTTATACATCAACCGCGAGCTGAGCTTACTGGATTTCCAGGGCCGGGTGCTGGAAGAGGCCCTTGATGAAAACAACCCATTGTTAGAACGCGTCAAGTTCACCGCCTTTGTGGGCAACAACCTGGACGAATTTTTCATGGTCCGGGTGGCTGGGCTTAAGAAACAGATCGCCGCGGGCGTTGCAGATCTATCTCCAGATGGGATGACCCCCGCTGAGCAGCTGGCCGCGATCCGTAAAATTACCCTCAAGTTGATGACTGGAGCCCAAGAAGGTTTTCAAAATGACCTGGTCCCGTTATTAGACAAGGCTGGTGTCCACATTCTGAATTACGAGGACCTCACCCAAAAACAAAAAGAGAATGTAGACAGTTACTTCACTGAGGTCGTTTTTCCTGTGCTCACCCCGATGGCATTTGATCCTGGGCACCCTTTTCCCCATATTTCAAACCTGAGTTTAAACCTGGCGGTCCTGATCCGTGATTCACGCGATCACTTTGCCAGGATCAAAGTACCTGGCACATTACCCCGCCTGGTGCCCATCAAGCGCTCTTCAGGGAGTGTGCGTAAAGATGGGACCGTACCGCACCACCATTATTTTGTCTGGTTGGAGCAGGTCATTGCTGCCAACCTACACAGCCTTTTCCCAGGTATGGAAGTCATCGAATCGCATCCCTTCCGCGTCACTCGCGATGCCGATGTGATGATCCAGGAGCTGGAAGCTTCTGATTTGCTGGAGAGCATCGAGCAGGGAGTGCGCCAGCGCCGCTTTGGTTCAGTCGTTCGGGTAACGGTCAATAAGGAAATGCCGACTCACATCCGTAAAATCCTGATTGAGAACCTGCAAATGGATCACAATGATGTGTACACTTTAGAAGGCCCATTGGGATTGAGCAGCCTTATGAATCTGTACCAGATCGATCGCTTCGATCTGAAGGACCATTCTTTCGTGCCTTCCATTCCCGCTCGCCTGCAGAGTGAATCTTACGATGGCAATATTTTTGCCGCAATCCGTGAGGGAGATATCCTGGTCCACCATCCATACGACTCCTTCATTCCCGTGGTGGATTTCTTGCAATTAGCTGCCAAGGATCCAAATGTTTATGCTATCAAGCAAACCCTGTACCGCACTGGTAGCAACTCGCCGGTGATCAAAGCCCTATTGAATGCCCGCGAGACCGGCAAACAGGTAGCTGTATTGGTCGAGCTAAAAGCCCGTTTCGACGAAGAAAGCAATATCGGCTGGGCCCGCACGATGGAGCGGGAGGGCGTTCACGTGATTTATGGACTGCTTGGATTGAAAACCCACTCCAAGATCGCCCTGGTTGTGCGCAAAGAGGGTGAGCATATTCGGCGCTATGTCCATCTCGCCACCGGGAATTACAACGCTGTCACAGCTTTGTCGTATGAAGACATTGGTATGTTCACCTGTGATGAGCAGATCGGCGCTGATGCGACGGACCTGTTCAACTTCCTCACCGGATACTCAACCAAACAGGATTACCGCAAATTGTTGGTTGCACCGGTGAACTTGCGTGAGCGCATGATGGCCTTAATCGAGCGCGAGATCGAGCACCAGCAAAATGGTGGAGAAGGTCATCTGATCTTCAAGATGAACTCACTGGTCGACAAGAGGATGATCAAAGCCCTGTATCAAGCTTCGATGGCCGGGGTCAAGATTGACTTGATCGTGCGCGGCATGTGTTGTTTGCGTCCAGGATTAAAAGGTGTCAGTGAAAACATCCGCGTGCTCAGTGTTGTAGGTCGCTTCCTGGAACACAGCCGCATCTATTACTTCCGCAATGGGGGCGAGGAGGAGATCCTGCTCGGTAGTGCAGACCTGATGCCGCGCAACATCAACAACCGGGTTGAAGTCCTCTTCCCGGTCGAAGATGCAGGTATGATCCGCTATCTACGCGACGATGTCCTGGCTGAATACCAGAATGATAATGTTAAAGCCAGATTGATGAATTCCGAGGGCATCTACGAAAGAATACAACTCAACGGAGAAGAATCTCCCCTCAATATTCAGGTTAAATTATTCGATATCCGCCAGTCAACAAAGTAAAAGGGTAAGTATTAATTATGGGAACACTAATCGATACGGCAGATCTAGCCCAGATCGAATCGTTGGCCGCGCATGGTTCCACTGCAGCCATTCGCCGCCGGGCTCAATTGCTGTTGCTCTATGACCAGGGTCTGCCCACCCGGGAGGTGGCGGAGCAGGTGGATTTATCCGCCAGCCGGACCAGGTTCTGGCGGCGGCGCTTCATTTTTGAAGGCATGGCCATCTTTGCAGAAAATACCCCCCAATCTGAAACACCCCCACAATCCCTAGAGGAAAATGCTGCTGACCAACTTGCGCAGGATTCGATCGCTGACCATGACGAACCAACTGTGCAGGAGCGATCAGAAGAGACGGATGAATTCACGATTTCTACAGACCAGGAATTTGCAGAACCAGCAGATGATTATCCCATCCCCTCAGAAGACTCGCTTCTCACGCCTGGTGAAGAGCAGGACAACGAACCCGTCTCAATCGATGAGCTGCGCCAGCGCTATCCTACTAATTTAAAGCGGGCGGAACATCGCCGCGATTTGGCACTAGAGCTCTTCGATGCCACCCAACCCATCCACTACCTTCCGTTCGAACAGCGCCGCCTTCTGGAGGTGGCTGCCCTTTTGCAGTACCTGACTGAAAACCAGGATGACCCAAACTCGAATAAGTCGGGCTATCTTTTCATCCTTTCAAACCCGTTGACAGACTTAAATGAAGAGGAGAACAAGATCGTCGAGTCCATTTTGGGCTCCTTGCATGGCAAGCTTTCATCCATTACTGATGTTGACCAAATGCCGCCTCAATCCGATCGCGAAGCCGAGACATTGACCTCGCTGCTCAGGATCGCTCATGGCCTGGATGCCTCCCGGACGGGTGAAACAACCATCGATTCGATCGAGGTGGATACCCGTGGGTTCACCGTACTGGTCAGCGGCCCCAAAGCCAAACTGGATGCTCGCAAAGCCAAGAAGGGTGCCAAGCTGTGGAACAAGATGTTCGAGGAGGAAATCCGCTTTCAGGTTGTTTACCAGCTCGGAGAAGATAGTGACAAGCGATTGGAAGCCTTGCTGGCCAAAAACAAACCCGGTGTCAAACCGGATGACAGCTTATCTGAGGCAGGCAGGAAGGTGCTAGGATACCATTTTGGCCAAATGGTTGCCCATGAGGCGGGCACCCGCTTAGGGCAGGATATTGAAGAACTGCACGATATGCGTGTCGCTACACGCCGGATGCGCGCAGCTTTCGAGGTATTTCAAGATGCCTTCGAAACCAAGGCGGTCAAAAAACATCTCAAAGGCTTGAAGGCCACCGGGCGCGCCCTGGGCCGGGTCCGCGATCTGGATGTCTTCATGGAAAAAGCTCAACAATACCTGGCTTCAGTTCCCCAGGAGGAGCGGTCTGGATTGGATCCACTGTTGATGCTGTGGGAGAATGAGCGCCAGGAAGACCGCCAAACGATGCTCCAGCATCTCGACAGCCAGGATTATGTCGACTTTAAGCGCAAGTTCCTCGAATTTGTATCCTCTCCTGGAAAGGGCGCCAAACCAATCCCTGAAACAACGCCGCAATTAGTGCAGCATGTGGTCCCGGTCTTGATCTACACCCGCCTGGCTTCTGTGCGTGCTTATGGTCCCCTGCTGGATGCCGCCACAATTGAACAGCTGCACAGCCTGCGCATCGAGTTTAAGAAGCTCCGTTATACCCTCGAGTTCTTCAGGGAAGTACTCGGCGAGCAGACCAAATCCTTGATCGAAGAGGTAAAGATCCTCCAGGATCACCTGGGAGATTTGAACGATGCTGATGTTGCCTGTTCAATTCTACGTGAGTTCCTGGATGAATGGGAATCGAGGCAGATATACCGTCCGATCAACGAACGCGAGAATCCCGAACCGGTGGTTGCCTACCTGGCCAACAAACACGCCGAACGCTACTTCCTGACCACTACCTTCCAGGAGGCCTGGGGTAAATTCGACCGGCCAGAAATGCGCGCCAATCTAGCCGCCGCGGTCGCGGTTTTATAAATTCATTAGGGAGTTAAAATCCTCGGGATAAGATTGTTTCAAGATCGCGCCCCTGAATGAGCATTTCCGCGAATGCCTCCGGTAATCCATTATTGCGGATTTCGGCCACCGCCCGATCAACATCATAATCCAACCGGTAATGACTGATCTGCGGGTCATCCTCCCCTAATTGCATGACTGCATAAGCCGTACGCGGGTTGCCGTCATCCGGCCTCCCTATGCTGCCCGTGTTGATAAAGGTAGTTCTGCCAACCTGGCGGGTAAATGCCTGGTGAGAATGCCCAAAGATAATGGCCTCAAATTCAGTTGCATATTCGCTTTCTGCCATTTGCTTCAATTCGTGCAATCTTTCCGCCGGTGTGTCGGGTTCCAGCAGCTCATCGTTTGAATATGGACTCCCATGGACCAGCAAGAATCTCCGCTCCCCGATCGCCAGGTCTCTCTCCTTTGGTAACGAACCCAAATATTTCCGGCTTTTCTCCGATAGATTGTCATATGCCCACTTGAAGGCCATCCATTTCAAGTGGTGCTTGCTTTTCCGCCACTTTTTATTCTTTTTGGGGAATTTGAGCACCTTTAGATCATAATTGCCAACAATACTGACAAATTGTTTTGTACGCATCCTTTCGACAACCTGGTCAGGAAATGCCCCGTAGCCAAGAAAATCCCCGATATTCCAAAATTCCTCGATCCCAAGGTCGGTTGCATGAGTGATGACAGCCTCCAGTGCCGGCAGGTTGGCGTGCACATCCCCCAGCAGGGCAATCTTCCTCATTGAAGCTGGCATATTCTCGCTAATTATGATGATGGTTTAGGAGAGGGATCTAAAAGCACACGATCGACACCACGGTCGATTTCCCAGGGATAGATGATGTATGCATCCGTGATGGCTGCGTAATAATTGGGTTTTGCATCACTAAACAGGCTGCGATATGGATTGAAATGGAAAACGCATGAGAACGGGTAACCCCCAGCAGCCACAACCCGGTTCTTTACAGAAGTGATCGTACGTCCAGAACCCCAAACATCATCCACCACCAGCGTCCGGCGCTCGCGTAGCAACTCGTCTTCCGGGAACTGGATGAACCGCGGCCAAGCATACAGCCCGGTTTTCTCCATCTGAGCAGGAAAGTCAACCGCCGCGGTAAGGATATGAGTAATGTCCATGGCTTCCGCCAATATCCCCCCGGGGACAATTCCTCCACGGGTGACGATCACCATCGCATCGAAACCGCCTTCAAATTGGGGGATTAAGTGATCGACCAGGGCATCTACATCGTCCCAAGTTAATAACTCACGCCGCATTTGATCCATCCTGAACTCCTCACAAATCCATTGCCACAAGCCTAGCTAATGCTATTTACAAATCATGTTTGTGGATGTTTTGACCAGGTAATATTA
>CP070785.1:3148253-3158764 GCA_020346705.1 Chloroflexota bacterium | reverse complement strand
CGATGAGAAAGGCTATCAAATCTCGCGAGTAGAATGCGGAATTCCCTCCTCAACGCCGGCCTGTCAAGCGGGAATCCTGCAAGGGAACAATGTGAATATGCCCGCCTTCCGTTGGTTGGATAAGGAGGCCAACCGCATCATTTCTGGAGGTCCGCAAATGGCCGAAGTTGAACCCCTGCTCTCGGATGGAAACGGTCTCCTGGAGGGGGGCACCAGCATTGGCAATATGTTCAGCGGAGATGCTGATAAATCAATCTTGACCTTTACAAAGATCATTGAGGGCACCGAGGAAGATAAGAAAAAACGTGCCCAGGATATGTACTTGTTGATGCGCAACCCCTACTTCTTCATGCGTGTCCTGGTGCTGTTCTTCGTTGATGTGATCCAGGAGGTGTGGCAGGGCTGGCAGCAGCGGCGTAAAGACGTTCAACCACGGCTAAACCGCCTTCATAATGGCTACCCCTTCCTGCGAGCGGCGACCAATATTTTTCTTCGCGACGTAGGTGCATACTTCACCATCCTCGACATAGTGCGTGGTGTGCCTGCAATTTACACCCTTTGGGCTGGCTACGATGAGGTAGCCCATCATTCGGGTCCCTGGACTCGAGACGCCATGCTCACCCTGCGCCAGTTCGATCGTACCGTCAGCCATATTCTGAGAGCTATGGAGGAGGATGCTCCCCGTCCCTACGAGTTCATCATGCTCTCTGATCACGGCCAATCTTTCGGGCATACCTTCTTGCAGCGTTATGAGATGGGCATCTTGGATTTCGTGAAAGAGCAGCTGCCCCATGAGACCAGTGCAGTGGCGACCGGTGGTGGTGATGATGGCACAATCGGGGTCACAGCTATGTTGAGTGAATTGGAAAATGTAGAGGGTAGTGAAATGACCGGCATGGTAGGGGATGCCGTTGTGAAGCAGACCAAACGAGCCATGCAATCCAACCTCGACCAGCAGACCAGTTCTGAAGAAGTTGATCCCGCTAAGGTAACCTTGAGCTACAGCGGCAATATGGCACTTCTATATTTTGATCTCTTCCCCCGGAAAATCACCTTGAATGAGCTGAATGCGGCTTATCCAGGAATGGTGGATGCTTTGGTCCAGCATGAAGGAGTCGGTTTCGTTGTTGCTTATGATGATGATGAAGTCCCTATTGTGTTCGGTAAGAATGGCGCGCGCAATCTGCATACTGGAGATGTGACTGGCGAGGATCCTCTAATTCCGTATGGGGATTTGGAACTTCGCAGCTTGCAGGTACGGCGCATCGCTGATTTCCCTAATTGTGGTGATCTGGTTCTCAACAGTCCCGTCTATGCCGATGGCACGGTTGCGGCTTACGAGGAGCTGATCGGTAGTCATGGCGGTTTGGGTGGTGAACAGACCGATGCCTTTATCCTGCATCCAGGAGATATGGAGATTCCCGAGACCAATAATTCAATGGATTTTAAACCCCTCTTGAAAGCTCGTGTCGGCCTTCCAGGACCTACACCGCTACCCGAAATTGAGGTCGAGCCTGAAATCGACCCCTGGGCTTTATCTACGCTCGGGAAAGGGATTGGTCAGGTAAACAAGTGGCTGGATTATGGGATTCATGCAATTACGTTAAGCCGAGAAGCTTACCAGGCAGTTGCCAAGGATGCTTACATGACTGGACCTGCACTGCTCATTTCGCTTGTTGGTCATATCCTGCAATCACTTAATAGTGAAGGTCAGTTGGATGTAATAAATATATTGGTAAGGTATGGAGTCTGGTTTATTGCCGTCATGTTCCTTTATTTCGCTGGCAGATTGCTGCGGGGGAAAGCAGATTACCCCCAAACCCTGAGGGTTGCTGGTTTTGCACAAAGTGCTCATATCCTTGAAGTACTCGGTTTTATACCCGTAGTGGGTTCGATTGCTCGTCTCGTGTCGCTATTAATAAGCTTCTTTGGCGTGTGGATCGGTTCGGCTACTGCATTCGAGCTGAAAGGTTGGCGCGCGCTCTTGCTTCCAGTGATCTATATTGTGACATTGGTGGTTGCGATTTACTTCCTGATTTCAGTCATTGAAGGTACTGTGCTGGCTGCTGAAGAGTTGCTGGCAGATTTTGGACTGGCTCCTAGACCGTGAAGCTTTCCGTTAAGTTGCTGGGGTGAAAACAAATTAAATATATCAGCCACCGATTTCATTCGGTGGCTGATACGTTGGCTCCTAGCGGAATTGAAATTTTTACCGATTTCAACAAATTGTCAGGTAGCCTGTAAAAAAAATCCTAGATAGGATTTCAACCTGGCTGTTAACTGCTGACTGATTAAATTCAATCGTAGAAAAGCTAAAGGACAGCTGGTTCTGATTTGTGGTGGGGGTTACAGGCGGGCTACGGATTTAATCAAAAAATGGCCACAAAATTGGCAAGAAGATCATCGAAACAACGAATAAAGCGATGGTAAGTATGGCACCAACGCGAGTATAATCCGAAAATTTGTAACCCCCCGGACCGAAAACCAGTACGTTGGCTTTATGCCCAACTGGGGATAAGAAACTCGTCGCCGCGCCGATGACCACCGCCATCGTGAAGGTTAAGTGGTTGACTCCAAGGCCGAGAGCAGTGTCCACTGCAATGGGAACAATAAGTACAATTGCGGCGGCATTTGACATAGGCTGTGTGATCAGCGCGGACAAAATATATATCCCTGCTAATAAGCCAAGTGGTCCGAAATCCCCTAGAACACCCAATAGTATATCTGCAAGGAATTGAGCGGTGCCGGTGTTCTCCATGGCGATTCCAAGCGATAACATTCCTCCAACCAGAAAAACAGTCCGCCAATCGATGCTCTCATATGCTTCGTCCATAGTCAGGCACCCAGTGAGCACCATCGACACCGATCCAATCAACATGGAAACGGCGATGCCGAGATTGGTGAAGATCGCCAGTAAGATCACCAGGAGCATGATCCCGGCCGCGAGAGGCGCCTTGTTTCGTCGGTTTCGTTCGACCTCCACGGGTTCAAGCACAAGGAATTCATTCCCTTTTTGAATTGCACGCACGCGACCAGGTGGTCCTTGAAGCAGGAGTGAGTCACCGAAGCGCAGCTCTACATCTCTTAAATGCTCGGTGATTACATCTCCCTGGCGCCAGATTGCCAGAGCCGTCAATCCAAAACTATCCCTGAAGTTTAAGTTATTGAGTGTTCGTCCAACCATTGTCGAGCGCGGAGCAAGCGTCGCTTCGAAAATATAGGATTGTTCCGTATCCAGATCAGAAAATTCGAATTCTGGATCTGTTTGGATTTTGAATTCTAATTCTTCTTGGGCGGAGATTAAATTTTGGGCTGATCCTTCGAGAATCAAGTGATCATTTTCCTGGATCACAAAGTCACGGTGAAGACCGATCAGGGGCTTTCCATCTCTGATGATAGAGAGCACTGTCAGGTCATAATCAGCGCCCAGTTTCGATTCATATAGATTCTTTTCCCTCAATGGACTTTCTGCAGTGATTTGAACATCGCTGATATATTCCCTCAACTGGGATGAAGCCAATGGATCTGCGGCAGTCTCGCGTACGGGTAAGAGGTGGCGACCAATAATGACCATGTAAATTATGCCGGTTCCCAGAACTAGGATGCCCATCGGGGTAATTTCGAAAAAACCAAACGCGGGTAAATTTCTAGCGAGGAGAATCCCCTGTGCCAAAATATTTGCAGGGGTTCCAATCAGGGTCATTTTTCCGCCTAAAAGCGAGGAAAAAGCCAGCGGTATGAGCAGCTTGGAAACGGGAATATTGGTCTTTTTGGAAATGCCGATCACCGCGGGCATTAAAACTGCGACGGCGCCTACGTTGTTCATGAATGCCGACATAATACCGCAGGTGAGCATTATCACCGTGATCAGTCGCACTTCACTGGCACCGGACAAACGTAGGATCAGGGAGCCAAGTCTATCCGCAACACCTGTCTTAAAAAGTCCCCCAGAGACGATGTAGACTGCCCAAATCGTAATCACTGCGGAATTGGCAAATCCTAAAAAGACCTCTTCCTTTGATACCAACCCGGTTATGGAGACTGCCAGCAATACCAGCAGTGCTACCATATCCACGCGTACTTTCTCCGTCGCAAATAAGATAACTGCCGCGATGATTATGCCAAGCGTAAGGGCGATATCTGGAGTCACAGTGCAATTTCAGGCATTGAAGGGAGATGTGTTTTTGGGGATTGAAGCCTCGAATCTTATCTGATCAGATGATTTGTCCCGTTTGAGGCTGGTAAAAGAATTTACCAATTATAACTTAAGATGATTGATCGAAAAGAGAAGTTGACTTTATGGATGTCAGTCTTCTTAATCGATTTATCGAGAGATATCTCTATTTATGCGCTCAATTGTACACGATTGATTGGATATATCGTTTGTTCTATGGGATCTAAGTTGTGGTATCCTATCCATCTGTGCCTGAAGATAGTCTAGGTACTAACTAGGGAAAATCCTGATGCCAATTTCGCTGGACAGGGGATAAAATTAAAGCGATGACTTCATCCACATTATCGGCCGAATTCACTCTGCCAGAAGAACATTCAGCTAATCGGAGCAGCCCTCGGCGTTGGCTATTCTCGCACACCATGCGTTATTGGCCGTTGAGCATAACCTTGATTGGTGGGGCGATTGCCAATGCGGCCTTGGCTGCTGCCGTGCCAATTCTGGTGGGGCAAGCGTTTGATGTCGTCTTGGCAACGCCTTTTGATCCGAATGCATTACTAAGGATCGCTTTAATCATCGTTGCCACCCAAGTTCTACGCTCTGTGCTCCAATTCGGACGAAATTTCAGTGCAGAGTTGTTCGGTCAAAGAACGGAGCGAGACATCCGTGAAGAGCTCTATGTCAACCTGCTTGGTAAGAGTATGACTTTCCACAGTCTCCAGCCAGTCGGGGATGTGATGGCGAGAGCGACCAATGATGTTCGCGAGATCAATTTGATGTTTAACCCCGGGATAAATCTTGTGGTTGGTTCAGGGATCTTCATGTTCATGCCGTTGATCTTTGCCCCCCGGTACGATCCTTCATTAATTATCACGCCATTGTTGTATATCATCGCATATACGCTCGCTATTAGATATTATTTACGTGAACTCGATCCAGTTGCTGGAGAGGTCCGGGAATCATTTGGAGAATTAAACTCACGTTTGGCTGAAGCGATAGATGGTGTCGAGACCGTCAAGGGGATGTCCCAGGAAAGAAACGAAGTTCACCGATTTGTGTCCAACGCCAGGCGATACCGGGACGCTGTCGTCCATCAGGGAGACATTGAAGCGCGTTTCTTACCCTTGCTACTCCTGGCCTTAGCATCTGCCGGTGGATTGCTGCATGCATTGATCCTGTATTCCCAAGGGGTGCTCGAGGTCGGAGATGTCGTGGCATATTTCGGGCTACTTCAGTTGTTACGCTTCCCAACTTTTGTCTCTTTGTTTGCTTATTCGCAGGTATCTTTGGGTGTGGCAGGGGCGAGGCGAATACTGGAGTTGATCAACAAAGAGACTGATCTCGACCAGAATCTTTTCGGTTATCAGAATGAGATGGTGGGTGAGATTGAATTCAGGGATGTTTCTTTTATTTATGAACAAGGTGAACCAGCCCTGCAAAATATATCCTTCAAAGTGGAACCAGGGCAGACCGTAGCCATTGTGGGTCAAACGGGCACTGGAAAGACGACCTTGGCCAAAATGGTTAACCGCACCTATGATGTCAACTCTGGACAAGTATTGGTGGATGGAGTCGATGTTCGCGATTGGAATCTTGAGGCATTAAGACGCAGGATATCAATCATTGAGCAGGATATTTTCTTGTTTTCAAGATCGATCACTGCGAACATTAATTTTGGGCTCCAGGATGCCACCAAAGGAATGAGCGTTGAAGCAGCTCAGGCAGCTCAAGCTGAGGAGTTTATCAACAGCTTACCTGACGGTTACGATACAGTGATTGGAGAGCGCGGGGTGACCTTGTCGGGAGGTCAACGTCAGCGTTTGGCTTTGGCCCGGGCATTCCTGACTGATCCCCGCATATTGATCCTGGATGATTCGACGAGTGCCATCGATAGCGAGACAGAGGACAATATCCAGCAGGCAATCTATGCTGCCGCAAGGGGGAGAACCACGCTGATCATCACCCACCGCCTCTCCCAGATCCGTTGGGCAGATTTAATTTTGGTGCTGCGCAAAGGCCGCCTGGTTGCAGCAGGATCCCATGATGAATTGATGGATGCTTCAGAAGCTTACCGGCGGATTTTTACGGAGCGAGGTTGAACTTTGAGTTTCTTTGCTGGTCTGGACACCGAGGCATATGATCGCAAGTACACTGATCGCCAGCTAGCGGGCCGCATGGCGACCTATTTCCGGCCGTATGCCCGGTCCCTGGTTGCCGTAGTTGTTCTGCTGTTGATCATCGCTGTATCCAGTGCTCTTTCGCCAATTATCGTGGCGCGCGGGGTAGATCTCCTGGGATCTGATATCACCTGGCAAAGCATTCTGCTTCTTTGCGCGGCGATTCTATTTATAGGCGTATTGAGTTGGGGGGCGAATTGGGGGCGTCGTCGGCTAACTGCACGATTGATCGGGGATATCATTCTCAATATCCGCACGGATGCTTTTCAGGCATCAATGGATCATGACCTGTCATTCTATGATGAGTTCTCTTCCGGTCGGATTGTTTCAAGGATCACCTCAGACACGCAGGAATTTGGCCAGACAGTCACTTTGGTGACCGATCTCATCTCACAGATTATTGAGGTGGTTTTCTTAAGCATAGTATTGCTCACGATTAATGTCCGTCTCTCGTTGATCCTTTTCTCAATTTTGCCGGTCATCTTTCTGGTCGTTCTAGGTTTTCGCAAGTGGGCACGGATTGTCACCCGTCGAGGGATGCGAGCAATGGCGAACGTCAATGCGGCTATCAAGGAGACGGTCAGCGGG
Source organism: Chloroflexota bacterium (assembly GCA_020346705.1). Taxonomy (GTDB): domain Bacteria; phylum Chloroflexota; class Anaerolineae; order Anaerolineales; family UBA4823; genus PFL25. Next base: position 3,151,828 of record CP070785.1, on the reverse strand, counting down.
ATTGCTGTCGCCAAGAATTTTCGCCAGGAAGCCAGTATTTTCGGTGAATTCGACCAGGCCAATAAGCAATCATATAAGGTCAATGTACAACGTGGATTTGTGCTGTCAATGGTTTTCCCGGTATTGAATGGACTTGGCGGTATAGGGACTGCGATACTGGTTTTCCTGGGTGGGATGAGCGTCATTCAAGGGTTGGTTACAGTAGGTGTGTGGTACTTGTTTATCCAGAGCCTGGATTACTTCTTCTTTCCCGTGCTGAATTTATCGGCATTTTGGGCCCAGGTGCAGGCGGGCTTATCCGCTGCAGAACGCACCTTTGGATTGATTGATGCGGAAACAAAGGTTGTACAAACCGCCTCCCTCCCATCCCCTCAATTAAAAGGTGAGATCGTATTTGACAGGCTAACTTTCCAATACAGCCAGGCAAATGAACCTGTTCTGGATAATTTCGATCTGCATATCCAGCCAGGAGAGAATATCGCTCTGGTGGGTCATACCGGAGCGGGTAAATCATCCATTGCTAGGCTGATTGCACGATTTTATGAATATCAGAGCGGAAACTTGTTGATCGATGGAGTCAATATCCGCACATTGGATTTATCCAGTTATCGCAGCCAGCTGGGTATCGTTTCCCAATCTCCATTCTTATTCTCTGGAACGATTGGAGAAAACATTTGTTATGCCTGCGCTCAAGTTGATCTGAAGACAATTGAAGAGATGGCTTATTCTATCGGAGATGGTGAATGGCTGGAAAGCCTGCCTCAAGGATTGGACACTCAAGTTGGCGAACGCGGTTCCCGGTTATCCATGGGCCAACGGCAAATTGTCTCCCTTCTGAGAGTCTTGGCACAACAGCCGGCGATCTTCATCCTCGATGAAGCGACAGCCAGCATTGATCCGTTCACCGAGTGGCAGATTCAGCAGGCCTTAGGAATGATCCTAACCGGCACAACCAGTATACTGATCGCCCACCGCCTATCCACTGTCAAAGCTGCTGACAGGATTATCGTCTTAGAGAGAGGTCGCATCATTGAAGAAGGAGGGCACCAATATTTGTTAGATCGAGGTGGTCATTACGCCTCCCTTTACAACACATATTTCCGCCACCAAAGCCTGGAATATGTCGAGCAATCGCGAAAATTCGCCTTCAGTGATTAATAAGATGGATTCCTCACTACCAGAAAAAATAACGCTTCGTCCTGGGTATCCTGATTTCTATGATTTGCCTTGGGATTATCCTTTGACTGAATGGATGGATCATTGTGATTACCTGGAGGAAGTTCCCCGGGGTTTATCTCGGCATCCAGTGAATTTCATCAACTACTCCGGAATCATTTACGCAATCAAAGAGATGCCGCCAGGTTTGGCCAAAACTGAATACGATCAGCTAATAACGATGGAGAGGAAGCGTTTACCGGTGGTCACTGCAGTCGGATTTGCTGCCACGGATACTTCAGCTGGCAAACGGAGCGTATTGATCACCCGCTTCCTCGATCGATCTTTGCCTTATCGTTCCCTTTTCATGCGTAGGAGTTTGATGCGCTATCGTGATCATCTCTTGGATGCTGTGGCCGGTTTAATGGTCCAGATTCATCTTGCTGGTGTCTATTGGGGAGATTGTTCTTTGTCGAATACCCTCTTCAGACGGGACGCGGGGGCTCTTCAAGCCTACCTGGTTGATGCCGAAACCGTCGAAATTTACCCGGGCATCCTTACCCCAACGATGCGCCTGCATGATCTTGAAATCATGGAAGAAAATGTGGATGGTGGCTTGGCTGATTTGGGCACCGCCAATCTGATCATGGATGGGGTTCCGATTGACGATACTGGTGCTTCTATTCGTATTCGGTACCAGAATCTTTGGGAGGAGATAACCCGCCAGGTAATCATCAATCCAGATGAGAAATATCGCATCCAGGAGAGGATTCAAGTATTGAATTCGTTGGGATTTTCCATAGGAGAAGTTTTATTGGAACCCAGTGATGCAGGTGATAGCCTCCAATTTCAAGTTGTAGTAACTGATCGCAACTTTCATCGAGACCAATTACTTGGATTGACCGGGATCGAAGCAGAGGAAATGCAGGCGCGCAAGATGATGAACGAGATCCATGAACACAAAGCTACCCTCTCGAAATCGCATAATCGCAGTACACCCCTCAGTCTGGTTGCATACCACTGGATGGAAGAGATTTATTCACCTACTTTAGATGCCATGGGCTCCAGGATCGACCAATATAGTGATCCAGCGGAACTTTACTGCCAGATATTGGAGCATAAATGGTATCTGTCGGAAAAAGCGAAGCATGATGTTGGTCATCAGTACGCGGTGGAAGATTTCTTGAAGACTATTGACCAGAAGTAAAAAAAACTTACACTCTGGTTAGCATCAGCCATATTTTCTTGCGCTTCCCTGATCACTGCAATAAAATGCATGCATGCCGAATCTGCAGAACGTGGTGATCGCGCGTCCCCGGCTGCTGTGGGGGGATAAAGTAAACCTGGTTATTCTATTAGTTTTCCAGGTGCTGGCTGTGATTGTCTTGGGCACAACACCATTTCTGGCTCAGAATTGGTTGGAAAGCTATCCAGAGTTTTCCACATCCGAGCTCTGGGCTTATTTTTATTTGCCTTATATTTTGGGGATCGTTTTCCTGGTAAGCAGCGTTTGGGTGATTAGCCAGCGCAGATACGATTCGGTTGGACAGGTGTATTCACTTTTTTCTACCGCAGCTGCTGTTGGGCTGTTCGGGTTGTTCGATGCGTATACGTCTCAGCGTTTATTGACCTTTTGGATTGTCACAACCGCCCTTTCCGGTGGGGCACTGATCAATCTAGGTCTAATTTACCCGGAGCAGGCGAAGGTAAATCGACAATATCCTGGTCTCCGATATGTTGGGTATTTTCCATCACTGGTTCTGATCCTGATCGCTTTATTCATTGAAGTGTATTCGGGTTATCACAATAGCTTTGCCACCATTTGGTTATTAGAGCTCATTTTTGTTGGACTGGCATTGATATTCTTTCTTGGTTCAACCCTGATCCGGAAACTCAGCTCACCATCACCGATGGTCAGGGAACAGTCACGCTTGATCTTGTGGGGATCAGTAATCGCTTTTGGCCCAATGCTTACCTGGATATTGCTGCGGGTTGTCAGCCAGGATATCCAGTTGCCCTCGATATTATTTTTATCATTGGGCGCTTTTCCCGTGATCCTTGCTCATACGATATTGCGCTATCGATTATTTGATGCAGACTCATTTCTCAAGCAAGGTATTGTTTATAGTACTTTGCTGATATTGGTTGCAGGTAGTTATGCATTACTGGTGAGTGGGCTGAGCCTAATCGTCGAAGATTTTCTGGAGGATAGAAATCCAATCCTGATTGGGATGATCGTATTTCTAATTGCATTGATCATCTATCCGTTGCGGACGAGTCTCCAGAGAAGGGTTGACGCGGTTTTCTTTCGGGGCGAGGAAATCTACCAAGAAAAACTACAGGTTTTCAGTCATGAACTCACTCGTTCGACAAGTTTTTCTCGCATACATGGTTTGTTGAATGAGTATGTTGGCGAAACT
>CP070785.1:3146106-3148153 GCA_020346705.1 Chloroflexota bacterium | reverse complement strand
AAAAACTTGACTTTTAATGATAATTTCTGCTATAATGACTACTTGTCTATTCGGTGAAACCTATTTAGAAGACGTACTGGACGAACAATTTTAAGGACATTTATTCCCCCAAATACGTAAAACGGTTGGTTGAACTACCATCACGTTATACGTATTACGCGTGTTTATTGAAGAGATTTCAGCAATCTCCAGGAGAAATTTATGGCATCAGCTGTACCAAGTAAGACTTATGCCCGGATCGATGTATCAATTCCTCTACCCGATTTGATCGAGGTTCAGATTGAATCTTTTGAACGGTTAAAAGCAGAAGGACTTGCTGATTTATTTCATGAGATCTCGCCGATCGAATCGTACAACAAGGGCATGAAGCTATATTTTCCCAGCCGGACTCCAGAGTCTGAGGAGTGGGGATTGAAATACTGGTTTGACGAACCGAAGTATTCAATCGAAGATTGTGTAGAGCGTGATCTGACTTACGCTTCACCACTATATGTTTCGGTCCTCCTGGCGGGGCCGGATGTTCAGGAACCGATCAAACAGGATATTTTCTTAGGTGATTTCCCTGAAATGACCGAGAAAGGTACATTTATTATCAACGGAACCGAACGAGTTGTCGTTTCACAGTTGATCAGATCACCCGGGGTGTATTTCGAAGCACCGATCGACCGTTCGACTGGCCGCCCATTGGCCATTGCTAAACTAATCCCGGATCGCGGCGCCTGGATGGAGTTCGAGACCCGCAAAAGCGATTATCTGACACTGAGGTTCAACCGCAAACGTATTGTGCCGGTGACAATTTTCTTGCGAGCGCTGGCGACTGTTGATGATAGATTGCCAAACCCGCCACTTGCTAAAGGGACAGACGAAGAACTGCTCGATATCTTCACAGACGTCGATAACAATCCTGACCGGATGTTCATCGCCTCGACCCTTGCTCAGGAACCTGAATGGGACCTGAGCCAAGATCACACCATCGCCCAGGCGGCTTTGCTGGAATTCTTCCGCCGTATGCGTCCCGGTGATCCAGCAACTTTAGAGAATGCTCGCGAGTTTTTGGAGGAGCAGCTGTTTGATCAGAGGCATTACGACCTCGAGCGAGTTGGACGTTATAAACTTAATCAGAAACTGGAGCTTTATGAACATGTAGATATTGGACGTCGGATGATTACCAAGTGGGATATTGTTTACTTGGTTCGACGAATGATCGCCATTAATAATGGTATCCAATCTCCAGATGACATCGATCACTTGGGCAACCGCCGGGCAAAGACGGTAGGTGAGCTGATTCAGAACAAGTTACGCATTGGCATGCGCCGGATGGAGAGGGTGATTAAAGAACGTATGTCCATTCGCGATCAAGACCAGCTATCACCGGTTACCCTTATTAATATCCGCCCTGTCGTCGCTGCACTACGGGAATTTTTCGGATCAAGCCAGTTATCACAGTTTATGGATCAAACCAATCCACTCGCTGAATTGCGCCACAAGCGTACTTTATCCGCATTAGGTCCTGGTGGGCTGAGGAGAGAGAGGGCTGGTTTCGATGTGCGCGATGTTCACCACTCTCACTATGGCAGGATTTGCCCCATCGAAACTCCCGAAGGACCAAACATTGGATTGATTGGACGTTTGGCCTCCTTCGCTCGAGTGAACCAATATGGTTTTATCGAAACGCCTTATCGCAAGGTTTATAAATCCTTACCTGTGCGAGATCCTGGACTGGTTGGCAGGGCCTTGAATGAGGATCTGATCCACCAAAAAACAAAAAAGGTTATCGGCAAAGCAGGTGAGCGGATTACAAAACAAATGGCCCGTTCTATCCCCTCCTCAGGTAAGGATGAGGTGTTGATTGTGCCTTATGTCTCTGATGAAAGGGAATATCTTTCTGCGGATGCAGAGGATAAATTCGTGATCGCCCAGGCCAATACGCCGCTCACTGAAGATAATGAGTTCGTCCGTGGCCGTGTATCAGGAAGGCTGCACTCAGGATTCGATTTCTTCAGTCCAGAGAATATTGATTATATGGATGTCGCGCCGAACCAAACGG
>CP070785.1:3135917-3146006 GCA_020346705.1 Chloroflexota bacterium | reverse complement strand
ATCAATCCGGTGACTTGGAAAATGCAGTACTGCATCAAACCTCCCTCGTCGAGTTCAACCCTACTGATAGTTCTGCTAACCTTCACTTAGGCCTTATGTTAGCCGCTTTAGATCCAGAAGCTTCACTTGCCTATCTCAGCCATGCAATAGATCTTAACCCAGATCTGGCTCCGAGAATAAACCCTTTGATCCGTAGTATTCGATCCTCTCAACGATCCGATGACCCTTCATACCCATTTGTATCTGCCGGTCAATTGTTAGCCTCGATCGAAGAATGGTCGCTGGCGAAAGTTGCCTTGTCCAAAGCTGCCGAGCTTAATCCCGAATATGCCGAAGCGTGGGCGTATCTGGGTGAAGCCAGACAACAGGTGGGTGAGGATGGCTTCGCAGATTTGGAGAAGGCTTTGTTGATTGATCCAGATTCAGTGGCAGCAAACGCGTTGATGGGATTATATTGGCAGCGCCAGGAACGGTACGATTTAGCACTGGTTTATCTTCATGCTGCTGCCAGGCTCGATGCTCTCAACCCAGCCTGGCAAGCTGAGATCGGGAATACCCTTGGCTTGATGGGCAACTTATCCTCTGCAGAATCCCATTATCTCCGAGCGGTGGACTTGGCACCAAAGGATCCAACCTACTGGCAGATATTGGCGAACTTTTATATTAAGTATGAGTCCATCCTCCGAGATAAAGGGTTAGCGGCTGCCAGGCAGGCTGTTATCCTGGATCCTGAAAATCCAGCCTCTTTGGATGCATTGGCCCAAATGTATTTACTATTGGAATATCCCCACATCGCCCGTCGCTTTTTAGAACGCGCACTTGCAGCGGACGGTTCTTACCCTCCTGCACATCTCCACATGGGCTTGGTGCATTTGATAAACGGCGATCCGCTTTTGGCGTTTCAAAAATTTTCTCTGGCAAAAGAGCTTTCCCCTCCAGGTTCACCAACGGCAGATCTGGCAGAACGTCTTTTGGAAACCCACTTCCCATGACAAATTGGGTTCTCCCCTTCCTATGCTACAATATCCACCTTCAATGTGGAATTTGCCCAGGTTAATTTTATGCCGCGAACGATCATCTGGATTGTAATTCTGGGATTGGCTTCATTAGCATGCCAATTGTCCTCTTTGACCTCTGAGCTCTTTGATACTCCTTCCGGATCAGTCCTATTCCAGGACGATTTCTCAGATACCTCCAGCGGGTGGCAAAATCAAAGCCGTGAGGAATTCGGCACAGTTGATTATTTTGATGGTTATTACCGGATCGCTGTTCAGGGAGACCAAAACATGATCTGGGCAGGACCTGGGCTAAATTTTACTGACGTTCGTATCGAAGCAGATATGATCAAAGTTATTGGATCAGAGGATGATCTCTTTGGTTTAGTCTGCCGGGCTGCCGATCACGAAAATTACTATTTTTTTGTGATCAGCAGCGATGGATATTATGGCATCGGTAAAACGATCAACGGAGTGCAATCTATGATTAACGCCGAAGGAATGCATCCGAGTGAAATTGTCTCTCAAGGAAAGACAATCAATCATCTCCGGGCTGACTGTATCGCCGATCGACTGGAACTATCAATTAACGGCCAGCTTGTTGCTCAGGTTCGCGATCCTGATTTATCTCAAGGAGATGTAGGTTTGTTGGCTGGCAACTTAGCCTCGCAAGAAAACGTGGTCCTTTTCGATAATTTTTCCACCATAAAGCCATAGTACTAATTTTCGGATATTAACTGATTTTTTGTTATGAGAATATACCTGGATTCGATCGGCTGCCGACTGAACCAAAGCGAAATCGAAACCTATGCACGCCAGTTTCGCGCTGCAGATCATACACTTGTTCCTAGTCCTAATGAAGCTGACCTGGTAGTGATCAACACCTGCACTGTAACCAATGCTGCGGACTCTGATTCACGGGGAAAGATCCGCAGTGCGGTGCGATCCGGCGCTGATCAGGTTATCGTTACTGGCTGCTGGTCAACCTTGAATCAGGAAATTGCGGAAAAAATACCCGGGGTAAATAAAGTTATTTCCAACGCTGAAAAAACCAATCTGGTGCCTTTGGCATTAGAGATTCCCGCAGAAGATTTTGATCTTGAGCCTGTGGCGCGGGAATTAATCCCAGGCGCACGTCTCCGGACCAGAGCGTTTATCAAGGTGCAGGATGGGTGTGATAACCGCTGTACTTTTTGCATCACTACCATCGCCCGCGGCCCCGGAAAGAGCCGGCCAATTCCAGAAATCTTGGCCGATATCCGAGCAGCACTTTCCTCGAGCGGAGATTTGGATACCGGAGCTAAGGAGATCGTCCTGACAGGTGTCCATCTGGGATCTTGGGGTCACGATTTTCAAAATCCAAGCAACCTGTTTAATCTCGTCCGTACGATCCTTAATGAAACCAGCGTACCTCGCTTAAGGTTGTCCTCCCTTGAACCATGGGACCTTGATGAGCAATTCTTTTCACTGTGGGATGACCCCCGGTTGTGTCGTCATCTCCATCTCCCCCTACAATCTGGGTCTGCCTCAGTTTTACGTCGAATGGCGCGCAATACAACACCTGAATCATTCGCTAAGCTGGTATCCTCCGCGCGGGCAGCATGTCCAGAAATAGCCATCACGACCGATTTGATCGCCGGTTTCCCAGGCGAAACAGATGAGGAGTTTCTGGAAACAATCGAATACCTCCAGGATTTATCCTTTTCTGGCGGGCACGTATTTACTTACTCCGAACGGCCCGGAACAGCTGCTGCGCAGATGCCGGGTCAGGTTCCCTTTCCCTTGCGCAAAGAACGCAATGCCGAGCTTCGTAAAATCCTGGCAGGCTCTGCCCTGCAATACCAGGAGCTATTCATCGACCAGATCTTGTCTGTTCTCTGGGAAAGCGTGATCGAAATGAATTCGGAGAGCTGGAATTTAAGTGGGCTTACAGATAACTATTTACGCATTCACAGCCAGGCGCCTAACAACTTCTGGAACCAGATTTCCCCAGTCTTAATAACTGGTAATGGGGATCATGGTCTGGAAGGTGTGATTCGAACTGGTCAGCCATAAGGCTATGAATCCAAATTGCATCTTTTGCAGGATTATTGAGGGACAAAGTCCCAACGATACCGTATATGAAGATGATCGGGTAATCGCTTTTTTAGACATCAATCCTGCTGCCCCCATTCATATATTGATCGTTCCCCGGGAACATATTTCATCTATCAATCAAGTTCAGGATGACCAGGAAGAGCTTATTGGTCATTTGTTCACCACTGCGAAACATTTAGCAGAGGTAAATAACATCGCCGAATCTGGTTACCGGCTGATTATTAATACCGGACCTGATGCTCACCAGGCGGTTTTTCATATTCATTTGCACTTATTGGGTGGTCATCAGATGCGTTATCCGATGGGGTGAGGGATCATTGCAAAACCCATAGCAGTAATTAATTACTTCGAAAATGGGTATAATGGACCACATGGATACTCAAAAGCAGATCGAGAAAGACTTCAAAGATGCTTTGCGAGCAGGCGATGAGCAGCGCAAGTCCACCTTGCGGATGGTCCTATCAGCGATCAAACTTGTCGAGGTCGATAAAGGCGGTCCCCTGGAAGAAGGCGAAGTTCTGGTGATCCTGCAAAAAGAGATTAAATCGCGCCGTGAATCAATCGCGGATGCTGAGAAAGCCGGTCGTTCTGCCATGATTTCAGATTTGGAAGCCGAGATTAGCATCCTTGAAGGATATCTCCCCCAGGCTCTGAGCCAGGAAGAAATTGAAGCACTGGCAAAAGAAGCGATCGCAATTGAAGGTGCAGCTTCTATGCAAGACATGGGGAAAGTTATGAAGGTGCTGATGCCTAAAGTTCAGGGTCGAGCGGATGGTAGCCAGGTAAGTAAAACCGTTCGCCAGCTGCTCTCAGATCAGTAGGTTTAGAAAATGTCTGAAAATCAAGCGATATCCCAAGTTGACCTTGATAAACAACGTAGAAGCAGCATAATTTTATCTTTGCTGTTAGTTGGGTTATTCATCTTTACTTTGGCAGCCATACTGGTCCCATTTCTATCCAACCAGATTGACTCCCAATTCAGTGCTGGCCAGGTAGCTTCTCGAGAAATTCTGGCGCCGAGATCATTAACCTACACCAGCGATATCCTGACGGAATCCCAAAAAGCCGCTGCAGCTGACTCAATCGCCGCTATATATTCACCACCTGATACCACGATTGCCAGAGATCAGTTGGAGAATTTGCGAGCTACTCTGGCGTATATCACCAGCGTGCGCGCCGACACATTTGCAACCAATGAGCAGAAACTGGTCGATCTTGCTGCATTGGAGGATATTGACCTGGACCAGGAAACTGCTTTAAGCATTCTCAATTTGAGCGATTCTCGCTGGCAAGCAGTTCAACAAGAAGCGATCGTGGTCCTTGAACAGGTTATGCGGGCTACTATTCGCGAGGACAGATTGGATGCAGCCCGATATAATGTGCCTACCTTGGTAAGTTTGTCGTTGCCAGAAGATCAGGCCCAAATAGTTTCTCAGCTGGTCACCGGCTTTGTTACCCCCAATAGTTTATATAGTGAAGTGCTCACCGAGACTTCCAGACAACAGGCGAGGGAAGCTGTCTCTCCTGTCGAACGATCATTCATTCAAGGACAAACCCTCTTGCTCAGAGGTCAGATCATAAGCGACACCGATCTTGAGGCTTTAGAAAATTTTGACCTGGTAAGGACCCAAACTCGCTGGCAAGACCTGGTTAGTGCTGCTTCCCTGGCAGTCCTCACCCTGGTTTACTTCTTGGTCTACTTGAGTAGAAATTCGAATTTGACCGAAGACCTCCGTGGTCTTTCCGTAATAATTATCTTATTTATCGTCTTTTTGGTTGGAGGGCGGTTTGTCGTTACCAGCCAAACTTTGATCCCATATATTTATCCTTTGGCTGCCTTTAGTCTAATTGTCGCTTCACTATTTGGTACCAAAACAGCGCTTGTGTTTACGCTGCCTTTGTGCGTTCTTTATGCCTTCGATACGCCAAACGCTTTCGAACTTACTTTATTTAACCTGCTTGGTAGTTACAGCGGTGTTTTTGCATTAGGGGCTGCACGGCGAATGACCGCCTTCTTCTGGGCTGCGGCGCTGATCGCCTTTGCCGAAATTATGGTCATTATTGCCTTCCGTGTGCCCCAACCGAATGCTGATTTGATCAACATGGCAGCACTGGTCGGGATCGCTCTGGTGAACGGTATCGCTGCCAGCAGTTTAACCGTTTTGTTGCAGTATGTTATTGCCCAAATACTGGGCATGACCACAGCCTTGCAGCTGATGGAGATATCCAGGCCGGATCATCCCCTCCTTCAATTTATCCTTCGAAACGCCCCTGGGACATATCAACACTCTCTACAGGTTGCTAATCTTGCCGAACAAGGTGCGGAGATAATTGGTGCTGATACCCTGCTTACCAGGGTGGGGGCTATTTACCACGATTCTGGCAAAGCCCTTAATCCGTTCTTTTTTATCGAAAACCAGCTACCTGGGATGAAAAATCCTCACGATACCCTCGACCCAGTCTCCAGTGCCCAGATGATTATCAGCCATGTGCCTGACGGCATTGAATTAGCTCGAAAATATCGTCTCCCTCGCCGCATCCAGGAATTTGTTGAAGAACATCATGGCACAATGAGAACTCGTTATCAATATGCGAAAGCGCTTGAGGCAAACGGTGGAGATGAAAGCCAGGTGGATGAAAGCCAGTTTACTTACCCAGGACCCAGGCCACAGTCTCGTGAAACCGCAATATTGATGCTGGCTGACGGCAGTGAAGCCCGTGTCCGGGCGGAGCGCCCTGAGGATGAAGATGAGCTCCGCAAGGTCATTCAGAGTGTCGTTGAACATCGCCTTTCATCTGGCCAGCTGGATGATACCGACCTAACTTTACGTGACCTGGATAGCCTAATTGATTCATTTACCACAACCTTGCGGGGGATCTACCACCCTCGGATTGAATATCCGGATATAAAGAAGCAGATTGCAGCCAAAAGTGAAGAATCTCCAACAGTTCCCATCATATCGAGAAAATCATCCGAGATTTCCACCAATCCACGCCCTGAACCTGAATGACAGTTCTTCTCGATCTTTCTGCCACCTATAGCCAACATCTTGATCAAGCTCTGATTGAAAGAACTGTCCTGGCAACCCTAAAGCACCAGGGGATATCGCCAGATGCCGATCTTTCAGTTGTGATCACAGATGATACTCGCCTTCACCAGCTCAATCGCGACTTTCTGGGCATCGATGCACCCACAGATGTCTTATCTTTTCCTGCAGGTCATACAGATCCAGATACAAATCGAAAGTATTTGGGAGATGTAATTATTTCTTTTCCAACGGCATGCAGGCAGGCAGACCAGGTTGGGCATTCGATTTCGAGTGAGATCACATTATTAATCGTTCACGGCATTTTACATTTGCTTGGGCATGATCACATGAAACCTGGTGAGAAATCCTCCATGTGGTCTGCTCAAACGGAAATCCTTGATTCTCTTGGTTTAGATATTAAATCCCCAGAATTTTTCACTGAATCCGAAGGGTGAATGATGATTGAATTTCTGATATCCCGTGGGCGATCATTCCGCTATGCATTTGTTGGATGGTGGTTTGTCATTCGCACACAAAGGAACGCCTGGATCCATGCCGTTGTCAGCATTGCCGTGATCGCAGTCGCTCTTTGGCTGCAGCTAGATGCTCATGATTGGGCGCTGATCATCATCGCCATTGCCATGGTTTGGACTGCCGAATTCATAAATACTGCACTCGAGACTGTGGTCGACCTGGCCAGCCCCGAACAACATGAATTGGCCAAAGTGGGAAAAGATGTGGGTGCAAGTGCTGTGCTGATCGCGGCCGGTTCTGCTGCCATAATCGGTTTCCTGATCTTAGGTCCTCCCTTGTGGGACCGGTTGAATTTCCTGTTTTAGTAGTATTAATAAATATCTATTTTCTCAGAGAGGAGATTATGAATTCTCTATCATTTACATTCGGAACGGTTGGTTCTCCTAAGTCAACCCCAAAGAAACCAGGTGGCAGTGTTGGCGGTGTGATCCACAGCGCTGATCTGGGTTTGTATTGCCTGGAACTTGGTTGGGTGCGTTCTGTCAGGGTATCCGAAAAAACTTGCCAATTGATAAAGTCCACTGCTGAAGAGAATGAAGTCGCAATCAGCGTCCATGCACCCTACTTTATCAACTTGAATGCAAATGAGGAGGAATGGCCAAAATCCCGCAAGCGCCTTATGGATTCTGCTTATTTTGGTAATCTGGCTGGCGCTACTGATATCGTCTTTCATCCGGGATCCTATTTCCAGCTCCCCCCAGAGGAAGTGTTGCCGGTGGCTATTAATCGACTTCAAGGATGCATTGATGAATTAAGGAGCTCTGGGAATTACGTGACTCTACGCCCAGAGACGATGGGAAAATCCGCCATGTTGGGTTCTCTCGAAGACACGCTCAAGATGAGCCAGGAGATAGATGGCGTGCAACCCTGCGTGGATGGTGCCCATTTATTCGCTCGACCGGGTGATGGTTCGATTAATACTTATGATGATTGGGCTCTCCAACTGGAGCAGTATGGAAACGCCCTTGGTGATGATGCGCTCAAAAAATTACATATCCATATTTCAGGCATAGATTATGGAGAAAAGGGCGAGAAAGAACACCAGCCTCTGGAGGAGTCTGAGTTCGATTACAAAGCCTTCTTAAAAGCGCTGAGCGATTTTAATTGCCAGGGCAGAATCCTTTGTGAAAGTCCCATCCTTGAGGAGGATGCCCTAAACTGCAAACAAGCCTGGTGTGAGATCAGCCAAGAGGAATGTGAAGATTAATTCAAGGGTAAGCGCTCAGCGGGCCTGGTTGAAGTTGATCAAAATCAAATTTTGCTCACAATCCGCGAAAGTATCAAAATAGATCTGCTCTGAAAGTGGGAGCATGGCTTGATCGAATAATTGGACCCATAGTGTTTGGGTTGAGGCGAGAGGTTCTTCACCCAACCCAAATTCGTAGCTACCGGGGCCATAATTATCAACCATGCCGATCATCCCAGTCATTTCGACCGGTTCGTCGCTCAGTGTTCCCCCCAATTGAACGAACAAACCTTCCTCGATCGCCGCGCCGCTCAGATCAAATGCCCGGCCGCCCACACCCATCCAATTGCAGCCCAGCTCAGGATAGGCAATATTGTTAATTGCCACCGGATCACCAGGGTGGAGCACAAACGGCATGCCTTCCGTTGGTGTGGCAGTCGCTGTGCCATTCTCAGGAGTTGCAGTTGGTTGTCCTTCACCTGGGGTTTCAGTAGGTGAACTCGCTGTTGGACTTGCTTCAGGTTCAGTAGGCAGAGTTGTGGCAGTCGGTACTAATGTATCCGTTGGTCTTGGAGTTTGGGTCGGGAGAATCGTAGGTGCTGGAGTCCAGGTTGGTGGAAGTACGCTTCTCGGGGTTGGCGTGGAGGTTGGGATTTCAGCTTCAGCAGGCATTGTTGGTGGCGGAAATGGGTTCAATGCGTTTTGAGGGTTGATCAGGAGAAGCCCAACCCCGATGCAGACACATAATGTCATTAACAGAAAAATTACAGTGAGTATATTCCAAATAACAGCTGCGCTATCTCGGCTGGTTTGCAGTGATTCATCTGAATAATCGAAAGAATCCATGTGACACTCACCTCATTGAAGGGAAACTATAATGATATCGCTCTCTTCGCGCTGCATTGCAATCCAATCACGCAATGCATTCTCTTGCCAAATCAAACGTGCCTCGGGGCTTAATCGATGATCAAGGTCTTTCTCCACAACCTGGATGATATGGAAACCAACTGAGGTTTCAATCACTTGAGAGTGTTCACCTGGCTGCAGTTTGAAGGCTGCCTCCTCGATCGATGGATGGGGTAGGAAATTCCTTGGAAACCAACCCAAATCGCCTTGGGTAACTGGGTCATAATTAGCTGCAACTGTTGCAAAATCCCTGCCAGACTCAATTTCCGCCAGGGCCTCGTTTGCCTGTTCTAAATTATATAGCAAGATTTGCTGGACGTGAACCTGCTCTGCAGATCGGGGGACGCCAGACAGAATTTGATCGCGCATCCAGGCACCCTTAATCGACCTCTCAAATACATTCAGAAAACTTTCCATTGAATAACCTTGCTCTTGAAGCCAAAAATTAAATGCGTCCTCTCCTCCTGCTTCAGCAATCAAATCATGCAAACGAGATTGAAATTCGTCTTCACCAAGCTCAAAACCGTTGTTATCGGCACCCTGGGCAAGTAAAATTTGGGAAATTAGATCATCAAGAACAACTTGTTCACCATCGATCATGTTTCCAGAACCTGTTTTTTCTACAGCAGCAAGGTATCTCTCCAGTTCCGCCTCATACTCTTCCTGGGTGATGCCAACTCCGTTTACAATTGCTGCCAATGGGATTGGGGTTGCGGTTGGAAGGAATGGGGTTGGTGTTACTGTCGGGATCGGCGTATTAACCAATATCTCGGTAGCTTCAACAAATTCAGTCGGAGTGCTCTCCCCGCAGGCGGATATAGTTGAAAAAACCAGCGCGAAGAGCAAATATCTCAATCTATAACTCATACCGGGTAAATTATACTCTCAAGCACCAAAGTTGCTTAATTCAAGATTTTAGGGTGATTGCGATATGGTTATTTATTCCATAAGAGGATAAAATATTTATCGGAGTGAAAAATTGATCAAGCGATTCTTACAAAAGCTTTTCTGTATAGTATTCAGGATTCTATTTTTGCTCTTGACCAGGGTGCGAGTGTTAGGTCGGGAAAATATCCCTCAGCATGAAGGCTACCTTGCGGCAGCAAACCATTTAAGCATTATTGAAGTTCCTTTAGTTTACTGTTTGATTGCTCGGCACGATGTTACTGGACTGGTGGCTCGAAAGCATAATAAGAACCCCTTCTTTCGCTGGATCGTTAATATGCTCGGAGGGATCTGGTTGAGTAGAGATGAGATTGACACCCGTGCCTTGCGTGATGCCCGCGATCACCTGAGAAGTGGCGGTGTTCTGGGGATTGCCCCTGAGGGTACCCGTAGTGAT
>CP070785.1:3124382-3135817 GCA_020346705.1 Chloroflexota bacterium | reverse complement strand
TACTGACCTCACATTAAAGGATATTCGCCGGGACTTTGGGGATGAAATCGCGCTTCTCGTTGACGGTGTCACGAAGCTCACCCAACTGCCAAGGGTCTCCCGTGGTGACCAGCATTCAAATGAACAGGTAGAAGAAGATAAGATTCGGGAACTTGCTGAAAGAAGAGGACTTCCGGATCCAGATTTAGAGGTCGATGAGCTAACCAGAAGCCGACGGTATGATGCCGTCTCAGAAACATTACGGAAAACCTTTCTTGCGATGGGGGAGGATATCAGGGTAGTCTTGATTAAGCTTGCCGATAGACTACATAATATGCGTACTCTCGGTCATCTGCCCGAAAGCAAGCGCAAACGCATTGCCCAACAAACCATGGATATCTTTGCCCCCTTAGCAAATCGTTTGGGAATCTGGCAAATAAAATGGGAATTAGAAGATCTGGCCTTTCGGCACCTTGAGCCTGAAATTTACAAGGAGATTGCTGACAACCTGGCAGCGAGAAGGGGAGATAGGGAAAGGGAAATGAAGCACGTGATCAGCTCTCTGCAGAAAGGGTTATCAAAAGAAGGGATTAAAGCAGAGATCACTGGACGCCCAAAGCATATCTATTCGATATATAAAAAAATGCACCGTAAAGGGGTTCCGTTCGAAATGGTGTTTGATGTGCGGGGGGTGCGTATCCTTGTTCCGAACATCCCTACCTGTTATTCAACATTGGGTGTAATTCATACACATTGGCGTCCAATACCGGATGAATTTGATGATTACATCGCTGCTCCTAAAGATAATTTCTATCAATCTTTGCATACTGCAGTGGTTTTTGACGATGGCAATACCCTCGAGATACAAATTAGAACACCTGAGATGCATCAGGGGGCCGAGTATGGGATTGCTTCACATTGGCGATATAAGGAAGGTGTAGAACGCGATGAGGATTATGAGAGGCGTATTGTCTGGCTGCGGTCGTTAATGGAATGGCGTCAGGATGTAATCGATGCCGGCGAGTTTGTGGATGGATTGAAATCTGATGTATTTGAAGATCGCGTCTACCTTTTTACACCCCGTGGGGATATTATTGACTTACCAGCTGGCTCCACTCCCATAGATTTCGCATACCACGTACATACAGATGTGGGGCACCGCTGTCGGGGCGCAAAGGTGAATGGAAAGTTGGTCTCGCTTGACTATCAATTAAAAACTGGGGAGAAGGTTGAAATCTTGACCGCCAAAAGGGGCGGTCCAAGTTTGGATTGGTTGAATCCAAATTTGGGTTTGGTAAAAACCCAACGGGCGCGCTCAAAAATTCGCCGATGGTTTAAAGTCCAAGCTCGAGAGAAGAATATCAACCAAGGCAAAACTCTTCTAGAGAAAGAGCTCAGAAGATTGGGCTTAAGTCAATTGAATATTGAGAAATTAGCCAAGGAATTTAATTTTCGCTCAATCGATGATTTCTATGAAGCGATAGGTAATGGGGATATTTCCATTGGACGAATCGTCAATCACTTGACTGTACCAGAAGTGGAATCTGATGGTTATGAATTAATCGCCAAACCTTCAGCAGAGGCGGGAGTTTCCACACCTGATTCTGTCGTAATCTTGGGGTTAAGAGGTTTGCTCACCAATTTCGCACGCTGCTGTAATCCGACTCCAGGGGACGATATAGTTGGATACATAACCCGCGGTAGGGGAGCTACAATCCACCGTCAGGATTGTCCAAATATCATGCGCATCAAGGATCGTGAAAGATTGGTTATGGTCTCTTGGGGAGAGGCAAGGAATACATATCCTGTCCCTGTGCAGGTGAAGGCTTACGATCGGGATGGCTTGATGAGAGATGTATCAACCTTGATCGCTGAAGAAGGGATCAATATGGGCAAAGTCGCGGTGGAAGTCAATAATAACCTAGCGATTTTTGATATGGTTTTGGAAGTTCGCGATCTCGCTCAATTAAGTAAGGTGCTTGATCGACTAGAAAACCTCGCCAACGTGCTCGAGGCCCACCGGATCAGGCCTGGATAGCCCCCATTTATTTCAATACTCAGGAGAATAGAATTGCTAAGTGTCAGTGATGCATTGAGTCGATTGTTATCTAACTTTTCCTCAGTGGGGATGGAATCGGTTTCTTTGAAAGAAGCTGCAGGACGAGTGCTCAGTGAAGAAATCCACTCCACTATTGATCTTCCCCTCTTCACTAATTCCAGTATGGATGGTTTTGCCCTTCGAGCTGAAGACGTTGAAGAAGCAAATCCGGCAAATCCAATCACATTAACTATTGTGGAAGACATTCCCGCTGGCAAAGGACCAGAGATCGAAATTTCTAAATATCAGGCGGCAAGAATTATGACTGGGGCACCAATCCCAGATGGAGCGGATGCAGTAATTCCAATTGAGGATACAGATCAATATGACCCAATTTCACGAGTTGATCCCGCTTTACCAAAAAAGATAAATGTGCATCGCTCAGTAAAGACGGGTGATTATGTCCGCCGAAGGGGGGAGGATGTTGCAATTGATGAGGTTGTCCTCAAGTCTCAATCCCGCCTTCGACCCCAAGATCTGGGTTTACTGGCTATGCTTGGGATACCAGAGATTCCGGTTTACCGACTTCCCAGGATCGTTATATTGTCTACAGGTGATGAGTTGGTGCCTGTCGAAGAACAGCTTCAATTTGGGAAAATTCACGATTCCAATGCTTATACATTGTCTGCGTTGATATTTCGTGATGGAGGACTTCCAGTGTACCTGGGGATTGTTCCCGATCAAGAGCAGGCGGTGCGAGATTTTCTGGTGAAGGCTTTAGAAAATAACGCAGATTTAATCCTTTCCTCTGCGGGGGTGAGCGTTGGGGCTTTTGATTTTGTGCGCTCAGTGGTCCAAAGTGATGGAAACCTGGATTTTTGGAAAGTGAATATGCGTCCCGGAAAACCACTTGCTTTTGGTGATTACCAGGGAGTTCCCTTCATTGGCCTTCCTGGAAATCCTGTATCCGCGTTTGTTGGGTATGAGGTTTTCGTTCGCCCAGCGATCATGCGATTAGCTGGATTGAGAGATGCACTAAGAGATCGAACCAAGGTAAAGTTAACAGAAGATATTATCTCTGATGGTCGGGAGAGTTACTTGCGTGCGATTGTAACAATTGAAAATGGTGAAGCAGTAGCGCGGTTAACTGGTCATCAAGGTTCAGGGAATTTATTATCACTGGTCCAAGCAAACAGTTTATTGATACTACCTGCTGGTAGCAAATCTTTGTCTACTGGTTCGTATGTGGATGCATGGCTACTTGATGATGCATGATTTATTTGAGTTTTTGCGGGAATAGATCTGTGCCATAATTGCGTCATTTCGGCTATAATTCTATCTGCTCAGTGAGTTTTGAAGATAATTTAACACCCAAAATATAAATAATCATTTTGAAGAGCTGGATGGTGAGTTAGGAGTTTGAGGTGCCCCGAATACGTTGCCATTATATTGATTGTGTATTTCTGGATGATGGATATTGCAGCGCTGCCGCGGTTGAATTCGATCCGGATGTTGGCTGCATGACATATTCTCGCGCGACTGACTTATCAGAAGACGATTGGGAGAATCCTGATAAGGAATTGGATGATTGGGATGATATCGATCTTGAAGATGACGATGATGAACTTTGGTTGGATGATGACGATTTCTAAGTTGTAATTGCAAAATTTAATTGGACTGTTACTTTTAATAGAAAAAGGGCCCCTGGTTAGGGGCTGTATTTATTAAAAAGAGGATAACGAGAGGTAATCTTGGTTTAATCTGTCTCCACGTTAATTGCCTCGAGGAAAAATTCTTCTCCTGAAATTATTTTTATTGAAATACTGTCACAGCGCGGACAGGCCATCTGGTTGTCAACAGGTTTATATTGATTATTGCAGTTAAGGCAAATGATCTCAGTGGGAATACGTTGGAAATGCAATAATGCCCCTTCGGCAGGGGTATCTTTTGCGATAATATCCCAATAAAACTGAACAGATTCATCAACAACTGAGGATAACTGACCTATCACCAAGTAGAGATCAGTGATTTTAGTTGCCCCAGCTTCCCTTGCATGGCGCAATGCAATTTCCAGCAGGCTTTCCGTAATCGTCAGTTCATGCATAAAAGATAATCGAAATAAAGAGAGGATACCAAATTGTCATGTGGAATTAAGAAAATCTAGAACAATGTTATTGTAAATGTTCGGTTGTTCAACGGTCACGGCATGCCCGGTATTCGGGACAATTATTTGGTTTGAAGCAGGTATTCTTTTCACCAGCTCCGCTTGAACAGCTGGCGGCACGACAGTATCATTCTCTCCTGTGATTATCAGGGTTGGAATTTCGATTTCATCCAAATGGTCAGTGAGATCATAGCGAGCATAAGATCGCATTGTCGAGCGATATGCCTTTTGGTTAGCCTGGCGAACCTGTTTAGTGAATTCACTTCTCAATTCTTCTTGTTCTGGATGTGGAAACAGACGACTTGCGACATAATTTGCTTGCTTATTAATTCCTAGGATATGAACCAGGATCAATCGGATCCCGTAGAATATCCAATTGGAAACATTCGTTGGTCGCAGTTTTGCGAATGTATTTGTCAGAATTAATAATTCAACGAGATTCTGGTTTTTTAGGACTAACTGGAGTGCTATAGTTCCACCCATCGAGATTCCGATAAGATGACATTTCGAAATCTCAAGCATCTGAAGAAATCTGGCTGTATCCGCCGCCATTGTTTCCGGATTATTACTACCGCCAGGATAATTCGAACATCCAAATCCACGCATATCTGGTGCCAGGACGCGATATCCGGCTTCTATCAAAGGTGGAAACTGGAGCTGCCAAGAGTCTCCGGTTGCCCCAAGGCCATGCAATAAGAGCACAACGGGATAACCACTGGGATTTTGGTCCAGGTAATGAATAGTCAAACCGGTTTCAATCTCAAGATCTGGCATGATGCTTTGTGGTCGGATTTGACTGCGATATTGACTCAAAGTTTGATTAGGTTATTAAATTTCCTAACCCCCGCAATTTTTCATTGACTGTGGAAAGGATCAACTGGTACGAAGATACTTAGAGATTCTCCTATATAAAATGAGGAATAATTGATCAAGGAAAAGCGATTAGGCTTCGGTATCTTCTTCTTGTACTTCCTCTTCTGCGCCTTCTTCACTTTCCGAACCTTGCAGTCCTTCTTTGAAGGCCCGAATTCCAGTACCCATTTCACCAGCGATCTTGCTGATCCTACCTACACCAAATAGGACCAAAACGATCACAAGCACGATAAGCAGTTCTGTAATCCCGATACCACCTAGCATAGCAATTTCTCCTTCATAGAATTGAGGAATTGTAAATCCTACTGTCTAAACCTAATGTATTATAAAACATATTGGAAATACATTGGGAAATATTTGTCAGAATTCTCACATTATGACTGTAATCCATTATGAATTATAAGGATTTCTGCGTGGTAGAATACGGCTTCAATTCAGTATCTGAGCATGATTTTGATGATAATTCTTGGTTTTAGTGATTTAATTTAAATCATATGTCTTCAAATTTATTTATTATTGGTGGAGGATTGGCAGGGTGTGAAGCAGCCTGGCAGGCTGCTGAGCGGGGTATTTCAGTAAAGCTCTTTGAAATGCGCCCTGGTTTGTCAACTGGAGCTCATGCGACTGCAGATTTAGCTGAGCTGGTGTGTTCTAACTCCCTGGGATCGAATTTGATAGATCGGGCTTCCGGCCTACTCAAAGAGGAATTGCGAATTCTTGGATCTTTGTTGATCAAATGCGCCGATCAGACAGCTGTACCCGCAGGAGGGGCTTTAGCAGTTGATCGGGTTGAATTCTCAAAGTTAGTTACTCAAAAAATTATTTCCCACCCCCGAATCGAAGTAATCCGTGAAGAAGTTCGTGAGATTCCGGAGGTTCCGACCATTATCGCTTCTGGTCCATTAACTTCAAATGGATTGTCTCAATCGATTGCCAACATGAGCGGTAATGAACATTTATATTTTTTTGATGCCATTGCACCAATAGTAACTCTTGAATCAATTAATATGGATATTGCCTTTCGAGGTTCAAGGTACGGCCGTGGAACTCAGGAGCAAGGAGACTATATAAATTGTCCTTTTCAAGAAGCAGAATATGACGCCTTTGTTAATGCCCTATCAGACGCTGAGAGAATTGAACTCAAAGAATTTGACCGCCTTCACGAGGTTGAGGGTGGTGTTAATGCAGGCGATCATCGTTATTTCGAGGGATGTCTCCCGGTGGAGGTGTTAGCCCGGAGGGATATGAGGGCACTGGCTTTTGGCCCCCTACGACCAGTAGGTTTGCAGGATCCTCATACTGGCTATAGACCATTTGCGGTTGTCCAATTACGGCAGGACAATTTGGCTGGTACTCTATACAATTTAGTTGGCTTTCAAACAAACCTAAAATTCCCTGAACAAAGGCGCGTCTTCCGCATGATTCCTGGACTTGAAAATGCAGAATTTGTCAGATATGGACAAATGCACCGCAACACTTTTATCTATTCACCTGGGTTACTTTTGCCTTCAATGCAGTACAAATTCAGAACCGATCTATTTTTTGCTGGTCAGATCACGGGTATAGAAGGTTATGCTGGAAATATTGCTTCTGGTTTGGTGGCAGGAGTTAATGCAGCTCGGGGGATTAAAAACGCATCACCAATGAACCTGCCAAGAACAACGATGATTGGATCCCTATGTTATTACATTACCCATGCTGACCCTGCAGATTTTCAACCGATGAAGGCGAACTTTGGAATTGTACCTCCATTAGCCAGTCGGATTAAAATGAACAAAAGGCAGCGGGCTCAAGCTTATTCAGAAAGGGCAATTATGGAACTTAATGAATTTCTTAAACATGAGATTTCTATTAGTGTGTGAAACAAAATCCGCTAAAAATTGCGTATAGCCACTCCCTCACATTTACTCTCCCTATGAAACTTCCAACAATAACAATCAGATTCGCGCCACTGATAATCCTAATAATCCTGGCAGCTTGTATTCCACCGACGAGTACCAATGAACTAATTGAATTTGATGGTGAAAGAGCATTCAAGGATTTAGAATATCAAGTATCCCTGGGACCGAGAGTTATTGGCAGTGATGCTCATCAAAAGGTGAGGGAATGGATTATCGAAACGAATGATGAATTGGGTTGGGAGACAGAATACCAAAGTCATTTCATCAGCGGTCAGGAAGTACATAACATAATATCAAAACGAGGTGAGAATAGTGATTCTCCTTGGATAATCATTGGAGCACATTACGACTCCAGGAGCAATGCCGATAATGATCCAAACGTTGAAAATCATAATCAACCTGTACTCGGTGCAAATGATGGCGCTTCTGGTGTAGCTGTGTTAATGGAATTAGCCCGCGTTATACCAAAAAATATATCGGGGAGAATATGGTTGGTCTATTTTGACGCAGAAGATTACGGTAATTTACCCTTATTTAGTGATTGGGCCGTAGGATCGCAAGCTTTTGTTAATTCGCTCGAAGGAGAACCTGATGCGGTAGTCGTGGTTGATATGATCGGGGATGCCGATCTGAATATATTCATGGAAAGATATTCAAATCGCGAATTAAATGAGGAAATATGGGAAATTGCCGCATCATTGGGATACGAAAACCAGTTTATTCCTCAACCAAAATGGAATATTATTGATGACCACCTGCCTTTTGTTCGAGCCGGTATTCCCGCGATCGATATAATAGATTTTGATTATCCATATTGGCACACAGTGGAAGATACACTCGATAAGGTGTCCCCTGAGAGCCTGCAAATTGTGGGGGATGTGGTGCTGACATGGTTGGTCAGCAGAACTAGCCAAAACCCTTAATTTTCCTCTATACTGAAGCTATCTGAATTGATAGGGGGTTATTGCAGATACGGAATTCAACTTAGATTAAACTAATAACATGTCCACAGCTAATATTTTGGACCAAATTCGTGATGAGATTCTGAATTCCAGCTACTTCGGTCAGAATGAAACCAATTTGCCAGATTCCATCAGAGATGACCAACTACTGGGTCTTTTAGACATCTTTGAGGCTGCCATGAAAGCAGGAGGTCCTCTGGTCATAGATCCGTTATTGGATGAATGGATTGCTTCAAATATCGATCAACCAATCTCAATAAGTTTCAAGATATTCAACGGGGTATTCCAATCGATCGTCACCTACTCTCTGGACCAATTACCGCTGGAGGAATCCAAACAAACAATTGCTGATATTTTGCCGATTTTGTTTCATGTAAATCGATACCTGAATGATCAAGAAATAGAAGCCAACTTCGCTAAATACAATCAAGAACAGTCTTCCTTGGAACAGTTAGAGAAGAGTAAATCGGACTTCATCTCAATTGCTGCGCACGAGCTGAAAACTCCATTGACCTTGATGGAAGGATATTCCTCCATGCTGAGGGAGCTGCTTGAACAGAAGAAGATCTTTGATGAGCACATTGTATTGCTTATCGATGGCATGGATAGCGGGTCGCGCCGTTTGCGAGAAATTATCAATGACATGATCGATGTTTCCTTGATCGATAATGAGCTGCTTTCGTTGACTTTTCAACCAACGTGGCTGTACAAAACCTTAAACCGGGTGAAGGAGTACTACTACGAAGCAGTTCAATCTCGCCAGATTTCATTGGAAGTGCAAAGGTTCAGCGGTGATGACCAATTAAATTTCTTCGACGGAGAACGGATTTTTCAGGCAATCTCAAATGTAGTCTCTAATGCGATAAAATACACTCCAGATGGAGGTAGGATTAACATTGATGGAAGAAAGTTGAGCGATTTTATTGAGATCGTGATTACTGATAATGGCATTGGAATCGATCCTAGCGATCAAAAAAAGATTTTTGATAAATTTGAAGCGGTAGGAGAGGTGGCTTTACATTCAAGTGGAAAATTAAAATTCAAGGGTGGTGGTCCTGGATTAGGACTTCCAATCTCGAAAGGGATTATCGAGGCTCATGGAGGTAGAATCTGGGTTGAATCAGATGGCTATGATGAAGTGAATTGCCCAGGATCGACATTTCACATCTTACTCCCCGTTAGAGAAAGTCCTCCAGAATATAAATCCACAAACCTTTATGAACCTTTGTTTATCCGCAATCCTAATAGTTATTCTGAATAATTATGAAATTACCTCATAATAATATTCAACCTAAGGAAAGAGCTTTTTTGGTTGGAGTCGATCTTCGTCAAGAAGAAGATCTGCTTTCGATCGAGGATTCTCTCGATGAACTTGTCCTGCTTGCAGAAACTGCTGGATTGGATGTGGTAGGGCAGGTTACCCAACGCTTAAATGCACCAAATCCAAAGACATTTATTGGTCAAGGTAAGGTGGAAGAAGTTAAGTCACTGGTGGAAGAAGTGCAGGCTGATATTGTTGTTTTCGATGAGGAGCTCTCCGGACGCCATCTGCGAGAGCTCGAAAAAATCTTTGGAGATAGAATAAGGATTATTGATCGAACTGCATTAATTCTAGACATTTTTGCTATGCATGCCAACACCCGTGAGGGGGCACTCCAGGTTGAATTGGCGCAATATGAATATCGACTCACGCGATTAACCCGAGCCTGGACCCACCTGGCCCGGCAGGCTGGAGGGGGTGGAGGCCGGTCTGGTGCCGGGGGAGGAGTAGGATTGCGTGGACCTGGTGAAACACAGTTGGAAGTCGACCGACGAGATATTAACCGGCGAATTGGGAACCTTAAAGATCAGCTTGAGAAAGTCCGCACTCATCGCAATCAGCATCGTTCCCGCAGGAAACGGTCAAATATTCCGATTGTTGCCCTGGTTGGGTATACAAATGCGGGGAAATCAACTTTGTTGAATTATTTATCCGGTGCAGATATTTATGTGGCAGACCAATTATTTGCCACGCTTGATCCAACAACGCGTCGAGTAGAATTCCCCGGAGGGAAAATTGCTCTATTTACTGATACAGTAGGATTTATTCAGAAATTACCTACCACACTCGTGGCAGCGTTCCGAGCAACTTTGGAAGAGATTGCGGAAGCAGATCTCCTGTTGCATGTTGTGGATGTAACCCACATTAATGCCCATGCTCAAGCGAAAGCTGTATACCAAACCCTGGAGGAAATTGAGGCAGATCATATACCAGTATTGATCGCTTTGAATAAGATCGACCTACTAAATGATACAGATGGGGCTCGGAAATCCTTGGAAGCATTTCCTAACGCGGTAGCAATTTCAGCCCTAACTGGGGAGGGAATTGAAGATTTATTTAGCGCGGTCAACGGTATCTTGTTTGAAAACTATGTGGATGTATCCTTATTTTTGCCTTATAACGAAGGTGGTCTAATTTCTTTGTTCCATGAACAGGGACGAGTCGAAATGATCGAACACCAAGATGGAGGTATTCATATCAGCGGGGTAATTCCGAATCGCCTCCTGGCTCGATATTCCCCTTATATAAGCCAGAACCAATGATGCAGGTTAGTATTTGATGCAGAGCCTATTTAACCGCTTCTTGGACACGACATCAGAATACCTTGCTCACCGCAAGGGATTGCTACCTGGTGTGGGTTTACTGTTAGTGATGGTTAATTTTATTCTGCAATTAACGCCGATGGGTGGATTCTTCATTGAGGCAAACGTTTTACTTCATTTGGGCATTATTCTGGCGATTTTGGGATTCATGCTTGCATGGGCATTGTAACTAAATAACAGGTCCAGATTTCCTAATATCCGAATCAGTCTCATCTTCGAATTTCCGAAAATTGTCGATAAACCTTGAGGCTAAGTCGCGATAGCGAATCGTGTACTCGCTTTCACTTGGCCAGGCAATGGCAGGATTAAGTACGTCATCAGGAACACCTGGACATATATCCGGGACGCTAAATCCAAAGACTGGATCTGTTGTATATGGTACGTTATCAAGGTCCCCGGATAGAGCAGCAGTCAGCATCGCCCGTGTATATTGAATGCTGATTCTTTTCCCAATTCCGTATGGTCCACCAACCCAACCTGTATTGAGCAGCCAGCAATTCACCCAATAATGATCAATTTTATTTCGCAATAGATTGGCGTAGAAATTTGGATGGTGAACCATGAATGGGGCACCAAAACAGGTACTGAAGGTGATCTCGGGCTCTTGTCCCAATCCAATTTCTGTTCCGGCAACTTTTGATGTATATCCAGATATGAAATGGTAGAGAGTTTGATCAGCAGTTAACCGGGCTATGGGCGGCATTACCCCCTGTGCATCGCAGGTAAGCAGAATAATATTCTTCGGATGGCCGGCTCTCTTATCGGGAATAGCGTTGGCAATATACCCTAACGGGTATGAAGCACGGGTGTTTTCAGTGATCGAATCATCATCAAGATCGATCAACCTCGTCACTGGATCGTAAACCACGTTCTCA
>CP070785.1:3122418-3124282 GCA_020346705.1 Chloroflexota bacterium | reverse complement strand
GGTCGTATAACGCGCCAGAGAGCTGAACTTTGGTTTCCCGATCATTAACCCGGAGATAAATCTCTTTATCAAGCGAGAGACCGAAATAATCTTCCGCATCCTGACCAACCGCAAATATTTCTTCGTGAGGCCAATCTCCTTTGATCAGCTCAAGTTTGTTCAACTTTTGATTTTCGTATTCGAGCCGTGAAGAAAGTGTAGCTTGCTGCCATTCCTCTTCCGGGTTCACACGCCACTCAATAAAGGTACTGGTCTTTCCCTCGAGAACATCCACACCCTCAACATCTTCCAAAACCCGCAGCTCATCTTCGCCCAGGTAGGGGGTGTATAAATTGATCATCGCTGGAACCTGGGATTTCCAGAGATCCTCCATACCTGGGATCATCAGATTGCGCGTGCCCATGATCATGCCGATCGAGCCTGCGCTCAGGCCGATGATGAGAATCACCTGGATCGTACGGCCTTTGTTATTCCACAGATCACGAAATATTTTGGAACCAAGAACACCCATAGCACCTCAACTCATCAAATTACTAATAACCGGTCCAGCCGACGACACCTACGAATTCATCGCGAGTGATCTTTCCATCGATGATTTCTACCGTGCGCGGAACCCGGCGGGCTAATTCCTTGTCGTGCGTGACCACCAGGAGGGTCTTGCCCTGGTCTACCAATCGCATGAACAGATCAAAAACATCATTGGCATTTCGAGTATCCAGGTTGCCGGTTGGCTCATCTGCGACCACCAGGTCTGGGTCATTGGCTAAGGCACGAGCGATGGCAGCCCGTTGCTGTTGCCCGCCGGAAACCATGCCGGGTAGTTTATGAGCTTGATCAGTCAATCCCACGATCTCCAATAGTTGCATCGCCCGCTCGGTTTTCTCCCGGCGGGAGTACTTCTTAATGAAGTCCATCGGTAGGATAATGTTTTGTAGCAAACTTAGTGACGGTAGCATTTGGAAGAATTGGAATACGATGCCGACGTGCTGGCCGCGCCAGGCAGCCAGCTTGTTCTCGCTCATCTTCTGAATCTCGAGTCCCGTAACGATCACCTGACCATCCGTGGGGTGGTCAATTCCGGTGATCATGTTGAGCAGGGTTGATTTACCATTTCCCGAGGGTCCAACAATGGATACGAACTCTCCTTCTTGGATATCAAAGGAAATACCTTTGAGCACCGTTACTTCGCTATCACCAACTGGAAAGCTCTTGACCACCTCGACTACCTCGACCAGTGGGCCCTTGCCATTTTCACTATTCATGTGCCTTACTCCATTCCGCCGGTCAAGCGCTATCCCCCTTCTACTGACCAGATCAAAGACAGCTGCGGCCTGTAATTGTCTGTGTCGTACCATGCCCCTACATCAACAGTCTTGACGCCCTCGGCAGCTAATTTCAAATCGACGTCTGTCCACATCTCATTTTGAACGAAAGCTGCCATACGACCGTATCTCTCTTCCTTTAGCAAGCGGGCAGCAGTGAGAGCGAAATTTGCTGCGCCTAAAAGATCTTGCCCATCCGGTGAACCAGTGCGCAGTAGATAAGTTAGCGGTTGAAGAAATACCTCTTCACCAACAACATTCTCCAATATTCTTGCCGCGACCATGCCGCTACCCACCAGATTCCCTTCTCCCGACGACCGCTCTTTACTGCTGCTTCCCATCAATCCATTTCCATCGCCTGATGGGAATAAGTGCGCGTACTTGTCAACCTTTTCGGCTATAACCTGGGAGCCATCGCAAACGATCAGAATAGCGTAGTTGGCCGGCGTTTGAAGCTTATCTTGCATGATCAGAGACGCCAATTTTTCAGGATCGTAAGGCACTTCCGGGATAATTACCCTATCGGCACTCCCCAGGAATCC
>CP070785.1:3093637-3122318 GCA_020346705.1 Chloroflexota bacterium | reverse complement strand
TGGGTTGGTTGCTCAACCGCGCCCGATAAAATTAGGTTGCGGATTTTAATTTTATCACCAACCAGTAATTAGAAGATTTACAGAGCTGATAGTAACAATAAACTGATTATTGCCTTATTTAGTTGAACACTTATTTAAATCGGGAATAGCCAAAGCTTAACCATAGGTTCACAGCTCCGAGAATCTTCTGTGAAAATAGTTCTCGGAGCTGGATTAATTCTGTTGGCTTGTTCGTGATCTCTATTAACCCCTTGCATACTCCGGTACGCAGCACAGTACCAATTCTTTTGCAGCTTTGACTTCATCCAGCC
Source organism: Chloroflexota bacterium (assembly GCA_020346705.1). Taxonomy (GTDB): domain Bacteria; phylum Chloroflexota; class Anaerolineae; order Anaerolineales; family UBA4823; genus PFL25. The sequence goes on along the minus strand of CP070785.1, from coordinate 3,122,007 downwards.
TACCAAAGGGGGTCGTGTGCGGCGCTGATTTGAGCAATTCAGGATCAGAGTGGGCTTCTTCTGCGATCTGAATCAGTGTTTTTGCGAAAGCATCGAGCGTTTCTTTACTTTCCGTTTCCGTAGGTTCGATCATCAAGGATTCGTGCACGATCAGCGGGAAGTAATTGGTCGGTGGATGGAAGTTGAAATCCATCAGGCGTTTGGCTACGTCAAGGGCGTGTATATCCGGTGCTTCCGCCCAGCGACCCTCGGCGACAAATTCATGCATACAAACCCGGTCATAAGGAATATGGTATGTGTCGCGCAACTTTGCCAGCAGATAATTAGCATTAAGCACAGCATTTTCAGAGACTTTGCGTAGACCTTCTGCGCCATGCATGCGGATATAAGTATATGCACGGACAAACATGCCAAAATGACCCTGAAATGCTTTGACTCGCCCAATCGTTTTGTTGGGCGCCACCAATCCATACAGCGGTGGCACACCGCTCTCCTCATCACCCGGTTCGATGATATCAACTACAGGATCGGGTAAGAAATCCACCAGCTGCTCAGTGACAGAAACCGGTCCCGATCCTGGTCCTCCGCCACCGTGCGGCGTTGAGAAGGTCTTGTGCAGGTTGTAATGCAAGACATCAAACCCGATGTCCCCAGGGCGTATGATGCCAAGTAGGGCATTCATGTTGGCCCCATCACCGTAAATCAAACCTCCGGCTTCGTGGACCAGGCGGTTCACTTCTTCGACATTTTCGTCAAATAACCCTAAGGTGTTGGGATTGGTCAGCATAAGACCAGCCAAGGTATCGTCACAGTGTTCACGAAGGGCATCTAGATCGACGTTGCCGCGATCATCAGAACGAAGTTCTATGACCTGCAATCCGCTCATAGCTGAGGTGGCTGGATTTGTTCCATGAGCTGAGTCAGGGATCAAAATCTTGTTGCGCTTTGTATCACCGCGCGATCGATGATATGCACGAATGATCAAGACTCCGGTTAATTCTCCATGCGCACCGGCAGCAGGCTGCAGGCTTGTCCCTGCAAACCCACCAATTTCATTGAGCCACATTTGTAGATGGTACATTAATGCCAGGGCTCCCTGGGAAGTTTCGATCGGCTGCAATGGGTGTAAATTCGCAAAGCCCTGAATTCGCGCTGTCTCTTCATTGATTTTTGGGTTGTACTTCATCGTGCAGGAACCCAGTGGATAGAAACCTGTATCCACGCTGTGGTTCAGTTGGGAAAGACGGGTGAAGTACCGGACTACATCAATTTCAGCTAATTCTGGCAATGGGAGATCGTCCCTGAGCATATCCTCAGGTAATTGAGCCGCAGGCACGTCTGACTCTGGATATTGAAATCCAACTCGACCGGGTACAGATAATTCACACATCAAGTGCTCAGGCATTTAATACCTCCTCTAAACCAGCTACCAGCCAATCTATATCTTCTTTGGTGTTCATCTCAGTCACTGCGATCAAGAGATGATTCTCGAAACCGGGATAATCTTTACCAACCGGATATCCTGCAATCAAATTGTGTTCAAGCAGATGATCGTAAATCTCCTGGGCGGAGCGAGGACAGCGGACCAGGAATTCGTTGAAGAATGTTTGATCCGACCAAAGTTCGTACCCTTTGATCCCTGAAATCTGGTCAGCTGCGTAATGTGCCTTGTGATAGCAAAGTTCAGAAACCTGTCGTAAACCATGTCGACCGAGTAAGCTAAGGTATACGGTTGCGGCTAAAGCCAACAATCCCTGATTGGTGCAAATATTTGATGTGGCTCGATCTCTGCGGATATGCTGTTCTCTGGCAGTTAAGGTGAGCACGTATGCGCGTTGCCCACGATTATCGACCGTTTCTCCAGCCAGGCGACCTGCCATTTTGCGTACATACTTCTGCCGGGTGGCGAACAAACCCAGGTATGGACCGCCATATGACAGCGGAATGCCCAATGACTGCCCTTCACCGGTAACAATGTCCGCACCGAATTCACCAGGGGCTTTCAAAAGACCAAGGGCAATTGGATTAACAGAGATGGAAAGTAATGCACCCGCCTCATGGACTGCCTCAGCCAATTCCGAGTAATCAAAAATCCGGCCAAAGAAATCTGGATATGCAACCACAACCAACCCAGTTGTATCGTCGATCAGGGGGATCAACTCTTCGGGGCCAGCATCAACCTCGACTTCACCTTGATCTCCAACCAGGGTGACCTCGGAATCACGGGTATAAGTGCGCACCGTCTCTCGATAGTGAGGATGTACTCCTGGAGAAAGGATCACTTTAGGTCGTTTACCGCGGAAATTGTGGTAAGCCATATTCACGGCTTCAGCAACTGCGGTTGCTCCATCATAATGCGATGCATTGCAGACATCCATGCCAGTTAATCCAGCGATCATGCTCTGGTATTCAAAAATTGCCTGCAGGGTTCCTTGGGAGATTTCGGGTTGATAGGGTGTATAAGCGGTATAAAATTCACCTCTTCGCAGGATAGCATCTACGACTGCCGGACTGTAATGGTTATACGCGCCGGCTCCGAGAAATGAAACTAATTCGCGGGTAGTATCATTTGCCCAGGCAATATCCTGCAGCTCAGTGAGAACTTCAATTTCGGTCAGTGCAGGAGGCAGATTCAAATCTGGAAAGCGATACTCAGCAGGGAGGTATTGAAATAAATCTTCAATGCGATCAATGCCAATTGTGGTCAGCATGGCATCTTGATCGGCTTTTGTATGGGGAGTGAACATATGGTCTTCTCCGAAATGTAGAATATTGATTATTGAGCCCGATTAAGCCAGGCGTACTTCACAATGCTTTTGATAGGCATCTGCATCAAGCAGTCCATCTGCTTGGCTGGGATCAGATAACTCAATTTTGACCATCCAGGCTTCACCGTATGGGTCAGTATTTACCAATTCAGGTGTATCCAGCAGATCCTCGTTGATTTCTGTGATCGTTCCCCCCACTGGTAGATAAACATCCGCAGCAGCTTTAACTGATTCTACAGTAGCGCAGGCGTCGCCTTGATTGAGCTCCTCATCTTGTTCGGCGATGATCTCAACAAAGACGACGTCTGAGAGCTGATCTTGGGCGAAATCTGTAATACCGACTGTCCCCGTATTGCCTTCGATTCTGATCCATTCATCATTCTCTGAATACTTCAAATCTGCTGGTATGTTCATGATTTTCTCCTTATAAAAAATATTCCTGTTAGGTTATGTTTTATTTACCTAGAAAATGAAAAGGCGCACGCGTAGATTGCGTGCGCCTCTGTTCTTGACCTGAGAGATTCGCGCCGATCATCTCGGCACTTGCCCCTTCGGTGTGGTCGATCGAAATCGCCAAACTTTCCAGAGGTTAAGCGGGGCAGGGTCCATTTTACCTGAGAGTTTCGCCTGGGATCCTCATCCCCAGACTTGCCCCTTCGGTGCCCAGCGAAATGCTGGATCTCTCCCCTGGTCCCGTTCAATTGTTCCAGGGTTCATTCTACGTTTATGAACTCGAAAAGTCAAGCCAATTACGAAATTAATCACCCGTTTTCATAAGTGCCGCGCACCCAATCGCCAACCAACCAGTAGCGGAAATCCTCACCATGGCTGCATTTGACGGCTGCGTAAATCCCGTACACCAGAGATGCCAGGGGCACAATCAACAGCAGGATCGTAGCCAACAGGGAGAAAGGCGCACAAAGCAAACCGATCAATATAATTGAAAGGAACAATGTCACCAGCCAAATTGCTCCAATGAGCAAACCAACCCCAACCCAGACAATTAGTTGGAATATTGTGGATTGTAATGATTGGTAAGCAATGTAGCGGGAGCGATCCTTGTACACCAAGTAGATGATCAAAGCTACAATTGGTCCAAGAAATCCAGTGAAAAGATTGAGTAAGATGCTCAAATGAGAGAGCATCGCCCAATTGTGTTCCTGTGAAGGGGAAATTTTTTCAACTGGAGGTGGGGGTAATTGTTCTGGAGGTAATTCTTGCTCTTCCTCCTCCGGCTCAGCTGGTGTTTCTTCTAATTCAACCGCTTCTTCTTCCTGTTCTGAATCCTTCACTTCTTCTTCATCGAACATGAGTCTCTCCTTTTCTAGATGGGCTGTTGGGGGATATTTAATTGTCCCCAATCTGCCCAAATTGAACTCATTTCACAGAAAACGAATATGACCAATTGCCTTTCTCATTTTACACTAATTTTATTGGATATCCACTCCGGTCGCCGAGATAATCACCAGGCGAGAATAAACAGGAGTGTAAACAGACTGCTGATGATTAGCTGGCGAATTCCTATGGCTGTTGGCCGAATTCCTATGGCTGGATTAATTGTTCCCCATATTGCCTCCACCAGTTGCAATGTATAAGGTAGTACCAATAATGGTGAGACCAGATCAACCAATCCTAATGTGATCACAAAAAAAAGGTTGAAGGAAGTGTAAATGAGAGCTCTTCTTCCCTTGCTCAGACGGGTAGACAGATCGGGTATTGAATCTAACTCCCGTTGCTCAAGTCTCAAATATGCATATACGATAGAGGCAGCTGATTGTAACCAGGTGAGCGCCAATAACAACCAGCCAACCGGATCCAAACTGCCGACCCCGATCCAATAGCCAGCTGGAGCAGCCAATGCCAAAACCCCGCTGGCGACAATTTCAACCCCCAACTGGCGTCGTTCAGCGCGCCTGCTGACCAGATATAGATGCCAGCTAAAGACTGGAATCCCCGGCAGGGCCAGGATCAGCAGATAAGCGAATCCCTGGGAAATCAAGCCGACCAAGCCCAGTGTAGCGACCAATCCGTAAATCCCAATCCAAAACCAGGCTGCCGGCAGGTCGCGTTTATGCCGCCTTCCACTATAAACCTTTACCGCGACGGTAATCGGCTGCCTGAGAAGGAATGCGGATAAAGCAGTTATGATCAGGAAAATGGCTGCGATACTCCAGCTGTTCCCTGCGAATAGTCCAATTAAAAGGGGGCTGAGCAGGAAGACCCACGATCCGTGGTCGCTGGGTAATGCCACATGGCGCTGAAATAAGTTGTTATTCCGAATTGATGTTGTCATTTGATATCAGTCAATTTCCCCCGATTATATTGCAGGTTTGGATATCTCTCCAAGAATTCAGTATTGAATTCTTTCGCTTAAGACGATTTCAGATTGATTTGAAAGGTATCCATGATGATTCCCATCGCGAACAGCCACAAGGAGAACGGCAACACCCAGGTCAATATGGACCACAATCTTTGGGTTCTTAAACTGGCGTCAAATAACAGGCCAGCAATTAACTCGATAATATTGATAAACGCTTTATTAGATATCTGAATCAGCAAACTGCTTACTTTCCAATAACATCCTAATTTGGATAACAATCACCCAAGGCGTGACCACGATTATCAATGAAAACTCTGCTGGAAATTTAAAAAGTGAGCCTTTGATAGATTGATTGTTCGGATTTTGGTTTCTCTTTGCCTTTTTTATTGAGTTTTGGTCTGATTAATTTAGCTCGTATTAAATATCATCTGAGCCAATTTCGAGTAATTCTCTTCTCGCACGTAAACGAGGAATTTGCAGGGGTGGATAATCCTGGCTGGAGATGATCAAATGAATATTTGGCGGCAAATAATCGATAAGGTATTCAATCATGGAGTGTATTCTTTGATCACGGATGAGATCGTAATTGAGAATAATTATGAATCGATCTCCAGTCAGTTGCATCATTCCGTTGAGCAATTGATTTACAAAATTCTCAATTTGTGGCTGAACTCCTAGAATTACCTCCGAATCTGGAGAGTCATTTTCAAATTGGCCCTTAACTGAAGCCATAAATTCATCAACATGAGCTTCAAAAATAGGATCCCATTTGATAAATTCTGAGGTGAGTTTATTTAGGAATTCGGAAAAATTGTTAGTCCTGCTATCGATAAAGATCCAGATTGGTAAGGATTGGGAGGTCTTTTCCCATTTTTGTACCCATTGTTGAATCAACCTGGTTTTTCCCGTACCGGATGATGCCACAATCAATATTAACTTGTATTGATTTCCATGATCCAGCAGCTCTTGTGCAGGGCAAAATTGATCTGATTGCGGAGTTGACACGGGGATAGCCTAAGCCTTGAGTGAGGATCATGAAAATCAACTATTTGTTTTAAGATAATGTAGAGTACAAGATAGCCGCTACATAGGGAATTAATATCAGCAAACCCAATAATGGGGATCCCCTGCGGGTATCATTATGGCTGTCCCAATTGAAGAGGAAGATTGACAACGCAAGAGCCAGTATTCCACTGGTTATTAGGACAGTGATAGATACCCATGGTTCAATAATCGATTCCTGCTGGTAAGCGTAAGCAAAATATGCCTGCATTGCATAAGTGCTGGGAAGTAATCCGGACACCTTTTGAAATGCTTCGGGGATCAGGGAGAGGGGAATCATCATGCCTCCCACCAGGATACTTGGCAGGTATATCAGTTGTGACCACAAAACCACAGCCCGAGAGCTGCTCGAGACCACACCGATCAACATACCCAGAGTGCTGAATGTGAATACAACCAGCAATGAGATGAGGACTAAAGCCAGCCAGTTTATCGGTTCTGCAGCATCAAAGAATGGTACTGCGGTCACTGCGATAATTGCAGAAGTGATTAATCCATGAAAACCTACCGATAAGGCTGGGATTATCAGGATTGAAACTGCCGGTATACCATTGATCTTATAACTGCGGTAGATCCCGCTTTCACGCGCCTCGACCAAACCAGTGGGAAATCCAAGGATCATGCTGGACATGATTGCAAATATGATCATGGCTGGGATCAAAAGCTCTTTGAATCCGGGATTGATTTCCACCATGATAAATCCCATTGCAGCATAGAATCCAAGGGGAAGCATGTAGAGCATCAACATCGCGGATGAGTTTCTTATCCCAGTTTTGAATTCGAATAGAAAGTGATTTGTAAAGGCGCTCATTCGGTTCCTCCATTACCAGTGATCTCGAGGAAACGCTCCTCAAGAGACGGTCGTTCAACGCGCAAATCGATTAAGCTGTCATTGTTTGAGGCCAGATGATTAAGAATTGCAGAGACGGTCGGACCGGGATCGGTGCTGAAATAAATGGAATATTCTTCCTTTATCCCATGCGGGGTTACTGCGGGGAAAGTATTCTCATTATTGTGCAATATGGAATCCTCTGTGCTGACAGAGATTTTCGTCATCCCCGAACCTTTGGCAGTCAATTCACGGGGTGAGCCTGTGGCGACGATTTTTCCGCTCAGTAGAATCGCCACTCGATCGGTCATCTTTTCAGCCTCAGCCATGTCATGGGTTGCCAGAATCAGTGTTGTACCTTGTGATTTCAATTCCTGCATCATGTTGTGCAGCTCAGTACGTGAACTCACATCTAAACCCGCGGTTGGTTCATCCAGGATGATCAATCGTGGGTCATGGCTGAGCGCCAAGGCTAGGGATAGGCGGCGCTGCTGACCAGTAGATAACTGGTGGTATTGCGTTTTCCTTTTCTCCTCCAAACCCATTCGGGTAAGAAGCTCGTGGCGAGGCTGGACTCCATGATAGGCTGAGAAGATGTTTAGTGATTCTTCAACAGTCATATTATCCGGCAGCCCCGAGGTTTGCAGCTGGACACCGATCAGATTCCGCAATTTACTCGGTTCCCTTTGCGGATCGACGCCCGTGATTTGCATCTCACCGCCATCTGGTTGGCGAAGACCCTCCAAGCACTCCAGAGTGGTTGTTTTTCCCGCTCCATTGGGACCAAGCAGTCCGAATATCTCACCATGCTGCACCTCAAAACTAATATCATCGACCGCAACAAAATCACCATAGGTCTTGGTGAAATTCTTGACGGTCACTACAGATTGATCCATATTTACCTCCTTTCATCCATAAAAAATACTTGTACATAGCATTATAAGCATGGCAGGACATCATGTCATCACCCAGCAGGGTAATTTGGGTAGTAAATAGGTGGATGAAGTTTTATTACCCGATTGGGTAGGAGCTACTATAAACCTAACTCACGTCCTTTGGAAATTGCCTGGACCCGGTTGTTTACCCCCAATTTCCCGTAGATGCTTTTTAAATGCGCCTTGACGGTATTCATTGAAATATAAAGTCTGGCAGCGATTTCTTGATTTGATAAACCCTCTTCTAGCAGCTTGAGAACCTCAATTTCTCTTTCACTCAATTGTTCAAGCAGAGGTGTTGAAGGTAGATCTTCTTGCTGTGAAAAGTATGGTTCCTTCTGAAAGGCGAGCAGCAGCCTACCAATGTAAGTTTTTATTCCATCGACATCTTCCCCTTCCAGGCGTTTATCTGTTTGGTCTAAAATCGCCTGCATTGTTTCTCCCTCATCGAGGAAAATTCGCTGGTAATCCTCCTGCTCTGCAAGCTGAAGTGCTTTTTTGATAGAAAAGAAGGCAGACTCGAGGTCACCTTGTGAATAAGCTGCCAGGGATTCAAAAATCCGCAGCTGGATGACCTGGCCCCACGCTTGTCTAACTTCGTTGGCTTCGAGTAATTTACTTAGTAAATCCCGGGCTTCATCATGTCTATTCATTGCAATCCATACTCTAGCCAAGGGCACAGCGATCGGCTCCTGATTAAATGGAATGGGTTGATCTGTATCGATACCGCAATTTTGAGACCACTTTTCTGCAGATCCGATTTCTCCCTGGCGAGCCCAGACCAAAGCCTGATAGGATTCAATTATGGGTATCTGCCAAGCCACCTGTAAATTACTGACAATCTCAATAGCTTCTGCCAATAATTGGTTTGCTTCCTTGTTATTACCTTTCGCCATTGCCGCTCTTGCCAGACCGATATAACCCGAAGTTAAAACGCCGCTCAGACTCCACTTGTGCCCGAGTTCGACTCCGTTCTGAAGTTGCGCCTCAGACTTATCCAGCAAATTTCTCTCACAGAGAATATTGCCTAATCCAATATCTGCTAAACCTGATAACGGTAAAGGATAGGGATGTTGATCGGTTATTCGCTTGGCTTCAAGATAAGTTTCTTCCGCTTTGTGAAGCAAACCCTGTAATTCCTGCAAATGAGCCAGGTGACTGATAGCCATAGGAATTAAATGTAGATTCTCTTCATTAAGAGCAATGGTTTTGCTGAATGACTCACTAGCTTGAGTGATCTCCCCAGTTAAATCGTATACTATACCCTGGTTGAAATGGCTGACAGCAAGAATATCCCGTTTGTCATTGAAGAGACCAGATCCGACATCCTCAGTCAAGTATTGTTGGGTTAGGTTTGTTAGCCTAAGTGCTTCGCTTAAATCAAATTGATTAATGGATAGAGAAGTTCTGATACAAGTAATTTCTGCCAAGGCACCTCGAGTTTCTGGTGGTTGGCGCATACTTTTCGGTGAACCATCAGCCTCTACCCCGAGAACGTCTTCAGCATTTTTAAGATGGGATACAACTTGATCGGAATTTCCAGTTGAAAGGTATGCCCAGGCTGCGATGACATCCAATTTCGGCTGTGAATTGAAAATCTCTGGAGGGAACTCCTCCAACCAGCTGGTCAACGCAAGCAGCTCGCTGCGAGAAAAGATTTCGGAAACCTCTTCATCGATCAATGAAGCTGCATGAGAATAATCACCTGATTTAATGGCATGGTCTATAGAGGCGATCATCATGTTATTTCGATTAAACCAGTCACTCGCCTTTGAGTGCAATTTCTTTATTTCCAAGGCCTCGAATCCGGCTGTGAGCTGAGCTTTCAAGAAATCTGAGAACAAGTGATGGTAGCGATACCATTGACGCTGAGGATCCAGGGGAAAGATAAACAGGTTTGATCTTTCGAGATGATCCAGGATCGCTTGAGCAGAAGAAGTTGTTGGGGCTTCACTTTCTAAGCCCATATCCAACAATGAGTCACATAATTTTCCATTCAGCTGATCAAGAATTGAAGTTTTAAGGAGAAATTCTTGGACTTCGGTTGACTGAGTATTTAGTACTTCTTGCGCCAAATAATCAAAAATGAAACGGTGATCGCCTGAAAAGGATTGCAGCTGTTTGGAAATATCGTCGGAACCTTGGATTGATAGCGCTGCCAATTGTATACCCGCTGCCCATCCTTCGGTCGCCTGATCAATTTTTTTGATTTGGTCTAGTGATAAATTTAGATCCATCAACTGGTTGAGAAATTGGGCAACCTCATTGTAGGTGAACCTCAGGTCAGATGCGTCAATCTCCAACATTTGTCGCCGCGTTCTCAAAATTGGTAATGGGAATGGCGGCTCGGAACGACCTGCGATGACCAAATGCATCCGTTCAGGGAAGTTTTCTATCAGAAAGACCATTCCTTCATTAATACTCGTATTGGTAATAACATGATAATCGTCCAGGCACAGAGTAAAATCATCATTCAGGTTGGCGATATCATTAATCAGGTTGGTAAGAATGTTCTCAATTGGGGGAGGTTGGGAAGAGATGAGCATCGCCCAAGCTGTTTTCCCTTGAGAAGCATCTAAAGTCTGGAGGGCGGCGATGATATAAGACCAGAAGCGGATTGGTTCGTTATCGCGTTCATCCAGTGATACCCAGGCGGTTGGTCTCCTTGTCTTTTCAAAATGCTTGCTTAGCAGTGTAGTTTTTCCATATCCCGCCGGCGCGGTCACGAGCACGAGCCTGCTGTTCAATCCTGCGGTTAGTTTTCTATCTAAATTAGCGCGCTCAACGATCACCGGATGGGCACCCGGAATAAGTAGTTTTGTATGCAGTAAGCGCAAGCCAGGTTGTTCAGTTACCATTGTGGATAACAAAGAAGTTTGTGAATTAAAATCGGGTGATTCAGTTTACCATGATCCGATCTATGGTGCAATTATGCATAAGAATCGTCAAAATTCTCGATTTATCATGTGAATTATGTAGTAGTGCGATCGAATAAGTAGGATAAAATAACTCTACAGTTGATGAGGTTGGCTCAGAGAATGCATTTTCATGAGATGAGAAACACCTGTACATCACAAGTTGGGAAAATAACCGTCAATTGGGGCAATTTACACCTTAGTTCTTGGCTCAATGCTGAAAATTAACAGATCCTAATAATTCGTACTATACAAAATAAATTCGTCACATTGACCCCGGATAGGCGTCTTAATAGGTAAATGTATATGAATGCTAACACAATGCTTGAAGTAGATACCGAGTCTTTCAGCAAACAAGAAATAATCGATATCTACGAGCAGCACAGCCCAGGTATTTACCGGTATGCATATCGTCTTCTGGGCGACCAAAACGTTGCTGAGGATTGTGTCTCAGAAACCTTCAGTCGCTTATTAGATGTAGTTCGAAGGGGAGGCGGCCCGACAGACAATGTGCGGGCATATCTTTACCGGGTCGCGCACAACTGGATTACGGATTATTACCGGCGCAAACCTCTTCCCGAACTACCCCTGGATATTAAGGAGCATGTTGAACCGGGTTCCGACCCTGACAATCTTGTTACTGATGCAATGGAACGTGACCGTGTTCGAACAGCGATACTCCGTCTGCCACCAGAACAGCAGCAGATCATTCAACTGCGATTTTTGGAAAACTGGTCACACGATGAGGTCGCTCGATTGCTCAAAAAAACTACGGATGCAACCCGTTCAATGCAGTACCGCGCCCTGGCTTCCCTGCGGCGCATGTTGGTAGATGATCAAGAAAAGGATAATTAATGGACAGTAACGAAAAACGAGAAGGATCTATAGATCCAGAGTTGCTCGAAAAACTAAATTTGCTTGCGGCAACACCCAATAGAGATCCGGAATTGGTTGCCAAAGGAAGAGAAAGATTTCTTGCGGAATTAGAGGGATTGCCCGCTGCCAGTGTCCCTGAGTCAAGCGGACGGTTGGCTGGGCTGTTTAGCTCCAGAAATCCGGGAGGAAATTCAGTCCGGATTTTCAACCAGAAATTCGCTGTTTCAACAATTCTGGCATTGGTTGTTGTCGCAATAATGCTGTTTGGGGGAGCCAGTGCAACTGCATTTGCTTCACAATCCTCCCTTCCAGGGGATGCGCTTTACCCGCTCAAAATGGGTCTTGAACAGACTCAAATCTCCCTTGCCAATGATGCGTATGTTCAGGCAAAACTGTACCTGGATTTTGCGCAGCGGAGAATGGACGAAATCACTGAGCTATTACGTCAGGGCCGCAGCAGCGACGTTGAATTTGCTTCCAATGAATTTGAATACTATATCCAACAAGCAATGGAAGCAACTCAGACTGTGATGACCACCGATCCTGAACGTGGCGCAGAGCTGAGTTCGCTCGTATCACAAGCATTACTTGATTATGCTGTCGCTCTCAAGGCAGTCCTCCTAGAAGCTCCAGATCCGGTCAAGCCGGTTGTCGAAAAAGCGCTCCTAATCTCCCAGGATGGGGCAGGTGATGAAATTGAAGTATTCGGTGTTGTCGAATCGATTTCTGCAGATGAAATCGTGATCGATGGTGAGGTATATCTGATCACTGATCTAACTGAGTTCGAGGACATTATTGAAGTTGGTTTCATTGTCAAAATCCATGTCATCTTAACCCCGGAAGGGTCCATGATCGTCCGAGAGATCGAATTGGCCGAGGACCTCGATGATGGTATGCATGGATTTGAGGATGATAACAGCAATGATTCAGTACCAGATGAAAACGAGAACAGTAATGAGAATGATAACGAAAACACAAACGATTCTGATGAGAATGAGAACGCGTCTGAAGAAAACTCGAATAATGATAATTCAGAAGATGATGAAAACGATAATGAATCAAGTGAGAATGGAAATGAGGATGACTCAGACGACAACATGAATGACAATGAATCTGAGGAAGACAATCAAGAGACCAAATCTGAAGATAATTCGAACGAAAATAAGTCCGAGGATAACGATAACGAATCTAACGATAACGATGCCAACGATAACGAATCTCACGATAACGAAAATGAATCAGAAGATAATGATAATGAATCGGATGATGAGGAGCACAGCAACGATAACGGCGATTGAAGATCGAAGGTGATTAATTTGATGACAAGTTCTGAGCCACAAGGTTTTGAAGTAACATCTTATCTTGTGGCTCGTTCAGTTTTTAGGATAGGGTATGACTAGCGATAATTGGAGATCATCCCTTAAATTTCCTTTTTTCAAAGGAAAAGTTGAGACATTGTTTGCACATTCCACGTCCATTCGCTGGATTTATGGATTGCTTTTGTTCAGCTCCTTTTTTGTTTTAATGTACCTGATCCAATACTCATCGAACAGCCTGGTTGGTACTGATGGGTATTACCACATAAAAATCGCCTCCCTTATGAGAACGGAGGGATTGAAACCAGAATTTCCCTGGCTGCCGTTGACAATCCTCAATCCAGGTGAATTTGCCGACCACCATTTTCTATTCCATGTTTTGTTAATCCCGTTTACATTTGGAGATTTAATTCAGGGGGCTAAACTGGCGAGTATTATCTTTGCCAGTTTTGCATTTATTAGTATCTGGTGGCTGTTGAAGAACCAAAATGTGTCTTATGCTGGATTGTGGGCCTTGGGATTATTTGCCATTTCTGAGGCCTTTCTTTATCGCATGAACATGCCGCGGGCGCAATCCTTATCACTGGCGTTACTGGTTTTGGGATTGAACTTCCTGTTCGTTAAGAAATATTTATTCCTGACGCCATTGGCGTTTGTTTATGTGTGGTTGTTTGACGGATTTCCTCTGCTGTTGGTAATAACCTTAATCTATATCTTCTCAGAGTGGATGATTGAGCAAACACTGGATTTGCGACCTCTGTTGTATGTTCTGGCTGGTATATTCCTTGGCCTCCTATTCAATCCGTATTTTCCTCACAATATCGTGTTTATTATCCGCCATCTGGTGCCAAAGTTTGCGGTTTCCAATGGAGTCAGGGTGGGCAACGAGTGGTACCCGTATGAGACTGGCCAGCTGCTGGAAAATTCTCCTTTGGCGTTGATGGCATTCTTAAGCGGCGTGGTTGCTATTGGCTTACGCAAGCAGCGTATGGACTCCAGAACCGCCACAGGGCTGTTTATTGCTATTTTTTTCTTGATCATGCTGTTCCAGTCCAGACGCTATATTGAATACTTCCCGCCATTCGCGTTGATCTTCGCTGCCATGGCATGGGATCCTCTCATCTCCTCCAGCCGGAGAAGCGAATCTGGATCGACCTCAGAACTCTCGCCGATAATTTCGCATGGAGATCCGTCGTACAGTCCTAAAAGGACTTGGTTAGTTGGGGGCATACTGGCATTGATAGTCTTCGCCGGTATCTGGTTCACTGCTCAGGATGCGCAGCAAAGCATAATGAAAGCCAAATCAGCAAATCGCTATTCAGAATCAGCTACCTGGTTAGCGCAAAACACCCCGTATGGTGCCAGAATTTTTCAAACGGATTGGGATGATTTTACACGGTTGTTCTATTACAACACGCATAACACCTATTTAATTGGTTTGGATCCGACATACCTACATTTAAAGGATCCTGATCTATTTGAACTCTGGGTTAATATCTCCCGCGGGGAGGAGGAACTCCCCTCTAAACTTATTTTCCAGCAATTTGCTGCGGAATACGTATTTACAGATACATCCCACAAGAAATTTATTGAACTGGCAGGTGATGATCCTGGATTGGAAGAGGTTTTCAAGGACGAGGAGGCAGTTATTTTCCAAGTAGTCCCCAATTGAGGATGAGCTAAACAGGTATTTTTTGTGTTATAGTGAACAGGGATGGGTGGGTTTGATATTTTGAACATGTTCTTGATAGAAGTTTATGAAAAATTAACGACTCTTTTTGCTGTTTCATTCGTTTATACATATGGAAGAGCGAGAGTATCAGCCAGGAGGCGATTTGTTTGATCCCCTGAATGGAGATTTGATTCGCAGGGCACAGGAAGGTGAACCAAGCGTTGTTGGTGAGCTTTATGAGCATTATCAACGCGGCATCTACCGCTATCTTTTCTACCGGGTTGGAGATATGCAAACCGCAGAAGATCTGACCTCTGAAGTTTTCCTGAGGATGATCGAAAAACTGCCCAACTACAGTGGTCGCTCCCTGACCTTTAAAGCCTGGCTGTTCCAAATCGCTCGCAACTTGTCGATCGATCATTATCGAAGGATGAACATTCGCAAAGATGTCCTGCTGGCGGATAATTATCCTGAAGGAGGGGATGAACCCCTGGAAATGATCACAAAAGATTTGACCAGTGAAAAACTCTATCATGCTTTGGTTGAATTACCGGAAAACCAGCGTGACGTGATCATAATGCGCTTCGTGGTTGGCATGCCGGTAAGAGAAGTTGCCCAATCGCTGCACAAATCGGAGAACTCGGTCAAGGGTCTTCAAAGACGGGCGCTAATGTCATTGCGAGATATTCTGATCAAGTGGGAGGTTGCATATGTCTAAACGAGATGACTATTTAGAAGAAATGTTGAACGGACAAGAGCAAGATGTTGCACAGAGGAATTATCAATTAGGGGAAATCGAGTCTGGTGAAGAATCTGCCCTTGTTAAAGTCGCAAATTCAATCAGGGATTTAGATCACCCGGAATTAGATCCCAGGATCATCCAATCTGAGAAGCGAAGAATGATCACCGCAGCTCGGGATAGATATCCTGTGAGACAGACACTGACCTCCTCATTAAATGGCCGCTTCAAAGGTCAGTGGTTGTTTGTTTCTTCGATCGCTGGAGCTGCATTGGTTCTGATGATGGTGTTCATACTTGCTTCAGGTGTTGGGTTGTATTTCTCCGGTCCTCGTGGTGCCCAGGCAGCGACTCTGGTTGATGGGGTGGGCGTGCTGGAGGTTTCTGATACTGGTTTGGCAAACGATTGGCATGCAATATCCAGCGGCGATACAGTTAAATCTGGGCAAAGGCTCCGTACTGGGGCTGATTCTTCAGTGAACCTGGTGTTTTTCGAAGGCACCCAGGCAACATTGAATCCGAATACGGATCTGGTTATAAGCAAGATTGATGGCGATTGGGGGAATGAACTGCAGGTGGAATTAATCCAAAATAGTGGTGAAACAAATCATCAGGTTATTCCTCTAAAAGGCGATCGAGCCAGTTACGAGGTCTATACCCCGTCTGGATCGGCCAGCGTCAGGGGAACTTCATTTAAGGTTTTGGTTGAAGATACAGGTTTGTCATTATTCACTGTTGAGACTGGTGAAGTATTGGTGATGAATGATGGCGCTGAAACTTTCGTTTCAGCGGGTCAAGGCGTGGTGACTGAATTAGGTGAACCATTAGATTACCCAACGTACTTGTTTACATTGCAAGGTGAGCTGCTTGATAACCTGGGCAGTATCTGGGATGTCGATGGAGTTGATATCATCATTAAAGATGGCACCAAGATTTACGGGGATCCAAACATTGGCGATATTGTTTTGGTCAATGGACACATCAACAAGGATAATGAGTGGGTTGCCCACACCATTGATAGTGCATTCGCTGATGGAAAAGGTGGCACTTTCACTGGCATGGTGACCACAATCGGAACAAATAGTTTGTCAATCAACGGTATTCCCTTTATCCTTGCTGCTGGTCAACCACAAGTTGAAGTTGGGGATATTGTTCGGGTAACCTTCACAATTACTGCGAGTGGTTGGCAGGTTGAGAGTTTGGTTCTGCTTGATGATCGACACATTCCAGACGATGGTGATGACAATGGAGATGATGATCCAGATCTAGAATCAGAGCTGTTTTTCCACCCAGAGAAGCACAAAATCTATATCTGTGAAGCGGAGGCAGAACTCGCCCGGGAGTTCACGACAACATTGAATTTTGTTTCAGTTGATGATAGTGTGCCCTCAATCGATGTACTTCTCGATTATGTGATTACTGAAGGGGAAGAATTCGTAGCTGAAGTTTTACTGAGTGCAGACAATGTTGTTCTCACCCCAGGTTCGCTTGTCACCGTTTTCGATGAGACGCCGGTGACAATTAAAGTCAAGATTACTCTCAAACCCGAATTAGAGAAGCTTCCACCTGAGGGTGAAATCAAAATTAAAGTTGTCAGCAGAGATCCGATTACTGATGAATCACTGAGTAATTACTTCGTGGTCAAATGGGAATGTGATGAAGAACTGCCAGACGATGACACGGATGATGATGATGAAAAAGATGGTCATTACTGCACCACGGATGACAGGCATCCGCATGCATTGCAACTCGAGGATGCTTACAGTGATTTGTATGCATATGGGGCCACTTATGAAAACATCATGATGTGGTTCTGCGAGGATAACCTGGGATTTGGTGAGATTGAGCAGGCATTCAAGCTTTTCAGACTTTACAAAGATGAACTCTTATCGATAGATCCGACCTATATGATCCAAGATATCATCGATATGAGGGTTGATGATGGGGTTAAAGGAATGGGTTGGGGGCAAATCAAGAAAGCTGTAGCCCAGTTAGCAAGTGAAGCAATGCTGGACGTAGATCCGGCAGGGAAGGAGAAGAAAGAACCTCCCGGCAAGGAGAAGAAAGAATCTCCCGGCAAGGAGAAGTCTGAAGAAGCTAAGAACAAGAACAAACCAAAAAAGAATAAGGACGACTGAGATTTACAACCATCTCACACTAACATCAGGTTGATCTATAAAACTTGGTTGGTCCCAACCGAAATGGTGAATGCCCCCACAGAATGAATGGGGGCATTCTTCTTTCTAATATCTTCTATTCGCCTTACAGCGTTTCTAGGGTGGAAGGAAAAAAGAGGATCAACCAAACTCGATCCCCTGAGCCAGTGGCAGGTCTGGCAAGAAGTTGATCGTGTTTGTCTGTCGACGCATGTAGGCTTTCCAGGAATCTGAACCCGATTCTCGGCCTCCACCGGTTTCTTTCTCCCCACCAAAGGCACCACCAATCTCTGCTCCTGAGGTGCCGATATTCACATTGGCGATGCCGCAGTCTGATCCATCCACGGAAAGAAAAGCTTCAGCAGATCTTAAGCTGTCTGTAAAGATCGCACTCGATAATCCCTGCGGCACGTCGTTGTGGATGTCAATCGCTTCTTGTAACTGTTTGTATTCCATCAAGTATAAGATTGGTGCAAAGGTTTCTTGTTTCACGATAGCGGTTTGGGAGGGCATTTTTACGATCGCCGGCTCGACGAAATTTGGACCAAGATCAGGACGCATGACACCACCCGTCAGAATCTCCCCGCCCTCATCTTTGGCCTGTTGGAGGGCATCGAACATTTCCTCAACCGCAGATCCATCTACAAGGGGGCCCATCAATGTGTCCCCCTCCAAAGGATCCCCAAGTTTCACTTGCTTATAGGCAGATACTAACTGCTGGGAAAAATCTCCGATGATGTCTTCTTGAATGATGATCCGACGGGTTGAAGTACAGCGTTGGCCAGCAGTCCCGACGGCTCCAAATAGAATGGCGCGCAGAGCGAGATCTTGATCTGCATTGTCAGTGACAATGATAGCGTTATTTCCACCCAATTCCAGGATTGTGCGACCGAATCTGTTGGCCACAGTCTGTGAAACATGCCGTCCAATCTTGGTCGAGCCGGTGAATGAGATCAAGGGGAGACGATGATCTTCTAGTAGTAAATCACCGACTTCACGACCACTCCCGATAATCAGGTTAAAGATTCCATTCAAGCCATGATCTGCCATGACCCGGTTGGCGATATGTTGAACAGCGATGCCACATAATGGGACTGACGATGAAGGCTTCCATAACACCGGATCACCACAAACTGCCGCAATGGCTGCATTCCATGACCAGACTGCCACTGGAAAATTAAAGGCTGTGATCACACCCACAACACCCAGAGGGTGCCATTGCTCATACATGCGGTGACCGGGTCGCTCGGAATGCATGCTCAGGCCATACAGCTGGCGAGAAAGACCCACTGCGAAATCGCAAATGTCGATCATTTCCTGAACCTCGCCATGCCCTTCAGCACGGATCTTGCCCATTTCCAGGGAGACCAGGTCACCGAGTGGTTCTTTTAATTCCCTCAAGGCTTCGCTGAGATCCCGAACAACCTGACCTCGCTTTGGTGCTGGCAGGTTGCGCCAGGTTTTGAAGGCTTCATTTGCCTGGCTGATAACTTTCTCGTAAGTTGCCGGGGAGGCCTGGATTACTTTTGCCAGCGATTCGCCAGTGGTCGGGTTATAAGAATCGAGCATCTTCCCTTGAGGATCTTCAATCCAACCGTCTGGTCCGCTGCATGCGCCTGGATTGATGTCTTGAATTTCAAGTTTATCTAGGATAGCTTTCATTGATACTCATCCTCCTGGAGCTAGTTAATTGAATTGTAAACAGTGAACATTTGATTGCAGGGCATTTTATCATCTTGGTTGATCCATCCTTCTCGCCCTTTAACCTTTGTTTTGAATTATGACACAGCGGTTTACTGGGAGTTCACCCAATAAACCGCTGAAGAATTTCGTGTTCAAACTACAATCAGATCAGCTTGTTCTTCTCCAAAGATTGTTGGATCTCGTTTGAAAGTGGTTCAACAAGTATATCATTCACGATCTTTACTGTTGGATGACTTAAATATCCACCTGTCCACCAACGCACCTGATCTGCGGCTTCCATATCTCGATCCATATCTCGAAAAGTGTGATCTACATTGTGCCTGTCCAGGAAACGACGCACATACTGGGTTGCCGCGCACCAGCGGGTGCCATACACAACAACGTTATTCCCATTTCCTTCTTGGGAGTCGCGGGTGGTTGAATTCTCACTCATAAGGTATGTCTTATTGATTGATCTCTTCTAACTGCTCAAAGAGTTCATAAATGTCCGGGATGTGATGAATTAATGGGGAAACATGGCTGTAGCGAATGGTCCCTTGTTTGTCGATGATATACAGGGCCCGCTCTGAAAAGCCTTCGGTATGCCGCATGACTTTATACAACATGGAAACTTCGCCATTGGGGTGGAAATCGGCCAGCAGGGGGAAAGTAATTCCCCGCACAGCGGACCAGGCGCCATGACTGTACAAGCTGTCAACCGAGATGCCGATCACGACAGCGTCAAGTTTTTCAAATTCGGCTAGTTCACTCTGGTAAAGACTGAGCTGGTCGCTGCAAGCCGGGCTCCAATCCAATGGATAGAACACCAGGACGACATTTTTCCCTCGAAAATCCGACAGCGAGGTCTCCTTAGCATCTGCATCCGGCAATGTGAAATCGGGTGCCTCGATCCCAACTGTCAAACCTTCATTCTCTGCAGGGCCCTCCATACCGGGAGCAGATTTGTATAAATTGGCGATTTTTTCAAAGGATTGGTCCAGAGTCTGGCTGTTTTGGTCATAGCCAGCCAACATCTCCCTCCGATTTTCCTGAATCATGCCGTGCAGGATCGATAAGGCTTCCTTTTCAGGCGAATCTTTTAATTCTGGTTCGAGTGCGGTAAATCGCTGAGACAATTCTGCCATTCTTTCATTTGGAGTTGCGGTCATTAAACATTCTCCCGTGTTGCAATAGAAAATTATGAATTGTGTGGCTTGTGTTGTCGGTTGAAATTATGAAGTAACTAGCTTGAAATCCTCCATAAAATCCGATCTGACGAATATTATAACAAGGAGATGTGCTTTGGAAAGTTATTCATTATCAGCATTTCATCAGAATCCTGATTGAATTCATTATTGTTTTGAAACCCTTACAGCATCGTTCGATGCTGAAACCTTCAGAATATGTGCCGGGATATCCCCCAAGATCTTTTAATCTCCGATGATTTTTACTAACACTCGTTTTCTCCGGCCACCATCAAATTCTGCATAGAAAATTTGCTCCCAAGGGCCGAAATCCAAGCGACCATTGGTTACTGCAACGACGACTTCGCGCCCCATAATCTGGCGCTTGAGATGTGCATCACCATTATCCTCTCCAGTACGATTATGGCGGTAGTGAGAGACTGGTTCGTGTGGTGCCAATCTCTCTAACCAATCCTCGTAATCCTGGTGAAGGCCGCCTTCATCATCATTGATGAATACGGAGGCGGTGATGTGCATGGCGTTAACCAATGCCAGACCTTCTGTGATTTCGCTTTTTCGCAGACCTGATTCGACTTGGGGGGTGATATTGATCATCGCCCGGCGGGTGGGGACATTGAACCATAATTCTTCACGGTAGCTTTTCATAATTCATCTCCAATTTATTTTGATCTTGATAACAATTGTAGATTAAGATGGATTGTGGGTCAAAAAGGGAATTGAAAATTTTCCTACCCTATCTGCGCATAGCCATTTAGAAGATTTTTAAATATCAACTCAAAGCAAAAAATCGCTCAGATTTTACCAATTATGGTAAGAAAATGGTTATTTTTAATGTAACAAAGGCTATTTAAGAGCGTTTATATCATCGAAAGGTTAGTAATTGGTTAGTACTTAAGGACTATTGGGGTTGGAGCCATTCCATACAACTAAATTGCGGTCTGGCTCCTGGGAGGTGATGGTTTCTTATTTGGTGGGGAAAGATACCCCTGATTTGTTTCGGCAATCTGTTCAGGACATGCCGGTTATTTGACCTCCAGGATGCCGTCTTAAATCATAAAAGCACTCATTGAAATAGTAAAAAAACCAACTATGGAGGGCCACCAGCCTTTCCTTGATCGGTTTCTGGATTAATGTGGGGTATCTTTACGATTTATTCCTCTTAAAATTTGGCAATCATGATATTGAATGGCAGCTGAAGAATTAAGGCGAATGTGAATTTCCTATTCCAGAAACCAACCAATGATTGACAACCGAGACTTATTGCCATTAAAGCGAAATTTCGCAGCAATAGTTGTTATTGATGAACACATTATCAAACTCCGAGGCAATAGAAGTGGATCAGATGGCAGATAATGGGGCTCTTGAATATCTTGATGAAGTACCATTTGTCGATTTAAAGCGCCAGTATAACCAGAACAAGTACGAGATCAAACTGGCAATTAATCGGGTACTTGCCAGCGGTATCTATACATTGGGACCAGAGACCGATGCATTCGAGCGTGAATTTGCTGCCTATCATCAGGTTCCATATTGTGTGGGCGTATCCAGTGGTACAGAAGCTGTTGAGATTGGCTTGCGTGCCTTGGGAATCAAAAAAGGTGATGGAGTGATAACCGTTGCCAATGCCGGCATGCATAGCACATCTGCCATTCGAAATATTGGTGCTATACCCCAATTTGTAGATATCGATCGATTGACGATGACCATGTCGTCAGAAAGTTTAACAGAAACAATCTCTCCCAGAACCCGGGCAATTGTTGTGACCCATTTATATGGTCGCGTCGCTGACCTGGAATCGATCAGTGAAATTGCCAAACGATTTGATCTACACCTTGTCGAAGATTGTTTTTTGGCGAATGGTGCCAATTTCGACGGAAAGATGGTTGGAACCTGGGGAGATGTGGGTTGTTTTTGTTTTTCTCCGACAAGAAACCTGGGCGCGCTTGGGGAGGCAGGAGCCATACTGACCAGTGATGTCAAAATCGCTCGCAAAGCTCGTGATCTGCGCAAAGATGGGTTTAACCTGGAACTTGATCCCAATGAGTTTCACAGCAAATCCAGCTTAATGAATGAGATTCAAGCAGCAATTCTGAGGGCAAAACTACCAATGCTTGACGAATGGAATCTCAAGCGGAGGATGATTGCCCAGACATACAATATACATTTGGATAGGTCTAATTCGAATATCCAGTTCGATTACCAAAATGATGGATCAGTTTTCCAGCTGTTCGTAGTCAGGATTCCAAAACGGGACTATGTAAAATCATTTCTGGAGAGCAAGGAGATTGGCAGTGCGATTCATTATGCCATCCCAGATCATTGGTGGATTGCCGGTTTAAACTCGAATTATTCCAGGTTTCGCCTCCCGGAAACCGAGAAAGCTAGTGCGGAAGTATTATCCCTCCCTTGCTATCCGGAATTGACCTCCTGGGAGATCGAACAAGTTTGTGTAACGGTCAATGAGAGCCTGAATTATTTATAAACATAAATTGATAGGAATTACATGTTTTTATGATTTATTAAGAATGATGACATAATCACCAGTTTTTTAAAGTTTTATCTCCGGGGTGGAGATCCTAATGGGATTGATTTCGCTCATTATACCCATATCAAAGAGGGTTAATAGACAGGTTTTACGTACTGGGCAGCTGGAGAATTTAGCCTCTAAGGTTGCTGAGCATGATTTTGAATTTATCTTGGTTGGGAATGGTTCGCATCAAGACTCTATACGAGTGTTACGAGAGAAAGCAGAAAATGATAAGCGATACCGGCTGATTATATTAACGCGTGACTTTGGTCCACCGGCATCCTTTTTAGCGGGAATAGCATACGCGTCCGGGGATAGTGTGGGGTATTTCTCAGAAAGTATCATTGATCCTTGCTTAGTGTTCGAGAAGTTGATCCATCACTGGGAATCTGATGAAAAAATAGTATTTGGTATATGGATCGATTCAAACTCAAAGGGGTTAAATATCCAGCATACGCTTGAAAGAGGAACTTTTCTGCGGAGAAAATTGTTTCCCAATCGGATTTATTTCGAAGATATCAGCAGCCTCTTGATAGATAAAGAGGTTTATTACATCCTGTCTCAGATAACGGATCCATTCAGTGATATCATCGAAACCTTGGTCTGGACTGGATTCCAACCTTACATGGTTGAATGTTCATTCCAGGTTCAGGATGATGGGCAAAGAAGTGTGATTTTCAAAGAACAAAGCCTGCACCTGGAATATTCTCTGGGTTATTATTCTCCAAAAACCTTCCAGACAAGCTTGTCAATTGGTTTATTCCTCAGCATGCTGGGGGGGCTAGCTGCATTAGGGCTGGTAGTTGCGAGTGAATATTACCAGCTGTCGCTCCCAGTTTGGTGGTTGCTGGGAGCAATTGTTGTATTGATCATTGGGGTGCAGTTGGGTTTAATGGGTGTGTTTGGGGAGCATCTATATAAATCGCTTGAAAAAATCCGCAGTCGACCGGTTTTTGTGATTGATTCCATTGTAAATCCCCCAGTCTCTTCTGAGAAAGAGGGTCGGGAGAAGATCGAGAAGATGATCCTCTCTTTATGGAGTATCCGCAAGCAGAAAGCGGCATATTCATCTTCGATGAATTCACTCTCCACTAATCAGGAGGGGGAGTAATTATCTGAGAACCATTAATTGCATATCAGTCAATTTAAATCGTTGAGTAAACTACGCTGCAACTCACTTTGTTTTCTCCTGTTGGTTATGGTGAGAACACTCATTATTTGATCACCAGATTATGTAAATTGGTTAAGTTTCCCTAATATCTGAAGCAATAAATCCCGGATTGCGATAGAATCGCAAGGAGATTTACGATGGCGAAACACATACTGATTGTCGATGATGATGATTTATTACGGCGCAGCTTGGCATTTAACCTCCAACAGGCAGGATTTGAGGTAAACACTGCTGCTAGAGCAGAAGACGCCCTTAAAATGGTGGCGATCACGACACCGGACTTAGTCATCCTGGATATCGGACTACCAGGTATGGATGGACTGGATGCGCTGCGCGAGCTCAAGGGACAGTTGGAAGTACCAGTTATCTTCCTCACAGCTCGCAGGAGGGAATTAGATGAGGTAGTTGGACTTGAATTAGGGGCAGATGATTATGTCACCAAGCCGTTCGATGTGGATGTGCTTATCGCGCGGATAAAGGCAGTGTTGCGTAGGGGTACAAAAACTAGCAAGTTGTCGCCAGAACAGCCATCTCTCAACGTTGGAGACATCATTATCGATCCTAAAGCACATTCGGTATCTGTTGCCGGGGCAGAAATTAGCCTGGCGCCGCGAGAGTTCGACCTGCTTCATACATTCGCCACGAATCCAGATCACATCATCACTGTTGAAGATTTATTAGCTCGTGTATGGGGGGCTGAATATATCGGCCAACCTCAAGTTGTTTACGTTCATATCCGTTGGTTGAGAGAAAAAATTGAGACGATACCAGCACAACCCGAGCGCATTCTGACCGTACGAGGGAAAGGCTACAAGTTTGTACCCCGGGAGATCAATTGATCCATTCACTGCGTAATCGCCTGATAGTTAGCCATATTCTTCCAGTTCTGGTCATCATTCCTTTGGCCGCGGTTGCGTTGTTTTTCGTACTCGAATCGCAGTTTTTGCTCCCCTCTGTTGCGGAAAATCTTTCCCAGGAGGCAAGATATCTGGCTGAACTTAGCCGGGCTGAATTCCAGCTTTTTGGCAATCCAGTAATTGTCAGTAACATGCTTAACCGGGTGCAGATCGACCCATCAATCAGGGTGATGTTCTTGGATGAAAATGGGAGATTATTATTCTCCAGCGACAGGGTGGATTCCGGTCAACTCGGCCAGATCTTAGAAACCGAGGGATTGTCTGACGCACAAGAAGGGGAAGATGTCGTGCTGACGAATTATTCTATTTTCCGCCTGAGGGATGTTCTGGTTGATGTCTTCACTCCGGTTACGTCTCCTCAGGAAGAGGTAATTGGTGTCGTGCGGGTCAGCTATCGCAGTGCGTCGCTCTACCAATTTTTCTCACAACTTCGAAACCTTGTTACTGCAGTCTTGATTGTCGGTCTTTTCGTAGGAACTGGAATCGGAATTATATTGGGATTGAACATTGGTAATCCGATCAGGCGTGTGACCGGTGCAATTTATGGTTTGGCAAAGGGAGAAAGGGAAAACAAGCTACCTGAAGGGGGTCCTGAAGAAATTCGAGATTTGTCGAGGTCCGTGAATTATCTTGTTGACCGGTTGGATCATTTAGAGGATGCACGGAGGCATCTATTAGCAAACCTTGTTCATGAGCTCGGACGTCCCCTTGGGGCGATACGTTCTGGTATCCAGTCTATTTTAAGAGGTGCTGATCAAGAACCGGAGCTGCTTATTGACTTAACGAAAGGCATGGACGAGGAAGCGGATCGTATGCAGCATGTCTTGGAAGAACTGGCCCATCTGCATGACGAAGTGATCGGAACATTTGAACTTAACAAAGAAATCCTAGATTTAGGCGAATGGTTGCCGAGTGTTTTACTGCCCTGGCGTCAGGCTGCTGGTGAAAAACAAATCAGTTGGCAGGAAGATTTTCCCCCAGCAAGTTTGCAGATAAATGCAGATCCCTTACGAATGGCACAGGTTATCGGAAATCTTGCCAGCAATGCAATTAAATACACTCCTGATGGTGGTGAAATATTGATCTCTTCTGGGGACACTGATGAACAGGTCTGGATCAGGTTCAAAGATTCAGGACAGGGAATTGCTGAAGCCGAACAAGAGCTGGTGTTCGAACCCTTTTACCGTGGGGATCAGGGTCGCAAGATAAAACAGGGTATGGGCTTAGGTCTAAGTATTGCTAGGGACATTCTCCATGCTCATGGCGGGGAAATTGAGTTAGAAAGCGATGCTGAAAAAGGCAGCCAGTTTACCATCTGGTTGCCAAAACAGAGCTAGAACCTCCTGGTATATCAACAATTCAAAATTAGATAGACAAGAAGAATCTCTCCTTAAGCTGACCTTAAGCTTGATTTAAAGACGCAGGGGTTGGTTTTGGTTATCGTTATGGCGAAGGAAAAGATTCTTTTTATCAACGAGGTGAATATGTCTAAGAATATTCGAAAATTACCAGTATTATTGGTTTTAATCGCCTTATTTGCGGTGGCCTGCAGCCCTACATTAGCCGCGCTGCCTGGAGAAGCTTCGGAGGTGATTAATACTGTTTTTGAAGATAATAAATTAAATGAACAAGCGGCAGCCCAATCGGTCCAACAAAGTCAGCCGGTAACCGAGCCCATCGAACCAGGATTGTTGGCTGCTTATGAGCAAACCCTGGTTAACATATATGAGCAAGTTAACCCTTCTGTGGTGAATATCCGGGTTATCGGTCAAGAGCTGCCATTTGCTGCTCAACATCCGGATTTGTTTCCAAATGAGCCGCAGTCTCCAGATACACCTAATTTCCAACCTCCTGTGAACCAAAGTTTTGGATCAGGATTTGTTTGGGATGCTCAGGGTAACATCATCACCAATAACCATGTTGTTGCTGGTGCGGAGGAGATTGAAGTGACTTTCTCAGATGAGACCGTTGCAACAGCCGAATTAATTGGTGCAGATCCTGATAGCGACCTGGCGGTGATCCGCGTTGATCTCCCTCCAGAAGAGCTACAACCAGTTGTGATGGGTGATTCTGACTCGCTGCGCGTCGGTCAGCTGGCGATCGCAATAGGAAACCCCTTTGGATTGGATGGCACCATGACAGTCGGTATTATCAGCGCATTAGGTCGCTCATTACCAGCCAGCGATGGATTTTCTGCCGGGCCAGTCTACAGCATTCCCAATGTGATCCAGACTGATGCACCAATCAACCCCGGAAATTCAGGGGGTGTGCTGTTGGATGATCGCGGGAAGGTGATCGGAGTCACTGCTGCGATTGAATCTCCAGTTCGTGCTAATGCTGGGATTGGATTTGTGATACCCGCTTCCATCGTTAATCGTGTCGTTCCCGAACTGATTGAAAATGGGAGCTTTGAACACCCATATTTGGGGATCAGTGGTATTTCACTATTTCCTGATCTGGCTGAAGCAATGGACCTTGCGAACGATCAGCGCGGGGCTATGGTCGCAGCTGTTACCCCAAATGGACCTGCTGATAAAGCCGGCATACAAGGCAGTGATCGCCAGGTTATGATTGATGGTTCGGATGTGAATGCTGGAGGTGACGTAATCACCTTGATAGATGGACAACCGGTTAACGGAATGGATGACCTGATCGCTTATCTCTCGTCGAATTCGGTTGTCGGTCAGAAGGTTATCTTAACCCTCTTGCGTGATGGTCAGGAGGTCGAAGTTTCCGTAACTTTAGAAGCCAGGCCGAAGGAAATATCACAAGTTGTAGCCCCACCCTTAGCGACGGATGATCGAGCCTGGCTGGGAATAATGGGAATTCCTCTCACCGCTGAGATCGCGAAAGAAATGGAACTCAATGAAGATCAGACAGGCGTCTTGGTTTTAGAGGTTCAAGACGCCAGTCCTGCCGAAGAGGCAGGAATTTTAGGCGGTGACCAGACTGTCACGATCAATGGTGAAGCGCTCCTTATTGGTGGAGATGTCATTGTTAGAGCTGATGGGAACGATGTTGGGACGGTACAAGAATTAGCCGCCTATCTCCAAGAGGTCGGTATCGGTGAAGAGGTATCCCTGGCGGTAATAAGGGATGGAAATCTGTTAACTATCGATGTTACCTTAGGAGAACAACCGTAGTTGTTTCCAAGAGCAGGACTAGGGAGAGGCTTTTTTTGAAGCTGTGAGAGTTTCTCCGTAACCCTCCAGGCAGGAGGGGTTAAGCAAACATCCCAGCACATTCGCCGGGATGTTTTTTATTGGCAATCCAGTGGAGC
>CP070785.1:3087271-3093537 GCA_020346705.1 Chloroflexota bacterium | reverse complement strand
GCGAGTTAGGCTGGGAGCTACACATGCCCATTGATCGGCTTGAAAGGATCTACGATTCAGTGTGGGCTGCTGGAGAAGAGTTCGGCATCGCTGATTTTGGCATATATGCTTTAAGCAGCCTGGGTAAGGAAAAAGCCTATTATGCATGGGGAGTGGAATTGATCAACGAGATCACGATGATCGAAGCTGGCATGGAACGCTTCGTGAATTTCGATAAAGGTGATTTTGTTGGACGGGCAGCCCTACTTCAGCGCCAAAAGGAGCAGCTTGACTGGAAAATTGCCTATGTTGAAGTAGATGTTGAAGATGCGGATGTGTATGGGGGTGAGCCGGCCTATGATGGGGATGAAGTCATCGGTGTGACGAGTTCGGGTGCCTATGGTCACCGGGTTAAGAAAAGCTTGGCATTTGTCTTTGTTCACCCAGAATACGCCACCCCAGGGACCACCTTCGACATTGAGATCTTGAGCCAACGTCGACAGGTAAAGGTACTGGCCGAAGCAGTCTATGACCCTGAGAACAAGCGTTTGCGATCTTAACCTGGTTCTCGACCTAAATATCAATGATGCCCACAAAAGACAAGGCTACACCATTCATAAACAATGTAATTGAGGTCTATGTCGTCATCATTTCCCAAATTGATTGGTTTAAGGAGTATCAATGCCCAAAGTATTAGACACTCCACTCGAAATTTCCCCCGGTTTTTTCGCTAACCTGGTTGCATTATGGGCGGGCATGTCCTGGCTCTCTGGCCGGCAGCATCCCGGACGTCCTTGGCCAACCCGCCTTTTAGTTGGGGCAGTAGCCGGAATTGCTTTAGTGCTGGCTGATGTGGGGCACGCCTGCGCCCATTCCGTCAGCGCCCGCCTGGCTGGTGCGCCCATGGATCGCATCAAGCTCTCCTCGGGCATGCCGCGCACAATTTACGATGACGAGGATGTGCCGCCGCGCACCCACCGCATGCGCGCCATGGGTGGTCCAATCTTCAGTGCTTGGGGACTGGTTGCTAGCTTGCTGGTGCGTGCTATCACCCCTCGCAAATCAATAGCCCACGAAGTGGCCAATTGGTCTAGCATCGGTCATGGCCTGATCTTCGCTGGCAGCCTGGCACCCCTACCAATCGTCGATGGCGGCTCACTGCTCAAGTGGACTTTGGTGGATCACGGCCGTACTACTGATGAAGCCGATCGCATCGTCCAGCAGGCTGGTGTTGCCACCGGGATCGCAGCCACCAGTGCTGGAGTTGCCTTTGCCACCCAACGGCGTTGGTTGCCTGCATTGGGATTGATCGCCGCGGGATTGGTGGCGATTGGATCAGCTTTGGGCAAGATTCGCTGAACTGTAATTTTTTGCAGGACAAGTTCAAAATTATCCAAGCATATTTGGAAAGGTAAATTCGGAATTGAGAAAAACATCAAGAATTTTGACAAAAGATTATTTTAGTTGTATACTGCAACTGTTGTATGTAACAACTATAGTGGGTGTACATGGTCAATATTCGCAAATTTCGTTCAAAGCTGAGAGTATTCGAACAGTTTCTCGGTAATCAACTGCAGGATTGTTGCTGTGGTGTAACTGTGGCGCAGTGTCATTGTTTGTTCGCTATCGAGGATTTGGGCCAAACCACAATTGGCGAGTTGGCAGAATTTCTTCGCCTGGATAAAAGCACTTTAAGCCGTACCGTGGATAATTTGGTTCGTCTGGGATATGTCAGCAGGGAAAGCGATCTCGTTGATCGCAGAAGTTTCCGAATTTCATTGACACAGTCCGGGCACCAAAAAGTAGAAGAGATGCACAATGTAAATGATGCCTATTTCTTACAGGTATTTGAACATATTCCTGAACCTGACCAGGATAATGTAGCCAAGCATCTAATCATGTTCGTCGATGCCATCAAACAATTTGAAGGATCGCAAGAAACAGCAGATATTTGCTGTGAAGAAGAGGGAGACTGACGGTGGGCAAGCAAGAAAAGCATTCGGATACGCCATTTACGACTATTGAAACAAAGTTATTCTCCCCGGCGCTATCAAAAAGCCATTTGTCTCGATTTAAACTCCTCAAGAAACTAAATTCCGCAGAAAATTGCAAACTCACCATTGTTTCTGCCCCCGCCGGTTATGGGAAATCAACCTTGTTGACTGAATGGACATCAGACAACGATAGGAAAGTTGCCTGGCTTTCCTTAGACAAAGATGATAACGATCCAACTCGCTTTTGGTCATACATTATTGCTTCTCTTCAGAAGACAAGTACCAATCTGGAGACCGTGCTTAAGCCCATCTTGCGTTCACCACAACATGTCTCCATTGAGGTGTTTCTGGCTGAGCTAATCAACGAGCTATCCGACATGCGAACACCGCTGACAATCATTCTTGATGATTACCACGTAATTGAATCAAAATCAATCCATGAAATGGTTTTTCAATTCATTACTCGATTACCTGGTCAGGTAAATCTGATCATTGCAACTCGTTCTGATCCTCCTTTTCCTGTCAGCCGATTGAGGTCAATGGGGCAATTATGTGAACTACGGATTAAAGACATCCGTTTCAATCTTGAAGAGACGACTCAATTCTTAAATCAAGTTGTGGAATGGGACCTGTCTGAAGAGGAGATTCGTATCTTGAACCGGAAAACTGAGGGGTGGATAGCCGGATTACATTTATCCGCGTATTCCATGCGAAATTATTCGGACAAGAACACATTCTTTGCCTCATTCGCGGGTGACGATCGATTCATCGCTGATTATTTGGTGGAAGAAATTCTTCGCCAGCAACCGGAGCAGATTAAATCCTTTTTGCTCCAGACTTCACTGTTAAATGTTTTATCAGACCAGGTATGTCATGAAGTAACAGGTATCGATCATTGCCAAAGCATTTTGGAATATCTTGAAGATAACAATTTATTCATCATTTCTCTAGATCTAAATCGTCGCCGATATCGATACCACCATTTGTTTTCTGAGCTTCTTAGAAGGCGCTTGGCATTGGAACAGCCAGAAGAAATCCCAAGAATCCACCAGCAAGCAAGCCAGTGGTTTGAAAGTCATAATCTTATTCATCAGTCAATTTATCATGCGTTTGAAACAAATGATTATGAAAGAGCTGCATTATTGATTCAGAGAATCGTGATGAAATTAATCAATCAGGGTGAGTTCGAAACCATAAATTCTTGGATAGAAGAATTACCAAGACCGATCGTAGAATCTCATCCCTGGCTCGGTATTGCCCGTGCCTGGGAGATGATATTTTCAGGTCAATTGGACCTAGTTCAAGATGAAGTTTCCCTGATTTCAACCTTTCCCTCATTAATTGCAGCAGACAAAGATCATATAAATGGGCATATATTCGCGATACAGGCATGCTTATACTCATTAAAAGGTGATCAATCCGCTGCCCTATATGATTCCCAAGGAGCACTCGCCTTATTACCTCATGATGATTATTTCGCCCGAGGTATATCTTCCTTGATTTTAGGGCTGTCATTACGTTGGAAAGGCGATTTATCGGCCGCGATCGAGGCATACACTACCGCCCAACAGGTAAGTGAAAAAGGGGAGGATAGCTTTGTTTATATCTATTCTTCATCTTTCAAAGGGTATGTGATGGTGTTGATGGGTCGCCTACAGGAAGGTTATAAAGAATACACCTCAGCACTGCAATCTTTTCAACGAACAGGTGAAGATGTCCAGCGGGGATCCCCGATCCAAGGATTGATCTACTCATTTCTCAGTGGTGTCCTGCTCCGGTGGAACAGAATCGATCAGGCATTCGAGCAGGCACAAAAAGGACTTGAACTGAGCAAGAGATGGGGGAACAGACAGGCAGTTCACGATGGTTATTTCTTCTATACCCAAGCCTTATTAGCCAAAGGGGATATTCCAGGGGCAAAAATCGCCATTCAACAAGCAAAAAAGAACGCTGAACATTTACCGCCTTTTCAGCATTTAGATGTGTTTTTCCAAGAAGGCATGTTGCATTTAAAAATTCAAGATCTTGACCACGTGGCTAAATTAATCCAAAATCTTGATATTCATCTGGACGACGATATCGGATATATTCATTTACAAACCTATCAAGTATTAGCCAAATACCTGCGCCAAAGAGAAGATCTCGAGCTAGCTGCTCAACTTCTGACTCGCTTATTAGAGATAGCTAAAGAAGCTGGAGCTAGGAGCAAAGAGTTAGATATATATATTCAACTAGCACTAGTTTCATGGATCAGAAAGGATGAGCGCCAAGCCCTCAGATCATTAAAATCAGCTTTAACGATTGCTGAGTCTGAAAGACATCTAAATGCTTTTTTGAATGACGGGCAATCCCTGATTGACCTGCTGAAATATGCAGCAAGCAAAAGTTTATTCGTCAAATTCATCGGTGAGATATTACGAGCTCATAGTGCTGGAACCCATATCGGAGAAATGCGATATATTGAAGGCAATGAAGATCTGATTTCTCCACTCACCGCGCGAGAACTGCAGGTATTGTGTTTGTTGGCGATTGGACTGACAAGCACAGAAGTTGCCGAGGAATTGGTCATTTCTGTTGGAACCGCGCGCACCCACATAAAGAATTTGTATCGAAAACTCAATGTACATAATAGAGCCGAAGCTGTGAACAAGGCAAATGAGCTGTCACTAATCTAGAACTGGATTAATTTCCCATCGATCCTCCCTCGAGGAGGATTTTTTATTTTTAACAAATACCCTACCCGAAATACCCTATTTAGTAGATGTCAAATTTGAACAAATTTCCTATACTAATTTTGAGCCGGATAAGGAAAGAGGATAAGAGATGAAGTCTCCACCAAAACAATATGCAATCAAACTGAAAGAGCATTTGGAGCCTGACTGGTCTGATTGGTTTGATGGATTTTTTATCGAGGAAGAAGATAATTTCACCCTATTAAAAGGTGAAGTAATCGACCAGGCAGAACTCCATGGTTTTCTGATAATGATCCGCGATCTTGGTTTAACTTTAATCTCCGTTGAGGAGTTGAATGATTTGCCAGATATTTCCACCCGAGGAAGCGAGTAAAAGGATGACAAAAAAATTCGCATTTGTATTTATTGTCCTTGGATTGGCACTCCAAATTGGGTGCACAAGAGGACCAAACGAACCAGCTGAACCCATAACCGCCATCGTGAACGTTAATCTAATCCCCATAACCAAGGAGATCGTCTTGGAGGATCAGATCTTGTTGGTAACAGGTGACAGGATATTGGCTTTTGGAAATCCAGATGAAGTCGAAGTACCTCCTGGGGCAGACATTATCGATGGCAAGGGGGCGTACTTAATGCCGGGTCTGGCAGACATGCATGTGCATATATATGAAGAATCAAGGGAAGTTTTACCCATCTCCCCACTAGATTTGTATATTGCTAAAGGGGTGACCACAATCAGGGATTGCGGTACCGCGCCCATTCAGCCGGATGACACGTTTGTTTTAGATTGGAGGGACGAGATTCTCGCTGGAGAAACTTTAGGCCCTATGATCTATTCTTCAGGCCGGACAATTCATGGACCTGTAGCCAATCCAGGAGGCAAAGTCGCACAAAGGCACAAAAACGGCTTTGATTTTGCCAAGCTGTATATGGAATTGTCAGTCGATGAGTTCAGCGAAGCCCAGGTAATGGCTGAAGACTTGGGGATGTACACAGTTGGACACATTCCATATCAAGTTGGCTACGAACTTGCCATCTCACAAGGATTGGATGAAATAGCCCACTTGGAGGAGCTTAGCTTCGAGTTGATTTGGTCCAAGGACCGCCCTACACGGTTTCTCCATCAGGAGGCCTGGTTATCTGCGCTTATCGACGTGGTTAATAAAATCTATCCAGATGATAGTGGTTCTGAATATCTCTTTGACCCAGACCAATTTCTTTATATGCAAGGCCAGCAATTGTCACAGATAATCGATAAATTAATCGCCGAGGATATCCCTATTGGCACAACGCTGGCTGTTTATGACGTGGTGAACCAAAAACTTTTTAAGCAGGCAGATTTCTTAGCACGGGAGGAGACAGCCTATCTGTTCCCAGAATTGATCGAGGAGGTGCTCAATGGTCAAAATAGGCACCAGCTCCTTTATCAAGCTCTTGGTGACCACAAACCCCTTTGGACCTGGAAGAATGATTTAGATAATTTCCTTCTGCAAGAATTGCACCGGGCCGGGGTCAAGTTCGTATCGGGCACGGATGCAGGCAGCAGCTCGATCGGCGTGGTGGAGGGATTTGCCACGCATGATGATTTGCGTCTCCTGGT
>CP070785.1:3078091-3087171 GCA_020346705.1 Chloroflexota bacterium | reverse complement strand
TACCGCCACGACCAATTTCTGCCACAACGCGATAGCGCTGGTTGATTATTTCACCAATCTCGATCAATTCTGCGCTCCCAAACGTACCCCATTAATCCGGATTTCCAGGTTCGGGTAATATCTGGAATTAGGAAAACCATCAAAAGCAAATAATGTAATTACCTTTCCAATTTTTCCAATCCAACTTTTCCCCCGAAGATTTTTATCAACTCCACTCCACATAGCTTAACTTTAGCCAGAAATCAATGTTTAAAGACACACGGTTCATTCATAAATTATTTCTAGTAGACCTCAAATCCTCCTGCCAACATGGGCAAGCGATTAGCTCAATCGTCCAAATTTTATGCTGAAAATCTGATCTGCTGCAGAGATAATTGGAATGAATAAATCAAATAAATTATATCTTAATTTGTTAACATTAGATTTTGGTGAAGAGACAAGAAGAGTTCATAAATTCCTATAGTCCATTCGCAAGCATAAAATTGATGGGCAATGTTTGGTAATACTTCAGAACTGTGGTAATCAGAATTCCCTACCAATGTTCTTTTCGGCCATCAAACTCAGCGCTTCAAAAACCATCGCATTCGGTGCGATGGATCAGATTTCATCGCCTCATTTCTACAACAGCCGCCTCACGGTGATCATGGTTAATTCTCCTTATCGATCAATCTTTCATCCATTGATATTTACCGGATTGATTAATTGTTACTCCACCTGTAATTTTTCTTCGCAAAACAAAAAAGTGATTTCAGGAAGCTCAAATCCTATACATCTAATATATACCAAAAATGTCCTAATTGCAATTTTGTGACAGATAACGCGAACTAGTGGCAGCCCATTACGGTCCCTAAAGAATGGAGAGACCGTCAAATGAATTTGATATATAATGGAATTTGCACTCGATTAATCAAGGAAGTTGGCAAAAACCATCACAAATCGCATTATTGGGGAAATGAGGAGCAAAGATGAATGATCGAGATCCCAACCTGGAAGAAAATGCATATATGAACCTGCATCGCCAGATACCTGGTGAACCTGAGCCGAGGTTTGAAGAAGCCTCCATGCTGGAGAAAGTATGGGGCCGCCGCTGGGGAGTAAACAATGATGTGGGACGCCTGCGCTCCGTACTTGTCTCTCGTCCTGATCAAGAATGGCAGATCATGATGCAAGGGGGTGTATATGATGAGAGAGCACAAGCCTGGATCGGTCCAGACAAGATGTGGTACTGGAGCGACCATGAGAGGCCCGATCTCGCCAAGGCACAGGCCCAACACGATGGATTAGTGAAAGCGCTTGAGGCCGAGGGCGTGGAAGTTATCCACCTCGAGGGACCTCTCGCGAATATGACCAAATCAGTTTTTACTAGGGATCCGGCGATCATCGTCGATGGAGGGGCGATCATCTGCCGAATGGGAGTCAGCTACCGTCGTGGGGAAGAGCTGCCCTTCACGCGCACGCTGGCTAAATTGGGTATGCCCATCCTGCACACTGTCCACGGGGACGGCCTGATGGAAGGAGGCAGCTTTGTCTGGCTGAAACCAGATCTAGCCGTGGTGTCAATCGGTCACCGCTGCAACCAAGAAGGGGCTCGCCAGATCGGTGAGGTACTGCAGACATTGGGTGTCGAGCTATTGTGCGTGGACAATACGGGATATGGACTGCACATCGATGGATCATTTGTAATGGTGAATGAAGATCTAGCCATAGCTTTCGTCCAGGATCTACCCTGGTGGTTTTTAGCCCGGCTCAGGGAATTGGGCGTTCACATTCTGGATGCCGACCTCCAAGATGGAGCATTTGGGGTTAACTGTCTGGCTGTAAGCCCGGGACGGGTGCTGATGTCTGCCCATGCTGAACGCAGTGCGACACGTCTAGAAAAAGAAGGGATCGAAGTACTGCTGGTCGAATATGACGAGCTGCACAAGAATGGGGGTGGTATCCACTGCTCAACGCTGCCCTTGATCAGAGATAAGGTATGAACCAGAATCTGCGTATTAATGGAGAACGCTTACTATCCCGCCTGGCAGAAATGGCTCAGATCGGTGCTACTGAAAAGGGCGGCGTCTGCCGAGTCGCGCTGAGCGATGAGGATAAGGTAGGACGAGATTTATTCATCGAATGGTGCCAGGCAGCGAACTGCGATATTGCGGTTGATCAAATAGGGAATATTTTCGCCCGCAGGAATGGGAGCAATGAAGATTCTCCAGCGATCCTGACCGGTAGCCACCTTGATAGCCAGCCAACAGGTGGAAAATTTGATGGCGTGTATGGCGTCCTCGCAGCCTTAGAAGTCCTGGAGACCTTGAATGATCACGATATTACTACAATCCACCCGTTGGAGATCGTCTCATGGACAAATGAAGAAGGGGCGCGCTTTGCTCCCGGTTTAACTGGCTCCGGTGTTTATACAGGAGTGTTTGACCTGGAGGAGGCATACGCCTGTGTTGATAAGGATGGTTTTATCCTGGGAGAGGAGCTGCTAAGAATCGGGTATGCAGGAATAGCAGCACCTGGCGGCAGATCCATCAAAGCCGCCCTGGAAATCCATATTGAACAAGGACCGATCCTGGAAGAAGAGGGTATTCCGATTGGGGTGGTACACGGCGTGCAAGGGATGTACTGGTATGACCTGGTATTTGAAGGACAGGAGGCACACGCGGGTACCACCCCGATGGAACGCCGGAAAGATCCGGTAGCCGCTGCTGTAAGCGTGATAGAAAAGATCTATCAGCTGAATGATATCTATGCACCGCAGGGAAGGGCTACTTTCGGGGACTTCATTGTTGAGCCTGGTTCTCGGAATACAGTCCCCGGTAAGCTGACGGTTACCTTGGATTACCGGCACCCTGAAGAAGCAGTATTGCGCACTGTGGATAGTGAGGTACGATCGATTGTGGACGCAGAAAGCGAAACACGAAGGATAAAGGGATGGGTCGACGAAATTTGGTACATGCCTCCAGTCACCTTTTCCGCTGAATGTATCGCTGCGGTTCAGCATGCTGCTGACCAACTTGGTTATCCCTCTAGGGAGATGGTTAGCGGTGCTGGACACGATGCCATGTACTTGGCGCAGGTTGCCCCAACCGGCATGATCTTCATCCCTTGCGACAACGGTCTCAGCCACAACGAGCTGGAAAACGCCCAATCCGAAGACCTGATCGCAGGGGGCAACGTGCTGCTGCATGCGATACTTGAATTGGCAAATCCCCAGGTGAACTAACAATACCTTAATCATTAAAACTCATTAGTCCATAAAAAATGGAGCATTTCATGGCGGAAGACATCGCTATTTCACGAAACGTACCATCTCGCAAGCAGGTGGTGATTATTGGTGGTGGGGTAATAGGCTGCAGCATCGCTTACCATCTCACCAAGCTAGGCTGGAAAGACATCTTGCTGTTGGAACGCAAGCAGCTCACCGCTGGCACCACCTGGCATGCAGCTGGTCTGGTGGAAGCGGGAGGATTCTACGATGGGACGAAGATCGAGATGGCGAAGTACACCCGCGAGCTGTATCAGGTCTTGGAGGAGGAGACCGGTCAATCGACTGGCTACCATCCCGTGGGCTACCTGGAATTTGCCTGCTCCCCATCGCGACTGGAGGGGCTAAGAAGGATTGCCGATTTCGACCGTGGGTTTGGAGTCGACGTTCAAGAGCTTTCTCCAGCAGAAGTCAAGCAGAAATGGCCGCTGGCTAATACTGAAGACATTCTGGCTGGTTTTTTCACACCTGGTGATGGGCGGGTAAACCCGATCGATGCCACCATGGCGCTGGCGAAGGGCGCCAGGACGGGAGGTGCAGAGATCATTGAAGAAATCGAAGTCACCGCTATCAAACAGAATAATGGCCGGGTGAGCGGCGTCATCACCGACCAAGGGGAGATCGAAACGGAATACGTGGTCAATTGTGCCGGCATTTGGGCTCACCAAATCGGGAAGATGGCCGGGGTAAACGTCCCGCTGCAAGCTGCCGAGCATTACTACCTGATCACAGAGCCAATCGCAGGAATCCAAGCTGATTTGCCCGTTTTGGTCGATCTCGACCGCTATGCCTACTACCGTGAAGAGACTGGCGGTTTGCTGCTGGGATTATTCGAACCAGTGGCTGTTCCTTGGGGTGTGGATGGCATCCCAGAGGATTTCAGCTTTGGGGAGATCCCTCCCAACTGGGATCGAATGATGCCATACATCGCAGAGGCCATGAAACGCATCCCGGTTATGGAAGCAGCCGGAATCCATAAATTCTTCTGTGGACCAGAAAGCTTCACCCCAGATCTGGAGCCACTGATGGGGCATGCCCCCGAGCTCGACAACTTCTATGTCGCGGCAGGTTTCAATTCTTTGGGCATTCTCCTCGGAGGTGGAGCGGGCAGGGTGATGGCCCAATGGATCGTCGACGGCACTCCTGATGTGGATGTGAGCGAAATTGATATCGCCCGAATGCTCCATTTCCAGAACAACCGCAAATACCTGCAAGACCGTACCGTTGAGATGTTGGGTTTCATGTTTGAAGATCCATTCCCAAACCGGATATACGAATCGGCGCGAGGTGTACGTAAGTCAGCCTTCCATGAACGGATGGCAAGAGCAGGAGCTTATTTCAGCACATATGCCGGCTGGGAATACCCAGATTGGTTTGCACCAGAGGATGTCGAGCCCAAAGTTGAATATTCCTGGGGACGACAGAACTGGTTTGAATACCAAGCTGCGGAGCACAAGGCGGCTCGCGAGGGGGTGACGATCATGGATTATTCCGTGATGGGCAAGATTTTGGCACAAGGGAGGGATGCAGGATCTGCGCTCAACCGAATCTGTGCGAATAACGTCGCGGTGCCGGTGGGACGCAGCGTTTACACCCAATGGCTGAATGAGCACGGCCGGATCGAAGCAGACCTGACCGTGACACGCCTGGCAGAGGATCAATACCTGATCTTATCCGGGGATGGCACCATTACACAAGTCATGGCCTGGTTGCGGCGCAACATTCCTCCAGAGGCGCATGTAACCTGCACCAACATCACTTCAGCTTACAGCGTCCTGAACATCCAGGGGCCAAAATCACGCGATTTCTTGAGCCAGGTCACAACTGCTGATCTATCCAATGAGGCATTTCCATTTCTAACTTCCCAGGAGATAGACATCGGTTATGCACCCGTCAGGGCGATCCGCATCACCTACGTCGGTGAGCTGGGATGGGAGCTGTACATCCCCACGGAGTTCTCACTCCACGTTTATGATACGCTTATTGAAGCGGGAGATGAATTTGGATTGAAACATATCGGGCTGCAAGCCTTGGATACGCTTAGATTGGAAAAGGCTTACCGAGATTACGGCAACGATATTGATAACCTGGACACACCCCTGGAGGTTGGCTTGAAATTTTTTGTTGATTTCGAAAAACCAGGCGGGTTCATCGGTAAAGAGGCACTCATGCGGCGGGAGGAGGCGGGTCTCAAATATCGCCTGGTGCAATTCTTATTGAACGATCCCGAACCGCTACTCCACTATGGTGAACCCATTTACCGGGATGGACTGCGGGTTGGCTATATCATGTCGGGTGGCTATGGGCACACT
This sequence comes from Chloroflexota bacterium, assembly GCA_020346705.1. GTDB lineage: Bacteria > Chloroflexota > Anaerolineae > Anaerolineales > UBA4823 > PFL25. Next base: position 3,081,597 of record CP070785.1, on the reverse strand, counting down.
TTAGGCGCTGCGGTGGGAGTGGGACCGGTTGAAAATGAGACCGGGATCGCCACGGTAGATTACATCATAAGCGGCGAGTATGAGATTGAGGTGGCAGGAGTGCGGTATCCAGCAAAAGCTTCCTTGAGGCCAATGTATGATCCAAAGCTGTTGAGGGTACGAATTTGATGTTTGGTGAAATCTCTTATAATACATTAGGTTGCGGGAAGGAATAAACATCTAATCTGGATATTAGATATTGGATAATAGATAATTAAAATTAGCAATTGCGATGCACAACTCATCAAATACCATTCCACGTAATCAGAGCAGCGTGGACTTCAATGATAACGTAGGTGAGTGACATGTCGAGGAATGTTAGCTTCACAATCCGATTATGAAAATCAAATCCGTTCTTCCGGTCGATCCATCGATATGCCCACTATGCGGTAAGCCGAACCATTGCGCAATGGCAGCTGATCCCGGTGCTAAAGATTGCTGGTGTGGGGAAAAGAAATTTCCCCGTGAGCTGCTGGAACAGATTCCCGAAGAGGCGGTTCGCAAGGTATGTATCTGTCAGGAATGTCTTCAGAATTATCTTAATGAACAAGAGATTTCCGATGCGTCTTATCAGGCAGCAGAATCCAATTCATGAAGATCCAATCTGCTTCCAATATTAACTGCCGCAGTGATTGTCAATAGATTGTCAAACCAAACCACGGGTAGTCCTGATTTCCCCTTTTCAAATTCGAATTTTCTGGTAGAATCCTTGCTCGTGCTGATTAAGATAATCCAAATCCACTTCGTGGATTAAATCGATAGTAAGGAATTAAAGATGAACGATTATCCGTGGAAAGAATTGCTTGTTGAAGCAAGCGTCAACTATGTGATGGAAGAAGATGGTGAACTGGTTATCATCGAGAAGGTCCCAGCCCGGGTTAACCCGGAGACTGGCGAACAGCTGCTCTCAACAAAAACGATTCAACGCCTGCGGGAGATGATCAAAGAACGCAAGAAACCCGCCCGCATCATCAAAACCCCGATTTATGAATTTCCCTCTTAAGCGATTTTTTTGACATTCAAATTGGTATTTGAAAAATCGAGTTTCTTTGAGAAACTCGATTTTTTATTGTCGTATTATCCGTTCTTTGACTGGGGCGAAGCTCCTGCGGTGGATTTGACACGGACCTAGATTTTCTAGAGCTGCCAGGTGTCGGGAAGTAGCATATCCCTTATGATCTACAAAATGATATCCTGGAAACTCAGAATCGAGTTCAATCAGGCGCTCGTCACGTGCCGTTTTGGCTAAGATCGAGGCCGCGGCGATACTCAGCGATCGTTGATCGCCTTTGATTAAATTCGTTTGGGGAATTTTAACCTCCGGCAGGAATAAATAATCAAGCAAAAGGTGTTCTACGGACAGGCCTGTCTTTTGCATCGCGCGCTGAGCAGCCAGGCGAGTGGCAGGAATGATCCCCCATTGATCTATCTCGATGTGAGAAGCGAATCCCACCCCCCATGCTTGTGCCCCCCGACGAATGACCGCCGCCCATTCTTCCCGTTGAGTAGCGGTCAATTGCTTTGAATCGTTCATTCCCTTCAGATCTTCCGGAATAGATCGCGATTCAGGTAGAACAACCGCTGCTGCAGTGACTGGACCTGCAAGAGCGCCGCGCCCGGCTTCGTCGATGCCAGCAATAACTTCAATGCCGGCCTCCCAGAGGCGTTTCTCGAAGCTGAGATCAGGTGTTGGCGGCAGTAAGCTCGGATCAAACCGCCTGCTCATTTTCGATTCTGGCGGTCTGCAAGACGGATTTTGAAGATATCAAGCGCCATCCGTGTCGAATCTTTCACAACGCTGATGTGGCTATCAGGGTTGAAGTACCAGGGGATGGGGACTTCCTGAATGCGATAGCCGCGCTGCTGGGCAAGATAAAGGATTTCAACATCAAAAGACCAGCCGGTGATAGTCATATCTTCGAACAATCCTTCGACAATATCACCCCTAAAACACTTGAATCCACACTGAGTATCATTTAATGTCGGCAGTGCCAGCACCCGGATGAGGGTATTAAACACGCGGCCAACCAGGTGCCGATAAGCGGGTTCATTATAGCGCACTGCTCCTGGCGCTTCACGAGAAGCGATGGCGATATCAGCATCTTTCAAGGCAGGTGGAAAGAAGCGATTAATCTCTGTCACCGGCATCGAGAGGTCTGCATCACACATGAAACGATATTTTCCGGAACTTGCGAACATACCCTTCTTCACTGCGACGCCCTTACCACGTTGGTGTTCTTGAAGGACCACAACTGGCAATTCATCGCTGTGGAAGCGAGCCGCAAATTCTTCAGCGACTTGAAAAGTTTTATCCTGGCTGGCGTTTTCAACAATCAGGATTTCTGAAGGGTAGGATTGGGATTTTAAAAACGCAAACACCTGCTCTAAAGTGCCTGGCAGGCGCTGTTCTTCATTGAAGGCGGGGATGATGACTGAGAGAAAAGGTTTTGACAATTGAGTTTTCTCTGATTAATTATCATTCAAGTAGAACCAACAATAATCACTGCAGTAACAATGACTGTAATCAACATAAAAACAGCTAAAATAAAGAGAAGAATCCACTGCCAGACCTTTAACTTAAAATCGCCATATCCTACCACATCTGAAGGAGGTTTGAGAGAGCCAAAACTCTCATTGCTTTTCACACGAGAAGGTTTTGATTTGGTCAAGAGTTCAACGACGTGGTGAATCTCCATCGCATCCAAGACCGTCTTCTCCTCATTAAAAGTTGCGGCATAACCGGTAACACCATCAACATGGAGCAACCGAATGGGAGATTCTGGGGCATCAATATGGACTCCTGGTTGGGCAAAAAACAAAACGGCTTCCGGATCATCCAAATAAATGCCGTTCTCTCCAAGATAATCAATAATCGCCCGCGACATTAGCTCAGTGCGCCTGACCAGATTTGGGCGATGAATTTTATAGCGCTTGTCTTTTTCAGCTAATTTATACCAGTTCTCTCCCTTCACCCGGAAAATTCCTTTCACCGCACTGGTATAAATGGTGCGTACGCCAGTCGGCCCGACGAGAACCAGAGGGACGGGCAATGAGAATCTGGGTAGAGCAACGTTGCTGATCATCGTATAAGTGTTGTCCAAGACATCACCTAAAATTCTAACGAGCACACTTTGCGCCTGGATGTCTTGATCCCATGACCAACCGAACCTCCATATGCCTGTGGCTCTGTCAGTGATGCTATTTGCCCCTCCATCACCACCTATTGGAGATCTTTCGATTACTCTCATTATGCGCTCCGATCATAATTAGGCTAGGAGCTCGATAACCGATTAGCTGAACTGGTGAGATCACTTAAGTAATTTTCAATTAACTCGATATTTTGGGATATCAAGTTCATCCGGTAATCATCGAGCTGCTGCCGTGAAATGTGCACGAAAACATTCGATTCCATTCGCTCTTCCGAATTAATCATCGTGTGGAAGGCTGCAGGATCTATACCATGACGG
>CP070785.1:3073095-3077991 GCA_020346705.1 Chloroflexota bacterium | reverse complement strand
CAGCATGGCCAGCGCATCTTCTCTATTAACGGGTTTGCCCAGTATCTTGTTCCCATCTACGACAGCAGTATCCGCAGCGATAACCACCTGGTCTGCTCTGGTCTGACTTGAGACAAACCGAGCTTTTTCCTGGGCTAATCGCATGACGTATTCTTCGGGGGTTTCACCTGGACCCACATTTTCATCGATATCACTTGTGAGCACCTGGAAATCAACTCCGAGGAGGGAGAGTAAATAACGCCGGCGAGGGGAGCTGGAGGCTAAAATCATCGGAAGGATAATTTTAACATAGGCTCATCCTGCGAGTAGTAATCACCTGGGGGTGAAATCAATTGTTTCATTGGCAAAGTAGATGTAGAATCAGGGTTGAGTAAATGAACAGCTAAGAAATTATTTGGAGGGCAGCATGCAGGAATTGAAAGATCGCATTCTCCGAGACGGAAAGAATCTCGGTGGAGGGATATTGAAGGTTGATGGGTTCATCAATCACCAGGTTGATCCGGTGCTCATGGATGCCTGTGGGAAAGAATTTGCCCGGCGCTTTCGCAGCATCGATGCCACGAAAGTGCTGACAGCAGAAATTTCAGGCATCGCCCCGGCATTAACCACCGCCTATCACCTTGGTCTGCCGGTTGTATATGCCCGCAAATCAAAACCGATCACGATGCCGGATCAGGTCTTTTTAACCTTGACACCTTCACATACCAAGGGGCGCACGGTCGAATTAATCGTCTCTCCGGAATTTCTGGCCGGAGGCGAACGGATCTTGATCATCGATGATTTTCTAGCCTCGGGCGCGACTATCCTGGGTTTGGTTCGTCTGGCTCAGACGGCAGGAGCGGTCATCGCGGCGATTGGCGCATTGATCGAAAAGAGTTTCGAGGGCGGGCGAGCTGTCTTGGCGGAGCTTGGCGTTCCCATTGAATCCCTGGCCGTCGTTTCGGCGATGGAAGGCGACCAGATTATCTTTGAGGGTGATTGAATGGAGAACTCACCTGCCTCTGAAAACCACAATGACTTGATCGAGGCGAGAAAGTGATGGATTCGATAGCAATCCTGGATTTTGGTTCCCAATATGCGCAGCTCATCGCCCGGCGGGTCCGGGAAGCGAATGTATATTGTGAGCTTTTTCCCTGGGATGCGCTTGAGAGCCAGGTGCTGGAGATTGATCCAAAAGGATTCATCCTATCTGGTGGTCCAGCCTCAGTATATGCTCCCAACGCTCCGCAAATACCAGGATACGTATTGGAAAGTGGTTTGCCGATTCTGGGAATATGCTACGGTATGCAAGCGCTGACCAATGCATTGGGAGGCAGGGTAGCGCCATCTGATGAGCGTGAATATGGCCCGGCGAACCTTGAAACGGTTTTACCAAACCCGATCATTGAAAAAGGATGGCACAAAGTCTGGATGTCTCATGGGGACCGGGTGGAGGTACCGCCGGTTGGCTTCGAAGTGCTGGCAAGAAGCGGGAATTCCCCCGCGGGATTTATCGGAGATATCCCACGGAAGTATTATGGGTTGCAATTTCACCCGGAGGTACGCCACACTCCAGAGGGTGCGAAATTCCTGCGGCGTTTCGTGATCGATGTATGCGGGATCAATCCAGATTGGACGCCAGAATCGATAATTCTTGCCAGTATAGATCGGATTCGAGATCAAGTTGGCGATGGCAAGGTGCTGGCGGCAGTCAGTGGGGGGGTAGATTCGAGTGTGGCGGTAGCTTTGGTCCACCGGGCGATCGGAGATCAATTAGCAGCTGTCTTTGTTGATAATGGTCTCCTTCGTCAGGGTGAGGTTCACCAGGTCATTTCAGCTTTTAATCAAGAGCTGGGAATTGAGCTGGTTGCAGTTGATGCTGTGGAGGAATTTCTGACAGCGCTGAGGGATATCACTGAGCCAGAAGAAAAACGGCGCGTGATTGGGGAAACCTTTATCCGGGTTTTTGAATCAAAAGCAGTCGATTTAGGCGGGGCGGATTTTCTGGTCCAGGGCACCATTTACCCGGATGTAGTCGAATCTCAAGCCGCGGATCGATCAAAGGTAGATCGCATTAAAACGCATCATAATGTCGGCGGGCTGCCAGAAGACATGCAGTTTGAATTGGTGGAACCATTAAGATATTTATTTAAAGATGAAGTCCGGGCAGTGGGAGAAACGTTAGGCTTCCCTAGGGAGATGGTCTGGCGGCAACCCTTCCCGGGTCCTGGATTGGCTGTGCGCTGTCTGGGGGAGGTTACAAAGGATAGGCTGGCACGCTTGCGCGCGGCAGATGAAATCCTGCGCGCTGAGTTGGCAGAGGCTGGCTTATTGATCATCGAATCCCGGGAAGACGGGGTCAAAGGGACCGCTCAGGCCTTTGCCGTACTGCTTCCAGTGCGTTCGGTCGGGGTCATGGGCGATCAACGGACATACCAGGAAGCCATCGCCTTAAGAGCCGTCACGACGGAAGATTTCATGACTGCTGATTGGGCGCGTCTCCCCCACGAATTGTTGGCTCGGATTGCCAACAGGATCGTCAATGAGGTCCAGGGAGTGAACCGGGTAGTCTACGATATCACCAGCAAGCCACCAGCCACAATTGAGTGGGAATAACCTCTCGTCCATTTTGTTCTCATGATCATGTGCTAAAATTCGGCTATGTCCCTCCCTCCACGCAGGGTTGTCTTGACCCTGATTTGGATTCTCATCCTGATATTGGGTGCTGCCAACAATCCGTCGAATGCTCAAGAGGGGAGCCAAGTACGACTGGCACCAATAAATACGGAAGATTTTCCCAGGATTACCAGTTTCTTGGATGTTCGTACACCTGAGGGGGAATTTGTTTTTGGTTTGGAAAGACAAAACGTGCGCATCATTGAAGATGGCAGCCAGCTGCCGGTCAATGAATTGGAACCTTTACGCACAGGTGTCCAATTTGTGCTCGCCGTTAGCCCAGGTCCGGCATTCGATATCCGCGACGTTCAGGGTGTGAGCAGGTATGAATACCTGGTGGAAGCGCTTGTCGGATGGGCGAATTCGCGCGAAGGATCTACGGTTGATGATTTGAGCATTATTGTTGCTGATGGCCCAGAAGCAACCCACCTGACAGAGATCGATCGTTGGGCTACCTTGCTAAATTCATACTCACCTGATGGGTCTGAAACAGGCCCCGATTTTGACTTGCTTGCTCAGGCTTTGGATGTCGCTGCAGATCCAACCACGAATCCTGGTATGGGACGGGCCGTTCTCTTCATCACACCACTTCCCAGTCAGGACGTCTCTCTAGGGTTGCAGAGCCTTGCTGCTCGAGCCAACCAGCAAGGGGTAAAGATTTTCATCTGGATGGTTGCTTCATCAGAGCTGTTCTCATCTCAAGAAGCACAGCAGCTGGCGCAGCTTGCCGATCAATCCGGTGGCAGGTTGTTTGCATATTCTGGACAGGAGCCGATACCTTCCCCTGAGGATTTCCTCGAAGGGATGCGCAATGCTTACCTCCTGACCTACGATTCGCAGATTATCACCAGCGGCCCTCACCAGGTTAGTGCTGAAGTAAATTTTGCGGGACAAAAAATCACCTCCCCGGTGCAAGAATTTGATCTGGAAGTATTGCCACCCAGTATCACCTTTGTCTCCCCCCCAATGGAGATCGAACGGGTGAATGCAGAGCAGGAAGACGAACCCGAGCTCCTATCTCCAGAATCTCAAAACCTGGAAGTGCTGGTTGAGTTCCCTGATGGTCATGTCCGTCCATTGAGCAGAACAACCCTCTACATCAATGGGCAGGAATACGAATCTAATTTCACTGAACCCTTCAATCAATTTTCCTGGGATTTGCAGGAATATTCCTCGAGTGCGGAGTACATTCTAGAGGTGGAAGTCGAAGATGTAATGGGAATGTCCGCCAGGAGTCTCGAAACATCGGTTCTGGTTACTGTGGGCTCTTCTTCACCGAACCCGCTGAGAATTATCTCCCAGAACCGGGCAATTATTGCCGGGATTGTAGTCGCAGTCTCTGGAGCGATCTTGTTATTCGTCTTGGTTCTCGGTGGGCGATTGCGACCGGGATTCTTGAGAGAGTATCGACGTCGCAGCAAGGTTTCCGATCCTGTGACGCAGCCAGTTCAGTATATCCAGGAACAACCGGCTCCACAACGCGCCACCTGGATCAATCGTTTTCGTTGGCCGAGAGGCCGCATCTCATCAACGCACTATGCCCAATTCGTCCCATTAACGGATGCGAACCAGGAAGAGACCATTCCTCCGCTCGTGATCTCAAGCGAGAAAGCCACTTTTGGGAGTGATCTTGGGCAGGTTGACCACTTCGTCGAGGACGGTTCAGTTGAAGAACTCCATGCTCGATTGACACGCGAGTCGCGAGGTGTATTCCGGCTGTCAGATGAAGGATCGGTGGCTGGAACTTGGGTCAATTATGCCCCGATAAACAATGAAGGAATTATCCTTGAACAAGGGGATTTGGTTCATATCGGACGAGTAGGATTTCGCTTTATCATGCGTAATCCACACCGGGTGCGCAAACCTGTGCGTAAGCTGGATGGTGATGAATCATGATCCCGATAGAAAGTGCCCATTTTCCTGTCTTCGCTGCCACACATCCAGGCAGGGTGGGAAAGAACAATGAAGACAACTTCGCAGTTTCTGCATACCAGGTTGGTGAGTCAGATCCAACACGCTCAATTGTTGCCATTATCGCTGATGGGGTTGGTGGTCACCAGGCGGGGGAAGTCGCATCTTCCCTGGCCGTTGAAATGATCAGTCATATCATCGCCGAGAGTGACGCCAGCCAACCGCTGGCGGCCTTAGAAGAGGGATTCTTCCAGGCGAACGAAGCGATATATTCCCAAGCGACAATCAGTCCCTCGAATGCTGGTATGAGCACGACTGCGGCCTGTGCCT
>CP070785.1:3069862-3072995 GCA_020346705.1 Chloroflexota bacterium | reverse complement strand
GTCATCCATCATATCGATCTTGTTCAGGTACACCACCACCGCAGGCACTTCCACCTGCCGCGCCAGCAGCACATGCTCCCGGGTCTGCGGCATCGCCCCTTCCGGCGCCGCCACCACCAGAATGGCACCGTCCACCTGCGCGGCGCCCGTGATCATGTTCTTGATGTAGTCACGGTGTCCCGGCATGTCCACATGTGCGTAGTGGCGCTTCTCCGTCTCATACTCCACGTGCGCGATGTTGATCGTGATGCCGCGGTCCTTCTCCTCCGGCGCATTGTCGATCGATTCAAACGGCCGGTAATCTCCATATCCTTGAAATGAACAATACTTGGTGATCGCCGCCGTCAGCGTCGTCTTGCCATGATCGATGTGTCCCATCGTGCCCACATTCATGTGCGGCTTTGTCCGTTCAAATTTCTGCTTGGCCATCTATAATCTTCTCCTGCGGATAAATAATAACTGATTGATTTAAGCTATGACTAATTTCGCTACACTCTCAGAAACCTGAGCGTAATGATCGAATTCCATCGTGAATACGCCTCTGCCCTGAGTCCCTGATCTCAAGTCAGTCGCATATCCAAACATTTCGGCCAGAGGAACCATAACCTTTACTGCTTGAGTATTGCCAGGTCGCATTTCTGTGCCAATAATCTCCCCGCGGCGAGCATTTAATTGACCGATAGTTTCTCCTAGATATTCTTCTGGGATCACTACTTCTACTTTCATAATCGGTTCTAGAAGTACAGGCCTCGCTTTTTGTATGCCATCTTTGAAAGCAATAGAGGCCGCCATTTTAAAGGCCATCTCACTTGAGTCGACTTCATGAAATGAACCATCATATAAGCGAACTTTCACATCTACCACTGGATAGCCAGCCAAAACTCCAGCTTCAGCTGACTCACGAACTCCTTTTTCAATTGCATTGAAATATTCTCTCGGAATAACACCCCCATAAATTTGGTTATCGAATTGGATACCTGATCCGAGCTCTCCAGGTTCAATTTCAAACACAACATGTCCATATTGACCGCGGCCACCAGTCTGCTTTACATAACGACATTCCACTCTCTCGACGGGCCGGGTGATCGATTCGCGATAAGCAACCTGGGGTCGACCGACTCTCGCCTGCACCCGAAACTCCCTGAGCATACGATCTACCAAAACCTCGAGGTGCAACTCTCCCATGCCGGAAATTATCGTCTGGGCAGTATCCTGGTCCGTGCGGACATGAAAAGTTGGATCCTCTTCAGCCAGTTTTTGCAATGCAACAGACATCTTGTCCTGGTCGGCGATGGTTTTTGGTTCGATAGCTACCGAGATTACGGGTTCTGGGAAGGAAATCGCCTCCAACAAAATCGGTTTCGAGCTGACACAAAGTGTATCCCCGGTGAAAGAGTTTTTAAGCCCGAGGGTTGCACCGATGTCTCCCGCTAAAACCTGATCAACATCCTCGCGACGGTCAGCATACATACGCAAAAGACGTCCAATACGCTCTTTTTTCCCTTTGGTTGAGTTGAATACCATCGTGCCTTGGGAAATCTTCCCGGAATAAACGCGCACATACGCCAAACGCCCAACATATGGATCAGTCACAATCTTGAATACCAACGCACTCAACGGTGCATCATCTTCTGGTGTTCGTTCTTCTTCTTTATCTTTTCCTGGGATGAATCCCTTCACCGGAGGGACATCAATAGGCGAAGGCAGATAATCGATTATCGCATTAAGTAAGGGTTGAACGCCTTTATTGCGGAGTGAGCTGCCACAATATACAGGTGTAGCTTTATTGGCTATGACCGCTTTGCGTAATGCAGACTTAAGCTGCTCAACCGAAATCTCTTCGCCTTCAAGATACATCAAAGTCAAATCATCATCGGTTTCTGCGATCTGCTCCACCATTTTGTCGCGCATCTCAGAAATGATTGCTTTTAACTCCGGTGGAACCTCGCTTTCCCTGGGTTCCTGACCTAAGTCATCCTCCCAAATAATCGCTTTTTCGGTAAACAGGTCCACAACACCGCTAAAATCCACTTCCGAACCAATAGGGACTTGCACAGCGATCGGATTTGCACCCAATCTTTCCCTCACCATATCAATGGTTCTTTCATATGAAGCGCCAACCCGATCCATTTTGTTTACAAAGCAAATACGTGGGACATGGTATCGATCGGCTTGGCGCCAAACAGTTTCGCTCTGGGGTTCTACTCCTTGAACGGCATCAAAAATTACAATACCACCATCTAAAACCCGCAATGAGCGTTGAACTTCAGCGGTGAAGTCGATATGCCCTGGAGTATCAATGATATTGATCTGGTAATCCTTCCAGACTGCAGAAACCGCAGCTGAAACAATCGTGATGCCCCTCTCGCGCTCCTGCTCCATCCAATCAGTGACGGTGGTGCCATCATCCACAGAGCCAATACGATGGGTCTTTCCGGTATAGAATAAGATACGCTCGGTAGTTGTCGTTTTACCAGCGTCAATATGGGCAATTATGCCGATATTTCTATACCGTTCAATTGGATGTTGGCGAGTCATGCTTTCAATAATCCTCTCAAATCCGGTAGTGGGAGAAAGCGCGATTTGCTTCCGCCATTTTGTGAGTCTCATCCCTCTTGCGAATTGCGGATCCAGAGTTATTGGATGCATCAATTAATTCACCAGCCAGCTTTTCCGCAAAAGATCTGCCGGGACGTGCAGTAGCGGATGCTAAAATCCAACGAGTTGCTAGGGCAAACTGTCGATCAGGTGCTACTTCCATGGGCACCTGATAAGTTGCTCCGCCAACTCGACGAGGTTTTACCTCCATTACAGGGGAAACATTTTTCATTGCCTGAAGGAAAACCTCTAAAGGCTCCTTCTTGGTCTGGCTTTCAATCAGATCAAAAGTGTCATATACCACTCGCGTGGCTGTGCTCTTCTTACCGCGTTTCATCACTCGATTAATGAACGACTGCACCTTGACATTGTTATAGCGAACGTCAGGCGGAATCACTCTTTTCTGTGGTCGGTATCGTCTTGGCATTCGAATTCTCCAATTCAGAATTCTAAAATCTTATAACGGGTCAACAAAACTTCTGCGAATACTTATTGTGTCACTCTCTTGGGCGTTTCGATCCGTACTTAGAGCGAC
>CP070785.1:3063823-3069762 GCA_020346705.1 Chloroflexota bacterium | reverse complement strand
GATTACCCCAGCGATTACACCAACTACAACAAATATAAATAAACCGATCAACCAATACCGTTTCATTCCAACCTCAAAGGCGAGATGAATTTCGATTTGGGCCGGAGGTTTGTCTCTCCGGCCCTACTTTTCACAATCGTGATGCTAGCTATGGTGCCTCGGTGGGTAAAGTCTGGGAGAAAGCCAGCAAATCAAGCAAATCATCCACACTCCAACCCGAGTCCATGGAAGCCGGCATTGCGGTGCCAGGTTGACCAGCGCGCACCTTGTGCAGAAACTCCCAAGGATTATCCAGTGCGATCGTAGCCACATACTCTGGTTCTTCATCGTCCCCAAAGTTGATTGCGCGCCCATCTGGACCATGGCAAGCAGAACAAGCGGTGTAGAGAGATTCACCATTAGCGATATCTCCTCCGATGGCTGCTTTTGTTTCGGAGTCGATCATGGGGGAGTAATCCAATAAGCCGGATTTCAGGAAATTCGCCAGGTCGTTGATAGCATCGCTACCCATCGCAGAAAAATCATGGTCTGGGTTTGCACTCCCATCAATAATTGAAACAATCGTTTCAAAGGATTCCGATTGGATGTCAAATACGCCAGGGAAACCAGTGAAATGGGAACCAGAACCATATGCACCATCAGCCCCCTGGTAATCCCATCCGTGGCATTCTTTGCAACGCCAGGTATCGCCGCCACTGCGTGTGTTGGTGGTCTGAGTAGACCAAAGGGTTTGGTCTGATGTGGGCTCATCTACACCGGCTTCGGTCCACCACTTATCGTATAGCCTGCCACCAGCAGATTCTGAGCCCGATGCAGTTCCTGCGCCGATAGGAATTGCGCCTGGGATGGGCAAGCTATCGGGATCTTGGACACCTTTTTCATTGACTTCCACTTTTTCGGTGAGCAGTTCCCAATTCCCTTCCCCGTCCACATTATGGCAGGTGAAGCAGTTCCCACCATAATGGAGCTTAAACCACTGACTGTACATGTGGGCAGGATGGACAATATCTCGCAAGGAAAGTGGAGCGATGACACCTTTCCCGGCACGGTCTCCAGTACCAGCTGCATGGCATTGCAAACAGGTTGTTACATTTACATCTTCCGTTGCCGCTAAGGAGGTGCCATCTGGGGCAGTTTCTGGATGTTCCTCACCGCGAGCTTCTGCTCGTTCATGCGCCTCATATGGTAGAGTGTATTGCCCGGTCTCCTCATCCACCAGGACATGGCAGGCGGGACAGCCGCGGCGAACCTCATCCAAAGCTGGGAACTGGATACCCCCTAAATTACCAGCGATCGCTAAAGCTGCTATTTGCTCTTCAGTCAGCTCGGTTCCAGGTGAACCTTCGGAGCCTTGAGCTCCTGCTGGTCCAGCTGGCCCTTGAGGCCCTGGAGGGCCCTCTGGGCCCTCTGCCCCAGCACAAGCAGCCAATAGCAATGTTGAAAGAATGAGCATTGCTCCTATTAAAATTAGTTTACGAAACATGTGGCACTCTCCTCAAAGGTTGTTATCCAATATGTCAACTTGAATTCATCATGGTTAAGTTGTTCATTTCATTAGCGGACCTCCTTGGAACAAAGACGTTCAAACAATTCGAGTTCCGGAGAAACCTAATGAGGATGGTTACTGAATAATTAAGCGAACCAAATCCTCTGGTTGCCCCACCGTTTGATGCTCGTGTTGGTAAATGCTTAATTGATTGTCATCTAGACTTACCCCAATCACGCGCAGATTCCACTGAAATTTTTCGACAATTTCCATAAAAGCGGTTGTGGTGGTCTCATCCACTCCCTCTTCGATAAGAATTGTGTCTGGATGTAAGCGGGAAATCTCTTCAATTGCGAAAGAGAAATCTGAAGAAGCGCCTACCCAGGTGATATCGATGTGATCTAACAACTGGCGCAAAGAATCGCGGACAAGCTGGTGAGTCCAGATCACGTATACTTGATGGATAGGCATCACATCTCCAAGTCTCGCATTAAACCTTAAAATAATATTAGTGAAAAATTAGACATTTGGGAATCACAGAGATTGCCAAATTCAATAAAAAAAACGCCAACAAATTTGGCGATTTTTTTTGGTGTGACATGACAAATGTTAAATTGAGTTACGATTGGAGCAAGCCGCGTCTCCTTGCATATTGAATTAACTCGCGCCGATTATTAAGCCCAAGCTTCTCCATTAAATTACCTCGATGAGAATGGACAGTGCTGGGGCTGATGACCAATTCATCAGCAATCTCTTTATTGCTGTAGCCTTCAGCTAATAAGCGGAAGATCTCTTTTTCACGCGGACTCAACGAAGGCTCATCATAATTTTCCCAATCTGCTAACTGAAGATAACCCTGAACTAATTTTTGAGTCATCGATGGGTATAGAAAGACTTCGCCTTGCTGAACTACACGGATTGCGTTAATGAGTTCGCTAGTTTTTGCACCTTTTAGAATGTATCCGGAGGCTCCTGCTTTGAGCATCTCGAAGAAATAATCATCTGATCTGTGCATAGTAAGAACTAAAACATTAATTTTCGGGAAGCGTGTTTTGATCTCCCGGGTAGCCTCAAGTCCATCCACTTCAGGCATGGAAATATCCATTAAAACAATATCTGGTTGAAGAGACTCAACCAACTCGAGTGCCTCACGTCCATTTAGAGCTTCTCCGACTACTTTAATGTCAGTTTCTGCTTCTAGAAGCAGGCGAATTCCTGAACGAACAATTGTATGATCATCCGCGATGAGCACGGAAATTTGATCAACCATCATTGACCTCCGCAATGGGGAAACGGAGACGGATCAGGGTACCTTTTCCTGGTTCTGTGATAATCTCCAATTCACCACCCCATTGGCTGACGCGTTCTTTGATCCCAAGCAAACCCCAACCATAGTGCTCATCGGCATTGGAATCGGTTTGACTCATATCAAAACCATAACCATCATCCCGGATCTCACTTTCAAGATAGCCATCAGACATGGAGATGTTGATAGACACCTTTTTTGCACCAGAATGACGCCTGACATTGTTCAGTGCCTCTTGGTAGATCCTATAAAGGGTGGTTTCCAATTCCGGCTCGAGGCGATCGGTTAGACCATCAGTATTTAACTCAAAGTCGATTTCGCTGCCCTCCAGCGATCTCTCAGCTTGGGATTGCAATGCAGAGATCAGTCCGAGATCGTCTAGAATTGAAGGGCGAAGCGCTAATATTAGCTCATACATACTGTCGGTGGTATCCTTGATCAAATCTCGGGTTACGTTAAGCTGGTCGATCGCTCGTTCAGTATCTGAGCCGATTAGCTTTTCTACCGCTTCGGTTTGCAATGCAAGCGCCCCCAATGCTTGGCCAAGATCATCGTGGAGTTCCCTGGCGACGCGTTTCCGTTCGTCCTCCTGAGCAGTGATCAGGTGTTTTAGCAGCTTACCCCGCTGCTGGCTTTGCTGGTAGAGATGATCAGAGAGGGAGCGATTTTCTGCCACTTCTTTTTCGATTCGCCGGCTCATGTTGTTGAAGGCTTCGGAGAGTTGGCCGATCTCATCGGGATCATCTGGTGGCAATCGCAGGCTCAGATGATCTTCATCAAATCCTACTATAGCCGTGGCTAATCTTTGCAGGCGACTAACTACTATGTTGCTCATTGCAAAATTAACAACAACGACAGTAACCAATATTGTTCCTACCCACCACAACAAGTTCTCACGTAAATCTGAGAATAAAGCAGATTCAACTTTTGTGAAAGGAATATCGGTAAGCAGCAATCCGATGATCGGTTCCTTTGGATCGTGACAGGTTGTGCACTCAGGAGCATTTTTGATCGGGTACATGCTGCGGAACACGCGCTGATTGTCATCTGTTACTACAACGCTACTCGGCCTTTCTTGGGGAGGCAATTTGTGACACGCCTGACAGGCTGGATGATTATTGTTTAACCTATCCCCGACACCCACACCATGCGGTGCAAAAATCACCTTTCCTTCACTATCCAGCAGGTAAACAATTCTGAACTCTTCCGCATCGCCAATCGCATCCAATATCTTTTGCATTTCAGAAAAATTGGATTCCAGCATGGCGTTTCGCAAGGAGCTTTCAATCACTTTCCCAGACTGCGATGCAAGGATAGATAGGTTGTGAAGCTCGGTTTCGCGATGCCGAGAAGCCTCAAGAAAGGTAAAAATGCCAAGGATCACAGTCAGAGGGATAACCACTCCAAGTGTGATCTTGGCACGTAGATTAGCTTTGATCGGCCAGAAACGAGAACCTGGTTTTGAATCCACAGCTACCTGTAAGTTACCTGCTTGATTGGTGCTAATCACACCATATCCATCGCAATACCAGCGGTGATGGATTTATGGTGTGTTAATTATCAAGCGCACCTTCCTCGATCCAATCAAGTATGACCTGGATCTCCTCATCCGGTAGTAAACCTGCAGGAGGCATAATCTCTCCAATAGACTGGGTACCAACCATCTTTTGGGCCAGCAGGCTGTTCTCTGGGTCACCGGGGATGATTACTGGGGCGTTGTTTCCTGTACCCAACACAGATGTGTAGGTGCTTGCGTCCCAGCCTCCGAAATTCCCATGGCAAGCAGCACAATCGGCTTCAAAAATGGGCATCACATCATCACGAAATGACACCCCTTCAATCGATGGTTCACTTGCAACCGGGGAGGTTCTAAATTGACGGATAAGCTCGATCATTTCTTGGATTTGATCAATGCTCAGAACGTCACCCCAGCCGATCATGGACGTGGCTTCATGTCCCAGATTTATGGCATTGAAAAGCTGTGTATCCGTCCGGGTCGCCTGGAATTGTCGATCTTGGAATGAAGGTCCAAGTCCACCTTCTCCGTTGAGGCCATGGCATTGTGCACAAAGTTGGTCATAGACTTCTTTGGTATCCAACACCACATTTTCCTCAACATCCACGTCGACCACAATTTCTGGGGGTAATTCAACTGGGGGATTGGCTTCCCAGGATCGAATAAAGGCGACAATGGCGTCGATGTCTTCATCGTCCAGGGGTCCACCAAAGGCGCTGCCGAAGGGAGACATGCCATAATTTGGTTGGCCTTGAGCGGTGATCGATCTGATCGTAGAATCATCCCGAGTTTTTAAGTATTCGGCGGTGCTGATGGGGAAGATGATGTCGCCAGCGCGGGAAGGATTGGGACCACCTTCACCAAATTCACCATGACAAACGGCACAGTTCTGACTGTAGAGTTGCTGACCAATCTCGACCGAGGTGCCCTCTGCAGCAGCGATAGTGAAAGTGACCAAAGCATCCAACTGTTCTGGTGTCAATACCTCGCCCCACACGGGCATCATCTCATGACCACCGCCCTCGGCGATGATCTGCCGCGCAGTTTCGAGATCATCCGAGGAGGGGATACGTTCACCGTGACAGCTAGAGCAGTTGGCTTGGAAGGTTTCCACGCCTTCAGGAACATTAGCAGGATCGGTCACGTAGCGGGCAAGTAATTCTAACTCACTCTCAGTTAGCATTTCCCTCCAGGGCGGCATTTCCAAGTGCATACCTCCCTGGCTGATCGTCTCCAACAACTGCTCTTCACCCCCGGCGAAAGCCACCGATTGACCGTGGCAGGGGGCGCAATTGGTAGCGAAGAGGCGCTGACCATCTGGAGCGACAAGGAAATTCAAAAGTTTGGTTTGGTTCTCCTGGCTGATCGTTTCATTCCAATCGGGGATATCCACCTCTGCATGTGGTTCATACTCCAATCCGAGCTGGATTGACTCTCTCAAGGCGATCGGATCGCTGGCGATCAGTTCAGCGACCTCATGGCATTCGCTACAGTTATCGGTAAAGAGCTGGCTGCCGGCTGGAGAGATGATAAACCCAGCCAGCGCATCTATCTCATCGGAGGTCAGATCGCCGCTCCAGGCAGGCATACCCTCGTGCCGGCTTTGTGCAATGATCTCATGCAAATTGACC
>CP070785.1:3048851-3063723 GCA_020346705.1 Chloroflexota bacterium | reverse complement strand
ATATAACTACTTCGTGATCAGTCCAATTTTTCTCGAGAGGGGGGAGTTTGATAAATGTCTAGAGGCACTTGAGTCAACCTTGACACTTTCGAAGCAAGCGAATTTTGCGGCCGGCATTCTCGCTTCCCAGATGCTCAAGTCCTGGCTCTATGCTATGCTTGGCGATACTAGCAGGGCTCAGCAGTTTCAGAAGGATATTCAAGAATTTACAAGGCAATATGAAAGTTTTAAATCGTTATATTTTTTGAACAAGGCACAGAACGAACTTTATCAAGGTGAATTTGAAAAAGCTATGCGGATATTCGAAAAAGTGGGTTTCGCATACCTGAGAGATAGCGAATTAATTTTTCACCCCTTTATTTACACCTTGCATGTTGAAATTTATCTCGCGAACAACGATTATGCGATGGCATTAGATACAGCGAGTGTGTATCTTGACACATTAAAAGCAAATCAGATCAAGATTTTGGTTCCTGATTTGTTAAACCAGAAAGCACGGGCATTGCTCGGATTAGATCAGGTTACGCAGGCATACGAAGAATTAGTAGAAGCTCGCAAATTGGCGGTGGAGCAGAATTGCCGCCGTATCCTGTGGGCGATTTTAATTGACCTGGCGGATATCGAAAGTGATCAAAATAAAAAAGCGGACCTCCTGGAAGAGGCTCGCGAGGTGGTAGATTATATCAGCGAGAACATATCTGAACCTGAGTTGTTAGCGTCCTTCCAAGCCCTTCCGAGAGTTAATCGTATATTGAATAAAGATGCAAAGGATGACTAGGGATAAAGACGGATTATCCATTGAGAATCGATTTTTCTGTAATGATCAGACCAGAAAATGGACTAATAATGATCCCACCTTTAGCTGATCTTCTGAACTCTCCGATTTCGAATATTACCTCCCCAAAATTCAAACTTTCCTGATATTCCACTTCCCTTGAATCAAAATTAATCAGGATCAATAATATCTCCTGGTCATGTATGCGCCGGTAGGCCAGAAGGTGTTCAACTTCTGCCAATTTAAGCCTCCCAGAATGAAGCGCTTTAGAATCTTTTCTGAGATGCAGTAATTGCTGATAGATGCGGAGTAAAGATCCTTTCTCCTTTTTCTCGCTGGCGACATTTATTTTCGAGTAGTTTTCGTTAACTGGCAACCAGGGATGGCTTTCAGCATCGCAAAAACCAGCATTTTCAGTACTATCCCACTGCATTGGAGTGCGACAACCATCTCGATTGACATAGAGATTCAACCATTTGAGGAGAATGTCGGGAATGAATTTAAAACGTCTCCCAAGAGGATCTTTTGCTGTGGCTGCTGGTAGAGTAACCTCCGACATACCAATTTCTTCACCGTAATAAGTAACCGGTACTCCACGAGTAGTGAATTGAAAAAGAGCGAGTAAGGCAGCTATGCGTTCATCGTCTGAGATTCTCGTCATCAACCTTTTGGAATCGTGATTTCCAAAAACATAGACTGGAGTGAAGGGTTCTGGGTATCTTTTTTCAAATTCTTTGACGATTTTCATCAAATCCTCAAGGTTCGGTTGAACATTCTTTAATTCCCATAAGAACACCAGATTTAGCCTATCGTTCTCTGGACCCAGGTATTCTGCTGTCGTATTCACGTCTGCATAGATTTCCCCGAGTAACAATCTCTTAGGTGAATATGAATCGATTAGTATCCGCAAATCTTTTGCGAATTGAGCAGTTTCTGGTTGATTAAGGTTGTACTGCCATTTTTGAAAAAAACCACCAGAATAAGCATCCGGGATTAATTGAATAGACAAGGGGTTATTGCGAAAATTCTTATCCTTATACAGGCTGTGAAAAATATCCAAACGAAATCCATCAATCCCCTTGTCCAACCAATATCTGGCGACATCAAACATCCCATCAACCACCGCGGGATTCCGGTAATTCAAGTCAGGTTGGAAAGGTAAGAAACTCGTGTAGTACCACTGGTCGGTGTGCGGATCATAGTTCCACCCTGAGCCTCCAATGATAGATTTCCAATTGTTGGGTGGTTTTTTCCCTCGCCCATCACGCCAGATATACCAATCCCGCTTTGGATTGTTGATACTGCTGCGAGATTCTTGAAACCAAGGATGCTGATCGGAAGTGTGATTAAGTACCAGATCGAATAATATTTTCATCCCCCTTAGATGGACTTCTTGAATTAGTTCTTCCACATCAGATAGAGTTCCATACTCCGGAGCGATACCGAGATAATCACTGACATCATATCCCCAATCTTTTTGAGGGCTGGAAAAAAAGGGGGAGATCCAAATCGTTTCAAACCCGACTTCTTGAATGTAATCCAACTTAGAAATAATGCCCTGAATATCACCAATTCCATCATTGTTAGAATCTTTATAGGAACGCGGGTAGATTTGATAGATCGTTGTTTTCTGCCACCATTCCTTTTTAGCTACCATTTATTGTGTTCTCTTCAGACCTTGAAATTGATTCGTTTGAGTAGGCACCGAAGGATTAGAGGAAATTCTTGGAAATACTGGTTTGTATTACACTTGTTGGTCATTCAGGCACATCGATGAAATGAAAAGTGTGCAGCGTAAATGGAAAGAAAGTGAGTTTTGGTAGTATTTCGATCAATTCTCCATCGGTTGATAATAAAATGGTACCAACAGCATCTGTTCGCCAGATATTGGCGTCGGCAGCTTCCAATCGGGAAATTGTTTCAATAGCGGGGTGACCATACGAATTTGGTCCAACTGAGATGACCGCCTCAAGAGGCATCACAACAGATAAAAAGGATTCAGATGTGCTGTTTTTGCTTCCATGGTGAGCAACTTTCAGGACGTCCGCTTGAAGAGAGGTGGTTCGGTTTGGGAGTTGATTTTCAATGCCTGCATCAATATCCCCAGGCAGGAGCAAGGACCTATTCGCATAGTCGATGTGGAGCACGATTGAAGCTTTATTTTGATCTGGGTCTACCAACCCAATTACTGGATTTAGAACTTGGACATCTATCCCACCCCAGGTATATGTGTCTGGGTATTGAGCCTGATTAAGACTCAATCCTGCAGTGCTTACTGCATCAGAGAATTCGAGCCACGTTTGAGTAGCCCCTGGATAGCCATTATAGTAGACACTTTCAACGGGAATTTCACCACCTTCAAGAATAGTTATCAAGCCACCAATATGATCGCGGTCTGCGTGAGTGGCCAACATGACTTCTAGATCATCTACACTGACTGATCTCATGTAGTTGATGATTTTATCTCCGGCCCCTTTATTCCCTCCGTCTATTAATATATCAAAGCCATTTCCATCTCGGATTAGTGTCGCATCGCCCTGACCGATATCCAGGAAAGCAACGGTCATAAACTGAGTGGCTGGTTCTGCTTTTGTTGTTACTATCCCGAAAAAGACGACAAGCAGAATGAGCAATCTATGGATCTTCATGATCGGGTCATACACTTTGGAGGTGATCAATGGTTTGGTAGTGTCATCTGGGAAGTCTCAGGACCAGCAAGACTTGACTCCAATATTATATGTTGAATCCTGTCATCCTTTACCTGGATAAATTAAAAAAAAACCGCAAACTGGTCACAGTTTGCGGGAATTTTTGGGTCCCTCCTACCTTGACAGAAAGGAGGGACTTGGGGGGTGTTGGGTGGGAAGTGAGGTTTTCTTCTCCTCTTCTGTGTATATAAGTTAACTCATTTAAGCCGCGAACACAATAGGGCTTTGGTACTAAACTTAAATCGTTAATAAGTCAACACGACTGGAAGCTCTTGGGCCGCCTCTACCCACTTCATAACGTCAGCCTGAGAGGGCACTCTTCGCACCAGGTTCTTCTGTTCATTGATTTCCAACAATGAATTGTACAGGTGTTCAGGGTTTCGATATTTAAGCTCGTTGACTGTATCGACACCGGTCTGTTCAAGCAAGTCGCTATACTCCTCTCCTATGCCCTCCACTCGCATCAAATCTGCCCGATTTGCCCATTCAAGCACTAATTTCGATGAGATACCAGATTTTTCCGCAATGTCTTGACGTCCCTTGCGGGAAGCTGCTGCAAGTAAATACTGATCAATAGAATTGATATCGATTGCGGCTAGTTTTTCAGAATAAGCTGGTCCAATGCCTTCGATTTCGGTCAATTTTTTACCAGCCAATACAGCAACAGATTCCCTGATCAATTCCTCATCGACTTCAGTTTGCTCCAATTCAGGTTCTAATGGAACTTCTTCGACTTCCATCAGCTCATCAACTTCTTCAGGTTCCTCATCAACCATCATTACAGGAGCGGGTTCAATGTGCACTAGTTGGGAAACATCGTGGTATAGAGCTAAAACCCCAATCTGTTTTCCCCACAAGACTACGGGTATACCATAAACTTCCACCTCTACTTGAGTTGCGTCCTTTCGCTGGCGGCGAGTGACTTTGTGGACTACTTCTCCAGCCAGGACAGATTCGGTCATGTTTCTCGATTCATCCAGAAGATCTTGGGGGGCAATCAGTTGATCAATCTCATGACCGATCACTTCCTGCTGACCATAACCGAATATTCGCTCAAAAGCTGGATTACTGGCAACTATTCTTTGATCAAGGCTTAATGTGACGATTGCAAATGGGCTGTTGCGAACCAGGGATTCGTAAAATTCCTTTTGTCTCGAGAGGTCAAGAGAGGCTTGCTTGCGATCGGTGATGTTGCGGATTAAGTAAATCGTGGCGGCGCGATCTTCTTCAAGTTTGGTTCCGCTGCTGGAAACTTCATACCAACCATCTAATTCGGGAAAACGCAGTTCGGTTTTTTGGGTCGGGAGGCGAGTCGGAGCAGTTGTACCATCACCGTTGGTACCGAAGAATAAGATATCAATCGGTTTGCCGATGATGTTATCGAAATTTGTGCGGAAGGTATGGCTGGTGGCTCGATTACAGCGGAGGATATTTCCGCTGACATCAGTGATGATAATCATATCTTCCACAGCGTCAAAAGTAGTCTCCCAATCCCTTTTTCCGCGTCCAATGACTTCATCTAACTGCTGGTGGGCTTCATCTTGTTTTGCCATCACCGTGTTTAGATGCCGTATCTCTGCGTCGCGGTGATGGATTGCTTTGCTATATTGGTAACGAGCTTTGACAAGGTGGTTTTGTCGGTTGCCGATGAAAGCCAATAACAAGGCGGCCAGAAACGGAACGCTGTCAATCAACCAGAAAAGCGGCCCAGTATTGAGGTGAATCTGCAGGATGTTCTCGACGGTTACCGGTTCGTTGAGGCCGAACAGAGCAATCAGTGTCGCGAAAGCCACGAAAGCTAGACCGAGTAGGAAACCTATGACAGCAAACCAGAATTGGTAATGGGGTGTGGGTTCTTTATTCATAATCTCTCTCCAAGAATTAATGAATATAGGGAAAATTCAAGCACGATTTTTATACTCAGTGATCTAAGAAGTTATGGGTTTGATGCAAATAGTTTAGCACAATTTCTTTAATTTGGAAGGTTTTATTGTGAAATTTGACCCTGCAACAGTTTCTATCCGGGTTGAGTAGAATGGATCAGTACCATTCTCTAACAGGTAAGGTGTAGTGCAGCAGCAGTTCTTTGAGCAGCCGCTCTGCGGTTATATTCCTGACAGGCTTCCTGAGTGGAAAGAGAGATCAACTCTATTCCAGCAGCTTGAAGTGCATCTCTGACCTCAGTTTTGATCTGCATTCTTCTATTCGCACCCTGTCCAACCACCAAAACTTCAATATCCGTTGCGAGTACCTCCTGAAGGTCCGAAACATGTAAATTATGGCCTTCTTTGCGCCACCAGTTGCCGATCACTTGGGAGGGGAGCAAGATGACATCCTTCCTATGCACTTCGCCATCAATTATAATTTTCCCGAATTGATAGCTATCTATTATTGGAACTGGCATTTCGAATATCCCTTCAGCAGGGAATTTCTTCTAAAATCTGATTGATTCAAAATGGTTTATTTAAAGTTATCCTAGATTCTAAATATGATTAAAAATTTCTATTTACTAGTATAACTGCACAGATCTAAATCTGCGTTTCTCATTACGAGGGGGGAGTGGATATGTTCGTGGGCTTTCACACGAATTTACCCTTGAAATTGCGAAAAAAGCCCACAGTGATAGCCACTCCCTACAAGGGTGTGGGATATCAAGATTATGGTATTAAGCTTATAATATCCTGATTGTATAAATTTCCTGACTACCGGAGGTTGATCGTTTGATCATATCGCGTACCCCATTGCGGATTAGTTTTGCAGGTGGAGGTAGTGATCTGCCCGCTTTTTATCGTCAAGAACCTGGTGCTGTTCTCAGTACTGCGATAAATAAATACATTTATATTAATGTAAATAAAAAATTTGACGATAAAATTCGTGCCAGTTATTCAGTGACCGAGATAGTTGACCATGTCGATCAGCTCAAACATGAGTTGATCCGTGAAGCATTGAAGATAGTCTTGCCTCCCTGTGGGATAGAAATTACATCGATCTCAGATATTCCTTCTCGAGGAACTGGATTGGGGTCTTCGAGCACATATACGGTTGGCTTATTAAACTCATTATATGCCCATGCAGGCCAATATATCGGCGCGGAACGCCTCGCACAAGGTGCTTGTGAGATAGAAATAGAAAGATGTGGAAAACCAATCGGCAAGCAAGACCAATACATAGCCGCGTATGGTGGACTCCAATATATACGCTTTAATCCTGATGAAAGTGTTTTCGTCGATCCAGTGATCAGTTCTCCGGAGACGAAATCGCGACTCCAGAAAAGCTTGCTTTTGCTTTATACCGGGATGACCCGCTCTGCAGACAAAATCCTCAAAGAGCAAACTTTCAATACAGAGAACGATCACAATAAACTTGAACGCTTACGGAGGATGGCCGATTTAGCAGGCGAAATGAGGGATGCACTCGTGGCTAACGACCTGGATGGTTTTGGGGAGATCCTGCATCAGGGCTGGCTGGAGAAAAGAAAGCTGGCTTCCGGGATCAGCAACCATAAGATTGATGAATGGTACGATACTGCCCGACGAAGCGGTGCGATTGGGGGAAAGGTTTTAGGGGCAGGGGGAGGTGGTTTTCTGCTTATATATGCCCATTCAGAAAGCTTCCCTGACATAATCCGTGCTCTGCCGGAGCTAAAACCGGTTTCGTTTAATTTCGAACCACAGGGGAGCAAAATCATTTACATTGAGGAGAATGGTGATTGTTAATCTGGTGACAGAATAAAGTAATTGAATCACTTCGAAATCTCATCTCGGATTTTCTATTGCATGAGTAAGTGCCAAAGAGTATTTCTTTGATGTCAGAAATTTCATTCTTCAGTCGCAATATGATAATATCCACTCCGCTCCTTTCATACAAACCTGACATCAGGATGATGGGATGGTGAGCTCAAAGCCAGTATTGGAGAGGGTCTCATTATTCACTGAAAAAGTTAATAATTATAAGATTTGGCTTGCATTTTAATTAAAAAAGTGCGATAATAGGCGTGCCCCACTAGGCCCCCTCTGTCCTGGTTGCCCCCCCCAACCAGACAGAGGGGTTATTTTTTATTTATTTCTCTGGTGATTTGAACGAGAATCATATGGGGGTGAATCACTGTAACAAAAACGAAACTAATGCGTTATTAATTTTAGCCCACGAGAGCGGGGGTTTCACCGATAGACATCGTAGTCTCGTAATTGGCTATTGGGGGCCTGTGGGGTGTGAGGTGAAATTCCAGCATCTCACTGGGGTGGGGGGTGTAAATGTCAGGGCGCTTCCAGCGTGGAGGATGCGCCCTGACATGCTTAACCACAAGTGAAATGGTTTCGGTTTTTCATCCATCCGCTGAGAAACCTTAAACTGCATTTTTTCCTTCTACATTGGCATTAACACAACATAATGAAAGAATGCACATCTTATCAGCAGATGAAATGATGAATCTACATATAGCAATTTTTTTCAAGAAGGAACGCGCCTTTCCGCACCTTACAAACTTGCAAGGTGTACAGGGGGTGGATCATGTAACATTTCAAGTAATCAATCGTTATATATACTGAATGTGGGTGATATCTAAGGAGACTGGGTCTAGCCCAGTTCAGAATTGGTAGAACTTTCATCACCCAAGTGAGCAATTATCGGTAACAAGCTCCTTCATTCCTACTTCTCCCTCCTGCACGCCGCCGCCTGGATTTCTCTCCTTTACCAGGCGGCAGGCGTTTAAACAAACAATACTCGTTCCAGAGGTCATCCAGAACGAGTATTTCAATTTAGGGTGAGAATTGGCCTAAGGCTCGATTGCCATAGCACATGCTATCTATTAATGTGCCATCCTCATCGCGTAAGTAGGCACAGTCTCCAAAATCATTCCAAACTGGCTCTGTCCTTCCCCAATACAGGTTTTCAGGATCTATCACACCGGACTTCGTCCACACATTGACGCTAGCCAAATCGGTTAAAGTATAGCGGGGAAAGGTAAAAACGTTCTTATTTTCGTCATGAAGAGTCCAACCCTGCAGCGGGATGAACTCCTTGAATTGATTGCGTATAGTCACATGCTCGTCTAATGGATGTGTCAGCGGTGCATATTCGATATCAACGATAAACACACCGGGTACTAAAGTAGGTGTTGGTGTTTGTGTACGGGTTGGTGTCGCGGTTGGTAAAGTCCCGGTGATGGTTTGGGTAACGGTCGGAGTGACAGTTATTGTAATCGTTCCAGTAGGAGTCGGGGTTCGCGATGGTGTGGGGGTGAGAGTTGTGGTTATCTCTTCGTTTGGGATCAAAGGGAGATAAGTGGTTGATTGGATCGATGCCCGAGCAATTAAAACGATCCCAGCGCCTAACAGGAGTCCTAAAAACCACTTTATGAATCGAGAAAATGAACGATTTACGGGTATTTCTCTCATTGGTTAATGTTGAACATTAACGGCAAGATGCCGATGCGATGCCCTCTCGTTTTTTCTTGATCTTACTTGCCATGCACTCAGGGTTGTTAGGCAACTTATGCTAGGTTGTTTCCTGATTACACTTAGTTCGACTCAGTGAGTGCTCGAATGTGTTGTAAATCGCTCGCTTCATCTCGCTCAACACGAAATGATGGCTACCTATTCTTTTGCTGGTGCAAATAAACCAGCTGCTGAATAGCAGAAGGCGTTTATTGTCCTTTTGGAGTCGTCCTTTAGATAACCACAATCTCCGTTATCCTTCCAAAATTCCAGTTCTCGGTTCATGTACAGCACGCTGGAGCTGTTAGTACCTGACTTGGTCCATACTGTCACCGTTTGACCCACTTTGAGCGTGAATGCGGGGAAATCATATTTATTTCCAGTATCACTGGAAATACGCCAACCTTCCAGCTCAGCAGTGTTGTTGCCAATATTCTTTATCTTAACCCACTCATCCAGGGGGCTGGTCGTAGGTTTGAAGTCAATATCTGTGAAGCAGATCTTTAATTTACTCACGGGAAAACTCTGAACGATGCACTCCGTAGGTTTCTGCGTGGGAGTTGGTGTAGGAGTTATTGTCGGTCCGACATAAATAGTCGGCAGGTAATAGTTATTATTCGCGGTTGCCTGGGCAATGATCACGACGCTCAAAACCATGACAGCTGCAACAATCCATTTGAATTTACGGGACATTTGCCTTCTCCTTTCAACAACTTAATTGGCCCCATTGATTCGTGTAAAAGTAAGTTAATTATACTCCTGATCGAATTTCGAACCCGTCCATGCCTGGAGGGTTTCCCTATTGACAAGAGGGTGTGTGCCGCGGTAAAATCGCAATAAATAGAACAATTGTTCTCTTCGGTGAATGGGAAATTTGCTGGGAAATGAAACCCCGTCCGGCCTTGTGGGCTTACCTGCGGCGGGCGCTGCGCTCGCTGATCTTTGCCAACCGGATTATGCGTCCGGAGGGTGAGATCGGCCGTGCTTTGCAAGATCTAGCGCGGCGCGAGATGCGTCCCGAAGATGAAATCGCTGCTGACCTGCTGGCAAATGCCATAGCTCGCCACCAGGCGGCGCAAGACAATCTACGCCGCTGGCATGAGCTCACCCCGCGCGAGCAAGAAGTGAGCGCGTTAGCATGTCTTAACCTGACCAATGTCCAGATCGCCAAATGTTTGATGATCTCGCCGGAGACCGTTAAAACCCACGTACGAAACGTGCTGGCCAAGTTCAACCTGCGCAGTAAAGGCGAACTACGACAGATTCTGGGGGATTGGGATTTTAGTGCCTGGGTAGAAGCGAACGTGACTTGCAAAGAGGTGGAGGTATCGAGGTCTGAGGAGATGACTCCCTGACCACGGTTATTCGACCTATGCAATCATCTTACCATGGGTCAAGTTGCTGCTGATCGCACGCTCATTAGGGGGAAATTCCAATACCTGGCAGTAGTACCAATGTTATGGCAGAATATCTGCAAATACAACCAGTTACCTGGAGAGGTGCGTGCTAAATGGAAGGATTTGATTCAGCGAAAATATTGGGGATCATCCCTGCATATAATGAAGAAGAGAAAATCGGTGGGGTGGTATCCGCAGCTTGCGAGCATCTTCCAGTACTGGTGATCGATGATGGCTCACAAGATGAGACTGGGCAAATAGCGGAGAGCAGTGGTGCAAAAGTGTTCCGCCAGAATCCCAATCAGGGAAAGGGGCTTGCCTTGCGGGCTGGATTTCTGCATGCGATCGAGGCGGGTTATCGGGCTGTGGTGACCCTCGACGCAGATGGTCAGCATGACCCAGATGAGATTCCCACCTTCTTGCGCGCCTTTAAAGAAACCCATGCAGATCTAATCATTGGAGAGCGAGATTTCAGCCAGATACCACCTATCCGGCGAATGGCAAACACCCTTGGGAAATGGAGCTTCTCTTGGGCAGTTGGCCAACCAATTGGTGATAACCAATCAGGATACCGGTTGATCAGCACCAGGATGATGAAAGCGGTTCTCGGCAGCCGGGAAACTGGCTTCGAATTTGAGGTGGAGATGATCGTCATTTGCATTCAACGTGGATACAGGCTTGAATGGGTGCCGATCCGCACTATATATGGTGGTGAGGGGAGTCACATCCAACCATTGAAACACACGATAGAATTCACCAGGATGGTGTTGCAGACTCGCCGGAAGATGAGAGAATTTTGAAAGATTGAAAATAGGAGGGGGGAATCTCGACTTAGTAACCAAATTAGCAAGTTGACATTAACAAATAGAATTTGTTTAAGTGAATGAATGCTGATTCATAGACGTTAAGTCTTTATACATGTTGACTGTAACACTATTTGGCGAAAATCGTTTTTTTAAGTGAACAGGACGCCTCATCATCAATTGGGATTGGGAAAAAGTACTCAAATATTTACCTTCTTCTCCTCACATGCCTGTGGAGGCAATGAACCGAAGGACGAATAACGTCAATTATTGCGCGAACTTTTGACGAGTCATTTAACACAATCGGCTACGTGGTTATTTTGTGAATCCGGAAAGGTGGTCGATCTATGAAAACAATCATTGGTTTAATCGTTCTCTTGGGATTAGTATTGTCGATCTGGCCAGCTGATGCACCTGAGCGAATCAACAAAGATTATGATCAAGTAATTTTAGAAGGCTCTTCCTGGCTCGATAAGTATGGTCAGGCCTGGGATTTAACTCGCTGTGACTTGAAACTTACGTATACCTTGGACATGTCTAGTTATTTCCCACCGTGGAAGAGTTCTGAATGGTCAATGGTTGGGATAGGAAGTGGCGCTTGGATTTGGATGACATCCGGTGCGCCGAATGCAACGGTTACAAATCCTGAACGCTACGATATCGATGACAAACTCTACCTGGGAAGCTTGCCCAATAAATATGATGAAACGAGCTATGATGTCCTTTATCCTGATCGCATTGTGAGTGACCCGATTGGCAATCCCTGGAGTAATTATGGGATTTGGTTCGACCGGGATGGGGTATCAGAAAGTCAGGAGGAGTTATGGGGATTAGAAGCAGGTGCGGCATATGGTACTGGGGGAATATATATCGTGGATCTTGTATTTCACGCGATAGATAATTCTACAGGGACAGCATTCTCAACCGTTAATGGTATCCAGACCGGTTTTTATGATGATTGGCGTGATGGCAAACCGGAATATTATCCAGTCGGAATGAGCTTCACCGGCGATCTCTCTACCGTCAAAGTTTTCGCTTCAGTATGGGGACAAGATGTAAAAGTGAGGGATATCCAGGCTAGTGGTTGCTTATCACTGCCATAAAACAAGCAAACATAGCTGAAGGGTTTGGTTTCTCCAGGAAGTTAAATATCCATCCCTTTTTTGGATTGTTCTGTTTAGATTTTAACTAATCACATCCCTGTATTCTTTACTGTTATCCGGATATAGCTGTTGATAACGAAGTACACCAAGCAGGAGGATGAATTGATAGGTGGCGACAATTATTATCGCGAACTGATAATAATAAAACAAGAACAAATTAATTATCGTCAGGTACACCAATAATATGATATTACTGAGCCGCAAACCTCGTTGTTCATGCCCATTCCTCAACTGATAGGCGCTATAAAGTAAAACTCCTCCACAAATCAGATGGACTGCTTGTAACGCGGCAAACCAGTACACCTCTGGATCTGTCCAACTGCTGGAAGAGGGAGAAAATTCCAGCATTGTCACTACCGAGACGATCATTGATGAAACCCCAAGTATCCCAATCCCATACACAAGTAATTTGCGCAAACGCTGCTGGTCAAGGTATTTTGTTTCGATAAACTGCCAACGAGTTGAGATTTTCTGCCTCCAATCAGGTAGGGTGGGTGAGAGGTTTATTTGATCGTCATTGAAGTAATCCAGCAGATCAACTGCCAATTGGGTGAGATCAGGATTTTCATCCCGTTCAATTACAAAGCCTAAGCGTTTTTTGATCTCGTTGTGCTCTTGGAAATCAAGATCATGGTCAAGAACCTCTTCCATCAGCTCCATCACAGTATAGAGTTCACTCCGAGAATGACGGGGACCAGGCCTCTTTATTTGCAAGTATGCCAGCACGCAGATTAAGAAAAAAGCGTAGATTATTGGTGCCGCAGGTGGAAAAAAGTAATCGTAGGATTGGGTGATAAATTTTCCTACTTCGTCGATGAACAATCCAATTCCAACGCCAGCCATGATCGCTGATACCCGATAAACCCAACGGTTTGCAAGGATTAAGGGCAGCATAGCGGCGAAAAAAAGCAATAAGCCACCCCAAAGTACGTGAGAGATATGTAATACGCTGTTTCCCAGCTGTGGGTAGCCTGTGAGCGCCAAAAATAACCTGGTCAGAGATACCGACAGGGCAAAACTGAGCAGAGTCAGGAGCAGATATGTGCCAACCCTCGGTCTCCTGACTGGTTGACGAATTGCGTGATGATATCGATCCATAATTCTCTAAAGAGATTATATCTTGTTGAAATAAATTATTTGCAGAGAATTTTTTTAATTATTAGGGAATCAGCCTGGATCAACTAGACTGGGTACCAATCTATAAAGGTAATACGACCAGCAAAATGCTGAATTATTTGGATTAAATTGAAGTAGATCGATTGTATACAGATTTCCTGGAAGTAGAAGAATATAAGCCTAAAATCGATGCGTAATTTCCCTTTGACGCGCGCCAAGCTAATGGTGATTTCACCATGATGAAAGCTGTCTCTCTCGATGATCATTTTCATCTGCGAGCTTCCATAAGAAGATATTTTTCGGAAGCACTGATCGAGAGGAATATGACTATCTATGTGCTCAGAAGCGAATTAGATAAATGTTTAGAAATCAATCTGAACTGTGTTGGAACAGTTGGATGGATTTGAACTATCGCAGACCTGATATCTATAACTTGCACCACCTTTGTTACCTGTGTTATCAGTGTACATGTTCACATTTGCAACCGTATCGATCATCGATCCATCTCGATAAATCACGACCTCGTTGACGGAACCACCTCCCCAGGCCAGTTCAACCGTGTGTAATCCTTTGATCTTATACCCTGTCGCTGACAAGCTCAAACCATCTGGTGTGGTGGCGAAAGCTGTATTAGAGTTGCCGGATGCGCCAGAACCATTGAAAGCACGCACCCTGTAAAAGTAGGTGGTGTTGGGGGATACCGTCGCATCGATATAACTTTGGATGTCTGCTGCCACTATATCAATCTGTGACCAATTTGTGCCATCTAATGACCGATCGATCTGAAATCCTTGTTCATCAATAGAATTGTCGCTCCAAGACAGGCTGATCTGTGTGGGCGAATCCGCTGAGACGGATAGACCAGTTGGTGCAGCAGGAGGATCTCCAGCCTGCGTCTCAGATCGAATATACAAGTGATCGATGTAAACAGCGTTCAATTCCCGATTGCCAGCATTATGATCGCTGTCAGTCACACGGATATAAACTGTTCCTTGTATTGCCTCTGGGAAGATATAGTTGTCAACATTACTTGCAGTTGAGGTGGTGTCTACTGTGAACATCTCTGTGTAGTTGACATCATCTTTCGAGTATGCGAAGGTGAAGGAATCGCCATCACTAGAATCGCTCATCCATGCGTTTGCATGTAGGGAAACAACAATCCCCGCAGGAACGTTAAAGATCCATTTATGCTCCAGAAAACTGTAACGGTTTGGTTTTTTGCCACCAGATTCCCGTTCGGTTATTGCCTGGCTGGTTTCATCATCTGCATGGGTATTCATGTAATTGCCGGTCACAGTGCCAGCAACAGGTATCTCACCAGTTGCTGTTGTATCCACGATCACCGGGGGTTCGGTGACCGTTACATCCTGGCTGGTTGAGTCAGAGGCCCCATCGTTATCGATCACCGTTAAGTTCACCGTGTAGGTGCCAGCTGTTGAGTAGGTGTGAACAGGGTTTGGTACATTGGAGGTTCC
>CP070785.1:3040876-3048751 GCA_020346705.1 Chloroflexota bacterium | reverse complement strand
AACCGGGCTAATACGTTCAGGATCAGATTCTTGCTGCGCGTGATCGGCAGCTGGAACATAGAAGCGACTTCGAGCTCATCCGGTATCCGTTGTTGGAAAAAGCGTTTGATCAGGTAAAAAAGGCGATATTCACGGATCTCGTTAGCCCGGGAGGGTAAACCCATGCCGAGGAACATTTGGCGGTACTCATCCAGGGCAGCCAGGGTCACTTTGTTAAGTGCTTCAGCAAAACTCGTATCGTCAGATACTCTGAGTAATGCGGTTAATTTTTCTCGTTCATCGGGGGAGAAAAAATCATCAGGGATTTCGATTTGTATCGGCATATCCACCTCAAATGGAATGTAAATTTTCCGTTGTGAGCCTTCAATTGGATTATAACAACAGCTAAATGATTTCCGAATCTGATCGGGCCGATAGTAATGCCAAAGACATTACCGCTATATGCATTTAGCAAGATAGTGATTACTGGTTTGAAATGTTCGTTTGGCTGTAGAGCCGGTTTTCTGGCATAATCGGGGGAACTTTGCACAATCCTTCGGAGCAATTAATGAGCAACGCCCCCATTTTTGACGTATTATTGCTGCTCGGACGTCCCGCCGCAGGTAAAAGTGAAATTTTGGAACATCTGCGGGGCACAGAATTAAATGAGCGGATTGAAAAATACCATATCGGTCAAGTGCAAGTACTCGATGATTTTCCCATGTTGTGGGCCTGGTTTGAAGAAGACGAGATCCTGGCCAATAAATTTGGCCAGCCGCGCATGCATGCTGATGAGAATGGTTATTTCAAGTATCCATATTTGTGGAATTTATTGATCGAGCGAATCAGCCTTGATTATGAAAAGCTTATCCGGGATGATCCCCAGTACCACCAGCACACCTCTTTGATTATCGAGTTTTCGAGGGGCAGCGAGCACGGGGGTTATCGGCAGGCATTCGAACATCTGTCAGACCGGATTCTCGATCGAGCCGGGGTGATCTATGTAGAGGTTTCATATAGGGAATCACTGCGCAAGAACAGGCTGCGCTTCAACCCGCAGCGACCAGACAGTATCCTAGAACACGGTCTGGAGGATGAGAAGATGGAACGTCTCTACCGGGATGATGATTTGAAGGAGTTGGTGGCGACTTCAGGTTCTCAAGAGTATCTTACTACGCAGGGGAAGCAGATTCCTTATGTAATCTTCGAAAACGAAGACGATGTGACGACCCACGGTGGGGATTCGCTTTCCCAGAGACTGAAGGAGACAATGGCAAGATTGTGGCAAATCCAGAGTAGAGATGTACATAGAATTAAAATCGATGACTGAGCCAGTCAACGCCAATCCTAAGATCGGCAAGCTTGACCAAGATGGGCCAATGCCATCGCGATCACTCATCCGCATGAATATTTTGAAGTAATTGATGAATTTCCAACCAGGTGGGTATTGGGCTAAGCTTCTTGATTATTATTACTTTCAATTCCTTCAAAGTTTAGAATCACCAATTAATCACCATTGAGTTCACTCTTTGTATCTTGGTGGGTAACATTATTGGTATAGTAAAATAGATGTTCTTCGTAGGCATGCTCGATGTATGGATTTAGCATGCGAACCGAGGCAATCCGGACGGCTATTTTCAGTAAGATTTATTCACCAGATCCAATGATACCTTGGCAATATTGGATTAACCAGTGATATTTCCCTGGTAGATCCGTAAGTGCTATCAGATTTTCGATTAGGAGATAACCAATGAGCGATTCAAATTTAGACACTTCCACAGTTACAGGATTGGAATGGATAGTGGGCATAGTGTTTTTGCTGCTCCTGGGTCTGTTCACAGTCGGGTCTATGTTCATGCTGATCACCGGATATATACCTGATTTCCTGAGGTAATTCCCCCTTTACTTACGAATTCACTAGTTCGACATTCAATAGATCATCTGGTGTGGTTCGAATCTGATTTACGTATCTTCATCAGTATGGAATAGGTGGTCAGCTTCTTGTCTTGTTGATAATGGGTCGTTTCCTGTTAATTCATGTTGGGATTATCATATCTTGCACTTTGACAGGCTAGACCGGAAAACAGCAATATCAAATGTCTAATATCGGGCGGCATTTTCATGATGCTGTCCTGTTCTTGACCATTCATATCAGGATGTGTATATTTGTGGGGATATAAACCGGTACAATTTCCAGGGTAACTCTAATGTCTTTTAGAACCTACATCGAGCGTTTAGCAGTTCGCCAAGATCTAGTTACAATCATTGAGCCGATCTCAACTCGCTATGAGATGGCGGCGGTGCTCAAGGAAATGGAGCCGCGACCGGTTCTGTTTGAAAATCCGCATGAGACACAATTCAGGGTGCTCGGCAATCTGTTTCCCAATAAAGCGACTTTCGCTGATTATTTCAACCTGTCCGTGGAGGAGATCATCCCAACCCTGTCAGCGGCGATCGAACAACGGTCACCTCCGAGAGTTGTCCCTGAGGCACCCTGTCAGGAAGTTGTGGTTACTAATCCAAACCTTGATCAGCTGCCTATATTACGACATTTTGAAAACGATGGGGGAAGGTACATCACCTCCGGTGTGGTGGTTGCGAAGCATCCCCAGTATGGTCAAAATCTGGATTTTCACCGCTGTATGCAGTTCTCCAACAACGAAATGGCCATGCGAGTCGTTGAAGGTCGAAATTTTGACACCTTTCTGAAGGATCTTAAAATGGTGGACATCGCAGTGTGTGTGGGTTGTGCGCCTAATGTGCTCGCCGCAGCTGCCACTTCGGTGGAGATCGGGATTGACGAACTGGAGATCGCCAACACCCTTGAACCGCTGGATGTGGTTCAAGCAAAATCAGTTGACTTATATGTTCCTGCAGAAGCAGAGTTCGTTCTGGAGGGGACGGTTTATTTCAAACGAAAACACGCTGAAGGGCCATTTGTTGACCTGACGGAGACACAGGATGTGATCCGCCAGGAACCAGTTTTTGAAGTCAAGACGATCACCCACCGCTGGGATGCCATCTGGCAGGCGCTGCTTCCCGGGGGTATGGAGCATAAGCTGCTGATGGGTATGCCGCGCGAACCGACGATATTCAATAGTGTAAACCAGGTTGTGCGCTGCCTGGATGTCAACGTCAGCCCTGGAGGTAGTTCCTGGCTGCATGCCATTGTGCAGATTGAAAAGCAGGATCCCGAGGACGGGATGAAAGCCATCCAGGCTGCGTTTGAGGGACACAGCTCCTGCAAGCATGTTTTCGTGGTTGACAAAGACATCGATATTTACAATCCCCTCGAAGTGGAATGGGCGCTGGCGACGCGTTTTCAAGGGAATGTGGATATGGTAGTCAAGGACCGCGAGCGAGGTTCCAGCCTCGATCCAAGCGGCGAGCTAGGTACTCACCAGACAACCAAGATTGGTTTTGATTTGACAAAGCCGCTTGGAGAGGAGAGCAAGCCTTTTGAGAAGGTGGAATATCCACAGATTGATCTGGGGAAGTTTATGAAGGAGATAGATGAAGGGACAATCTGAGAGATTACTGGAGATGAAGATTTATTGTAAGGAGATTTCTTAACCTTGGGAAAGCACCGGGGTTCGAAATGATAATCATTTTAATTGTTTACAGGTTTTTATGAGGTGATATGAGATTATCATCCGTCGAGCGGGCCATGCTCGCTGGAGAGCAGGGCAGAGCTACCCAGAAAGCGATGGAGATCCTGGTCGCCCTGGGCACGATTTACGACGCTGAGCACATGGTCCCGGTGACTTCGGTGCAGATCGCAGGTGTCAGCTATGACAATCTGGGTGAGGCAGGTCTGCATTTCTTGACCCAGCTTCAAGTGGGAGGCGGAAAGGCGCGGGTCTTGACGACTTTAAATCCTGCCGGCATGGATGTTGAGAACTGGCAGAAGCTGGGTATCGATCCTGGTTTCGCAGGGAAGCAGCTCCAGGTGATCCACGCCTTCGCACGTATGAATGTGATCACAACCTGCACCTGTACGCCATATCTTTCGGGAAATGTCCCCCACTTCGGAGAGCACATCGCTTGGTCAGAGAGCAGCGCAGTTTGTTACGCGAACTCAATGCTTGGGGCGCGCAGCAACCGGGAAGGCGGTCCAAGCGCCCTGGCCGCAGCGCTAACGGGACGCACACCAGCATACGGGATGCATTTGGACGAGGAACGCCGACCGGGGATCACGTTCGTTGTGGAGGCTGACCTGGTGGAAAATGATGATTATGGGGGTCTCGGTAAAGCAATCGGCGAGCGAATGCAGGCATTGGAGGGTAAGCCAGTACCGTATATTCGCGGCTTGAAACAGGCCTCTCTGGAGAATATGAAATCTTTTGCTGCCAGCCTGGCCACGTACGGGGGTGCTGCACTTTTCCATATGAAAGGCGTCACACCTGAAGCCGGGCAATTCAGCCCTCCGGGGGAGGCGATTTCCATTTCAGCTGCAGATGTGGTTAAGGCTAAACTGGAACTGACCGATGGAGATCCGCTCCAGGCAGATTTTGTCAGCCTGGGCTGTCCTCATTTGTCGATTAAAGAGATCGCCCGCATCGCTGAGCTACTGGAAGGCAAACAAGTGGTGAAGGAATTCTGGATCACAACCGCCCGCCCGACAAAACAAATCGCAGACCGGATGGGTTATTCGCAGGTAATCGAAGCCAGCGGGGCGAAATTCGCCGCAGATACTTGCTGTGTGGTGGCGCCGATCAAGGGTCGTTTTTCTGCTCTGGTCACAGATAGCGCCAAAGCCTGTTACTATGCGGCGGGAAAGAACCAGTTTCAGACCATCCTGAAACCATTCGACGAAGTCGTCTTGACCGCGATTGGTGAAAGTCACCAGGAGGCAGCCTGATGAATTGGGAGGGAAGGAAAATCTACGCCGGTGTGGCTGAGGGGAAAATTATCGCCAGCCAGATGGGAATTTCCTTTTTCGGTGGAGTCGATCCGGAAAGTGGCGTGGTGGTTGAACGCGGCCATGACTTGGAGGGGCAATCTGTATCTGGAAAAGTACTCGTGTTCCCGACAGGGAAAGGATCGACTGTCGGCTCTTATACCTTATACCGGTTGAAGAGAGCGGGGAAAGCGCCGATCGCGATCGTTAATGAAGAATGTGAGACCATCACCGCAGTAGGTTGTATCATTGCTGAGATTCCATGCGTAGACCAGGTCCCGATCAACGAACTCCGCACCGGGCAGCTGGTGAAAGTGGATGGTGACCAGGGATTGGTGACTCTGCTTGCAGAGTGATAACTTCCTCGGGGGATGCTTTCCATTCAATCTATCTTCACTGGATCTGGGGAAATTAAAATCAGACAGTGATAAATATCACTATTCTTTGCGAATAACTGAAAGTACAATATTCCAGTTAGTTGCGATCTTGATCTATTTATAAAATCTAAGATTGCTAATATATTGGAAATCACAAAATTTAGGTTAGTCTATGATAAAATTTAGACTAATCGAAATATTCTCGTTTGTAGAGTATATTGTATTGCAGTTGTGAAAGACCGAATATTAAACGATGATATTTAAGAACCTCTTTCGCCAAAAAGGGCGCACCTTGCTCACCATATTCGGCATCAGCATTGGTGTTGCTGCCATCGTTAGCTTGGGCGCGCTGGCGGGTGGATTGCAGGCGGGTTACGATTCGATCCTGACCGGAAGCAAAGCCGATCTGATCCTCAGTCAGCCGGATGCTGTGGACTTGACTACCACCTCTGTGGATGAAAGCATAGGGGCAGAATTGAATGTCATGTCGGACATCAGCTCAGTTAGCGGCATGCTGCAAGGATTCGTGCCGACAGAGAACGTGCCCTTTTTCTTCGTTTATGGTTATCCTGAGGAAAGTTTTGTGCTTAGTCGCTTCCATATTATCTCTGGTGGAGGATTGGATTCACGAGAGGCGAAACAAGCACATGGCAAACCGATAATGTTGGGCACTTCTGCAGCGGAAACGCTGAACAAGGAAGTAGGAGACTCGATCCGAATCATGGAAAGTGCCTTCAGAGTGGTAGGCATTTATGAAACCGGGTCAACCCTGGAAGATAACGGGGCAGTTATGCCTCTACGAGATGCCCAAGATGTGTTGGGGAAACCACGGCAGGTGAGCGTCTTTTATATTCAGCTTAAAGATCCCAATTCGCGAGAGCGAGTGGAGAATCGAGTATCCAGGTTATGGTCAGATCTTTCCCTCAGCGGTACAAATGAGTTTGCTGATAAGCAACTGATGGGAAATTACATCCAGGCATTTGCGTGGGGTATCGCTGGTTTAGCGATTTTGATTGGTGGTGTAGGAATGATGAACGCGCAGCTGATGTCGGTCGTTGAGCGTACCCGCGAAATTGGTGTTCTGCGGGCAACTGGCTGGAGCAGTCGGCGCGTCTTGAGCATGATCTTGAGCGAGTCCCTTCTGGTCAGCTTTTTCGGTGGTGCATTAGGGGTTTTCCTTGGCTGGCTGGTGCTATCTTCTTTTTCCAATGTGGCCGGATTTTTTGGCGCCTCTGCGACAAATATTGATGCTGGGATACTTTTCCAGGCCTTTGCAACAGTTTTTATTCTGGGATTGGTTGGCGGTTCTTATCCCGCGTGGCGCGCCTCTCAATTGCAGCCAGTAGAAGCCCTGAGATATGAAGGTGGCGCCTCAGGCAGTGGCGTTCATCGGTTGCCAGTGGGTGGTATGGCAGCTCAAAGTCTCTGGCAGCGATCATCTCGCACGCTGCTTACCTTGGGAGTGATTGGCATCACAGTTGGTGGAATTATGGCTTTGGAAGCGATCATCAATGGAGTTATGGAAGTGATGACTGGAATGAGCAGGGATTCTGAGATCATGGTACGCCAGGCAGGCGTTGCGGACACCGAATTCAGCGCTTTGGATGAGCGAATCGGGGATAAGATCGCAGTTTTCCCAGGCGTGGCGCATGTGAGCGGTTTGGGATTTACAGGTACTGTTCTACCCGATTCAGGAGTCATCTTTATTTTGTTTGGCTATGCCCCCAATGAATACGCGATTCAGCAGTTCAACATTGTTGAGGGTGGAGCTCTGACAAATAATCATCAAATACTCCTGGGACGCATGATGTCTGATGCGCTGCACAAGTCTGTTGGTGATACCATCGAGGTCGGCGGTAGCCGTTTTCGAGTGATTGGAATTTATGAATCTGGGGTGACGTGGGAGGAGATGGGCGGAGTTATCTCGTTACGCGATGCACAATCATACATGGGCAGACCGCGCAAGGTCACCATGTATATGGTGAAAGTCGACGATCCTTCATTGGCTCCCCAGATAGTTGAGCGGATCAATACTGAGCTGCCTGGCACTCATGCCAGCTTGAGCGGAGAGTTCGTCGAGCAAATGCCTGATATGCAGACTGTTGGTGGCCTGATGGCTGCTATTTCATTTCTCGCAGTTGCCGTTGGAGGCGTTGGGGTGTTGAACACCATGTTGATGTCAGTCCTTGAACGTACTAGAGAAATTGGTGTGCTGAGAGCCCTGGGGTGGCGAAGGAGACGAGTACTGGGGATGATCATCAACGAATCACTTTTACTGGGTTTGGTTGGTGGTCTGGTTGGGATCGTGGTTGCCTATGTTTTGACTTATTTATTAAACCTGATCCCCATGTTCGGCTCAATGCTCTCTGCTCAATGGGATTTTGTTATCTTTGCTCGTGCTTTGTCAGTAGCACTTCTATTAGGTTTACTCGGCGGCCTGTATCCGGCGTACCGAGCTACCCGGCTGCAGCCTATTGAGGCATTAAGGTACGAGTGAGGTGGAGTGGTAATAATGAATACTTCTTCTGAATACTTGGTTGAAACGAGAGGCCTGACTCGGATTTATGGTGATGGCGAAGAGATTCGCGCCTTGGATGGAGTGGATCTTAAAGTTGCTCA
>CP070785.1:3032291-3040776 GCA_020346705.1 Chloroflexota bacterium | reverse complement strand
ACGCAACTTGTTGCCGAGGTCGACGCTGCCCTTACAATTGATATCCTGAATTGGCCAGAATTTCTACGTCAGCAGTCATCTTTGCATAAACCCGTATCCAGGTTGTTGAGTGCGATCATCCAGGAACAAGATTTAGAAAATGCACTCAGCTCATTAACTAAGCTTGGCTTCTATGTCACCCATTTGCCCAGCAAAGGTGGCTTCCTGGGTCGGCGAAGTGTTACGCTCTTAATCGGTATGGCTGAAGGCCAAGAAAAGGTCGCATATGACGCACTCAACAACAGCTGCAAAAAAAGAGTCGAATATGTTTCTTCCCCACTAGCTAACGGGCCAGTGCCTCAACCCGATCCGATACCAGTTAATGTTGGCGGTGCAACGATTTTTGTCTTCGAAGTAGAAAGATACGAACAATTTTAATCTTCAGAACTCTGTAAATAATTCCGATTTCACGGAAAACCAGCCCAGGGATTTAGTGACAAAATCCCTGGTCCATTCAGTAGTGATATCAATTTAAGAAATTGCTTTCTGACATGTGAGTTCACATCTTATTGTTTTCTTCACTTCCTTCTTTCACTACCTTGATAAATATCTCATCAAGCGTCGGCAGGGCAATCTCAAATTTATCCAAGGTGATATCTTCTGCAACCAAGGCTCCTAACACATCCTGAGGTGAAGTCCCTTCGGTCAGAATCAATTTCGTAGCACTATTATGCTGCACAATCGACTCAATTGAGGGGATATCGGGAATCGTCTCATTTGTCTTGATCATCACAGCATGTCCTGCATAATCTCGACGGATCGAGTTCAGGTTCCCATAAAGCACATTTTTCCCTTCGTTTATTAAAAGGATGCGATCGCTCAACTCCTCGACCTGGTGCATTTGGTGAGTTGACATGATAATCGTAACTCCTTTGTCATGCAGCTCTCCCATCAGTTCTTTGACTAGCTGGGTGTTTATCGGGTCGAGAGACGTAAAGGGTTCATCAATAATTACCAATTCTGGATCGTGCAATATTGCCGCAATGATTTGTGCTTTCTGCTGCATGCCCTTACTTAATTCTTTCACTTTCTTGTTTTTGTGGGGCAGCAGGTCAAACCGATCTAGATAATCTCCCAGCCTCCGGCGAGCGTCATTGGCGGAAAGACCCTTCAATGTAGCCAGGTATACTAGGCACCGTTCCAGGGGGATATCCTGGTAGAGACCACGTTCCTCGGGCATGTAACCGATTAAGTCTTTTTTCTCTTCGCTCATCGGTCCCCCCAATATGGACACAGTACCTGCATCCGGTTTGAATATATCCAACATCACTCGAATAGTTGTTGTCTTACCTGCCCCATTTGGTCCTAGGAGTCCGAATATTTCTCCCTTATCCACCTCGAAGGTAACATCACGCACAGCCTCGACATTTCCAAATGATTTTGCGATATGTGCTACCTGAACCTGTTTCATCAATTACTCCTTCAAGAAATTATCACTTCAATTATTGGGATTTGGCAAGTGTTTTTATATACCGGGAAATGGAAAAAGGTTGACCAGACAATAAAACCTGAGCTCTGAACATTCGAGCTACAGCTCGAACGATTAGGACAACCATGATCAAAGATAATCCAGCAGCGAGCGCAGGTTGCCAAAACGGGACACCACCGACAGTTAAACGGGTAATCATCATTATGGGTGCAGAAAGTGGAAACAAACTCAAGACGACTGCAAGTGGGGAATGCGGTCGCATCGCCAAAATCAATGAGAAGAAATAGCTAATAAATAATGGGATGGAAACCACGAAATAAACCGATGTATATTGGGATAATTTTGGGGTTAATGCTCCTGCACCCGCCATCATGCTTGCGTAGATCCCATAACCTAATACGTAAAATACTAAACCCCAAACCAAGAGAGATATTGGAATTTCAAATCCTGGTGGGAGATTCAACGTTGTTCCCCCAATTCTAAGGATCAAGAAAACTGCCCCTAACCAAGCTAGTACCTGAAAGAAGCCAAGTAAACAGTAGCTGATGACCTTGCCATTTAACA
This sequence comes from Chloroflexota bacterium, assembly GCA_020346705.1. Classification (GTDB taxonomy): domain Bacteria; phylum Chloroflexota; class Anaerolineae; order Anaerolineales; family UBA4823; genus PFL25. The sequence goes on along the minus strand of CP070785.1, from coordinate 3,038,744 downwards.
GCTGATTTGGAGAAGCAGACAGGAGCAATAATTCCATTACTCTTGAATCTTTTTCGCTGCTTACTAAGCGAAGCAGATAACTCCCACCGGTGACAATAGATATATATATTATCGCCATAATCCCGATTGGTAACAATTGGATCAGCGCATTTGACTCGCAGGTATAACCAGGAGTCGTGCAATCCCCAGCCAAGCTGCCACCACCAGTTCGCTCTAATGTCAGGTTTCGTCGATTGATATTCCCAGGATTCCAGATGTTGGATGCGGCTTGCATGTCGCCATCAAGCAAATTCACGTACAAAGTCCAGCGCATAATCCAGATTTGGCCATCCTGAGAGATAGGATTTGTCTCCGGGTGAATGTAGTAAAGGTCCCCATCCTTCAGATAGTCTTCGGGAACCAAGTAGTATGCCTCGATTTCTCCTAGTTCAAGAGCATCCTTAGCCTCAGCTTCAGTTTGATAGGGAACTAAGATGTTTGTAGGAAGATCACTCGGAATCACCTTAATCAATCCTGCATAATCAACGTAGCCTTCCGGATTAAGCTTGTTCTCCTCTTGTGTTTGTTCCGTATTCTTCTCAGTTGCTTGACTGTTTTTTATCAAGGTATAACCAAAAAATCCGAGCACTGCGATGATTGGAACTCCAAAAGCGAAGAATACAAACGAAGGCCGGCTCAAAGCTGAAATTAATTCATAGCGGATAATTTGTAAAGTCTTCTTCATCGATTGCCCCCGCTTTCCATCCGATCTCCTCTCGTGAATAACTCGTCCCATCGTATTCTTTTCCCCGTCCTCAACATGCCAATTCGAAAAGTGCGTATCGCCAACCATAATGCCGCAGAGACGAACAGCATCTGGACTGCAATACTCACCAATACCTGCCAGTACGGCACCTGGACAAACATAGTCCTGAATCCGATGGTCATTTGAGAAGCTATTGGTACGAAACTTAATCCTACAGCAAGCGGACCGTTGATATCATTTGCAATTGTTCCTAACAACCAGAGTGGGATAAACGCCACCAAAAATAACAATGGACCAACCGATTCTGCCTCTTGTTTATCACCGATGATTAATCCAACTGCAAGCATGATCGCTGCTGCAAACATATATGAAGGCACGGCGATGGCGACGACAGTAACAACATCTCGCCAATTTAATTCCAAACCCTGCATCCAAGGCAGTTCCAGTAAATTACCACCAATAATGAAAGCTACCACCGCTACCAAAATCCAGGTTATCAACATCGTCATCCCGATGGCAACCATCGTCAGCAATTTACTACTGACGAACTGGGCCGGGGAAAGCGAGGTAACCAATAATTCAATCGTGCGATTGGCTTTTTCTTCCAGGAATCCACTCATCAGGTAACCCGAGCTGATCATCAATAGTAGGACGAATCCCAGGCTGATAATTAATGGTAAAAACATGCTGACCGATGGTTGATTGTCCGGAAACTCTCTTGTTCCATCCGGCGAACGAAAAACCGCATTGGTACCGAGTGCGATCCGCTCTCTTATCCGCGGATCGTAGCTACCCAGGATGTTGAGTTGCAGGAAATTATAGAAATCACCAATGGCGTTTTCTCCGGGTTCTTCGAAATAAACCAGGTCAAATTCCTTACTCTTAAGATAATCTTTCGGAATGATGAAATACGCCTGAATTTCTTTCCTGGTTAAAGTTTCTTGGGCAAGATTCTCGTCCTCGAAACGAATAAATTCAATTGTATTTTGTTCAGAATTCTGCACAAATTCCAGTTGGTTAATAAACACACCTGAATAATCAACATATCCAACTGGATCTGAGTTTTTCTCCTGGGAGCTCATGATCAACCCCAACCCACCGGATAAACCAATAAATAAGGGTAGACTGAATAAGGCAATTAAGAATCCCTTTTGACGCACATTATTCAGGTATTCATAACGTATCGCAATCCATAATTTTCTCATCCGAGTTACCCTCTGCTAAATATAACTAAAAGTGTAAAAACTGGCATTAATCCTCTGTGTTGGTAAGGTATTCAAACATGGCTTTGGTGTTAACTTCCATCCGAGGACTGCCATTTGACCAGGTCCTAAATGGTTCTGGAAGTTGATTGCTTAGCACATATTCTACTGATTCCCCGCTTGAGATAGCATCGGTAACCAATTTTCGTAATATCAAAATATACTCTTCAAGTGTTTCCAGATCTTTCACATTTCCCACTGGTCCATGTCCTGGTATGAAAACGACAAAGTTGGAGTTTTTCAATTCACTGAGTGTAGAGACCCACTTTTGTGGATCACAATCAGCCATGAAGGGTAACTGGTGGAAGAAACCAATGTCCCCAATAAAGGCTAAGTCTTCTGATGGAATAGTCAGAATACAATCTCCTGGTGAGTGGACTGTACCCATATCTATCAATTCCACACATCGTTCTGAACCATGAAAAACAATTTTCTTGTTAAATAATTGCTCAGGCAGGCGAAGTTTGAGGTTTGGCAATGATTTTAAATAGGACTCCCACCTGGCGATGGAAGATTTTAATACCCTCCTGATATTTTGATCTGTTTCTGTTTCGAGTTGGTTTATTTGATCTTGCAGAAATTCTACAAGTTCTGAAGGATCTGACTTTTCTTCTTCGACTTCCCCAATATACTCGTTCATCAATTTCGCCGCAGTCTGAGAAGAGATAACGATTGACCCTTGTAGAAAAACCTGATTCCCGAACCAATGATCTGAGTGTGAATGACTATTCACTACCCATGTTGCTGGCTTACCGGTCAGATATTCGCTGGCTATACGCAAATCTTCGGCAGCAGTTGGGGTCTCAAAGGTATCAAAGATGATTACTCGTTCACCCAAGTCAATGATACCCGCATTTCCCATTGCCCCACTTTCTGCTTTAGAAATGGCTGCAAACACGCCCGCTGTAATTTCCTGCAGTGTGAAATGCATTGATTCTGGTGGGGTTTTTATGTTATCAGGCATGTAAGCAATCGAAATTCGCAAAGATTGGTTTTCTCTTTGAAGTTGTCGTTTATCGCAGCGCCAACTCGAAATGATCTAGACTGCGTTCCTTAGCCACCAAAACATGACCAATCAACAACAGGGATCGACTTACTGCGCAATAGATACATATGTGATGTTTAAATCCCGGCTTGTGTCAACAACTGGCGTGTACCTTCGTGTTTTTTCCAATCCATTATACAACTTTCGACGATCCTCAATCCAGTGTACTCATGTGAAAAGTTCATATATTCTTCTCTGTTGACCTTGTCAGCTCAATTCTTCCAGTTTGGAAAGATCAAAAAGCTCTTCCGGATTGATTTACACCGGCTAGGTAGGGCGGACAAGTCTTAGCACGCCCTACCTTTACCCGCTATCTCCTGAATCGAATGAGATAGCGCTAAGAAGGAGGTTGGCACACATTTTACCTATATGCTCTTGTCACCCTGTGCGCCTGATTTGGGATAACTATTAATAAACCTGACTAAATAGAATAAACCAATAAGCGTAAAAATAGCACCAACAATATAGAGAACGGGAATAACTGGCCAGCTCAGTACTTGGCATATTGAGAATGCAAATAAAACCATCCCAGCATATAAATAAAACCGAAAGCCATGAGTAAGTATGAAACCAAATTGGATTAATAAGATTGATAAGAGAATTCCCAGGATTAAAAGTGCGTAGTCCTCAATAAATCCAACGGAAGTTAATCCTTCAAATTTCACAAACGTTGCACCACTGACACCGAGAAGCAAGATTAAAATCAATATATCTACACCAGTCACGAGCGTAAAATTTACCAATTGACTTTCCTGGATATTAAAGTTGTTTATCCTGGGTCTGGTTATCGCCTCTTTCCCAGCCATAAGAATAGCAAAATACACCAGAACAAATACCCCAATCAACCATATGATTTGATCAATTGATGCCGTTAACCCAAACCCGAACAACAATACGCCAATGCAAATATCCCATAAACCGTCTTCGCTTACTAGCCAGATTCCTTTCGAATGAGAACGAGACTCTCCCAGCATGAAACGCTCCACACCAAATTCAATAACAATTTGCTTTTTTATCATAGCAAAATTTCAAATTAACAACACGAGCCCGTAGGATAGTCCGCCCCCCTACTTGAGAGGGGTATTTTATTTCCCCCAGGAGAAACTAAAAGAATCTAAGCAGAAGTACCGTTGCGATTGTCAGATAAATCAAGTAGCCCAAAGTGTCTGTCAACGTGGAAACCAGTACAGGAGATGCCAGGGCTGGATCTAACTTCACGATTGACATTCCAAGTGGGACGAGAACACCTGCGAATCCCGCCGCAATCAGATTGATGAAAGTCGCCAGACCGACAACAAAACCTAAGACAGGAGATCCTTTCCAGACCAGGGCAATTACCGCAATAAGCGTTCCCAATACAATTCCATTCACCAGACCAATCAAAATTTCTCGGGTTAAAGCGCTTATTCCATCTCTTGGGGAAACTTCTCCCAAAGCTAAACCGCGCACAGTAACAGTCAAAGTCTGGGTTCCAGCACTCCCGCTGACACCTGCAACAATCGGGAAAAACACAGCCAGAACAGCAAGTTGGGCGATGGTATTTTCAAACAAACTCAATACAACAGCTGAAAGCATGGCAGTGCCTAGATTTAATACCAGCCATGGTAATCTGGCTCGCATGGCTATCCTGGGAGAAACGGTTGGTCTAACCCTTTCATCGGGGACACCACCCAACCTATAAATATCTTCTGTCTCTTCTTCTTCTAACACATCAACCATGTCGTCATGGGTGATGACTCCCAAAAGTTGATTGTTATCATCGACCACCGGCAATGCTAAAAGATCGTAGCGTGCCATCAAGCGCGCAGTGTGTTCCTGATCAGTATTGGCATTCACAGAGATAACTTCTGGATTCATGATTGCATCGATGCGAGTATCTGCGGAAGCGATCACGAGTTCGAGGAGGGAAACTACACCGACTAATCGGACGTCATCATCAACGACGTAAAGATAATAAGCGATACCCGTCTCGGGAACGGAAGATTTTAAGTGCTGAATGGCTTCGGCAACATTGATATCTTTATGAAGCAGCACTTCAGCCGAGGTCATCAATCCACCCGCAGTATCATCGCTGAATTTCAACAACGGACGGATTTCGTCTGCATCTTCTATAAAGGATAATGTCTCTGCGGCTTGACCGGGATCCATATCCCCCAGAAGGTCCGCTGCTTCGTCAGGCTCCATCTCATTGACTATTCTGGTGAGGTCATTTGCCTCTAGCAATCCTGCGATCTCAATTGCATCTTCATCAGATAATTCTTCCAGAATATCTGCCGAGTCCTCGGGATTCAATCGCGGCAGCAGCTCGGATTGCGTCTCGGGAGGTAGTTCTTCAAATACATCCGCCTGATCTGGTGGACGTAACGCTTCAACCAGAGCCACTGCCCGATCCCAATCCTCAGCAGTTAAAGCATCCCGCACACTTTCAAGGGCATTATTAATATCGGTTATATTGACCACCAGGTTGCCTCCATATGAATGTTGATGATATGCAAGAAGGCACTCAATATTCAAAAATGGATGGGAGTTTCCTTGCTATCTCTACTTTACATATTGCCACAGCAGGTAGGGAAGGAATCCCATCGAAGCCAGTTCTGGCAACAAAATCGACGACAATCGCACGCAATTCTTCAGGTTCGTGCTCGCCAAATTTTTCAATCGAATCAATACCAGCATCATAGTATAACCTAGCCCGCACTCCCTTGACTCCAGGAATACGTGCTAAATCAGATAACTTGACAAACTCCATGATATCGGATTCAGGTATACCTGTAGATCTACCGAGATATTCCCTATTCTTCTTCCACCCGCAGCCAGCATTTGGTTCACATCCTTAATGCCAGCCTCAGCGAGCATCACCACATAACTGAAATTCACTCCTCGAAATTCCTTCAAGGGAAATGGTTTGCGGTCGATTCTTTCCTCTCTCAATATCCCTGCTAAATCGTGCATTTTACTATTCGGTTAATAATCCTAATAATAGCGGATAGCCCTCAGATATCCTTTAGCTTCAGTTTTCAAATCTTCTTCCACCATCAATACAAAAGCAACCAGGTCTTTGCTGTCAGCATTTTCTAGATTTTTCCCCGATCTTTTCTTAATAAGAAAATCCTCGAATCCAGACAAAAACCGAATACATCGATTTTCCGAACTGGTCGATCTGCCGCCTTTTTTGAGATAGTTTCTGAAAGCGGCTTCATCCATGATTTACCTCCTGAGACCTCGATTTTATAATTAGAAGCTGTCCCAAGGATGATAATTTCTCTATGAATATTTATTTTGGGTAAAGTTGGAAAAAACAGCTAGAGTATTCGGTATTTGAAAAAATCGATTCAAGATTGAAAACTCTTTGGAGTAATCCACTGATTTCTCAAATCACTTCTCTTTTTCGGGGTGATCCC
>CP070785.1:2995492-3032191 GCA_020346705.1 Chloroflexota bacterium | reverse complement strand
AAAAATAAACCAAGATTTCCTGTTCGTAATCAAGTTTATGAATATATAATATTAATAGGCAATCTTCCGTTCAAAGCATTGCTGTGGACAAGATGCGGGGTCTGGTAAATTTTATCTACCTTGTAATGCTGGGGGCCTTCGGGCTCTGGATTTTCCTTTTCACCAATATTTCAGCCAATTCAACAGTTATTAAACAGGCATCCACCTCCAGTCATATGCTTGCGCTTACTTCCAATGGTAAAACTCTTTGTGTCGTAAATCCAGATTCAGACTCGATTACGATTATTGATTCAGAGACGCTCTTAGTACAAGCGGAAATACCTGTTGGCAATGATCCGCGAGCATTAGCTATCAATAAAAACTTGGCATTTGTAACCAACCATGGCTCTGATTCGATATCAGTAATTGATCTCCAAGCTCAGTCTAAGCTAACGGATATCAGTGTTGGGGAACGCCCAGTAGGAGCTGCAATATCACCCAATGGTCGCTTCCTAGCTATCTCAGAAATGGGGCAGGATACCGTCAGATTTATCTCCACGCAAACCTACAAAACACTCTTCTCTTACCCGGTACGAGATCGCCCATATGGATTGAGCTTTACACCTGATGGATCTTACTTACTTGTCAGCCATCTCATCAGCGGCGAAATCACCAGGATGAAAGTTCAACCATTTACCATCTTCCTACCTGATGTATTTAGAGGCTCAACTTTCACTGATAATGATTTATCCCAGCCAATAATTCCTAATGTTACAAATGGTCCCGTAGACGATTTCGTTCGCGGTTCTATTCGTTCTATTCCCACCTGGCCTAATGTTGCTCCAGCTCCTACCGTGATCACCAATGAAACTGGCACGCGCGCATATCTCACACAAACGATGGGAAATGGACTGGGTTTGAACAACCAATTTGATAGCACAGTTTTCCCGAAAGTTTCAGTCATTAATCTCAACACAAACAGCCACCAGATTGCGGAACATATTTCCTTGCCAGAAATAGATAGACCGGTCGGATTACCGTGGGATGTTGCTCTAACTAAAAACGAAACTGAATTGTGGGTGGTCAATGCTGCCAGCAACGATATTTCCGTCATTGACATCAGCAATCCGAACATACCCACACGGACGGCAAACATAAAAGTAGGGGATAATCCTCGAGGGATCATTATCAGCCAGAATGGCAGCACAGCTTTTGTCTACAATGCACTAGCAGGGATTGTGAGTGTAATTGATGCGTACAATTACACCATAACAAAGGAAATAACCACCACTGCAATTTCTCTCCCGCCTTTATTATTAACAGGAAAAAAGTTGTTCCACAGCAGCGCCAGGGCAGATCTGGCTCAGGCAGCCTGGATCAGCTGCAACACCTGCCATGTGGAAGGCGAACAGGATGGTCGCACCTGGCTTATCCAGTTCCTGGGCCCGGTGCCTCCCGGTGAACAGCCGCTTATCAAACGCAATACAACCAGTCTTCTGGGTATGATCGAAACCTACCCCTTGCGTTGGTCAGCCGAGTGGGATGAGTCAGCGGACAGTGAGTTCAGCGTTCGCTTAGAGCAATTCGGAACGGGGCTTATCCCAGGAGATATGCACCCAACCTTAGGTACCCCCAACCAAGGCCGATCGTCTGATCTCGACGCATTAGCGGCATTCATTGATAGCCTCCAGGTACCGGTACGTAAACATGATCTTTCACCAGCAGAACTTCGTGGGAAAGAGGTATTTGCATCGTCGGTAACAGAATGCCAAACCTGCCACCCGCCACCCCTTTATACCGATCTAAATCAACATGACGTCGGGACTGGAGATCGTCCAGGTGAGTGGTTCGGTCCTAGATTTGACACGCCAACATTGCGGTATCTGTTTGATAGCGCCCCATACCTTCACGATGGTAGTGCTGCAACCCTTATGGATGTATTGACAAATAATAATCCTGATGACAAGCACGGGATTACCTCCCATCTAACAGAGCAGCAGCTCACTGATTTGATCGCTTTTTTATTGACTCTCCCGCACTAAGGAGGCAGGTTATGATCCCAAGAAGAATTCTCATTTCCGTTGCTGCGATTGCTGTTTTGTTCATTCCACTCGGTGTTGGAGATTCTTCTTCCGCTCAAGGAGTTAAAGAGGCAGGATCCAACTTTGAGGCAGAGTCTGAATCTGCATCATTTTCTGCTCCCCCAACTGCACCGCCTGATGCGAACAAAATCAGTGTTGGCTCACCGAATACAGATGGATATTCAGTGGTAACCGGAGCTGCTGGAGCCGTACCCGCCGATGTTGGCGTAGCAATTGTTAATCTGAGCACCAGGAATGTAATTACCACAGCCGCTGATGGCAGTGGTGGATTTCAAGCCACGTTATTTGCCCCACCAGGTTCTTCTCTGCTGATTAAATACAGTCCCAGAACTGATTTAATCGATCTTCTCTGGGAACATGCTCTCAATCCGGGAGGGGATTTCAGTTATATGAACCCACTCCCTGGAACGACTATCTTTGTGCCCGGCTCAAACCCAGGTAATCCGGGGATACCTTTTCACAGTGCAGGGTTTTTTGGCCCGGGAGAAGGACCAGATTGGGCGGGATGGTGGATCAGCGGAAATGCTGCAGGGCCTGGAGGTAATTTACAACTGCAGCCTGGCGAATTGGTAACTGTTACCGGAAAATTTAGCGTTACTTCGCCTGGTATGAACTGCTCTAATTCGCCAACCTTTACGCCGCAGCTGCACTTCCACTTGACAGACCTATTTGGAGCGGATGGAAAATCTAGATTGGGTGGCCCTTGGTTTAGTTCTTTTATGTTTACGCCGACCGGATTGCCCATCGAACACGAAGGACCTCCTGAAAGAGTGCCTCTCATATCTGCGTCAGTTTCCGGATTGAGTTGCATAAGTTCTAATACAGCCCAGGGAAATTTTTCTACTACTTTTGATATCCATCCAGGGATGGCCGATGGCATTTATAAATTCGAGGCATATATTGATGACGGTGGAGTTACTTTAGCTTCTGGTACCAGGCTGGTCGTCGTTTGGTATCACTTTGATCCTTTTGCTGCGTTGCCACCAATCACGATTGGCTCCCCAAATCCACCCAACATTCCATGGACGTTATTCGGGGACTACATGTCAAATGGCCATCGCGGGGTTCAGGCCAATGAAAATAAGGGTGAGTACCAGATGGTTACCCGCACGATATTTCCGCCTCATAAAGTAGTCCTTCCACGAATTGAAGAGCGTACCAACAAGCCGATCGTCTACCGATTGGAACCAGGCTCAAATTGGATTTCGTCTACTGACCGCAGGTTTCCCTCACCACCGGTGATCCCACTAAAATTACCTGGAGGATCAATTCAAGCCGAGGTGTTCAAACCGGATGGCAGCTCCAATGTGATCGGTCCTGCTCAAGTTCTGCAATCATCAGTTCGTACTCCCAGTTTACCTGACGGCAGTATATTGCATGAAGGTACCGGAAATATAGGGGATATTTATCACCTTTATGCTTCTCTACCAGGATTTTCATATTCTTTCGATCAGTATGGATCTCACAAAATTATCCTCTCGGGTCATGTTGAAGATATTTATGGAAACCAATATCCAATTAACAACAGTTATGATGTAACGATTGCCCGAGTGCTTGATCTTGATCCGGCTCAATTACCCACCACACCTTACGAGCAAGGCGATGCCTTTGCCCCAGGATTGCACGTCTTTCCACCGGTGGCAGCAGACGTCGAAATCCGGGTAACTCACATGCCGCTATCCAATCCAAACCAATCTCAAGAAAGCGTCATAACAGGTACAGCCAACAAATATGGGTATTTCCAACCTGCACCAGGTACAGAATTCAGGTTCAATTCACCTGGTGAATTCCGAGTCGATATCACTGCGGAGTATGCGGCTGAAGATGGGACTCACTGGGCAGGTTACCTCACCTGGGGGAATGTGGTCGAAGGAAATACTTCTATGATTGAAGCTCACGGCCGGCGTGGATTGGATTATCACGGCGATACGATCGATGATATGCTTCCATGGTTCAGGAACCAGGATCTTCCCCCAGAGAAAATCGGTATCGAAAACTACTACCCTTACTTTAGTGGAGATATCCACTGGGGCGAGGAGATGGCGCCTGCCTCCAGAAGAGGAGATTCAATCCATTCAATTATCACGTTGAAAGATTTAACCGTTCCAAATGAAACGATTTACAATCTCATTCGTACTCATTATCCGCGCTCAAAAAATCATTTCCGCTGGCCTCCAGAAGATCACACCTTGGCAGGATTGGAAAAAAGGTTAGATATTCACGAAGCACCATTATTCATCACGACCACAAGCGGTCGTGATCCGTCAACATACCAGGATGAAATAGATATGTGGGGTTATTGGTATGGATCTTCGGAACGTCCTGATGTTCACGTCCGGGAGATCATTTCAGAAGATGGCATGGGAACGGCCTATTGGCGCTTCAATGACACCTATGGCTATCAAATCGGTGAACCAGCTGACGGTGATCAGCCAGGGGATATTAAGTGGGAATTTGGAGGTGTTGTCTTCCGGGTTCCAGACCAGAACATCAATGAATATGCTATCTACAGCTCCCTTTGGGTACTTCTTCCGCCCGGATGTGATGTCTATGGATGCACCCGTGTCACGGCACCTTTCCAAGGCGCTACCGGGGCAGGGATAAACGGGGGACCAATTATTTCTCTTCTTGGAAAAGATATTGATATGTTCTTCTTACCAAAAAGCGTACGGCCAGGAGATATTCTTGAGCTTGGTAATACGGTTGCCTTCTCAGGACATGTTGGACCACCATTAGATAGCCGCGTTGAAGTAACCATCACATCGCCAACCGGTGTAGTCAGGAATCGAGCATGGCACGCTAACAAGATCGGTTGGCTTTATGATCCGTCTTTCGATTTCACTGCAGACGAACCAGGTCGATGGACGGTGGATGTGTTTGTCGAACACGACCGCCCATATGTCGGCAATGGCGTTATCCCGGCAAGTCATAACACTGGGACTGTTTTGGGCACGAATGGACAATACGAGTTCTATGTCGTCGAACCAAGTTCAGTCCCATTGACCATCGTTACTCCTTTCCCAGGATTTATCCCTATACCTGCAAACACCATCAAACCTATCGTAATACGTGGTATCGCGCCAGCAGGAACGACCAAGGTTCACTACACCATCCACGATAAAGGAATCGTGATGGGACAGGGTAGCCTCACACCAAATGCAAACGGATTATTCAGCTTCTCTTACGATCCTGAAGCCTTGCATGACAAGTTTTCTATGCTAAGCCTCATGGCCCATGAAGGTCGTCGAAAGGGCCTGGCTGATGAAGTAAGTATCAACCTGTTAGCCGTAGGTGGCCAATCAAGGGGCAACACAATTACCCTAATAGGTGAAGAGATATTCATAGGCAGCGTTCCTTTGGGAACATACTTGCCGGTAGTTTTAAGTAGATGAAGATTATATTCTCTCGGTTTGTTTTTCTATTTGTAGCTCTCATATTTGGTGGGCTCGCATTTGGATTTGACAATCCAAGTTCCGCTGCAGATGCTGTTTCCATCAGCGGATCCGTAATTGATGCAAACGGACCGATCCAAGGTGCGAGCGTTCGAATTAGAGCCACTGATAATCAGGTTTATTCCGATACTAGTGGTGAATTTACTCTGGAAGGTTTAAACCCGGGCGAACAAGTCGAGGTGACTGCCTGGGCAGATGGCTATTATGTTACCAGTCTCCAGGTTGTACCTCCGGCGAGCGGGATATCACTAACCCTGCGACCTTACCACGGCACAGACAACCCAGATTATCAATGGATTTCACCTGTGGCTGGCTCATCAGATAAAGCCTGCGGCAACTGCCATCCGATGATCATGCCCCAATGGGAGGTGAACGCACACGGACAAGCGATCAGCAATCCGCGTTTCTTCAGCATGTATAACGGCACGGATATCAGCGGATTAAATCAAGTTGCTCCAGGTTATTTAAGTGATTTTCCTGACACTGCCGGGAATTGTGCCAACTGTCATGCGCCTGGTTCGGCAGTGGATGGATATCTGACGACAAACATGAACAACGTCAGGGGAGAAATAACAGCTGGGATTCATTGCGATTTCTGCCACAAAGTGGGAGGAGTTTTCCTTAACGGAAATACTGGTACTGTATTTCCAAACTCACCCGGTGTCAGAAGCCAGAAAGTTTTAAGGCCTCCCAGCAATGACAATATCTTCTTCGGTCCATTTGATGACATACCCGACCCGGACACATATCTCCCAATAATTTCTGAAAGCCAGTTCTGCGCACCATGTCACCAATTCAGTTTCTGGGGTACACCAATTTATGAATCTTATAATGAATGGTTGAATAGCTCATATGCGAATGAAGGAATAACCTGCCAGAATTGCCATATGCCACCCAATGGGGATTCTTTTTTCGCTTTGCCTGAAGTCGGTGGTTTACCACACCCCCCCGAGAGCATCCCTTCTCACTTGCAGGTAGGTGCAGAAAATACTGAGTTGCTGCAAAACTCTGTTGAATTATTTGTGGATTTGGTCCAGGTAGGTGGAAAAATCATTGTCTCGGTGGAGGTAACCAATACTGATGTTGGTCATCATATTCCAACGGATCATCCAGGACGCCATCTTATTCTGATTGTAGAGGTTCTTGATGGACAAGACAAACCTTTGCCGCAACTTTCTGGTCCCAAGATTCCAGACTGGGGTGGATCACAAGCAGGAGAACCTGGAAAAGCATTTGCAAAAGTATTGCGCGATACCGAAAGTGGAAATTTCCCGGTAGTAAGCTACTGGAATCAAACAAGTATCCTCAGCGATAATCGCGTAGCAGCTGGAGAGACCGATTCATCCACCTATACCTTTGCAGCCCCATCAGCTGGCGAAACAATACGCTTACTTGTTGAGCTTCGCTTTCGACGACTTTTCTACGATACGCTATCAACTAAAGGCTGGGATAATCCGGATGTAATTATGGAGCAGGCGAGCAAATCAATTATAATAAATCCCTGGTGGCAGATTTATCTGCCACTGACCAACGCCCGATAATGTTTCTCATAACAACTTGGAATAGAGTACTTTTAGCAACCTTTGACTCATTGATGTAAACTTGTAAGAATTCCGGCTAGAAGGATTTTGTCTGCTTTGTAACAAAATTGTTTGCTGTCGTGAATGTACCAATTAGCCTTTGATTTATTGAAATGACAAATTGAATTTAATCCGATTCTCATGGGTAAATGATATGGCAACTGTTAATTTACTTAAGTTTCTACCAACCGGACATCACGTCATTCTGAGTGAGGTACGAGCGAAGAATCTCTCCATAGTTCAGCTGATTCTTCGCCCAGGACTGAGATTCTTCGTCGCGTAGTTTATCCTGAAGTACTGAAGGGCTCCTCAGAAAGACATCCGCAGGGTAGGTGGCAACTTGAGGTAATTATTTCTATCGATAAACTTCAATCTATGAAACAAAGGAGTAAGAATGGAAACAAAATCGAATCCGGTTTGGGCAGGTCTCAGTGTAATTGGTGGTTTTATCGTTGGAGTAGTTGCCTTCCTCGCTGGGTTATTGGCTGTGGTAAATGAGTATAATTATGTCGGTGCAGGGCTTTGCTTCCTGGCTGCCGCGCTTGCCTTCGGTCTATTGGCAAACTCAATGTTTCCGAAGTAGCGATCATTTTGTCTATGACCCGGATCGGATGTGAATCGAATTAATCACCCCGCTCGAATATTACCGTAGAATACCCTTGGGAAGCATTTTCCAAAAGATTTAGACCAGCTTCCAGATATCTAAGTTGGGATTTTTTATCATTTGGTTTTCCAAGTGTTTTCCCTAATAATTCTGGTGTGAGCACAAGGCGGGGGATCGACATTGGGATCATGCGACTTTTGAAGGCCATGATGCCGAATGAAATCGTTGGAATTCCAGACTGTTCAAATGTGCGGGCTAAATGTCCAACGGACAAATGACAAACCGGTCAGACCGGGACCAAGATCAACGCCTCAATTCCTTCTCCCTTCAGCATATCTGCCCATCGGGGGGCAACCTGATTGACTAATCTTCGTTGGGCGCAAGCTCCTACGAATGAATAGGTATTCTCAGCTATCTGTCCAATTGATCCAGCCTGTTTCAATTCCAGGATCCGATCGAGCGGTAGAACCGTATTGTAGTCCTCAAGCGCAGCCCTATTGTCATAACCTCCATGCCGTAGCCTGAGCTTTTCTCTGGGGGTATCCATTGGAATTGTCGAAAGTATAGGCTCGGATTTTAGAAACTCGGAAATCCGATTTTGTGCCTCTTTCGCCCCCATATCTTTGACACCAAATGGTTCCGGATCATCCCCCTCGATAAAATGACCGCTGGTTGTCATCAGCCCAATCTTTGTATCAACCAGTGATTTTTGTAAAGGTGTAAAAGGTGATTCGGGATATTGCCAATTTGATTTACCCGAGTAAGCTTTAATTTGCCATTCGTAAATGTGATTCATCAGCGGCTCGATAGAATTATCATTACTGGCATCCCCTAACTTCCACAATAATTCCTGGAAGAATAGTCCAGCTTCTTCATCTGGTAAAGACTTTAAAAACTTGAAATTCATATCCGACCTGCTGCCGTAAGAAAACGAGTTTTTGAAATCTTCGAAAGTCCCCAGATCTTTAATCTTGTCCATATAGAATCTCCTGGAATAGTCAAAAATCTTTTAGGATGATGAAGCATTATACCTGGAGGCGGAAACACCACCGGTTGCTGAACTTATCTTGAGTTTTCTCGATAATTGGATAAAATCTTCAATAAGAATTTTATTCTAGGAATCTTAAGGGATCGAAATACCAATCTCGACACTTAATCAAGAAGTGAGGAACAAACTCATGGAATTTGGTACACACCTTTTCGCAACAGAACACTCTATTCAGCCATCTGTGTTTGCCAAGGAATCCGAAGACAGAGGCTTCGAATCCGTCTGGTTTTCGGAACATACCCATATCCCCACAGATTTCCTAAACTCCGGTGATGGATCCCGCAAGCTTCCTGATTACTACTGGCAAACTTTTGATCCATTCATTGCCTCGACATTGGCCGCTGCGGCGACTCATACAATAAGAATTGGTACAGGAGTCTCATTAGTTCTCGAACACGATGTCATCGCTTTGGCTAAAACGGTTGCCACTGTGGACCAGATATCTTCAGGGAGGTTTATCTTCGGGGTTGGTCCAGGGTGGTTAGCAGGAGAAATGGAAAATCACGGCGTCAGCTATTCGTCACGCTATCGCCATATTGATGAACAAATGAGTGCGATGAAAGCCATCTGGTCCGAGGAAGAAGCGGAGTATCATGGTGATTTTGTCCATTTTAGTAGTATGAAATCTTTTCCCAAACCTTTCCAATCCCCATTCCCACCAATAATAGGGGGTGGAGGAACTGGTTCCAAATCATTGGGTTTCATCGTTCAGCATTGTGATGGATGGATGCCGATCCTTGGGCAAACAGATTGGACCACACTAAAAGATGGGATATCAAAGCTTCATCTTACTGCTCAAATGGCTGGACGGGAACCTGAAGGATTTGAGTTATCAATTTTCTGTTGGTCCCCACCAGATGAAAGTACACTTGAGGATATGTTACTGCATGGGATCAAAAAGATTGTGATCTCTTTTGAAGCGAGAAGTGAACTTGAATCCTTGAGCTTGCTGGATGAGTACGCAGAACTAATACCGCAATAAAATCCTATTATTTCCCGAGTATAAAGTGTTTTGATCTAATACTGATTATTACTATTCAGAGGATGTATCATGGATGTCACCGATCCAAAACTCCCCCATTGGGATTTAAACAACGTTTATCCTGGTCTGGATTCACCCGAGTTTGAAGAATCCATCGACCAGATAGTTGCGATGCTCGATAATCTGGAAGAATATTTTGAACGAAATAATATCGATCGAAATAAAGCTCTTCATGGAAATCCAGATAGAAGAGTAATCAGTGAGAGAATGACAGAAGTGATCGATCAATTGAACGAGATTTTCCTCAAAGCTTACACTTTAAAGAATTATTTAAAATCATTCACTACTACCGATTCTTATAACACACTGGCTATGCACCTTTACTCGAAGGTTCAAGTTCAATTCGTCCGCGCTGAACAAGCAAAATCCATGGTTTGCGGCTGGTTGGGTGGTCTGGGAGAAATGCTTCCCATGATAATTTCATCAAATACAACCGCCTCCGAACATGCTTTTTTCTTGCAAGAATCTGCCGAACAAAGCAGGTATTTAATGAATTCGGAAGAAGAATCTCTTGTCAACGATCTATCATTAAGTGGGATCAGGGCGTGGGGGAAATTGCAGGGAACAATCACATCGCAAATGAACATCAAATTCAGAGTTAACGGTGGGATTCAATCGCTTCCCCTACCAGCCTTGCAAAATATCCGGCGTTATAATCCTGAGCCAGAAGTCAGGGAAAGGGCCTTCAGGGCTGAGATTGAAGCGCTCGAGAGTCTCCGCGAACCTTTAGCCGCCTGCTTGAATGGTGTCACGGGTTTTAACAATGTGCTGAATCAACGCCGCGCTCGAGAGGATGCGCTCCACTCATCTTTGGACCAGGCCCGCATTGATAGAGACACTTTTGAGGCCATGATGAGCGCCATGCAAGCCTCCTTTCCCACATTCCGTCGATACTTAAAGGCGAAGGCTCGCAGGTTTAATAAAAAATCTCTACCCTGGTGGGACCTTTTTGCTCCAGTCGGAAAAATCAATCACAAATTCAGTTGGAATGAAGCCAGGGATTTCATCATCAATAATTTTGGGGCATACTCGCCGGAACTGGCAGAATTTGCTCGGTATGCATTTGACCATAATTGGATTGATGCCGAACCTCGCGATGGAAAACGTGGCGGTGCCTTCTGCATGCGTATCCCAGAAGTTGAAGAATCGCGCATATTATGCAATTTTGACGGATCCCTTGATCAGGTTTCAACGATCGCCCATGAGCTTGGGCATGGATACCACATCGAATGCCAACGTGGAAAAAATTTCCTTCAATATATAACTCCGATGACACTGGCAGAAACCGCTTCAATATTTTGTGAGACCATCATCATGGATGCCGCATTGGCAGCAGCCTCCAGTCCCGAAGAGGAACTGGCAATTTTAGAGACTATTCTTGTGGGTGATACCCAGGTTATCATTGATATCACCTCCCGTTATTTGTTCGAGAAAGAAGTGTACGAACGCCGTGAACAGGCAGATCTCTCACCCGATGAACTCTGCGAGATCATGACCCGCGCGCAAAAAGCGACCTATGGTGAGGCCCTGGATGATGAGCACCTTCACCCTTATATGTGGGCATGGAAACCGCATTACTATGGTGCAGATCTTTCCTTTTACAACTTTCCTTATGCATTCGGATTGCTTTTCAGCACTGGGCTATATGCCATATATCAGCAGCGCGGAAAGGATTTCGTCCCCCAGCTAAGAGATTTACTCGCCAGCACTGGATTAGCCAATGCAGCGGATTTGGCTTCCCGTTTCGGAATAGATATTCGATCCATCAATTTCTGGGAAGATAGCTTGAAAGTGATCCATAAGCGGATTGAGCGTTATCTGGAAATGTGATTTCTCAAGTATTTACTATAATCGACTTACCAACAAATTTTTTCTATGTCATAGCCAACTAGTGGGAATAAGATGGTCTACAATCCTCCGCCCTGAATTTCGCTCATCTCCAATTCATAACCATTCGGATCAATTATATATACTGATCTTGACGATTCCCACTCGATTACGCCGTAAGGCATGCTAATATTCATCCCCTTGCATTTCTCAACGATCTCATCAAAATTCTCAATGTGAAATCCGATATGGTTGATCCCCTTGGTGTAAACCTGATCTGGATTCTCATAAAGACACAGCTTTACCAGTTCATTTCCGATAATTTTAGAATTTTGTTCAGGTTGTTCTTTCTTCAATTCGAACCCAAATAAGGTGGAGTAGAACAATACACTTTCTTCCAAACTTTTAACATTAATGTTTGCATGGTCAATTGATAAAACCTTGAGATATGTCATCACTAAAACTCCTAAATACAAGAATCTGAAATGCCAATGGTTGATCCAATTCCATTCATACAGATATTCCCATTCCATGGATAGCCGAGCTTCACCCCGGAAAAATCCTATTAAGTCCACCTGGAATCTTATAACAAACTTTAATCAAGAATTGGTTGCTTGGCTTTATAATAACCTGACGAAACACCATTACAAAATAAGATAATTTTAGATGTTCAGTCGAATTGAAGCGTTCTTTACCCCTAAGAATGAGAGACCGTTCACGATTGGTGAGGAGGTCTTTCACAGTATAACTCATGGAATTGCAACCGGATTGAGCATTGCCGGATTGACTATCTTGGTTGTTTTGGCTGTTCTCAACGGTGATGTGTACAAGATCATCAGCTTCAGCATCTTTGGGGCAAGTCTGGTCATCCTATATCTATCTTCAACTCTATATCATGGATTGCAGCAACCTAGAGCCAAGAAGATATTTAAAATCTTCGATCACTCTGCGATTTATTTATTGATTGCAGGCACCTACACACCGTTCTTATTGGTTGGGCTTCGTGGAACAACTGGTTGGACTTTATTGGTGATCGTCTGGGGGATTGCTTTAATCGGAATCACTTTTAAAATCTTCTTTATCGAGAGATTTCAAATATTGTCGGTGATTTCGTATTTGCTGATGGGATGGTTATGTGTTTTTGTTTTCCGTGAAATGCTGGTCAGCATACCTATCGGAGGCATAATCTGGCTGGCGGCAGGTGGCTTTTTATATACTGTCGGGGTTATCTTTTACGCCCTCCAGAAAATTCCTTACATGCACGCAATATGGCACTTCTTCGTATTAGGGGGCAGTATTTGCCATTATTTTGCAGTGCTCTTTTTCATAGCTCCCATTTAGACTGATATACATCCCATACAAGTGACAAGTTCCTGGCTCAGCAAATTCTATTTCTTTCCATTTCTATTTGGTTTATACCCTGTCCTGGCTTTAATCGCCCATAATTCTGCAGAAATGGATCTGATCGATGGGTTCCGATCTTTGATTGGATCGGTGTTGTTCGTGTTGGTGATAAATACCATCTTGTTAATATTGACCAAAAACTCCATAAAATCTGCGTTACTGACCACAATATTCCTGCTCCTCTTTTATTCATACGGCCATATAAATCTAGTATCCCGAAGCTGGTCGATATTAGAATTTTCGATCGGTAGACACAGAACGCTCTTACCTTTATATGTGTTCATTTTCATTCTGATGACCTGGTTGATTATTAGAACTAAAAGAGATTTGTCAGTTAGCGTGCGCTTCTTGAATGCATTCTCATTAATTTTGCTTATTTTTCCTCTTCTTCAAATTGGAACATACCAGGTGACTGAATTTCAAGCACAACGTCAACTAGAATTAACTTCAACCAAATCCGAGGATGTCCAAATTGAAAACCAAAAAACTCCACCAGATGTTTATTACATCGTGGTAGACGGCTATCCTAGGGGAGATTTCATATCCGAATACCTTGACTCGAGTAATGCTGACTTCCTGAAAAAGCTAGAAGAAATCGGTTTTTTTGTTGCCCATTGCAGCATGTCAAATTACTCTGATACGCGATTTTCCCTCGCATCTACCCTCAACATGACCTATCTTGATGGCGGTGAAGAAATTCCCGAGGTTGTCTTTCCGGGATCCACATTGGACGGCATGATTAGATCCGGGAGAGTCCAGAGTAATTTTTCTGAGTTAGGGTATACAATTGTGACCTTTGAGTCTGGCTATAAATGGTTGCGATGGGATGCGGCTGACCTCCATCTAGATCCGACTCAAGAACAGACCATATTTTTCCTGCGCGGGGGACTCAATTCTTTTGAACAATTATTTTTAGGTACGACAGTTGTCAAATTAATCCTTGATATCCCAGTTTTGATCGAACGCACGCAGCTGGAGGTATTAG
Source organism: Chloroflexota bacterium (assembly GCA_020346705.1). Lineage (GTDB taxonomy): Bacteria > Chloroflexota > Anaerolineae > Anaerolineales > UBA4823 > PFL25. Next base: position 3,018,168 of record CP070785.1, on the reverse strand, counting down.
AGGATTTTGTCAACAACCCGCGTGCTGCTCATAGAGAAAGAGTATTATTCGTCTTAGATCAAGTCGCTGAGATGCCGGGGACTGTAACCGGACCGAAATTTGTGTACGCACACATCATCTTTCCCCACCCACCATTTGTATTAGATGCTGTTGGAAATCCCCTCCAAAATTCACCACCTGACGAAATAACCGCCTATGCTGATCAGATTACTTATCTTAATAAAAGATTGCTCAGGATCGTCGACGAACTTATTGAGAATTCAGATCCTGATCCGATTATCATCATTCAAGGAGATCATGGCGCGACGCTTGATTACCAGGGTCTAGATATAGATGAAGCTAATCGCCTCGGAATATTAAGTGCTTATTATTTTCCACAAAAACCAAATGGTGAACCGACTAGCATAAATCAAGAGATCTTATATCCAAGCATCACACCGGTAAACACCTTCCGGGTGATATTCGATGAATATTATGCGGGAAATTACGGCCTCCTTGAGGATAAAAGTATACTTGGTAAGCAAAGCCCATTAATTTCAATCGAGTGTAATCCAAGCGAGTAGTCTCTTGCTATTTCAAAGTTGGATATTCAACCACCAATAATTTATTGCGCTTATGATATCATTCCAGATCGAAAATCCATCTGTGGAGCATTTTATGGACCTAAGCAGTAATTTATTCACATTGCATATATATCCCACACTGATCGACATCCTCGGACGGGATACTGCATACCTCGATCCAGGCTCGGGGAGTTATTTCATTCAATTAGTGTTAGCCAGTTTGATGGGAGCATTATTTGTATTAGGGGTGTATAGAAGAAAAGTAACAGATTTTTTTCGGAACTTGTTTACAAAGCGCGACCCTGATGAAGAATCCGAAGAGTGATAGGGAAGTTGCCAGCTCTTTCCGTGACCCGGCTGGTTTTCTTTTCACAGATCAAGGAACTCTATACCGCCAAATAAATCCATCAGGTTATGATGACTATTTCACGCTGATTGAGTCTGATCTCTACGAGGAGCTCACTTCCGCAAAACACTTGGTCACACATGATGAGCAGGAAGAGTACAATAGGAATTCCCCACCTGAAAAGATTATCATCAAACCAGAACCGGTTACATTTATTTCATATCCATATGAATGGAGTTTCAGCCAGTTAAAAGCTGCAGCACTTCTAACGTTGGATATTCAATTTGTTTCTATGCATAAGGGCATGTCCCTAAAAGATTGCAGCGCATACAATATCCAATTCCACCATGGGAATCCGATCCTTATCGATACTTTGTCATTTGAGCGTTATCAGGAAGGACAGCCATGGGCAGCATATCGCCAATTCTGCCAACATTTTCTCGCACCTCTTGCGTTGATGTCTTATACAGATGTGCGTTTGAACCAGCTCTCTCGAGTGTATATCGATGGAATCCCGCTAGACCTAGCCAGCAAATTACTGCCTAAGAAGACGAACTTGAATTTATCACTCAACATGCATATCCACATGCATGCGAAATCACAAGCACAATATGCAGACAAAGAGATCGATCTAAAAAAATCACGCCGCGAGATGCAGAAACACCAGCTTCTAGGCCTAGTTGATAATATGAAATCAGCAATAAAGAAATTAGATTGGAAACCTAGCAGCACAGATTGGGCTCAATATGAACGATTTCACAATTATTCCCCAGAGGCTCTCCAGCACAAAATGGATCTCGTAGCCAAATACCTTCAAAAAACCCAATCTGCAAATGCCTGGGATATGGGGGCCAACACAGGTAGATTTAGCAGAATCGCCAGCCAATTGAACATTAATACGATCGCATTCGATATCGATCCAGGTGCTGTCGAGCTGAATTACCTTCAAACAATCAAGGAAGGCGAACAGCGTGTCCTGCCCTTGGTTTCGGACTTAACCAATCCAAGTCCAGGATTGGGCTGGGCGCTTTCTGAGCGTCTATCGCTGGTTGAGAGAGGTCCAGTAGATTCAGTCTTAGCCCTGGCGCTGATACACCACCTCGTGATTGGGAATAATGTTCCGCTGAGGAAACTGGCCGAATTTTTTAGCCAAATTTGTCAGTGGCTGATTATCGAATTCATTCCCAAAGAGGATCCCCAAGTTAAAAAGTTGCTTCAGGTTCGCAAAGATATTTTCTCTGATTACACCCTTGAAAATTTTCTTAAAAAGTTCAGTGTCTTTTTCGAATTGATCCGTCAAGATAAAATCAAGAAAACCGATCGAGTAATAATCCTATTTCGAAATAAGAATTCTGTCCTGTAAATGATCTTTCGATATTTCTGCGGAGGGGGAAACATCATTCTTGTGAAACCTGGGGGGAAATTGGATTTCATAGGTTAATGCAATAAGTCCTTTCCTCAAATTTATGCTATTGCAAAGAAAATATTAAAAACTAGGAAATTCAAACTTTGCATATTTGTTTGGCCTGCTTCTTGCACGATTACTTGAAAGCCTGATCGTGTCCGAATGATTTGAAGGGCAGGCGTGATGAATTATGTAAACTTGTTATTAATCAAATTGGTCTTGCTGATTATCTTGGTGATGGCTTCAGCTTGTTCGATTTTCCAGGAAGGTAAAAGCATTTCTGAATTGAATAATAAGTCACTCAACCCCCAAGGAATGTTATCTTTTGAGGGGAGTGTATTTGTTGCTTCCACAAAACCGACTACTGCATTATGGCAACTGGCCGGCTGGCAAATTGCAAAAAATTCCACAATTGTTGCCGACAACCAGGTTCCGGTAGACTGTACTCTGTATCCACATGAAGGAGTGGAGGATCAGTGGATTGGCAGCTGCACCGGTAGCACATTAATTCCAAGTGATGGCGCCAGCCATATAGCAGTCATGCACACTCCCCCTGGTGGTGACACAATCTTAGTACAAGTAGCTCCAACTCCTGATAAATAAAAAAGCTCAAATTCGGAAACCGGACCTGAGTCTGAGCACCTTTCACATCTGTAAACCCCATTTTGTAGATTTTGCCTTGACAAACGACATGCTTATCTCGATAATCATAGACGGTATTGTTGTTTTGCGGGCGGGCATGAAACTTGCACCATTTGGGTTGACTCACAAAATTTTCCATCCTACGACAATACTTAACCAAGAGATGTGACAAAATGCTTCAAACTCGAATACGACCGTCAACCCAATTACGCCCATTAACCACTGCCCATTTGGCACAAACCATGGCTTTGATCGAACTCTCCGCAGTCGAACTGGATCAAAAGATCCAATCAGAATTGGCAAAGAATCCTGCATTGGAGGTAAAAGATCCACGCCGCTGCCCGGTGTGTGATCGTCAGTATTCCGATAATGGACCCTGCCCTCGCTGCCATCCAGCACAATCTCCAGAGCCCGATCAGCCGATCGTATTTGTCTCACCGCGGTATGACTTTGTCCACACACACAACGATCAAGATAATCCCCAGGAGAGGGATCTGCAGCTTGCCATAGAGGATCTGCCAACATACGTGTTGAAACAAATTGCTCCAGAACTACCAATTGAAGATCGACAAATTGCTGCTTTCATCTTATCTAATCTTGATGAGGATGGTTTACTGGAGGTTCCGGTCATTGAAGTTGCTCGTTACTATCACGTGCCCATGTCACGAGTAGAAGGTGTAATTGATTTAATCCAGCACGCTGATCCAATTGGTGTAGGATCACCTTCACCAAAAGACGCGCTGATAGTCCAATTGGAGGTGCTCGGAGAACAGAAACCTGTCCCTCCGCATGCCGAGAAGGCTATTCAAGAAGGAATGGATCTGCTTAGCCGACACCAGTATACTGAGTTAGCCAGAAAAATCGATATCCAAGTTCATCAGGTCGAGAGTATTGCTCGTTTTATCAGTGACAATCTTAACCCCTTCCCTGGTCGTGCATTTTGGGGAGATATAAGAACCGGACAGAGCGATAATCCACCGGTCTTCACACACCCCGATGCGATCATCTCCCAGACAGATACAACGCCAGATGGCGCTCTGGTTGTTGAGGTTTTTTCACCATATGCAGGAATATTGCGCGTGAATCCCCTTTTCAGGGAAGCCACTAATCAAGTTGATCAAGATAAATCGGAGCAGTGGAAATCCGATCTGGGACAGGCGGAATTATTGGTGAAGTGCCTCCAGCAGCGAACAACAACGATCGTGCGGTTACTTCGCAAACTCGCGGTTATCCAGCGTGAATTCATCCTCAATGGAGACAGCCATCTCCTGCCACAAACTCGCGCAAAAATGGCTGAAGAGCTTGAGGTACATGAATCAACTATCTCGAGAGCGGTATCAAGTAAGACGGTCCAGATGCCCAATGGGCATATTATCCCACTTTCAAAATTCTTCGATCGGAGTCTCCAGGTTAGGACAGCCCTAAAACAAATCATCTGCGAAGAGGAGCATCCCCTCAGTGATAATGCAATCTCCGAACTCCTCAATGAACAAGGATACTCTGTTGCCCGCCGGACAGTCGCTAAATACCGGGCAATGGAAGGTATCCTTCCTTCGCATCTCAGACAAACCCAAGCTTTGGCGGAGGTTTAATGAATCGTTCACTCCCCATTCCGAATGTTCCATTCCTCCGCAATCGCCAACCATCTCTACAAGAGGTGGAAGGATTATTAGATTACTTACCGCAAGCCTGCCTGTTATTGGATTTGGAGAAAAATCAAATCGTTCTGGCAAATGCAAGGGCTACCGAACTAACTGCCTTTACCAGATCCGAGCTCATTGCATCTGATATTGGAGCTTTGCTGCCTTTTCTTTTCAACCATATTCAAAATCTCTCCATTTCTAGTAATCCAGAGGTCTACTTTGACAAGCTCGCCACTCGGCAAGGAAATCCCGTTGATGTGCGTGTAGAACTTACTGCACTGGGCAGGCAAGGAACCTGGGGAATTGTGCTATGCGAACCATCTGGTAATCGCGAAAAAGCTGCATTAGAACAACGACGCCAATCAGAGAGATTAACTAATCTATATAAGCTGGTGCTTTCAGCACAAGAATCTGAACCGGATCAGGCTCTTGAGCTAGCAATAGAAGCAGGTGCTGGCTTGACTGGTGCCAACAATATCGCCCTATTCCTTGTAAAATCTGATCGCCCGGGATTTGAGAAAAAGATCTCGCTAGGCACCCCTGACATTTTTCCCGATATTATCGCTCCTGACGACACCAATGATTTCCTTGAGGAAACAACCTGGGAACCCGGAGAACATGCACAACATTCATTATCTCGCGCGGCAAGGGTTGCCAAAATGGGCTACATCCAAACTTTTCCTATTGGCAGCGAGCGTAGCTTCCTTGGAATATTGGCGTTTGCGGCTTTTCAAGGTGGTATTCCAGATGATAACAAGATTATTGCCAAGATGTTATCAACCTCCGTTGAAGGGATCATCCAACAAAAATCCATCCTGGAAAACATCCTGATTGCAGAGAAGAAGCTGCAGCACGATTTGGCTTTCAGGGAATTGGTCAAAGATTCCACTCAAGATGGAGTCATACTGCTATCCCCAGATCTCGAGATTACAGAATTGAATCCACAAGCAGAGACCCTATTAGGTTATGCAGCACAAGATATTTGTGGTCAATCTGCAAGCAATGTATTAATCGGTCCTGCCAACTTAATCCCAGCCTTGCAGTCTGCGCAACAAGGTATCTCCACTCCAAACCTTGGAGAGGTTCATTTGCATCGTCGCGATGGGATCGCATTTCTTGCCCATATCAGCACCATACCGTTGATTGAAGACGACCTGGTAACAGGGGTTGTAATCTTCATCCGGGACTTGAGTGCCCATGAAGAGTTCGAAGTGCGCAACCAGCAGCTAGAACAGCGGGCATTGTTAGGTGAGGTTACGGCGATATTCGCTCATGAAGTGCGCAACCCAATTAACAATATCAGCACTGGTTTACAACTAATGGCGTTCAATCTCCCTGAGGATGATCCAAACCAGGAAGTGATCACCCGTCTTCTCGATGATTGCAATCGCTTAACCCATCTAATGCAATCCGTGTTAACATTCTCCCGACCACCTGAGAACAAATTTCAGCAGGTAGAATTGGCAGAACTGATCCCGACATTACTTGAAAGATGGCGTCCTCGCCTGGCCAGATTAGAGGTTGAACATGAATTCAAATCCAGCGTGGAGAGAACGACTATCTGGGGTGATCCACGTTCTCTCGAACAGGTTTTCAGCAATTTAATTGGGAACGCAGTTGAAGCTATGAAAGACAACGGTGGTAACCTATCCATCCAACTCCGGCCTTCCCTCCCGGGAGGCGGCCGCGACCATATTGAAGTAAATGTGATCGATGATGGACCAGGTATCCCCCAAGACATCATTAACCGGATTTTTGAGCCATTCGTGACCACAAATCGAAATGGAACCGGATTGGGATTGTCGATAGCAAAACGAATAATCTCCACCCATCAAGGTACGATCAGTGTATCAAGTGTCCCAGGGGGAACAGTCTTTCAAGTCATCTTTCCCTTATTCCAAGAACTAGAGGTAAATCAATAATTTATGAGTCTTACTGTTTTAATTGTCGATGATGAAGAAAACGCGCGACTAAATATCGCTTCTTTTCTAAATGGTAAAGGTTATGAGGTTCTTCAAGCTGCGACATTGGGTGAAGCGCGGGAACAGGTGATGAGCGGCAATGCAGAGATTGTATTGCTAGATGTGCGGTTGCCAGATGGATATGGACCTGTCCTTTTAGAAGAAACTCTGCATATCCCACACCGTCCACCAATAATTGTCATTACCGCTCACGGTGATGTTGATAATGCAGTTTATGCGATGAAGAACGGGGCTCATGATTTCTTACAGAAACCGATTGAACTGGAAGAGCTGGAGAAATCCATTCTTCGTGCAGGTGAAGTTGTCTCCATGAGACGGGAACTCTCCCATTTGCGAGAGTCACAACACAAGAATTTAAATTTTATCGTTGGTCAATCGCCAGTCATGCGGACACTTCTGGATCATGCCCAAAGAGCTGCTGAAGCTTCAGTATCTGTCTTGATCACAGGTGAGACAGGCACAGGCAAGGAGGTTCTGGCTCGGGCTATACATGGGATAGGCCCTCGCTCTGGAAAACCATTCATTGATATCAGCTTACCGGCAGTTCAAACCACTGTAGTAGAGGCTGAACTATTTGGTTACGAGGCAGGTGCTTTCACCAGTGCTGAGAAACGGAAACCGGGATTGATGGAAATCGCGGATGAAGGCATCCTTTTTTTGGACGAAATATCATCCGCGCCTATTGATGTACAGGTGAAATTACTAAGAGCCTTGGAAGAACGCAGCTTCCGCAGGGTCGGTGGAACCAACTTAATTAAAGTTGACGTTCAGGTAATTGCCGCCTCCAACCGTAATTTACCAAAAATGATGGCTGACGGCGAATTTCGGGAGGATTTGTATTATCGGCTAAAAGTAGTCGATCTCCATATTCCGCCATTGAGAGAACATAAGGAAGATATCCCAGAATTGGTTGGCTTATTCATCCGCTTGAATAATCCGCAAATGGGTTTGAATATTGAAGATGTTAAACCCCGTGCGATGGAAGCCTTGATGGAGTATGACTGGCCAGGGAATATTCGCCAGCTGCGCCACGTTATTGATCGTGCGATGTTGTTTTGTGATGAGGCAGCCCTCGATCTTTCTCACTTGCCGGAAGAAATCATAAATTTAAAAAAATAGATTCCAGTATTGGAATTCCTGGCATAGCTCTTGCACCAATTAACATAGGAGCGAGACCATGCCAACTTTCCCAACTCCCCCACAAAACAATCGCATAGGATTTCATTATTTTCCCGACACATCCCATTACCGGGAAAGCGATTTGTTTACCTGGTTACCAGAATTAAAAACGCTTGGAGCATCCTGGTTGGTATTAGATACCCCGAGCAACCGGTCTATCCCTGAGTTCTTTATTAATGGGTTGATTGATAATGGTATCGAACCTATCCTCCACTTAAAACTCGGTTTAGATAATCCTCCCCAGAAAAAAGAACTGGACTTGCTTTTCAACAATTACGCCCGCTGGGGAGTTAATTACATCATACTGTATGATTCACCAAATCAGAAAAGTTCTTGGTCTCCAACTGACTGGTCTCAAATTGATCTTGTTGAACACTTCCTTGATCGGTTCATTTTTCCTGCAGAAGTAGCCGCGAAAACTGGTTTAGTTCCCGTTTTCCCACCTCTAACTCCGGGAGGTGATTATTGGGATACAGCTTTCTTACGCGCTTCCTTACAAGCTATCGAACGTCGTGGAAATTTCTTTGTTTTAGAAAGAATGGGATTGTCTGCCAATGCCTTCGCAGGGAATCTTCCACTTGATTGGGGTAGTGGAGGACCAGAAAGATGGCCTGAGACTCGTCCTTACAAGACAAATCCAGGGGGAGAGAATCAACGTGGATTCTCAATTGCTGATTGGTATATACCCATTGCGCAGGCAGTTCTAGGAGAATCACGTCCTTTAATCTTGCTTCATTTGGGTAGTTCGCATAAAGATGGAAAATCCACCAATAGTGATCAGCAATCTCAGGTGAGAAGAATCCTTGGAATGGTACAAGCACTGGCTGGTCCTACTCCAGGCTCCAAGAACATCCCGAACATGGAGGATATCAATGCACTGCCGCCTGAAGTTTTATGTGGGAATTTTTGGCTACTATGCAGCGAACCACAAAGCCCCCACGCTGACCAGGCCTGGTTTCTTCCCGGGGAAAAAGGGAGTCCTCGAGCCCAAGCTTTGGTCAGATGGCATGCGTGGGCTGATGGAACTGCCGCCCCCGCAAATCAAAAATCTCCATTACCCCAAATTCAAAATCATCCCATCCCTCATTACCTAGTCTTGCCTGCCTTCGAGTGGGGAATTACCGATTGGCATCTAAATGCTGCTCGCCCGTTCATCCGTAAGTACCGTCCAATGATCGGTTTTTCCTTGAATTATGCCTTCCTCGCGGAACAAGTGACCGTGGTTGGGAATACGGATCAATTTCCAGAAGCAGCACTAGACCAGCTACGGAATTCCGGTTGCAAAGTAGAGCGCATTAATGGGGATGGCACAAGTATTGCAACACAATTAGCAGAAAAATAAGTGGAGGCTGTAGATGAGTGAATATTTCGAGATGGATGAAATTCCCACAAACTTACCGGTATTAAAAGTTTTGGGTTTGGGGGGTGGAGGCTGTAATGCCGTCAACCGTATGATCGAGTTGGGAATATCAGGAATTGAATTCTTAGCCGCAAATACTGATTATCAGGCACTGCAGACCAGCTTGGCAGATAAGAAATTACAGCTGGGACCTGACGTCACCCGTGGTCTAGGAGCAGGGGGAAATCCAGAGATCGGCCGCCAGGCTGCAGAAGAAAGCGAGCGAGAAATCGCGGAGGCCCTAGAGGGAGCAGACATGGTTTTCCTGACAGCTGGGATGGGCGGAGGCACTGGTACGGGCTCCATCCCTGTTGCAGCCAGGATTGCCAGATCGATGGGGGCTGTCACCATTGCAATTGTGACCACACCCTTCTCCTTCGAGATGGGTCGCAGACAAAGTAATTCGAACCTTGGACTGGCTGAACTTGTCCAGCATACGGACACATTGATCGCTATTCCCAACGACAGGTTGTTGATGGTCGCGCCTCGTGATCTGCCTTTGGAAGTAGCGTTCCGCCTCGCAGATGAGGTCCTCCGCCAGGCTGTCCAGGGCATCACTGAACTTATCACTGAACCGGGCATGATTAATGTAGACTTCGCTCACATCCGCAGACTAATGAAAATCGGTGGTGGTGCATTTATGTCCATCGGACATGGCAAAGGTCTTAATAAAGCCCGGCTTGCTGTTGATCAGGCTCTCGAACACCCACTCCTCGAGGAAATCTCAATTAACCAGGCAGCTGGCATAATCGCCAATTTCACAGGCGGAGAGGACCTGACGCTTTATGAAGTCAGCGAGGTGTTGAATGATCTTCATTCCCGAGTTGGCGACCAAGCAGAAATTGTTTTTGGAATTTCGAATGATGAACGTATGTTGGGGAGAGCGCAGGTAATTCTGGTTATCACCGGCCTGGGAGCTCCTACGCTTGAAGAAATCATGCCTGGTATCTCCCTAAAAATTGAAGAAAATTCCCCACTAAGCCAGCCACCTGTCCACGAACCAACACCTCAAACTGTTGAAGTTTCGAAACCTGTCGAAGCTGTACCTGCAGGTATTCCTCAAGTAATAGCATCAGACGATCTGGATATCCCTGCATTCTTACGCCGCCGTTCTCGTACTTCCTCTCAAAATTAGAGGTTCTTTCACATGGATGACCGACAGCTTAAATCAATTTCTTCACAAGTTTCCAGTAAGTTTCCAGAAGTTTCGGGAGTGATACCAAACGTGAAACGCCAATCCTCCTCCAAAACAAAATCTTCTCCTTCGACTTATCTGATTACCTACCGTGGGAAATCGAAAGCTGCTGATGGAAAATCCATCACCCGTATTGTGAGAGTTACAGCGAATGATAGTGGCAAAATCATCAAGATTTCGACATCGCGGTTATGGATTTTCAACCTCAAAAATGGAATATAAGAAAAATAATTAGGTATATGAGCATACGACATCTATCTTCCCGAATCGAATTAAATTTTTGGCAGATTTTGATTGGTTTAATGAGCGAATCTCAACCCTTCCAACAATCTATCAGGTGGTTCTACTTGGGATTTGGACCAGCTGCGTTGAATTTCTACCAGAAAATTGACCAAAAGCGCCTGATTTGGTGGGCAGTAGCAGGCTTAGGTATCGGTGTAATCACTGGGGTATTGATCTCACTGTTCTAATCAACAACCATGGTCGATCAAACACCTCGCGGGAGAATTAATGTCCCAGACCAATTATTGTTTGTATCAGTTTTTCTGGTCTTGTTTTTAATCGGAATTATGGGTGGGAGATCAATCGGTATGGTCTTACAGCTAAAAGAATTTAACCAACCGCATAACTATGGAAATCCGATTCCAGAAATTGATAATGGTCAATGGAATTTATTGATAATCGCAGTCGATCGGCTCACCCCCTACCATCCTTCGTTGATCGGGTTATGGCTGTTAATCACTTCTTCAGACTCCCAATCATTAACCCTGGTACCAATATTTCCTGCAGGCAACCAAAATTTTAGTGTGGAAAATATTAAATGGGAAAAGATCTTTTCCATAAACTCAGAAAAAAAACCAAATATGAATTTTTTGGAAAGAATTAGTGAACAAATCTTATGGGACGACTATCTGATCATCGATCTGGAAGGTATGTCACATGTTATCGAGAATTTCACTGATGACAGTTACATATATCAGGGATCTGAATCTCTCGGAAAAGGGGTGATGCTACCAGGGACTGGAAAGGTGATCGATCTCAGTCTGGATGGGCAAGAAAAAATCTGGCGAAGCGTTTGTCAGGAGCTATCAAGCATAGCTGAACCAAGTCATTTAATTAACCGACTTGATTTGATAAAACCTCACCTTCACTCTAAGATTAACTTGGACGAGATCGCTATCCAGCGATCTTTCCAAAATAAAAATCAATTAAAGCTCACATGCGAGTTTCCAACCTTATCCCTCAATTCTCCATAAGGAGGGGACATGAATATCCTTAATTTAAACCTGCCTGAACTAAAACTCCTGATGGTAATCGGCTTGTTTATCCTTGGCGCGATCACGCTCTTGATCGGAATCCTTTTGCTGATCACCCGGTCTGCAGGAAAAGAAGTCCGAGCTCTGGCGACCCAAACTGCAAGACTGGCGAAAAAGGGAATTGCCGAGGATGTAGCTGGATTAGTAGGGAATGCCTCAAATTTGTTAAGTGCAACAAACGAACTCGTCCGTACCTCGGCTGGTATTGGGGTCTTCCTGGCAATTTTGGGATTTTTGCTGATGACCGTGGCTACATGGCTGGTCTTGCAAATTTCCTGAATACTCCTTAGGTGATTCCAACAATTGTTCTTCTATTAGAGAGATCCTTGGCGGTATTATGCATTCAAATCCCTCATTAATTTCTACCTTGAAATCATCCATTCCAGAAGCAAGCTGGTCTTGGGTAATTCCAGCATTGAAGCACGATGCAGTGATATGGCAATCACTCAATGATCCGGAGTTATTTGAAATCGCGGCGAAAAAAATATCCGAGCCGAGGGATTGGTCCCCCAATTACTTGGCGGCAATTTGTTTGGATAGCAGCGATCTAAAATCGGTTGACAAAAAAACACTCAAAGCGGCCGAGGGTGCATTGGATGATTTCTTGGCTGATAAAGGAAAACCTCGACAAGATGGGATGACCTTGAAGCTCGCAGCTCAAATTTCTGTTGGGATATTTAACCGCTATGAAGATAATTACCAATTGCTGATCGAAGAGATACTAGGACCACAAACTGATCCAAGCAATTGGGAGACTCCTTTCTCAATCTACCTAGGATTTATTCCAGATCAATTGGACTTCCTGATCGCATTGATTTACAGGAGTCAGAAGACGAATTTAATCCCTATGGCTGTTCATGCAATTCTTTGCCAGCCAATTCCAACTCAGGAGTTAACAAACCAATTACAAAGACTACTGTCGGAAACCTCTCTCCACGAGACAACCTTATTATTAAATTCTCTGAACAAATTCCGACCAGATTTAACTTTCCAGCTCGCTAATGAACGGCTTTTAAATCAACAAGACGATCCAATTTTTGGTACAACCGAATTTCCTGAAGAAGAACTCTTCCAATTAACAGACCTTCTCCATTTTGCAGATATTTACACGTTAGCACGTCAGACAGAGAAGGCGGATAGCATCAAATCCCAATCATTAAATATCATCAATGGTATCCAGGCAAAAATCACTAATGAATTAGTGAGGGAAACTCTTCTATCCGAAAATAATGTTGAACAATCCTTATCACTTTGGACAAGTATTGCCAATCCTCCGAAATTAACACCACCTGCCAGCCTAATTATTGATCTTCTACAATCAGATCGACTAGAAGATTCACTGGCGATCCTGCCTGAATTGGAAGGTAGCTCACAAACTCCGATCCGCTGGTTGACTAATATCCACCAGGCACTAAATAATGAAGACATCAGCCAGGCACGCTTATTTGCAAACCAGGCATTAAATGCCTTTATCGAAATCTATGAGTTTAATCCCGAATCTCTAGAACAGTTCTTTGGTTCACATCACGATGCTCTTGTATACCTATCGGAATTAATCCACCAATTGATAAACCTGGCTTCATACAAGGAAGCTTACCAAGCAGCTGTTTTGGCTTCGCAAATCCAACCAGACGATCCAGAAGCACTGATAATGGTTACAAAGACCGGTCGTTCGGCAGGAGAATACGAAAAATCAATTGAAGCAGCTGAGTTAGCAACAGCAATTACTCCTACCAATCCTGAATACCGACGCCAACTTGCCCAAAGTTTAGAAGGCGCAGGATATTGGTCCACATCTCTTGTCGAGCGCCGGGCAATCCTCGAACATCGTTTTGCACAACCATCTTCCCCCTCTTGGCCCCTACTAGATGATTTGCTTGCCCTGGCAAACTGTTCAATACATGGAGATCAACCCCAACAGGCTTTGGACGTTTGCCAAAAGGCGATCGATTTAGATCCTTCCAATGGTCAAGCCCATGCGCTTCTTGGTGAAGCGCTCACATCTATCGGAGATATCGATCAGGCATTAGAACACTTCGACCTGGCAACACAGCTTGCCCCTCACAAACCTGCTCCTTGGTTATCGCTGGCGAAAGCTCACCAGCGAGCTGGGCAATTCGAAAAATCGATTGAAACCTTGCGCACCGCATCCCATGCAGTGCCAGATGATCCTTCTCTTTTTTATGCGTTGGGACAAGTCTATATCAAAGAGAACTCACCTTCCCAAGCACAGTCTGCCTTCGCCCGTGCTTATCAGCTGGTGACTGAACCTAACTTCATCCCAACACGGAAAAATTTAGCAAAAGGGAATGGGAAGGGAATTGATAAGTTCAATCACAGCCGCGAACAACTCTGCGAAATTGCTCTTTCTTATGGGCAGGTTTTAGAAAAACTTGGGCATGCAGAGGAAGCTAACCAGGTCTTTAGAAAAGCATATCAAGCATACCCATCATTTCCAGGATTAGCATATAGTTATGCAAAATCAATTATGGAAGTAGGCGATGAAAAATCTGCCCTTGCCCCGCTAGCGATAGCAGTAGCCGCTGAACCTGCTGATCCTCAACCGTATATTGAGTATGCCCGGGTACTGCTCAAGGCCGGAGAAAATCCTGATGAAGCGGTTTTTTCTCTTCATAAGGCTCTCGAGATACTTAAAAACCAGGAAAGCAGTTCAGGTGAGGATAATTCAGAGGATCAAGAGCTCGCTACTGCATTACTCGCTCAAGCTCAGGAAGCTGCAGGCGAAATAGAGAACGCTTTACTTACTTATTCACAAGCCCTCGAGACCGATCTGGGTCGAGGAGATATCTGGCGAACTGAATTGGCAGTAGGAATGGGTCGCGTTGCCCTTCAACTCGATCAACCAGAAGTTGCGATTGCAGCTTTGCAGGTTACAGATCGGGAGGAGATTCAGAACACCCAGGTTGCACAAATACTTTGCGAGGCTTACTCCGCCATTTCTCTCACACAAGAAGCGCTTTTTGCTGCCCGGACAGCCGTCCACTTGGCTCCAGATGACGTCGAAGTATTATCCTGGTTCGCTGATCAAGCTGGCGAGCTAGGCGTAATCGCCGAAGCCATTCCTGCCTTAACCCGAGGAGCCCAACTCGCACCAAAACGTACGGATTTGATTATCCGACTGGGCCTGGTATATATCAAGATGGGAAAAGGCGAGGATGCCAAAGATGCTTTTTTGAGTGCTCTGTCTAGTCCTTATTCAACACCAGAAGATCTCTACCAGGCTGCTGATGGTTTGAGTGAATTGGGGGATGACGAATCAGCAGCAGCTTGTTTAGAACGTGCTCTCGAGCTTCAACCTTACCCTCCAATTGCTTTGATCCTCGAATTGGCAAATACATATACTGAAGCTGGTAAGACCGAACTGGCGATTAAAACCATCGACAAGGGTGTTGACCAGGATTCTGAAAATGCACTGCTGCACACATATAAGGCTGGTTTACTATCAAGATTAGATCGTTTAGATGCAGCTCAGGCTTGCCTTGAACATGCATTAATCCTTGATTCTGAAAATCCATATGTACATTTTCAAATTGCACATGTACTGCGCGATCAAGGGAATTTAATCCGCGCTTTTGACCATGCTCAGATCGCCAGTGAAACCCTCAAGTCAGGTCTATATTCACTCCCAGCACAGGGTTTGGTTGCTGAATTAGCGCGGTCAAATATAGTTGAAGACGTCATCTTGGAGAACCAGGATTCCTCACCTCCGACGGGTACCAATGGTGAACCACAACTCCAGCAGATTATTGGGAAGCCTTCTCTTTTGGACTACTACTGCATCGTCGCTGAAATTGCTTTAGAGAGAGAAGAACAAGTCGCGGCAGCAGCTGCCTTGAATGATGCATTTCTTCTAGACTCTCAACATCCCCGGGTATTAGCACTTCAATCGCGGATGGCGATCAGACAAGGGGACCGGGAGTCAGCTTTGAAATCACTCGATACGGCAATTGTACACATCAAGGATCCAGATCATAAGAAAATAACCGATAACATCCAACCAAATTCTTTATTGGGAATTGCACGATCTGCAATTGAGCTGTATCGATGGGACCTGGCATATGAGCTCCTGGAAAGTGCAGCTTCAATTTCTCCAAAGGATGCAAATGTTCACTTACAGAGAGCGCGATTATTTGTAGAACGCGCAGAATTCCAGCGCCTTTGTGAATATTTAGATATCGTCAATCACGCCCCTGGAGAGAGTGCTTTATCCCCCCGATCTCATCGAATCTTTGAGGATGCACTACAGGAATCTATCACCTGCCTTCCAGAAGATCTTCAGGCAGAAAAGCCTGCGCCAATCAATCGTTGGAGTTTTCGGGGGGAAGTTGCTTTCCACCCCGATACTAAAACAATCAGTTCCATTGAGATCGCCAACCTCGAACCTTCAGACAATGCTGCCCTATTATTGGCTGTAGCTCGCACAGGTGATTCATCTGCCTCTGCCCAACTCTACCACTCGATACAGAGTAAAGCAGATTCTGAAACGCTGCACCATTGTATTTACGCCGCTTATGCTATGGCATTATGCTCTACTGGAAAAGACCAGATCGCCTTGGAACAAGCAATGGATGCCATCCATTCCGCCTTAGACCACAATACAACAGAGGCGATCTATTATGTGATTCAAGCAAAGATTGCAGAGAGATTAGGGGATTGGCAAGTTGCGTTAACTGCAATGAAAACTGCTCTCACCCTTTGGTCAAATGAACCTCGGTGGCAATCTTATCTCGGTCAATTATCTCGCCTCAACGATGATTTTGCTGAAGCGATCATCCATTTTAATAGAGCGATTGAAATGGAACCAAAATTCCTCCAGCACTATTTCGATCTGAGTCAAGCCCATTTGGCAAATGGTGAAGCTGGTGAGGCAATATTAGTGCTCAGGAAATCCCTGCGCATCGCACCGGATCATATTGAACCATACCTTGCGTTGGCAAACGCCCAATATGAAAATCGGGATTACGCTCAGGCGATGAAAAACGCCCAATTGGCAGCTAAAATGGCACCTGATGAGCAAACACCATTGCTCTTGAGTGCAAGAATTGCACTGAAAATGAGTGATCCAGGGAAAGCAAAGACTTTTGCTGAATCCGCATTGCGAGTTGATCCCGATTCTCCAGAGGCACTCCACTTGCAAGCTCAGGCCTTATCTGCTTCTGGTCAGGCGGAAAGGGCGTTAAATATCGTCGATAAAGCTATCCCTCTCTCCTCAGATCCACTACCACTACTTCTTCAAAGGGCCAGTTTGATTTCTCAATTCGAAGGATCAGAGGCCCATCTTAAAGCGCTCCAATCAATCGCCGAAGAATATCCGGATGAGCCTTTAGTCCTGGCGCCGCTGGCTGAAGCTTTAGCAGCTTCAGGACAGAATCCAGAGGCAATCCAATCCGCCCAGCAGGCACTACACCGCAGCAGCGGTCAACTTCCTCTCGACGAACAGGCACATTTGCATAACTTGTTAGGTGCCCTCTTACAACAATCAGGCCAATTGGATCAATCTATCCATCATTTATCAGAAGCGATCCGCATCGCACCCTCCAGCATGGAAAGCTATCTCACACTGGGCGAAACCTTGACAGAACGTCGCCAATATGAACAAGCGCTGGAGACTTACCAGAAGGCAATTCGTCTCCATCCATCTGATCCCCGGCCGTACTACCAAGCAGGGTTACTGCTCAAAGCCAGCCGTGATTATCCTGCTGCCGAAAAGATGCTTCGTAAAGCAGCAGCCAAAGCACCAGATGATGTTGCAATCCACCGCCAACTCGCTGCCCTGGTAGCATTAAACTTGGTCCATAACCGCCAACCAGTTTCATCAGAAGTCTAGCCAAATATGACGCTTTCTAAGGTTCGACCTCATCCTATCCTCACTACCCGATCCGAATTACTCACTTTGCTAGATTCGGCAATTTATACCGGGTCCTTACGCTTTGCTCGACAAATTTCTCTCATGTGGCTGGCACACTTCCCAGGTGATTTACCAGTTCGCCTTAAATTTGGTCAGCTACTATTAAACGCAGGCCAAAAGGATCAAGCAGTCCAACACTTAACCGATCTATGCCTGGCAGACCCTGAATTCATCGACGGTTGGAAAATGTTGTCGGATGCCTTAGAAAAAGTATCGAGAAATCCAGCCGATTCCAAGAACGCATTCTACATAGCCGATTGTCAATCGGCGATCCATTCCCTCGGTGAAAATATTAAAGCTTCAGCGCCCTTACCATCTTGGGCAGAAGGAGTCCGTCATGCTCGACAGGCATTGGCCTTCGGTGAAGTAGCCAATGCAGAAGAATATATCCATCAGGTTTTAGTTGTGGATCCTTTGCCCGCCCTGGTAGCAGTGACCCATCTGCACATTTTGCGCGCCTCTGAATTACCATCTCAAGCCATCCAAAACTTATCTGATTTCTACCGTCAACGTTTTCCAAGCACGGTAGCACCAACATACTTTCTTGCAGAATCGTTGATGGACAGCGGAGAGAGCGACAGGGCAGTCAGTCTGCTCCACCAGGGAGCTTCCCAGGATGTTACTAAACAGGTTGCCACCCGCATTTGGGGAGCAAATAATCCATATGCTGATATCTGGACTGATAGATTGGAAGCACCAATCGATATACCGGTCCCGGCTGATGTTGCTGCCCTTTTTGGGAGAAATCGTCTTCCCCAGCAGGCCTCCCCGACAACTTATCAGTTCACACATGATCCAGGGGAAACCGAAAACACTAGAAAACTAGATGAAAAATACACTAACCGCGGAAATAAAAAAGCTACTCCTGCTGTTATTCAACTTGGAGAACCGGAAAGAAGGGTAACCGCTGCAGCGAGCGGTATCATGGTCACACAGAATGAAAGTACGATCCCGGAATCATTATTGTCAATCCAGGGCGAACTTGAAAAAGTTGCCTCAAGATTAAAAAAGCGATCGCTTTCCCAAAAAGATGGGCGTTTTCCTGTCTATGTGACATTCACTACCCGGCAAGGATTGGAAAATCACTATCCACCTGACCAGGTTGCGAAAGTTCACGATGGCATGATCCGGGTCACGAAAAGCATTTCATCCCGAAAAGACTGGGGAGCTGTTCTAGTCTATGCTGACGATTCGGAATGCATGTCCTCTTACAATTTAAATCCCGTTTCTGCTGATGATCCCTGGTCCCTAAAACTCGCTTTAGCAGATATTGATGCATTTTTGATGAAGCATGGCGAGATGATTGGCGCGGTGTTAATTGTTGGTGGGCCTGAAGTCGTCCCTTATCACCACCTCCCCAATCCTGTAGATGATGTGGATGTTGAAGTCCCATCGGACAATCCATACACAACCAGGGACGAAAATTACTTCGTGCCTGAGTGGCCCGTTGGGCGACTACCGGGAGGTGTTGGAAAAGATGCTGCGTTGCTAATTAATGGGTTAAATCGAATCGCAGAACATCACAAAAAGAAGGTACAGAAAAAAAATTGGATTCAAAGACTGTGGGGATGGCTGCGCCTGCGAAATATATTTTCATCCGGAAGAAAAAAATCAAGTTGGGGCTACACCGCGGCAATTTGGCGCCGGGCCTCACTTTCTGTTTTCAGGCCTATCGGTGCTCCGCATACCATGCTTGTCTCTCCACCTGTTCAAGCTAACGAAGATCAGGATGGTCGAAAAAATGGGGGTTTCCCGATTGCCAGAATGGGATATTTTAATTTGCACGGTTTGCAAGATTCAAGCAACTGGTACGGACAGCGTGATCCAAGTGAACCAGCTGATCTTCCTGACTATCCCATTGCACTCCGCCCTCAAGATGTGGTCAATAGTGGAAAAGCTCCCTCAGTCATTTTCAGCGAAGCCTGTTATGGTGCACATATCTCAGGCAAAAATATTGACGAAGCATTGGCTCTCAAATTCCTCGATTCTGGGAGCCAGACCGTGGTTGGTTCAACCTGTACATCATATGGATCGATCTCTACCCCGTTGATCGCCGCTGATCTGTTGGGCCATGCATTTTGGAAGTTCTTAAGGGAAGGTCTGCTTGCAGGAGAGGCGTTGAGAAGGGCTAAGATCCACCTGGCGAAAGAGATGCATCGTCGTCAAGGATACCTGGATGGAGAGGACCAGAAAACACTGATTTCCTTCTTGTTGTTTGGTGACCCATTAGCACAATTTTCAAATCTATCCGCTCAGTCAAAAATGGTCATGCGGGCATTGCATCCCCCTGCCTCTGTAAATACAGTCTGCGATCGCAATGGAACCTGTCATGTTGATGGACCCGGCGAGTCTCACTCGCTTCAAGGAAATCCACCCATCCCTAGCAAGACATTAGCTCAAGTGAAAACAATTGTAGAACAATATCTGCCTGGCATGCAAGATGCAAACATTCAATACAGCCGAACAAAAGCCAGATGTTCAGGAGAAGGGCATTCCTGTCCAACGTCTAATAATCACAATATTTCAAAATCACACGAATTACCTTCCCATAATGTCGTCACTCTGAGCAAGCATGTCGAGAAGACAATATCCTCCTCTGGAGCCATTCAAACCCACCACCATTTTGCTAGACTTACAATTGACGATAGCGGTAAGGTTGTCAAAATGGCAGTATCTCGGTAATTTGTCAATTTGCTGCTCTGATAAAATAAATTCTAGAAGAGAAAAAATCTGACGGACTTGTACAAGTGCGTCAGATTTTTGGTTCCGGTGTTCCAATCATCTCTCAATTAGAATCCCAGATTAAATAATTATCCCCCACACATCTTGGTTCACCTTCAAACCCGAATAAACACACTTTGTAAGCAATTAATGTCCCATTGGGTGCATCAATTGGGGCCAAGCCAATCGCAGAACGACCAGTTTTATCACTTGGATCAAAATAAGCTTTTCGCTGGCTGCCATCCGGCATGGTCACCACAAGCACCGGCTCAAAATTATTCAATGGTTTGCCATCTTCATATAGAGCGACATTGATCTCCTGAGAATTGTTCGAAGAGACATATGGGTATCTTTCCCAAACCTTCATATCCAACTTTTCCAAGGTTTGACCGGACTGGAAATCAACAACTCTTCCGTTCTGCTTGTCCTTGTACTCAAACCCTAGAGGTACTGGACGCAATCTCTCATTGCCTTCCATATTGAGGTTAAACTGCAGACACAGGTTTGTGAAACACTGCCAATAAACACTAGGCTCTGGTGAAAAAACGTGACTGATGGGGTCTCCTGCGATCTTTGTACCTCCATTTGCATTTAGGAATTCAACGAAATATAGCGGCACATCATAACCGATTCCATCCTCAATTTCATAGAAGACACTTAAGGGTAAATCGTGCGATTCTTCCGGATGTTGGGCATGCTCACCGAACTCTACTGCAATTGGGCGAATATTAACTTCTTCTGCATGGTCATCACCTGCAACCAAGACAATGTTCTCAAAAATAACTTCCTGCCTTACATCAAGAGCGTAATGGACGCCAGTAAGCGGTTTCCCAACAAAAGGTAGACCTAACTCCAGAGTTTTCTGTATGAATTTATCTGGGAGCACGGACTGTAATACTGGAATACCTGCGATGGGCTCTTGGTCTCTACAGTTGCGATCACAAGCATACGCGCCATACGGCATCAAGTGAACAGTTGAATCGCCATCTAGCTGATAAAAACCAAGATTTTCAAAATATTGTTCTATCCTTCCCTTTTCCGTATTGTAATAGGCTTCACTTATCGGTTTACCTACAAACCGTGCTCCGCCTAGACTCTCATATTTCTCCAAAAATATGGAGATGACAAAGTAATCATTAACAATCCTTCCAGTGGTATAAGCTTTACCCAGCAAATCACCCTCGGAAGCTCCCAATTCCAGACCGAGTGGCGCGAATGTAAATCTACTGCTTTCAGGTGCGGTGGGATCAAAGATCATTAGACCGGATTCAGTATATTGTTTTGTCTGACCTTCCGATGTCGTGGCAATTGAAATCGCTGGACCAAGTACTGTTTCACCCCCAAAATACTCGTAAAAATCAATGAAGATCAAATCTACTGGATACGTACCTGGATTTGTCTGCCTAGAATTGTGCGGCTGTTGCTTTTTATCCCAGGAAAGAATCTTTTTAGACCAATCATTATTAATCTCGCTAAATTCCCCCAAATTACAACCCCCAAGAGAAAATGCCAGGAGAATGAGCAGGAATAGAAAACTTATTCGCGATAAGTCCTTTTGACCCATATTGTCACCTCAACCTATAATCAGGCTGGCTCCAAACCAAGCTGCTTCCAACTCGCATACCCAAACCAGAATAAGCCTATCCCGGATTCTTTCCATCGAGTAGACTTTTCGGCAACCAGGCTATCTCTACCAACAAAGAATGTTTCCTTCTCCGAATTGTGGTTTCGCCTTATAATCTGTTGGCGAATTTCCAGAGACCCTTGGTTTTGCGTCCCCGCCTCACGACGGGTTTGCCTTTATCGAAGTCCTTAAGTATTTGAAATGCTAATTGATCGATTACCGAGCGATTCAATTTTGGTTATGATTGGTAAACCGCTTTTGGTTCCCACCCACGCCTGCTGCACGACTAATGCTACCATAGGTGATAAGTGAAATTGCTTTCAATCATGAAAGGAAAATAATTATCTTGGATCGACTGGTTCATTCCTTGCAGCTTTTCCCACTTCTTTCTTGGCAATTTCTTTTTAAATCAAGGTTGTCATTAATTCTGTCGCTCAGTATCGCATTTCTGATTGCCTCCTGCACGCCAGTTAAAGAAGAAGATCCAAGCTCGCATTGGAAGGTTGCCGATTGGCAATCACTTTCCACTTATGATGATGAAATTATTGGTGGGGACTTCATCGCTGGATATGTGCGAAACGCGGGTAGCGATCTTCAGCTGCGTTTTGACTTACTGGAAGTCAATCCTTTCCCAGTATCTGATTTTTACATCGCTTTGGACACCCAACCAGGCGGAAGTACCCAGCTTCCCGTTCAAGGTAATTCAGATATAGAATGGGATACACTATTAGT
>CP070785.1:2990323-2995392 GCA_020346705.1 Chloroflexota bacterium | reverse complement strand
GTGAAATATGGTGAAATCATCGTTTCCAGGTGAAGCGCATCCTGCCACATCTCGTAAACCGCCATGCTTGTGGATAAGTTAACCCCCGCAGCCACATTTTCAGAGATGAATACTTTGGCTCCGCCACCATAACCAGCCGCAACTGCACGGTCACGAGGACTTGACCCACCGGGACCAGTATGCGTCCAGCTGCTAATTTGAGCCTGATAATCGCTCTGCTTTTGGGCGGCGGACATAAGCGCACTATTACCTTTTAAAGCAGGCAAACCATATGCAGATCGCAAGCCATTGACCTCTGCAATTAGCTGTGAGGCGTCCCCAGCCTGGGCATGAGATGGTACCGGCAGAGCCAGTAATGCAGGCAAGAAAATAAAAATTGCCAGTATCAAGCGATAAATTCTGATCATAGGTCAAAATCCGGGATTATATTTTATCCCAAACTCACGGCGTTCAGCCGAGATTAGTAAAATCACATATTCAGGTGATCATGCACCCTGTAAAAGGATCATTTCCGGATGATTCCGGCACACTTCTCCTCCCCAAAAACTACCAATAAAAATTCAATTATCTTCAGAAAGATATCGAATAGCGATTTCCAATGCTGATTGGGCTGCTTGTTGCTTGATACTCTCCCGGTCTCCGGAAAACAAAAACTTCTCAGCCCGATCGAATTCTGTGGTGCCCAACCCAATCCAAACCGTACCCACGGGTTTCTCCATGGTACCTCCTTCCGGACCCGCTATCCCACTCACAGATAATCCGATGTCTGCATTGAATAAGGTTCTTATGCCCTTTGCCATTTCCTGGACTGTCTCCTTGCTCACTGCTCCAAATGAATCCAGAGTGGTTGATTTCACCCCTAAAATCTCTACTTTGACCTCATTGGCGTAGGCGATCACACCACCGATAAAGTATGAGGACGATCCAGGCACATTGGTAATTAAGTTGCCGATTAATCCACCAGTGCAGGATTCTGCTACTGCCAGGGATTGACCTGTCTCTTGAAGTAGCCTGCCAAGCTTGGCTTCCCTTGAATAAGACATGCAAGAATTATACCTGCCTAATAACCTATCATTTGTCACATAACCTCACCCTCATGTTAAAATAGGCGCACTTTATGGAAACCAGCGAACATATTCAATCAATCTTAGATTCGGCACCCACGAAAACAGGTTGCTATCTGATGAAGGATGCGGATGGCAAAGTGATCTATGTGGGTAAGGCGATCAATCTCCGCAGTCGCCTGCGTTCGTATTTCCATTCCAGTGCGATGGAGAATTTAAAAACTCGCCAGATGGTCCAACGCATCTTAGATATCGACTGGATCGTAGTAGGCTCGGAGCTTGAAGCCTTGATCCTGGAAATGAATCTGATCAAGAAATATCGCCCGCACTTCAATGTACGCCTCAAGGATGATAAACGCTATCCTTATATCAAGGTGCATTGGGCAAAACCGTTCCCAAAACTGACCGTCACTAGGCGGATGGTCAATGATGGATCCAGATATTTCGGCCCGTACACCAGCGTCTGGGCAGTTCACCAGACTTTGGATGTCCTGAGACGGATATTCCCGTACTTGACCTGCGATCGAGAAATAACCGGAGAGGATACCCGGGCTTGTTTATACTATGACATCAAACTCTGTACCGCTCCCTGTATTGGAGCCATCAACCAGGAGCATTATCGCCAGGTGATTGATGATCTCTGTGGCTTCTTGTCCGGGCGTACAGAACCAATCGTATCCAGGCTGCAAGCCGAGATGGAAGCCGCTGCTAACGAACTTCAATTCGAACGTGCTGCCGCTCTGCGCGATCAAGTAAATGCAATCGAGAAAGTTGTTGAGAGGCAGAAAGTTGTCTCTACTGAGTACGTAGATTCCGACGTGATCGCCATGGCTCGTTCGAACGGCGAAGCCTGTGTCCAGGTCTTTTTCATCCGCAGCGGCAAACTCATTGGGCGCGAATACTTCCTCCTCCAAGGGGCCGAGGGATCCGCAGATGCCAACGTAATGACTGGTTTTATCAAGCAGTTCTATGACCAGGCATCGATGATTCCCTCCCAGGTGCTGCTGCCACACGAGATCGAAGAGGCCCAAATCATCAAACAATGGTTGCGTTCTCGTCGAGAAGGGGAATCGGTGAAAATCCTCATCCCTCGTCGAGGGCAGAAGCGAGAATTAATCCAGCTGGCGGCTGAGAATGCTGCTGAAACTTTAAATGCCCTGCAAGCACGCTGGCAAGCGGAGAAACACCGCCAAACCGAGGCCTTAGCGGAGCTGCAGTCCGCGTTAGGTTTGTCGAGTCCCCCAAACAGAATTGAGTGTTATGACATCTCCAACACCCAAGGGACATCTGCTGTTGGCAGCATGGTTGTTTTCGAACAAGGCGTCCCCAGCAAGAAGTACTACCGCCGATTTAACATTCGCAGCGTATCTGGTCCGGATGATTTCGCCAGCATGGAAGAGGTGCTCCAACGGCGCTTCAACCGCTGGCAGGCTGCCCAGGAACTGCTCAAAGAACCCGGGAAAAAAGTGGACCAGTCATTCTCCCTGCTCCCCGACCTGTTGATCGTCGATGGCGGTAAGGGGCAACTCAGCAGAGCAGTTGCTGTTTTGGAGAAGTACAATTTATCGGATCGAGTGCCTGTTGCCGGTCTGGCCAAACAGAATGAAGAGCTATTTATTCCCGCCCAATCTAATCCGATCGTCCTGCCGAAAAGATCCCAGGGGTTGTTCCTCCTGCAGCGAGTACGGGATGAAGCCCATCGTTTTGCGATCACATCTCACCGCAAACAGCGTGCCAAGACCGGATTGGCATCCCGCTTGGATACAGTTGTCGGGATCGGTCCTGCGAAACGCAAAGCGCTGTTAGGAAAATTTGGTTCAATTCAGAACATCCAGGATGCGAGCATTGATGATCTTGCCTCAATTCCCGGTATTTCAGAAGACCTGGCGCACTCGATCAAAAATCAGCTTGAATAAACCATTCTTGAGGAAAGAAAATGGCAAAAAAGAAGAAGAAACAAAAAGAATTATCCGGTTACGAGAAAAGAAGGCTGCGCACTCAAAGGATCATTTTCATCGGGATAGGAGTTGTGATCATCCTCTCCATGGTGATCTCGCT
Organism: Chloroflexota bacterium; assembly: GCA_020346705.1. GTDB lineage: Bacteria > Chloroflexota > Anaerolineae > Anaerolineales > UBA4823 > PFL25. The sequence continues at coordinate 2,992,270 of CP070785.1, read as the reverse complement.
GGTTGGCAATGTTTATTAATGCACTGATACAATGAAACCACAAGCCTGATGGGGAAATTACCTCGGATAGTGTTCCAAAATCATTTGACATCTGTGCCTAACACAAGTGGGAATTTTTTGCTTCCCTGGAATTAATTCAACCTAATGTGAGGTCTAATTTATTTTGTATTGTTGATTAAAAATTTGAAATTCAGATAAATTGGGGTTAATTTCTCAGTTGATTCTTTAGTAATAATTTGGTAAAATAACAAATATGTAAGGTTCTTTTAATCATCCGCTAATACCTCGCGGGGGAGACCACGATCCCCGTCCTTTAAATCGAACTTGATTAAATGAGCCTACCCCGCTCATAAAGCCGAATATTCCAGGCGGAAATCCATTATCTATCAAACTGATTTATAACCAAAAATCACTCAAGAAAAGGAAGGGAGCCATGCGAACGTATAAACCCATCATTATCGCTTTCGCGCTGATCTTTATTTTTGTGTTCGTCTTAACGACCAGCGTGAATACAAGAGCCCAACAAGTAAGCGCAGTAATTGACTTTGAGGGCATTCCCCCCGGCACGATTGTTGACGAGGTATATTCAGGATATGGTATCAGCGGGGATCCGCTCCCTGGTGTTGTATTCGTAAATGCCTACAACCCTGAGCTAGGTGAAGTTAATGCAGCGATGATCTTCGATGCGCGGTGCCCACCAGGAAACATACCAGAGGATTGCTCCGGGAACGACTCAGATCTTTTCAATCCCGCATTTGGAAATACCCTCATCATCAGCGAAGATCTTGACACGACCGATCCAGACGATGCCGATGTTCCCGGGTCCATAATCACTTTTCTCTATTCTGAATTCGCTGACAGCCAGGGTGCATTTGTAGAAAGTATAGAAGTGCATGATATTGAGGAAGACCAGGGTGAACTGGAAGATGCCCTGATCACTTTCTTCGGTTCGGGTGGTACTCCATTGGGTGTGAGAGACATTCCCCACACCGGTAACGGTGGTACAGCCACCGTACCAGTTGGAATCGATGGGGTGATTGCGATGGAGGTCGATCTGGCCGGATCAGGGACGATCAATAATATTCGCTTTTCCGCCGAACCGACTGCAGTTGAATTGCTCTACTTCAAAGTCGATCGACCATTGAATGGCGAAGTCAACCTGAGCTGGGCGACTGCCGCAGAGATTGATAACCTCGGCTTCTATGTATATCGCGGATCGTCGATGGATATTGGAAAAGCTGAAAGAATTCATTTTGAACCCGCCGCCGGCGGTTCTGGAGGCCACACATACTCCTTCACCGATAATCCAGGAAGCGGTTCATGGTGGTATTTCTTGTCTGATATCGACACCTATGGCGCGGAGACGTTCCACCTGCCTGATACCCAGACTGCGATTTACAGCCACACGACCTTCTTGCCGCTCCTGGTCGGCAAAAAGTAACTTTGGTTCGCCGTTTACCTCTTCTGTTTATACTCTTGGGTTCTATGATCGGCCCGCAAGCCTCCCTCGCTTCTCCCAGGGAACTGCCCGAATCTAGTCCTCGTGTCACGCCCCTTTCGGATGGTTTGATCGTGGAGTGGAGCGCGCCATACCCGTTGATCAGCGAGGGGGCTGATGGTCAATCAGTGATCAAAATCCCAGGCTATATAAGCACAAATCAGCCGGGAGTACCGAGAGTGCCATTCGCTTCCGTCCTGGTTGCGCTGCCTGACGGTGCCATCCCGTCTGTCGAGGTGCAAACGGCGTCCGAATCCATTAAACAGCTAAATTCCCCATTGGAGCTGGGTAAGGTTCCGAACGGTGTGCAGCTCGACTCCGATGGTCAAATCATTGGCGGAGCTTTTGCAAGTTCTGATCTTGAAATCAGCGGACCGACGAAAGTCGTCCAGTTAGAACAAATAGGTATAGTACGTGGTGCGCACCTAGCCCGATTAACCTTTTTCCCC
>CP070785.1:2980779-2990223 GCA_020346705.1 Chloroflexota bacterium | reverse complement strand
AGGGAATAAAAACTGATTCAGGTGCAGATGCAGACCATTCTCTCCTGGCAGTCCCCCTAAGGCTGGGTGACAACATATTTGGGATGCTGTCTTGTGTAAATTATCGCCCGCAACAATACTCGAACGAGGATTTAGAAATATTAAATATGTTGGCAAATCAAGCTGCGATCGCTATTGAGAATGCCAGGTTATTCGAAGAGACACAGCGCAGGTTGGCGGAACTGACTTTCTTGAGTCAAATCATTGCCATCACCGCTACTGAGAATGACTTGTCAGTGGCATTAAGTTTGATTTGTTCTGAACTGGCTCAATTCCTTCAGGTTTCAGAAGTGAGCTTTGCCTTGCTGAATTCTCAGCTCACGATGGCTCAAGTGATCGCAGAATATCATGATTCAGATCGTCCTGAAATTCTTGGTAAGCAGATCCCAGTGATTGGAAATCAATTGATGACGACAATCCTTGAGAGTAGCTCCCCTACAATCATTGAGGATACGCAAAACGATCCTACGCTGGTTGGCATGCAGGAAGAGCTTTCACAACGTAATGCAGTTTCTTTATTGATCGTCCCGATAATATTTGGAAAAGAGGTTGTCGGTTCGTTGGAGATCGTGTCCCCGATCCGCAGACAATTCACCAACGCGGAGACTTCCCTGGTGCAAAAAGTTGCCAGCCAGGTTGGACAGGTTTTAGAGAGACTAGGATTATTTGCGGCTACGCGTGAGCAGGCAGAGCGCATGGCTCATCTAGCAACAATAAGCGAGGGCCTCAATCGACCCTTAACACCGGATGAAGTAATCAACAGTATCGGAAAAGGGGCCATGGTATTGGCACAAGCAGACCGGGCTGCGCTATATCTGCGTCAAGACAATGAGAAAGTTTCTGCGCCATGGTATGAAAATCTGTCTGCTGATTATGTTGATAGAGTTACCAACAGGTTTGCAGATTTCCCTGGCGGGATCCTCTTTAGAAGCTCTGAACCAGTGCTGATCTCCGATATCGACCAATTGCCTCAGGAATCAATATTGAGGGGAATTGGGATGAATGAGGGATTCCGGGGAGTTGATTTATGGCCGCTTGTATACAAGGATGATGTCGTCGCGGCAATCGGTTGTTACTATGATGAACCACATGTGGGGTCGGATGCAGAGCAGGAGGTCATGCTCACTTTTGCTCGCCAGGCTGCTGTGGCATTGGTGAATGCGCGCCTGTTCGATGAAACCCGTCGCAGAACCGCACAATTGGAAGCGCTGAATGCGATTATTACCGAGGTTACGGCAGCCTCGGATTTGGAACATCTGCTGAGGATAACGCTCGAGCATACGCTTAGCGCACTCGGAGTAAATATCGGCGGGATATGGGTTGGAGAGCAGCGCATCTGGCAGGATATGCCGCCCGTTATTGGAGAGATATTCGAACAGATGGCGGATTCAGGAGGCTCCGCTGCGGTAAGCATTAGTGATTGGGAAGCCTTTGCAGAAGGAGATCAATTCCTTGTTCACCAGGACCGGTTTAAACAACATGATGTGCGAGCATCTCTGACAGTTCCGCTAATCTCTGAAGGAAGGCGGATTGGAGGTTTGAGTTTTGTTTCTCGCCATCGCCGTAATTGGCTGGATGAGGAGATAGCCCTGGTTGAGGGGGTGGGCAGACAATTGGGAGGAGCAGTTGAACGCATTGCCCTGCTTGAAAGAATCCAGGAAAATGCCCAACAGGTTCAGCATATCATCGATACGGTTCCTGAAGGAGTGATCCTCCTGGATGAAATGAGGCAGGTGGTGCTCGCTAACCCGGTCGCCCAAACCTACCTGGTTAATTTGGCCCAGTTTGCACCTGGTGATATCCTCAGCCACCTGGGGCATAAACCACTTGAAGATCTTTTGAAAAATGAACTCCAGGATTTATGGTATGAGCTGGAGATTCCTGGACCTCCTCGCCAGATTTTTGAAGTTGGAGCACAGCCCTTAGAGAAAAGTGATGACTCTGGTGGTTGGGTAGTGGTTATCCGCGAAGTGACCCAGGAGCGAGAGACACAAACGCGCATCCAAATGCAGGATCGGTTGGCAACGGTAGGACAACTGGCGGCGGGAATCGCACATGACTTTAACAACATCCTGGCTGCGATTGTAGTTTATGCGGACTTGCTGCGCCGGGATCCGAATTTAATGTCTGGCAGCCAGGAACGCCTGAACATAATTCAACAACAGGTACAGAGAGCGGCAAGTCTCATCCGGCAGATCCTGGATTTCAGCCGCCGTTCGGTGATGGAACAGAGCACGCTGGACTTGCTGCCGTTCGTGAAAGAATTTGATAAGCTGTTGCGCAGAGTGCTTCCGGAAACTATGCACATTGAGCTGAATTACCAGCCTGGTGTATACCTGGTCAACGCAGACCCAACCCGCCTGCAGCAAGTATTTATGAATCTGGCGGTAAATGCCCGTGATGCATCTTCGAATGGGGGAACTTTAAAATTCGAACTCGATCAGATAAATCTAGAAGAGGGTGATGCACCCCCTTGTCCGGACGTCCCCCCGGGATCTTGGCATCGCATCACGGTAATAGATTCTGGTGAAGGGATCCCACCAGAGATCCTGCCGCACATATTCGAGCCATTTTATACTACCAAGCCGGTTGGGGAAGGCACCGGATTGGGTTTAGCTCAGGCATACGGCATAATCAAACAGCACGACGGGCACATCGATGCGCACAGCGTGGTTGGGGAAGGAACCACTTTTCATATATACCTTCCCGCCCAGCTGCCAATAACTGAGGCTGTAAAAATGCCTGATTTTGCTCCCGTGATCAGGGGTTCAGGTGAAATGTTGTTGTTAGTCGAGGATGATTACTCAACCCGTGAAGCGATGAAAACGTTGCTAGAGGATTCAAACTATCGGGTTCTGGTTGCTAGCAATGGGCAGGAAGCGCTATCAATTTACCAGAAGGAGGGGGAGGCGATTGCTCTGGTTATCAGCGACATGGTAATGCCGGAGATGGGTGGGGTTGAGTTATACCAAACTCTGGTTGAAAGTTATCCAGAGGTAAAGATGCTCTTTATCACTGGTCACCTGGTTAAAGAGGAAGACCAGAGGATAAACGAATCCGGAAGTGTGCATTGGCTGCAGAAACCATTTTCGGTCGGGGTATTCAGCGAAACCGTATATAGCTTTTTGAATGAATAGAACGCGCCTTTTTCGCCTTTGAGTAGTTACAATCTGGACGAGTTAGCTCTGATGCGGTCGGTCTTTTATCCGCCGGATGAATGTGGGCGTATTAAGATTTCTCTCTAAAAAGTAGGTAAAGTAGCGCTGCATGAGCTGTTCCAGTTCCCGATTTAATTGGGAGGTCAGTTGAGCCCTGGTAGCCTCGGCATATGAACTTCGCTGGTAGTGGCGCAGGTATTTAAGGGTATTTAGCGATATTCGATTGGCATCTGGTATCTGAGGGCCACACCGAGGGCAAAGAGCACCACCCAAAGATATTGAAAAGTATTGATCTTCTGCCTGAATTTCCTCTGCACAGTTCACGCAATTCGTCAATTCGGGGCGATATCCTAAATATTCCAGTAATTTGACCTCAAAATAACGGACGGAGATCCGGGGATCAATTTCTGTATCTATGCGGCTCAATGTGTCCTTTAATAAGCGATAGATCTGCAGGTTATCATCCTCGTCGTAAGTAAATCGATCCAGCAGCTCGGTAACATAGGCGGCATAACCGACCAGCAGTAAATCATCCCGAAGATTTAGGTGGGCATCGATAGTTTCTGCCTGGGTGACGATTAAAAAAGATCTACCCCGGGCCATCAACAGATTCACACGGGTGAATGGTTCAAGGTGGCCGGCTTTGCGAGATTTTATTTTACGCACACCCTTCGCGATGGCCTGGACTTTACCGGCTTTGCGCGTGTAAAGCCAAAGCAGACGGTCTGCTTCCCCCCAGTTTTTATGCCGTAAAACGATGGCTTCAGTACGAACAGTTCGCTCTTTTAAGGGCATGTGGGCATTATACACGATTGAAACTAAATGAATAGGAACCCGCATACAAACCTGAAGGGTGAAAAGATGCCATTTGACGCTTGGCATGCCATCTGGTACAATCTTCCCGCCCGGAGCGTTGTACCCTTCGCCCGGGCGCGCTTTCTGTGAAATCCAAGAGTTACAGAAAGCTATCATAAGAAAGAAAGGGCTTGAGAAAAATGAAAGTACTTTTGTTGAAGGATGTGTTTAAACTCGGGCGGGCGGGAGATGTGAAACGAGTTGCCGATGGATATGGTCGAAATTACCTTTTGCCGCAGGGTCTGGCTGTTCTCGCAACTTCAGGCGCTCTCAAACAAGTTGACCGTATCAAGGCCCAAGCCAAAGTCCAGCGAGATGCATTGAATGAAGAAATGGGTGCCGTTGCTGAACAGCTGGATGGCATGGTTTTGAGCTATACTGAGAGGGCGAGTGAAACTGGAAAACTCTATGGATCCGTTAATACCCAGATGATTGCGGATTCTGTCACCGAGAAAACTGGTGTCGAAATCAGCCGCAGCCAGGTTCTTTCGCAGCCTTTAAGGACGCTTGGCGAGCATGCTGTTCAAATCCGCTTGACGGTTGATCTGATCCCAGAGGTGACAGTCATTGTCAATAGCGAAGGTGAGGAAGAAGAAATTATCGTCATGCAGGAGCCGGCGGTACCTGAAAGTGACGAGGATGAGGAAGAACTTCAGGAAGAAGAGCAATTAGAATCTTCCGCTGAAACCGAAGTGCAAGAAGTAGATTCTGAGGTTGAGGATCAAGAAGATGCAGCTCAGATAGAGGATTTAGAAGAAGAAGCCGATATTGAGCAACTGGAAGAAGAACTCGAATCCGAGGATTTAGCGCAAGAGCCTGAGGCTGAAGAAGAAACCGCCGTAGAATAGCACCAGCAATGTGCTAATCGCAGTGCTGTTAGGCGGTTTGGATACACAATTGAGGAACACCGGCCTGGATGTAGCCTGGGTGCTACACCGCCGGTGTTTTGAACTATTATAGGATGCTGAGCATCTATACAAATTGTGTAACAATGCACTAGAATAATCCTGACATGTATGAAAAAATTGGTCACGAGTTGCTCCAGGCCCGTCTTGAGCAAGATATACCACTTGCTCAGGCCGCGGAAGAGACTCATATCCGTCCGCATTACCTGGAGGCCATGGAAAAGGGAGATTTTAGCCAGCTCCCCTCTAAAGCCCATGAGCGAGGATTCTTACGTGCTTATGCAGAATATCTAGGCTTAACCATTGAAACGCTGTTAATCGAACTTGATGAGCCAGATGCAGGGCTTGTGAAAGTCGAGGTTGAAGAACCTGTCGAGCAAGCCTCGCCAACTGCTGATGAAGCGGATTCTGTCCTAATTTTCAGGGAACTGGGGGAGGAATTGATAGGACAAAGGGAGATGCTTGGTTTCTCCCTCGAAGAAGTGGAACGCAACATCCATATCCGCCTGCATTACCTGGAAGCGCTGGAATCCGGAAACCTGGATGATCTCCCTTCTCCGGTTCAGGGACGAGGAATGCTGAAGAATTATGCCTCCTTTTTAGGGATGGAGGTCGAGCCGGTATTACTCCGTTTTGCAGATGGGTTGCAGGCACAACATGCAGAAAAACGTGCTGCGAAGCCAATCGCAAACGAAACCAACCCGGAAATACGGCGGGCAAGACTACCATTCATCCGTTCATTCCCTCGGGACTGGTTGCTGGGGGTGGTTTTGATCGTTGCTGTGGTAGCCTTTGTTATTTGGGGTGTAATCCGGATCAATTCATTCCAGGCCAACCCGGAACCTGTTGAAACTGTGCCCTCCATCGCTGAAGCGTTGCAGTCCACCCCTGAGGAAGAATCGGTTGAAGTCGTTCCGCCAACCGAGACACCACTTCCAGAGCCCATCGTGGACGAAAATCCAGCGGAAATTATCCCTCCCCCACCCGCCGAGATTCCCGCGGAGACACCTCTATCGGCGGTTAGCGATGCTCCGGTTCAGGTTTACGTCTCGGTTCTTCGCCGGACATGGATGCGGGTGACGGTGGATGAAAATATCGAGTTTGAAGGACGAGTAATACCCGGTAGTGCATATGCTTTCTCAGGAGAGTTTCAAATCGAAATCCTATCTGGTAGTGGGGCTGCACTCCAGATTTTTTATAACGAATCTGATTTGGGCGTGATGGGTGTTTATGGTGAAGTTGTGTACCGGGTGTTTACACCTGATGGAGAAGTTTTGCCGACTCCAACTGCAACAATCGTACCAACTGAAACGCCAGAAGCCAGTCCAACACAAGAACCGACCAATGTTCCCTGAGTTATGTTGGCGGCTCATTTTAACGGTATAAACTAACTTTGATGGTAATTTCATATGAGTAAAAACACTTTTCATTTAGTCTCTTTAGGATGTTCGAAAAATACGGTCGATTCGGAGTCAATGGGTCAACTGTTAACTAAATCTGGATATTCGTTTGTTGCCGATCCTTCGCAAGCCAGTATTTTGATCGTGAATACCTGTGGTTTTATTGGCCCCGCGAAAGAAGAATCGTTAGCGGTTTTAGAAGAAATGGCAGCCCAAAAAAGCGCAGATCAATATTTGATCGCAGCCGGCTGCCTGACCCAGCGATATGGTCAAGAAGTTGCACAGCAAGTATCTGGGATTGATGGGATCATCGGTACCAGGCGCTGGATGGACATTATCGATGTGGTCAAACAATTGAGACGGGGAAAACACCCGGAACCCGTATACCATCTTCCGGAAGCCCCACAGACAGTAATGGATCAGGGCGGAGTTCGCCGGGTAGCGGTGCAGGGCTCCAGCGCGTATCTGAAAATCGCGGATGGCTGTCGAAGGCCTTGTGCATTTTGTGCTATCCCATTAATTAAGGGTACCGCGGTCAGTCGACCAGCGGAAGCGATCCTGGAAGAAGCCAGGCATCTGCAAAATCAAGGGGTCAAAGAAATAATACTGATTGCCCAGGATACCACTGATTATGGGCATGATCTGGGCATTAAAAACGGGTTGGCTGACCTGCTCACGAAGATGGCTGCAGATTTGCAGCAGGAGCCAATTGCGAGTGATGCCAATTCCAATGGAGTTAGGTGGATTCGGATTATGTATGCCTTTCCCGGTTATGTCACGGATCAATTAATCAATGTCATGGCAGCTCATCAGCAGGTCCTACCTTATCTGGATATTCCCCTTCAGCATGCCGACCCCCGGGTTTTAAGAAGCATGCGCAGACCAGCCAATATGGAATGGGTTCACAAAACATTGGAAAAGATGCGCGGTAAGATGGAAGACCTCGCTTTGCGAACCACATTCATCGTTGGTTATCCCGGGGAGACAGAAGAAGAATTCCAAACCTTGTTAGATTTTCTCGCAGAGGTTCGCTTTGACCGGGTAGGGGCCTTCCAATTCTCCTTTGAACCAGGGACAACCAGTGAAGAATTAGGCGACCCAATCCCTGCGGAGGTCAAGCAAGAACGGTGGGAACGATTAATGGCGCTGCAGCAAGGCATCTCGCTGGAGAAAAACCAGGCTTTGGTTGGAAAAACGCTTGAAGTTCTTATCGAAGGGAATGGTGATGGGCTTTCGATGGGTCGCACCTACCGGGACGCTCCGGAGATCGATGGCCTGATGATTGTTGAGGGCGAACACTCACCTGGTGAAATGATCCAAGTCCGGGTTACCGATGCAATGGCGTATGACTTGAGTGGCATCCTGGAAAGTGACTTGCCCATCGTGAACCAAAACTGACTTCATAATTGAAAAGGATTAATAATTAATGTTGAATTTCGATCGACCAGAAACCAAATTTGCTCTTGATATGGTCCGCCAGGCCTCCCTTCTGGTGAAGCAGGTGCAGGCCGACATGGTCTCTCCAGCGCTGACCAAGGGGGATCGCTCACCTGTCACTGTTGCGGATTTTGCCTCGCAGGCTTTGATCGGATGGGGATTATCAGAAACATTTCCCGAACGCCCATTAGTGGGTGAGGAGGATGCCGCGGACCTGCGCCAACCAGCCGGTGAAGGTACTTTAGAACAAGTTACCCGTTTTGTCTCCAGGTTTATCCCGACAACAACAATGGACAATGTTTGTTCATGGATCGATTACGGAGCTGGGGAACCTGCAGACCGGTTTTGGACCTTAGATCCAATCGATGGCACGAAAGGCTTCCTGCGGGGAAACCAATATGCGGTCGCCCTGGCGATGATCGAAAATGGTCAAGTGCAGATTGGCGTCCTTGGCTGCCCAAATCTTGAAGATGGGTACAAACCGAATCCGAAAGGCAAAGGCACCTTAGCGATTGCTGTCAGGGGGGAAGGCGCCTGGTTAACTTCTATCGAGGGTGATAACCAATCCTTTGCTGAACTGCATGTCTCGGATACGAGTTTGGGGTCCCAGGCTCGTTTGCTGCGTTCATATGAATCTGGGCACACAAATATCGGCCAGATTGATTATTTCGCCCAGGAACTGGCGGTCGAGGTTGAACCGGTGAGGATGGACAGCCAGGCTAAATATATTGTGTTGGCGAAAGGAAAGGGAGAACTTTATTTAAGGTTGCTCTCTTCAAAACAACCGGATTATAAAGAAAAAATCTGGGACCAGGCTGCAGGTTCTCTTATTGTGGAAGAAGCAGGGGGGCGGGTAAGCGACTTGCACGGCAAAAGGTTGGATTTTGCAGCCGGTAGAATGCTGTTAAATAACCGCGGAATTCTCGCTTCAAATAGTATATTACATGACGAGGCTTTAATAGCTTTGCGCGAAATAAATGCCTGACTGAGCTGCTCCCACGAAGTACATGACTCGAGCGGACCGCATCGCACTAGTGATTAGTTTGGTTACCATTTTGGTGACCTTTTATGTCACTCTGCGGTATTTCGAAGGAATTCCACATCTGGAAGATGAAATTGCCTATGTATGGCAGGCGCGAGCCATCACGGAAGGGAAATTAACGGTCCCTTCTCCTCCGCAGTCGGAAAGCTTTTTGGTACCTTTTGTCGTCGACCATAATGGTCAGCGCTTTGGGAAATACCCATTAGGCTGGCCTGTCGTGCTGGCAATAGGTATCCGATTGGGAATCAGATCCCTGGTCAACCCTTTGTTGGCTGGATTGGGTGTATGGCTGACTTACCGTTTGGGAAAGAAAGTCTTCGGGGAAACGGTAGGTATTATTGCGGCTGTATTAACCCTCACCTCCCCGTTTTTCTTAATCAATTCGGGCACTCTGCTCTCACATTCATTTGGGTTAGTTTTGAGTACCACTTTTGCGCTGGCCTGGATCGATGGCTTTGGTGATAAGAATGGTTTCCAGCGAACTTTGCCAACGGTGGTCGCTGGATTTTCGTTAGGGGTATTAGTGCTGACCAGGCCATTAACTGCGCTTGCAGTCGCGTTTCCGTTCGCAATTCATGGGCTTTATTTGCTGGTGAGATCTGATTGGC
>CP070785.1:2975418-2980679 GCA_020346705.1 Chloroflexota bacterium | reverse complement strand
ATGCATCAATAGAAGAACGGGCTGATCGAAGGTACCAGGAATTAAGACAACGTGGTGAGGAAATCGACTTTGATTCGATCCTTGCTAAGCTGCGTGAACGCGATCTAATCGACTCAACTCGTGAAATCGCTCCACTGAAGCCAGCGGATGATGCGATCTTGATCGATACTGATCAATTAAGCATTCAGCAGGTGTTTACTAAAATTCTCGAAATTGTAAAAGAAAATCGTGTCAAATAATCGAAATGACTACCATTTACCACTGAATGTAATTATTTTCAGGTGGATTTTCCGTCCGATTTTCAGGATGGTATTTCGACTCATCAGTGAGGTGAGAATAACAGGTGCAAGCAATATTCCTGATGGAGGGCCATACGTGATTGCGATAAATCATATCTCAATTATTGAACCTCCATTTGTAATTGCATTCTGGCCAGTTGCACCAGAAGCTGTTGGTGCGAAAGAAATCTGGGAACGAAAAGGGCAATCCTTGTTGGCAAGATTTTATGGCGGCATACAAGTCCATCGGGGAGAATACGACAGGCGCTTGTTCGATACTATGATCAAGGTGATTAACTGTGGGAGACCATTGTTGATCGCTCCAGAAGGTGGTAGATCCCATACCCCTGGTTTACAGCCGGCGCTTCCCGGCGTTGCTTACCTGATCGATAAATCTGGTGCTCCCGTACTGCCGGTTGGCATCATCGGATCAACTGATGATTTTCTCAAGAAGGCATTCAAATTTCAAAGACCTGTACTTGAAATGAGAATTGGTGAGCTGATCATGATTCCAAGTGTTGAAGGTAGAGGTGAGGAACGACGAAAAGCATTGAAAGAAAATGCTGATTTAATTATGTATAAAGTGGCAGAATTATTACCCCAAGAATATCAAGGAGTATATGCAGAAGGACGAACAGGTATTATCTAAACCTCGCAGCGAAGTCGCCAATCCAGAAATCATCCGCCTGGCAAAACTAACCTGGTGGCGAATTGCTTACCGAAATTTATTGCGCTGGTTTTCAAAATTCCTGGTATTAATTTGGACACGAACGCGCGTAGTGGGTTTAGATAATATCCCTCAGATAGGACCTGCACTCATCGTTGCCAATCACCTTGGGGATGCGGATTTTATTCTTGGGCTTGCATATTCAACCTCGATCGTTGAGCCTTTCGCGAAAATTGAGTTATATGAAATTCCCGTACTGGGGAAGATATTGGATGCTTATGGTGTTATCTGGGTTCACCGAGGACAACCAGACAGACGAGCTCTTCGAGTAGTAATGGAAGCGATGAAGCAGAAAAGGATTGTAGGTATTGCACCCGAGGGAAGGGAAAGTTTAACCGGAGCTTTGGAAGAAGGAACCGATGGCGCTGCATACCTGGCATTAAAAAGTGATGTTCCGATCATACCAGTTACCTTTACCGGGACAGAAAATTGGCGAGTTTTCAATAATATGAAGCGATTCAAGCGAACCGAGGTAACAGTCACCATTGGAAAACCATTCAGGTTAGAGCGGGAAGACAGTCTCCGTCAATCCATTAAGTTGGGGACAGATACGATCATGTACACCCTCGCTCGACAGCTCCCGGAAAAATATCAGGGATTTTATAAGGTTGAGAATTGAAGGTCGAATGAACAATAATACTAAAAAACCTTACAACCACGGAGAATGGGAAAATAAACGAAGATTCCTGCGATTTTTATTGAAGACACTTGCATTTACCTTGCTAGTTCGTTTACAGCGGGTCGAAGGGCTGGAGAATATACCGAAATCAGGTCCCGGGATATTATTGATGAACCACATAGGATGGGTCGATCCGATAGTTTTGGTGCATGTGGTGCCGAGAAATATTGTTCCCTTAGCAAAAGTAGAGGTATATGATTACCCTGTAATCGGAATATTCCCCAAGATTTGGGGAGTGATCCCAGTCCAAAGGGAAGGCGTGGATCGACAGGCCGTGCAAAGTGCACTAGAGGTGCTTAAAAAACAAGAGATCATTCTTGTCGCACCAGAAGGAACCAGGAATCCCGAGCTTCAAAGGGGGAAAGGTGGTTTCGCATACCTGGCGAGCAGATCTGGAGCAGCTATCATTCCTGTAACTATTGAGGGATCAACGGGCTACCCCGTGATAAGATATTCTCGGAGGTGGAGAGAATCTCCGGTTGAGGTGAAATTCGGCCGTCCTTTCATTTACCGAGAAGAGTACAAGCGGGCGGGGAGAGAAGATTTGAGGAAGTTATCTGATGAAGCGATGTATTATCTCGCCGGAATGCTGCCCGAAAACCGGCGCGGATATTATTCAGATTTGACCAAAGCGACCCAGGATACTTTCGACGTTATCTAGAAAACTCAACCAAAAATAGCCTGTTGAGCTCGAATATGCCGGATTTGATTATCTTAATCACAAATCCTATTAATTTAGAACTACCGAGCAGTTTTTTGGGATGGATCGGGTGGTTATTATTCCTGACTCTCACCATCCTGCTGAATTCTCGTTGGCGGGTATACAACCAGCTTTTGGATACTTGGCATAGAAGAGCATTCATTTTATTGTTGGTTAGCGTTCCATTTTCGACTTTGTTTCTCCCAAGTTTTGAGCTGCCAAATCAATTTACTGGCTCATACTTCCCAATTTTTTCAGCTGTACCTCTGTTCATTGGAGCCGGATTGCTAGGTCCAGGGTTCGCAGCTTCCCTGGGCTTTCTATCAGGAATTTTCATCGCTCTATGGGGGAATCACAATCTTGGGTTGCCCCTAGAATTGGCTTTTCTTTCAACCTGGTTGGGATGGATGTTCTTTCAGGAATACAGAACCCCATTCTTTCGGGGGTTGCGGCATCCGATCCTAGCGTCTTTATTATTGATTTTAATTTATCCGATCATTCATCTCATCAGTGTGGTTATTCTGGGTTCGGGTTCCATCATAGCTCGTTTGAATTACGGAATAAACGATTTTCTCTCAACTACGCTAAACTTTGGCCTGATAACCTTAGTAGCTGGGTTTGTAGCGGAAATTGGTTCCAGAATGACCCGTGACCATTGGGGATCTAGGCAGAACTCATTGCCATCTCCGGGTGAAAGCAGATTAACTCACCGATTTTTATTCACAGTTGTTCCTCTTTCAATCGTTTTATTGACCGTTTTAATCATTGGTACCTGGTATGTAGCTGGCAATGCAGCTCGCCAGATGTTGGAAGGGAGAATGTCTAATGCTGCCGAGCTTGCGGCACAAGGAATCCCGTTCTTTCTCGAAACCGGCCAAAACCTGCTGCTCAGCTTAGCAGATGATCCAATGCTTGAGCAGTCGAGTGAAGAGATTCAGGAATGGCTTGCCACACAGAGGAGAGACACGCTTTATTTCAGCCAGCTGATTTTTCTTGACCCTGACGGAAATCTCATTGCCAGCGATCCAGTTGACGCGGTTGATTCTCTTGTATTGACTCAAAAAGAAATTGACTTGATTCAAGCTGCATCACTAATCCCATTTGATGAAACCTCTATTGGACCAGGAATGGGTGGAAGGTTAGGCATCCGCTCATTTATTGCCGCGGTTCACAATGAAGATGGTGATCTGAGGGGCGTTCTTGTCGGACGGAGTGATCTTGGTGCAACCCCGTTTGCCAGACCCATATTGACAAGTGTGGGAAGTTTATCTGATATTGACGGGCAGGGAATAATTTTGGACGAGGATGGGATGGTCCTGTACCATCCTGATTCGAATATGATCATGACCAGGTATGAAGGTCTTCCTGAGGCAGAAGCACGATTCTACGCAGACGAATTAGCTGGTTTCGAAAGTGAATTGGTTTACTACCGTCCCATTGAGGGAAAATCATGGAGCGTTATCATCTCTGTCCCCAGCCGATTTGCCCAGCAACAAGCAATCAATATTGCCCTACCGTTACTGGGGATTATTACTATCTTATCAATTGCAGCAATTTTTATTTTCCGATTCGGTCTCAATTCCTTAACTTCTTCATTGAAGGAATTATCGCTTCAAGCGGACCGGATGTCGAAAGGTGAGCTGGACGATCCCTTGTCTCCAGGTGGTGAGGACGAGATTGGCCAATTAAGGCGGGCATTTGAACAATTGAGGACCAGCCTTAAATCGAGGTTAGATGAATTGAACCGCCTGTTATTCGTCACCCAAGGCATAGCCTCAACATTTGATCTGGAAAATTCACTTGTCCCAGTGCTCGAATCTGCTTTAGTGATTGGGGCATCCGCGGCTCGAATATACCTGGTACCTTCGCTGATTCCAAACTCCGCTGGGAATACAGGGGAAGCGTATCGTATTGGATCTGGGCCTGAAGCTGATTCATATTCATTCATGGATGAACAGGTATCTGGCTATGTCCAACAACAGAATATTGTTAAACTAAATAATATTTCCAGGCCTCGAATCTTTTCTCATCCAGAAGATTCACCGCCTCCACAGGCCCTTTTAGCTGTCGCAATTCGTCATGAAAACCAATATTACGGTACTCTTTGGCTTGGGTTTGACCAGCCGCATCAATTCTTGGATGAAGAGGTAGGTTATGTTGCTACATTGGCTGGACATGCTGCTTTAGCAGTTGCAAATGCAAAATTATTCCTGTATTCAGAAATTGGTCGGCAGCGTCTTGAATCTATTCTTGTTTCAACACCAGATCCGGTTCTTGTCACGGATCACAATGAAAATCTCTTATTGGCAAATCCAGCTGCACAACAAGCTTTTGGGATTTATGACGAATCATATATAGGACGGCGGATAACGGATGTAATTGATAAGAAAGATGTATTGGCCCTCCTCCAATCTGAAGAAATGCAACAGCAAAATATGGAGATATTGTTTGAGGATGGAAAGACTTATTATGCCACGGCATCATCTGTGGAGGTCGAAGGGAAAGGAGTTGGTAGGGTTTGCGTGTTGCGAGATGTAACATCTTTCAAACAGCTCGATGAATCAAAATCAGAGTTCGTTTCAACTGTCAGTCACGATCTACGCTCACCTCTAGCCTTGATCCAAGGTTATACCTCAATGATGCAAATGGTTGGGGATTTAAATGACCAACAAACAAGCTATCTGCAAAAGATCATCATTGAAACAGAGAAAATTTCCCACCTGGTAACCAATTTACTTGATTTGGGACGTATCGAGGCAGGCATTGGGTTGCAATTAGACAAGAAGCCAGTCGATGATGTGATACAAAGAGTCGTTTCCGCGGCTCAAGTTCAAGCAGATCAGAAAAGGGTCAAAATCAGTTCAGATTTATTTGAAG
>CP070785.1:2967291-2975318 GCA_020346705.1 Chloroflexota bacterium | reverse complement strand
ACCCATTTTACCCTATCCTGCTGGATTGGAGAGCCTGACCACCTCAAACCCACCATTCTTAGCGGGGAACGAGCGAAGAATCCTCGCATGAAATGGTAATTTGAATCAATTAGCTGGAGATTCTTCCCCCATCTTCGCCAGGCAATCCGTATAATCTTGATTAATTATTGATCACGCGGGTAAGTTGAGTGTTTTCCCTTGCGCTCATCGACCTGAGGCTTTACAATTACCCAAACAATTGTTCTGGTTATTAATCCTTCCAAATGAGAAAAAGTGGTACGTCTAATTCACTATGAGCCTGGACTTTCAATCGATCCGTGAGCAGGTCAAACAGCTGGGGGATACAGCCGTCCTCCGTGAACGTGAGCTGCAGGGGAAAAAGAAGCTGGCAATTGAGCTGCTCGAGAAGAATGCTGACAATTTAGGGGAATTGCGCCAGAAGGTAGGAGAGGTTGTTCGGAATTACGATGCCTCCTTACGCTGTGCCCTGCCTGTTGAAGAAGCCATGACAGCTTCCTTCCCGCTGCCCAATCTCCCACCTGGATTGACCATCATCGCCGCGGATGGTTCCCAAATAAATCCTGACCGGAACGCGGAGGTCAATTATGCAGTTGTCAATGTTGGCGCGATCCAGATGAGTTCTGATTCCGGTGCCCCGCCGCGTACGGTAACAAAAAGCCAGCTGATGTTCGATGAACAGTTGTATACTCCCTCCGGTAGGAGAAGCGAGGCCAGCTTGGCATTGAAGCGAGACCTGAATGAGCGTCAGGTCCTGGCCGAGCTGGCTGAGGAGTTTTCACATCTGGTGGTTACGTTCACCGATGGCCCGATGGAGTTATGGGAGGGAATTGGTGGCGACAGTGCAGAACGGGAGGAATTCCAGGAAAGCCTCATCCAGTACCGGGAGGCGCTAGAAAGCCTTCACGAGCAGGGGGTGATCACTGCTGGCTACGTGGATAAACCTGGCTCAAACCTGGTTGTGCGCCTGTTAGAGGTGTTGATGACCCCGCAGGCGGAGCTGCCAGAAATTAAGAAACTGCGGCACCTGCGCGGGGTTACGGATGCTACCTTATATGGCGAGATCTTGGCAGCTGGCGAACGATCCCCGGTTTTTGCTATTCAATCCCAATCAGCGAATAGTTACCCGGGACCAATATCGCTGCACTTCTTCTATCTAAATGTTGGTCGTGAAGGAGATCCTTATCTGGCACGGGTCGAGGTACCGGCCTGGGTCGTTGCAGACCAATCCATGCTGGACACGCTGCATGCATCCCTGGTCAGCCAATGCCGGCTGATGGGAGTGAGACCATACCCGTACCTGCTGCACCGGGCGCATGAGACCGCAGTGGTCAAACTCCCTGAGAAGGAACAGGTAACAGCCATGATCGTACAGGAGCTGCGAAGACGGGGAGTGCAGGTTGGAGAGATATCTTCAAAACAGTTCGCTAAACAAGGACAGGGAAGGACGAGGATAAACGGATGAGGACGATTGAAATTGGACGTTTGCTGCGCGCAGGAACTTCAGGTTTTGTAGTCGGCTGCCGGGTGACCCAACTGGAGGCACCCTCCTTTGGTGCGCTGGTCCGGGTGCCCCTCGAAGCTGGCTACCAGATCTTCGGATTAATCCATGATATCCATATCGATGATGATGGACTTGTCCGCCAGCTGGTGACAGCCGAGGGGATCGAAGAAGCCGTGATCGCTGATAACCGCGTGAATCGCAATGTGCCGATCGAGATGAGCGTCTTGGCGGTGGGCTACCAGCAAGGGGATCGGATCTCCCACCTGCTGCCGCCCCGGCCGCCATTGAGCCTGGATGCGATCTATTTGTGCGCGGATGAAGATGTTCTCAACTTCACCTCCGCCGGGCGGTTTGGATATTTCCGCCATATTTTACGAGCCAGCGACCTGCCAATTGGCGATCTGCTGGCGGCTCATTTGAACCAGGTTCAGGAGGTGCAGATGAGGCTCGGTAATGAAGATTGGGCCCTGGAAGCTACGCAGGAGCTGATTGTGCTGCTGCGGGATGATTACCCGACCTTGATGAGCGTGATCAGCACTCTCGGTGATGCCATACCTGAGACCTGGGAGGGGGTACGCTGATGTCTGAATATATTGGTTACGTGGTTGGGGGTGGCCTAAAAGAAAACTTGAGCGTGCGGCTGACTGTGCCCTCGCAGGAAGTCCAAGAGGGCGCCTTTGCCGTGATTGAAAGCGGAGACTGGTTGTTTTACGGCCTGGTGACCGATCTGCTCCTGGGCGCTACAGACCCGCGCTTCGCGGATGAACAAAGCGAGGCACGCCTGCCGGGAGGGCTGGCCAACCTGCTCCACGGGCAGACGCTGTACACGAACCTGGAAGTACTGCCAGCCTTGATGCTGGAACAAGGACCGGAATTGGACAGTCCGGAGTACCAAGCCTGGTTGGCGGAGATAGATTCGGGTTCACGCCCCCAGCCGCGGCCACTACCGGTCAAGACCATACCCCCACACCATGCCCAGGTGCGCATGGCGAGTCCGGGAGATATCGCCGAGATATTCGGGGATGTTGAAACAGATGGAAATTTCGTGATCGGCTACACCCGCGAAGGGGATCACCCGGTATGTCTCAACCTGGATAAATTCGTCCAGCGTTCCTCTGGTGTTTTTGGGGCAACCGGCTCGGGCAAATCCTTCTTGACCCGGCTGGTCCTGGCCGGGATCATCCATTACAACCGTGCCTCTGTGCTGGTCTTTGACATGCACAATGAATATGGTTTCGACGACACGGCCTCCGACACGGGTGAGCGGGTGATCGGATTGAAAACCAAGTTCTCCAGCCGGCTGCGGGTGGTTGGCCTGGGGCAGGGTGCGCAGATCCGCGGCCAGATGCCGGATTTCAACCTGGAAATCGCAATGCGTGACATCCAGCCAGAAGACATCGAGCTGCTGACCAGAGAGCTCGATTTAAAGGAAACGACACCAACAACGTTGGATGGATTGCTCACCGATTTCGGCCGGGAAAGGTGGTTCACAGAATTTCGCCAGATGAATGTGGGTGAAACTATAACCACAGAGGATGGAAAAAGAGTACCAGCGCCGGGGAGCGTTGCCGCTTGGGCGAATTCGATGGGGGTCAATGTACTGGCTGCGGAGGGCTTGCATAACAAGCTGCGTCGGTTATTCAACTTGCCATACATTGTCGAGAAACCAGCTGCAGATTCAATTGGAGAGATTATTAAGGCATTGGAAGCTGGACAGCATGTCGTGCTTTCCTTTGGGAAACAAGAATCAGATTTAGATTATCTATTGGTTACTAACTTGCTCACCCGGCGCATCCGCCAGGCCTGGGAAAAGCGCACCAACGAATACCGGACGAAAGGTGAGCAGGAGCCGCGCCCGCTGGTGATCGTCCTGGAGGAGGCTCACAAGCTGCTCAACCGGGAGATGGCCGCGCAGACGACCTTCAGCACAATTGCTCGCGAGATGCGCAAGTATTACGTCACGCTGTTGATCGTCGACCAACGACCATCGCAGATCTATGATGAGGTCATGTCGCAGCTCGGTACCCGCATATCCGGTTGGTTGGGTGATGATGATGACATCAGGGCAGTGCTCTCCGGCTTAGCCGGCCGCGAAGCTTTGCGGGGCATGCTGGCCCGGCTACAGCCCAAGGAGGAGGTGCTGTTGTTAGGCTGGGGGGTGCCGATGCCCCTGCCGATTTCCTCGCGGCGTTATGATAAGAAATTCTGGGAGGAATTGTTGGGAAAAGCGGGCGGCAAGCGGGGTGAGGCGGAAATATTAGAGGAGTTAGGATTCTAAATGGGTAACAGCGAAAGACTCCTGTTGGCAACCGGGGAGGGAATCGCTGTCTGCGAACGGATTTCAGGTAACTGGCAGCTGGCGAAACGGGAGCTGCCAGAATCTTATGTCACCAGCATAGCCGCCTATGGATCCCTGATCCTGGCAGGCACACAGGAGGGTATCTTCAGGTCAGAAGATGGCGGGGATTCCTGGAAAGCCGCCAACGAGGGGTTGTCGATCCGCTATATCCGCTGGCTTGGCATCCACCCGAACGATTCCCAACGGGTTTTCGCAGGGAGTGAACCCGCGGGAATATTCCTCTCCAGGGATGGAGGGCTATCCTGGGAATCGCGTCCAGAAGTTGTACGATTGAGGGAAGCTCAAAGATGGTACCTGCCGTATTCACCGAACGCAGGTTGTGTGCGCGGCTTTGCATTTTCGGACACTCGCTGCTATGCTGCCGTCGAAGTGGGGGGCGCGCTGCTCTCTGACGATGGTGGAGAGACCTGGGCGCTGAGCGGGGCAGAACGATCAGCAAGCATGAATCTGCACCCGGATGTGCACTCGATCGCCACCCATCCAGAGGCCGCCGGGCTGGTGGCTGCACCGACAGGAGGTGGTTTTTACCTGTCGAAGGATTGCGGTGCAACCTGGGAGAACCGGTATGACAATTGCTACTGCAGGGCCATGTGGTGGGATGCAGCCGATCCTGATCACATGCTCCTTGGGGTGGCTGAAGGGGTGGATCGCAATGGCCGCATCGAGGAAACATTCGATGGCGGGCTTACCTGGCAGGAGTCTGCCACGGGTTTAGCGGTCCCCTGGCCGCGGCACATGGTGGAACGCTTTTTTCAGTTTGGCGATCATTTGCTGGCCATCCTTTCAAACGGAGAGCTGCTGGTGACGGCGCTTGAATCATTAACATGGCGACAATTGCTGCGGGAAGCCGGGGAGATGAAGGCGGCGGCGGTGATCAATAAAAACGAGGTGTGAAGTGGAAGAATTATCCGGGAAAACAGCGCTGATCACGGGAGGGGGAACGGGCATTGGGCGGGGAGTGGCTTTAGCACTTTCGGAGGAAGGCTGCAATGTAGTGGTGTGCGGCAGGCGAAAAGAACCTCTAGAGGAAGTGCTGGGAGTCGTTCAAGCCCAGGGCGGCCGGGGTCTAGCCTTGGTCGCGGATGTATCGCAGGAAGATGACGTCGAGAAAATGGTAAAGTCCTCCCTGGATGAATTTATCCAGATCGATATCCTGATTAACAATGCGGGCATCGGTGGGGGAGGTTACATCCACAATCATGATCTGCATACCTGGGACCGGGTGATGGCGATCAACCTGCGCGGGCCTTTCCTGACTTCCCGGGCGGTCTTACCGATGATGCGGGAACAAAAAGGGGGTCACATCATCAACATCAGTTCCGAATCGGGTTTAGAGTACTACCAAGGAAACGGTGCCTACGGAGTTTCAAAACATGCCTTGAACGCTTTAGGCGAGTTTATCCAGCGTGAGAACCAGGATTACGGCATCCGGGTGGACACAATCTGCCCTGGGATGGTGATCACTGAGATGACTGAAAATTCACAGGGTCTTGATCACGGCAAGTGTCTCTATCCTGAAGACATCGCCGACCTGGTCTTATGGCTGCTGAGCCGCCGGGAAAACATCAAGATCGGTACCCCAATCTTGATCCAGACCATGGAAAATCCCTGGACCTGAGCTTGAATTTATTCCTGTTTGATCTCATTTCACTACCATGAAGGATTGGTCGCTCGGTTTCACACCTTTTAGCAGCACGTTGACCAATGACTAAATTTCTGGAAATCGCCGGTCGCTCCGGCACACCAATCATTGAGGGCCGGAAGGTGACATTTCTCTGGGAGGGGGAATCTGCGCCAGTGTTGATCGGGGATTTCACCGGCTGGGACCAGGATCCGCTCCAGCTCACCCGCGCGGGGGAGAACGCCTGGATATACCAGACCAACTTGCCGATTAACGCATACATTGAATATGCATTCCTGGATCTGCAGAAGGGTAAAAGGTTCCCCGACCCAAAGAATCCTCGAGCCGTCCCGAATGGATTGGGTGATAGCAACCATTACTTCTATATGCCGGAAGCGCCCTCCAATCCGTTAATCCGGCGAGCGAGCGATATTCTCAGGGGTGAGGTATCCCGGTACCAGGTAAGTACAGATGGTTTGGCTGCAGGAAAACAGCGCCGGGTTACCCTGTACAAGCCACCAACAGCTGCGCCCTGCCCCTTGCTCGTGATTCTGGATGGTAATGATTATCTTAGCCGGGGGAAGATCACCCAGACGATAGATAACCTGATCGTCCAAAAGCGGATCCAACCGTTAGCCCTGGCGATGGTGGCGCATGGCGGCCAGGCGCGCGCTTTGGAATATCTGTGCAGTGAAGCGACGATAGCTTTTCTCGTTGAACAAGTTCTATTGTTAGCGAAGGAGAAGCTCAACCTGGTTGATCCGGAACAAGAACCCTATGGGATCATGGGGGCTTCATTGGGCGGTTTGATGGCCCTTTTCGCCGGACTGCGCATTCCCCAGATTTTTGGACGGATATTGAGTCAGGCGGGAAGCTTTGGCTTTGATGGTCATGATTTTGTAGTCAAGGATTTGGTTCACCACTTGCCAAAAAAGCCAGTTAAAGTCTGGATGGATGTAGGTATCTTTGATTATTTCCTGTCAGTCAATCAGAGTATGAATAACCTGCTGGCGACTAAGGGATACCAGGTCCAATACCAGGAATTCGCTGGAGGGCATAACTATACCTCCTGGCGGAACAGTATGTGGCGCGGTCTGGAATGGCTGTTCCCGGCATAGAGATTTATTGCAGCAACTTTTGACTTGGAATACGAGTGATGAAACTGGCAACATTGTGCTATTTGAAAAAAGACGGCCAGACCTTGATGATCCACCGCATCAAGAAAGAGAATGATATCCATCGAGGAAAGTGGAATGGGTTGGGAGGCAAGCTGAATCCAGGTGAAACTCCCGAGGAATGCGTAATTCGCGAAGTGCGCGAGGAATCAGGACTGGAGATCGTTAGACCTAGCCTGAAAGGTTTTCTCACGTTTCCATTGTTCGCAAACGATGAGGATTGGTATGCTTTTGTATACGTCGCCCGAGAATTCAGCGGCGAGTTAATCGATTCTGCTGAGGGAACCTTGAGATGGATCGATGATGAACACCTGTTGGAACTTGAGCTGTGGGCTGGTGATTATATTTTCCTGCCCTGGTTGGAAGGATCGGGCTTCTTTTCAGGCAAATTCGTCTACCAGTCCGGACAACTGATTGATCACAGTGCGGTTTTTTACGAAAACCCGTTTGAGGATATTACCGGTGGTTTTTAGGATGGATAACACGATTATTGGTGCACATGAACGAAAGGATCTATGATCTCTCAACTGCCAGGGCGATGGCTCTGGCAGCACAGCAACTGACAGAACCCGACCGCCCGAATACAGAGCTGGCTGATAAAGAGTCGATCTACCAAACCGTTAGAAGCCTCGGTTGTGTGCAGATCGACACACTGCATGTTGTTCAACGCAGTCATTATCTCGTACCCTGGAGCCGGTTGGGAAATTACGACACAACAGATTTCGACAACTTGATTTATTCAAATGGGGAGAGGCGCCTTTTCGAGGGATGGCAGCATGCGGCCTCGATCATCCCCCTGGAGGATTTTCGCTACCAGATTCCTCATATGCAATATGTGGCCGCACAGAATTTACTGGCCGGGGGATGGTTGTCAGAACCTGTCAATAAAGAACTGCTGGATTCTGTTTACGAACGGATAAAGAGCGAAGGGGCCCTTCGTGCCAAGGATTTCAAGTACGATGGCCCTAAAAGAGGCAGCTGGTGGGATTGGAAACCGGCCAAGAACGCTCTGGAGCTCTTGTATTCCTGGGGAAAACTGATGATCGCCGATCGGGTTAATTTCCAGCGGGTTTACGATCTGCGCGAGCGGGTGCTCCCGGACTGGGTGGATGACAGGGAACCAACCGCCGAGCTGCGGGACCGCTACTGGTTGGAGAAGGGGGTGCACGCACTGGGTATTTGCCAACCGCTTCAAGCAGCTGACTATACCTATCGTCAGCGCAATTCAGTTCGCGGGTATCTCAAGGAGATGGTGGAAGAGGGGAAATTCATCCAGGTCAATGTGCGCCTCAAGGATGACAGCATTGAACCGTATATCATCCACCACCGTGATCGAGACCTGCTTGAAAA
>CP070785.1:2960909-2967191 GCA_020346705.1 Chloroflexota bacterium | reverse complement strand
GTATCGCGGGGCGGATCTTCAGTGCCCTTGGAAAGGTTGAAATCAACGTCATCGCCATCGCCCAGGGGTCATCCGAATACAGCATTTCGATCGTTGTGGCTGAGCGGGATGCGGATCACGCCATGCGGCAGATTCACCAGGAGGTAATTTTGAATGGATAAAATTCCCGTAGGAATCTTGGGCGCGACCGGCGCGGTAGGTCAGCGGTTTGTACAGCTGCTCGCTGATCACCCCTGGTTCGAAATTGCTGCCCTGACCGGCTCGGAGCGCACAACCGGCGGTGTTTACCGGGATGTTTGCCGGTGGGTGCTGGATGAAGATATCCCTGAGTCAATCGGCGAGATGAGCGTCCGTGAAAGTGATGCCTCCCTGCCCGCCCGGCTCCTGTTCTCAGCCCTGCCAACGCGGGCGGCGAAATCCCTGGAACCCGTGCTTGCAGAGTCAGGATTCGTCGTCTGTTCCAATGCCTCCGCCTACCGCCAGGATCCTGATGTGCCCCTCATCATCCCGGAAGTCAATGGCGACCACCTGGCCCTGCTTGAGCGACAAAAGTCAAACCGGGGATGGAGGGGGTTGCTCGTCACCAGTCCCAACTGCACAACCACCGGCTTGGTAATGGCGCTTAAACCACTCGACCAGGTTTTTGGGGTGCGTCAAGTTTTCGCCACTACCATGCAAGCGGTCTCTGGCGCAGGTTATCCCGGTGTGCCGTACCTGGATATCATCGACAATATCATCCCTAATATTCCCGGAGAAGCCGAAAAGATCGGACAGGAGACCCAGCTGCTACTTGGTAAGTTCGAAGATGGAAAACGAATGCCAGCAGAAATTGGTCTCAGCATCCAGACCAACCGCGTGCCATTATTCGATGGGCATACGGTGAATATGTCGATAAAGTTCGAGCGTTCACCGACTCCAGATGAAGCCATTGAAGTCCTGCGCGAGTATCGTGGTTCAGGAGGAACTGCTGAACTGCATAGTGCACCTGAGCAGCCTGTCCTGGTCAGGTTGGAACCAGATCGGCCGCAACCTCGCCGGGACCGGGGCGCCTCCAAGGGAATGTCCGTAACGGTGGGCAGCATTCGCCCATGCCCACTTCTGGATTTACGCATGATCAGCGTGGTCCACAATACTTTGCGGGGTGCAGCCAGCGGATCGATATTAAACGCCGAATTATTGGTCAGCAAGGGATACCTGTAATAACATTTAATTTAAGGTAATATTCAGATTGAAGGGGTGCCAGAATGAATAAATATGGTCGATCGACAGTGAGTGAGTTCCTGGGAGATTTTGTGGTGTATCGCAATCTTGATCCCATCGATGCGCGCCTGCCATTTTTAGCAGAGATCAGGCAGCGAATTGGAATATCTGCCACTGGAACACCACGAAAAACCAGCCCCGAATATGCCCGCGTTATTGCATCCTTGCTCCAAGCGGCCAGTGAACTCAGGGAAGCTGCCTCCAAGATAGAAAGAGTGGTCTTTGTTGGAGATACACGCTTGAATGATGGCACTGCCTTCCAGAATATATGCCTGGCAGGAAACTGGCCTGGCATGGCCTTTGTCGCCTCAGAAGATGAAGCACCTCCACAGCTTGAGGTTGACCAACGGGACGCTGGAACCTTAATCTACGCCAACCGGTGGGCGGCCATTGGTGAATTTCGGGATTTCTGCCAGGAACAGGATTTCAATATTGACGAGCGAACGGTGGTCCTGCTGGACCTGGATAAAACCACGCTGGGGGCGCGCGGCCGCAATGATAAAATCATCGACCACGTTCGCCTTGAAGCGGGATTCCAAACAGTGAGCGGACTTCTGGGAGAAGATTTCGATCCTGCTGGATTCCAGACTGCCTACGAACGCCTCAACCAACCTGAATACCACCCTTTCACCGCAGATAACCAGGATTTTCTGGTTTATATTTGCCTGATCCTGGGAGGGGGGCTTATCGACCTGGATGAACTGGTGGTTGAGGTGAATTCCGCGAGAATGGTCAATTTCGAGCAGTTTATAGGTTATGTGAACCAGAATGCCGACCGGCTGCCAACCAAGTTGGGCAGCATCCACCAGGAGGTATTCGCCCGAGTGAGCCAGGGCGATCCAACTCCATTCAAAGAATTTCGTTATAAAGAATATGAAACCACGGCTGCCCACATGGGCAACCTTGATCCAGCTGCCCCCGTGGAAGATCTTTTATCAAAGACAATCACCATCACCCAGGAGGTCCGCCAGGCAGCCCTGACCTGGAAATCCCTGGGGGTCTTACTGTTCGGCATTTCAGATAAACCGGACGAGGCTTCCCTGCCTACTGAAGCCTTAGCACAGCAAGGTTGGCAACCTATCCACCGCATCGAGACGGATATTGTAGGAGAATGAATGATGAGTTATCAAAGCTGGTACGAATGTGTCCGGGGATGCGGTCGCAAATACTCCATCTACGAAGTTGTCTATCGCTGCGAGGAGTGCGGGGGATTGCTGGACGTGCAGCATGACACGGAGGCATTGAAAGATCGCAGTCCTGCGGAGTGGAAGCAGATCTTCGATCGGCGCTCCAGGACAAATGAATGGCCGTTCGGGAGCGGTGTATGGGGAAAAAAGGAATGGGTTTGCCCACAGTTAGTTGACGAAAATATTGTCTCAATGTACGAAGGGCATTCCAACTCATTCTGGGCCAGCAAACTGGGGGAGGAGATCGGTGTAGAGGATTTATGGATCAAGCTGTGCGGAAACAGCCACACAGGGTCATTTAAGGACCTGGGAATGACGGTCCTGGTTTCCGTTGTGCAGCAGATGATTGCCGATGGTAAGCCCATCAAAGCCGTCGCCTGTGCTTCCACGGGGGATACCTCGGCTGCGCTGGCGGCCTACGCTGCCGCGGCTGGCATCCAGGCTATTGTTCTCCTGCCGCGCGGGAAAGTCTCAATTGAACAGTTGATCCAGCCCATCGCCAATGGGGCCACAGTGCTGTCACTGGACACAGATTTTGATGGTTGCATGCAGATCGTGCAGCAATTATCCGCAGATCCTTCTATTTACCTGGCGAACTCGATGAACTCGCTACGCATCGAAGGACAGAAGACAGTAGCCATCGAGCTGGTTCAGCAGTTTGACTGGCAGGTGCCGGATTGGATTATTATCCCTTGCGGGAACCTGGGTAATGTCAGCGCGTTAGGTAAGGGGCTTTTATTGATGAAAGAGCTGGGCCTGATTGATCGGCTGCCCCGTATCGCCTGTGCACAAGCGCAAAATGCAAATCCGTTTTATTTGAGCTACGAAACGGGATTTGAAGAGTACTCGCCAGTCATGGCCAAACCAACCCTGGCCAGTGCGATCCAGATCGGGAATCCGGTCAGCTACGAAAGAGCCGTGAAAGCACTGCAGGCTTGCGATGGGGTGGTGGAACAGGTTACCGAGGACGAACTGGCCAACGCAGCGGCACGCGCAGATCGCACCGGGTCGTATGCCTGCCCGCATACGGGTGTGGCACTGGCGGCATTATTCAAATTAGTCGATCGGGGTGTTATCGAGAAAGATCAGCGCGTGATTGTAATCTCCACCGCCCACGGCTTGAAATTCTCACGCTTCAAGGTTGACTACCACCAGCAGGAGCTGCAGGCGGTGTTGGAGCAGTATCCCAATCCTCCCATTGAGCTCCCGGCGGATTATGAGACTGTGCGCAACACGATTGGAGACGTGGGGTCGAAATCTAATTCCTAAGGTACTTATTTTTACAAAGAAAAATAGACTCGGCCTCCCCGAACATTGGTTTGGAAGGATATCATTTCTAAATCATCCCTAATTGTTCACCAAGTTGTTGCATTTCTTCGAATCGCCAGCTTTCATTCTCGTGGGTTGTCCATTCAGGTCGATCCCCCAACCAGCGGAAGTGCCAGTATAGCTGCGCTGTCTTAAAAGTTCTCTCAAATTCCGCCGGCGGTCCTTCTGGCCAGCGAGCCGACTGGTATTCTGAAATACATTCCAGCCTGATTTTTTCAGACCAATTATCGGTCAGACTCGCCAGATCTATCTCACCAGTGGCTATTGCAGCCGACTCCCAGTCGACGGGGCAAATTTGGTCTTTGTAATAAAGAACATTATTTGGATAATACTCACCATGGACTATGGTGCATGACGGTTCTAGAAGGTTATAAACAACCTCTCTAAATTCCTTACATATAGTCTCTAGCCAGGGATAGCTCTTGTGTAAGTGATTGGCAAATGATGAGGTCCTATCGGCCCAACCACAATAATAATTTGAATCGTGCCTTTTGAGGAATGGAATTGATTCCTTGCGTAGAAAAGCTTCTCCCTCTAGGTGAAATTGCCCTAACCAGCGTGCAGCTGCATGCATCGAGGTGTGATAAATCGAGGCTTTGACATGTAGTTCTTCCTCGAAATACTGGAGAAATATCCATGCCTCACCGGCTGCTTCATCTTGATAAGCGCCATAGAACATTGGTGAGGGGATCTCCAAATTTTTCAGCACTTGGCGATATACATCAATTTCATATGAAAGGTCCCCTCTATGGCCGAAAGAATTATGGCTGAATCCGGCTGAATATTTGCAAAAAAGCTGCAGTTCACTCCCATCACTCAATCGGCAGGTGATGATCTCGCTTGGAAATGTACTTGCCAATGAATTCGGTTCTCGATTGAGGATTATCACCTGGCCATTACCAGAGTCATTTTCCCCCAAGATATTGTTTATTTCCTTGGTGAGGAACTGCAGCTCAGGAAATTCGTGTTTAGAGAAACGCATTAGATCAATTTTGCCACGGGGAGGAGTTGATTAAGTCAGTCAACCATATTTTACAGCGTTGCAAGTGATACATCGATTGTTCAATTGTTCTTTCTTCAAGTTGGGTTGAGATCCAATCCAGGTATACCGCGCAGCGGAATACTTTGCCGACGGCTGCCAGCCGGTTTAATGCTCCGATGCTTAATTCCGGCCATGAACCCTGTACGCGATTCCAATATGTGGGGATATCCACCCTGGAGATATCTTCGGCTGGGCTGCCCCAGCCGGCCTTCTCCCAGTCGAATGGCAGAATTGTGATTCTGTTCTCAATTATCCGAACCGCTACATTTTTGGAAATAAAGTCACCATGGACTAAGGTGTTTGGATTCCCATTACAGATTACCCTGAATTGTTCCCAGATTCGATCCAGGTCTTCGTAGTGAGTTTCCATTACATTGAGTAATTGAATTTTGTCCGCATCAATGCCAGGATTGGATCGGAAAGATTGAATCTTTTTACGGCTGTTGCGGAGCAGCTTCATATAGTGGTCTGTGTCTCTCAACGGCAATTGAGCTGATTTTGCGAGATGTTCAGTGTAGGTGTTCATGCTTCCCAGCCACTTTGCGGCAGCTATTCGGTGTTCTGTATTGTTTGGTTGATATCTTTCACCACTGACATCTTCCAAAAACAACCAGCTTAATTCACTTTCCTTTTCGTGAGCAGTACCATAATAATGCACAGTCGGAAGCGATAAATTTGGCAGAATTTCCTCATATAGCAACCGTTCGATGCGGGTTATGTCAGGTAGGGATCTCTTCGCAATAATATTGGATTCACCTAATCCAATGCCGAAAAGCCTGACAGCCATTTGACTGCTATCAGATTCCTCTATCAATTCGACCCGCTGTGGTACTCGTGATTCTGGTTGTACTTCCATCCAGGCAGTGACGGCTGGATGTTCAAGCATATTTTGGCTGTTGATCACAGTTTCCTCTGGATTAGTGAATAATTAAGCAGTTGTGTGCAACAAGATCACAGTTCACTTTATAGGAGTTTAGATGAAGATGTTCACTCAAATATTGAGTAATCTCGAATTTTATGAGTCAGTTGATCCATGTTGCAGTTTGAATAGTTGCATTCAGGACAGATGCATAGATATTGTAGTTATACAAAAGACCATCCAGGTAAGTCTCCCTGTGATTGAAATCCGGGATACTTTTACAAATTACCTTTAACGACCAGAACAATTGCCCAAGATTGGCTAGCTGCTTAACAGCGTGAAGATCGAATTTTGGCCACTTTTCCTTTACAATGTTTAAATAAGTTTCATAATCTGGAACGGTATGTGGAAGGTCCTTATATGGTAATCCTAAGACTCCCAAATCCGTAGCAGGGAGACCCCAACCAGCACTTGCCCAATCAAAGGGAAATAATGCCAACTCATTTTGATTCAATTTAATGTGGACATTTTTTACTTGGCAATCCCCGTGTACAACGGTACGCGGGAATTGGCTGCAAAAATTCTCAATCTTGTTCCAGCGTATT
>CP070785.1:2957691-2960809 GCA_020346705.1 Chloroflexota bacterium | reverse complement strand
AAAGTCAGAGTTCCACCAATTATTTGCCGACCTCCAAAATAGAGCACCAACGCCTGTCCGAGACTGGCTACCAGGATTACAAAAGGAAATAAAATACTAAAGAAGCGGGCAATATAGATATTTTGGTCCATCAGATCATCAGCCGCGCGATCAAATTTTCCTTCCTCACTCTTTTCCCTTGTAAATGCTTTGACCACTTTGATCCCAGAGATATTCTCCTGTAGGATAGTGTTTACCTTATCCAGCCGTTTTTGAATTCCAAGAAATAGGGGGCCTAGTCTGGAACCAAAATACATGAACAGGATCAAGGCAATCGGTAAGATTGGCAAAGCAATCAATGTCAATCGAACATTGGTCGAAAATAAAATCAACAAGGTACCAGATAGCAAGAAGATCGCACCAACTGCCATCAATAGACCCTGGCCGATGAAGAGGCGCACTTTTTCGACATCATCGGTCGCCCGGATCATCAGCTGGCCCGTCTGATTGCGATCATGGTATGAAAACGATAAACCCTGGATTTTAGCAAATAGCTCATTACGCATATCAAAGGCCACAATCTGTGAATTTCGTTCTGCGGTAAAGGTCTGCAGGAAAGCGAATAATCCACGAACTATCGCAAAGATTAGGATAGCAACTGCGGAAGTTATCAAGAGCCGTTCTGCATTCTCGGCATTAAAAACTAGTTGCGCTTCTGTGATTCCTAAACCTTCCAGTACCTGGTCTAAGATTCCACTGGGAATGGTATCCAGGCGGGGGACAAGCGCATTCGCGATCGTGCCTCGAGTAACTGCATCGATGATATTGCCTAACATGCGGGGTACCATCAATTGGGCCAAGGTGGCGATGATCAGGAATAAATAAGGGATGATGGCTTGCCAGCGATAGCGACTGAGATAGCGAATCGCTCGTATTAATGTCGCTCTGTCTACACTGGCTTGGCGTCTATCCACTCTTGAGGTTTGCAATATAAATTCTCCGTACTATTTGGCCATAATGGTTACATCTCACTCCGATCCAGAGATCGTCTCAGCGAGAATTTCATGTTTAAATTTGATAGAAGGATGATTCTCATCGGGTTCCAGATCTTGAGCAGTTTTGGTGAGAATCAATAACGCAGAAATAATAGATTTTTGTTCTTTTAGCGTCAGGGATTCCGTAAGTTTTTCCATCCATCGGCTTCTGATTTCAATACTCTCAGTGACAATCGCGCGACCTTTTCCAGTCAGTTTCAACCGCTTCGCCCGCCGATCAGCTGGATCTTCAGATCTTTCTATGTATCCGTCTATCACCAACCGATCAATCATCTGGCTGGCAGCTGGATTAGTTACACCAAGTAGCTCGCCGATCTCAGAAACCCCGCACTTACCGTCATGGCTTAAGTGGAAAAGTGTTCTGATCTGAGGCATAGACAAACCTGAATCCTTACTAAATTGGATGAAATCATGCATGGACCTGCGCATTAAAGTCTCAGACCAATCATGTAAAACCTGGGAAAACTCTTCAGAAATCGTCATAGTTAAGTATCCTAATTAGTTAATAGCGCTTAACTATACAATTTATTATCTTTGGTGTCAAGCTAGTTATCAACCACGTTGATTATGGTTGGTGTAATTCAGGACCTGCCCCATCTCCGATATGGGCCTTGTGCCTATCAAAATGTATCCCGCACTTTGTGTGGGACGCGCAAGAGCTTAGGCGACACGTCAAATCCATTTTGGTCGAGAACTAGATTAATAATCAAATTCAACAGGAAGGTATCTGCGCTGATTATCGTATAATCCAAAAAACAAATTTATAACAAGGGATTATTTTCTATATGTTATGGAACAAAGCTAACCTGGAAATCTCAACCAGGGGAAAAGGACTTTACTACTTTACAAATCTCGTCCAAAATCTATTACAGGAATGGGAAATTAATCAGGGAATTTGCTATCTTTATATGCCGCATACCAGCGCCTCACTAGTAATCAGTGAAAGCTATGATCCAACGGCCAAAATCGACATGGAAGAATATATGGAGCGGAATGTGCCTGAAAATCAAGCCTGGTACCGGCACACCTCCGAAGGACCAGACGATTCAACCTCTCACATTCGGGCCATGCTGACCGACACAAGCCTGACGATCCCGGTGGATAATGGCAGGCTGAGTCTGGGAACCTGGCAGGGATTGTATCTCTTTGAACACCGCTCCAGGCCTCACCAGAGAAATGTCCTTGTTCGCTGTTTGGCAGTTGAATAACCGCAAATCAATCAAGATAAGAAAAAGCGAGAGGTTGACCACCTCTCGCCCGGTTTTGTGCAGGTAAAGATTTTATCAGGAACTCAAGCGAGTTTTTAAAGACTCTGTCAGAAGTGGCAGGATCTCAAATAAATCACCGACAACCCCAAAGCGAGCCATTTTAAAAATCGGAGCTTCTGGATCCTTGTTGATCGCTACGATCACTTTACTGGTCCGCATTCCAGCCTGGTGCTGGATCGCTCCAGAGATCCCACAGGCGATATACATATCTGGAGAAACCACTTTCCCTGTTTGACCCACCTGGTGCTCATAAGGGATATAACCTGCATCGACTGCAGCCCGGCTTGCGCCGACAGCAGCCCCTAATACACCTGCCAGGTTTCTGACCAGCTTAAATCCCTCTTGTGCGCGCCAAATTTCAACTTCACCCTCGTCCATACCAGCTGGTGGCTCTAGTGCAGGATTATTCGAAACTCCCCGCCCTCCAGAAACGATCACGGCTGCATCATTCAAACTGACTCCCTTTTGGCCTTCAGTATAGCCGCTGACTTTGGATTTGATTTCATCCTCTGCCACTGCTGCGGGGACCTGGTCAATTTGTCCAGTCCGCGAGCTGTCAATCTCTGGTGGAGAAAAAGCCCTGACTCGTAAGGTTATTATCTGCGGCATGGCATTGCAAACCACCTTGGAAAGCAACTTTCCGCCGTAAACAGGTCTGGTAGCTAACACTTTCCCATCTTGAACTTCCAAGTCTGTGACATCTGGAAGCACGCCCGTTTTTAAATCAACTGCCACCATTGCAGCCAATTCTCTACCACGGCTCGTTGTTGGGAACAGGATCACCTCGGGCTGGTGTTCGCTTGCTAAACCACTCAT
>CP070785.1:2954383-2957591 GCA_020346705.1 Chloroflexota bacterium | reverse complement strand
AAACGACCGGCTCAATGATGAGGTAATAGAATTGACCTCGAGATATAATTCTTCTGAGCAGAAAATAGAAAAATTACAGATCGAGCTGCGTAAAATGATGGATGACCTAGAAATTAAGAAGACCTCCCAAACTGAAGAAAAGGGATTGCTAGAGTGAAAAACGGGATTCTTGGCCTTAACAGCGTCATCCTAGGTGGTCTGGCTGCCGGTCTATCAATTGCAATCGTACTTGGCAGCTTGCTACTTGCATTCACTGAAGGAGGGCGATCAACACCGCTTGATTCTTTCCCGACCCTCGAAAGCGTCAACATATTCAATCCAACTACACCGGAAGCATTACTGGCGACAAGATTCCCGACGATCACACCAACAAAGAAAATACCAACGCCTACCTTTACCCAACCAATTATCGCTGAGGTTTTTGAGGAACCTGAAGTTTGTGATTATCCAGTTGGATGGTTTCCTTATACAATCAAAAATTCTGATACCCTAAACAAACTCTCCGCCTCTACCGGCCTATCTCCCCAGCAGCTGGCGGATGCAAACTGTCTTCAAAAATCCCAGCTAACTCCTGATTCGATCATTTACCTGCCACCTGCATCCCCAACCTCTCCACCGGTAACATGCGGTCCTCCACAGAATTGGGTGGTTTATTATGTTCAGCGGGGGGATACCCTTTTCGGTATTGCGCAGCAGGTCAATTCGACTGTCAGCCAGCTTAAGAGCGCAAACTGCCTGAGTTCGAACAACATTCGCACAGGTCAAAAATTGTTCGTACCTTATCTACCGGCACCTAAACCCAGCCCAACGATGATTATACCGACTCAGACCCCAAAACCTCCGACTATTACACAGGTGCCGCTTCCCACACCCACGGATGGTTTTATCTCAAAGCGCCCACCTCCTTATCCTTATCCATCACCGTGATAGCCAACGGATAAAAACATAAACATCACTTTTTAGATATGGTAATTTCAATCACCTGTGGTTTCAAGATCAATGCGTAACAGACTCTCTATCATATTGTTGGTCCTGCTGATCATGTTTACTGCCTGCAATTTTCCAATGGCTCCAGCGGCGGTGAGCATGAATCCGGATTTTTTGTACAATCCGAGCAACCCAACCGCAACAGCAACGCCATTCCAACCAATAGATCCCACCGCGATCTTTTATCCAACTGCCACACCTGTTCCGCCAACACCTACTCCAATACCAACCGGCCAATATATCAGTAATCCCAGCTTACCGCGCGCTGGTTTGCTGCCGCAACCAAAGGGGCAGATCAATATCCTGTTATTGGGCTCTGACCAGCGTTTAGGTTCAGGTGGATTCCGGACCGATACGATAATGCTGGTCACCATTAATCCTTCAAAAAATTCAGTCAACATAACCTCCTTCCCCCGGGATCTTTACGTGCAGATTCCAGGTTATACAACCAGCCGCATTAATACTGCGCATGCTCGTGGCGGCTTTAAAACAATGGCAGATACCTTCGAAGTTAACTTCGGAGTGCGTCCTGATTTCTATGCCCTGATAAATTTCTGGTCGTTTGTCGACGTTGTCAACAGCCTGGGGGGAATTGATGTTTATGCCGCTAAACCATTGAGCGAGTATACCGCTGCTGGCTGGTTTACCATCCCCGAAGGTATAAATTACATGGATGGTGAAACTGCACTCTACTACTCCCGGTCACGGTATTCAACCAGCGATTTCGATCGTAATCGCCGTCAGCAAGAAGTCGTCACTGCGATTTTGGCCAAGATGATGAACCTGTACACCGTGGCAAAAATACCTGAACTTTATAGGATTTACTCCGAAAACGTCACAACGAACATCAAATTATCAGATGTCATCCCCCTAATACCTGTTGCTGCCAGGATAAAAAATACGGATAACATTCAGCATTACTATATTGGTCGGGGAGAAGTAAGCAGTTGGATGACCCCGGGCGGCGCCGCGGTGCTGCTGCCCAATCAAGCTGCCGTTGAGGCTATCATGCGTAAAGCATTGAACAGCCCGTAATCTAGCTGGATATGTGAAGAAATATTTTTGTGATGAACACCCTCCAGGGAAAAGGTTCCTTTATCTGGAAAATACCTAGCTGTGAAAACGGTGATCCCCAGGCGATCGCATCGGTGGCTCAAGAAGCTCGACTGACTCACGTGCTGATCAAAATCGCCGATGGGGTGAATTCATATAATATATATGAGGGAGTCGATCTTGTTCCACCGGTTGCACGAAAACTTCGCGAGCGCGGCATCCAGGTGTGGGGGTGGCACTATGTGCGGGGACAAAATCCCCTGGGTGAAGCCAAAAAAGCCATCGATCGGGTATTGACCCTGCAGCTGGATGGATATGTGATTGATGCAGAAGGGCCATACAAAGATCGCGGAAAAGCAGCTGCGGCGCGAAAATTCATGTCTCGCCTGCGTGATGGATTACCAGATGTGCCGGTAGCACTCAGCTCATATCGCTTCCCTTCCTACCATCCCCAGCTGCCCTGGCGCGAATTCCTGGAGGGCTGTGATATCAACATGCCCCAGGTTTATTGGAAGTTTGCAGATAACCCCGGTGAGCAGCTGGCCCGGTGTGTGCGCGAATTCCAATCGATCACACCCTACCGACCGATCATCCCAACTGGTGCTGCGTTTAAGGAACACGGTTGGTCACCAAAACCTGAGGAAATCGTTGAATTCTTTGAGACTGCTCAAAAATTAAACTTATCGGCTGCGAACATCTACAGCTGGGATTCATCCCGAGCTAACCTACCCGAGCTGTGGAGAACAAGTGCAGAATTTGAATGGTTTTCTCCCCCCTCACCGGGTGATATCACAGAGCAGTATATTGAAGCTCTCAATACCCACGATCCTGACCAGATATTAAAATTATACAACTCCAACGCTGTTCACATCACCGCCGCCAGGTCAGTCCAGGGATTTCAAGATATGCGTGTCTGGTTTCAGGCCCTGCTGTTCAGTCTATTACCAAATGCAAAATTTTCTCACACAGGATTTTCCGGCACAGGAAATTCAAGACACTTAACCTGGACAGCAACCTCGGACATGGGCATTGTACACAATGGCAATGATACCTTTGGCCTTTACAAAGGTAAGATCACCTATCATTATTCTTTTTTCACCTTAACTCAAGAGGGATGAGTTATTGGATATTAGATATTGGCTCCCGGTCGTTCCTCCCGGGACAAGTA
>CP070785.1:2950867-2954283 GCA_020346705.1 Chloroflexota bacterium | reverse complement strand
AAAGTTTGTACATCCTGCTCGGTAAATATTTCCCTCCAGGAACCATGTTTGCCTTTGACCAGCGATTGAGCGAAATCATCAGCTTTCTCGCGCTGCCAGTCCGCATCAGGATTGCGCTTCATTTCTCCCTTCACCTTCTCCTGCAGGCCTGCGTTTTCGGTTTGAACTCCCAAAAAAGACCACAGGCGTGCCATTTCATCCCAAGGTTGATGTATTAAATCCTCAAATCTCAGTGATAAGTAATGATCTCCATAAAGTTGGCGACCAATTTCATCAGTCTCAGATACATTATCAACCCAACCTTGGGCTGCCTGCATGATTCCCTTGCGGGTAAAGAGCGAGCGCTTTCCTGATAGATATGGATCTGGATCTTGAATAAAAGATTGGAGTATGCGCTTATCTTCATTGGATAACTTATGTGGGTTATCAATAAAAGTCTGGATGCGGTGTGATAGAGCAGCATCCCGACCATCTCTAACCAGGAAGATCAGGTGTGCGTCAGGATAAACCTTGGATAACTTTCGAACGGCTTCACCATTAACCAAGCTGTTTGGACTTTTATCACCGACGATCTTCTTTCCTTCCTTGCGAGCATCCCTTTCGAGGATAAAATCACTCACCGCTCTCAGTACTACCGGTGAGAGGTCTCGTTTTCTATTCCAACGATTGCTACTCCTGGTGAACCATTTAGCAACTTCATTATCCGCTACAAGGCCCTCAAGGAATGGAGGTCTCGAAAAAAAATGAGCCTGATAATTGCAATGAACCTCCGGGTGCAACCTCACCAGGCGGGTTAGAAGAGTAGTTCCAGATCGGGCATGTCCAAAGATGAAGAATTTTTCCATGGGGAAGAAAGCCTTGGCCTCAGCTACCTCCTCACTGCTAATACCAGGAATATCTTCTCTTTCACTATTATCTAAATTTCCTGTGAGAAGGACTTTTGTTGTTTTATTAATTCGACGGATAATTCTATTGACCATTGTGTCCATTCAACAAGGAAATTAGATACTCTCCGGTTCGTTTGCCTGCGCTTCCATCAACAAAAGTGGTCTCTCGTTCAGCAAACTTCCTTTGATCCACTATATCTGCCTGAGGATCTGCATAATAACTATTTATCGCTTCACGGAGCTCTGATTCATTCGTCGCAACTTGACCAGCTCCAGATGCCCGAAAACGGGAATGTGTAGGCCAAATGCCGATTTGGGACATTGGCAACCAATATTTCCCCGGCCAACCGGTCGGTGAATCAATACAAACCGAAATAATCGGTCTCTCATGCAATGAAGCTTCAACGCACATCGTTGAATAAACTGTCAGGAAAATATCCGCCACCCCCATCATCGAACTTTTCTCTGGCATGTCATCAAACGCATAAAATCCTAATCCCCCGGACTTCATTGGTTCCACAACATGTACATGGGGATTTTCCTCTGCGAGAGTGCGAATTTGGTCGGCCTCTTCTACATAAAAACCGCTCATGTGGATTGGATGCAAACGGATCAATAACTGGCTTGGAACGCTGAGCTGGTCGGAATTAATCAAGTTAACCAAAGCTTGAATGTTTTGAATATTTGGTGATAAATTTACAAACGAACTGGCATAGGTAAGCAGCTTCCGGGATGGATCAAGGCCATGAAAATCAAAGTATTCTTCCCGGTTCATTATCCATTCTTTGCGAACATAGCCATCATACGGAGGCATCCCCCCCACATTTACATTCTCTGGTTTCCAATCGGCGCCACCAATAAGCTCATTTTTTTGAATTTCAGACCAGCAGGTAATCCAATCCACCTCTGCACCAGGTAAACCATAACTGCTTGTGCTATCCCAAGAGAAAATCGCTGCCACGGAAGGGATTTCATGTTTCGACGCTGCTCGCAGAAAATACCGGTCCTGGCGAAATCCTGGAGAACTGGCAATCACCAGGTCAGGATCGTACTTCTCGAATAAGTCATCATATAAATCTGGGGTAAATCGGTTTTGATATCTCACGAGCGTTTGTCTGGCCAGCCGGGATCGCCGCAGTATTTTGATAAATAATTCCATTAATGGGAAGAGGCGTTTGCGTCGTCCATGCGCCTCGCTTTTAACGTGTCTGATGTAGCTTTCAACGACGGCTAAATTTGTTCCACCGGCGGCCCCAGCTCTACGGAGGAAATCCAGCCACCATTGAGTGGTTGGGGAATTCTTTTCAACATATTTCTGGACATCGTCGAGACGCAGTCCTTCAAAAATCAAGCCAGGTTGTCCAAACCGCTCCTTGATTGGATCGATTGACCTCTCATCGGTCAGGATTACTGCTTCAATCCCTTCACTTAATAGGGTTGAAATGACATCGCTTTGAAAAAAATAAAAAATGGCCAAACCATGATCGGCGATAATGAATACACGTTTGGATGCCATTAAAGAATCCATATTCCTCGGAAAACGATAATTCTTGTAACCTTTGGGGGAGATGGTAATTTCTTTACTGCATAAATCAAGCTGATGATTGTTTTGAATTTCAAAAAATCAAGAATTATGCCCAAATCTACTGCTTCTCCACGTACAAAGCTCGATAAAGGAAATCATACACATTCAAGAAGAATTGATTGATGCTGGGTATTCTCAATAATCTCGAAATAATTCGGAATAGCCCGGTTTTTTTGCTCAAAACCAGCTCCTCTTGGGGAATATTTATTTCAATGGGCCCATCCAAAGTCTGTACCTCCGTCAGCAGTTTTGCACTGATCATATTGCCCATATGAAACACGTAATTCTCTTGGGTTGAGAGATGCAAATAGCCTAAGTCATCTATCTTGCGATCGAGAGACGTGGTTTCAGATCGATGAAGACCCTTGCTGACCGGTAACGGGACCAACTCCCGTGCTAAATTTCGCGGGAGGATAAATTGCATATGAGTTGCACCAAGTACCGCGTTGGTTCTGCTGCGGAGATCGGTAAAGCAGGTCAATTCCATATCAAAGAATTTGGCTGATAGTTCATCATCTGCACCAATTCCCTGGCAGTATTCTTTGACAATCGCCTTCTCTGGGCGGTAATTTCCAGTCTTGAATTTCTGATTATCGTTCAATAAAAGATGGGCTTTTCCAGCTCCTTCGAGAACATCATGGAATGTCGGTTGCGCGCTGACCATGCCTACCCTGGGAAATGCATCAATTATCTCAAAACTGGCCTCTAACCACCCCTGTCGAAAAAATACATCTGAGTCTGCGTAACAAATAAATTCATTGGGCATGCTGCCAAAAATCCAGTTCCAGGCCCCAACTTTCCCGAGATTATTTTTAGAAAAAATAAGCCATTCAATTATTCGATCATCACTCAGTTCGCCAAGGACCTCGACAACCTCCGGACAGCTGCCATTATCAAAAACCAACAAGTCAAATTCCTGACTTGTGTGTTCATATAAACTGGCA
>CP070785.1:2939839-2950767 GCA_020346705.1 Chloroflexota bacterium | reverse complement strand
CCAGTTGGGCAGCCCGATTTCCAGGATCCAGGTGAATAACCTTTTGCAAACAATAGATCCTTTCTTTCGTGGTATCAACAACGGAGCTCATCCACAACCAATACCTTGGATTGGATTGATCTGCCCTTAGTAATCGGGTCAACAAATCTCGAGCCCGATCAGATTGACCTGTAGCGACTGCTTCAATTGCTTCCTGAAGCATCTTATCGTCAGCCATCTTGAACCTCGCAGCTGAATATAGCATAGGAGAGGGTAGCAGGATGGAAACCTCTAAAATCTGTAAGGTAAACGCGCTGAGTTATAATCGCGGCTATGTTTTTAAAAGATGAAGTGTCTTTTTCACTTTGGTTAATTTATAGTGCCCTATTATTGATCGTGAGCAGCTGTGCCAGCTCCACGCCAACTGTTCAACCGACTGAAAAAGCAGAGATTCTATTAACCCCATTTCTATCCCCCACACCGAGTGGAACACCCAAT
Organism: Chloroflexota bacterium; assembly: GCA_020346705.1. Lineage (GTDB taxonomy): Bacteria > Chloroflexota > Anaerolineae > Anaerolineales > UBA4823 > PFL25. The sequence continues at coordinate 2,950,290 of CP070785.1, read as the reverse complement.
GTTCAAAGATTAATTGCGGATACGCCAACATCCCTGCCGACACCAACCCCAACTCCGATGGTATATACCATCGTTGAAGGAGATACAATGCTGGCAATCGCTTTACGCAACGGCATCAGTCTGGAAGAACTCCAGGCTGCGAATCCAGAGGTTAATCCTAGGCTGCTTGTTGTCGGTACAGAGCTGGTAATCCCGCTGGGAGAAATTATCCCTGCCAGTCCTGCGACAGCGACACCAATCCCGATACATATTTCTAGTACAAAGTGTTATTTAGTGCCGGATGGGGTCTGGTGCTTCTTATTGGTGAAAAATGAACGGAAGCGTGAATTGGAGAACGTAACCGCGCGGGTGGTCTTGTTTGATAATCGTGGTGAAATTGTTGCTGAAGGGACTGCAATATCAGCCCTCAATAAATTGCCTGCAGAGTCTGAAATGCCATTGGAAATTTTTTTCCCAGGCAGTTTCTCAGGAGAAACTACAACTGACACAGCAGTAATTTCTGCACAACTGGTGCCAAGGAATGATGAACGCTATCTTAATGCCTGGATAGAGGTAGATGAAATTGATTTGGTGGATGGAGGATTACAGGCCATAGTATCCGGTACATATGGAATTCCCAAGAAAAGTTCTCCCGGGAATATCACCTGGATCGTTGGAATAGCTTATGACAGTGATGGAAATGTGGTTGGCATCCGAAAATTCGAGCAGTTTGAGCTCCTGGAACCTGGTACAAACCAGGAGTTCTTACTAGACATTTTCAGTGTAGGTCCCAAGATCGCGGATGTCAAAACTTTGGTCGAAATCCGGCCATAGTGACCTTGATAAAATGGCTCTGGGAAATTTTATGGGGGTTGTTCAGGAGAATACGCTCAAGGGGATCGGCGTAAACACGAGCACAAAGACCACTAATCCTAGAACAGCCAATGCTTTCCGGCGGGAATCAAGAGGCGTGATCTGATCGAGGGGTTCTGCATGCATGCGTCCCATTAGAAAGATGATGAATGCCCACAGCCACCAACCCGACCAGACTGTACCTAAAATGATCAAGGCAACCAGGACGAAAGGTAGGATGATTCGAGATTTTCTACCAAACAATGAGTAAATTACATGACCACCATCGAGCTGCCCTGCAGGGATTAGGTTGAGGGCGGTAATCAGGAGACCAGCCCAACCTGCCCAAGCCACGGGGTGTAGCAATACATCCAAGGCGCCAAAGGGGACAGGTTGTCCAGTGAAGAAATACCGCACCCAATAAATCAGGGGATTCATGCCTCCAAGATTGGCGGGGGCTGGAAGCCACTCACCAAACACGATAAATTTCATTAGTAAATATAGTATGGAATTTCCTTCAAGGCTGATCGCTTGACCTCGATCAAGGAATAGGGGCAGGTTGTCAATTTGGGAAAGGTAAAGTCCGAGAAATAATAAGGGGATGGCTATTACCAAACCTGCTAAGGGTCCCGCGATACCAATATCCAATAAGATGCGTTTGTTCTTGGGTGGTTCTTTTAGCTGAATGAAAGCGCCCATCGTTCCAAAGGGACTGAATGGAAAGGGGATGAAATAAGGCAGGGTTACTGCTGAGCGGTGGTAGCGTGCCGCCAGATAGTGACCAAATTCATGCGCCAGGAGAATAGCCAATAGCGTTCCTGCAAACGCTAAACCTCTGAATAAACTGGGCAGCAAAAAGGGAAGGATTTCATTCAGATTTGAAGTCAATGGACCCCGATATTCGAAAAGTGTGCCCGCAAATACAACGCTAATTCCAGTAATGATGAATAGGATCAAGTTGATCCATGGATTAGATGGCTGAGGCCTGACAACCCCTTTCATCAAAACAATTGTCTCGCTGCCATCCTCGATTCGAAATAATGGCGTGACATCCAAAGACTGCAAACCACTCGAAAGCTTGGCATAAGCATCTTGGGATTCGAGCAAGAGATTTCCCCGGTATCGCACAAGAAAGCTCTGTTTTTCAGTTCCCCAGGTGACTTCATCAATCTGAAAAACCTGTTTTACTAGATGTAGATATGGATCATGTTGAGAAGCCGGTGAAATTGATTCAGTATAGGGGATGGTCATGATCTAAGATTAATTAAAACTCGACAGTGATACACACCAATATTCCTGATTTAAGCATAGGCGGGAGTGGATGGGAGTCGAACCCACCGCGGCTCGCAACGCGACCCGCCACCGGTTTTGAAGACCGGGGAGCCCACCGGGACCCAACCACCCCCTTTTTGGCGAAAGTTTGGTCTCTTCAAATATCGGCGAAATTATACCATTTTGTCTCATACATAATGATCACCTTAAAAAACTATCATTGTCAATTAGCCATGATTTCAGAAATTTCTGTTATATTCTAGGGGTTATTTTTTCCATTTTAATCTCATTTTCTGAGATTGAAGTGGTTTGAAATTTGGTAAGTTATGGCTGGGGAGAAATTATTGTTTGGAGATTAATATGGACGACCAGATGCTCTGGAAACTGATGCGAGAATCCTGGATAAAAATTCAACAAAGTTATGATCCAGCGATAAAACCCATCGTTGAGGAAAGCGAGATAAATATCCGTGAATGGATGTTGCTCATTGCAGCATTAACATTTGAGCCTGAAGATACAACACCTTCCCATTTAATGGTCCGCGGGCCATATACCTCAAGCGACCAGTATCTTTCCCGATTGGAACGTGCCGCAGCTGAAGGTTATCTGGAGCATAAATCTCAAGGAAGTTTTCACTTATCGGAAAAAGGTAGACGAGCTGTGCTCAAATTTATCAAAGTTGCCAGGGAGGCGATGACCGAGGCGGACAATCTGGACAATGAAGATGGGCAGATGCTAACGGAGTTGCTGGCGCGCTTGGTCCATAATTGCTTAGATACTCCTCCACCACCTAATACCTGGTCGATCGGTTTGAGCTTCAAATTGATGCCCGCGAATGAACCAGCAATGCCTTTTATTGAGCAAGCTTTTTCTTGCCTTCTAGCTTACCGCGATGATGCTCATCTAGCCTCGTGGCAATCATCCGGTTTATCAGCGAGCGCCCTGGAGAGCTTGACATTGATCTGGCGAGGCGAGATCTCCACCGTGGATCAATTAACCGAAAGATTATCCTTCAGGGGTCATCCGAAAAAGGTGTATCTGGATGCATTGGCCGAACTGAGATCCCATGATTACATTTCGGGTTTTCAAAATGTCATGAGGGTGACCGAGGAAGGAAAATTGTTTCGCGATCGGGTTGAAGCAAGTACTGACCACTATTTTTTTGCCCCCTGGGATTGTTTGAATGCAAATGAGAAGGAACAAATGGCGGAAATCTTAAACGAGATTTGATCTCATTTGAGCGGCCCTGCTGGGTAGAAATTTACTAATCCTGAAAATTTAAAAAAAATTTAGAGGAGATTTTGAACATGGATTTAAAGGATCTGCTAACAAGAATTGATGAAGATCAGGTGAAATTTCTTTCACTTCAATTTACAGATGTCACTGGTGCGGTAAAAAGCCTTGATATTCCAATCTCTAGAACCGAGGGAGCAGTTAAGGAAGGAGTCTGGTTCGATGGTTCCTCGGTAGAAGGTTTTGCCAGGATTCAAGAGAGTGATATGCGTCTGATGCCGGATTTGGATACTTATGCAGTTTTACCATGGAGTCCGGTAGATTCTCGCCGGGCAAGGATCTTTTGTGACATCTACTTGCCTGATGGCTCTGCTTTTACCGGAGATCCACGAGGAATCCTTAAGCGTGTTTTGGAAGGTATAAAGGCGCGTGGATGGACCTACAATGTTGGTCCAGAACCTGAGTTTTTTCTTTTTAAGCGCAATGGTCCTGCAAGCATCCACCCAGTGCCACATGACGTCGGAGGGTACTTCGATTTCTCGGCATCCGATGATGCTGTTCGGGTCCGGACACAGCTGATGGCAGCCTTAGGGAACATGGGTCTGGTAGTTGAGATGGGGCACCATGAAGTCGCTTTAGGACAGCACGAAATTGATTTCGAGTATGCGGATGCTCTCCGGGCAGCGGATAATATATTAACTCTGAAATATACCGTCAAAGCGATTGCCGCTCAGCACGACCTGGTGGCATCCTTCATGCCTAAACCTATCTACGGTATCAACGGGTCCGGCATGCACTGCCATCAATCGTTGTTTGATGCCGAAGGAAACAATCTCTTCTTCGATCCAGATGATCAATATAACCTTACTGAGCTGGCATATGGCTTTATTGCTGGACAGCTGCACCATGCTCGCGCATTGTCCGCAATTGTTGCCCCGACAGTGAACTCATACAAAAGACTGGTGCCTGGATATGAAGCACCGGTATATGTTGGTTGGGCGCAGATCAATCGCTCGGCACTAATCAGGATACCGATTTATTCACCTGGCCGGGAGAAATCCATCCGGGCAGAATTACGTTTTCCCGATCCTTCTGCCAATCCTTATCTGGCCTTAGCAGTGATGCTGGCCGCAGCATTGGATGGAATTGATCAATCCATGCCAGCGCCGGAACCATTGAACGAAATCAATGTATACCAATTGACCAGTAAGGATCGCGAACAACTTAACATAGCTGAATTACCGGGTTCCTTGGCTGAAGCACTACATATTTTGGATGAGGATGCGGTTTTGAAAGATGCTCTGGGCGCGTGGGCATACGAAAATTTCTCCCGGGCAAAATGGTCTGAGGTGGAGGAATACCGCACCAGGGTGACCGATTGGGAAGTCGATCGATACCTGGAAACCACATGACAAGATAAAGTATGGACAAGGTTGCATTGAGAACATCGAAGAAATTCATATATATGATTTTCCGCATCTTTGAACAAGTAAGAGGTCAACCGGAGTAGGAGAACCCATTTAAATTCTTCAAGAATATTTGGGATCAAAAGATTCTATCTCTGAAAGTATGCAGAATAGATTTAATTACGCATTAACTGGTACTGGGATGGTTTCCCTAGTACTCGACCACTTTGATTTTGAGCGGTGTAGCGTAGGGTCTTGTGCCCGTTTTCAAGCTCACAATGACGCCCACAAGGGGCTAGGCTACACATCAAATCCCTTTTGGACGAGAACAAATAATCAAACTTCTTTGAAGGAAAAAGAAGAAATACGAATCAATTTCTGGTATCTTAATCCTGAGGAATAGGGAATCTTGACAACATTAAATCCACAATTCGATATGGATCTCCAAGAAGCCGTTACTGAGAATCGCTTTGCGGGTATGTTGCGGCTACTGCGTGGGTATCGATTGATATACGCAGGAGCGATATTGGGAGTTGGGATCTCAGCATTTGCGCGCACTGGAACTTACCTCCTTTTAGGATATTTCGTCGATGAAGTTCTGGTGAGTGATAACTCACAATTTACGGTTCTTCAGGTCGCTCTAGCATTTATCGGATTATCGTTGGTTATGGGCATCTTTGCATTTATCAGCGGAGCGCTCGCTGGTCGAACAGCTGAAAGTATAGCCAAGCGAGTTCGAGATTATGTGTTTGATCATATTCAACATCTGACATTCACTTACCACGACCAGACCAACACTGGAGAATTAGTCCAGCGCTCGACATCGGATATCGATGCAATTCGCCGTTTTTTTGCTGATCAGGCGATCGGAATTGGGCGGATAAGCTTGTTATTCCTAGTAAATTTTGTTGCCTTGTTGTGGCTCGATTGGCGGTTAGCACTTATATCAGTTATCGTGGTGCCATTTACCATTGCATTGTCAGTCATATTCTTTGGCAGGGTGTCGAAGGCATATGAAAAGTACCAGGAACAGGATGCAATTCTTTCAAACCGCTTGCAAGAGAATCTGACCGGGGTTAGGGTAGTTAAAGCATTTGCCCGGCAGGCCTATGAGATCGACAAATTTGAAACAGAAAACTGGGAGAAGTATCTGCGGGGAAAACGCCTTCTACTGATGCATTCCAGCTATTGGCCAATTTCTGACATTATGACTGGTATACAAATGCTGGCTGGATTTACAATTGGCGCTCTGATGGCGATCAACGGCTCGATCACTGTCGGACAATATATGACCTATGCAGGTTTACTGATCTGGATTCTCTGGCCAATCCGCAATCTTGGTCGATTAATCGTCCAGATGTCATCAGGATTAGTCTCATTTGACCGGGTCATGACCGTGGTTAAGGAGCAGCGTGAACCCCTGGATACGGGTGATTATCTCCCTGAGGATACAGTAATAGGAGCTCTTGATTTTATCGACGTTGCCTTCGCATACGACGATGCACCGGACGTATCGGTTCTCCAAGAAATCAACTTTTCAGTAAAACCTGGTCAGGTGATCGCTTTATTAGGATCTACTGGTTCAGGAAAAACGACCTTAGCCAATTTACTGCCCCGATTTTACGAGTACACAGCAGGAAAAATACTCCTAGATGGTGTGGAACTGAAGCACTATACACGAAATTTTTTGCGCAGCCAGATTGGTATCGTAGAACAAGAACCTTTCCTCTTTTCGAGAACGGTTCGTGAGAATATTACTTATGGTATCGATCGTGATGTCCCCCAAGAGGAAGTCGAAGATGCAGCAAGGGCTGCAGCAATCCATGAATCGATTATGACCTTCCCTGATAATTACGATACCCTGGTTGGAGAAAAAGGTGTCACTCTCTCAGGAGGGCAAAAACAGCGAGTGGCGATTGCCCGCACGATTATGAAAAATCCGCGCATCCTGATCCTCGATGATGCTACCTCCTCCGTGGATTTAGAAACTGAAGCTGATATCCGTCAAGCGTTAGAAAACCTGATGGAAAATCGAACCACATTCATCATCGCGCACCGCATCCAATCGGTGATGAAAGCAGATTTGATCCTAGTTCTCGATAATGGTCGCATTATTCAAATGGGAACTCATGATGAACTGCTGACTCAGGAAGGCGTCTATCAAAAAATATATGATATTCAAACTCAGATAGAAGCTGAGCTGGAGAAAGAAGTTGCCAGCGCAGAGGTAGGGGTGTAATTGTGACTGATCAATACTTCGAAGAAGAAGAATTCACCACCCAATTTACCGGAAAAATTACTCTGCGCATTGTGGAGCTGGCCAGGCCACATTGGAAATGGGTAATTGGCTTTATCTTGACGATATCCCTGGTTGCTCTTCTTGATTCATATTTCACTTTTCTCAGTGCTCAGATCATCGATGAAGGCATCCTGGGTGAGAATACTGAAGCGCTCAGGGATATTGTTTTCCGCTATGGATTGTTGATTATCGTTCAGGCTGGGGGAGTTTTCGGATTTATTTACCTTGCTGGAATACTGGGGGAGCGAATTCGATACGATCTGCGCAAGAACATGTTCGTTCATCTCCAGGAGCTTTCACTTTCCTACTATAACGTGACACCAGTAGGATGGATCATGTCTCGGGTGACCTCAGACTCTGAGCGCGTAGCGGAACTGGTAACCTGGGGATTCCTGGATGTGACCTGGGGGATTATGAATATTGTTACTGCAATGTTCTTCATGCTGATGATCAACTGGCAATTAGCTCTGATCGTATTCTTGGCGATTCCTGTTTTGATTTTTGTGGCTGTGCAGTTCAAGAAGAAAATCATCGTGGAGTTTCGGGAAGTGCGAAAGATTAACTCCAAGATCACTGGCGCTTTTAACGAGACGATCACCGGTGTACGGGTGATCAAGGCCTTCGGTAGAGAAGAACGTAACATGGAGGAATTTGACGAACTGACAAGTGATATGTATCGCGCTGGTTACAGAGCGGCCTGGTTATCAGCTTTGTTCCTACCTGTGGTCATGTTGATCAGTTCGTTTGCAGTCGCAGCGATCGTAGGATTTGGTGGTTATCAAACACAGATTGGAAATATGAGTATTGGTGGGATTCAAGCCTTCGTTTCTTATGTCGTGTTCATGATTTGGCCGATACAGGAATTGGCCCGTGTTTATGCCGAGTTGCAGCGCGCGGTTGCGTCTGCGGAACGGATCTTTTCCTTGGTTGATGCTGTCCCGGATGTATCTGACCGACCAGAAGCATTTGATCCTGGTAGTATCCAGGGAGACATTGAATTTGATAATGTCAGTTTTTACTACGAGGAAAACAAACCCGTTCTGCAAGATTTTAATTTACACGTTAGGCGCGGAGAGACAATCGCTTTAGTTGGACCGACTGGTGGTGGAAAAACCACGATCGTAAATTTGTTATGCCGGTTTTTCGAACCAAATGAGGGCAAAATTTGCATCGGTGGTCGCGATTATGAGAACCTCGTTTTGCATGCAATCCAATCGCGAATTGGGGTTGTTTTACAAACACCTCACCTCTTCTCCGGCACAATTCGTGACAATATTCGCTATGGCAAACTTAATGCCACGGATGAGGAGATAGGTGCAGCAGCCCAGCTGGCAGGCGCACATGACTTCATCATTAAGCTCGACAAGGGTTATGATGACGAAGTTGGAGAAGGTGGTAATTTACTTTCGGTAGGTCAGAAACAGCTTATCAGCCTTGCCAGAGCAGTCCTTCGTGAACCTGAAATATTCATCATGGACGAGGCAACCAGTTCTGTGGATACAATCACGGAGGCATTGATCCAAAAAGGTATGGAGAATTTGATGAAAGGTCGGACGAGTTTTGTGATCGCCCATCGACTCTCGACCATCAAAAAGGCTGACCGCATCCTGGTGATCAAAGATGGCAGTATTATCGAGGATGGCAACCACCCCGAACTTCTCCACCAGCGAGGTCATTACTATCGTTTATACACTTCTCAATTCCGCTCTGAACTTGAACAGGAATACTCACCCTTAAAGATAGCCACGGCAGCCGCTGATTAGGGGGATTGAATTTACCTTCTGCTCAAATCGGTATGAGATGCAGTGGTTTAATTTGCGTTTAGCTCAAGGAAATCCAAGACTAACTGATTGAAGAACTCAGGCTGAGCCAGATGGGGTTGGTGACCTGCTCCTTTAATCTCTTCTCCGCGCCCATTTGGCATTGATTCGACAATTGAGGGGAAGGATTTTGGGTTCAGTGTGATGTCATTGGTCCCCCAAACTACGAGGGTTGGAGATGTGATGTGGTCAATGTCCTTAGAAATATCAGGAATCGTTCCTGGAATGTAAACGATATGGGGTGCAGCTCGTTTGTAGTCTTCTGCAATTTGGCGGCGAGTCCGATCTTCATAGTGGATTAATCCTCTAACATCCAGAGATACCAGTGTATGGATTAACCACTTTGGTGCCATCCGCAGTGCCTTTTGGTATAAATCGGGCTTGCGGTTGATGAGTCTTAAGACCGAGTTGAGTTGATCTTGTTTGAAATAGGGATCGATTAAGACCATTTGGCGAATCGCACCAGGATGGTGAGAAGCATAATTGAGAGCGATCAAACCTCCCATCGAATGACCAACCAGCGTGACATCTTCATCGATGCCACACGTTTCCATCCAATCCTCAAAGTGTTGGTAGATAACCGAGTAGGTATAGCAAGTGGGATCCCATGGCTTGCTGCTGTTGCCATGCCCGATTAAATCAGGAGCGAGTACCTGGTAGCCTTGTGAAAGTAGCTCTGGAGTGAGATATACCCAGTGGTTATTCGAGGCGGCAAAACCGTGAATCAACACGACCGGATGGCCATCTCCCAGGACAGAGCAATGTAATACCTCACCCTCGTTGAAACAGTTGTTTTCGGAATCCATTGTTTTAAATTTAAAGTAACTGTGATATTTTAGATCTGCTCGCTGAGTGATTGTGAACTATCCTCAGTACGTTGCTGACGTTCTTCTTGTGATTGGGCAAAGTGATCAGCCAGTTCTCGCCGAAGTATTTTACCAATAAATGTACGCGGAAATTCGTCAACAAAGACCACGTTACGAGGCACCTGCTGGGGTGGCAGGCGACGTGAACAAAACGCAATGATCTCACTCTTTTTAGGCCGATCTTGTTGAGTGATGATAAATGCGATTGGACGGTTGGCGATCGCGACCACCGCTGCATCTTTTACCTGAGGGATCTCAAATAAGACTTCTTCTACATCTCTTGGGAATGCCGGATCGCCTGGCTTGTCTGGATACCACATGTCAGCTTTTCGGGAGATAATGCGAAAATATCCCTCTGTATCCATCTGGGCGACATCGCCGGTTAATAAATAACTTTCACGGTTGAATGCCTCTCGCGATGCTTCGGGATCATCCCAATATCCGAGCATAACCTGGGGTCCACTAACGGCCAGCTCCCCGATCTGGCCAACCTTGACTTCTTTCTTTCCAGATACCAGATCAACAATGCGTGCGTCTGTGGATGGAAGAGGGATACCGATCGATCCGACCTTTCGTAAGCCAAATAATGGATTTGCATGCGTCACAGGTGAGGCTTCCGTCAACCCGTAACCTTCTACCAGTCGACCACGAGTTAATTTCTCAAATGCTTCCTGGACTTCGATGGGGAGAGGTGCAGCTCCTGAAATACAAGCTTTGATGGATG
>CP070785.1:2934741-2939739 GCA_020346705.1 Chloroflexota bacterium | reverse complement strand
AACAAGCTTAATTGAGAGTAGAACGGCACGGGCAGCCCGTTACAGCGAAGCCCTGATGTTGGTCGGGGTGACGAGTGTGCTGGTCAGCAATGTCCAGCGAATAGAGGTGGTACCGCGGAAGTAACCCTTTCGTCCTCAAAGTGGATGAAAGGGATTTTTGTTTAATTCTTATGAAGATGAAGTTTGGATTTTGATCGTCTCTGGACGGAGACCAGCATGTCTTTAAGCAAACATTACCAACCAGATGAAATGGAACCCAAGTTGCAGTCAGCCTGGGAATCCGCCGAAGTTTACCATTATTTTTCTGGGGATCAAGTTTCTATTTATTCCATCGACACTCCACCTCCAACAGTCTCCGGAAGCCTTCATCTTGGACACACCTATTCCTATACCCATACAGATGTCTTCGCCCGGTTTCACCGTATGCGCGGGGAAAATGTGTTTTACCCAATGGGCTTTGACGACAATGGGTTACCGACCGAGCGCCTGGTTGAAAGAAAGCTGGGTGCAACTGCCGAAGAAATTGGTCGCCAGGCATTCATCGAGAAATGCCTTCAGATCAGCCAGGAGATAGAAAGCGAATACCAGAATTTATGGCAGCGCCTGGGATTATCGATCGACTGGCGCTACACTTACCGGACGATTGACGAGTGCTCGCGGCGAACTTCGCAACGTTCCTTTATCGATCTCTATCAAGCCGGATTGGTTTATCGCCAGGAAGCGCCTACAATCTGGTGTCCCGAGTGCGGGACAGGGATTGCCCAAGCTGATGTTGACGATCTGGAACGTCAAAGCGAATTGGTGACTTTGAAATTCCGGTTAAAAAATGGGGATAGCTTACCCATTGCCACTACCAGACCAGAGCTGCTCCCCGCCTGTGTGGCCGTGTTTGTCCACCCAGAAGATAAACGATATACGGATTTAATCGATCAGCAAGTTAAAGTGCCCTTATTCGAACGTGAAGTCAAAGTCCGGGAAGATCCAGCCGCTGATCCTGAAAAAGGGACAGGTGTGGTAATGTGCTGCACCTTCGGTGATACGATCGATAAGCACTGGTGGTATACCCACCACCTCGATCACGTGGAGGCGATTGACCGCCAGGGCAAGATGACCCCAGTCGCAGGGGAGTACGCTGGACTAACGGTGGAAGATGCCCGGAAATCTATCAAATCCAGGTTAGAAAAGGATAATGAGATACTTGAGCGGCAGAAGATCTTGCAAATCATACCTGTCCACGAACGATGTGATACACCAGTTGAGCTCATCATGAGCCAGCAGTGGTTCATCCAGCTTTTGGAACACAAGGATAGATTCCTGGAAATCGGTGAGCAGATCGATTGGCACCCACCCCACATGAAATCTCGTTACCGCTCCTGGGTGGAAAACCTGGCCTGGGACTGGTGCATCTCTCGCCAACGTTATTACGGCATCCCCTTCCCACTGTGGTACTGCCGAGAGTGCGGTGAGGTTATCCTGGCAGATATTGAAGACTTGCCAATCGACCCCATAGAAGATAACCCTGCAGCTCCATGCGGATGTGGGAGCATGAATTTTATCCCTGAGCAGGATACTCTCGAGACCTGGGCAACTTCCTCTCTCACCCCTCAAATTGCTGGACGCTGGGTCTGTGAAGAGAATGGCACCACTGATCTTTACAAGCATGTGTATCCATTTTCGTTGCGACCCCAGGCACATGAGATCATCCGCAGCTGGGCATTCTATACGATCGCCAAATCGCACTTCCATTTCAACCGCATACCATGGAAAAATATCGCCATCTCTGGTTGGGGGATAGCTGGTGAAGGGATGGGTAAAATCAGCAAGAGCAGAGGCGGCGGACCTGTGCCACCGATGGAGATGATCGATCGCTATTCGGCAGACGCAGTACGTTATTGGGCAGTCAGCACCGGGTTAGGCAAAGATGCTGTGATAAGCGAGGATAAAATTAAATTAGGCGCTAAACTGGTCACCAAACTCTGGAACGTAGCCCGGTTTAGCGAACGATTCCTGGTAGATTACAGCGCTCCAATTTCACCTATGGGATTACCTTTAACTCCAGCCGACCGCTGGATCCTTTCCCGCCTGCAGCAGCTGATCCGCCGCACCACGGAGCTGTTGGAGGCTTATGAATATGCAGCTGCTAAGAGCGAGATAGAAAATTTCTTTTGGAGCGAATTTAGCGACAATTACCTGGAAATGTGCAAACAAAGGCTATATACAGGTACACAAGAAACCGCTCAGTACACCCTGTACCTCGTGGTATTGACGCTTACCAAGCTGCTGGCACCTTTCCTACCATTTATCACCGAATCAATTTACCAGGGGATATTTGCGGATTCCAATGGAAAAGAGTCAGGTGAATTCAAGTCTATACACCTGGCGAATTGGCCAACTGCAAATCTAGACCTAGAAGATGAAGACGCCGAACAGGTCGGCGCCTACCTGGTAGAGATTGCTACCGCGGTCCGGCGATATAAAAGCGAAAATAGCATGTCCCTGGGAAAAAACTTGAAGCGATTAATGATCACGACTGAGGATGGAAAGATGGATCACATGTTTGCAGAAGCTCGAGAAGATTTGCTCAGCATAACTCGCGCTCACGAGTTGAAATTTGGTGATGAGATAACCTTTGACGCAATAACTATTCTGGATGCGAATAAGATCAAAGTTTCTATTGAGCTTTGAGACAAAGGAGAATTATTACAAAATGCCAACATTCCCATTCATGCAAGTCGATGCATTCACTACGCAAAAGTTGGCTGGCAATCCATGTGCTGTTTTATTCGAAGCAGATGAATTGAAAGAGGATGAGATGCTAGCAATTGCTCGAGAAATGAATCTCGCAGAAACCGCTTATGTTATGCGCTCCAACCTGGCGGATTATCAAGTGCGATATTTTACTCCAGCATTGGAAATTCCATTTGCAGGGCACCCCACGATAGCTGTTGTTCACGCATTGTTTGAATCTGGTCGATTATCTCTCACTGGGGAGCTTAGTGAGATCACCCTAGATCTGCAAGCCGGAATAATACCAATCGAAATCATTTCTGTGCAGGGTAATATCAAACGCATCATCATGACTCAGAACCAGCCCGTCTTCATGAAAAAATATAATCCTGATGAAATTATGCCGCTTTTTGGGCTCGAATCTCTCGATTTATATTCGCCCCAAACTCTGATTCAGACTGTAAGCACTGGTACACCCCAGTTAATGGTCCCTCTAAAGGATTTAGAAGCCCTAAGACGGGCACAGATGAATATTCCTGCTTTTAAAAAATTTCGATCAAAGAGTGATTTCTATAGTGCCCATTTGTTTTGTGTAACTGGAGTCACGTCTTCCGGAGACACATTCGCAAGACACCTGGATGCGCCACCCGATCTTCTCGAAGACCCCTTCACCGGATCTGCCAGCGGCGGAATGGCCGCGTACTTGTGGCATTATGGCATGATCGACCAGCCAACTTTTATTGCCGAACAGGGTCACTGGCTCAATCGGCCAGGGCAGGCAACGATTGAAGTTGTCGGCACACCTGAGGACATTCGAGCAGTTAAAGTTGGCGGCCAGGCAGTTACCGTCGTTCAAGGTGATATCATTCTTTAGGATAAAATTCTTAGTCAACAATTAATTGTGATCAAATTCCACCCCGGAGTCTATTGATGGCCTTATTCACCCTTCCCAAAACGTACGATTTCAAATCCACCGAAGATCGCATCTATGACTGGTGGGAGAAAGAAGGTTTTTTCAAACCCTCAAATGATCCCAATAATCCAGATTTCGATCCGCAGGTGAAACCGTTTGTGATCTCGATCCCCCCTCCTAATGTAACCGGCGAGCTGCACCTGGGTCATGCCATGTTCGTCTCGATGGAAGATCTGATGATCCGCTACCATCGCATGAAAGGCATCCCCACCTTGTGGGTGCCGGGAACAGATCACGCAGGTATTGCCACCCAGCTGCAAATTGAAAAAGCCCTGGCAGAAGAGGGTAAATCTCGGGAGGAGGTTGGGAGGGAAGAATTCCTGCGCCGAACCTGGGAATGGAAAGAAAAATATGGCGGCATCATCACCCAGCAGATACGTCGCCTGGGTGCATCGTGTGACTGGGAAAGGGAACGTTTTACGCTCGATGAAGGCCTATCGCGAGCTGTGAGAGAAGCATTTGTGCGTCTTTACGAGAAGGGCTTGATCTACCGTGGTCCGCGCCTGATCAACTGGTCACCGGGTTTGAAAACCGCCGTCTCTGATCTGGAGGTTGAATACTCCGAGGAAGCCGGCACACTATATTATTTCAAGTACGTCCTAGCGGATTCTGAGTCAGATTTTATTCCCGTGGCGACAACCCGTCCAGAGACCATCCTCGGAGATACCGGATTAGCCGTCCATCCCGAGGATCCTCGCTACCAGAAATATGTTGGCCGAGAGGTGGTCGTCCCTATTTTAGGACGCCGCATTCCTGTTGTTGCGGACGAGTACGTCGATCGTGAATTCGGAACAGGAGCATTAAAAATCACCCCGGGTCATGATCCAAACGACTACGAAATCGGGGAGCGGCACAACTTAGGGGTGATATCTGTGCTGGACGAAGCAGCCAGGGTTAACCAACATGGAGGACCATACGCCGGACAAGATCGCTTTGAAGCTCGCGATAACCTCTGGGAGGATATGCACGCGGCAGGATTAGTGATCAAAGAAGAACCGTATATGATGAAGATCCCCCGCTCACAACGCGGTGGAGAAATCATCGAGCCAATGATCTCCACCCAATGGTTCGTTCGCATCCAACCTTTAGCCGAAGCCGGATTGGAAGCGGTTCGTGACGATCACATTCGCATTGTCCCTGATCGTTTCAAGAAAGTCTATTACAACTGGCTGGAAAACATTGAAGACTGGTGCATCTCCCGCCAGTTGTGGTGGGGGCACCGCATCCCGGTTTGGACCTGCCAGGATTGTGGTGAGGTGATTGTCTCCCGGGATGATCCAACCGCCTGTACTCAATGC
>CP070785.1:2929009-2934641 GCA_020346705.1 Chloroflexota bacterium | reverse complement strand
TTCCCGCGCGAGTTCTATTGGGACATTATCTGATTTGGTATTATTATCTGGATATTTCAGGAATCGATGAGGTGGAAATGGGTGAATCAAAATTAAGGATCGGGCTGCCGAAGATGCATCTTGAACCTGGAGAGCGCCGGGTATTTCTACCGGAATTTGTGGGTAATTTGCATGAGATGGGCTTTGAAGTCATTTTAGAAAAGGATTATGGTGAGAGTATCGGGATAACCGATCAAGATTATCTGCAAGTCGCTAAACAAATCCAGTTTCTCGTACTCGAGGAGACATACCAACAGGATATCGTCCTGGTTTTGCGCTATCCTGGCGATCATATGGTCGCAAAGATGAAACCAGGTGCTTGTTTAATCTCGATGCTGCATTTTCCCACCCGACCTGGAAGGGTCGCATTGTTACAATCCAATGGACTTAACGCGATATCCCTCGATACAATTAAAGATGACTCAGGTCGCAGGATGGTCGAAAACCTGGCTTCCGTCGCCTGGAATGGTCTAAAGATTTCTTTTGAAGAACTTGCCAAAATCTATCCAGCGCCCGGATTCAACAATCAGCAGCGCAAGCCAATCCAGGTCTGCCTATTGGGTGCAGGAGCTGTTGGCAAACACGTAATTCAGGCCGCAGTCGCCTATGGGGATCAGCATTTACGCAAAAGTCTTTTCAAAGATAAAGTCCCCGGGGTGAAGGTAACCGTTATCGATTACGATTTGACCGGACATGCCAGCGAGATGCGGGAGATCTTCTCCAAGTCAGATATCCTGGTCGATGCCACCCAAAGGCCTGATGCCTCCCAGCCCGTGATTTCGAACAATTGGCTGCGCTGGCTTCCAGAACATGCCGTCATATGCGACTTATCAGTCGATCCATATACCCTCAATACAAATCCCCCGGTTGTACGGGGGATTGAAGGGATTCCACAAGGCAGCCTGGACAAGTATGTCTTCCATGTGGATGATCCTGATTGGGATTTTACCGTTCCATCCTCAATCCCATCGGATCAGCGCCGGATTGTTGTTTCGTGCTATTCATGGCCGGGTATTTTTCCCGATGCCTGTATGGAGCATTACGGCCAGCAGCTTACGCCGCTGTTGAATCGACTTGCAAGGAAAGGCTATACTGGCCTCTCCCAAAAGGGAGATTTCTTCGAGCGTGCTCTCCACCAGGGGACGCTCCATTATTGGCTCGAATCTGGAAATTAATCAGCAGGCAAACTTAATTTAACATTGATTTCAAGGCAGGAATTAATTGGTTGCTGGTACTTTCAGCAGTAAACCTACTGCGAATCCCACCAGCGCGCTGATCGTGCCAATGACGGCCATTTCCAACCCACTTTTACCCGGATGCCCCACGGTCATGCGAGCTTTTACAGCCCCGACGATGAACAGCACCAGGGCAGATAAGCCGATCGACAGCAATATTCCCAAGGAGACTGGAACAAAAAGGAACGGTACCAAAGGGATCAAAGAGCCTATAATGGCCGCGATTCCTACGATGATCGCCGATCGCAGCGCAGTTCGCCGATTTACCGGTTGTAATTGAAGTTCTTCTGACATCATCACCGCCACCCAGACGTCTGGGCTGGCCGTGATGGTATCTACGATGCGCTTCAACAGATCACCGGAAAAACCTTTGGCAGCGTAAATGCTGCGAATTTCTTCTCTCTCCAGGTTGGGGACTTCCTGGATATGGCGGTATTCGCGCTCCCTTTCGCTCTCGTAATAATCGGCATCTGCGATCGTGGAGGTATAAGCCACAGCTGCCATGGAGACAGATTCGGCAAAGGTGGCAGCCAAGCCAGCCACCATGATCACGTAAGCGTCCCCAGTCGCCGCGGCGACTCCCAGGATAATCCCCAACACATTAACCAACCCATCCTGTCCCCCTAATATGATGTCGGAAAACGCGGAGGCTTGCTGGTGTGGGTCTTTCCGGGTGTGATGATCCAGATCGTCAATATGAATATCCGAGTTTGTGAAGTCAATTTTGTTCAACGTAATATCCTATGTCCGTCAAATTATTGTGAATTGGAAAAGCTAAGTAAGATCCTGCGGTCAGATTCTTCCAGTTGATCTAACACTGCTGGATTAATTTGTTCATTGATGCGTTGGGCGAACAACTCCATCCAGACAAACTGCCGAGTAATCAACACCAGGTTCCTATTGGTGGTAATCGTAGC
This sequence comes from Chloroflexota bacterium, assembly GCA_020346705.1. Lineage (GTDB taxonomy): Bacteria > Chloroflexota > Anaerolineae > Anaerolineales > UBA4823 > PFL25. The sequence continues at coordinate 2,932,450 of CP070785.1, read as the reverse complement.
AGACATATCCTGGCGCATATCTGCAATCAGGCATTCATTTCCATCCACTACCACTACGAGCATATTCTCCAGTCCCTGCAGCTCGCTTTCTGCCGGTGGGTGGTAAGATACCTGACCGCAATCAAGCTCCCCAGTGCCTGTCAGGAGTACACCGATCTGGACGCCGCGCTTACCGGCTGACATAATCTCATCCTGCAGCTGTTCAAGCGCGGGATCATCCAGGACCAGGTAAGCTTCATTTTTTGCCCGGGCGATCATTTTTGCTGCATGAGCCAGGGAAGCTTCCTTGCCACTTACCATCCACAACGATTCTTCCTCTTGAGCATTGTAAAGGTTGAGCAGATCATGGCGTAAGCCGGAGATAAGCTGCTGATGCTGGCGGTCATAACGATCGAGCAGCTCTTCTGGTGGCAAGGGACGGTATTTTGTGGAGCGGTCATCGCCCGATTTCAACACTGCCCCGCGGGTATGCAGGCGACCAAGGGCCTCATACACCATCGAGCGTGGCACGCCCGTCCTTTTACTGAGCTGGTAGCCGTTCGCCGGGCTATCTTTTAAAAGAGATAGATAGATTTTGCTCTCGTATTCTGTAAATCCTAAATCACCTAATCCTGATAATGAATCCATAAAAAAATCCCATTAGTAATCCATATCCGAACTACTATCAGGATTATACCCCCGCCGATTCCGGTTGTCAATTAGGGATGGTGGTTTGTGCAGCTACTACGTGCTGGTACTGTTGGAGGATATCTTGGGCAATAATATCCCAGCTGAAACCCTGAGCCAGTGCAGCAGCCTGGCTTCCCAGGCGAGTGCGCAGATCAGGATCCCTGATTATTTTAGCAAGCCTATCTGCCAGCGCCGCCACATCACTGGAAGGGACGGTATAACCAGTCTCACCATCCTGGACCAGGAAAGCCAATCCCCCTACCTGGGAGGCGACTACCGGCGTTCCACAGGCCATCGCCTCCAGGGCTACCATGCCAAACGACTCATAATGTGAAGGTAGGACTACGGCCTCCGCAGCGGAATAATAGTAGGGCAAGGTATCCTGATCGCGTTTGCCCAGAAAGGTAACCAGGTCGTCTAATCCATATTCCTGGCAGAGCTGCTTCAAGCGGGCCATTTCAGAATCGAGTTCTTGCCTTGACAGGTCTGGTTCCCCGCCGATCACAGCCAAGCAGAAGGATTGCTCCTCGAAACTCCCACTACGTCGCATATAAGCGATCGCCTCGATCAGGGTGTCAATCCCCATTAAAGGTTCGATGCGTCCCACGTACAATATCACCTGGTCGCAGGGAGGGATGCCGATCACCTCTTTGGCTTCATCCTCTGGGATGGGATAGAAGCGGCTCAAATCGACGCCAGGGGGGATGATCTTAATTTTGTCAACTTTAGATTCGTAAAGCCATTGTATTTGCGCCATTTCAGCCGGAGTGGCAGCAAAGATGGAGTCCGCTTCTCTCAACACCTGTTTCTCACCAATGAGCCGGAAATCTCCCACCACCTCCTCATCGAAACGGGCGACGCGCTGCTTCATCACTCCCAGTGTATGGAACATATGCACGAATGGTACATTCCACAGACGCTTGAGCTCAATTGCAGCTACCCCTGACATCCAATAATGGCTGTGGATGAGGTCGTATTTCAGGTTTTTCCCGCTCGTGAATTCGACGATTCCGTTTGTGAATTCCGGGATATATGAAAATAACTCAGTCTTCGGCAAAGGAACTTCGCACCCAGATTTGACATGCACGACCCTATTTCCATATCCCAAGTCGTGCAGAACATGCGGAACGTGTTCATCCTGCGAACGAGTAAACACATCGACATGCACTCCCAAGGCGCCCAATTTTCGGGTCAGATCGCGCACATAAACATTCATCCCCCCGGTATCCTTACCGCCCAGAGTTGCCAAGGGGCATGTGTGGTACGAGAGCATTGCGATCTTCAAAGCCACCTCATTTCCTTGCCATTCCAGTGTTTACCCTGTATAATTTCCGCCGTCAGTCAATTCGCCACCGTAGCTCAGACGGCAGAGCAGTCGCTTCGTAAGCGACGGGTCAAGGGTTCGATTCCCTTCGGTGGCTCCTTAATTATAAGGCAATAAGACATGGCAAACCCCCAAATGGGGGTATTTTTTCACCTGCGAAGTTTATCGACCGGCAAAGAGGAAATTCCTGCACAGATCGATAACCAACCTCCCCTCCAGCGATCAAGGATGAAAATGGATCCATGAACACACTCAATTTATGTATTAACTCAATGCTGTCAATCCTGCTTCCGGTATAATTAGCGCATGACCAAACGTGAAACACCACTCGTGATCGGGATTGCTGGCGGTACCGGTTCAGGCAAGACCACTATCGCCAATGTAATCCTGGGCCGGGTTGGCACCCAGCATATTGCCTACCTGCCCCATGATGCATATTACAAGGATTTGCAAGACTTACCGATCGCGCAGAGAGATATGATCAACTTCGATCATCCAGATTCTCTGGATACAGATCTAATGATCGAGCACATTCGGCAGCTCAAAAAATGGGAGCCGATCGAACTCCCCGTCTACGATTTCAAAACCCACACCCGCACCTCGCGCTCATTAACTGTGCAGCCACAATCGGTGATCATTGTTGAGGGTATCTTGATCTTCGTCGAAGGGGCACTGCGCGACGAGTTTGATGTAAAAATTTTCGTCGACACCGATCCGGATATCCGCTTTATCCGCCGGCTGCAACGTGACATCGCCGAACGCGGTCGAACGACCGACTCGGTAATTCACCAGTATCTCAATACTGTACGGCCGATGCACTTGGAGTTCGTTGATCCTTCGAAACGCTACGCAGATGTGATCATTCCTGAAGGGGGACTCAATACCGTAGCAATGGACATGGTTGTGGCCAGGCTGCGAGATTTGCTGCGCGGCGCACAGGATTAGCTCTGTGGCATCCAAAACCAAATCCAGTTCTCAAACCGGCTTGCAGCAGCTGATCAGGCGGTTGACCTCCTTTTTCCGATCCCTGTTATCCCCTGAAAGACGACTGACCCTGGCCAGGATCCTGGCACTATTCGTTGTGGTTGCATTGAGCATATTCGTGTTCAGCATCCGCGACCAGGCTGAGGAATTAGCTGTTTATGGATATCCGGGAATATTTGTACTCTCTTTCCTGGCTTATGCAACTGTCTTACTTCCTGCTCCGGGGGTGGCCGTTGTCTTCACCATGGGTAGCGTATTCAACCCAATCGGCGTCGCCCTGGCAGCGGGAACTGGCGCAGCACTTGGTGAACTGTCCGGGTATCTGGCCGGGTTCAGTGGACAGGCTGTGGTCGAACGAGTTGAGATATACGAACGGCTGACCAAATGGATGAAACGCAATGGATCGTTGACCGTATTAGTACTAGCAGCTATTCCGAACCCATTTTTCGATCTGGCCGGGGTGG
>CP070785.1:2908790-2928909 GCA_020346705.1 Chloroflexota bacterium | reverse complement strand
TTCACCATGTAAATGCAAGATTGATTTATATCACAACTTCTCCCGCTTTGAAATGACTTCCAGCTCTTCAAGCATCAAGCAACGGGAGCGGTTCTAAACCAATCGAAAAAGATTTGTTTATGTGTGGTGAACAAGCTGCACATATTGGTGAGATTCACCCCTTCGTAAGGAAAATCCTGTAATCCCTTAACTGATATCCAGCAAAATTTATTTGTAAGTGAATTACGAGCGATTTAAGGAGATTACTACCTTCGTCTGAGGTTAAAACTATCCCGCAAGATATCCAAATAACTTATGCCAGGGGTTGACTCAATATAATTAACAGCCAGCCTTGGATGCTGATCCACGACTCCATTCTCTTTGGAGGCATATCGCAGTATGTGATTTGGTCCAATTGAATAAAGCAGGAATCCATAATTTGGGTTTCCAGCAACCCATTCTTGAACGAGATCCGTGAGATCGAGAGTCAGCATGCAGTTGCTCTGATTGGGGAGAAAACTGGCATATGCCCGTGAATTGTCAAAGTCTCCACCTGGAGTCGTCCAGGGGAAGTTCCAGGTGACTGTATTTTCATCCCAAGGGGAATTAATCCGATAAAGATAAGTTACCTGGTCGAGCTTTTTATCTTTCTCAAATAGATAGAGCGTGGCACTGGTCACTGTACTACCTTGGGGAATGGCGCTCAAATCGAAACGGATCAACCCTCTGCGGTTTGCCCCGTTGTCAGGGCGAACTTCAATTTCCGGCTGAGTTCCAAAATTAGAAGTCGGGCTGCTGGCTCTTAGGAAAGTATCATCCGAGGGAGTGGCACCAGGTGGCAGGCCAACATAGCAATCCGGCAGGCTGGGGGTTGGGGTGGGGGAATTCGTCGCGGTGGCTGGTGCCGTCGGCGTATTGGTAGTTGTGGGGGTCGGTGTCGCAGTTGGTGTATTTGTCGAGGCATTGGTTTCGGTCGGTGTAGGTGTCACGGTCGGCGTACTGGTTGAGGTATTCGTCGCAGTCGAAGTTGCTGTCGGAGTCGGCGTACTGGTTGAGGTATTGGTCGCGGTCGAGGTTGGAGAAGCAGTCGGAATAATTGTCGCGGTGTTGGTCGCAGTTGGGATAGGTGAACTCGTAGGTGTGTAAGTCGCATTGGGGGGTGGTGCATTCGTGGGTGTATGAGTGGGGGTACTGGTCGCGGTAGGTATTGGCGATGAAGTCGGAGTATTTGTCGCCGTGTTGATTGGTGACACAGGTGGCGTATTAGTTAAAGTTGGACTCGGCGAAACAATTGGTGTCAATGTGGCTGTATTCGCCATGACGGCAGTTTGAGTAGGCGTGTGGGCTGGGGTATGGGTCTCAATTGGGTTTTGTGATTCAGTAGGAGTCAAGGTGGCAGCATTAACCGGTGTCGGTGTGGATGTCAAAGAGGGGGTGAGCGTGAGTGAATTTGTCGCAGAGGCAACAGGTGAGTTCGTAGGGGTGATCGTCGGAACACCAGTCGCCAATGGGGTTGATGATGCAGTTGGCGTGAGTGTGACGGTATTCGTCGCAGTTACAGATGCAGTTGGTGAGTCGGTGGCTGTAGGCTGTCTGGTGCTCGTGGGCGAGGAGGTTGGGGTATTTGTATCCTGGATGCTGATTGTTGGGGTAAGCGTTGCCGTCTCTGGGGAGAATTTTTCTGGTCTATTGGTAGGCGTTGGTGTAGCTAACGGCGAATTGTAAGGCGGATATGTGGGCCAGGAAGCAGGTGGATTTATTGGTTGTGAGGTGGATTGCTGAGTTGGTTGACCCGTGAGTGTACTGCTCGGTTCAACAAAAGTGGTTTCGCCAGGCTGAGGCACTGAAGTGGGATTTTCCAGTATGGTTTCATCGAGTTGACTTCCACCTGAGATCGACCTGCCATCGAGACCAGGAGTAATCGATGGCACGGGCGTTAACATATCTATTGCTACGGCAGTTGCCCGACTCGAAATATCTTCCGCATGCGCTTCCCTATCAAGCAAAACCTCGACAATCAAGTCTAAGCCAATTTTTTGAAAACTGTAAACGGCTTCATCGGCACTATAATCCCCCTGATTCAAAGCATGTAAGGGAATTGGAACAAATTCTTCAGCAGCAGAATCTACCACCCCTAAGATCAACGACAATAAACAAAGCAAAATACTTGATGACTGGAACAGGAGGACGATTAGAAGCTCTCGACGCTTTGGTTTCTGTTTTTCTCCTTGAGTAGATTTTTCAACCATTAGAGCTTCAACAAATCGAACCCTTTGAATTGATTACCGGGATTATTGCCCAACGAACTTCGCTGATCAGAATCCCCAGTTTGGAGGTTTCTCAGCGAGGTATTTACCGTGTACAACCAGAAATGCATCGACGACTCTTGGATCGAAATGCTTTTCTTTATTCTCTTCAATATATTTCAGTACCGTTTGCTCCGGTACTGCCTCTCGATAGGGCCGGTCTGACCGGAGGGCATCCCAAACGTCCGCAACGGCAAAAATGCGCGCCTCGAGTGGAATATCATTGCCGCTAATTCCGCGCGGATACCCACTCCCATCCCATTTCTCATGGTGGCAGTATGGAATCGCCAGGGAAGGTGCCAGATAAGAAATCTGGCTGAGCATATCAAAGGCGTATTTCGGATGTTTTCTCATCTCCAGCCATTCTTCATCACTCAAGGCAGCAGGTTTCTTCAATATTGAATCTGGAATGGCCATTTTTCCGATATCGTGCATCAAGGCACCCCGGCGAATATGGACAAGTTCATCTTCAGTGATCCCCATTTCAAGGGCGATCAGAATCGTCAGGTCCGTTACCCGTTGGGTATGACCCTCGGTAACGTTATCCCTTAGTTCTAATGCTTTGCACCATCCTTCGATCGTCCTGTCGTAGGCCTGGATAGTTTCATCATGAGCGCGAATCAACTCGGATTCTGAGCGCTGCAGAGAGGAAACCATCTCATTGAACGATTCTGCCAAGGTGGTAATTTCGTCGTTTCCGATCGGTGTGACAGAGACATCAAGATTCCCCGCAGCAACTTGAGAGGAAGCATCCACAACCTGGAGCAAAGGTTTGGTGAAACGATTGGCGATGAATAATCCGGCGGCGATTATGAACAGAAATGCAGTTGTTGTGAAGGCAAATATCTGAAATCGGGTGATATTGCTGGCTTGAACCAGGAATGTCCTTGGCAGGGAAGTCCCGATGATGCCAACATCAACGCCAGATCTGACCTCAAACGGTGCGATAACTTCCTGGTAAGCAATATTTGCTGCTGTGTACTCCTGGAAATAACTGCCGCTATCCTGCTGGCTTATCACCTCCCCGGCTTTCTCTTGCTCCAAGGGAGTCGCTGGCTCAATGAGCGTAGTTGTGATCTCCTGTCCCTCCAGATCATAGATGGTCACCTGGGAGAGAGTCGTTTCCCTGATACCTTGAGCAATCTTGTGAAGAGAATCCCCTAATAAAATCACGCCAACCAGATTTTTATTTTGATCAAATATCGGTCCCGACACATATAAATAATCACCCCACGGTGCCTCTTGAATCCCCGCATACTTGTCACCGTTAGCATCAACACTCTGAAGTAATACCTGGTTCACTATTTCCCATTGCTGGAAAGAGTCATCACCTCGAGAGACATCATATTGCTCAAGGAGTCCCCCTTCCCGGTGCCTTAACGATAGTATGCTCACGCCAGTTTGATCGACAATCTCAAGGGCTTCAGCGGAGGCATTCAGGAGGATTGGAAATGCGATCTCACGCAGCGCTTCCGCATTTTTATCTTTTAATGCCTCAGCGGTACCTTCCGTGTGCGCGACCAACCGCAAGGTCTCGAGAAGCTTATCTTCCTCATTAACAATCCACTCAGCTGCAATCTTGCCTGTCTCGAGCAGCTGGTTCGTAAAGCGCTCCTCGATTGTGTCGAAAACAATCTGGGTGACAATATACGCCCCGACCATGGCGATAATTAATGCCAACAAGAGATAGGGAATGGTGATTTTCATCCGGATTGGGAAATGGATTCCGGATTCGCCACCCTGCTTGCCTCCCAATTTGGCCTCTTCCGGGTCATAAACAAGGGAGCCAGGTGAAGGAATGCCCTTCGCTTCAATCCCGGCCAAAACTTCATCTGCTTTATAATGATCAAATTCCCCAGCTATACGCATGGAATAGCTCCTTGAAGAATCAATTCAATTAGACGGCACAATATTCCTTATCTCCGTAATTCTCCCCGCCCAAAAAAGAACAAGCTGATTGGTTTTTAGAAGTCTGCCCTCATTCTTTACCCAAAAATGGACAAAATTATGTAAGTGAGGTATAGCCTCCTGATATCGCGTTCATTCAGGCAGGTAATGATTTGCAGGCCAATAAAAAAACGGTATTGGCTACTTTTCCACGATAAATCATAGCCAATACCGAGATAAAAATACTTACAAATAGTTTAGCTCACAGAATCAAAAAGATGTATGGACAACCCACAGATATTCCCCACCATTAAGGTTCATCGAAACGCGTGATTACCAGCTTACTCTTTATCGCCAAGCAGTTCATTAAGCACCTGCTGCATATTCTCCCGGTAGGTCTGGATGGCCAGGCGACCTTCACCCGTCAGGCGGATTAATGTGCGGGGAATGCGATCGACAAATACCTTTTTGATGCTGATGTATCCGGCATCTTCAAGCTTGCGCAGGTTGACTGATAAATTGCCGCGGGTCAATCCGGTTTGGTTCATAAGGAAGGTGAAATCAGCGCTTTCAACAATCGACAGGTAGGCCATGATCTTCAAGCGCGTCGGCGCGTGGATCAGTGGATCGATATTTGTGATTGGCTGCAGTTCTTGGTTGGAAGATTCACTCTGGTTCATTGAGTCCATCCTCATTCGACTTTGGGTACCTGCGTAAGAACCGCACCATCAGCATGACGCCAACAACCTCGATCAACAAACCGGCAATGATCACATAGACAGGTTCGGGTACTTCCAACCAGATACCTGCGGCGAAAACGAACACAAGGGTGACCGCATAGGCATAGAAACGGGTAATGCCAGTCGCATATGCCGCCGCTGCAAAACCCAAGCCAAGTATAGATGCAAATAAAAGTAAATAATAATTCCTAAACCACTCACTGATTTGTGGTGGTACGAGGTCTGGGCCAACAATCAGGAGGATGAATATTCCCAACAGGAGGACCAGCAGAACAGCTAGTACAATGCCTAATATCAAAGAGTTGGTCGAAGAAAATTTGACATAACCAATACGGGGGACAGTAAACCGGTTTTTTATGGGCACATATAGGATTATCGGCAACCAGCCCAAGAATAAGAAAACTGAATTATCCAAGGCCATATTGATGCCGAACCCAAGGATCGCCCAGCCAATGATCATGTCGATCAATCCATCCTGGTGGTAGGAGGCATAGGTCTTTTGCCGCAGTTTTTTGAAATCTTGTTCCTGAGACATCCATCAACTCCATTTATAAACAAGTACTATCTATGAACTAGTTTATTTTATAAACTTATTTAGATAAATTATACATACTTTTAAGTGTTTGTCAAGAGGTTGGTTCAGCAATGGGTTGTAACCCTAATCACCTCTCCCTAGAAAGGACAAGGGAGTCCCATATGAGATGGGTAGAAGTTTGATTAAAAAAGTACTCTCGTTGGATCTATAAATAACTGTGCTTACTCCCCCATTGCCTTCCTCAGTGCAGCAACATTTTCAGTCACACTGGCTTGAGAATTAAATATGCAGGAGCCGACGACCAGCACGTTGGCACCTGCTGATACCACCTCCCCCACGGTGGAAGTGTTGATGCCCCCATCCACTTCGATGTCAACGTGTTCCAGATTTCGTTCGATCAGCATGTTTCGCAAACGAGTGATTTTTTCCGTCGAGCCGGGCAGATAAGTCTGTCCGCCAAATCCCGGATTAACCGACATAACCAGCGCTAAATCCACTTCGCCAAGCACCTCCTCCAAGGCCACCAATGGGGTAGATGGGTTGAGTGTGACCCCGGCTTTTTTCCCCAGAGTTTTGATCTGCTGAATGGTCCGGTTTAAGTGAGGGCAAGTTTCAACGTGAACGGTGATCAAATCGGCGCCTGCTGCGGCGAATTCCGGGATCAGGCTCTCCGGCTCTTCGATCATCAAGTGAGCCTCCAGGAGCGCTCCGGCGGCATTGGTCAATGGCTGGAGGGCATTTACGACCAAAGGTCCAAAAGTAAGATTGGGCACGAAGCGGCCATCCATCACATCGACATGGATGCGTTCCACTCCTGCGTGGAGGGCTTCACCGATCTGGTCCCCCAAACGAGTCAGGTCAGCAGTTAGAAAAGAGGGGGCAATTTCAACGGGCATTATGTGCGCTCCTTAACCTGGATACCTCCATCACCGGCGACGATCACCAGGTCGGCCATATCCAGGAACATGCCATGCTCGACGATTCCAGGCCGATCCGCCAACAGGCGGGCGAGATCATATGGATTTCTTATTCCCTGCTGGAACCAGCAGCGAACCAGGTAATTGCCATTATCGGTGACCACTGGCTCCCCACTCTCTTCCAGCCAGAGCTCTGCTCTTCCACACTGGCTGGCAAGCCAGCGCACCTGGATTTCCACTTCAAACGGCACAACCTCAACCGGCAGGGGCCCTCTGCCCAATTTTTTCACCAGCTTAGATTCATCGACGATGATCAGCAATCTTTCGGCATGCGACTCGATGATCTTCTCGCGCAGCAAAGCCCAGCCCAATCCTTTGATCAGGTTGAGATCGGGATCAACTTCATCAGCACCATCGACAGCCAGGTCTAGGTTCTGATCCGGTTCAAGGTTTGCCAACGATCCCAGTGGGATACCCAATTCTTCAGCGAGTCGGGCGATGCCATTTGAAGTCGGTACACCAGTGATGTCAACTAGATCACCTGATCTGATTTTTTCACCCAGCATGTGGATGAAATACGTGGTTGTCGAACCAGTCCCCAATCCCAGTACCATGCCATTCTTCACAAATGACAAAGCCTGCTGCGCAGCCTGCTGTTTGAGATTCATGCAATTGCTCCGCAATATGTAATTCGTTTCTGTCGTTGCATCATAATAGTATAACGTCAGATCGTGGGTTTTTCGCGGCTGGTGTGGACGAGATAGATGCCGCCTAAAACCGCTAGGCCGCCGATAATCTGCGCGACATGCAGAGACTCGCCCAGCAAAGGTATAGCAAGCAAGGCAGTCACGACCGGCTGACCAAGCATTGTGGGAGCAACGATTGAAGCCGGCAGGTGCCCCAGGGCATAACCTACAGCCAGGTATCCCCCGATTTGAGCCACCAGTGCGGCCCCCAAAAATGCCAAGTAGCTTTGCAGAGGATATCCAGTGATCTGCATGCCAAGTCCAAGGCTGATCCCTAACAGGCAAAGACTGCTGATCAAGCCAACAAACCAGATATAAGACAACGTATCCCAATGATTCCTTCCCCTTTGAGTGACAAGAAAATAGCCCGCATAAAAAATGCCAGCCGTTATCGCCAGGAGATCACCAATGCCAAAAGTTGATTCACTCAGGAAATCAGTGCCTAAAACGATGGCCGCGCCAGCCAAGGTGAGCAGCAAACCAAGCCAGAAGGCAGTTTTCAGGTGTTCTTTCCAGACCAACCAGGCAAACAAAGCCACCCACAAAGGGGCTGTATTAGCTAACAAGGTGGCATTGGCCGCCGAAGTAAAAATAACCGCCGTGTTCCAGAAACCATGGTCCAGCGCGGTCAATATGCCACCCATTATGGGAAATATCATAATACTCCAGGTGATTTTAATTGTGGATCGGCGGCGTCGAACGATAAAAAACGGGATAAGGATCAGTGTTGATAATCCGAGCCGATAAAATCCCACCACGGGGCCGGGAGCGTTCGCCCAGCGTACAAACAATGCAGAGAATCCCAACGCGATGACGCCAAATGCTAAGGCCATATAAGGCAGCCAGGCTTGATTGATGGTTGGGGATGATGGCTGGGAGGTCATTGTTTCTTCGATTTAGAATGTTAACAAATTCGTTTTAAGATTTTCTTTGCGGATTCTTTAAGATTGGGGTATAATTCGGCGCACCTACGCTGAAGCTGTTCTCCCTTTTGGGGGGCATTGAAACTAAATTTTATACCTCTTTGAGGCGAGTGAGGATGAAAGCCAAGATTCTCTGGATTGAGGGCAATCGGGCTGAAGGCCCATATTTTATCGCAGACTTGCGAAAAAAAGACTTCAATGTCGAAGTTGTATCTTCTGGTAAGGAAGCGAATAAGAATCTAACTAAAGAGAAATTTGATCTGGTCGTGATCAATGCGGCCACTTTCCGCACCAGCGGTAAGCGCATCTGTCAGGATATCAACGGAAAGTGGGGAAAAATGCCCATCTTGATGATCGCAAATCCAGACAAACCCGTCACCAAAGATGCGGGCGCAGATGTCTTGCTGGAGCTGCCTTTCACCATCCGCAAACTGGTCAACCGCATAAATCCACTGCTGCCACATTCAAGCAATAAAGTCTTGCGTGCAGGTCCAATTCATCTCGATCTGGAACGCAGAGTTGTGCGTTGTCTGGAAAAAGAAGCCCATTTGACTCCCCGGTTAACCAGCCTTTTGCACATTTTCATGAAAAATCCCAACGAGGTATTGGAGAGAGAGGATCTCTTTCGGAAAATTTGGAACACGGAATATACAGGGGACACGCGCACTTTAGATGTGCATATCAGCTGGATCCGCAAGGCGATTGAGCCAGATCCGCGCAAACCTCGCTTCCTGATTACTATCCGCGGAATAGGCTACCGGCTGGACATTTAGAATCCTTCAAACACCCTTTTCAACAAAAGTCTGTAAAGTATCAAGATAATATTGGGGAAGCCCGATATCGTACCGGCGCCCCTCCATGATCAGCCCCAGGAATCCATCTTCCTGCCGCAGCCGATCCAGGGCGGAAGTAAGCTGGAATTCTCCCCTTTCCCGCACATTATGAGCAATATGTTCTTCAAGATACTCAAAAATCTGCGGCTTGATGATGTAGAGGCCAAATACGGTCAGGTACTCATCAGAAATACCTGGCACGAGGAGATTATTGCGAGCATAATCGACAGTAGGTTTTTCAGCGAATTCGGTCACATTCAACAGCCGGTTCTCTTCGAGCCAGACGCCAGCCACAGTGCCGAAGTTGGCAATTTGATCTTCCGGAGTGCGCCGCAAACCCAAGACGTTAATGCCATGCTGTTTGTAGGCATCCAAAAGCTGCTTGGCGCAAGAATCTTCATTGCTTGAGCGGTATAGGTGGTCCCCGAGCATCAACAAGAAAGGTTCATCGCCGATCGATTCACGGGCGCAGTAAACCGCATGTCCAAATCCTTCTTGATTCGGCTGGGCGACGAAGGTAACCCTGCGTCCAATCTCGAGCAATTGCTGTGCGTACTCCTGGAAATGCGGCGGTAATTTATTGTAGTTTTCGATTGAGACTTGAGAGTTGAAGAAGGAACGAAAATCGTCCAGATCATCCTCCTGGACGATGATGATCACTTCCTCCAATCCCGCCTCAAGCGCCTCTTCAACGATCAAAAGGATGGCTGGTTTGGCGATGCCGTCCTGGTCGATGATCGGGAACAATTCTTTCTTGGTGGCTTTTGTAGCCGGGAACAGGCGGGTTCCGAATCCAGCGGCGGGGATGACAGCTTTACGCACTTGCTGGCCGGGGCGGATGGTGAGCTCGAGACACTCAACGCCTAAATCTCGCTCTAAGATCTCGATCACAGCCTGCTGGTCAGCCCGGCTGCGGGCGATGAACTGAGCTGTACCATCTCCTTGAGAACCTACCCCTTTGCCCCCCCAGATGTGGGGCTTGAGTGGTTCGTGATTCAAAACACGGTGGAGCACCGGAGCAGTGAGTTCCTCCGGGCAGGCGGGCGTGGCATAGCGATCGAAAAATCCCTGTGCTTCTACCATCAGTTCGCCGATTTTCTCGCCATCGGATGCGCTTAACGCCTCCACCGCCTGGTGGGTGACCCGCTTGTTGATCGGACCGAGTAATTCTTGAACACCGCGCTCGACCTCGTTCTCGGCAAATGGATAGCAGCGATTGAGGCGGTTGAGGATCTCCATGGTGTCTTTCTCTGCCCCCAGATCGACGATGGCCAGATGCAACTCGTCTTCCACCTGGAGTTCCACAGTCTCTAATCGATCCCCATCGAAGACCATCAACACAGGACGATTGCCGAATGCGCAGCCCTGATCCATGCGGCCGCACCTGGAGGGCGTGGTGATCTCCCCCATATATGCCAGCTCCATCTCGCCACGGATGGTTAATTTTAGATCATAAACCCGGTTGAAAGCACGCGCAGTGAGCACGCATATGGAGGCACTCGAAGAGAGTCCCTTTTTAACTGGCAGGTCGGTCTGATAGTTATCGATCACCAGACCACGCACGTGGTAATTGGTCATCACCTGGTATGCAACCCCAGCGATATAACTCCAAAAGCCACCTTTTTGCGCTTCCTCCAAAAGAGCGCCTGGATCCATGGGAATTTCATGAGGACCCAACCTCTCACCATCTTCAGTTGTGGAGGTGAGAATCAGGGAAGTTGGATGGGGTTCGACTTCAGCGTATATGCCCTGATCGGTACCGGTGATCAGGGTATACCCCTTTTCAACGTCGGCGTTAATTCTCCGGTAACCGCCTGCCCAATCAGAATGTTCGCCAAAGAGACAGATACGACCTGGTACAAATAGTTTCACAATTTCACCCCGGGTAAATTATTTGAGTTTGTTTTCCGTCGATATTCACCAGACGGATAGCTAACTTATTTTCACCAATTGGATCTGGAAACATAAGTTCTCTGGAAATCGACACTTTTTTGCGCGGCCGGATGGCCTGCGCCGCGCTGTGAAATACCTCGCCATCCCAATCCGGATCGATCTCCCAATAATCCAGATCATCAACCAGGTTTGGATCGATCTCCACCTGGGAGTCGGTGATGTTGAATTCATCCATTCGCCCAGATAAACGCTCAAGCGGCAGACTCGTTTCATACAGCATTTTAAAAGGAGTATCTGAACCGGCAATATGCCTGGTCCGGGAGGTGTGCACTGCCCGCCAGGAGAGGTCATTGGCTATAAACCGCCGTTCGAGTTGTGAAGCGACCAAGGAAGTTGTGCCTGCGCCACAAAAGAAATCTGCCACCAAGTCACCGGGATTCGAACTGGCAAGAATAATTCGCTCAAGCAAAGCCTGCGGTTTCTGGGTGGGATATCCAGTTCGCTCATTATGCAGACGGGCGACAACAGGGAAATACCACCAATCCTCAGGTACTTTCCCCCGCTCCAGGTCAGGAACTTTCCCGAAACCAGCCTTGGGGGAGGAGGCAAAGGTCTTTACTGTCTTCGGATTGTACGGTTCCCGAACTGCATCCACATTAAATGTATACTCTGAGCTCTTGGTATAGGCCAGGATCGTGTCATGTTTGCGGTTGAAGGCGCTGCGGATGGGTGAAGGGCCGTGGTAGACCCAGATGATCTCGTTTAACAAGCGCTCGGGGCCAAAAATCTCATCCAGGAGCAGGCGCGCATAGTGATCGGCGTGCCAGTCTAGGTGCAGGTAAAGGGTGCCGTGAGGGGCGAGCAGGCGGTGCATGATCTGCAAGCGCGGGTAGAGCATGTCGAGATATGATTCGACATTCGGCCAGTGATCTGGATAACCATCGGCGAGCTGCCATTCCTGCGGACGCCGCGAATCTTCCTGGCGTCCAACTCTTACCTGATAACGTTTGTTGGTATAGAAAGGCGGATCGGCATAGATCAAATCAACCTGTCCTTCATATTCCGAGAGTATCGCGGACATGACGGCCAGATTATCGCCCAGGATGAGCTGATTTTCTGGATCGGTGCCAGGGTAGCCATTGCCTTGGGGATAGATAATCGCATCCAGCTCCAGAGCAGCTGGCACGGGTTTGGGTGGAGTCTTCGAATCCCAGGTTAAATGCGGCATGGGAGAATTTAAAGGCGGGGTGATGGAGGTACAACCCTCACCTGATAAGAAACCTCACTTGGGGAATTTCATTTGCAGAATATCAGTTAACGTCGGCTGCCCTATCTCCTGCAGTTCATAGCGCACCCGCTGGCTGGGCTTATTAATTTTCAGCAAACCAGCCAGGTCGATCGGCGTACCGATGATCACCAGATCGACATCAGCATTGTTGATGGTTTGCTCGAGCTCAGCAACCATCTCGTCACCATAACCCATCGCCGGTAGAATTGCTCCCGTGGTGGGGTAATTCCGGTAGGTCTGGAGAATTGAGCCAACTGCGAAGGGGCGCGGATCGACAATTTCCGCAGCGCCGAAGCGACGGGCAGCCACCCACCCGGCGCCATAGGCCATTTCACCGTGGGTCAGGGTGGGTCCATCTTCAACCACGAGGACGCGTTTGCCCCTGATGGCCATTGGATCATCAACGAAGAGCGGCGAGGCGGCTTCGATCATTGTTGCAGATGGGTTGAGCTGGTGGAGATTTTCGCGCACGGTCATCACGTCCTCGGGGGCGGCAGTATCCACCTTGTTAATCACCAGCACATCCGCAGACCGGGCATTCGCCTCACCTGGGTGGTAAGTCAACTCATGACCCGGTCGATGGGGGTCAGCGACAACGATATGCAGATCGGGGGTGTAAAACGGCAGATCATTGTTTCCGCCATCCCAAAGGACGATGTCGACTTCCTCTTCCGCCTGGCGCAGGATTCGCTCGTAATCCACACCGGCGTAAACGACGATCCCGTTAACAATATGCGGCTCGTATTCTTCCCGCTCTTCTATCGTGCAGTCGTATTTATCAAGATCGGAATAATCCGCAAAGCGCTGGATTGCTTGGGAAACCAGGTCACCATACGGCATCGGGTGGCGAATGGCGGCGACTTTGTAGCCCATGTCGCGCAAGATGAGAGACACGCGGCGAGTGGTCTGGCTCTTGCCCGCTCCGGTGCGGACCGCGCACACTGCCACCACAGGCTTGGTGGATTTGAGCTGAGTTCTTTCTGCGCCCATAAGCTGAAAATCAGCACCAGCCTCCACCACCTGCGAGGCTTTGTGCATAACGTACTCATGCGGCACATCGCTGTAGGCAAAAACGACCAGTTCTACCGTCTGATCCTTAATTATCTTTTCAAGTTCTGCTTCGGGATAGATATTAATCCCGTCTGGATAGTTCGGTCCAGCTAACTTGGGGGGATAGCGGCGATCCTCGATGTTAGGGATTTGGGTCGCAGTGAAAGCAACGACCTGATAATCTGAGTTTCCTCGAAAGAAGACATTGAAATTATGAAAATCACGCCCGGCGGCGCCCATGATCAAGGTACGGATGGGTGGCATAATTTGGTTAATTCTCCTTGTTCGAATAGATTGGCCTTTTATCGCATTTGTTTTGAAATTTGTGGTTCAAACCTGTCCTTGGTCGGACAGACGAAAGGCTTGTCCCGGAAAGTTCAATAGCGGGTACATTTCGGCAAATTCAGTGTGTCTGGAAAACGGGCACAAGGCTCCCGCATGAAGCGGGACAAGCCTTATACTACGGTCATATTTTTTGAGGTTCCATTCAGGTCTAAATTCGATTATGAATTAATCCTTTCATCACATCACATCAGGAGCTTCGATACTCAGCAGATTCAGCGCATTGGCTATGGTCTGACGGGCAGCAGCCACCAGGCGCAAGCGGTAATCCCGCACCCCAGGCTCTGCTTTCAGCACAGGACACTGCTTGTAGAAATCATTAAATGTACGCGCCAGGTCAAACGCCAGATTGGTGATATGCAGCGTTTTGTACTCCTCCGCAGCACGCAGGACCTCAGTTGGGAAACGTGAAATGGTGTCGATCAATTCGATTTCTGCCGGTTCGAGTTCGTGTTCAATGGGGGTTGATTCCGGCAAGTCACCCTCCATGCGGCGTAATATGCTGTTGGCGCGTACATGCGCATACTGGATATAAGGGGCCGCCTGACCGTTGAAATCCAAGGCGCTCTCCCAATCGAAGGTGACGATCTTGGCGTTGTCCCGGGCCAGCATGGGATACTTCAGAGCGCCCAGACCAACCGCGCGGGCAACTTCCGTCTTTTGCTCTTCACTCAAAGAGGGATTCTTTTCTTCAACGATCTGCCTGGCACGGGCTTGAGATTCGTCGATCAATCCTTCCAGCAAAACGATGGTGCCATCTCGGGAAGCCATGACTACGTTGCCGGGTAAATTTACCACTTCATAGGGCAGGTGCTGGCTGCGGGGAGCCCACTCGTACCCGGCGATCTCCAGGGTTTTAAATACCTGTTCGAAATGCAGGGATTGGCGCACATCCACGACGTATACCGAGGTATGAAGATCGTAATCAGAGAATTTTCGGATGCCCAAAGCCAGGTCTTCAGTGGAGTAGAGCGCGGTGCCATCCGAGCGCAGCACGACCAGCACCCGGTATTTCTCTTTCTTTAAACCTAGTTTTTCATCTATGCGCACTATGACCGGGCCGCCGATTGATCGTTCATCTTCTGCAATGCCCTGCTCGATCAACTCTTCTACAACCTGCTTCCCGGGTTGTTCCATCTCCGAATTGGAATACCAGCGATCAAAATGAATATCCAGTACCTGGTAGATTTTCTCGAAATGATCCACTGACCACTGTCGGGTTTCTTCCCACAATGCAACGACTTCGGGATCTCTCTGATCCCAGCGGGAATAATATTCCCGGACTTCTGCTTCCAGCTCGGGATCTTTATCCAGGCGCTGGTTGGCTTCGCTATAGAGTTCACCCATCCATTTGGTCGTATCCGCCGGGGGTTTTTCGCCAAGGTGATACTGGGCATAATTCCACAACCACTTGATGACATGCAAACCCATATCGCCAATATAGTTCGCCCTGACTACCTCATAACCTGCAAAGTCCAAAATGCGGGCGACCGACTCGCCCAGAATAGCACTGCGCAGGTGACCTACATGAAATGCCTTGTGCGTGTTGGGGTTGGAGAACTCAACCATCACCTGTTCCCCCCGTGCGGCGTACCTCCCGTAAGCGGCACCACCTTGCAGGACACTGTCGACGACCCGCACCGAGTATTCACCGGAGGAGAAGTAAAGGTTTAGATATCCTTTAACCGCCTCCACCCGGGTGAAACCAGCCGGTAATCCCAGGTAATCTGCCAATCCGGAGGCGATCTCCTGAGCGCGTTGAGGAACATTGATCTTCTTACCAGACCGGGCTTCCTGGGCAGCCAGCGGGAAACATGGCGTCGAAATTCCCCAATCTCCTTCAAAAGGGATTGAATTCCATTGGATCTCCTCAGGTTCAGGGATACCCTGGCTGGCGAGGTATGTTCTAATTTGTGCCTCGATTGATTGTTTTTCGGCTGCAAACATTTACTTCCCGCTAGTTGTCTTTTTCCTGATTTCCGGCGAATCCCGCCGAGAGAGGATTATAACATTCATCCCACTTTTGAAGGAGCAGGAATCAAAAACGGGAGCAGATCAGCTCCCGTTTAATGACGTGAATCGGTATATACAAAATCAAGCTGCCTGTTTTTCTAACGCAGCCAGCTGTTTCATCAGGCGGCTCTTACGCCGGGAAGCATTGTTCTTGTGCAGTACACCTTTTTCAGCAGCTTTATCCAGCGCTTTTACTGCCATGAGTGTTGACTCGCGGGCTTCATCCAGGTCTTCTGCGAGCAATGCAGCCCGGGCATCGCGAACGAATGTGCGGGCCTGCCCCCGGTAAACCCGATTGCGCAGACGGCGTTTCTTGTTCTGCCGGTTTCGTTTAATTGCGGACTTTAAATTAGCCAAAATCGTTCCTCCAACTTTCCTTTCCAATATTGCAGCGCACTATTTTACTTGATCAGTGGGGTTTTGTCCAGTTTTTATTCTGGGAGCTGCGAGATTATCCCTGATAAACAAGTTAATAATGCTCGCATACAATATTTTTGATGAGTTTGGAAAAGAAAAACTGTCTGGAACAATTCAGGTGAGCTTTTATCTCGATCGATAGTGTTGATCCTCGAATAGGCGATGGTCAATAAACATATGGGACTAAACGATAACTCCGTTGAATATACCGGTCATATCCCACCAGTTTTTCAGCCAACAATCTTTCTTCATAATTCAGTTTCACCAGCAGATCAAATAATAAGATCATCCAGATGGTCAGCCTGAAAGGGTCAAAGCTGTATATGATTAACGGCAAAGTGGTCAGCAGAACTGCCAGGTACATCGGGTGACGAATCAGGTTGTAAGGCCCGGAGGTCACCAGCTGGCTGTGGTTCAGCGGGTCTGGGATGATATTGAAGTTGCCTATCCGCATGGTGAGAACAGCCCAAATCCCCAACCCAATGCCCAGCAATTCAACCACCAGGAGAATCACATTTGAAGGGATGAGCGGACCAGATAAGGCAATCAACCCCAAACATGCAAACTGGATCACAACCAAAACTATGGACTTCAAGTAGCTAGATTTCTTCATCGTCATGATTCCAAGGCAAGAGGACGCCGGAAATTACCTCCCAACGTCCCCTTGATGAGTGAATAAATTATCCTTCCTGCCGGATTTCCGATCCTTTGAATGGGTTGCGGAAAAGGGGAGCGAAAACGCACACGTCGAATATACCTGCCAGCAAAGGAACCAGGCCGATGACAGCAACGACGATACCAATGGTCCCCGTTAAGCCCAGCAAACCCCAGGCGATCAACGCCGCACCGGCTACTATCCGGGTGATCCTTCCAGTCTTAGAAGCCATGAATTTTACAAACGGGTTCATCACAATATCTCCTTAATCCTAGTGAATTACAGATATTGTATAAAAAGGGGTAGGTTTTGTCTGTGATAATGTCACAAAGTCAGATAGGTCTTAAGACCTTCAGAATCAAGGATGTGGATTTCCCCCCGCGAAAGGCGAACCAGCCCGCGAGTAGCAAAATCCTCAAGGAGACGACTGATCACTTCCCGCGAGCTGCCGATCTCGTTAGCGATCTCTTGGTGGGTGATAACAATTGGGTTCTGAAGTTTCGATCGCTTGAGCAGAAACGAGGCCACCCGCCGATCCATGCGGTGGAAGGCCACTTGGTCAACAATTTCCATAACACTTGCCAGCCGATCTGAAACCAGGCTGAATACAAAATCCCGCCACGGATCATATTGTTTGACCCATTGACTGAAAACATCAGCCGGGATCATCACAGCTTCTGCATCTTGTTCCACCTGTGCAATGGCAGGAAAGTCTTGCTGGTTGAGGATCGCATTGGCGGTGATGACACAGGACTCACCTTCACCAAAACGATAAAGCGTGATCTCCCGACCCGTCTCTCCAAGTTTATAAACTCGAACGACCCCGGACATCATCAAAGCAATACCATCAACCTCGTCCCCTTCCACAAAAATCTCCCTGCCAGAAGGTATTTTTGCATAAAAGGCATGATCCTTGAAATCTCTAATGAGTTGAGGAGGTCCAGACTGCAGAAACGGCAAGGCCTGGGAAATTTTTTCAAAATGATGTTCGTCTAACATAATGATCTCATTGCTGACCTTATAATCTTGAGAGATTTGAATTTTATACCATGATCTTGATCCATACCACACGCCGATTAGAGCCCAAATTTCGAACCAGAAACCAAAGTTCGTAAAGAACAAGGTTAATACTAATCTAGATTATCGCTCAAGTTATTGTAATTAAACGAAAATCGATGATTGTGAACATCAACGCAAGTGTCTCAGGAAAGACAACATGCCTGAGCATTGACCGAAACTGAAATATACCAGAATAATCTGATCGCATAATACTCGACCAGGATTTGAAAGCCTGCCGAATGAAATATTATATGGATTGCAAATCTCCGAAGTGAGATGCAAGAAAAAACTTCTAAACTCACAAAAAAGCCAACCACCAACGGGGTCATGACTTCACATGGTGGTCGGCTTCGGGGGAACGTTGAGGGGGGCAACGCTCCTACCTAATTATACAATATTATACGTCAACAATACATTAATGTCACTTAAATAGTACGATTTTGCGTTAATTTTCCCTGATAGTAATTATTGAGTGCTGCAAAAATACATGTAAAACCATTATCCACACGTAACTTGCTTCAGTGTTCAAGTGCTCAAGTAGGATTTGTCATCCTGCGCAAAAACGAACCACGGGGATTGCAAATCCCCTCCGAGCTTTACTCAAAGAGTAAACCCTTTGACCAGATTGAATTTGGGATCAGGTTCCGATAATTTTCACAGGTAAAAAGTTTCTTGCTGACTAAACTTGATTTTTCATTTGAATGCCTGTATTCTTAATCTTAGTACTAAAAAAACCGAGAACTCAAAAACCAAATCTCAGGAGGACCACCATGAAAGTCGGATGTTTTGCCTTGATCGATCCATTCTCTACCCTGGACCACCAGCTCGAGCGCATCGCCGGGATGGGCTTCAAGTACGCTGATGTGACCGACAGCCATCCAGGCAGCTCCCTGGGCCGGGATTACGGCTTTGCAGCCACCGCCAGCCTGGACGGGAACCCGTTGGATTTAAAGCGCATGTTTGATAAGCATGGCCTAACGGCGACCACTGTCTGCGCCCATGCCACCCTGCTCGATCCGGTCTCCCCATCCCGGTTTGGGACGCACGAAATTTCGAAGGCGATCATGCTGGCAGCGGGCATGGGCGTGCCACACGTGATCACCACCGAGGGTCACCCCCAAACCGAGTGGGCTGATGAACTGTCATTTGATGAGCAGGTCCTGGTGGTGGCGGAGAAGCTCTACGAACCGGTGCGGTTGGCTGCTGACATGGGGGTGAAAGTTTTGCTGGAACCGCATGGACCCCTGACGGATACTAAAGAAGGACTACACGCGCTGATGGATGCCCTGGGTAATCCAGAAAGCCTGAAGATCAATCTGGATACTGGCAATTCCTGGTTAGGGGGATCAGATCCGGTCGAACTGGCCGAGGAATTTAAAGAGGATATCTACCACGTCCACTGGAAAGACCTTCCGGAGGATATGGAATCCCAGCGCGGTACCATGTGGGGGACCGGTATGGGTTTGATCCCACTTGGCACTGGGGCGATCGACGTCGCCGGTGTATATGATGTGCTCAAAGACGCGCCGCACGTTGAGTACACTACATTAGAGGTCGCCGGGGATGAAGCCATGCAGCAGAGCTACGAATACCTGAAATCCTTAGGCGCTGAGTAATTTCGGTAGGGCGTTGGGTTTAACCCACGCCCTACCCCACCCAACACATATTAAGTGCCAATCCCTCTAAAATAATTTGCTCCATCTCTCGAAGCCAAAAAGGTAAAGTAAAACCATTAGACAAGCTCAGGAAAAACTACGCCGAGGTATTTTTAATACTAGATATTAGGGGATTCTTCAGTCGCGAAGTTTATCTTGAGAGTATCGAAGGGTTCCTTCAGATTGACAGTTATTCTTATCATAAGATAAATTATACAAATCTAGTTAACTAATACCTAATATCGAATCCCCCTATCCCATCTCTGGCCAGGAAGTAATCGGGTCTGTCGACCGGACAATATGCATACCGGCCTGTGCAAAACGCGCAAAATCGGCGTTGGCCTGGTCGGTGTAATCAATCACCCCGGGCACGACTACCGGCGAGCAGCAATCCTCCAACAAGTAGACCTTTTCTACCAGACCAGGGTCATTTTCCTGGATTTGCTCAAGGAGATCTGAGATGGTCCAGGCCACACAGTGGCTCTTAGCCTGTCCAGCAAAAATAACGACATCGTATTTCTGGACCTTTTTGAACATCTTGTTGCTCTTCTCCCCCAGCTGTTCCCCATCCGGCCCAGTGAGCACTTCAGGACCTATGGCGGAGTAATGTTCAGTAAGCGGGTTGGTGCCTTTGATCTCATAATCCGGTCGACTGGATCTGGCGATGGTGTGGAAGAAATCAGCCTCCTCAACGGCAGACACCAGGGCGTGACCGATGCCCCCCAGCATGGCGTGATATGGCCAGATAGTCAATTCAAATTTCTCTTTTTTAGCCAGCTGGGCAGTGTAATGCTCAAGCTGCGATTGACCATAAGCTGCCTCGATACCCAGGTCCTCTGCGATTATCTCGTTGAAACGCCAACGCCCATTCTCGATATCTT
>CP070785.1:2906425-2908690 GCA_020346705.1 Chloroflexota bacterium | reverse complement strand
CTGCTGCCAGCGCGCATATTGGTCCAGGTAGAGAGGGCGCATGCGGCCATGCACATCGCCCGAATCGTGCACCACCCCAGTCATCACGCCAACTAACGGCAGCGATTCAACAAAATGATCGAGGCGTTCGTAGGTCGCATAGGGCTCATCACCAATCTTCTCGTGCCTGAGCTTGCCATGATAATCAACATAAGCCAGTCCTCCGAAAAGCGGTATGTATCGATCAGCAAAGCCGCAGGTGATGCCCAACTCTACCTCTTCAATTCGTTGGGCCAGCTCAGAAAGGAAGTAATCGTTGTGTATCCGGCGATCAAGCTCATAGTATTCACGCATTGCAGCCAGGGTGAGGAGGACAAAAAGGGAAGATCCCCCCAAGCCACTCTGACGGGGGACGTTGGTACTAACGCGCAGGTGGAAGCCTTGCCTGAGAATATTGGTCTGGAATTCCTGACTAGAGAGGTATAAACGGTTTATGGATGCAATCAGCAGATCATTGTGTCCCTGATAAGGAATTGGTATTTCGGATGGATTAAACTCAGTTGGTGATGAATCATTCGATGAGATCTCAAGAATATATCTTTCATGGGGATCAATTACGGCATGGGCGCGTAAATCCACTGCAGCAGAGATGCAAGCATGAGCACCTTCATTGCCATCACTGGGATTGCCAAGCAAGTTAACTCGGGCCGGGACGGAAAAATTAATTGCCATTCTCAGTCTCGGACATATCTTGGGTAGGTCTTCTTGGCCTTTTCTGCTCTGGCCAGATCGACCTCTAAAGTCAAGAAAGGATGCTCGGAAGATGTTAGGCCTAAGATTTTTCCCTCCTCAGGTTCGATGATCCACCCTACACCGGCGAAATCCCCACCATCCGGGGTGATGCCGCTCAAGTTCGACGAGAGACAATATGCGCCGGAGACGACTGCTGCCGTTTGGCCACCAGCGACCCATTTATTCGCCGTGGGTTTAGGAGTCGCTCTCGGACAAACCAGGAAATGAACTCCATCCTTGCCATACTGCCTGGCATGCTGGTTGAACCATAGCTCCGTACATATCAAGAAACCAATTTTTCCTTTGGTGGTATTAACCGGCGAGAAGTTTCCATCTCCCCGGAGGTACCAGGAAGCCTCCCAAAAGCCTGGTTCGTCAGGGAGATAATACTTGGCATGGATGTCCCGGACACCCATCCCTTGTTCCCAGATATAACCGAGATTGTTCCTGAGACTCCCTTCTGTGACCGGTCGCGTGCTGATTACAATCGCCGGAGCCAGCTCATTGAGACGGGATATCCATTTCTTGTGGTTTTCCACAGCTTCTCGCCAGCGACTCGCATCAAATTCATTACTCTGCGCCAGCCAGGGAGAAAAGGGCATCTCTGGCAAAAGGACAACCTGGCTTTCTGCCTCCCCTGCGTGGGCGACCAATCGCTGCCATTCATCTTCAAAGATCTCAAAATCGTTAGTGAGTTGGCATACTGTGATCTTCATATTACGCTAGACCTCAATTTCGATTATTGAGCTGGTCACGGTCGACTTATAAGGAAAATCCGAGTCTTTTGTTTGCTAAATCATTTTCAGGGACCGTAGCATCTACCATGGGACAGCTCGATCATATGGGCGTTTACAGTTCGGACAATACATTTCATCGATTAAATCCTTTTTCCTGCCTGCATGCCCACAGTTTGGACAATTATATTCTGGAGCCGATCTCCACAGCAGCAGCGCCGCGATCAAGGTCACAACAATGATGCCGCCCCGGGCGAGGTTGTTCCTTTGCTGACTCCATGCCCTTGCCAGGGAGACCAGCCGTTGGTCATCGCTTATATCCAGATCGAGATATAAGATGGAGGGGTCAGCCTCCTGAATCGATGAGTTGATAAGTTCCAAAAGGCGTTCGCGACCATAACGCGCTTCCAAGAATTTGAAGGTGGTATCGTAAAGCTGATAATCTTCAGTTGAACTGTTGCTAATAGTGAAGTTCGGGGTAACAATCGTGTGTTTTGTCTCACTCCCACTAAAGTAAATCGCCAGACCTTCGCTGAACCAGGGAGGTATGTCGGATTTTAATTGTCCCAAGGTCGAATTTACATAGGTATGGATCAGCTCGTGAGAAGTTGTTTCAGGCAGGGTTTGCAGCTGTAACGCGCGTTGAGGCCAGGTTCTCTTATTTTCGGCTAAAACCGCGACGTAACGAGAAAAGATCGTTACTCCGGCGACCTCCGGGGATTCAAAAGCCCGGCGCACTAAGTCCGGCATGGCTTCTCTT
>CP070785.1:2901155-2906325 GCA_020346705.1 Chloroflexota bacterium | reverse complement strand
TTGAAGGGGCCCAGGTAGGCGAATCTGGTTACACGTTTCGGAGAGGGCAGGACGTGATCCCCAGGCGTTTTCTTCCAGAGGACACCGTGGCAGTGCTCTCCGGACATATACATCGTCGACAGGTACTGGGAGATCTTTCAAAGAATGGTGAAAACCATCCCCCAGTGGTTTACCCAGGATCAACAGAGAGAACATCCTTTGCGGAAAAAGAGGAAGATAAGGGATTTTATGATATTGAAGTGGCAGAAATTTCTGAACAAGAATGGGGAATAAAATCCCTCAAATTTATCGAACTCCCCGCGCGTCCAATGGAAGAATTGTTCCTGGAAAAGTGGCTCAATCAAGAGGATCTCGAAAATTTTATTAGGGTTAAGCTGGAAAAAATGCACCCAGATTCAATCGTCAGGTTTAAATGCGATCCAGGTATCGATCCTGGTGTTAAATCCCGAATTACCAGTCAATTATTGCGGGATATCATGCCGAAAACGATGAATTACCAGTTTAGCGCTGATTTTCGCCAATGACTGGTATTCATATTTTCATCCTGGTACTATAATATGAAGAGATCACGATATTCTTGATCATGTAATTTTGCATGGGAATGTAGGAGAATCAAGCAAAAAAGTAGCGGATGAAGATGATTAAAGGAGGTGGATGATGGATTTCGGAAAAGTGTTAGGGAGGGCCTGGGAGATCACCTGGCGCTGGAAAATTCTTTGGGTGCTTGGATTTCTTGCAGCTTTAGGTCAGGGGAGTGGGGCGCCACAAACCAATTATTCCTTCAGTGGGGATGAATTTGATCGCTTTGGATTTCCTTTTGGAGAATCGGCAGAGCAGTTTTTCCTTGCTCTCAGTGGTCTAATACTAGTTTTGATATGTATATTCTTGATAATTGCTATCGCGCTGTGGGTGGTTTCGGTGATCGCCAGGGGAGGGTTAATCGCCGGTGTATTACAAGTAGAAGAAGAGGGGGAGACATCTTTTAGCAAAGCCTGGGCTGGCGGAGCGCGAAAATTCTGGACCTTGTTTGGCTTGGGTATATTAGCCGCAATTCCCTTGATTCTAATGTTGATCATCGGCGGGATTATCCTGTTTAGCGGCATATTCTTTGGGATTGGTCTTTTGGATGTTGACCAGGCTGCAGGGATTACCTCTCTTGTTCTGGTTTCTATCATCTGCGGCGGATTCCTGTGTTGTGGGTTATTTTTCCTGGTGATCATTCTTGAACAGATACGCATCTATGGCGAACGGGCGGCAATCCTTGAAGATCTGGGTTGGATCGATGCGTTCAAACGTGGTTGGGAAGTGCTTAAAGATAACCTTGGGGCAACGATTATCTTTTGGTTGATCTTCTTCGCTTTGGGAATCGTCATTTTCGGGATTTCGTTTGTCATTGTTCTTGCGCTCGCAGCCCCATTATTTGGTTTATTCTTCGTTGCTGATCCCGGATTATGGTGGTTTGGTCCAATATGCATAGGGGGATTGCTGGGGACAATTATTTTTGCCTTGATCCGCAGTATTGTGGTGGCTTTCACCTCAGCGACATGGACGCTGGCGTATCGCGAGATGACCGCACCCGAACACCCAGATCTGGAAAACCTGGAGCTGATTGAACCTGAGAGCGGATAATTATAGCTAAATTCATTTGATTGGCGAATTTTTACCTTGTTGAGAAACCTCTGTTTGAATCTATTGGTTGGAACTTCTCAACAGTATGTTTCGTTAAAGGCTTATAAAATAATTCCAAAAAGGAGGGTTGAAATGATAAAGCTAGGGATAATAGCTATTGGATCGATGGCCATTCTCATGCTCTCGGCTTGTGCTCCCTCTACGTCAGGCCAGGATTTGACAAGCAGTATCTGGCTGCTAGGCGAGCTTAATGGAGAGGGATTGATTGAAGGAACGAAAATAACCGCCCAATTTGATGAAACTGGTAGCGTTGGGGGAACTTCAGGCTGCAACAATTACAATACTACCTACGAGGTGAGTGGAAATCAGCTAACTTTTAATGAACCGATAGCATCCACGATGATGGCCTGCCCGGAACCTGTGATGGAGCAGGAAAGAGATTTTCTGGTTGTGTTAGCTGAAACGGCTACTTTTGAAATTGCCGGTGAAGAGCTGATCCTTAGGGATGTTGATGGGAATGAACGCGCCCGTTTCGATTCTGTCGACCAATCTTTGGAGGGAACTTCCTGGCAGGTGTTGAGCTACAACAACGGAAAAGGCGGCGTTACTACCTTAATAATCGGCACTGAGATCACGGCAAATTTCGGTGATGATAATCAGCTTACTGGATCCGCTGGGTGTAACAGTTATTTTGGTGAATATCAAACCGATGGAAACAACATCAGTATTAGCAGCGTTGGAGCGACCGAGATGGCCTGTCTTGAACCTGAAGGGCTCATGGAGCAAGAACAGCAGTATCTGGCTGCGCTGGAGACAGCCGCTACGTATGAATTTGAGGGACTCAACATGGAAATGCGAACTGCAGATGGAGCCCTGGTGGCCACGTTCCAACGAGACATCTCTCAATAAATTGTTTTAAGTCCAATAAATAGATACGCCCCCAATATTCTACAAATTGGGGGCGGTTTCCTTAAAACACAATCTTAGGTTAATCGCTCATCCGATCAAGTCGGTAAAGAGCAAAGGTATCATCCTGATAGACCAGTCTGAATGGCAGCTCAGTTCCAGACCGACCTAGATAATAGTTAACTCCGTGTTCGTTTGCAATTTGTTCAATCAAATCTGCATCAAGATTGGCGAAACTTTCCTGCATCTTACCTTTGGCTGGGGGGATATCTGGCTTTTGATTTCCATTGATCAATGTGAGCCTATCAAACCACTCAAGTAATTCAGGAGCTGACTGGGGAGGATGGCTGAAGGATACGAATCTGGCTCGTTGCGCATAGGTGTAGAATTCGTTCATCAGGGGATCAACTAAGAAAACTGCCTCTTCAGGTGTATTCTCATTAATCCATTCTAGGGCAACTTGAGTTTTTGTGCTTTTTCTGTTTAATCCCCTTTGATATTTACCTTGCAGATAAGTCCTCGATTCAGCGAGAAGTAAGATAGCAAATATTGCAAAGAGCACTGGCAATCCATACCTTAACATCCATTGAACCCAATGAATTTTTGGAGGGATTCTAGGATAGTCCGATAAATTCAGGTCAGCAATCCCATTAATCAATAAAGCGATGACAACCAAACTCAAGAATGGAACCATGACGTCTGGATATCGAAACCAGTAGAATCTCAATAATGAGGTTTGATCCAGAAAAAATAAAACCAATCCGAAGATAAATAGAGTTATGCAGGCGAGGGCATATGCGGAAATGAATTTCAACGCATTTTTCCGAAACACGAAAAATACAATGAGAAAAAGGAAAGAAGCAATTATTAATATAAAGATCCATTCGATTCCCTGCCAGGCCGAAGGCAACACATGGTGAGGAACTCGGAACTCAACATAAATTTGCCATGCTTTGTTTGCATCGATACCTGCCTGAGGAAGGAGTTGTTGGAATATTGCTATGATTCCAAAAATGCCGGTGATAAGGAATGGCCATGATTTTCTAATGAGTAAGATTATTTTTTCCTTGATTGGTCCTTGGGTCAATATTGTTGCCATAACAACGCTGAACAAGGAATAAATTCCGATCAAAACATGGAACGATAGTGCAGCCCCGGCAAGGGCAAATCCGATCAGGTATTTCTCCCTGAAAAACGAGGCGAACGCTATCAACCCGAAGGCATACGCAACCGTTTTAGGATCGGCTCCGCCAGCTATCCACTCTCCAGCGATTAAAGATTGATTTTCTAGGAATAAATAGACAACAATAATGCCAAGGAAAAATCGCAGACCAATTGTTCTAAAAAAGATGAAAAATGCTATAGCCAGGATTAAATATACAAGTAGTCGTCCGATATAGGCACCATCTAGAAAGCCAAGCCAGTCAATCAAGAAGCCTTGTATGTAATTGAATACTTGTCGGTAGCCGACAGTAAGATTTAAATACCAATCATTCGGCAGCCAGCTGCGATCAAAAAATTGTCTGGCGAAAGGTAGAACGTCATGCTCATTGCCGACAAACCGATTGAAGGAAAAAACCCGTGCGATGATTACTGCCCACAAAAGCAATAATTCGCCGAGAGCAATAAGAATCTTTGATATGTGCGAATACTTTGAGGATAACTCCACTGTTTTTCTCTAGATTTTTGTAATCCCCATTTCACACCTGACCAATATACATTCTCCCACAGATTTTAGTTCGATACCTAAATCTGTCAAGAAAGTTTTTATCCTTTCGAAAGATTGAAATAGACTTCCCAGGAAAATAAAATGGAGATTGCGGACCAAGGGGAAATCATCTTGAATCGGAATATTGAAATTTTGGATAACCCCCAATGAGTTCCTAAGGATGCACAATGAAATTAAATAATACTTGTTGGCGACCTTCCGAGTCAGGCTCTAAATAAGTTGCCAATAAATCAGGTGCATTCTGGACATCTCCAGAAGTTTCACTTCCCGGAAAGTACATTTGTGTTGTCAGCAGTTCTTGCCCATCTCGAGCAAATAACTTGACATGAATATGTGAGGGTCGGCCAGTATATGGGGTTGGCTCGATGCTCTCGATGGAGAAATACCCATTCTCGTCTGAGAATTGATGGCCGCGCAGCGTATAGCCAATATTGTCGTATTCACCATCCACATCTGCATGCCAGAAATCCAATTTCACACCCGTCATGGGATTACAATCCTGATCAAACACGCGGCCAAAGATTAGGATTGGTATGCCCGCCATGCCTTCATCAATCAGGCTTTTCCGTTCTGGTGAGCCGGCTTTATAAAAAGGGCCTTCCTGGTTGGGTGAAGTCAGTTGCCCAGAACAAGGAATCATAGTTGGCTGTAGATTTGTTGAGGAGTTTGTGGCAGATTCTAAAGTAGGTGATGGTTCAAGTTCTTCAGTCTCTACTGGATCTGGTGTTGAAGTTTGCGGAATCTCAATCAAGATTTCATTTGTTGCTTCAATAGTAATTGTTTCACTTTGATTTGAATTCGAGAAATCGGATTCAGGGATACAACTCACTATCAGCGGGAGTATTGCTACTACCAAGATCAGGTTTTGATTTTTCATTTTGAGGTCCAATTCTTAGTCAAGACAGG
>CP070785.1:2892919-2901055 GCA_020346705.1 Chloroflexota bacterium | reverse complement strand
GAGGCCTTGAAGCCAGATGCTCCCATTCTGAAGGAATGGGGAACCAACTATTTCGTTTATGAGGGTCACCATTGCCGGAGAGTCCGATTTGGAGAGGTCGACCAGGGTTTTAAAGAAGCTGATTTCATAATCGAAGATCGCTACCAAACCTCGCCAATCGAACATGCGCCATCTGAAACAACCGCCTGTATTGCAAAACCGGAAGCAGATGGTCGGATAACGATCTACTCAAATACACAAGCTCTGTTCTTTACTCTGGATAACACTGCCATAATATTGCAGGTCCCCTTTCAGAAATTACACCTTGTTGGAGGAACGGTAGGTGGTGGTTTTGGAGGGAAAGTTGATGTAATAGTTGAACCAATCGCCACATTAGCTGCCATGGAAACGAACCGCCCTGTGAAGTATATGTTCTCCCGGCAGGAGGAGATGCAGGTATCCTCTTCAAGGGGAGCCTGGAGGATGTATTTTAAAGATGGGGTGATGAAGGATGGCCGTATCGTTGCGAGAAAGATAACTACCTATGCAGATGCCGGTGCTTACAATCGGCATACCCCATACGCTGTCACCAAGCATGCCGCGAACATCGCAGGTCCATACCGCATTCCAAATGTGTGGATCGATGCTCATTGCGTATATACAAACAAACAACCTGGCAGTGCAATGCGTGGGTTTGGAGTCACCCCTGCCTCCTTTGCCTTGGAAATGCAAATGGATAAGATTGCCAGAGAGCTCGGCATGGACCCCTGGGAAATCAGATTCACAAATGCGTATCGAAATGGGGATATGAAACCACATCAGAAAGTCGTTGAAGATGCGACTCTGATTGAAGTCATGCAAGCTGCAGCAGACCTGGTTGGGCATAATCTACCTGATGAATTTAAGGATATGAGCTCATCGAATGGGAAGGAGGCATGACATGGCAATCAAAAAAGGAGTAGGAATCGCAGCAGTTAATTACCCGACCGGGATGAATCTCGGAGGTGACCCTTCCCAAGCCTTGATCCACTCAACAACGACTGGAAATTTCGTAATATCGCTGTCCTCGACAGATTTGGGGCAGGGTTTGAAAACGGTCATTGCCCAAATTGGGGCAGAGGTATTGGGGGTACCCTTTGAAAACGTGATGATTGATACGGCAGATACGGATACTGGACCGCATTGTATGGGGACTTTTGCCAGCCGGGCGACACATCGGGTGGGCAATGCAGTTATCCAGGCAGCTGAAGAGGCCCGGAAGATAATGCTGGATGTCGCTTCTGATGAGATGGAAGTTAGTCCAGATGACCTGGAGACTGATGGTGAAGGCAATATCCGCGTCAAAGGATCGCCAGACAAGTCGATCAGCGTGATCGATGTGGCACTTGCAGCACATTTTAAGTATGGTAGAACAATCTCTGGTCGGGGAATGTTCATGAAACCAAAGAGCGAGGTTGACCCGGAAACTGGAAAAATGGATCCGGATTCGACTGAAGCCCATGCCTGCACTGTGGCAGAGGTGGAAGTTGATACAGAAACAGGTGAAGTGACTGTACTCAGCTTAAAGAGTGCATATGAAATCGGCAGGCAGGTGAATCCCGCGTTGGTCGAAGGACAAATCAGGGGTGGGTCTATCATGGGAATGGCACACGCCTTATATGAATCTACCCATCCCTATTACCCAAATGTAGATCACATGCCGACGGGTTTTAGTGAATATCTGCTACCCGGTCCAATGGAGCTTCCGGAAGTGGACAGCGTTGTCTTAGAATTTCCTTCGGTTGATGGTCCCTTTGGGGTCAAAGGAGTTGGTGAGATGACTGCTAATTCTCCAATCCCGGCTATCGCCAACGCGATTACGGATGCTATCGGTGTTCGGATCACGGATATACCTATCACACCTGAAAAGATATTGAGAGCATTAGAGGAGAAAGAAGAAGCTTCGTGAGCCTAAGAACCAGTGGACAAAGTATTTGGCGGGTTAGAAATCATTTAGCCCCGTAATGTATTAATTCCAGAAATGAGGAGCTGAACATGTTGAAAGTGATTTCAATGATGCAAAAGAAAGAGGAGTACACTCTGGAAGATTTCAAGAAATGGGCTTTGGAAGAACACCCCTCATTAGGAAAGAAACTCCCTGGGATGCGCCATTATCGAATGAGTGTGGTTTTAGAAGAAAATCCAGACCTGCCTTACCATGCGGTATCTGAATTTTGGTTTGATAACAATGATGCCAGGTTAGCGGCTTTTAACACCCCTGAAGGAAAGGCAGCTGCTGAAGACGCAGCTGCTCATTGTGCTTCCAGAGTACACTTACTTGCCGAAGAAAAAATCATTATCGAGTAAAATATTTTATGCATTTGGGGTAGCTCGAATGCTACCCCCTTTTTTTATTAATATTGGTATGTGGAATTTGGTGAGAAAAAATGAGAGATGTTATCGAGAAATTAGACCAATGGCGACAGGAAAATGAGCAGATCGCTGTCACTACCGTAGTAGAGACTTGGGGTTCTGCACCTCGACCGGTGGGATCGAAAATGGTGACTACGATGAGTGGGGGAATCGCAGGTTCAGTCAGTGCAGGTTGCGTTGAGGGGGCAGTTATCCAAGAAGCTGAACAGGTAATGAATTCCAATTTACCCCACCTGATTGAATTTGGTATTGCCGACGAAACTGCTTGGGAAGTGGGGCTCGCATGCGGTGGGAAGATCAAGGTATTTGTAGAGCCAGGATTTTCACTTGACAGCATCTATCCTGAGGTGAGGAACAACCTTCTAAATGGGAATCCGTTCGTGACGATTACCTATTTGGATGGACCATCAAATTACGTAAATAAGAAACTTTTGCTGGGGATTAATGGGGAACTTGTGGGGGATCTAAAATTCCCAAATGACATGGTTGACGATTTGAAGAGTACAGCAGTGGAGTTTCTTGCAGATGAAAAATCAGGAACGATAACTTTGGCAGATGGCTCACGAGTTTTTATTGAATCTCATCCGTTACCACCAAAATTAATTATCGTCGGGGCAGTACATCTAGCCGAACCATTAATCGCAATCGCGAATACAACTGGCTTTGATACCTTGTTAATTGATCCCCGGGAAGCATTTGCTACAGAAGAACGCTTCCCCGATGTTGGAGAGTTGATTCAAGAGTGGCCACAAGAGGCATTAAAGAATTTGATTCTAGATAGCTCGGCTTATATCGTAGTTCTGACTCATGATCCAAAATTAGATGATCCGGCATTGCAAATTGCACTCACCAGTGAAGCCCGGTATATCGGTGCTTTAGGAAGCCGACGGACTAACCAGAAAAGAATTGAACGCTTGAGGAATTTTGGGATTTCAGAAGCTCAATTGTCTCGTTTGCATGCCCCGATAGGGATTGATTTAGGTGGTCGGTCATCGAGCGAGATCGCGGTTAGCATCATGGCCGAGATCATTAAAGTTAGAAACGACCATATCGATTAACTATCCTGATTTCAGTTCTAAAGAGTCCCAATTTAAATCTAATTGATCATCAATGTGTGGCAAATCTGGGTTTTGAAGCTGTGATTAACCATCCATTCTTTATTTGTGATTAATCTAAACCGAATCCAGGAGTTGAAGGATCAAGATAAATGGCTAGAATTAATTCTTTATTGATGAAGTTAATGCTCCTATCCCCGCGATTATTGATGTCACAATCAAGCTCGAGCTGATGGCGATGTAAATTTGTGAATCTTCGACCCCTCTTGCCAGAATTGTTGTGAAAATCGCTCCTGCGAGGCCTACACCGAGGACCATCCCTGTCGATCGTGAGGTCGCGAGGATCCCGGCTGCGATGCCTTGGCGTTCAAGTGGTGCCGCTCCCATGATTGCGCTGTTATTGGGGGAAATAAATGTCCCTGTACCTAGCCCGATGATGCCCATTGCTATACCGACTTGGTAGAGTGATTCGTTCGGTCCTAACCTTGACATTAGAAATATCCCTAATGACAGGATTATCATTCCTAAAACTGTTGGAATTCTGGTGCCAATGCGATCTGATATGCTGCCAGATATCGGGGCGATAATCGCCATCACGATCGGTTGGATAGTGAGAATAAAGCCAGCCTGAGATGGACTTAGACCGCGGCCTTGAAGCAAATAAAACGGCAGCAGCAGCAATATGCTGAATACTGCGATGTAGTTCAATACAGAACTTATCGTTGCGGCTGAAAACACTTTGTTTTTGAATAATTCCAAATCCAAAATTGGACTGGCAGATTTCCTTTCAACATAAACGAAACTTAGAAGGAAAATAGTCGCAAAGGCGAACAAGCCCACAACTGGCCATGAATTCCATCCCCAGGCGTAACCCTGATTCAATGGCAATAAAAGTGTTATCAAACCGATCAAAAAAAGGAGTGAGCCAGGAACATCGAAGGATTCGTGGGATCCGGATTCTTTATCCGAGGGAATGAAAAACCAGGCCAGGATCAATGCAAACAAGCCAACTGGGACATTAATATAAAACACCGCTCTCCATGAAATTAATTCCGTTAGCCAACCCCCAAGGGAAGGTGCAACTGTCAAACCCAGGTATGTCATCGTGGCTTGAAGTCCCAGTGCCTGGCCTCGTTGGGAGGCGGGAAAATTTTTGGTGAGAATCGCTGGGGAGTTTGCAGCCAACATTGCTGCACCAACAGCCTGGATTCCACGAAAAGCAATCAATGCTCCGATCGAAGGTGCCCATCCACATAGCGCGGAACTGAAAATGAAGATTGAAAAACCGATGATAAATACTGATTTATGTCCGCGAATATCTCCCAGCCTGCCGAAACTCAAAAGTAGACTGCTGACAAACAATAAGTAAATGATGACAACCCATTCAACTGTCGCGATTTCGCTGCCGAATGATGCGTTAATTACTGGCAGGACTATGTTTACTACACTTGTGTCTAACGCAGACATGAATGTGCTCATCCCGATGGCGATCAAAACTAACCACTTTTGATCGATTTTTAGCAGTGACAGGTTCATTGATTGTAGGGAGTGATTTTAATAATTCCTGGATTGCCAGCCGATCCATCGATTGAAATATCAGTATTCATAAAATTCCGAATAATCTCTGCATTTGTTAGCAAATGGTTGGTAATCTTTGACGTTGAAAAGTTTGAATTTCCGTTTGCAAATGAGAGAGGGAGGAGAAGCTGGTCTGCCAGGTATTCATCCATAACAGCATTTGTGGAAAGGAAATATTCAATTTTTTCACAGACTTCGTCTGCAACTTTCTCAGCCGGTTTACCCAAGGCGCCCAGTGAAAAATAACAAGATTGTGAATGCTCAAATTCACAAATCAAACATACAGTCGTACCTTTGAATTTGGATGGCAGCTGGCTTATCCGGATATCATTTAAGGGGTATTGGCTGCCTAGACGGTGGATAACCTGATTCCGTTGCCGCTCTGCTATTCTTCTGTCAAGGTTCGCAACGCCAGAATATCCCCGAATTTGGCGAAGGGAACCACGCTCAGGAATGTTCAATGGTTCAATAGTTTTCACAGGACGGATATTTCCACGAATTTTCCCGCCTCCTTGGGGATAAAATCCAGCTAATACCATCTCCATCTGAATATCAAAACCAATTCTTTTTAAATAATGCAGCCAATGTTGATTGATAAAATCGAAACTTGGCGACAGTGGGGCGTGAGTACCCCCAGAAATCGTGATAAAGGATGGCTGATCTAAAAGGCTTAATGGCAGGTAAATTGTTTGCAAGACCAGTGCGGTGGAGCCAGCTGTACCAATCTCGCAGGTAAACTTACCCGGTTGAATTGATCGAGGTGAAAAGGAGAGTTGGGTTGAGCCTTGTTGCGCGCCATATACATTTGCGTTGCTGATAATAGCTGCGATTTTGACAGCATTTAAATGTTGAGGACGCAGACCAGGTTTTTTCCTGCTCGAACGGATATTTCTGATCGTAAAATCTTGACCTGTGACGATCGATAAGGCAAGACAGGTGCGCAAAACTTGACCACCACCCTCACCAATTGCGCCATCAATGTTTCTCATAGTTTTCCGGTTGTTGTTGGAAACTCAGTTTACCTGAATTGCTAGAGGCAGTCAAATTAACGAACCTATTAATCAAAATTTATATATTTGTAATAATTGTGGTGTATCCTTTACTCAATGTTGACAAGTCAGGTCTAATTTATAAAGGATGAATGCATGGAAAAGATTAAATCTTCAGAAATAACTCCCGAAAGCCAATATTTGAGCCGTAGAGAGTTTTTAAAAGGCTTGGGTATCGTGAGTGCTAGTTCAATGATTTTAGCTGCTTGTGGGGCGCAATCTGCCTCATCTACAGATATTCCAACGGATTCGCCAGCCAATCCGGTAAATTCAAGTCCCCTTCCTGCCACACCCTCCCCAACTGTGATTGATGAACCCTTGACCTCTTATGAAGCGATCACAAATTACAATAATTATTACGAATTTACGACTGATAAAGAGCGGGTTGCTAGTTTAGCAAAGGATTTCCCGACTTCTCCTTGGCAGATAGAAGTGGGTGGTCTGGTAAATAAGCCAAAGACATACGATCTGGATGATATCAGTAAATTTTCCCTCCAGGAGAGAATATATCGATTGCGCTGTGTTGAAGCGTGGTCGATGGTGATTCCTTGGGTGGGTTTTCCATTGTCGGAATTGTTGAAAGAAGTTGAGCCGACTTCTGATGCAAAGTATGTTCGTTTTGAGACGATTTATGATCCGGAAAAAATGCCAGGTCAAAAAGTTCAGTGGTATCAGTGGCCCTATATTGAAGGTTTACGGGTTGATGAAGCCATGCATGATCTGACCATTCTGGCGACAGGCATATATGGGAAACCATTACTGCCTCAAAATGGAGCACCTGTCAGGCTAGTTGTACCCTGGAAGTATGGATTTAAAAGCATCAAAGGAATTGTAAAAATAGATTTGGTATCTGAGATGCCGACCTCCCTGTGGATGGCAGCCGCGCCAAATGAGTATGGATTTTACGCGAATGTCAATCCTGAAGTCTCTCACCCTCGATGGTCACAGGCTTCTGAACGCAGAATTGGAGATAACAGCCGCACACAAACGCTCATGTTTAATGGATATGAAGAAGAAGTTGCTCACCTATATGACGGGATGGATTTAGCAGTAAACTATTAATGTGAAAAAAATAGATTTGGATTGATTATTCTGAGCACAGATAACATGATTTCAATATCTCTCCCACGTTTTACAAAATTCCAGGCTGCGGTTCATATTGCAGCCTGGATTCCATTAGCTCTTTTGGTATTCAATTGGTTTACAAATAATCTAACATTCAATCCAATTCAAGCATTGGAATTGCGGACTGGAAAATATGCTCTGGTCCTGTTAATTCTTGCATTAGCATGCACACCCTTGAACACGGTATTTGGATTTCGGCAGGCAATCAAGGTGAGAAGAGCATTGGGTTTATATGCCTTTATGTATGCCAGCATCCACTTTTTAATTTTTATTGGCTTGGATTATCAATTTGATTTGATCCTTTTACAAGAAGCCATATTCGAAAAAAGGTACGCATTTGTAGGATTTGCTGCGGGATTGATATTGCTGGCGTTGGCTGTAACTTCGACCCGGGGATGGATGAAGCGGTTGGGAAGGACATGGACTCGATTACATAAATTAGTTTATCTGGCAGGAATATTGGTGATCGTCCATTATGTTTGGTTGGTAAAATCAGATATTAGAATTCCTTTATTGTATGGTGCATTGGTTTTAACGTTACTAATTTTAAGAATTCCAGCCGTGCGCCACAAGGCAAGCAAGTTGCGCCAGAATAGATTATTTAATTGGGTGCGCGATTTTAGTCAATCCTGGATGGAGAGAATTAAAACTACCCGGATCCAGAACCCAGCTCAGGGAGAATAAAATTCATCTAATAATTTCGGCAGTACTTAATCCAGACTCGAGGATTGTCTTACTTTGGACCTGCCAGGTGATACAAAATAGATAAGAAGGAATGCCAGCAGTACGGAAAGGGGGAATAGGATCAATGAAACCTCAAAACTAGATAACCTGATCAGGGTGGACATCAAGAATGGGACTAAAATTCCACCAATGGGAATAGCAACTTTGATTGAGCCAAGAACTGTGCCTGCCATCTCCTTATAAAGCAAGCCTGC
>CP070785.1:2877618-2892819 GCA_020346705.1 Chloroflexota bacterium | reverse complement strand
AGCCAGTTCAAGGGCAAAGCCCCGGGCGGCGCTGAGGCAGCTGATGTTGACTTTGTCAGCACCTAGGTAAGTAATTTTTGCCCTATCCTCAGGAGGTGTTGCCCACTGGCAGCACCTCCTGATATATAATTAGATACTAAACCACCACCGGCCCCAGTCGCCGTCCCCGGCGGTTAGATTAATCCCGAACATGTGAAATATCTGTCCGCTAAGAGAAGAAACCGGATAACGCAACTAGGACCAATTTTTACGTAGAGATCCTGCAGGAGGATAAAAATATGACAAACCAGAATAATGGTAACGTACCGGAAGGCAGGCTGCTCTCAGATCAAGAGAGGGAAGCCTTCAAGATGATCTCCACGGGGAATGATCTGCACGGTCAGAGGGCGATCGCCTTATTAGCCATAGATGACGGCGCCACCCAAGCACAGGCTGCCCAGCGATCCGGCCTGACTGCTGGCCAGGTTAAGTATTGGTTGGGCAAGTTTCGCCAAGTGCGCATGGAGATCTTCCCAGAGCAGATATTGAAGACTGAAAAGATGGAAAGCCCTGCTGTCAAGGAAAGTAAATCTAAGAAGTCCAAGAAATCTGCTGGCAAGAAGGGTAAAAAGAAATCTAAGAAAAAGGGCGGTAAAAAAACTAAGAAGAACAAGTCTAAAGGTAAACCCAAAAAGAAAGGCAAGGGCAAGAAAAAGAACAAGAAAAAATGAGCGAACAGAGTGATTTTGACAAGCCTGGTAGAAGGCGCTGGTTGATCTCTGCTTTTGCTGCCCTCACTATCTTGATCATAATATTTGGCCTGGCTTTCCTTGTCTCCGGTAGGGAGGTTATCGAAAGACCATTTTTGGTTTTCTTCATCCTGCTGTTCTGGTTAGGTAATTTGGGCGGTATAGTGATCAGCCGGAGAGACGATTGAAACAAATCTGACTTGTGAGGAAAAACTAACTACATTCAGGTTATCAATCAGGAACTAGTAATATGATTTCTCCCTCATCTCAGACAACAACACCAACACTCGGGCAGAGATTAAGCAATTGGATTCCAGGCGTGAACGCCATTCGCAACTACCAGCGCGGGTGGCTGCTGCGCGACCTGGTGGCAGGATTGGTCCTCTGCGCCTTACTTGTCCCCCAGGGCATGGCCTACGCCGAGCTGGCGGGACTCCCGGCCATAACCGGGCTTTACACCACGGTGGTCTGCCTGGTAGCCTACGCCATTTTTGGTCCTTCACCATACCTTGTCCTTGGTCCTGATTCTTCACTTGGTCCCATGATCGCCGCCGTGGTCATCCCTCTGGCAGCCGGAGACGTAGAATACTCTATCGCCCTTGCAGGTCCGTTGGCGTTGATGGTTGGTGTTATCTGCGTTGGAGCAGGTGTTGCCCGGTTGGGGTTTGTCTCCGATCTGCTTTCAAAGCCGGTTCGTGTCGGTTACCTGGCAGGATTGGCGATCACCATCTTCGTCGGGCAGCTGCCCAAGCTGTTCGGATTTTCTGTTGAAGGTGGGAATTTTATCGCGGACGTCAGGGATTTTATCGCCAACCTCGACCAGACCAATTTCTGGGCATTAGGTGTTGGCCTGCTGACATTAATCATCATCCTTGGTTTCAAACGCTGGGCTCCCCGTGCCCCGGGCATCCTGTTTGGAGTGGTCGCTGCCATCGCCGCCACCGTCCTGCTTGACCTGGCTGCCAAAGGAGTAGACGTGGTTGGGGTGCTGCCCCAGGGGTTTCCACGTCCTTCATTTCCTGCAGTAGAAGCCTCAGATCTGGCCCCATTAGCTGCAGCCGCATTTGGCATCACCCTGGTGGCGATTGGCGATACGATCTCAACCTCGGCTGGTTTTGCTGCCCGGCGCGGTGATGAGGTGGACAGCAACCAGGAGCTGGTCGGCATTGGTTCAGCCAACCTCCTGGCCGGGTTATTCCAAGGATTTCCAGTCAGCACCAGCAGCTCACGCACCGCGGTCGCCGAACAATCCGGGGCTAAGACGCAGCTCACCGGGATTGTAGCGGCTGCAGCGGTGCTGGGGATGCTCTTATTTGCCCCTGGACTGGTGAGAAACCTGCCTCAACCCACCTTAGCCGCGATCGTGATTGTGGCAGCCATCAGCCTGTTTGAGCTGCCTGCCTTGCGCCATCTATGGAACGTACGTAAAAGCGAGTTCGTCCTGGCGTTGATCTGCATCCTCGGCGTGGCGCTGGTTGGCGTACTGGAAGGCATCCTCATCGCCGTCGCGGTGGCCATTTTCCAGATCTTCGCCGCCGCCTGGCGCCCTCACTCTGCCGTCTTGGGAAAACCTGAAGAAGTCTCTGGGTATCATGACCTGGAACGCTACCCGGATGCAGAATTAACCCCAGGCTTGCTGATGATCCGCTGGGATGCTGAGCTCATGTTTGCTAATGCCAACCTGTTCCGCAACTTTGTGCGTGAACAGGTCGCTCGCACAGAACCCACCCCCTTTTGGGTGCTGGTCGCAGCAGAACCGATTACCGATGTAGATACCACCGCCGCGGATATGCTGGTCGACCTGGATGAAGAGTTGAACGCGGCTGGCATCCATCTCATCCTGGCTGAACTCAAAGACCCAGTCAGGGATAAGATTAAACGTTACGGATTATATGAAACGATCGACCGAAGGCACTTTTACCCCACCATTGAGGTGGCCATCCAGGAGTTTCACCGTGAGTGGCAAGAAAGAAAAAATCAAGCTGAAAGTAATAATGCGCTATCCGATTGATCGACTGTTTGGGTCATCAGCAACTAATTATTCGATGAACAATTTCCAATATCTCCAAAATAAATCCTTCACTTTTTGGCTCCTAATTCTCATATCCATGCTGGCATTTAGCCCGGTTGTCGGGAAACAGGTTGCATACGCCCAAAGCGACGATGATTCCGAACCAAAAGTCCAGGAATTGAGCGGAATTGTAGATCCGTCATCGATTGCTGTTTATCGATTGTTAAATCTGGAAGAAGGACAAGACCTCTATGTGCGCATGGAAAATGCTACCGGCAACCTGGACCCATTCATTATGCTCTTCCCTGAAGGCACGCAACCGGAAGATATATTTGAAAAGTTCACCACCAGGGTCGATCAGGTGATCGCTGAGGGGGGCGATCCGCTGGAAACTTTGCCCGCCATCTACGATGAAATATCACCGGTCTGGAACGATGATTTTGGGACCAGTTTAGCGGCAGCCTTCGAGTTCACCATCCCCGCGGATGGCACCTATTTACTTGCGGCCACGAGCGCGCCATTTACCGATTCATTTGGCTCATTCAAGTTGCTGGTAGGATTGAACGAACCCAGAGTGTTGGAAGGCG
This sequence comes from Chloroflexota bacterium, assembly GCA_020346705.1. Classification (GTDB taxonomy): domain Bacteria; phylum Chloroflexota; class Anaerolineae; order Anaerolineales; family UBA4823; genus PFL25. Next base: position 2,889,493 of record CP070785.1, on the reverse strand, counting down.
TTGCCCGTCCCACCGGGGATAACCTCGCTGTACTCGATCCGACTGTTTCCAGGGGAAGCGTCAACATTCAGGAGGTAAGTGGGGTAATTTCTACAGAGGAACCCCGACAAACGTACACCTTAATACCTATTAGTGCTGGAGAAACAATATACGTATATGTGGAAGCCACTTCGGGGGATCTTAGGCCTGGATTGGTCCTCGAAAGCTTCAATGGAAAACCTTTACGGGGTGCCAATTTGACAGGTGAGAGATCCTCTACCAGCACCCAAATAAAGATTGATCAAAACCTAAAAAACCTCAAGGTCCAGGTGGGCAATAATACCGATCGAGGGGAGCTGACGACGGGATCTTACCGGCTTTTGATCGGCGCCAATGCCCCGGAGGTGCTGACTGGCAAGGCAGAACCCGAAGGGAATCCCATCATTCATGAGCCCCTAGAGGTAAGAGTGGGATCCAAACTGATCCAAATCACCAACATTGACCAGCTCAACGAGAAGTTTAACGCAGTGTCTGAACTGCGCATGGAATGGGAGGACCCTTTATTGGCCTTCAACCCTGAGGATTGCCAATGCGAATTTAAGACCTTCACCGGGGCCAGTTTCGTAAAATTCGCCGACGAGAACGAAATCCTGGTCCCGCAGTTCTCCATCTTCAACCAGCAAGGCAATCGCTGGATTCAAAACCAAAATGCAGCCGTAATGCCAGATGGTCGGGCAATTTATCAGGAACATTACACTACCGATCTGCAAGCACCATTGTTTGATTTCACAAAATTCCCCTTTGATAAGCAGACGCTTTACATCCAGGTGGAGTCGCTGCCTAACGAAGATTTTTTCACTTACACCGATCCGGAAGAACTCAGCGAGATCGGAGATTTACTGGGCGAAGAGGAGTGGTATATCGTCGACTCCTGGACAGAGATCACCAGCGAAGATGGACACTCAAATCATTGGTTGTATTTCACCGTGCGCCGGCATCTCAGCTTTTATATCTTCCGTATCATGGTGCCTTTGGCCCTAGTAATCATCGTCACCTGGTTCACCTTCTTCTTGCGGGATTTCGGCCGGCGGGTCGAGGTTTCCAGCGCTACGCTGCTGACCTTCGTGGCCTTCAATTTCACTGTAGCCGATAATTTACCAAGAATTGGCTACCTGACCTTCATGGATGCATTGTTGATCGGCGCTTTCGTGGCCAGCGTTATCGTGGTGATCTATAATGTAATCCTGAAAAGGCTGGAGACGGATGGTCGCGGAGAGCTCGCCCACCGCATTGACAAACCCATGATCTGGTTTTACCCGATCCTGTTTATCCTTGGAGCCATCACTGCTGTTGTATTATTCCTGGTCTAAAGGGCACCGACAAACAAGATTTTATGCAGGGAAGAAATTTTAGAATTTCACATTGAAAATGACTAAAGGAGACTATGATGACTGCAGAAGTAAAAACTGGAACCACAAGTTCTGATCCCAAACAAATGGTCAAGGAACTGCGCAAACTGGCTCCCCGCAGCAGTCACGGCGAGTGGGCACCGGCTGCCGACCGGCCTGACCCGCTGAGCCTGCTCCAGGAGCAGGACAAAGGGCGCTTGCAACGCTTGCTGCCCATCAAGTATGGACGCATGCTCGAATCTTCATTTGCCTTCCTGCGCGGTTCTGCGGTTGTGATGGCTTCTGACCTAGCCTCTACACCAGCGACCGGTTTGGACGTCATCTTGTGTGGTGATGCTCACCTGTCTAATTTTGGTATTTTCGCCACCCCGGAACGAAGCATGGTCTTTGATATCAACGACTTCGACGAGGCTTATCCAGGTCCCTGGGAATGGGATCTGAAGCGTCTTGCTGCCAGCGCCGTCGTGGCTGGTAGGGAAAATGGTTTTAGCGAGAAGAAGTGCCGCCTCCTGGCAGTCGAAACCACTAAGGTGTACGCTTATGCGATGGACAAATTTTCCCAAGCCCACGTCCTGGATGTATGGTACTACCATGTGAATGTTGATTCTGTCTTGGAAATTATGGATAGGGCTTCTAAGCGAGGTAAAAAACGCACCCGGAAAATGGTGGAGAAAGCCAGTAGAAAGACACACCAGCAAACGCTCGAGAAGCTCACCTTGTTTGAAGATGGTCGCCGACGCATCATCAGCGACCCGCCGCTGCTGATCCCATTCCGTGAGCTGGGACTTGAAAAGTATCTCAGGGGGACTGACTTAATTCAGGCATCAGAAGAAGTCGTCAAAGATAACTGGTCTAATTACCTGGTAAGTCTGCCGGACGAACGGCGTTATCTGCTTGATCAATTCCAAATAATGGATGGTGCGCTGCGGGTAGGCGGTGTTGGCAGCGTGGGTACGCGCTGTCTGATCGTGCTAATTGAGAGTAAAACGGAAGACGATGCCCTGATCTTGCAGCTCAAAGAAGCTGGTCCTTCCGTCTTAGAATCATATGTCGGTAGACCAAGCACATGGCAGCATGGCAAGCGGGTGGTGACTGGCCAGCGCCTGATTCAGGCCACCAGCGATATCTTCCTGGGTTGGCACACCTCCACGATCACCAAAACGGAGTTCTACTGGCGTCAGCTCAAAGACATGAAAGGCTCTGCCGAAGTTTCGGATATGGACTATGAGAGTTTCAAATCCTATTTGGGGGTTTGTGCTTGGTGCCTATCCCGCGCCCACGCCCGCACAGGGGATGAGACTGGTATCGCCGGATACATCGGCAAAAACGACTCCTTCGCCGAAGCAATTGGTGATTTTGCGGTTGCTTATGCAGACCAGACCGAACGCGATTACCAGGCCCTGGTGGAGGCAGTAAAGTCTGGACGTATTGAGGCTCAAACAGGTATTTGAATATATAGATCATATCTCGATTTACTCCACTTCATTGAACGATCTGCCTGGAGTGGAGTTTTTTATTAAATTCCCTCGAAATCAGTGTACAAAATTAATTTCTGTGCTAACATTGGTCGGAATCATCTGTATTTCATCCAGTGGGATAATTTCAGGGAATTTGACCTCCAATGGTAGATGAATTACGAAACTCGCTCATGCCGCTCCCGGGTTTATCCAGAGATAGGCTCGGGTGTCAAGCCTGGGCTGAATATAATGAATTGACATGGCCCGTTCCAGGAAAGTGGTGTCTTGTACTACCGGCTAAACAGAAAGGGAATTTTTAGATCATATCAGGAGCGCTAGATGCAGATCACCATATGCGGAGGTGGCAACGCCGCCCATACCGCAGCCGGCCTCCTCTCAGCCCGGGAAGAGCACCAAGTGAATGTCTACATTTCATTTGAACATGAAGCCGACCGGTGGCGCACCGGGATTGCGTCTCAAGGTGGAATAAAAGTCAATCGCGAGGGTGATTCCATCCTCGGTGTACCAGGGAGAATTTCAACCGATCCAGCAGAGGTAATCCCCGGTTCCAGGCTCGTGCTGCTTGCACTGCCAGCTTTTGCCCACGAATCGATCTTGAAGGAGATCGCCGCTTACATTGACAATGGCTCGCTGGTGGGTGCCTTGGCCGCTCGCGGCTGTTTCGATCTGTGCGTTATGGATGTCCTGGGGAGTAAGTCAGAGATGATCACCCAGTTTGGGCTGCAGACTTTGCCCTGGGCCTGCCGCATTAAGGAATACGGCCGGGAGGTCGATATCCTGGGCACAAAAGCGAAAGTGGAATTCGCCACCTGCCCTCCAAGCCAGGCAGTTGAATTAGCATCTTTTCTGAGCAGCCAATTAGATGTTAATTTGGAACCCATGGAGAGTTTTTTAAGCCTTACCCTAGCCGGTACCGGACAGATCATTCATCCTGGGGTCATGTACGGCCTGTTCCATGATTGGGACGGGCAGGTCTTTGTTGAAGCGCCGCTGTTCTACCAAGGCATCGATGCCCATACCGCGGATATATTGCAGCGCTTGAGCGACGAGATACAGACATTACGTTACTCCCTCGCTGAGCGCTACCCTTCTATCGATCTCCACGCCGTGCGCCCACTGGATGAGTGGCTCTGCCTCTCCTATGCAGACGAGATTGAAGACACTACTTCACTGCAGACTTATTTTGTCACCAATCGCAGTTACGCCGGACTTAAAGTCCCTGTAGTTTCCGCAAATGGTGGTCTGGCGCCAGATTTCCAGGCGCGTTATTTGTCCGAGGATGTTCCTTTTGCATTGCTGGCGACCAGGGGCATTGCGGAGTTGGCTGGTGTGCCGACTCCGACGATTGATCAAGTGCTCACCTGGTCGCAAGCCCGTCTGGGGAAAGAATATCTCGTTGATGGTGAGTTAACTGGCAAAGATCTTACCTCCTCCCGTTCCCCTCAGCGCTATGGCTACCAGGATTTAGACTCAATGATCGGGGCCATGTTTTGCCAGGATTGATCACGTGTGATACTTGGCTGCCCTTTGTCATGTGCATCACTGCTTTCGGATTAACCTTCGGGGAGTTATCGAGAGAAATCATTCAGGAGCAACACTCGAATCAGAATTTCATGATCATTTCGAACGCCTGATCTTATAGGAGATTGAATCTATGACCAAAACCACATCCGCAAAGCCACCCAATCCAGGTGCCAAACGGCGAGTCATGGTTGGCGCTATCGGGAAATGCGTTCACAACCTGGGTGTTGAAACCTTTGCCAATTGGATGCAGGATCTCGACCAGGGCTACGTGGCGGTGAAATTGGGACCCGCAGTCCCCATTAGAGAGGTGATCAATAAGATCCGGGAGGCGCGCCCCGAAGTGGTGGGCGTCTCCATGCGTCTCGGTGATCTGCATGTGGACAAATTGGTCAGCGAGTTTGTCGAGATGGCAACCCAATACGGCCTCCACCCACGGGATAGCGGTATCCGCTACTCGTTTGGCGGTCTACGCCCGGCAGCCAACCTGGTGCGGGCAATGACCGGCCTGCCATTAGAAGAGGATCGCTTCCTGCGCGAGGATGAGAAGCACTACGACCTGGAGGCAGTTGCCGAAGAGTACCAGGACAAAACAGACTTCCAGGATTTCTTCGATTTGGTGGTCGATGATTTCGTCACTATGGAAGAATTAGAAGATTTTGCCCACCGGCGTTCGACAGGCTACGGTCAACTGGAGCAGCCCTGGTCGGATTTCCTGGTGGAACGTATTCAACAGGTACGCGAGCGAGAGAACCGTCCCATAATCCGCGCCCATATCGGAATTGCTGCTGAGACGATTGAACCGACCGTCGAGGCGATCGAGAAGCTGGCTGATGCCGAGGCATTTGAGATCGTATCCCTGGCCCCCGACCAGACCTCTCAGGAGCTGCTGGCCAAATTCATTCGCGGCGAAGAGGATCCCAGCAAGTACCTCTCAGGACAGGGTGGTGCCCCCATCCGCACGATTGAAGACCTCCAGCGGTTGAAAGCAGCCTCCCAGCGTGGGAATTACCCGATGACGCGCATTTACACCGGTACCGATGAGTTAGTGGATTTAGCCCAGCTCTGGGAGGAACACCTCAATATCAGCTTCCCCGCCGTGCCGATCTTCTTTTACAACGAATTGGATGGCCGCGGACCGATCAGCATCCGCGATGGATTCGACGAACACTTCCGCACGATCGAATATTGGGCCGCGCAGGGAAAACCACTTGAGATCAATGACCCTCACCAGTGGGGACTGCGCTATGCGACCGATGACATGCAGGTCACCGATCATGTGCTCTGCGCGGTGATCGCCTTGAAGAAAGGTATCAAGAACTACGTCATGCAGATGATGTTCGAACTGCCGCCGGAGATCTCAGCCCTGGATGACTTGGCCAAGATGAAAGCCGCGTACGAGTTGGCCGAACCGCTTACAAGTCATTTCGATTTCCAGATCCACCGCCAGACTCGCTCTGGTCTGCCCAGCTTTCCTCCGAATCTAAACCAAGCCAAAGGTCATCTCGCCTTTGGTATTTACACCCAGCTATACATGGATCCGGACATCCTGCATGTTGTCACCCACTCTGAAGCCCATCACGAAGCCAGCGCCGACGATATCATCGAATCTTGCGAGATCGTCAAGCAAGTTTGCTGGGACTTCGCCAAGGGCAATGTACCCCAGATCTGGGAGGAACCGGTCGTTAAGGAGCGCATCGCCGAACTGAAACAAAACGCCATGTATAACGTGCTCCACGGCGCCATCTTGGGCGGCTACGAAGGCCCGATCCGCCCCGAAAATTTCTGCGATTGGGCGAAAGAACCTCGCGAGGATCCGCAGCAGAACTACGAGACGATGCTGCTCAGCCTTATCGACGAAACCAACTATGCCACCAGCACCTGCGGTTTGATCTCCGCCGACAGCCTCGATCTCGGCCTGCAAATTGGTCTCTACCAGGGCCCTCATATTACGGTGGTGGACCGCAGATACGAGATGGCTGGCGCCTGCCGTATCAAAGTCGTTGATGGTATGTGCCGCATCGATGAATGGAATGGCATCCAGGTTTACAGCGAGATGGAGCGCGTTGACCTGGTCCGCCAGACCTATCCCTGGTACTTCTACAAAGATATCACTCAGGCCGATGATGCCACTTTTATTGCCGAGGATGCCGAGGTTGAAGAGGTCGATGAACAGGCTGTCACCCAGTTCCGCAAAGAGATTGGTATCACCGGGTTGGCTGACGAAAAGGTGCTGGTAGTCGATTTTGGCAGCACCTTCACCAAGATAGGCATCTTCGATACCAAAGAAGAGACCTTCGATCTGCGCTATAAGCCTACCACGATTGAGGACATCCGCATTGGCCTGGCCGATGGGCTTGGCGTGCTGGAGGCCTGCCGTGAAAGCGCAGATTGGAAACCATTGACACGCAAGATGAACGAGTTCGCTGTCCGCCTTCCCTGCTCCAGTGCCAAGGGTGGTTTGAAGGTCGTCACGGTCGCCCTGGTCAAAGAGGAATCCGGATTCGCTGCCGAACTGGCCGCGCTGACCGCGGGCGCTAAACTGGTCCGGTCATACGAAGGCCAGTTGACCAACGACCAGGCGCGCGGGATTTTTGAGAACGATCAACCCGAGATCATCCTCCTTGCCGGCGGGGCCGATGACGGTGGCGATACATACACCCAGTTGCACAATGCGCGCATGTTGGCCAGGGCTTCGGGACTGGCAACATACACAGATTTCGGGGTGCCGGTAATTTACGCTGGCAATCAGGACGTGCGCGATCGGGTTGAGAACATCTTTTGCTACCGCAATGTCGACGTCCATTCAACGCCCAACGTCATGCCGGAAATCAACGACTTCCAGATTGAGGTTGTCAATGAGACCATCCGCCATCTTTTCCAAACGGTAATCATTCGCGCCAAGGGATTCGATGTCGTCGAGGAGTATATGGATGCGCCTTTCATTCCAACCCCGCGGGCTGCCTTCCGGGGCATCAACCTGCTGGCAAATGGGTATGGTGATGAGGCAGGCCTGGGTAATATCACGGCCCTCGATATCGGTGGTGCCACCACGGACTTCTATTCCAATGTGGATGACAACCCACTGTATGAATTCCCCGGAGAAGATGCCCAGCGTAAAGTCAAACGAACGATCCTCAAGACCCCCAATGTGCCGCTGGTATACCGCCGGGTCGAAGGTAAGTACGGCTTGAGTTACAACGCCGAAAATCTAAAGGAGTTGGATCGCTTCCAGGACGGCAGCATGGTCCGGGATCTAAATCGCTATCTATCTGAGCGCTTCCCACAAGTTCACGATTCCGGAGAAGATCAATTCTTTGATTTTTTTAATCGCAAGAACGGGTCAAGCGAATTGGATTTGGATAGCTATCTGAGCTGGATAAGCCAGAACCCTCACCACACGCCGCAAACCAACATAGAAAACGGAGTCTCTTCATTCCTGGCCAAAGAGATCATGGCTGTCGCCACTCACAAGCATGTCGGCAATGTTGATGAAACCGAAACTTATTTCCTGCAGTATGGTGTGAATTACTACAACCAACCGGTCACCTTGCTGTTGATCGGCGGCACGATCTATCACAAATGCCGGGACAAGGAACCTGGATATCTGGATGATCTGTCTGTCATCGCCAGCGGTGCCCTGTTTAATCCCAGTCATATCGACATCTTGCGCCCACAAGGAAAGATCTTGCTGGACGCCAAGTACCTGGTTAGTATCCTGGGTGGTCTATATGGGCGCGTCTACCCTGAACAAGCACTGCGCATCATGAAGCGTGAGCTGCTTCCCTTGGAGTTAACTCCACAGCAGATGGCGGACATCTCAACCCCGTAAATATTAAATATCGGGGTGTCACTGGTTCACTCCCGCAATAACTGCGGGGCGATCTTACGAAGCAGTCTCCATCGAGTTGCTGATATTTTTTATCTTTTGGGGATTGGTTGAGTCATTAAGCTACACCGCGATGATGTTTGGAATCTCGTTTTTTCGTTCCGGTACCCTGCGTTGGAACGGACTTCTGAAACCGCCCCTTCAGATTTAAGAATCCCTCTTACCCCTTCAGACCCTCTGATTGTAGTGCTTCTTCTTCAGTATCGTACAGATGAATGGCCTCATTCAGCTTGGTGAGCTCGAAGACCTGCCGAAAATGATCGCTCAATTCGACGGCCACCAGGCTTTTATCCTGCCGCCCCAGGCGGATCAATGTCGTGACCAGCAGACCAATCCCGCTGCTGTTCATGTAGGTCAAATCCCTGAAGTTCAGCAAAACGCAGCTGACCTCTTCCGTATTAGCCTGGTTGATTGCTGCGGTCAATTCATCTTCGGCAAATGAGGTCAGCTCACCGCCGATATCGATCGCGTTCACCCTGTCATTGATCGTCCGGACTGAAATTGATGCATCGGTGCGCATTAGTTTTCTCCAGCTATAATTCTGTAGCCATGATCCTCGCCTGAGGATTTTTTCGGAAAAAGCGCTTCTGATCTCCTGTTAAAAGGGACTACGCCTAACTTCCATCGGCACTATTATATCTTTTAACCCCCACAATGGTGATGTCATCTTCTTGTTCCAAATCCGAACCGGTAAACATCTCCAGCTCAACCATCAAGTGGTCGATCAGGGTCTGATCACCACCGGTGAAGCTTTCGAACAAAGCCTTTAAGCGGTTCGCACCAAACATCTCTCTCTTTTCATTATGCGCTTCTACCAGGCCGTCGGAGTAGAAGATCACGAAATCGCCCGGTTCTACGGTCAGCTTGTGGAGATCATATTCAATATCCGGCATCATCCCCAGGGGCATGCCAGCCGCTTTCATCTCCACTACGCTGTGATCGGTTAATCGATAAGGCAAGTTGTGACCGGCGTTAGCAAACACGATTTTCCCATCAGCAGGATCGAGGATGGCATAGAAGCAAGTGACGAACATCCCGGCTGGAATGTCTTCGTGGAGCAGGTTATTCACCTGTTTCAACACCTGGTCAGGGGTCAACGACTCTTGTGCCACAGCCAGCAGCAAGGTGCGCGTGGTCGCCATCACCATCGCCGCCGGAATACCCTTGTCGGTAACATCGCCAATAAAAATTCCCAGGCGCCCATCTTTGAAATACTTGAACTCGTAAAAATCTCCCCCGACTTCGCGTGCCGGTTGGTAGTAAGCTGACAGATGCCAATCATCAAATTGGGGTAATTCCTTGGGTAACAGGCCGGTCTGGATCCGGCTGGCTACCAGCAGCTCTTGCTCTAATCGTTCTCTGGTGATCGCTTCCACCTGCTGTTCAGCAACTAGCTGGGCTACTCTCACGGTAGGCGCGACCTGAATTGCCAGCCTGGTGAGTAAAATCTCATCATCGGTGGTGTAATTCTGTTCGATCATGCGTTGGCCAAGGTTTATCCAACCGATCAATTCGCCCTGGGTGATCAGGGGCACAAACAGCATATATCCTGAAGACAGCATAAATTGATAAGCATCCGAATCCACGTCCAGTTGTGCCATTTCAATCGTCCCTGGACCTTGATCGAACATCTCCAGGATGGGGTCATCCAGACCGATCAACACTTCATCGGCATTCTGTTCTATCCCATTCGAAGAGCTGCCCTCTCTCTGCCGGTAAATTTGAAAACCTGTACCTGTGTTCAGCCATGTGCAAACCTTGGCGGGGAATATGGTCTCCTGGATTACATTTTCCAGGCGCAGGATCACCCGCTCAAGATCGACTTCATCCCGCAAAGAAGCGCTGAAAGATTCGACTGTCTTCACTGCATCATATCTGCTCCGGTAAAAACGGCGATCGACGAATTCCTGCACATAACGACGGACTGGGATGAATAATGCCACAATTACCAGGGTTGAGACGACCGCCGCCAGGTCAGACCTCTCACCAGTCAATGCTTGAAAAGTGCGCTGCAACACAACAATGCTGGCAACGTAAATTAAGACCAACACAATAATCAATAAACCGTAGACAAGGGTGCGGTTGACGATGACATCGATATCCCACAACCGGTAGCGCAAGATGGCGATGGCAATTGAGATCGGGAAAAAGATCAAAAAGGGCATGAAGAACCCCGGATTCCAGGGGATCACCAGGCCGAGGTTCGGTGCCAGCATCCAAACTGCAATGGGGAGAAAGGCTATTAAACTACCCCACAATACGATCCGCGCTTGCTGTCTGACCGCGTTTGAAGGGTTGGTAAACTGCCGGTAAAACATGGTCCCCAGAAAAAAGAAAATCCCGATTGAGGTATAGATATAGCTTAAACGCCAGGCATCCACGTATGCCCAGGGATTTGATTCGTCAGTCAGGGCAAGCACACCCCAAACAGCTAGACCCAGTGAGAGCAGATAAGGTAAGACCCGAAAAACAACCTGTCGGATCCCTGCGGACCATTCCTCGGGGAACACCAATGCCAGTCCGATCAATGTTCCTCCTAAGAAAGCGATCGCGATCGTCCACAATGCTGAAAGGATGTGGGTTGAGATCAGGTCAAAATACAGTCCAGTTGCCAGGGCAGCACTGATGCAGAATAAGGCAAACGCCCGGCTGGAGGCCACATCCCCACGCATGCGGTAGATCCAAAATCCGATCGCCAGATAGGCCAGCCCAATGAAAAACGGCAGCCAGAAGAAACGCGCCAGATCAACCGCGGGGAATACCATCACCCGCACGGATGGGTATACCCGCAGCGATCCATCCGGAAATGTAGTTTGAATTGATACCGGCGCACCGATCGACAGTCCGTCTGTGACCGCTTCATATTCCTCGAGTGAGCTGACAAATTGCTCACCAATTTGAATGATCCGCTCTGGGTGGCTCAGCCCAATTCTTTGGATATTCCAGGACGCCCCGCCCACATCTGAGACCACCATGGTCGGTTCAACCACGAATCCCAAAAATGGTTTTTTACTCCAGGCCAGGGCTAATATGGCCGCGTTCAAAAATGCCACCAGGGTGATGATGAAGATCACCATGATGGTAATATTCCCGATAGAATAACGCCCGGACGAATTCTCACCAGCGGATATAGGTTCTAGGGTTGACATGTATCAGGAGCCAATCACTTCAGTTTTAAGCTTTTTCTGCAATCACCAACAAATCTCAGCTCGCGCTGCGTTCCCACTCTGCAGCATACGGCCGGTCCATCGAACGCCACTGGGTGGACAACGGCATGACGCCTAACTGGTGGACAATTTTTCGCGCCACCAGGCCGATGATCGCCGTATAAGTCGGGTAAGCCAGCTCTAATTCAGCCAGGTGCTCCACCCACATGTCCGCTGCCATACCCGCCCCAACCAGCTGGACAATCTCCAATGCCTGCTCACCGATTACGTGCGCGCCTAAAATGCGGTGGGTTTCTTGGGAGACGATCATCTTACAATAACCTTGTGGGCGATCATCGATTATCGCCCGGTCCAGCGCGCTGTATGGTACTTCCGCCACAACGCAATCAGGTTCAATTACTCTCGCCCGGTCTTCGGTCAATCCCACGCTGC
>CP070785.1:2871547-2877518 GCA_020346705.1 Chloroflexota bacterium | reverse complement strand
ATTAATGGCAACTCCTGAACGCTTCGCGGAGCTAAACCAGTATTTAGATGGTCTACTGCTAGATCGATCACGGTCAGCCAGTGAAGTGCATCGCTCGATGATGGTCGGCTGCATCTTTGGACAAAATGATAAACAGCTCGAGGAACGAGTCGCCGCCCGCACGAAAGGAGAACGGACCGCTGAGGACCTCCGGGAGCGGGGAGCTATCGTGGGCACCTCTAGTCAAATGGCGGACCAGATTCACGAGCTGGCAGAGGCTGGCGTCGAGCGAGTGATGCTGCAATGGATTGACCTGGATGACATCGATGGACTTGAAGCCATTGCCAAGGATGTCCTGCCACAATTTGAAAATTAGCCAGTTACTGCTTACTCGTTTAGGTCCGATTTGAGCAGATTTCGGGATTAGCGGATTGAAGAATAAGTTCGATGAACAAGAATCGATATAAAATCCTCTTATTGCTAACCATGCTGGTAGGGATCAGCCTGGCCTGCGAATCACTTTCGGCGATCCAGCAGGATTACAATGAGACGCGCGGGACTGCTGAGGCCGTTGCTACACAGGCAGGTAAAATCATCACCCAGGCAAAGGGCATTGCCACCGAAATCGGTGAAAGCGCGGCAATGGAAACCGCGCGGGTGATCGCTACCGAACAGGGATCAGCATTGATCGCCACCAGTCAGGCTTATGCAACCACTGCCGCAGACGAAGGCTACCTGCAAACGGCTGAGGCCCTGGTCACCCAAGAATCAGGTGAATTACTGCCCACTATACAAGCTGCCGCTACCCAATATCTTTTCCCTGGAACCTCTCCTGACGATGTTCCCGTAATCACCAGTGGAGAAATCACCAACCTGTTCGCCAACCAATCTACAGTTTCATACTATGTCGACACCGGTGTACCAGAGGTCATTAATTTCTATCAAAGCGAAATGCCGAAACTGGATTGGACAGATGTCTCTGATGCCGGATTGATCAAAGAGCAAGCAGCGATATTAGAATTTTCCAAACCTGATCGGGGTGCGACTATCACCATAACGAGCGATCCAATTATCCTGCAAACATTTGTCTTTATCATAATCAATCAATAAACAAATGAGCCTGACAGAATTCTTCACTCCTGACTCCGTAGCTGTAATCGGCGCTTCCACCAATCCACAAAAGCTGGGTTATGCGGTGCTTGAGAACCTGGTCGCCGGGGGATTCTCCAAGCGTGGAACCGTCTACCCGATAAACCCAAAGGCTGAAGCGATCCTCGATTTGAAGGCATATCCGAGTGTGCTTAAGGTCCCCGATCCAATTGATCTGGCGGTGATTGTAATCCCCTACTTGCATGTACCGGATGCTCTGCGGACTTGCGGCGAGAAGAATATTCCGGCTGTGATTGTGATCAGCGCGGGCTTTCGAGAAGCCGGTCGAGAGGGTTTAGAGCGTGAATTAGAGCTGATCGACATTGCCAAAGAATATAACTTGCGGTTGATCGGTCCGAACTGCCTGGGTGTAATCGATACCTTCACGCCGCTCAACGCATCCTTCTCCGCCGGTACACCCCCCAGCGGACCAATGGCTTTCATGTCCCAGTCCGGCGCGCTGGGCACTGCGGTCCTGGACATATCCCTGGCCGGTCGCCTGGGATTATCGAAATTCGTCAGCCTGGGAAACAAAGCGGATGTGGATGAGATCGACCTTTTGAGGGCGTGGGGAGATGATCAAAATACACGGGTGATCATGATCTACAGCGAGGGGATGTCAAATGGGCAGGAATTCATCAATACTGCTCGACAAGTTACCAGCAAGAAACCAGTCGTCGCGATCAAATCTGGCGTCACCCAATCGGGTTCCCGAGCAGTTTCTTCCCACACGGGTTCTTTAGCAGGAACTGAGCAAGCATACCATGCAGCTTTCCGCCAGGCCGGTGTGCTGCGGGCCGAGTCGATGGAGACTCTATTTGATATCTCCCTGGCTCTTGGCTACCAACCCTTATTACAAGGTGACCGGATCGCGATCATCACTAATGCTGGAGGCCCCGGCATCCTGGCAACCGATGCGCTAGAGCGCTCTGGTTTATCACTGGCACAATTAAAAATCGAGACCATCACGACGCTAAGCCAGCATCTCCCGGATGCGGCCAGCGCGGCCAACCCGGTTGACGTGCTAGGAGATGCGCGCGCAGACCGCTACCAGATGGCGCTGGAGACCATTATTGCCGACCCGAACGTGGATGGTCTCCTGGTGTTATTAACCCCCCAAGCGATGACAGAAATTGATGCCACTGCGGAGGTGATCGGTCGCCTCTCGGCCGAGATTGACAAACCGATCATCACCTGTTTCATGGGGGAAGCCAAGGTGGATTCTGGCGTCGATCGTTTACAAAAATACCAGGTGCCTAATTACCCCTTCCCTGAGCGGGCTGCCCTGGCATTCAAGGCCATGTCGGATTACCGGCAGGTGCTCTCACGTCCCAAACCAAAATACGTCGAATTCGAAGTGGATCGCAAAACCACTCAGCAAGTCTTTGATAAGGTCCGCGGGCAAGGTCGCTTATCGATTGGCGACTCCGAAGCCAGGCAGATACTGACGGCCTATGGTCTCAAGATCCCTGCATCTGAGCTCGCCGCGGATCCGGATGAAGCCGTGGAGATCGCCAACGAGATCGGTTATCCCGTCGTTTTGAAGATCGCTTCACCCGATATCCTGCACAAGACCGATGTCGGGGGAGTCAAAGTCGGCCTCGAGAGCGCAGAGCAAGTGCGGGACGCATTCGAGCTGATGTTCTACCGGGCCCAACGGTATCTTCCACAAGCCCACCTCTGGGGCTGCCTGGTCCAGGAAATGGTCCCTCCGGGAGGTCTGGAGGTGTTGATCGGTATGAACCGCGATCCACAATTCGGGCCCCTGGTCACCTTCGGTCTTGGCGGCATATACGTCGAGACACTCAAAGATGTCACCTTCCGCATCGCACCATTCTCAGTTCAGTCCGCAGAGAAAATGCTCTCAGAAATACGCGCCCATGCTATTCTGGATGGTGTGCGCGGTGAACCGCCAGTTGACAAGGCAGCCATTATCGATGTGCTGCTGCGGATTGCCCAGCTGGTCCAGGATTTCCCCGAGATCGTAGAACTTGATATTAACCCGTTGATGGTTTATCCCAAAAGTCAAGGCGCGATCGCCATTGATATGCGCCTTGTTCTCAGCAAGTAAGGAGGCGGTCTGTGAAATCTATCTATGTCACCTCACTGGAGAAGTATTCCGGTAAAACTGCCATTTGTTTGGCCCTGGGAAAGCGGCTGCAAGCGGACGGCTTCAAGGTTGGCTACCTGAAACCACTCAGTTTACAGCCCTGGAGGGTGTCCGGCCGCATCGCAGATGAAGATGCTTCATTTGTCAAGGAGGTTTTAGGATTAGAGGATGATCCCTGGGATCTATCTCCTGTGGTTGTAACCCCGGAATTCCTGGTCCAGCATCTAAATATGGGTGGCGAATCGACCTTGATGGATCAGGTTAAATCGGCAGTAAAGGCCACGGGCAGCGGCAAGGACGTGCTCCTGCTGGAAGGGGGCGGCAGTCTACGCGAAGGTCACGCTGTATCACTACCGACTCCAGATGTGGCCCGCGAGTTAAGCAGTCACGTTTTTGTAACGGTAAAATACAGGTCAGATATCCGGGTTCTGGATGATACCCTCTCGGCGAAAGTGCGGTTGGGAGATTTGTTGAGCGGCGTCGTCATCAATCGCGTCCCGCACGAAGCTGCGAATTTTGTCCAAAAATTAGCCATCCCATATCTTGAGAAGCGTGGTATCCCCGTGCTTGGCGCGCTGCCAGAGAAACCCAAATTAGCCGCCTTAACAGTTTCGGAGCTAGTTGAGGTACTAAAAGCCAAGACTCTCACTGAAGGCAGAGATCCGGAGGCAATGGTCGAAACCCTGACTGTCGGCGCGATGACTGCAGAAGCAGCACTGCACCGTTTTCGCGAATACACGAACAAAGCCGTGATCACCGGTGGTGACCGCACCGATATTCAGCTGGCAGCCTTGGAGACCTCAACAACCTGCCTGATCCTGACCGGAAACCTTCAGCCAAGCCCGCTGATCGTCAAGCAGGCTGAAGATTTCGGCGTGGCTGTCCTGCTGGTGCGCGAAAACACGATGGAAACCGTGGAGGCGATCGAACGTATTTTTGGCAAAACGCGTCTCGGGCAGCCAGACAAGCTGGCCGAGTTTGAAGCCATCCTAGCAGAGAACATGGATTTCGAACGCCTATACCAGCAATTAGAATTGACCACTCCTTGATCAAACCACAAAACGGATTTTCTCGAAGTTGGAGCAGATTGGAAGCTATCTAATAACCAATACCCATTTACACCATTCCGCAGATAGACAATGAGGTGAAACATGCAAGTATCAGAAGCCATCCGCATGAAGCGCGCCGTGCGAGAATTTCAGGACCAACCCCTCTCCGAGGAGGTCACCAACGCCATCCTCAACGCTGGTCGGCGGGCGCAATCCTCAAAAAATACCCAACCCTGGTCATTTATCGCCATCCAGGAAAAAGCCACTCTCAAAGCGCTTTCTGAGTGCGGCAATTATGCCGGTCACCTGGCTGGCGCTGCTTTGGGAGTAGCGATCTTAACTCCCGATCCTGCGGAGCGTTTCAGCATCATGTTTGATGCCGGACAGGCTGCCGCTTACATGCAGCTGGCCGCCTGGGAACTGGGGGTTGGCTCCTGTTTAGCGACGATCTATGAGCCGGAGACCGCCCGGGAACTATTGGGCTTCCCGGAAAATCTGCACCTGTATATCGCCGTGTCCTTTGGGTATCCAGTAGACGAGGCCTATTTGACTAGATCTCCTCAGAAGGGGGGGCGGCGGTCCATGGATAATATCGTTCATTGGGAGAAATGGTGATCCATTGAAGATCTTTTATTCCGATACGTTTCCCATCCCCCTCCCTCCAGACCACCGTTTTCCAGGCGACAAATACAGGCTGCTGCGCGAATCAATAGCAGAAGATGGGCTGGTCACCGACCCAGAACTTCTCGTCCCCGATCCAGCCAGCGATGCAGACATCCTGCTGGTCCATCACCAGGACTACCTGGATAGGGTGATCACCGGTTCATTAAGTGAAAAAGAGGTCCGCCGGATTGGATTCCCCTGGTCTCCCCAACTGGTTGAGCGCTCCCGGCGTTCAGTCGGGGGTAGCATCGCAGCCTGCCGGGCAGCGCTAGAGGATGGCATTGGGGTCAACCTGGCTGGCGGCACCCATCACGCTCATCCCGGATATGGCAGCGGATACTGTTTGCTCAATGATTGTGCTGTCGCTGCAAGAGTGATCCAAAATGAGGCCCTTGCTGAACGGGTAGTCATCCTGGATTGTGATGTCCACCAGGGTGACGGCACGGCAGTCATTTTCTCGCGCGATCCGAACGTGTTTACCTTTTCGATCCACGGGGCGCGAAATTTTCCTTTCCACAAGCAAGCCAGCGATCTCGATCTGGAGCTGGAGGATGGCACCTCAGACCAGGCATATCTGCAGGCGCTCGAAAAAGGCCTGGAAGAGACCTTTTCCCGGTTCGAGCCAGACCTGGCGATCTACCTGGCAGGTGCAGATGTGTACCAAGACGATCGCCTTGGCAGGTTAGCTCTCACCAAGGAGGGCATCGCCGCCCGAGATGAGATCGTTTTTCAAAACTCCCAACGTTTTGGACTTCCAACCGCGGTTGTGATGGCCGGAGGTTATGCGCGGGAGATCACCGATTCGGTTGACATCCATTTGAATACTGTCCGTTTGGCTTCCAAAACCGCAGCGATTTTCCAGAAAATTTATGCTTGAGCGTCGGCTGCCGTTAATCCTGGCCATTCTGGCTGTTTTATCGTTCAGTTTTTTACCCCCTTCAGAACTGGGTCAGGCCTCTGATGACCAATCCTGGAGTCCATTGATCCAGGCAATGCTTGACCAGGTCAAACAGAGTCAGGT
>CP070785.1:2861394-2871447 GCA_020346705.1 Chloroflexota bacterium | reverse complement strand
TATGTACGGCATAGAAGGAGAGGATGGCACCATCAGCGTCTACAATTGGGGCGGCTTGTATGGGGCAATCGATGTGGCTCTCTTCGTTCTTATCATCGGCGGCTTTCTGTCCATGACCATGGCCACCGGAGCGATTGATGCTGGTATTGGCAGAATTACAATGGCCTTGGAAGGCAAGGAAAGGTGGATGATCGCCATCCTGATGTTCGTCTTCGCGCTAGGCGGTACCAGCTACGGTATGGCAGAGGAATCGCTGGCATTTTATGGCCTGATCATCGCAGTTATGATCGCGGCTGGTTATGATGCCTTTACCGGAGTAGCTATCGTGATGCTGGGCGCCGGGATTGGTGTGCTGGCGTCAACCGTGAACCCATTTGCCACCGGAATTGCCTCCGGCTTTGCAGGCATTTCTATCGCCGACGGGCTTGTTTCGCGCATCATTATCCTCGTGGTTGGTACCATCATTGGCATCATCTTTGTCTCTCGTTATGCAGACAGGGTGAAGAAAGATCCCACCAAATCCCTGGTCTATGACCAGAAAGAAGATAATGAACGACGCTTCCTTAAAGGCTTAAATGCTGAGGAGATGCCTGAATTCAACCGCCGCCGCAAATTTATCCTGGCCCTGTTTGGTATTGCCTTCCTGATCATGATTTACAGCGTGATCCCCTGGGAAGACCTGGGCATAGGACTACCGACATGGTGGTGGTGGTTCGGCGAATTCACCGCTCTCTTCCTGGGATTCGCTATCCTCATTGGGCTGGTCGGCGGTTTTAATGAGGCGAAAATTTCCGAGACTTTCATCGATGGAGCCAGGGATATGCTGGGTGTCGCCCTGGTGATTGGCCTGGCCCGGGGTATCAGCGTCATCATGACGAATGGCCTGATCATTGACACGATCCTGTTCTGGGCGGAGAGCGCTGTCAGCGGCCTGGGTGGTGTGGCATTTATCAACCTCGTCCACCTGCTTTACCTGCCGCTGGGCTTCCTCATCCCCTCCTCCTCCGGCCTGGCTACCGTGTCCATGCCTATCATGGCCCCACTGGCTGATACGGCAGCAATCGATCGCAGCCTGGTCGTCACCGCTTACCAATCCGCCAGCGGTCTGCTGAACCTTGTCAACCCGACCTTTGCCGTAGTAATGGGAGGGCTGGCTTTAGGGCGGGTTCGCTATGACAAATGGCTGCGCTTCACAATCCCGCTGCTGGTGATCTTGCTTATTTTGTACGCCATTGTCTTGAGCATTGGTGTCTTCTTCCCAGACAGCATAATCTTCTAGGAAAAGGAGTCTAAAATTATAAGGAAAAACTTTTACGTTACAAACATCATGAAGGATCCAAGATGTGGTTGATTTGGAAAAAATAATATACTTAAGTTACTACCAACCGGAAATCACGTCATTCTGAGCGAGGTACGAGCAAAGAATCTCTCCATAGTTCAGCTGATTCTTCACTCAGGACTGAGATTCTTCGTCGCTTCGCTCCTCAGAAAGACATCCGCAGGGTAGGTGGCAACTTGAGGTAAATAGTTGGTCGAATGAGAATTGTCAGATTATATGCGTACAAGGAATAAGGATTCAAGTGCAGTTCTAGCCCGATCGATAACGCGATCAGGTAGTATACAAACTTATGTCACTGCTTGGATGATGGTGGACCAAGATCTTGTTGATGATTTCTTCCGGGCGTATGCATATTTCCGCTGGATCGATGATGTGATAGATATTTCATCGAGTTCCGATAATGAGCGTATCAGTTTTATCTCCAAACAAAGGGAATTGATTGATAGCTTATATCAAAATAAATTGTTACAGACACTATCCGAAGAAGAAGAAATGCTGAGAGATCTAATTAATCACGATCGAGGAGAAAATAGTGGACTCCAATCATTTATCAGGAATATGTTTGCCATCATAGAATTCGATTCATATCGAAAAGGAAGATTAATCAGCTACGATGAACTTGATTGGTATGTGAACACCTTAGGTAAATCGGTCACGGATGGGCTCTTGTACTTTATCGGTAATGACAATTCTTACCCAGATATGGATAACCGCTACGAAGCAGGAATTGCAGCACATATCACACATTTATTGCGGGATATGCACCAGGATGTTGCGGATGGATTCATCAACATTCCAAAAGAATACCTTGAAACGAATAGTATCAGTCATAATCAAATGGACCATCATGCCTATAAGGATTGGGTTCGAGGGCGTGTGAATCTGGCCCGTGAATATTTTGTTTCTGGAAAGCAATATTTGAACAGCCTAGAAAGCTTGCGAAGTAAGATAGCAGGCTACTGGTATTCCGCTCGTTTTGAAGTAGTTCTAGATACAATTGAGAATGATGGGTATTCTCTGCGCGAGGAATACCATGAACGGCGCAGGATCTCAACCTGGTTGAAGATGATCTGGCTTGGTATTTATTTAACTTCACAGCATCTTGTCAGAAACTTGGAATTGGATTTGGGGAGGAAAATCAGTCGTTCAAAAAAGAAATCTCCGTTTTGGAAGAAATAACAAATGAATTGGAATTGGGTATCAAGGGATAATTCTAGAATTGCTTTCCAGAATTTATTATCAGATTCGTGAATTTAATAACCTAATTGAAATATCTGAAATATGAAAGTTGTACTATGAGTTAATGATCAGAATAAAGAACTTCTATCGAGGCAAATGAGATTATAAGGTTGCATGAAAATTTTTGGATTGTGGGTGAACTGTCCAAGTTTATCGATTTGGTTACCCTAGAATCATTATGAATTAATACAATTTGGAGATAATTTTGTGACCTCAGTGTTGATTATCGGTGCGGGGATCGGTGGCATTGCTACTGCGGCCAGGCTTGCTAAAAAGGGATTCACTGTGACCCTTCTTGAGAAAAATGAACAGCCAGGAGGAAGATGCGGTGTAATGGTTAAAGATGGTCATCGCTTCGATACTGGGGCGACAATATTCTTGATGCCGGAACTCTATAAAAAAACATTCGCCGATCTTGGATTATCCTTAGATGAGGAGTTAGATTTACAGCGCATCGATCCAACATACCAGATCTTTTTTTCCGATGGAACAAAATTAATGCTCAGCTCGGATTTAAATTTCATGCAAACCCAATTAGAGGGAATTGAGGTAGGCAGCTTTGGAAATTTTCTGCGCTACCTTAATGAAGGGTATTACAACTATCGAAAATCTCTGGATAATCTTGTGGAGAAAGAATCTACGAGTTTGTTTGATGTATTGAACTTTGAAAATATCAAATTATTTATCAAGTCAAAAGCATTGCTTAACCACTATAAACACGTCGGAAAATACTTCCAGGACCCACGTCTCAAGATAGCTTTTACTTTTCAGAACATGTATATGGGGCTGAACCCGTTTGAAGCACCAGCAATATACTCTCTGCTTCAATATACAGAACTTGCAGATGGCTTATGGTATCCAAAAGGAGGCATGTATAGCATTGTTGAATCTTTAGTAAACAAAGCGCAAGAATATGGAGTAGAGCTTGTTTTTAATGCTGAAGTTAAGCAATTGAATGTAACGAATGGTGGGGTGAACGGATTAACATTGGCGAATGGTCAGCAATTAGATGCGGACCTTGTAGTGGCAAATGCAGATTTACCCTATGTTTATGATCGTCTGTTGCCCGATAAACGATTAGCTGACAATGTCCAGAAGAAGAAATTTGGCTGTTCCACAATTATGTTTTATTGGGCAATAGATCAAAAATACCCCCAACTAAGCCCACATAACCTATTTATGGCCAGTGAAGAATCTGATGGGTTTGATCCCGTATTTAAAGATTTGACAATTCCCGAGAACCCGAATTTCTATGTTCACTCGCCGGTCCAAGTCGATGGCAGTCTTGCGCCACCAGGGCAAGATTCACTTGTGGTAGCGATTCCAGTCGGCCATCTCGATAGCAGCACAAATCACAATTGGAATGCACAAAAGGAGAGATGTAAACAATTTGTGATTAATAGATTGCAGCGAATTGTTGGTGAAGATTTTGTTGAGCATATCAAATTTGAAAAAAGTTACACACCTAAAGATTGGCGTGATCGCTACAATCTGGTTAAGGGGGCTACTCATGGTCTAAGTCATGCTTTATCTCAGATGGGATACTTTCGACCTCCCAACCGACATCCTCGATACAAAAATCTTTACTTTGTTGGTGCAAGCACCCATCCAGGTACAGGAATCCCAACTGTTCTTGTCTCTGCTAAGCTAACCACAGATCGCATATTGCGAGATTTTGAGATATTCGATTAGTCGTTTCACTAATAAATAATGATGGCAATGAAAATCTATTATTAGTAGCATCTCCTCTTTTACTGAAACAATAATGTTCAATAATCATAGAATCATAGTTGGCTACGAAATTGTCACAGATAAATATGATTAGGAGGTAAACATGAAACGATTTGCAGTTTTACAGCTCTCCGGTTGTTCCGGATGTGAAGTTGCCCTCCTGAATGCAGAACAATGGATCGACAATTATGACCTGGAATATATGACATTGGTCATGTCGGCCTATGAAATTCCAGAGGTAGAAATACTGCTCATCTCTGGTGGAATCCGCTCTGAAGTAGATTTATATAAGCTGCGGCGAGCAGTGTGCAAAGCAGACCAGGTGATCGCTGTAGGGACATGTGCGATATCTGGTGGCGTAGCGAATCTTGGTGATCGTCAAGCGGTAAACGAGATTTTCCTGAACGAGGCTGATCGGCTACATTTACCTGACATACTTCCTACCTGCCGCCCAATTGACACTGAGGTTGATGTGGACCTGTATCTTCCGGGTTGTCCCCCGACACCTGATTTGTTCATGGCGGTGCTTGAAGAAAAGCCAGATCTGAAGATTGCGCGTACGGTTTGTCAGGAATGTGGATTAAAAAAAGAACGGGATATGCGCCCCAAACATCTTCTTGGATTTCAACAAGGTGAAGTGCTGTCAGATATTTGCCTGGTCAATCAAGGATATTTGTGCATCGGCACATCTACACGGGGAGGTTGCCAGGCAATTTGTACGCTGGCTGGAAATCCTTGTGTTGGTTGCCGGGGACCTTCAGACGCATTTATTGAAAAGGATTCCCAGGTGTGGTTCAAGAGCATCCAAAGGGTATTCTCCCACATGACGGATATCCCAGGTACGGAAATCGATCAGGCATTACGATCCCCCCAACTATCCATGTTCCTGTTCCAATTTGCGGATTACGCAGATATTGGTCAGGCTCCAAGGCCAAAAGAAAAGGTGATCTGAGATGACCACTCTGACTTTTCCGCTAAGCAGAATAGAAGGACATGCCCAGGTTGTCATCGAGACTCAGGCCGGAGAGGTGATTTCCACTCACTTTGAGGCAATGGAGCTGCGTGGATTTGAGTATTGGGTTCAAGGCGCCCCGGCAGAACAGATGCCAGTAATCGTTCCCAGGATTTGCGGAGTTTGTTCAACTGCCCATCATCTCGCAGCAGTACAGGCGCTCGAGGATGCATATGGCGTCGAACCACCACCATTAGCGATAAAAATTCGGGAACTGATGGTTCTTGGCCAATTGATTCAAAACCAGGCAACTTCGATGTTTGTCTTTACATTGCCCGATCGTATGGGTCTTTCCAGCATTTTTGAAGATGGTGATAGTGAGGATTCAGAGAAAATTCGCGGCGAAATTGTTGGTCGGGCTCTCCAGGTGCGCAAGGCGGGTACAGATTTGATCTCACTGGCGGGAGGTCAATTCATTCACCCTGTCAAAGCGGTTGTCGGTGGAGTTACGAGTGGTATTGACTCTAAAGCAGCTGCTAAGATGCGTGAACAATTGGCCGCGGTACTACCTTTGGCAGTTGATTTAATTGACACTTATTGGAATTTATCAATCGGTATGAAAGATCGGATTGGGGATTGGGGAGATGATTCGGCAACATACTATATTGCTGCCATTGGTGATCGGGACCATAACTTTTATAGCGATGAAATCCGGGTTATGGCGCCAGATGGCGAGATTTGTGACAGCTTTTCTGGGCGTGAATATCGAGATTATCTTACCTATGAAGAGACTGATTACAGTTATGCTGGATATACCACCTATAAAGGAGAGACTATCCGTGCAAACAGCCTGGCTAGGGTAAATATGGGTGAAAAGGCTGGTCTATCCCATACCGATCATTTCCTAGCCAAGTTCCGCGAATCTTTCGGGAAGCCAGCCCATGGGATTTTGCTGTATGATTTAGCCCGTGGAATTGAATTAGCTTATGGGATCGAGAGAGCACTTAGCATCCTTGAAGAACCTCTCGACAACGAAGACACGGATGTCCCCTATACCCCCCGGGATGGAGAAGGGTATGGTCTGATTGAGGCACCCAGGGGACCTTTAATCCACCATTACCAGATCCAAAACAACCTGATTTCTGAAGCAAATTTCGTGATTCCTACAGTGCATAATGTACAGGCTATAGAGAATGCGCTAAGAGTTGTTGCAGAACGATATATCGATGCCAACAAGGTTGATATGGAACTGGAACAGGCTGTTGGCCGTGTTGTGAGGGCATTTGACCCATGCATTGCTTGTGCCACCCATTAACAGTCTAAATACTTTTAAAATTAGCAATTGGATCATTGCAGGATAACGAAAAGTATAAATCTACTTCGGTTCTGAATCTAGCAAGTAGATTTCCCCCGTCGAGCCATTTATTTGGATTTCCTGGCCGGTTTGAAAAGTTGACGTCGCATTGTGAATCCCAACGACAGCTGGAATACCGTATTCCCGAGCAACAATTGCGCCGTGAGTCATCATCCCTCCAACCTCCATGATAAGCCCGCCCGCAGTTAGGAACAAAGGCGTCCAGGCAGGATCTGTCCCCGGACAAACCATAATTTCTCCGGGTGAGAGACCTGCAACGGTTGGATCAACTACTACTCTAACCCGGCCTTGGGCTGTCCCTGGAGAGACAGGACTGCCAACCAACATAATTTCATCCCCTTCGATACTTTCCATTCCTTCATAAAATGCTCTTCCATCACTCAGCAGCAGCCTGGGGATCTGTTTTCGGCTTAATTCGCGCGCAAATATCTCTCGACGTTCAGCAATTAATCCTTTCCAATCCCGGTCCTCATCATTTGCCAGTAATTCCAGCTCATTCAGATAGAGAAAAAAGAGATCCTGCGCTGATTCTATTTTTCCCCTGGCAACTAATTCCTCACCGCTCTCGAGCAGTGCCTGACGAATGATGCCAAATAACTGGATGATGTGGAACTTGGGGCTTTCCCTTAATCCAGCCAGCTCCCGCACCCGCAGAGCCAGCTTTCCTATTATTGCGGCTTTCACCCCACCGGCAAAAGTAGATTTCGCGATTTGTTGCAGCTCAAGGATAGCTTCTTTAGCAGCTTGTTCTCCCATTTTGAAGACAACGTCAGGAGCGAGTTTCTCATCTTCAATTTGCAAGTAGCCCGAAATGACTTCGAAGATATAGGTGGGATCCTCTCGCCAGCGTTTACGACCGATGTCGATTTCTCCAAGACCGCGCATTCCATATGTTGCGAGAAATTTGGCGACCTCGGATTGGATGGACTCTGGGAGCTGTTTATTTAAGAAATCCTTTGCCAGGTTTTCAGGATTATCGTCAATCAAATGCTGATAAGCTGCCTGATCTGACCGGATGGCTTTCGCTGCAGCCCATAAAGAGAGATCCATTTCAGTCGTTACATTGTTCGGGAGGCCTCTGGTGATTTCTAGACTCAGATCGTTGGTGCCAGACAATTGTGTCGAAATCTTGTTCAGCAAGAAAAAGGGGATCAGTCCAGCTGCAGTACCGGAGGCGATTTGAGGCACAGCAAAAGGAAATGCATTGTAAATCTCATGAAATAGAATCACGCTATCACTTAATTTTTGGGAAGAATCATTTGAATTAGAATATTCATCTTTGATCCTGGCAATCTCTTCCTGGCTGGCCTGGTGAATTTGGTCAGCCACACCCCGAGGTGATTTTATATATCTAAATATTCTTTTCCACAATGGGAAGAAAAACTGAGCCAGACGTTTGAAGGTCGAAAATCGCAGACTTCCTTGCCCAAAATCCAAACCTGGATCGTCTTTTAATTCGGTTAATCTTTCCTTGACTGATTGATCTACGACCGATAAAAACCGGAGGACAGCTCGCGAGCCAATCGGGTGTCGAATAACAGCGGTAATGTCTGCCCACAACCGTTCACCGGCGATCTTGAAAACACCCTGGGTCTCGTGGGTCACTTGATAACCAACCAGGCTTCCTGCTCCAGCGAAGATTAATCGGATCGCATCCTGACCTAAAGGAGTGATTGGTTCCATAATTCCTTGTATTGATGCGAACGATATCATTACCCGCACTGGAGATGGTTCCATTCCAGCTGGAATGGGGAATAATGAGGTGATTGGACGAGATTGAAGCAGATGAATCTTCCCTCTGGCGAATCCCCATTCGATGTCTTGAGGAAATTGGTATAAATCGTTGACCTTCACTCCTTGATCGGCCAGGGAGAGAATGGTTTCGTCTGGGATGGCCTGTTGTCCCACCGCCTCACTTTCACTATTCAGTACACCACCCCCCGGTTTGCTTTGCGTCGTGATTTTTTTTGATCCGATAGTCTTTGATAATATTTTTCTTTGTTCTAGGTCGACTATGTAGTGATCAGGTTCAACATATCCAGCAACGAGTGCTTCTCCCAAACCAAGCGTGGCATCAATCACCAATTCAAGGCGTGATCCAGTCAGTGGATTCGCGGTGAATATGATCCCCGAGGATTCGGATGGCACCATTATTTGTATAATCACCGCCAGGAATATACCTGCGTGAGGGATGTTATTTCTACCGCGGTAGCTGATCGCTCTGGCTGTCCATAAACTGCTCCAGCAGACCGTCACCGCTTTAAGAAGAGCCTCTGTTCCAATGATGTTCAAAAATGTGTCTTGCTGTCCCGCGAAAGATAACTCCGGCAGATCCTCAGCTGTTGCTGAAGAGCGGACAGCGACCGCTGGTTCCCCAAGTAAGTTGTATGCCTCTGTCACTTGGTTGGTGATGGTTTCAGGGATTTTGGAAGGTGAGAACCAGGAGCGAATTTCTTTTGAGGCTTCCTCAATTTGGGAGGCATCCAGTGAATGGATTGCATTAATTCGTTCGAAAATCCTATCTCCCAAACCATTTGCTTCAATATAGCTTATGTAAGCCTCAGTAGTGAGGATGAATCCATCTGGGACTGAAAATCCCGCATTGATCAATTTGCTTAGATTTGCCCCCTTGCCCCCTGAGTTGTCAAGGTTGGCTTGCAGTGAATTCAATGGCAGGATCATGTCGAGTTCTATTTATTTGTGGGGATAAACAAGTGAATTTCTAATTACGGGGATCTTCCCACAAAACATATTCCCCATGTTTCCATTCCCCGATGGTGTTCCCCTTCCATTTGATTGGTCCGGTATAGGGGTAATATGGACCTACATGAATATAATGTCCCCGTTTTATCCAAATAAATAAATGAAAGCGGAAGGATCCCTGGTCTCGATTGATCAGGTTGTAGCAATAATCCGAGGGAAACAGGCTCTGCGGTTTGTATATCCCATAGCTTACAATCTCGGCTTCGATATTCGCTTTGGTCAAAGGATGGTCACCATGTTCAGCCTGCAATTTCTTGCCTACTTCATTCATCAGAACGGAGGCCATGGTCCAATCATAATAAGGTAATTTGTAATCCATCATCGTTTTCCTTTGCATGCTGCCAAATGATATCTATGTGTGATTATAAACGATTGAAGTTGGGATACAGGCCAGCATTGAATCTGAACAACTATTATTACTTAAGGGGAATTATGACAAGAATAGTAATAATTTGAGTTATAATTTTGATCCTAATGAACGAAGAAACAGGTAATTAATTGGGGGCCTTGATTGAAACCAGGTCTCACCTTCTAAACGAAGAAAAATTCCCGTGACTTGCAGTTGAACAACTGTAGTTGAAAGCGCAGTTAAACACTTTGGAAATGGAGAATCAAATGGAAATAACGATCCCAGAAAATTGTAACCCTTTCACC
>CP070785.1:2846465-2861294 GCA_020346705.1 Chloroflexota bacterium | reverse complement strand
CTGGTTCGCTGTCTTTAGTAAGCGACCATCTTCAGTAAACAATCCAGCCTTGGAATGGGTGGTGCCAAGATCGAGACTTAGCAGCAGTGATGACATATAGGAATAATCAATCTAGTTTGGTGTTGTTTTCCAGGATTATAACAACTCCATCCCGATCAAAATTCTTGATCAGCGATACTGAATAGGATGAATAGGACAGGTTTAGGGTAGAATACAGTTGTGGGTGAAACTAGCTTAATGCGAGGGAATATGACAGAGAATTTTGACACGATCATTATTGGGGCAGGACAGGCCGGGCTTTCCATTGGATACTATTTATCCAAACTGGGTAGAGAGTTTGTAATCTTGGAACAGGCCTCGAATATCACGCCTACCTGGCGCGGGAGGTGGGATTCGTTCACCCTGGTTTTACCAAATTGGACCTATCAAATTCCAGATCATGGTTATGATGGTGACGATCCTGATGGATTTATGGATCGAGATGAGCTGGTCGTTCGCTTGGAAAAATTTGCCGATTCATTTAATCCAGATATCAGATTCGGCAGTAAAGTCACATCTGTGAGAAGTGACCAGAACAGCGGAAACTTAAGGGTTAACACTGAGGGGAGCTCATTTGCGGCAGATAATGTGGTTGTCGCGGCAGGGACTTTCCAGTCGCCACGCTTGCCCCCGTTCAGCAATAACTTGGCTGAGGATATCAACCAGATTCACACCAGTGAATATCAAAATCCAGATTCTCTACCGGAGGGTGCTGTGCTTGTGGTAGGAACAGGCCAGTCTGGCTGCCAGATTGCAGAAGAGCTTTACCTGTCTGGGCGCAAGGTTTTCCTTTGCGTTGGTGGGGCGAATCGGGTTCCACGCCGGTACCGCGGAAAAGACATCATTTATTGGCTGGATAAAATAAATTTCTTTGATCAAACTGCAGATTCATTGTCATCGTCTAAAGAGAGATTTGCTGCTCATCCATTTGTAACCGGGAAGGATGGCGGGCGTTCGTTAAACCTGCATCAATTTGCCAAGGACGGAGTCGTCCTGCTGGGACACATGAAAGACGCACAGGGTTATCGGGTCCAATTCATTCCGGATTTAAGAGACAATCTTAAAAAAGTTGACCAGTTCGTGGTTGATTTAAAGCAGAGGATAGACAATTACATCATTGAACACAATATCGATGCAGAAGAAGCTCCCCGGCAGATTGAGCTAAATAACGGCTATGAAAGCGAAATCATCGAAGAGCTTGACTTGAGAACGGAGGGGATCAGCACCATCATCTGGGCAACCGGATATAAATTTGATTTCAGCTGGGTGGATTTTCCAATCTTCGATCAAGATGGTTACCCTATCCAAGATCGCGGTGTTAGTGAAGTACCAGGTTTGTTCTTCTTGGGTTTACATTTTTTGTATAAGCGCAGATCGGGCCTGTTGTGGGGCGTAGGGGAAGATGCTGCCCATGTGGCGAAGGTGATTGGTGCCCGGGATTAATTGTGCTCTTTAACTGCTTGCTCTTTTTCCCTGGTAGAAGACGGATCTATTGATTCGGTTGTGGGGCTGATCTGGGGGTTCATATATAATATTCTGGAAGGTTACGAGATTAGTGTATAAATATGAACAGGCTTTGTTCGTGAAGGATTTGCAAAGTGCAAGAGATTGATTTGCTGATAATCGGCAGCGGCCCGGCGGGAATATCCACTGCTTTGCACCTGTTGCAGCAGGACGCTGGATGGTCCGAGCGAATGATCTTATTAGAGAAGGCAGCCCACCCGCGGCCTAAGCTGTGTGCGGGCGGCGTCACGCGCATCGGATTGGAAGCTCTGCGTGATCTCGGTATGAATCTCCCTCTACCGATCCCAAATGTGGAGATCGAAGAAGCGCGCCTTGTTTATCAGGACCGCGTGATCCGGGTGCGGGGAGAGCCAGAATTTGTGGTCTACAATCGGATAGAGTTAGATGCTTATTTATCCGATTTTGCTCGTCAGCAAGGGATAAACATCCGTGAGAACGAATCCGTGCAGACGATTTCTCTCAATCCAGGTGGTTTTGAGGTTGAAACCTCCCAAAATACCTATCGCGCAAAAGCAATCGTTGGCGCCGACGGAAGCAAAGGTATAACACGGAGATTAGTTGACAAACATGAGACACCCAGCAGGGTTGCCAGAGTCATAGAGACGGTCAATCCTGCCAAAGACAACCAACCACAATTTACCCAGGGGTATGCCATCTTCGATCTGACACCCAGTCAAGAAAGCTTACAAGGGTACTACTGGGAATTTCCCTCCAGAGTTGATAATATCCCAAGCCTCAACCGGGGTGTTTATGATTCCCGCATAGCGCCGAAGAGAGAGAAGGCGAATTTACCTGGGATATTAAAGGAACTAACTGTCACCGGTCAAGCGGAGTCCACGACAGCTGGATTGCAGGGGCACCCGCTTCACTGGTTCAGCCCTAGCAATCGATTCTCAATACCGCGACTTCTGCTTGTTGGAGATGCTGCCGGAGTAGATCCACTCTTCGGCGAAGGTATCGGGCCTGCGCTCGCATATGGAAAAATCGCCGCCCTTGAGCTGCATAACGCTTACCGGAAATCAGATTATTCATTCAAATATTATCGACTCCGGCTGCTTGTCTCAAACGTGGGTCGCTACCTGGGCTCACGCTGGCTAGTAGCCTGGTTCAGTTATCATCTTAATTGGAGCCGGGTGTTTATGCACGGCTTGTGGTCTTTTGGAAAGATCATGTTTGCATTGTGGCCAAAACCTGGACCGCTGTATTCAATGAATCCTTCGAAGGTTGGATCTGCTGGAGACCAAACCGGCGATTCTGTGAAATGATATAGGCCAGCATGAAATCCCCCCAGATACTGCTCACGAACGATGATGGGATTCAATCTCCAGGTCTATGGACGGCGGCAAGATCGCTTTCAGATCTGGGTTTTGTCAACGTAATTGCACCGCGCGACCAGTTTTCGGGCGCAGGACGTAGTTTGCCGATCTACTCAGATGGTTTGATCGACGCCCAAGAAATGCAGGTAAATGATCAAAATTGGACAGTTTACGCTGTAGGTGGTACCCCTGCCCAGGCTGTTCTACATGCGATATTTGAAATCCTGCCCGAAAAGCCGATCCTGGCTGTGGCGGGGATCAATTATGGTGAAAATCTGGGTACCGGGATCACTGTCTCTGGAACTGTGGGAGCAGCCTTAGAAGCAGCAACCCACGGCATCCCCGCGCTGGCGATATCGCTTGAAACCAGGCGCGAGCTGCACTTAACTCATTCATCAGAGGTGGATTTTTCGACCGCGGGATATTTCGCAGCATATTTTGGACGCCTGCTGGTTGAGAAGAAAATGCCTGAAGATGTAAACGTGATCAAAGTTGATGTACCGAGTGATGCAACCCCAGAAACTCCCTGGACGATCACCCGCTTATCGCGCAAAATATATTACCAACCCACACCTCCCGAAAGAGAATCATGGAATCAACCAGGTATCCCTAGTTATCGCATAGTTGGTGATCCAACCCAGGATAGGACTGATTCCGATGTCTACACTGTCCGGGTCAAGAGAATGGTGTCGGTGACCCCACTCAGCCTGGACTTGACCTCTCGCATTGAATTGGAGGATTTTGATCGTCATCTGCGAGGAGATTGAACCGCGAGGGGGTCAACGAATTACATTCAGTGGGGGATATAAATCGATGATTTCTAATTGTTATAAGAAGTTTCCAGATTGAGACTCATTCTTAACGTACCTGTTGATTTGTCAAGAGGGACTATTGACAGGCATGTGATCAAAGATTATAATTATTGGTATCTGTGTACCAAGGTAACTTTATAACATTAAACGGAATTAGTGGAGAAATGACTGAGAAAATAAAAATCCAACGGGTGCAGACTGGTGTGCGCATCGAGAAACGGATGCTGAAGGTATTGAAAGCGCTGGCTGAAGTCCACGACGTCTCCCTAGGCGATTTGTTGGAAGCAATTGTGCTGCATTCATTTGAGGGCAGAAGCCCTTTCCATGAAGAAGGTTTACAGAAGATCGCCGCCTTGAAGAAAATCTACGGGATGGATTACGACTCGAGTGCCACCCACCAATTAATTGAAGAAGAGGAACAAAACCCGGAGTGAAAAGAAATGATTGAAAACGTAGAAGTGATCTGCCTGTGGGCGGAAGACGTCATAAAAACAGCACATTTTTACAAAGATATTCTGAGATTGGAGATGCTGCCCCACGACCATGGTGGACGACCGCATTTTAAGGTTGGTGACGCGTATTTGACGATCTTAAGGGGGAAACCACATCCGGCAGAGGATCCCGATCCCGAGCGGTTTCCATTGTTCGCCTTTCGAGTTCAAGATCTCGATAGCGCGGTGGGACGTTTGCAGGCGAATGGCGTGGAGCTTCCCTGGGGTATTGAAGGACAAGGAGACTCACGCTGGGTTATGTTTCACGATCCAGCCGGAAATTTGATCGAACTGACTTAAGATTGAATGTATCTCTGTGATCATCTTTCTAGGTATAGGAATCGTTTTATACAAGGAAAAAACCTCACCTAATTCGGTGAGGTGAATTTTTTCATCGATTGAACTTGAAAGTTATTTATCTTCGAGGGTTCTCTCAAGACGGGAGTATATTTCATCCAGTTCTAATTGGATCTGGTCCCTTTGGGCGTAATTATCCTGCAGCATCTCTTCGAAGGAAATTCTAAGCGATTCTGGAAGTGTTTCTAACAGGCGTTCATTGCGCTTTATCTGGGAATTCTTCTGCTCGAGCTTGACTTCCAGGCGACGTTGGTACCCTTCCAGGAATTGCTTCTTATCCATTGGTGGGGAAGGTGACCTCTTCTCATTGGTCAACACCTCGGCCACCGTGAGCAGAAAATCTTCTGTATCGACTGGTTTTTCTAAAAACCTTGCTGCCCCAAGACTCATGGCGAAAGCTTTATCCTCTGGAGTGACATACGTGGCCGAAATGAAGATAATCGGGATATCGGAAGTTTCCTCTTTTCGCCGCAAATTATATGCCAGGGTATAACCATCCATCTTTGGCATCATGATGTCGGTGATCACCAGGGCAGGTTTTTCTCTGGAAATAGTTTCCAGCGCTTCTTCGCCATTACCAGCGGTAACAACAGGATAGCCTTTGAAGCGCAAGGTCACATCGAGCAGTTCCAGGATATTGGGGACGTCTTCAACAACGAGTATGGGATCGCTCATGTAAGTGATTCTAGCCGGAATTTATCTTGATCCAATCAACAGAATTGATAGTTGCTTCACTTTTCTCCCCTCTCTTCTGCGCCCAAGCGATCGAAATATTCAGCCATGAACCGGTGGCGATCTTCTGCCAGATTCCGGGCTGTGCCGGTGAACAAACGATCCTTGATCTTGCTGAGTTTAAACAGGTATTCGTGGTAAGAACTGTGGGGTTCTCCCGGCTCTTTCTCGCCAGTCTCGATAAATTGGGTAGAGGGTTCAGTATAGATCGGCTGGTTGACGACCACATCGAAGGCAATAGTTCGGGCGACACCAATTGCGCCGATCACATCAAGTTTGTCAGCGTCGAATATGATCTTTGCCTCTAGAGTTTGGGGCGATTCTGTATTATCCCGAAAGCGATGGGCACGAATACAGTGCTGGACTGCTTCAATTCTCTCAGAAGACCAGCCTTCGGCATGAAGAACCTGCTCGGCGAATTCTGAAGAAGCATGATGGTGATCATGGCGGCCTTTCTCACCTCCTTCGGTCTGGCTGCCCTGGGCATCATGCAAGAGAGCTGCGGCGCGCACGATTTCCAGATCTGCGCCTTCAGCAATGGCTATCTTTTCCGCCATGCGGTAAACGCGCAGGATGTGATCAAAACCATGGACCGGGTCAACTTGAGGATACCATTTGCGTGCTGTTTCGATGTCTGGCATGGGTGTGATTCAAGATTGAGATTGAAATACCACTTCACCCCGTTTAACTACAGTCTTTACCAAGTTGGTTCCAAAGCGGTAACCAAGGTGCTGGTAGCTGGGGGTTTTCAGGATCAACAGATCGCCTTGTTTCCCTGGCTCAAGGGAGCCGATCTGATCAGCAAGATCGATCGCCGCGGCAGCATTAATCGTCGCCGCGGCAATCGCCTGAGCAGGGGTAAGACCCATATAACGGCAGGCCAGGGCTATTGCAAACTGCATATTCTCGCACCAGGATGTACCCGGATTGAGGTCTGTCGCTAAGGCGAGGAGGCCTCCCGCCTCGAGAATGGTTTTTGCTGGGGTGTAGTTTTCTTCGGCAAGGCCGAACGGCGTACCGGGTAAACCCACAGCCACGGTATCGCTCTCTGCCAATGTTTTTATATCCGCTTCAGAAGTTGCCACCAGGTGATCGGCCGAGACTGCGCCTAGTTCGGCTGCCAGGGCAGCGCCTCCCAGGTTGTCAAACTCATCGGCATGAATCTTCAATGGAAAGCCCAATTCAGCTGCACGGGATAGGATTTGTCGTGATTGATTTAAGTCAAACGCGCCCGTCTCGCAAAAAACATCTACAAAGGGCAGCTGCCGATCTCCAGGCCACCAGTTCCGTACAGCAGGCAGCATCTCTTCGCAAAGGAGATCTGTATAGCCCTGAGGATTATCTTTGTACTCTGGTGCTATGGCATGGGCGCCCAGGAAAGTGATCGCTAATTGGAGCGGACTTTGCTCATCGAGCATAATCAGCGCCTCGAGCATGCGCAGCTCCGAATCGGTATTCAAACCATACCCAGTTTTTGCCTCAGCGGTGGTCGTGCCATGTTCGAGCATGGCGAGCATCCTGGGCCGGGTCTCAACAAGGAGCGTTTCGAGGGAGGCCTGACGGGTGGCATTTACCGTGGAGAGTATCCCTCCCCCAGCTGCCAAAATTTCCAAGTAAGTTTTCCCTTCCAGGCGCATTTCGAATTCCACCGCACGATCACCAGCCCAAATCAGGTGAGTGTGCGGATCGACAAATCCAGGCATAACCACACAATCGCCAGCATCGAGTTGGGGTTCTTGGGGGTAATCGGCCAGCAGCTGCTCGCTTTGACCAACTGCAATTATTTTTCCATCCTGAATCAGGATGGCGCCATCGGTAATGATCCCCAGCTGACCTAACCGTTGACCCCTTTGAGGGCCGCCAGCCAGGATGATTAATTGAGACGCAGAGTGGATCAGCATAGCAGATTATCGGATCTTCGAGCCCAAATTCACGAGCAATTTTACCACCTGCATTTCTTTGTTTGGAGAAGGAGGTTTTAGACGATAGATATTTGTGGGTAACCAGGGTTGCGGGCAGCAATTAAACAAGATTAGTCCGAATTGGATAGAAGAGGTTACAATAACAAAAAATAATTTGAGGGTGCTGAAAATGAATCAACAATTCCGTCTCGAAAGAGATTCTCTCGGTGAGGTCAGGGTTCCGGCAGAAGCCTTATACGGAGCGCAAACCCAGCGCGCGGTAGAAAATTTCCCCATTTCTGGATTGCGTCCCTGGCGGGCATTTATCTGGTCGATGGCGACTGTAAAATATGCCGCGGCAAGAGTTAACGCGGACCTTGGTCTGCTCGATGTTGACCTGGCGAAGGCCATCCAGCAGGCAGCGCAGGAAGTAATCGATGGAAAATGGGATGATCAATTTGTCGTGGATCCATTCCAGGCCGGGGCTGGAACCAGCCAGAATATGAACACGAATGAGGTGATCGCAAACCGGGCGACCCAATTGATGGGGGGTGGCTTGGGAGAATACCGCGTGCATCCCAATGACCATGTCAATATGGCCCAATCGACGAACGATACCATCCCAACCGCCATCCGTTTGGGATGTCTGTGGCGGCTGGATGAACTTCTATCCGTCGTAGAACAGTTGGGTAAGACCTTACATGCAAAAGCACTGGAGTTTGATGGCATCGTAAAATCAGGCCGGACTCACCTGCAGGATGCAGTCCCTGTGCGTCTGGGACAGGAGTTTACTGCCTATGCCAGGGCAGTTGAGCAGGATGGGGAGCGAATCTCGCGCTCAGCGGAGGGATTGCGCCATCTGGGCATCGGGGGAACGGCGACTGGCAGCGGTTTGAACGCCCATCCGGAATACCACGCTCGCATGGTTAGTGAATTGGTATCACTGACTGGGCTCGAACTCTACACATCCGAGGATTTATTTGAGCGCATGCAATCGATGGCTGATATGGCTGATTTTTCCGCCTCGATCCGGACCTTGGCGATCACGCTGACCCGTATCGCGAATGATTTCCGCTTGCTTTCCTCCGGACCGGCGACGGGTCTCGATGAAATTCGTCTGCCAGCTGTGCAGCCCGGTTCGAGCATCATGCCTGGTAAGGTCAACCCGGTATTGGCTGAGATGTTGAATATGGCCATGTTCCACGTACAGGGCTGCGATCACACGGTCGCAATGGCCGCTCAAGCAGGTCAGCTGGAGCTGAACGTGATGATGCCAATCATCGCCCACAACCTGTTCGAGATGATGCAAGTCACCAATGGATCAGTACGAGCTTTTACGGAGAAATGTGTTGCTGGTTTGGAGGCAAACCAGGAGAAGGCTGAGGGTTGGTTGGACAAGAATGCTATCGTCGTCACGGCACTCAACCCGTTGATCGGTTATGCTGCTGGTGCCGCACTGGTCAAACAGGCACTGGCGAAAAATGTCAGCATTCGCGAGCTGGCATCGGAACAGGCAAAAGCTGGTGATTTACTACATGTAGCTGAAGAACGTCCGGTTAGTCCAGAAGAGGTCGAGAGCGCGCTCAGTGATCTGGGAAAACTTACCAACGGGGGTATCTTCAGGTGAGCTGAAAGTATTCTCTAGACAGAGGTTGGGAGATAATTACTATTCCAGGACTATAAGCAAGGTACCTGTCCCAAAAAATCTCCATCTTTGATTAAGCCAGATTCTAATTGGAACAAATTCAGAAATCTATATAGCGGCTGTCCAAAATCAAAATCCAAGCCAGGCCAGCATGAAGTACCCTGCTTCTTAGATTCTGGGCGTGAATTGAGTTGGTGAATTTTGTTTCCCAGAATCTTTCGGGCGGCATACAATTCGTCTTTATCTTGAGTCCAGTTGCGAAAATCTGCGCCAATAGACCTGGCGGTTGCCAGGGCAAATTGTTCGTGACCAAGATCTTTCAGAATCTGAATATACTCGTAATCTTCACTGCCTTCTCGGAATAGTTTCAACCTGACACCCGGGATGATACGACCGGGCAGCCCGACTTGCTCCCCAGGATAAACCATGTGCCCTTCACCTGGAGCATCAACTCGATTAGCTTCAGTATTTTGCCAGGGATTAGCCGTCCAATTGTCGACTCGCCAAAATTTCGTACCGGTAAAGCCCAGACTTTGATTGATAAATCCTTGCATGATTCTGGCATTGATCAGTGGGAAATCAATGGTAAATTTCGGGGAATATCCATCTTGCACCAAAGGGTTGTAGGACCAAACCTGGGTATTTGGATGATCCACCAGTTTTTCTATATTCGTTCTCGCCTGATCATAGTGCCTGGGTAAGATGGACCAGATGTCAGCGGCAGTGTTGTCGAGGTCTTCTCCCATCAGCTGATTATCGGGGTAGGTGACAATCATCGGGTGAATACCTGCAAGCCTCAGATTTTCCGCCCAGGAAAGGAATACCGGAAAAAGTTCCGCGCACTGCCAGACCTCGTTTGCATAAGAGGTGTACAGGTAAAGTTCTGCTTCGTGGCCCTGGATCGCTTTAGCGAGATCAGTTTGTGCTGGGGGTGGATCAGTGCTGCAGTTGCCGTAAGTCGCCCCCCCTGAGCCAAATACATGAACCATATCTAATCCATAGTTGTCGATTAAGAATCTCTCGTCATCCCGTTTGACCCACTTGGGGTTGATGCGGTGACTCAGCAGTTCAATCGCAGTTGTTCTAGTTCGTAAAGGCTGCAAGGTATTGGTAAATCCCTTCAGCGATCTTGAATCGGGCAGGGTGAAGTTCCATACGTTGAGATTGACCCGTATCCTTTTGGTTCCCTGATCGCTGGTGATGGTTGCAATCCCACTGTACTCACCGGCTGGTGTTTCTGCCGGGGTATAGATATCAACCCAAATGGGTTGGTTATCTCCTGCCTTTAAATCGAAAGGGACTGCATCCAACTGACCAGATAAATCCTGCTTGGTTTCAGGGTGGTTGAAAGGGATCAGGGCATCCGGGTACCAACCAGGACCCAATGGGATGTTGGTGGTTGCATTGGATGATTTGCTCCCCTGGGTGACATACAGGTAGTGTTCCCGGAATAGAGCGAAATTATCAGCGTCGATGCGGTTGCCATTCTCATCTTCCAGATCTGATACGGTGATATTGACATTGCTGAGATCATTGATCGCAGGTGCTTTGACAATGATCTGAAATGGTTCATATTCATTTCTCGCAGTATAGAGCGTGATTTTCGAAGCGTCTTTTGCCGGGTCACTTTTGAATACTCTCGTCATCCCATCTTCAACCCAGACGATCGGGCTATCGGGTTGGGTTTGAAGTGGGATGGCGGCAATTAATATCGGAAGTGAGATAACAATAGTGAGAATCATTCTCACTTTATGCATTACTAGCATATGATTATTAACGGTTAATCCGTTTCGAAATTACAGCTTGAAGATTGTGGTAAAGATTTTGTGATCGAATTTTGTTCGTCCCACCCAAGTTTTACCTTGTTTCGATGTGATTTTGATTAGAGAATGACCAACTAAACTCAATAACAATATCGGTAAATCACAAAAAACAGCTCAAAACGATCATATTGAGCACATGTAATCCTATTTAATCGTCAGTCTTTCAATTCCCGTATTTACACGCTCCAACAGCTGCGCCAATAATCCCGGCTTCGTTCATCATCTGTGCAGGAATAACCTCGGCCTGTACTGTAATGTATTGCTTAAACTGCTCGTGTTTTTTGCTGATCCCTCCTCCGAGGATGATCAGGTCAGGCCAGAATAATTTCTCCATTGTTTGCAAATAATGGTTGAAACGGTGCCCCCATTTCTTCCATGATAAATTCTCACGTTTGCGAGCTGCATCAGAGGCCAGCCATTCTGCCTCCACACCATCAATTTCCAGGTGACCGAATTCACTGTTAGGGACCAGGTGTCCATCGCTGAAGATCGCCGTCCCTAAACCTGTTCCGATCGTAACCAGCAAAATCACTCCCTGGCGGTCCTTTCCAGCCCCAAACGTGATTTCAGCCAATCCAGCTGCGTCAGCATCATTGATAATGCAGGTTTTGCGGCCGGTGACTTTTTTAATAAATTTGGCCGCATTTAAACCCACCCAATCGTCATGGATGTTGGCGGCGGTTAAAGTAACACCTCTACGGATGACACCCGGGAAACCAATCCCCAGTGATCCTTTCCAATTGAATTTTTTGCTTATCTTGGCTACGGTTTCTGCCACAGCCTGTGGTTTCGCAGGGGTAGGGGTCAGCAATCGGTAGCGTTGGGCAAGCAGGGTGCCCTTATCTGTATCGACTGGGGCACCTTTAATGCCTGAGCCGCCAATATCTATACCAAGGACTTCCATCAGTTCCCTCCAGGAGAAAAGAAGGCTTCAGAGAATTTCGCTATGAGTGATTATAACCTGAACGCTCTTGGTCATATCTTCTGATGGTTGTTTAAATAAGATCAAATAACCTCAAAAACAGAAAATAAGCAACCGGAATGGTCAACAACGGTGTCATTCCGGTTGCACGTTTTGGATTAACTTTTTAATTCAAGTCGAAAGAACTTAATCAACTCAAGCGTGGGAAAAATCGGCCTGTGCGCTTGGAGTATCGCGTATAATCTTCCCCAAACCGCTCCTGGAGGGCTTTTTCTTCGATTGTAGTGCGCTGCAAGAGTATTGCGAAGGTTGGGACAGCCAGGAGAGGGATCAGCCAGATTTGAGTCACCAGACTCAGGCTTAAGAAGAGCAGGGCGCCAAAAGTGTACAGGGGATGCCTGATCCAGCGGTATGGGCCGTGCGTGATGAGAGAATGTTCCCGGCGGGTGATTACTGTGTCGGTGATGTTCGTTCCCAGGCTTCTGAACATCCAGATCAGCAAGATTACTGCGACAAATCCTCCAAAAACACCCAGCCAGCGTATCCATGAGGGGAGGGGAACTGTTGCCCAACTCACCGCAGGAGGATAAATCATGTATACCAGGATAAGGAGCCAGATCAGTCCGCCTCCAAGCCGCAAAGCGATCATTATAAAATCACCTTCTTTGCGGCGGTCGATCTCATCACCTGAAGATTGCTGGGCTTTACGCCGGTGATATGCGGAGACAATGAAAGCGGATAGCATCAAGGCAATGACAAGAAATCGGAAAATTAAATCTTCGTTCATGTTGGAATCCTCACCAAAAAATCTTCAAATAATCAAAGGTATTAATCTTCGAACATTTAATGATTATAACACATAAATTTAGTATTACCTAATTAAAATTTTAGTTATAACTAAATTTTTATCAAACCTTTTACCTTGAAAATTTTGGCCAGTAAAATAAAAAACGAACATATCCTTTGACCAATTTATGTGTTTAGATTCTGAAAGGGATGTGATTGGGTTGACAACGGATTGACAACCCCGTACAATCGTTCTTGCATTGGGGGGCGTTTATTTATTCGCCAAAAAACTTAATATCTCGATCGGAGGAAATGATGGTTCAACCAACTGCCGTGAAAAATGAAATGGAAGGGGATGTTTATCATCCTTCTGCCGAGGTCGTCTCGGAGGCTTACATTCAAGATTATGACAAGATGTATCAGCGCTCAATGGATGATCCGGAAGATTTCTGGGCCGATCTGGCAGGAGAATTGGATTGGTATAAAAAGTGGGATCAAGTCCTGGATGATAGCAATCCGCCATTTTATAAATGGTTTGTCGGTGGGAAGACCAATATCATCCAGAATGCTTTGGACCGGCATGTCAAGACATATCGCAAGAATAAGCTCGCACTGGTCTGGGAAGGTGAGCCCGGAGATGTGCGGACTTTTTCTTATTTTGCTCTCAATCGTGAGGTTTGTAAATTCGCCAACCTGCTGCGCAGCATGGGAGTCGAAAAAGGGGACATCGTCACGATTTACCTACCTCGCATACCTGAACAGGTGATCGCCATGTTGGCCTGTGCAAAAATTGGTGCACCACATAGCGTTGTCTACGGCGGTTTCAGCGTTGAGGCCCTCGCGGAGCGGATTGAGGATGCCGAAAGTCGGGTTCTGATCACTGCAGATGGTGGCTGGCTGCGAGGGAAGATCGTAAAACTTAAAGATATTGCGGATGAAGCAATGGCTCGTCAGCCTACAATTGAGAGCTGTATCGTGATCAAGCGCACTGGTCAGGAGATCTATATGGAAGCTGGACGGGACTACTGGTACGATGAATTGATGGGTTTACCGATTTCTAACTCCCAAAGCGAAACCGTACAGATGGATGCTGAAGATCCCTTATTTATCCTTTACACTTCAGGGACAACCGGCCGACCGAAGGGGGTTGTCCACACGCACGGCGGCTACATGGTCTATACCTACTCCACGTTGAAATGTGTGTTTGATATTAAAGATGAAGATCGGTGGTGGTGTGCCGCCGATCCGGGTTGGATTACTGGTCACAGTTATATCGTCTATGGACCGCTGCTCAATGGCGCAACCAGCTTCATGTATGAGGGCGCGCCAACTCACCCATATCCAAATCGCTGGTGGAAAATGATCGAGAATTATGGCATCACAATTCTATACACAGCTCCAACCGCGATTCGTGGTTTGATGCGTTTTGGAGATGCCTGGGCGAACCGGCATGATTTAAGCAGCCTGCGTTTACTCGGCAGCGTCGGTGAACCGATTAACCCGGAGGCCTGGCGTTGGTATTATCAGGTGGTTGGCAAAGAACGCTCCCCGATCATGGATACCTGGTGGCAGACTGAGACCGGTGGTTTTATGATAACTCCCTTACCGATCACACCACTCAAACCGGGTTCGGCAACAAAGCCATTCTTCGGGATCGATGTCGAGGTGGTCGATGAGGAAGGAGAAGTTGTCCCACCAGGAGAAGAAGGTTACCTGGTGGTCAAGAAACCTTGGCCGGGAATGCTGCGCACTATTTACCGCGATCCCGAACGCTACCAGCAGCAGTATTGGGAAAAATTCAAAACCAAGTACCAGACTGGAGACTCTGCACGGCGAGATAAGGATGGCTACTTGTGGATAATTGGGCGAATGGACGATGTGATTAAGGTCAGCGGCTACCGGCTGGGGACCGCAGAGGTGGAAAGCGCCTTGGTGAGCCACCCGGCGGTTGCTGAAGCCGCAGCCATTGGATTGCCTCATGATATCAAGGGCAACGCGATCCACGCATACGTGATCTTGCGCTCTGGATATGAACAGAGCGAAAAATTGGGTGATGAATTAAGACAGCATGTCGGCCATGAGATCGGGCCGATCGCCAAACCAGAACAGGTTGGTTTCGTTGAAAGCCTGCCCAAGACGCGCAGCGGAAAGATCATGCGCCGTTTGCTGCGCGCCCGCGCGTTGGGTGAGCCTGAAGGAGATATTAGCACCTTGGAAGATTAGCAAATTTCGCTATTCGAAGTTTATTCAAAAAATCTCGCAAATGGAAATCCCGAGAAACCAGATTTCATATAAAAAGATTGCTTCAGAAATCGCCGGGGATTTCAAATCTGCGCGCCTGGTTCCAGGGATAACATTGGGCCTGGTTATCGGTTTGCTCGAGGTTATCGTTGCTGTCTCCTTCGCAGCCCTGATTTATTCGGGCGATCTTTCAAGCTTTGTTGGACTTGGGATAGGTTTTGCCTTGATAGGCGCCATAAT
>CP070785.1:2842454-2846365 GCA_020346705.1 Chloroflexota bacterium | reverse complement strand
ATCAGGCACTTCCTCGCGCGTCCCCCCTTCCACGGTGAAATTTTCTTTATACCCTTCACCGTATGGCACCAGCCAATGCCGGTATTCTTCAATCGGGTAGATCGAGCAGAATTCCCATTTGGTCATAATAACTCCTTACACAATAATTCATCATCAACAAACATAATTATAAGATTGGAATCAATAATTACGCCGATCAAGTCAGAAGACTATTGAGCAATTCTGATTACGAGAAAGGAATTAAAACCAGAGTAACTGCGCGATGACAGGCAGGATTCGCCCCCTCTTGCTTGTTATTACATTATGGAAAAGGTATTTTTCTTGCGTGAGCGATAATTGTTAATTATCCTCTTCAATGTTCGATGGCGTTCTTTTTGGGGATTACCGTCTTGGCTGAGTATCTTCTGATCGCGGCTCGGAGTTGCGTGCCAGGAACCACCCGAAATATGCAACGATTACCAAGATCAACACAAAATAATCTAACGTCTCCATAACTTAATACCTCCAATCTTGCTGTTTGATGGAAACCTGGCAATGAGTTGGATTCGGGTTACGCATGATCCCGACCTGCTCAATGTCCCCACTAGGAGTCATGCATTCAGAATAGAAATAAATATTGTTTCGTTATCACTTAACAGTATTCCAGATTCGCGATCAAGATTCAATAGGAAAATGGTCACCTAATAAGTTGATCAGCCCAAAGGCATGATAAACAAAACAACCCTTACAAAGAAAAATCCTGGAGAGAAGATTTTGATCTACACGTTATCTCTCCAGGTCATTCAGGTCCTCAAACTTCAGATATTTACCTCAAGTTGCCACCTACCCTGCGGATGTCTTTCTGAGGAGCCCTTCAGTACTTCAGGATAAACTACGCGACGAAGAATCTCAGTCCTGGGTGAAGAATCAGCTGAACTATCGAGAGATTCTTCGCTCGTACCTCACTCAGAATGATGTGATGTCCGTTTGGTAGCCACTTAAGTTATTTATTCAGTTTTCAAACTTGAGCCATTATTTACCTGCGGGCATTTTTGCACAGACTGCAAAAGCGTAGAAAGTATCGCTTTATTGGGCGAAAGTGGTGCTTATCTCCCATCCTTGAATGCTTATCACTTCGATCGGATAGAAGAGCGTGAGGGGGAGAGCGATTGCAGGAGAGCCATGCCCTCCGCAAGCTGGCAACCCTTCACTCGTCACTTGGATCCTTCAATCCAGTCAAGGACAAATGCAAGCCGTTCCTCGGGCAGCAGAAATGGCACCCTCACGACGCGATAACCGAGCGCGCTGTAATCGCGCTCGAGCCACTCATCGACGAAGCTCGCAGACACTTCATCCTCAGGCCCAAGCATTTTTTTACGCAGAAAAGGGAGCCGATCAAGGAGAAAAACGCTGGCATAACGATGTTGGAAGCACTCTGCCAGGATCTCATTCGGGTCCAGGCCAGCGACCCGGTAAAATGTGAGTGAATCTGGCAGGGCCCGGTCAAGAAAGGTGGTCTCGTGAGGATTTAATCCATATTCGAGTCGCTTTTGCATGCCATCAATAGCCCGTTGCAAATCTGTAGTATGCTCCCGAATCTGTTCAATGGTCCGTCCCTTGGCTATCTCTGTGTCAAAGTACTTGCGGGCAGTTTCTGCAGCCGTCTTGATACCTTTTGCAGATAATTGATTGATCATGGTTGTTTTGCCTGAACAGGAGGCCCCCGTGATCACATGCCATTTTGTCTCAACCTTGAAAGGTGTCGATAGGAGATTCGCATCTAAATCTGTCGTCAAAAATTTATTTTTAGCACTTTTTAGCATTTCTCCCTCCTTAAGACTGCTGAAATAATCCAACTTCTCATCATATCTGCTGCTGCTCTCTCAATAAAAAGTCGTCCTTATCACGGGCTGAAAAAGCTCCTTCTCTTTGGCGCAAATTGGATCAAATTGACATTTCTCACATTCCGGTTCTGTCATCTCCGGGCAGCGTTTGCGGCTGTTAAAGAAAAACCAATCCACAGCACCCATACTCCTACCGGACCTTGCCGATACCTGCTCCATAGCCAGGTAAGCCGGATGCCTCACAGCCCATTCCTCGTCGGGCGCCAGTAATTGTCTGCCCTTCAATTTATTGTGGAGCTCTCGATCGAGCACTTTCACCAAGCCAGTTCGCAGACAGGTACGCATTGCATGGTAGTCAATCACTGGAGTCACCCATTCATCCTCTTTGAGAGAAAGAAACATCTCCGGCCGCTGGTTGAGGATCAGCGCCAAC
The DNA here is from genome assembly GCA_020346705.1 of Chloroflexota bacterium. GTDB lineage: Bacteria > Chloroflexota > Anaerolineae > Anaerolineales > UBA4823 > PFL25. Next base: position 2,844,109 of record CP070785.1, on the reverse strand, counting down.
AACCCGGATTTCTTGCGGAGTGGATCCTCCTTATACCCCGCAACATGGTCCAGCATCGAGAAGAAGGTTTTCAGTGGCCTCGTTGAGGCATTTGCCTGCCTGATTATCTCTTGCGGGATGAGATCATTGGCCAGCATATCCGCTCCATAATGCCGGGCTTGCTCTAAATGCAGCTCCAGTGCCGGCATCGGATCGCGGCCGTCATCCGCCCGGAATAAGTACAGCATCTCATCCAGGCTGCAAGATGCCTGGCGTTCAGGGGTAAAGAATTCCGGATCAGTATTCAGGGCACGCATATAGCCTTGCCAGAGGTAATCCGAACCTTTGAGCTGCATACCATCTATCGTTCCGATCAGCGGCTGGTCGTATCTCCCACCAGCTGTCGTCCAGAAGCTGAACTGCTGCAGTGTAGCTACAAAAAACCAATCCAGCACCAGCGGATGCCCGATAGGAGGCAAGACGGTTCCGGTAAAATCAAATGGTGTCACCTCAGGCAGATCGGCGATCAAATTTGCCACTTTGTCAGTCTGATCCTTGCTAACCTCTGCCCGCGGATCCATTGGCGGCTGTGGAGCTGCTTCAGACCAGAAGAGCGCAGCCGGACCCGGGTGTTCTATCATTTCCGCCGCCAATGCTGTCGCTGCCCGGGCAGCCATCACTGGATGCTCCCCATGACCCAAATGGGTCAGCGCGGCCCCGCAGAATGAATCCCCCGCCCCCGTAGGATCGAGCACCTCACTGGGCACAGCCTGCACCTCTGTAGCGTAGGCACCCTGAACGACTCGCACCCCTCTTTCACCCATGGTAACAAACAGCACCTTGCCAGGTTGTGTGCAGGCAGAATCTAAGGATCCGCAAACCACCTCAGCTTCACGTTGATTCATGAAGTAATAATCGCTCATTTCCAGCACCGCGCGAATACCTTCTGGATCCTCTTCAGCATTAAACAAACCAGTCCCGGCAGAGATCTTTTTCGCCCCACGTTCCCGGCAAGCACTCACAAAAGCCTTCTGCCTAACCGAATCGCCCAACGGGGTGACATGCACGATATCATAGATTGACAAATCAACTGGAATGGTAGCTGGCGTTAATTTTGCCTCGGCCCCGATCGAAATTTTGAGATATTCGGTTTTCCCCCCTTCGTAGGAAATTTCAAATTGAGGCAGCTCTTCAGGCGGGAAGGCTGGGCCCAGCCACTGGGTTAATCGATCAGCCACTGGCTGCAGTCGTTCTGGAACTGGATCAGGACAGGGGGCAAGCATAGATACCTGGGCACCACTGCGCTTCGCGGCCATAGCTGTGTACATGCCTGCTCCCCCGGCAGACTCAACTGTCTGTCCTGCGAAATGATAAACATCTGAGGATGCCCCACCGATGACAAGTATATGAGCCATGGCACTTTCCTCCCTCGGGTTTCTTAACTGAACTGAAAACTAATCCCTAACCGCTCTCGCGATCAAAAATCCTTAAATTATTATAACTAACGTCAAGTCTTCTGGAGATCAAACGACATAATAAATTCGCGTTGTGGTTGTCAAGCACCTTGGAACGATTTCGAAGAAATTGAAGGTCTGAAGACCCAGATAAAGGTGATGAAGATAGAAATCGCCCCGATAGGCTCAAGTCCGCATATATTTGGTTATCCCAAAGAACGC
>CP070785.1:2834221-2842354 GCA_020346705.1 Chloroflexota bacterium | reverse complement strand
TCGGCGGGATCTTGATCTTGTCAATGTTGGTAGGATGCGGTCCATCAACTGAGGAACTGGCAGCGGTTGACTACTCACCTCTGCCCGGGGATGACTGGCAGGTGTCAACGCCAGAGGAGCAAGGCTTGGAACCGATGCTGGTTGCGGAGCTCTATCACAACGCAGCTGAAATGGAGAAGATCTATGGGTTGCTGGTGGTCAAAGATGGTCATCTGGTTGCGGAGAAATACTTCAATGAAGGATCAATCGAACAAAAAGCCCGCTTGCAGTCTGTAACGAAAAGTTATACCTCAGCGTTAGTTGGGATTGCGCTGGACCAAGGCTGTATTTCAAGCGTGGATCAAAAGATGATGGATTTCTTCCCAGAGCTGGCTGACCAGATCACAGATCCAAGAAAACGGGAGATCACCATCCGGCAGATGCTGCAAATGCGTGCCGGATATCCATGGGAGGAAAGCCATCCTGCCCTTTGGGAGGGCCTTTTATCGGGGTATTATCTCCCCCTGATTGAAGGATTTCCTCTTATCGCCGACCCAGGGATCGAATTTCATTACAGCAATTTGACTTCCAACTGGCTGGGAATCATCGTAGACAGGGCGTGTGGAATGAAACTAAAATCGTACGCTGAGGAGCATCTGTTCTTTCCGACCGGGATGGAAGCGGGTGAATGGGGAACAGATCGGGACGGCCATAACAATGGTTGTGGAGATATGCACTTAACCGCAAGGGATATGGCCAGGTTCGGTCAGCTGTATCTCAATGATGGTGAATATCGAGGGACACAGGTAATCTCTCCTGGTTGGGTGCACGAATCCCTTCAAACCTATTCTGAACGTGCCTGGGATAATATTGGCCGTTTCAGAGATATCGGGTATGGCTATCATTGGTGGTCGGCTAGGTCAGGTGATATAAATGTCAACTTCGCATGGGGTCATGGCGGACAGCTGCTTGTCCTGGTGGATGAGCTCGACATGGTTGTTGTCCTTACCGCTGATCCATTCTACCTGGAACATTCTTCTGAATCATGGAAACACGAGAAGTCGCATATAAGCCTAGTCGCTGATTTCATTTCATCTTTACCGAGTACGGAATGAAGGGGATCATACTATTGAGACCGATTGGTGGAGGGTGACTCCATTGGTATTCTCCAAGATTTTAAAACCTTTGTCTCGTGATTAACCCTCCGAATAACACCTTTGGGGTATGACACTAATACCACCTTGCTGCTATGCTGAATGCGTCATATTCCACAAATTTCGGAATTAGTCAATCAGGAGGCAAAACGATGACTACCAAAGTACAAGATATTACTCAGGGGAATCGAATTTACTGGATGGACAATCTCAGGACTTTCATCATCTTTTTGGTTGTCCTATACCATGTCGGCGGTGTCTATGAAGCCGCCAATCTTTGGGGTTGGTTTTGGATTGTTGATGACCCGGACACCATAACCTGGGTTGGCATAATTGGTCTCGTGATCGATATTTTCGTCATGCCTACTTTGTTCTTCATTTCCGGTTATTTGACTCCTGGTTCCTTGAAATATAAGACAGGTTGGGAATTTGCCAAAGGGAAATTCAAAAGATTGATCATCCCCTGGATTATCGCGGTTTTCACGTTGATCCCCCTCTACAAAGTGATCTTCCTTTACTCTCGTGGACTGCCACAAGAACACTGGACTACCTACTTCCACATTACCAACCCGAACAGCCAGAACTGGTTATGGTTCCTGCCGGTGTTGTTCGTGTTCTGTTTAGTCTTCCTGCTATTGTCGAAAGTAAATATCAGGCTGCCGAACATTTCGCTCTCAGTCGCGGTTTTTGCTGCGTTGATAATCGGTTTTGTTTACAGCATGGTCATTGGTGGCATTCTTGGTTTTCGGAGCTGGACACTGACCCCATTGATCGATTTCGAAAATGAGAGATTGCTGCTTTACTTTATGGCTTTCTTATTGGGATCACTGAGTTTTCGGAAGGATGTATTTGCTGAAAAGCCCAAGAGCAATAAGCTCTACATCTTCGTTAGTGCTGTCGCCTGGCTGCCGGTGACTGTCCATATCTTCACCCGGTTGTATCCATTCTTATACCCGGAGGGATTTACTGTCACTTCGCTGTACAGGCTGGTCTGGTGGCTTAGTTTTTACTTTTCCCTGGTTTGTATGGTGTATTTGATGGTTGAAACTTTTTGGCGATATATCGACAAGACCGGGAGGGTCTGGAGTGAGCTGAACAAGAATTCTTATGGTGTTTACATCATCCATGTGATCGTAATAGGTGTCTTCGGTACAATGCTGTTGAACCTGACCCTGCCTGCAATAGTGAAATATCTGCTGCTGATCGTCTTGGCTTATGTGGGCAGCAATTTGATTGTCTCGGGATGGCGTGCGCTGGTTAATGCCTTGAAAACCAGGCGGAGCAAATCTATTCCACAGCCAGCAGATCTGGGATATTAATCAATAGGGAGGATAATCCGATGACTACCGTAGAAAAAATGAACTCAATAAAAAATCATCGCGTCGTCGTGACGCAACATGGTGGGCCTGAAGTGTTGCAGATAGTGGAAGAGGAACTCCCTGAACCCGGGGCCGGCGAGGTACGGGTGAAGGTCTTGGCCGCCGGAGTCTCTGCCTATGATCTCATGTTTCGACGATCGGGAATGCTGCCAGGGACTCCAAAGGTGCCCTATACATTGGGAGAAGACATCGTTGGTGTGGTGGACGAGCTGGGAGAGGGAGTATCAAATTTAGAAATAGGACAGATGGTTGCCGGTGCGACATGGGCAATTGGCTTCGGTGGTGGATATACAGAGTATATCTGCCTGCCAATCAGCGAATTGGTGGTCGTCCCAGCAGGTATAGATCCTGCTGAAGCAGTCTGTATCGTGGTGAACTACCTTACGGCATATATGGCCATGCATCAAACTGCAAATGTGCGAAGCGGAGAGAGCATCCTCGTGCAAGGTGCGGCGGGAGGTACCGGAACTGCTTTGCTCGAGCTGGGCAAGCTGGCTGGGTTGGAGATGTACGGCACAGCCTCCAAGCACAACCACGAACTCGTGTCCTCATTTGGAGCCACGCCCATAGACTACCGCACAGAGGATGTTGTCAAGCGTATTCGTAGTCTAACGGGCAATGGTGTAGACGTGGTGTTCGATCCCATCGGTGGTGCACGGCAGCTTTGGCTTTCCTATAGAGCCTTGCACAAAGATGGGCGTTTGGTATGGTTTGGTGTAGCCGCGACGAAGAAGGGTGGACTGAAGGTGATTCCATTCACTTTGTTGACTGTGTTTTTGCTCAAGCTCATTCCAGATGGAAAACAAACACCTTTAGCACCAGATCTCTCTGAGGATAATGCCTGGTACCGCGAAACATTATCAGAACTCCTTGATCTCCTCGTCGCGAAAAAGATCAGACCAGTTGTGGCGGAGCGCATCCCATTGGTCGAGGCAGCTCGTGCTCACGAGGTGCTTGAACGCGGTGGATACGCTGGTAAAGTGGTTCTCGTTACCGGCGCCTAGTTTAGGTCTAATTTACTTTCAATTGGTAATTAATTCGCCAGGTGCAATTCTATTCAGTACCCGTTTACGATCTACGCGATACTAGTCCTTCTTGTCTCTATAAACTGTGACAAACCAAAGCACCCCAATTGCGCCGAGAAATATACCTAAATTGGCCAACATCTGAGTCGCCATGACTGCATTTTCCATTTCATCCTCCTTCTTCTTAGTTGTTTTCTGCCCCTGCCTCAAATTTCAGACCTGTGAAATCACAATCATTCGATCTTAATAATTATCACGATGATTCCAGTAAAGTCAAGAATTGCCGTTATCCATGTTGATCCACTGGATTGATTTCATGGTTACCTTACGGGACCATAATTCTTGTTGCTCAACTCAATACTGATATGACTATAAAACTATATTCCTTCTGACTTGAAATTAATCCCCCGAATAACACCTTCGGGGTATGACACTAATACCATCTTGAGGGTATGCTGAAGGTGTTGGAGGCACCAATGAACAATGAATTGAAAGATAAAATTACTCTCGATCAACTGGCAACCTACCAGATCAAGGTACCAGGAGAACTTGACGAAAGTTGGGCGGACTGGGCTGAAATAGTGACGATCACCATCGAACATGCAGGTGATGGTCCTCCGATCACCACCCTGATTGGGACTTTTGACCAGGCTGCTCTGCAGGGTTTTTTGCGCCGGCTCTACTCGCTGGGCTTACCCCTGATATCAGTGAATTATGTCGAATAAGTCTTAGAGGTATAACAAATTCCTTGAATTAATGGGATACAAGAGGCTAGTAAATGAAGCAAGAAAAAATTGAAAAAAAGAAATATGAAAGAAAAGTCACTGCCTTGGAGCGCTTTTTCACTCGCTCTCCTTTCTCTATCGTAACCATGGTTCTGCGCATTAATGGCCATGTAACTGAAGAGATGCTCAAAGATGCGGTTTTTAAAATCCAGCAGCGGCATATCCTCCTCAGAGTCCGCATCAAAGAAGATCAAGAACATACTCCTTGGTTTACCACTGAAAAAGTCCAGGAAATACCTGTAGAATTTTTCTCGCGAAAATCTGAGCTGGATTGGATCAAAATCCATGCTGATGCATCCAAGATTCCGTATGAATTCGAAACCCATCCAGCCATCCGCTTTCTCCTGGTCCAATCTCCAGAGGTGTCCGAGTTGATCATCCTCTGCCACCACATCATTTGCGATGGCATGTCTTTAGCTTACCTCGCCCGGGATTTGATGGTGCATCTTGGAGATCTGAGCCAGGAGGTTGAAGAGCTTCCAGCTCCTCCTGCCATTGATCTGAATAATCTTCCTGGAGATATTTCCCAATCCGGTATAGCAAAATTCTTTATCAATCGTATGAATCGGAAATGGGCCAAGGAAAGTGTATTCTTTGACCAGGAAGATTACCGGATCCTGACCAAATCATATTGGGATCACTTTGACCACAAAATTTTCTCTGTTGAACTTTCAGAAGCAGAAACTTCTGCTTTGGTTTCACGATGTAGACGGGAAAATGTCACCATAAACTCGGCTTTAACCACGGCGTTTGGTGGGGCGCAAAGTTTCGTTGAAGGAGAGAAATCCTATCATTCGACTTATGTGATTGCCGCCAATCTGCGCGATCGAATACCGAATCCTGCGGGTGAGGGGATGGGGATGTATGCCTGGGGGGCTGAAGTGGATTTCAAATTCAACCAGCAGAGAAGTATCTGGGAAAACGCACGTAAGTTCCATGAAACAATCCAACCAAAATTCACCAATAAGAATTTGTTTGGCGACATCCTCAACATGCTTTATCTGGATCCGAGCATCGTAGAAGGCATGAATTTCAAGAAGCTGGGCCGGTTGGTGCCCTCAGATTCAGCCAGATATGAAAAGTTGTCCACCTTCAGCGAGCAATCTGACGTTGTGTTGAGGATTCTGCAGCGAGATAAGCAAGAATCATTAGACAGAAAATTTTTAGGTACCGCGGTCACTAATCTTGGCCGCCTCGATTTCCCAAAGACGTATGGTGCTTTAGAGTTAGACCGTTTGATCATGCAGCCGGGTGGTGGCTTCCCATTAGTTAACGCCAACCTGGTGCTCGGTGTGGTAACCTGCTCGGACAAATTGAGTCTGGTTGTCGAATTTGCTGAACAGGCGATTGACACCAGCACGGTGGAAAAAATTAAAGATAAAGCCATGGATTTCTTGCTTGAAGAATAAAGGAGGAGAAGAAATGGACATTGCAGACCGCAAGAAAACGATCCAGTACATCATCGTCTTTTCAGTTCTGGTGAATATCGTGGCTTGGATCGGCCCGATATTGGGAGGAGATCCGAGTTCACCAGGTCTTGGATTCCTGGTTTGGGGTACAGCACCTATCTTCGTATCGCTGTTGATGCGTGCTGTAACTCGGGACTGGTCTGATCTTGGGATTCGGCCTGGGTTCAGAATAAATTTTCTCTGGTACATTGTTAGTTTGCTGGCCTACCCTGTTGCCATTGCACTAACATTATTTGTGGGGTCTTTAATATCAGTTTCCTCATTCTCCAATTTCTCGATTGGGGCATATTTGCAAGCCGCACTGCCAGCGCTGGTGGTTTTCTTCTTTTTCGCATTGTTCGAGGAAGTTGGCTGGCGTGGGTATCTGGCTCCGAAAATGTATTCACTTGGTCTCAATTCTTTCATCGCACACGCCTTGGTTGGGTTCATCTGGGCTGCTTGGCATCTGCCTTATATTAATCAGCTCTCAAGCTACACCACGGAGAGTATGGCAACCTACATCCCCAGGTTGTTTTTAGGCGCATTTGCCTTTTCGATTGTCTATGGCGAGATCCGGATGATCACAGCCACTTTCTGGCCAGCCGTACTCATGCACTGGGTTGGAAATTCGATCGCGAATCCCTTAGTCGCGGGATTCGTATTGTTCTCAACGGGGCAGGAGTATCTGGGCTCTATCGGTGTGGATGGCCTCTTCATGATCGCTATCTTTTTCCTCCTGGGTATGCTGATAAATCGATGGCGGTTGAGGCAGAACACAGCCTTAGATCCAGTCATTGAGCCACTCCCGCAAGAGAGTTTGGGCGTTCGTCGGGAAATTTGAGATATTGTTAAACGGATTTCCATACAGATCATTTTACGGAGCAGTTCCAACGAAGCAACCCCACCAATGCAAATTAATGGAATTTACTCATGAAGAACCTCGATAAACACCAAATTGCAGGCTGGATTGCAGTTGGTATTTCAACCATCATCACCTGCTTTTGGGCCTCCTGGGGCATCCTTGAGAATTTCCACGAGGGCTGGTTCTACGAATCCTGGTTCTCGAATGTGGGCTTGATGCTTACCCAATATCTCAGCCCCATGCTCCTTTTTATGGGGGTGACACTGGTTTCAATCTTCTGGCCCCGATTTGGTGCTGGTTTGCATGTGGTGCTGGCTTTATTTGCAGCCTGGTTCTTCCAGGCATTTGCCAACCCGATCATGTTTTTACTCATTGCGCCATTGATTGGATTAGGTGCGCTTTATTGGTACGGTCGCCCTCAACCACGCAAGATCGCTGTCTCCTTGATAGTTGCACTTCCCATCCTGACAATGATCATAGCTGGTATAAGACCTCTCGTTCGTGTGTCCCAGCGCGTTAATGATGGTCAGCTCCAGGCCAGGTTAGTGGAAGGGAATGGTGTTGACCTTATTTGGGCTCCCGATGGACCTGGCTGGCCGCGCGTTGGGTTGAACTGGTATGAAGCACAGCAGGTATGTGAGCAGCTTGATGAGGGTGGTGATTCCATGGCACATGAACCGTTGCATATCTGGCGCTTGCCGACTGTTGATGAAGCTGTGCGTTCAATGGCCTACCATGGGGAAAACAGTGGCGGAGTGTGGGATGCGGAACTTGCCCAGACTGCATACAAAACAACACCAGATAAAGAATCCCCTTTGTGGAATATTCATTCGCAGGTGATTTACTGGTGGACGGCGACAGAGATCGATGGTGAAAAGGCATACATAATTGTTTATGATGGCAAAGTATGGCCGCGATCAAAAAATCTCGGTGCGGACTATTATGGATTTCGATGTGTAAAAGAACCCTAATATTTTTAGGAAGATCGAATGCGCCAGTTTCAAGAAGTAAGCCGCGCGTTATTTCTATTCTTTATTGACCTAATTTGATGGTGGATTGCTCGTGGTAGTATACAAATAAGATTCATGTTGTTGAAAGGATTGATAGGTGATGGTAAGTTCAGATCAGATTGATGAGATGGATTCCGAACATGCCTGGAATAAAGCTCGCAGGAACGTTATCGTCCAGCAAGTAATTTGTGCGCTCCAGGGTTGTTCAATGGATCTAATCCCTTTTGAGGATGCACGGCAGCTCTTGCACCTGAACCAGAGAATTTGCCGGGGATTGCAGGAAGTAGAGTTAGAAAAGATCCGGGGAAGTGTCGGACGCTATCATGATTTCACCTCGGCTTTCCTGCCGCGTAGTGACAGTTTGCGCACGCGATGGCAAAGAGTGCGCTCAGCAAGTGTCAATAAAGGAATGCCGCCTATCGATTTGTATAAAGTGGGCAAGGCATATTTTGTTATCGATGGCAACCATCGCGTTTCAATTGCCAGATCAG
>CP070785.1:2831043-2834121 GCA_020346705.1 Chloroflexota bacterium | reverse complement strand
GATTTATGCCGAGCGTTTAGCCCGTGCATTAGCATCTCGGGGCCATCAGGTAACTGTTCTAACTTCTCGATATGATGACGATTTACCAAAATATGAAGAAATTGATGGCGTGCACATTATCCGCCCCTGGGTTATGTTCCAAATAAGCAAAGGGGTGATAATGCCTGGAATGCCGGTTTGGGCATGGAAATTAATTCGTGATACGGACATCATCAATTCCCATGTTCCCCAACCCGATGCAGCTGTAATTAATTCATTGGGAACGCTATTGGGGAAACCGAGTGTATTGACATATCATTGTGATTTACAACTCCCTAAAGGATTTATTCATTATCTTGCCAACCAGGGTTCTCACCTTGCTAATCATATCTCTGCCAGGTATGCAGATGCTATCGTGACAAATACGCTAGATTATGCACAGAACTCACCTTTTCTTTCCAAATATCTAAAGAAGATTCACCCGATCCCACCACCGATAGAGTTGTCACCGATAGAAGCGGAAGATATCGCGGCATTCCGGGAGAAAAACGGGATTGAACCTGAGCAAAGGATTATTGGAATGGCTGCTCGGTTAGCAACTGAAAAAGGTGTAGAGTATCTTGTGCAAGCAATGCCCGCGGTTTTAAAGCAGTTTCCATCTGCAAGGGTGCTGTTTGCCGGACAGTATCAGGGGGTTTTAGGTGAAGAGATTTATGCTAATAAGTTATCTCCCTTGATAAAAGATCTCGGAGAGCATTGGAAATTTCTGGGAATACTCTCCCCAGAAGAATGGTCGGTCTTTTTCCACGAAGCTGAAGTATCAGTTCTTCCGAGCATCAACAGCACGGAATCTTTTGGGATGGTTCAGGTGGAGTCGATGTTCTGTGGAACACCAGTAGTCGCAACTGATTTACCTGGTGTCCGGCAGCCCGTGCTAATGACTGGCATGGGATTATCTGTGCCGCCAAAAAATCACCAGGCTTTATCGGAGGCATTGATCAAGATATTAAGCAGCCCAAATGGTTATGGGGGTGACAGGCAAGAAGTGATAAACCGTTTTTCTTCAGACTCCATTGCCGCTCAATATGAATCATTGTTTGAGCGGATAATTGCGCATTAATATTTGCAGAGATAACGGCATCACCTCCCTGATCCAAGTTAAAATAACCAAACAATGGATGAAAACCAGGAGCTGCAGTTCAAATTTGACGAAGATTATTTCTCGTCAGAGGCATATTCCCGTGTTTCGTTCGATCGATTCAGCCAGTATTGGTGGTCAAATCGATTCTATGCCATGCTGGTGCGAAAGCATGGGCCCGCTTCAGGAAGAGTGCTGGAAATTGGTTGCGGCTTAGGCCATTTGTTGGGTTGGCTGGTCGACCAATATGAAGTTTATGGAACGGATATTAACCCATGGGCACTTATCGAAGCCTGTAGAAATGTGCCTCGCGGCAGGTTCTTGCTGGTATCCGCCGAAGAGTTAGAAGTATTCCCTGATAAAGTCTTCCAGGTAGTCATCGCCAAGCATGTTGTTGAACATCTGGAAAATCCGGAAGCTGCAATCTCAGAATTCAGCAGGGTATTAGCACCGGGAGGTCTGCTACTCCTGGCAACTCCGAATTTGAATTCGCTCACCAGGGCAGTAAAAAAAGAAAATTGGATTGGATATCAAGATCCAACCCACATAAGTTTATGGTCACCCGGAAAGTGGCTGGAAAAATTCCAGTTATTTAAGCTTTACCCGAAGAAGATATTTTCGGATGGATTTTGGGACGCGCCATATATTAATTGGCTGCCAACTACCTTGCAAAAATTTCTCTTTGGGGCTCCAGGTGGGTTGCAAGCGGTCTTTGGTTGGAGTATTATTCCCCTTCGGATGGGAGAAAGCATGATTGTACTGGCAGAAAAATCATGAGCTCTGAACCGACAGTATTAGATTTCGTAAAAGCACTATTAACCCCTTGGAGGGGGGCACCACCACCGATCCCAACTTTAGAAACGGAAGTTGGGTTGGAAGAAGTTGGAAATTCAAGTTCAGTAGATGAATTTTCTGTTTCAGCGGACCTGGCACTAGAAGAAGTTGGGGTTAAAGAAAGAGATGAGGCAGGTGTTGGCGCTGCCTCTCTCCCCTGGAGAGCTTTTATTGCTTTTGGCGTTGCAGTCATCGCCCAATTTTTACTTGAACCCTCTCCAGGTCGTTCCTGGGGAATCGGTCTAGGGCTGTATATGATCGCGGCTGCCTGGGTTTTTTGGGCGAATTTGAATTCTGAATGGGTAATCCCCGCAATCCCAGAAGTCATCAAGAAAATTGACACCTTAGAGGTTCGCTGGGCTTATCTCATCCTGGGTGCAGTATTCACCATCATGGCGTTTTTAACCTTGGGTGGGAACCAGTTCACGATGATCAACGTCTTATTTTGGATCTCTGCAATCGTGTGTATATCCTTGGGATTCTGGTTGCCATCGCAGAAATCCTCAAGAAATATCTTTGCCAGATTTAGAAGTTATATAAATAACCGGCAGTTGGATTTTCAGGTTTCGGGATGGGCAATTATCCTGTTGATCGCTGGAGCAGTAATCGTATTTTTCCGGGTTCATCAATTGTGGGTCGTACCACCTGAAATGGTCAGCGATCACGCTGAAAAGCTGCTTGATATCTGGGAAATATTTCAAGGAGAGACAAGGATTTTCTTCCCTCGCAATACCGGTCGCGAAGGGTTCCAGATGTATCTGACTGCACTTGTGATCAAGTTATTTGGTACTGGATTTTCCTTCAACAGTTTAAAAATCGGCACAGCACTTGCCGGGTTACTCGCTCTTCCTTTCATTTACCTGCTTGGTGTGGAAATTTCAAATAAACGAGCTGGATTATTTGCGATGCTTCTTGCTGGAATTGCATATTGGCCGAATGTCATTTCAAGAGTGGGTTTGCGGTTTTCCATCTACCCATTGTTTGTAGCCCCAACTCTTTATTTTTTGATTCGGGGAATTCGCCGATCAAATCGCAATGATTTCATCTTAGCCGGATTGTTTCTCGGGATTGGATTGCACGGATACACACCCTTCAGGATTGTCCCATTGGTAGTCTTAGTGGCAGTC
>CP070785.1:2827758-2830943 GCA_020346705.1 Chloroflexota bacterium | reverse complement strand
ATGCACCGGTTGGCATGCCTTTGGTGGATTATATGGGAGATGCTGTCCTGGATATTGCCATCACGCCGAATATCGCCCGGGATACAAATATCCTGGGTGTCGCCCGTGAAATTGCAGCGATAACCGGTAAGGAATTACGCTTACCAGATTTAGATTCACCGATGGAAGGTCCATCGATCGAAGGAAGAGTCACTCTCGAGATAAAAAATCCCCAGCTCAATCCACGCTTTGTTCTTGGATTAATTGAAGATATTGAGATCCTTCCAAGCCCGTATGAAATCCAGCGCAGGCTCCATTTAGCCGGGATGCGGCCGATCAACAATATTGTTGATGCGACGAACTATGCCATGTTGGAGATCGGTGAACCACTGCACGCCTTCGATTATGATGTCCTGGTAGAAAGAGCACAGGGCAAGGCACCTGCAATTTACACCCGCACAGCCGAACCTGGTGAGCATTTGATCACCCTTGATGGAGTTGAACACATCTTGGATGACTTCACTGTGTTGGTTTGTGACAGTGCAGGAGCACTTTCAATCGCCGGCGTGATGGGTGGTGCCGAATCGGAAGTAAATGAAAAAACACGCAACGTATTGCTAGAAGGTGCAGCCTGGCATTTCACCAACATCCGCAGAACCCTATCGGCCCAGCGAATGTCATCCGAAGCTGCATACCGGTTCTCACGAGGCGTCCACCCCGCACTTGCAGAAAATGGCGTGCGGCGAGGCTTAGAGTTAATGCGTCGCTGGTCGGGTGGTATCGTTGCTCAGGGTTTGGTTGACAACTATCCTCTGCCACCTGAAGATCCGACCATTGAATTTTCTACGCAAGATGTCAAACGCTGGTTGGGAATTAATATCGATAGCGATCAGATTGTTGAAATATTAACCAGGCTCGAGTTCTCTGTCCACGTTCAGGGAGATCGACTGGAGGTGAAGACACCGGACCATCGATTAGACATCAGCCAGGGCATTGTTGGTGTTGCCGATATCATGGAGGAGATTGCCAGGATTTATGGGTATGATCTCATCCCGGAAACCAGGCTTTCTGATGCGTTACCACCCCAAAGTGGTAATCCATCCCTCGAAATCGCTGAGGATATCCGAGACCTGCTGGCCAACTTGGGACTTCAAGAGGTGATTTCCCACCGTTTAACCAACACGGAAAGTGAGGCGCGACGATATCCTGTTTCAGACATGGATGAACGTGATTATTTACAGATTTCCAATCCCATCACCAACGATCGAGATGTATTACGTCAAAGTCTATTAGCCAGTTTGCTTGAAGTCGCAGAGCGCAATTCAAGGAATTCCAAACGTCTGGCTTTCTTTGAACTGGGTGAAGTATTTTTCCCCCAGCCAGGTCAAATGCTTCCCTTGGAACTTCAAAAATTAGCTGTTTTACTCAGCGGACCCCGGGTACAAGTCCACTGGCAGCCAGGTGATAGCTCGAATATGGATTTTTACGATATAAAAGGACTGCTGGAGAATCTTCTTCGTGATTTAAAATTGGAAGATATCAAATTCGTGCCATCTCAGCATCCGTCCTTCCATCCAGGTAAATGTGCTCTAGTTCTGCTAGGGAATAAAGAGCTTGGGTTTTGCGGTGAAATTCATCCGCTAGTTAAATCCAACTATGATCTTCCTGACGTTCCAATACTCGCTGCTGAACTGGATTTTGACGAAATCATCCACCATGTGCCCGATCGATATATCATCGAACCCATCCCCGTTTTTCCACCTGTTCTTGAGGATTTAGCCTTTGTCGTCGAAGAAGACACTCAAGTACAGGAAGTAGTGGAATTAATTCAAGAAGCTGGCGGTGAGACGGTCACCGAGGTTGTACTTTTCGACGTCTATCGCGGAGGACAGGCTGGAGAAGGGAAGAAAAGCCTGGCTTTCAATATTAAATATCAAAAACCAGATCGAACGATGACTGATGAGGAGGTTTCCCAAATTCGAGCTAAGATCGTCAAGCATCTAGATGAAAAATGTGGAGCCCAATTGCGAACATAATCCAGAAGGGTATACATGGAGAACAAAAACCTGGGGATTGTCATCACCATCGTTACAATATTTCTGTGCGGTCTGCCTGGATTGATCAGTATATGCTCTGGTGTGGTTTTAGCTTTCAGCAATCCAGAGTTCAACGATCCGGTGATTGGAGTATTCTTCAGTCTCAGTCTGCTCTGTACGGGATTAATTTTCCTCGCCATACCAATTGTCGCAGCATATTTCACTTTTCGTAATCGATCTAGAACTGTTAAACCTCCCTCTGGGGATGAACCGATCCCTCCCCCCAGCTGAGGTCTCACATCTGAAAGAAAAATAGAAGATTTTGGGCTTAGTTTAATTGATCGAGAATCTGGACCGCCAGATCATAACGATTGAAAGCTGGCATTAAGTAAATTCCTTTTGCCCACGAACGCATCTGCTCAATCAAATCTACGGCTATGCGCACACCTTCTTGTTGTGCATCCTCTCCAGCAGCTTTCATTTGCTGCTGAATTTTAACAGGGATATTTATGCCAGGTACTTCATTGTGCAAAAAAGCTGCGTGACGCTGATTCAATAACGGCAACACTCCAACCAGTATCGGCACTTCTAACCCACCTGTCTGGCTCTGGTAGGCCTCCAGGAAGGATTCAGCTTTCTCTGGTTCGAACACAGGCTGGGTAAGGATAAAATCAGCACCAGCTTCGATTTTTCGATGCAAATTTTTAATTTCTCTTTCCCCGTCTTGAGGATTTAGATTTAACGCACATCCAACAAAAAACGATGTTGGCTGACCGATCTCCACTCCTGAGTGATCAAATCCCATGTTGAATCCAGATTTAATCAGCTTGATCAATCCAGAGGGAACCAGGTCGAAATCATCCATTGCTTCAGGATAATCCCCGATCTCAGTTGGGTCCCCCATGACGACAAATACATTGCGAATCCCCATCGCATGGGCGGCGAGTAAATCTCCCTGTACCCGAAGTAAATTCCGGCCTCGAGTCGGGAAGTGCAGTACTGTTTCAAGGTCAAATTCTTTCTGAATCAAACTGCTTACTGCCCAGGGGCTCATCCGCATGCGAGCCATTGGGCTGTCAGCGATATTAATTACATCCGCCCCACCTTCAGCCAACAGGCTGGCTCCGGCTAGTAATTTATGGGTTGAAAGCCCTCGTGGTGGATCCATTT
>CP070785.1:2822030-2827658 GCA_020346705.1 Chloroflexota bacterium | reverse complement strand
ACCGACTTGAACGATTTCAACAAATTCGATGGACTCTGAGGCGTACCAACAGTTTAGGGAAATATCAAGTCATATTCTTGCCAGCGGCTTCCTGAAGTTTCTCTTTCATGCTATTGGTTGGCTCTGTGCTCCCTCAAGATACTGAGAGTCCCTTCTCCCAGAGGGATGGTTCGTCTTCCGGCCTGTGTTTTTGGAGGCATAAAAACCATCCCTTGACCAGTAACTCGCTGTACCTGACGTTGAACCATAATAGTTCTTCGGCGCAAGCATAATGGCGTGAATCAAGCGCATAAAAATCATATTGCTGAGGTGTCATTTCCAGGCCCATCATTTAAAACCATCAAAAGATAAATCCTGGTACTTATTTGACTCTACTTCATCGATCAGCGCCAGTACATTGCTTTCCAGGTCATTCCCCCACACGCGGGTTATTCCATGGTTGGGTGCCTTTGGCAGTTTATTAAAAACCTCAACCAAGTTCTCGTAATCCAGTGCAAGGACTGCGTTCGCCCTGCCCCGTCCCCCTTTCTGGTAGTCCCTTTCTGCTTCTTCACGCAAATCTTGATTCGACCGGCTGGTGCTGCTTTCGATCAAATCTGCGATTATATCAGCATCAAGAACTTGCATTTCATGGATCGAGTAAATCCTGGTAGTCAGGCTCCCTGTTGACCGTGGACTGCCAGTCCGTATCGGGTCATCCTCAACAACGATCTTTGACCACTTCATGTGGTACTGTTCGGGCTTGATATCAGTCTTCAAGGCATCGCGAAATTCTTCCACCAGTTCACGCCGGGGTGATGATTCCAACACCTCACTCGGTTCCCGTAAATGCTGCCAACAAAACTGCTTCAATGAATCCCAATTGGTTGGGTTAATAAAGATGCGGAAATCCTTTTCCACATGAGATCGATAACTATCGAAATTAAATTCCCCTACATCTGTCCGCTGCACCCCAGGACCATTAATCATAAGCCCGCCACCGAAGGGTTTTGCCCTCACGGAGGCAGTATATCTTCCATGGCTCGCTCGCAAAGTTGCAGTTCGCTCCAGGACCAGCTTTGTCTGCTGATCCAGAGGTTGGTTGAAATAGACTTTCACCAGGTTGGCTGCACTAACCCGCAGGTTTAGGTCAGATGTAGCTCCAGTATCAAAATCATGTTCAGATCTGGTTTCGATGGTCACTTGGGATGTTCCAGATCAGCCAGGGCGTGGTTAACCCGCTCGAGATAGTAGGTTGCTTCCAGGCTGGTGAAGATCTCTATGGCACGCTGGAGATGCTGGATTCCAGACCACTCCTGTTTCGAAACTTCGCCAGGCGATAAATGGCGGCCGATTTCATAATGGACCAAACCCTGCTCGAAAGGAGAGTCGAATTCTTCCCCAATTTTTAAGCTCCGATGCCAGGCTCGTTGCGCCTTTTCACCATTACCCTCCAGCCAATCACATAAACCGCGGTAAAGTAGAGCCCGGGGCTTTCCGCAAGGAAGGATGTTCGCAAATTCATCAAAAAACCGGCAAGCCTGGCGCGCAGAATCTTTCATCTCCTGGACCGAAACCTCTGCGGGCTGTTCTTCCCATAAGCGTAAATACAATCCTGCCTGGCTTGCATACCCGTAGAGGGATAAGGGGTTGGACGGGCGCTGCACCTGGGTGAAAATGTTCATCACCTGTTCAGCTGCCTCCAAGGCAAGTGCGATTTGACCTTGGCGCAGATGGGCTTGGGCAAGCGCCGAGTGCACGATGATCCAATCCAGGACATTCATTACCTCATGTGGTGCTGATGCCGCTTCTTCAAGCAGAGCCATCGCTTCGGAAAATAGTTTCTGCTCGATCTTAACCGTGGCTTCCCAATAATTCGCAGCGGATTCAAAGCCAGCATCGCCCCGCTGGCTGGCAGAATCTCTGACTCGCTGTGCAAAGTATAATGCCCGTTCAAACCTGCCCTGGTTCAGTGCTATGAACAATAATCCCGTCCAATTCGTTTCCTGGAGCCAAATTCGGCCTAATTCACCTGCCTGGTTGGCTGCCAACAGAAGTAATTTTTCAGCCCGAGTATATTCACCGATGGTTCCGTAGTAATAACCCGAGAATCTCATTACCAGTTCACGGCTCTTTGATGTGGATTCGTCTTGGATGAACTCACTTGCCATGCGCAGATAATGCTCAGCCAATCTATTAAAACCAATAATACCCATTGCAAATCCTGTTGTAGCGTATGCGCGCGCCATTAAGGAGTGCTCTCCAGTATTTTCAGATAGGTTAAGCGATCGAGCGACGCAGTACAGAAACAACAGGTTCTTATTTTCCACAATGGCTCTATCGGCCATTTGTTCATAATTTACAAATGCCTCCCGGTAGCGGGCACGCGCGTTATCATCTTGGCTTTCAACCAGCCCAGGAAAAACCCGGTGCAGCAACTGGATCAGGATTTCCCCGAAAATACGGATCAGGTATGCATTTCGACTGGATGGTAGAGGTCGGTCCAGCAGGGAAATTGATACCTGGAAGTTATCCTCTCCCTGCTGAAGCTGGCTCATCCACATGTAAGCCTGCCCAATCCTCCGGCGCCAATATGCCAAGCGAAAATTATCTGCTGGTGGGCTAGCAGACTGGCCTGCCTGAAATGCTTCTTCCAATAATTCCATCACTTCCGGCAGGCGCCCCTGCACTTTGAAGAACTGCCACAAGTCTTCCAGGTAGGCTGCTAATTCATCCCAATCCGCGCCCCTCAGGAGCCAATCGAAACCAGCCACTAGGTTCTCGCTATCGGGCCGTAATCGATCCATGACCTGCGGAGCGGATTTTGCACGCCATTCCTGGACCGCCTGGTGAAGCAAATCCTGGTAATAACGAAAATGTCGCTCATAGATATCATCCTGCTCACCTGGCATGCTAATCAACTTTTCAGCAGCAAACATCTGGATCAGAGGATGCAGACTGAAACGTCCTGCTGTTTGTATTTTGATCAGTGATTTATCCACCAGCTGCCTCAAGGTTTGAATATCGATTTGGGCGATCTGGGAGGTTGCCTGGTGGGTGAATCCGCCCCGGAAAACTGATAAACGCGCAAATATCGCCTGTTCCTGGGAATCTAATGCCTTCCAGGAAGCCTCGAAAACTGCACTCATGCTGGCATGGCGGGCGCTGGTTCCGCGCAATCCAGTGTCAAGTACAGCTAAAGATTTGCTAAGTTCTGAGTAGATTTCTCCAGGTGTAAAAAGGCGCAGCTGGGCCGCGGCCAGCTCGATCGCCAGCGGCAAACCCTCTACCAGGCTGCAAATTTGGCGAATTCGGTTGAGATCTGCTTCAGCGGAATAATCGATTTCTTCTGTTATTTGAGCTCGCTCAAGAAATAGAACTACTGCGCTTTCCTCTTGAGATACAACCTGGGCTTCGCCATCAACATAGGTCAACCCTTCCAGGAAATAAGCCTGCTCCTGCAGTAACCGCAGCAGCTCCCGGGAGGTGACCAGGATTTTTACCCCGGGGCAGGTGGTCAACAACCTCTCGATCAGAGCCAGGGTGTCTGCATTGTGCTCCTCGGTTAACAGATGCTCGAGATTATCAAACACTAACAGCACATGCTGCTCCTCCAGATATCCCAGCAGCTGGTCAAATGGTCGGCTCCCCTCCCTAAAGCTAAACCCGAGCACATTCGCGATGGCGGGGATGATCGCGGCAGTCGAGTTGAGTGACAGCAGGGGTACGAAATACGCACCATCCTCGAAGCGATCCTGGTTAGCCTCAGCTAAAGCCAGCGATAAGCGGGTCTTACCAATTCCCCCGGGTCCCGAAAGTGTTACGAGACGATGGTCTCCCAACATCTGGTTGATCTCCTGCATCTCCTCCTGGCGACCGACGAGGGGAGAAACAAATTCTTGGGCTTGGATCTCATCTACTTCTTCTGGCCAGGCTGCGCGGTAATCATCAACAGGTTCAGCCTCTTGCAGAATGCTCGCGACTGGCAGCGAGTCTACCTTCCCTGGAAGGCGGATATTGAATTGGGTGCAGAAGCGCTTTAGGTGGGCAGCAGCATAGATTAACCCCCCTAATTTCTCTTGGGTGCTCAAGGCTGTCTTGTTGCAGAAATTCAATCCCGCTGCCACTCCCGCCAGCCAGAACTGCGCCCATAGGTCATCTGAGAGGCTGGCATGGGAGACCTGCACCCAACGCATGAAATCCATCCTGCCGCTGTTGATCACCGCGCAAACACCTGCCAATTTAACAGGTACCTTTTGCGCGGGCGGCATATCCTGGCTGGCAAATTGAGTGATGAAATCAACCCATTTAGTAAAGCTGGTTTGTCCAATCTCACGCATCAAGTAGGACACCTCCAGATAGCGCTGGTCGAAGATCAACGGCATCTGCTCTTTAAATGAGTCGAAATCGATTAAATATAATCCTTCTAAATCAAGAACATTCTCGCTGAATTTCACCAGGATATTGTTGATATTTAAATCGCGATGGCAGAATCCAATCAAAGCATCCAGCTTACGCATCTTCCCCCAGGCATCTCGATCGCAGCAGTAGAACACTGGATTAGGGTAGACCTGGTCACCGATCAGGAAGCCCTCACATGATTCAGGCAGGTAGAGGGCATCCTTGAGGAAGCTTTTCAGATTTCCACTGGCTGTCAGCCGGTAACCTAACCATCTTTCAAGTAAATCAACCGGGTGCAGTCCCTGTTCGCAAGTTCTGTCAACATTCCATTCCTCAAGCAAAATTGTGTCAGTTTTCTCGAAAATGATCTCCAGCTGGTCCTGCCTCTGGAAGGAACCCAGAGTACGGTAGTTGAGCAGTGATTGTCCCGCGATGGTGTAGAAGATCGCAATCGCATTTCCCGTGGCAGCCTCGAACGCGATTTCAGGAACATGCGCCGCGGTAAATTTCTTGGGAGCCAGGCTGCGTACCAATTTATGCTTTGCACTCTCAGTTTTGGAGACTTTCTGATGGATTCGATCCAGCTTGAGAACTAAATGGTCGACTGTGCGCGCATCAACGGTGGAGACGCTGACCAGAAACAGCCTGGCACCCGTCCATCCGCCTTTGAGCTCCTCCAGTGGAAACACTTCGATGTTATTTTCTTGTTGAGCCAGGAGAAGGACTTGCTGGTATTCGTCAGGTAGAGAAGGAAAACTTTGCAGAGTCACTGAAATCGATGCGAAATTGGTTTACCGCGCAGCGAAGTTCTTGTTTACTTTCAGATACCTGTATATAAAATCGTGCGAAACCTCCCATTAAAAGACCAGTAAAATCCTCAAGGTCGCAGCTTGAGTGTACCATTAACACATATTAAAACTCAATAAATCACAAATAGGATCAATAATTTTTTTAGCCAGCATATTGACCTGGTCTTCTACCAAAGGAAAGGTATGATTATGGATATGGCCAAAAATCTCCTGCAGTATAAGCTCAACCCGGTACAATCGATATTCTGCAAATTACTCGGAGGCTTTTTGATTTTGGCGGGCTTTGGCCATCTGAGTGGGTTGCGACAGGAGTTCCTGGCTCAGGTCCCGGCCTGGCTGCCTGTCGACGGCGATCTGGTGGTGGTAATATCTGGGATTGTCGAGGTTATTCTTGGACTGGGATTGATAATCCTGACTAGCAGGTACCGGGTGATTATCG
>CP070785.1:2819103-2821930 GCA_020346705.1 Chloroflexota bacterium | reverse complement strand
AAGACTGAATGTCGCACCGGCGACATTCTGCCCCAGTTCGAGGGATGACACCCCCTCGCCCAGCTTGTCCACCGCACCGACGACGTCCTCACCCAGGGTAAACGGCAAGCGAGGACTCCCGGGTAGCCGACCCCAGCGCCGATATATGAGATCGAAAGCGGAGACCCCGGCGGATAAGACCTTCACCCGAACCTCACCGGCCCCGGGTTCAGGGAGATCCTCTTCCACCGTCTGCAGTACATCCGGCCCACCTTGCCTTGTCACAACGACGCGATGATGTTTCATACCAGTTGAACCGTACTCGTCTGGGACGAAGTCTAGCATAAGTGTTCCTCCAAATTTATTTTGATTTCACATAACATTAGGAATAATTTCACTAATCATTATAGAATCTATTTCCTTCTCGGACAAGTACAAATGCGCTCTCTCTTCGCGAGAAGGGGATGTGACATGAGTAATTCTAAATAATGCATAACCTACACCTTCACAACGATAACATCGCCCCCGTCCGGAGGAAACGCGATTATAAATGATGTTGGCTGACATCAAAAGTGAACATGGGGGATCAATACTATTGAATAGCTAATCCCTGTCGCCTGTGCCCCGGATGGGGTACCGGTATCCCAGGGGTATCGGTCGGGTATCGAGGAGACAGGGCACAGGATTTGTGCCTATGTGAACTCTGAGGATCATCATTCACATATAAAAATTAAAATACCTGCGAATTCACCATCGCAGGTATCTAGTAGAGCGGGTGGGAGTCGAACCCACAAGGTGTTTCCACCCGGGGATTTTAAATCTTTGGATGCGGCGTCCACCGTTTCTATATGGTAGTACTGCGTCTCTCCAGCCCCAAATCTGGTGACAAACATGTCCACTGTGTTAATTATTTCCATGTTGTAGTACTCAATCTGCACACAAACTGCACACAACATGAAGAAGGAAAGGCGAGCTGCAACCTTGTCCATCAGGGGGAATAATCCCGAGAAGAAAGAGTTGGGAGGACTTATACCCCCATGAACATTTATTCTTCTGAATAAAGCGTTCCCTGGTATCGATTCCCGTGGGTATCAGGAACCCGGAATGCATGTCCCCCCAGATGGCGGTCATTTGGAGCCGGTCGTGGGCAGCAAAGTTTGATTAAAAGACAATGACCTTGCTGTGGTATCTTTGTGAGCTAACCTGATTATCCCCTGACGCGCTCTTAAAGATTCATGCCTGGGCTCGCCCCATGATTTCTTCTACTTGGTGGAATTGGTCTTTCGTCAATGGCCCAAAATCCATGGCTCTGGCGTTTTCAGTAGCTTGCTTGGTGTTTTTAAATCCAGGGATTGGAATGGTGCGCGGGCTACGCGCCCAAATCCAGGCGAGTGCACCTTGCGCAGGGGTGCGCCCTTGGCTGGTAATCACCTCCCGAACAGATTCCACACGCGTGAGCAAATTACCAAACCGCTCATTTTTAAAATCAATTCCAATACTGTGACGAATGTCACCTTCAACGAATGTGCTTTTTTCATTGAATTTGCCTGTGAGGATACCCATCATAAGCGGGCTTCGATTGATGCTGGCAAGATTCTGAGCATCACAAACCGCGAGCATGTTAGAGACGTTATCCGAGTTTTCAAATACGTGTACCCGGTGCTGGATAGCTACACAGTTTTTGCGCTGGGCCATAAGAGTCGCGCGTTCGGTATCGTCCGTACTCCAGCCATAATACCGAATCTTACCTTCATCTACTAATTCGTCCAGCAAATCCAGCAAGCGCGGTAAATCTTCGAGTGCCCCGTTACTTTCGTGCCACTGAAAGAGGTCTATGTAGTCGGTGCCAAATCGGAGCAGGCTGTCTTCTAGGCTTTGCCGCAGAAGGGAGGATTCGATGGAACTCCCCATAATTTGTTGGTTGGCTTCATCCATAAGTTTGCCGAATTTCGTTGCAAGTACTACTTTGTCGCGGCGGCCCTTGATCGCCTTGCCAATGATAGATTCGGAATGGCCAATGCCGTACGCCTGGGCTGTGTCAAAAAAATTAACACCTAAGTCCATCGCGGCATGAATCGCCCTGACCGATTCTTTATCATCCACGTCTGTCCAGCCCCATTGCTGACCGTTCTCGACGCGAAACTGCCCGCCAATGGCATAACAACCCATGCCCATAGCGCTGACTTCAATGTTGCTCCTGCCGAGTTTGCGTGTAAACATCTCTTCACCCCATTATAATTCGGGTTTCACAACCTGGGGTAAGCGGGCTTCTGAATGGAATATATTTGCATTCTGTTGAGGGTACCCTCAATACAAAAGGTAGAGTGAGCGGGGGTCGAACCCATACGGCTTTCCCAGCGGGGGATATTAAGTTTCTCGGTTGTTTGTCGGTGGAGTATATCTGGCGGTATGGTGTCTAAACCTGGCTGACCAAGGAAGACAACAAGTCGATCAAAATACGGGGCAGCCCAAATATTTGAATACGGCGCAAGCTGCGGAGCGAATCAGGATATCAAGAGAAAGCTTGCAAAGAAAACTCCGGAAAGGGAAGATCCCTGGAGCCCATCACGACAAGAAAGATGGCACTTGGCGCATCCCTGAGGATTCTGTCGTTTCCCGGGTAAATCGGATCGACCATTACTCGTTCAGTGGTCTCGCGCAAGGAAAATATGTTAACCCCCACCTCATTTGGGACATTGTCGATCTGGCGTCTGCAAATGTTTTATTGCTGTTCAAAAATCACATTGACTGTCATGCCCCAGCGTAAATTTGGATCGGCTTCATCCAAGAGGATACGGGCGGTATAGGTCACGTCTCCACTTTTGATCTCAGAAATGCTGCTGATAGA
>CP070785.1:2801169-2819003 GCA_020346705.1 Chloroflexota bacterium | reverse complement strand
TTGTTGAGTTAATAGATATCCAAAAGTCATACGAAGTCAGTGGTGGTCAGGTGCCCGTGCTGAAAGGTTTATCCTTAGCGGTAGAGCCGGGTGAATTCCTGGCAATAACCGGCCCATCCGGAAACGGGAAATCCACCCTGCTCAACATGATCACCGGCATAGACCGCCCCACCAGCGGTGATGTGCTGGTGAGCGGATCTACAGTGAATGAGATGAGCGAAAACCAACTGGCAGCCTGGCGAGGTGAGAATATTGGCATCATCTTCCAGTTCTTCCAGCTGCTGCCTGCCTTGAGTTTGGAGCAGAATGTGCAGATGCCAATGGAATTCGCAGGAAAATACAGTCGAAAAGAACGTCGGGAAAGGGCTCGGTATTTGCTTGACCTGGTTGAACTGGGCGACCAAGCCCACAAACTTCCCGGCATGGTTTCCGGCGGACAACAGCAGCGAGCAGCCATCGCCCGTGCCCTGGCTAACGACCCCCCGCTACTGGTCGCCGACGAGCCTACCGGAAATCTCGATTCAAAGACCGCCGAGACGATCTTCGAACTCTTCTTGAAGCTAGTCGACCAGGGAAAAACCCTGCTTATGGTCACCCACGATGTCAATCTGGTAGAACGCATTCCGCGCATTGTGGAGATCCGGGATGGAATTATTTACTGCGATTCAATTGCCGCTCCTGATGTATTTACCAGCAGTCCTGTTGAACTACAGCCAGCGGAAAACGCTCGATGAACAGCCTACTGACCAAAGTCTGGTACGAATTGTGGAGTAATAAAGCGCGCACTTTCCAGGTGGTGATGGTGATCGCCTTAGGTGCCATCGGCATTGGATTGGTGATCGGCGGGCGCAATCTGATCGCCGGCACGATCTCAGACCAGTGGAAGCAGGCCCAACCTCCTAATATTAAATTAGGTGTCAATCCCCCTCTAACTTCTGACCAACTGCGCGCCCTGGAACGCATCGATGGAGTTTATCAGGCGGAAGGTTTGATGAATACCTCCATCGAGTGGCGATTGGTAGGAGACACCGAATGGCAGACTGCTCTGTTGGAATCTCGCCAGGATTTCAGTGATCAAAAAATGGAGCTAGTCAACCTGGTTAGTGGAGAACTGCCCACGCACAACACTTTTGGGGTGATTAAAACCGCAGATACCCTGTACGGTGTTGGAGAAGGAGCAGAAATTGAAGTGCGCCTAAATGACCGCACCCGCACATACAACGTTACTGGGACGTTGAAACCAGTTGGTCCCTTCCCAGTTGTGTTTTTGGGACAGCCGGTATTCTATGCTGACCGGAACACATTCGCCCGGTTGACTGGGCGCAACACCTTCGACACCATCCAGACCCGGGATATCGTCTTCAACCAGGCCAGCGCAGAAGCCACTGATTTGGCCATACAAGACTATTTTGAAAATATTGGAGTTGATTCGGTTGGCGTGTTGTTCCCCTTTCAATCACGCATTGTTCCGCCGGATATCCCCCCGGCAGCCGAAATATTGAACGCCATTTTCCTGATCCTGGGTGTGATCGGGGTGATCATCATCGCCCTGGGCATTTTTCTGGTCTACAACAGTATCAATGCCATCATCACCCAGCAGGTCAATCAGATCGGTGTGATGAAGGCTATCGGCGCCCAACCCTGGCAGGTTTTCCTAGTTTATTTCGCCCTAGTGCTGGCCTTTGGGCTGCTGGCAGCACTTGTTTCCATACCCCTAGGTTCGCTTGGAGCCCGCGGTCTGCAGGGCTTATTTATCAATTTGCTCAATCTGGAAGATCCAGGTTTCTCTTTTGACCTGGCAGCCATTTCAGTTCAGGTGGCCGTAGCCATCGCTGCCCCCATCCTGGCTGCCCTGCTCCCCTTGCTGGCCGGTGTACGGATAACCGTGCGGGAAGCGATCAACACCTATGGATTAACTGGAGGCACCGGGTTGGTAGAAAGGCTGGTTGCCCGCCTGAGCCGGCTGCCCTACTCACTGCTGTTAGTCATTGGAAATACCTTCCGCAACCGCCGCAGGGTGGTCCTGATCGAGATCACCCTTGTCCTTGCAGGCGTGGTATTCATGATGGTCCTAGGCGTCAACGATGCCACTCGCTATACATTCGGAGAGAAGCTGACCAGCATCCACACCTACCAGGTAAACCTTCAGTTCGAAGAACTGACTCGTTCTAAACGCATTGATAACCTGGCATTGAACAATCCACAAGTTAAGGAGGTTGAATCCTGGCTGGTTCTGCCCGGAATAGCTCGTCCGGTAGAGCAGAATGAGAGCCAGGTGGATGATGCCCGTATACGTATGTTTGGTTTACCCCCAACCAGCACAATGTACCAGCCTGAATTACGTGAAGGCCGCTGGCTGAGTGAATCGGACCAGCACTCGGTCGTGATCACAGAGCGATTGGCCAGCGAGAAAAGCTGGACTGTTGGAGACCGCATCACCCTGACGGATACCAATCAACGAGAAACAGATTGGGATGTTGTTGGCATCACCTACGATCCGCTGGCAAACTCCGATGTGTTCGTCCCCCTGGCTAGGTTGCAGCAGGAGCAGCGTCAGACTGGCCGGGTCAACACACTGTGGATGACAACAAAAAATCCAGATCCGGAAGCCACCCAGGCTGTTGCGCTTGAGCTTTCCGAATTTTTTGAAACCAGGAATCTGGACGTAACTCCCTCCGGGACTTTCGGCTACCTAACTATGGCCGAAATAATCTCCCAGACCCAGGGTGGCTACAGCCTGATCTTCCAACTGCTCTCAATCATGGGCGTGATCATTGCCATCGTGGGAGGCGTCGGACTGAGCGGCGTGTTAACCCTAAATGTATTGGAGCGCCGCCGAGAGATCGGCGTGATGCGCTCGATAGGTGCTTCCTCCTGGCGGGTGATCCGCATTTCGATCGGTGAGGGTGTCCTACTTGGCTGGGTCAGCTGGTTGATCGCCTTACCCTTGAGCATTCCAGCTGCTTACCTGCTGGCCACGCGCGGCTTATCATTTGCTCTCAACCAGCAGCTTTCCTACCAGTTCTCCCCCATTGGTGCAGTCATCTGGCTGGTGCTGATCACCCTGCTGGCAGTGATCGCCAGCTCGTTTCCTGCCCGCAGCGCGGCTAAAGTCAGTGTCCGCGAGAGTCTGACCTATTGAGATCTCTGCAAAATAAATCTCAACCAAAGCGATTCTCTTTTAAAAAGGAATTAGACCTGGCAGGTTTCGTATTGTCTCTTCTTCTGAGGTCATCTGAAGAAAAACTTCATTCCTCTCCAGTAGGGAAATAAGAAGCCAGCTCCTTATCCGTTTTCCCGGAAATTCGGACAGTATAATTAGGACCATCACGCGATAAATCTTCACCCAGAGCGGAGGATTTACCATATGCAGAGTGATGCAAAAACGGTTTCAGAATATCTCGATGAGGTTCCAGAAGAACGAATTATCGCCGTCACGCAAATTCGAAAACTTTGTCAGGAACATTTAACCGATTTTGAAGAAAGCATGCGGTACGGCATGCCGTCCTACAGCCGGGATGGAACGGTCGAAGTCGCCTTTGCCAGTCAGAAGAACAACATCTCCCTCTATATCCTCAGGACAGATGTGCTCAACCATTATCGGAACCAATTCCCCACCTCTGCCATAGGTAAAGGCTGCATCCGCTACCACAATCCGAGCAAGATAGACTTCGATATGTTAAAGGAGATGTTGGTAAAGACGAACGAATCAACCGGCGAGGTTTGCTAAGCGAAATTTTCCCTCAACCTTTCCAAAAATCAGATATCCGTTCAAGGGGAATTCAAATGAATAACATGCTCAAGATACTGACTTATCTCTCTGCGATTATTGGAGCACTCCTTTTTCTCCGCCCAAAGGATACTGCAATAAACACCCTTCTGTGGTTTCCGAAAATGATATCCGGCGCGATGTCCCCCATCCTGGGTTTTACTGGGTTCATGGGTGCTTTGCTTGGTTTTATCCGCAGAGATTGGAAGCTGGCGGCCGCCGGACTCCTTGGCACCGGATTAGCAGCCAGGTTCATCGCTGAAATCCCTGCTTCTGGCGAGCAGTTCTCCAGGGCATTCGGTCCGGATTGGCTGACGCGCCTGAAACCCGGTTTACAAGGATCAGCTGTAATGGGACGCCCCCTCATTTCACAAAAGGAGATCGAGATTCAACACGATTTGGTGATCGGCAGCAAACCAAAAAGTGGCAAACCCTTTCTGGTGGACCTGTGGCAGCCGGGTCCGGGTGCGCGCCGCAGCGGATTGGGCATCATCTACGCCCACGGCAGCGGCTGGCGGGTCGGGGATAAAGATATGCTCACCAGGCCCTTCTTCCGCAGGTTGGTTGGGGATGGACACGTCGTGGTCGATATCGCCTATACGCTGTTTCCAGAAGCCGAAATCCCCACCATGATCACCGAGGTCAACCAGGCAATCCTCTGGTTGAAAGAAAACACAGCCACTCTTGGTTTGAATCCGGATCGGATTGTGCTCATGGGCGGTTCTGCCGGGGCACACCTGGCACTTTTAGCTGCCTACAATCCCAACCGGCCTGATTTCCAGCCCGACTCAATTACAGGAGATACCTCCGTGCGAGGCGTGGTTGCCTTTTACCCAGTGGTCGATATCCACGGCATGTACTCCCAAATCCGCCAGGAGGTACCTGTAAATCCCCGTCCGATTGACAAACTGGCGAATGCTTTTATCGATCGTATCTTTGAGGTGCCTAAAAGGCCTCCTACGGATGGGAATGGCTCGGGACTGGACAATTATTTGGTGGATATCCTGGGTGGCAAACCGGATGAAATCCCCGAGGTTTATAAGCTTTGCTCTCCGATCGATCACATCAGTCAAGCCTGCCCGCCGACATTACTCATTCAAGGCAGCGACGATGTCTTCGGTCTGACACCGCACGTGCGCCGGTTTCACCAGGCTTTGCTGGCAGCTGGAGTGCCGGTAGTCTACCTCGAATATCCCCACACCGAACATGGTTTCGACCTGATCTTGCCGCAAGTATCCCCAGTAGCCCAGACGGCCACCCTTGAGGTGGAGCGATTTCTGGCTCTATTGGAATAAAGAATTCTCCAATTCTTTGTAATTTTGCAGTACTGCTAGATACGCCAAATGGGATGGAAAATCCATCCCATTTGTCATTTCGTTCCCCTGAGAATCGCAATCAATGGAAGAGATGGTGTCAAGCCAGCCGGTCAAGCGCTACGGCTGTTCGGGCGATATCAGGCTCCGCTTTCATCTCCGCGAACACTTCCTGTGCCTTGGCGAAATAGTCTTCCGCAGCCTCATTCTCCGATCTCGCCAATGCCAATTCACCCATCTCAAAGAGGGTTCGCCCTGTCTGCCATTGAGTTCCAAGGCTCTCAAATATCTCCAATGCCATTTCGATGCGCTTTTCTGCCTCAGCGTATTCCCCAGCCAGGCGGTGAGCCACCGCCCAAGCCCGGTGGGCCACCGCAAGATAGGGTTTGTGATTATCTCGTGTCGCCAGTTCCTCCAAATTGGGCGCAAACTGCCTGATGGCAGCCTCATCGCCTGCGCGAGCTGCAGCATCGACCAGCATCATATAAACGATGTGCTCATGGGCCATCGTGCCCCGTTTGACAGGTTGGCCGGATAATTCGAGCGCTGGTTCTAACTTTCCTTTGACGAGGGCGAACTCGCCCTCAGCCTGTGCTGGCAGAGAGTCTCAGTAAAACTGGTTGCGCTGCCATTGATCCGGCTGGCCCGACATTGAGATCATGTAATCGAAGGACTCTTTCGCATAAGAACTGGCCTGTTCTGTCTCTCCACGCAACGCGTGGACGCTGGCGCTCAGCGCCACGAAAAATCAGGTTTCACCTACCCGTTCCCGGGTGTGGCGCAGCTCCAAATCCCGCCATTTCTCCTCAATAGCAAGCACCTCATCCCAGCGATCTTCTCTAAACAAGCACTGGGCCTGGATACCCAGTGTGTTCGCGATCTGGTCAGTCGCTTGAACGCGGGTGGCGTAATCCTCTGCTTCTTCCAGATAGGGCTGAGCCTGGTGGTATTCTCCGACATACATCAAGGCCAACCCGACTCCGCGCAGAATATCGATCCTTTCGCGCGGATCGGAGAAGGATGGGTCCTGGCTGATCTCCAGCCGCCGCATGGCTACCTCCAGGTGCTCCTGGAGCAGGCTTTGCCCATCCAGCACATTTGCCAAGGCGCCCAGCGATCGCGAGAGCAATACCGGATCATCAAGCAGCTCCGCCATGTCGACCGCCGATTGGGCATAGTTTTGAGCTGCATCCCAATTGGCAGGGGACTGGTTGCGCCAGGCTTCAACCGATAGGGCGGTCAATAAAAGCACCGTTTCCGGATGAGGTGGCGCGCCCTTCATGACTTCCAGGCTCTCATCAAGGCTGGCAAGAGATTCCTGGCTGATTTGATTGACCCGGGCGAAAGTCTCCGCATCTACGGACCACTTGGCATCTGTAGCCACCTGGATGATCTTGCGGTGCAGCCTCACTGAGACGATAGTGTCGCCGTAGTCAAGTTCGCTCCATAGTTCTAGGGCTTGTTGGTAATAAGTGATCGAACCGGTAAAATCTCTCACCAGCCTGCAAACATCAGCTAACTCTTCAAGCAAACTCAGTTTTTCTTCGGGTGGGTCGACCGGCTCGATCAACTCGAGGGCTTTGTGCAAGTTTTCAACAGCCTCCTCGTAAGCAAACACGGTCACAGCTTGCTGGGAGGCGTGTCGGTAATAATTTATCGCTCTTTCCCGCTCGCCGGCCAGCGTAAAATGGTGTGCCAGCAATCCGTACAATGCTTCCAAGCGATCCGGGTAGAGCTCCTCCATCGCCTCCCCAACCCGCAGGTGAAACTCACGCCGTCGCTTAAGCAAAATGGTCTCATAAACTGCTTCCTGGGTCAGCGGATTTCGAAACATGTATTCCACTTCAGGCACGCGGGCCGATTCGCGGATCATATCCAGCTGCAGCAGCGTGTTGACATGTTTATCCAATTCAGGGCTATCTTGATCGACTGCCTGTAACACCCGGTGATAGAATGAACGACCGATGACGGAAGCCATTTGGAGCGTATTGCGAGTCGCATCCTCCAGTCGGTCCATACGCGCCGATAACAACGATTGCAAATTATCGGGAATGGCGAATTCTGCCGCTTCCTTCGTTGCAACCCAATATCGGCGTATATCACCATCAATTTCGCGGTCTTCTGACTCAACCGCGCCGTTGTCGATCAGTGTCCGCACGACTTCCTCAATGAAGAAGGGAATGCCATCCGATTTTTCAAGAATGCTGTTTCTTAGATTATCAGGGATTTCAGGGATAGCCAGCAGGCGGTTGACGAGCTCGTTGCTTTCATATTTAGAGAGCGGTCGCAACGTAATTTCTGAATACCGGTGCCGGAATTCTTCATCCGCGGTGGTCTTGATCTGCCATGCAGGTGAACTGCGCTCTTCGCGCATGGCGCACAATAGGACCAAAGGGATCTCTCCAGTTAACGGCAGGAGCTTGCCCAGCAGCTCGATGGAGGCGGCATCGCTCCAATGCATATCATCGAAGACCAACACCGTCGGTCTTTCGGAAAATCGCACTCGCCACCATTCATCCATCGCCACAAGTAATTCTTGGCGGAAGGTCTCATCATCCAAGGGTGGTCCATTTATCTCACTCTCTAGAGCGAATAATGCTTCGAATACCTGACTCGCCCGCGGGCGTTGATCTTCCGCGAAACTCTCTAATAGGGTGGCCAATTTCTTACGGACGATTTGTGGTGGATCATCATAAGCGATGCCGATCACCCTTTGGATCAGGCGTTGGAACAATCCATAGGCCTGGTTGTATTCATAGGAGAGGCTGATCGTTTCGAACCAATTCCCGTCTGGACCAATCAGCTGCTCATAATCTTTGTGAGATTCGCTGATCAGGCGGCTCTTGCCCAAGCCCGCTTCTCCCAGCACACAGACAATCCGACCAATGCCTTGATTGAGATCGGCCATCACCTTCTGCAAAGTGAGCAGCTCATCTTTCCGCCCGACCATCTCAACATGCAAACCCTCAATCCCTCGCGTCCGTCTGGCAACATCCTTGCGCCCCAGAACCCGATATACGGATACGGGGTCTCTCTTGCCTTTTATTTCAATTCCACCCAATGGTTCAAATTCAAACAGTTTAGCAACCAGCTTATAAGTATCCTCTGCAATTTGAATGGTCCCAGGCTGAGCGGTATCCTCCATGCGTGCTGCGAGATTGATCGCATCACCCAGAGCAGTGTACTCCATGCTCAGATCAGATCCCACTGACCCGACAACAACCAGGCCAGTGTTGATCCCCACCCGTACGTTTAAGTCGATCCCCCAAGAATTCTTAATTTGCTCACGGTATGGCGAGATTTCAGAAAGGATGTCTAAACCAGCCAATACAGCTCGTTGCGGGTCATCCTCATGAGCTAATGGCGCTCCAAAGAATGCCAGGATGCCATCCCCCATCAGCCGGGCTACTGTGCCCTCATAAGTATAGACCGGTCGGATCATATGCTCGAAGGCGCCGTTAATTATCTCTGACCATTCTTCAGGATCTAACTGCTCAGCAGCTGCAGTGGAACCCTTTACATCGCAGAACATCATGGTTACAACGCGCCGTTCACCGACCATGTCACCGCTGGCCCGGGCGGCTTCCAGCTTCTTCCTCATCCCCTCCGAGATATACTGCTGCAGCTGATCCCCTTCTGGGATTTCTTCGGCCTCTCGTGGTGCAGCTGAAGTGACTGGCGGCTGAGATGATGGCTGAGGTGCAGCTGTTCCAACTGGTGGTGGTGATTGCTGCACACCGATTGCTGGAGGTGACGCAGGAGAGGATTGGAATCCCTGTCCACTAACCTGCCGGCCGCAGTGATCACAAAATATTGCCGCTTCAGGTAACAGCGAGTTACAGAAAGGACAGTTCGCGCCGAGGAAGAAACCACAGCGCTTGCAATAGCGGGCTTCCTGGCGATTCTCACTTTGGCAGTTCGGGCAATTCACTTAATTTCTCCACCTAGAATAAATCACAAAAAAAAATTCCAATGACTTTCTATCCACACTTATCATCCGAGTTTACCGATAATACCGATAATGACCACAAATGATATCGTGAAAATTAAGAAAACGCCTCCAGAGATCAACGTGCTGACGACGATTTCTTTGGCCGTGATGGCAATATTGTCCGGCAGGTTGCCGTCGTAATAGCGGAACAAATTGAAGGCGAAGATGTATGCAGCTACCCCTAATGGGGGAATCTGCAGCAAATAACGGATGTTGGTAGAAATCGATCCTCTGAAAAAATAAAGGGTGATCCCTGCCAGCATGGTTAAAAATCCTGATACTGCAATTGCTAATAAATTTGTCTTGATTACTTCAGATTCCATTGTTATCAGTTGATTTCCTTTTCGATCCGATGTTTCTGTGTTTGGTCGGATCAATGT
The DNA here is from genome assembly GCA_020346705.1 of Chloroflexota bacterium. GTDB lineage: Bacteria > Chloroflexota > Anaerolineae > Anaerolineales > UBA4823 > PFL25. Next base: position 2,809,550 of record CP070785.1, on the reverse strand, counting down.
TTCTATTGGCAGAAAGCTTTTTTTTACCCTTCTAATATATCCTTCTCACCTTACCACTCAAAATTCAAAGCTAAATTTCAATTTATGATTGGGCTTCTGCACAATTCCCGGTCGCATTAATTCAATGCGATTGGGTTGAATGCGCTATTGAAGTTTTAGATTCCCACCCAGCCGTTCGAATTCTTTTACCTCATTGGGTCAATCGGCCCCTTCGCCGGATACAGTGGGTGCACCAGGGCTAGCAGGTTTTATCTCTGGTGGTCGGGGAGGCTTAGATGGCAAGAGAGCGCCAACCAGGACACCAGCCAGGACCAGGGCTCCACCGGCGATAAAGCTCAATGTAATTTGCTCTCCGGCCAGGGTTGCCGCGATGATAATGGTGATCAAAGGAGTGACCACAAACCCATAGGAAGTCCCCGAAGCTGTCCACCGCCCCAATACATAAAGATACAACAGAAACACTATTATGGTGACGAAGACCAGCAGATATCCAAAGGCAATCCAGGTATCAGCTTGGGTAGGAATAACCCAGGGTTCCCCGGTTACCAACGAGACCGCCCCAAGTATGATGGCACCAATCGTCATGGCAATGGCGTTGGTCGCAATCGGATGGCTACGGGGGAATTTTTTCGCGATCACCCCTGCTTCAGATAGGCATGCCGCACCAGCGATAATCGCAAGAACATGAGGTAATGACAGTCCTTCTCCACTCGCGCCACCTACGACGACGGCAATACCCCCAACAGCAAGGAGTGAACCCAATAAACCCTGCCAGCGAAGCCGTTCAACGCGATGAAAAAAGGCAAAAAAGATAGTTAACAAGGGGACCAACGCCATGAGCACCTGGTAAGTGCTGGCTGGCGTCTCAACCAAACCCCAGGCGATAAAAGAGAAAGCCAAACCAACACTCAACGCCCCAAAAAGTGCTGCCCCTAGCAATGCCTGGCCGCGGGGAAAGGGTATTTTGCGGATAAAAAGCAGTAGCCAAAACACCAGTCCCGCCAGGACAAAACGAGCTGCCCCGCTATAAAATGGGGCTAGTTCACCATAGGTGATGCGGACGGCGACCGATGCCCCTCCCGCCAATAAGATGAACAGACCAAATGCAGCCAGGGTTTTATTATCTGGAAGCGTAGATGTTTTCACCTCTTGAGGAGCAGCTGGTTCAGCAACTTCTAGCTCTGCAGGAACCTTAACCGCATCCTCTGGGATAACAAAGCATTGTTCAGTAGTCATAACTAATCCTCCAATTCATGGTTTTTGTTATGCAATATCTTCTCACCATCTCAATTGACATCAAAACAGGAGAATTATTGATAATTGGCGATGAACGTCCCGGTCATCAACGCCACAAAAAGAACAAGGCAAGTCTGTATTGAATTTTTGAAAATTCGACCAGGTAGCTTGGATTTTATTCAGTTGGAGGATCGTAGTATCGCCCACAAGTGTCTCACGAAGATTTGTTTGATTTCACCGCATGGGTGAGTGCAAACAAACCTCCCAGCCTATTAAGACTATTATAACCCAATTTGCCACAATAAATCCTTGTTACGAAATAAGAAACCACTCAAAATTTCATTAAGCGCTTCTAGCGTCTTGAGTTATTCGTTTTTATCCACTCACCCCCAGAAAGAAGCTGATCACGATTGAAACCACCCCGGCCAGGACGGTCTTTAAACCGTAAACGATCATCCTTCCGTGCGAGATGCGCCCCAAAAAGAGCCCCAAACTGAAAAGCGTCAGCAGGGCTAACCCGAGTGAAGTGTAGTAAGCCCAGGTCAGATCCTCAGAACTTCCGGCCAGAATAAATGGAATCAGAACGATCAGGGCAGCCAGAAAAGGGGATAGCCCGTCGACAATGGCGACAATAAAGATTGCTGCTCGCGAAGCTCGTCCGATGCGGGTATTGGTCAGATCGGTGAGCGTAACCCGGCTCAACTCATCCAGATCGCGTTTGCGCTCTGCGGATTCGGTCAGGTATGCTCCCCACAAACCAGACACACCCATCGCAACGCTGGTCGCCAGGCCAGTGCTTAAGACGATGCGGGCATCGCTTACACCTGCCACAAAGTTGCCCATCAATACGCCGATGATCGTCAGGACGCCGTCAAAGGCATTCATGGCGAAATAACGCCTGGCGATCTCGCTGATGTTGGCCAGCTTGTCATATTCGCGCAGGTAAGACACGGCTTCCAATAAAGATCTCATTGATTACCTCTTCAATCTGAGTAATTTGCGCTACAAAAAGCTAAAAACGATTTCTTGCTTGGGAATCGGGGATTACGATTAATCCTGCAGCGTGTCAGCATCATCGATGATTTTCTTCCCGGCGACAACCTCATCGATCGAATGGATCGTGCCTCCCATCTCCTCGATCATGTCGGAAACCCCGCTAAACGGGATATCTTCTCCTTCAATCGTGATCTTAGCGTTCTCGACCATGCGATCCAGCTCGTAGATGCTGATATTGACCGCGGCAACGCCTTCGATCTCACTGAGCACGTTTGCCAGGTCAATGATATTGGGTTCGTGCGGTTTCAGGGTATCCAGTACCAGCCTGCGAATCTTTGCCATGCTTTTTTCTCTCCATTGAATAAGTTCGTAAAGTTGGCCTGAGTTTATCACAACTCTGGGAGGGGATATTGCTGAAGTTCAATCCACTGAACAGGTATCCATCTTTATTTAAGTGCTTGACAAATTACCAGGATTATGCAATAATATGGGTGACCGCCCACCCATATTAATCAGGAGTTTACCAATGCCCCGTCACAAAGAGGAAGAAAAACGTGAAATCATGAGCGAAACCCGCTCCCTGCTGCTGCAGGCCGCCACGGAAGAATTCGCCCGGGAAGGATATCAAGGCGCCAATATCAACCGCATATCCAGGAACGCCGGGTTCGCCAAAGGTACCGTCTACAACTATTTCGACAGTAAACGCGCCCTGATGCTGGATTTGATTGAGGAAATCGCCAGTGGGCATATGGAATTCATGTCCCAGCAGGTGCTCCAGAAAGATGACCCTGCCCGCCGGTTAGAGCAATTCTTCGCAGCCGGTTTCGCCTGGGTGACTGACAATCTGTCCCGGGGATTGGTCCTATTTACCACCCTGAACAGTCACGATATGGAATTTAAAACCCGCATGTACGAAGCATATTTGCCCATGTTTAATTTGGTAGGCCAGGATATCCTGGCAGCAGGTATCGAGCAGGGCATCTTCCGCCAAGTTGAACCGGTTTCAACCGCCGCTTTGATCATGAATATTTATCTGGGAACTGGATCCCAGGTCAATGAACGCGGGGAGCAGTGGTTCCCTGCGAAACAAGTATCCGATTTTTGTTTGCAAGCTTTGCGTGCATAAATAAATTCATCCGAGTGAAGTAAAAGGAAGGTAAATCATGTTCGTTATCAGGGCAGTATTAATTTTCTTAATCGCCTTCTTGGTCGCAGTTCCTCTTTACGCTGTCCCAGCTACAATTACCCTGCCACCAGGACCGCGCCAAGGCCTTGAAGAGCTGACCATTCAACAGGCAGCGATACGACTCCGCAAATCAGGAAAAACAGATTGGGAGCTTGTGGAAGCCGCCCGCGGGTTGGTCGCTGAGCGGATGCAGTACTCCCGGCGCAACGCTTTTGACCCTTCTGGCAGGGCCTTCGAGCGGGGTTATGGATACTGTATGCAACATGCCTTTGCTTTGAAGCATTTATTATCTGAATTGGGTTTCAACGCCAAGGTGGTGCAGGCATTCCAAAACAGATTCCCTAATGGTGTAGTAACCTCCCACGCCTGGGTCAGCGTGACTGTGGAAAATGAAACCCGTCAAATCGATTCCCTCTTTTACAAAGCAGGCGCTGGTGAGCTGGATTTCACCCCCCTGTCGGAAGTAACCGATATATCACCAGTATTTAAGCTGTTTACTTTCTGGGGCGGCCCAGCAGTTAACGCTCACCGGTATTATCTCACCGGAAAGGATCTGTAATCATGAATGCCCTCGTGGTTTATTTCTCAAAATTTGGCAATACTCAAAAGCTGGCAGAAGTAATTGCAGAAGGATTAACTGGCATTGGGGATGTTCGCACGGTAAGCTCAGATGAGCTAACGGTCAAAGATATGAAGGATGCAGACCTGTTGGTGATGGGCAGCCCCACCCACAACATGAACCTGCCCAAATCCGTAAAGCCGGTATTTGAAAATCTCCCCAAACGCATCTTGGGCGGTACCCCGGTAGCAGCTTTCGATACCTCCTACAAGATGTCCTGGTTGTTGAATCAATTTACCGCCTCAAAGCGATTGGTCAAGAAGCTGCGCAAGTTGGGCGGCAGGCCCATCCTGCCGCCAGAGATATTCCATGTCAAGGAGCGAGAAGGCCCCCTCTATGAGGGCGAGCTGGAGCGCGCCCAGGCCTGGGCAGGTTCGATATTGATGCAGCTTGATTGATGGAGACTAATATGAAAGAGAATTCCAAACTTACTTCGCTCATTTCGCCTGCAACTAAGCAATTTGTGCGGGAAGCCTGGAAAGCCCAAATAAACGCGCCATGGGATTTTATTCACAGCTGCGTGTACGCTCGTTGGCCGTACCTGTATATCAGCCTTGGCAGGCAAGACCACCCCGTCGCCAGATTCTTAAAACCCATCTTCCAGGTTTGGCAGAAGTTCATACCTCATAGAAAACCTCAAAATGTGGTAAGCCCCTCACCCGATCAGGCTACCGGTACTATCGCTGATCTATATCATGGCAAGGCGCTGCCATTAAACCAGGTGAAGGATTTGGTTATGGTCAACGAACCGATCAACCTGCCGGACCTTGAACAAGTGATCCCTTATGCGCAGGCGCGGGCGATTATCCAGCAGAATCCAGACCATATCCTGCTGGTGAAATGCCCCTGCAGGATGTCGAAGAAAGATCCCTGCCTGCCTCTTGATGTGTGCATGGTGATTGGCGAACCATTTGCGGAACTGGTTTTCCAGCATTATCCATCCAGGGCGAGATGGATCACCCAGGAGGAAGCCTGCCGTATTCTGGATAGAGAAGATGCGCGCGGTCGTGTTCACCACGCCTTCTTCAGCCAGATGATGTTAGGACGCTTCTTTGGAATCTGCAATTGCTGTTCGTGCTGCTGTTCCGCGATCAGCGCTCAGCGGAAAGGCACCCCAATGTTGGCCTCATCTGGGTATGTAGCGCAAATTGATCAGGGCATCTGCATCGCCTGTAATGAATGTGAAGTGTATTGCCAATTTGGAGCGCTGCAAATGATTAATGGAGCAAAAGCTGTGGATGATGAGCTCTGCATGGGTTGTGGTGTGTGTGTAAGCAAGTGTGCGCAAAGCGCGATCTCATTACGCCTTGAACCCTCAAAAGGCGTACCTTTGCAGATAAACCATTTGCTCGAGGAGGCGCGTCAATATAATTAGCTGCGCACTTTCCGACACAAGGACCAAATTAGACATTTTCCCGGAAATCTGATGAGCATTCTTGCAGTTTATCTGCTGTCGCTGGCTTTTCTAATTGGAGTTTCCTTGGTCGTGCTGAGATTATTCGTTCGCCGGGACTACCTGCGTAAAGGCAGATTATCTGTTCCTTCAGCAATTCTCCAGGCCCTTGTTTTTTTCGCATATGGTGGTTTTCCATCCGTCTACCTTCCTCCCACCTGGCCAGCCTCGCAGGTGACTCTATCCCTGCGGGTTATAGGGTTGGCAAGTCTATCTATCGGGCTGGCGATCATGTTTGTTGGCATTTACCGCTTAGGGTTTCTTCGTGCGTTTGGTTTGCAAACGGATGAGTTGAAAAAAACTAGCTCCTACCAAGTGACCAGGAATCCTCAAGTTCTGGGCTGCGTACTGTATGTGATCGGTTTTGTGATCCTATGGCCATCCTGGTTCGCCTTGGGATGGGGATCCTCGCTGATAGCAATCATGCATGTAATGGTGCTCACAGAAGAGGAGCATTTGCGCAATGTTTACGGTCAGGAATATGAGCGGTACTGCAAGCGCGTCCCCCGATATCTTGGTATTACACTGCTACCTGAAGCGGTCGGTCAAGATGAGTAAATAGAACATCCATTGGTTTGTTTCTAACAAGCAAGGAGGAGAAATTAATGAAGAAGAAACATAACCCCTATCTCGCCAGCCTGCTTTCAATCCCCGTTCCAGGCCTGGGACAGATCTACGCAGGGAAAAGTGAACGTGGTGCAACCATTCTCGTGATAACCATCATCGTTGGCAATTTAAATGCCATCTGGCTTACCCTGCATGCCAGCACGATCCCTGGAATAAATGCCTTCTGGGCAGAGTACCTTCCCAGACTTCTACATGATTTATTCGCCGCTTATGGAGTGATATTCTTGGTCTGGCAGGTGATAGATGCTTACCAGCAAGTGAAGAAATCTTTCCCTTCAGATGGAAATACTACTTAGCTTCATTAAAAGCCGAGGAACATATTTGTAAAGGACTACAATCCTTTGAATTACAACAACGGATGACGCATTTTACTCATGGAGGAAACTGACTGACCTCCTGGGTCATCTGATTGCAACATCCCACAAACTATCTTATGATTCATTACAATACTTCCAATCTTCAGGAGCGATCATGCCCCGGGAATTCTTACTTGAGGTCAACAGCCAGACTCAGCGCGTGGTTTGTGAGCCTGACACGCCCTTACTTTACGTGCTGCGCAACGATCTGGGCTTGAAAGGTGTCAAGTATGGCTGCGGCTCAGAACAATGCGGCGCCTGCAAAGCCCTTGTCGATGGACAGGCTGTGCCCACATGCAAACTTCCGGTGAAGGATGTCACCGGATTGTCTATTACCACTGTTGAAGGCCTGATTCAAGGTAGTAAATTGCACCCACTACAGGAGGCATTCATCCAAGAACAGGCCCTACAGTGCGGGTTCTGTACCCCAGGCATGATCATCGCCGCCCAGGGTCTGCTGAACCACCAACGCTACCCATCAGATGAAGATATCCGGACAGCGCTGGAAACCAACCTCTGCCGCTGCGGTGTTTATGACCGGGTGCGCAGGGCGATAAAACTGAGGATCGGACGTCCAGATCAACGTTCAAAGTATGCCGTCCAAAGCGATCTTGAATCCCTTGCAAAGTTCAGCAGTCCTCAATTACCTGCACCCCTGCCCCACACTTTGGTTGAGAACCCTGATTTGGATGATTGGATTCGCCTAAACGCTGATGGCACGATCACCCTTTTCACCGGAAAGGTCGAACTAGGGCAGGGGATCAAAACCGCTGTCGCGCTGATTGGGGCTGAGGAACTTGATGTATCTCTGGAACGAATTAAGGTCACCGCAACCGATACAGCCCACTCGCCCAATGAAGGCCTTACCGTGGGCAGTATGTCCCTTGAGACAACCGGTGAAGCCATGCGCTTTGCTGCTGCGGAAGCACGCCAGGTGCTGCTTTCGATCGCTTTCGAGGAGCTGGAGGCGCCGATTGACAGATTGGTCATCGCGGATGGCCGGATCCACGATCCAATCAGCGGTCGCAGTAAGACCTATTGGGATCTGCTCGGAGGTCAGGCATTCGGTCGCCAGGTGACGGGCATTGGTCTAACAAAATCCCCCGACCGATTCACACTCCTCGGGAATGCGAATCCGCGTCTAGATTTACCAGATAAGGTCAGCGGAGCGCAGATATATATCCATGACCTTGATCTGCCCGGCAAGGTGCATGGGCGCGTCCTGCGCCCCCCGCATTATGCTGCCCGGCTGGTATCTTTTGACGAGAGACCGCTAAAACAGATCCCGGGAATGATTAGAATCGTCCAGGATGGCAGCTTCGTAGGGGTGATCTGCGAGCGGGAAGAACAGGCGATCAAGGCCTTGGAACAGCTGCAGAAATCGGCAACCTGGAGCGGTGAATTAAATCTACCGGATCAGACTTCGCTATTCGAGCACATGCTGGAACAACCAAAACAATCGTACCTGGTCCAGGCTGGCACGCCCGTCGAAGGTGTCATCCCACAGATAGAGATCCCTTCCGAAGCTGCACACACGCTGAAATCGACATACTACCGCCCCTTCCAGATGCATGCCTCCCTCGGGCCATCTGCGGCAGTTGCCCAGCTCGAAGATGGGGAATTGACCTTATGGGTCCAAAGCCAGGGTGTGTACCCTATCCGTGCCGCGGCAGCCCATGTGCTTGGCATGTCTGAGAATGACGTGCGGGTGATCCATGTAGAAGGGGCAGGCTGCTACGGGCACAATGGCGCTGATGATGCCGCGCTTGACGCAGCCCTGCTCGCTCGCGCTTACCCGGGTCGACCAGTCTCCTTGAAGTGGATGCGCACTGATGAACATACCTGGGAGCCCTACGGTCCGGCGATGGTGATGAAGATGCAGGCCAGTCTAGGTGATGATGGGCAGGT
>CP070785.1:2768369-2801069 GCA_020346705.1 Chloroflexota bacterium | reverse complement strand
TTGCTCTTTAGTTCTGCATAAACTGCCGGATGGCCTCCAGTAGGGAGAATTTTTACATTGCCTAGATTCAGTTTTTCAAATTTTTGAGCAACCCAATTTGCTGCCTGTTCCATATCTCCAGCATGTTCAGGATCGGTAGATATTGAAGGGATGGTGACGAATTCCTCTAATTCACCTAGGAACCGTGAATTGTTGCTTTGCGCATATTCAAGCGCTTCACTCCTTAGATCGGGCATGTAGTTCTCCTTGTTGGTAGAGATATTTCATTTTACTCAGGATTTTTAAATTATATTTGAGTCTCTTCGAATAGAGATAAACATAAGATAAGAAACAATTAAAAATGCAGTGAAAATACCTGTAAATCCAAAGAAGCTCAAATTGCTAAATGGATTGGCCAGTCGAACTGCCACATCATAGAAAATCTCTTTGGGATAGAAAAATATATCCCAGCTGTTCCAGCGTGAAAATCGTCCGAGGTAGATTCCAATGCCACCCAATGTGAGTACAGAGCCAGCAAATACCCAGCTCACCATCCAGCCGACATGCTTCTTAACCAGTAATTGCATTGTTCTCAAGGAAGCGATCGCCAGGAAAAATCCGGTCCAGGCAAAAGCGGCCAACATCAAAATATCAAACCACAATGGAACTCTGGGGCGAACTGCTAAATGCAGGAAATCGGTGATGATGTATGGGGCATTAGGAAAGAAGATCAACCACAGAAATCCTAGAAAAGAAATTACCCACCACCGCCCAGAATTTGTCGTGTAAAGAGCAGCTGCCCAAATACTAAACAGGAACGGCAGCCAGGCTAAAAACAAATTCCATATCAGATTGCCGAAGGCAAGCGAATGGCTTTGTACAACACGGGCAGAAAATAATGCCAGGCATAAGAATGTGGAGAGTAATAACGGATAAATTGTTTGCTGGGAGAGAAATTGATGCAATCTTCTCAAATCAATTATTTGGTTCTGCATGTGGCACCTCTTCCATCTGAACACCACCAGAATATGAAATTGGATCGCCAACGCGAATAACGCCTTCTGTTAGGATTTCCGCCCGCAATCCCCCGCGATGGACCAATGCCGGAAGTATTGCCTCTTGGGTAAGTGAAGCCAGATGTGAGCATGGTTCACAAAGTCGAATGCCTTTCAGGGTTACATCGCCAACGCGAAATTCCTTACCAACCAGCTGGTTTAATCGCACATTTTCAGTGAGTAAATTTCTCCGGCTATCTGCAGGACTAAGAGATATCTTATTCTCGTGTTCAAGAGTCTGTAAGGTTTCTTTTTCAATCAAAGTCAATTCGCGGGCTGGTTCCCTACCTTTATGAGCAATCCCATTATAGTAATAATCCCCTTTCAATCCCTTACCTGGCACAGCATGGACCTCTTTAAGTTCTAATACTCGTTCACCAGGTGTCGGACGAATAAAAATTGATAGTAGTTGACCTTGAAATACCATTCTTTCCACCTCACGTTGATCTATCAGGAAGGGATTCTTCAGTATATAAATTACAAAGCATCGATAGAATTATCCGATTATATGCTAAAAAATGAACCGAGGGGATGAGATTAATCAATACTATCCAAGTATTAATCCAGACGGTGAGTAAGTATGGTTTTTACTCGGACCGGTAGTCGTCGCAGGAAAACCCTGCGGTGGAGTCGGATTTAAGCCTGTCGAAAAGAGCCGCAATTCTCGTGGTTTTCTCTCGATTCGGGATTTTCCGTTTATAGAACCGCCGGTCGCCGATCCATTTCTCTCTAGAAGAATTACTACCTCGCATAATCTATACCTGAAGTCTTATTCATGATCACTAATGCAGCTAAGGTGATCGCGGATGGCACCGACTTGCTTCTGGAAATTCAGCACGGAAATCAACCTCTGGTAGAAAATCTGGTGGATATTTGCAACATTCCGGAGCTAAATGCTATTGAGGACAGGGGAGATAATTTTTCAATGGAGCGGCAGTACCTCTGAACCAAATTATTACATCTCCATTGGTTAATAAAAATGGTCAGGCAATAGTTGAAGCATTTAACCAGATTGTAGCTTTCTAAGTTCGGAATACCGCAAGATTGGGTGATAATGTCGGACAGGCGATTTCGGCAGGGATGGAACAGTAGTTTTTATAGCTCTCGGATCCAAGTTGGAAGCTGTTGGATTGGAACGAGCAAGGATAACAGACCTAGAAATTATATTCATCGGACCAGGACGTTCAACCATAGAGGAGAGTCAGGTACTTATCGTAGGATTTTACATCCCCCGTCTCGACGATGGGAAAGCTTCTGCGTTTTGGAGGGTGATGCTCCCCCAAGGAATTTCACACCCGGTAATTATTGTTGCCCATTGGATGCATTGCGAAAAAAACCACATAGCTGAGGCTCGTCTTGCTCTAGGTACTTCAGGTCCGGTACCAATGCGGACCAGGCAGGATGAATAAGTAATCCTAGGTGAAAACTTTGACTCCAGCCTTGAAAGATATGGTTTTCTAAGCCATGTCGGATGAATTGTTATTAAGGACCAACCCATATCGATCAGCAATGGATTATCGCTCACCGATTGTGAAGGTCCTCCTCCAAGAAGTACTTGATGTTGCCTGGGATAGGGTTGGGAGTGTTTTAGGAAGTGCTGATTGAAGTGATCCTGGATAATAAAAGAGGTTAATAATTTACACGCCCAAGGATCGAACCCTAATTGGTTGATGATAATCAGTTATTATCAATTAATCAGAACTTAGATTTCAGATTGGAGTTAGATATTACAAATCAACAAAAAAACATTATGCCACTATGGCTTAAATGGGCAAGAGAAATCCAGTCCATCTCCCAAACGGGATTGCATTTTGCGGAAAACCATTACCAACTAGAACGCTTTTCCAGATTGATGGAGATTTCCGCGGAGATTATCAGTACCCATACAAATCTAGATTGCTCTGAATTGGTTGAGATATTCAGTCGCCAAACAGGTTATGCAACTCCAAGGATCGATGTTAGGGGTGCGGTATTTAAACAGGAGAAACTGCTGTTCGTCCGTGAAATCGCGGATGGGGGATGGACGCTGCCTGGTGGATGGGCCGATGTCGGAGATGTTCCTTCAGAAGCTGTGGAAAGGGAAGTATTAGAGGAATCAGGATTCGAAGTTAAGGCTCGCAAAGTAATTGGTGTTTATGATGCGAATCGCACAGGACCATTGGAAATCTTCCATGCGTTTAAAATCGTGTTTCTCTGCGATATACTCGGAGGAGCTCCTCGGGTAAGCGATGAAACTTCTGAGGTTGCCTTTTTCGCCCAGGAAGAGATTCCAAATTCGTTATCTGGAGAGCGAACTAGAGAACGACACGTCCATGACGCTTTCCAGGCATTGTCTTCAGATCGTCCAACGATATTTGATTAATTTGGAGTTTTTAATTCTGAAATAAATTCCTCCTGGATCTTCGATTTCAAAAGAGATCGTATTCGATATTTATCAATGGAACTGACCGAAATCCCCCTTAACACTTCTGGATCCGTATATCGCAGCGCGATGCCTTATAGTACATATGACCGAGGTGGAGATTTGATCCCTGAATATAAGGATCGGAAAATCTCCTGGATCATCATGCTGTCGAGTGACGAAGAAGTCCAACGGATTACAGGATATGATTTGCGCCAACTTTATCGCAGCGAGGGATTTGATATCCTTTATCTTCCCATCCCCGATTTCGGTACCCCAGACATGGTAGCTCTCCGGGATATGATTCAGAAAGCGCTGTCGATTTCTCAATCTGGAAAGGGGTTAGTCATTCATTGCCATGCTGGTCTTGGACGGACAGGCATGTTTGTTGCCTGTCTGGCTAAGGAGGGTTTGGATTATTCCAGTGAAGAGGCGATAAAATGGATACGCGACCTAATTCCCGGAGCGGTTGAAGACCCGGAACAAGAAATGATCGTCCGGTCATTCTAATTATAGGAGAAGCAGGGTCATGTTGATCACCAATGGAAAGTTGATAACCTGGGAAAATCCCAATCATGTTTTGGATGGGCAGGCAGTCAAAATCTCATCTGGTCGAATAAAAAAAATTGGGCCGCAAGACCAGCTAAAGCAGGATTTCCCGGATTCTGAAATTCTGGACGCAAATGGCCAGTATGTAATGCCGGGAAATATTTGTGCACACACCCATTTCTACGGCGCATTTGCGCGCGGGATGGCTATCCCTGGAACTGCACCGAAGGATTTTCCAGACATCCTGCGCAAACTTTGGTGGCCGTTAGACAAAGCCCTGGGAGTGGATGATGTACGCGCTTCAGCGGAGGTGATGTTGATTGATGCCATAAAGCACGGCACAACCACACTAATCGATCATCATGCATCACCAAACGCCATTGATGGATCTTTGGATGTGATCGCCGAGGCTGTCAACCGATCTGGTTTACGTGCGGTCCTGTGTTATGAAGTCACTGATCGAGATGGAAATGAGAAAGCTGAAGCAGGTATACAGGAAAATGTCCGTTTCCTGGAACGCAACCTCATCGAGCGAAATGCAGGAGGCAGGGTAGCTGCTACTTTTGGTTTGCACGCCAGCCTGACACTCTCCGATGAAACCTTGGAGGCATGCCGCCAGGCTGCACCAGAAGGTGAAGGATTCCATATCCACGTCGCCGAGCATGAAGCCGATGAGTACGACAGCCTGGGAAAGTCAGAAAAACGTGTCGTTGACCGGTTATTTGAGCATGGCATCCTGGGTTCCAAGACCATCGTCGCACATGCGGTTCATATCGATATTAAAGAGGCGGAGCTCCTTGCGGAAACTGAAACATGGGTAACGCACCAGCCGCGCTCCAACATGAATAATGGCGTCGGCGTTGCCCCCGTTGAGGATCTATTAAGGGCTGGAATCAGGGTGGGAATCGGCACGGATGGTTTTAGTCATACCATGTGGGAAGAGTGGAAAACCGCCTATTTACTGCATAAGGTCTGGCACCGTGATCCAAGGAGATTTTCTGGTATTGATGCTGTCGAGACAGGGGTATATAATAATGCGGCTTTAGCGAACAAGTTCTTTCCAGAAGCCCCTTTAGGCCAGATAGTTCCCGGAGCCTTCGCTGATCTGATCTTTGTTGATTACCATCCTCACACTCCATTGAGTGAGGGGAACTTACCCTGGCAAATCATCTTTGGGTTTAACGAGAGCATGGTCACAACCACGATCGTTGATGGTGAGATTCTGATGCGTGATCGGGTTTTGCTGACTATGGACGAAGAAGCGGTCACCTCCAAAGCACAGAATTTGGCTCCCGCGGTTTGGGAAAGATATAACACATTTGTACCTATGTAATTGGAGCAGCAATGACATCTCAAAATACTCTACCAACGCTGGCAATATTAGGAGGCACTGGGAAAGAGGGACCCGGTTTAGCGTTACGTTGGGCTATGGCCGGCTACCCAGTGATCATTGGTTCACGCCTGCATGAGAAAGCCCAAAAAACTGCAGACGAATTGAACAAAATTTTAGAGAGCGAATCAATTCTAGGGTTCGAGAATGGTGTGGCAGCAAGTAAAGCAGATATTTGTGTGCTGACCGTCGTTTACACAGCACATGAACCTGCGATCAAATCGCTCAAAGATGATTTGAAAGGAAAAATCCTGGTCGATGCCACCGCGAGGGTTGATTTTCGAAACCCAATACCACCAGCACCTCCTTCGGCAGCCAGATTAGCTCAATCCACCCTTGGAGATCAGGTTCGGGTTGTGGCCGCGTTCCAAAATGTTCCTGCGGCAGTGCTGCGAAAAAACCTGGATAAACCTCTTGAAGAAGACGTGTTAGTTTGCGCTGATGATCCGAAAGATGCGGATGAAGTGATCAAATTAGCCGAATCCCTGGGTATGAAGGCTTATTACAGCGGAAACCTAGATAATGCGGTGGTTGTTGAAGGATTGACATCGATCTTGATCAGTATGAACAAGCATTATGGCAGTCGTACTGGATCGATCCAAATTTCCGGCATCGATAAAGGTGAATAATCCAGAAAGCCATTATTGAGGTGAGTACTTTGACTCTCACACTCACTCCTCTACCAGGAGTTCCAGTGGTAAATCCTGGAGATGATTTGAAAGTTTTGATCCTGGATGGATTAAAGCGTGCTGGTTTATCTTTAAATCATGGGGATATATTGGTTCTAGCCCAAAAGATCGTTTCCAAATCAGAGGGTCGATCAGTAAACCTGGCCCAGGTCAAGCCTTCCCAAGAAGCGGTTGAGCTTGCTCCAAAGGTTGAAAAGGATCCTCGTCTCATTGAATTGATCCTCCAGGAAAGCAAATCAATCCTGCGCACCCGGCCAGGAACGATCATCGTGGAACACCGCCTTGGTTTCGTCTGTGCAAATGCAGGTATCGATCGTTCCAATGTGAGGAGTACGGATGATTCGGGTGAGTGGGTGCTGCTACTCCCTGAGGATCCGGATGCTTCGGCCCAATATCTACGCAATCAGCTCGAAAAGGATTCGGGCGTGTCGCTGGGAGTTTTGATTATCGATTCTCATGGCAGAGCCTGGCGAATGGGAACTGCTGGTGTGGCGATCGGTTTTTCTGGAATGCCAGGCTTGGTGGACTTAAGGGGGGAAAAGGATTTATTCGGCTTCAGACTGGAAATTACCCAGGTTGGAGCGGCAGACGAATTGGCTTCTGCTGCATCATTGGTGATGGGTCAGGCGGCTGAAGGGACTCCGGTTGTCCACGCGCGGGGTTTTCCTTATGCATTACGAGAAGGTCAGCTGAGTGAGCTGATCCGACCAGAACGGGAGGATCTGTTTCGTTAGATATAACATATAGACAATGGAACACGAATTCTGGAAATATGTGGATTGTTTGGTTGAAAATAGCAGGTTGGTCATTGATCGCCCCAAAGGATCAACTCACTTTCGTTGCAACAATCTAATTTATCCGCTTGATTACGTTTTTTATAAAGAAATAGCTTCTGGTGATGGCGGGAAGGTGGAAGTTTGGATAGGAAGTTTAAGAGAAAAGAAAATCTATGAACTTGTGTGAACCATGGATATCAGAAAAAATGATTTGGAGATCAAGACATAAGTAGGTTTCTCAGATTCCTGGATGCAGACGATATTGGATTGTTAGTATTCAGGTAGCATGGGTGCCATGCAGATCCGAAGGTAAAGGAGTAACATAGCAATGAACAATTTCCCTGAATCACATCAGGATTTACTAGCCGATGAAACGAAGGCGTTTGGTTACCTGGCAACAATTTTGAGTGATGGTACCCCACAGCTAACACCTGTTTGGTTCAATGTGGATGGTGATTTTATCCAACTCAATTCTGCAAAAGGACGGGTAAAAGATGTAAACATGCGCGAGCGTCCACAGGTTGCATTGGTTATTCACGACCAAAAAATACCCCTGCGTTATGCACAGGTGCGAGGGAGGATTGTAGAAATTAGCGGCGAAGGAGCCAGGCAACATATTAATGATTTATCGAAGAAATATACCGGAAACAAGGAGTTCAAGCTTAAAGATCCAAATGAAGTTCGCTTGATATATAAGCTCTTACCTGAGAAAGTTCAGGTAGCTGGTTGAGAAAGAATTATTAGATCCATCCTTGGTTTGATTACCTGATATGAAAATTGCAGCTTTAGCTGGTGGAGTTGGTGGCGCCAAGCTTGCAGATGGTTTATCAAGAATCCTGCCGGAAAATTCATTGACAGTGATCGTAAATACTGGAGATGACTTTGATCACTTCGGATTGCGTGTGTGCCCTGATCTGGATACAGTCTGTTATACCCTGGCAGGTTTAGCCAATCCTGTAACTGGATGGGGAAGGGAGGCGGAAACTTGGCATGTTATGGATTCTCTCAAGCAATTAGGTGGTCCTTCCTGGTTTAGACTCGGTGATCGAGATTTGGGTACGCACCTGGAAAGAACTAGACTTTTGGCGGAAGGTTTTACTCTGAGTGAAGTGACGAAAGAGTTCTGCGGACGATGGGATATAAAGCACACAATTTTGCCAATGAGTAATGATCACACACCAACCATCGTCCATACTGATGAAGGCCAGTTAGCCTTCCAAGATTATTTCGTCAGACGGGGCTGCCAGCCTCAGGTATCTGGATTTCACTTTGAAAGCATTGCCTCCGCTCGACCGGCACCTGGTGTCATGGAAGCGATTCAGGATGCAGGCGTAGTAATTTTCTGCCCATCCAATCCCTGGGTCAGCATCGATCCGATTCTTTCCATTCCAGGCATTAAAGAGACGATGATAAGCGATCCTGATGGGAAGCAAATTATCGCGGTTTCACCAATTATTGCCGGCGCAGCATTGAAAGGACCAGCGGCAAAAATGTACACTGAATTAGGAATTCAACCTTCAGCACTAAGTGTTGCCCGACACTATGGTTCTCGGACAAATGAGGGGCTGTTGACCGGATATGTTTTTGACATCCTTGATCTTGACCAGGAGAAAGATATCCAGGGATTAGGATTATCTACATTAGTAATGAATACAATTATGGAATCTTCCGAGGATAGGATAGAACTCGCAAAGGAGGTGATAAAATTTTCAAAATCTCTGAATTTGTCCAAAAATTAATTATTATTTGGAGGCAGCATGGAAAATAACAAAATTGCTGGCTCCAGATTTGACTTTCATTGATATACTCAGCAAGAGGGAAAGATTGGTGTTTATTCTCGTAGACAACTGAAAGGAAAAGATAAATGACATTATGGGCGATCGTTCCAGTAAAACCTTTGAGGCGGGGAAAATCACGATTGGCGGGAGTATTAACAGAAGAGGAGCGTTTAGGCCTGAACAGTCAGTTACTAACCCACACAGTAGATACCCTAAGAGAAATACCTCAGATTGAACATGTCCTTGTTGTCAGCCGCGACCAGGCAGCACTATCTTTGGCGCGGGCCCACGGGGCTCGCACAGTGCAGGAGAAGGGTGCCCCAGAATTGAATGTTGCACTTACCAGGGCAACCATCGTGGCCAAGAGATATGCAACGCGCGGGGTTTTAATAATCCCGTCGGATCTGCCGATGATTTCCAAAGAAGATGTTTATGCGATGCTGGATAAAGTTAAGGATCCTCCTGTTGTCGTTGTCGCTCCTGATCGCAAGAAAACGGGCACGAATGCTTTGCTGATATGTCCGGTAGGCTTAATCGAATACGATTACGGACCGAATTCATTTGAACGCCACTGCCAAAACGCCCGGGAGATAGGCGCGCGTCTGGAGATTTGTGAATTGCCTTCGCTGGCTCTGGATATGGATGTCCCTGAAGATCTGGAATTGGTCAGCAATGAGTTGGAAAGCTGGTCTGTCTGATAGAATTACCCCATAACAAAAATTCATAGTCGGTGTGCGGAGGTTCAAATGTCTGGACGCATTGCTTTGTATTTGCAGGATGCGCACGATCTGCGTGATGGATTGGATTATGTGCGTTATGCCGAGGAGAAAGGATTTGAGGCCGTTTGGCAGGCTGAATCCCGGTTGGTACGGGATGCAGTAGTGCCGATGGCGGCCTATGCGGCAGTAACCGAACGGATCAAAGTGGGTTCTGGGGTGATCAACAATTGGACCCGCAATATTGGTTTGCTCGCTGCAACATATCTGACCTTAGACGATCTGGCACCAGATCGTGTGATCTGCGGGATAGGTGCCTGGTGGGACCCGCTTGCCAAAAACGTAGGCATCAATAGAAGAAAACCATTAACCGCAATGCGCGAAACGGTAGAGACCTTGCGCAAGTTATTGAACTTGGAACGGGTGACCTTTCATGGTGAATTCGTACATGTAGATGAGATTGAACTGGATGTCGTACATGGGCGCAGGGAACCGAGAAATGTGCCGATAATGATCGGCGCCACAGGTAATAAGATGATGGAGCTGACGGGAGAAATCGCTGATGGGGTGGTATTGAACTACTGCGTCCCTCCAGAATACAACGATCGCGCACTCGAGTTCTTGGCTCGAGGAGCGGAGAAAGCTGGTCGCACTCTGGATGACATCGATCGGCCTCAGCTCGTAGTTTGCTCGGTTGATACCGATCGCGAAAAAGCGATAGACAGCACCCGAGAGTTGTTAACACAATATCTGGCCCAGCAGCCGCATATTGCAAAAGCATCGGGCGTTTCACAGGACGTTGTAACCGAAATCCAGTCTATTCTTGGTTGGCCAGCGACAAAAGAGCAGATTGAGCAGGCTAAGCACCTGGTACCCGATGAATTGATCGACCGGATAACTGCTTCAGGAACTCCAGAAGAAGCACAGAAGAAAGTAGAAGAGTACCGAAAGCATGGCTGCACTTCTCCAATCCTGTATCCAGTTGGTGGAGATGTCAAACTCCTGATCGATACTTTCACTGAACAAGGATAACTTCACTCATATTCGAACCGGCGAAAATCAGAATCTTTTGGACATCGAGGCGGATTATATGCCGCCTTGATTGCTAATTATTAATTGGCCAAATTGAGAGAGTGATCAACTTCGACCGCAGTTTGCTGCTTTTACTTCAAAAAACAGAAGGAGCTGTTTGAGCAGTAAGATTGAGAGAGGCAGCATAGTATAATCTTATGCATTATGAGCGATACACGTAAGCACACTCTACAACCAAATTCCCGCCATTGCTTTGTCTGCGGATTAGATAATCAATACGGTTTGAAGCTGCGTTTTTATGAAACCGGTCCTGGTGAAGTAACGGCTGAGTATATCGTGCCGGATCAGTTTCAGGGATACCCAGGGGTGGTTCATGGAGGGATTATCACAGCCATGTTGGACGAAGTAACCGGTCGAGTCCACATGATGAGGGACGGAGAAACACGTTTCATGTATACAGCCAAACTGGAAATCCGGTTTCGAAAGAATGTGCCCATCGAAACACCCTTGCGAGTGGTGGGCAATATTGTCAAATCTAAGCGCAAGATGGCGTCAAGCACAGGAAAGATTTTTGGACCAGGTGGGGAGCTGCTGGCGGAAGCAAATGCTTTACTCGTCGATTTACCTGAAGAAGCGATCAACGATGTAGACCTGGAAGCTCTTGGATGGAAAGTCTATGATGATGAATATGAACTTGATGAAGTGAGTGGTGAATCATGATCGTGGAGTATTACCGCCCAAAGGATGTTAGCGAAACGCTCGAGATTATCAAAAATCCAAAAATCAAAATGGTCTTGATGGGTGGTGGAACTGCCATTAATCGCTTCTCGTCTGAATCATTTGCCGTAGTAGATTTGCAGGATGCTGGATTGAATTCGCTCCACGAAAAGGGGCGAATCCTCGAAATTGGAGCTACAGTAACCCTCCAGACACTCTATGAAAACGATAATATCCCTTTGAACCTAAAAACTTCAATTTATCGAGAGCGGGCTCAAAACCTCCGCCAAGTCGCTACAGTTGCTGGCACTCTGGTCTCATCAAATGGGAGATCTCCTTTTGCTACAGCGATGCTAGCACTAGATGCTGCCCTAAGCTTGAAACCGGATGATGAAACCATCTCTCTGGGGGATCTTTTCCCATTACGGGAGGAGATACTTGGTTCAAAGCTGATAACGAAAGTTGCAATTCCACTCAATGTACAATTGGCTTATGAATATGTTGCCCGGACACCAGCTGATATACCCATTGTGTGTGCTTCGGTTGCGAAATGGCCATCCGGGAGGACACGGGTTGTGCTGGGAGGATTTGGGGATGCGCCAATTTTGGCCCTGGATGGACCTGAAAGTGGTGGGGAGGAAATATCTGCGGCTGATGCGTATAGACATGCGGGAGATGACTGGGCGTCAGCTGAGTATCGGCAGGAAATGGCAAAGATATTGGTAAATCGTTGTTTGTCTAAATTGGAAATTTCGAAATAACCTTCAGCAATTACAGAATTCTTCTTGAGAAAAAAATATGGATATAAAATTAACTTTTAATGGCGAATCTCATGAAGTAGAGATCAAACCCGGAGATACGCTATTAAAAACTTTAAGGAGATTGGGATACTACGGCGTAAAACACGGTTGCGAGACTGGTGAATGTGGCGCCTGTACGGTTTTGATTGATTCCAAGCCAGCCAATGCCTGTTTATTATCGAGCGCTCAAGCAGTCGGCCATTCAGTAGTGACGATCGAGTCTGTTGGTGAACACCCAGAACTAGGTTGGAAAAAATCGGCTGGATTACACGGCATTCAAGAATCATTCGTCGAAAGTGGTGCTATCCAATGCGGTTACTGCACACCAGCTATGATCCTGGCCGCGAAATCCCTGCTAGACCAGAATCCACAGCCCTCTGATGATGAAATTCGCGAGGTATTTTCAGGAATATTATGCCGTTGTACGGGATATAAGAAGCCTGTCCAGGCTGTTTTGAGGACTGCCGCAACCGCCAGGGGTGAAGAAGTTGAACCCTTTGAAAGTGGAATACCAGCCTCACCAGAATGGCTTGGAGGGGAAGGAGAACCTTCGCCTGGATTCGATAGGCCATTCACTGGAATAGAGAGCGGCGAAGTGATCGCTCCAACCAGGGTTATGCCAAGCATCCAAATTACTCCTGAGACCGAAGCCTGGCAGCGGGTGGGAAAACCTGAGAAAAAGGTTGATGCGGTGAAGCTGGTACAGGGGAAACCAGCTTTTGCGGCCGATTTCGAGAGGCGAGGTATGCTGTACGCTAAAGTGCTGCACAGTCCAATCGCCCATGCAAGAATCAAACATATTGATAAATCAAAAGCTGAAGCGTTACCAGGTGTTTCCGCTGTGCTCACCTGGCAGGATATCCCCAGGGTGGTTTATTCGACTGCGGGTCAATCGGATCCAATCCCTGGTCCACTGGATTCTTTTTCACTGGATAACAAGGTCCGTTTCGTTGGTGACCGGGTGGCTTTTGTGGCTGCTGAGAGCGAAGAAATCGCTAGCCATGCTCTCGAATTAATTGATGTTGAGTATGAGCTATTAGAACCGGTCTTTGATCCTGCAGCAGCTTTACAACCTGGAGCTCCTATCTTGCATGATGAACCAGAATATGTAAATTTTGCCGAGTCGGACCCTTCCCGCAACCTGGCAGCCGAAATCCGGATCGATATCGGCGATGTAGAGCAGGGTTTTTCCGAAGCGGATCACATTTTTGAGGATGAATACGAAGTCCCGAAAGTTCAACAAGCGCATATTGAACCTCATGTCTCAATAACTTACTGGGATGAGGATGACCGACTGGTGATCCTCACCAGCACCCAGGTTCCCTTTCATGCCCGGCGTCAGCTGGCACCGGTCCTGGGTTTACCAATAAAGCGGATTAGAGTGATCAAACCACGGATTGGAGGTGGTTTTGGAGGAAAACAGGAAGTGTTATCTGAGGATGTTGCTGCGCACCTGACGATTGCAACTGGTCGACCTGTTATCTATGAATACACCCGGGAAGAAGAATTTATTGCCTCCAGGTCACGCCACCCGATGCGCATCCGCATGAAAACTGGAGTCAAGTCAGATGGCACCATAACAGCAAATGCGATGTATGCGCTATCGGATACCGGCGCTTATGGAAGCCATGCCTTGACTGTCACAGGGAATACCGGGCACAAATCAATGGCTTTGTATGTTGGTGCCGGGGAGTACCGCAAGTCTCCTAACATACAATTCTATGCAGATATTGTTTATACAAATCACCCACCGTCAGGGGCATACCGAGGGTATGGCGTTCCCCAAGGATTTTGGGCTGTAGAACGACATATGGAAAAAATTGCCCACGAGCTTAGCATTGATCCGATCGAGTTTCGAACGAAGAATTCGATCCGGGAAGGTGAAATGCAACCTTTCAGCACTGCCTGGAGCGAAGGACGAGAACCTCGACCTGAAACCATTGAAACTTGTGGTTTGGACGAATGCGTCCTGCAAGGAAAGGCGGCTATTGGATGGGATCAGAAATTTGGTAATTCCGACTGGCATCAGGTTCCTGGAAAACTTCACCTGCGCAGAGGGATTGGTGTGGCGCTGGTTATGCAGGGCACAGCCATTCCATATTTGGATATGGGTGGCGCCAGCATCAAAATGAACGATGATGCATCCTTCAATCTCTTAGTAGGTGCAACAGATCTGGGAACCGGTTCTGACACAGTATTGGCGCAGATGGCGGCAGAGATTCTGGGCGTGAAAGTTGAAGACATCATAATCTACTCTTCAGATACAGACTTCACACCCTTCGATAAAGGCGCGTATGCCTCCTCCACTACATATATTTCTGGAGCAGCGGTGATCAAAGCCTCTGAGGAGGCTGCAAACCGGATTCGTGTTCGCGCAGCGAGTATGTTCAATGAAAATTCGGAAGGATCAGAAATAACCGTAGATGATATTCGCCTGGTGGATAGTAAGGCATTAGCGCCTGATGGGCGGTCAATACCCTTGTCTGAAATTGCCCTCGATACGCTGCACCATAAGGACCAGGAACAGATCATGGGAATTGGTTCTTTCATGTCAAAGGTAGCCCCGCCTCCTTTTGCAGCGCAATTTGCCGAGGTGACTGTTGATGTTGAAACTGGACAAGTCGTTGTTGACAAACTGGTCATGGCAGTTGATTCGGGTGTGATTGTTAATCCGATCACCGCATCCGGTCAGATTGAGGGCGGAATGACCCAGGCTTTAGGATATGCGGTCTGTGAAGAAATGGTCTACGACTCCGAGGGTCGGGCTCGGGAGACAAATCTTCAGGATTACCATATCTTTCAGGCGCACGAGATGCCAGAACTGACAACGATCTTTGTTGAAACATTTGAACCATCCCACCCATTTGGAGTGAAAGCTGTCGCTGAAATTCCAATGGATGGCGTTGCTCCTGCTGTCGGAAATGCAGTGTTTGACGCAGTTGGCGTAAATGTGGATGCGAATCCGATAACGCCTGAAAAGGTTTGGCGGGAACTGATGAAAAGTGGATAAGAAATTGATTCTTATAGTCTCCCATGCGATAAGAAGCTAATGACCCGAACCTATGTAATTGGCCATGTCAACCCCGATACGGATTCTATTGCTTCGGCAATGGGGTATGCCTGGTTTCTGCATGAATTGGAAGGTGAAGATATTCAAGCTGCAAGAGCAGGTCCAGTAAATCCACAAACCATGTGGGTTTTGAAAAAGTTAGGTTTGGAATCCCCGGTCTTGTTAAATGATGCCTCTCCCCGGTTTGAGTCGGTTTCCGTACGGCTTGATACAACATCCCCAGATGATCCGTTAAGGGAAGCCTGGGCGATCGCCAGCCGAACTTGGGGAGTTGCTCCAATCGTCAGGGATGATGGTACACCCTATGGATTGGTCAATGGCCCCAGCTTATTTGCCCTGTTAAGCAAGCTGGTAGGGCCTCACCCTCGCAGGCAGGAGATGAAGATTTCTGAAATATTGGATCTGCCTTGCCGAGAAGCTGCAGATACTAACGTTCCTCGTTTTCAGGAATCTGGACGGATTAGAGATTCGATCTTGAGGATCATGCGTGCAGAGGGAGATGATTTCTGGGTAGTAAATGAACAGGGAAAATATGTCGGTGTTTGCCGCCAACGGGAAGCATTGAATCCTCCCCGATTGAGACTGATTTTAGTTGATCACAATGAACCCAACCAGGCTATAGGCGCATTGGAAGATGCCGAATTAGTCGAGATTTTAGACCATCACCGGTTGGGGAGCACAACGACCCATGTTCCAATACGTTTTACAATCGACGTAGTTGGAAGCACAAGCACATTGGTCACTGAACGAATCGAGGAATCCGGTCTAAGCGCACCACCAAACCTGGCCGGCTTATTACTGGCCGGGTTATTAGCGGATACTTTATTATTGCATTCTCCAACAACTACTGACCGTGATCGGCAGGCTGCGGAACGCCTCGCCCGCTGGTCTTTCATCCCAGGCGCCCCCCTTGACGGCGAATCTATGGAATCCTATGGAGAACAGGTCATTCGCGCAGGTTCAGGGATCGCATCGAGGGAACCAAGCGAAGTTGTTAATACGGATACCAAAGTTTATTCTGCGGGTGGAGAGGATTTCGCCATTGCCCAAGCAGAAGTGACGGACTTTGTCCTGTTGAAAGAAAGACTGCCTAATTTGCAGCAGGCTCTATGCGATTTGCGAGATAAACGTGGCCTGGATTTTGCAATGCTGATGGTGACTGATGTGGTTGAAGGATCCAGCCGACTGGTGTTTACCGAAGACCTGCCAATCCTGGGAGAACTGCCTTATCCAAAGCAGTCTGACGGCACCTTATATGCCGAGGGTGTTGTGTCGCGTAAGAAGCAGCTTCTGCCTGTTGTTCTTGGTTTGCTTGAAGGTTGATTTGCAAGAATTGATGAGGAATTCATAACTCATGTCAGTCTGGAAGTTAATAACGGACTTGGAACGTAAAAACGAAGCAGGGGTTCTCTGTACGATCATTCACAGCCAGGGCTCAACCCCGCGTCATGCAGGCAGCAAAATGCTGGTCTATGCGGATGGAACTATTTTTGGCAGCGTTGGAGGTGGAGAATTAGAAGGTCGAACAATCGACGCGGCGCTTGAATCTCTTCGCGATGGGAAACCACGCCGGCTGCAATATAATATGGTGGATCCCAACCAAGGTGATCCAGGAGTATGTGGTGGACAAGTTGAGGTTTATGTGGAACCGATTATTCCTAAACCAACCTTGATTATTGTCGGAGCAGGTCATGTCGGCAAGGAAGTGGCTCACTTAGCTGATTGGCTAGATTTCCGAGTTGTGGTGAGTGATGACAGGGTGGAATTTTGTGACCCAGAACTTATCCCTGAGGCAGATGAATTTTTACCAATCCCATTCGAAGAATTAACTGAGAAGATCGAAATTACCCCATGGACGTATCTGGTGTTGACCACTCGCAGCGTCGATGTGGATGTTCCTGGTTTGCCAATGGTCCTGGATTCTCCAGCAGCCTATATTGGTGTGATCGGTTCAAAACGCCGTTGGGAAACTACGCGAGCACAGCTTGAAGAACAGGGTATTTCAAAAGAAAAAATTGACCGGGTTCAATCCCCAATGGGAATCGATATTCATGCAGAAACTCCGGAAGAAATCGCGGTGAGTATTATGGCTGAGCTTATTCGTATTCGACGTGGAGAGGAAAAGTCAGAATTTGCCATCTGATGAAATAAAGAATCTGAAAAACCTATACACAAAGATTGGATGGTGAACTACATGTGGAATGAATATCTGAATGTGACTTCTCTCGATGAAGCATTGGAGACATTAGCAAATCATCGTGAACGGGCGAGATTGATAGCTGGGGCGACAGATTTGATCATCGAGATAGAGAATGGAGTGCGGACTGGAATTGATACCCTGGTGGATATTACCCGTATTCCTAATTTGGATCAAATTTCTTTGGATGAGGATGGCTTGATCCATCTTGGACCACTTGTGACCCACAATCACTGCGTGGCATCAAAATTAATCCGTGAGAAAGCTCTTCCGCTGGCACAAGCTGCCTGGGAGGTAGGATCACCGCAAATTAGAAACCGGGGTACTGTAGCAGGGAATTTGATCACTGCTTCCCCTGCGAATGATACGATCACACCTCTGATGGCTCTGGGTGCATTGGTTACTTTGCGTTCGAGCAAAAAGGAAAGAGTTGTCCCATTACAAAGATTTTATCGAGGGGTTAGAGATACCGTCATGGAGCCAGATGAGATGATGGTTGATATATCTTTCCCCGCAATGGCTTCAAATCAATTGGGTAAATTCATTAAACTGGCTTTAAGGCAGGCGCAGGCGATATCGCTTGTCAATGTAGCCGTGATCATGACCTTCTCGGAATCCACAGATGAGGAACATGCTGAACGAATGGTCGAGAAAGCCTCGATCACCTTAGGAGCAGTGGCACCGGTGATCATCCATGCTGAAGAAGCGGAAAATTTTCTCAAGGGTAAAATCCTTGATCAGAGGACGATTGAAAAAGCTGCAAAATTAGCGGAAGAGGCTTCGACACCGATAGACGATGTCCGCAGCTCGAGTGAATATCGCAGGGAGATGGTCCGAGTTTGCACGTTAAGGGCTATGCGTGATATAGCCAGCGGAGAGATTGAAAGAATCGTTCCCGAGGATCCGGTTCTTTTATGGGGGGAAAATGGTTCTGGGGAAATTTTGAGTAAATCGACGAAACATTCTGCCAAAACAAATCAGATTAAAACCCGCATAAACGGCGAAGAGTATACCTTTGAAAACGGGTATCGTAAAACCCTTCTACGCTTGCTCAGGGAAGACGCTCATCTGGTAGGAACCAAGGAAGGGTGTGCAGAAGGAGAATGCGGCGCCTGTACAGTCTTTTTGGATGGTGCCGCGGTGATGAGCTGTATGGTGGCAGCAGCGAGAGCACATGGTGCAAATATTGTCA
This sequence comes from Chloroflexota bacterium, assembly GCA_020346705.1. Taxonomy (GTDB): domain Bacteria; phylum Chloroflexota; class Anaerolineae; order Anaerolineales; family UBA4823; genus PFL25. Next base: position 2,782,728 of record CP070785.1, on the reverse strand, counting down.
CTATTGAAGGTCTAGCCTCGAATGGTGATTTACACCCAGTACAGCAAGCTTTTATTGATGAAGGAGCGGTTCACTGCGGTTATTGTACTCCTGGCTTTATCATGTCAGCTGCAAAATTACTTGAAGAACGATCACATCCATCCGAAGATGAGATCAAGCATTCCATCACCGGTAACCTGTGCAGATGTACTGGATATTACAAAATCATCTCAGCTGTTGAGAAGGCAAGTCAAGTGGAGTAAGGCAATGAGTAAATACGATCCAACCTATCAGCCCAAGAGTCGCAGATCGATTCTCCCTCCAACCCATCCTGTCTGGCGAGGGATTGGCTGTTTCTTATTGATCATAATACCAATTATCGCCTTTGCTGGAGCAAAATTACTTGTCCAGGCGAATAGAACTCGGAGATGGGTTCAAATACCGTCTGAACTGACAGGTTCGTTTATTGTGCCGGTAATTGGAAGGGTTTTTTATGCTGACCTTGTGGTGGCTTTTGGATTAGTATTTCTTGTTTTCGCAATCATTACTGTCATTTATGCAATTATTTATAAGGTTGTTGGTGTTCCCAGGTATGGACCATTGGATTCCCCTCCAGGTTAACCACTAAGACGAGAAGACCCATTATATGGAACGAACTGTACCCAGCACTGCCTCCGAAGAGATCGATCTATATCAAAGAACCTATTATTCTTTGCTTCGCTCTACCGCCGAGGTGCAGATCCGCACCTTGGAGGAAGCCCATGCACGGATGAACTCGCTGCTCCACCCCGAAGCGAGGGAAGCTTCCCCAGATCTTTCTGCTTTTTTTTATTCGATTTTACGCTTGCCTCCCTTAATGCACCTTGTGCAGCTGGTGGTATTGGGACAATCTCCCGAGGTTTTTGAACGCAGGGGTTTTGGTGATGTTGAATCGTGGCAGCAAGTATTTGCACCAGCCAGGCGAAGAAGATGTTTTTATGATGGAAAGGAGAATCTGGCAGTTTATATCGCCAGCCGGACTGATATTGATGATGTCGTGCCACTCCTGACTGCTTTCCAAATTGAATGGAATAAAATTCACGGTCTTCTGCAGATGATTCCAAGCTCAATTGACATCGCTGGTTTAGAAGATGATGCAGTTACCTTCGCTCAAGTAGCCGAAGCCTTAAAGATTTCAGTTGAAGAGTTAGCACAGCTGCAAACGCTTTTGGGTAGTGATTTCACCGAAGTAATGTGCGAGATGGCATCCAGGCCGAGTCGAATCCGCCTACAACTTTTGAGTGGTTCTTTGAGCGATTACTGGCGTGCAACCCGAATATGGTGGAATAATATTGAGGAGGATTGCCCAGATTTACGAGAAAGACCAGTTTATTTTGTGTCAAGCAACAAACACAGCTTAGTTAATCTGATCTCAGGTTTTGCTCTAAAGCATAAGGATGATTTGCTAACCCATATCGAAAAATCTAAAAATGGGGATTTAGCGAGAGAATGGCGCAAAATAAGGGAAGACCGGGTTCCATCCAATCGCGAAAATTTTTTCTATTATGTGTTTAAAGAATTCTTGAACCATCGACAGAGCGCAAAACTGCAAAGAGAAATGAAGGCACATGAGGAAAAATTGGGTATCCAGCATATCCCCAGTTTGCACAGCTTTGATGTCGAAGCTCAAGTTATCCAGCTTTCACAATTGGATCCAGCTGTGATGGATTCCAGACTGGGTCAAGATCTGGGTTTCTTGAATGAAAGCGATGCCCTGATCCTCAATATTGATTATCCATTGGGAATGGCCGCCTACAATATCCTATTTAAAATCTCAGAACAAGTCGGAGAAATCCTGGGTGTCTATATTACAGGGAAAGCTGCCACCTTGAACGGGGTAATAGGCGACGTGATGATTCCTACCGTGGTTCAGGATGAACAATCTCACAATACTTACCTCTTTCCGAATTCCTTCACTGCCTCCGATGTTACTCCTTACGTAGTGTATGGTGCAATCCTTGATAACCAGAAGGCGGTCACAGTTCGAGGGACTTTCCTTCAAAATGATATCTACATGGATGTATTTTATAGGGAAGGGTACACAGATATCGAAATGGAAGCTGGTCCCTATTTATCTGCTATGTATGAGATGTATCGGCCACAACGTCATCCAATAAATGAGGTTGTGAATTTGTATGGAATTCCATTTGATGTGGGCATCCTGCATTACGCCTCGGATACTCCACTCAGTAAGGGTAGAAATCTTGGTGCGGGCAGTCTTTCCTACTATGGCATGGATTCCACATATGGGGTAACAGTTGCCATCCTACGGCGCATTTTCGATTTAGAGAGAAGAAGGCTACAGTAGAAAAGTGTAATTGTCATTCAATGCGAAAAATTCATCCTTCAAGGATGAATTTTTTTTAATTCTCTCTAAAGAATATCTTGAGTTTTATCCAACAACAGCGCGATCGGTGATTGCCAGCGCCTCATCGATCACCTTGAATCCTTCCGCCAGCTGGTCTTCATTGATGATCAGCGGGGGGTTGACAAGGATCACATTCCAATGGACAAAAGTGTAGATCCCTTTATCCAAAAGGTATTGTCGCAAATCGATCATCTCAGGGGAGGTACCGTTATAAGGGGCCATAGGTTCCCTGGTTTGGCGATCTTTAACCAATTCGATCGCGCTGAATAGTCCGATTGAACGAACTTCTCCGACTGATGCGTGCTGCTCACCTAAATCGTTGAGATGCTGGCGAAGAACTGTACCCATTTTTTTGGTGTTCTCAACAATACCATCTTCTTTCATCACGTTTATTGTGGCTATGGCTGCTGCCATTGAAATCGGGTGGGAGTTGTATGTCAAGCCTCCATAAAAGACTCTATCGTTGAAATACTCAGCGATTTCTTCCTTCATTGCCACTGCACCGAGAGGAGCATAGGCAGAAGTTAGCCCTTTAGCCATGGTCATCAGATCCGGAACAACATCCCAATTGTCAACCGCGAACCATTCTCCAGTTCGGCCGAACCCACTCATCACCTCATCACAAATCAGCAGAATATCGTGCTTGTCGCAAAGATCGCGCACACCTTGCAAGTATCCCTCCGGGGGGATAATGATCCCGTTGGTTCCAGTGACTGTCTCCAGGATGATGCCAGCGATCGTTTCTGGACCTTCATAAATTATCATCTCTTCCAGGTGATTGAGATAATCATTGGTGAACTCAGCCTCCGAGATATCTGGATTTAATCGATGAAAGGTTGATCGGTAGCGAAATGGATCCAGGAAGTGAACCACACCTGTCATCAGATTTGGTTCCCAGGCTAATCGTCGCGGATCGCCAGTCAGGGACATTGCCCCAGCGGTGGCACCATGATAGGACCTGTAGCGGGCCATTATTTTATGTTTTCCAGTATATGCCCGGGCTATTTTGATCGCATTCTCATTCGCTTCAGCACCCCCTAAGGTGAAGAAGAAGCGATTGAGATTCCCAGGTGTGATCTCAGCAAGCATCTTTCCCAGGATCGCCCTCGGTTTACTCGTCAAAGAGGGGGCGACATAAGGCAGCTGGCGCGCTTGCTCAGCGATAGCATCGATTACCCTTTCGTCTCCGTGACCGATGTTGACGCACATTAACATGGAATTGAAATCCAGGTAACGTTTGCCATCCGCATCCCAGAAATAAACACCTTTTGCGCGAGTTACAGGGATAGGGGACACACTGCCTTGAGCTGACCAGGTCCAAAAGCTGTGTTCTAAGGACTGGGACAGGATTTCGGAATCTGGAATGGTTATCATTGGCGCCTCGTGCGGTTTGGATTTTTATCGTTGTGAATCGTATCATAGGTTTGACAGAATTCCTAACGCTGATTACAATTTTTCTGTTTTTGGCGGGAGCTTACCGGTAGCAGAGAATCACAATTTCTGAAATCCATTGTTTACGTTGAGGAGTTAACTATGCACACTTTCGTCCTTGCTGTCCATAACATCTTGAGGTGGATCGTTCTTGTTTTATTGATCATTGCTTTGGTGAGAGCCTATTGGGGTTGGTTTGGGAATCGAGATTGGACACAAACAGACACACGAGTTGGAAGGTTTTACTCAATTGGGTTAGATATTCAATTATTGTTAGGTTTGATCCTTTACTTCTTTCTCAGCGACCTTACAAAAGTTATTTTGAGTAATTTCAGTGCCGCGATGTCGGCACCAGAACTTCGATTCTTTGGCATCGAACATTTTTTTTATATGATCCTGGCCCTCGTGTTTGCTCATATTGGTGTTGCGACTGCAAGACGTGTGGAAGAGTCGGTTATCAAACACCGTCGATCGGCGATCTGGTTCAGTCTTTCCTTGATCGCCTTATTGCTCGGAATGCCCTGGTTTAGGCCTCTGCTCCCCGGATTCTGATACCAAGTTAATTATTCTCGGATTGCATACCCCTTTGGAATGAAAAACCAGAGGAAATGTATTTGATTCTATACCTGGCAATCAGTGAAAGCAAACTTTTGACCATCAATTTTTTTTAAATCCTGGAAATATGAGTGGACCTCCAACTTGGTTTCTGCAATTGTGAATCTTAAACCAGCTCTAAAATCACTCCCCCATATGGGATCGCGTGAACTCGTTGATGATAAAACAGGCCCACTCTTGGTCTGATCCGGCCAGATCGAATGTTTCCCGGAAAAGATCGTCTGAAATTATCTCCAGAGTGGTGCGAGCACGCCACTCTGGCGTAAAATTCTCGATTGATTCTGTAACGAAGACAAGTGTATGATCACCAACGCTTGGTAGTTCAAGGATGTATTGATTAACATACCCCTCAACGTGGAATTCCCTCATGACGTAAAGAGACCTATCTTTGTCATAACTTACAAGAGCTAAATCCTCATGGATTTCTCCTGATGGGTTGGCCTCCTGAGGTGGATAGACGGATCGATTCCTGACCTCGATGAACTGGTTGTTCAGTATCAACGAATAGGTTCTTTCAACAGAACCAGCGCCTACCTGTCCCGATGCGGTCCCATCCCATGAGCCGAGGAAGAACTGGAAGAGCTTCCATTGATCTAATATTTCTGGGGAGTGATTAGAAGCCATTCGAGTACCTCCAGGTAGAACTAAACATTTCCTTGTAAGACACCACAACTGTCTAAAGATCTATTTCGTCAAAATACGCCCAGCTCTGCAAATCCGGAGGTTCGATTCCCATCTCTGTCAAGATGGCTTTGACCTGTTCGCGATGTTCAGTTGCATGGTTGATCACCTGGGTTAGGATGATGGTCTTTGGTACTTCGCGTGGAGTACCATCCCAATCTAGGTGTACCATGTCCTCTGCCTGCACCTTCGTCGCCCACTCGATCAAACCATTGCCGGTCGCACGCATAGAGTCCTTCATCTCAACTATGGTCATTGGTAGGGAATCTTCTGGACGAATGAACGGTTTATCGGTGCTGATACGCGAGAAGTAAGATTGTTCAGCGGTGGTCATGTGCTCCAGTGTGTCGCGGATGGAGCCGCGGGCGCCGGGTATGCTGGCTGCCAATTGTTCACTAGTTAAATCAGCGCATCGTTCCAGTAAACGCAGGTTCGCCCAGAGGTTGTGACTGAACAGGGTGGTGAGAGTATCGATTGTTTTCACAAAATCTCCTTATCGGGTTCTATCTGAAAATTCAAATTGGTGACTGAATACTTATCAGGTATTTCAATGGAGCCATCAAGCGATACCTCTTGATGGTAATTCTCATTCTTCATCCAGCTCTTTCATACATTATCCATCAAAATCTGTGGAGAAGGTGATTTCCAGAGTTTATCGCTAAGGTTGACAAGATTGTCGATTATATCAATGAACCTATTAGGGATTTTCAAATGAAGTATCAATATCAGGAGAGGTATAATCTTGATCAGGAATTCCATAAAAATATCATAAACAATTTCACGGAGATTCGATTTATGCGATCAATCGGTCATTCTGCTCAGCGATCGGATGCTCTTGGGAAAGTCACCGGAGAGACATTGTACCCGGGTGATATCGATAAGCCAAACCAGGCTTATATGAAAATCCTGTTTGCCGATCGCCCGCACGCCATAATAAAAAAAATTAATACCAACAAAGCTGAGGAATTGGTTGGAGTACTGGGAGTATTCACTGCCAAGGATGTCCCAGTCAATGAATATGGTTTGATCATGACAGATCAGCCGGTTTTATGCGGTCCTGGATCTGAGAAACAGCATGCGGACCGGGTGAGATTCATCGGTGACCAGGTCGCACTTATAATCGCTGAGAGCGAATCAATCGCCTCGGACGCCTGCCACTTAATTGAAGTTGAATATGAAGATCTGCCCGTCATCACAGATCCTCTTATAGCGAGAAAAGAAGGGCAGGTCCTGCTACATCCGGAAACGGAATCGAATATTTTCTGCCATTACAGGATTCGTAAAGGTGATGTAGATTCCGCGTTTGATCAGGCTGATGTGATCATCGAAGAGGAGTACCGTACACCAGCCCAGGAACATGCTTATCTACAACCCGAAGCAGGGGTGAGTTATATTGATGAACAGGGTCGAGTGACTGTTGAGGTTGCCGGGCAATGGACACATGAGGACCGGGATCAAATAGCCCATGCACTCGATTTGCCTAAAGATCAAGTCAGGGTGATTTATCCTGCAATCGGAGGTGCGTTTGGGGGACGCGAGGACATGTCGGTCCAAATCGTGCTCGCTTTGGCAGCCTGGAGACTCTCGCAAAGGGGAATAAATCGTCCAGTCAAAATCATTTGGAGCCGGGAAGAATCGATCCTGGGTCACCACAAACGCCATCCCTATATCATACGGGCAAAATGGGGGGCGACCAAAGACGGAAATGTGATTGCTGCGGAGATGGAAGTTATTGCGGACGGAGGCGCTTATGCCTATACTTCAACCAAGGTGCTTGGAAATGCCACACTGATGTGCACAGGACCGTATGAGATTGAGAATGTGAAGGTGGATTCCTACGCAATCTATACCAACCATATTCCCGGCGGTGCTTTCAGGGGCTTTGGTGGACCGCAAGGTGCCTACGCAGCTGAAACACAGATGAATTATCTGGCCGAGGAATTGGATATCGATCCGGTGGAAATGCGATTGCGAAACGTCTTAAGGGAGGGCAGCTTGTTATCCGTTGGAACACCCTTACCCAAAGGGGTTTCGATGCCCCAGGTAATTGAGGATTGTGCCAGGGCGGGCGGATGGCAGTATTTAGTCGAGGGTTGGGCGCGACCGGATTCAACGGAACAACCTGAGTTTTTCAAACTTGAAATTCCTGCGGAAGCTCATCTTAAACGAGGAATTGGGTTCGCCTGTGCCTTCAAAAATGTGGGCTTCTCTTTTGGCTTTCCAGAGGAATGCTGGGCAACTGTGGAGTTGCATGGGGGAGCAGAAATTGAAAAGGTTGTCGTTTACCATGCTGGGGCAGATGTTGGGCAGGGAGCTCATACGGTCATGGCGCAGATTGCCGCAGATGCGGTTGGGGTACCACTTGAAAAGGTGGAGATGATCGCCTCGGATACTGCCACCAGTGATAACTCGGGCAGTGCTTCCGCATCCCGATTGACCTTCATGTCTGGAAATTCAATTCAGGGAGCAGCTGAGAAAGCCAAGGAACTTTGGCGTGAGGAAGATCGACCTGCGATTGGGAAATACAGATATATCCCCCCAAAGACGCAGGCATATGATCCCGAGACTGGATATTGTGATCCAAATTTCTCATATGGGTATGTCGCCCAGGCAGTAATTGTAGAGGTTGATACCGAAACTGGGCATGTGCGGATACTTGATCTAATATCAGCTGATGATGTGGGTAAGGCGATCAATCCTCAACAAATCGTTGGGCAGATCGAAGGTGCGGTCGTTCAAGCAGCTGGATATACCATCCTGGAGGATTTCAGCCAGGAGGATGGCTATGTCCAAACTCCACACCTGTCTACTTACCTCATCCCGACTGTGTTGGATATTCCCGAACGGGTTCATTCATTAATCTTGGAATATCCAGATCCTTTAGGACCTTTTGGAGCCAGAGGGATGGCTGAGATGCCTTACCTGCCAATAGCTCCTGCAGTTATCGCGGCTGTTCATGATGCCACCGGGGTCTGGTTCAACGATTTTCCCCTCACTCCGGAGAGGGTGCTGCGCGGATTGGGGAAAATTTAAATCGGATTTAATCATCAATACTGGCCTTAACTTATTTTGAATAAAGGCCAACAATTGGTTAGGGATCATTTGACTGGTCTTGGAAGACAAGAACTTGTCGTTATTAGAGGGGGTGGGGATTTAGCCAGTGGGGTTGCTCTCAGGCTGCATCGTTCAGGATTGCGCACCCTGATTACCGAACTTGATAAACCATTGGTGATCCGCAGGACGGTTTCGTTTGCTGAAGCGATTTACCAGGGAGAAACCCGAGTTGAAGGCGTTTTGGCTGTAAGAGTAGAATCGGTTTCAGAAATGGAAGCGTTTTGGAGTGAAGGGATTATACCGGTTCTAGTTGATCCGGATTGCCTGATTCTCAATCAGCTGAACAGTACCTCTGACCAAGTTTCTGCGCTGGTAGATGCGCGTATGACGAAAGGTCCCCCTTATCTTGCTATAAACTCTGCCCCCCTGGTGATTGGATTGGGACCAGGATTTGTGACCGGTGAGAACTGTCACGCAGTTATTGAAACAAACCGGGGGCATTATTTGGGGAGAGTAATCTGGGAAGGTAGCCCACTACCCAATTCAGGCGTGCCAGAGGGCTATGACGATCGGAACCGAGATCGAGTGTTAAGAGCTCCTGCAGAAGGTGAATTCCAGGCTCGTTCAGTGATTTGTGATCGATTGAAAAAGGGAGACCTTGTTGCAGAAGTTGGTGGGCAGCAAATTTTTGCACCATTTGATGGAGTATTGCGTGGTTTATTGCATACTGGTTTGTGGGTGGAAAAGGGATTTAAAGTCGGCGATATCGATCCAAGGGATGATCCCAGCTATTGCCGGCTGGTCTCAGATAAATCTTTGGCCATTGCAGGGGGGGTATTGGAAGCTATCCTGGCTTCACGTATCAACAGATCTGAATGATGAATTTGAAGCAAGCTACACGCATTGCTCCTGGTGAATGTATTGCTTTCAGCGGTGCAGGGGGAAAGACTACTGCGCTTTTTATCCTCGCTCGGGAATTGAATACACCTGTTTTAGTCACAACTACGACTCATTTTGGTCTAGATCAATTAACTCTGGCAGATAAAAATATGCGAGTGGACGCCTCAACCGACATTGGTGAAATTTTCGAAATATTACAGGATGGGGTATTGTTATTAAGAGGTGCCGAAACCGCTGAAAATAAAGTAGCAGGAATTCCCGATGATAAATTGGAAGAGATTTACTTTGCTTCTCGAGAGCGGGAGATCACGCTGTTGATTGAAGCGGATGGCTCGCGACAGCTTCCCCTTAAAGCACCTGCCTCTCACGAACCGCAGATCCCACCATTCGTCGATCGAGTAATTGTTGTTGCAGGTCTCTCTGGATTGGGACAACCATTGAGTGAGAAATGGGTTCACAGACCAAAACAATTTGCTTATATTTCAGGTTTGAATCTAGGAGAATCAATTTCTCCCTTCGTGGTAGTTGATGTCTTGAGATCTCCATATGGAGGGCAGAAAGGTATTCCACCGGAGGCTAAACGCATAGTTTTACTCAACCAGGCAGATATTCATCAACTTCAATCCCAAGGAACGCGAATAGCAAAGCAGTTGACTGGAGATTACGATTCAATTATCGTGGCCTCGCTCAAAACAAGAAGTGTGCCAGACAATAGACTTTCAGAGGATCAGCGAGTCGAGGGGTATAAAATCTTTGCAGCTCATGAACCTGTTGGGGCGATCATCCTGGCAGCAGGAAAGGCAGTCCGGATGGGTCGCATAAAGCAGCTGCTTCCCTGGAAAGGCAAACCCCTATTATGGCATGTCGCTCAAGCTGCGCTCAGTGAAGGGTTGGAAGAAGTTATCATCGTTATCGGAGCGGAAGGGAAACAGATAAGAGAATCGCTAAATGACCTTAATGTGCGGTTTGTAGAAAACCCTGATTGGGAGCTTGGACAGAGCACATCTCTCCAGGTGGGATTGAGAGCATTATCTCCACAAATCGGGGCATCGATTTTCTTATTGGCCGATCAGCCGCAGGTTTCACCTACTCTGATCCGTTCATTGATTGAGAAGCATGCCACGACGTTGGCCCCAATTATTGCGCCGATAGTGGATGGAAAGCGAGGAAACCCGGTGCTCTTTGATCGGAGAGTTTTCAACGAATTTATGAGCATCCAAGGTGATACCGGCGGTAGAGAGCTTTTCTCCCGGTATCCGGTTGAATGGTTAGAATGGCACGATGCTAGAGTATTACTGGATATAGATACAGAAGAGGATTATCAGCGATTGCTTAATGGCGAGTATTGAATTATCCACAATTTAACCATCCCTTGATAGAATGCTAAACTTATGCTATGTTTTTTACCCAAGGAATTGGCTTTCCCATTCTGGAAACCAATGTAATTAGATAAATAACTATGCAAGCTGATTCTAGAAAGATTGTTATTATCGAGGATGAACCAGATACGGCTGAGATGTATGCTGAAATGATGCGCATTTGCGGTTATCAAGTCGAGATATTCTTTGGAGGTAAAGCTGCTGTTTCCAAAATCGCAGACCAAAAACCAGCCGCAGTTATCTTGGATATTATGATGCCCGATTTTTCAGGATTGGATGTCTTGAACTACATGAGAGCTGATCGCAACTTATCCGAAATCCCTGTGATTATCGTTTCTGCTAAGACCTTACCGGAGGAAATCCACGAAGGTTTGAACGCCGGTGCAGATGTGTATTTAACAAAACCAGTCGCATTCAGTGATTTAAAGAATGCGATTGAAGAAATCTCCACATCATCATTAGATGGTAGGGCATAAGATGTCTGTGATCCGGGCATTCATCGCGGTAAATTTGTCTGAGGAAATTCTGGAAAGGATCGATCAGGTTTCACAAGACTTGCGAAAGAAAATGAAAGGAGTTCCCGTCAGGTGGGTGCCGGTTGAAAATATCCACCTGACTTTAAAATTCCTTGGAAATGTCTCAACTGCGAATCTGGAAATTTTAAAGGATATTCTTGGTAATGTTGTCTCGAGCCATCACGAGTGTGACATCAGCGTGGGAGGTATTGGTGCATTTCCAAAATCACATAATCCCAGGGTAATCTGGATTGGTATGGAAGTACCACAGGAGCTCGTGGCGCTGCAACATAATATCGAGATTGAAACTGCGCGGCTGGGATATTCGCGTGAACACCGGCCATTTTCCCCACATCTAACTTTTGGGCGAGTTTCACGGAATGCATCAGCCCAGGATGTGCATGCAATCGCGGATGTCTTAGAAACTTTTAAAGTTGGTTTTTTAGGCGCAGCTCGTCTGAAAACCGTCTATTTATACCGGAGTGATTTGAAACCTGACGGTGCAGTATATACCCCAATTTATTCAGCATCCTTAGGGGAGGCTGAGCAAATCAATTAATTACGGTACTAATGAAGAGAGGTGAAACCTGGAAAATTTAGACATTGCACGCACAATCGTTGCTTCTTTGGAAAATAAGAAGGGGGAGAACATTGTTCTGATAGACCTTCAAGAGATCGCTATTTTTGCAGACTATTTTGTCATCTGCTCCGGAAATACAGATCGCACGATACAGGCTCTGGTTGATTCGGCAATTGATCAAGTAAAAAAGGATTTCCAGATCAACCCGAGAGTTGAGGGACAGGCTGAAGATGGCTGGATGCTTGTAGATTTTGGAGACATTATTTTGCACATTTTTTCTCCGCGGCGGCGAGATTATTACCGCCTGGAGGAATTGTGGAGCAATGGAAAAGTATTACTCCATGTGCAGTAAGTCAGGAGGAACGTTTCCAGAGCCTTTTCTAAGACTAATTTATCAGAAAAGTAACTGACCAATTATAAAAAATAAATGGATGGGAAAACCCTGTCCATTTTTTGCTTAATAAGTGGCTTTATACATGCCTCCATCTACCAAGAATACCCCTCCAGTCAGATAAGATGCTGCGGGAGAGACGAGAAAAGTTGCGACATTGGCAAATTCCTGGGGGTCACCGATGCGACCGATTGAGCTCTGCTTGGATTGTTTAGCAATTTCTTGATCGACTGTAGTTGAATTTGCCTCGGCTCTTTGGGCAAGCAAATCAAGGACACGTTCTGTGCGAATAAACCCTGGCAATATTGTATTGAAACGGATTCCCTCACTCCCGAGTTCGAGCGCTAAGGTTTTGGTTAAACCTATCGTTGCTCCTCTTATGCTATTTGACAAGAGCAGGTTTGGGACCGGTTGTTTAACTGACATTGAGGTTATGGTGAGAACGCTAGCCGCATCAGAAACCGATAAGTAAGGTAGTGCAGCACGGATCAGGCGCATATGGCTCAGAAAGTTTAATTCAACTGCCTCGTGCCAGGTTTGGTCATCGATATTTTCGATGCTCCCAGTCGGAGGTCCACCTGTATTCGTAATCAGAATATCTATACCACCGAGTGCGTCCGCTGCTTTCTGGATGACCTCAGCCGCTTTTCCTTCATAGGTGATATCACCAGTAAGGGGGATAATTTGAACATTTATACCTGCGGAAATTTTCTCTAATGCGGCGTCCAGGTTGGAATTACTCCGACTATTGATGACGATATCGCAACCTTCTCTCGCCAGTTGAAGGGCAGTGGCGAATCCCAGCCCACGGCTGGCACCTGTCACAATTGCTTTTTTCCCATGCAAACCTAAATCCATTTTTATGTCTCCTGTATTTCTATTATGTAATTAAGGTGCTCAAGTTTGAATGTATTGGTTGAATTGATTAAGAGCATACATTTTGTGAATGCTCATGTGTGAATTGATCGGTAATGATTGAATTGCTTAAACCCTGCATAGAATAAATAAACGCCAAAGATCATGAATAATACGCCGATAACGATCGTAATGATATTTCCGCCGACTGAGACTGGATTATCAAATTGTCCAAAGACAACCTGCTGGTAAAGAACCTGGTAGATGGTGTTATAAAAGAATGCCGCCATCGCAGTCAAAAAAAGAATAACCGAAGGAATGAAGACCCACCAAAAAGATTTCCTTATCTTGACCAACCATGTGGAAGCAAGCAGCAGGACAATTGCAGCAAGAAGCTGGTTCGCACCAGCAAACAATACCCACAAAGATTGCCAATATCCAAAGTAAATAATGAGCAAAGCGATAAGGATGATAACTAGAATATTAAACTGAGGTTTCATCAAAGTTCGAAATCGTTGTCCGAAAAGATCTTTACTAACCACACCGGAGAAACGCAGGACTAAATGGAGGACGGTTATACCCATTATGGTCAGAAATAGGGCACTAAAGGAACCACCTAATGATTCTGTAAAACCGAGTTCATGCCAGGATTTTGCAAGTCCGACTGCAAAGATACTGGCAGGGCCAGCAGTCAGAGAATAATCCTGTCCGGGATTGAATAATCCTGAAGAGACTCCATATGTTGCTGCGAAAATGATCACTAGGACGACCATCACCGTTTCCGTAAACATAGCTCCAGTGGTAACAGGTAATACAAGCGGCTCTTTTTCAATCTGGCGGGATGTCGAAAAAGTTGAGACGAGGGAATGCCAACCTGAGACAGCACCGCTTGAGAGTGTTACGAAAAGAATTGGCCAGATTGGTCCCAGATTCGGATGAGTAGTGGTTACTAACGGCGGGATTTCAAAGTTGGAATTGATTGAACCGTTTAATGTACCAAACAATAAACCTGCTACAGCTAGCCCAAGGGTTAGGATAACCAGCCAGGAAGCCACGTAGTTGATGGGGATAGCAATTCGCCACATCGGAAGCACCGCGATCAGGTAACAAATGGCAAATAAGAACAAAATCCAAAACAATGATTGAAAAGAGACCTGGCTCGTACTGAAAAATTTCGGTAAGGTGAGTGATCCAATTTCGGCCAGATTTTGATTGACAGTATTCAAAAAAAGGTGGACGGTTGGAGTGGTGGTCGTCCAGATACCAACAAGAGCGATCATAACTGAAAGGAAGCTGGCAAGGATTATATTTATCCGCCAGCGATAAATCATGAGACCAGAAATAAAACCAGCAAAAACCAGGATGATTATTCCTGAAGCAACATTCTCCCTACCTAAGAGTGTAGAGAAGAGCAAACCAAATTGGCCAAGGATGGTCAACAAATAGATATAAATGAAGACCAGGATTAATTTTCGCGAAGTGGGATTGAAAAACTCTCCGATAAGATCGCTAATCGCGTTTCCGCCATTTCGCACTGAAATGATGGTGGAAAAGTAGTCCAAAACCCATCCG
>CP070785.1:2765310-2768269 GCA_020346705.1 Chloroflexota bacterium | reverse complement strand
TGGCCTTGATCAATAATATGGCAGCAGCTGTGACCAGTTCCCTGGAAATTGATAATATCCTGCAACAAGCACTGGATCGAGTTTTAGATTACCTGGACGTTGAAGCAGGAGAGATCTTCATGGCTGATGAAAGCGGGCAGATCCTGCAGCTGGCGACACACCTTGGGGATATCGTCGATTCCTTCTGGACCCGGGATAGTTTCTCATTTGGTGAGGGCCCAATCGGCCAGGTTGCCGAGAGCGGCAAACCGATGGTCAGCATAGATCCGGAAAGAGAAGTAGGATATTTTAGGAATGAAGTTATCGAATCAGGTTTATGCTGTGTGGCCTGTATTCCCATGGCAACCCGGGGAAGTGTGGTAGGGGTGATGTGTGTGGCGGCGAAAGAGCCGCAAAATTTTGATGAGCGAGTACTCGACTTGCTGCTCTCCATTGGGACTTGGGCAGCCTTATCGATTGAGAATGTTCGCCTGGGGCGCCAGTCGCGCCGTCTGGCGGTGCTGGAAGAACGGGAACGGATCGGCATGGATCTGCATGATGGCATCATCCAGTCGATTTATGCCATTGGGCTGGCTCTGGATTATGCCCGCAGCACCCTTGACGAAGAGCCGGATGCAGCGCGATCCAAGATCAACCAGGCTATTGAAGGTTTAGATACCACTATCCGCGATATTCGTTCCTACATACTCGACCTGCGCCCGCGCCAATTTCGCGGAGAGGACTTGATGCAAGGTCTAGAGCAGCTGGTCGAAGAGTTCAACGCCAACTCGCGCTCGCAGGCGATCCTGATCGGACCCAGAAATGGGCTGGAAGGTCTGCCGACAGCAAACGCTACGGCCCTGTTTCACATTTGCCAGGAAGCGCTGGCAAACGCTGCCAAGCACGCCAAGGCAGGCCTGGTGGATGTGCGTTTACTGACCTCCGATGAGCGGGTAATGATGGAGGTGACCGATGATGGATTGGGATTCGATATCCGAAAAATGAGCGTTACACTCGGTCATGGATTATCCAACATGCATTTTCGAGCTCAAAAAGTGGGCGGGGATGTTGAGATCAATTCGGAGCCCGGCAGCGGGACGTCTGTGATAGCCTGGGTACCACGATATACTCAGTGAGTGTTGTAAAAATGAGGGGGTCGATCCAAATTAATAATCCGATTCCACATGGAAATTATCAGCAGTCGTTCTAATACTAAAATTAAGTCGGCGCGCGCCCTGCGCCAGCGGAAAGAGCGCGAATCGAGCGGATCCTTCCTGGTGGAAGGCATATACCACGTGGGTGCCGCAGTTGAAGCTGGCGCGGAAATCGAAGAGATTTTCATTGCTCCGGATCTGCTCAAGAGCCAATATGCGCAAGCGATAGTTGAAGATGCAGCAGGGCGTGGTGTGCCGAATTTCCCAACCACGGTGGAGGTATTCAGCTCCCTGGCCAGTAAAGAGAATCCACAGGGCATCCTGGCTGTAGTACGCCAACGAAGGGAGAATTTGAACGCCCTTAAACCCGAGAAATTTTCCTGGGGGGTGGCCTGCGTGGCGCCCCAAGATCCGGGTAATGTGGGCACAATTCTGCGTACAATCGATGCGGTCGGAGCGAGCGGTTTACTGCTCCTTGAGGGTGGCGTTGACCCATATCACCCGACAGCTATCCGGGCCAGCATGGGCGCGATATTCCATCACCCGGTGGTGAGGGTCTCATTTAAGGATTTCAGCCAGTGGGTTGAGGTTCACAACTACCATGTTTACGGCACATCAGCTCACGGGAAGGTTGATTATCTGGAGTTTGAGAGGTATGCTCTGCCTACGATCTTGCTGCTGGGGGATGAGAGGCAGGGTTTAACTCCCGAACAGGTGGAGATTTGCAGAGAAGTGGTGAGTCTGCCCATGAACGGCCAGGTGTCATCACTCAATCTGGCGGTGGCGGCGGGGGTGATGCTGTATGCGATGCGGGAGAAGTTGGGAAGGGAAGAATAAGAAGTGCGGGACTAACGCTTGGTCGGACAGACCGAGGGAATGACAAGGTTAAGCGTAATATCTTTTTCTTATTGATCAACTGAACAATTTTTAATAACCTAAAATTACTCTGAATTATCGCAATATATGATATAATCTTTTTTAACTGAAGTCACAGTCTTAGGTAGAAATTGGCGAGAAGGTGATCGTCAATGGGGGGCCATGAACCAGGACCTCAACGCTGCACCCCTAAAAACTCATATTATTGCGAAAATAATATTGGGTCAATCATGCACGGTAATAGCGGATGTGTCTTGTGGATATACGTTCACATTTCCAGCCCATCCACCATTGCCAACCTACTGTGCGCTGCAAGTGCTGCGCGCAGCTATCCCGGAAGGAGAGCAATATGGGCAGTAAATTAGAGTTTTATAAAGCATATTTCGAGGCGTCATGGGCTAATCCACCTTCGAGCAATGTGGAAGCGATCGAGACTTATATGGCGGACGACTTTCAAAGCCTTGACCAAGACGGCAACGTTGTGATGAACAAAGAGGCCCAAATCGGCATGATCCAACTTTTGTTCACCGCATTTAAAGACTTTAAGTTTGTGCGCAGCGATATGCGCGAAGAGGGTGACAATGTCATTGTGAGCGGTCACTGGGAAGGGACATTTACAGGCGACCTCGACCTGTCCCCGCTGGGGATGGGCGTCATACCGGCAAGCGGGGAAAAGATCGTCTGGCCAGAAGCCACAAGTAAAATTAAGATCCAAGGCGATCAGATCGAAAGCATTACACCCGTTGGAGATACCGGCGGCGTGAAGGGGTTCCTGGCGGCTCTTGGGGTAGAACCACCGTCAGAGTAATCCTTCGCCTCACTGCCAAGAGGCGCACATTATCTATATATAAAATGGCTCAATCCCAAGCTTGACGCGCAGGGTGGCGGGCCAACGTTACGGCAAGTCTCCACGCTGCGTAGTAACCCCGCGCCCAGGCGATAATCGCTGA
>CP070785.1:2761200-2765210 GCA_020346705.1 Chloroflexota bacterium | reverse complement strand
CTTCCATCGGATTGACCCGAAGGATAGCATTTTGGATCCTGGTTTGTCTTTATGTTTGGCTATTTTTTGTCTTAAGCGGAGCTTAAGGGAGATATTGGGGATTGGTTTTAAGCCCTGTCCCGACAGTCCGAGTCGGGAAATTAGGTAAAGTGAGATAATTGAACAATGAAATTGGATTATTCTTGTCGTATAGTTTTCATTGAAAGAATTGTCAAATTATTCAGGCGTGCAGGTCCTCATGCCGGAAAATTCCGCCTAGGTTATCCCGCACTTGCTTCGGAAGCCACAAGGGGCTAAACTACATCTATCAGAGAATCTGGAAGGAGATAAAAGAATGAAAGCAGTAAAAGTTCAGTACACAGTAAAAGCTGACTATGCTGAGACCAACAAGGCGAATATTCGCCAGGTGATGGCGGATTTGCAGGAGCTGGCCAACTCGGGGATCCGCTACAGCGCTTTTGTGTTAGAGGATGGCAAAACCTTCATACATTTCGGCCTTTATACCGACCAGGAAGCGCTGGACGTGGTCAACAACCTGCCCTCATTTCAATCTTTTCGTGAGCAGCTAAAAGCCAGCGGCCCGGAATCGCCGCCAAAAGGTGATGATTTGATCCTAGTTGGTTCCTCTTACGATATCTTCTGAAAATTGGTCCTTTGATTTTCCCACTATTCCCTATTATCTTCTTCAGGGTTGAATTTTATTGGAACTTTGGTGTTGGTTCAGGGTTATATTGGTTAATCAAACCAGGAGGATCGAAAAATGAACATTTTGGGATGGATCGTGTTAGGAGGAATCGCCGGCTGGTTGGCGAGCATCATCACCGGGCGCAATGACCGCATGGGCTGCATCACCAATATCGTCGCCGGGATCCTGGGGGCGATAGTAGGGGGTTGGATTTTCGGTTTATTCGGTGGGAGTGGTGTCACCGGATTTAATCTTGGGAGCCTGATCGTTGCCGTTGTCGGAGCAGTTGTGGTGCTGGCAGTCATCAACCTGATCTTTGGCAGGAAATAGATAGTTCTCAGCGGTTTAAATACATACTGAATAGTTTCTCAAGCCTATTCAAATATATAATAGTAGAAATAAATGTCATGCGCGCATTGGGCGAGTATTGCGTATGGATTGGTGTTCCTTTTCTTATCGGGATTTATCCGTTTCTAAGTTTGCATAATTGCTTCCCCAAATGCGTGTTAAACCGTGGCTAAAATGGTCATTGCTGTAATCCTTCTGATAATTATTGTTCTTATTCTTCTGGGGATGAAACCGTTTAAACTGAATACGCTAATTAAGGCTGATCCCGCCAGGAGCTATGCAGAGGCGATTGCCAGAATTGAAGAGATTCAAGCTGTCGAAGGTGAATTAGCAGAACTCAACCAAGTTTGCGCCTCCAAATTGCTGACTCATGGAGATAAAGTCGAGAATGCGATCATATTTCTGCATGGATTCACCAGCTGTCCTGATCAATTTGCTCAACTCGGGCAGAAGTATTTTGAAAACGGTTATAACGTTTTTATCCCCCGCACACCGAGGCACGGGATAAAAGATCGTCTCGGTAACCCGCTGAAGGGACTGACTGCTGAAGAGCTGGCTGAATTTGCCACCCAAACGGCGGATATCGCCCAGGGATTAGGAAAGCGAGTGATCGTGGCTGGGCTCTCTGGAGGAGGAGCAGTGGCCACCTGGCTCTCACAGGAGCGTTCCGATATAGATCTTGCAGTACCAATTGCACCATTTTTGGGAATTGGTTTTATCCCTCGCTTCCTCAACCGTCCCTTTACCAATCTATTACTGCTCGTGCCAGATTTTTTCCAATGGTGGGATCCGATTAATAAGGAAAATAATCCTAATTCGATGTCATACTCCTATACTCGTTACCCGATACACTCTTTGCTGGAGAATATGCGTCTGGGTTTCGCAGCCGAGCAGAACGCTAAAAAAGTTAAGCCTGCCGCAGGTGCAATCCTGGTGATCACCAATGCCAATGATGGCTCTGTGAACAACGATGTGATCGCTGATTTTGAGAACATGTGGTTGGAGCACGGTGAGCAGTTCCTGAAGACTTTCCAGTTCCCGGAGGAATTGGGGTTGCCGCACGACCTGATCACTGTTGGTCGTCCGGATGGGAATGTCGATTTAGTCTATCCACAGCTGCTTGAGTTAATTCACTAATCAGATTGCTCAGATAAAGAATTTGATTACAAAAATAAACTTTCCATTCAATAGAAGGAGAAAATCATGAATGTAGATGTTAGGTACGGTCCTGCGTATGCGCTGGCAATGGTAACGCTCGATCATAGTGAGACAATTCATGTTGAAAGTGGAGCGATGGTCGGTATGTCTCCCCGACTAAATATGGAGACTGCAGCCAAGGGAGGCTTCCTGAAATCTCTGGGTCGCTCAATGTTCGGTGGCGAAAGTTTCTTCCTGAACACTTTTACTGCCACTTCTCCTGGGGAGACAATCGCCCTGGCGCCGCCTCTACCAGGCGATGTCGCCGTAATTGAGATGCATGGAGAAACGCTGATGGTGCAGTCAGGCTCATACCTTGCTTCTTCGGAAGGCATTGAAGTTGAAACCAAGTGGAGCGGCGCCAAGACTTTCTTCGGCAGCGAGGGTCTGATCATGCTGCGTATCAGCGGTACGGGGACCCTGATTGTGTCCAGTTACGGCGCGATCCATCACATGGAGCTGGGTGCAGGTGAGGAATTTATTGTCGACACCGGTCACCTGGTTACTTTTGATGATCATTTACAGTTCAACGTGAAAAAAGTTGCCGGCTGGAAGAGCACCCTCTTTAGTGGTGAAGGTCTGGTGATTGAGCTCAAGGGACCGGGCGATTTAACCCTCCAAAGCCGCAGCCAGGATTCTTTCTTATCCTGGTTGATTCCTCAGCTGCCGAAAAATACCTCTTATGATTGACAAAGGTTCGGTCATTTGAAGATTCCGGTTATGGTGATGCGCTCCACGCGTCATTCTTGAGTAATTTCTAATCGCAAAAACTTGGCTTGCCGAGCTTATTTTGTTATGATTAGTAGTGAGGGAGACTGACTTTTATGAGCAAAGTTGGGGTCGTAATACCTGCCTGGAATGAAGAGCACGACATTCGACCTGTCTTACTGACTGTCGGACCAGTCGAGTGGTTAGAAAGAATTGTTGTCATTGACGATGGCTCCACAGATAATACGCTGAACGTCGCCCGAGATTGTGCAAAAAACTATTCACGCATGGTCGTGGAACACCTGCCAGATAATCAAGGTAAAGCTGCCGCGATGCTGGCTGGCATGCGGGCTTTACCCCCGGAAATTGATACGGTGATTTTTATCGATGCAGACCTGATCGGATTGACAGCTGACCATCTCCTGCGGCTCTATGCTCCTATCAGGGACAGGAAATGCGATATGAGTGTCGCAATCTTCAAAGATGGTTACTGGCGCACGGATTTATCGCAGCGCTTCGCCCCCAACTTGAACGGCCAGCGCTGCCTTTCGCGCGAGGTTGCGGAACGTGCAATTGGTCCTTTAGCTGAGAGCGGTTATGGCGTTGAGATCGGCTTGACATTGTACGCCAGGCGGAATAAATGGTGCCTCCAGTACGTCAGCTGGGAAGGCATGACCCACGATATGAAGGAAAATAAGCTTGGCTGGTACGAAGGTTTCAAGATTCGCGCAATGATGTACCGGCAAATTCTCTCCACCTGGAGCCGGGAATGGTGGCAGGCTCGCAGAGAGCAGTGGACCGCGTTGCGCGATCTCGGGACATAGCACCTCTCTGAGGTAATTCAAGCACCTTTCATAAATATTGATTTTTCGTACAACGAGAATTTACCTTTAGATTGGTAAATTCTCGAAATTGTTAATTGCTTGCAGGATTGAATCAGGTTAATTTCATGATCACAGCTGCTGCCTGGCTCGCTGGTTTGGTAAATTTTTACATCAAGCGGGTGACAAAAATTGCAACAGTCGTGAATACCTGATTGCGAATAAACCTTTGCCGTGATTTCGGGCTAACC
>CP070785.1:2756341-2761100 GCA_020346705.1 Chloroflexota bacterium | reverse complement strand
ACATGGCAAAAGACTTAGAGGTTACCCAGGGGGTACAGAGAATAAATAATAGCATCCGCCTTGTGGAAGGGAAACGTACCTTCGTACGCTTTTACGTGGATGTATATGACACTGCCGAAACGGATGGCAAAATCTATAACATTGATGCTGAGTTGCGCTTATACCGGGGGAACTCGCTGGTCGATACCTTGTTGCCCGTAAATACGCCCGATGGTTACCTTGACCTGCCTTATGGCTGGGTGAACCCTTATTATTATGTCGAAAATGAATTCATGTACTTAGTTTCAGATAACACTTTCATCTTCGAGATCCCAAGCCAATTAACCAATGGTACGCTTCGTCTTGTTGGTGATGTAAATCTTGATTGGAAATATCCAGAAACTTACTGGCTCGATAACGAAGTTGAAGTCACGGTTGAATTTGAACAAGTACCGCAGTTTGGCCTGCGTATTTATCGTCTACAATGGCAAGATACCGACGGAGTCTATTACACCACCTCAATGGATGATATTGGTGAATCATTGGACTTCGCTCGCCAAGCACTGCCAATCCCTGATATCTGGGCACAGTCCTACATGATCCTTTACCACCAAGAGTATGGAAAAGCTATACCGCAAGAATATATCCTCAATCAATTCCTGCATCAGAAATGGTGGTGGGATTTTACCCATCAAGGCAACCTGTTCCAGGACTTTCCCTTGGTCCGGTATTATGCCTTGATTGATAAAAACAATTCACAATCGGGGGGCTTGGCTGCAGGCATTCCAGGCTTCGTGGCATCAGGCTGGACAGGCAGGGTTTCTACATTCTCACATGAAATTGGCCATACCTTTGGCAGGCATCATGCTACTTTTTGTGATGCTGAAAGCGGCTGCGCGAATGTAGATTTCTGGGGTTGGAAGCCCTGTCCAGATGGATATGTGGATTATCCATACGATGATGGAAAAATCGGTCCCCATGAATTTTCTACGCATGGTTTTGTTTACAAACCCAACAATCATTTTGAAATCCGAAGTTCAAATTGGACTGATGTGATGTCTTATTGCTCATTTCGCTGGATCAGTGATTTCACCTACCACGGCATCATGAATTACATACAACCAAATCTATTGGTGAACCAAAAGACCTTGAGTAGCGAAAATTCCCCTGTTGTTTCTGATAACCTGATGATATCAGGAGCAATCGATCTTGATACTGGGCAAGTGGAGGTATCACCTTTCTTTGTTGTCCCGGATTCAACACCCTTGGGACCCTACACCTCCGGCGAATTTGCGATCGTGTTGAGAGCAAGCAATGGCGCCGAATTGGCCCGCTACTGGTTCACGCCGCCCGTACCGATAAATGAGGGTTACTGTTACCTGGCCGAATCATCGCAGGGAGGAAATAAGATTAACTTCTTAGAAATGGTTCCTTATCACCCCCAAACAGCCCGGATTGAAATAGAAGGACCTGGTGGTAGTGGTGTTCTTGCGGGAGTTGAGAGTGGAATGGCAGTACCCTCGATCACGGTCACAAGCCCGAACGGTGGGGAGGTAATCAATGGAGATGTAATTACTGTCGCATGGAATGCCTCCGATCCTGATGGAGATGAACTGTCCTTCAATGTCCAATACAGCCCCGATAACGGAGCGAGCTGGGACATGGTCGCTCTGAATGTCAAGGGAACCCAGGTTGTGATTGACCGAGATAATTTCCAAACCAGCTCACAAGCCCTGATCCGGGTTTTTGCCAGCGATGGAATTCATACCTCCTCAGACACTTCAAACAGCACCTTCACGATTGTAAATTCACCGCCCGTTGTTGAGATTACCCAGCCCACTTCGAACACCTTTGCCATTCTCGGTCAAACTGTTGCATTCACCGCTTTTGGAACCGATCTAGACCTGGGTATTATCAGCGGTGATAACCTGACCTGGTTTTCAGATATTGATGGGGAATTGGGAAATGGTGCCCAATTCAGCACAGCAAACTTATCGGTGGGACAACACACCATCACAGTGCTTGTAAATGATGGAGATGGGGGTGTTGCCGCAGACAGCGTGCGGGTGACAATCTACCCAGACTCATCGCAGATCCCTTTCCAGCCTGATTTGCTCAAAGCAGGACCTCTCGAAATCCTGATCCTTCCAGGTGTGGAATCTACCGAGCCATTCATCCAGGTTTATAACTACAACAACCACAATCCCATCGCATGGACTGCTTCATCCAGTGAGAGCTGGCTTGAGTTGAGCACAGCTGCAGGTACAACGCCTGACCTGATCTTGCTGACTGCCAACAGTAACGGACTGCCAGATGGGATTCATACGAGCAAGGTGACCATCGCCAATGTTGATAACCCCTCGCAATCGATCCAGGTAGACATCAATCTGATCATCGACAACGGAAGCGGGCAAGCCGGCATCGTTTACATTCCGATCATTGCCAACAAGCCATAGGGCCTCTGGTTGATTCAAATTTCGTAGGAGGAGGGCAATAATAGGGGGAAATGTTGAAGTTCCAATAGAGCAATTAGGAGCAATCTGCCCCGCTCATTGATAGCAGCCGCTGATGAAGGCGGCTGCTTCCCCTTTGCTTTACCTGGAAAGCTACATCTGGTAATCCCCCGCTTACTGTTTATTTCATTAATCACTCTACAATATAATTACAGTCGGTAATCCTCCACCAGAATATGGATATATATTTATTCCCATTTTATTTCGTAAATAGAAATTCACACTCGAAAACCGTTATTTCATGCCCCAGAATTAACTCAAGAAGTCGATCACATACTCACCAAGATATAAGGTGGTCGGTATTTATGAACCACGATTGGATCGTTGCTCCATATTCATCCTGTAGAAAATGTGAGGTTCCCGAAATTGTATCAGGTTAAATTTTTGACTATCTTGTTGATTTCCGGAAATTAAATTGCTTTGATACCTGGAATTTGGGATCGCAAACTAGGGGAATACCTGGCTTGAAAATGTTGTAGTGCTCCCGTCACAATTCAATTAAGATTTGATCCACCTTTTTGTTCAAATCCTTACTTTCCTTTTGAGTCAATTTTTTTGAAAGGCGGGTCAACTAGGAGGTCGAAATGGAGAATATCGCAGAATGTGATATTTATTGTTTTTTCACCGGCTTGAAATTTTTCACGACCAATTCAGCATATATCTGGTCTAGTTCCAGATCCTGTCCCTTTTCAAAAGCAGCCCGGAATTCCTCCTGGGTAAGTTCTGTCTTCATGGAATCGAGCAGTTCCTCTGCGCTGTCCCTGATGCGACCTTCCATCAACCTGATTTGAAGGCTGGCGGGATGCTGGATGACATAAGCCAGCAGCTCAACAGCTCGTCTCGGATTTTGCCTGGCTGCCGCCAAGCGTGCGAATTCATAATACATGTTTATTACATCCCGGACAAATCCAATTTCCTTCGTCATTTCCAGGCATTGGAGCAGGTATTTTTCTGCCTCGTCGAGCTTGCCCATGGATATCGCAACTTTTCCTAGATATTTTGTCCCCGTTTGGAGCGAGTAGAGAAATCCGATCTGATGGGAAATTTGCAGGCAGCGACGGTAAGAATTCCACGCCATTTCAAGATCTTCTTGAGCCAACGCGGCATGTCCCATGACGATCAAGGACACCGTGGCGTGTACCTGATCGCCAATTTCTTCGCAGAGCTTTAAATGGTATTCTGCCTGCCGTCGAGCTTCGGGGTAATCCTCCTTGAGAAGTTCAGACATGCTGAATGCAAATAAGCTAAATGCGATCAGCCATTTATCCTGGTGCTGGGTGGCAAAATCGAGCATCACCTGGGTATACATGAAAAATTGTTCCAGCCGGTCTTGAAAGAAGGCATTCAGAATCAAGCTGTGCATCGCTAAAACATATGCTTCAGGATTATCGAGATGCTGAAGGATCTGGACACTCTCTTCGGCCAGTTTGTATCCTTGCGGAGAGAGATCCAACCAGGCCATGAAATAACTCTGCAAAGCCATGCCAAAGGCTCGTAAAGCTGCGTCCTGCTCGCCTATTTGATGTCGGGCTGTGCCGGCAAACATCTCGCTTCCAACCAGGTACCAGCCACGAACCCAGTGCACAAACCATAAGCTGTACATGAACTTCCATATTTGCGGGGCGTTAAAAGGCTCCTGGTAGTAATTCCATGCCGCGCGCACATTTTCGAGGTCGGCTTCGATCTCCGCCAGTGCTGACAGCTGCCGCTCACCTTGCAGCTGCCGCCACCTAAAGTCCATGAAATCTGCATAGTAAACCGCATGTGCCTCATGCGCGGATTCACTTCTTTCGGGTTCGGAGCGCAATTCTTCGAGTGCATACTGGCGAAGCAGTTCGTGAAAGGCTAACCGGCCGGATTTTGAATTGTGATGCAGGAATGACTTGCTGACCAGGGCCATCAGCTGCTGGAGTGAGGCACCGGCCACTTGCTGGGCAGCCAAGCGGGTAAAACCACCCCTGAAAATGGATAGAGACATCAAAATCTCGCGCTCTGAATTATCCAGCAAATTCCAGGAATGCTCGAATACTGCGCGCAGGCTGCGGTGGCGACGCGGTGCATCCCTGGCATCTGTGGCCAGGATATCAAAACCCGATCCGAGTTCGGTGCTGATTTCGTCCAGGGTCAAAATCTGGAGCCAGGCTGCGGCCAGCTCGATTGCCAACGGCATGCCCTCCAATATTTGGCAGATCGACTCGATTAGCACGAGTTGCTCAGGAGCGGGTTCAAATCCCGGATTAACCATATGTGCGCTCTGGATGAAGAGC
>CP070785.1:2743426-2756241 GCA_020346705.1 Chloroflexota bacterium | reverse complement strand
TCCGGAAGAGACCTTACCAGCACCCAGCGGATTGACAGTTTATACTATGGCAGGCTTGAATCTGCGCGCTAAGCCATCCACTGGTGCTACAATTCGGGGCACGTTGCCAGCTGGCGAAGCACTCAGCGTGTTGGGGGATATCGATCAAGCGCGATCGAAGATCAGCAAAGAAGGCGAATGGCTCCAAGTACAAACTGCCAGCGGATTGCCTGGTTACGTGGCTGCCTGGTTCGTGCATACGATGGAACAGGCTTTACCGCCTAGTGAGCTAATCGTCTATCCCAATGATCTTTTGAATATGCGCTCAGGGCCAGGAATCATCTATGACCTGCTGGCAACGAAAGAGGTGACTGATCCTCTGACTGTGTTGGGCGATACCGGCAACGCCAGATCGAAGATTGGTAAGCAAGACGAGTGGCTTCAAGTGCAAACGCAAGATGGCGTGCGGGGTTTCGTGGCAGCCTGGTTGGTGCACACGACTGGTCAGCCGATTCCTGCCAGCGATCTAATTGTTTACCCACTTGTTGTTCTAAACGTGCGTGCTCGACCAATTATCGGTGCCAATCTGCTGACTGTGGTTACTCCCAACGATCCTCTAAGGGTGTTGGGAGATGGATTATCCGCGCGAGAGCGCATTGGTATTAAGGATCAATGGCTGGAAGTGCTAACTCCATTAGGTCATCGAGGTTTTGTGGCCGCCTGGCTTGTGCAACTACCAAGCACTAAACCATCAACGGATCAAACCCTCGTCAGACTGGATGTGTTCCCCACAGTTGATCTCAATATTCGGGCACAAGCCAGCATCAATTCACCCCGAGTAGGTGGTGCCTTCCATGGCGAAGCGTTGCAAGTCATCGACGCGGATTTGGAAGGAGCCCGGGCCCTGATTGGTAAGGAGGATGAATGGATTCATGTAGAAACTAAAGACGGATCACGTGGCTGGGCAGCAGCGTGGTTCCTAAGCACTGAGCAGGTTTGATAATTA
Organism: Chloroflexota bacterium; assembly: GCA_020346705.1. Classification (GTDB taxonomy): domain Bacteria; phylum Chloroflexota; class Anaerolineae; order Anaerolineales; family UBA4823; genus PFL25. The sequence continues at coordinate 2,755,256 of CP070785.1, read as the reverse complement.
GTATCAATTTTTAGGTTGAGGGGGAAAATGACTAATAGGAACTCAATATGTGTTTTCTGTGCAATCTGGTCTGGTGGATGTGCGTGACGCCGTGATCTATGCGCAATACACACTGACTCTGCCAGTGAGTATGAGCACACGGGCGCGCTACAGCGACGCCAACCGCGTCCTGGACGAGATCAACAACAACCTCAGCGAGGTGTATTAATCGCTAAGGGGGAGAAGCTGTCTTACTATAAAAGCCTCTCCCCCGGATAAACCAATTGCACGCAGGGTAGATATTTTCGGGTCAATGGTGTACAGGCTGTCAGCTTGCCCCGCGATGACCCGTTCGCCGCGCTCGATTAACGGGTGCGGTCCACTCACGGACCGCCGAGGTACTGGAAGCATTGCCGGGACCCGACGATGCCCACGTAGATCGATCGCATCGGCCCATCCGCTTCGCAGTGATCTTAGAGAGTCCACTCGTACCCGGGGAACTCGCAGGTGACAACCGACCAGCCCGATGAAGTCGCCGAGGCTAATGGATTGGTTGGATCATTCAAGATAACGTTTGAGCACTTTGCCCCTTCTCTCTTCTACCCCGATTACTCTTAAGCCAACTGAAAGTAGCAACCCCCTATCATAGTCACCTGCAACTACTAATTCTGATCGTCAAGTGATTAAGTACTCTTGAGCACTGACTGATATTTTAGGAGGTGGAGAGGCTCCCCTCCCATTCCAGCAATGGAAGATAACTTTAGAATGGCGAGCGGTTTTTTGATGTTCAATGGGAGAGAATGAAAAATCAGAATGAAGGGAGCATCTTTTCGCGCCCCAAATCAATTCCCCGGCGGTCGGTTCACCGGGCGGGTGGCCTCATTCCTGAAGCGCGGGTCGCGCGCCAGCGTTAATCTCAAACCCTCCTCTAAGGATACCCGCGGCCGGTAGCCCAGGCTCTCCCTGGCGAGGGTCAGGTCGGCGCACATGCGCGACACGCCTGGATCGGTGCGTGGATTGAACATGGTCTCCGCGCTGCTGTTGGTCGTCTCGAGCACCATGTTGGCCAGATCGCGCACGCTGGTCTCCTCCCCGCTGCCCACATTGATCACCAGCCGGTTGACTTTTTGCGCTGTGGCCGCGGCCACCATTGCATTGACCACGTCATCGACGAAGACGTAATCCCTGGTCTGGCTGCCATCGCTGTGCACCACCAGCGTACCGCCGCGCACCGCCTGGCGGATGAAGTTCGGGATTACCGGCGCATGGGAGGGCGGCAGGTGCTGTCCAGGGCCATAGGCGTTGAACACCCTCAGGCTGACCGTCTCAATCGCCCACAGGTCGCCGATCGTGCGCACGTAATACTCGGCGCTGAGCTTGGAAACAGCGTATGGAGAGCGCGGGTTCGGCGACGCACCCTCCTCCAGCGGCTGATCTCCCTGGTCACCATAAACCGCGCCAGAGGAGACAAACACCACCCGGCGCACGCCCACATCGCGCATCGCCTCCATCAAGCTGACCGTTCCGCCGACATTCACCGCGCTGTACTCGCGCGGGTAGAGCACGGATTCAGCCACCAAAACCCGGGCTGCCAGATGGTAGACGCAATCCACTTCCTGGAGCAAGGTCCATAATTTGGGTCGATCGTTAACGTCACCGCGGGTGAAAAGCACATCTGGGGAAAGAGACTGCGGGTCGCCGGTTGAAAGGTCGTCCAACCCGCGCACCTGGTGTCCTTCCCGTGCCAGCCTGTTTGCCAGTGCTGATCCTAAAAAACCCGCCGCACCAGTGATCAGGAAATTCATGGTTCGCGATTATAGCACGAGATTAATAAGCATTAGGAGCGGATTAAGAGTTCGTTTGACAGCCCGCTCAGATAGATGTATCATCTGCGCCATGCAGGTAAAGCGATGGTCTAAGATCATATTAATCGTGGTGGTGTTCAGTTTTTTGCTGGCCTTCAGCAATTACCCTCCCGGCGATGAACTGCAGCGCATCCGTTCATTTTCACGCGATCGCGAGTTCGATTTTGTCGGCTGGATTTTAGATGCATTCGGCACCAAATTCAACCAGGCAGCATTAGCCGCCACCGGGACGACCTCCCCGGAAGAGCAGCGCCAATTAGTGCTTGACTATATTGAGTTAATTGACCGCATTAACCAGCTCGAACGCCATCTGAATGACATCTATGCCGATCCGGAGGTGGTGAACCCAGAGTCGGCCTCCAACCAGGTCCGCCAGCAGCTGGCAGACCTGGAAGCTGAGCGCGATCGACTAGGACCCATCGCCGAATCAATTCTCCAGGCTCAGATCAGCGAAGTCGTCGCCGACCTCGGATTGACCGTGGGAGGGCAGCCCCTCCCACCTGTGCTCTACCACAGCACGCCGCTGCCAACCGCGCTGATCGTCTCGCCTCGGGATGAGATCATTCAGCAGCACCACATATCCCTGGAGCCGGATATCAACGTCGATGAGCGCGCCATCCTGGAGGACAGGGTGGATAAGGCTTTGGATGTCTCCTCCCTGGTCGTTGATGTTGGCGGCATCGGCGTCTATCCGACAATGGTCTTGGAGACCAGCAACCTCAATTTCCTAACTGAAGTCGTCGCTCATGAATGGATCCACAACTTCCTGAGCTTGAGACCATTGGGTTTGAAGTATTTTTCCAGCCCAGAGCTGCGCACTATGAACGAGACCGCAGCCGCCATCGCTGGCAGAGAGATCGGCCGCGCCGTCATAGAACGCTTCTACCCGGAATTACTGCCGCCCCCTCCCCCTCCTGAGGAAGAGATCGAACCCGGCGAACCCCCACCGCCGCCCGCCTTTGACTTCCGGGAGGAAATGCGCGAGACCCGCGTCACTGCAGATCGACTTCTCGCAGAGGGTGATATTACCGGGGCTGAAGAGTACATGGAAGAAAGGAGACAGGTTTTCTGGGAAAACGGCTACCGACTGCGCAAAATCAACCAGGCGTATTTTGCCTTCTATGGCGCCTATGCTGACGAACCGGGCGGCGCCGCGGGCGAGGATCCGGTTGGTGAAGCTGTGCGCAGGCTGTTTGCTGAGAGCCCATCCCTGGCATCCTTCCTTAAACGCATCGCCTGGATGACCTCGTTCGAAGAATTGTTGGAAACGACCAGTCCCAATGCTGATTAAGCTGGCATATCGCTTAGTGCGGGTTTATTGGTTCTTGTTTCGACCAGTCACCATGGGCGTCAGGGTCATCTTATACAAAGACGAACAGTTTGTGCTGGTCAAGCACACCTATCAGGATGCCTGGTACCTACCCGGCGGCGGTGTCAAGCGGGGCGAAACGCTCGAAGACGCCATCCGCCGCGAGGCTGCGGAGGACTGCGGTGCCACCCTTCACCAGGTAGAACTCTTGGGCATTTATACGAACTTCAAAGATTATAAGAGCGACCATATTACGCTCTTCCTGTCTACCGATTTCACCCTGGCAGCCAACAGCGATCAGGAGATCGCACAGGTATCTTCATTCTCCATCGATAAACTGCCCGAGAAAACCTCCCCCGGCAGCCGCAGCAGAATCGAAGCTTTCATAAATGATAGCCTGGAGCCATCCGGATTATGGTGAAATTGGATTGTTAACAAGGCCTAATCCATTTCGGTTACTTTCATTGGTAAAATTGGGGGACTTTTATAAATTGGATGGTATATAACTAATGGTTAAGAGATTTTTCGTTTTGTCATTCATCCTGGTCTTCTTCCTGGTCTCCTGCCAGAGTGCCGCATCCAGCCCCACCACTGATGCACCAGATGAGAGCATCCAGGTCGAAACCGTCACAGACCCACCCCCGCTGCCGGAAGTCTCACCTACTCCTGAAGCTGCAAGCGTCGAAGTTCAAGGAGAAGCCTACTGTACGGTGGTCAGCCGCCAACCCACTCCCGGTCCCACAGAACAATCCGTCTTCCCGCTGGTGGATGAAACAGATTGGGTTCATGGACCAGAAGATGCCAAGGTGACCATTATCGAGTACGGGGATTTCCAGTGACCAGGCTGTGCTGAACTGGCGCCCGTGTTGGCGCAGCTCCAAGAGGCTTATCCTGAAGATGTCCGCGTTGCTTACCGTCACTTCCCCTTAATTAGCACTCATGATAAAGCTGCCCTGTCCCTGCAAGCATCAGAAGCCGCTGGTGTACAGGGTAAGTTCTGGGAGATGCACGACCTGCTTTTCGAACTCCAAAGTGCATGGGCTGGATTATCCCAAGAGGAGTTTGAATCCTGGTTGGAAGAAAAGGCGGGAGAACTTGGTCTGGATGTAGATCAATTTATGGCTGATATGAACAGCGAGGAAATCGTTGCCATGGTACAAGAGACCTGGAATCACGGCACCAACGCTGGGTTTCCTGGCACACCACTGCTCCTGATCAACGGCCGTTACTATAATGGCCCCAGTGATTTTTTGAGTCTAGAATCCATCACCAAGATGATCAAGCTCGAAGATGAGCAGTTTACCATCTGCCCACCGGTGACCATCGACCAGACCAAGAGCTACACCGCCACCCTCGAAACTGAGGATGGCGATATCGTCGTAGAGCTTTTCCCGGATGTGGCCCCCATCGCGGTCAACAGCTTCATCTTCCTGTCAGAAAATGGCTGGTATGATGGCGTGACCTTCCACCGCGTTCTCCCTGGCTTCGTCGCCCAGGGCGGTGACCCGACCGGGACAGGATTTGGTGGTCCTGGTTACGCGTACAACATCGAGGTTTCTGAAGAGGTCACCTTTGATTCAGCTGGTCTGCTGGCTATGGCTAACAGCGGACCAGAATCAAACGGCAGCCAATTCTTTATCACCTATGGTGCCCTGCCTGATCTTAACGGCCGCTTTACGATTTTCGGTCGGGTCATCTCCGGCATGGAAGTCGTCGAGAATATTACGCCCAGAGATCCTTCGCAGAATCCCTCCCTCCCGCCGGGAGATGTGATCTTGGGCGTCACCATTGAGGAAAATTAAACTGTGGGGAGTAATGCATGGAGATAATTTCTGAGCTGGTGGATTTCATCCTCCACCTGGATGTACATCTTAACGAGATCATAAAGAATTTCGGTATCTGGACTTACCTGATCCTATTCCTGATCATCTTCCTGGAAACCGGTGTCGTCATCACCCCCTTCCTGCCGGGCGATTCACTGCTCTTCGCCGCCGGTTCATTTGCCGCCCTGGATTCTTTGAATGTGTTCGTCCTGGCGATCACCCTCACCTTCGCAGCGATCCTGGGAGACACGATCAATTACTGGATTGGGCACTTCATTGGCCCGCGGGCTTTCAGCGGGAATATCCGCTTTCTAAAGAAAGAATACCTGGATCGCACCCACGATTTTTATGAACGACACGGCGGAAAGACGATCATCCTGGCCCGTTTTATTCCCATCATCCGCACTTTCGCCCCTTTCGTGGCCGGGATCGGCGCCATGGATTACCCGCGCTTTTTCTTCTTCAACGTGACCGGCGCCATCCTGTGGGTTTTTATCTTCATTTTTGGCGGCTATTTCTTCGGCAATCTGCCCTTCGTCCAGGAAAACTTTACCCTTGTCATCCTGGCCATCATCGTCATCTCAGTCCTGCCGGGTGTCTTTGAATTCGCCCGCGAGAAGTTCAGGTCCAGGAAAGAAGCCGAAGCTTAAACCACCCCCCCTTAGAAGAAAACTGGTGACATCGCCGAACAACTGTCACCAGTTTTTTATATATTCACATCATTCCCAATTCCACCCCCTTCTCCCAACATTGGAAGAGGTAGATCCCATGAACGCAGCGAACGGGATTTGTCCCTTAAACGTAGTGAAAGGGAGGTTGGGATGTGGGCAAATCACCTCACGGAAGCAGCCTCAAAACATCCTCGGCGCTCTCCTCCACCACGTCATTTTCCCACAGCATTGGATGGTACTCGATATTCCTCCAGAGATCGGTCATATCCACGTAATGATCATGATACGCATGCCCTGATTGACCGGTGGTGTGGATGGTCTGCGAGTTGGCAAGTTCATCCAGGTCTACGACCATGCGCATGGAGGGCAGGGAGCGCACGATATAAGGTTGCTCCTCGCTCGCATCCCAACCCGTGGCATTGACGATTGCGCTGCCGCCCGAGGTGCGGTATGCGCCCCGATTGAAGAGCGCATCAATAACGCTTATTCCCGATTGACCCAAACTTTGGTTGACCAGGGTCAGAGTGTGCAGGTCACCCCAGGACCATTGTTCAGGATCATCCCCTAATGTGGCTTTGAGCTCTTCCACCGCGGCTGCGAAAGCCATGCTGAAAATGAAATCGCGGGTCTCAACGGGCGTGGTCGAGGGGATATCCCACCAGGGGCTCTCCGGCTGCTCCACCAGGTTCGCAAACACTTCAAACCAGCGGCTGCTGCCCTGGGCCGGGTAATCCTCCGGCAGGGTTTCCTGGAAAGTCAGCGCCAGCAGGTTCTTCCAAAAGACCTCAAACAGCGCAGCGGCAGGTGAGTCCATGTGAGCCTGGTAATCCCAACCTTCGAGCAGCTGGCGATATTCTTCATTTTCGATGCCCACGGGAACCTGGAGCAGGATCGGCACCAGTTTTTCCGCGTTGAGGTCCTTGTCATCGCCCTGCATAGTTTGCATATAAGGCAAATCGATCGCCCCAGGAGCATTTTCGATCATGTCCACGATCCGCTCTGCCCGGTGTCCGTGGGCGAATACGGTGGCGATCAGGTAGGGATAAGATCCATCCACTACCGCATGGTTGGCGGTAACGATGTAACCATGCAGCGGGTTATAGCTGTACGGCAGCTCCTCAAAGGGTATATAGCCGGTCCATTCGTACTCATCAGTCCAGCCAGGGACGGGTACACTTCCATCCCCATTGGCTCTGATCGGGATGTTGCCGGGCATCTGGTAGCCGATGTTGCCGTCCACATCTGCGTAAAGTATATTCTGCGCCGGCGCGGCGAAATCTTTAGCCCCTTCTCGGAATTCACCCCATTCCTGCGCCCGGTTAAAACGCCAGATCGCCCGGAACAAATGGTTTGGTTCCAGTGCAGTCCAGCGCAGTGCTATGGCGAAATCACCAGGCATGTCGAGGCCTACGCTTCCAGCAAAATCCTCCCCCAGGTAGGTTGTATCTGAGATGATCGGGCCGTGGCGTGTGTAGCGAACTGTGAGCGGCACCTCTGCTCCACCCGCCACATGCATGGTTTCCTCAACGATGTCCATATCCACCCACTGCTCATTGACTTCGTATTGGTGTGGATTTTCGGGGTTGATCTTCTCGATATATAAGTCCTGTACATCCGGGCCTGTATTGGTGAATCCCCAGGAAATGTCCTCGTTGTGCCCGATGATCACCCCAGGAACCCCGGCGAAAGAAAATCCCGTCACCTGGTATGGACAATCCGTGCTGCGCTGGGTACAGTGTAAACCCACCTCATACCAGATAGCCGGCATTTGAGCCCCCAAATGGGGATCATTGGCCAGGTACGGCATCCCTGTGTCGGTCAGCTCTCCAGAAACTGCCCAGCTGTTCGAACCGACCCCAATCCCCCCTGCTCCCAATACATTATCCAGCAAGTTCGTCTTTTGCTTCAATTGCTCCAAGGCTGGCGTTAGTACAGCCAGGTAGCTCAGCGGCCCATTTGCAGCAGCAATCTGTTCCGCTGGTCTTCCGCTGATCTGGAATCCGGGCACGATCACCGGCCTGTCTTCCGGGTAGGGCGGCACAAGGTCCGCGACTTGCTGGGGCGTTAGATCCTTCAGCAAAGCTGCCTTTTCAATTTCAGCGTCCATATTACCGCCCAAATTCCAGGCCATGACCTTGCCCCAGGTGATTGAATGCAAGGGTTCCCAGGGTTCGATTTGGTAATCCGCGTTGATCGCTTTCAATACCAGGTATTCCAGACTGAGATCCGCTCCGCTCCGCTCGGAGAGATAGGCATTTACCCCGGCCGAATAATCATCCAAAATCGCCTTACTGAGCGGATCAAAGGTATCCAGCTCTTCTTGCGCTACCCTGGCGAATCCCAGGGTGCGCAGGACTTGGTCTGTTTCGAGCTGGCTTTCCCCAAACATCTCCGCCAGGCGACCCGAGCCGATATGGCGCCAGAAATCCATCTGCCAGAAGCGATCCTGCGCATGTACATACCCCTGGGCAAAAAACAAATCGTGGGAATTACTGGCATAAATATGCGGGACGCCGAAAGCGTCCCGGTAGACCTCCACTGGTGCCTCCAACCCTGGCACCTGCACCTCTCCATTAGTCTGGGGAAACGAGCGGGTGATATTGTAAGGTATCAAGATCACCAGCAGAACGCTCAACACCAAGATGAAGATCAGGATACCAATCAAGATCTTGCGAACCAAACCAGACATTATGAGCCTCCTTCTATTCTTTGAAACCCAATGCGCGTTGAAGGCGCATCATCGCTTCACCTCAAGAAACACCCCCATTACCAGTAAAATCTGATTGGTTTACGGATAATTGATCACTCACCAATTGCAACCACCAGTGCGATGGCGTGGCTGTGGCTGTGAGTGAGACTGATCGACCAGTTTGCTAATTCGAGCAAGTCAGCAAGGTCGGCTGCGCGTCCATGCAGGTGTAAATGCGGTTGGCGAGCTGGGCCGCGCAGGATTTCGATCTCCTTCCAGCCCACATCCCCTATCCCGGTGCCCAGAGCCTTGGCAGTGGCTTCTTTCGCCGCAAACCGTGCCGCCAGAGAAGCCACGTTTTCACCAGCCTCAACCAGCTCCTGGGAGGTGAAGACGCGCTCCAGGAAACGCTCTCCATGGCGCTCGATCGTGTTCTCCACACGCTCGAGTTCTATCAGGTCAACCCCAGTTCGCAGGTTCATCGCAGCTCAGTTTCTTCATGGACCAGCTATACCAACTCCTAACCGTTCCGGATCCCAATATTTTCGGGCCGCCTTCAGTATATCTTCGCTGGTAACCTCACCGACCAAATCTGCATAGCGGCGGTAATAATCCAAGCCCAGATCATAGCGTTCCAGGTTGAGTATGGCTGAGGCCATCCCGCTGTTTGATTCAAGGGATAATGGCAAACGACCGATGAAATTGGACTGGCTGTCCGCCAGCTCATCCTCGGTTACTGGCTCGCTGGTAAAACGCTTGATCTCCTGCCTGACGAGGTCGAGAGCCTGGTCCACATTTTGCGGGTCAACACCAGCCGAGACATACCAGGGGCCTGGTCCCATACCACCAGCCAGGCTGCTGTATGCATAATAGGCCAGGCCAGCTTTCTCGCGCACCACTTCTCCGATCCGCCCCATCATCCCAAACACACCCAGGATGTTGTTTCCCAACGATGCAGCCAGGTAATCTTCTGCCCGGCGTTCAGGGCCGATAACCCCAACCACCAGATCAGCCTGAAATTTCCCCGGAATATCCACCTTGCGGGTGAGTGGTTCGGCAGGTGGCGGGTTGGGCGGCAGCGGGGATGGTTCTGGCTGCCCTGAATTCTCCCAATCTCCCAGCAGGTGTTCCACCTTTTCGATCACCTGCTCAGGTTCAATCGCGCCCACCACCGAGAGGACCATGCCTTTTGGTCCGTAGTGCGTCTGGTGGAATTCGACCAGGTCATCGCGCGTGATCGCCTGGACGGTCTCTGGGTAGCCATCTTCAGGGCGCGAATAAGGATGGCCTGGATACGCAATCTGGTCAAAAGTTAATGAGGACATCTCGCGCGTATCTTGGGCGCGGATGGCCAGGCTGGTCAGCATCCGGGCTCGTAAAAGCTCGATTTGTTCGGGTGGGAATACCGGTTGCCTGACTGACTCTGATAGGAGCTCCAGTAATAAATCCAGGTCCTCGGCCAGGGCCTTACTGCCAAAACCCGTTGTGTGCGTACCGCCGCTGATATTAAGGCTGGCGCCGGCTGATTCGATGGCATCATAGATCTCGTTATAAGTGCGCTGCGTGGTCCCCCGCATTAGTGTGCTGGCGGTAAATCCCGCCAGGCCTAATTTTTCGTCCTCTTCGAACAGACTGCCTCCCATCAGGTAGCCGTTGACCACCACGGATGGGCTGTTGAAATTTGATCGCACCAACAAGACGATCTCGTTGGAAAGCTCATGGCGGGTAATATCGTCCGGACCAGGTAAGGAATGGTGCAGATTTCCCGAATTCTTGGGACTCATGCGGGCACCTCCTGGTTTTCTGCAGGTCGATAGATGCCTAACACACGATTTCCTGGTCTCATATATTTTTGGGCGATCCTTTGTACCTCCTCTGGGGTGACTGCCGCCAACCGATCAAGATAATTCAAGAACCAATCATACGTGTCGAATATCTCCGCATACCCCATCCAAAAGGCCTGGTTGGTAATGCTCTCGCTACCGTATGCGAATAAAGCCCGCGCCTGCTTGACTGCCCGGTCGACAACTTCCTGTGCTGGCGGGCTGTCTTGCAGCTGGTTGATCTCCTCATCCATTGCCAAGATCAGCTTTTCCGCGGTGCTCTCGGGGTGAACTGTTGCCACAATCGTATGCAGAAACGGATCGATCGTGGCGATCAATCCCCCTTGCAGACTCACCGCCAGCTCTTTATCCACCAACGCCTTATACAACCGGGAGGTCTTATTGGATATCCCCCCACCAAACAGGTTGAGACTGCTCGGACCGGTGAGCAGGCTGTCAGTAACCAGGTATGCGAAAAAATCCGGGTCACTCGCAGCTGGAGCGTGGTAAGCGGCTTGCACGTAGGTCGTCTCACCAGGACCTTCGACATTGATCAATCGTTCACCGGATTGCTCTGGTTCAGGTCGCACTGTCAGCTCAGGCGCCGAACCATCTGCCAGCGGCTCATAGAGTTCACGAATGCGGTCCAGCATCTCTCCAGTCACAAAATCTCCCGCCACGGTCAGGATCGCATTTCCTGGTACATAATGTTTGCGATAATGTTGGTAGAGATCATCTCTTGACATCGTTTGTAGATCGATCAGGTCGCCGATCACCTCGTGATGATAAGAGTGCACCCGAAACGCGGCCGCCTGGACCTCTTCAGCCAGCAAAAACATCGGCTCATTCTCGTTCCCCTGGCGCTCGGAGATGATCACCGTGCGCTCTGATTCAACTTCCTCTGGGGCAAAAAAGCTGTTGTACATGCGGTCAGCTTCCAGGTCTAAGGCAAGGCTGATCTTATCTGCCGGCAGGGTTTCAAAATAGGTGGTCCAATCCAAAAAAGTCAGCGCATTGCGGTAGCCGCCCTCCCGGGCGACGGCTTTGTCCAGTACTTCGGCTGGATACCTTTCAGTACCTTTAAACTGCATGTGCTCTGTCCAATGAGATATTCCAGTCACGCCGGGGACTTCATTCCGGGAACCCACCCGGTACCAAAGCCAGAGGCTGGCAATTGGCGCAGTGCGAATCTCCTTCAGCAGCACTGTCAGTCCGTTTGTAAGTGTCGTCTTGGTGAACGAATTATCCATAAATTCCGTACCATCCTGTCCATAAATTTCTTGTACTTACAAAGAGTTGGAAATCAATGAACTATAGCATATGCTCTGATTTTGAGCAACACAGGATTCCAACCTGGTTCAAGGCTGATTTCTATATTAAACCCGGGAATGTCCCGCTGGACACGAATATTTCCCAGGATTTCCAGCCTGGTTATTGTTCGGGCAATTTCCCCAATCCTATAGAGCCAGTCGCAGAAATCTTATAAGCTGGTTGCCAATAAGCAACCGCCCCCTCTGGTCCAATACTTGCATCTATTAAAAACAAAATATTTGACCTGACAATTTTGCAAGGTCAAATGAGATCACCTAAGGAATGGATTAAGATAATAGCGAGATTTGTTGCTTGGCAAAATATCCCCGAGTATCTCAATTCTCATCATTGGTGGGGATA
>CP070785.1:2739396-2743326 GCA_020346705.1 Chloroflexota bacterium | reverse complement strand
TCGTCGAAAAAATACTGGATGGGTTTGCCTGAATAGGTTGAAACACATTTTGATCCGCATTCTCAATTTTCATCAGCACATTTGTTATACGTGCAAAGTCAATCGCCACACCGGCAGCAAGTAATGGCTTGAAAACCGATCTTTAAGTCGTTAAGATTAAATAGAAGTGGATACGCCGCTCCAGAGATACGTGGGGCGGCTTTGGAATTCTAGATGATTTTCTACAACTAACTCGGAATTCCTTGGGGTTTTACTTTTTTGATGATATCCTTGCCTGGCAACCTGTAAGATACTATCAAAGAACCTTGAGTTTAGACCTGTGTGGCTGATCATTGCCCTGACAGTACTATTAATTGGTTTAGCGATCTCCATTTCCTGGACGAGGTCCCGGGGCGCGCCCTGGGCACCTACGCCGATGAGCATGGTCCACAAAATGCTTACCATGGCTGAGGCCGGGCCAAATGACCTGGTCTACGACCTGGGTTGCGGAGATGGTCGCATGATCATCACTGCGGCAAGGAGGTATGGGGCGAGAGCTGTGGGTATCGAACTCGATCCACTGCGCTATCTGTGGTGCCAGCTGCTGATCACTATCTTCGGTCTAAGAGGTCAGATTCGAATTGTTTATGGCGATTTTTTCAAGCAAGATTTGAGCGAGGCGGATGTAGTCACCTGCTACCTGCTTCAGGATACGAACAACAAGCTCGAGAAGAAATTGAAACGGGAACTGCACCCCGGTCCGCGCGTGGTTTCCAATTACTTCACCTTCCCCAACCTGCACCTGGTCCGCCAGGATAAGGAAGCTGAACTCTATATGTACCTTCCGGGATTGTAACGGCATTTGATTTGAAAAGCGAGTTGACCAAGTTCTCGTCAAATCGAGGTGGGCTTTACCCATAATGTCTGGATCGGGATGCTTGGTCAAACCGGGCGATCCAAGTTAGCCAAGTTTACTGAAGGCATAAGTCAAAGTCTACCTTGGGGGATATAAAAAAAAATGGTGGCCGATTTAACCAGAATATTTAAACCCAAGCGTCTTGATGCACCTGGGATGACCTTTCGCGGGGGATGGATCATTACTTTTGTCTTAATTCAGCCAGAATTGGGGGAGATTAATTGACAAAGTTTGTGAAAAATTGTATTATAGCGACAGACGAAGAGACAGACCGGTCTGTCTTTTAATTTCCGAATAATCATATTATGCTCCTCAAAAATAAAATCATTCACGAAGCCCAGAAACTATTCTCACTCAATGGTTTTTTGAGCACAGGTATTAACGACATCATCAATGCCGCTGGAACTTCCAAAGGGGGTTTCTACAACCACTTCTCCAGTAAAGAAGATCTGTTTTTTGCGGTGCTGGCTGGATCGCAATCGATCTGGCGAGAAAAAGTACTCGACTCGATCGATGAGATAAACAGTCCCACTGAAAAAATCATAAAAATTCTGCATAATTACCGCGATAGATATCTCAAGGATGCCGAAAACTTTCCTGGAGGCTGCATCTTCATCACCTTTTCAGTCGAATTCGATGATACCAACCCTCACCTGATGAGAGAAGTCAACCAGGGTTTTGATGGTTTCAAGAGGATGCTAACCAGGCTTTTAGACGAGGCGATTGACCTGGGAGAAATCAGTGCATCGAACAATCCGGAAACCGTTGCCGGGATGTTGTTCACGGGCATGTTAGGTTCCTCCGTTTTGTATGGAGTAGCCAAGGATAATTACACCCTGGACCTGTCCATAGATTCTCTGGTCGAATTCATCTGTCAAATCAGCAATAAGCAAATGGAAGAATATTCGGCGTAGTGAATAAAGGCACAAAATTTCATAATTTTAATTGTTGATCCTAGATATGAAAACTACCCATTGTGGAATTTAAAATCTGACTTGACTCGTAGAGGAGAGGAGGTCAACAGCGAAATCCAATTTTGATCAACATGAATTTGACAGCCTGGATGAATACATATGAATTGCTGAATAATTGGAAACTACTCGATTAGAAATTAAAGACTCAGGAGGCATCATGGCAACTGTACAAGAATTAGAACAGGGATTGAACAAATTTTTCCGACCGCTCACTTTCCCTCTGGCAATCAAGATGCTTAAATCGGAGGATGAGATCCCAGAAAGGACCCGCCGCCCGTTCGAACATATGGGCAAAAAGATCGCTATCTGCCAGGGCATCGGCATGGCCCGCAAGTATGGTTGGGCGATCGCGATGGGTAAAGAAGATATGCAGTGCTCACTTGGCGCGGCGCCTTTTGGCTTCTTCAAAGACATCGATTTCTACAATGAAGGCAACCTTTCAGCGGGTATGTTCACCACCTCACCCGAGGTTGGTAAAACCCAGGAGGATCTGGTAGACCGCTTTGATTATGGAACGTTCAGCCACATCCTGGTGGCGCCGTTGATGTACACCACCTTTGAACCGGACCTGTACATGATCTACGGCAACCCGGCCCAGATTATGCGTCTTATCCAGGGCGCGCTCTACAATGAGGGCGGCGCGGTTCATTCATCAGCGATGGGTAGATTAGGCTGTGCAGCGATCATCACCGTGATTAAAGAAGACAAATGCCGCTACATTGTGCCTGGTAACGGGGATCGGATTTTCGGCATGACCCAGGATTGGGAGATGGCGTTCTTCATCCCGCCTTCCAAGGTAGACACCGTTCTGGATGGTTTGCTTAAGACGCATAAGGCCGGGGTTCGCTACCCGATCACCAGCTTCTTTGACTTTGAAGGCACCTTCCCGCCCTCCTACCGGGAACAAATGAAGATCTGGGAAGAAGGAGGCGAGTTGTGAGCGAGGTATACACAGGAAAGCAGAGAGTTTCAGCGGCCTTCAAAAAAACCTTCACCGATAAGGATCCCGAATTAGACCGCGTACCAGCCTATATCTTCACTGGCGCCTGCAATGCCAAGCTGATTGGCGCTTCGGTTAGTGACCTGCTGCAGGACCATAACGTTTTTCTGAAGGCACAGACCGCAGCCTACGAACGATACAAGCCGGATATCATGATCATGATGTGGGATCTGAGCATGGATATCGAGGCGATGGGCAATGAGCTCAGGTATCCTGAAGACAGCATGAGCGTCGTTACCAAGGAATTCCTGGCTGACAAAGGTAATTTGAGCAACGTGCAGGTGCCCGATCCGAAGGCTGATGGGCGGCTACCGGGTTACCTGGAAGCCTGCGCGGCGCTCAAGGAAGTTGTTACAGAGGCCCCGGTATCCGGTGTGATCGCGGGACCCTGGACGATCGCCATGGGCTTGCGCGGCGCCAATGATCTGATTGTGGATACGAAGATGGATCCAGATTTCGTCCATGAGCTGATGCAGATCAGCACCGAGGCAACCAAGAGCTTCACACAAGCGCTAAGCGAGATCGGCATCGGCGTCGGTTATTCAGAGGCACCAGCCTCCTGCAATCTCATTTCGCCAGCCATTTACCGCGATTTCGTCCTGCCTTATCACAAGGAACTGGTCTCCTACTTCAAGGAGAAGAAAATTGGAGTCGGTATCCATATTTGCGGGAACGCCAACCCCATCCTGGAAGACATGGTCTCTACCGGAGCCAGCAATATCAGCGTAGATTCGGGCACCGATTTGGCGAAGGCTGCTGAAGCTGCCAGGGGTAAATCAGTCCTGATTGGCAATGTACCCACTGAATGCTTCCTGGCTGAAAGCAAAGACGTGATGAAACAGGCGATTGAGGATTGCCTCGCCAAAGCCGCTAACGACAGTGGGTATATCCTCGCCCCAGGCTGTGAAGTACCAACCGTAGCGCCGCCTGAGAAGATCGACTGGTTCATGGAACTAGCCAACGAAGTGGGTTCATATCAATAACCAGGGAGAATTTCACTCGGGTCTTGCCGCTCAAACAGGCTTGGCAAGACCTGCTCCTATCTTTGCTGATCAACCGAG
>CP070785.1:2724211-2739296 GCA_020346705.1 Chloroflexota bacterium | reverse complement strand
AATACTCAGGATCATCAAATAGTTCCTCGCGTTCGAGGATTGATTTGATTATTGTTTGACTGGTATCGGGAATTTTGAATGTTGATTCGATTATGGCACGATCGGAACCGGTGCGAATCATCGAAACTTCAGCCCGTCCCCCAAGAAGTAATTCGACTGCATCGATAATGATGGATTTACCAGCCCCGGTTTCTCCAGTAAAGGTGATTAATCCTGGCCCGAAATTGAGTTCAAGATTATCGATGATGGCGAAATTCTCGATACGAAGTTCGACAAGCATAGGCGTCAGGAAATATTGAGAACTAAAGGCTGATACCTGCTAACCGATAATATACGGTTGAAGTGACAATAACAGTATACACAACGGGCCAGATGAAAAAGAATATACCTGTAATGCCAATTGTCAATCCAGTTAATGCCAGTATTGACAAGACTGGCAGGATCCCGCCGAGGGCAGTCGCAGCCGCAGTTGCCTTGAATAAGCGCTTTGACCGTCTGCGACGGATAGCCCTGCGGATAGCTTCAGCAATCACAATGCCAGCAATCGGAGCGACAAAGATCGTGAAGAATCCAATTCTGGAGGACAATAAGCTGCCAATATATGCCAAGATAACTGCAATGCTGATGGACAGTATGTAATCAATCGTCGTAGCAGTATCAAACGTTTTCTGCTGGGAGCGGACGCAATCAGTACACCTGTAGCCGGTTTCAGTCAGGACAGCACATTTAGCGCAAATCGGTTTCTCGCAGCGATTGCAGCGCAGTGTTGTCTCAACATTTGGGTGGTTTTCACAATAAAGAGTAGCTGGTTCTGTAGTCATCTCGTAATTCCAGTGGATGGATTTTGGTTCATGTGTGGTGTTAAATTTCGATAAAAATAGCCCGGGTCTTGAAAGCGGACGAATTGCAGGGAGTGATTGCTGGCACGAACATTGACGCAATCACCATCCTCTAAATCGATGGGTGGTTGACCGTCTATGCTGAGAACAGCTTGGTGATTAGTGTGGACCTGGATTGCCACAGAAGATCCTTCAGCGAGGACGATGCCCCGGTCGATAGAAAGGTGAGGTGCGATTGGCACTAATAGAATCGTTCGCAACTCAGGTGGTAAGATCGGACCTCCAGCTGCCAGAGCATATGCTGTTGAGCCAGTCGGTGTGGAGGCGATCATCCCATCCGCAACATAGGTTGCCAGGAAGCGGTCATCAACGTTGACTTTCATCTGGACGGGGCGCACGAAACTTCCCCGGCTGACAACGGTCTCGTTGACAACATCCCATTTTCCAAGCACTTTGTCGTTCCTGACCTGTTCTGCAGACAACATCATCCTTTTTTCCAACCAAAAATCACCATTCAGCAATCTTTGAAGGGCATCTCTCCAGCCATCTTGCCGGATTTCCATCAAAAACCCGAAACGACCCATGTTTATCCCCAGGATTGGGACATCATTTGGCCCGCAGAGATGCCCTGCGCGCAGCATTGTGCCATCTCCACCCAGGGCAATTAATAGATCAAATTCACCTTTGTTGATATTTTTCCGTAATTGCTCATCGTCCAATACACCAGAGAAGACTCGTATACCGTGTTCGCTTAAGAAAGAAACGATGTGCTCAGTTTCTTCGACAGCAACGAGAATCTCAGGATGAGGAGCGACTGCAATTTTTTGGAAACCACGTACCCCATCAGGCATGACGATATTATAAACGAGTTTATCTTGCACCTGATTTGAAGGGATTAATCATATGTAATTTTGATGATAATCGATTTAAAATTCTTACTATTCAGTTCAATGCCTGCTCGCAAATGGAATTGAATCCACATCCTCGGCAGCGATTGACAGATTCGTGAGAACGATCGATATTTCGGCGGCGACTTAACGAACGCATCTCCCTGATTGTATCGATCACACTTTGCTCGAGTTGAGTTGTGTAATCAACGGCTATATCCTTGTTGAGATAGTTTAGAATTCCATACTCAGGCCTGATGGAAAATGTTTGCTCGATCAGCAAACAGTAAGCAGCAAGCTGATAAATGTGGGAGTCATAAGGAGCAGTTTTCAGTCGGCTTGATTTGACCTCCACTGGGATAATCCCATCACTACTTTCAATCATATAATCTGGTTTTCCTGTCAGGTTGAATGTTGGATCATAAAGTGGTGTTTCAATCTTCCCCCATTCTGAATGATCGCTGTAAATTATTCTACCGGCTGGCAAGCCTGAAGAACGGCGTTGCAGACCAGATAACCAATATAGGATAACTCCAAGGAGTAATAGAAATCCAACCAGGTACAACAAAAGAATTAGATAATCTTACCCGTTATGTAAATTGCTAAAAGTAGGATTGCAGTGATGAGGATGATATATGCCAAAACTCTCAAGCAGCCACTGACCATGACCAGACGAGTGTGCTGAACATGGACCCTGGTCCCAGCTGCCAGTTCATCTGTATTGCTTGATGCATAGCCTTTTTTTTGATACCACCAGGCGCGCTTGCAGAAGAGGTAAGTTCCTATCTCCGAAGCCCGGATGGTACTCATGATTCCTTGATTTTTCCTTCGAGACGCTGCATTGATTGTTCAAGGTGTTCCTGGCGCAAGCTTAGTGTCAAATCACCCCGGGTACGTTCGATGATGCTGCGAGCAATATCGGTCTGGCGACGGATACCTCCAGTGATTGCATTCGGGTAATCCATGGTGATCAATACTGCATAAATATCATCCATATGCTGGAGAAGCAGTTCCGCATCTTTTGAATATCCCTGGCGCAAGATATCTAAACATCGCCTTCGAAATTCTCCAACCGTTTCTGCCAGACCATTCAAATAGGTGGCGTTTTCTAAACCTAAATCCTGGGGAGAGGGCAGCTCCTTGTCATTGACCAGAGCATAAACAATGCTGGCTTCAGCATATTCTTTTAACGCATCTTGCGTGTATCCCGCATAATATAAATCAGGAAAAGCTTCCAAGTCCGTGTAAAAAGACTTGGCTAGGGCAGAGGCGCGATCAAGATGTTCCTTTGCCAGGTCAAATTCATTGCGGTGTACTGCGCGAATTGTATCTGCACAGTATCTGGTAAGCGTACGAGCCTGTGTCAATGCTTTATCGCGCGTGCTTGTGCGAACCTCGAACGCCTGGTGTATTTGTTCTGCGATCTCATCTAAACGGTGCATTGGTTATTCCTGTTCAGGTTCATCTGAAGGGGGAGTGGGACGGAAAAGATAGTCTGCGAGGGATTTTGATCCAGGGACGCTGATATCTCCAAACGATTTTTCATATCTGGCAAGATTTTCACTTAAAGCGCGTTGGAGTAATTTGGCACCTAATGGAGACATCACGATGCGGGTGCGTACCTTAGCAGGCCGTGTCCCTGGCAATAAATGGGCAAAGTCGAAGACCATCTCAGAAGGTGAATGAGCTATCCGGACGAGATTGACATAAATTGCCTCAATATCATCTGGAACAGACATCGGAGGAAATCTTTGTGGGGGTGACTTGTCAGCTTTATCGGGCATTTATAACTCCTGGATGAGATAGATAATCTTATACCAGATTATTATAAGCGGAAGGGCGGAGGAATGTCTAAACTTTCTTTTCCTCCGCCCTTCAAAGAGCATGTACTAGGATGGATAACATCCGAGTTTCAGATTATGGTGATGTAGTCGCACTTGCCAGCTCGAAACCAAGAGTGAATTTAAAATGGGATGTCCTCTGGTTCAGATACGCTTTGAGATTCACCCGCACTGTAGCCAGCTTCATCCTCTGCTCGTGAAGAGAGAAAACGAACAACATTGGCAGTTACTTCGTAGCTGGCAGCGGCTGAACCATCTTGGCGATTCCAAATTCGAGGTCCTCCTGTCTCCTGATCGGGATTTAATCGGCCTTCGACGAGGACTTTACTTCCTTTTTTCAAATATTGATTGCTGCTTTCAGCAGATTTTCCCCAGGTTGAAACCCGGAACCAGATTGTTTCTTTCACCTGGTTACCGTCAGAGGATGTGTATTGACGATTTGTGGCAACATTAAAATTTGTTACCGCCTGGCCGGACGGGGTGTAGCGCATTTCCGGGTCCCGGCCAAGGTTGCCGACGATTATGATATTGTGATACATTAGGGGTCTCCTTTCGTTGCAGTGAGCGGATAAGATATTTGTTACGGACGAACACCGCCCGTTTAAGAGCCAGCGTGGCACTCACCGATAATATAGAACAATTGTACACTAAAAAGTGGATTTTGTGAAGTATTTTTTGGAATTGATAATTTTTTCCTCTTAGATTATATATGACAGAATTTCAAAATTCCAATAACTAGATGCTTTTCACTCATTGCGGAATTGGAGGCAGTAATGGTGGAAAGTGTTGCTGACCCAGGCGCTGCCCAACCCATAAGGTGCTAAACGAATATCATCCTGGCACCATATTTTCTCATCTTTCAAGGTATATGATTCTCCCAATATGCGCGCCAAATCCCAGGCGAGAGGATAAATTTTTCCACCTTTCTTGACATTTTTAACAATAATTGTGAGATAAGCCCTAGGTTTGATGAATGGTTTTATCTCCACGTAAATATCCACCAATTTGCGAAGAAACTCATCATAATCGTGAATATTACCGAGATCCTCGGGATCATCGGAATACTGTGTGTCTAATCCTTCAGTGACCCTTCTTTCCTTTTGAGTTTGGGCACCTTTTGCATGCAGCATATCCCAATACGGTGGAGAGGTTATTATGTAATCTATATCGGGGAAGTTGAATTCCTTAGCTATTTTCGTTATCTGTGCAGCATTGCCATGGATAACTTGACATGAAATATCTTTTACACTTTCCCCCAAGTTGATCATCTCCTCAGCCACCAACTGCCCTGCGATTTCAGCGTAATTGTTATTCAGTTCAATGCCAATACTGTGCCTGCCAGATCGCAGAGCAGCCAGCAGGGTGCTGCCAGTTCCGACCATTGGGTCCATTACCACCTGGCCGCGCTTGGTGAAGAATTCAATAAAATCCTGGGCTAATGTTTCTGGAAATTTTGCGGGATGACGAATTACTCCCTTTTTTCTGGGAGGTGGTGCATGCACGAACCAGGATTTTTGAAACTTGAGCCAGGTTTTCGGATCGAGATCATTTAAACGATTGACAAACGGACGTTTTGACATAGGTCTTATTGCTCAATTTGCCGGATAATAAGGTCGGAAAAGTTGACAGTTACTGCGGTCTCACCCATTGATCTGGCGAATACGCCAATGTTCCCGGATACGAGGAGAGGATCATTGACGGTGAATTGGTGTTGATCATTAATAAAAAATCGAAATTCATCACCACGCGCCCAAATGCCTAATCGAGCTGTTATTGGAGCCCCGGGAGGGATCGATCCGGTGCTCATCCAAGGCTGAGGTGAGCTGGCTGCGCCTTGAACTACTCGATCCAGGCGAACCTGCCCATCACAAGATAGCGAGTAGCGGTAAAAATCGCCAGGAGATGAGATGCGAATTAAGATACCATACTGGTCTTCTCCCTGGCAAAGCATTGGACTGGCAGTGAGCTCAAGATAAAAATCATTTAATAGGGGATCCATGCGGACACTGTAATCATATGCTTTCGGTTCAGCGATGGCGATGGTCAGCTCATTCAATCCTAAAGAGACATTACCAGATGATGTTTGGCCTGTAGTCCATGATCCTGGAGTGGAGAAATCATCCTCGAGAATCACTGCTCCCAAATTGGGCCGATAATCAGGTGTTCGAGTGACAGGAAATGTCGGAACAGTCGTCGGGGTGGAGGTGGCGGGAAACCATTCTACTGTTGCAGTTGGAGTCTGGGTAGATGTCGGTGAAGGAGTAACCTCGATGATGGGGATCGGTGTTGCTGAGCTAATACAGGAGGACAATAGGAAAAAGCAACCTGTAAGAACGAAAACGATTATCAGGATTCGAATTGCTTTGAGTCCCTCATAATGGGTTTGTAAACTCATTCTGTGCAGATAATATCAATAATAATTGAATTGGGAATGAATAAGTATTGTCAATTCCTATATCGCTGGAGAATGTTGGGGATCAAGTATTCTTCAAAGGATCTTTCTACGTTATAACCGGGTTCCCAATCCCAATCCCGGCGGGCATCGTTATCATTTAGATCAGCCGGCCAAGTGTCTACAATCCGCTGCCGTTTGGGGTCAGGTTTAAATTCAATCTTCGCACCCGCAAATGATTTCATAACCTGGTCACGAAATTGTTCCGCGGTCAGGCTGTAGCTGGTCACGTTATACACCATGCGGTTAAGAGCGCTTTTCGGTGCTTGAGAGAGCAGGAGCAGGGCAGCGACCGCGTCTGGCATGGCCATAAATGGGATTTGTGTATCCGGCCGAACGAAAGCTGCATAAGGTTCATCTTTAGCTGCTGCATGCAGCATTTCTGGTCCATAATCACTCGTACCCCCACTGGGTACGGTGAAGGCACTGACCAAGCCTGGAAACCGCACACAGCGGAAATCAAGCATTTGGGGTCGTTCAACTGCTAGCTGGCGGTAATTGCTGCAGAAGTAAGTCCCGAGCATTTCGCAGTACAGCTTGTTACAACCATACATGGTTATCGGATAATTCCATTCCCATTCACGGACCCGGGGATATTGGGATTTGGTCTCAAGGTCCGGCATCCCATAAACTGCGATTGAACTCGGAAAGATGAACATGACCGGGTCGCCTCGCCATTCAGATTGTTCTGCGGCCAGTTGGAGCAGGCCCATTGTCCCTTCAACATTTACCTGGTGGGCAGCAACAGGGGTAAATTCTCCCCGGGTTGAAAGCAGAGCTGCCATGTGAAATATCGAAACGATCTCATACTCGCTGACCAACCGGTTCAATAAAGATTTATCAAGGATATCTCCCTGAATATGTTCGGAATATTGGGCGTATTCTGCAGGGATTGGGCGAATATCCAGGCTGAGCAGGTCATTCTTTCCCGCCTCGGCGAGACTCTTTACCAGGGCTAGACCGACCTCTCCGCTGACCCCGGTAATCAAGGTGACCTTTTTGCGCATTGCGACCTCCATGTGGGATGAGATGTGCGATGAAATGCTAAGTTATTTCGACGACTTGCTCTCGTTCTGGACCGACGGAAACTAAGCGAACTTGAACTCCAACTAGTTCCTCAATTCTCAAGATATATGACCTCGCCTCTACAGGCAAATCCTCCCATCTACGTGCGTCCCTGATCTCCTCCTGCCAACCAGGGACCTCTTCATAAATCGGTTCGTATCCAGACAAGTCGCTTGGTCCAAATGGCAAGTTGAAGAATTCATGGCCTTCTTGGCGATAACCTGTGCAAAGTAAAACGCGGTCCAATCCTGATAAGATGTCAAGCTTGGTCAAGGCTAGTTCAGTGATGCCGTTGATACGGACTGCATAGCGTAATAGAACCAGGTCAAGCCAACCAACTCTCCGGGGTCTTCCTGTGGTTGTTCCGAATTCATCCCAGGGTTGTTCGCCGGTGCCCCGTAAACGATCCGCGAGATATCCGAACAATTCAGTTGGAAAAGGTCCTGATCCAACCCGAGACTGAAAGGATTTTGTTACTCCGATCACGCGTTCTTCATAACCAGGACCCAGTCCAAGACCAACTAAAGCTCCTGGTGAGGTGGGCGTTGAACTAGTGACGAAGGGGTATGTCCCATGATCGAGATCAAGTAATGTTCCCTGGGCACCTTCAGCGAGAATGCGACGACCCTGTCCTAAGGCTTCATATATGGTGGTTGAAATATCACCGATATAAGGAGCCATTCGTACGGCATACTCTCCGAGTTCTTCAGCGACATCATCTGGATTCAATGGTTCTGCCTGATAAAGACTGGTTAGCTGCTGGTTGATTTCTTCAACGTGAGCATGAATTGCAGGGACGAATTTCGCTTGATCGAGCATTTCAAAGAGTCGTAATCCATGACGAGAGACCTTGCTCGTATATGCGGGGCCAATACCACGTAATGTGGTGCCAATCTTAGCTTTTCCGCGGGCGGTTTCTTGGGCTTGATCAAGTGCCAAATGGGCGGGGGTGATCATATGTGCCGCGAAGGAAAGCATCAACCGCTTGGGGGAGATATCAATTCCCGACTCTGTTAAGGTCTCCATTTCGGATAGTAAAACTCTTGGATTGACGGCAACGCCGTTCCCGATCACTGCAACAGTGTGGGGATGAATAATACCGGATGGAATCAAGTGGAGTTTGAAAATTTGTTGACCGACGTTTACGGTGTGCCCAGCATTGTCCCCGCCATTGTAACGAGCGACATAATCAGCCTGTGCCGCCAGCAGGTCCACAACGCGACCTTTCCCTTCATCTCCCCATTGAGTGCCAACGACAATGTCTAAAGGCATACCCGACTCCGTTTCTGTTGTAAAATAACACACATTGTTCAAAATGCGAATTCATTCTAGCATAAAGAATCCCGAACGTAAATTAGATTGCAGACAGGCTAAATTATTAATAATAAGAAAAGCTTTGGCTTACGAAACGATACCATCTTAAGGAGTGACAAATGCTGAAAGTGGGTTATATTGGTTTAGGTTTAATGGGGAAATCCATGGCGCGAAATATACTCAAAGCAGGATTCCCGCTTATTGTCCACAATCGCAGCCAGGGAGCAGTTCAAGAGTTGAGCGCAGAAGGGGCTCAACCAGCAAACTCACCGGCTGAAGTTGCTAACGAGGTGGATGTGGTTTTTACGAATCTACCGGATTCCCCGGAAGTTGAATTTGTGGCTTTAGGAAAGAATGGCATAATTGAGGGCGCCCACCAAGGACTGATTTACGTCGACAATTCAACCATAAAACCGGCAACAGCTCGAATGGTGGCTGAAACCCTTGGTGCGAAAGGCGTTCCCTGTTTAGATGCACCGGTGAGTGGTGGGGATATCGGTGCTAAACAAGGGACCCTGGCGATTATGGTTGGCGGTCCGGTTGAAGCATTGGAAAAGGTAAGCCCTGTCTTGGAGGCAATGGGAAAAACGATCACTCACGTTGGAGAAGAAGGTGCGGGACAAATTGCGAAAGCAGCCAACCAGATCATGGTCGCAGCCCAGATGGTAGCCCTGGGTGAGTTATTGATATTTGCTAAAAAGACTGGCGCTGATCCTGAGAAAGTTGTTGATGCAATTCAAGGGGGGGCTGCGCAGTGCTGGGCACTGGATGTCAAACCACAAAGATTATTCGCTGGAAACCGGGAACCAGGCTTTAAAGCCTATATGCAAGCCAAAGATTTGGGTATCGTGCTCGACACCGCCCGGTTATATGGCATTCCTTTGGCAGCGACATCATTGCACAGCCAGCTTTTCAATGCCATGCTTGAAATGGGTATGAGTGATCTTGATAACTCCGCAGTGATCGGAGTGGTTGAATCACTTGCTGCAGCTGAATTATTGGATAGTTAATGTGTGGTAATAGGTAACTTGGCATATTGATTAATTGCTCATTTCTGATAGTATTACACCAGCAGAATATTGCAAATTTAGATGAAACTCGAGAGAATCAGTTACTTTCCAAGGAGGTGCTGACAAATGATGAAAAAGAGTTTGCTAGCGATGATGAGCGTGATGATCTTTGTCTTGCTCACAGCGGCTGTGCAGCTACCAGCTTCGCAAACCACTGCTTCAGTAATTGAGAAGTCGGATTTGGTAGCATTAAAAGTCGAGAATGATTCGACGAGCACTGCCTATCTATGGTTGGATGGACCTGCGTTTTATTACTTTGTGATCAAACCCGGTGAGACAAAAACCTTCACCGTTGAACGAGGCGAGTATGACAAGGATGTAAATTACTGCGGCGCAAGGGATTCCTCAACAATAGATCTAACCAAACACACGAAATTGCTGCTGCCTGTTTGTGGAGCGAACGCATTAAACCCACCAACTTCACCTCATATAGTTAACATCACCAACACATTGAAAATCGTGAAGGTCACTTTGACCAACGAACTGGATTCCAATGTATTTGCAATCTTCACTGGACCTTCGACGTATGTCTTCACACTGGATAGGGATGAATCCAAAGATTACACCATTGCAAAAGGCGATTATGAGGTGAGGTATTTTGCCTGTGGGAAGTTCGGCATCAGAGAATTCTCCGCATTTCACAATCGTGTTATGAAGTTCAAGTGTCCAAAATAGCTGGCAGGTCACTTGTAGAATTATCCTAAAATGGTATAATTCGGCTAATATTGATAGGAAAACGCGCTGACTGGGACGAGTAACTGGTCCTGAAACCAACAGGGAGAAGTGATCACAGATTGAGAGTCACTTCAGGAATTCATCCAGGGAAAACCACCCACGAGCGGAACCCCGAAAAGTCCTTCGGTGGACTGATTAAGGGAAACGGAGGACCTCGTTACAGGTCACACTAAGATAAGCCAGTGGCTTAATCTGGGTGGAACCGCGTGATATTTACTCTCGCCCCAGAAGGGCGAGAGTTTTCGTTTCCTATCACAATTTAATGAACCATGTCTGGTTGATCGACTTGGAGGAAAAATGTCAAGTGAAAACAAAGTGGCATATGTAGATAGTAATCTCTACCGCATTCGACATTCTGCCGCGCATGTGATGGCGCAAGCGGTAATCGAGATGTTTCCGGATGGTAAGGTCGCTATTGGACCACCAATTGAGGATGGATTTTATTATGATTTCGATCTACCACGACCCCTCACTCCGGAGGATATAGATATTTTAGAAAAAAGAATGCGTGAGATTATTGCCGGAGATTATAAATTCGAGAAGGAAATCCTCCAAGCGGATGAGGCACGCAAAATTTTTGCCGATCAACCGTACAAGCTTGAATTGATCGACGGTCTGGAAGAAGGGGGCTTTGATGAGTATGGGGAACCCCTGGATGAGAAACCCGAGATCTCTATTTATACCCAGGATAGGTTCGTTGATTTATGTCGTGGACCACATGTAGCCAATACAGGCGAAATAAATCCGGATGCAATCAAGCTTTTAAATGTCGCTGGTGCTTACTGGCGGGGCGATGAACGGCGCCCGATGCTGCAGAGGATTTACGGGACAGCGTGGGAATCCGCTGACGATCTTGAACAATATCTCTGGAAGCTGGAAGAGGCGCGCAAGAGAGACCATCGCAGGTTAGGCCGCGATCTCGATCTTTTCAGTGTTAACGAGGAGGTTGGACCCGGATTGATTTTGTGGCATCCAAAAGGGGGCATGGTACGCAAATTAGCGGAGGATTACTGCCGGGAAGAGCACGAGATCGGTGGGTATGAATTTGTTTATTCACCACACATTGGTAAGGCGCATCTCTGGGAGACAAGCGGTCACCTGGACTGGTATCAAGAAAATATGTATTCTCCTTTGGATATCGAGGGGCAGGAATATTATTTAAAACCAATGAACTGCCCATTTCATGTGCAAATATTCAAGAGCCGGACGCGATCTTATCGCGATCTGCCCCAGCGGTTCGCAGAATGGGGTACTGTTTACCGATACGAACGCAGTGGAGTTTTGCATGGTTTACTGCGAGTGAGGGGATTTACTCAAGATGATGCCCACCTTTTTGTGCGGCCAGATCAAATGCCTGAAGAAATTGACAGGGTTCTTGAATTCAGCTTAAACATCTTGCGAGCTTTTGGATTTAAAGACTTCCAGGCTTACCTTTCAACGCGTAATCCGGAAAAAGCAGCTGGTGAACCCGAACAATGGTTAGCACCAACAAAAGCTTTAAGAAATGCGTTAGAGAGGGCCGAAATACCCTTCCAGGTGGATGAAGGGGAGGCAACATTTTATGGTCCAAAAATCGATTTGAAAGTGCGTGATGCTTTAGGAAGGGAGTGGCAGCTAAGCACAATCCAGTTTGATTTCACATTGCCAGAACGGTTCGACCTGACATATGTGGGTGAAGATGGGCAGGATCATCGCCCATACATGATCCATCGTGCTTTGTTGGGTTCGATGGAACGTTTCATGGGTGTGTTGATCGAACATTTTGCCGGTGCATTCCCGGTCTGGTTGGCTCCTGTCCAGGCAGTTCTGATCCCGATCGCTGATCGTCATTATGATTATGCACACCAGGTTGCTGATAAGCTTGGTGAAGTGGGTCTACGCGTTGAGGTTGATGAGCGCGGTGAAAGAATGAATGCCAAAATTCGGGATGCTCAAAATCAAAAAATTCCTTATATGTTGGTGATTGGAGATCGGGAGGTGGAAGCTGAATCAGTCTCTGTCCGATTGCGGTCTGAGGAGACTCTGGGGGCAATGAAGATTAGTGAATTTCTTGACCGGGCGGAAAGCGATATCAGGGCTAGGGTTTGAAGGGTGCAGAGAGGTTGCTGTGGTTGACGATTCTCGCAGATTTATGGTATCATGCGCTCGTCTATTTCAAAGGCCGAGAACTTAAAAGGAGTAAGATATTAGCTCATCACAATTCCGGGTAAATAACTCCATTCGCGTTCCTGAAGTGCGTTTGATCAACGCCAGCGGAGAAAATGTTGGCGTCGTATCAACTGAAGAAGCAGTTCGCATCGCTCGAGAGGCAGACCTTGACCTGGTCGAGGTAGCCCCAAATGCAGAACCTCCAGTTTGTCGAGTGATGGATTACGGAAAGTTTCTTTACGAGCGAACGAAAAAGGAGCGAGAAGCACGCAAAGCGCAGGTCAAAGTCGAGATCAAAGAAATCCGATTAAGACCCAAGACAACTGAACATCACCGCGGTTTCAAAGTTCGGGATGCCAGGAGATGGCTCGAGAACGGGATGAAAGTCAAGGTGCGCATTCGCTTCAGAGGCCGCGAGATCACCTATCCGGAAATTGCGTTGAATGACCTAAAAGACATAGCAGAAGAACTATCAGATGTTGCTGTCGTCGAGCAAAGTCCATCCTTAGAAGGAAACAGCATGCTGATGGTTTTAGCGCCAACGAAAGCAAAGAAGAAATAATTAACAGTAAGGATTAAGCAAGAACAAACTAACATTTGCTGATGGTATCCGCGGATGGAGTTTAATCCGCGGAATTTTGTGTGAGAGGAGCGAAAAAAGTGCCGCGTAAGAAGAGTACTGGCAAATATAAATTGAAGACCCACAAGGCGACCTCAAAAAGGTTTCGTTTAACTGGAACTGGGAAGCTGGTAAGGACGAAAGGTGGTAAGAGCCACCGGCGCAGGGTAACCTCGAAACGTACCAAGCGCTTGTTCACCGAGATGATCCCGGTCAAAGGTCGTGGGATAAAGAAGCGTGTACGTCGCTTGGCGCCAAACCTGAAATAATCAGTTTGGCAATATTCGAATAATATTTTTCGCGCTCTTTGGGTGTGTGCAACGAGTAGAAAGCGTGCAGTAATCAGCACGGGTACTGGCGCCCAATTGATCGCAGGAGTGTAAATAATGGCAAGAGTAAAAACAGGACCACATCGCCGCCGACATCACAAGAAAATCCTCAAGATGACCAAGGGACAATTCAACTCCCGTCATCGCCTGTTTCGCATCGCAAATGAGGCGATGCTGAAGAGCTTATGGTATTCCTACCGGGATCGGCGCAACCGTAAACGTGACCTGCGCAGGTTGTGGATTGCGCGCATCAATGCTGCAGCCAGGATGAATGGAATCACTTACAGCCGCTTAATACATAAAATGAAGCAGGCTGATATCCAATTAAATCGGAAAATGCTGGCTGATCTGGCCGTTCGTGATCCCCAGGCTTTTGCAGCAGTCGTCGAAAAAGCCCAAGCAAGCTGATTCATAAGCATATAGAGTTTTTTTCAGGCGGTATAATGCCCGCCTGTTTTGTCTTTAAGTTAATTCGCGCATGAGGACTTGGGAATGGTAATACTTTGGTGGAGAAAGGTGCCGCGTTGACTCTGCCAAGCCAAAGTGCTACAATCGCCGCAGGGTCGCCATGAACCAGCTCATTAATGAACATATTCTCGAATCAGGCCAGCATTTACAGCTCGTCCAAGGAGATTTGACTCAAGAAGAGGTAGACGCGATCGTGAATGCTGCCAACGCTAATCTTCAACACGGAGCAGGCGTTGCTGGGGCAATATCTAGGCGCGGGGGATCCAAAATCCAGGAAGAAAGTGATGCCTGGCTGAAGAAGAACGGTCCAGTCCGACACGAGAAACCTGCATATACCAGTGGCGGGAGGTTGCCTTGTCGTTTCGTGATCCATGCAGTCGGCCCGGTCTGGGGGGAGGGAGACGAAGACGCAAAGCTCGAGAAGGCGATCTCTGGTGCGCTCGAAATGGCGGATGAACTGGGGATCAAATCAATTGCCTTCCCGGCAATCTCAACAGGTGTATTTGGTTTTCCCAAACCACGTGCATCTCGAATAATTTTCTCAGTTTTTGAAAATTACTTCATTGAGCATCCTGACTCTAGAATTGAAACAGTTCGAATGACTTTATTTGACGATGAATCTATAGTTGCTTTTGCGAAGGAATTCAAGCAAATGTTCGAACTCCAGGAAAACTAGTTTTTTTGGAAGCCTCGCTCCTCCATTCCCAAGATGATGATCTCATCCACCAAGAATCCAAAGGCCCAATGGATCCGCCGCCTGCAGAGCAAAGGTCAGCAAAGGCAGGTTGAGGGATTATTCGTAGTTGAAGGTGTGCGCCTGGTGGAGGTGGCAAGAAGTTCAGATTGGGAGATTGAATTCCTGGTCTATACCGAAGAATTGAGCAGCAGGGGGATGGCGATTGTTGAAGAATCTGCAAAATATAATACCCAAACTACAAAGATAAGCTCACATGTGATGCGGGCTTTGAGTGATACCAAGAATCCCCAAGGCATTTTGGCCGTGATCAAGATGAAATCATTGCCGGTGCCCGATCAACTCGATTTTGTGCTTGTTCTGGACCAAGTTCGAGAGCCGGGGAACCTGGGGGCGATCTTGCGATCGGCTTCGGCAGCTGGGGTACAGGTGGTGTGCTTGACCCCTGGAACGGTGGATCCTTATTCTCCGAAGGTGCTGCGGGCAGGAATGGGGGCCCAGTTAAACTTGCCAGTCGTGATCAATACCTGGGAAGAAGTCAAGTCTCTGATAGAGACTTCGAAATTAAAGACGTTCATTGCGGAGGCCGATAAAGGGGAGTTGTACCACCAATGTGATTTTTCC
>CP070785.1:2713765-2724111 GCA_020346705.1 Chloroflexota bacterium | reverse complement strand
CTCAAAGAAGAAGAAGACGGTAGTCTGACAGTTATCGATTACGGGGTGATAGAAACATCCGCTCGCGACTCAATGCCGCGGAGACTGGTTCAACTTCATAAAGAACTGAAGAAGATCATCGATCTCCACCAACCTCAAAGCGGGGCGGTGGAGAAGTTGTTTTTTGCGAGAAATGTCCGCACAGCCTTATCCGTTGGTCAGGCGCGTGGCATTGCGCTGCTGGCGCTCGCCGAGGCGGGTGTGGATATATCGGAATACAGCCCTAATGAAGTTAAGCAAGCTGTTGCAGGCTACGGTGGTGCAGACAAGCACCAAGTCCAATCGATGGTTCAGGCGTTGCTGGAACTGGATCAGATACCGCAGCCTGATGATGCTGCAGATGCACTCGCGGTGGCCATATGCCATCTGCACAGCGCGAGAATACGCTTCCTGAGTGATAATTCATAATGTGATAGGGTCGATTGTGACAGCAAGTAGAGGGAATTTGGTACTGTGCGTATAGCCGAAGGCGTAGATTGGAGGATAGAAACTATCCAAGACCATGAAATCATCAGCTGGCTCATGAATGGTGATCCAGCTATCCGCTGGCAGGTGATGTGCGACTTATTGGATGAACAGGATCACCTAATTGAAATCGAGCGAGAAAAAGTCGCTCAAAGCGGATGGGGGGCACGATATTTGTCCTACCAGGAACCGGATGGGCTCTGGGGAGGAGGGATTTACAGCCCGAAATGGATTTCGACAACCTACACGATGCTGGCCTTGAGACGCCTGGGTCTCCCTGTGGATAATGACCAGGCTCAATTGGGCTGCCGGCTTTTATTAGAGCGTGGATTCTATCGTGATGGAGGCATCAATTATGCCAAATCACATAAACAGAGTGAGGCATGTATTACCGGCTTGGTTTTATCTGTGCTAGCATATTTCCGGTATCCAGACCAAAGAATTGACGATCTTGCTGATCATCTCCTGATGAGACAAATGGCCGATTGGGGCTGGAACTGCCAGGATTACCTCGGCGATCAGCACAGTTCATTCCATACAACGCTAATGGCGCTGGAAGGTCTTCACGAATACCAGAAAATGCATAAAGAACCCAGAATCGATATTGAGGTGTCCCGTTTGAAGGGGCACGAGTTTTTACTGAAGCACCGCTTATTCCGCTCGGATAAGACCGGCGAAATCGTCATTGATCGCATGCTGAGAATGCCATTCCCTCCCCGATGGTATTATGATTTCGTGAAAGCATTGGATTATTTTCAAGACTATTACAAATGGCGAGCTAGGCAAGATTTTAATTATTCTAATCCGGAGATTCAAAGTTTGTTTGAAAAACACGATAAAGACGAACGGTTCTTAGATGGGATTGATCTGCTAAAAAAGAAGCGCAAATCTGATGGAAAATGGGTTATGATGCGGGGACCATCCGGAAGGGTTTATTTCGATATGGAGCAAGCAGGCAAATCCAGTCGTTGGAATACACTACGTGCGTTGAGAATCCTAAGGTGGTGGGAAGGTGCTGCGTGATTTCATCATTAAGCGGGAGTGTTAGTCAAGTTGGTGAAGGCAGTCTGGTCGTTGAAGTGGGCGGATTTGGCCTGCTGGTCTACGTGCCTGATCCACTTGTAGATCAGGTTTCACCGGGAGGACAAATCTTTTTACACACATACCTGATTGTCAGACAGGATGCTTTGGCGTTATATGGATTTGAAACCATTGAGGGTCGTGATTATTTCGTTTTATTGCTTGGGGTAAGCGGTATCGGCCCTCGTTTGGCGGTGACGATCTTATCCAGTTTGGATCCTGAGTCGATCCGCCGGGCAATCGTGACTGATCAAGCAGAAGTGTTCAGCCGCGTCCCTGGTGTGGGCAAAAAAACCGCACAGAAAATTGTATTCAGTTTGCAGGACAAGATCACCAAGGAAGAGGGCTTTGAGCCCATCGCAGCGATGAGTGAAGTGGATAGCGAGGTATTAAGCGCTTTGGTAGCCCTTGGTTACAGTGTTGTCGAAGCCCAGGCTGCCCTGCAATCCATCCCCAAAGATGCACCGCAGGATGTCGAAAGTCGCTTGCGCCTGGCGCTGGCCTACTTTTCGTGACTGAGTGGAGGTAGAGGTTGGAAGATAAAAGCAAAATTACCTTTATTGGACCTGGTGTAATGGCTGAAGCCATGATCGCCGGATTAATCCGTCAGGAGGTCGCCAAACCGTCAAGCTTGCTGGCCTCCGGCCCCAGGATCGAAAGGGGAGAAGAACTGCGATCAAAGTATGGGATTAATACATCAACGGATAACGCAGCATCTACGAATGAGGCTGATGTTATCGTACTGGCGGTAAAACCACAGCGGCTGGATGTGGTGTTGTCAGGGATGCGAGGTGCGGTAAAGAAAGAAGCACTCGTATTATCGATTGTGGCTGGTGCTCCAATCGCCAAGATAAGCGGAATACTGGAGCACAATTCGGTTGTTCGCGCAATGCCAAACACACCCGCTCAGATTGGTGAAGGGATCACGGTATGGACAGCAGCGCCTTCGGTAACTGAAGAACAAATAGGCATTGCCCGACAAATTTTGTCCGCCCTTGGCGATGAGATTTTCCTGGAAGAAGAGTACTATTTGAATATGGCCACTGCGCTCTCAGGAACCGGACCGGCATATGTTTTCCTGTTCATGGAGGCGATGGTTGATGCTGGTGTCCATCTTGGATTTCCACGTAGGGTGGCAGAACAGCTGGTCGCCCAAACAGTGCGAGGTTCAGTAGATTACTATGCTCGTACGACCGATCCTGTTCATTTGGCGCGATTGCGCAACCAGGTGACCTCTCCTGGGGGCACGTCAGCTGCAGCACTTTATTACCTTGAAAAAGCCGGCTTCAGAACAGCAATATCCCGAGCAGTGTGGGCTGCATACGAGCGATCCCGGGAGTTGGGCAAAGACGCCCGGGCCCATTGGCCGGAGAACGTGAGCCAGGGGGATCAAAGTGAATGATATTTGTGAATAACTAGACAATATGGACGCTTTCAGGTATCATTTGACCGCTTGGATGAAGCCAAGGCTGTATCCTGGTCCACGTTTGATTTTTTCGTCTACAACAGCAAGCGGGAAGCTGAAATACTCGTCCGACTACAAGGGACTTACCTGCCCCTGTGCTTAACGCGTAAGGACAAGTTACGGGAATTTAGAACATTTGTTGGTAAAAAAAGTATAATTTCATTCCCGAAAGGAAATTTCAATAAATTATGGCCGATCCCACAATGGAATTGCTGAGAGAGCTTACTGAAGCAAAAGGGATTCCCGGGTATGAAGGACAGGTAAGAGGTATCGTTCGCAAACATTTTGAATCTCTCGGAGAAATTTCTCAAGACAAAATTGGCAGCGTTATCTGCAAAGCGGAGGGATCTTTTGAAGCACCGAAAGTAATGCTTGCTGGTCACATGGACGAGATCGGCTTCATGGTCAAGCATATTACTAAAGAAGGATTTATCCACTTCTTACCCTTAGGCGGATGGTTTGACCAGGTGCTTCTTGGCCAGCGAGTTGTGATCAACACTCGTCAAGGTGAAGTTGTGGGTGTCATTGGCGCTAAACCACCTCATTTGCTGCCTGCTGACCAGCGCAATAAGGTAGTCCAGAGAAAGGAAATGTTTATCGACATCGGCGCGACCAGCAAAGAAGAAGTTGAAGAAGCTGGCGTGCGAGCAGGTGATCCTGTCATTCCACGGGCGGATTTTGTCCTTCTCGCGAATGGGAATACATATTTGTCGAAAGCTTTTGATGACCGGGTGGGTGTTGCATTAATCGTTTCCAGTCTGGAAGAGCTGAAAAGTAATGATCATCCTAACACGATTTTTGGGGTTGCTACAGTTCAAGAGGAAGTGGGAGTTCGTGGTGCAACAACGAGTGTCAGGGCGGTTGATCCGGACGTAGCGATCATCCTGGAAATCGATATTGCAGGAGATGTTCCTGGCATAAAACCAGAAGAATCATCGGTGAAACTAGGTAAAGGACCATCGATGTTGATTTACGACGCGCGCATGATTCCCAATATTAAGTTGAGGAATTTTCTAATGGACACGGCAGAAGAAATGGAGATTCCGCTCCAGGTATCTTACTTTGAGCGTGGCGGGACAGATGGTGGCGCTATCCACCTGCATAATACGGGTGTCCCGACCGTCGTGCTCACGGTGCCTGCCAGACATATTCATTCAGATAGCTCGATCATCCACCGGGGTGATTACGATTACGCAGTACAATTGTTGGTTGAAGTTTTAAAACGGTTGGATGCCGAAATAGTAGCAGAATTTACCGCATAGTTTTGTGGAGGAATAATGACAGATCTGATTAATAATATTACCGCTGACCTGCAGAAGCAAATTGACTCTTATAAACCAGAAGTCGAGATTACCGACGTCGGCACTGTCCTTGAAGCTGGAGATGGAATTGCCCGTGTTGATGGTCTTTCTTCCGTCCGGGCCCAGGAGTTGGTTCAGTTCGCCAATGGTGTTTTGGGCATCGCTTTCAACCTGGAAAACGAGAGTGTGGGAGTAATCATCATGGGTGAATATTCTGCCATTGATGAAGGCATGTCTGTTCACTCTACTGGTCGGATTGCTTCGGTGCCTGTTGGGGATGCACTCATCGGCCGGGTTGTGAATGCGCTTGGTCAGCCTGTAGATGGTAAAGGGGCGATCAAAACAGAAAGATATCGCCCAATTGAGCGGATCGCCCCTGGAGTTGTATCCCGGAAAGATGTTGATACGCCGGTCCAAACTGGTTTGATCTCCATCGATGCGATGACACCTATCGGGAGGGGTCAGCGTGAGTTGATAATTGGTGACCGTCAGACAGGAAAAACAGCCATCACGATCGATACGATCATCAATCAAAAGGGTAAGGACCTGCTTTGTATATACGTGGCAATCGGGCAGAAAAAGGCTGGCATTGCCCGCACAGTGGATGTCCTTACTCGCTATGGAGCGATGGATTATACGACAGTCGTCGTTGCGTCAGCGGATGAACCTGCGGCTTTGCAGTATATTGCGCCCTATGCTGGATGTGCAATGGGTGAAGAATTCATGGAAACTGGCCGCGATGCTCTGGTTGTTTACGATGACCTTTCTAAGCATGCCTGGGCTTACAGGCAGGTTTCTTTGCTGCTGCGCCGCCCACCTGGACGAGAAGCTTATCCTGGCGATGTGTTTTACCTGCACTCTCGTCTGCTCGAGAGGGCCGCAAAACTGGCAGACAAGTATGTCATCGTCCCCAAGGATATCCCCGGAGATGAAGTCGAACAGGATGAGATCAAAGAAAAGGAAATCTTCAGCGGTCCTTTAGGGGAACATGAAGCTGAAACCGCCTTGGGGGAGATGGACAACTCGGCTGATTACAAGGTAAGCAGGGTCAAAGGCACCGGCGGTTCACTGACAGCATTACCTATCATTGAGACTCTCCTCGGCGATGTTTCTGCATATATTCCAACAAATGTGATCTCGATCACCGACGGACAGATTTATCTTGAAAGCAACCTTTTCTATGCTGGTATTCGACCAGCGATCAACGTGGGTTTGTCGGTTTCCAGAGTTGGTGGAGATGCGCAGACAAAAGCCATGAAGCAGGTCGCCAGCCGGTTGCGTCTGGACATGGCCTCATTCCGTGAACTGGCTGCGTTTGCTCAATTCGGTTCGGATCTTGATAAAGCCACTCAAGCCCAGTTAAAACGAGGTCAACAATTACAGGAGATTCTCAAGCAGCCTCAATATGAGCCTGTGTCCTTGGAAAACCAGGTAATCCTCTTATTCGCTGGCACCAATGGTTATGCGGATGATATCCCCATTGAACGGGTTCAGGCCTGGAAAGAAAGCATACTGCGGTATCTGGAGACCTCGCATTCGGATTTGGTAAAAGATATCGCCGAGAAGAAGCAGGTCACGGAAGAAACTGAATCTGCTCTGCACGAAGCGATAAAAACATTCAACAATACCTGGCGGTAGAAAACTATGGCATCAGCTAGAGAAGTACGGCTCCGAATTCGAAGCGTAAAGAATATCGCTCAGGTAACGCGAGCTTTGCAGGCTGTCAGCGCCAGTAAGGTTCGCAAAGCAATGGAAGCGGTTACCCATACTCGTCCATATGCAACGAAAGCCTGGCAGGTTCTGACACACATCGCTGAACAACCCGGACGAGATACCCTGCATCCATTGTTAACCCATCACGAAGAGATCACAAATGTTGTGGTGGTATTGGTTACCGGCGATAGAGGTCTTGCAGGTCCATATACCACCAATATCGTCCGCTACACAATCAATCAATTTGGAGATTATCCGGTACCAGTGCGCTATATCACAGTTGGTCGTAAAGGGCGCGATCTGATGGCGCGCCGGGGAGAAAAAATTATCGCTGAATTCAGCCAGCTCCCGGCGGCGCCAACCTTTGGTGATGTATCTGCAATTGGGCGTTTGGCAGTAGATGAATTCCTGGAAGGTCATACTGATGAGGTATACCTGATTTATACGGATTTCATCAATATGGTATCCCAGGTACCTACGGTCAAAAAGCTGCTGCCGCTAGAGATTGGTGAGGAAGCTGATCGTGTGCAGGATTTTGCCCGGGCTGAACGGGGAGCTGCGCCATCTTATATTTATGAACCTGGGCAGACTGAAATCCTTGATGAGATCGTGCCGCGCTTCACTGCCCTACAGGTTTACCATGCGATCCTTGAATCACTGGCCAGCGAACACGCGGCTCGCATGGTGGCGATGAAGAACGCCACCGATAGCGCCACCGATCTCGCGGCAGGACTGCAGCTTGAATACAACAAAGCCCGTCAGCAAGGTATTACCAATGAGATGTTGGACATTACCGGCGGAGCGGAAGCATTAGGGTAATTAAGAATCAGAGCATTATTTTTAAAAGAATAATTAAGGAATACATGACGGAGATTTATTATGGCAGAAGCAACAGGTAGAGTCGTACAAGTACTTGGTGGTGTGGTTGATGTCGAATTTCCAAGCGAGAGCATGCCGGAGATCTACGAGGCAGTCGAAGTGCAAAGGGAAAATGATGAGCCCTTGGTCTTGGAAGTAGAGAAACACCTGGGAGAGAACTGGGTGAGATGCGTCGCAATGGACTCAACCGATGGATTACCGCGAGGAGTCCCAGCGGTTGCGACTGGTGCCCCGATTCGGGTTCCGGTTGGGCCTACGACTTTAGGCAGAGTCTTTGATGTCTTGGGACGACCAATTGATGAAAAAGGTCCTGTTGAGTCTGATATTTACTATCCTATTCACCGATCAGCGCCAGAGTTTGTGGAGCAATCCACCAGTGTCGAAGTATTTGAGACTGGCTTGAAAGTAGTCGATTTGATCGCTCCATTTACCAAAGGTGGGAAAACAGGTATTTTTGGCGGTGCAGGAGTTGGTAAAACGATCATTATTATGGAGCTGATCCGTTCGATCGCTGCCGTTCACCAGGGCAATTCTGTATTTGCTGGTGTCGGTGAGCGCACCCGAGAAGGGACCCAACTGCTGCGTGAAATGCTGGAGTCTGGTGTAATGAAGGACACCGTCATGGTCTACGGTCAGATGAACGAACCATCTGGTGTGCGGTTGCGAGTCGCCTTGTCTGCGTTATGTATGTCAGAGTATTTCCGCGACCAGGGTCGAGATGTACTTCTGTTTATTGATAACATTTTCCGTTTCAGCATGTCGGGTTCTGAGGTATCAGCATTGCTTGGTCGGATGCCTTCAGCCGTAGGATATCAACCGACACTCGCCACTGAAATGGGAGAGCTTCAGGAAAGGATCACTTCCACTCGTCATGGATCGATCACATCCATGCAGGCTGTCTATGTTCCTGCAGATGATTATTCCGATCCCGCACCAGTAGCAACCTTCACTCACCTAGATGCGACTATCGCTTTGGAACGGTCAATCGTGGAAAAGGGAATTTATCCAGCGGTCGATCCCCTTGCGTCGACCTCGCGTATTTTAGACCCTGTGGTTGTTGGTGAAGATCACTATACAACCGCAAGAGAAGTCCAGCAAGTGCTCCAGCGTTATAAAGACCTGCAAGATATCATCGCTATCTTGGGTGTGGATGAATTGAGCGAGGATGATAAATTAATCGTTTCTCGTGCGCGCAAAATTGAGCGTTACTTCTCACAGCCTATGTACGTCGCCCAACAATTCACTGGTTTAGAAGGTCGCTATGTCTCGCTAAAGGAGAC
This sequence comes from Chloroflexota bacterium, assembly GCA_020346705.1. GTDB lineage: Bacteria > Chloroflexota > Anaerolineae > Anaerolineales > UBA4823 > PFL25. The sequence continues at coordinate 2,715,889 of CP070785.1, read as the reverse complement.
AATACGAGGATTTAGAGAAATCCTGGATGGGGAGCATGATGATCTTCCTGAACAGGCCTTCATGATGGTAGGCGCGATAGATGAGGCTGTGGAAAAGGCTGAAAAACTAGCAGGGTAAGAGGGTTTAATGCCAATTCGATGTGAAATTGTTTCGCAAGACCGGATGGTATGGGAAGGGGATGCCGATATCGTGGTTGTTCCTGGTGTTGTAGGTGAGATGGGCATACTTCCCAACCATGCACCGCTACTTTCAACTTTAAAATTTGGTATCTTGAAAGTCCGCATCAAAGGCGAAGAGGAAGTCTTCACGGTCGCTGGGGGTGTTATTGAAGTGCAGCCAGATTTGATCACTGTACTGGCAGACAGCGCAGAAAACGTCGGCGAAATTGATATCGCCCGCGCTGAGGAAGCCAGGAAAAGAGCAGAAGAGCTGCTTAAGGAAGGTCCACCTGCAGATACTGATGCATATTTAAAGTTGGAAGCTGCACTCAGACGTTCGAATTTAAGGCTTGAGGCAGTACGCAGGTTCAGGGGTGGTAAGCGGAGCCGGATGCCTTCAATGGGCCAGACTGACACTGAGTAAGCGATGGCAGTTTTTTCAAAAGATTTGGGGGTTGATCTCGGGACGATGTACACTCGCATCGCAGCGGGTGATAATGTCGTCTTGGAAGAACCAACTGTTGTAGCCATTGCAGTAGACGAACAAAAGATCGTTTCTGTGGGTGAAGAGGCTCAAACCATGTATGGCCGAGTACCTGAATCGATCGAAGTTGCTCGTCCGATGCAGAATGGTGTTATCGCTGATTACGAAATCACCGAGAAACTGCTTGAATATTTGATCCGCAAGGTAAGTGGAGCGAGTCGCTTTATCCGTCCCAAGGTGATGATTACGGTGCCTTTTGGGGTGACAAGTGTTGAAAGTCGCGCAGTTCATGAAGCGATCCTGCAGGCTGGCACCCGGGAAGCATATTTAGTTCAGCAGCCGTTAGCTGCTGCGTTAGGCATGGATTTACCAATTGGTACACCTTCAGGAAACATGGTGCTTTGTCTGGGGGCGGGTACGACGCAAGCTGCTGTACTGGCGATGTATGGTGTCGTCGCAGCCGAATCGCTCAGGGCTGGTGGGATACACCTGGATGAAGCCATCGTTTCCCATGTCCGTAAGAAATATGGCTTGATTATTGGCCCAGCAACTGCTGAACAGGTTAAGCTCAATTTGGGAACAGCAATTCGCCAGGAAGAAGAAAAAAGTATTGAAATTCAGGCCCAAGATCAGGTCAGCGGCCTACCCAAGCCCCTCAATCTGACAAATGATGATGTGCTTGAAGCGCTTACTGAACCGTTGATGAGTTTCGTCGAAACTGCTAGGAAAGTGTTGGAAAAAACACCTCCGGAACTGGTATCAGACATCATTGACCGAGGAGTAGCAATTTGTGGTGGGGGGGCAGCGTTACCAGGGATCGATAGATTGATGACCAAGGAATTGGGGGTACCTGCCTATCTAGTGGATAACCCAATGACATGTATCGCTGAAGGGGCTGCTATTGCACTTGATCCGAATGTCTATCCAAAAATTAAACGTAATTTGCCCTTGGTTTGAAATTCTTTATCCTTTATCAGTAAATACAAGAGTCCCTGGTTCAATATCAGGGACTTTTTTATTAGGATTTTATTCTTATGGAAGCAAACGTATGCTTAAAGGTAATAAGTCATCCGTTGAAGGTGAATAACTGGATCGATGTATTGAACCCGGACTTCTTCAGGCACGTTGAGATTGATCGGCGCGTAATTTAATATTGCTTTGACACCTGACGAGACGAGCTGATCAGCAACTTCCTGGGCGGATTGGCCTGGAGTTGCAATCATTGCCACTTTTATATCTGCCTGGCGGACAGATTCTTCAATAGATTTTATGTCTTTAACAGTAAAAGATCCCACTTGCGAACCAACCTTCGCGGGGTCATTATCGAAGATCATTGCCACGCGCAATCCCCGGTTTGAAAATCCCTGATAGCGCGCCACTGCGGAACCGATATCTCCTGCGCCAATTACTGCGATATCCCAGACCCGATCGACTTTTAATATCTGGCTGATCTGGTCTGCAAGAAACTCTATTGAATACCC
>CP070785.1:2704555-2713665 GCA_020346705.1 Chloroflexota bacterium | reverse complement strand
CTATGTTCTTGAAGCGCGTGCAGCTGGGGCTGATCCATCTGGCAGTCGCAATGACGCTGGTTCCAATCAACAGCACTCTAAATCGAGTGATGATCAAAGAACTGGCCTTCTCTGCTACGCTGGTAGCCATACTTGCCTCGCTGCCGTATCTTTTTTCACCGATCCAGGTTTTGATCGGGTCGTTTTCTGACCGACACCCCATCTTTGGCTGGCATCGAACGCCCTATATCGCCCTCGGTTTGGTGTTTTGCGTCCTGGGGGTGGTGTTCTCGCCTTTGGCAGCCTTTGTGCTGGCAGAAAGTTTCTGGATCGGACTGCTGTTTGGCCTGTTAGCCTTCGGGGCTTGGGGGATGGGATTCAACTTTGCCACAGTGTCTTATTTTTCATTAGCCACTGATTTGTCAGGCGAGAAGGAACGGGGGAGCACCATATCCGTGATGTTCTTCATGATGATCATCGGGATCATATCGACTTCACTGCTCATCAGCCGGCTGGTGACTCCCTATTCTCCTGAAGCGCTGGTGCGTTCCTTCTGGATCGTTGGGGTTACAGCTTTGATCTTGGGCTTCATTGGCTTGATAAAACTAGAGAAACGAACCAGCGCCGACCGCGCTGATATGGAGGAACGTTACTCCTGGCGGGTACTCGCCAACACGATATTGGAGAATAAGCAGGCGACAATCTTTTTTGTATACCTGATCATACTGCTGATCGCGCTGCTCGGGCAGGATATATTGTTGGAGCCTTTTGGGGGCGAGGCGTTTGGGATGGCCGTTCAAGAAACGACTCGCATCACATCAATCTGGGGAGCCTTCACGCTCCTAGCGCTGCTGGCAGCCGGATTTTTAGAACGCAGGACAAGCAAGCGAATGATTGCCTTTTGGGGCGGCGGGATTGCCCTGGTTGGATTCGTGTTCATCGCAGCCAGTGGAGTCTTCATAAACACAGCAATTTTTTATACTGGTGTGATCCTGCTCGGAATCGGCACCGGTTTATCCACGGTTTCAAATTTGTCCCTGATGCTAGATATGACGACCGCCTCGAAAGTCGGGTTGTTTATAGGGGCATGGGGGATGGCTAACGCAGCCTCGCGGCTGATTGGTGCCTTATTGAGCGGCGTGGTTCGTGATGTGCTGACTCAAGTTTTGCAGAACCCTGTGCTGGCTTATGTATCCGTTTTCAGCATCCTGGCACTATTGTTGTTCTTCTCATTACTCATCTTGCGGCGGATAGATGTATCTGTCTTCCGGCAAGAGGCTGAATCTACTTCTGTGATGGAAAGGGCTGCCCTGGTAAGTGATGTATAGGGTGCATCGTTCCAGGAACCTGGCAGATAAGAGCCGGGAAATTATTAGACTCGAGGTCTTATGGTAGAAGATTGGTTGAGTTTAAGTGAGGTGGCAGGCATGCTGGGTGTGCATCCCAGCACTGTGCGCAGCTGGTCGGACCAGGGACATCTCCCTGCCCATCGTACACAGGGAGGCCATCGTCGTTTCCGGCGGACCGAGGTGGAGATGTGGATCCAGACTCACCGGGAAGATAGCCTGGACGAGGGACATCTGGTAGTTCAAGCAGCTTTGAAGGACATCCGGGTTAGAGTAAGCGAAGGCAGCCTGGAAAATGAAGAGTGGTATGGGAAGCTCGACGATGAGGCCCGGGACCAATACCGCCGAAGCGGGCGGGCATTACTGCAAGGGTTGCTGGATTCATTAGCAAGGGATGGCGCTTATGACGACTCGGAAGCCCGCTCGTTGGGTTTTGAGTATGCATCCAGGGGTTGGCGAAGGGGCTTGACGGCTGCAGAAGCCTCAAAGGCATTCCTTTTCTTTCGGAATGTCCTTCTGGAAGCCATGCTCTCCGTATATGAAGAATCAACCATACAAACACCCAAAGCGTGGGGCAATATCTTCCGGAAGATCTACCGTTTTACTGATCGCATCCAGATCACTTTGCTGGAAACCTATGATGCTTACCAGCGAGGCAGCCGCTCAAACGGTCCAGCCTAGCACCTGAGCTGCCATTTCCCCAAAAAATGTTATTGGCCGCGGATTGAAGCTGAAAAACACACATTTCTAATAAAGTTTGGGTGAAAGGAAGCGATTGGCGAGGGGCGGTTATAATAGCCGAGGTGGATTACCCCAGGTATATTGGAGAATATTATGGTCGATAGCAAGAACATGCAGGCAATAGAGAAGAGGGACGTTCCAATCATTTCGCGCGTGCGGCGAAATCATGGGCTTGAACACGCCACACTGCACATCCTATCACAGCGCTATCCCAAACAAAATCTGGCGGGTCACTCAGATACGGGTGGATTCTGGGTGATTGGGGATGTATCAATTGAAGATGTATATGAAGCGGTTGAGGAAGGGCTCTCCCGGCTCAAAAATGGCGAAAAACACCTGGCTGTGCACCGCAATTGCGGGACCAATTTCGTGACTTCGGGCGTCCTGGCAGGCCTGGTGGGAGCGACAACCATGCTGGGTGTTGGCAATCGGGTGCGGGATAAACTGGAGCGCCTGCCTGTGGCCATGTTTCTGGCCACCATCGCGTTAATATTCTCCCAGCCTTTGGGCTTCTTTTTGCAGGAGCGCGTGACAACTTCTGCTGATCCTGGCAATTTGCAGGTGGTAGAGATCGTGGTAAGCCGGAAAGGGAGGATGAAGGCGCACCGCGTTACAACCAGGTATTAGAGATGGCGCAAGAGCAGAAACCGGTCGTTTACCTGTTTCATGGGGATGATGAGCTGGCACTCAGCGAAACCATTGCAAACCTCAAATCGAAATTGGGGGATCCTGCCTCAGTCGAGCTTAATCTGATAACACTAGAGGGTCGATCGCTCTCAATCGAAGAATTTGATACAGCCAGCAAATCTTTGCCCTTTCTGGCAGAACGCCGTTTGACCATTCTCAATCATCCCCTGGCATGTCTGCAGAATGAGGCGCATCGCAAAAGAGTTTTGGCTCTTCTTGAGGAGCTGCCAGATAAAAATGCGGTAGTCCTGGCTGAATTCCGACCCCTGTTGAGTCTGAAGGAAAGAAACCAGGGAAAAATTCATTGGTTGGAAAAATGGGGTCAAACGCTGGGGGAAAAGTTCTACAGCAAGGAATTCACAATTGCAAAGGGGCCTCAGTTAACAGGGTGGATACTGTCGCGAGCAAAAAAATCCGGTGGAGAGTTCGAACCTGCGGCAGCAAGTCTGTTGGCATCATTGGTTGGTGAGGATATCCGTCTGGCAGACCAGGAAATTGTAAAATTACTGACCTATGTTGATTATGACAGAGTGGTAAATATTGATGATGTCGAGCGATTGACTGAAGGCGTCCAAGAGGGTGCGATATTTAATTTTGTTGACGCCTTGGGAAATAGAGATCGAAAAAAAGCGATGGAAGAATATCACCGCCTGTTGGTAGATCAAGATCCCCAGCGCGTTTTTGGGATGATCATCAGGCAATTCAGATTACTGCTGATGTCAAGGGAAATCCTGGATAATAACGGAAGAGAAAACGAGATCACCCATAAATTAAAAACCCACCCATATGTCAGTGGAAAGCTCGCTTCACAAGCTCGCCAATTTTCCCAAGCTCAGCTTGAGGGGATTTATCGACGCCTATTGGATATTGATACCGATTTGAAAACGGGTGTAATGGCTGGGGACTTAAATGTTGATTTGCTGATCGCCGAAATCACCTGACTAATTGGAATCCTGGTGGTGCACTCCAATCCAGAAATGGTGGGGGATGACGGATTTTGTCAACCTGACTTCGATGCCGCCAGATTTAATTGAACTTTTCTTTGATTTGTCTGGATTGGAATTTCCAGCCATGCTTGGGTGGACAAAACAAATATTTGGTTGCACCCCATATTTCCCACGATAATAGGTAGCGGCGCGATCAACTTTCGTGGGTAAATCGGATTTATTGTCATTGTCAAACCATAACATGCCAACATTCATGGCTTGGTCCTCCTTCATAATCTAAATAAGCAGATTGCTGATAGGAACTAATCTTCCCCCAACGATGATATTAAAATTGGGCTCGTGAACTAAATCTTTTGTCTTGAACGATTCATTGTCAGGAAAATAGGCGTGATCATTATCGACTTTTTCAAATATATAAGTTCCAAATGAGCGCAGTAATTGTCCTTTGGAAGAATGGACATCTCCTGGTTCAATTGAGATAATTGGCCATACACCAGAAGTTGGACCATTCGTGACCAAGGATTTCAAGTTCAGGTAAACACTGAAATCTCTAAGTATAGAATCTATGCTATGGAAATCATCGATCAACAACATCAATGATTCACCACGCTCCCTTCCAGATCTGCGTTGTTCGACAATTGAAGAGAACTCAATAATCATTTCACCAGCTGCTCTTTCATAAGGAGACATTATCGCCTGACAATTCGGATATTTTGATAATTCAGCATATTGGTGTGGCTTGTTGGTGATCACACACAGACTAACATCTTCGGGTCTATTAATCAGGCAGGCTGATATGCACATTGTGCGCAATATTTGGGATTTTTCCTGCGTATTCTCTCCAACCACAAGGATAGAACCAGATCTTGGATTATCGAGACCCAACATGAATGGAAAACCATCACTGCAAATCCCGATCATCAGAGATTGGATTGGAAAAGGACCGTAGGAATCCAATATGGAATAAATACTCGGGGTAGGTGTGCTTGGGTAAGGTCGGAGATCGATTTCAGTGGAACCTGGACTGCGATCTTGTCGCCAAGAAGTAGGTATTAAGCTGGTGACCATGTTTAGCTCCTCTAATTAACAACCAAGAACAGATGTTCTAAATATATCAGAACATCTGTTCTGTGTCAAGGAGCAAAATGATCTATTTCCGGCCCCAGAAGCTTACAGTTTCGATATGGTAGGTCTGACTGAAGAAATCGAAGGGGACAAACTTTTCTGCTAGATATCCCCCATCAGAAAGGATCCTGGCGTCCCTAGCCAGTGTAGCTGGATCACAAGAAACATAAATCAAGAGATTTGGCTTCATGGCGACAATTCTTTCAAGGATTTTCTTTTTGATTCCACTCCGGGGAGGGTCGACCAATACAAATTCAGGAGAAATGTCGAGTAAGGGTAGAATTTTTTCAACACTTCCCTGGTATAGTTCTACATTCTCAAATTGATCAAGATTAATCACAAAATCTTCCCCGGCAATTTCTGAGGCTTCAATTGCAATGAGTCGCTCAACTCTGCTGGCTAAAAAGGCACTGAACAAACCCACGCCTGAGTACAATTCGAGAGCTAAAGGGACATTATCCGGGATTCTATCTTCTATCTGCTCGATAATTCTCTTGGCTAAGGGGATGTTGATCTGGAAGAATGATCCTGCGGAAACCTGGAAAGTTTTATCATTGACCTGCAGGATGATAAATGGACTGCCAGCCAGCACCTGGGAACCATCTGGACTGAGATGCACAACAGAGACCGGCAAGGACTCGACATTGAAATCTCCATCGAAGGGTTGTGACGATTCGAGCGTCATGAGAATATCTTCACCTTCACCCAGGCGCAGACCAAGAGAGGTGACACCGGTCTCCGGATCTATCTCCAACAATGGCCACAATTGATTGATTGTCTCTTCCGGAAGGTGGCATTCTTGAATTTCCAAAATGCCCTTCTTGTCCCTCCGGTAGAAACCAGGCTTGTTGCCCTGGCTGATTTTGAACTGAACATAGTTGCGGTAATTAAATACATCAGGGGATGGGAACACTGGCTCGATGAGGGGATTATCTAAACCCCCAATTCGTTCCAACTGGTCGCGCAGTATCTTATGCTTTATCTCCAACTGCTGGTCGTAGGATATATGCTGGTAATGACAGCCTCCACAGTCGCCGAAATGCTGGCAGGGGGGTTGAATCCGAGAAGGGGATGGCTCGAGAATTTCTACCAGCTCACCACGAGCGTACTTCTTTTTGTCGGCAACGATGCGGATTTTAACTTTTTCCCCAGGTATGCCAAAGGGAACAAAGACCGCCCTGCCGTCGGGCAGGCGACCGATGGTGTCACCACCATATGCCGGATTTTCCAGGGTAATTTCGAAGATCTGTGATCCCTTCTGTTGAGTATTCATCAAGGCAAGTTAAGCGACAAATTCTTCAATGGCAGCCAGCAATTTTTTCAGGTCTGTCATTTGAGTCTCCCCCATATGGGCGATGCGGAAGGTTTGCCCCCGCAGCTGCCCGTAACCATTGGCGATGCGCATACCTCGTGAGATGAGAAAAGCGTCCAGCGAATCAAAATCGAGTCCCAAGGTATTTTTTACCGCCGTAACCGTGTTGGAACGATAACCGTCCCGGGCAAAGACCTCGAACCCATTGGCAGGCACCCAATCTTGCACGAGTTGAGCCATCGTGCTGTGCCGGGCAAACCGGTTTTCCAGGCCTTCATCCTGGATGCGATCCAGCTGTCTTTCCAGGGCGTAGATCAAGGACATAGCTGGTGTGGCAGGGGTAGAGTCCTTGTTGAGATGTTTCTCCAGCCGAACCAGGTCAAAGTACCAACCCCTTGCAGGCACATTTTTCGCGTAAGCAAGCGCCCGGTCGGATACCGCAGCCAAGGCCAGGCCGGGCGGCAGCGCCAGGCATTTTTGGGAAGAGGTCAAAACCATGTCCAAACCCCAGGCGTCCATCTCGATCTTAACTCCGGCCAAGGATGAAACAGCATCGACACTAATCAAAGTTTCTGGGCTCACCTCTGTGACAACCGCGGCGATCTCCTGGACAGGGTTCTGAACGCCAGTAGAGGTCTCATTATGCACCAGGGTGATCAGCTCATACTCTTTTTTGCTCAGCGCATCGGCAACCATCTCTGGTAGGATGGGCTGCCCCCAATCTGCTTCCAGGCGGTCGGCCTGTTTCGCATTCGTAGCAGCAACCTCATACCAGCGCTGGCTGAAGGCCCCGTTGACACAACTGAGCACATCTCTTTTTGCCAGGTTGCGCACCGCGGCTTCCTGCAGCCCAGTGCCGGAGGAGGTAACGATAAAAATTGTAGCCTGCGTGGCGAACAACGGCTGTGCTTTAGCTCTGGTCTGCCGGTATAAGTCTTCAAATTCTCGTGAGCGGTGAGGCACCATCTGCTGGGATTGAGCCGAGAGCACTTCCTCGTCCACGTCAACAGGACCAGGGACGAACATGGTGGACATTGAGACCTCCGAAGGTTGAAAGAATACCATTAAACAATTGTTAGTTTATTTTACCAGTCAGATGGGATGGGTATAATTGCGCTGTGCGACGTTTTCTTCTCTTAGCTTTTATCGTCCTGATTGCTTGCCAAGCGGTTGGCTCGCCGGTGCCAGATCCAACAAACACCGCGCGGCCTTCGCCAACCAATTCCCCGCTTCCCACCCAACCTGCGCCAACGCCAATCCCCACCCCTACAAGCACGCCACTGCCTCTCCTGGATGAAGGATATTTGGTCCGCCTACACCCGGATGGGCCGCTTTATGTCGGCGATCAGGTCAGCATTGAAGTGATCTCCCCAGAATCGGAGGAGCAGGAGGACAGGAACGTTCTAATTCAAGTTACAGGATTGACAGCGAACGACCTGGGATCATCCAAATTTGGAGCTCACGGCATCGGGGGCCGGATTCAGGCCACATTCAACTGGGTCTGGGACACCAGCGACCTGCAGGCAGGAGAATATCAAGTCAAATTTTCAGTTCAACCGGCAGGACCTGTCTGGACTGAAACGGTCAACCTGCTGCCCAAAGTTGAAGTCCCCAGCCCAGAGCCGGCTGCAGACTGGGAGACGGTCATTCTGGATTGCTGTGAAATTAATTTCATCACAGGCACTGATTTTGCCGAAGATGTCCCAGAGCTGATGGATCTGATCCAGGCTCAAGCGGAGAGCGTTGTCTCGCTCATGGGGAAAGAATTTGGCGAGCGTATCCCGATCACCATCCTGCCGAGAGTATTAGGACACGGGGGGTTCGCGGGTAGCGAAATATACGTATCTTATACCGACAGCAATTATGCTGGAAACGATCTTGCCCAGGTGCTACATCATGAGATGATCCATTTTCTGGACCGCCAGCTGGGCGGCGAACTGCGACCTTCTATACTGGTCGAAGGGCTGGCTGTACACCTTTCGGGTGGACATTTTAAAAAGGAGCCGCTGATCCCGAGGGCTGCAGTCCTGCTTGAGCTGGGCTGGTACATACCGCTAACCGATCTGTCAAACTCTTTCTACACCTCGCAGCACGAGATCGGGTACATGGAAGGCGGCGCCCTGGTTGAGTTCATGGTGAACAGGTATGGGTACAATGCATTCAATGCGTTCTACCGTGATATTGAAGAACATGACAGCGGCGATCAATCTAAAGCCTTAGACTTGGCTTTGCAAGAGCATTTCGATCTGTCCTTGACACAGCTGGAGGAGCAATTTAAGTCAGAGCTGTACCGGCGGCCAATCAATCCAGATATGTATGAGGATGTGATCCTGACAGTAGCCTATTACGAAGCAGTCAGGGAATACCAGCGCTTGCTCGATCCTTCGGCATATTTCTTGACCGCCTGGCTACCGGATGGGGAGGAGATGCGCCAGCGGGGGATTGTGGCTGATTTTCTGCGCCGGCCTTCCACCCCGTTGAACCTGGAAATCGAAGAGTTATTAATCGAAGTGGACAGAGAATTACGGGCGGGTAATTATCTCGCTGCTGAAAAGGCTCTCGACCAGATTGAGCGAGAACTTGACCAGGTGCAGGACGAATTTCTTATCGGTACTTATGAGGTGGGAGAAGTTCAGATACTCGGTCTGGGATCGGATTGAACTAGCCGCTATTTGCGCACGGATTTACGTGGAAAACGCGGAATTTTATTTATTTCCTGCCAAAGGGATGCAAATTTTAGTCGGGGCAGGCGAAGGGCGCGATCTTCAATTGGGAATTCAACAGTAACTTGCGAATTCAGTTCAGGTATTTGACATCATGGACAACCTGTTCATAGATCTTCCATTTACCATCTTCTTTACGCAGGATCATTTCGCCGTTAATGTGGTTGTCCCGAAAACTTGGTCCCCGGATCTTCCTGGTCGTCAGGGTAAAGGCCACGACCACCTCGTTCTTAGTCTGCTTGATGATTTT
>CP070785.1:2696033-2704455 GCA_020346705.1 Chloroflexota bacterium | reverse complement strand
AATTGTGAAACACGGGGAAGAAAAAGCAAAGATTAAGATGAAAATCGGTGAATCTTATGCGAGCGTTGGCGATGCTCGCGGTCTCGATTTCTTACAATCGGCGAAAGAAGGTTTGAATCCAGGGATCCATAGCGAGGAATATGCAGAAACATTGACCTGGATTGGTCGCTACCACCATTATCAGGCTCAACACCGCCAGGCAATCAATTCATATGAGAGCGCGCTGGAACTACTCGCCTCATCTGACAAATACAAAATTAAATGTCAGATATTTTCCTTTCTTGCTGGGGCCTACCAGCACATTTTGGAATTTAAGCGGAGTGATTATTGGGCGAATGAATGCCTAATTTTAGGTGAAAAGAATAATGATCCATCATGGATCGCAGTGGGAAACGAGTTTCTGGCAGAAAATGCTGTTACCAAGGGTAGATGGAACGATGGACTCGAGTATTCTAACAACGATAGAGAGATCGGAAAGAAAATTGGTGCTCAAGATCGTGTTGCCTGGGGAAAATTCACTCAGGCCGAGATACTATACGGACTTGGCCAGTTGAACGAAGCATTGTCTGTTGGTCAATCTGCTCTCAACCTGGTTGAACAGATTGGGGAAAATCGACTGGCGATATTAATTCGGTCCAATCTAAGTATGGTTCAGGTTGCTATGGACTTAATGGAAGAAGCTGAAGAAAATGCTCGGATTGCTGTCTCCCAAGCTGATGAATTGGACCAGGATTTCATGCAATGCTGGAGCAGATATGCATATGCCAGTTTGTTGGTGAATCAAAAAGAATGGGATAAAGCTCTCCAGGTATGCGAAGAGGGTAGATTGATTTATGAAGATGGCGAGAACCTTGCCGCAAGGGTTTACATTAATAATATCTTGCCTTTAGCATTATTAGGAACCGGTAGAGTAGCCGAGGCAAGATCTGTAGTTGATGAACATTTGGAAATTGTTCGTGAAAGTGAAATGGATCATTCCCATGGAATTGCTCTGCGAATGAAGGGTCAAATTACCTCATTGACCAAGGACTACAAGGATTCTCATTTGGCATACAATACATCAATCAAAATTCTTGATAGCATTGGGAGCCGTTTGGAACTTGGCAGGACCTACTATCATCGAGGCATATTATTGGATCACATTGGAAAGCGTGAAGATGCAGATATGGATATTCAAATCGCATTAAATATTTTCAAGGAATGCGGGGCAATATATGATCTGAAACTTGTTCAGGAATTATCAGCCTCAACTTCTTAGGTTATTAGGGGAAAATCTGGGGAGAATAGAAGTAAATCATTCAGGCAAGCTGTTCCCAATATAAACATCGATAGTATCCAAGCGCATGGGACCAACCTGGGTACGATATAATGATGCAGAACTTATCCTTGAGATCCAGATCATTCTCACCATCAAAGGCAATACCAAGCATGGAATTTCATATATCTCGCCGGGCGCGTGACCAATACGAATTCGATCAATCCTTGTTCTCTCTGAGCGGCAATGTGATCTTCGCAAACTTTTATGCGGCACGATCATTCGCCCAGAAGATGAATAATAAACGAGATCTGCTTCGTTTTCCAGAAAATGCCGTTCGTGCAGGGCAGATCAACGCAATGGGATTAATCGACGAGATTCTACATTACGTGGTTTCAATTTATCGCCGCCAGGTGAATCCGGATGTGATGGACGAAGCTTTGAAGTGGCTGGATAGTCGCATCGGTGCACAGGCTGTGAATACCACTTTGCAATCGTTTGCTGAACAATTCCCTCCCTTGGCCGTTTATCTCAAGAACGTTGAACTCACCGATTATGTGAACAGCACCACGGATGATGTGCCCAACCGGCAAATACTGTTGGAAGAATTAATCATGCTTTGGCTGGCAAATGTGAACCCAGCATTTGCCCCGTTTTTGGAATTGTTCGATGATGAAGAGTTAGAGAGGAGCACGGGATACTTAGAGGTCATCTCTGAAGTAGTAGATTTCTTTGAGACTCAACCAACTTTTGGACCAGATAATCAGAACCTGATTGACCTTTTGCGCAGTCCAGCAATTGCAGTACCACATTCGCTGTCGGGTCAATTGGAGTACATGCGCCGGAAATGGGGCTACCTGATTGGGGATTATATTTTCCGTCTTTTGGGTAGTTTAGATTTAATTTCAGAGGAAGAAAAAGCAATATTCCATGGTCCTGGTCCAGCTTACGTGCTGGATTTTGAGGGATTGGAATTGGAGATCGAACGGTTTAGCCCTGATAGCGATTGGATGCCGTCCGTTGTCCTGATTGCGAAAAATATCTATGTCTGGCTCGATCAACTTTCGAAACAATATCGGCAAGATATTCATCGTTTAGACCAGATTCCCGATGAAGAATTGGACCGTCTGGCAGGTTGGGGGTTCACCGGTTTGTGGTTGATCGGTCTGTGGGAGCGCAGCAACGCCTCGCAGCGGATTAAACAATTGCGTGGCAATCCAGAGGCAGTGGCATCCGCTTATTCATTGATGGATTACCGGATCGCCGGTGATTTGGGTGGGGATGAGGCATACCGCAATCTGCATTCCAGGGCTTGGGAGAGAGGTATTCGCCTGGCATCGGACATGGTTCCAAATCACATGGGGATCGATTCAAACTGGGTGATCCAGCATCCGGATTGGTTCGTGGCATTAGACCACTCTCCTTTCCCCGCATACTCCTTTGGAGGTGAGAACCTGTCCTGGGATGAACGGGTTGGCATTTATATCGAAGATCACTACTATGACAGCAGCGACGCTGCTGTTGTATTCAAGCGGGTGGATAATTGGACTGGCGACCAGAAATATATCTATCATGGCAATGATGGTACGAGTATGCCATGGAATGATACTGCTCAACTGAATTACCTGTTGCCTGAAGTGCGTGAAGCGGTTATTCAAACCATCCTGGAAGTAGCCCGCAAGTTTCCAATAATTCGTTTTGATGCTGCTATGACGCTCGCTAAAAAGCATTATCAACGATTATGGTTTCCTGAACCAGGTACCGGCGGAGCGATCCCATCCAGAGCAGAATATGGATTGAGCAAAGAAGAATTCAATGCGGCTTTTCCGATCGAATTCTGGCGTGATGTTGTCGACCGGGTTGCAGAAGAAGTACCGGATACATTGCTGCTGGCAGAAGCCTTTTGGTTAATGGAAGGATATTTCGTCCGCACTCTCGGGATGCACCGGGTTTACAACAGTGCTTTCATGAATATGCTGCGTGATGAAAAAAACCAGGAATATCGCCTGGTGATCAAAAACACGCTCGAATTTGATCCGGAGATACTGAAGCGCTATGTAAATTTCATGAACAATCCGGATGAGCGTACTGCTGTCGATCAATTTGGGAAAGATGACAAGTATTTTGGAAGCTGTATTCTGATGGCAACTATGCCTGGATTACCGATGTTCGGACATGGCCAGATCGAGGGTTTTGCTGAAAAATATGGCATGGAGTTTCGCCGCGCTTATTGGGAAGAAAAGGCGGACCAATACCTGGTTGAACGTCATGAGCGCGAGGTTTTTCCATTGCTGCGGAAACGGTATTTGTTCGCAGAAGTGAATGAATTTTCTCTCTATGATTTCTACACGGCAGATGGTAATGTAAATGAAGATGTGTATGCTTATACCAATCGAATCGGTGAAGAAAGGGCGCTGATTGTATATCACAACCGGTATGGTGAGGCACGCGGCTGGATAAAAAAATCTGCTGCAAGTTTAATGAAATCTGGCGATGGCACGACAAGACAGCTGGTGCAGCGAGAATTAAGCCAGGGACTGGGGTTAAATACGGATGAAAATCACTATACGATCTTCCGTGATCAGATTACGGGCTTAGAGTATATTCGCAGTAATCGCGATTTATCAGAAAATGGTATTTATCTTGAGCTGGGAGCTTATAAATACCATGTCTTTATGGATTTCCGCCAGGTTGTTGACAACGAGTGGCACCAGTATGGGCAGCTCGAGGCTTACCTTGATGGTCGGGGGGTGCCAAGTATGGATGAAACACTGAAGGAAATCGTCCTGCAGCCGATACATCACCCATATAGGGAATTGACCAATGCCAGGATGATAAACCGGATGTTAGCAGCCCGTGATGGGAGTAAGTTGGATCAAGACCTGTTAAGTGAAGTTGGTCAGAAATCAGCCCACTTGCTGGTAGAAATCAATAACCTTGCCAGTGCTGGAGTGAATGAAGATGTTATTGAGACTTATTCTCACCGACTTCAGAGGCAGGTGGAAGAAATTCTTCGCCTTCATGAATTGAGAGAAAAAGCAAAAGCAGCATCCCGACGAAATTTCAAATCTGCTGTGAATTTAACCTTGAGAGATTTGAGCCTGGAGGAAGAGGATATAGGTAATTGGTGTGTACTTTTGGGGTGGGCGATATCCCGTGATTTTGGACGTCTTTTGGGGGATGAAGGAGCCGCAGATAGAAGCCAGACCTGGTTCGATGAGTGGTTGTTTGGACGCATACTGTCCAGTTCGATGATGGATCTTGGAATGAGTGAGTCCAATACCTGGAATTCAGTCAATTTAATCAGGATTCTGATCCGTCACCAATCCTGGCACCTGGAAAAAACCCCCAAAACCAGGCGTGCTTACTACATTCTCGAGCGTCTTCTAAAAGATGAATTCATCCAAGGGCTCTTGCAAGTAAACCGCTATCAAGGTGTTTTATGGTTCAACAAAGAAGCCTTTGAGAATTTGTTGGCCTGGTTGATGCGAATCGCGGTGGTAGACGAAATGGCAAACTCAGGATTAGGAGATGAAGAAATCTACGAGCGAATTGCCAATCATTTCCGCATAATCCGCAAGCTGCAAAATGCTGAATCGGGATCAGATTACCAGGTAGAGAAGCTCTTAGAAGCCGCAGGATAAGGAATGAATGATGGGGGATTGATATATATAAACACGCGGATCAAACTAACCACCCTTAATCTGTTAAATGTTCCTTCAGATCCGAGGTGCGCGATAAATGGTTAGTGAACACTTGATCAGCAGTCAAGCCTGTCCGGGGACTGACGACGTGTTTTAGATGAGATACAACTTGTGGAGCAAGATCATCTCCAGTTGCCAGGTAAGCCAAGCGAACTGCTTGAGCCGCATAGGCGATCACGTTTTTCGGTTCAATGCGATCGAAATCCTCAAAAAACCAGCCGCATGAAGTGAATATTCGTTGGCGCTCACGTTGTGATTCGAGCAGCAGGACAATTTGCCTGGTTTGTTCAGTGGTCAAAGGATGGCTGGCCATTTCGAAAATTAATCTTTCTACTTTTTGTTCACCCAAAATGGAGTGGATGTATTCCTGACGCATAACCCTTGGTTTGGGAACCAGAGGATACAATGTTTCAAAATATATGCCATCCAACGCAACCGCCAACCTGTCAAGTGATTTGCGCAGATGGGTTTTCCAACGTCCGTCGAGAGAGGTGCAGGCGCATTCACCAGACCAGCGGGTAACACCATGATGGCAGGACCAGGAGGTGCGTTCTCGAATGCGAATCGTTTTCTTTGGTTGGTGCGATTGCAACCATAGCGCGGGATATGTAGTGGTAAGCCCTGCAGCCGCGCTGCTTCCATCAAGTAATTGAGCTAGAAATTGTTCACGTGAGGGCTGGTGATGCCCGTATAATTCTCCATCGGAGGCCAGTAGGATTAATTGATCTTTTCCGGCCAAATCCTTCTGGGAGTGGAAATGATCAACAAGAATTCCATTGACAAATTGAGCAGCATTTGCTGTCGATTGAGGATCAAAACTGATTTTCGTGCTTAAATCTCTCTGGTAAAAGAAGACAATCATACTTTTTCCACCGGGAAGGACGATCTGGTATGGTTCAGTCGGATCTAATCCTTCGTCTTCTGCCTGCCATGGAGCCAGAATTGTAAATTCAATGCCCATATTTGCCATCATGGTTAAACACTCATAATCAACCGCAGTCTCAGGCAACCACATCCCCTGAGGTTGATGCCCGAAGCGGTGGATAAAATCGGCGATCCCCCAATATATTTGAATTGCTTTATCTGAGGAGGAAGCTAACGGTAAGATGGTGTGGTTATAGGCTTGCGCAATTGCATTTCCTACCCCAAATTGCCGGCGATTTACCTGATTTTGATCAAGAATTTGCTGGTATGTATTTTGATCTTGTGATTGGAGCCATGTGAACAAAGTCGGGCCGATATTGAAACTGATCCTGGAAAAATTGCCCAGCATTGCATTAGGTTGGTAGCACTCCGCCAAAATCTTCTCGTTCCAATTATTGTAAGGAGCTGCCCCTGGTTCATTTGGGATAAGATTCGTTAATGGATCCTCGCGAGGAGGTTGATAGAAGTGTCCATGAATGCTGACAGCTTGAGTTGCCATATCGAAATTAATAAGAGCCTTCTGTATTTTCAGTGCAAAGATGTGATTATATCATCTCATCAGATGAAGTAGTTCCCATCGTTTATCGTAACCTTAATAACGGCGGCAAACAGGGTGCATTACAAACAAGATGGTTAGCGTTTAATCAGGATATCTTAATTATTGCTGGTTACCTTTCATCCAAATTTCTTCAGAATCCATTATCGAGTAAAATAGATCTAATCCCAATAACTTAAGTACTGGAAGGAGCGAAAATGAAAACGCGCGCCGTCATTATGGCTGGCGGAGAAGGCTCCAGATTGGGCACTCTGACAGCCAAGCGAACAAAACCTGCAGTACCATTTGCGGGGAAATACCGCATTATCGATTTCACGCTCTCGAATTGCATTAATTCAAACCTGTTTGATATCATGATCCTGGCCCAGTACCGGCCGCACTCTCTGATTGAGCATATTGGATCAGGCGGTCCGTGGGATTTAAATCGCGATTTCACTGGGGGTGTACGAATTTACTCACCATATAAAGCGCGCGGTTCATCTGATTGGTATCTTGGAACTGCTGATGCAGTCCAGCAAAACTTTCGCTTCATCAAGAGCTCCGCTCCAGATTTTGTCCTTGTGCTATCTGGTGACCATATTTACGTGATGAACTATGATGCCCTGATCGCTTTCCATGTCGATCACCAGGCTGATGTCACGATATGCACGATCAGGGTGCCGATTGAAGATGCCTCACGGTTTGGGATACTGGATGTTGACCAGAACTATCAGGTTACAAGTTTCGAAGAAAAGCCTCGAGAACCAAAATCAGATTTAGTCAACATGGGGGTCTATCTGTTCAATATCGAATTGCTTGATAAAGTGCTATGGGAGGATCGCGCCCAATCCGAAAGTACCCATGATTTTGGCAAGGATATAATCCCTCGCTTGATTGAAGATGGTGCCCGTGTATCCGCGTTTCCTTACTCTGGTTATTGGGTCGATGTAGGTACTGTGGAATCCTATTGGAAAGCGCACATGGATTTGTTGGCTGATCCACCACCTATTGATCTCAATGATCGCTCATGG
Organism: Chloroflexota bacterium; assembly: GCA_020346705.1. GTDB lineage: Bacteria > Chloroflexota > Anaerolineae > Anaerolineales > UBA4823 > PFL25. The sequence goes on along the minus strand of CP070785.1, from coordinate 2,697,006 downwards.
GTGTTTCACACCAGAACAGAGGAACGTCCACCAGTTTATATATCGTCTGGGGCACAGGTGGGCGATAGCATGATTACTGATGGTTGCGTCATCTCAAGCGGAGCGACAATAGAACGAAGCATTCTGTCTCCGGGTGTACGGGTGATGCCAGGCGCAGTAGTGAAGGATTCGGTTATCCTTACTGACGCAGTTATTGAGCCGGGGGCGACGGTGGAAAGGTCGATTGTTGATAAACGGGTCAATATTGGTAAAAACGCTGTCGTTGGGGGGATGGAAGATTCAGAAGTTCTTCGAATCACCATGATTGGTAAAAACAGCCAGCTTCCTGAAGGGATAACTGTTGAACCTGGGGCAGTCATTGCTACAGACGTGATCCCCTCTGACCTTTCAACAAGCCATATACGCAGCGGGGATTTTATCCAAACCAAGAGGCTGGCATATGAAGTTTGAGCGTGCTTCGGGCATTCTCCTTCATCCAACCAGCTTTCCAGGACCTTTTGGCATCGGCGATCTTGGGCCGCAGGCTCATCGCTGGGTAGAATTTCTGCATGGAGCAGGATGTGGTTTATGGCAGGTTCTGCCTTTGGGACCAACTGGGTACGGCGATTCGCCATATCAAAGTTTCTCGTCCTTTGCTGGTAATCCATACCTGATCAGCCCAGAGATGCTGTTGGAAGACGGCCTGCTGCATGCTAACGATTTGGTTGAATCTCCCAAATTCCCTGCAGATCGGGTGGATTTCGGCAATTTGATCCCCTGGAAGGGGGGCGTCCTCGATCGTTCATTTATTCAGTTTCAGCATTCTGACTCCAAAGAGTTGAAATCCGAATTTGAAGAGTTTCGAACTGAGAACAGCTTTTGGCTGGATGATTTTTGCCTTTTTATGGCGATAAAGGAAGCCTATGGTGGTGGATCATGGGTTAATTGGCCGCAACCGTTAGTTCAGCGGGAATCAGCTGCAATCGAAAAGGCG
>CP070785.1:2692573-2695933 GCA_020346705.1 Chloroflexota bacterium | reverse complement strand
AGAATTCCATCCCTATTCCACAGACGAATTGATCGATCTCATAGCAGATATCAAAACAACCATCCCGCGCTACTGCCGGGTTAATCGAGTGATCAGGGATATCCCTTCGACGAATGTTGTTGAAGGTAATAAAAGAACCAGCCTGCGCCAGGATATCCAGCTTGAGATGAAAAATCGCGGCACCCGTTGTCAGTGCGTACGGTGCCGTGAAGTGAGAAACGAGAAGATCGATACCAGCGAACTTCAGCGTGATGATCTAGTATTCAACTGCGATGGCTTTGAAGAACACTTCATCTCATACAATACTGAGGCTGATAAACTGGCTGGTTTTTTGCGTCTTTCGCTTCCGGGAAAGGATTCACCTGGCACAGGTTTGGAAGATTTAAACGGAGCTGCCGTAATCCGGGAAGTTCATGTGTATGGTCAATCGCTGGAAGTAGGTGACAAGCAATCGGGTTCAGCCCAACATGCAGGTTTGGGCACCTCCTTGCTGGTTGAAGCCGAATCAATTGCTCGCGAGAAAGGGTTTCACAAGTTGGCAGTGATCTCTGCGGTGGGAACTCGCCAGTACTACCTTGATCGTGGATTTCAGCGCGGGGATTTATACTTGGTGAGGGATTTGGCCTGAATCGTGCACTGATTCTCATTATCTTCTGTATTATCAATACTGAAAGCTGCTGATGACAATTCAGATAGCCTGATCAAAGGTGGGTTGACCACTGACTGGCTATAATCATATACCCTTCCATCTTCATCGATGGTTGAATATCTAATATTTTCTAGAACGGTGGGGAATGCCGAAAACCAAATTGATAATTCAACACCCCAGACAGCACATAAAGAACGAAATGGATCCACGATCCATTATCGAAAATATCCCCATTGGAGTTTTTCGCATATCAGGTGATCCATTCGGTGAAATCTTCTTAGCAAATTCAGAATTTCTCAGGATTTTCCGCTTGGAATCATTTGAATCGATGCAGGGCTTGAAGATGAGTGATCTATTTCTTGGCCGAGATGACTGGGAGGATTTTTTCAATCGCCTTCATTCAAGCTCTCAAGTAACCGGTTTAGAAGTGCAGCTTAAGGAAATTGGTGGCTCCAGCTTTTGGGCGTCCTTGAATGCCAGGCTGGTTGGTGGGAAAGGATCACCTGCCGCGAAATGGATAGAAGGTACCGTTGAGGATATCAGTTCGAGGAAGTCGGGGGAGGAGAGAAATGCATCGCAAATGGAAAATTTGCGGCAGGCGAGTTTAACTTTGACTGCCAGCCTCGATTTAAGAGAGGTGCTCGATACGATTGCAGAATGCGCATTAGATCTTGTCCCAGGGATGAGGAACTGCCATATATTCCTCTACCAGTCTGAGAATGGGGATAAGCTCATTTTTGGCACCGCTCATTGGGGGGATGGAAAAAGAGACAAGCCATTCTCGAATCCCCGTTCTGATGGATTGACGATGACAGTTGCGAAAACTGGGAAACCGATCCTTGTCCCAGATTTACGTGCCGATCCACTTTATGCCGGAACGCCAAACTCCTGGTCGGGTTCGATTATTGGATTACCGCTGAAAATTGGTGAGCGGGTAGTTGGGGTGATGAATGTCTCTCACGTCCAACCCGGGGCTTTTTCTGAATCTGACATCCACATGTTGAGACTGTTGGGGGATCAAGCCGCAATTGCTATAGAAAACGCTCGTCTTTACGAAGCGGTTGCCACCGAGGAAAGGCATTTGAGTCTAGTTTACGATATTGGCAGGGAGTTGGCTCCCAGTCTTGACTCGAATGAGATCTTGGAGAGAGCAATTAGATTAACCTGCCAGGCTCTTGGTGGTTCGCTTGGAATGGCGTTGTTATACTTGCCGGAGGGGAAGAAGCTCAGGTGGCAGAATGAATACCGGTCAGACCAATTTAAACAGAATGAAGTCGGTCTCCCAATTGATTTTGATCTTGAAGCAGGTTTACCAGGGTGGATAGCTTCAAATGGTCAGGCAATAAATCTTCCAGATATCACTCAAGATGAGCGTTTTAATGAATTCCCTGATTGGCTGGATGGCGCCAAATCGGTGCTCGGAGCGCCGATCATTCATGGTGAGCAGTTGATGGGAGTATTCTGCTTATTCCATTATGAAGCTGCAGCATTTTCGGCTGACCAATTGGAACTGATCCAGGCAATTTGTCACCAGGTGGGTGTCGCCCTCAGCAATGTCGGGCGCTACGAACAGGTTCAACATCTGGTGGAAATGTTGGAAATGGAGCAGGAACGATTATCGAGTTTGGTGGAACGCTTACCGGTTGGGGTTATGCTGCTAAATGAAGAATACAACCTTGTCTTGGTCAACTCATATGGCAGTGAGATCCTCTACCAGCTTGCAATGGAAGATTCCAGCTCCGGCATTGACAGGTTAGGTCCATATGCAATTGAGGAACTGATCGAACGAGCTGATGATCCTCAACCAGTAGAAATAAACCTTGATGGGTCTAAACACAGAATATTTGAGATCGAGACCCGGGCTTTGGCTGGTGAGAATCCTTACTGGATTTTGATGCTGCGCGATGTCACGATTGAACGCCACAACCAATCCCGCATTCAGATGCAAGATCGTCTAGCCACGGTAGGTCAATTGGCGGCAGGAATCGCTCATGATTTCAACAATATCATGGCTACTATTTTGGTTTATTCTGACCTGCTGCTCAAAGACCTGGCATTAAACCCGGCGGGTCTTGAAAGATTATCCATCATCCAGCAGCAGGTTCAGCGCGCATCAAGCTTGATCCGGCAAATCTTGGACTTCAGCCGTCAATCCGTGATGGAACAAAGCACGCTTGATTTGCTGCCGTTCATTAAGGAATTTGATCGCTTGCTTGAACGTGTGTTGCCAGAAACGATCCGGGTGGAATTGAAATACCAACCTGGATCATATCCTATCCACGCTGATCCGACTCGCCTTCAGCAGGTATTGATGAATCTGGCGATAAATGCTCGTGATGCGATGCCCGAAGGTGGATTATTAAGTTTAAATCTAAGCAGATTGGACTTGCAGCCAGGAGAAATTCCTCCCAGCCCATTCCTACCCAATGGAGAATGGATCACAATCACCGTTGGTGATACTGGAAATGGAATACCACCGGATGTGATACCGCATATTTTCGAACCTTTTTACTCCACCAAGCCAATCGGAGAGGGAACTGGATTGGGTCTTGCTCAGGCCTATGGGATTGTCAAACAGCATGGCGGCTATATTGATGTCCATAGCGAAGCCGGCGAGGGAACCAAGTTCTCAATCTATTTACCAGCGTTGCCCACAGAACAAATTGGATTTGATCCAGTTCAGTATTCTTCTCCATTACAGGGACATGGTC
>CP070785.1:2686041-2692473 GCA_020346705.1 Chloroflexota bacterium | reverse complement strand
CCGCGCTGGCATCTCCTTTGAAAGTAATTCATCGATGGCAAGACAGGCGATCTCGTAGCCCTTCTGGCGGCTGTCATCGCGCCCTGCCATCACGAACCATGGAGCTTCTTCTCGATCGAATTTCGCTCTATTACCCCAGATGGGTGTTTGCTCAGACCGGCGGATTTCATCTACAGCAGCAAATGCGAGCTCTCTGTTTTTAGCTTTCCAGGCATGAATTGCACCATAATTGCCCGTACTGGCAGTTTCGAGAGCTTCTTCAGGGACTGAGCTCTGGACAAATGGGCCGTTATTTAACCCAACCAGCCTGGGAGTTAATGCTGATATCAAGTGTGGGATCATGATTTTCGTCTGGAGAATTTCCGATGAAAGATCTAGGGCAAATTGTTCGGATACTGTAAATACGGGATCATGAATCAGTGGTAAGGCACATTCCAATACGGTTTCACCCAAAATTTCCTCAGATTCTGGATTTATCTGCAACAAATCACTTCCAGAAATACCACTATCATATGTGTTGTGAATGGTGAGATATTGAGCGATATCCAGATTTTCACTTTCAACTCCCAGGTTTACCAAAGCTGTAGTAGCAGCTTCCCAATCCTGCATTAATACAATCCAATCTTTTTTCGATGTTAGTTCTGGTAAAGCCTGTGACACAGCTTTCCCAAAAAACAGGGAATCACGTTTCAAGACGGGTTGACCCTTAGAAGTCATCGGCTGAACATCATACGGGTGGAGTTCCCCACCAAAAAATGGGGTGTCCTGATGTATTTCTCCTTTGGATTTCAAGAAGATCCATTTTACTTCTTTATCCAAAAGCATTACATCAAGGTCAAAATCTTTCCCGTCAAAGGAAACGCTTATGGTCGCAAGTTTAATCATCGCGGGTTCGGAATTTTTGGTTTTAGTAATGTTGAAGTGAAAGGGAGAGATTACGAAAACTGGATTTTTGGATAATTCTTGGATAGCTCTAGGAAGGTATGCCATCACCGCGGCAATTCCACCCCCTGGAGAATAGGGTGTTTCATATGTGACGAAAGCGATATTTCTAGTCAATGTCTAGTGGGAGGCTTCCTTTGCTGAGGTGACCAAATTATAACATTTAGCAATTTAAATGTCTTCGCATGGTCATTAATATTTTTTGAGTGGGTATCGAAAATCTAATAACGAAAAGGTAGTCCCCTAAGGTGTTGCGCATAGCCATGACTGATTATAAGATTAGCTCACTGTTAGATTTTCATCTTGAAACTGGGTTTCATACAATTCTGCATAGAGTCCCCTCTTGTGAAGCAGGGTTTTGTGATTTCCTTGCTCGATAAGCTGCCCACGATCCAAAACGAGGATTTTATCAGCTGCCAAGATTGTTGAGAGGCGGTGAGCGATCACCAGACTGGTCCGATCTTCCATCAGAGGTGCAAGTGCAGCTTGAATTAACGCCTCGTTTCGTGAATCGAGGTGAGAAGTGGCCTCATCAAGGATGAGAATACGAGGATCTTTGAGAATCACTCGTGCAATTGCCATGCGTTGCTTTTCTCCACCACTGAGTCGGTAACCTCTTTCTCCTACTACCGTATCATATCCATCAGGTAAATCCTGGATAAAATCATGAATGTGGGCAGCCTGACAGGCAGTAATTATTTCATCACGATCGGCATCTGGTTTTGCATATAAAAGGTTTGAGCGAACCGTATCATGAAAGAGGTACGTTTCCTGTGTGACCATACCAATCTGATCGACGAGGGATTTTTGGGTAATATCTCTAATATCAAGTCCATCAAGCGAAATTACTCCATTTGTAGGATCATAAAGTCTCGGAAGCAAATAAGTAATGGTTGTTTTACCAGCTCCTGAATGGCCAACCAGGGCTACTAATTCTCCAGCTTCGATCTCAAATGAAATATCTTTTAGAGCCAACCTCTGTGCAATATCTGGAATATTCGTGGCTTTGTCAGCGATGGAAGTTGAAGTTTGGAAGTCGACTTCATTTTGAGACTTACCATCCTCGTTGCCATAGCTGAAGGAGACATTTTTAAATCTAACCGCTCCTCGAACACTCTTGACTTTTTTTGCTCCAATTTTGTCTTGGATTTCGATCGGTAAATCTAGGTATTCGAAGACTCTTTCAAAACTGACCATCGAGGTTGCGAAATCAACCTGGACATTCGTCAGTGAGGATATCGGACCATATAACCTCGTCAAATATGCTGCAAAAGCAATAATGGTTCCAAGAGTCAGCACGTCTGTCATGACGAGATAACCTCCTGCCCAATAAATTAACGCTGTTCCGATTGCACCAGAGATGCCTAATCCCATAAAGAACCACCGACCAACCAGGGCTCGCCTGACTCCAATATCCCGTACATTTTGATTTATCTTCCTGAATTGCTCCGATTCCTGCTGCTGCCGACCAAAGGTTTTTACCAATAAGACCCCATTAATCCCGAGAGTCTCCGAAATTAAGCTGCTCAAATCCGCATTGAACTCCATCGCTTTACGGCGTATATCTCGCAAAATCCGCGCAACTCTACGCGTTGGTAAAAGAAATAGTGGTAGTACGGCGATGGAAAGCAGTGTCAAGCGAGCATCGATTGTGATCATTACAATCAGGGTAGAAGTTAAGGTGACTAAATTAGTTACGATACTAGGTATTGTGCCCGTGATCGCATTTTGTGCCCCCACAACATCACTATTAAACCTGGATACGATTTCACCTGACCGAGTATGGGTGAAGAAACGGATTGACATCTGCTGCAGGTGATCGTACATCTCCTGCCGAAGGTCGAAGATAATCCCTTCTCCGGCTTTGGCACTGAAATATCTCTCAACGATACCTATCAAACCACTTAAGATTGGGATGGCAATAAGAGATAATGCCAAGAGGGTTAATTGTCGAAAGTCTTTTTGAGGTATCACTACATCAATCAGTCTGCGAAAGATCAAAGGAGGGATTAGCTCAATCAATGAGATGAGGATGATCGCAATCAAAACTGTCAATATATATGCCCAATAGGGACGTGCATATCTGCTGATGCGTAGCAGAAGAGCCCGATCTATCTTCGCTTTCCCCTTGGATTCATCAGCACGAATTAATGACCACCAACCACCATGGTACATGGCATTTTCACCTTTCTTTGGTCTCGTTCAAAACACGAAGAGTTATATACGCTTCCGGAATTCAAATAACAATACCGGGATTTCGAGATAAGATTATAATTCGAAGATTATTTTTGATCATGAAATTTATTTCTGATTTTCAAGCTGGTAAGGAATAAGGATATTTCGATTCTCAAACGAAAAATTTCATTGTTGTTTCAAGTCAAATTGTTATGTCCGTGGTTAAAATTCCATCTTATACAGACAAAATAAACTTCAAGGAAAGCCATGATCTCTCTGGATCAGGGGTTACGGAGGATTCTGCAAAACGAATCTCTGAGGTATTTGATCGCCAGATTAAGGCTGGGCTTCATCCGGGTGCTCAATTGGTTGTCCTTAAAAATGGCCGGGCTATTGTAGATCAATATGGCGGATATACAGACACCAGAAAATCTGTCCCGGTCACACCCACGACTAAATTTCTGACTTTTTCTGTTACGAAACCTCTTACAAGTGCTTGTATCTTTAAACTAGTTGATGAGAGTAAAGTTACCCTTGATTCTCATGTAGGGGAATATTGGCCGGAGTTTGCTTGCAATGGAAAAGAAGAGATAACAATCCGGCAAGTATTACTCCACCAATCGGGTCTTCCTGTACGCGGTTTTATCAACCAGCTGTTGAACATATCAAATACGGAAAAAATATCGGGGTATCTTGCAGGACAAAAACCGGAGTTTCAACCAGGAACTAAGACGGCATATCAATATCTAAATTTTGGCTTCATATTAGGTGAGATCATCAAGAGAGTCAGTGGAAAACCTGTGGATGATTTTCTGGGGGAAAAATATCTTTGGCCTATGGGCATCAACAATACCAGTATGAATATCAGCGAGCCAGAAGATGATGGATATGCTAAACTTTGTTCGGGAACTTTTGATCATCGACTTGTTGCCAGCATATTCAATTCATCAAGCTTCCGCCAGGCTGTAATCCCAGCTGCTTCTTTGCATAGTACTGCTCGAGACCTTGCGGTATTCTTCCAAATGCTTCTGAACGAGGGGAAATATGGAGGCACGAAATATCTGGAACGAACTACTGTTCAATTAGCCACATCATTGGGAAATGAGGGTTTCGATGAATCTATCAAAAGGGTGACTCGGTGGGGTTATGGTTTCTCCCTTGGTGGTGAGCACAAAATAAATCCGGATTTACCAGATGGGATGGGCTATGGAAGTAGTCTTGACACTTTTGGTCATTTTGGGCAGCGAACTTCGATGGCCTGGGCGGATAAGCGCACAGGATTAGTAGTTGTCTTCTTATGCAATCGGTTTTTATCGAGCACGGATTATAAAATACGTCTTCGAGAAATCTCTGATGCTGTGTGGGATGTGGCTGGGGATTAAGGGAATTGAATTATATATATCTATGCCGATTTAAGTTCAAAAACGGCAATCTCTGGGGGACAGTTATAGCGAACTTTGAACCAACTTGTACCGAGTCCACGATTCGTGTATAAAATCATGTCTCCTATTTTATATTTCCCAGAGGGATATTTTCGACCAAGACGGGGAAGATACAAAGGACCGAGTACAGGCAGGCGAATCTGGCCACCATGGGTATGACCTGATAACTGCAGGGCAAAAACCCTGCTTTTTGAACTGGTATCAGCAAAATCTGGTTCATGAGCTAATAAGACAACAGGAACTTCTTCTTCAGGGAGAGCGGTTATCACGTTGTTGAGATTGTCATGCCCGGTCATTTGATCATCTATTCCAGCTATATATAAACTTGATTCGCCACGGCAGATGGTCCTCACTTTGTTGTCCAATTCAACAACACCGCTTTGTCTTAGAATCTCTCTGATTTGCCCTGCATCAGTGTAGTGATCATGATTACCAAGAACCGCCACTATACCATCTACTGCTTTTAACCCGGTGAGCGCTTGGATTAGGTCAGGAGCGTGTCGTTCAATTTTTGAGCTGACAAAATCCCCTGTAATTGCAATCAAATCAGAATCGAGAGAGTTAGTGATCTCAATTATTTGAACTACTGCTTGAATGTCAAGCCAGGTTCCAAGATGAAAATCACTCAAATGGGTGAGTCGATAACCATCGAATTCTGTCGGCAATCCAGATATCGGGATTGTTTCTTTCGAAATTTCGATTAAGCCTGTTTCAAAAGACCAGGAAAAAGAGTTGTTGTTCATTTATTGGATGAACTTCGGATAATTTATCAGAAATATATGTAGATACAAGGTTTCGATTTTTAGACCAAATGCAATGATTCCACCACCGGATTTATTCAATTCTTTCAGAGATAACAGAGGGCTTATTATCGGTTAGCTTTTCTTTGAAGTCGATTTAAGCGGTGCTCAAATTTATGCATCCACAGGTTGCGCTCGAGGCGCGGAAAAACTGATGAATCAAGGATTGAAATGGCAAGTTCTGTCCAGTATAACGCTTGAGACAAGTCCTTGAGTTTGTGCTCATATACTTTGGCCAGTTCTTCATAGGCGTATATTTCTTGATTTTCGGCTGCGTTGCGCCATAGTTGTATCGATTGATCGTAGTTACTACGGCGTTTCTCCATTATCGACCAACGAAATACGGCTTGTTTGCGGATATTTGTTGGAAGATTGTATTCTAAACCTTGAGCGAAACATTCAGCTGCCGCGTCAATCTCTCCCATATCTTCATAAATCTTACCGATAGAAATTAGATCGATCCCTTCTTCTACCAAGCCTCCATGTGGATCATCCAAGATTTCTGAGATGTGATTAAGTAGAGAAGCTAGAGATAGGATATCCATCGCATTATGATAAAGCACACCCTTCATAGGCCTTGCATCCCCAGATTTAATATAATCAAAATAGATTGTGGGAACCATCCATCCAGGGATATCTTCTTCGGTGCGTTGCAAAGCTAGGATGTTTTCTTCAATTGAACCTAAAGTTCGGCTAGTTAATCGATCTCTCCATAATCTCCTCGCCAGATGCAGTAAATCGATATGTGATTGTGAAATTAGCGGAGGAGGTTCACTATTAGTAATGAAGCGAGTATTCAACAAAGGTATATCGAATGATTTACCGTTGTAAGTAACTAGAACCTCAGTTTTATCGAGAGCACCTAAAACTGCTGCCAGCTGGGCAGGTTCTTCAAAGGGATCACGCATAAAGAATTGTGAGAGCTTGAATCCCTGTTTCGTAAAATTGCCGATCCCGATCAGAAATGCATATGTCCCAGTCCCGCCAGCTAAACCAGAAGTTTCGGTATCGATGAAGGAGATAGATTCGGGACTGAACCTAGTCAGACCTGAATCCCCTATCCAAGAAGATAG
>CP070785.1:2676943-2685941 GCA_020346705.1 Chloroflexota bacterium | reverse complement strand
TTCGAGGATCAATTCGTTGACCTTCATACCCATAGCAGCCACGAGATCATATCCGAATAAGGCTTCGCCAGCTGCTTGCAGGATGAAGATGATGATGGTGGCGACCAGCAAGGTATATGTGACATATGGGCGGCTGGTGGGTGTGCTGATCGGTACCCTCTGAGCCTGCGGTGGAGGCTGGGGAGGTGGGCTGGTGGGGTATTCGGAATATGGGGATTCGGGTGGATAATCAGTACTTGAGGGATCTTGGGTCACAGGGTTACCTTTTTGGGAGTAGTCCGATGGTGTTCGGCGCGGATAATGGCGAGGATGGTATCAACCGCCTCCTCCAGATGGCTGTCGCGATTGACGACGACGTAATCAAACTCACTCTTGCGTTTGAGTTCCTCCCGGGCGATAGCAATGCGATTCTGCAGCCCGTCGGTGGTCTCCGTTTTGCGCAGCTTTAAGCGTTCGATCATCTCAGATTCGTTTTGCGTGGTGAGAAAGATGAGCAAAGCTTCCGGAGAAATGTCCCGGATGGTAGCTGCACCCTGAACATCAATACGCATTACAACATCCTTTCCGCTGGCCAGCGCCTGGCGGACCTGTTCTTTGGGGATGCCTTTGTAATCGCCATAAACGATGGCATGCTCCAGGAGCTCGTCTTCCTCGATCATCTGGATGAATTCCTCTTGAGAGATAAAAAAATAATCCACGCCATGCTGCTCATTTTCCCGTGGTGAGCGCGAGGTGGCAGTGACGACGAAATGGAACGGCAGGTCACGCTCTTTCATCGATTTGATTACGCTGTCTTTGCCGACGCCAGATGGCCCAGAGATGACGATCAACAAGGGTTCGCTATGCTGGGGAGGATAAAGGTCGTTATCGCTCATTGTTTATTGTTAAACTCACTGGAGGGTATAATTGTGCCCAGGTAGAAGTTTATCAGGAGAAATGCCTATGCCGAGCTATGAATACCGGTGTAAAGATTGTAAGCAACGCTTTGAAGTATACCTTTCCTATGATGAATATGGCAAACACGAAGTTCGTTGTGTTAATTGTAACAGCCTAGATGTTCAGCGAACGATTGGTCGTATCCGGATCGCGCAATCAGAAGAAAGCAGGATGGAAAACCTGGCTGACCCAACTAATCTGGCCGGTTTGGAGGATGATCCGAAAGCATTAGCCCGCATGATGCGCCAGATGGGCTCCGAGATGGGCGAAGATTTAGGACCTGAGTACGATGAAGTCCTAGACCGTTTGGAGTCTGGCCAGTCCCCAGAAGAGATTGAGTCTGCAATGCCTGATTTGGACACAGAAGGAGGAATGGGCGGAGATATTCCTGATTTTTAACTCAATGGGGAAACAGTTGACTGGTTTTAAGACCCCACAGGCGTGATCAGCCGGTCTTGAACCACCTGGCGAAGTGCAGCCTGGACATCCTCAGGAGAACCACCAGCTTCGATCATAACCCAGCGCTCGGGTTCGCTTGCAGCCAGGCTGTGGTAACCCTGACGAACGCGCTGGTGAAATTCCAAACTGTACGCATCCAAACGATTCCATTCACTGCCGCCTGCTTTGCGTCTCAATCCTTCCTCAACATCCATATCCAGGAGTAAAGTTAAATCTGGTTTAAGTCCACCAGTGGCAAAGTTGAGCAGAGTCTTAATCTGCTCTAAGTCATTCTGGTGCCCATAACCCTGGTATGCCATGGTCGAGTCGGCATAGCGATCACAAAGGACAACGTGACCTTCTTTCAAATGAGGTCTAATGATTTGTTCCACGAGTTGAGCCCGTGCGGCCAAAAAAAGGAGGGTTTCGCTGCGGGGATGCATACCGGTATTTTTCAGGTCTGAAAGGATGAGGCGAATCTGGTCACCAATCGGAGTGCCGCCAGGTTCGCGAGTGATCAACACAGAATACCCCTGGTCTTTTAAATAATCTGCCAGGGGGTTGATCTGGGTAGATTTGCCACTCCCATCTGGTCCTTCGAGGGTGATGAACATGGTTGCTTTGATGCTCAGTCCCTGAAAATCCGCACCCGGCGGTAGGGTTCTTTCCCGTAAGAATGAGAGGTCAGGTTGGCTTGCCGGGCCATTTCGTGCTGGAGCCGGCGGATGTATGAAAGTGCGGGCGGCAGTTCGATCCAGCGCTCGCCGTTCAAGACTGCATTAATGGCGCCTTCCGTATCCTGGATGACACGTTCAACGGATTGTTCTTCGCCAGAATCGCGGGAAATGTTGAACAAATCGCTGAGGAACTTCTGCATCTGGTTTACAGTGTTGGAACGCAAGACGTAAATTGGTGTGCCGCGGTTTTCCGCATCAACGATCGGGCGCTGCCGTTTGCGGTAGTAGGTGCGCAAAGTCACCAAGACGTCCGCCTCACCAAAATCCTTGACGACCAGAACCGGAACTCCCAGGCGTTTCGCGGCCTGGATCAACCGGTTGCGGGCTACCCCGTAGGGGTAAATGCGTATCGTTTGCAAGGGAGAATCCGCAGCAGGTTCTTCAGTCGGTCTCTCGCCAGCCTCAGTTGGCTGTCGCTGGCGTCTGGGCCCGCCATTTGCCATGCGCCGGAAACCTCCCTGGGGCTGAACAGGTTGGGGGGTGGCAGGCACCGGTCTGCCCTTCTCAACGTGAATCTCTCCATCGGTGCCGCGAGTGCGAATCTCGGTCGGCAGCGGGTAGCCCCGCAAAAGAGCATCGACCGCCTCAGAGACGTCGTGATTAACTGCCAGGCGATCCCGGGTTTGGATCTCGATCAGCACGTCAAAGGTGGGTGGGGAACGCCGTTCGAGGACAGTTTTTTGGGTACCGCGGCGGCGAGCCTCCTCGTCTGAAAGGGTGACAGATTCGATACCGCCAACCAGATCGGAAAGAGTCGGGTTGAGCAGCAAGTTCTCAAGCGTGTTGCCGTGGGCAGTGCCAATGAGCTGAACGCCGCGTTCGGCGATCGTGCGTGCCGCGGCGGCTTCTAATTCGCGACCGATCTCATCGATCACGATCACCTCAGGATTGTGGTTTTCCACAGCCTCGATCATGACTTCATGCTGCAGGGAGGGGGTTAATACCTGCATCCGCCGCGCCTTGCCAACCGCCGGGTGGGGGACATCCCCATCCCCACCAATCTCGTTGGATGTGTCCACAATGACCACGCGTTTGGTTTCGGCGAGAATGCGGGCAGCTTCCCGCAACTGGGTGGTTTTGCCAACCCCGGGACGACCGAGGAGCAGCAGCCCTTTTCCGCTTTCAATCAGATCTTTGATCAGGTCCGTCGTGCCATATACAGCCCGGCCAACCCGGCAGGTCAAACCAACGATATGACTGCGGCGGTTGCGGATGGCTGAAATGCGGTGCAAAGTGCGTTCGAGACCGGCGCGATTGTCGCTGTCAAATTCTCCAATGCGATCGGTGACGTATTCGATATCTTCACGCGCCACCTCCGTCTGGCTCAGGATCACCTCCCGGTCGATGAATCGCGCAGTGGGGACCCGGCCCAGGTCCATTATTACTTCTAATAAGTTGTCGCTGTCATCTTCTTTGAGGACTGCGTGGCGAATGTGCTCCGGCAGCACTTCCATTAATGCTTGTAAATCGTCAGTAATGCGACGTTGGGTCATATATTATTATGTGTCTCCGAATTAACAAAAGGAGTAGAAATTTCCTGCTGTCCGCTTTCTAAATTGGGTATGGCGAAAGAGTTACGCACTTTTTTGGCGACCGCAAGGTGCTTTACCATCACCACCTGCATAGGCCCAGCTTCTGCCTGCAAATCTTCAAGCGCGTTTTCCAGCCAGGACTGGTACGAACGAATACAGAAATATATCGGACGTGAATGGCGGTTAGGTAAATTGTACAGCAAGTCGGTGACCAGTTCGGTAATATTTTGAATATCAGGATGAATGAACGGTTTCACCCAAATTCCTCGCGGCCCGTATCTTATCTCTGCATAGGCCATGAGTTCATCATCCCGATAATAGACGAGGCCCTTCATGCGTTTATTAGGCAGGGATTCAACTTGTTGGACCAATGCTGGAACCAGCATGTCGTACAAAGAGCGAACTGCTACGGCATCCAAACTGGTGATTTCTCGCCATTGGGACGAGCTTTCTGTTTGCTGGGTATCTCCAGGGCTTTGCCAGATACGCTGGTGGACATAAAGTGCAAATCCAGTCTGGCGTAAATTTTCAAAAACAGGAGAACGCTCTTCGACTTCTGCCAATAGGTGGAAAGCGCCGCGTTTGCCGATCTGTTGGACAATATGATCCAGTAATTTGAGCAGATTGTCATCGTCAAGTGCATTCACGGGTGCCAGGAAGGAGAGGTGGGCCACCTGTTTTCCCTGACCATGGCTGATCTGGCCAAGCAACGTTTCACCTTGCTTGTCATCAGGAGTGCACAGGTAAGTATAGACACCAATCGTAGAGGCGAAGTAGGAGAGCATTGCCCTGGACGGCACTAATATTTCTCCCCGCGTGAGAACCGAGGCGTAATCGAAGAATATGCCCCGCTGCCTGTATCTCAACAGCAATGGTAAATCACGCCAGTCGAAATGTCTGATATCCATAATAAAATGATGCTCTCAGCCGAGATTGATCCCTATTTGCTCACGAGGGTGAGGAAATAACGGTGGAAGCGATCGTCAGGGGTGAGTTCAGGGTGGAAGGATGTAGCCAATAATTTCCTTTGCTGAGCAGCGATGATGCGGCCATCTGGGAGGGAGGCCAAAATGCGAGCTGTCCCATCCACGGATTCGATCAAAGGAGCCCGGATAAACACGGCATGAAAAGTCTGCCCATTCTGTGGGTAGAATTCTTGAAGGACGGGCACCTCGATATCGATTTCGAAACTTTCAACCTGCCTGCCAAAAGCGTTTCGTTCTACGGTGATGTCCATTAACCCCAGCAAAGGCTGAGTTCGGCGGGCGTCTTTCGAGAGCAAAATCGCCCCTGCGCAGGTGCCCCAAATGGCACCCGTTTTGCTGAATTTTCGGATCGGTTCAATAAGCTGGTAGTCTTCAGCCAGTTTTCCGATGGTTGTTGATTCGCCACCCGGGATAATCAGCCCATCCAGAGATTCGAGCTGAGCAGGTAGACGTACCTGGCGTGTCTCGACTCCCAAGTGTTCTAGGATCGCGTTGTGTTCGGCAAAATCACCTTGCAGAGCGAGGATGCCTATCTTCATATTGGTAATTCTAAGGCTGTGGTTTATGGTCAGGGACCACTTACCAGCCCCGATCGGCAATCAACTCAGCCTCTGGAATAGCGGAGACCTGGCGTCCCACCATTGGGTCTCCCAGATTGCGGCTGACTTCAGCCAGGATGTAGGGATCATCATAATGGGTTACAGCTTTGACGATCGCCTCGGCTCGCTTGGCTGGATCGCCTGATTTGAAGATGCCAGAGCCAACAAAGACTCCATCCACACCGAGCTGCATCATCATGGCAGCATCTGCAGGTGTGGCAAGACCACCGGCGGCGAAATTAACAACAGGGAGGCGGCCCAAGGCACGAGTCTCCAGCACTAATTCGTATGGCGCACCGATATCCTTGGAATAACTCATTAATTCTTCTTCTGGCATATTTTGCAGGCGGCGGATCTCGCCTAAAACCGAGCGCGCGTGGCGCACAGCCTCAACGACATCTCCAGTACCAGCTTCGCCTTTGGTGCGGATCATGGCAGCACCTTCTCCAATGCGCCGTAAAGCTTCGCCTAGGTTTCGACAACCACATACGAAAGGTACTTTAAAATCATGCTTATTAATGTGATACGCCTCATCGGCTGGTGTCAGAACCTCAGATTCGTCAATGTAATCAACACCAATCGCTTCAAGAATCTGGGCTTCCACGAAATGCCCGATGCGGGCTTTAGCCATGACCGGGATGGTGACGGCATCCATTATCTGCAGGATCAGTTCGGGATCGCTCATCCGGGCAACCCCGCCATGTTCGCGAATATCTGCAGGGACTCGCTCAAGGGCCATCACAGCCACAGCACCAGCATCTTCAGCGATGCGAGCGTGCTCATGGGTGACAACGTCCATAATCACGCCGCCCTTTAACATTTGAGCCAATCCCTTTTTGACGGCAAAAGTGGCAACTTGCTTTTCCATAACTTTCTCAACCTCCAAGATAACTGCGAATAATTTTCGCTAGCTGCATTCTACCACGCGGCGAAAAGCCTGACAAATGGTGTCAAATTTCTATTATCCCTTCTAATATGATATTAACAATGCCTCACTGTTCTCATATCGGAAATACTAATCCCACCATCACCGATGGTGGGATTTCGAAGCGTTTCAACCTTTAATGAAATCGATTGAGATTAATCTTGTTCGCGATCCTCCTCCTGCTCGTCACCGCTGCCGATACCCAGAGGCACCCATTTACTGGCATCCTTAAGGCGGTGCTGTGTGCCACCTCTGTCGTGAACCTCGTCGAAGTTCTCTGGCTTGATGAACAGATGGTCGCCATCTAGTAAGCCGCTAATGCCTGATTGCCCGGGTTCGGGGCGCTTCAAGCCTGGTTTGGCTGCATCCTCTGGCTTGTAATTGGTGGGTTCTTCATAGGTGGTAATAAAGCCTTCGAAATTTCGCAAGATGATTTTGTGGTCCGACATGCTGATCTGATAGTTCGGTCCAACCGGAATCTTTCCGCCACCACCAGGTGCATCAACAATGAAGACCGGTACTGCATATCCGGAGGTATGGCCGCGCAAGCCCTCAATAATTTCAATACCCTTGGCAACCGGCGTGCGGAAATGTCCCGCTCCTTCCACCAGGTCGCATTGGTAAAGGTAATATGGACGAACTCGCATGCGAACCAGATCATGTACCAGCTGTCGTTGAATGTGAACATTATCGTTCACACCTGCCAGGAGCACGGCTTGGTTGCCGAGAGGGATCCCCGCCCTGGTCAAACGATCGCAGGCTTCCGCAAGTTCGGCGGTTATCTCATTGGAATGGTTGACGTGAATGTTGAGCCACATGGGGTGGAATTTCTGGAGGATATCCGTGAGCTCCTCCGTAATTCGCATGGGCAAGAACACTGGAACGCGCGAACCGATGCGGAGGATCTCCAGGTGCGGGATCTCTCTCAAACGGGTGAGTATCTCTTCCAGGATCTTGGGGGCCAGCACCAGAGGATCGCCTCCAGAAAGGAGCACATCCCGGATTTGCGGGGTGCGCTGGAGATACTCAATCTGCATTTCGAATTCAGATCGCGAGAATGTTGCCGATGGATCACCAACGATGCGAGAACGGGTACAGTAGCGGCAATAGGAAGCGCATTGTGTTGTGACCAGCATTAACGCCCGATCCGGATAACGATGTACAAGACCAGGAACGGGAGAATGTCGGTCTTCGGCAAGCGAGTCTTCCATCATCGCCGTAAAAGGTGCCATTTCAACCTCGGTGGGCACGACTTGCTTACGAATCGGATCATTGGGATCATCGGGATCGATGAGCGATATAAAATAGGGGGTGATGTCGACGCGGAATAGATGGGCTGCAGATAACGCTTTGCGCTCGCTGTCCGTCAAGGGGATCACCTGCTCAAATTCTTCTGGTGTGTTGATGCGATTGCTCAATTGCCAACGCCAATTGTTCCACTTTTCATCGGGCACATCAGCGTAAATTGGGGCTCTTTTTGAAGGAAAGGTTTGCTTTACCATAAGGTTGCTTTCTCCTGGAGGATTCGAATAAGATTTATTGTTCACTTTCAACGAACAACCAACCTGAAAAAGATGGACGTTTATCTTCTTCGCCAGTAATCTCGGCTACAGTTTCACCGAGGCGAATTCGCCATATCCTCAGTATCTGGTCCTGTTCATAAAGCAGGAATTCCCCATCAGGGGAGATGCTTAAAGGATGAATCCCGGTGCCTGGCAAGAGGAGTATGTGGGTGTTGTCTTCGGGGAGATACTGGTAAAGACCGTTCTGGTCAGCCGCCGCGTCACTCAAACCATAATAAAGTGAACCATCCTGTGCCCAAACAGGATGCGTCGCAGATCCCTGGGAAGTGTTTGTCAGTGGTGTCAGGTTACTGCCATCCGGATGGGCGCGATATAGCCTGATCGGGAAATTGTCAGCTTCTGTCGCATCCTGGTCGAGGCCAAATGCTATCCAAGTTCCATCTGGAGACCAGGCGGGCGTATGTGCACCAGCGGTCAGGGTGTCGCTTTCGCCTTCGCCCGTTTTCATTGTCGACGCAATAACGATCTGGGCGGTATTGGAGAACAAATCGATGATGGACAATCCGGGATTCATGTTGCACGCTTCACCGTAACCGAGACCGGTGATGGCTAATTCATCTCCTTCAAAGGACCAGGCTGCACCAGTATCGCAGCCATAACCAAGAGCATCTACCGGCATGGGCAGATCGCGCCAAGCATTATCTTCCAAAGATAACCATCCATGACGTATTTGCCCATTCTCGTCTTCTGGGTAATGAGAAACGAATAACTGTCCTGTATTCGACCAAGAGCGCGGCAGGTAGTACCCCTCTTCTGGAGGTGGGAGAAGCTGAGTTGCCGATTGGGATTTAATTTCAAAAACTTTCAACCCCTCATCGTCGCTAAATGCCAGGCGGTCGCCCCTTGGGGTCAGCACAGCACCGCGCAGATCGCCATGTTTGGGAAATTGGGAAGGAAGGATGATTTTATTGAATAAGTCATACCCCAAGAGATTACCATCGTATGTATAGGACATTACCATCCCCATTCCTGTAGGTTCGGAAAGGAGGTCGTGAAGTTCTGTTGAAAGCAACCATGCCTCTTCAAGGGTATCCGGGTCTGGAGTACCAGTACCAGTACCTAAAATGATCAGGTGTTGAGTCTGATCGTCCTCTGTAGTGAGTTCATCCAAACTGCCGAATGATGATCTGAATTCATCCAGGTGGACCTTGCGACTTTCTGGGGTTGGAATTTGCCAGAAAATATTCCTGCAGTCATCCACGAAGATTGATGAGCCATCAGGGAAAACCCTTAAATTTTCACACAGCGCTTCAGGTCCACCG
>CP070785.1:2672814-2676843 GCA_020346705.1 Chloroflexota bacterium | reverse complement strand
GGATAGGGAACCTGGAGATTTTTTTTACAGTTTCGTAGTAGCAGAGCACAGGTTTAGAAACATCCCGCACATAAACATCGTTTTCCACCCCAAAAGATTCTGTCCTCCCTTTGAATTTTATTTTTAATGGTTCGGTCACAATCAAGTCAAATTCCTGGTTTTCAATACGCTTGTGAAACTCTTCCAAATAAGCTTGGTTGCCACCCATAACCATTTCCATTAAATTCATCCGTTCATATTCCGGGATTAACGGAATACCTTCAATTTCACCAAAGGTCAATAATTGCCGCTCGGCGATAAACAATACCTTACCTCCATTAGAGACGACATCTGTCGAGTATTCCTGAATTGCCCGGCGTGCATTTTCTGCCTTCGCAGGATTTGGTCGAGAGGTTGGTTTTCCATCTTGAATCGCAAATAACACTGGAATGAGAACCGCCAGCGACACAAAAAGGTTTACAAGCTTTCCAGGGGTCTCCTTTTCTGGCTTATCATAATCTGGAATGGTTCTTCCGAAGTAGATATAACTCCCAGCAATCAGTAATATCAATAGATATGAATCTAGATTGTGGATATTATTACCGCCTCCAATTTTTGTACTAACGATCAATCCTCCCAAGAAAAGTACAAGCATTATCGAACCAATACCTAGAAGCCGGATGGGATGGTAATTATTTCTTGATGTATATATATGAATCCCGATGATGCCCAGAAGAGGGACAGAGGCGAGCAGCGCCATAAATAAAACACCCTCCCTGAATGTTTCATTGGGAAGCAATCGATACCAGAGAAGGTTTGAGGTGAAGTATATGCCAAAATCCCCGATGGGATTACCAGACAAGCGCGCATAGGTATACCAAGAGAGCAGGGCTGTGGCTGTACCAGCTGCCAACCAGACAATTGGATTTGCCACATAACGCTGCCAGCTCCTTTCGCCTATTTTTTCTTCTATGAAATACAGTGTAGCTGCGATAAGCGCTGGGACAGGGAACCAATTTACGCGGCTTGCACCTGCCCAAACGGAACCAATGACAACTAGAAGCAATGTTTTTCTGAAATTTTTGGCCTCAAATCCCCAGAGAACTGGAATAATACTCAGCAGTAGAAAATAATAAATTGGCCCCTGAAACATAAAAAGGAAGAACCAACCAAAATAAGCCCAGCGGATCAGGTTTGCTTGAATTTCCAACCGTCTCACAAATAGAAAAATTGTTGTACCACTGATGAGCAACCAGAGAAAAACTTCCCACAGGCGGTGGACCCAAATTGGTAACCCAGATACCAGGAATGGGACTGCCATCAGCATGTGCCGGGTAGGGTTGATCAGCGGAAGGTTGACATCGATACCATAGATCCTTTCTGCAAAGAATAAGGAGGCAAAATAATAGGCAGTTCCTTCAGACCAAGTCAGTGTAAATGGATATGTGTTGACGCCAGGCAAAAAATTGAAAAGTTTATACAGTACGCTGTACCCGATCAAGGTGACCAAAAGCGCAGTCCATTTGTTTACCCCGCTCCAGATCAAGTGAATTAAAATCATGCTGATCGCAACTGGAAATGCTAAAATTGCCAGCCGGATAGCCTGATTTTCGAAGTACTCCCCGAAAGGTCCCAAGAGAATCCAGGAATAGATTACTGCGCTGGCGAAAAACCAGACCCAGAAAAACCTAGGATTATGTACCAATTTTTTCATCATTAATCAAGCAGTGTGCCGAAAATTTACGATTTTATCGAGAAAATGGTTTCTGTCCATCTTCGGCAAAGTTCCAATCCTAGCATATTTGTGGTCTGATGTGTACATCCTTTGAATTTTCTCATCGACTCGTAATCTTTCCCCTAATTCCATGACTTGGGGAATTTTTTCCTCTCTTTACCATCTCCGAACCGATCTATCCACCTTGCGCGGATTATATCCTAACATAGGGGTCGTAAATGCTACCGTTGTTGGGCAGATAACCACAGAAGAGAGATTTTCGTTTATCGTATTGGATGTCAATATAGAAGGAATCAGTAAATTCTCCCCAAATTGGCAGTTTTTGGCAGTTGCAACTCTTGGATTGGCAGTATTCATGTGCCATAGTGATACCGAGAGAAAAAACTAAGAACTCATTTTTGAATGGAGATCATTGCATGAAGAACATCAACTGGTTCAAATATCGGCAATACCTGGGTTATGCAATTGACCTGGCGAGAATCTTCCCTATAATAAATAAACAAACGGGATTATCGAAAACTTTCTGGGGTCTGTTTTCCCAAATTCTTGAACTTCCCCATTTTATCTGGATGCTTATCCTGGATTTTGAATATCAAATAGCCAATTTTCTGATGGGACTCCTCCCACCTGGGTTTACCGAAATGTGTTTATATACACTCAAGATTTTCCGCCTTGAGACGGTTTTGCAAACAGTTCTGAGATAGAATGAAGAGATTATGAGTTCTATTGAGTTCATCCAGGCGAATTTATTACTGTGAATTTTTCGAACAACAACTCGAATGGAGGGATATCCTCGATGCGCATAACGAAGAACTTATTCGCGATTTTTTCAATTTTTCTAATCATGCTCGGATTGGCAACAGCTGCACAAAAACCGATAAAAGTTGATGCCAGTGGGGAGCTTTTTCATAAAGACCAACAGGGTGCTACTTTTGCTGTAACCAAAAGGATATCGATCAATTCTCAAGGTCAAGGGGGCAATGATGAATCTTATTCCCCTGCGATTTCAGGAGATGGGCGCTATATTGGTTTTTACTCAAAAGCCGCAAATCTAGTCGATGGGGATAGCAACAATAAAGTGGATGCATTTGTTTACGATCAGGAGACCGAAGAAGTCACCCGGATTTCTGTAAATTCTGATGGAACCCAGGGAAACGACGATTCAGGGCGATCAAAACACGAGCGTCTCTCACTGTCCTCTGATGGGACAATTATTGCCTTTTCCTCTTATGCAACCAACCTGGTGACTGGTGATGACAATTTGGTGATGGATGTCTTCGTCCACGATCTGCAATCCCGGCAAACAGATCTGGTCTCTATATCAAGCGATGGTACCCAGGGTAATAGTGTTGCCTTGAATCCAAGCATATCCGCTAATGGACAGTTCATAGCCTTCCAATCACCTGCGAGCAACCTGGTAGTGGATGACGCCAACAATTTTGCAGACATATTTGTGCATGATCGAAATACTGGAATAACAGAACTGGTCTCAGTTGCCAGCGATGGAACACAAGCCAATAACTATTCAACATACCCTTCCATCTCAGCAGATGGTAGATATGTGGCCTTCACTTCCCAAGCCAATAATTTAGTCCCTGGCGACACGAATTCTGCTGCTGATGTGTTTGTACATGACAGACAAATGGCAATTACAAAGCGCATCTCTGTAGCCAGCGATGGCACTGAAGGGGATTACTCATCTGAACTTGCTTCCATATCCGGGGATGGTCGCTTAATCGTTTTCTCGTCATTAGCTAGCAACCTGGTAATAGAAGATCCAGAAGCAGCCCGGGATGTATTCATCCATGACCAGAGCACAGGCCAAACAGATATCCTCTCATTGACATGGGATGGCAATCTGGGGAACGGTGATTCCACCGTTCCGGTTATTTCCAGCGACGGAAAATACGTAGCTTTTTATTCAACTTCAGATGGCCTGATTCAAGATGATCTGAATTCAACCGGGGATATCTTTCTCTATGACCTGCAAACAAAGCAGACTCAACGGGTATCTATCAGCAGCGATGGTTTTGAAGGCAATGGAGAATCATTTACACCATCAATTTCACAGGAGGGGCGTTTCATCGCCTTCAGTTCAGAAGCAACCAACCTTGTCTGCGGTGATTTTTTTCATATAAGGGACAACTTTGTGCACGATCGCTTTGCGGAAAGCAAACCAGCGTGCCGAATGTCCACTTTTCTTCCTTCAATAAGTCGCAATTTTTGTGGAGTCCTGTACCAAGATGATTTCAGCAATCCCGAGAGCGGTTGGCCTCAAGGTCAAGATGTTGATTCCGGGTATCAATATATTCAAG
>CP070785.1:2664130-2672714 GCA_020346705.1 Chloroflexota bacterium | reverse complement strand
GGCGCTGCATGCGCGAAGATTTATTCGAATTGAGCTACGCTGAGAAGTTTCCGGCAGCCTGGATAGAATTATTATCTCTACTTCGTCACTATTCAATAATAGTGAAAACAAGTGTCACAAATTTTTACCAGGAAATGAAAATTACCCTGGTTTATCCGGCCAGCTAAATCTCCTGGAAATAAACAAAGTTAGCTAGATATCATTATCCACTGCAAAGTTATATTTGATTATCCATATTGTGAATAAATTGGGGGATAACAATTGTATAAAAGATCAATCAATACTATACTGATTTGATGAGCACTCAAGCGAAAGGAGCCTCCCAGACCTCTCGCATTGATCCGGCGAAGGTATTGCTCCCGCTAGGATTGGGTACCGCCTTATCCTTGATGGGGGATGCGACGATGTACACAGTGCTCCCCACTCATACAGCTGATGCAGGAATTACACTCGCCGCAGTCGGGCTTATATTAAGTGCCAATCGGATCATCCGCCTGTTCCTTAACGGACCAGCTGGGTACGCTTATGACCGCTTCCCACGCCGGAAATTGTTCATCCCTGCACTTTTTATTGGAGCCTTATCGACTGCGATATATGCAGCCACGTTTGGATTTTGGCCCTTGCTAGCCGGTCGATTGTTATGGGGGTTGGCTTGGTCAGGAATTTGGGTTGGAGGGGCAACGATAATTCTAGATGTGACCAATGACAACGATCGAGGACGTTGGACGGGTCTTTACCA
Organism: Chloroflexota bacterium; assembly: GCA_020346705.1. Taxonomy (GTDB): domain Bacteria; phylum Chloroflexota; class Anaerolineae; order Anaerolineales; family UBA4823; genus PFL25. The sequence goes on along the minus strand of CP070785.1, from coordinate 2,671,975 downwards.
AACCTGGTTCTTTCTGGGTACCGCAATTGGTGCATTTTTTGGCGGCTGGTTGACCGATCTCGTTGGTTATACAAACACGATGTGGATCGGCGCCGGGATCACAACTCTCGGTGGCATCGCAGCCTTGATTGGATTGCCTGAAACACGCTCCTCAAAGAAAGTCGATATCTCTAATATTAATACTGAGCATCAAAATAAATGGCGACCGAGTGGCGAGCTGCTTGGAGTCGTATCATTGAACGGGATCAACCGCTTCATTTCAGCTGGGGTGCTGGCAGCAACACTGGCGTTATTGGTTGAGGGTCACCTGACCGCGAATAATGTCGTCCTCGGTGTTGCAACGGTGACTGGTATCCTGCTCGGTTTACGTACTATCCTCAGCATGTTTGCAGCCCCATTTGCGGGCTCCTTGTCAGACAGATTCCATAGTCGATGGGGAGTCACAATTGCAGGACTTCTACTTGGGGCAATCGGGATGCTCTTATTGGTTAGGGGAGAAATAATCATCATTTTAATCGGAATATGTTTTTCCGCTTTAGCCGGGGGCAGCGTTCAAGCTCTGGTCACAACCCGCACGGGTGACCTCGTCGACCTTTCTCAACGGGGCAAAGCTATCGGTCTTCTTCACACTGCAGGCGATTTGGGGAGCGCCTTGGGACCGGTGATTGCTTATGCCTTACTGAGGTGGATCAGCTTGGGTGAACTTTACCTGCTCTGTGCAATCATATTTATTATTGGAGCAGGATTGGCATTGCTTATGTATTTGCAGAAAAGAAGAACTCCCACCCAGTGAAATTGATCCTATTCCATGATTGATCAGTAGCAATATTCCGCCACCAATTGACTTTCTGGATTCATCAGAAAGACACAATCCCCATCATTATTCCAAACTGCGGTCTCGTCTTTGCACCAGTATAGATCCTGCTGAGAATCTGTTCCACAACCAGTCCTGATTTTTACGAATGAGTTAGCGCTCAGGGAAAATGTCGGGAACTGATAAGTCCAACCATATTGATCTTGTATTGACCATCCGGATAAATCGGCTGAATTGGAGCCAACATTGGCGAGGCAAACGTATTCTTCATTCTTGTTTTCGTTATCATTCCCTGGCGAATTAAACTGGGAACAAGATGGTTCAACCAGAATTTGTGGGGATTGATCTTGCTCATCAACTATCGTTGTCGGAGTTGGTTTCGCCCACAGGCCAATTCCACCCTCCATGGCTTCCTCTTCTGATGAATTGAATAACTCCTGGTATTTGACATCTGGTGGATATGCGAGCGCGCGCGCAAAACCCAATTTGACCAGCTGATCATTAACCAATGTCCCATCCTGGAGATATACGTAGCGCAACAATCTTCCATACCTGTCTTTGTTTGTAGTATCACTTTCAAGTAAGACGATCTGCCCTTCGACCATATCTTGGTTGAATTTCGATGCTTCAATAGAGAATGGCATACCGATTTCTGGTGCATCGAGACCAATGTATCTCAATCCGACCAGCTCTCCATTTAACATCACTTCAATTGAATCCCCATCGATGACTCGCTCTACATAAGCGATCTCTTTTGCAGGTAATTCCTCGATAGTACTGGTTTTTTGGGGTGTAGGAGTGGTGATCACCATAGTTGTCGGAGTAGAGGAACTGATCACTTCTCGAAATTCAGTTGGATTGTGAGCTGTTGGTGAAAGATCGTTTGCTTCTGCCTGAATTTGTGATTCTGTAAACAATATCGCCGAGATCGCTATCCCCAATACTGTGACAAGCATAAGGCTGCACCCCCCCATGATGAACCATTTGAACCGAAATAGGACATACTTCATTGACGACATCAAAAAATCAACCCCATCGATTTGAGCGCAGGATTAACTTCCAGCTTAACGATCCAAAATCACTCTTGCAACTCTTCGAGGAATCCAGGTTTTGAGCAAATTTGGAGTAAGTTTTCCCCCTGAGGACTCGCAGCATAATAATCTATGACTTGCGTGAAATTCGCCATCGAATGAACTTCACATATCATGAAGATCTATTGTTTACCGATTTTATTATGTATTAATTTCCAAGGCTTTTTCGAAAATCTCCAATCCCTTGGTTATTTGCCCTTCCTCAACGTTCAGTGGGGGTATCCAGCGTACTGTGTTATCCCAGGTGCCGCATGACAACAAAATTAAACCTTCGTCTAAACAGGCCTCAATGACAGCTTTGGCTGCTTTCTTGTTTGGTTTTCTATCTGGAGATCGGAACTCAGTCCCCACCATCAATCCAAGCCCACGCACGTCTCCAATTCCAGGATACTTCTCCTGCAAATGACCTAAACCGGCCAGTAATTGAGAGCCTCGATCCACGGTATTATCGAGCAAACCTTCCTCTTCAATCACCCGGATAGTCGCCGCGGCTGCTGCACAGGCGACTGCATTACCTCCGTAGGTACCACCATGTGAACCCGGCTCCCACTTCTCCATTAACTCCAGGCTGCTGAATATCCCTGACAACGGCAATCCGGAGGCAATACCTTTGGCGACAACGATGATATCTGGTTCGATATTGAAATTCTCGAATGCAAACCACTTCCCAGTACGACCAAATCCTGATTGGACCTCATCAGCGATCATCAAGATGTCATATTTGTCGCAGATATCCCGCAAACCAACCATAAAATCTGCCGGAGGGACAACATAACCGCCTTCTCCAAGGACTGGTTCGATCAAGATCGCAGCTGTCTCCTCTGGGGCAGTTTGAGAAAGGAGCAAAAACTCCAGTTCCTCGAGACACCATTGACTTGTTTGCTCTTCACTCCAGCCATATCGGTATGCATATGGATAGGGAGCGACGTAAACCCCGGGCATCAACGGCTGGTAGCCAGCCCGGTAAATTGTTTTTGATGTGGTCAAAGACATTGTCCCCACTGTTCGACCGTGGAAGCTGCCCTGAAACGCGATCACGTTTGTTCGCCCGGTTGCCCGTTTGGCCAGTTTAATCGCCCCCTCAATCGCTTCTGCACCAGAATTGCTGAAGTAGAAACCATCTATCTCCGGTGGGACAATCTTTTTCAGCTCAGCAGTCAATTCCAGGATCGGTTCATGAACGATGATATTGATCTGACCGTGGATTAGCAGTTCAGCCTGTTTCCGAATCGCTTCCACGACTTTTGGATGACAGTGCCCTGTATTCGTGACTCCGATCCCACAGGTGAAATCCAGGAATGCATTTCCTGATTGGTCATAAACATAGCTTCCTTCTGCACGCGAAGCAAGGATCGGTGTATAGTGAGGCCATACCGGGGAAAGGTGGGGAAGCATATTTTCGGTCATGATTATTTGATTTCCTTAATAATGAAATTCTCAGATTGCGGATTATTATGCGGCAGATCCGCACAATGAATTACTTGCTCTAAAATACCCGTGACCATTCCTTCGGCCAACGCTCTACAACTACCTTGGTTTGTGTGTAAAACTCAACCGCGTGATTGCTCTGCCCGTGTAACGTTCCGAAGAAGGATTCTTTCCAACCACTGAAGGGGAAAAATGCCATTGGTGCCGCTACACCAATATTAATACCGATATTTCCAGCTTCAGCCTGGTTGCGGAATTTTCGTGCTGCAGCACCGCTTGAGGTAAACAGACAGGCCATATTGCCGTAGGTTCCGCTGTTGACGAAGTCAATCGCCTCATCGATATCCTTGACATGGACGAGTCCCATCACAGGTCCGAAGATCTCTGTCCTCACAACCTCGCCATCCAAAGCCAGATTTTCAAGGATCGTTGGACGCAAGAAGTTGCCCTCCTGGTATCCATCAACACTAGCCTCCCGCCCATCCAGGAGAAGATTGGCACCTTCATCAACCCCCCTTTGAATCAAGCCTGTGATCCGTTCCTTACTTTGTGGTGTAATCACTGGTCCCATCTCGATCCCTTCTTCAAGACCGTATCCTACTGTACGATTATGCGCCGACTCGACTAGCGCGGGGATTATCGAACCTTTTGCTTCTTCACCTACCGTAACAACTAAGGAGGCTGCTAGGCAGCGTTGACCTGCATTACCAAAGACGCTATCCGTTACAATCTTGGTCGTCATTTCTACATCTGCATCCGGTAAGATCAGGATGGGATTTTTCGCACCCCCTTGGGCTTGAACTCGTTTACCATTCTTTGCAGCCCGGCTGTAAATATGCCGTGCCACAGGTGTTGACCCAACAAAGCTCACCGCACGTACCTCTGGGTGGTCGAGAATGGCATTTACTGTATCTGGACCTCCGTTGACCAGGTTTACGACTCCTTCCTCGTATCCAGCTTCCTCCAAAAGGTGAAACACCTTCTGCATGGTCAACGGCGTCCGCTCAGATGGCTTGACAATAACCGTATTTCCACAGGCTAATGCATACGGCATAAACCAGAAGGGGATCATTCCTGGAAAGTTAAATGGTGAGATGATGGCGCAAACACCCAGCGGTTGGCGGAGCATGTATTCATCTATCCCCGGTGCAATATCTTCCAGGATACCCCCTTGCATCATGGTCGGAATCCCGCAGGCCACTTCGACATTTTCAATTGCCCGGCGCATTTCCCCTCTGGCTTCGTTCAAGGTCTTACCATTTTCAATGGTGATTGTGCAGGCCAGATCCTCAAAGTGCTCTTCCAGCAAATCTTTCAGACGAAACAGATATTGGATTCGCTCGGTTGGGGGCACCTGCTTCCAATCCTCAAATGCTTGTGCTGCTTTTTGGACTGCCAGGTCAACTTCACTGGACGTTGATAATGGAACATAGCCGACAGTTTTTGCCGTAGCCGGATTGTTTACTTCTAAGGATTCTGCCGCTCCAGATTCTTGCCACTCGCCCCCAATGAAATTTAAGATTGTGCTCGATGACTTTGCCATATTAATTCCTTTTACAATAGTTTTGTCGTCGTTACCTGAGTAAATATCTGGTGCTCTTCTAATTCCTTAAAAAATGGCATCGGTTCAAGCGCTACCTCCGGGGGATGGACCCCTGGTACTACCCTTCCTTCAGCCAACCATATAGCTGCAATGCCAGGTGCAACACCAGTGGGCAGAGCTCCTTTACAGGTCAGGGTGCCCATGCGATAGGTTATTTCTTGATCACCTTTAGTCCCCTTGACTTCAGTGACGATTTCTTTAGCCCAATCCGGTGGCTGGGTTTTTGGAGGCGCCAGGAAATCCGTGATCGGCGGTACATAACCCGATAAGAGCTTATCCATCATATCACGCGGTTTGATCGATTGTCCCTTCACCTCGACAGGATCCGTTCCTCCGAACCCGAAATCTGCCAGAACGCGTATTTTCTCAACAACCACCTTGGACATCCCCCAATAATTGATCTTGAAGAAACATTCTTTCACCCCTTTATCCTTGAAGGTGATCGGGAGCGTAGCCACCTCCGAGTGAAGCGAGAGATGCATCGGAAGCAGGCCGATCGGTGGGGAGAACCAGTAATCCTCAAAACCGCTCAACGGTTCCATCGCTTTGAATTCCCCCGCACTGTAAACCATGGGCTCCATGATCAGCTCATCCAAAATTGTCGGCACCGCATAGGTGAATTTGGGATCATCAGTTGCGGGAGGCATGATGCCATCAAAAATCTTGATACTCTCAACGGTGTCCAGTCTTTCCGCCGCATACCTGGCCTGCAGGTTGGGAATGCCTGGTGCTGAACCCATTCCCAGGACTGCACTGATACCCGCTTCTGCAAATCGATCACTCAATTCCAGTTGTTTGCGCGTGGTGAAAAATAATCCTCCCATATCTGTATAATGAACTCCAGCTTCCAGACAGGCTTCCATGACTGGGAGATTAGTATAGTAAACCGTCCCATTCAAACATGCATCAGAGCCAGCTAGCAGCTCAACCAATCCTGGACGGTCATTGACATCGACTTTCTTGATTTCAATTTTTGGGCTGTCGATATACTCAGCGACTTCCTTGGCTTGTTCGAGATTCAGATCAGCAATCACTACCTCGTCAACTCGCTTATCTTGGGCAAGGTACTGAACCGAGATGCAAGCCATCTTTCCGGCTCCGCCAATCACAATGATACGCATTTTTTCTCCCTTGTATATCTTGCAAGTAATGGATTTTATTAAAACAACTGGTCTCAAGAATTCAAGATTTTTCCGATCCGCTGACTGATCTGTTGAGGTGAATATTATTCGATCCAATCCTCCTATTGGTTTATATTTTTGGTTGCCTTATTTCCGAACATTATTGTCTTCATTTTTCTGAGGACCATCTTCTGAATCATCTTCCAAATTCGGTAAAGCTCCATATGCCATTTTGAAAGTATGCAAAACCATTGAAGTCTGGGAATTCGTAATTCCCGGCACCCGAAGCAGCTTCTCGTTTAAGAAAGCAGCTAAATGATCCCGGTCTTTGCACATTACCTCAACCAGCAGGTCAAATTCTCCTGAAACCATGATCAAATAACTCACTTCTGGGAATTTGGAGATCGTATTGGCAACTGATTCGAGTAGTGGGGGTTGAACAGAAATATTTATCACTGCTGGCGCATCAAAACCGAGCTGGTAAGGATCGACCATGCCAACGATTTGTAGCACCCGATCTTGAACTAATCTTGTCACCCGGTTACGGACGGTTCCTTCAGAGATATCGAGTGCTTTTGCAATATCGGTGAATGGCGTACGGCCATCAGACTGCAGGAAAGAAATGATATCAAGATCAATCTGATCCACATCAACTTCCAGTGTGATATTCGTAATTTTAAATTATTTTATTATGGATATCGTAAAATATCAACAATATTTTAGCCGAATCCGTAAATTCATAGAGAGACCAGAGAAAGACAGCAGGCTGACTTGTGTCTCGAATGGGTTCTCCCAAATAAAGTTAATCTTGAGCGACTGCGAATTCTTGGGATGCTCTATCGCTTACAATTGGTTCCTGCTCAGCTCTTCGAAACTGGCTCATATATAGATCGTAATAGGATCCTTTTTTATCCAGCAATTCTTCATGCTTGCCGCGCTCCACGATTTTCCCTTCATTGAGAACCAATAGAAGATCTGCATTGCGGATAGTACTTAACCGATGAGCGATGACGAAACTAGTGCGGTCTTTCAACAGGTTTTCAAGGGCTTTTTGGATTAAACGCTCCGTCCGAGTGTCAACGCTGGAGGTCGCTTCGTCCAGGATTAAGATCTGCGGGTCTGAAAGTGCTGCGCGAGCAATCGAGATCAATTGTCTTTGACCTTGACTTATTCCACTACCGCGCTCACCCAACTCAGTTTGATAGCCATCAGGTAGTTGTTCAATAAACGCATCTGCATGGGCTAACTTCGCCGCTTCAATGACTTCTTTGTCTGAAGCGTCTGGTCTGCCAAAGCGAATATTTTCCATCACAGATGTGCTGAATAAGAAGGTGTCCTGGAGAACGATCCCAATCTGCTCACGCAAAGATTCCTTGGTGACAAAACGAATATCAAAGCCATCGATTAGCAACGTGCCGCCGGTCACATCATAAAACCGGGGGATCAAATTAACCAATGTCGTTTTTCCAGCGCCGGTAGGACCTACGATGGCGATCGTTTGTCCAGGTTCAGCTTCGAAGCTGATCCCGTTTAGTACACTCTCTTCCTCTTTGTAAGCAGCAAAAACGTTCTGCAGCTCGACCTTACCTATGATCTTTGGCATTTTTTGCGCTTCAGGCATGTCCTCAATCGCGGGTTCTTCGTCCAGGAGACCGAAAATTCGTTCTCCACCAGCAACTGCACTTTGGATATTGGTCCACATGACAGAAATCTGTTGAATGGGCTGGTTGAACCTTTGAACGTAATTCAAAAATGTTATCACCAAACCAAGGGACATCACAGTTCCAA
>CP070785.1:2659763-2664030 GCA_020346705.1 Chloroflexota bacterium | reverse complement strand
AAGAATTGTGCGCAGGTACTACCAATTTCCGATCCCTGGTTACGCTGCCCGCTTGATTGACAACCCAATTCGCATGCGAATCCAACCGCCGGACAGGATAGTAGGCTGGATGGGGGTCAAAGAGGGGATGCAGGTGCTGGAAATTGGTCCTGGTACAGGGACTTTCACCTTTGCCGCGGCAAGAAGGGCCGGCGACCGAGGCCATGTTTACACTGTAGATATTCAAGAGTCGATCATCGCGAGACTGAACGAGAAAGTTGATCGACAAGGAATTGCCAACATATCCGCAAAGCAGGCTTCAGCCTACGAGCTTCCATTCCTTGACCAATTTTTCGACCGGATATTCATGATCACAGTTCTCGGCGAGATACCTGACAAGCAGCGCGCCCTTTCTGAATTTAAGCGAGTCATGAAAGATAATGGCCTCCTGGCGATTGGTGAGTTTCTGCCCGATCCTGACTATCCAATGAGAAAAACAGTTATCGCCTGGTGTGAAGGATCAGGTTTTCGCTTGTCGGAACAGTTCGGAAATTTGCTGCATTATCTACTGCTCTTCGGCATGCAGAACAATTAGAATGTATCATCATGCATATAAATTTCTCCAGCGTTTTAACTTTAGGATAGGAGGTAACCATGACCTGGCAAGAACAGCTAAAGGGAGATTCGCTTACCTGGTTGTTAGAGCCAGAAACACCCGGAGCACGCTACCTGACGCTGCGCGATCTGCTTGATTGCGCATCTGATGATCCCGAATTACAGGCAGCCCGGCGGGCAGCCCACGAGGCTGGCCCCATCGCCGGGATCTTAGCCGAGATGGAGGAGGATGGGTTTTGGGCCCGGCCAGGGCCGGGTTACAACCCGAAATATCGCTCCTCGGTGTGGTCGCTGATCCTTTTAGCTCAGCTTGGCGCTTCCCCAGAGGAAGATGAACGCATTGGGCACGCCTGTGCATACCTGTTAGAGCACGGGCTCGCAGCTGGTGGGCAATTCACCGCCTCAGGAGCGCCTTCCGGTACTGCTGATTGCCTCCAGGGCAATATGTGTTGGGCGTTCCTTGAGTTAGGATATGATGACCCCCGGTTGGATACGGCGCTTGAATGGATGGCACGCACCGTCACTGGGGAAGTTTTAGCACCCAACAGCGAGCCTAAGGCCCCTTTGCGCTTCTATGCCAGCCAATGTGGACCAACCTTTGCCTGCGGTTCGAATAACAAGCTGCCCTGTGCCTGGGGAGGGGTTAAAGTCATGCTGGCATTCAGTAAACTTCCAGCAGAGGAGCGCACACCCTTGATTGATCGAGCTATCCAGCATGGGATTGATTTTCTTTTCAGCGTAGATCCTGCTGAGGCGGATTATCCTACTGGCTGGACGGATAAACCCAGCCGCAACTGGTGGAAGTTCGGCTTCCCGGTCTTCTATATCACCGACCTGCTGCAGAATGTGGAAGCCCTGGTGGCTTTGGGATATGGCCGCGATCCGCGTTTGATCAATGCATTGGAAATCATCCGCGAAAAACAGGATGATCTGGGCAGATGGGCGTTGGATTATCATTATACCGGTAAGACGTGGCTGGATTTCGGGGAGAAGAGACAGCCCAATAAGTGGGTTACAATACGCGCTTTACGGGTGCTGAAGGCACACAGTGCAAGCCTTCAAGGGTAAATAGATTGCAGAAGGGAATTAAACACAGGTTTATAATTCAGGAGTCAGCCAATAATTGGTATAGATTGCCTTATACAATTAGTTGCTGAAGATAACTTTCAAAGGAACGCCAAATGCAGAATAATTCGTCGCTGTCATTCACCATGCGTGTATTGATCTCCATTGCGGCTGTGGGACTCGCCCTGATGTTCATCCGTGAGGGAGCTGATTTGATCAGTTCCCTGTTCCTGGCCTGGATAATTGTGCTCGTGGCCAGCCCGCTGCTCCACTGGTTGGTCGACAAAGGCGCCCCGGTTTGGCTTGCATTCGGATTGACTCTGGTAGCTATCCTGGCTACGTTTGTCGCCTTTTCACTGGTCTTGGTGGTGGCGGTGGATCGCTTTATTGAAGAAATACCACAGTATGCTGGAGAGATCGAAAACGCGATTGAAGAATTTCAAGAGAGCTTGAGCTCCTTGGGTTTGATCAATGCTGAATCCGATTCTTTATTTACTTATATTAACCCAGAACAGTTGTTAAGCGCACTGGGAACCTTTATATCCGGTTTGTTCGGCACGGTGAGCAATTTGCTTTTACTCGGATTGCTGATCATCTTCCTGCTGCTGGACGCCTTCAACGCGCCAGAAAAACTGGCCGATGAGATCAAGGCGGGCAACACCTATCTGGAGCGTTATTTTCAGGTGAGCGAGTCGCTGCGAAAATACATCATCATCACCACCATAGTAGGCCTGACAACCGGCGTTTTAGACGTGTTGTGGTTTATCTTGCTGGGGGTCAGCTTTCCGGTTCTATGGGGTATCCTGGCTTTTCTGATGAGCTACATCCCGACCCTGGGATTCTGGTTGGCAGCCATTCCGCCCACGTTGCTGGCCTTGCTTGAGTCTGGGCCGTTAAATGCTGCGCTGGTATTTTTTGGCATCGTGCTGATCAATGGTTTTGCTGAAAACGTAGTCAAGCCTAAGTATATGGGTGAGGGGCTTAATCTTTCACCGTTCATGGTGATCTTCTCGGTTATCTTTTGGGCGGCTGTCCTGGGTCCCTTGGGCGCCATCCTGGGTTTACCGATGACTTTAATGTTCAAAGAGGTAGTCCTGGAGGCAGATGACCAGAATCGCTGGATTGCGCGCTTGATGAGCTCCAAGGAATCCAAAGACGAGCCTGAAGAGGAATCTGAGAGAGAGGTTGAATCAGGATAAACTATTTGTGGTTAGCGAACCGAAAACCAACGATTCTTCTTGATGAACAAATACGGCCACCAGCTGAATATAGCCCTGAACCGTGTTAATTTACCCAGGGTATATTATTTGATTGAATATATTTAGAGAGAGGTGGTTGATGCGCGAACTGCGTCCATACAAGACTCCGCACGGGGCTCTGCGTGCCCTGGATAATGGTGGTCGCTTCTATAACATGTTTGCCAGGTCGGGTGACGAGGTAATCGATCATGCCGAGCTGGCGAGAGCTGCAGGCGTTTATTCGACCGGGGCAAAGGCATTCTTGCATTTTGAGATGGGATTGATGGACCTGCCGCCTGAACAAAGAGATGAGATCGTAGCCAGCCTATCCCCTGAATTGCTCGAGAAGTACCAGTCTCGAAAACCGACAATCTACAGCCCATCAATGGTTGAATCCAAGGGTAGCGCAGGAGAAATGACCATCGTTTCGGGTTATCCGGTTTTCGTTGAAGACAAGACACAATTCACGGGATTCATCGTATTGGTCGTCCCAGTGATCATAATGGTGCCCATATATGACCAGTTTGACGTTTACGAAGTATATGACAATCCGGATTTTAGCACTCCCAGGACAGTAATCGCCACCACCAGGGGGACAAAGCGCCTGGATGGGGTGCACATCCGTTTTGGAGGACCACTAAAAGAGCTATATTTCGAGGATAAGACCAGCAAGGATCATGGGTTATACCTGGAGGCACTTTACTATACTAGGCTGTGATGGATGCCAAACGATGTGTTTCCGGAGTCTGGGCGTTGGCATGCCTCATCTTTTTTGCAGGGTGCCAACAACCACCACCTTTGCCGACCCCTCAGCCGAGTGAATGTTCGCCCGGGGATGTTGAGATCATCTGGCCCAAGCTGCAAGCTGTCCAACCTGAGCAGGCTGATCCCGGTGCCGAGATAAAGATTATTGGCAGTGGGGGATTCCAAATCGAATGCGGCGATTTCTACAACGAGTCTCATAGACTTTTTACGGTTTATTTCAACCAAGATCAGGTTGGAATGCTTAGCTGCATGGTCAACCACTGCGAGGGGATGATCCTTTTACCGGAAGATCTCCAGCCGGGAGTATATAAAATCTCAACAGAGGGTGGTTCTCAGATTGAGATCGAGATTATCGATGGGCAAAGTTTCGAGGTCTTGAATTGGGACGAGGAATTTCCGGCTTCAGCGAAGGGGTATGAGATATATTCCTGGTTTGATGAAGACAGGTGGCATTACACGCTTGTCAGCGGAACAAACCGCAGCAAGACGATTGCCGAGATCCTCTCCCCGGAAAGTAAAATCACCCAGGATGAGTGGGTTAAAATTACTGTCACCGGTGTGCAGGCCTTAAAATCGGTCTTGAACAACCTGCCTGGCTCACAGGA
>CP070785.1:2656097-2659663 GCA_020346705.1 Chloroflexota bacterium | reverse complement strand
GAGTCAAGGAAAGAACGACCTTAATCAAGCTGGCAACCCCAGCTGCGGCTTCCAAATGGCCGATATTTGTCTTCACTGAGCCAACCAGATAAGGTTGATCTGGCAAACGGTCCGCATCGAGAACTGCCCTTAAGGATTGAATTTCGATCGGATCTCCCAACGGAGTCCCAGTCCCATGGGTTTCCACATAACTGATTTGGGTTGGTTGGACGGCAGCATCCTCGAGCGCGGTGCGAATCACGGCTTGCTGTGAAGGTCCATTTGGCGCTGTCAGCCCATTACTGCGCCCATCCTGGTTTACCGCAGATCCCCGCAGCAAAGCCAGGATATTGTCACCATCCCGTAAAGCGTCACCGAGTCGTTTCAGAACCACGATCCCGCAGCCTTCACCACGCACATAACCATTTGCCTGGGCATCGAAAGTCTTGCAGCGACCATCTGGCGCCATCATCCTAGCTTGTGAGAAAGTGATCGTCAGCTCTGGTGAGAGCATCACGTTGACTCCACCGGCAATGGCCAGGTCAGATTCGCCGCTGCGCAGACTCTGCAGCGCCATGTGAACAGCAACGAGGGAAGATGAACAGGCGGTATCCACCGCCATGCTGGGTCCACGCAGGTCAAAGGAATAGGAAAGCCGGTTGGCGGCGATACTGTGAGCATTTCCTGTCCCTGCGTAAGCATCAATGCTGTCAGGATCACTAAACTGAATTTGAGAATAATCGTAGCTGCTGATACCGATAAATACTCCGGATCGTGAACCAGCAAGTTGGTCAACAACCTGCCCGGCATTCTCGAGCGCTTCATAAGATACTTCTAACAGCAGCCTTTGCTGCGGATCCATCCGGGCAGCTTCCCGTGGTGAGATTCCAAAGAATCCGGGGTCGAAACTAGCTACCTCATCCAGGAAACCACCCCAGCGGGTATTCGCTTTTCCGCAGACGCCATCGCCTGGATCATAAATCGCATCCACATCCCAGCGATCTTTTGGTACTTCACGAATGACATCCACCCCATCGTGTAGAATTTGCCAGAAGGCTTCTGGGTCTCCTGCATTTGGGAATCGACAGCCCAAACCAATGACCGCAATCGGGTCGGTAGTTCGTCCAAGAAACTGAGTGGGAACCAATGCCGCCTGGTCTGAAGTCTCAGCTGCCAGATAGCGAGCAAGGCTTTTTATATTGGGGTAATCCCAGGCCAGCGTTGGCGAGAGACGGCGGCCAAGCCAGATTTCAAGATCGCCTGTCAGGCTGACAGCTTCGACAGAATCTAACCCGTAATAAGTAAATGGCTCCCTCGGATCAATATCTGATGCAGGTAGATGAACGCGGGCCGCGATCTGGTCGATCAACCAGGCCTCGATTGTCCCTTCAGATTCAGAGATAGTGCCGGACTCCACCATCTCAGATGTTCCAGTACCTGCCGCTTTTGCAACTCCATCCCGCGATGAATCGGGTTTATCGACTCTCCATTCGGCTTTGGTCTTAAGGGTTCCATTTAAAAAGTCGACTTTGCATTCATGCCGTTTCACCTTACCACTGGAGGTCATCGGGATGCTCAACGGCTTCAATAGAACCACTGCGTGAACCTGGAGCTGATGGTTTTCAGCAATCGCCCTGCGCACGGCAGCGAATACCTCTTCGGGATTCGCGTTACGGTGCTGGCGGGCTAATTCATGGACGACGACCAGCTTCTCCTCTTCATCCTCCATCACCGAAAATGCTGCCCCAGAGAAAGACTGCAAGGCTTCATGGCTCTTTTCTACTGTTAATTCGATATCCTGGGGGTAGTAATTGCGACCTCGAATGATGATTAAGTCCTTAAGGCGTCCGGTGATAAAGAGTTCACCATCTGCCAGAAATCCCAGATCACCCGTCCGCAGGAACGGCCCCTCCCCAGTATCAGCAAGGTAAGCATGAAAGATCTGTTCCGTCTCATCAGGCATCATCCAGTAACCCTGAGCCACGCTCGGACCTGAAACCCAAATTTCGCCGACCTCATCAGGCTTGCACTGCAGATGGGATTCCGGATCGACAATGCGGATTTTTTGGTCCGGCAGTGACCCCCCACATCCAACCATGCGTTGGAAGTCGCTATCATTTTCATTAGCGAAGACAACTTTGTCCTCTTTCAGATGATTCTTCTTCACCAGCCGTACGACGGGTTCACCAGGTCCTTCACCGCCGGCGACAAGCAAGGTTCCTTCTGCTAATCCATAACAGGGATAAAACGCATCTCGTCGAAATCCATAAGGTTCGAAAGTGTCTGCAAATCGTTCAAGGGTTTTCGCCCGGATAGGTTCGGCCCCACAGAAGGCTGTCTCCAGGCTGCTGAGATCTAATTCCTCCCGTTCTTCGGACGTTGTTTTCGTCACACAAAGGTCATAGGCAAAATTTGGTGCACCTGTAATTGAGCCCTGGTAACGGGTGATCGCCTTCAGCCAGCGAATTGGGCGCTGAAGAAATGCGATGGGAGCCATCAAAGTCGAGGCTTCCCCAACGTACATCGGCTCAAGAATGCCACCGATCAAGCCCATATCATGATAGCTGGGCAGCCAGAAAACCCCCATACCACTGCCTTCAATTTGAAATCCGTGCTTGATGATCTTTAAATTATGGATCAGGTTTCCATGACTTAACATGACCCCCTTCGGCGTGGAAGTTGAACCGGATGTGTATTGGATAAAGGCCAATGTCTCCGCATCAACCTTAACGTCTTGCCACTTATCTCCCAAGTCGTTTGGAAGGTTTTCCGTATCCCTCCATTCCAATGCTCCCAGGTCCGGGGCATGTTCAAATCGACTCTCAATGTTTTCAAGAATTGTCGAGGTGGTTAATGCAACTTTGGCATGCGAATCAGCAACAATCGCCTGGATTCGAGGCACTGGTCGATTGAGACGAGGTGGATAAGCAGGTACAGCTACAACTCCGGCATAGAGACAACCGAAAAATGAGGCGATATAATCCAGACCGGGCTGGTAGAGTAAAAGGGCACGCTCTCCCTGCATGCCGAGATCTTGGAGCAACGCACCAATCGCCATCGCCCGGCGATTGAGTTCTCCATAGGTAAGATTGACTTCATCCTGCTCACCATCTTCTAAAAATGTGTAAACCAATTTTTCAGGCTGGCGGAGTGCCCACCATCTAAGCATTTCGACCAGAGTTGTTGGATTATAACCAGCGAGGGCGCTCTGGTTCATAGAACAAGATCTCCTTTCCGCCACCAATTAACATTTTCCCAATGTGCATGGTTATCACCTAAAAAGAGCAATGCACCCCGAATAAAAATTGCCAGTCAGAGAAGATCGAAAATTGATCTTCTAACGAGTCAGATGTCGGTTGTATATTTCAAGGATGTGGCCAGTTCGTGGTGTGTTAATAATGGTAGGATAATTAATAGTCATATTTATATCACAAAACTCCGTTATCCAGTCCTTGCGAATTTTGTAGGCTTGCACGAGAGAAAATTATGCAATTCGGGATAGTTGTAGACAAATAATCCAAAATTTATCCCCTTTCAAGGGTTGCGCATTTTCTTCGTCTCAGTTTATAATAGTTTCCATTCTCAGG
>CP070785.1:2652731-2655997 GCA_020346705.1 Chloroflexota bacterium | reverse complement strand
AGGGGATCGAGGTCTTTCATGGACCGCAGTGGTCGTATTAATCGTAGCAATTTCGTATCACTTTATGACCACTAGGACTGTACTAGGCAGACACATCTACGCTGTAGGTGGAAACCCCGAAGCAGCCGAATTAAGTGGTATCAGTGTAAAGCGAATTACACATGTAGTTTTTGGTTCGATGGGTATGCTTTCCGCATTAGCGGGCATCTTATTTGCATCCCGTCTTCAATCTGCTACAACGACGGCAGGGACGTTGTTCGAATTGGACGCCATCGCTGCTGCATTTGTCGGTGGCGTATCAGCGGCAGGTGGTGTCGGCACGGTGGTAGGATCACTCGTTGGTGCTTTAGTGATGTCATCATTGACAAATGGCATGAACCTCATGGGCATTGATATTTCCTACCAGTTCATTGTCAGAGCATTAGTCCTCGCAGGTGCTGTCATATTCGATGTCACCACCCGAAGGACGGGCTCATAGAACGTTTATTTATTTTCAACCTATCTTAATCATCACCATTCATAGAAGATGGTGATGATTTGATTCATCCAATCTATCTTAACAAATACTTCAATTACACACATATAAAAATTCAGACAGATTTTAACTTCGATCATTCTTTGCGCTCAATTTGCCAATTCCTAACCTGATGGAATAGTCTCGATTTTCGAACCATAAGCACTGAGTAGTCACTGGGATGAAATTGATATTGGTTTTTCAACCAAATTTCGATATTTTGAAATCACAAATTCTCTCCGGATCTAATTATGGAGAAGATTTTGAACCACGTGCAAATTTATTAAAACGTACAAATTAATTTTACGGAAATTTGATGGGAATTTTGAAAAACTAATTAATAAAGCAAGCAAGATCTGCTCCTAAAAGAGCAGAGCCAATTTAGATTAATATCAACTTATAATTGGAACGATTTTAATGTAATCTTCGTTTAAGATGGCAGTTAAGAGAGAATATTCTACTGATTATATTTATATTGGAGGAAAACGAAGAAAATGAACAGAAAAAGAATAATGTATGGGCTGGCATTCCTCACTCTGGTTGGCATGCTCCTGGCTGCATGTGCGTCAACTACAGCCACTGATGCTGGGATCCAGGGTTCTCAGCCAGAACCAGTTGAGAGAACTATCTACGTGGGACCGTTATTGGTTGACTGCGAGGGTGAAGGACCACAGAAATGCATGTTGGTTAAAGAGAAACCTGAAGACGACTATACCCTTTTTTATGACCAGATAGAGGGATTTGAATATGAGGAAGGGTATGAATACAAACTGATCGTTAAAGAAGAGCCAGTTGAAAACCCACCGGCGGGTGGATCTTCCCTCAGGTGGTCTTTGGTGTCTGTAGAAAGTAAGGAACCTGTTCCCATAGCGGAGGACGTAGTTGAAAAAACCATATATGTCGGTCCAGAGTTGGTCGACTGTACGGGAGTTGCCCCTCAGAAATGCATGCTGGTAAAGGAAGATCCAGATGGTGAATACACATTATTCTATGATCAGATCGAAGGTTTCAACTATGAAGAGGGTTATGAATATGAGCTGGTTGTGAGGGAAGAGCAGGTTGAGAACCCGCCAGCAGACGCCTCTTCCATCAAGTGGATCTTGGTCGAGGAAGTCAGTAAAACTCCGGTCGAAAGCTCTGGTGAACTCGAATTAGAGGGAACTGATTGGATGATGGTATCCTACTTGAACCAGGATGGTGAATTAACCCCTTCGTTGCCTGGAACCAGTGCTACTGCATTATTTCAAAATGGGGAGCTGAATGGTAACGCCAGCTGTAATGGTTACTTCGGCAGTTACGAAGTTGATGGCAGTAATTTAAGTGTTGGTCCTCTCGCATCGACGGAGATGTTTTGTGGCAGCCCACCTGGGGTGATGGACCAGGAACTCGGATATTTGTCAGCTTTGGGAAGCGCAGCGAATTATGCTATAGAAAATGAGCAGCTGGTCATCGCCGACGAAGCTGGTGAAACTGTATTGGTGTACATGGTGGCTGAACCAAAATCATTAACTGGGAACCTGTGGCAGGTGATCAGCTACAACAATGGTAAGGAAGCGGTTGTATCCGTGATCCTCGGCACAGAATTAACCGCACTTTTCGATGAACAAGGTCAATTAAGTGGTTCAGCGGGTTGTAATAATTACACAGCCGCATATGAGGTGGAGGGAGAAAATATCACCATCGGTCCGGCAGCCACAACCCGTATGATGTGCAGTGATCCTGAGGGGATTATGGACCAGGAAGCGGAATATCTGGCTGCATTAGAAATGGCAGCCTCATATGAGTTTGAAGACGATCGCCTGATCTTGTTGGATGCTGAAGGCCGACGAGTGGTCAACTATCAGCTTGCCCGTACCTTTGAACTTACTGAGACCATCTGGCATTTACAGAATTTTTCCGATGGAGAAGGATCTGTCCAATCTACTCTAGAAAACACTGAGATCACAGTTTCATTCAACGAGGAGGGCATAATATCCGGATTGGCAGGGTGCAATAACTATTCGGGAAATTATCAAGTCGATGGAGAGCAAATTCAGATTGAATTGGGTCCTTTAACTATGATGTTCTGCGACCAACCGGAAGGCGTCATGGATCAGGAAGAGGCTTATTTGAAGGCACTTGATTCAGTGACAAACTTTCAAATTATCGGTGACAAATTGATGATGAAGAATGAAGCCGGTCAGGAAGTATTGACTTTTAAGGCATCTGATCTGGTTGGCTATGTCTGGATGTGGATGGAATTCCTTGAGAATAATGACACGATCACCCAACCTGATATCCCGGGGAATTACACATTGGAATTTCTACCAGATGGTGGGCTCAATGTTCAGGCGGATTGCAATAATGCCACCGGAACATATACCGTGAGCGGAAACCAGCTGGATATGGAAATCCTGACTACAACGATGGCAGCCTGTCCACCCGAATCACTCTCTGATGAATATTTGCGATTGTTGAACGATGCTGTGGCTTATATTCGGATGGGAGAATTCCTGTTTATCGATATCATGTTCGATACTGGGACGATGAAATTC
This sequence comes from Chloroflexota bacterium, assembly GCA_020346705.1. Lineage (GTDB taxonomy): Bacteria > Chloroflexota > Anaerolineae > Anaerolineales > UBA4823 > PFL25. Next base: position 2,652,949 of record CP070785.1, on the reverse strand, counting down.
TTCCCACAATAGGAATCGGAAAAGAATTCCAAAAACAGGGCGATCATCTCATTGATCGCCCTGTTTTTCCATTATACTGGCACTTTGAATCTAAAAATTTTAGAAGATTTTTCAGTAAATTAACGGGATAAGTGTCACATTGAGAAGTGACACTTATCAATTGCTTTAACAATATAGGAGACCTATAATTAATTGTGCGAAAAATCACAACCATCAAT
>CP070785.1:2647161-2652631 GCA_020346705.1 Chloroflexota bacterium | reverse complement strand
CTCCAGATCGCCAATTGTTTCCAAATTTCAGTGATGTGCTGAACACCTTCGCAGCGAGTTACCGCATAGAGACCTCCAGAGAACTCTTTTATTTCAATCCCTTCAGCAGGTTTTTCATCCTTTTTGACGGTAATCCACTGCTCATAACCGTAATTTGGACTTCCTGGTGATGGATTCGGATTATTAAAACCGAAAAACCTGTGATCCTTGAGATTTAATCCTTTTTCCCTTGCCCATGACAACAATTTCTCCCAGGCTTCGATTTCAGGTTGTTCTCCGAATCCATATGTGCTGGCAATTGTCATTGGTTCTAGTTTTACTATACGAACTGGTAATTCTGACATTACTGCCTCCTTTTTCTTGTCAAATCAGTTTAATACTTCATTGTCCAATGGCATATTAACACAATATACCTGACACCAATTGTCAGTATTTAATGATAAAATTTGCTAAAACCATCATGCGAGCCGACCGATTACTTTCTATCCTGCTTATATTGCAAAATAAAGGGCATCAGACGGCAAAAGAGCTGGCAGTTGAGCTTGAAGTATCCGAGCGCACAATTTACCGTGATATGGACGCCCTGAGCAGCGCTGGCGTACCGGTCTACGCGGAACGCGGCCCTGGAGGAGGTTGCTACTTATTAGAAAGCTACCGAACTGAGCTCACCGGCCTCACCCGAGATGAGATCAGTGCTCTTTTCATGCTCACCATCCCCACCCCGTTGGTGGACTTAGGTCTAGACCAGGATTTAAGAGCTGCCTATCGGAAGCTCTCAGCTGCTCTACCAGAAGTCTTCCTTCATGAGAGAATGAAAATTCAAGAGAGGATCCACCTGGATCCTTCAAACTGGTCGACCAAGGAACAAAATACCCCCCATTTAAACACGATCCAACAAGGATTGCGCGATAATCATAAAATCCAATTAGCCTACCGGCTGGCATTTGGTGCCCAGGTCAATCATCTTATCGATCCTTATGGATTAGTTGCCAAGGAAAATTCTTGGTATTTAATTTTCTCCAGGGATGGGGTGATCTCTGTTGTCCGCTTATCAGATATCCTAGAGGCTAAGCTGTTAGAAGGAAGGTTTACCTTGCCTGCTGAATTCAACCTGGTAGAATTTTGGCAAGCCTGGTGTTCACTACAGGAGCACAATCGACCACAATTTATCGTCAAGGTACAGATAAAATCTGAATTGCTCAAGATGCTAAAACTATTCCGCGCTCCAGTCTTACTGAAAGCCCAGGAAAATCATCAACTTGAACGAGATGGTTGGCACAGGATGACTTTTCAATTTGAATCATTTGAAGATGCCCGCAGTCAATTATTGAGCTTCGGCGGGGCAGTCGAAATCATCAGGCCTTTATCTTTACGAAATAGTGTTCAAGATTACGCAAATCAGATCAGGAACGTTTATAAAGAAGATAAATTACAAACCCACCAGGTAAGTTAATTCATTCCAAGGTAGTCAAAATGTCACCATCAGATGACGATATTAGATTCAGAGGCCAGGAAATCAGCCAACAACTCCTCATCGAACTTGAAGAAACCCGGCAAGCATTTCACAATCTCTTGGAAGATGTCTCTGAAAGTGATTATGATAAACCCAGCTTGAATCCGGAATGGTCAATTGGTGAAATGCTTTATCACATCAGTCTGGCGCCTCGCGTTCTACCTATGGATGTGCGTTTGATCAGATATCTGAAATGGGTGCCTAAACTTCCCGCTGGTCCTTTCAATCGCTTAAATATCTATTTTACTAAGCGCGGCGGTCGCAACGCGACCAAAGAATTGTTGGCCGCGACTTACGACAAGGCACATAACGAAACCGTCAAAACCCTGGAGTGTGTAAAAGACGATGAATGGAGTTTAGGAGTAGAGTACCCCGATTGGGATCCGATGCTGAGCGGTTTCATAACCCTGGAAACACTTTTCCACTATATTAAACGCCACTTTGATTCCCATGAGAAGGATATCCGCTCGGCTTTGGGGATGGATCTGGATGGTGCAAACTCCGAACAAACCCATGGATAAGTCTTTAGGAAATTATATTTACCTGGCTGATCGCCCGGAGCTAATCCCCGTCTTGGCCGGATGGTTTTTTAATGAATGGGGCAGCCATAATCCTGATCTAACTTTAGAGAGCATCGAGGACAATCTCAAAGAGCGATTACATCGAGACAGTATTCCTTTGGTAATTATTAAATTAGTCGACGGCACACCCATCGCCAGCGCTAGTTTAAAAATCAGGGAGATGGAAACCCACCCCCACTACCAGCACTGGTTAGGCTCGGTATATGTTTTACCTGAATGTCGGGGACTGGGAATTGGTTCCGAACTTATTCGATATACCGTTGACAATGCACGCCAGCTTGCGGTCGATGAGCTTTACCTTTATACTCGCAAAAAGCAATATTTTTATTCAAAATTGGGATGGAAACCAGTAGAAACTCCAATCTATCATGGACGAAAGGTAATTATTATGAAACAAATCTTATCAGTAAAGGAAAGGATGAAATGATGAACACCACAGATCCGAAAAAACTAGAGGTTGCCACCCTGGGCGGTGGCTGCTTTTGGTGTCTGGAACCAATTTTTGCCGAATTGATCGGGGTAGAATATGTCGTCGTAGGATATTCTGGTGGTCAAGAACCAAATCCAACATACAACCAGGTCAGCAGTAAGACTACCGGTCATGCGGAAGTCGTTCAGGTGTCTTTCGATCCTGGTGTGATCGGCTTTGATGAAATATTGCGGATCTTCTTCACCTTTCATGATCCGACCACGCTTAATCGTCAAGGGGCCGATGTTGGACCACAATACCGCTCAGCAATCTTCTATCACGATGAAAATCAAAAGGTTATTGCAGAGCGAGTCATTCAAGAGATCGAAGCTAAAAAGATCTGGCCCGATCCAATCGTGACTGAACTCACTCCCTTCGAGGAATTCTTCCTGGCCGAGGAATACCACCAGGATTATTTCAATCGCAATCCAAATCAGGGCTATTGCCAGGTGGTGATTGCCCCAAAGGTTCTGAAATTTAGAAAAAAATACGCTGGCCAACTCAAGAAATCCGTGGTCTAGCTTTCTCCTGACTTAAACACGAAATCCTGGATATTCCCCTCTAATCCAGGATTTTCGTGTTTCCCCAATTAATATTTTATTTTACGCAATTACTCGACAGCTGCTGTTATCGATTATTCAGCGTTTTCGTTTTGATTATTATCTGTATGACAATCTCAATGACCTGATTTCATTTGTCAACCAGGCCGACAACTGAAGCAGTTTTTCAACAAAAAACGACTTATGAATGCGGGTTTCCTTTCTCTTATAGGAAATTTGACCAGTCAATCCAACTTGCTCGGCAAGGTCCTGATATTCTTCCATTTTCTCGTTTTGGATTACTTTCATCAAATAGAAATTTGTGTTCATATCTCACTCTCTTACAATAGCCTTTTATCTGCATATACTTTATCAAAGGCTTCTTTCCCTGTCAGTTATTTAGATGATATTAGAAATGTGAAATGACAACGCGATCAATAGAGATTTATTTCACAGCTCGCATTTTGGAACAGAACCATCCAATATAATTTTATTATCAGCGAAGTAAATCCCGGAAAAGGATACTATTTCCTGGATTTAAGAAATTCTCCCCAAATTCATTATATCTGGAGGATCAATCATTTCGAGTTGGCACCCGAAGATTGACAATAGATGTTGATATAAGTAGATGTTTGTCTCTTAACTTGTTCCAATTCAGCCTATATAAATCAGCTCGCAGGAGACAGGCGCAGGTCTTTCAGCCAACCCAGGTCAAGAATTGGCTTTCTGACTGGATATTGTTGGCTGTCCTTCCCTTTTTCACCGTTTGATCGTATCAATCGTGAATTATAAGCAGCATGCTTTATACGTTTTCGGCTTTGTCGGTCATAATCAACTGCGATTGAATGAATGTGCGGTAACATTATTTCCACTCCTTATCTATCTAACCGATCACCATTACCAGCCAAAATGTAGCAAATTTTCGCCATGAAGTCAGTAATCCACATGGAGTGCTTTGTATGAATTTCTCTTCACACAGATTGTGATCTATTTCATACTCCAGACTTATGTTTTCCAAGCAAAAAAAAGTCCGACGCACTTCGATAGGTACGTCGGACTTGGCTTGTTGGAATTGACCTGTCAGTCGAATAGGTTCAAACGACAAACTCCCCATTAGCGTAAAATAGCTCACCGTCTACTTTGATTTCCGAATCATGGCGCAGATCGCAGATCATGTCCCAATGGATATCACTTTTGTTCTGGCTCCCCGTCTCCGGGTAGCCTGCGCCTAAAGCCATGTGAAAAGTACCTCCAATTTTTTCATCGAAGAGGATACTCTTGGTGAAACGATCAATCTCAAAATTCGTACCGATCGCAAATTCACCGATATACCTTGATCCTTTATCGGTATCGATCATTTTTAACAAATATTCCTCATTTTCTTTCGCGGAAGCATTGACAACTTTCCCCTGCTCGAATTCCAATTTGATCCCATTCACTATGCGCCCGTGCAGCATTGCTGGATAGGTGTAATGCACCCAACCATTCGCGGAATCTTCGACAGGACCGGTATAAATTTCCCCATCCGGCATATTGTGTTCTCCGCATGCATTCATGAAGATGCGGTCCTTAATTGAGAGGGAAAGATCGACATTCGGCCCCTTGATCTCTACCAGATCATGCCCTTGAATGTTATCGATAATTCTGTGTTGCTCAGCTTTAATTCCCTGCCAGTGAGCCACTGGATCTGGAGTCCCATCATCTGCATGCATAGCCCGGAAGACAAAATCCCTATATTCTTCAAAACCCATGTCTGCCTCCATGGCGTATGCGTTGGTTGGGTAGAGTGTGCTCATCCAGCGCAGGGATTTATCAGCGCCGCGGCGCAGCTGTGCTTGAATCAATGAGAACATCGTTTTCTGGCGTCTTGTCTGGCGCCCTGCATCAACCGACGCGAGAGCACGGGTATTCGTTTCTGCTCGAATTTTTATCAAAACGTCGAACTCTTCAAATGCCATCTTATGAAATAACGGCACAAAATCCAGCTGGTGTTCATCAGCTTGGGCGAAGAAAATCTCGTCCTGCCCTTGAAAATCGAACAACACATGTGGGTGACCACCACGCTTTAGAACCAGCTCATATAAAGCTTTCACCAATGGTTCAGCCTCAGTTGGTGCAGTTATCGCTACCCTGTCATCTTGGCCAACTTGAGTCGAATGGTCAATCAGTATCTGAGCAACTTTTTGTACGCGTAAATCCGTCAAATCTTCCTCCAAAATTTCCTAAATGTAAAAATCTGAGCAATTATATCACCCGTGACCATTGCCAAAATTCCCAGTCGTTCTTAAATAAGATATCTGAAAAATTTTTGCTATTCCCCCATCTTGGTGTATACTGGTTGGGAATTTTACGGCATATTATGCTCGAA
>CP070785.1:2641338-2647061 GCA_020346705.1 Chloroflexota bacterium | reverse complement strand
CCATTGCTTGATGCGACCGCGATGGCGGTGAAATTCTTCTCCCCCTCTGAAACAGCTTTAAACACCGCAACTCGTTCAGCGCATATGCTGGTCGGGTAAGCGGCGTTTTCAATATTGACACCGACATATATTTTTCCCGAAGAAGTCAACAGCGCTGCTCCGACCGCGTAATTTGAATAGGGAGCGTATGCCCAACGCCGGGCGCCAAGGGAACTTTCGATCAATCTCTCTTTCAAATCATCTGTCAGCATGAGGATCCTTATCTCCATTTTCGGTTAGTGAGGCCTGTTTCTGGGCTCTAACTTTGCGTATCCGCTGGCCACTCACCTGCTCGACAGTCAGCTGCAAGCCTTCGATCTGCACGAGGTCTCCTGCTGTGGGTACTCGCCCGATGCGACTGTAGATTAAGCCACCCAAGGTATCCGCCTCGCTGTTGGGCAGCTCAGTGCCCATAATGTCATTGAAATCATCCAGGTCAATTCGTCCCTGGAAGAGATATTCATCATCGTTGATAGCCTGGTAAACCAGCTCTTCTGCTTGATCATACTCATCTCGAATCTCACCGACGATCTCCTCGACAATATCCTCAAGGGTCACCAATCCAGCTACACCGCCATACTCATCGACGACAATCGCCATATGGATCCTCTTTGCCTGGAGTTCTGCTAATAAATCATCGACTTTTTTTGCTTCTGGAACAAAATATGCTGGGCGCAGGTAGTCCTTGAGAGAAATTTCACGTATTCCTTCCCGCCAGATTCCCAACATGTCTTTTGCATACAGTAGTCCCAGTATGTTGTCTACGGAATCTTCATACACAGGTACACGCGAGTGACCAGATTCTTTTAACGTCTGCATGGTCTGGTCGATCGGTGTATCCACATCCAATGCAAGGACGTCAATCCTGGGGACCATGATCTCTCGCACCAGTGTGTCTCCCAGTCGGAAAATGGAGACGATCATTTTTTGTTCCTCTTGTTCCAGGACGCCTTCCTCCTGTCCGACCTCGACCAAGCTGATCAATTCGGTTTCGGTGACCCCACCTTCCTGGTTATCATCAGCTGAGCTGATAAACAGGAAAGGCAAAGCCAACATCGGTGAAAAAATGAGGTATATGACCTTGACGTAAGTGCTCAGGCGCATGGCCCATGTTTCTGGTTGGTGAGAAACTGCTGTTTCGATCAACCATTCCAGGAAAAAAGTGACCAATGCAGTCAGCAGCATTACCCCCAGTGTGTAAGGCAGTAAATATTGGGTGTTTGGCCAGGGAACGAAGATGAAAAGAGCCAGACCTGCAATGAGGAAGCGGAGGATGGATTGGAAAATGTTTAGGCTGGCTTGAGTTTTTGTGAAATTTGATAGCAGCTGCGTGGTGCGATTCACTTGGGAGATCAATTCCTCCCTCTGGGTGAGTAACCGGGCCAGGCTCGAATTTATGAATGCGGAACGCGAAGCGGCTGTGATTAAATCGAGTAAAAAAATGATCAGTAAGCCAATGACGGCAAATAGGTCAGGATCCATCTTTCTCTTCTACCTTGCGGATGACCCGGGCCGGGATTCCCACTGCCAACGAATTGGGTGGAACGTCTTTCGTGACAACAGAACCTGCGCCGGTGCGAGCCCCAGCTCCGATTTTCAATGGTGCCACCAACATCGAATCGCTGCCGATAAATGCCCCGGCTCCGATTTCAGTGGCATGTTTGTTCTGACCGTCATAATTGGCAGTGATCACCCCGGCGCCGATGTTAACCCCTGGACCAATCATCGCATCTCCAATATAGGAGAAGTGTCCCATTTTCGTTCCAGGTCCCAGATAGGAATTTTTCACTTCTCCATAATTGCCCATATGCACACCCTGGGCCAGGTGAGCACCTTTACGCAGATGGGCGAAGGGACCAATGTCAACATCGTCTTCCAGCACCGCGTCTTCTGCTACTGAGAATTTGATCTCGCACCGGTCACCTATGGATGTATCCCTGACCATGCCGTTTGGGCCTATGGTACATTGCGATCCGATCTTCGTTGAGCCATAAAGATAAGTGTTGGGGTGGATCACTGTATCAGGACCGATTTCGACCTGGGCATCAATATAAGTCGCGTTTGGATCGATGATGGTGACACCCTTCAGCATATGTTCTCTTATGATCCGCTGCCTGATAACACTTTCCGCTTCTGCCAAGCTTACTCGAGTTTCAATCCTAAGCGCCTCTTCTGGATCAGTTAACAGGAGGCCTTGAACGGGGAGATTATCTGCAGCCGCGATCGGAATTAAATCAATCAAGCGAAACTCACTTACTGGCGATATTGGCAGGCTGGGGAGAATTTGCCGCAGCCACTCCGCGTTCAGACAGTAAACTCCCACATCAAATTCATTTGTTGCTGGTAATTCGCTAGAAAGCTGATCTGAATCAGCAACATCAATGACTGCTCCCTTCTCCTCTCTCACCACACTGCGATCACCTGTTATACCTGCCTGAGAAGAAGTGAGCAATGATATGGGAGGGGAGGAATCGGTAATTGCCGAGTGAGCGGTAATTAAACGCTTGATGGAGGCAGAGGTCAACAAGGGCAGGTCAGCCCGCACTAATAATATTGTTTCCTGATCATCAGTTATCAATTTCTCGATCTTTCTCAGGGTTTGGACATCGTTTTGCGGCTCTGCATGGATGACATGCTTTATTGGTCCGCTTATTTGCTGGCTGATTTTCTCAACTTTTTTATCTATCACCAGGGAAGGTAAATCTCCCACCGCATCTCGGACCGCGTTCATTGTGTAATTAATAATTGGCTGGCCAGCTAATGTGTGTAGTAAATGAGGAGTTTTGGATTGAAATTCATCTTCAATCTCCCCGGCCAGTATTACTGCTTCAATCTTATTCGATTTGGTGTCAGGCATACAAAGGTTAATGAAAAACTGGGAGCATTAAAAAAAGGCGAGCTCCATCATCCACAACTCGCCAGATTGATCTTTGCTCAAAGTATGAAGTTGGAATTTCTTCTACCACAACGGCTTCTCGTAAAAATTATATCAGGCTGGGGCGCCCGGATTCGAACCAGGATAAACGGATTCAAAGTCCGCCGTGCTACCATTGCACCACGCCCCAAATTTCAGGCCGAAAAAACTCGGCGGGCTGTATTGTAACACATGCCACAATTGGATGCCAATAATCAGCAGCGGCTATCCCCCGCTAGCCGCTGAAACTTGTCAAATTACCAATCATTACTCTACTCGCCAACATGCTACGAAGTGATCATCGCTGACTTCGTTGAAGGGGGGCTCCTCGACGCTGCAGTGTTCCATAACCACGTGGCAGCGAGGATGGAAGCGACAACCCACCGGTGGATTTAATGGGCTGGGGACATCTCCAGGCAGGATGATCCGTTCTTGGGTCAATTCCGAATCGGGGACCGGTATGGCCGACATTAGCGCTTGGGTATAAGGATGGAGTGGGTTGCGGAATAATTCCTCCCTGGTGGTCAGTTCAACCATCTTGCCAAGATACATGACGGCTACCCGGTTGGAAATATGTTCGACAACCGATAGGTTATGAGCGATGAAGAGGTAAGTAAGACCAAATTCATTCTGCAAATCGTTGAGAATGTTCAACACCTGGGATTGGATGGAGACATCCAGAGCCGAAACAGGTTCGTCGCAAATAATGAATTTTGGCTGCAAGGCAAGTGCGCGAGCGATGCCGATTCGCTGGCGCTGACCACCAGAAAATTCGTGAGGATAACGGCGGGAGTGATAATCTTCTAGGCCAACCTTGCGCAAATTCTGGACCACAATTTCGAAGCGCTCTTTGTGGGTGCCTATGTGGTGAATCTTCAAGCCTTCGGAGATCGATTCGCCGATCGGCATGCGAGGATCAAGTGATGCATAAGGATCCTGGAAGATGATTTGCATATTGCGGCGCATCTTTTTAAGATCAGAACCCCTCAAGTTAAAGACATTGGTATCCTCATAAAATACCTCACCACCTGTAGGTTCGATTAATCTAAGCATCGTACGCCCAACGGTTGTTTTCCCACAACCGGATTCACCTACCAATCCAAGAGTCTCTCCTTCCCTCACGGTGAAGCTGACATCATCTACAGCTTGAACCCAGGCTTGCACGCGCTGCAGCACACCACCGCGCACAGGGAAGTATTTCATCAAGTGATTGACCTTGATCAGATCACCTTTTCCATTGCTGGTTGAGATTGCTTGTTCGCTCAAAAATTCCTCGGATTTTTGGTGGGTCAGGCGACCGGACCGATTTCAGATGCTCGCAGAGGAGCTGTATGTCCTTGTTCTTCATGGCTTTGGTAGAGCCAACAGCGAACTGAGTGGTCAGGGAGAATTTCCAGTAAGTCTGGTTCAACCTCGGTGCAAATTTGCAGTTCATACTCAACGCGCATCCGACAGCGTGGGGCAAACCTGCATCCGGGAGGCAGATTGATTAAATTGGGTACCGAACCAGGGATCACATCCAGCCGATCTTTAATTTTCCCTAATATCGGAATTGAGGCGATCAATCCTTGAGTGTAAGGGTGCAAGGGTTTTGCGAAAACAGAATCGATGTCGGTCTGCTCCACAATTCGCCCGGCGTACATGACCGCCACCCGGTCAGCCATCTCAGCGATCACACCCAGGTCATGGGTGATCAAGATCACCGAAGTACCCATGCGGGTGCGTAAATCTCGCATCAGATCCAAAATTTGGGCCTGGATGGTGACGTCCAATGCCGTAGTCGGCTCATCGGCAAGCAGCAACTGTGGATTGAGTGCCAAGGCCATAGCGATCATGACTCTTTGGGCTTGCCCGCCGGACATCTCGTGTGGGTAGGAATGGGCTTTCTCATCTGGATCAGGAATGCCAACTAGGCGCAGGAGTTCCACCGCTTTATCCCAAGATTCATTACCCCCCATATTCTGGTGAATCTGGAGCACTTCCGCAACCTGGTCTCCGACCTTGAAAACTGGATTTAAGCTGGATTGTGGTTGTTGGAAAATCATCGAAATGCGATTGCCGCGCATATCGACCATCTCCGCCTCGGAGAGCTTCAACAAGTCGCGCCCTTCAAAAAATATCTCCCCTTCAACTACCTTTCCAGGGATACCGATTAAGCGCATGATCGAGAGAGAAGTGACACTTTTTCCACAGCCGGATTCACCGACCAGGCCCATAACTTCTCCGGGATAGACGGAAAAATCTACACCATCGACAGCTTTTACGATCCCGTCTTCGGTGTAAAAGTATGTTTTCAGGTTTTGGACCTCGAGTAAAGGTTGCTTATTGTTTGATCTCACGTGTATCTCCAGATTTAATCTGATCGCATTACGAATCAACGCATAAATTGTCTTCAGCCAAATAATCTTTGACTGGTGTCATGTCTCCAATGAGGAATAATACTGCGAAAGGGTATTCTCCAGCCCGACTAAAAATCGCGTTTGATTCTGAGTGTATACCAACCAGAGGGATAATGATCCGGTCGACATTGGAAAGAACTTATCGCGAGAATGCACACATATCGGTCCTGAGTAGGTCAATTCTACCACCCTCATATGAGGGTGGGATCGGTACTCCTGGTAAGTTTCAGCAGACAATGTTAGCGGTTCCTACCGCCTTCTTTCAGATCAGACCTTGGTGAACCAATTCTGGCATCACTTTGAAGTCAGCAGTTCCTCTTTCAAGATTTACATATTCACCAAACTATGAATATATATCGTTTGTGGATGGT
>CP070785.1:2635610-2641238 GCA_020346705.1 Chloroflexota bacterium | reverse complement strand
GTTAACAGTTTTATAGAATCGTAGTATGGCCTTATCCCGTCAGGATTTAGGACGGGGCTTTAGTGGGCGATATTGATCCGTCACCTGGGCACATGGCCCCCGCTAATACGGGGCTACTAATTCGATTTAGTCCTGGAAATTGTACCACTCAACGATCTACTGATTTCGAGTAGAATCATGCCAGCAAGTCAATAATTTCAGATATGCAGAATATCGTCTATGCCGAATACACTCCTGGTATATAACCCAGTTGCTGGCCGATACCCATCCAGGATGCTGACGGAGCGGGCAGCAGAGGTACTAAAAAGGTATGGCTGGGAGGTCGAAATAGAGACCACCAGCGGAGGTGAGCACATTCACTCCTTAGCCATTCAAGCCGTTGAAGAGGAAAAGGATGCTTTGATTGTCGTTGGGGGAGACGGTTCACTCAATAAAGCACTTCCTGGTCTGGTTGGAACAGAAACTGCACTCGGAGTATTACCGGCTGGGACGGCTAATGTGTGGGCGCAGCAGATCGGCTTGCCAGGATTGAGATTGACGAGATTGAAAGCTCTTGAAGAAAGCGCTCACCGGCTTGCCAAGGGGCAGATAAAAAGGATGGATGTTGGGTTGAGCAATGATAAGCATTTCCTTTTATGGTCTGGAATCGGAATTGATGCTTTTATTGTCCATCGCATCGAGCCTAGAAAGCAATGGGAAAAGAATTTTACCGTAATGCGCTATGCAGCAAGTGCAGTCTGGAGCGCAAGCCAGTGGCAAGGGATAAACCTGCGGGTAGAGACAGATGATCTGAATATTGAGGGCAACTTCCTCTTGGCTGAAGTGAGTAATATCCGCTTATATGCAGGTGGGTACGCAACGCTTTCCCCACAGGCGAGCTTAGATGATGGTTTGATGGAATTATGGTTGTTTGATGGAGAGAGCCTTGAAGAGGTACTCCAACAGGCATGGTCTATCTGGTCAGGCCGGCATGTCAGTTCCAAGCGAGTTCAATTCAGGCAGTTCAAAAAGGTAACGTTAGAATCTGATTCGCCAATTTTTCTCCAGATGGATGGAGAACCGGAGATCGGTGGCAGGCAGGTATCGATCAGCGTAATTCCAAGAGGATTGAAAGTTTTAATTCCTGAAGGGGCACCGGAGGAGTTATTTCAGGCGAACTAATTGTCTAGGGTAAGGATTCATGAGACAAGTTTTTGATTTCTTCAGACATAAACCAATTATGGTGTTGCTAATCGCGCTGCCATTAGCGTATTTAGCGGAACTGTTGCATTGGGGACCATTGTGGGTCTTTATTTTGTCTGCCGCTTCGGTAATCCCACTCGCAGCACTAATTGGTGAAGGGACAGAAGCATTAGCGGCTTATACAAATCCGCGCATTGGCGGATTGTTAAACGCAACCCTGGGTAATGCTGCTGAATTAATCATCGCTATTGTCGCCATCCGGGCGGGATTACTGGAATTAGTTAAAGCCTCTATCACCGGTTCAATTTTAGGTAATTTGCTTTTTGTAATGGGTTTATCGATGGTGGTCGGCGGCGTTCGTTACGGCATTCAAAAATTTGATCGCCGGCAAGCCAGCCGGAATGCTATTTTATTAGTATTGGCAGTGATCGCCCTGATCATCCCTTCAATTTTCAGCAGCTACATCGGCAATCCAGACTCGATCCGGGTAGAAGCGCTCAGCATTGGTATAGCAATAATCATGATCGTCTTATACGGTCTTGCTTTGCTGTACAGCCTCAAGTTTGAAGGTGCACCATTATCCCGCAAATCTTCAGAGGCGTTCATCCATAAACCGGCCTGGTCTATTCGGAAAGCCCTCATTATTTTAGCTCTGGCGACCATCGGGGTCGTAATAGCCAGTGAATTATTGATCCAAGCAGTCGAACCTGTGATGAGCAGCCTGGGAATATCGGAGTTCTTCCTGGGGATCATCCTCATTCCCTTGATTGGCAACGTTGCTGAACATTTGGTCGCGGTTCAGGTTGCTGCTCGCAACCAGATGGACCTTAGTGTTGAGATCGCGATTTCCTCCAGTCTTCAAATAGGTCTTTTTGTCGCACCGATCTTGGTTTTTATCAGTCTGTTGCTTGGAAATCCCATGCAATTAATCTTCACAGAGCTGGAATTGATCGCCTTGATTGCAGGGGTGTTGATCACTGCTTTCGTGGCAGAAGATGGTGAATCGAATTGGTTGGAAGGTGCCATTCTTTTGACGATCTATTTCATCCTGGCTCTAGGTTTCTTCCTGATTGTCTAGATTGGTGTCTACAGGAGTTAAACTAGTTGGAGTTTCAGAAGTTATTCCGTTATTTCTTCAATCCCTGGCTTGTTTTCGGTGCGATTGGTATTGGGGTGGCGCTACTAATTGCTACTTTGCTGCTTCTTTCGTGGACTCGAATGCCAGGGGCAACAGGAATTGAGGGGACGGCAGTAATCACGGTCATAGACTTATCGACGGCTACGCCGATTCTTCCCACTGTGACTCCAACTGAGGTTGAAACTCCTCCGTCAACCGGGCTGCCGCTCCCACCTCCTGGTGATATTTCCAAAGATGCCTACGTCCAGGTTATAGGCACAGGGGGAAATGGATTACGTTTACGAGTTGGTCCTGGGCTGGATCGGGATGTCCGCTTGCTGGGAGTGGAGGATGAAGTTTTCCTGGTTCAGGATGGTCCCATACAAGCTGACAGCTACACTTGGTGGTTCCTGGTTGGACCTTTCGATGAGGCTCGCCAGGGTTGGGCGGTGGCAAATTTTCTTCGGGTCGTGCAAAATCCTTGAACAAATTATTGTTACAAGAAAAGTAATTAATCCATGATGAGGTACCAAAATTGTATGGAAAATCTTAAACCTTTAGGCATTACAGCAGATCGAAATAAGCGCGAAGTGACGATAAATTGGAATGATGGACATACAAGCCAGTATTCATTTACATTATTACGCGTGGCATGCCCGTGTGCTGAGTGCCGAGGCGGGCATGCGAATATGGGAGGTGATCCGAGTCCTGAGATGTTTGCTGCCGAGGAAGGAGATGCTCCCGCTACACGCCTGGTGAACATAGAAGCGGTTGGTACTTATGGGATCACTCCTGAGTGGGAGGATGGGCATCATTATGGAATTTATAACTGGGACTATTTGCGGAAGTTGTGTCCCTGCCCGGTTTGTCGTGAAGAAGGTGTGTGAGAATAAAAGAACCGGATTATTGGAAAACCCGGTTCTAAAAAATTCCATTTGCGGGGAAAAGTTATTTTATAGATAATCTTTCAAGTTATGCTCCACAGCATAGGCGGCCGCTTCAGCCCGATTGCTGACCCCAAGTTTCGAAAGAATACTGCTGACATAGTTGCGGACGGTGCCTTCACCCAGGAAGAGCGCTTTGGCGATCTCGCGGTTTGTTTTCCCTTCCGAGACCAATAAGAGCACATGCCTTTCTTGTTGGGTGAGGGCAGAGAAAGCTGAGGCTTCTTCCTCTTTGGCTGCTTTGCGCACTTCTTGAAAAATTCGCTGCGTGACGGCCGGATCTAAAAGTGCCTCGCCGCGGCTAACTGCCTCTATCGCCCTGACCAGATCCTCCCCACCTATTTGTTTGAGGACATATCCTGATGCTCCCGCCCGGATCGCCGAGAATAGCATCTCATCTTCTGCGTAAGAGGTTAACATGATCACCTTGGTACCGGGGTAATTGGATGATATTTCGTCGCAGGCTTCTATTCCTGAACCACCCGGCAGGCGAATATCCATGACCACTACATCAGGAGTATAAGTCGCCACTCTCTCAATCGCTTCGCGAGCGTTGCTCGCTTCGGCGACGACTTCAAATTCTGGATGACGGTCTAGGAGGGCTTTAAGGCCTAAGCGGACAACTTCATGATCGTCTACCAATAAGATCCGTTGCTTTGTCATTTTAAAACTAACCTCTAAAGCGTGAGTATAGCGCAGAGTTTAATGACTGGCAAGGTTTGGGTTAACTTCCTAACCCACCTGATTCCAGTGCTCTTGCAATTAGCTCACTTCATTGTTCAAGCAGCGCTTTATCCCGGCGAAAATCAATAAATCGGTAGCCGACGCCGCGCTCGGTAAGGATGTATTTAGGGTTAGCGGGATCTTTTTCAATCTTTTGCCGGAGATAATTGATGTACAACCTGACATAGTGGGGCTCATCCCGGTATTCGTAGCCCCAAACCTTAGTGAGAATCTGGTCGTGGGTCAGGACCCAACCCGCATTCTGAACTAAATGGTAAAGCAGGCGATACTCAGTGGGGCGCAGTTTGACCAGTTCACCTTCAACCCAGACCTCGTGGCGGTCAAAATCAATTTTCAATCGATCATCGACCTCAATTAGACCGTGCGTACTGGCACCAGTCATCTCAGTCCGGCGAAGTACGGCGCGCACTCTACTGACCAATTCGCGCGGACTGAATGGTTTCGTGATGTAATCATCCGCGCCCATCTCCAGCCCATGTACCCGGTCCTCTTCTTCACCTTTCGCGGTGAGCATTATCACTGGAACAGTGTTGGATTCGCGGATCATGCCTAACACTTCGAAGCCATCCATGTCCGGCATCATCACATCGAGCAGCACGATATCTGGCAGGTTGCTGCGGATTTTGTCAATAGCCTGTTTGCCGTTAAAGGCTTCAAAAACTTGAAAGCCATCGTGCTCTAAATTTAGACGGATGAAGCGGACCATGCGCTCCTCATCATCCACGACTAAAATGCGGCGGTCTTTATAACTATCCTGCATCGATTACTCCCTCACAAATCCAATGATATCTTCTTCTTCCTCTTCACCAGCCATGATCTCAATGAAGTTGATTTTCTCAATCGGCCAGATTACCGTTGAGACATCCTCCTGAATGTAATTTATATCTTTTCCATCCAAATGACGAGGATTATGCACCGTCAGGATATTATCAGTCGGAGCAGGCAGTTCATCGATCTCTCCCAGGATCGGCTCTGAATTCAGAATGTGAAGAATAACTTGTAGTGACATACACAATTTTCCTCTTGATTACAGTTGTTAAGAACTCCTAGAAATGCTCGAATTGTTCTGGAATTTGGATGATGATAACAGTGATGTTATCCGGCCCTCCAGCATTATTGGCTGCCTGAATCAGTTTTTGACAGGCTTGCTGGAGTGAATCCGCGCTGTTAATAATTTCAACCATTTCGTTATCTGGCACCAACCCCCAGAGACCATCCGAACATATTACTAGATAACCTGAAGACGGGAGTGAGCTGGTGATTAATTCTTCATCGATCTTCTCGGCTTGGCCAAGCGCCCGGTAGAGCACGTTTCGCTGGGGATGAACAGCAGCTTCGTCAGATGTGATTTGACCTAAATCTTGTAACCGTTGAACAAGTGAGTGGTCCGTAGTCAGCACCTTGGGAGTTCCCTCGTTGCTGATGTGATAGGCTCGGCTGTCACCGATATGAACAAGATTAAGCTTATCGTTCAGGATTAATAACGCGGTCAGGGTGGAGCCACCACCGGGAGCTTGCTCGAGAATTGCTTGGTGGGCTGAATGAATGCCCTCAGACATTAATTTCTGAACGATATTGTCCTGATCCTTCAGCAGGTTATTCCGGTTCAAAGATTGTAGTTTTGTAATCACTTCTCTGGAC
>CP070785.1:2615594-2635510 GCA_020346705.1 Chloroflexota bacterium | reverse complement strand
TCGCCAAGGAAACCAATTCGAGGGTAGTTTCGTCGGAGGGTGTTCCCAAACCTCCGGCAAAAATGAGGAAATACTCCAATAATGTTTGAATTATCTCCCTATTTTCTAACTGCGGATTTTTGCCAGCAGATAAACAATCGTACATCTCGGAATACAAATCCAACTTTTCGTCAATTTCGTCTTGGGAATTGAGAATTGGATTGGTTAATTGCTCAAGCGATATGGTGCCGTCGATCAATGGCTTGAGTAAAATTTCGCAACTTTCCTGGGGGTGGAAGTCATGTGCAACAGATGTCTTCTTAATTGGCTCAGCTTGAATGAAAAACGTTGGTGCTAGGAATGAAATAGAGATTAATAGTTTATACAGCATCATGGGAGGGCTCAATCTGATCGGCGTCTCTTATGATAATGCCATTTCACGATTCCACCTGAGAAAAAAAGAAAATATTGATTTTCCTAACTGAGTTGCTCAGAGTATCCTTCTATAAGCCGATCGATCAGCTTCTCAGGCAACGACAGTCCATATTGCGGCATTTTGTTTTTCATATATGGTCTCATCAGAAATGAGAAGTCAACACGCCTCTGAAAGTATAAAAATTAGGAGTGTGGGTGAGCAGAACAGTTTTTACTGACTTGCCCGGTCACTCGACCAGGGAGCCTGGGGAGCCATGGTCAATTCTGCCAGCGCCAGTAGCACCGTATCATAATTAACCCGCCATCCGGCGAAATCTCGCCAGGCCTGATCCTGATCAGGCTTTACCGGCAGATCATGGCTAACCAGCTGGTCGTAAGCCGCATCGAATTCAGCGCGGGTGATGCTGATCGGATCATCCGGGCGTGGATCTGGATCATAGGAAATATTAAAGTAATCGGAAATATTTCGCAGCGCCAGGAAACCGGCGCGCAGGCAGAGATCGGCCTGGAAATCATGCGGGACATCCAGTGTTGATTGGGTCAGGGCGGCTGCATCCAATATAGTTCCTGCGGCAGTGATCCAGGAGTGGTTTGATTGCGGGGAGCGAAAGAAAACCAGAATGGCTAGGGAAGTGTGGCTTTCTTGAAGGTCTGCAAACCATTTCTCCCAGGTTTCCCACGTCTCATGAAGCCGGCTGAGTCCCTGGATGCGGTTGAAGCGTTCGAGCATTTCTACTGCTGATGGAGGGTCACCAGCCCGCACTTCCAGCAGGTAAACGGCTGATTCTCTACGCTGGAAGGCAGCATAGATTGTCGGCAGGTAGGCGATCAGCAAAGCGATTAAGAGCAATCCGAGGGTCGCCTCTGAAAACACCAGGTTCAGCTGGATGAAGTTGTTTGCTCTGGCAAATCCCAGCGTCAGGAGGGAGGATCCGCTCAATAAGAACGCTTCATACCAATCAGATATTCCGAGACCCCAGTAAATTGCCGTGTAACCCACTGTTACCAGGATCAACCAAACTGGTAGTAATGACAGCAGGGCAAGAGGGGCGTAGTAGATCATGATCCGATCCCGGGACTGATAGTTGCGTGCCCAACGCAGGGGTATGTTAAGCAGCCAGCGAATGATCCCAAATGTAGTTCCACTGATCCTATCGGGCATGGCTCGCGGGATTACCAGGGTCTTGACTGCGGAGAAGAGTGTAAATAAGACCAGCAGAATTCCGAAAATTACAGCAATTGTGCGAAAGATGATGTCCATTTTTGTAAATATGATTGATTCTTGAATTGAGTTTATGTCCCTATCTCCAGAACAGCAGCTCCCTGCAGGTGACCATTACGGAGATCATCAAGCGCCTGGTTGGCAGCATTCAATGGGTAAACCGTCACCTGGGACTTGACCGGTACCTGTGGGACAATAGCCAGGAATTCCTCCCCATCCGCCCGGGTCAGGTTGGCGACTGAACGAATATGGCGCTCATCCCACAGTAATCTGTAGGGGAAGGAGGGGATGTCGCTCATGTGAATGCCTCCGCTGACGACAGTACCGCCCTTGACCGTGGCGCGCAATGCCTCAACCACGAGAGGGCCCACCGGGGCAAAAATCAATGCCGCGTCGAGAGGCTCCGGTGGTTGCTGGGTTGAATCGCCCGCCCACTCTGCACCAAGATTAATAGCGAATTCCTGGGCTTCGGTGTCACCCGGCCGGGTGAAGGCAAAAACGCGCTGACCCCGGTGGATGGCGATTTGGGCGGTGATATGCCCGGCCGCTCCGAATCCATAGATACCCAGCCGCTCGTTACCTTCACCAGCTAAGCGAAGTGTGCGGTAACCGATCATGCCTGCACAAAGCAGCGGCGCCACCTCGATATTTGAATATCCATCTGGTAAGGAGAAACAGTAACGTTGATCGGCGGTCGTATACTCCGCAAAACCCCCATCGATCGTATAACCGGTAAAACGAGGGTTATCGCACAGGTTTTCCTGGTCGTGCAGGCAGTAATAGCAAGTCCCATCCGTATAACCAAGCCAGGGTACACCGATGCGCTCTCCAACCTGGAAGCGGTGGACGTTCTGGCCCAATTCAACCACGGTACCCACGATCTGGTGACCAAGGATCAGAGGCAGCTTTGGTGACTTGAGTTCACCGTCAAAGATGTGCAAATCCGTGCGGCAAACTCCGCAGGCGTGTACTTGAAGCAGTACCTGGCCTGGACCGGGAGCGGGGATGGCAATTTTTCGCAGCTCGAGGGGGTTCCCAGGTGCTTCCAGTACCATGGCTTGCATCATTTCAGTATCAGGCATGAGTTGATCCCTGGAGATTGTTTACGACTTATAACCGATCTGCCGCAAAAAATTCTTGCGCCAGGTAATATCCTCCTCCTCCTCGATGCCGAGCGGCTTCTGGCCATCGATGACACCAATTATGCCCCGCCCCTGATCGGTTTCGGCGACAATTACTTCGGTCGGATTGGCCGTGGCACAGAATATTTGACATACTTCTGGAACCATCTTGAGAGCGTTGAGCACATTGATCGGATAGAATTCGTCCCCCAAAAAGAGAATAAATGAGTGCCCTGCAGAAATATTCAGCGCATTCTTTTGCGCCAGGACAATCATTTCCTCGTCGGTTCCAGACCAGCGGATGAGACATTTGCCCGAGGCTTCGCAAAATGCCAGACCAAATTTGATGCCGGGTACGGAAGATACCAGGGTTTCATGGATATCTTCAACAGATTTTATGAAATGGGTCTGCCCAAGGATGAAGTTGATCGTGATTGGTTTTTCAATTTTTACAGTAGTTATTTCCATGCCGGTCACCTCCTGTCAGCAAGACCAAATTATTTCCTGATGCGATGTGTTTCAACTTCTGCGTTCAATTTTGAATGAAAACAAATAGGATTATTCAGTAGGAAAACCAGGGATAGTCGAATATACCTGAAGAACAATCTCCAGATGCGATCAAAAAGAGAGGTGAGATTTTTGCATGCCTGAACTCACCCCGTTCATCCGAACCAGGCAACGGGCAAAAGTAATAAATTATGAGCGGAGGGTTGATTTCTTGTTTTTAAGAAGGGGCATGGATGTCTTCGCGAAACTTGGCCCGAGATTCAACTTCGGCTAGCTTGAGTGAGGCATATTTACTCGCTTCGCGCATCAGGTGCTGCTGTTCTTCCTCGGGTAGGTCACCCAAGTCTTTAAGGCTGGCACCCTGGCTTTGAAGATACTCCTCGATGTACTTCCTTTCTAAAGCGGACTGTGGACCCTCAGCGCCGGTGAGATTTGCATCAATCGTCGCCATCTGGTACCTCCGGAAATATCGTGGCACAAAGAGACTGCAATTCTAACAATAATTATAATCTAATCAGAATTTATCTGCTCAGTTTGATAATTGGGGGAGTATATAGGGTGAAAAACTAGACCCTATTCGCGCTTCAATTCAGCTATATAGGGCAGTGTGCGGTGTTTGTCAGCAAAATCCAACCCGTAGCCCACAACCCATACATCTGGAATGTCGAAACCCAAATAATCAATCGGGATGTTTAAGTTATCCCGTTGTTTGCGGATCAGCACGCAGCTGTGTAAAGAGGCCGGTTTGCGCCCTTTCAGTACCCGGTAAAGGTAATCCAGGGTCCGACCGGTATCAACGATGTCCTCAACGATGATTAAATGCTGACCCTCGACCGGTTCACGTAGATCCATCAGGATGCGCACCGCTCCGGAAGAGGTGGTTTTACCATAGCTGGAAAGGGCCATGAAATCGACGTTATGAGGGACGCGCAGATGGCGGGTGAGATCGGCCAGAAAAATGAAGGCGCCTTTTAGAATGCCAATGATGTAAAGGGTTTCACGATCGGCAAAATCTGTGGAGATCTGGTCAGCCAATTCCTTTACCCGTGATTGGATCTGATCCGTTGAAACGACAACTCGGGCTAAGTCAGGGTGTAGATCATTCATAAGCTTGCCTCCATGACTATGATCATACCATCATCCAGAATCTCTAGAGAAAATTTCTAAAGTCGTTGGGCGATAAATATCCTTCCCCGGAATTGATTGATGAGAATCAGTTCTTTTCTATTGACAGATTAAATTATGCTGATCAAATATCGAACTCATGGGCCAAATTAAAATTGTGGATAATTTATTAAATAACAATGCAGTCTATTTGGTATGTTATCGTGACTGCTCACCAGGGGGAATCCAGATTCAAATATCATCTGAATACTCTCTAAGATACGGAAAAGAACGCTGCCAGCCATGCAGGGGAACGAGTGCCTGCTAGAGTCAATACATAGATCGGGATAACTTATATCCACCCCGATCGAGGAGTAAAAAATGAACAACACTCGATTCTTCACCCCCGTTGGTTTGCTGTCACTAGCAGCAGTGGTCATCTTGGTCCTGGCGATTGGCTTCGTGGCATGGTTGAATATTCCTGATGTGAGCTTTAGTTTGGGAGGTCTGGCACTACGAGATTCAAGTCCTCCTGAACCGGTAGTTATGCAGTTCTCAAGAGTTAATGCGGAGGGTCTGGCGATCTACCACCAGAGTGAGCGCGGCCTCACTTTACCACGTGCTAATGCAGAGGGCCTGGCGATTTACCATCGAAGCGAAAGGGGCCTTTCACCCTCTGCTCCAAGTAACGATGCCGGACTCGAGATCTATTGGCAGAGCGAGAGGGGGAGTGTAGCACCACTCTCGATCGATGAAGGGATGGCGATCTACTACCAGAGTGAGCGTGGCCTCACCTTACCACGTGCTAATGCAGAGGGCCTGGCGATTTACCATCGAAGCGAAAGGGGCCTTTCAGCATTTGCTCCGAGTAACGATGCCGGTCTCGAAATCTATTGGCAGAGCGAGAGGGGAAGCGCAGTACAAGATTTCCATGATGTGGGAATGTCAATCTACTTACAAAGCGAGCGCAATATCCCTCTAGCCGAATCAGGTCCAACAGATGAAGGTATGGCAATATACTATGCCAGCGAGAGAGGACGCTGACCGTACAAAGTCCAGCAATTCAACATCCAGGGGAATAAATAAAATGCTGGGTTGGGTTTCGGTCCAACTCAGTATTCTTTTTTTCATCTTTTGGCAGATGTTTGCTTCAATGCTAGTTCTATTGCTTGTTTTGTGGTCATGGAACGCCCTTCTGCCCAGGCTGCTGTGAAAGCATTTTCTCCGAGTTCGCTCCGGGCCAGAGTGAGGTTTTGTTCAAATTCGACAGAATCTGAGGGCATGAGCCAGAACCAAATCATCTCAAGCTGTGTCTCAACTGCAGCAAAGAGCTGTACGGCGAGGTATGGATTACCACGATCCAAAAAAATACAGGCGAAGCCAGAGATACAAGCTGCGATCGCCTGCTTGTGTCCCAATTCTACATTTAGTGTGAGACTTTCACTAATTCTGTTTTCTGCTTCCTCGAGATCACCCAAGTAGCGCGCGGTATGACCAAGCCTACGAAGTGCATAGGCTCGTAAATTGTGGTCTCGCACTTCACTCAACACGTCCACGCTATTCTCATAGAGTTCTTGGGCGCGGTGGTAGTCACCTAAAGAGAAATAGCCATCTCCCAGGAAAGACATCGCAAAACCGATTTCATACTTTCCGGCCGAATCCAGCGCTTGGTACTCCTCCAAGCCTTGCTCCAAAAGGGATAATCCTTTCCGATGATCGCCGTGGGTAGAGGTAACGA
Organism: Chloroflexota bacterium; assembly: GCA_020346705.1. Lineage (GTDB taxonomy): Bacteria > Chloroflexota > Anaerolineae > Anaerolineales > UBA4823 > PFL25. The sequence goes on along the minus strand of CP070785.1, from coordinate 2,629,404 downwards.
TCCCAAGGAAGACACGCGTCCAGGCAATATTGGATCGGTCTCTGATCTCGGTAGCAATATCGAGCGCTTCTTCTAACAGTGGGTTGACATTAGTTTTTCTTCCCAGCGCCCACTGCACCAATCCGGCAATGCTGAGAGCCTTTGCTCGAGCGGCTGTTCGTTCCTTAGCAAATGGCGACGACAAAATCTGTAATGAGAGTTCCCTAGCCTCGTAGTAGTGGCCGCGTGTATACCAGAACCATGATAAGGCACCCACAAGACGCAGTGCTGGTTTGGCTGCTTCCTGCTCTAACGACCAAACCGCAGCTGCACGTAGATTTTCATGGTCTGTTTCCAGCCTATTAAACCAGGATACCTGATCGGGTTTAAACAATTGCGGTTCCGCAACCTCTGCCAACATCACAAAAAAATCCAGATGACGCTTGCAAGCTGCCAATTCTTCCCCTGTGTTTGCTAACTTTACACTGGCATAATCGCGGATAGTTTCCAACATCCGGTATCGTGCCTCCTCCCCGGGCCTCCGCTGGGCTAAAACGAGTGATTTCCTGGTCAACAGGGATAAGATATCCAGCACATCATCTGGCAAGATTTCTCCTCCCGCGCCGACTGCCTCGGCTGCCGCGACAGACCAGCCTCCATTGAAAACGGATAGTCGCTGCAACACTTTTTGTTCTTTCTCCGTGAGAAGGTCATAACTCCAATCAAGCGTTGCGAGCAGTGTTTGGTGGCGCGGCAATGCCGTGCGACTCCCGCCGGTTAGCAACCGAAAGCGATCATCCAACCGTGCGGCTATCTGTTCAATCCTCAGAGCCTGGACCCGAGCCGCGGCCAACTCTATTGCCAATGGTATGCCGTCCAACTCATAACACAATCTTCCGATGGCCATTGCATTCTTTTCAGTTAGCGTGAAATCCGGCTTCATTATCGCTGCTCGATCGATAAAAAGACGTACGGCATCATAAGTATGAAAATCTGATGGCTTGATGAGGTCAGGATCTGGAGCTGATAATGTCGGGACGTGGAAGACTCGCTCACCAGGAATACCAAGGACCTCCCGACTCGTAACCATGATCTTCAGATCAGGGCAACCTTTTAGCAAATATTCGGTTAATCGGGCGCAAGCATCGAGAAGGTGTTCGCAGCTATCGAGTACGAGCAAAATATCCTTAGAGTGTAACGCATCAGCGATCGATTCACTCAAGTTTTGATTCGATGCTTCGCGAACTCTCAACGCTTTTGCTGCAGCTTGAGGGACCAGATTTGAATCCGCCAGGTCTGCCAGTTCAACCCACCATATACCATCGTTGAACATACCCTGGATTTCATTCGCCACTTGAATAGCCAGACGGGTCTTGCCGGTTCCGCCAGCTCCAGCAAGCGTCAAAAGGCGGGAGTTCATCAACAAGCGCTTGGTTTCCTTAATTTCCTCTTCACGCCCGATAAAGCTGGTCAAGGGGATAGGTAAGTTTGTGATCCGCCTATCGCCGGATTCTAATGATGGTGAATCAGCCTCTCCTTTCTCCGTCTTCAAGATAGAGGAAGTAGAAGATGGATGGCCGGGGATTACTTTACCGGTACTTAATTGTTCGAATAGCTCCTTTGTCTGCTCAGACGGTTCTACGCCTAATTCTTCCTGCAGCTTTTGAACACAGCGCTCATATGTTGCCGCAACTTTGGCATTATCCCCCAAGGCGGCATGCGCGACCATCAAGGCGCGATAGGCTGGCTCAGGCATGCTCCCCAGTGCAATCCAGCGTTCACCCCAATTCAGGGTATCCGTCCAGCGATTCTGCTCAATTAACCTTTCCAGCAAAAACTGAATTTGATTCTCAAAGACTGCCCTAATCCGTTCTCTTTCCAGAGTGACCCATTCCTCGTAAAAACCAGGAAGCAAATCCCCTTGATAAGCGGAAACAGCCTCGATTTGTTCTTCAATCGAAATGGTCTTAATTGGCTTATTCCCCAGTGCATCAACGTCAAGCCAATAATCTGCGTTTGAATTAAAACTAATGGAAATATCATCAGACAGCAGATATTCTTCTCCACCCTGATTATCCGCGGCCAAGGATTTGCGCACCTGCCATAATGCTTTCCTGAGGTAGCTGCGAGCGTTGGGCTCTGTAGCATCAGGCCAGAGCATTCCGGCTAGCTTCTCGCGGCGATGAATGATACCGGTATTCAGGACAAGGTAACCAAGGAGAGACTGAGCAGACCGCGCGTTGATATCAACTGATGCACCGTTTCGCTTCAGGTTAAATTGCCCAAGTAGGCGAATTTCGAGCACGTGAGGTCCTCCAAAAATTGCAGCCAAAGAACAAATGGGATTTGTTTGTTTGCTCCACAATTTTGATCCTGATCTACACCTGTTGGTATAAATTTGCTCGGAATAGTTTAGTCAAATTGTGTATTCAAATTCGAGAATTGATTATATCAGGTCGTAGATTCAACAACGCAGTGCAACGCTGGAAGGGGCAAGAGAGGTGTGCTGAGGTAGGATATGTGGTTCTCCAGCTACCAAGTCAAAGGTGTATCCTATCCATATAGGGGAACACATATGAGAACCTGCACACAACTTACCCAAGAACATCGATACCAGATTTTTGCGTAGAAGAAAATGGGTCACCAACAAATGGAGATTACCAAGATTATCGGAATGGACAATTGTTTCGCCAGCGAGTTAAATCGCCGATCGGGTGCGTCTCTTAAATTAGCATCCCCGAGCAAGGAGATATTGAACGGCTTCATTGCTGTATTGGGCCCAAAGGCACACCTTCTTGAGTTATTTGCATTAAAGCTAATGCTATGGCCTGTTCCGTGGCCAAGGTTCGGCCCTCTGCCCAGGCAGCCGCGAATGCTTCTTCGCCAAGCTGTTCACGAGCCAGGGCGACATTTTCCTCGAATTCGACACTATCAGTGGGTAAGAGTGAAAATCCGATCAGCTCAAGCTGCCTTTCAACTGACCCGAAAAGCTTTGCAGCGATGAGTGCTTCTCCGCGTGCCAACGCGATGCAGGCAAAACCAGAGATACAAGCTGCCACAGCCTGCTTATGTCCCAGGTCTAAATTTAGATTTAGACTTTCATTACATCCGGATACTGCTTTCTCAAGATCGCCAAGGTGTCGGGCGGTATGACTGAGCCTGCGCAGCGCATAGGCCAGGAAATTCAGGTCCTGCACCTCCCTAAGCGCATCAACACTTTTCTCATACAACTCCTGAGCGCGTTGGTAATCACCCTGATAAAAAACTCCATCACCCAGGAAAGATAGCCCGAAGCCTACGCCAGATTGCCCTACCGAACCAAGTGCCCGGCATTCCTTCAAGCCTTCTTCAATCAATGCCATTCCTTCCTTGGAGTCGCCGTAGGTGGAAGTTAATGCACCTAGGAAGACCCGCGACCAGGCAATAATGGGTTTATTGTTTATCTCTGTGGCGATATCTAGCGCTTCTTCTAATAGGGGGCGAACGCCAGCTTCTTTGCCCAGCACCCACTGCACATGTCCGGCGATGCTGAGTGCCTTAGCTCGAACTTCTGTCCGTTCCATGGTTATTGGTGACGAAAGAATCTGTGATGAGAGCTCCCGCGCTTCGTAATAATGACCACGTGTCGACCAGAACCACGATAATGCTCCCACTAGACGCAGGGCAGCGGTCCCTACCTTGCGCTCCAATGACCAGGCTGCAGCTGCGCGCAGGTTTTCGTGTTCTGTTTCCAGCCTGTTGAGCCACAATACCTGGTCGGGTCTGAACAATTCTGGCTCCGCCTCCTCGGCCAATAACACAAAAAAGTTCAGATGGTTGTCGCGCACAACAGTCTCCTCCCCGGCTTCCGCCAACTTCTCACTGGCGTACTCGCGGATAGTTTCCAACATGCGGTAGCGCGCCTCTTTCCCTGGTTTCCTTTCTGCCAAGATCAAGGATTTGCTGGCTAATTGAGACAATATATCTAATACGTCATTCGGCTGGATCTCCCCACCCAAACACACTGACTCGGCTGCTGCGGCTGACCACCCACCGGTGAAAACTGAAAGGCGCTGCAGCATCGCATTCTCACTTTTAGAAAGAAGGTCGTAGCTCCAATCGATTGTCGCGCGCAGCGTCTGGTGGCGGGGTAATGCTGTGCGACTTCCGCCAGTCAGCAATTGGAAACGATCATCCAGCCGTCCGGCAATCTGTTCAACCTTCAGAGCTTGAACTCGAGCCGCAGCTAATTCGATCGCCAGAGGAATACCGTCGAGTCCAAAACACAGCTGCCCGATTGCCGGAGTATTCTGATCTGTCAAAGCAAAATCTGATTTCAGCGTCGCAGCCCGTTCGACAAAAAGCCGGACGGCATCAAAAGCATGGAAATCGGAGGGTCGTACCTGAGCGGGATCCGGAGAAGATAAAGTTGGCACTAAGAAGATTCGTTCGCCTGCGACTCCCAGGATCTCTCGACTTGTTGTCAGGATCTTCAGGTCGGGGCATGCTTTTAGCAGATATTCTGCTAGCTGTGCGCAAGCATCCAGCAGGTGTTCGCAGCAGTCAAATACAAGCAAAATTTGCCTTGAACGGAGTGCGAACGCAAGTGTCTCGCTCAGGGTCTTATTCGGAGCCTCTTGCACATCCAACACTTTTGCTACTGCCTGTGGTACGAGTCCTGGTTCGACCAGGACGCCCAGATCGATCCACCATATGCCGTCCTTAAACATATTCTGCACTTCACTTGCAACCTGGATAGCCAAGCGTGTTTTTCCACTTCCGCCAGCCCCAGTTAGTGTCAAGAGACGATAATGGATTAACATTCCCTTGATTTCATTAATTTCGTCTTCCCGACCAATAAAGCTGGTCAGTGGAATGGGCAAATTTGTGACCCGCTGATCGTTATATTCCGGGGGCAGCATTTCGGTTTCGGTTGGAACCGTTTTCAAGATAGCAACCATTTCAGATGGATCACTTTGGAATGTAGATCCATCGCGAAGCTCCTTAAAAAGTGCCAGAGTCTGTTCTGAGGGTTCAACTGCCAATTCCTCTCGCAAGGTCTGAACACAACGTTCATATGTTGCAGCAACTTTAGCATTATCCCCGAGGGCAGCATGTGCGATCATCAATGCCCGATAGGCGGGCTCAGGCATGCTTCCCAGAGCGATCCACCGTTCTCCCCATTCAAAAGTTTCCGCCCAACGCCCCTCTTCGACTAATGAATCCAAGAGCAGCTGCAGTTTATGCTCAAAGACCGCTCTTAACCGCTCCCTTTCCAACAACACCCATTCCTCATAGAAACCAGGTAACAATTCGCCCTGGTATGCCGAAACAGCTTCGATCTGCTCCTCTATCGACTTGGTTTCGGTCAGTCTGGCTCTAATTGCGTCAGCATCGAGCCAATAGTCCGCTTTTGGGTTGAAACAGATGGTAATGTCATCAGCCAGCAAGTACTCTTCGCCGGCCATCCTATCAGCAGCCAGGGATTTGCGCACCTGCCACAATGCTTTGCGCAGGTAGCTGCGCGCGTTGGCCTCAGAAGATTCTGGCCAGAGCAACCCTGCCAGCTTTTCACGGCGATGGGAGATGCCGGTATTAAGGAGGAGATAAGCTAGGAGAGACTGCGCCGATCGGGAGGGAACCTCGACTGGTAAGCCGTTGTGTTGAATATCAAATTGCCCAAGTAGGCGTATTTCGAGCACGGGTGCTTCTCCTAAGGCAACTACAAGAGAAGCGAAGGTCGGTTTTGCGATGGTGGGATATTGTTTAAGAGTATTACCTGCAGACGGGAATCATACTTGCTTGAACTGGATAGCCCACAGGATCAAGCCGCAGGATTATTGAACTCTCACACCGATTCTTGCTTAATACAAAGTATATCATTAAGGCGGACAGAGAGTTCTGAGAGGATGGATTCATTCTCACCAATGACTCACAAAATATCGCGAATCTAAATTGTCGCATCACTGTAGATTACATGCAGAAAACGTCAGTTATCAATCAGACGGCAATCGCTTTTGCTTTAATCTGTTTGCGCTGGTTCCTGAGCAGAATCGTTCCCAGCACGACAAAATAGCTCAAATATGCCAATACCTCTGAAAGGGAAGGATTGCCATTGTAGCCAAACAAGGCTTTGAGGATAAGGCCCACTTCAGATTTTTCGTCAAGGATGTAGTTGATGTCCCAGACGTGCTCAATGATGGCTGGTATCCAACCTGCTTCGTTTAGCTCATGAACGCCATATGCAACCAGGCCGGCAGCGAAGAAGAGCAGCAGCACGTTAGTAACCTGGAAGAAACTGCGAATATTCAGGCGCCGGGTAGTAGCAAACAGCATCCAACCCAGCAGGATTGCTATTCCCAATCCCAATGCCGCCCCGATCAAAACCGAGATTGGATCAGATGCCAGGCGAGCAGCCATCAAGAATAAAGCCAGCTCAACCCCTTCCCGGAAGACAGCCAGGAAAGCTAAAATGAATAATGCAGTTCCCCCCCGATTTAACGTTGCGTGAGCTGTCTTGGCTTCTAAATCACGCTGTATCTCGCCACCCCGGCTTTGCATCCATAAGATCATCCAGGTCAGGATGGCCGCAGCCAGCAGCATGGCTAAGCCTTCAAAAACTTCTTCAAATTGTCCCGAGAATTCCATTCCGAGCAGGTTCAATCCCAAGCCAAAAAGGAGGCTAAGGATTACTGCGACGACCACCCCCCGCCAGACAACCGGCTTTAATTCATCCCGCTGGAGTTTGCTCAGCGCGCCGATGATAATGCCGATGATCAAGGCTGCCTCAATACCTTCACGCAATGACAGTAAGAAACTGGGGAACATAATGGTAATGTGTCCTTTCGTGGATGTTAATGAAGTAGTTAAAAAGTGATTCCTTAGTGTTTCTTTGAATTATTCACTAATAGCCAGTCTTTAGCTTTTGATATTTGGATCATCTCGGCGATCTCGGCAGAAATTTCAACGAAGCCTGTTTCGACTTCGACCAATCTCGAATCTCGAGAGCCGATCGCTCTGAGAGTCAATTTCGAACCGCGGCGGAGCCCCTCCTCGTTTAGAAACCTGATTACTGCTGGCGGAGCTTCGATATCCGCGACCTCGGCAAACATCCCGACTTCAAGCTCAGTCAGCGCTATCCATTCCCGGACCACTTGATCGGAATCCAGATTGGGAATGGGCTGACCTCCCGGTCCAATCGCGGGATCGCCCAGGAAGTTTGCAAGGCGCTGGGCGATGTCATCAGGGGTTACATGCTCCATGGTGCAGGCCATCGTGTCGGCTTCTTCCAGGGATACTTTCAGGTGATCGACTAAAAATACCTCCCACAAGCGTCGGTTGCGTAATGTTCGGAATGCGTTTTGATTTCCAAGATCAGTAAGCTCGACACCCTTATAAGGCAGGTAATGCAAATAACCTTCCCCTTCCAATTTTCGCACCATCTGGTTGACGGAAACAGGCAGAACCGACATTTCTTTAGCAATGTCGGAGAGGGGGATAGGCTCTGGTTTCCCACCTTCGATCAACCTGGCGATGGTGATCAGGTACATCTGTTCGCTTTCGCTGATCGCGTCATAGTTATGGTTAGACATATGAACTTCCATAATATTCTTATGGTGAACCATAATATATCACGATGGATCTTGCTTCGCTATCCCCATTTGTCATCAAATCAAGTGACAATTGTCATCAATGCATATTTATTCTCTTTAAGAGTAAATTAGTACCAATTTCCTAGAAAATTTGCGCGCTTAAATTGCACTTTGTGCGTCTTAATTACTACAGGTCAAAGAAATTCATTGGATTTTTGAAAATTGAGCAGCTTATCCCGATTGCGATTTGTCAGATCCATGCCTGGCTTACAAAATTGTCGATCGTTTAACAACCGCATTATTTCTTCTGGAGATGCCATTGTTCTCTGGACGCATTGGGTTAAATACGGGAGAGTGACATGTATGACTCTGTGATTTCTATCCTTGCCGGTTGGATTATTTTTTCAACGTTATTGGTGACGATGATCCTGGTCAATTCTTCTCGCATGAGCCGCACAAATGATGTGGAATTTAATCCAGGCCAGAAGACCGGGGAACTTCGCGAGAAGAATTTTGAGTTGACAACTCTGCTCAAAAAGTTGATCAAGTAATCGACAAGACAGAGGGATTTCACGAGACACTTATGGCTTTTTTGGGGTGTTCCAAGTCTCCCTTTAGGTGTTGGGTGTAGGTTATCCCAGCAATATTAAGATCGAACGCTTAAATTCAGGATATTTAGCAGCCTGGAAAGTTATCTTTATGTTCAAGGTGTTCGATCCTTTGGGAAATCAGATAAATGAGGAGACGGTCAACGTTACTGACATTACCTGGTGTGTTGATCCTGGCAGTTTTGCTTACTGCGCTTGGTTTGACTCTCTGGCGTCAGGGAGGTTTGGCGTTCAGCCCAGGTGATTTAAGCGACCAATCTCGTGATAGTGGCCAAATTTCAGGTTTCAATTCACATGCGGAATTTGAAGGGCAGTGTTCAATGTGTCACCAACCACTCACTAGTGTGCAAGCCGATCTATGCGTGGGCTGCCATGATTCGGTTGGAGAACAAATTGCGATGAGAGATAGCTTGCATGGGATTCTGGATGATGTGATGCACTGCGCCGAATGCCATTCAGATCATAAAGGCAGGGAATTCGACCTGCGATTAGGCCACCTATCTGAATTTGACCATTCGAAGGTGGGTTTCAGCCTGATCTGGCACCAAGTTGATTATTCAATGGCGCCAATTGAATGTTTGGGCTGCCATGTTTCGGATGATCGATTTACAGTATCTATGCTGTTGTGTTCTAACTGCCATGCGTCTCATGACCCGGAATTTGCTGCTGTACACCAGGATGACTTTGGCGGTGAGTGCGCCACCTGTCATGATGGGTTGGATAGTATGGCCAGGTTTGATCATGCCAGATCCGGATTCCTGCTGGAAGGTTCCCACCAGGATATCCCCTGTGTGGATTGTCACTTCGGGGGTCAATTCCAGGATCTTCCTGGTGAATGTGTTGCCTGCCACGCGGAACCAGCTGTGCACATTGGAGTTTTCAGCGTGGACTGTGCCGAATGCCATAATTCAAATTCTTGGAAACCAGCCTTATTCAAGGAACAAACCTTTGATCACAATGATGAGCGCTTTAGCCTGGTGCTGCACACGAAAAATTACTCCGGTGAAGCGATCACCTGTGCCAGCTGCCATGTGAGCGGCGCGGATGAATTTCAACCAGCTTCCTGTAGTGAATGCCACACTCAAGGTGACCGGGAGTTCACAACCCAGCACGAGGCTCAGCTTGGTATGAATTGTCTTGAGTGCCATGACGGTGTTGATCGCATGCGGACATTTGATCACCAGAATGTCTTTCTATTGGATGGTCGCCATGCAGAGCTCGACTGCCAGGCTTGCCATGTGGACCAACGCTATCAAAACACTCCCTCGGAGTGTAAAGATTGTCACGAGGAACCAGAGATCCATGCCGGGTTCTTTGGTGATAAATGCGAATACTGCCACAGCACGATCAGCTGGTATCCAGCACATCTGGTGAACCACCAGTTCCCCATCGATCATGGGGATCAAGGTCAATTGGAATGCCAGGTATGCCACGTAACGACCTACAGTGAATACACCTGCTATGAGTGCCACGAACACCGGTTCGACGAGGTCCAGGATAAACACAGGGATTTGAACATTTCAGCGATTCAACTTGCTGCCTGCACCGAGTGCCATATGGATGGACTGGTGCATGAGATTGATGAGGAGTAAATAACCAGTAAAGGGGAATGCAATGCGACGATTTCTATTATTTGTAATTCTGATCATGCTGGTGCTGTTAAGCACCGGATTCAGTTCTCAGGTAGCACTTGCTGCGGCACGACCGCTGCACCCGGGGAACCCATTTTTCCCGCTGCAAGATTTTGCTGAACAGGCTCGCGGGCGGTTGATCTTGAATGATAGAGACCAGGCTGCTTATTATCTTGATCTGGCCATGCAGCGAACCGAGGATCTGGTTGTCCTTGAAGATAGCCAGCACGTTCTCCTGGCGATTGGTTACCTTGACCGGGCTCTCGACCAGGCGATTGCTGCTATTTCTGAATCTCCCGAGGGGGATTTGCCCATCCTGGAGAACCAGCTGAGATCGCTGCTCTTGAACATCGAGGTGGCGTTGAGCTCCTATTCCGATTTTCCAGCTAACCAGGAAATGGGGATCGAAAACCTCCAGGCGAAGGTTGCCACCCTGGCTACCATATTGGCGGGCTTTTCTGGTGACGACCAGTTCATGTCAACCACAGGTGACGGACAAATCTCTACTGATTTATCGTTCGCTTTTATGGATGAGGCCAATCAAGGCATACAAGGTGTCGCGCCACAGATCGTGGAGTTCCCGCCTGACAGTCCCGGGGCCATGCATGAGTTCTTCCCCTTGGTTGGTGAACATGCGGAACTGGATTGTTTATCCTGCCATGCCGACGCACAATATGCTGGAACACCTAATTTGTGCAGTGACTGTCACCTCGAGGAGGTTCCAGAACCTCATTTCAACGGTGAATGCTCTATATGCCATTCGCCAGTCTCCTGGCAGCAGATCGACTTCGATCACGGCTTGAATGATGTCGCTGATTGTGAATCTTGCCATCTGGACGACAGGCCAGCCGATCATTATTCTGGGCAATGCTCAGCCTGCCACAATACGATTGACTGGGAAGAGGCTGATTTCAATCACCAGGCTGTGGATACCAGAGACTGCCAGTCCTGCCACTCGAATGATAAACCTGCGAACCACTATCAAGGACAGTGCTCTCTGTGTCACAATACCGCAAATTGGAACCAGGTAAATTTCAATCACCAGGCGGTTAAGGCTACAGATTGTCAGGTCTGTCATGCCAGTGATCGGCCAGCTAACCACTATTCAGGCCAATGCTCAGCCTGTCACAATACGACGAATTGGTCGCAAGCCAATTTCAACCACCAGGCAGTGGGAGCCACTGACTGCAAAGCATGCCACAGCGGTAACAAGCCTGCCAATCATTGGGGTGGGCAGTGTTCTGCCTGTCACAACACCACCTCATGGTCAAACGCCAATTTTAATCACAGTGCGGTTGGTGCCATAGATTGCAAAGCCTGTCATGCGGGAAATAAACCTGCCAACCACTTCGGTGGACAGTGTTCGCAATGCCACAATACCTCCTCCTGGAGCGGGGCATCCTTCAACCACACCTTCCCAATGAACCACGGCGGTGCAAACGGAAACTGCAGCAAGTGCCATACCTCTGGAGGAGCGAAATACAACTGTTTTGCCTGCCACGACCAGGCAAAAATGACCAAAAAGCATAATGAAGAGGGTATCTCGAATTTTGGCAGTCGCTGTTTAGATTGCCACAAGCGGGGTGATGAGGGTGATCATGGTGGCGGCGAGGACGGTGGTGGGGAAGATGGTGGTGGGGAAGATGGTGGTGGGGACGATGGCGGTGGAGATGATGGTGGTGGTGACGATGGTGGTGGGGATGATGATGATGGAGGGGGTGATGAAGATGATTGATATTCGCGGTCTCCTGCGTGGTGAGCTTTCCAAACACCAGGCACGGGCTGAAGGCTGTGTGGTACCAGATCGCGCGCGCTGCGTGCAGTGTGGGATCTGCTCATTTTCCTGCCCTATCGGGATCGATGTACGGCGATATGCCTGGAGAGGAAAATCGATAGGGGAGAGCTATTGTTTGACGTGCGGGGAATGTGTTGCTCGCTGCCCGCGCGGCGTGCTGCGTTTCGAACGCAGTAATCTCTTCGAGCCATCGCTGATCGAGTGTGGGGGAGGTGTAGCATCCGCAGACATGTAATCATCGGCAGCGGCGCAGCGGGTATTTCTGCTGTAGAAACCATCCGCCAATACGATTCCCAGGCGGAGATCATAATACTGAGCGAAGAACCGCACGGCTACTATTCTCGGCCAGGTCTGGCGTACTTGCTGACGAAAGAGCTGAATGAAGCCCAGTTGTTCCCCTTCAGCAACAATGATTTTAAGCGGCTGGGTGTGCGGCCTCACCAGGCAAGGGTAACCAAAATCATTCCAGAACAACACCTGCTTGAATTGGGGGATAGCAGCTGTCTCGGGTACGATCGTCTATTGATCGCAACGGGCGCTGGTGCTGCCCGGATAAATGTGCCGGGAACAGGCTTGCGAGGTGTGGTCAAACTGGACAGTCTGGATGACGCGCGTAGAATCTTATCTTTAGCCGGTCGCAGAAGAGAGGCTGTGGTTGTGGGCGGAGGCATTACTGCGCTGGAAATCGTGGAAGGATTAGTGGCGAATGGCGTCAAAGTGCACTACTTCCTGCGCGGTGATCGCTATTGGCATAATGTCCTGGATGAGACCGAATCTCGCATTGTCGAATGTCGTCTGGAAGAACATGGGGTCAAGATTCACTACAACACTGAATTAGGGGAAATACTGGAAAAGAAAGGTCGCGTGGGGGGAGTCTCCACGGTTGATGGACGGAAAATGCGTTGTGACCTGGTGGCAATTGCGATCGGCGTCCGCCCGCGAATCAAGCTGGCTCAGGATAGCGGGTTGCAGGTCGATCGGGGCATACTGGTGGATGAATTTATGCGAACCAGCGCAGCTGACATATTTGCAGCAGGTGATGTCGCCCAGGTTTACGATCCATTTTCGGGAAAATCTATCGTAGATTCGCTCTGGGGACCTGCAAGGGAGCAAGGCGCCGCGGCCGGGCTGAACATGGTTGGAATTGAAAAAGCCTACTCGAAACCAGTGGCTTTTAACGTGACTCGTCTGGCTGGGTTGACCACAACCATCATCGGTAAAGTCGGTCATGGCGAGGACCCTGACCTGCTGGGGATCGCCCGTGGTGACAGTGAAACCTGGCGGCAGCTGCCGGATTCCATCGCTGCGCAGCAGGACTTCGAAGTTAACCGGCTGCGACTGATGCTGGGAGCAGAGACTATCCTGGGCGCCATTGTGATGGGAGATCAAACGCTCTCTCACCCTCTGCAGTCTCTAGTCGCTCAGCAAGTAAATATCTCTTCGATTCGTGCCAAGCTGTTAGCCCCTGGTGCTCCCCTGGCGGATCTAATCGCAGAATTCTGGACACAATGGGTAAGGGCTCATGTACCGCAGTACGCGTGAATTGTGGGTGGCGTTCATCGCCATCGTGATCATCTCTATCATTTATGTTGCGGCGGTGATTATCATGGGTGGAATCCCCGCTGCCAGTGATTTCTTCGGTCATTCGCTGGGAGTCGTGGGATTTCTATTAATGCTGATGACTGAAACCCTATACACGCTGCGGAAAAGAAGCCGCAATGCTCGCTTGGGCCGAGTTTCCTCCTGGCTGCAGTTCCACATCGTCACCGGGCTGGTCGGACCCTACATGGTTTTGCTGCATTCTTCCTGGAAATTTAATGGCATTGCTGGTGTTGTGATGCTGATGACTGGGGTGGTCGTAATCAGTGGTTTCATCGGGCGATATATCTACACAGCCATTCCCCGTACTGCCGATGGGCTAGAAATGGAATCTGGAGAACTGCAACGGCAAATCAACGGATTGGAAGTGGAAATCAATAAATGGATGGGTCGACAGCCCAAGGCATCCGAAGAGCTGTTAAGGTTATCGACCGCGACAATTTTCAATTCACCCGCAGTATTAAGCAATCCCTTCGGAGACTTTAGCTACCGGTTTAATATGTGGAACCTGAGGCGAAAAATGGATCCGCAAGCCAGAGCTCAGGTCGCAGCGCTTAGCGATTTGCTTAAACGCAGACGTACCCTCGATCGGCAGCGAGGTTCAATCGCTCATGCTCGCCGCTTGAT
>CP070785.1:2601040-2615494 GCA_020346705.1 Chloroflexota bacterium | reverse complement strand
AGTTCCGAACTTTACCCGCCAGTGATTCTTCGAACGCTTTGCGGGCATAATACGCCAGGACCTGGCGATTTGCAAAGGCGTAATTCGCCGCGCAGCGCATCGCAGCCAGATAAGCCTGCCCTTCAGGTGAGTCTAAGGGGGCGCAGACCAGCTCTCGATCCGGCAGCTTGATTGAATAACGATTCACCGCAGCCTGGAAGTCTCGTACATAATCTGTGCAGATCTGGTGCCCAAAACCACGAGAACCGCAGTGAATCATGACCACCAGATTCCCTTCAACCAGACCCATCGCCTGGGAAGCTTGTGAGTGGAAAACTTCGTCGACCACATCAACTTCAATGAAATGATTGCCGGCACCCAGAGTACCCAGCTGGGGGCGTCCACGATCTTTTGCTCGCTTGCTGACCTTGGTTGGATCCGCACCCTCCAGGCACCCTTTCTCCTCTGTCCGTCGCAAATCTGCTTCTGTGGCATATCCTTGATTTAAAGCCCAACGACTTCCTGTGCGACACACTTTTTCCAATTCGGGATTTTTAAGCCGCAAATGCCCTTTTTTGCCAACACCACTGGGACAGAGGCGATTTAACGTGTCAGCCACGTTGGGCAGGTGTTTTTTCACTGCCTCAAATTCGATTTGTGAACCTAATAAACGTACTCCACAATTGATATCGTAGCCAATCGCCCCAGGAGAAATGATGCCGTGAGGCAGTTGGGTCGCGGCAACACCTCCAATCGGAAAACCATAACCCTGGTGAACGTCTGGCATCACGACCACCCTATCAACCAATCCAGGCAACGTGGCGGCATTAACAGCTTGTTCAAGTGATTTGTCGCCTTTAATTTGTTCAAGGAGTTGTTTCGTAGCGAAGATACGCACCGGCACGCGCATATCTGCGCGAAAGGATTTTGGTATCTCCCATTCATAGCGGTTGATTTGTCGTAAATCTGACAGGCTGATCATCTTAATACCTCCAGAATCTACTTCACGATCTATACATCAAAAACGATGTTCGCAACCAAACCATTTTCAGATTCCAGAATCTCAAGGTTGTGGTAAGTGGCAGCTTTAATTTCCTTGGCCAGCGACTTTATTCTCGAACCGCTTAATAACGCATGAAGCAGATTGCCTTGAATACTCAAGTCGAAATCGTCAAAGGCGATTTTTTCGGATTCAGAGAAGAAGATCAGCTCGGAGAGGAAATCAATCAGCAATGTTTCTGGTTCATTAAATCGGATTTCAAATTCGCGGGTCAGGCGAGGCTGCGGGACCAATTCAAGGTCGGTAAGTTTAAACATTCCACGAGCTGCATATTCCAATAAGGATTCCAGGTCTGGCGCCCAGACTTCCAATTCCCAATCTGCGGTGTGAGAAACTTCTCGATATCCAAATGGTGGGGTCTTAGGCATAATTCCAGTATACCATTTTGCTTTTTTTACAAGGAATAGTCAAATGATCTGAGGTGGGAAGGATTTGATCGTCCTTGCGGGATGATCTGCTTGCTTCTATAATAAAGACTTGATCATGAGTTCATTATTCGAAAAACTGGCCCAGCTCGAATTCCACATCCAGGCTTTAGTTGAACGGGGCGCAGCATCTTCTCTGTCAAAAGCAGGAAATTTTGGGAGGAGTATGGTTGCTGCCATGGAGGGAAGTATCAAAGCAGATGATTCTGGAAGATCAACTGCCGCGGATTTGTATATCGTTTCGGTGGATCCAAAGACAGCCCATTTGTTGCTCGAAGATCAGAGTCTGGTTGATGAATTTAGCCAGATGATATATGAAGCAGGAAAGGAATCCGGAATACAATTTTCTGTCCCACCTAGAGTTAAAATCAATTCCGATCCTTCACTGGAAGCGGGAAATTTCACCATATCAGCCCAATTCAGCCTGCAGGAAGTTGATGAGACCAGCGCGCTCACGACTGCAAGTGATTCAGGCCCTGATATCCCAGAACATGCATTTTTAATCATTAAAGGAGTGCAGATATATCCCTTGGAAGAATCAGTGATCAATTTAGGAAGACGTTCCGATAACCACGTAGTGATCGATGATATGAGAGTTTCCCGAGTACACGCCCAAATTCGTGCAGTCAAGGGGCATTATGTGATATTTGATCTTGATTCCTCAGGTGGGACGTACGTGAATGGCGTACATTTAACCCAGGCCACTTTATATCCTGGAGACGTGATCTCACTTGCAGGTGTGGACCTGGTCTATGGTCAGGATGCAGCATATTTATCCGGAGACAACTCGGGTTCTACGCAACCTTTGGTACCATTTCCTGGCACAGATGCATAGACGAGTATTCAAAAATATATGAGCGCCGTAATTCTTCTCTTCATCCGTCTGGCGATGGCTCTGGCCCTGTATGGATTCTTGGCTTGGGCGATCTGGACTCTCTGGCGGGACATCAAACGACAGGATGAGCTGCTGGCTGCTCGTCGCATCCCAGTGTTGAAATTAACTAAGCAAGCTGAGTCTGGAGAAGTTTCTTATGAGTTTTCCACGCCGGATGTCCTGGTCGGACGAGATCAAACCTGTGATTTGGTCCTTGATGAGAAAACGGTATCAGCCGAACATGCTCGTCTCTCCTATCATCATGGAAATTGGTGGGTGGAGGATTTGCAATCCAGGAATGGGACGTTGTTAAACCTGGAGTTAGTGGTCACCCCGGTGGTTGTGGTATCTGGGGACGAAATCCAATTAGGACAGGTAATTATCCGCGTTGATGTTGGTGATGGTGAAGACCATACACCGGTTTCAGATTCCAATGGCTGAGACAGTCAATACACCGGAGGCGAATTTTCATTGAACGCAATGCAAGTCAAATAAGGAGAATACCCGTGTGCAAAATAGCAGTCATCGGCGGTTCAGGTCTTTATGGAATGCCTGGTCTTGAAGATATTCAAGAAAAAGTGATAACGACTCCATTTGGGGATCCGAGCTCTCCGATTATTGTAGGCCAGTTGGGTGATCATTCGGTCGCCTTTCTTGCCCGGCATGGAATTGGACACCACTTATCACCCTCAGAAATTAACTTTCGAGCCAATATTTATGCTCTAAAGACCTTGGGAGTTGAACGGATCGTGGGGATCGGCGCCTGCGGTTCTCTCCGTGAGGATTACGCTCCTGGGGATATCGTCATTCCTGACCAGCTGTTCGATTTCACCAAAGGCAGAGCAAGCTCTTTTTTTGGCCAGGGACTGGTAGCCCACGTCAGCCTTCCTGAACCGTTCTGTCCAGACTTGTCTGAGTGGGTGTTCCAGGCAGTGAAGACGACTGGCAACCATGTTCATATGGGGGGTACTTATATCACAATTGAAGGGCCGCGGTTTTCAACCCGGGCTGAATCAAATACCTATCGCTCTTGGGGGATGTCGTTGATCGGCATGACAACTTCACCGGAAGCATTTCTGGCAAAAGAAGCAGAAATTTGCTACACATCCTTAGCCCATGTCACAGATTATGATGTCTGGCATATCAGTGAAGAGCCGGTTACGGTTGAAATGGTAATCGAGATTCTTAATCGCAATACCACGATCGCCCAGAAGGCGATTAACAACCTGGTCGGTAATTTGAACCCAGAGCGATCTTGTGATTGCCCACACGCATTGGAATCTGCACTGATCACCGATCCAAAGGTGATCCCGCCCGAAACACGCCGGAATCTGGCATTATTTGTGGATAAGTATTTGGATTGAGTCGAAAAATATAAAGCCAGCTTAGACCTGGGCTTATTTCACATTCTCTGATATCAATGACTTCGGTCACGAAATCCATTCACCTTTTGCATTCGCCCGATCTAATTCAGGGCAGATTGCTGGTATTAACAGGTATCTTCTTAGGGCTTTATGCCACAGCATTAACCCTGGCACCTGCTGCCCGGACAGGCACCTGGCAGGCTGATTATCGGTGGAATCATTGGATGGGTTACCTGGTCTGGTTGATTCTGATTGTCATTGTCAATCACCAGATCAGTCGAATTCTACCCAAGCGGGATCCATTTCTGCTGCCGGTTGCCGCTTTGCTGAGCGGTTGGGGGTTGATGACGATCTGGCGCCTCTTCCCTGATTTTGGGCTCCGCCAGACGATCTGGTTTGCGATCTCGATGGTCCTGTTTGCTGCTGCATTGCGAATTCCGGGTGATTTGCAATTCCTGCGCAGGTATAAGTATGTATTGCTGACGGGAGGATTGGTACTTACTGCCTTGACGATATTATTCGGCACCAATCCAGCCAGTGAATTCGGTCCAAATTTGTGGTTGGGTTGCTGTGGAGTGTATTTCCAGCCATCTGAGCCGCTCAAACTTTTGTTGATCATTTATCTTTCAGCTTATCTGGCGGATAAACAACCCTGGACCTGGGTTCCTTCGTCCAAATCTGAAAACATTGCGCACAAAGAAGAACAAGGTCGATCCGAGTCCTTGTCATCAACCCTGCCGTTGTTGATCCCAATTTTGATCATGACCGGATTAACGCTCCTTTTGCTTTTGGTGCAGAGAGATCTGGGGACGGCAACGATCTTCCTTTTCTTGTTTGCGGTCATTGTCTATCTGGCAACAGGGCGGAGATTGGTGCTGTTTTTGAGTGCCGCGCTCCTGTTCTTGGCTGGGGTCAGCAGCTATTACTTGTTTGATGTTGTGCAGTTAAGGATAGATGCCTGGTTGAATCCTTGGTTGGATCCAAGCGGTCGCTCATATCAGATAGTCCAATCTTTGTTGGCGATTGCACATGGGGGTGTTGGAGGCAGAGGGCCAGGGATGGGGAGTCCGACCCTGGTGCCTATCTCGCATTCAGATTTCATCTTTACCGCCATTATTGAAGAAAGTGGCTTGGTCGGTGGCATTGCTCTGATCGTTTTACTAATGCTGTTGACTGCCAGCGGATTGCGAATCGCTCAGCGGGCTCCGGATAATTTTCGCCGTTACCTCGCAGCCGGCCTGACGATTTACCTGATTGGTCAGAGTATGTTGATCATTGGCGGGAATATTCGCCTACTGCCATTGACCGGCGTTACATTACCCTTTGTTTCTTATGGAGGCTCCTCTCTGCTGACTGCTTTTGCTTCATTACTATTGTTAGCATTAATCAGCCAAAGTGCGAATACCAGTCCAGTGCCTCCCATGAATACTTCAATTTACACCAGGCTAGGTGCCTTGCTGCTGGCAGGGCTTTCAGTTGCTGCACTGGTCATTGGTTGGTGGACTTATGTGCGAGGTCCTGGATTGTTGGGGCGAACAGACAACGCTCGCCGGGGGATCGCAGAGCGTTACGTCGGGCGGGGTGAGATCTTCGATCGGGACAACACCGTACTTGTCTCGACGACAGGCACCACCGGTGAATTTTCGCGTCATTATAATTTCCCGAAACTCGGTTCGACTGTTGGTTATTCCCATCCAATATACGGGCAATCTGGGTTAGAAGCCAGTCTGGATCCTTTCCTTCGAGGATTGGAAGGTAATAACGACCTGGTCGTGTGGTGGCATCATCTGCTGTACGGTCGCCCACCTCCTGGTTTGGACATCCGCCTTAGCATGGATATGGAACTGCAGCAGATTGCAGACGAGTTGTTGGCAGATCGAGCCGGTGCACTGATCCTGTTGAATGCAGAGAATGGAGAGATTCTCTCCCTAGCTTCTCACCCGACATTTGATCCCAACCAGCTGGATGAGAATTGGCTCGATTTAGTCAACGATGACCAAACTCCTCTGCTCAACCGCGCCGTCCAGGGGCAGTACCCTCCTGGAACTGCATTGGGTTCGTTTCTCCTGGCTGCCTTGACTGCAGAAGGGGGTATAGCGCAGCTCCCGGAGACTGATTTTTCTGAATATCTTGCAACAAATGTAGATTGTGCTATTGCACCAAGTGACACGAGCTGGGCAGAAGTGATCGCAGCAGGTTGTATAGAGCCTCAAGTCATCTTGAGCGAGGAACTCGGTGATGATGTGATCTTAAAACTATATCAAGATCTGGGGTTCTTTTCAGTACTAGGTATAGGTCAGGTTGAACAAGATATCCCGGTTTTACCTTTGATCCAGTCTCCACAGGAGATTATTAACGGTCAGTCGGAATTCCGGGTAAGCCCGCTGCAAATGGCACTTGCTGCCGCAACGATTAGCTCGGGAGGGAACAGGCCGGACCCGCTCCTAGCCTCAGCTATCAATATGCCGGAAGCTGGTTGGCAGGTATTCCCACCGTCGGGTGAACCTTACCAGGTATTTTCTAAACCCAATGCGGATGGAATCGCGGGATTGCTAACCCATGATTTATTACCAATCTGGCAGACAGTTGCTACCACGGTAAATGAGAATGACCAAGTCATAACCTGGTATTTAGGCGGCACCTTACCCACCTGGACCGGTGCTCCCCTCTCATTGGTGATCATTTTGGAAGAAGACTCTCCACAGGCGGTATTGGCGATCGGAGAAGCGATGATGGAGGCCGCTCTCCAGGTTGAGTAGTTTTGTTCTTTTATATTATTAACGAGGAAGTTGATTGATGTGAATGGCATTAAGGTCTAGAGTAAGCAACCAAGGGGGGCAATACTGGGATTTACCCATAGCTTTCTCCAGTCAAAATTGTAAAGCCAAAAAAGATCTGATCTACGTGCTCGTAAATCAGATCTGTAATTTCAGTTTTATTGTTACAAAAATCTAAAGTCCTTTTGGACCTCGGCTCATGCGGAGGAACATCCCTGCGACGAACCCTGCCGCGGTGATCGCAGCCATGATCACTTTCGTTCTATCCGCAACGGGCTCAACGCGCACCCCCTCGGGCGAAGCGATCACTACTGCCACTGGTCTCGAGAGTGTTCTTCCTCCTCCGCCACCACCCCCACCTGCTCCTTCTCCAGTTCCTTGACCACCATTAGGAGACTCTTCTCCCTCAAAATCGCCTCTTCCATAACCCGCGCCTGCTCCAAACCCCAGCACAACCAGGTTTTCTGAGGTGGGGATTATTTTTGTCTCGCCGACTTCGACTGGTTGTCCATAGACTTTATCAACACTCGCAGATTCGATAAAAGTTTGCACTATTGGATTGATGTCTTCGAATGTCTGGTGAAGATCAATGTCTCCAGATTCACCGGGTCCCTTGACTACCTTGTCCATTTCTATTCTCCTTTAATTTGTTCTCGAATTTCGAAAAACTAACCACGTGAACAGCGATATGATGAATCCAACAGAGAGTATGCCGATTTGCAGTCGTCTGGTGTAATCACGGATGGGGATGATCTGACGACGTCCCATTGCATCCTCAACGATTACAGACCGGGGCCGATTCCAGACGATACCACCATGTCCGGATGGGAAGTCCAGTTTGTACGATCGTGCAACTGGGTAGATCTTTGCATCACCCACGATAACCGGTTCTCCGGCACTTGTCTGTTGAACGAGAATCTTTCTTGCCATCTCATTCACTCCCGGCTTCTTCATCTTCAGGTTCTCCTGCTGGTTGCGCAGGAGGGATGGCTTTTTCCAATTCCTGGTTGAGTTTGTGCAGGACAGACTGTAAATCTGAGCGGATTTTTGACTCTACTTCTCCGCTCTGCACCCGGTCGCGCAGATCCTCAGCTTCAGATTTAATGCGCTGACCGGCTTCGCTTTCTTGGATTTCATTTGCAGTTTGCTTGAGAGTATTACCCAATCCTGCTAGTCCATCCTCTATCTCTTTTTGCAGGTTTTTGCGCTGCTCGCTTTCCCAGGCGCCGATGAAGATCTTATTTAAATTGTCGCCCAGGTTTTGAAATTCCGATGCCAGTTCTTCTGGCGTGGATTCTTCGTTGGGATCAGGTATATCAGACATCAGCTTGGACCTCCTGAATTAAGTTTTGGATTGGCACGTAAATCATAGTTCAAATGGCAACAGGAAAGTTGTTTTAGTTCTCGATGGGAACTATCATGGTCTAATTTTGCCTCATAATATGTATAAACGCAAGCGATCACTCGACTGACTCGGTTTGAGGATAGATTGAAGCGGTAAAATAATTTATAAAACCACTTATTGAAAGGAAGAAATTAATGACTGATAATTTGAACCCCAATGTGGAGATTTGGGCAGGGGAGGCGCCCCCAAGCGAGGCGGAAATAGATCTTTTACTTCGCGAACAGGGATTATCTGCATACCGCTGGTCAAATGGACCTGGAGATACTTATGGCCGGCACAGCCACCCATTCCATAAGGTTATATATGTCGTGCAGGGTTCGATTACTTTCATTTTGCCAGATAGGGGAGAAAAACTAACGCTCAATGCCGGTGACCGGCTAGATCTACCGAAAGATGTAGCCCATGAAGCAGAAGTTGGACCGCAGGGAGTAATTTGTCTCGAAGCTCACCAGCGTTAGGAAGCTTATTCACGGCGTAGAAAACTTGTATTTACAATATCAACCATTTTTGCCCAATATTCGCTTGTCTTCTCGTCACAAAATGATCAGTTATTTATGCAACTTCTCATCAGGATAAGCGTATATATTGGTAGAGGTAAATTGATAAGGAGGTTGTCATGAATAATATAAAAATCTTGGCCGTAATAGGGGTACTGGCATTAACGACGCTCGCTTGCACGTTTACTATCGATGAAGGGATTCAAAGTGTTACTGTAGGTTCGCTGGAAACTACAGAAATTGAAGTGCCTGAGCCAGATTCGGATCAAATTTCCAGGGTTGTTCTTGAGTTTGGCGCTGGGAGGCTTGATCTCAGCCCAGGTGCAGAAAACGCTCTGGTTTCGGGGACAGCAATGTATAATGTTGCTGAATTCGAGCCAAGGATATCTGTTGATGAGGCGAGGGTCAGAATCTCTCAGCAAGTCGATGACGTAAATCTGATCCCAATTTTAGATGATCAATTGGAGAACAGGTGGGATTTGTCTTTTGGTGCCTCACCAATGGAATTGGAAATAAATGCCGGTGGTTATCAGGGTGATTTCGAACTGGGAGGTATTCCTTTACATGAGCTGCGGATTGCTGAAGGTGCAGCTGATTCAAAGCTCTCATTCTCGGAAATAAATCCAGTCGAAATGGATACATTTCGTTACGATACCGGGGCTTCCAAAGCAGTTCTCTCTGGATTGGCAAATGCTAATTTCCGTGATTTTGATTTTCGCAGCGGCGCCGGCGATTACCGGCTGAATTTTTCCGGTCAGCTGCAGCAAGATGCAGATGTGAGAATTAAATCTGGATTGAGCAACATCGTGATCATCGTCCCTGAGGGGACACCTGCCACAGTGCGTTTTGAAGGTGGCTTGTCGAATATTGATCGCAGCGGTGCCTGGGAAAGATCTGGGGGAGTGTATGTGATGCCTGGTCAAGGACCAGAATTGAACATCACAGTTGACATGGGGGTTGGGAATCTGGAGCTGCGCGATCGATAAATAATCGAGTCCCGAAATCCATTAAATCAATGACCCGCAGGAATTGCCCTGCGGGTCGGATGTTATTAGTCTATTTCCAGTTAATCCAGGGCGCTGTACCCCGGGCCATCCTGGAAGTAATCATAGTTAGGTTGAATATCCTGAGTTAGATCAATAGTCTCGCCAGCTTCGAGGGTGCGGACGCTCTCGAGATGAACAGGCTCGCCGTGATGGTTGGATCCCTCGTATACCTCATCGAAACCCGCGGTGCCTTTAGGCATGCTGAGCTGCTCGCCGCCTTTGGCCTCATAAGCATCAGGCACTTCGTCTTCAACGAAGATCGCTTCGAATGGGCATTCAGGAATGCAAGCCCCGCAGTCAATGCAAGTATCTGGATCGATGTAGTACCAGGGCCATTCCTCGACTGGTTTCCCAGGCACGATGCACTCAACCGGGCAGACATCAACACACCCAGAATCTCGCAAGCACAAGCTAGTGATAATGTAAGTCATTGAATGAACCTCCCAATCCTTGAGATTGATTAAACCGGAATGTCGTTAAATAATTTTACCTCAAATCCTATTCGCAGACAGTGAAGTCTTCAGTTATTTATGTCGCTTCAGCGTATCGGCGAGCCACCTCATCCCAATTTACCACATTCCACCAATTGGCGACATACTCGGGACGGCGGTTTTGATATTTAAGGTAATAGGCATGTTCCCATACATCAATTCCAAGCACAGGAGTCAACCCTTCCATCATTGGTACGTCCTGATTTGGCATTGAAAGGACAGCCAGTTTGCCATTCTTAACTCCGAGCCAAGCCCATCCGCTTCCAAAGCGGGTGGCGGCTGCCTTGGCAAAGGTCTCCTTGAAAGCAGCAAAATCTCCAAAGGATTCTCCAATGGCTGCAGCAAGTGCACCGCCGGGTTCTCCACCACCATCGGGTGACATGACCGTCCAAAACAGGCTGTGGTTGAAATGACCACCCCCATTGTTGCGCACCGCGGTGCGAATATCCTCGGGGACTCCTGCTAAATCAGTTACTAATTCATCAAGAGATTTACCAGCAAGTTCTGGGTGTTTTTCCAGTGCTGCGTTCAAGTTGCTTACATATGCGTTATGATGTTTTCCATGGTGAATTTCCATTGTCATCGCATCAATGGATGGTTCCAAAGCTCCGTAGGCGTATGGAAGTGAAGGTAGTTCAAAAGTCATCGCTATCTCCTTTATTTAAGATATGAATTTATTGGGGTTGACTGTTTAGTGATTTGTGATGTAGCATAATCGGAAGTCAATATTTTAGGATTGTATCATCGCTTTAATACCTGTCAAGATTTCTTTTACCTCCATCCATGAGTGAGTCACCTGGCAAACCATTCCTGCCACCGATCCTGGTGATCATTTTCGGCATCCTGGCGGTTTCCACAGGTTCGATCTTTGTTAGATATGCCCAAGTGTATGCCCCGTCAATTGTGATCGCGGCCTATCGCTTGGGTTTGGCGACACTTTTTTTGGCGCCAGTCGTTTTGATCAAGAATCGAGCTGAACTTAAAGGGATTCGAGGAAACGACCGCAGGTTGGCCATTGGTTCAGGCATCTTCTTAGCTCTTCATTTCGCAACCTGGATCACCTCATTGGAATTCACCACAGTTGTCAGTTCTGTTGTCTTAGTCTCGACAGCACCTTTGTGGGTTGCGCTTCTCTCCCCCATCACCATTAAAGAGCCTATGACCAGGCCAATTTTAATCGGCATGGGAATGGCTTTTTTTGGAGTTATTGTGGTCGGAATAAGCGACGTATGCACTGTGCAAAGTTGGGGAATGATTTGCCCCTCCTTTAACGATTTTATCCGCGGGGACGCTTTTATCGGGGATTTGCTGGCCTTAACCGGAGCATGGATGGCTGCAGGATATCTGTTGATCGGCAGAAAGTTGAGGGCTGGGATATCCCTTGTGCCGTATATCTTCGTCGTTTATGGTATCGCAGCTCTCGTGCTGATAATAATAATGATTGTTTCTGGTCAAGCCGCAACCGGTTATCCTCCCCAAACTTATCTCTGGTTTATCCTCTTAGCCCTGGTACCACAAATATTTGGTCATTCTAGCTTCAATTGGGCTCTTGGTTATCTTTCGGCAGCATTTGTCTCGATCACCTTGCTTGGTGAACCTATTGGTTCGGCGGTGCTGGCTTATTTTCTGCTGGATGAAACCCCTACTTTGCTGAAAATAATTGGTGCTATACTTATTCTCGCTGGAATCTATATTGCCTCCCGTAGTGAAACAAAAAGCCAGGAAATTGAAGGTGAGGAGGCTCTAGCAGATTAATCAATAAATATGGTGACAGATAACAAACGGTTGGAAGGGCCGCAATATTAGTAGGTTTTTACCATGGCCAAGAAATATCCAAAAGATGCCAACCAGGCAAGTCGAACCCAGGAGTTGGAGGACTCTTCTCAAATAGCAAATGCATCTTTACGCTTCTTAGGAAAGATGCAGCGCTATATTTGGGATATCCTCGGTGTCTTGATCTTAACCATGGGGTTGCTGACACTCCTGGCATTTATGGACTTGACAAATGGGACGGTTATTACCTGGTGGGCAGAACTCTTGCAACGATGGTTTGGAATGGGTAGTTATTTGTTCATCCCGGTTGCATTTGGTGTGGGTATTGTCTTGATAATCCAAAGATCGAACACAGTCGAAAAAATGGGTTGGGGGCGGATTCTGACCTTAGAAATCGGAGCTTTTGCCTTGCTCGCTCTACTCGCAATTTATGGAAACAGTTCTCTGGAGAGAGCATCGCAGGGTTTGGATGGCGGTTTGGTTGGTTGGGGTTTGGCGGAATTGATGGGGACTTTTATCCAGTCGAGTTGGTTGTTGATCTTGATATTATCAGTGGTGATATTACTCTCTATTCTTATTGGCACGGGCGCGGTAGCTTTTCTTGGACGCCTGGCGCAAGGATTTGAAACTGGTGGTAATGAATTTATCGATTCCGAAACCGGGGTAAGTATTGGAGATGAGATTGCAGTAGAAAAGCCACCCCGAAAGAAACCTACCCGACTTCCAGCGGAATACCGTAAGAAATTCAAGATCCAGGTCAATGATGAGAAGATGGCAAAACCGCCAGTGCGGGATGAGAGACTGCCTGATTTGGAGTTGTTGATCGATGAGCAATCCGCCAAACCAGATGAACGAAACATCAATTTGACTGCCGGGTTAATCGAGAAAACCCTGGCTGAATTCGGTATCCCTGCCCAGGTTGTTGATTTTCAGGTAGGTCCGACTGTGACCCAATTTGCCGTCGTACCCGGATTTGTTGAAAAGGGGAGCACCGAAGAAGAGATCACCCGTCAAAAGGTGCGTGTGGCTCAGATCTCTTCCCTTTCACGCGATCTTGCACTGGCATTATCTGCCCCTAGCCTGCGCATTGAGGCTCCAGTGCCAGGACGACCATACATTGGTATCGAGGTTCCCAACACGCGTTCCACCGTAGTCCGCCTGCGACCAATTTTAGAGACGGAGGCATTCTATCAATTTGGTTCTCCATTGACAATTGCCCTGGGAAGAGATGTGTCTGGCCAGGCTGTTGTGGCTGATCTGGCGAGTATGCCCCATCTGCTGATCGCAGGGACTACTGGATCCGGAAAATCAGTTTGTATTGCAGCTTTGACCGCCTGTCTGGTGATGAATAACACTCCAGAAGATTTAAAGATTGTAATGATCGATCCGAAGATGGTCGAACTGGTGCGTTTCAATGGGCTGCCGCACTTGTATGGAAAAGTTGAGACCGACCTGGAGCGGATTTTAGGAGTTCTACGCTGGGTGGTCGCAGAGATGGATCACCGTTACAAGCTGCTGGAAGTCTCCCGATCACGCAATATCGATACTTACAATAAGAAAATGCGCCGCAAGCGAGATGGTGAGACACTGCCACATATTGTGCTGATGATCGACGAGCTGGCTGATTTAATGATGTCTGCTCCTGAGCAGACTGAGCCAGCCCTTGTGCGTCTCGCGCAAATGGCCCGCGCAACGGGTATTCACCTGGTTGTCGCTACTCAGCGTCCCAGCACGGATGTGGTTACTGGATTGATCAAGGCGAATTTCCCAGCCAGAATCTCCTTCGCTGTGGCTTCATCCGTCGATTCAAGAGTTATTCTTGATACGACCGGTGCAGAATCTTTACTTGGCCGGGGTGACATGCTCTTTTTACCGCCAGAAGCGGGTTCACCATTGCGAGCTCAAAGTGTGATGGTGTCTGATGAGGAGATTGAACGGGCGATCACATTTTGGCAGGAAACTCATCCCTTGGATGAGAGCCAGGCTCCGCCATGGGATGCATTGCTTGAACAGGAAGCGATCTTGGCTCAAAAAGATCAGTTGATCGACAAAGCCATTGCCATTGTGCAAGAGACCCAAAGAGCGAGTGCATCGATGCTGCAGCGAAGGCTGCGCATAGGTTATCCGCGTGCGGCTCGCCTTATTGATGAATTGGAAGAACTGGGTGTGGTTGGACCTTCGCAGGGTGGAGGCAGGGAGCGGGAGGTGTTAATTGGACCTGATGACGATCTGTCTGCTTGACAGTCTCCCTCCATTAAGTTAGCATAACCGATCGTAAAAAAAATTAATGTTAATAAAAGGATTTGCATAAAGTGGAACAGGCTTCAGAGGATAAAAAACGAATTACTTTTACCGACCAAATGCGCCTTCGATTCCGGGGGGTATTAGATCCGATCGGAGCATTTTTAAATCGTATCGGGTTGATGCCCAATACGATGACGATCCTTGGATTAATCGGCAATACTGTTGGAGCGATCCTGCTGGCTCAAGGAAGGATGACTGCCGGGGGTTTAATCATTCTGGCGATGGGCCCGGTGGATGCGCTGGATGGTACCATGGCTCGATTACGGGGAGAGCCCAGCGAGTTCGGAGCATTTGTCGATTCGGTTACCGATCGCTACTCAGAATTAGTGATTTTTGGGGGTTTGCTTATTTATTATGTCCTGCAGGGGAATTGGACTGCAGCCCTTGTGACATATTTGGCAGCTGCAGGTTCGGTGCTTGTTTCCTACGTGCGTGCCCGCGCTTCCTCCCTTGGATATG
>CP070785.1:2598028-2600940 GCA_020346705.1 Chloroflexota bacterium | reverse complement strand
TGACACCAGCCACCAATTCTCGGAGGCTGAGGTTTCAGTCACTGAACAGGCCGCCAGAATTATTGCATTGGCGATCTACAAAGCGAAACTTTTCGAGGCTGAGAAAGAACAATCGGAAGAGTTATCTCGCGCGAATGCAATTATTACCGCTTTGGGTAAAGCAGCAACTCAGGTTGAAGCTGCTCGAAATCTTGATCAATTGATCAAGGAATTGGGAGAAGTTCTCGCAGAACTGAGTCTCCATAGCCTTGTATTGCTTCACTCTACAGATGGCAAGAAATTAAGTCTTCACCAATCATCTGAAAGTTACGAGCTGATCAATGATCCAGCTCTATTCTTAGCATATGACGAATTGGGATTTGAAATCCCGCCATCTGATTCATCTTTTTTTGATGAAGTGTCGAGTAAAAAGGAGATTATCTTCATTGATGATATCCATGAGATGATCGACACCATCTTCCCATTCCTTGATGATCTTTGGCATGAGAAATGTGATCAGGAAAATACACTAAAAAAGGATAATCAAGGACTACTTTTGCCGTTAGTGCAAGGAAAGAAGATCATTGGCTGTTTATTGACTTGGGGAGCTGATATTCACCCTCAAGATATCCCGGCGTTCTCGTTATTCGCAAGCCAAATAGCTATAGCTATCGAAAATGCACGACTGATGGAAAAGATCCAGCAGCTAGCGATCACAGATGATCTTACTGGTTTGTACAATCGCAGGGGACTGTATGAAATCGGTCGTTTAGAAATTGAACGAACTCGCCGGTACAACATACCCTTGGCTGCGATAGTCATTGATATTGATCACTTCAAGCGAGTGAATGACAAATACAGTCATGCCATTGGAGATCAAGTTTTGCGCTCTTTTGCTAAGTGTGTCCAAGAACATACTCGCGAGTTGGATGTTGTTGGTCGTATTGGGGGAGAAGAATTTGTCATTCTGCTTCCAGGAAGTGATCTTCGCAGTGCTCACAAGACAGCTGCCAGATTACAGGATTTAATCGCAAACAATATCACTTCAACCAAGGAGGGGGATATAAAGATAACCGTAAGTCAAGGTGTTTCTATTCTGGATACTAACATGCAAGATTTGAACGATCTCGTTCAAGCTGCAGATAGAGCGCTTTACCGGGCAAAAGAAACAGGTCGCAACCGGGTTGTTTCATCCGCGATTACGTAATACTGTCCACCAAACATCTGCCTAAGTAACACCTTCTCAGCATCGCCAAACTTTATTTGCATTCTTTTAGCAATCTAAAGAAGATTCTGCCCTAGACAAACTCAAGGAAGCCGAATTAAAAATCCAGCAGCGTAAGGAAAACAAAAGAAGCCTGGGCAATCGCTCCAACTACAAAGAAGATTATGTGCAGAGGGATGTCTCCCTGTGTCCTCCTATCGGCAAAAATACCAACAAATAAGAATAGAAGCATGGCTGGGATTAGATAAAATCCGATCGTCCAGGCGCCCATAATGACAAATGCCATGAGAATACCAGAGCAAATCCACGGAATAGCTGTCCAATTGGATTTGCTATTTTCCCTAATCATACTCACAGCAATGACAGGCATAATGCCGATAAATGTGATCTCGACGAAATAAATCAGGGGGAATGGCCAGATTTCGATTAGATCATTACCGGGTTGAGGTAATTGGTAGATCGTAAACAGGACTGCGATAATTATGCAGTTCAGTGCACCGATAATACTGAAGATCCATTCAAGCTTTCTCCGGTTTTTAACTTCAGGTTGGCCATTCGAAGGATCAGTATTTGTCATTTCACAGTTCTACTTTCGGCGTTGTTTACGAGATTTCATAGGAGAGAATCATGGCATGGTTAAAACTGGGAAAATCCTCTCCAAAGCCCAATCAACAGTTTCTCGATCGATTATTAATGGGGGCGCAAAGCGAAGTACGTTTTCATGAGTTTCCTTGACGAGAATCCCATTTTTTTGGAGGGCTTCAGCAAATCTACGTCCACCTCCAGCAGATTGTTTTAACTCTGCACCAATTAAGAGCCCTTTCCCGCGCACTTCTTTAACGTGTTTGCTGGGAATCTCGGCCAAGCGATCGGAAAAATACTCACCTATTTCGGCTGAGTTCTGAATAAGATTCTCGCTTTTGATGACATCAATTGCAGCCCGGGCAACTGCTGCACCAAGTGGATTTCCCCCAAAAGTAGAGCCGTGTTCGCCTGGTTTGAATAAGCTCATCAGCTGCCGATCTGCTAAAACTGCGGAAACTGGGTAAAAACCGCCCGAAAGGGCTTTGCCCAGGATCATCATATCCGGGCGAACGAATTCGTGATCACATGCGAAAAGTTTACCGGTTCTTCCCAAGCCAGTTTGAATCTCGTCGGCTATCATCAGAATTTGATTTTGCGCACAAATTTCTCTTACTTGTTGGAGATATCCTGCAGGTGGTACGATCACCCCTGCCTCACCTTGGATAGGTTCAATCAAAATACCAGCCGTATGTGGAGTTATTGCCTTTATAAATTCCTCAACATCCCCGTAAGGGATATTCTTGAATCCTGGAGTAAACGGCCCAAATCCATCCTTATAATCATCTTCAGTTGAGAAAGAAATAACCGTAATCGTGCGACCGTGGAAATTTCCCTCCACGGTGATGATTTCAGCCTGGTAATGCGGGATTCCTTTTGTTTGGTAGGCCCATTTTCTGGCCAGCTTGATCGCAGATTCGACCGCTTCGACTCCAGAGTTCATAGGTAGAACCATTTCGTAACCAGTCAAATCCGATAATTCCTTATAGAAATGAGCTAATTGGTCGTTATGGAAGGCGCGCGAAGTTAAAGTGA
The DNA here is from genome assembly GCA_020346705.1 of Chloroflexota bacterium. Classification (GTDB taxonomy): domain Bacteria; phylum Chloroflexota; class Anaerolineae; order Anaerolineales; family UBA4823; genus PFL25. The sequence goes on along the minus strand of CP070785.1, from coordinate 2,598,119 downwards.
TCCGTTTCGCTTGATCCACCATGGCGGCAAGTATTGTTGGATGAACATGCCCTTGGTTGATCGCTGAGTAAGCGCTTAAACAATCCAGGTA
>CP070785.1:2592889-2597928 GCA_020346705.1 Chloroflexota bacterium | reverse complement strand
GAGTGTTTCTATATTGAAGAAACTCTAAAAGAGATGCTGAACATTCCGGTATTTCATGACGATCAACATGGAACAGCGATTATCGCCAGCGCGGGCTTGATAAACAGCCTGGAGTTGGTGAATAAACGGATTGACGAGATCAGAATTACTATCTCCGGAGCTGGGGCGTCAGCCATATCTTGTGCAGAACTGGCTGTCAGGCTGGGTGTAAAGCGGGAAAATATTCTCATGGTGGACAGCCGCGGGGTGCTCTCAACTGACCGGTTCGATAGTCTGAATAAATACAAGCAGCGATTTGCCCAGGATACAGATGCAAAAACGCTGGCTGACGCGGTGCGCGGAGCGGATGTATTTTATGGACTTTCCGTGGCTGATGTGATGACACCTGAAATGGTGAAGACGATGGCCGACCAGCCGGTCATTTTTGCAATGGCTAATCCCGATCCTGAGATTAAATATGAGCTGGCAAAAGAAGTCAGACCTGATGCGATTGTAGCGACCGGGCGATCGGATTATCCTAACCAGGTCAATAATGTTTTGGGATTTCCTTTCATATTTCGAGGGGCTTTGGATGTGCGAGCCCGAGCGATCAACGAGGAAATGAAAATTGCAGCTGCCAAATCTTTAGCAGCATTGACCAAGGAAGATGTTCCTGACAGCGTATTAAGTGCTTATGGGCTTGAGAGTTTGATATTTGGTCCCGAATATATCATCCCTAAACCCTTAGATCCCCGGGTGATGATCTGGGAATCGCCATCAGTTGCAGAGGCGGCAATGGAAAGCGGCGTCGCTAGGTCAACGGTTGATCTGGACGAATATAAACAACAGCTAACTTTCCGGCAGGGAGTGGGGCAGCAGATCCGGTATTACATCATGAATAAGGCCAAATCTTCCCCGAAAAAGAAGAGGATCGTTTTTGCAGAGGGTGAAGAGACAAAGATTATTCGAGCTGCTGCCCGGGTTCTTGATGAAGGCATTGGATTACCCATTCTTATTGGTCAGGCTGATGTAATTTTGGAGAAAATTGATGGGTTGGGGTTGGATTATCAGCCAGAGATCATTAACCCAGTTGAATTCGAAAAAATCGATCAATATGCAGAGGCTTTCTACCAGCTGCGAAAACGAAAAGGTGTAGGTTTGGTTGATGCGCATAAAACTGTGTGCCGACCAAATGTCTTCGGCCCGATGATGGTAAAGATGAATGATGCAGATGCATTTGTATCCGGGTTGACATATGACTATCCAGAGGTGATCCGGCCTGCACTTCAAATCCACCACACCCATCCGGATGCCAAGCGAGCGGCAGGAGTCTATATCATGATCGTAGGAAAGAAAGTATTCTTGTTCACGGATGCGACCGTAAATATAAATCCCACCGCAGAGGATTTAGCGGAGATCGCTTGCCTGGCTGCAAACTATGCACGCCAGCTAGGTCTTGAGCCGCGCGTGGCTATGCTTTCATTCTCTAACTTCGGCTCTACGCCACACCCATTGTCTGCGAAAGTTAGCCAGGCAGTAGATATCCTGCGGGAAAAATGTCCTGACTTTGCATTTGATGGGGAGATGCAGGCGGATACTGCTGTGGTATCAGAGATCGTGGAATCACGCTATCCATTCAGCCTGGTCAAGGATGCAAATGTACTCGTATTCCCATCGTTGGAGGCTGCAAACATTGCATATAAGCTATTAGCGCGGTTGGGAAACGCACAGGCTATCGGTCCGATTCTATTGGGGGTAGGCGCGCCTGTTCACGTGCTCCAGACCGGTGATGAGGTGCGCGATATCGTAAACATGGCGGCAGTGGCTGTGATGGATGCCATCAGCCGGGAAACTGATTAATTAGATCGATAGATCTCTCGGACCTCGAAATCTTAAACTTCCTGATCGAACAATAGTATCGAGAGTTGTCATTTAGATTTGGTGGATCTTTTTAAACGCGGAAATAATTCAAGAAAATTATTAGAAGGTGGGGAATTTGGAGAAAAATACTTGCATTAAAACCAAAATTAGTATATACTGTGTCTAATTGTGGGAGAAAGTGGATCGAAGTGGAACGCCGGATTTTCCGGCGTTCATACGTTAAGGGTAAATTAGAACATATGTTTCTGGGCAGGTATCACCACACTATAGATGGAAAAGGTCGTCTGACTGTCCCGGCGCGGTACCGGGACCTTCTTGCCGCTGAAGGCGCCTACCTGACCCAGGGCTTTGATAACAATGTTAATGTCTATCCACCGAATGTTTTCGAGCGAATCTTCAACCGGGTAAATAATTTGAATATGACTGATCCAAGTGCTCGATTACTACGCCGGTTGATGTTCTCCAATGCCGAACTGGTGGTCCTGGATAAAACAGGGCGGATATTGATCCCGCAATTTCTGCGCGAGGAGTTAAAACTTGAAGGAGAGGCAGTGATTGTCGGGATGGGCGATTATTTTGAAATATGGTCGCCCGAACAGTGGGACGGGCAGACAAGTATGATGGAGGAGAATGAGCCCATCGCGATGCGATTCATGGACTTAGATCTCTCAACCGGTGAGTGATGTTGGGCTGTTTTGAAAGTAGATCTGCCCATGCAAGAACCCGCATCTCACCAACCAGTTCTTTACAATGAAATTATACACCTTTTACAGCCGCATCGATCCGGATTATACGTTGATGGTACGGTAGGCGCTGGAGGCCATGCTTGGGGAATACTTGAAGCCTGTGAACCGGATGGCCTGTTATTAGGCTTGGATGTCGATGCCCTGGCACTGCAGATTGCCCGCAAGCGGTTGAAGCAATTTGGCGAACGGGCAATACTGGTTCAATCATCATTTACAAATTTGAGCGATCAGCTCAATGCAATGGGGTGGCATCAGGTGGACGGCGTCATACTTGACCTGGGTTTATCTTCGATGCAGTTGGATAACCCCGAACGCGGCTTTTCTTTCCGCAACGATGCCCTACTGGATATGCGTTTTGATCAGGAAAATCCAGTGCGTGCAATAGATTTGGTGAACAATTTACCTGAAGCCGAACTTGCAGATTTGTTGTACACCTATGGAGAAGAAAGGAAGTCGAGACGGATAGCAAGGGCGATCGTACAAGCACGTCCTATCGAAACCACTCAACAGCTGGCAAATGTGATTGCTAAAGTGAGCGTAAGTCGTAAATCAAGAATACATCCAGCGACGAGGACTTTTCAAGCGTTAAGAATCGAAGTCAATCAAGAACTCGATGCATTGCAAAAAGTTCTCCCTCAAGCAATTCGTTCTTTAAAACCAAGTGGAAGATTGGCGGTTATCTCATACCATTCTCTTGAGGACCGCATCGTGAAACATTTCTTTCGAGACGAGAGCAGAGATTGCATTTGCCCGCCGAAACAACCTGTTTGTGATTGTGGTCATAAAGCCACAATAAAGAGATTATCCAAGCGTCCAATTCGCCCAACTGATGGCGAAATTAGTGAAAACCCTAGAGCCCGCAGCGCCCGGCTCAGAGTTGTTGAGAAGCTTTCAACTGAATAGCATTGGCATTACTCTTGCAAGATATTTATTACTGGTAGCAAGACCAAAAGGCGAGTATTTTCGTCCTTAGAAACTTATCCACAAGAGTAAATTATGTACCGAGTAGAAAATATTACCCAAGCTTATTCTCAAGCTCCCTGGAGAAAGCAACTGCAGTGGATCGGCTTATTCATGCTGGCGTTGATTATGGTGGCAATGGTTGCTGGAATCTACCTAAGTGTCAGTGCTCAGGCATCAACCGCGGGGCGCGAAATCCAGATTATGTATGCTGAGATGGACGAAATGCGGAGAAATATCGAAAGCATGGAGTCGCAAATCGCGTATTTGGTTTCAAATGCTGAAATGGAGAAACGAGCGGAGAAATTAAATTTTGCGCCCGTGGCAGCTGATCAGATATTTTACATCCTTGTGCCAGGTTATACCAAGCCAGGACAGGTGACTCTAGCGAATCGATCTGGTAATGTCCATCCAATCGCACCAACAATTTCCCCTGAATATACACAATCGTTATTTGATTGGTTGAGAGAGAGGGTTTTTGATCCGGCTTCACCTCTGATTCAGGAGGTGGAACCATGAACATCCAAAGCTCATGGCGGTACACTACTCTGGGGATCTTAGTCACTGCCCTGGCAGTTTTCGTCGTTATTCAAATGCTGCGCATTCAATTGAGTCCACAAGCGCAAGCTCTTCGAGACAAAGGAGAACTATATTCGGGCGCCTGGCGGACAATCACTCCAGCCAGGGGTCAGATTTATGACCGGTGGGGCAATTTGTTGGCAGGGAATAACACTGTTTACGAAGTTGGAGTGGTTCTAGCTGAGGTCGAAAATCCCTCCACGATTGCCCTGGCTATGAACGCAGTGATTGATGCAGATTATGATGAAGTGTTTTCAGCAGCAAGCCAGGAACCTTCGGCTGAAGCCATCTATGCGACCCTGGCAAGGTTCGTGACAGAGGACCAAAAACAGCGATTAGAGCAGCTTGCAGAAGAAATGGAAGCTGCGTATAGCAATCGTGACGAAGAAAACCGACCCAGCCTTGCAGGAATCACCTTTGATCCGCGGCTGCAGCGCAGTTATCCTGAGAAGGATCTGGCTTCTAATATTCTTGGATTTGTTAATTGGGAAGGTCAGGGCTTTTTTGGGATCGAGGAGAAGTTCAATGATGAACTCGCTGGATCTCCGAGAAGGGTTTGGATTCCTTTCGATCCCAACCGGGTTGAAGAATTTCCAGAGGTACCTGAGGGAACGAGTTTAATCCTGACGATCGATCGCACGATCCAGGCGGAAGTAGAGGAAATCGTTGAGACGGCGATCGAGGAAAGTGGTTCTGAATCTGCGACCATCGTTGTGATGGATCCTAAAAACGGGGATATTCTGGCAGCTGCGACCTCACCTCGTTTAGACCTAAACGAGTTCTGGCGATATGGCGAGGTTTTTGAGGATTCAACCCCATTCAATCGGGTTGTCAGTGAGACTTACGAACCAGGATCGGTATTTAAGGTTTTAACCATGGCTGCTGCACTTGACA
>CP070785.1:2588812-2592789 GCA_020346705.1 Chloroflexota bacterium | reverse complement strand
GCAGGTAGTGGCTGTCCCCTGGCAGCCAAAGGTGAAGTGAGGAGAAGTGTGTTGGATTTAGTGGATTTCGGGGTTTTTAAATGACGAAAAAAGTGATAACGATTACCTCTGGGAAAGGCGGTGTGGGAAAAACGACCGCCACCGCAAACATTGCGACCGCCTTAGCAGTGGATGGCGCCCGGGTGGTCTGCATCGACGCAGATATCGGATTACGCAACCTTGATGTTGTTTTAGGGCTTGAAAACCGCATTGTTTACGACCTGGTCGATGTGGTTGAAGGACGCTGCCGGCTGCGCCAGGCGATGATCAGGGATAAAAGACTGCCCAATCTCTTCCTGATCCCCGCGGCTCAAACCCGGGATAAGACCGCCGTTTCCCCAAGTGACATGGTCAGGTTGATCGATGAACTGCGTACAGAAAGCGATTGGGTGCTGATCGATTCTCCAGCTGGCATAGAGCGCGGATTTCGCAACGCAATTGCACCCGCTGATGTGGTCGTCGTGATCACCAATCCGGAAATCTCCGCCGTTCGCGATGCTGACCGGATCATCGGTTTGATCGAAGCGGAGGAAAAAGGACCGGCTCGCCTGGTATTAAACCGGCTGAAACCAGATATGGTCAAGCGGGAGGATATGCTGTCTCCCGACGACGTGATAGAACTACTGGCTGTCGAGTTGATCGGCATCGTCCCGGAAGATGAGAAAGTCATTTTAAGCACCAATAGAGGCACACCCATCGTCCTGGATGGCAAAAGCCAGGCTGGTCTTGCCTTCAAAAATATCGCGGCCCGGCTTGAAGGCCAAACCGTTCCATTCTTAGATCTCGAGAGCAGCGACGGCTTCTTTGGTCGTATCTCTCGCATCATGCGTTCAGGAGGTGATTGAAATGAGCACATTTTTCGATCGGATCCTGGGCAGAGATAAGAGCAGCGCCAAACAGGCGAAGGATCGCCTGCAGCTGGTGTTGATCCACGACCGGATAGACATGAATCCCGGTACAATGGATACGCTGAAAGATGAATTAATTGGCGTCATTTCCAGACATGTTGATATCGATCCCAATTCAGTCAGCATAGAAATGACCCAGGATGGCCGCCAACAGCGTCTGATCGCTGATATCCCCCTTAACCCTTCTGGCCGGAGGCGCAGTCGAAAGAACGTATGAGTGATGTAAGGACCACTTGGCGTCATTTCGATTTCTGGCTTCTCGGCGCGGTAGCAATCCTAAGTATTTTCAGCGTTGCTATGATCCGCTCTGCGATCGCTGGAAATATCACCCTGGCTGGCTATGATCAGCGCCAGGCAATATTCGTGATCATTGGCTTCGGTGTTATCCTGATCACTACCGCCATAGATTACCGCTTTTGGGAGTCACTCAACCGGGTGATGTATATCGCGATGGCCGGTCTGCTGGGGGTGCTTTATGTGGTCGGTCAGGCGATTTTCGGATCAGCCCGCTGGTTCGAAACTACCTACTTTGACATCCAACCCTCCGAGCTGGCCAAAATTATCATCATCCTCGTTTTGGCTGAGTTCTTCTCCCGCAACATGGGCCGGGTAAATGATCCCCGCATCATCTTTCGCTCTCTGTTATTGACCGCTGGTGTTGTGCTCTGGATCATCTTGCAACCAAACCTGGGCACCTCCATCGTAATCATGGTTATCTGGTTTACGCTGCTCTGGGCAAGCGGTCTGAACTTTAAAATGTTGGCTGCCTTCGCAGGTGTGGGAGTGATAATCCCGCTGCTTGGCTATCCCCTCCTGGCTGAATATCAGCAGAATCGCATCCTTGATTTCCTATTTCCAGATCCGACGGCCCGACATGGTGATATCTATAATATCCAGCAAGCCTTGATCAGCATCGGTTCTGGTGGCTGGTTTGGGAAAGGTTATAACCTTGGCACACAGGTGCAACTGCGATTTCTTAAGGTGCGCCATTCCGATTTTATCTTCTCTGCGATGGCGGAAGAATTTGGTTTTATCGGCACGATTGTCATCATTGGACTATTATTATTCGTGATCTATCGAATCCTTCGAGCTGCACGCCTAGCTCGTGACACCTATGGCGCACTGATTTGTTATGGTGTTGCCACTTTGATCGCTTTTCAAGCCATTGTCAATATCGGGGTAAATTTAAGGTTGATACCGGCCACTGGGTTGCCATTACCTTTTGTCAGTTACGGCGGCAGCGCCATGCTGTCGCTGCTTTTAGGCATAGGATTGGTGCAAAGCGTCATCGTAAGGCATAAATCTGCTTAATCTCTCCCTTTTCTAAACAGGAGATATATGCCAAATTCATTCAAGAAACCAGTTCGGGTTCGATTTGCACCCTCTCCAACCGGCAGGACTCACCTTGGCAGCGGTCGCACTGCTTTATATAATTACCTGATAGCCCGTCAGACTGGGGGCCAATTCATCCTGCGCATCGAAGATACTGATCGCAAGCGATACAATGCTGAATCCGAACAGGAATTAATTGACAGCCTGCATTGGTTGGGCATTGAATGGGACGAGGGTCCGGATATCGGGGGACCGCACGCGCCTTACCACCAATCCAAACGCAAAGAGATTTACCAGCAGCATGCCACTCAACTGATCGAGATGGGTCATGCGTATTACTGCTTCTGTACCCCAGAACGACTTGCCCGAGTACGCCAGGAGCAGCAAAAGCGCAAGGAAGCCTCCCAATATGATGGTACATGCCGCTTGCTCTCTAAGGATGAAGCTGCTCAAAGAGTCTCGAGTGGTGAATCACACGTCATCCGCTTCAAAACACCGACTGATGGAACCATCACTGTGCGTGACCACTTACGCGGCGAGATCACCGTCGAAAACAAGAATATCGACGACTACATCATCGTCAAATCCGATGGATTGGCACTGTACCACCTGGCGGCGATGGTGGACGATCACCTGATGGGGATCACTCATGTGATTCGTGGATCGGAGTGGCTGCCGACCTTCCCACTCCACGCGCATATCATCCGGGCATTCGGCTGGCAGGAGCCGGATTGGATCCACCTGTCTGTTTTTCTTAAGCCTAGCGGGAAAGGGAAAATGAGCAAGCGTGATTCTGCTCAATTGATAAAGGATGGCAAATCGATCTTCTTAACCGACTTGAGGTCCCTGGGATACCTTCCTGAGGGAGTACTTAACTGGACCGCCTTGATGGGTTGGAGTCTTGACGATCACACGGAGTTCTTCACCCTGGACGACCTGGTGAATAAATTCGACCTCGACCGGCTCAACCCCTCCCCGGCAGCAATAAATTTCTCCAAACTCGACCACTTCAATGGCTTGCATATGCGCAGCTTGTCGATCACTGACCTGGCTGAACGAATCAAGCCTTACTTCCTCGAGGCCGGGTACGAGGTTAACGACGATAAGCTCCTGAAGGTCACACCGTTGCTCCAGCCGCGCATTATCACCCTAGAGGATGCACCGGAGATGGGCGGATTCTTCTTTGAGGAAGAAGTTCATCCCGGGCCAGAGTCCCTGGTAGGCAAGAAAATGACCCCGGCCGAATCTGCCGAAGCCGTGCAACGCGCTTTTCAAATCCTGACTGAATTACCTGAAGTAAACCATGAAACGGCTGAAGAGCCAATGAGAGCGCTGGCAGAAGAGCTGGGATTAAAAGCGGGACAGTTATTTGGAATTCTGCGCGCGGCGGTCACCGGCAGGACTGTCAGTCCACCCCTGTTCGAGACCATGGAGATCATCGGCAGAGAAACGGTGCTTGAGCGGATACGAAAGGCTCAAGAGACTCTCGCCGAGATGGTCGATTGATAATCAATCGATAAGTTCCAATCCTAATTTATATTAGCTATCTGACAGATTATTGAAACCAGATTGAATTTCAAGCCACCGAATTCATTCGGTGGCTGAAATATTAAATGGGTTGAAACCCGAATGCCCAATCTGGCTCCCACTTGCACTACGCTTGATCAAGTAAGATTTTCCAGGCGGTAGGTTTAAGCT
>CP070785.1:2583501-2588712 GCA_020346705.1 Chloroflexota bacterium | reverse complement strand
GCTGCATAACGATCGTGACCATTGTGTCAGATATGATTTCAGCATCTAATTGAATGGCGAGTGGTTCGAGGATAATCCGGGCAATTGTCGCTGGTGGAATATAGACCGCGCCTACGGCAACACTCAAGATTAGCGCCACACTTAGTAATCCCGTGTTCAATAAGTAAGGATGTTTCATTCTCGATAGAAATTTACGCAAGTTCCTAGTATTCAAACAGTTCAGGATGGAGCAACCTGGCCAATTCTTCCAAACCGTCAATCAATCTTGGACCAGGGCGGCTGACCAGATTATCATCAAAGGAGTAGATTCTGTTATTAACCACAGCACTCAAATTGCTCCAACCGGTGCGTTCCAACAATGACTCAGGGGTAATGCCATAGGCAGCATCACCTAACAAGATCACCTGGGGATCGCGGACCAGCAGCTCTTCGATCGATAACTGCAAGTACTGGCCTTCCATATCAGAAGCAATATTTGTCCCTCCAGCCACTGTAATGAGGGTGTCAATGAATGTGCCCGATCCTGCCGTCCACGGGGCGGACGGATCGGTGGCGTCCAACTCGTAAAAAGCAGCTGGCTGCTCCTCAACCGTCTCAACCAATGATTCAATATTTGATACGCGGCGGCGCAGCTCATCCACTAATTCTTCTGCCTCGGGTGAATGTCCAGTCATCTCGGCGACAGTGAATAAGTTTTCATACATCTCTTCGAGGGTTGTAGGATTTGGGAGCAAATACACAGTTAAACCCAGATCTTCCATAGATGTGACTTGTTCGGGGGTATTGATCTCGGCCGCCAGGACCAGGTCTGGCTCAAGATCGACGATCGCTTCAAGGTTGTAATCACCAAATCCACCACCCACGCTGGGTAAGCTGGCGGCTTGATCTGGATAATCTGAGAACTCATCCCTACCAATTACCTGGTCACCAGCGCCGACCGCAAACAAGATCTCTGTGTTGGAGGGGGCCATAGAGACGATCTTTTGAGCTGGTTCTTCCAGGGTGACCTCGCGATCTAAACCATCGAAAAAGATCAGCGGTTCTGCTTCAGGCTCGGGGATGGGAGTATCAGTGGCCGCTTCGGTTGGTTCCACTTCAGTGGGCTCAACTTTTGTGGGCGCAGGTTCAGGTGTATTTGTCGGTTCAGGTGAGGAGTTTAGCAGCACCTCGGTTTCCGTCGCAGCTGGGGAAGAGCAAGCCGCGAAGATGAACATTGATAAGCCGAGTAAGATGAGAGCCTTTGTGAAGGTCGCTTTGTAAGATGTGGTCATGTGAGATTCCTTTGATTTTGTTGCCATAACAATCGGTACTGATAACCAAATACCCCTATCACTGTGGATAGGGGTAAGGGGATTGTTTAATAAACTGTTCCCACCCTCTATCCGCGAGGAGGTGGAAATCACGACTTGGGCGGGCGTCCTGACTTGTCAGGTTTGAATAAGGGATTTATTCTGGCTGACTTACAGTTGCGGGACAGTGCCGGACTTGAACCGGCTTCGCCATTAAACCTTCCCATCCGGGGGGACAGGTACCCGAGCCGTAAAATTATTTGATTGTGAGTGAATTCTATGATGAATTCAAGATTAGGTCAAGTTCGGTTTCAATAACCTGTACCAGAGAGTCAAGATAGTAGAAAAACACACCTAAATTATTGACTATTCTTTTCCTAATAAAAAAGAAACCGGTTCATTTGAACCGGTTTCTTTGAGGTAGTTACCAATTAATAACGCTTTTTGTCCATTTCCTCCAGCAGTACCTCTTTTGATTCGATTTTTTCAAGGTCGGCGAAAATCACCCTGCGACGCAAGTAGCTCAGTGATTCTTCATCCCATGTGGTGCACGTTATCAGGGTCAGCTGGAGTTGAGGAGTGTCATTAAGCACTGAACTCTCCTCAGGGTAAACCAGTATTTGCTCACGCACATTATAGGTATAAACGTATTCTTCGTCTTGAAGAATCACCTTATCACCTGGGACCAGCCGGAATAGATACCGGAATGGTCCGTGACTCCCATCGTAGACAGTAACATGCCCCGCAAAGATGAGATTGTTATCTGTGGTTTGGGTAGGTACATCCTTCAGAGAAGCGACATTTTGCTCGAGGTTGGATAAATCCCATGTCAGTTCGGAGTAGGGTTTTGAGATAACCTTCGCATTAACTTTAATCGATGGGATGATGATCCGTTCAAATTCCCTTTCTTGGGAAACTTGATTTTGTCCAGTCGCATCTTTCTGGATAGATCGTTCAGTGTCACCCAAACTCTCTTCAACCTTGGGAGTGTCGTCGGTGAATTCTTCTGGCGGCGCCTGGATTGGTTCTTGATCCTGAAGCAGAGATTTCTCTGCCGGGCTGTCGAGTGGATTCAAATCAATTTCTCTAGAAATAGGAGCCGCTTGTTCTGTTTGTGGGTGTGTGGCTGCAGCGACCACCCGCGTTGATTCAGCTGGAGGCTCCTGTTCTGAAGCTTTCCATATTAACAGCCCGATTAGAACCAGGATGAAGATTAATCCAATATTACGCATACCTCTCAGCTCAAGGTGTTATTTCTTGATTTTTGCACCCCTGACGGTACGGATGAGGATTAATCCGATTGAAAGGATCAATATCAGAGCAAAAAACAACTGCATCCCTTGTGACGAATCGATGGGGAATTCTCCAGTCGCAGGCAGGAGCACCACCTCCTCGGTCTTTTTTGGTTTAGCAGGGCTGTCCGTGACCGGAGGCGGTTCGGTGGTTGCAGGAACTTCTGTAGTTGGTGGTGGTGGTTCTGTAGTTGGTGGTGGTGGTTCGGTTGTTGGTGGCGGTGGTTCCGTTGTTGGTGGAGGCTCCGTCGTTGGCGGGGGATCAGTTGGCGTTGGGGTGATACCTAGCTGTGGAGCAGCCAGAGCACCTTGGGGCAGAGCTAACAACACCGCAGACAAAATGAAAGTGGTGATGATTAGAATGGGTAGGAATTTTTTAGACATGGTAATACCTCCGTGATTTAATCTATTGTGATTGGAATATAATTTTGAAAAGAACGCTCGAGCTTGGTTGCAGGATCACCCAGGAGGGTGAATGTATCGATCAGATCGGGATTGACTCCCACCGAAGTGAGGTTCAATTTTCCAGCCAATGCTGCTGAGCCGAGATCGCTTATCCCGTGAGTGAAGACTGTTTTCATGAAGCCTTCTGCCAGCCAGTGATGTCCGGTAGAAACCCCAAGACCCGTTGCTCCCCACACAGCAGCCGCTCCACCTCCCGGATGCCGAAGTAATTCCTCATCCAGAGTAGGGTTGCCAGGAATCTGGAAAGACCCAGTAAAACAGGTCATCTCGAGAACAACGGGCAGCTTCTGTCCATTTTTTAGATTTGGTACATCATCCGAATGAAGAAAAATTTCATGTGCCCATTGGTAGATCGATGAATGGCCAGTGAACATGATCATGGCCTTCCCAGCGTCCCATGCTTGCTGAATCTTCGTGCGAAATTCTTCTGGCGTTGCCTGGTTTGGATCGTAGTATAGTCTTTCAGGTGCAAACGGATCAGTAGGGAACTGTCGGATCAGAATTTCCGTTTTGCTGGGAAAATCTCCGCTTCTTGGATCGGTATCATCTGCAACAAAAACGGCTTGATGATGCCAGAGGCTCACTGGTTTGTTCGCATACTGCACAATTTTCGATATCATCGTATCGAGTTCTTGATAATCATTCGCAGGCAGGCGGCCAATTAGCATATCTGGGAGTGCATCCGCACCATCAATGGTCACATAGCGGTTATCAGCAGCTGTCTCGCCTGCCCAAGGATCAACATCAGCTAGAAACGGTGGGATCAAAGTCTCTGATGATGAAGGTAAATAACCCCTTGGGTCATGGGTACCATCACCGACTAGCAAGACATAAAGCGGGATTGTATCCCAGGAGAAATATGCATCTTCCAGGAAAGCTCGGATCGCATCCGGTTCAGGGCGTCCCTCTCCGTAAGAGTCATAAATCGCCTGAACGTCTTCCACTGCAACCTCAAGACCGTTAGATTGATGCAATCCAATCAAGGGTGCTAAGGACGGGATGAACTCTGCGGGAGAAATCATCAGGTAATCAGCGCCATTGAAACCCGGTTCAAGCAATGAAGGACTGACCATCCGCAGGTTTTCGGCACCTGGGATCTGGGCTGTACTTCCGATCCAGTAATTATGGTTTGGGTTGTAAAAAGGCTGCGGATCGGATATGGTGATTGAAGTGATCCCCTGAGGAATTCCGGTCAACACCTCAGCCTTATCTGGATCAGTGACATCATAGGCTGCGAAGGCCGTTCCAGAAGGCACGCTGAAAGTGTATTCTTTGCGCGAGTTCTCGCCAGAAAAGAGCAAAGTTTCGCTGGCTGCCAGGTTGGCAGAATGGGCGTGACGCACGGAGAAAGCATCCAACCAGATACCATTAACCTCAATTCCCGCAACATCTGGCAGGGTAATGGTTAGAGAGTTTTCGCCTTCATTCAGGAAGCTGCCAGAGAAAGAGAAATTTGCCTGGTTTGCGTTCTTTCCATCCCACTGTTTGGTACCAAGATCGTGTCCATTGAGATTAATCTCGACATGGTGGTCTGGATTTATAGTAAGCGAGGTGAAGCCGATCAACCAGATCGACATCTTTGCTGACTGGGTTTGATCAACACCTTTTAGCTGGAACTTGTAAGTGCCAACAGCAGGGTCAGGCTTTTGCAGCCGATCCCAAACCCAGCGGTCACCGTCTCTTCCGGCTGGTATGGGAGCACAGTAGCATTCTGGAGTGTAGATTTTGTTTTCTTCGAAGAGCCTATCGACCCAGGGGTTGCCAGCTGTTATCCCGGCATCAGCTGATCGAGACCCCATTCGGGAACCATTGGTACTATCCGTTGAGAGAAAATAGGTGTCCGCAGACGTCCAGCGGTTGAAGCGAGGATCAGCGAAAAAGAACAGGCTTTCATTCTGCTCGAATATCGTGTCGCTATCACCGAGCCATTGATAATCAATTGGCTTGCCAGCCCGGTTGAGGTGCAGCTGGTTTGGATTGCTGGTTGACACCGGGAAACCGATCCCTGCCAGGTCAGAATACGAGACCTCGGTTATGCCTCTAGCCGAGACTTCGATGGCAGCTGTTTGATCGCTCGTCAGCTGTTCAGCAGATTTCAATGATGCGCCCCCGGATCTTAATGGGACTGTCTGCAGCTGCTGTGGATTGACCACGGCGGATTCCAA
>CP070785.1:2568501-2583401 GCA_020346705.1 Chloroflexota bacterium | reverse complement strand
AATCCCAACACAGCCGTCGCCCCGGCGATGATCAAAGTGCCGTAATAATTGAAGGTTTGCATATGGGGAACTTCAAGCGGGATCAGGAAAGCCCCAAGCGGTGCGGTGAAGAGACCGCCATAGGCTGAAGTGATGCTGGCCATCACATTCGAGCTGCGGATTTCATCGCTGAGCTTGCGGCGCTCGGATATCCACGTGGCCAGCCCACCAGCTAACATACCAGAGGGCACTTCTGGGCCCAGGCTGAAGCCGCCAATCAACGACACCAACGAAACCAGTAAACCTCCCGGAACACCCTCAGGGTCCACGCGTCCGTCCTTCAATGCGTCGGCGACTTCGGTCTCTTTGACCTTGATGAAACGATACAGCAGGCCAACAATCAAGCCTGCCACGGTTAAAATGACCACCGCCCGCCAGGAGCCTGAGAAGGGCACATAACCGGGTGGATCGGGCCACAACCATTTCAGACCCAGGTTCATCAGGTAATTGAATAGTAATACGCTCAACGCGGCGATTAACCCGATCAATACTCCCCAACCAAATTTGATCCAATAAGTTTTCGATGTGGCAAAACCTTTTTGTTCCATGATCTCAATCCAATCGCGAACTCTGTGAGCTCAATAAAAATTGTCTAGAATGATAAATTAACCCCGGAGGGGAGGGGTGATGAATGCTCTCTTATGCATACGAAACTATGATACCCTCCGAGCTTGCAGTGCAGGCAAATCAACCCAAATAAAGCATCTACGGATTTATTTATCACACAACTTTTTCCATAGTTATCCATTGGAGTGACAATGCAATACCTATCTCAAGTTTACAAAATCTAATCATCCAGTTTGGGTTCCCATCCAGGCTGCATTTTCTCTTTGAGGGTTTCACGCTTGGGTAAAGCTTTCAACCATTCTGATGGTACTCTGGGCATCGGTTCTTCCCAGGCGAACCAGATGGCTGCCAGGCGGAAAGAGAAACCGATTAAAAAGGCGATTAGGGTCGCGGGAATGAATCCCAGAGCCAGCCCAAAGCCTCCCATAGCGCCAGCTCTGAGCAAGAAGAAGCTAATCGAGGTCAGGATAGCGGTGCCGATAAACCATTCCCCCTGCACCAATTGTTTGGCAGGCAGTCCGCTGGTGATGTCAATCAGATAACGGCCAGCGGTCGGACCGACCACACCCAGGGCGATGGCACCCAGCAGAGGCCAGCCTGCCTGGAGACCCTTCTCCACACCCACGACTGCATACCAGGGCAGCGAGAAGGCAGTGAAGATCTGGAAAGTCGTTTCGCGAAACTTTTGGCCCTTTCCAAAAGCCATGAAGAGGCCGATAATCCAGGCTAGGATGACCAGAATCAGGTACCATGGGTTGGTCCATGAACCAGGAACTTCATTGAGTAAGACATCGCGGGTGGTGCCGCCTCCGATGCCGCCGAACACTGCCATCACCAGGATACCGACCACGGTGAATAGGCCGCGTTTATAGTGATCAGGACGCTGGGCTAAAAGTGCACCGTTCAATGCATTGGTAAATGCCGCGAACAAGTCAACATACAAGAAGCTTCCTGGGGTAAGAAAAGATAAAAGATAAGGAATTAAACCCATCGAATTCTCCTCAAATATATGTATACAGCCAGGCTTCTTCCAGCATCATACATTCTTGCTTCAAAAGCCTGGCAGTAATTTATATAGGGTGGACTAAATCATAATGGGCAGATGAGCAGCTTGGTGCCGTTTGAAAGTTCTACAACCACCGCTTCGACATTTTGTGTCTTGACAGAGGTTATCCCTGCAGAGCCATTTGCCTGTGCGTTAGCCACATGCACAGCAGCCGCAGCTGAGGGAGTGCTTTCCGTAGATGATTGGTGTTCGTGGGCGTGATGGCTGTGCCCATTGTCTTGACCGGATGGCTGCTGCCACTCTGGCGGCAAGGGTACTGGCCCGTAAAGGTTCTCGTCCAGGTCGGCCTTCGTCGGTTCGGCTCCTGCAGGTCTTTCTGGAGCTTCATATTGGTAGACCGGCCGCGGGGCGTATTGGGCATATTGTGAAAAACACATAATATTGTCTCCAGTTAGTTACAAATCTAATCCAAACCGTGTCGCTTCTTGAAATCCGCCAGTTCAGGACCAACCGCCTTATCAACCAAATCAGAAAGCATGCCTGAATTGATATAATCCGAGCGCGGTGTCAGCAATGTGTGGTCCGGTTTTTCAGGGGGCATTGTGGGTGGAGCTGGCCAGGTATTGGGATTTACGATTGCCTCGCGCACCCTTATCTCATCTTTCGTGACATTGAAAACGATCAGGTCAGTGGCTAAGGCTAATGGTCCATCGTATGTACTCCTGATCTGCTCATAAACATCATAGCGGGTATCGAAGTCGTTGTAGAAATGCCAGGCAACAGCCATACGCGGTTTGACCAGATCCATCACTGCGCCAAAAGCAGAGGGTGCTGTATGGACATGAATGGCAACGTTGATGGCTGTCATGGGCTGGAATTTGTAGTTATCTACTAGCTGGTCCATCGTTGGGAAGCACTCGTGGATTGCCAGATCAGCACCCTTGGCATATTCAACATACCACTTGTTTGGGTATGTGTCTCCGCCGAAGACGAACTTCAGTCCATTCCACTCCAGGCTGTAGCTGACCGATCCGTCGATGGCATGTACAGCAGGGAACGACCGAATGGTGACCCCGTTTTCCTGGTAGACGACCTGATTTTCACCGAGGTAATCGAACTCATTTACCTGAACTTCACCTCCGCCACTGGGGACTTCGCCCATGCGGCTGGTGACATCCCACAACATAGAGTTTCTAAAACCTTCAATGGCGGCCTTGGTGCCTAGCTCCGGTTTGTCGCCGCTAGGACCCCAAACCCGCAGTGGTCCATGCCGTCCGCCGGTCCAACCGCCAATCCACAGCGCAAGTAAATCAGCGAAGTGGTCCTGGTGCAGGTGCGTGATGAAAACCTTATCCAGCCAGTCATAGGGTATTTCCAGTGCACCGAGATTGGCCACGGATTCTGAACCGATATCAAAGATAAACTTATCCCCATTGCCCAGCTCAACCAGGATTGAAGCTGACGCTTGGCTTTTACGGGCGTTGGGCATTCCGCTGCCGAGAATTATCACGCGCATTTCATCGGCCCCCAAATCCTCGGTATTTGGGAAGTAGCCGGAATGTTCGGCACGAGCCTTGGTAGGATCTTGTTCCATCCAGTTGGCTTCGTGATGTTTTCCTAAACCGGGTTTTCTTGTCATGCTAGCCTCCTTTTGGTCATAATATCAATATATGGGTTTGGATGAGAGAATTGTTAGATTTTCCTACATACTTAGCGGCCTGTTTGGGCGATTATACTATAGTTAAAATATACCTATTCTTTGGACCTAATAGGATTCGAACTCTAAAAGGCAAAAAGAATCACATATCCAGCCCTAAATCTTCCATTTTTTCACAATGCTCAAAGCGAATTGAGGACAAAAACCGTTCCACATCATCGGTGAAACGGTCTTTTTGAGCTTGAGCCCCCACGGAAATGGCATCCCCGAGAGGGGACGAACTCCGGTCTTCATTCTCGTCTTCACTCAAGATTTGGTTAAAAGGAAAAGCCCCTGATGGCTCAGGAGCTTGTGCCCCCACGGAGATTCGAACTCCGGTCTTAGCCTTGAAAGGGCTACGTCCTAGTCCCCTAGACGATGGGGGCAGCTCCGGGATTTTACCATCCCCATCAAAGCGGGTCAAGTATGAGGCAAAAATCCCATTTTTCCACTAAATAGCTTTCCAAATTTCTGGCAGGCGTGGTATAATCCATCTCCGCCGCCAAGGGCGGTTTTATATTGTACGATGTTATTATTTTAAAGGATAGCAAGATGAGCGACGATATTTTGAGATCAGTTGAGGCACCTGTGAACCCGGATCTGCCTCAGATAAATCCCGGGGATATAGTAAGCGTTTTCCTGCGCATTATAGAAGGGAACACCGAGCGCACTCAGGAATTTCGCGGCACCGTGCTGAACTCCCGCAAGGGCGGCAACAACGCCAATTTCACCGTGCGCCGCATTGCCAGCAACGGCATCGGTGTCGAGCGTACTTTTTTGCTCAACTCGCCCCGCATTGAGAAAGTGGTTGTGCACCGACGATCTCATGTACGACGAGCCAACCTGACCTTCCTGCGCGAGCGCACCGGCAAGCAAGCCCGACTCAAGCAAAAATTCAATTAATTTCCAACAATTCTAGATCAATTAGCGCGCAGCCCAACGTGGTCTGCGCCTTTTTTGTTTTTGCGAGTAGAATATTTGAGTCTTTCCATCCCAAACTCAGGAGTGTCTATGGCTTATCCCGTAATTGGTGTGACCACCATGCGCCGTAAAAATGAGGCCGGTATGCAGCTCTCCTCTCTGGCGGAGGCCTATGTGGAGGCGCTCGTCCAGGCGCATTTGTGCCCGGTCTTAATCCCCAACCAGCTGCCTGAAGAAGCTGTGAAAAAACTCCTGACGCGCCTGGATGGGGTGGTCTTCACTGGCGGTGGGGATATTAAAACCAGCTACTACCAGGAAGCGGATCACCCGAAAGTAAAGGCTGTGGAGCCGGATCGGGATCAAGTGGAGCTGATGCTCCTGGAAAAAGTGGTCAACGATGGGGTGCCATTCCTGGGGATTTGCCGCGGCTTGCAGTTGATCAACGTGGGTTTGGGAGGCACGTTGTTCGCAGACATCGCAGACCAGGTTCCTGGAGCAGAGAAACATGATTTTTATCCGAATTGGGAACGCGATTATCTGGCCCATCCGGTGGAGGTGGATCCAGGGACAAAACTGGCAGGTATCATTGGGGCAGGCCAGGTAGAGGTGAACAGCCTCCACCACCAGGCGGTTGATAAGTTGGCTCCAGACCTGGTTGTGACCGCTATCGCACCAGATGGCATTGTGGAAGCACTTGAACTACCGGACCACCCATTTGGACTGGCTGTGCAGTGGCATCCGGAATGGCTCACGGCTCATAGTGAGATGCGCGCCATTTTCGCAGCCTTTGCAGCAGCAGTAGAGGATTGAAGAAAAACAGTGGGGAACGATAATATATCCGTTCCAATAGGCATCTTCGATTCTGGGATAGGCGGGTTAACTGTGCTCGAGGCGGTAAAAGAGCAGTTGCCCGCTGAAGACCTGGTATACCTGGCGGATCAGGAAAATGTCCCTTATGGATCACGCTCACTGGCGGAGGTGCGCAGCCTCTCGGTCGGAGTAACCCGCTACCTGTTGGATCAAGGGGCGAAGCTGATCGTTGTGGCCTGCAACACGGCTTCAGCAGCTGCTCTCCACCACTTGCGAGAGGTATTCCCACAGGTGCCCTTTGTGGGAATGGAACCGGCGGTCAAACCAGCCGCTGAGCACACTCGCAGCGGCGTGGTGGGTGTGCTGGCCACCCCAGCGACTTTCCAGGGTGAGCTGTATGCCTCGGTAATCGAACGCTTCGCAGCCGGGGTGGAGGTGCTCCAGGACACCTGCCCTGGTTTGGTAATGGAGATCGATGCTGGCAACCTGGCTACATCCAGGGTGCGCGCCATCCTTGAACGGTCTTTAGATCCCATGCTAGTGCGGGGGATCGATACGGTGGTGCTGGGCTGCACCCATTTCCCATTCGTGATCCCGACTATTGAAAAGATTGTCGGCCCAAATGTGCGGGTAATAGATCCCTCGCCGGCAGTCGCCCGCCAGGTACAGTGCTTGTTGGATGCGAATGGCTTGGTTGCTTCCAATTCGCAGGTAGGTCAGAGGCGATATCTGACCACAGGTGATCCGGCGAAGTTTGGGTTATTATTGCGACAGCTGACCGGAGATTCAGCGGAAGCAGGTCAGCTGGTATGGGAGGGGGGTGTTTTAAAGGAAGAGAGCGGGGATTAGAAGGGAAAAAGACGCCGCGATGATCATATTGGCCATAATAATCACAACACCACAATAATCTTAACAGGCAAAATCTATCGGCCACCGATCATGTCAGCCACCAATTTAAATCGGTGACTGTTAGATGACATTCATTTCAAACAGATTAGTTTGATAGGATTCACCCCTGGATCGTTGATTTTCGAATCAGATAGAGGATTACTTATTCAAACCATTCTTCAGCCAGTGGCGGCCATTCTTCTCCCTGCTCGGCGCGTTCATCCCAATTGCGTTTGCCGCTCCAGCTGTTGACAGCGATTGCGTATACGGAGGTACGCTGGAGCTCTTTTTCAGTGATCGGGCGATATTCTTCACCGGGAGTCATGGTGGGGAAGTATTTCTCGATCAGGCCGTACAAGAGCCGTTCTTTTTCATCGTTGTCCTCCACCAGGCGGATCTCGCCGAAGGCAATCACGCTCTCATATTGGTAGCTGAATTCCAGGGCAATGTTGGAGGGCAGCGGTTTGCCTGCCCGGCTGGCCTCAAAGCAGACCTGGGGATGAGATTCGGTGTTGGAGCGGATGCACCCGGTGATGTTGGAGTGAAAGTAGATTTCGTGCCTCGCTGCGTCATACCAGAACAGGGTGGGAGTGATGTATGGCTGTTCACCAGACTGGGTGGCTACATGACCAACCTGGGCCTGGTGCAGGAAGTCGACAATCCATCCCTCATCACGAGCGTATTCGGCATGGCGCATTTTTTCCAGGAAGGGACCTTGTTTGGACATAATCTGCTCCTCAGTCAGCAGGGGTGACACCCAAATCTACAGGGGATATATTTAGTTCGGAGAAATTTTCAAACGAAAGGTCGCGAAAGGTTAGGTTGAGCTTCTTTCGCAGCAGGTCGAACAGGGAAGTATAGCTTTCCAGGATGCGAGCATCCCAGTTGACGCCCAGCCTACGCGCGGTGGCCCGAATGGCTGCCGGGTCGGAGCCTTCGATCTCGGTGAAATCTCCATAGGGCATTTCATCGAGTGTAATCTGGAGGCCTTCCAGCAGATAAGTGGTGCGGAATTTCTCGTACATCATGCTAATCTGGTAGCCCAGTGTTTCTAACAACAGTTGGGCGGATTGGTAATCACTGACCGTGAACTCAATCTCCTTACGGGCGTGTACCCCGCCGACGGTCTCCCCGGGGCCTTTGTACGTCAGGCGAGCAGCGGTATCTTGGCGCAGACGCAGCACCTGGGCTGAGCGTGTCAAATCACCCTCAGGTGTATCAAAACGCAGATTGATCTCATGCAGGCGCGGCTCGACTAACTTGGACCCCAGTTCTTGGACCCTGTGTTGAAAAGTGCTTAGATTAGATAGATAAAGCTTGATCTCGAGTTCTTGCAAGTTGCTACCCATTACACTGCACCTTTGCTATTCCTCAGATCACGCTGAGCAGTGTATCCCTCTGCTCCACGCTGTCGCCGGGCTTGACGCGCACCCGGCTAACTTTGCCAGGGCGCGGGGATTTGAGCTCGTTCTGCATCTTCATCGATTCGAGAACTACCAGCACATCGCCTTTTTCGATCTCCTGCCCATCCTCAACGGGCACTGTGACGATCAAACCCGGCATGGGGGCCCGGAGATGGAAATCTACATTTTGAGGAATACCACCACCTAACGATGCTCTCAGCCGGCGCTCCCTTTCGTCTTCTACAACCAGCACGTACTGCGATCCATGCAGCAGCACCTGCCAGCCGTCCTCGCTCTCGTAAACCAGCGCTTCGTGGGACTGGTTGTTAGCCAGCAAGGAGTAT
The DNA here is from genome assembly GCA_020346705.1 of Chloroflexota bacterium. Lineage (GTDB taxonomy): Bacteria > Chloroflexota > Anaerolineae > Anaerolineales > UBA4823 > PFL25. The sequence goes on along the minus strand of CP070785.1, from coordinate 2,575,727 downwards.
ACGGTTTGCTCGCTTACCGATTCGAAATCAATTTCATAGCTGACACCATCCACGATGACGTGGTGTTCATCCACAATTTCAACCGTTATCTCACGGTCACCAGTAGTTGCCACGTACTTCATCGCTGCATTCTTTCCCAGCGTCCAACCCATTTCCAGTTGCTGGTGTCGCGCTCGTTGCGCTGAATGATATGCGCCGCGCGTTGGGTCTGCTGATGGGCGACTAGCGTGGCCAGGATGGCAGCGATTTCTGAAAGATCTTCTTTGCCTTCCTCGGCGGCCTCCATGGAGAAGCGTTCCTCCACAAAACGGGTGTCGTATTGGCCGGCCACGAAGCGAGTTGAGTCCATCATGAGCTGGTGGAAGGGGATATTGGTGCGGATGCCGATGATCTTGAATTCCTCCAGTGCGCGGCGCATTCGCAGTAATGCTTCGCCGCGCGACTCCCCACTGACCACCAGCTTGGCAATTAATGAATCGTAATAGGGCGAAATCCTGAACCCGGAGTAAACGCCGGTATCCAGACGCACCCCAGGTCCTGTGGGCAGGATCATGTGCGTGATCTTACCGGTGGAAGGCAGGTAGTTGTTGTAAGGGTCTTCGGCGTTGATGCGGCATTCGATCGCCCAACCACTCAGAGAGATGGCATCCTGCGAGTGGCGCATCTGCCGGCCGCGGGCAATGCGGATCTGCTCTTTGACGATATCTATACCGGTAACCATCTCGGTAATTGGATGTTCCACCTGCAGACGGGTATTCATCTCCAGGAAATAGAAATTTTTATCCTTGTCTACCAGGAATTCAATCGTTCCAGCGTTGATGTAATCAACGGCTTGAGCTGCTCGTACAGCGACAGAGCCCATTCGCTGACGCAAATCCTCATCATCCCCGATAAACGGAGAGGGTGATTCTTCGAGCAGCTTCTGGTGACGCCGCTGGAGGGAACATTCCCTTTCGCCTAAATGAATCACGTTGCCGTGTGAATCAGCCAGGATTTGAATCTCTATGTGCCGCGCGCCTTCAACCAGTTTTTCCAGGTAAACATTACCATCTCCGAATGAGGCTTCTGCCTCCCGTCGGGCAGCCTGGAGCAAACCGGGCATATCTTCCATGGTCTGCACCTCGCGCATGCCTTTGCCACCACCACCGGCAGTGGCTTTGATCAGCAAGGGTAAGCCGAACTGTTCCGCCAAAGCGAGAAGCTCTTCGTCGCTGAGGGCACCTTCGCCCTCGGTGCCAGGTACGACCGGGACTCCGCTCGCGGCGACCTTCGCCCTGGCGACACCCTTGTCCCCCATGGCTGCGATCGATGAGGGTTTCGGACCGATGAATGCCAGGTTCTCATCCAGGCAGGCCTGGGCGAAATCAGCCCGTTCGGCCAGAAAACCATACCCCGGATGGATGGCACCCGCTTCGCTTTTCTTGGCGATAGCGAGGATTTTATCCGCCCGCAGATAGGAATCTCTGGAAGGAGCCGGGCCTAGATAGTACGCCTGGTCAGCCAGTCGCACATGCATCGCCTCTCGATCTGCTTCTGAGTAGACTGCCACGGTGCCGATGCCCAAATCCCGGCAAGCCCTGATGATGCGCACGGCGATCTCGCCCCGGTTGGCGATCAAAACTTTATTGAACATTTAACGCCTCTGAAATAATCTTCTCAACTGATCTACTTTCTGTAAAAAAATTATTTACTTTCTTTCGATGAATCAATTCTCTTCAGTGGTCGATACAGTTATAACCTGATCCAGATACTGCAATAAGCGTGAGTTGAAATTATCGGGCATTTGCTGTGGCAGCATGTGACCTGCGCCTGGCACCAGCCATAGCTCTGCTCCTGGGATGGAGTCAGCCAAATCGCGAGCATGCTGGTGCGAGGCATGCTCATCCTCTATTCCCTGCACTACCAAAGTGGGGGATGATATCCGCTTAATCTCTGCACGCATATCCCAATCTTCTATCGCCGGATTCGTCCATCCGTTGAACCAGCCCCAGAACACAGGCTCAGTATTTTCACCATGCACCCGCTGCATCCCGCTTCTAAAGCGTTGATCATTTTCAAATGACTCTCTCACGCTTTGAATGCCGGAGATCATTTTCGGTTCTATATAAATATGGGCAGCAACGACGACGAGGCAGGTTGCCTGTTCGGGATGGGCGAGGGTGTAGAGCATGGCGATGTTAGCCCCATCGCTGTGTCCGATGAAAGCAACCTGCCGGTGATTATATTCACTCAGGATCGCTTCCAGATCGGCCAGGTCTGGCTCGAAATACGGCATTGCATAGTTCTCGCGGGGAGCAGATTTCCCATGCCCCCAACGATCATAAGTGATCACTTGGTAGCCAGCCTGGCTGAAGGCTGAAATTTGTCCCTTCCAGGAATGGATCGCCCCCAGGCCATGATGCAGGAAGATAACCACGGGACCATCGTCTGGTCCGATGGTCTCTATGCAAAGTGAGTGTCTGTTGATTTCCTTGAAATGTTTCATTCTTTACAAAGGTATACAGCCGTGCTTTTTGGCAGGATTTGCATCCCGCTTGTTGGCAACCATTTCGAGGGCATTGACCAAGCGGGGACGGGTCTCGCGTGGTTCGATGACATCATCGATAAAACCGCGCGAAGCGGCGATGTATGGATTGGCGAACTTTTCCCGGTAATCTGAGACCAATTCCTCTCTGCGGCGATCGATATCTTCAGATTGGGCGAGTTCCTTGCGGAAGATGATGTTAACCGCTCCTTCCGGACCCATGACGGCGATCTCAGCAGAAGGCCAGGCCAGGTTGACATCCCCGCGAATGTGTTTGCTGCTCATCACGTCGTATGCACCGCCATAGGCTTTTCGAGTCACCACGGTCAATTTTGGAACGGTGGCTTCGCAATAGGCAAACAGGAGTTTCGCCCCGTGCCGGATGATGCCGCCGTGTTCCTGGCCTGTTCCTGGCAGAAAGCCAGGTACATCCACGAATGTGATGATGGGAATATTGAAGGCGTCGCAAAACCTGACAAAACGAGCAGCTTTGTCTGAAGAGTTGATATCCAGGACCCCGGCTAATACTGAGGGCTGGTTGGCGACAATCCCAACGCTGTGGCCACCCAGTCGGGCGAAGCCAACGACGATATTTTGAGCGTAATTTTCATGAATCTCGAAGAATTGACCCTCATCCACGATCAGGTGAATGGCATCCTTGATATTGTAGGGTTTGCTGGGATCATCTGGTATCAGGCTGTCCAGCTCCTCTGCCATCCGCAAGGGATCATCGGTGGGGGTTACATATGGCGGGTCTTCCATGTTGTTCTGGGGGAGGTAGGTCAGCAGTTTACGCAGCAGGTAGAGCGTATCTGCTTCGGTATCTGTGGCGACATGACACACTCCAGAAGTTTCTGAGTGGACACCTGCACCGCCTAAATCCTCAAAAGACACCTCTTCGTGGGTGACCGCTTTTACCACTTCGGGTCCGGTGACAAACATGTAAGAGGAGTTGCGCACCATGAAGATAAAATCCGTCAACGCCGGGGAGTAGACAGCCCCGCCTGCGCAGGGACCCATGATGGCGCTCAGCTGGGGGATGACACCAGAGGCCAGGGTGTTGCGCAGGAAGATATCTGCATAACCACCCAGGGATACGACGCCCTCCTGGATGCGAGCGCCTCCGGAATCATTCAAACCGATAACCGGGGCGCCATTCTTCAGAGCCATATCCAACAGCTTACAAACTTTCTCGGCGTGTACTTCTCCCAGGCTGCCCCCAAATACGGTAAAGTCTTGAGAGAAAACGTAAACGAGACGTTCGTTGATCGTACCCCAACCGGTAACAACGCTGTCACCCAGATATTTTTGCTTATCCAGACCAAAATCATTGGTGCGATGTTCAACGAAGGCATCGACCTCGCGAAATGAACCCTTGTCCAACAGTAAATCAATCCGTTCGCGAGCCGTAAGGCGACCACGTTTGTGCTGAGCGGCAATGCGTTCCTCGCCGCCACCCTGCCTGCTTTTAGCTTTCCTGTAACGGAGGTCTTCTATCTTTTTCTGATGACTCATGCATTTCTCCAAAATAGACTTTTGAACCAGCGTGCGATAGAGTCCAAACGACAAATACCAATCCCATCAATGTCATACCAATCCAAAATGGCCAGTTTTCAAATTCATTGCCAGCCCTCACCGATAAAATTTGCTCTAACCACTGCAGGCTGAGGTAAATTACGGTCAGGATGCCAGTCGCCAAAGGGGCTCGGGGATTTCCAGTCCATAAACCCCAAAACACCAATGCCCCAGCGATAGTGCCGAATAAGCCAGTCAAGGCCAGATAGAAGGGTGGTTTTCCCGGCAGTTCGGTCAAAAAATTCCACAAGGTGAGCGTATTGATAAATCGCACCAAGTGGACTATTGTAATGCTTAACACCAACACCGCAAGCAGCGTTACGGAAAATGGTCGCTTCCGAGAAACCTTTGATTCGCTCAATTTCTGGACCTCTTCTACCATTGGATTAATCGATCGCCAGGGTGATCTTGCCCATTTGATCTCCCCGGGCTAATCTCTCTTGAGCTGCACCTGCCTCGGACAGCGGGAAAGTCTGGTCAAGGACCGGGTCGAGGCGACCAACGAAAACCAGTTTCATCACCTTTTTAAAGTCGGTATGCGTTCCCATGGAGGAGCCGATCAGGGATAGGTGTTTGGCAAAGATGTAGCGATTGTCGATTTCGATTTTAGGATTACCGGTGTTGCCAACCGTCAGGATGCGGCCGCCCCGCCGGGCTGCCCGGAAGGATTGGGGGAAGGTTGTGCCGACGTTATCCACGATGATATCCACCCCACGTTTCTGGGTCATCAGGTGTAATTCTCGCGACCAGTCAGGCACTTCCGCTCGGTTAATGAGGTAATCAGCGCCCAGCGATTCAGCCAGAGCAAGTTTATTCGCCTGGGAACCGACCACGTAAACTGTGGCGCCACCAAGCTTGGCAACTTGGATGCAGGCCAGGTTGACGCCACCAGAAGCGCCAATGATGAGCACTGTTTCACCTGCGCTCATATTACCGCGCCTGATCAATGAGTGCCAGGCAGTGAGCATAACCAGGGCCGCAGCTGCGGCGCGGTGCTCATCGAAATCTTCAGGGAGAGCAAGGAGATTGCGTTCGGGGACGGCGATATACTCAGCATAAGTACCGCGCTGAGTTTCTCCGAATAAGCCCCAATCCAGGCAGCGATTATCAAAACCTGCCAGGCAAAACTCGCATTTTCCACAGCTCAAATTTGGATTGATCACAACTCGATCCCCAACGGACCAATCACGAACACCTTCACCCAGTGCAGCAATTTCACCAGCGCCATCAGCTCCTGGGATATGGGGATATTGTAGTTTTAGCTCCGGCCATCCGGCTCGCACCCATAGATCGAGATGGTTGAGAGCGGCAGCTTTCAAGCGAACCAAAACCTCCCCTGGACCGGGTTTCGGAGTTGGGAAATCTGCGTACTCGAGAACACTCACATCACCATGTGTGTGAAATAAAATTGCCTTCAATTACCTGCCTCGCGGACCTATTCTAAAAACTTAATCTCCCATATGTGTACATTACCTGGTTCTCCCTGCCGCAAATCACGCACTTCCAGACGGAGAGACTCAACCTGGATAATCTCCCCAAAATCGACCACAGCTTCTGGTTGCTCTATTGTCCCATGGAAAGTCTGTTGATATTCGATCGGTTTAGAGTTCGAAGGAGAGTGTAACAGTGCCCTGATCTCCACTTCGGTGCTGCCGATTATAACCGAGACCCCGCTTATCGACCGATTTGCGGGAAATATGAGCTCGATGATAGCCGGGTTGGCCTCATAAGTCCTTCCCAGGCTGTGCTGGTCGCCATCGAACATGCCTTGTGGCTCGCCAATGTCCAGCATTGAATGCTTCACCTGAACTGGCATTCCATCCAATAAGATCTGGGCGGTGCGGAGCACGCTGCGCTGCTGGCGTTCAGCCTCAAGGATCTGATCAATGTCATCCACATATGTCAGCCGGGTGAAGTAGAAGCCAGGCTTTCCGTTGGGGTAGGTTAATGTATCCTCAATGTCAATTTGCTTAAATTTTCCGCTTTCAACTGCTTTCTGGTATTCCTCGGGCGTCATCACAAACAGGGTGTCTTGATCGAGCTGCCGGCGCTGAACCAGGTGACCGTCAACACTGCCCATCTCGATCGGCAGGGGATCGCCCAGGAAAAAACGGGCAACAATGTCGGTGCCATTCGCCCAGGATGGAGAAAGGATGATTTTTTGATTGGAGTCCCGTTCCAGGTACCCTGCCACCTTGGGGAAAAGCTGTTGGGCGCCATACTGCAAACCACCGAGACCATAGTCCTGGTACCAGGTGGGAGCGTTGCGCAGGACGTCACCAAGCATATAGAAATTGATCAACGAAAATATGGTGAAGAGAGTAATACTGGTGGCTTTGTAGGGCAGGCGCCAGCTTAACAACCAGGTCATTACCCTGTTCATCCCCAGGACGATCAATATTGTGGCGGGGATGAGCAGGACCAGGACTCGGGTGATCCCGATCTGCACTAAAGACGCACCGATCGGAGCGACAAAGAGGGCGATCAGCAAGGCGCGATATGCAGAAGACTTGATGTGGCGAATGGCGAGGATCAGCCCCAGGAGGGCAAACGGCAGGAAAATCACGAGCATGTGCCCGTAGCCTTTCATTAAATGACGGGGCAGGTCGCGCTCGTTGGGGATGAACCAATAAGCAGGGTTCAACCCATAAATGTATTCCGAACCGAACTGGCCCAGCTTGTCTTTTAATGAAATGGATTGGACCCAATATGAACCGAGGATGCGTAATTGGTCGAAGGGAGCTCCTGGGTGGGTCAATCTAAAACGCAGATATGGTAAAACCAACAAAACGCCCAGCCCCAAGGCTCCTAGTGCTGTCCGCCTGTGTTGCCAATGGTAGCGTGCATCGGATAAAAACAGCAAGACTCCGGTGAGTCCGATCACGATCTGGCCTGGGCTGTATGAATAAAATGCCAGCGCACCAAACACGAAGGCTAAATAAAGGAATTGAGCAGAGCGGTACCGGTAGAGCAAGTAGGAGTAAAGGAAGGTTGCATAAAATGAGACGAAAAGCACAGTCTCGAAGGCAGTCCTTGAATGGAGAAACCAGGCCGGAGCGATGGAAAGCAGGGAAACACCTGCCCACCAAAGCGGGATTTTGAAAATATTCCGCAGCATCAGGCTCAC
>CP070785.1:2564132-2568401 GCA_020346705.1 Chloroflexota bacterium | reverse complement strand
TGGAAGGATGGAAAGAACTGGCAAGGGTATAATCTCTGAAGTTTCTTGATACGCACTTCTCTTAAGAACCGCATTTTTGCGCTGGCAGGTTGTATTGTTGTGAATTTTTGCAGTGTTTATCGGAGGTTTATGGGATGAATCTAATAACTAAAGAAGAACTCAAAGCCAAACTCGACCAGGGAGATGATTTTAAATTAGTATTTGTCCTGGGAGAATGGCAATACCGGGCGAAACATATCCCTGGTTCGCTCCACGTCGATACGCCAGAAAAGGGTCTCGCCCAGCTAAATAAGGAAGATGATATCGTGGTATATTGCTCCAACCCACAATGTGCTGCCAGCCAATACGCCTACAAGCTGCTGGAGGGAAATGATTTTCAGCATATCAGGCGCTACGCTGGAGGCATCCAGGATTGGGAGGAGGCAGGCTACCCGCTTGAGGGGGAGATGGTTTCAGGTGGGTAATCCCAAAAAGGCAATTTCTGAACGTTTTGATTAACCTGGTGCAGGCAATTCTACGTTTGGCGCACCAGTATCTCATTGATCCAGCTTGCTCCCAAATTAATTAATCGATTTGCGGATTGTCCTGCTCAACTCTCGCGCCCGGATCGGTGCATCTCCTAAATACTTCCTGGTGTCCAAGAGTTCACGAAGCTGATCTTCTTCAAGATATTCCAAAAATGCTGGCTCGCGACTCACCAGGTCTTCAAGAGGGTTCTCTTGCCCTTGCTCTACCGCCTCCCAGGCGGTCATCGAGAGATCTCGCAGGCGTTCGTGCATTAATTGGCGATCAGCTCCAGCTTTACTTAAAGCCATCAAAACCCGTTCGCTGCCAGCAAAAGGGCCATATTGCGAGAGATTTCGTCCAACAGCGATTTCGTTTACTTCTAGTCCGTTTATTATGCGCTGGGCAACCTTGAGCAACTCGTCCGCGATTAAGAATGCCTCCGGTAAAAAGGACCGCCGATTGGCGGAATCATCCAATGTCCTTTCCAGACCGGAAAGGGCTGCATTATCCCATGCCTGACGCGGCAATTGGGCCAATGATCGAGCTAAAGAATCGATCTTTTCTGCATTGATAGGATTGCGTTTGAAAGGCATCGCAGAGGAACCAACCTGCTTGGCACCAAAGGGTTCCGCCAGCTCTCCAAGGGTAGGGGCCTGGAGAATTCTCAGATCGAAGGCGAATTTATGCAGCGAGCCCCCCAGGCCTGAAAGGGCGCTCACCACCCGGTAATCCTGTTTTCGGGGATAGACCTGCGAAGTTACCGGAAAAAATGGGAGTTTTAGCTGCATGGCGAGTCTGGTTTCAAATTCAGCTAAATTTTTGGTACCAATCAACTCACCATATGCTGCCCCAGTCCCTACCGCACCTTTGAAACCTTTGCCACGCAAGTTACGGCAAACTCGCCGCAATCCATCCCAATCCCAAAACAGATCTTGGGCATAGAACGCTATTCGGTAGCCTAAAGTCGTTGGTTCAGCGGGCTGCAAATGAGTGAACCCCATCAGGGGTAGCTCTGCCCATTGATCTACTGCGTCAGCCAAGGTGAGCAGTAATATTTTTAATTTATCCAGGATTAATTCGAAAGCCTGACGGGTACGCAAAACATCAGCATTATCTTCGATATCAGCTGAGGTGGCCCCTAAATGCAAAGATCTGCCCCCTGATGGCGCTTTCTCGGCAAATGCCTTAAGCTCTGCCATCAAATCATGATGGATCTCTTCTTCAATCTCGAACGCTCGAGAGATATCGACATTTTCAGCTTGAGATTGCAGTTCAACTATTTGCTCATTCGAAACCAGGCCAAACTCCGCCTGAACCTCTGCCAGAGCTACCCAAATCTTTCGCCAAAGTCGTCTTTTATTAATTTCGCTCCAAATGTGGCGCATCTCCTGCGAGCCATAGCGCCAGGAATAAGGAGAGAGGTAGTATTCATAACTATCCATGCTCATCCATCCTTTCGGTTTTTCCATTAGTATTATACTGATGGACCCGCGAATTTCGAATTTGTAATTTGCAGATTCCCTCGATGGTGGCTATAATCAGAAAGCCAGCCTCACCGCTGCCAGAACATAAACTATATTGCAAAGTGGTCACTCACCGGTAATCGAGGTATATTGAGACAATCCCTCAGGTTATCCAGATTACTATCCGGGTGGATTTAGTATGAGTACATTCAAGAACCAGGAACCAGAAACCTTATCACTGAAGAAAGGTACGCGCCTTGCAGAAAGGTACCTGATCCAGAAAACGATCAGCCTCAGCCATAGCGGCGCCGTTTACCAGGCTCGAGATCTTCATTTCCCAAGCGTTCAAAAAATGGTGGTGGTAAAAGAATTTCGCAATCCATCTCCCGAACCACAGGTACGGCAAGCCAATATTGAAAACTTTGAGCGTAAAGCAAATCTCTTAGCCACCCTTTCTCATCCAGCACTCCCAGGAATACTGGATTATTTCACTCAAGAAAGACACGCTTTTCTGGTGATGGAATTTATTCAAGGGAAGAGCCTGGCAGCTATTTTAGAAGAGACTTCTGGCCCGATCCCCCAGGAGCAGGTGATTAAATGGTCAATTGCATTATGTGAGGTGCTCCAATATCTGCATGCCCAGCAACCAGATGCGATCATCCTTAAAGATTTAAATCCAGCCAATGTTCTGATAGATGCTCATAACAACCTGATCATCGTTAACTTCGGATTGGCGCAAATATTCCAGGATGCGGAATCATCTCATATTATTGAAACCAATTTGGATGACATTTATGCCCTCGGGACAATGATGTCCACTCTGCTTATCGGCAGCTATCCGGACAGTCAGATTGGTCTCTCACCTACTTCAGGTGCAATTCGCGCTAATAATCCCAGTGTTTCTGTTGAACTGGAAAACGTGATCCTCAAATCGATGCAGTCAGATCCCATACATCGATTTCAAAGCGCCGAAGAGATGAAAACGGCCTTACTGGAGGTGATTGGCAGGTCAGATTCCAGGCATTTATCACTGGAAATCGATCAGGTAAGTCCAACTCCTGAGGAAACCATCCAACCGAAGTGGACATTCGCGTGTGGAGATGAAATTCGCGGTACAGCTTGTTATGCCAATGGAGTCGTTTACATTGGTTCTTATGACCAGCACCTGTATGCGTTAAATGCCCGATCAGGAAACCTCATTTGGAAGTACGAGACTGATGGGGGTATCGTCAGTCGACCGGCAGTTGTAGAGAATTTTGTCTTTGTTGGTTCGGAAGACAACCGCCTGCATGTTGTCTCAGCTCGATCTGGCTCATTACTCTGGACTTATTACACAAAAGGACCGGTCCGATCCTCCCCTTTCCTGGCTCACGGTCACGTTTTCATCGGCTCCGATGACTTCGCCGTTCATGCGATCAACATCAATGGCGGCAGAGGCATCTGGCAAATTGAAACCATCGCTGAAGTGCGATCCACCCCATACGTCACCCAGGATGAAGTCTATGCCGGTAATGAATCCGGTGAGTTTTACTGCATGGATTTCCGAGGTGGGATCAAGTGGCGCTATAAAGCGAAGCGGGCGATCACCTCGTCTGCGATTGTCGCTGATGGGATGGTTATTTTCTGCTCACTCGACTCGCACATATATGCCCTGGATGCGAAATCAGGTTATTTGATCTGGCGATTCAAGATGGATAAAGGATCAATCTCTTCGCCTTGTGTTGCGGATGGCTTGGTTTATACCGGATCCATTGATGGTAATATATACTGCATTAACATAGACAAGGCAAAAGAAGTATGGCGTTTCCAGACTGAAAACCAGGTTACTGGCTCGCCAATTGTAATGGAAGATGGGTTGTATTGTGGTTCCGTGGATGGAAATTTATATTGCCTGGATAACCAAACTGGTCACCTGCGGTGGAAATTTAAGACCGATCAACCGATTACTGCCACACCAGTGGCTGAAAATGATATGATTTTTATTGGCTCAACAAATAACCAATTCTATGCAATTCCTATTCCCTCTGTGGGTTAATCTGGAAATTATCCGTTTCATGGAGAACATTTACAAGTGTCCAATTTATTGAAGAGCATATTTAGTGGAAATGAAGAACCTGAAGGCGAAGAATCACCCTCTAAGGAATCTTCGGATATACCAACCCAAGTAGAGCAGGTTCAATCGATTACCAGCTCACCAGCAATGAGAAAAACTTCCCGCTCGCCTTTTACTTATGGAATAGGCAGTTCAATTGGTGTCCAGCGCGATCACAATGAGGATGCATTGTTTGCGATGTCCACC
>CP070785.1:2560720-2564032 GCA_020346705.1 Chloroflexota bacterium | reverse complement strand
TCGGGAACTACCTGCCGTTTTTTAAAGTTACTTATAAGGGCTCTGAAAATCCAAATATAAACATCCGCCAGGTGCTTAATCATTCTTCAGGATTGCCGGATGCCATGCCTGAGCTCGTTACCTGGCTTCACTCTGAAGGAGATCCTCCAGTAAACCAGACCGAGCTGGTAATAGACAAATTTTCAGAATACGATCAATTAGTCTTTGCGCCTGGCGATAAGACTCGCTACTCCAATTGGGGATACATGGTACTCGGGGCCTTAATCGAAGCGGTCACTGGACAGACTTATGAGCAATATGTTATAGAAAACATCCTCTCGCCACTTGGCATGCAGAATACAAATTTTGTCTACACTGAGGCAATGGTGGAAAATGAGGCCATTGGCTCTCAGCATCTGGTTGATCTCTTCACCCCATTTTTTCCGATTTATGGGCTCACTTTTATGATCAGAGAAAGGGAAGGCCTGCGTTACTGGTTCCATCGGGTTTACAACGACCAGACACCGCCAACCGGATTGATCGGCCCGGTGACAGATATGGCCCGCTTTATGATTACATATCTGAGTGAGGGGGAGCCCATTTTGCAGCCCTCAACCATTTCCTTGATAAATAATTCGCTAGGACAGCTATCAGCTCCCGGAGATACCGTTCGAGGGTTGGGTTGGGAAGCTCACCTGACCACGGATGGTCGTCGCTACCTGACCCATAGCGGCGGCGGTCCTGGTTTTGCTTCCATTTTTCGGGTCTATCCGGAAGAGAATCTGGGGGTGGTAGTGCTAGGTAATGATTCTTCGATCGACAGGCAGATTTTAGCTGATGCCTTGGCAAATATGGATTGGTGATTTTGATGATCCTTAATCATCTAGGAGCAGATATTTCTTGCGATTTCATTCAAGGAACATTGGAGCCCATTGAACATAAGCCAAAAAATGATGAGAGAATAAACTTCAGTCGAATTTCAACACAGAAGGAGCAGTAAATGTCACCTACATTATTGCGCATTATTATCGGGTTAATTCTATTGGCTCATGGAATTGGACACTCTATGGCCTTCCTGCCTGCCTTGAATATCAGCAGCACGGACAAATGGCACCATCGATCCTGGCTGTTAACCCCGTTGGTCGGTGATGCCGCCTCGCGGGTGATCAGTATCATCCTCTTTGGTGCGGCCTTCCTCGGCTTTATTGCCGCTGCATTCGCCTTATTCGGCTGGCTGGTACCTCATGATTTATGGAGATCATTATCGGTCTATTCGGCGATAATTTCACTCGTCGCACTGGCGCTTTTCTGGAATTCGTTTGTTGCCTTATTCCCAAACAAGATTGGGGCTATCGTGGTTAATATCGCCGTCCTGGTATGTTTGCTGTGGTTGAACTGGCCAACGGAAGCGGACATCGGATATTAGTATTATGGAGCTGGAAAATTAGGAGGGTTCGAGGTGAAGATCATTGTCCTGAACGGCAGTCCAAAGGGAGATACAAGCGTCACCATTCACTCAGTGAAGTATCTGCAAAAGAAATTTCCCTCACACGAGTTTGAAATACTGAACATCGCCAAACGGATAAAGGGGATCGAAAGAAGACCCGCCACCTTTGATGGAATCATTGCAGACATCACAGCTGCAGACGGTGTACTGTGGGCTTTTCCGCTGTATCTTCTCTTGGTCCCAGCTCGCTTAAAGCGCTTCATTGAACTAATCTATGAACGCGGTGCGCAGGCTGCTTTCGCAGGGAAATATACCGCCGCGATTTCGACTTCGATCCATTTTTGCGATCATATCGCCCATCGCTATATCCAAGGCATCTGCGATGACCTGGACATGAAGTTCACCGCATCATTCTCTGCAGATATGATGGACTTGATAGACGAGTGTGAGAGAGAACGGCTCACCCAGTTTGGCAGTTTTTTTCTGGAGGCTATCCAGCACCAGCATCCTTCGCTGAAGCGTTTCCAGCCTCTCGAGTGGCAGGATTTTGACTATCAACCAGGAGAAGGTCTTCATTCGATCGAGGTAGGAGATAAAAAAGTACTGGTCATCACCGACGCTCACCCAGAAGATAATAATTTGCGACGCATGGTCGACAGGTTTCGCACTTCATTCGTTTCCGATATTGAGGTAGCCAATTTAAATGACCTGAAGATTGTGTCCAGCTGCATCGGCTGCTTACAATGCGGCTATGACAACGAATGTGCCTTTTCCGGTCGGGATGATTACAATGCTTTTTACAGGGATAAAGTGCTCAAAGCCGATGTGTTGATTTTTGCTGGTAGGATGACCGATCGCCATCTATCAGCGCTCTGGAAGACATACTTTGACCGCTCGTTCTTCATGGGACACTTCCCATCGTTGATCGGAAAGCAGCTGGGCTTTATCATCTCAGGTCCATTGAGCAGCAACGGGAATTTGCGGGAGTTTTTTGAAAGCTACGCCGGATGGCAGCACGTCAACATCATCGGTTTTGTGACCGATGAGCTGGAGAACAGTCAGGAGATCGACCTGCAGCTGCAAGAGCTCGCCCGGCGGGGCATCGAATTTGCCAGAAGTGGATACGTACAGCCAGCAACATTTCTTGGCGTTGGGGCTCACAAGGTGTTTCGGGATGATGTGTGGGGACGTTTACGCACTGTCTTCCAGGCTGACCACCGGGCGTATAAAGAATCTGGCTGGTATGACTTTCCCATGTGGGATGTCCCCACTCACCTGATGGCAGCTATGGGTTCTGTCGGCATGAACATCCCGGTGATCAGGGAACAGATCCAGGAGATGCTGCAGCACGGTGTCAGCTTTCGCCACCGCAAGATCGTTGAGAAGGCTTGACAAAAAAATCCGAAAACACCAAACTACAATTCAATCACTACAAGAGACGAGGACAACACCGTGGCAAAAAACAACTTAAATCCAACTATTTTCGAAGAGGGATTGGGCGCGCTGGCGATCGCAGGCAGCATCCTCACCAGCCCTTTATCGCGATCCTGGTACAGCAAATGGGGAGCCTCTGAAGACGAGGTGCAGATGCCTTTACCTGGCGATGAATTCGTACCCAATCCCATGCTTGAATCCACCCGCGCCATCACTATCCAGGCGCCTCCAGGAGATATCTGGCCCTGGTTGGTCCAGATGGGCCAGGGACGCGGCGGGCTTTACAGCTACGAACGCCTCGAGAACCTGGCAGGCTGCGATATGCATAATGCGGACCGGATTCTCCCGGACCACCAGCAGCTTGAAGTCGGCGACAAGGTTCGCCTGGTTCCAGAAGGGCGTGAGCCCTATTTTCTGGTCTCTGCCATTGAACCGGGGAGAGCGATCATCCT
>CP070785.1:2552099-2560620 GCA_020346705.1 Chloroflexota bacterium | reverse complement strand
GATGACGTGCTTGAGATCCGCAGGATTCGCATGCGCTGGGTGGGGCACTGTCTCCACGCAGAGGTATATATATCGGTCGATCCTGACCTGAAAACTTCGCAGAGCCACCAGATCGCTGAGCAGGTTCGTCATGCGCTCTTCCATGAATTTCCGGATTTGACGGATATCAATGTGCATGTTGACCCTTGGTCTGACCTGATCGAATCACCGCATGAACTGACCCTGGGGCATGAACCAGTTCCTACGCTGATTGAAAAAATCTGAGATTCAGTCGATTTTGGTGTTTACCAAATTGCATGCTGGGCGTCTTCAGTTTTATAGGACTCTAAAAAAATTCCTTCTTCTCCAAGGGTAGACGATCAGGGGAATCAAACCCATTAATCCAATCGGTATCACGTCAAAAATTATCTGGTAAATATTACGCGCGGTAATTATCATAATTAAAGCGTGAACTAGATTGGCGAGAATCAGAAAATCAATAAAAGATTTTTGATTTGATGGTTTTTTGGCAGTCAGAACCATAACGACCCCCATTGCGAAGTAAATGCCTGCAATCATGATTTCTGTCGGGGTATTCCTGGGGTGCCAAAGCAACAAATCACCCCAAATGAAAGGAATTGTGGTTATCAAAAATATACTCGCCAGCCCGAATACGTATAAGTAGATTGATAAATACTTCTCTTTGTTTGACATAACTCCTTCTCCTCAAGGAATGATTTCTTGTGATGTCGAATTACTTCCAGTTATGCCAGTAATAAGTACGAGATAGATGATTGATTTTATTCAATCCAGTCCTGAGCAATTCCACTCTCATTATACAGGGATGGGAATGGTTTGATTTGCAGTGGGAAGTTATCCTATTGTTTTCTCCAATGAAGAAAAGGCGGCTGTTGGAGATCCTCTCAAGTTATTCTGTAACTATGTGGCGAATACTGAGTGGAAAAAATGAGTCAGGCAGCTGCCTTTCGATGGTTTTTCCCTGAAAAAGGGGGCGATCTCCAAAGTGTAGACCCCGGGAGTTATTCCGCCACCATATCGGGGAGCTCGCGCTCAACATTGCGCAATCTTGGATGGGCAAACCCGCCCAACGCAGTCAGGATCGCCAGTACTCCCATAAGGACGAACATCAAGCCCATTCCGCGGCCTGGACCTGTCCCGATGATGGAACCCACGCTGGCTGCCAGGAAACCGGTTTCAGCCATCAAGGGTTCAAATAGGCGATCGGCCAGTGTGCCGCCAAGCAGATAGGCTGCGGCAAATGCCAGGGTATTCATGAACATTCTGAGACCAATTACACGCCCCTGGATTTTTGGATCTACTTTGGATTGCATGATCGCCTGGCTGAAGCTCATCACAGCTGGCAAGGCGAAAAAGGCGAGAAAGAGGGCAGAACTGATCAATACAATTGAAGGGAGCAGGCCTGCCACGACTACGGCCGTTCCCAACAGAGTGTATGCGCCAAACACAGCATATGCCTTCCATTGAATGTTGCCAAAAGCGGTCACCAGGAGGCTCCCAATGAGCATGCCAAGACCTGCGATCGTCATGATCAACCCCAGCTTATCGGCTGAAGTGAAACTCAGCACCATTGGCGTAAGTACTGCCTCCGCGGCACCGAGGAAGAAATTGGCCAGCGTGAAAACCAGCATCAGTCCCAACAACCCTGGGCGGATCCAGAGATATTTCACTGCCTGGCGCAACTGGTTTTTCCAGGTGCTTTCCACCGCGAGGTCAGCCTCTTTCGTCTGGACTAAACCAGGGAAGCGAACCAAAATGATAATGGATACGGCGATGACGAAAGTGGCCATATCGAAAAGCAGAACGCTCGCCAGTCCGAACAGCCCAATAAATACTCCCGCCAGAAGTGGGGCTAATACCAATCCGATCCCTTCGCCAAGCTGAATTAATCCGTTCGCCCGGCCAAATTGATTTTTCGGCACCAGCTGCGTCACAGCGGCTCCAAAGGCGGGTGCCTGGATCGCACTAGCGCTGGCGTTGATCGCGGTCAATAAATAGATATGCCAGATGGATAAGTTGCCGGTCAGGAACAAAATAGCCGTGACAAAGGTGGCTATGCCGGCAGTTAGATCCGTCAGGATCATAATCTTACGCCGGTCATAGCGGTCTGCCAATATACCTGCCACTGGGGAAACTAGAGCTTTGGGCAGCATATTGAAGAGCAAAGTCAGGGCAAAGCTGGTCGCGGAACCGGTCTGTTGAAATATCCAGACTCCCAAGGCAAAGCCAGTCATACTGGAACCCAAGATCGAGACGACTTGACCGAACCATACAACCAGGAAAACCCTCATTAAATCGAAGTTTCTTTTTTTACTTCTATCTTGAATACCTGATAATTGGATTGTGTTTTCCATTGTGTCTCCTATTTTTATTTTGCCTGGGGATTGGATTAATCCCAATCCCCAGGATTTAGAATTATTCTGCTTCTCGTCGGATGAACAGAGTGGCGATTCCCCAAAGGATCACCAGGCTGGGGAGGATGATTCTGGCTGGTTCGGGGACGAGGTCCAGGTTTCCTAAGAGCCAGAATCCGCCGATGGCTACCAACAGCAAGCCCCAAAAAAGGCCTCGGTTTCGTCTTTCGCCAAATCTGGTTCGCCAAAGATTTCTTTTTTCGTTCATGATCTTTCTCCTTTACAGTTTGTAATGTTTATGATATACTATGTATCATATAAGATACCGTATATCATAACTATCTTACGGAAATTGTCAACCATTAAATTTTTTGAACTATTTCATAAGAGCCATTTCGCCAAAACTGGCTCATAACTCTAGCGAAACCAGCAAGGTTTGTGAGAAATTGAAGGAAAAACGGAGGTAAAGATGAATCCAGATGACCGGCGGGTTTTGCGAACCAGGCGGCTTCTCAAAAAGGCACTTATCGAGTTAACTGACGATAAGGAATATGAAGAGATCACAATCCGCGATATCACCGACCATGCGGATATCGGCTATGCTACTTTTTTTCGGCATTACGATGGCAAGGATGACTTAATGTTGGAAATCTTCACCGAGACGATCGACGAGATCGAATCACTGCCGGTAAGCCACGGAGACCGGTATTTCGAACAAGAAGGTTACCTGCTGTTTGAACATGTATCTGAAAACCAGGCTTTGTATCGCAGCATCCTTGACAGCCAGAATTTCACCCGTAAATTCCGTGATCATACAAAAAAAATGGTCCAATTGCATATTGAGGGACATATTGAGCACGTCGCCTCCCCTTCTTTCCCAGTCGAGATTGCCGCCCAGCACATGGTATCCTCCCTGATCGGTCTGATAGATTGGTGGTTGGCAAACGATCTTGTTTTTCCGATTGAACGTATGGCGATGATTTACGAGCGATTGATTATCCAGGGTACCTGGCACGCAATGGATGCTGAAAATTCGTTGAAGCTTCCCTGGGAAGGAACAGATTAACAGCATGATGTTTGGGGAAAAGAATAAATCCGCTCAAGTTCTGAGCGGATAAGGACCGATAGCAAGATTTGAAACCAAACTAGTGTTCTCACACAGCCAGTGCTTCGCCGAGTTGGAAAGCTTTGGCCATCAAATCTGGCTGCTTTTGCGCATCGCCGATGTGCTCAGCGGTTCCATAAACCATGCCCGAGATATTCAAGCCGATGTAGCGGGCGATTGATTCAAACGTGTGAATGGCATTAATCCCACCGGAGGTATATAAATCTGTATCGCCATAGACCAGAGCGATGGCCAACTCTTTGCCTCGCAACGCGCTGCCGTGATCCGATTCCAAGGCATACCAGCGGTCGATGAAGGCTTTGATCTGAGCCGTGATGGTGAAATAGTAGATTGGGCTGCAGATGACGATCACATCTGCCTGCTTGAGCTTTGGATAGAGGGATTGCATGTCATCCTGGACGATGCAGCCATCGTTTCCCTCCTGGCAGGCATCACAGGCATCGCAGGGATTGATTTCCAGTCCGGCCAGGTAAACACTTTCCACCTTTGCACCGGCTTTCCTGGCACCATCAGAGACTTGCTCTGCCAGCGCTGCGCTGTTCCCATTTTTTCGAGGGCTGCCCTTCAGGATCAATATCAATTTGCTCATCGAATTCCCTTTTTTACAATCATCAGTGTTAAGTCATCCAGCTGCGGCGCGGTTCCTGAGAATTCGCGCATATCCTTTTCCAGCGCCTCGATCAACTCCTGAGCTGTTTTACTCACCATGGAGCTGGCCAGCTCCACGAGACGAGCCTCTTCATAAAACTCGTCCCGATCGTTCTGGGCCTCGGTTACCCCGTCAGTATAAGCAACAAGCACATCCCCAGGATGGAAGGTGAAATCTCCCTGCTCCCAACCGGCTTCTTCAGTGATTCCCAGCGGCATGCCGGTTCTAATGAGCGGCTTTGGCTTTTCATGCTCCTTAGCAGAGAAAAGGTAAGGTGGGTTATGTCCGGCATTACAGTAAGTCAGCTTTCCGCTCGATGGATCAAGGACTCCGTAGAAAACGGTGGTGAATAACCCTCCATGGGTTTCTGCCAGGATGCGGCGGTTGGTTCTCGCCAGCGCCAGCTCGGGTTCAGTGGGATGTTCTTCTGCGAAAGTACGGATCAGTGTGCGGAAGGTCGCCATGTACAAGGCAGCCCCCATGCCTTTATCGGCCACATCGGCGACCAGGAGCCCGAGCTGGCCTCCAGGCAGCTGGATGAAGTCGTAGAAATCTCCTGAGGTCGCTCGGGCAGGATGGAGCACGGCTGAGATCTCCCAGCCAGCGAGTTCTGGCATTTCTTCCGGTAAGAGACCTTCCTGCATCCTCCCGGCCTCGACGAGCTCGTGCGTGATTGCATCATGCTCTTGGGTGACGGCATAGGATTTAGCAATCAGCGCCTTTAATCGCTCCCCGAGCAGATTGGTGTAAAACTCCGCCTCCATTTCTTGGAAAAGCGCTATCGCTTCACGATAGATTGCCCTGGCCCTTTCTAAGTCGATCGCTTCACCGCGAGCTTGATGGATCTCAGCCCATATAACAAGGGAAAAAGCCCATGGAAAACGCATCTCGATTTTGGCTAAGCGTTGACATACTGCTTCTGCTGAAGAGAACGCCTTCTCCCAGCGCTTCTGGGCAGCTGCTAAATCTCGCTCCATGACAAGTAATGCCTGCTGTTGCCAAAAACTTGGTGTGGATCCAGTTTTTTGCCTGGCTTCGATGTACAGCTGGTTGGCTTCCTCCAATCTGCCTAGACGAACCGAAATCGTGCTAAGCAGAGAAAGTGAATAAATGCGACTTCCAACTCCACGGCTGCTGATTTCAACCGCTTCCTCTGCAGCACCCTCGGCTTCACTCCAGTCTTCAACCCTTTCAATCTGATCTTGGATCAAATAAAAATTGGCAACATCGATGCAGAAATTTTGCAGCATTTGCAAATCGCCTCTTTGGCGAGCGTTTGACCTGCCTCTGCGTATTATCTCAAGAGCCTTTTGCAACTCTCCTTTCAGCAGGTGAAGGTTGAACTCAATGCCCTCCATCTCTAACAGCGCTGGATTGGGATCAGTCAAGGTGCTGTTGATCTCTTCGATGCGGTTGATAATCATTTCACCTGTTTTCAGATCGCCCAAACCCAATGACGTACCTGCTGCGCTTAATAACGAGAATAACTCTTGCCGTGCGGCACCTCGTTGCCTGGTGAGCTCCGCCGCGTGCAGGTAGCGGTCGCGTGCACCTTTCTGGTCGCCGCGTTGTTCGGCGACGATAACCCCTAAATTGTGATTAGCGCGAGCAGCGATTTCCAGCAAACCACGAGATTCAGCCAGTTCGACCGCCAATTCCGAAGAGTGGATCGCTTCATCTGGGGGAATGTTTGGCAGCACCCCCAAAGTTGCTAGGGCGTCTGCCTGGATGTCAATGGCATTCAATCTCTCTGCCATTTCCAGAGCCTGTCTGCATAATGGTTCAGCCTCATCTGGGAAGCCGTTGAAGTGATAGGCGCGGGCTGCTTCGTGAAGTAGCATGGCTTTTGCTGGAGTATCAGCCAGCCTTTCAACTGCTTGCAGACCTTCCTGGGTCAAGCGCAGACCCTCTGGTTGGTCACCACTTAGCCAGGCAGCGCGGGCTGAACGGGCATAAAGGTGCGCAACACCTTCAAGGTCTCCTATTTTTTGATAAAGCTGGATACCCTGATGCCAGGTTTGGAGGGTTTCATCGTAACGGCTTTGACGGTATAAAGCTTCACCGAGTTGAGAAAGTAAATGCACACGTTCAGCATCACTTTGTATCAGGCCCAAGGCGCAGCGGAAATGGGATTCGGCTTCCGGGTTAGCGTAGGCCTTCAGAGAAGTTTCGCCGGCCAGAGTGCAGTATTTTGATGCTTTTTGTACCTCACCTGCCTCACCAAAGTGGTAAGAAAGCGTGGCGGCATATTCGTCAACCCTGTCGGGATAAAGGAGCTCAATTGCCTCTCCAACAGCCAGATGCAATTTCTTCTGGTCAACCTTTATGATGGAGGAGTAGGCAGCCTCCCTGACCAGTGCGTGGCGAAAGAGGTACTCTAAATCGGGTTCCAGCTGCGCAATACGAACCAAACCAGCGGACTCTAATGTGTTTAAGTGACCTAACAGGCTCATTTCACATTTCCCCCAAGATTTGTTCAAGGACTTTGACCGGAAATTGACGACCGATGACCGAGGCGATGCGCAGCGTGTTCTTTACGTCTTCCGGCAGCCGATCGATACGCGCCACAAGTAAACCCTGCAGATTGTCAGGGATTTCAACTTGTTCGATCTTCTCACCGGCGATCCAATCCCCATTCTGTTGGATGATTGCACCCCGGTCGATCAGCATACGGATGACTTCCTCTACAAAAAACGGGTTGCCCTCAGATTTTTGCAGGATTACTGTGCGTGTTTTTTCTGACAAGGCTTCTACTTCCAACAGGTTGGAGACCATCCGCCGGCTGTCATTATCGGATAAGGCAACCAATGAAATCTCGGTCAGGCTGCCGCCCAAAATCTCCCTGGCTGCAGTGACCAGCTTCCAGCCAGGGGAGTCGTGCTCGGTACGTGTGACCATGCAAAATAAGAGTGGACCGGAAGTGGCAGTCGGCAGGAGCTTGACCAACAGCTCCACAGATGATGGATCAGCCCAGTGCAGGTCTTCCAGGATGATCACCAGCGGACGGTCAGAGGTAAGCGCCAGTAAAAGACGGCGCAGGGTGAACAGGTACCTGGTTTGTAAAGTTTGGGGATCGAGGGATTGCACCTTTTCCAGGGCTTCTCCTTCCAACTTGAGAGAAAGAAGATGGCCCAGATAAGGGTAGATTTCTTGAAAATCCGCGGAGGTCTCAGCCTTTCCAAACAGGTCTTCGAGCAGGGAGAACAGCGCCAGATGGGTTTCGGGTTCACTGGCTGCACTGGGCATCCCTAAGATTGAATAAAGCAAATCTGCAACCAGGTGATAAGTCAAGCCTCCCCCATACGACAGGCAGTGTCCTTCCACCCATCTTGGAGCAGGCATATCTGTTTCAGCCATGACAGCTGATTTCCATTCGCTGATTAACCGCGTTTTGCCCATCCCGGGTTCGCCAGTGATCAGAGCTGCCCTTCCCAGGCCAGCTCTTACTGCGTTGCAGAGATTAAGCAGGGACTCCATCTCGGCCTCTCGTCCGACCATGGGACTCTCTAATCCAATTAGTCCACGGACACTGCCTGGTGCCGCTTTTGACTCCATCACCTGGTATACCCGCACTGGCTCAGCCCGATCGGTCACTTTGATCAAGCCCAGATCTGTGCACTCAAAAATCGGGGAGACGAAAGGGTACGTGCTTTCAGAAATGAGCACAGTCATGGGGTGGGCGGCAAATTTAATTCTTGCTGCCAGATTAACCACTCCGCCGATGGGAGTAAAATCATAGCGTAAGTCGCTGCCCACCGGCCCGATCACAACTGGCCCGGTGTTGAGGCAGGCGCGAATATTGAACTCAATATCGTACTCAGTGCGCATTTCAATGGCATAATCCTTACCAGATTTAATTACATCGAGGGCAGCATTTACGGCCCGAATGGGATCATCTTCGTGCGTCACCGGTGCACCGAAGAATGCCACTAATGCATCACCGAGTAAGTGGGCGATTGTGCCTTCATAGCGGTAGATCACCTGGGCAAACCGGTCATATGCGCCAGTTAAGATCGCGGCCCAGGCTTCATCACCAACCTCTGCAGCGATAGCGGTTGATTTAACCACGTCCACATGCAAGACGGTCACAATCCGCCGTTCGCCCGAGAGACTGGCGGCCGAACGAACTTTGTCTGCCAATAGAGGCGGCGCTGCCGCGGTTAACCTGTTAAGCTGTGCTTCATCTTGGGCTGTGCGGGTGCGTGCGGGGTGCCCACAATGCATGCAAAAGCGAGCATCGGGTAATAATTCCACCTGACAGTTGGTACATTTTTGGACTAGTACCGCACCACAATTCAGGCAGAAGCGGGCTTCCTTGGGATTGTCAGTCTCGCATTGCGGGCAGATCATATATCATTAACTCGAAGAGAAGAT
>CP070785.1:2545836-2551999 GCA_020346705.1 Chloroflexota bacterium | reverse complement strand
GGTGGAAAATTATTTTAAGCGTCGCAGCTGGGGCGCTGCTGAGCGCATATCCCTACTTCCAGGTCTCTCTAAATCAAGGGATTTACAATCCATACGAAGCCGAAAAAATCCGCCTGTGGTCAAACAGCATCCTGGATTTCATCATGCCGCCCTACACACATGCCCTGTGGGGGGAGGCGATGACCAGGCTGTATCCAAGGGTGGATTGGGTCGAACACTCCGCCTATCTGGGTGTCATCGCGCTTGCTCTGGCAGCGGCGGCGTTGATCATCAAGGATCATCCCAATCGGCGTAGGGCATTCACCTGGCTGGGGGTGTCGCTATTCGCGCTCGTCATGGCGTTAGGTACGGATATCTGGATTCAGAACAATCCCTTGCAGGCAGAAGACCCGTTCTGGCTGCCGGCAGCCTATCTTGGACGCATTCCTGGGCTGGGATTGATCAGAGTCTGGGCTCGTTTCTCGATCATCCTGTCCCTGTTCGTCTCACTCCTGGCTGGAGTGGGGACAGCTGCGCTGCAGGATCGTTACAACTTGAGTCCCCTGTTGGGCTTGTTGATCCTTGGACTAGTGCTCATTGATTTGCTGCCAGGCAACTTGCAAAGCGCAGCTTTGTATCCCCGGGCAATTGATGCCTGGCTGGCTCGGCAACCGGAAGGATATCCGACCGCGTTCCTGCAGTCCGGGACGGAGAACTACAAAACGATGTATGGCTCTCTTTTCCATGACATGCAGATTCCGGCTTACAACCACCCGATCCATCGCCCGCCAGCCTACCAGGAATTCCGCGAGCTAAGCGCTGATTTTCCGGAGTCCGAGTCGATCCGCAAGATGCAAGATCACGGATTCCGCTACCTGGTCCTTCAGCATCGCTGGTTCGGGGAAGGATGGGCAGAGGTAGAAGAAACGATCATTGCAGCGCCTGAACTTGATATCATCGCAGATGAGGGTGGGTTTATCGTGGTTGAGATGAAATGATGGATTTGCATTGGGAGTCATTGGTAGAGGATTTTTATAGGTTTCTGCAAGCCCCATTTCAGGTTTTTGGGTTGAGGGGATAGGAGAATCTCGTAAGAACCCACCCCGAATCCCGGCGGGAAACCGAGCTTGGTGAAATGGTCTCGCCAAAAATGACGAAATTTGGCTGGGCTGTAGCTAAGATGAGAACAATTTGGGGTGCAGATTCTGGGATTAATAACCGCTAATTTGCCCGGTTCCCGAATCATGTTATAGTTCGTTTTCCACGCGTTTAACGGTGAACTACCCAAGATGAAGACATTACGCCCAATTTACTGGTTTCCCTTACTCGTCCTTCTTGTGATTCTCTCTGCCTGCTCGGGCTGGGAAACAGATGAGCCGCTTATTTTACCGGAGACGGGTGGAGAACCTACATTGCAAGTTGAGCCATCTGTTACACCAAGCCCATCCGCCACCCTGACCGTAACAAGCACCCCGACTCCCACCCAGATCCCAACAGCAACGCCAACTCCAACCAAGACGCTGCACCCGATGACCATCCCGGCCCTGCGCCAGATGAGTTATCCGGGGAGCGAGATCATCTTTGAAGAAACTCTAGAACCGGGGGCGAACTATAGTCGTTATTATGTGTCTTACATGTCAGAAGGGTTGAAGCAGTATGGCTTGCTGACCATCCCCTTCGGAGAAACCCCACCCACCGGTTGGCCGGCTATCGTTTTCAACCATGGCTACATCCCTCCCGCGCAATACCGGACCACGGAACGCTATATCGCCTACGTGGATTCGCTGGCGCGCCATGGCTATATCGTCTTCCGCATTGATTATCGCGGCCATGACCAATCGGAAGGGTTGCCAACTGGAGCATATGGCTCACCGGGGTATACAATCGATGTGCTGAACGCGGTGTCCGCGCTGAAGCAGCTGCCTCCTGCAGATAACAACCGCATCGGGATGTGGGGTCACTCGATGGGCGGCTTCCTGACGCTGCGGGCCATGGTGATTGCCGAGGATATCAAGGCTGGCTCGATCTGGGCTGGGGTGGTGGGTTCTTACCCGGACCTGTTCTCCCGCTGGCGAAGGGGTAATTCCACTGGGCCGACCCCTACGCCGCTGCCAACACCCAGATTCCGCTGGCGCTCGTTGTGGGCCGATTACTATGGCACTCCGGACGACAACCCGGATTTCTGGGATACGATCTCGTCTAATACGTATGTTGAAGATGTATCCGGCCCCATCCAGTTGCACCATGGGACCGCGGACGAATCCGTTCCCGTGGAATTTTCAGAGATCCTTTTTGAGCAGCTGCAGTCAGCTGGTAAGACCGTGGAGCTGTATACATACCCTGGGGACAATCACAACATCTCGAATTCCTTCGGACAGGCGATGACGCGCACGATCTTGTTTTTCGACCAGTATTTGAAGGGGGAAGAATAACAGAATGCGGGTAATTTGGATTATTGACATCAAATTACTCTTCTGCTATAGTCAACTACACTTATTTCGAGTGGAGAACTAGATAACGATACCAAATTAAGGAACTGGGTCAGGGCGTTTATCCAGTTTTTATTTGGATTGGCTTTTATCGTGTCCAAATGTCTGCAAACCCAGGGATACTATCATCACCTCAGAAGTATCATTATTAAATCCGACAGCAGGTAATGGGGATAGGTTCATCGCTGCACATCACAACATCATCGATCGTTAAATGCACGACATAAGATCAATAGGATTGGAAGTGGATTATGACAGAGTATGCTGATCTCGAAATTGGTTTACACCGCAGGGATGCTGTCTCGTACACCGTCGAGTTTCGGTACAATCCTCCAGACAGCGATGCAGATATGCGCTTTGGGGATATCCAGGAAGCTCAAGTGGAATTCGATCTGGAGGATCTTAATCAGACCTATGTAGCAAGTGAATATGGTAAGAAGCTAACGCAAACGATCTTTGGGAATAACTTGATCCGGGATGCATTTGACAAGGCACGCGCTAATGCCGAAGGTAAGGAAGCAACCCTGAGAATAAGGCTGGTTATCGGTCCCAGCGCACCCAAGCTGCACAGCTTGCATTGGGAAGTCCTGCTGGATGCTCCAGATGGTAGCCCGCTCACAAC
This sequence comes from Chloroflexota bacterium, assembly GCA_020346705.1. Classification (GTDB taxonomy): domain Bacteria; phylum Chloroflexota; class Anaerolineae; order Anaerolineales; family UBA4823; genus PFL25. The sequence continues at coordinate 2,548,909 of CP070785.1, read as the reverse complement.
GAACGAAAACCTGCTTTTCTCGCGGTATTTGAGCAGCCTGGATTGGCGCCCGGTACGCCTGCGCGCCAAGGGAGATCTGCAGGCGCTCGTGGTGGTGGCCAACCCATCTGATCTGGCTGAAAATAAATTTGCCCCAGTTGATGTGCAGGGCGAATTGGCCCGGGCAGAGCAAAACTTGGGAGAAATCCCAGTCAGCTCTTTGCCAGAGAGAGGTGGAGATGTAAAGGCAACTTTAAATAACATAGTCGATCAGCTGCGAGAGATTAAACCAGATATCCTCTACCTGGTGTGTCACGGGTCTATGGTTGGGGATGAAGCAGTGTTGTGGTTGGAGAATGAGAAGGGTAAGGTAGACCGGGTTAAGGGCGGCGAGCTGGTGGTGCGGATTAAGGAATTGGAGAGCCGGCCACGGCTGGTTGTGTTGGCTTCCTGTGAAAGCGCCGGGGGTGGCACCGGAAATGCACTTTCAGCACTGGGTCCGCTCCTGGCGGAATCCGGGATTCCAGCTGTGCTGGCCATGCAGGGCAAGATCACGATGCAGACGGTCGCCGAGATGATGCCAATCTTCTTCCGCGAGCTGCAGAAAGATGGGCAAATTGACCGGGCTTTAGCCGCAGCCAGAGGTTCAGTGCGCGACAGGTCTGATTATTGGATGCCGGCGCTGTTCATGCGGTTGAAGAGCGGACGCATCTGGTATGTGCCTGGTTACAGTGATCAGGATGAAGAAGTTGATAGGGGAAAAAGCCTGGCTGCAGCTATCAAGATTAAAGAGTGCACACCTATCATAGGTCCAGGGTTAATTGAGAATATGCTGGGCTCACGTCACGAGATTGCCAATCGCTGGGCGAAGGAACATGGTTATCCGCTGGCACCGCATGATAAAGATGTGCTGCCGCGGGTTGCGCAGTATGTGTTAACCTACCAGGCTCCGTCGTACTTACCCATAGCCTACCGGGAAGCCATAAGAAATGAGGTATTAGGAAGCTTCCAGGCTGTACTACCCGAGGAGCTGCAGCAAGCTGATCCCTGGTCAACAGAACAAGTGAAAGCTGCGCTTGAGCTGGCAATGAACAAATTCTGGGAGAGTGATCCACAGAATCCCTACCGAATGCTAGCGAAAATGCGCCTACCGATTTACATTACGACAAGCAAATTAGGGTTTATAACCCGGGCGTTGATTGCAGAAGGGGCGGAACCGGTTGTCAGGGTCTGCAAGTGGAATAAATTTGTGCCAATTGAAGAGGCCATTTATGAAGACCAGCCATCCGTTGAAAAACCCCTGGTATACCATTTATTCGGGAATTTAGAGGTAAAGCACTCGATGGTCGTATCGGAGGATCAATATTTCGATTTCCTGATTGGCATCACCCGCAATAAGAGTCTGATCCCCACCGAGGTCAGGGGTGTACTAAACTCCACTTCGCTGCTTTTCCTGGGTTTCCAGATGGAGGATTGGGAATTCCGGGTTTTCTTCCGCTTCCTCATGGCCCAAGAAGGGAAGGAGATGATGATGGAATACAGTCATGCTGCGGCGCAAATTGAACCTGCAGAGGATCGCATCTTAGACATCAAGCGCACCCGCAAGTATCTGGAAAAGTATTTTCAACGCGAGAATATCAGCATTTTTTGGGGTTCAGGCAGGGAATTCCTTACCAAGCTGCAGGAGTACCTGTAAGTGGCTTCGATTAGATTGATCCAATTTCGTATCCAGCAACCAGGCGAGGTTGAATATGTCAAATCCTCCTAATAATGTACCCAATCCATATGTGGGTCCGCGATCATTCCAGATGGGTGAGCGAATGTATGGTCGTACCCGGGAAACAACTCAACTATTGAATCTGATCATTGCAGAACGGATCGTGCTGCTGCATTCCCCTTCAGGGGCCGGAAAAACATCGCTGATCCAGGCGGCCTTGATTCCCAAATTGAAAGAGAAAAACTTCCAGGTGCTGCCGGTGGTGCGGGTCAACCTGGATGTTGCGGATACGCTGGCCAAAGGCTTCGAGTGCAACCGGTATGTGTTCAGCGCCCTGCTTTCCCTGGAGGAAGATGTTCCCGAAAAGGAGAAAATCTCTGCAGATTGGCTGGCAAAGATGAGTTTGCCCGAATACCTGGAAAAGCGCTACTGGCCGGAGGACAGTCCCAACCTGAAGATGCTGATCTTCGACCAGTTTGAGGAGATTATCACCCTCGATCCTACCGACCAATCTGAGAAAGAGGAGTTTTTCAAGCAGGTGGGTGAGGCCCTGGAGATCTCCAGCCGCTGGGCGCTGTTCGCCATCCGGGATGATTTCGTGGCCTCCCTCGACCCATACTTGCTGTGGATACCGAACCGGATGAGCGTCAATTTCCGGCTGGATCTGCTGGGCATCTCGGCGGCGCACCAGGCGATCCAGGAACCGGCCCGGGATGCTGGGGTTGAATTTGAAGATGGGGCGGCGGAGAAGCTGGTGGACGATCTGCGGCGAGTGCGCGTCCAGCAGCCGGATGGGAACGTGGTGCGGCAGCTTGGTCCACACATAGAACCGGTGCAGCTGCAGGTAGTATGTTTCCGGATTTGGGAGGATCCCCGCCCTGATCTGTCACGGATCACAGCAGATGACCTGGAAGAGCTGGACCAGGAGGACTACTCCCTGGTGGACCGATCCCTGACGGATTATTACTCACGGCGGGTGATCGCCACGGCAGGGGCTACTGGAACCAGCGAACGGGCGATCCGGGAGTGGTTCGACCGGCGGTTGATCACCGAGCAGGGGGTGCGCGGCACGGTGCTGATGGGGGCTGACACGAGCGGTGGGCTGGACAACAATGCTATCAAGCTGCTGGTTGATGCCCACCTGGTGCGGGCTGAGAAACGCGGCGGCGCCACCTGGTACGAACTGAGCCATGATCGTTTACTTGAGCCTATACGCATAAACAACCTGGCCTGGTACAACGAGAATCTGAGCCTGCTCCAGCGCCAGGCGGACCTGTGGCACGAGGGGGGGCGCAAAGCCGGGGTGCTGCTCGTAGGCGAAGCCCTGGAGGAGGCAGAGCAGTGGGCAAGTGAAAATGCAGGTGAGCTGACGGACGT
>CP070785.1:2538952-2545736 GCA_020346705.1 Chloroflexota bacterium | reverse complement strand
CAATTGCTGGAGGGGGATCTTAACCGGAAATTTACTCAACCACGCGTGACTCATGCTAAAGATTTCTTGAGAAGCTCGGTACTGGGAGGTGCTGGATGAATGACAGTTCACCGATCTCACTTTCAGTCCGATTTTACAGGTTGCTCCTGCTCGCTTATCCAACTGAGTTCAGGCGTGAATACGGTCCACATATGCTGCAGTTATTCCGGGATTGCAGCTTGAGGGCATATGCCCAAAATGGATCGACCGGAATGTTCTCGCTGTGGATGTTTACGCTTTTCGACCTCTTTTCAACAGTCGTCGAAGAGCACCTTCAAAGGGAGACGAACATGACAAAAGAGAAATTTATCCGTTTGAGCGGCTGGGGATTGATCCTGGCCGCTGTTACTCTCGTCGTCGGATTTGGTATTGGTGCTGGGGAAACATCTTACAGCGATCCGCTAGGTGGCCGGGATGGATTCTATGAATACAGCCAACTGATTCTGATCCCCGCTTCAATGCTGTTTTTCACCACCGGGATGATTGGGTTGAGAGCCCGTTACAGGCAAGGTTCTGGCCGCCTTGGGATGATCGGGTTAACGATTGCTATCGCAGGTGGAGGGGTAGCATTTTTAACCTCAATACCCCTTTTCGCCCTTTGGGTCGTTTATGAAGGAATGTGGTGGATCATTTGGATTTCCAGCATGTTTGCTTTGTTCACAGGGTTATTCCTATTCGGTATAGATGCAATTCGCAAGAAACCTATGCCTCGTTGGAATGCAGTGCCGCTGCTGACTGGAATCTGGTTCCCAATATTGGGATTGATGGCAATTTTGCTCAATCTAATAGGGGTGGATACATCAAGTGGAAATGGCGATTTTCTATGGATGATCTCCTTGATATTTGTTGTCATCGGCACAATGGTCCTGGGTTATTTGCTGCAGAGCGATGTACCTGATAAGCCACTCCAAGCAACATAAACAAGGATGAAAATTAGGGCGGGTGGTTTAACCGCCCGAATTAATTTTTCTCATTAATCGATATCAACTCAGCGCAGTCCAATTTGGAATGCAAATGACTGTAGATCTGGAGATAACAGGTTATAAGCCAAACGAATACTTTTCGTTTTGGGTTAATTCCGGGCCGTTCCCTGTTGAAACCCACTATACTTCTGCGAGTCGAGGAAACACCACTTAGGTGATAGGCAGGCGTGAGCCATAACCCAATGGCATTTGGAAAGTGCTCACACCAATATTTTCAATCCCTGCACGCAGGAAATTTGAAGGAGAACTCCACAATTTAAAGAGCTATCTTGAATCTAATTAAATGTAGATAACCGGAATCCTTGCTACCTCTGCGTTGATAAGCTTTTTTTCCTCATCCACGATTTCATGTTGGTAGAAGATAATTTGAACGCACAGTATACAAACTTGAGCCGATGATAAACAATTTGCCTGCCCGAAAACCAGCCAAGCTATCAAGACAACTTTTGGCAATTGTCCTTGGATCGATTTCAGCGATCGTAGCCAATGTCGTTTACTACTTCATCCTCAAAGATTTTGTTGGCATTGAATTTATTGCCCCAGAGGAGTCTCCGCCCCCGGAAGTCAGCCCACTTCCCGCTACGGATGTTGTCATCTTCAGCATAATCTTCAGTGCTGGTGCCAGCATCTTGTTCCTAATCCTAGCCAGCACTGTTCGGAGACCGGCCCTCATTTTCGTGACGATATCCTTAGTTGTCCTGGTTCTGTCTTTGTTCTTACCCTTGTTCATGCCCACTCCGCCGATACCCCTATCAACGGAGCTAAGCCTTGCCAGCATGCATATACTGGGCGCGGCTGTGCTAGTTCCTGTGCTGGCAATGATCGGTTTACCGATCAACACCATGAATTCGGAAGAAGTTTAAGGGAGTACTCAGCAGCACTGAGAAATATCTGGAAACAAATTCAAAATCTGTGCAACCTATGAAGAATGAGGAATTTCAGGGGGCAATTTAAATCTCATTTGGATTGAGGATCTAATGATCTGAAAGTCTGTCCATGTACTCGATAATCAGTATAATTTAATTGTTCTCTTTATCACAAAGGATCAATAGATCAGGCTCAGATATTAACCTTCACAAGCATTGGGTTTTAATAAAATTGGAGGGCGAAGAGATGAACACAAATCATCAGCAGCGCAGTGATCTCCCGATCAAGTATGAACTGAAATTCGCCTACTTATCTACGCTGATCATCCTTTTATTGATGACCACAGCATCGGTAGTAGGGATCATTAACCCGGATGCGATCTATCCGATGGATGAACTGCAAAGAACGTTCATGCCAAATGATGTGGTCAACCTGCTCATTGGCGTGCCAATCTTGCTTGGCTCCTTGTGGCTCACCCGCCGGGGGAAACTAATTGGATTTCTCTTCTGGCCGGGTGCCCTTGTATACGTATTTTACAACTATGTGGCCTACGTTTACGGCATGCCGTTCAACACTCTCTACCTGCTGTATCTCAGCCTGGTTGTTTTGAGCGCTTATACGATCATTGGTGTTGTGGCTAGTACTGACAGCCAAGTTGTCCAGAAGCAGCTCACAGGGCGCGTGCCGGAAAGGTTGGCCGGTGGGATTATTTTCGGTTTTGGGATCCTGTTCATGCTGCGAGTCTTTGCTGTCATGATTCTTGCCGTTATCAATCGGACATCGATTGCATCGACCGAACTAGCAGTATTGATCGCAGATCTTTTAATCAGCCCCGCGATGATTATCGGAGGGATTTTACTCTGGCAGCGCAAAGCTCTTGGCTATGTTTCCGGGATGGGGCTGCTGTTCCAGGCGGGCATGTTATTCATTGGACTGATAATTTTCATGATTTTGCAGCCGCTGATCACCCAGGCACCTTTCAGCTTGATCGATATCGTCATCGTCTTCATCATGGGCATGGTTTGTTTCATTCCCTTTGGATTATTTTTACGGGGAGTAAATACTGCTGACCAGGAAAGGGCGAAGCAACCCAGTAAGAAATAATGACTTGTAAAAAACCTCGGGTTGCCGCCCCTACTTGGGGATGAATTCCCCCACCGGATATAGCAAAGTGCGACGCACCTGGAGGTGGGTCGCACTTTGAATAAATCTATTTTTTCACACAACAATATTGACCAATTTTCCTGGTACGAGAATAACTTTGCGCGGCTCATTATCAGCTAAATACTTTGCGATAGCCGTGGAGCTGAGCGCAAGTTCCTTGGCTTCCTCTTCACCAATATCCACTGGCACTGAAATCCGATCCCTGACCTTGCCGTTGACCTGCACGACCAGCGTGATCTGCTCCTCGGCAGCAGCTTTCTGATCAACTTCTGGCCAAGACTGGGCATGAATCGAGTAAGGTTTACCGAGTTTGAGCCAAATTTCTTCCGCTACATGGGGAGCAACTGGCGCCAGCATGCGCAGGTAGATATCCACAGCCTCATCCCAGGCATCCGAGCCAGCTGCGCCATCATCACGCGCTTTCTGCATATCGTTGAGCAGCTCCATCAAAGCAGAGATGATGGTATTAAATTCAAAAGTTTCAAAGTCGTGAGTCACCTGCTTCAGAGTCTGGTGCACCTTCCTGCGTAAGGCGCGTGTCGTCTCCTGGGCTGGATTTCCAGTTTGACCAGGCTCAGTGAACAGGTTCCACGTACGGCGAATCCAACGTACGGTACCCTCGATACCGCTACTGTTCCATGGTCCACCTAAATCCCACCGGGCGAAGAACATCAGGTATGCACGCACTGTATCAGCGCCGTAGCGAGCAACCAGCTCATCCGGGGCGATCACGTTCCCGCGACTCTTGGACATCTTTTCCGAATCCTCACCCAGGATGATGCCCTGATTGCGCAGTTGAGACATTGGCTCCGGCCCCTGCATGATGCCCATATCGCGCCCAGCCTTGTGGAAGAACCGGGTATAGATCAGGTGCATGGTGGCATGCTCGATGCCCCCGGTGTAAATGTCAACTGGCATCCAGTAATCATACTCATCCGGATCGAATGGTCCTTGATCGTAATCCGGGCTCAAGTAGCGCAGGTGGTACCAGGAAGAGCACATAAAGGTATCCATGGTATCTGTCTCCCGCACTGCGGGTTCATCACAGATCGGGCAGGTGGTATGCCTCCAGGTTGGGTGCAGCTTCAAGGGGCTCTCCCCAGTTGGCAGCCACTCGACATCATCGGGCAGCAATACCGGTAGCTGATCGTCAGGTATCCGCACTGCGCCGTGTTCAGGACAATAAACGATCGGAATTGGGGCACCCCAATATCGCTGGCGGGAGATCAACCAATCGCGCAGACGGTAATTGATAGCTGCCTTTCCCACCCCACGTTTTTCCAACCATTCATTTACCTGTTGTACAGCTACATCACCCGGCGTCCCGCTGAACTCACCAGAATGGATCATGGTGCCATATTCATGGTGGTAGAGGGCATCCCGGTAGAACTCTTCACCCCAAAGCATCTCCATCAGCGTCCGGGCACCTGCAACCTGGGACTCTAACTCTTTACAGCGGGCCAGTATGCGATCTTCACTTTCATGAGAGTCCCATTCGAAGACTCCATCACTGAAGATGAAGTACCACCCAGTGCCAACGATCTCATTCCAGGCGTTTTGCTCTAGATACTCGGGGATGACCTCCAGATAGTTTTCCAGTTGCCCCATTGGGATGGTTACGTATAATCCCCTTTCATGCTCTTCAGTTGGAATCCCAAGATCTTCTAAGGCCCGCGCAAATCCTGGCTTCACCGTTCCAGCCGGTGCGAACGATTTTGTCAAGCCATCCGGGCGATCAATCACCGGCAGAATCGGCAGTCCGAATTTCAAGGCGAACTCAAAATCCCGTTCATCGTGCGCCGGAACCGCCATGATCGCCCCGGTTCCATAGGTCATCAAGACATAATCTGCGATCCAGATCGGAATGCGTTCACCATTGACAGGGTTGATCGCATACCCACCAGTGAATACCCCTGATTTCTCTTTTTCAGCAGATTCGCGCTGGATATCCGTCTGACGCATCGCCTGGCGGACATAATCATGGACCAGCTCTTTCTGCTCAGCAGTCGTGATCTTCTCGACCAATGGATGCTCTGGAGCCAAAACCATGAAAGTCGCCCCCCAAAGAGTATCCGGACGGGTGGTGAAAACCGTGATGCGTGCTTCCTCTTCAGATAAATCTTCAGAATCGGCTGTGAAATGCACCTCGGCACCTTCACTGCGCCCGATCCAATTCGTCTGTAAGGTAACGACTCTATCCGGCCAGTCGATGGGTGAAAAATCTAATAGCTCCTCCGCGTAAGCCGTGGTGCGGAAGAACCACTGTTCGAGATCCTTCTTGATCACCGGTGTACCGCAGCGCTCGCAATGGCGATCCTCCCCCCACACCTGCTCCCGAGCAAGGGTGGTGTTACAGTTCGGGCACCAATCGACCGGTGACATCTTGCGATAAGCAAGATCATTTTCATAAAGCTTGTTAAAGTACCACTGCGACCAGTGGTAGTACTTCGGATCAGAGGAGACCGCCTCTCGCCGCCAATCGTACATGGAACCCATCGTGCGCAGCTGTTCACGCATGCGCACGATATTGGCATAGGTCCATTCTTTGGGATGGATATTATTTTTAATCGCCGCATTCTCCGCAGGCAGCCCGAAGGCATCAAATCCCATGGGAAACATGACATTGTAGCCGCGCATGCGCATATAACGTGCCCGGGCATCTGATGGGGTCATGGCATACCAGTGACCGATATGCAAATCACCGGATGGGTATGGCAGCATGGTCAAGGCATAGAATTTTGGCTTAGATTTATCAATATCTGCATTGTATAAACCATCTTCCTCCCAGCGCTGCTGCCATTTGGTTTCGATCTCCGCGGGATTGTACTCTTGGTGTTCAGGCATTCTTCTCTCCGTAATAAACCTAATCTTTCATATATGGATAACTTTTCTTAGAAAACCCTTATTCTTCTAGTGGTTTACTGGCGATTATAACCATTCTGCTTGATTCAGTCGAAATAAGATTCCTCTTCTATTGACGAATTGAGATTACTCGATACGCGATTTTCCTGATTTCCGATTGAGGGAATCACTCGATCCACTGTTTCGAGACCAAGTCTGATGATCTCCTCCGCCACAGCAACTCGCCTGGCCCAATTCTGGGGGTCTGCATCATATGCAGCAGCGGCATCTTTCTGGCTTTGTGCGTCGGCGGCTTCCTGTCGATACCGGTCGGCAGATTCCCAATCTAATCCTTCCACCATAATGGCTCGCACCTGGAATCCACCTTTCTTGAGCACTAACGGCCACTCCGCATCGGTGCCCAGTGCATATCCAGGTTCACAATTCTCCAAAATGAACTCACCCGCTTGACGTGAAAATCCCTTTGATCCGGCGCTGATATCGAGAGATTGGCCGAGGAGATAAGAGATCACCTGGTTGCTGATCGCTTCGGTATTCACCAATGCTTGCGGGTGTGTTTGGTAAGAATCGGGTGTGCGACTAATTATCAAACAATCATGGCCCTGGATCACCTGCAGGATTTCCTGCCACTCTTCCCGCCTGGTCTCGATCCACCGCAGAAGTCGATCGAAATCTGCATATTGGACATGCGTGCCAGGAAATTGCATTGCCCGCTGCAAGGCGAGATAGCGACCCCATGACCAGTCAGGAGTCAGAATTACCTCTACCGAATCCAGACTCTCGATCTGCTGAACAAACGAATCTTCTGTTCCGGGCGGGAGGGAGATGGCCATCCCAGTATATGCCTCCTGGAGGACCGGCAGCAGTTT
>CP070785.1:2531521-2538852 GCA_020346705.1 Chloroflexota bacterium | reverse complement strand
AGGTGCTGGTCATCCCGAATCGTCTCGCCAATACTACCTCTTCGCAGCACCTTATGCCAGATAGTGAGGTTGTATACTCGCCATCTGCGCTTGATTTCGATGTCAAGAGTTTCGTTGACCAATCCGGAGGATATTTGAGCGAGTACAGCCAGTACCTGGCTACGACTGGGATTACAACTGGGGCGGAAGTTATCCAACGCGTGGCCACTGAAAACTCGATCAACCCTCGTTTGCTGTTAGCCCTGCTCGAGTACCAGAGTGGTTGGGTGTATGGTTCAGAGCCTGGCGGATCGCTTGAATACCCATTAGGGAGGGAAGTTAAGCGTGACGAAGGCTTGTATAAGCAGCTGGCCTGGGCAGTTAACCAATTATCGATCGGGTACTATGGCTGGCGGGAAGGAAGACTGACCGAGATCAAGTTCAATGATGGCGTCACCGCCCGGCTTGCTCCGGATTTAAACTCCGGAACAGCTGCTTTGCAGTATTATTTCGCCCAATTTTACGATAGCGAGAGATGGCTCGCTGCTCTGGATATGGAAAATGGGTTCCCCGCTCTTTATGAGGCCATGTTTGGCAGTCCCTGGGTACGCGCCTTGAGCGTGGAACCGCTTTACCCGCCGGATCTGGTCCAACCTCCGTTAATCTTACCCTTTATGGTCGACCAGATATGGAGCTACTCCGGTGGGCCGCACGGTGCCTGGGAGAGGGATGGTGCCTGGGCTGCAGTCGATTTTGCTCCGGGCAGCCTGGTGCCGGGCTGTTTTGATACCGACGTTTACACCGTGGCTGCCGCACCAGGCCTGATCGTCCGATCGGATGATGGTGTCGTCACGATTGATCTCGATGGAGATGGTCGCGAACAAACTGGATGGGTGTTGCTTTACCTGCATCTCGCTGAAAAGGGGCGCGTGCCAGCCGGCACCTGGGTTGAACGGGGGGATTTATTAGGTCATCCATCCTGTGAAGGTGGATTTTCTACCGGTACTCATCTCCATTTTGCGAGGAAATATAACGGCGAGTGGATCATGGCCGATGGTCCTTTGCCCTTTGTGCTCAGCGGGTGGACCGTCCACGCTGGGGATAAAGCGTACGAGGGTACTTTAATCCGCGGTGAACGCACCATCCCCGCCAATCCGCTCAGCCCCTTCGAATCTAGGATTATCCGTCGAAATACAGATCCCTAGTTTGATGTATTCCCAATTAAAAAAAACCCGAATTATTGATGGACAGAATTATTGGGTGAATCTGCACCCGGTATTTCATAGATTAATTGTCCTGGTGGTTATGCTGGTCATTTGCCTCGGCAGCTATTCGAGTGCCTTCGCGCTGGAAAATCGACTTAGGGTTGGCCTGTCTGGTGCTGATCAAAGTGGGATTGAAGATGACCAAGGTTCTCCCTCCCAGCAGGAAGCGTGGATTTACTATTCTCAATCTGGGGATACCCTCGAGAGGATCGCTGCCCGGTTCCAGGTGCTCGCGCTGGATATCCACGCCCCTGAACCGTTCAAGTCAGGTCAGCTCATCGATCCGGGAACAAGACTGGTCATCCCCAGACCTGAACAGGCATTTAACAGCCTAGGGTGGATTCTGCCTGATCATGAAGTGGTTTATGCCCCAGGTGCAATTGGATTCGATGTCCAGGAATACGTTTCACAAGCTGGCGGGTTCTTGAGCACTCACCAGGAATACATGCGCAGCACGGGGGAAACCAGCGGGGCGGAGATTGTAGAGCGCGTCGCAATCGAGAATTCTTTCCACCCACGGTTGTTATTAGCAATCTTGGAATATCAGTGCGGTTGTGTATTGGGAACTCTGGGCGAGGGTAAAGATCCCGACTACCTGGTGGGGGTATCCGAACCATCCAGGAAGGGCCTTTACCGGCAGTTAGGCTGGGTGGCCAACCAGCTATCGCTTGGTTATTACGGTTGGCGGGGGGGTCTCCTCACTGAATTAACCTTCAATGATGGCCCGCGAATGGCGCTCTCCCCGGATTTAAATGCCGGAAGTGTCGCCATCCTGTATCTCCTCTCACGCCTGGAGGATCAGAGCCATTGGATTAAGGATATGGATCGTGGCAAGGAATTCATGAAGGTTTACAATGACATGTATGGCGAAGAAGGAATTGGGGAACGATTTACGGGACCTCTTTTTCCCCCTGGCCTGACGCAACCAGACGTGATTCTGCCCTTCCAACAAGACCGCGAGTGGGGCTTCACCAGCGGTCCACATCCTGCCTGGGAGACAGATGGCGTCCTGGCTGCCCTGGATTTTGCACCGGCAAGTGAGGGTTTCGGCTGCCAGCCGTCCCAGGCCTGGGTGGTAGCAGTTGCAGATGGCCTGGTCGTCCGATCGGAGCATGGGGCGGTTGTATTGGATCTGGATGGTGATGGATTCGAGCAGACGGGCTGGGCGGTGCTTTATATGCATGTTGAAGCCCGTCACCGCGTACCTGAAGGTACATATCTTCGCCGCGGAGAACCGGTAGGACATCCTTCTTGTGAAGGTGGACCCGCTGATGGTACCCATGTGCACATCGCCCGTAAATATAATGGAGAGTGGATCGCGGCTGATGGCCCACTGCCCTTTGTGATGAGCGGTTGGGTGGCTCAAGCTGGATACCGTCCATTTGAGGGCAGCTTATCACGAGGCGATCGGATCGTGGTGGCGAATTCGCTTTCGCCTTCAAAGGCATTCATCAGCTTAGCGGCAGAAGATTTAATGATCAATACCAGGGATTCTCGCGACCTTTGGCCAGGAGAATAGTCGCAGATTCAGACGGCATTACCAATTTTTCCCTGCAAGCGACATAAATATCTGCTAATAATTGGTTTGCCTCCATCCTGGACTGTGGTTTAATGTGACCCAATGATACGAATTTTTAGATACCTACCAGGTACCAGATTGCCAACCTGGACCTGGGTCATTCTGCTGGGACTGTTCGGTGGATTATTTTCTGCCTGCCAAACACAATCTGAATCCTCCGCGTTGGCTGGCCCAATTGAACAAAATGTGCCTGAGAGCGAAGAGTCCCTCAGTGCCGATTTTGAGATCACCCCACTTCCAACCCGTCCAGCCTACTCGCCTGGAGAACTGGTTGACTATGTCGTGCAAACTGGCGATACGCTGCCAGCTCTGGCAAGTCACTTTAATACCAGCGTCGAGGAGCTGCGGGAGGCGAACCCCATCATTCCACAAGATGCGACAACCTTGCCGCCAGGGATGCCGATGCAGATTCCCATCTATTATGCTCCCTTGTGGGGCACCTCCTATCAGATCCTGCCTGATAGTCACTTTGTCAATGGGCCCGCGCAGGTGAATTTTAGCAGTCAAGATTTTCTGAAGGATAAGCCAGGCTGGTTGCGAGATTATGTTGAATATGCCTCAGGAGAAAACCGCAGCGGTGCTGAAATTGTCGATCTTGTGGCGGGCAATTTCAGTGTTAGCCCAAGATTGCTTTTGGCTCTTATAGAGTACCAGGCTGGAGGAATTTCACAGCCTGCTCCAATAGGCGGGATCGGTGATTATGTTCTGGGAAACATCGATCGAAAGCACCGTGGTTTGTACCTGCAACTGGTCTGGGCAGCCAACACGCTGAATAATGGTTTTTATGCCTGGCGGAAAGGTGATCTGGAGTCGATCACTCTTCTGGATGGGACTTTGGAACGCCCGGACCCCTGGCAAAATGGTGCAACAGTAGCGTTGCATTACTATTTCTCGCTGCTATACTCCCCAGAAGAGTTCAGCCATGCTGTCGGGGGAAATGGTCTCGCAGCAATATATAAGGACCTATTTGGGGATGCATGGCAAAATAACGAGCCCCATATCCCAGGCAGCCTGACCCAACCGGAATTTGTTCTGCCTTTCGAGCCCGGAGAGACCTGGGCATTAACTGGTGGACCGCACACTGGATGGGGTACCGGAGCTCCGTTCGCAGCCCTTGATTTCGCACCGCCTACGGTGAAAGGCGGCTGTGTGCCCTCTAATGAGTGGGTCACCGCGGTTGCTCCAGGGACGGTTGTGCGCTCCGAACCTGGAATTGTCGTCCTGGATTTGGACGGGGATGACGATGACCGGACCGGGTGGGCGATTTTTCACCTTCACGTGGCCACGGAAGATCGAGTACCAATCGGAACTCGGTTGGAGGTCGGTGGCAAGATCGGACATCCTTCCTGCGAGGGGGGGACCAGCACGGGAACACATGTCCACATTGCCCGTAAATACAATGGTGAGTGGATCCTGGCTGAAGGACCCCTGGCCTTTAACCTGGAAGGTTGGGTGGCGAAAAATGGAGCTGCTCCTTATCTGGGAACGTTGACCAGATTTTCGAAAATCGTTACCGCCTGTGAATGTTCTGATAGCGAAAGTTTCATCACCCCAGAGGAAAGAGAATGATGGTTTAAGACCTTTTGATCACCTTTTTGTAATAAATCTGGGGGAAAAATCAATAAAATTAAACATATTTTTGAAATATTTGAATATATCCCTTGACAATTCGTAATAATTGTATATAATATTTATGATTTTGATGACAGCGATTGGATTTTTTATAGAGGATGGCATGATTCCTAAATTTGAATTCTTGACCCATCAATCCCAACAAATGATTTCCAAACACCAGAACAATATGAAGATTGATAAATATCGAACTCAAGAGCCAGGTCTACGTGGAAGAATGATTGACCGTTTAGGGGATGTGATGATCTCAGGGGGGATGTGGTTGAAAAAATCTTCCAAACCACATAGTGACGATTGAACAGAGGCGTTCTATTCTTAGCAAAATAAAAGGAATTTTTCAATGCAAACTTTACCGAATAAATGTCCCATCTGCAATGGTGAGATCGTTGTGACCCGATTACAGTGCCAGGATTGTGACAGCACGATTGAAGGCCGCTTCATTCACGGCACATTCGAATCGTTGACCCCCGAACAGCTTGGTTTTGTTGAGACCTTCATCCGTTGTGAGGGAAAAATAAGCCGCATGGAAGACGAGATCGGTTTATCCTACCCAACCATCCGCAACCGGCTCCACGAGATAATACGCGCTTTGGGGTATGAACCCGGAGGGGAGGAGCCGGGGATGAGTGATGATGAGCGGCGGCAAATCCTGGATGACCTGGAACAGGGCAAGATTACCTATGAAGATGCAATGGCCATGCTGAAAGAAGGGGAGGAATAATTCGATGGACGTCAGATCTGTACAAACGGGTGAAACGCCGAAAATAAAGCTGCAGGTCTCAGGAAATCTATCCGTTAAGGGTTGGGAAAAGCTTGAGGTGGCTGCAAAAAGTCCATTACCAGATAACCTGGTAGTGAATGTTGAGGACGATGAGATCAGTGTTAACTGCACCAGCAATTGCAGTCTGCGCGTTCCTTATGGGACAGTTTTTCAAGATAGTCAAATCTCTGGTGATGCCGTTTTTAAATCCCTAGAGGGTGAAATTAATATTTCAAAATTGTCTGGAAATCTCTCCTTGCGCAGCGTTGAGAGTGTTAAAGCGGACACAGTTAATGGAAATATATCTGCCAAGAATGTTGATGGCAGTATCACAGTGGAAAAATGCCAGGGAAATGTCTCCGTTCGTGATATACAAGGGAACTTGATGATTGTGGAGAGTATCCCCGGAAATTTAACCTTGAAGGAGATAGATGGTAGCGCCAAAGCAACTGCGCGCGGCAATATAAGTGTAGAGCTGGATCCTTCACCAGAAAGCAGCTACGACTTCCAGGCAAAAGGGAATCTGGTTTGCCGTTTACCGGCTGATGCTAGTGTAGCGGTGAAAATATTACATGGTGCAAGGATAAGCATGAAGATCCCTGGAATCGAGGTGCCGGCCAAAATCGAGGCACCATTCGATATAGTCTTAGGTGAGGGGGATGCTAATTTGACTATTGACGCATCTGGAAATATCAGCCTTGCCAGCCGACCACCGGATTGGGACATGGGTGAATTTGAGGTTGAAATGAGTGAAGATTTCGACCAGATGGCAGATGATCTCAATGAGCAAATATCCGCCCAAATCGAAGCCCAGATGGAGATGATGGAAGAAGAATTGGAGCACCAGTTAGATACCCTGTCTTTTTCTTTAGAGAAAACTGCCTTGAGCGCGGAGCAGGCCGAAAGGATAGCTGAACGGGCCAGGCAAGCCAGCGAAAGGGCCAATCGACGGGCCCAAGAAAAGATCAGGCGGTCACAGGAGAAGATGCAGCGCAAACTTGAGGCTGCCCAGCGCCGGGCTGAGCGAAAAGCGCGCGCGGCTGAACGTGCTGCTCGCGATCGCAGGCGACGACCAGAACCTCCAGAACGTCCGATTAAACCAAGTTCGGAGCCGGTTTCTGATGAGGAACGAATGATGATTTTACAAATGCTCGAACAAGGAAAAGTTACTCCAGAAGAGGCTGAACAATTGCTGGCAGCCTTGGAAGGAAAGATTTGGTGAAGGGAATGCGATGAGCGAGAAAAGTGAGCGAATCCAGATATTGGAAATGATAGAGAATGGTGTGATTACTGCCGCTGAGGGTGCTCGCCTGCTTCAAGCCCTCGACAAAGACGATCGCTTAGAGGAAATGCTGGAAGAGGGCAGGGGATATTCCAATGTCTTCGAAGAGCTTAGCGATGATTCGGTACCACCGACGGATGGTGGGAATTCGGGAGCAGTGAGCGGAGAGGTGCTGGAAGATGTATTTCAACCAGAGATAGAAAAATGGAGGCGTTGGTGGATGATCCCATTGTGGATCGGAGTTGGGATCACGATCATTGGTAGTCTCTTGATGTTCTGGGCGTATCAATCCTCCGGATTTGGTTTTTGGTTTGCCTGTTCCTGGCTTCCTTTTTTGCTGGGTGTCGGTGTGATGGCAATGGCCTGGGGGAGCCGGTCAGCTCGGTGGCTTCACTTGCGGGTGCAGCAGGAACCAGGGGAATGGCCCAGGACCATCGCTTTCAGTTTCCCGCTTCCCCTGCGCTTTGCAGGCTGGGTCCTGCGCACCTTTGGCTATTTCATTCCTAAAGTGAATGATGTGGATATCGATTTCGATGAAATGATCCAGGTTCTCGAGACCAGTACCAATTCTGATACGCCATTATATGTCGAAGTTGATGAAGGTGATGGTGGTGAGACTGTGCAGATTTATATTGGGTGATCTGAGGAGGATTAAAAATGACAACAACAGAAGAACGGATGAAAATATTAAACATGATTAGAGAAGGCAAAATCAGCGCTGAAGAAGGTGCGAAACTTTTAGCAGCCCTCGGTGACAGCCAGAAAGCTGCCCGCACCCGGGCGGTGAAATCACAAGGCGAACCACGCTGGTTTCGGGTACGGGTGACCGATCTG
>CP070785.1:2518017-2531421 GCA_020346705.1 Chloroflexota bacterium | reverse complement strand
AAATGAACTTAATCTTATACTTCGTGGAGCTCCAGATATTGGAGCTGGAGGTCTTTTGAGGGCTTACCTGCTGCACATAATCCTGCTGCCATTACTGGCAGTGTTGGTGCTAAGCATTCACTACTACAAAGTCGCCCGTGAGCATGGTATTTCAATGCCCGCCCGATACGAAGAAGGAGAACTTTCCAAAGAAAAACAAAAAAATGTCAAGCGCCGCATTGATTTCTTACCAGATCTTTTCTCTCATGAGGTTTACCTCGTAGTCTTGGGCTTGTTCATCCTTATTTTGGTAACCATTTTCTTCTATGGCGGAGCACCATTAGAATCGATTGCCAATCCCCAGCAAACACCGCTCGATACCAAGGCCCCGTGGTATTTCTGGTGGCTGCAGGGTTTGTTGAAGTTGGGTGATAAAGCGCTGATGGGTATCATCATCCCGGGTTTAATATTCGGTCTCCTCTTTGCGATACCATATATTGATCGCAATCCTCACCGTGCCTTCGTGAAGAGACCAGTAGCGGTCAGTCTGGGTGTTCTAAGTGTCCTGATCCTGATCCTGCTCAGCTATATGGGACTCCCCCAATATGGCATTGAGACACCTGCGGCGACGCGTATCGTCCAGGACATGTCTCCCGAAGAAGGACATGGACCTCTACAGGCTGTGGAGTATGAACAGCTTCAACAGGGATTCTATATCGTCAATGAGACACCTATCGATAATCTCTGTCCGGAGCTGGATTTTGGCTGCCCTGAGCTGGAGGAATTCTATGCGCTTTTCAGCCACCGGGTGAATGAAGCCATAGAATCAGGTGCTTTACCCAATGGAGATGCAGTGATCGTGATTGAGAACTGGCAGGAAGATTTGAAGAAAGTCACCATGCGAATCACCTGGGATGATCCAGAATCGGGAGAAAGAAATACATACGAAAAACATGTCTACATTCATCGCAATAGTCAAGGGGAGTAATCAGCCTCATATATTCGGAGGTCACAAATAACAACATGTCGCGTTTCAATTTGGAGATACTTCTAGGCATAATCCTGGTTTCGTTCACCACAGTCATCGTGGTTATTTATGCCTTTAATGAAGAGGATCGCATGGCCGAAGAGGCTGAAGCTCAGCATGCCAGGGCGATCGAAGTAGGCGCCACTGTTTATGAAAATAACTGTAGCGGCTGTCATGGTCCAAAAGGAGAGGGGATTCTAGGTTTGTGCCCTCCAATTAATGATGGGCAATTCTTCACTACCCGGTTGGAGGAAGTCGGCTGGTCCGGCAGCCTGGAAGATTACATCATCTCCACCGTCGCAAGCGGTCGGGCAACATCTACCAGACCTGATGAGTATGCAGGCCAGGGTAGACCTGCCATGCCAGCCTGGTCGGACGAATTTGGCGGTCCATTGAGGCCAGATCAGATTCAAAATGTGGCTACCTTTATATTAAATTGGGAATCAACTGCCCTGGAAGAATATGTACTTGAGGAATTGGCCACCCCAACTCCGAGTCCCGAAGAAGAAGCAGATCCGATTGCTCGCGGTCAGCGGGTTTTCCTAGATAGGGGCTGCGGTGGTTGTCACACAATTGAAGGACTCAGCGCCGGTACGGTTGGTCCCAACCAGACGAATATCGGCACGGTTGCTGAAACCCGGATCCCTGGAATGTCCGCCGAGGATTATATCCAGGAGTCGATCCTGGATCCGAGCGCCTATGTGGTTGAGGGATTCCAGGATGATGTCATGCCGAAGAACTACAACGAATTGCTCGCTTCTGAAGAACTTTCAGACCTGTTGGCCTTCTTACTTTCCCTGCGCTAAAAATTGGAGATTGTGAAGCACTTATGATACCTTCACTAAAGCGTCTCGCTGGCTATTCCATCATTTTTGGTTTGGTTTTGATCACAGCATTATTGTTCACCTCACCAGCTGTTGCCCAAGAGGTAGCTGAGGAAGAGCTCTTGGAGCAGGGTGCGCAGATTTACGCCGAGAACTGTGCTGTCTGCCACGGGGAAGATGGTCAAGGAAGAGTGGGAGCAACGCTGGCA
The DNA here is from genome assembly GCA_020346705.1 of Chloroflexota bacterium. Lineage (GTDB taxonomy): Bacteria > Chloroflexota > Anaerolineae > Anaerolineales > UBA4823 > PFL25. Next base: position 2,529,382 of record CP070785.1, on the reverse strand, counting down.
AAGAACTGGCCCTCTATCCGCCCTGACCTGAGGGTTCGCGATGTGATTGATCGAGGCATCCCCGGTACGTTTATGCCAGCCTGGGGATTGGCTCACGGCGGACCATTAACTGAGCAGGAAATTGATGCCACCACCTTCTACATATTGAGCTGGCAAGATGGAGGACCTATCTACATCTTTCCTACCGCCACTCCCGGCTCGAGATTGGCGCTGACTCCCCCTCCTGGAATTTCTGGAGATCCAAATCGCGGAGCCTTTCTATACGCCAGCAATTGCGCAGTCTGTCACGGTTTGGAAGGTGAAGGTCGTGTCGGTGCCACTCTGGCTAAAGATTGGCCCTCTTTCAGACCGGATCTGCGGGTAAAATCTGTGATTGAGACTGGGATAGAAGGTTCAGCCATGCCGGGGTGGAGCCAGGAACATGGCGGCCCATTAACTGATCAAGATATCAACGATATCACGGCCTATATCCTCACCTGGGAAGGCGCGGAATCTATAGAAGGTACTCAGGAACCGGCCGTTGGACCACTTACCGGTTGGCCGGTATGGGTCATTGTTATTGGGGTGTTTGTCATCATCGTCATCGCCATTATTTATTACAGCCGTCAAAATCCAAGCGAAGATTGACACTAGCATATAGCTGAGGTATCCTCATCTGTGAGTTACCGGGTGGGTCCGGCGCGGCAGAAACCTGCGAACTCCGTCAGGTCCGAGAGGAAGCAGCGGTAAGTAGGTCCCTCTGGGCGCCGCCGGGTTGCCTGCCCGGTGCTCTTGTTAAATATCACATGTCATCACGAGCGTAGCTTTGTCCGGGGATGGGATTATCTGGGGAAGAAATCCAGACAGCTTTGGCGATCTGATAATCTGCGCTTCCGCAGGCTCTAGTCCCGCTAAGGCGGTGATTTGTTATCCTGCGGTATAGAGCAAATTTGGATCATTAATCCCCTTTGAGGGAGCTGCATGTTTGGTATGCCATTAAAGTGAAAGGACTGCCGTGTGTATGGCAGTCCCCATCACACCCCCTACGCCCGGAAAATTGTGGAAAATCACTATCTCAAACCATCTTCGTTTTGGAAGATTTCCGTAAAAAGTAGTGATTTAGCAATATTATACTCATTTAATTCCAACCATTTCATAACCAATTTGTTACTTTACAGCTTTGCAATTATTAGCATTCATATAGTTTAAGGGGATTAGCCTAGCCCACGGTAGAATTCCCCACTCCCTCTATAGGTGCAAAGCTATCCTCGCTTCATTCTGACTGCCTGGGATGACAAAACAATCTATATCCAGATAAAGAAGCTCCACGAATTACTACAACACAAAAGGGCTGCCGTGTGAATGGCAGCCCTTATCATACCCCCTGCGCCCGAATAATTTAGTTCGTCACTTATTCAAATCAAGCGACGCTGGTATTTGATAATTCAAACCGTCATCGAAGTTAATTGTCACCGCGGTATTCCCATGAACTTTCACATCATACGCAATCAGCTGCGCGTGGATTTCCGCCATCGTGGAGCTCGTCCCGCCAGCCTGTATCGTGCCATCTGGCGCGTAAACCAGGCCCAGGTAATTTGAATCTTCGTTGCCCAACAGGGCGACTTCACCAGTATTTCCCTCTGCCAGGTAAATCAGCAGCCCAGGCAACCCGTTGTGTGTCTCGCAAGGTGCACCACAATTGCGCACTGGTGGAGCAGTGAAATTAATTGTTGCATTACCACTGGAATTGAAGTCACCTGCCGTTAGATAAAGAGTAATATTTGTGCCCACCGCGGTACCACCATTGATGGTCACCTCACCGGAGACACAATACAATCCAGGCTCAAATATATGATCGCCATTTTGAATCCGGATGCGGCTGTATCTTCCTGGTTCTAGCGTGCCATCATTGTTATACTCACCTCTATCTGGCATACTTGAACATTGCGGCTCTTGAACAGCATAGGATTCACGCGGCAGCGCTCGACCCATTCCCTCTTCTGGATGGGGATTGACAGTTCCCGCTCCTCCATGGTCGTCATAACAATTTGGTGTCCGGCAGGTAATATCATGCCCACCGTATACCGTTACACCTACGCCACCCTGGGTGTCGATACAGGAATTTGAGAAAATACCCCCTCCGGTAACTGAAACGCCGCTGCTGCCATCAAATTCGATCCCGGAATCCTGGCAATCCATTCCCAGAGCCACGATCGCATTGCCGAAAGCCAGCGGAATGCGAGGTTTTACCCGCGTTACTGCCTCAACCGTGTTTCGCAAGGGACCATTGTAGACAAAGTGGGCAAATGCAGTGGGTGTATCTGATGTAATAAAAGTCTTCACATCGATATAGCGTTCGATCCAGCTGCCATTGTCATATCCTTGAATGCAATCCGTATCCACTCCATTCATGTCGCTGATATCGGCGTCGATGGTGTAATCATTTACGGAGGCACTTTTGATAGCCGTGATCTCACCACCGTTGGTACCATTAATCTGCGCTTTGATCACGCGTGGATCGCTGCAATCCCAGTCGTTGTATACCACGTAATGGTTTTCCAGGTACATCGCCACCGCGCTGCCTCCGGCCAGGGAAGCCGCATCAGAGGCGCTCTGCATATGACGCCGGTTGGCATAAACCATGCCGCCATCGATCGCTAAGGCGGTAAATCCTAAAAGTACGATGAATGCCAGTGCAAGTAAAACTACGGTCTGACCTTTCTCAGATGTTATGTGCTTACGAAGCATCAATCCTCTCCCAACAAGTTTTAGGGATTAACTACACCCTGGACTCAAAATCGTATCCGTGATCGTTGCGCTGATCGGGATGGTTTGGCTGCCTAATATTGTGCCTATGAATGGCATGGTTATAGGAAAATCGCTGTAGGTTGCTGTAACCTGGATTCCATTTCCTGTACAGGCGGCACCAATTACATTGACCGTGATATCGCTACTGGTGACCAGATCGGGGATCATGTCCGAGCTGTTGAGCACATGGTTCTTGATCTCCGTAGTCAGTGTTGGATTCACTGAGCCGTAAAGAGCGCCTTCCTGCACCGCATCCCTCAATGCCATGAAAGTGAAGAACGCCCGCCCCAAATCGACGATGCCGCCAACTAGGAGCAGCAAGATCACCAAGGCGATCGCCATCTCGACCAAACTTTGACCCTGTTCACTGCTTGGTCCATTTTTATTCCGATCGATTTTCTGTTCCATGCGCGCTAATCCCATCACTATGCTCATTCACTAGGAATAATGCCGTTTATTGGAGAACAACCCTCGAAAGTGGCGATAATCTGGTAGAAATCCCCGGATACCGGTTTCGGACTAGCATCAAATACGAAGACCATCTGCCGGGTATCAAAGGCGCCGCTCCATAAAGGATTTGGAGTATTGACTGCTAAGAAAGGTGGTGGTGAAGATCCGGAGTAAATTGTTGAACCAAATGTGATTGAGGAGATGTTTGCATCGGCTCCAGTCGGCCAGTGAATGGTGACCTCGGATAAATTCGTTGGCACGATGGGATCCGCGCTTTGCAGGTCCCAGAAGAGTAAGTTTCTATTGGTGTTGGTTCCAAAATAAGGTAACCCGGTGGGTGTTGGACAATTCGGTTCGTTGTCCTTGATCATCACGGTATGTGTCGATGGTGAGGATAATACCGCATTCGTGGGTGTATCCAGCGTGACGACCACATCTTCATCCATCTCGATGATGTCATCATCCAGAATTTCGACCTGGATGTCAACCGACGTGCCTCCCGCCAGGATGACCAAAGGGCTCACAGAAATGGTGTAATCATTCCCTGCCCCTTCTGTGGCAGATCCGAAGACGAGAAATGGTACGGTGACATCTTTACCAGATATGACATTCAATTGAGCAGTGATCGTTATGGTACCCGCATCCTCATCCGCTGTTTGTCCACTGGAGGTGAAATAGAGGTTGGGTTCAGGATCGTTATCCGGGATGGTTATGGTATGAATGTTGGGATTCCCTTTGGTTGCATTCGTCGGATCCCCCATGATGATCTCTATGGTCTCATCATATTCATCGATGGCATCGTCATAAATCTTGACGAAGATGCTCGCGCTGGCCCCACCAGCCGGGATCACAACTTGTGTAGCATTCACGGTGTAATCAACATCCTTGGTCGCTGTTCCAGCGAAGGTGAAAAACACGGTGACATCATCGCTCCATGCCGCGCTCAATAACACTTTAACTTCTAATCTGCTATCGTCCATACTACTGCTATCCTGACTCGCATTGGCAAAAAATGCCTCAGGCATCATAGCATCTGATGTAATCGTGGCGGTATGCTTGAAGGGTATTCCCCGGCTGGCATTCGTAGGATTCTGGATCATCAAGGTAATTGTCTCGTCTTCCTCGAGATCGTCCAGATCTGGTAGCACATTGATTACCACAGACGCGGTTGTATCTCCTGGGGGAATATAAAGTGGCGTGAGGTCTATGGTGTAATCGACATCTCTGGTGGCTGTCCCACCCAAATGGAGGGGGACGGTGATGTCTTTACTTGATTCAATGCTCAGCTGAACCTCCACTGTCATCGTTCCAACGGTTTCATCCCCACTCTGCTGTTCCCAGGTAAAGAAAACTTCAGGAGGATTATCATTATCCTCAATCGTATAGATGTGAACCTGAGGATTCCCTAGTGTCGCGTTTGTCGCACTCGTTAATGTGATGCTGAATGGTTCATCATCCTCATCGATCAGATCATCGAACACATCTACCACAATAGGAAAGGTTGTATCGAGCGCTGGAATAACAATCGGGCTGGCAGGGATGGTGTAATCAGTACCTTTAAGAGCAACCCCGCTGGTATCAAAACTCACCGTTATGTCCTTGCTGGAGGGATGGCTGAGCTTCAAAAGAGCTAAATTATCGACATTCTCAGGGTTGCTCTGATCTGGCAGCAGGAATGATACTTCTGGAGGATCATCGTTATCTTCAATGTTGATAATGTGGGTGAACGGTGATCCTTTTACCGCGTTCGTTGGAGAGCCCATGATCAATACCGCGGTCTCTGTATCCTCATCGATATCATCATCGGTGATATTGACCGTAATTTCACCCGTCGTGTAACCAGGCAGGATCACTACTGGGCTTGAGCTTACGGTGTAGTCGACTCCGGGAATAGCGGTACCATCCAATGAAAATGGTACTGAAACTGTTTTGTCCGTTGCTGCTGTTAACTGCATTATTATCTTGAGTTGACCTACCCCTTCATCAGTTGTTTGCTCACTTTCAACAAATGCGATTGTTGGAATGATTGGCGATGGTGGAGTTCCTTCAATGGCGACATCCTTGATGATCGTCCTGCGGGTAATTGCAGAAATCGGCACCGGTTGAAAATTAACTAAGGGTAGAAGGGGCTGCCAGGTTGACACGACTTGCACGATAACCCGATCTGCCAGGGCGATTTGTTCATCTGCCGCTAATGGACAAATTGCGAATGGCGAACTGCTGGTTGGTCCATGATCATAAGAAATGGATATATCGGTTGGTGAGACGCCTGCAAATCTGCCGATACGCATGGCGGCATTTCGGATACCGTCACAATCCGCGTAGTAGCGCAGGCTCCCACTGAGCTCGCCAGCTGCTGAGCCGTACCGGGCAGCTTCCCTGCTGGATGATAAGACTGCGCTGTAGAGAAAAAGTAATCTCCCTGCTTCTATGATCCCAAAAACGAGCAGGAGCAAGATGGGTATGACCAGGGCAAATTCAACCATGCCCTGCCCTCTGATCTTCTTGATGATTCGCTTAAATATTCTTAACTCCATCGTCTCCTTCCATAGACATAGAGAGATCCTTTGGTGGACCTTTAGACGTTATTTTATCCACAAAGGACAACGGTTTCATAACCAATTTGTTACCTTACAGCTTTGCAAATGATGAGATTTGTGCAATAAAATTTACATAAACCATGGATTCAACATGGGTAGGGGCTAAGCATTTCAAATCTAAGAAATTCCGAAACACTTTCCCGTGAAATGCTCCGTCCTATAAATCAGACATCATTTCACGTAAGGAAATTAATTGATGCAAATCCTTTTTGTTTGCTTTGTTCTCACCCATCTTAATGTTGAAAGGGAACAAAAAAGGTTGGGGTTAAATCATAAAAAATCCCTCTCCAAAAATCGGAGAGGGATGGAGATTGAAGGTTGGGATTTCACCTAAATAATTCTAAGTATTGTTCCTATATCATGGTACATCAGTCGGTTGGTAAGTCGGGTGCTGAGTAGGTTTCGGCTTCTTGGTCTTCTCCGGAGTAGGTTCTGGCGGAGTTGTTGGTTCAGGCGCCGGAGTATTTGCCGGGGGATTCGTAGGTGTTGGGGCGCTGGTCGGTCGTAAGGTAGCGGTTGGAGTCGGATTAACTCGCGGTTCTTCAGTCTCAGTTGGTGGTGGTGGTGGTTCGGTCGGAACGGGTGTGTTTGTTGGAAGATCAGTTGCCGTTGGCTCTATGGCCTCCTGGGTCGGTGCCGTCGTAGGAAGTTTTGTGGGAGTGAAAGTTGGGGTGAACGTTGCAGTAAAAACCATGGTTGGCGTCAGCGTGGCTGTGAAAGTGCTGGTGGGAGTCGTCGTCGCAAGAACTAACACTGGTTCGAGTACTGGACCATCGAAGATCTCAGCAGTCAGCGTTTGGAAAGTATCAATAAACACCGCAGAGGCGAAGACCGACGTGGTATCCAGGATGCCAACCAGGTTCTTCACCGGCACGGTCAGCGTTTCTTCAAACTCCGCAGCCAGGACAGCTGCACCTGTCTCATCTGTCATGGCCATTGTCTTTATCCCTGACGCGGCTTCCGTCATTTGAAATTCAAAATTTGACATAGACTCGGAAAGATGATCTTCCCGGCCAGCCATGACAAGTTCCTGCATTTCAATCACCCTTCTTTGGGCAAAATTGATCCGCAATCGGGTCTGTCCTTCTTCGCTGCTGGCTAAAGTCACCTGCAGCTCTTCCTGGGCAAGCTTGGTCTCATATAGGGGATCGCCTGGGATGCTCCTCTGGATCAGGAATGAAGTGCTTTGATACCCCACAAACAGCAACACTGCTGTGAGGGCAACCAAGGCTGTATACTGGACAACCAGCCTCCGTTCCTGGAAAAATGCCGGGATCCAGCTGAAAGGGTTCCCAGCTGGCGAACCCAACTGGTCTTGATTCGCTTTAAAACGGTTGACTAATCTCCTATGGGAGAGCTCCACGAATCCAGGTCTGGGATTGAATACCTCGCTCCTACTTTGCAGCCATTGGGCAGCTTCCAGTGCGGGTCTTAGCTGTTCTTTGTACTTTGGATAACGCTCGAGAACCGATTCGACAGTCTCAGTTCCGTCTGTGATCTGATCCAGACAGGAATCCAATATTCTGCTTAATTCATCTTGGTTGCGAGTCGAAATATTTACCATTATGACCAGCCGAAGTTCAATCTTCTAATTGCTAAATCTCTAATAAACTCCGTAGAGCAGATAGTGCACGATGCTGCAGGATGCGTACAGCTCCGGGAGTCCGACCCATTACTTGTCCGGTTTCCTCAGGGGATAAACCGCTGAGGAATCGCAAAACCAGTACAGTCCGGTAATCCTCTCGTAGTTGGGTCAGAGTATGCCGGACTTCCTGATGTTCAATATTAAGTATAGCTGTTTCGCCAGGATCAGGATTAAAATCGGTAATCTGTTTTTCTTCGATTGACATATGCCCCCCGGACCGCCCCGCTCGCCGATAGAAATCGATAAGTACATTGCGAGCAATCTTAAAGAGATAGGCCAGGAATGGTACTCCCTTTTGCCGGTATTTTCCCAGTGAACGCCAGGCTCGCAAGAAAACCTCTTCAGTCAAATCTTCAGCATCAAGGCGGTTATTCAGGTTCGCATAGATGAAGCGAAACACTATCTGGGCGTAACGCTGATACAGCTCACCAAAGGCCTCTGATTCTCCTTCTTGAGCGATTCTGATTAGTTCACTGTCTTCGGAGTCCTGCCAAGTAGGCATTTCCTCCACCCTTATGAACGTTGACTTTTAAGTTTTGTTACATATTCGAGCATTGTACCACCCGTCAATGATAACACTAGAAACCGATAAATACCTGGTCCCTATACGCAATCCAAAGGCGCGACCTGGTATAGATAATCTTCATGATGATACCCCGATGGGGTACATTTCTAGTCTACAAATCTGTTAGAATCGTAAAATATGAATAAAACCCTAATCATATTCCTGGCAGCCGGGCTAGGGCTTGCAGGAATATTTCTCGTTAGCCAGGGGTTTAGTAAAACTATCACGCTTGAAATCAACGGGCATCCCAGGCAGGTTGATACCAATGCCTGGACTGTGTCTTCTTTCTTAGCTGAACAGAATATCCTGCTTAGAGAGGGGGATGCCATTGATCAATCACATTCTGATTGGATAACAGATGGGGACACGATTTCCATCGAACAAGCAAACTGGGTGACAATAACTGCAGACGGAAACACAACCCATCTATTTACACGGGATAGATCTCCAGAAACCATCCTCACCGAGGTCGGCATCGAGCTGTCAAATGGAGATCAACTCTTTATAAACGGATTGCCTGCAGGCGAAGGAGAAACGCTTTCTTCTGGCGTTAACCACAGTCTCCAGCTACAAAGAGCTCAATCCATTGAAATAAATGGATCAGCACAAGATGAGTTGATCGTATCAACCTCGGCCACGATTGGTGATGCCTTGTGGGAGAATGGAATCGATCTTTCAATAGGTGACCGTATTTCCCCCTCAGTGAACACACCCCTCGATAATCCGGAAAAAGCCGACCTGAAACCCGCCCAAGATGTGACCATACAATTCAAATCAGGGAATATTAGATCTAAGACTGCTGCAGAAACCGTTGGAGAAGCTTTAGCTGAAGCAGGTGTTTCACTTCAAGGATTAGATTACAGCCAGCCTAGCGCGAACAGCCCGATTCCTCAGGATGGCAATATTCAAGTCATTCGTGTCCATGAGGATTTACTTTTAGAATCTGAACCAATCCCCTATGAAAGCCTGACGCAACCAGTCGCTGACCTGGAAATTGACAATCGATCGGTCGTACAATCTGGGGTCTTCGGTTTGAATACAAAGCGTGTTCGTGTGCGGTATGAGGATGGTCTGGAAATCTCACGTCAGGTTGAAGAAGAATACATCTCCCAGGAACCTCAGCCAGAAATAATCGGCTATGGTACCCAGATAACCCCAAAAACTATTAATACCCCGGATGGTCCAATTAAATACTGGCGCGCTTTGAGTATGTATGCCGTTTCATATAACGTAACCAGCAATGGTGGATATGGAACCGCTACTGGGATTCCACTAGATAAAGGCGTCGCGGCGATCGACCCCCGCTATATTCCTTATGGCACACGCATGTATGTCCCTGGCTACGGAGAAGCACTGGCCGCGGATACAGGTGGGGGGATTAAAGGCAGGATGATCGATCTGGGCTACCTTGATGAGAATTATGTATCCTGGCATGAATGGGTCACGGTTTACTTCCTTTGGCCGCCTCCCGAAAATATCGTATGGGTGATTCCATAAATAGCACAAAGATAGATATCCCCGGTCTGTTGAAAAAGTACGATCTGCGGCCCGATAAAAGCCTCGGGCAAAATTTCCTGATCGATCCTCATTATTTGAATCGGGTTGTTGACGCAGGGAGCATCTCCCATGGAGATACAATATTAGAAATTGGTGCTGGTTTGGGGAATTTGACGACGCTGTTAGCCAGGCGAGCAAAAGAGGTTTATGCAGTTGAGGTAGACCCGGGCTTGATCCCCATTTTACGAGAGGTCGCTTCCCATGAAGATAATATTAACATCATTGAGGGTGATATATTAAAAATCGATCTTGATGATTTGTTTCTTCCTGCAGATTACCTGATAATCGCCAATATCCCTTATTACATCACTTCCAATCTCATTCGTCATCTTACCTCCGGTAAGAATAGACCCCACAGGATGGTATTAACCATTCAAAAAGAAGTCGCTGAACGGATTGTTGCCCAATCAGGGAAACTGAGTTTGCTGGCTCTCAGCATTCAGGTTTACGGCAATCCGGTACTGATATCAAAGGTTCCCTCAGGAGCGTTCTACCCTGTTCCGAATGTCGAGTCCGCCATTGTGAGAGTAGATTTCTTCCCCTCTCCGTTGATCACTGAGGATCGACTGGATGTGTTTTTCCAACTGGCCAAGGCAGGTTTCGGTCAAAAAAGAAAGAAGCTGCGTAATTCACTCTCAGCTGGTTTGCAAATCGACAAAGACTCCGCTGAAGATTTGCTGGCTAAGGTGAATATCGACGCAAACAGAAGGGCAGAGACATTAAGTTTGGAAGAGTGGATCACGCTGACGATAGAATATTCCCGCTCACATCCCCCAATAAATTAACTAACTCAAATCGATCAAACTGTAGAAGCTCAAGGAATTGGATTTTGAGTTGCAGTCGCTTTGACGTCACGATATTCGAACAACATCTGCCAGACCCGGTAAGCTGCTTCGATTTGGATGGCAAATGACATTTTTGAAGTCCCCCACTTGCGATCCGCAAAATAAAACGGCACTTCACTTATCGAACACCCGATACGGTAAGCCAGATAAATCATCTCAACCTGGAAGGCGTACCCGTTTGACCGCACTCTATCCAGTGGCATAGCCAGCAGCGTTTCCCTCCGCCAGGCCCGAAATCCACCCGTTGCGTCATTGATCGGAAGCTGCAATATTGTTTTCGCATAAATGTTGCCAAAAGTTGAGAGACCTTTACGCCACATCGGCCAATGTTCATCAAGACTTCCGCCGGGAATGTAGCGCGAGCCCATCACCACATCAGAATCGGCTAATTTATCAATCATCTCTAAGATCTTATCGGGTGGATGGGAGAAATCCGCATCCATTTGAACGATAGCATCCGCGCCCAGTTCTATAGCTTGTTGAAATCCCCCAATATAGGCCGAACCCAATCCCTTTTTCTCCGTCCGGTGTAAAACAGAAAAGCGTTCGGGATATTCTTTACTCAGATTATCAGCAATCTGCCCAGTCCCATCTGGACTGTTGTCATCGACTACCAGGATGCCTAATCTATCTAACGGCAAATCAAATAAAGCCGAGGCCAGTTTCTCGATGTTCTCAGCTTCATTAAATGTTGGAACAACAATGCGTATGTGATTGAATTTGGCCATTAGTGAATTATAACCAGAAAGAGCGATATTATCTCACTGGTGTTTTTTGGATCACAAATTCGCAGACCTCGTCCCCCATCGATACACACTTTGATTCGTTAACCCGAAATTCATTGCCGCCAGACAACCACCTTAACCCCTCCTGCAACAATCCCACAGCAATGAAACAAACTGGGTTGTCCAGGTCG
>CP070785.1:2515046-2517917 GCA_020346705.1 Chloroflexota bacterium | reverse complement strand
CTGGTGCTTTCTTTATTCGCCTATTCAATTTAGACAGTCAAATTCAACGAAGGCTTATACCGCAGGTATTAGGTTATTTGATTCTGGCCGGAGTCACCAGTTTTCTCGTATTTCGGATTTTCCAACCAATTGCCTTCAGTGGACCCGGGTTCTTTGGGATTCTTCCCAACGAAGCCTGGATCGCAAATTTACGAGAATTAGCAACCCAGGCGAGTGGAGATGTGGATTTTCCACCTGCATTGCAATGGGCTCGCCGTCCAGTCTGGTTTGCCTGGGAAAACATGGTCAGGTGGGGGATGGGATTACCCATGGGGTTCCTGGCTTGGGCTGGATTTCTCTGGGTTGGTTGGCGAATGATTAGAGGTGAATGGAGGAAGCATATCTTGTTGTGGGGTTGGACTGGTTTGATATTTGTGTGGCAATCACTGATATTCAACCCTTCAATGCGCTACCAACTGCTGATCTATCCCACCCTGGCTATATTTGCTGGTTGGGCAGTTGTTCGCCTGTATGATTGGGGAAAGAACAAAATCGTTGGAAGAATCGACTCACAAATAAACGCAAATGATAAATCATTTGCCTGGGCAAAAGTAGCGGCGATCGTCATTGGTGCTGGGGTATTAATTTCAACCGCAATTTATGCGTTTTCTTTCTCGAATATTTATACCAGGCCAATAACCAGAGTTGATGCCTCTCGATGGATTTATCAGAACATCCCTGGACCGATCAATCTTCCCATCGAGACTGAGGAAGGCATATACAACCAACAGGTATCTTATCCTTACAATTACATCATCAGTCAGGATCAGCCATATAAAAGTTCCTTCAAAGCTCACCGCAGTGGTGAAATTAACGAGATCAACTTATACAGGATCATCGATCCTGAAGCAAATTTTGGTGTTAAGAATTTCCGCATAAAGATATCCGAGGTCCCAGGTGGTGGGGGACAATCCGAATCAGTTTCAATCAACTACGATTATTCACCTGCAGGATTTGCCAGTGATGACAGCTCATCAGTTTGGTTAGAAGATCCTCTAGAAGTTGCAGCTGACCAACAATATTACCTTCAACTAAATTTGCCTCCTGGGGAAGGACCTTTGCAGCTGAACGGTGAAGTGGAGCTAACAATTCAGGGTGATCAACTTTACCACGAGGTGATCCCCCTTGAGGAAACTCTGGTCGATTATTCAAATACAACCTTTATGGATTTCATCTCTCCGGGAGATGGCTTTCTAACAGAAGTCACAATGAGGCTCTACCCTCCGTCAGAATCAGGTGAAAAATCCTTGATCCTCAGCGTCTCCCGCCAACCAAACGGCATTGACGAACTTGCTTTTGGAACTTATTCAGACACTTTCGAATCAGGGGAAGGTTACCTCTTCGATTTGGATAACACGCTGCTTGTCGAAGAGGGTCAGGAATATCACCTCAATGTCTCATTAGAAGATTCAGATGGTGGAGTGATTCTACGCGGAGCTGCACTCGCGAATGAAGGGGCCTGGGATGATGGTCTGCCAGTCCGACTGGATGGCTACGATGGCTTTGCTGGAATATATGAGCCCGGATTGAATTTCGATATGTACGAAGATGACAATCTTAATAAACTCTCCAGGTTCTATGACATACTTGATCATGCTGAGTATCTTTTGATCAGTTCGAGCCGCCAATGGGGTTCACTGCCGCGCATACCAGAGCGATTCCCAATGACCAGGGAATATTATCGACATTTGCTAGGGTGTCCACCAGAACTTAGTATTGAACGCTGCTACAATTCCGCCCAGGTGGGGGATTTCCAGGGTGACTTAGGTTTTGAATTGGTTGCTGTTTTCCAGTCAGATCCCGGATTCGGATCCATTGGGATAAACGATCAGTCCTCAGAAGAAGCGTTCACTGTTTATGATCATCCCAAGGTATTCGTCTTTCAAAAAGGATCTGTTTACAATCCGGATAGCGTACGGCAAATCTTAGGGGCGGTTGATTTAACCAAGGTGATCCATCTCACCCCGAAAAAGGCCAGTGAATTTCCGAACAACATGATGCTCCCGCTTGATAGGCTGACGAGCCAATTTGGAGGTGGAACCTGGTCTGAACTCTTCAATGTTGAATCCTGGATCAACAGATCACCCATCGTGACAACAGTCATCTGGTATTTAGCTATTGGGTTAATGGGATTACTCGCATATCCAATTCTGCGATTTGCTTTACCAGGCTTGGCTGATCGAGGCTATCCACTTTCCAGGATTGCAGGGTTGTTATTGATATCATATCTGGTTTGGTTGGCTGGTTCAGTGAAAATTCCATTTTCAAGAGCAACCATCACGTTGGTGGTGATCCTCCTGGGAGTTGCAGCCAGCATCATGCTTTTCCTTCAGCGGACAGATCTGCGACGCGAATGGTCGGAAAAGCGAAATTATTTCTTGATCGTCGAGGGTCTATTCCTGGCGTTTTTTGTTTTTGATCTGCTGATCAGGATAGGTAATCCTGATCTCTGGCATCCGTGGAAGGGAGGGGAAAGACCGATGGATTTCTCCTACCTCAACGCAGTTCTTAAAAGTACAACATTCCCACCCTACGATCCCTGGTTTGCTGGCGGATACATCAATTACTATTATTACGGATTTGTTTACATCGGTGTGTTGGTGAAATGGCTTGGCATTGTGCCATCCGTTGCTTATAACCTGATCATCCCGACGATATTCAGTATGTTAGCTATGGGGGCATTCTCAGTTGGCTGGAACCTGGTGAGCTTTGGAAAATCAGCATTTCGGTGGACGAAATCGATATTTAGATCTTTGCCATTTGTGACTGGTCTCGCAGCCGCGTTAGCTGTCGCGGTGATAGGAAATCTCGGTACATTGCGCATGATTTACC
>CP070785.1:2508147-2514946 GCA_020346705.1 Chloroflexota bacterium | reverse complement strand
ATAGGTTCCGAGCTGTCTGATGAGGATCAGAGTCGGATAGCGGTAAGTATGGAACATGCTCAATCTCCTTCATGTTCTAGTGCAGCCCTGAGAAACTCCAGTACCAAACCATGGATAATATGAACTCAATGGAAAAACGCGCCCGTTGGTACTGGGTTGACATGTTTAGCGATCATTTCGCAATTGAAGATATACGCTTCGCCATCGCAGTACTCACATCGGTCAAGTATGCGGACTTTGATCATGAATATCACCTCCTTTCGTGGAATCAAATAAAGTTCGCCTCCGAAGAGACGGGCTATGGATAGTTGCCGTTTACATGACAACGAGATGCAGGTAGCGCGACTCCTCACACCCTGCTCCCCGATGCCTGACCGGTACCCCATGCGGGGGATAAATTACAGGGATTAGGTATTCAAATGTAAAGACCCCCATATTCACTTTTGACGTCAGCCAACATTATTTATAACTCTGTGTCTACCGGACGGGTGTGATTTTAGCGTTATGAAGTTGGATGTCATGCTTTTATTGAGGAACACATTTGTCAAAAAGAATGAATGTATAATAAATCGAATAGGAGACATTGCAATATGACGTTTGCTAATCAACCCGTTAGCCGGTATGGCCATATAGGTAATATTTATGGAAACTGTTGAAACCCGTCATAGCGTCATGATCGAGGCCGTCTGGGTCAAGGCCGGGGTTGGCCGCGAGGTTGCCCTGATACTTGGAGGAAGCCTCCTCATCGCGCTTTCAGCTCAGGTTCAATTCATTCTGCCGTTCTCCCCCGTGCCGATCACGAGCCAAACCTTCACTGTTTTGCTCCTAGGAGCCCTCTATGGTAGCAAAAGAGGCCCGGCGACCGTCATGACCTATCTCGCGCTAGGTGTCATGGGTTTGCCAGTCTTCGCCGGGGGAGCCTTCGGCGTCGCCAGGCTCGTCGGCCCAACGGCTGGGTATCTGGTGGGTTTTCTCGTGGCGGCTTTCGTTGTCGGGCTACTCAGCGAGAGAGGCTGGGACCGCAAGCCCTGGACCACTGGTGCCAGCATGATCATCGGAAACGGCATCATCTACATGACCGGCGTTCTCTGGCTATCGAGGTTCGTGGGTTGGCAGGCGGTCCTAAGCACTGGCTTCCTCCCATTCCTTGCTGGTGATGCCCTCAAGATCGCGCTCGCTACGATCCTGCTGCCAGTAGGCTGGAAGCTCATAGGCCGTTCTGGTCAGAAGTAAACATTGCCGTCTAACCACTCGCTGCATCCAACTCCAACACCACCGTAGATGCCTGTGGGTCAGGGATGCACTGCATAGGTATTCGGAGGGTATCAATGTCTCCGCGAGCAACAGGTATGGTTATTCCCGCGACATCGGATATGGCTATGGGTGGTGGTCGGCCAGGCCGTGATCGCTCTTCTCCAACCCGTTGCTGATCGCACCCATACCATCACCGGGGATTATAGTAAAGAGTTCGCTTAACACAAACGTATTGCTCAAGAACTTTGTAGCGAGTTCCTCTTTGCTCATCCTTATGCTGACCGGGCACGTGGCGTTAATGAAAACATGAATGGATTGGTCCGCCAATATATCCCGAAAAACCGGGAATTACAATCTGTCACCATAGATGAATTGGAGATAATAATTACTAAACTCAATCATCGAGAAAAAAATACCTTGATTTCATGTCACCTTTTGAGGTATTCTTCAATCACTCTGTTGCACTTATGAGTTGAATCCAACACATATAAAGAGGGGAGTTGTCAACCTTTAGATTTGGACGAGTGTCCAAAAAATGACACTACTTTGAGACTAGTCCAATTAATGTAGGAAGCATTGTTGACTGGATGGCTGTAGACAAAGAACTACGGAAAAAAAGCCCTTCCAATGATCATGCTATTACTCTAACTTGAATATATAGACAGAGGCAATTCTGTCGGACGTGAGCAAATTAACATTCTTCTTGAATCTCTCTTGGAGAAGATAATCCTCAGGCGGACCGAAAATAGCTATAACAGCTTCTCTTTTCTGGATTTTCTCAGGAGAAAATTCGTTTAATCTGAATCCTACATGGCCAGTATAAAAATAAATTGCATATGGATTGTCATTATAAATTGGCATTGTATTTGATAATTCGCTTAATAATTTCAATGATTGTGAATTATGTAAAGCTTTTCTTCCCAACCCCATTCCATTTTCGTGAATTTCAGGTAGCGCGCGAAGGGATTTGTTCGCAGAAAAAAATATTAAATATACACATAATAGAATTGTAATAGCCTGAAATAAACGATTCTTTGATCTCCAAAAATTGTGAAGAATGTTGATGAGAAGAAGCAAGGATACCAATAACAATGGCGAGAATATCCGATTGGTCATTCCGGTTCCGGGATCAAGGAACGTTTTTGAAATGTAGATCGCGATTAAATACAAGACTGCGTAAATGATGTAAATCAAGTTCAATGGATGAATGAGTTGAACCAGATTATTTCGACCAGCAATCGATAGTTTTAGCTTGTCCCGATTAGAAACGATCGCATAGGAAATAACCAAGAAAAATAGACTCGTTATTACTAATACTATAACTTTTTCGTTTCCAAGAACAACCTTTTCAGGTAAATACCACATAAAGAATGTATGAAAAGCATTCAAATAGTTTTTAAATACCAACGGATGATAGCCTAAGCCTCGATTATTGATCGAAGTTGTCAATAGAAAATTGCGTAAAGTCCAAATTAGAATTGGAGCAATACTGATAAATAATAAGATGAATGCAGAAGCAGTTCTTCGGAAAAGTTTCAAATCTCTATTAATGATTAAAACGACAACTATTCCAGTGAATATATTTACGACACCTACGTAGCGCGTGAGCGCAGAAATTCCTAAAATAATACTTGTAATAATCAGATGAAACCAATTTTTCCGAAAAATATACTCGTTCAAGAAAACAAAACCCAATAAAGTCAATGGCAAAAACAACGCTTCACTCATCGCCAGTGAATAGAGCTCTGCGAATATTGCGGACATTGCGAATAATGTCGAGCCGAATAGAATGAATGACATCGAATTTGTAGTTCGCTTGATGAGATAGCCTACCAGGAAGATGCTGAAGCCAAAAAGAAATGCATTCAAGTATTTTGCGCTGATAACTGCATCCAAACCAATAATTTCGAACAAGGCTAAAGTGATTGAGTACATGGGAGGGAATTGGGTTAACGGTGAATATCCATAATCATTTATTGGAAAATAGAATCCATATCCTCCCGAGAGACTCCGCGCAACGGAAATGTAACTAAAAGAATCAGATCCATACAGACCGACTCCCCAGTAGGTTGTGTAGTTTATTATGAATATTCCAATCAAACCTAAACATACAAGTAAAAGGAAAATTACTTTATCACTAACTGAAAAACCAGTTCGGTACATCAAATTGTCCTCGATACTCTAATTTGGCATTATCTGCCAATTCCTAATGAATTAAGTAACTTGGATTCAACTATCTAGTGCAACAGAATGTTCAAAGAATACCTCAAAAGGTGATCTGGAATCAAGGCACTTTCTTGATGGATGTGACCTGCACCCCAAGAAATGGGGCTGTATGAATGTATTTCCATGTTTGAGGGTTGACAACTATGGTGATCCCTGCGATCCAATAGATCGCAGGTTCGACTCCTGCTGAGGATAGCGTTTAATCAGCAAGTTGTGTGAAATATAACCGGCAAATGTATTCCCAAAGGGAATGATTTTAATAAGTTCTCCAAATACTTAGTTAAGACCTGTCCAGGCCTGACAACACATTCCCTATTCGCTGTAAAGCCTCTTTAATATTTTGCAGAGAATTCGCAAACACAATCCGCAGGTACCCCTCCCCATATTTGCCGAATGACGTGCCCGGCAGCAGGGCCACATTGTCTTTCTCGAGGACCAGGTTCGCCATTTAAGCTGAAGGGAGATTGAAGGATTTTATGTTGGGGAAAGCATAAAAAGCGCCCATAGCCTTCCTACATCTCACCCCCGGGATGGAGTTCAATCCAGAAATCAGGACATCACGGCGTTGCTGGCAGACAGCAACCATTTCATCAACCCATTCCTGCTGCCCGGTGATGGCTTCATAACCCGCGTACTGGGTAAAATGGGCGGAACATCCGACCGAGTGGCTGAGCAGCTTGGCAGTAGCTACCAAAATTTTCAACATGGCAATAGGGATCAATTACTTGTCGAAACTAGTTGATCACATTGAAATCAGTCTTTTCCTACAATGCTTTATGCATAGTTCACTCTTCTCTCATCGCGCTTTGTACCAAATTTAATTGTGTCATGAGCTCATGAGCCAATGTGTGAACATGTGGTTCTTTGAACATGCCCTCGTGGGAACCAGGTATATTGATGACGGTGAGATCTCCGGTTGCTAAGTATTCCCATGCAGCTTCCGGTCTCTCGGTACTTAGCAAAGGCTGTGACTTGGATTGCAGCAATAGAACGGGCTTATCGTATTGGCTGGCAAGATAATTGTTTATGGCGTGCCAGTGTGCTTCAATCATACGCTGTCGAAATTCTGGAAGCTGGTTGCCATAGTCAAGTATATCGGCTGCATCCACACTATCAAGCTTGTCTTCGGATCTGCCATTCAATAGTTTTTTTCCCACGCGCACTTTGCGTTGAATTCGTTGAAATACCGCCTTCCAACCTAAATCGCGAATTGCTGATGCCCAATTTGGTAAGTTCCTCATAATTTGGATGCTACCCGGGATTAATTGCAGTAATTTACCTTTATCGTTTTTAATATAATTTGGTGGATGGTCAAACATTATCAAAAGGGCAACCTCTTCACCATGCTGCTGGAGCTGTTGTGCCATTTCCAAGGCTACAGTACCACCAAGACTTGCACCTCCCAAAAAATAAGGTCCAACTGGCTGCACTTTTTTAAGCTCTTCCAGGTAGGAGGTAGCCATTTGTGGGATGGTGTCATTGGCTGGTTCAATGCCATCTAAGCCACGTGCTTGAATTCCATAAAAAGGTTGGTCAGGCGCCATCAGTTGACCTAGATTCCGAAACCAAAGCACATCACCCGTGATACCGTGGATACAGAAGAAAGGCAGTTTATACCCCTTTGGCTGAATGGGTACCAGCAACGACAAGGGTTCGGAATCGTCTTTTTCCTTTAAGATGCGAGCGGCCAGTTGTTCTATGGTAGTCTCGGTGAACAAAACTGACAGGGGAAGATTGACATCGAATTGGTCGGCAATCCGGGCAAATACTCGAATGCTGATCAAAGAATCGCCCCCCAATTCAAAAAAATTATCGTGAATGCCAACTTGATCGATCCCCAGGATTTCCTCCCAAATATCGGCCAATGCCTTCTCGGTACTGGTTGTTGGTGCGGTATAAACATCATTTGATTTATCAGAATCTGGAATTGGAAGTGCCTCACGGTCCAGCTTGCCGTTTGGGGAAAGCGGAAAGGCCTCCAATGCAATGAGATCGGATGGGATCATGTAGTCGGGAAGATGATCGATAAGATAAGAACGCCAATCGGTGAGTAATGAATGTTCTGGATCTGTTATGACATAAGCGATTAGTCGATCCTTCCTGGAGATGACTACAGCATCTTTCACTCCAGGCATTCTCCGCAAGATGCTTTCAATTTCACCTAATTCCACCCGGTTGCCACGAATTTTTATCTGATGATCAATGCGTCCTAAAAACTCAATATTGCCATCCGGTAAATATCGGGCGCGATCGCCTGTATGATATAGGCGACCATGAGGCACACCGGGTATGGAGCTCTGGATAAACTTCTTATTAGTTAATTCAGAAGAATTCAGATACCCCCGGGATACTCCGACGCCACCAATGCACAATTCACCAGGCACGCCAATTGGGACTGGCCTTTGGTTGGGATCAAGAATATAGTTTCGCACATTCGGTATTGGGCGGCCAATCGGTACTTTGTCGCGGTCATGATTGGTTGGTATTTTGTATACTGTACTCCAAACCGATGTCTCCGTTGGGCCGTATTCGTTATAAAGCTTGGTCTGAGGGAGGGTGGAATAATGGCGGCTGACCAATTCGGGCTGACTGGCCTCTCCAGCCACGATAACTGTTTTGAGGGAGGATAATCGGGAATTATCCGCGAGATCTAATATAAGCATATAAAGTGAAGGCAAGCAAAGGGTATGGGTGACTTCCTGGTCAGCAATAGTCTTCGCCAACTGATTCATGTCCTGTTCAATACGCGTAGGTGGCAGGACAAGTTTTCCCCCGCTACACAGCGTCCAGAAAATTCCCGCGATTGAGCTGTCGAAAGAAAATGAGGACAGCAGCAAGAAGGAGCCCACAATTTCATTGTAGTATTGGAGACGGGCTGCTGTTGAATAGAACAAATTACCGTGGGTGACCATTACCCCCTTAGGTTTTCCGGTGGAGCCTGAAGTGTATATGATGTATGCAAGGTCTGATTCATCAACATAATTTTTGTCGGATATTTTTGGTTCGTTGCTGATCAGGGCCCATTCATCGTCTAAAGCTAACAGGCTTTTCTCAGGAAAATTAAGTTGGGAGGATAAATGAGGTTGTGTTACAACTAATGGTGTTTGGGTGTCAACCAGGATGTAATCGATGCGATCTGGTGGATATGTCGGATCGAGTGGCACATAGCAGCAACCAGCCTTTAATATTCCGATGATCCCAACGATCATTGCCAATGAGCGGTCGACGTAAAGACCAATTGGATTGCCGCGTGCTGCACCGCGCAGGATCAACTGATGAGCCAGCTGGTTGGCCAGTGTATCAAGTTCCGCGTAAGTCA
>CP070785.1:2499348-2508047 GCA_020346705.1 Chloroflexota bacterium | reverse complement strand
GTTGGGCCTAATTCAAGAGCAAACCCTGGGTTGGCCGTTGATTCCGCGGATCTTGGTAATTGCAATCAGTCTGGCTCCATTAGGATTGTTGATGGGCTTTCCTTTTCCTTTTGGCTTGACCTGGATGGAAAAAGCTGGATCTCGGCTTGTTCCCTGGGCGTGGGCTGTAAATGGATGTGCCTCAGTTATCGCAGCTGTTCTGGCTGCGATCCTGGCTTTGAGCAGCAGCTTTTCGATTGTGTTGATTATTGGGGCGATATTTTACGGGATCGCGGGGCTGGTTATGAAAGCTTAATGGTCCCCTGTAAAAGGTACAAAGGTTACTCCACCAAGGTTTGTGGCCTGCAGTTCCCCCGCTTCTTTTTCAAATAACCATAACGTTTGCACAAAGCCAACCGGACCAATTGGTATGACCAGCCGTCCCCCTTCAGCCAATTGGTTTGCCAGTGGTTGGGGGAGATGGTCGGGTGCAGCAGTTACGATAACAGCATCGAATGGAGCGAATTCTTCCCAGCCAAAATACCCGTCTGCATTAAGAGTATAGATATTCGTGTAGCCGAGGTCATTAAGACGTTCAGCTGCCTGGGCAGCAAGTTCAGGGATGATCTCAATCGTATAGACTTCAACGTCCAGTTCAGCGAGAACCGCTGCCTGGTATCCAGAACCGGTTCCGATTTCAAGAATTCGTTGACCAGGTTCAGGATTTAGGCTTTGGGTCATTAACGCAACTATATACGGTTGTGAAATAGTTTGCCCGTACCCAATAGGAAGGGGATGATCTTCATAAGCGAGCGGTACCAATTCATCAGGGACAAATTTATGTCGCGGTACGGTTCGCATTACCTGTAAAACATCTGGATTTTCAATGTCGCGTAGCGCGATTTGTTCGTCTACCATTTTTATTCGCAAGGTCGTGAACATTTCATCCTCGGTCGGCGCCGGGCTTGATGTCAGAGTTGGTTCTTGGGTTGGAGGTATCTGAGTAGGAATCGTTTCAATGGTTGGAGGAATCGTCGCGGTAGAAGTTGTCAACACCTGACTCTCTCCGGTTTGGCAAGCGACAATTAAGAATAGAGGAATGAATAAGGGTCCGATTTTCCGAATAGAATTGACTAAAATATTCACATCCTTATTATAGAGAAAAAAATCTCATTAGGTCAAGATGTGATTAATTGACGGGGACTGATAACGGCTGTACAATTGACCTTATTTTGGGATTGGATTTGACAATGGATGATTTGGTCTTTTTTTACCCCCAAGGTCACGAACAGCATTATGAGATGGGGCATCCAGAACGCCCAGAACGTGTTGAGTCGATTAGGACAGCCCTGAACGATCATGGATATTGGGAAATTTATTCTCAGCTGGAACCGCAATCTGTCCCTAAGGACGTTTTAGATGCAGTTCACACACCGGATTATCTCAAAGAGCTTGAGGGAATAACCAAGAAGGGGATGCACTATGATGCAGATACCTATACTCGACCTGAGTCCTGGCAGTTAGCGCATAAATCGGCGGGTGGAGCAGTTGCAGTTGCTCGAGCTGTCTGGAATGGAAGCGCCAGGCGTGGATTTGCCCTAACCCGTCCTCCAGGCCACCACGCGACCCCACAGCGGGCGATGGGATTCTGTTTATTGAATAATGTCGCCATAGCTGCTCAATCCTTGATAGTTCAAGAGGGAGCTCGGCGTTTGGCAATTATCGATCTAGACCTGCATCATGGCAATGGCACTCAAGATATTTTCTTCTCTAGGGAAGATGTCTTCTACCTGTCGACTCACCAATATCCGCATTATCCAGGTACGGGTTGGTTGAATGAGACCGGTGAGGGTCCTGGAGAGATGAAAACTGCAAATTTCCCCTTACCGCCATATTCTGGTGACGGTGCATTTTTTACTGTGATGGACGAATTTATCCTCCCGCTGCTGGATCGAGTTCAACCGGAGATGATCTTGGTCAGTTATGGGTTTGACCCGCACTATGCAGATCCTCTGGGTAATTTGCAACTCACAGCAGAAGGCTATGGGAGATTGATCGAAAGTTTGGTGCGTTGGTCTGATGAATACTGCCGTGGCAGGATCAGCCTTTTCCTTGAAGGGGGTTATGATTTAGGTGCAGCAAAAGAATGCTCCCTGGCTGTAGTAGCAGCTCTTTTAGGAGACGATTACCGACAACATTCATCACCAATTGAGAGGAATGGAGAATCGAGCAGTTTTTATTCTATCCTTGAGCAGGTAAAGCTTTTATGGGAGATACAGTGAAAATAAAAAATCAAGATCCAGAGATGCCCAATCCAACGAGTACAGTTAATTTGAGGTGGATCAGCTCCACTGAAACTCTCATGGCAGGTGTGGATTCTCGCGGAACACCAGCAGTGATTGGCATGTGGGATGACCACGATTCACCCTGGCGAGGATTGAAAGCCTCTGATCTGCTGCTTCTATCAGCAGCCTCATGCTCAGCCTATGATGTAGTCACAATCTTAAGGAAGAAACGAGAACCTTTAGAAAGCTTGGAGGTGGTTTGTACTGGAGAGCTCCAAAATGAGCCCCCAAAAAGATTTACCCATATCCACCTTCATTATTCTCTGAAGGGTGATTTATCAAGAAAGAATGTCAAGAAGGCAATCCAGCTATCAGAAGAAATTTACTGCACTGTGATAAATACCATCAAAGGTTCAGTTGAAGTTACCAGCGATTTTGAAATTCACAATTAAAGGAAATTTGCATGGAGACATCGATCAACATTTCTAGGGATGAATTTTCTGAACGCGCAGGAAAGCTATTGGAGAAAGAGAAATCTGAGGACTTGAGTGGTGTGGTTTTATTCGATAGTCACTACATTTTGTACTACACCGGATTTGCCTTCATTCCGACTGAAAGACCGATTGCGTTCGTGATGAACTCATCAGGAGAAAGGGCTTTGTTCGTGCCCAGATTGGAAGTTGAGCATGCACAAACCAATTCCCTCATTCAGCGGGTGGACCACTATTTGGAATACCCCTATCAACCTCATCCCATGGAGAAGTTGAAAGCAATGCTGGTGGATATGGGGATCACAGGTCGAATTGGCGTCGATCATGATGGATACCCATGGATACTTGGATACCGTGGTCCCGAATTAAGCGAGTTGATGGCGGTTGAGACAATCAAATTAACCGGGTTCATCGAAGACCAGATGATGGTCAAAAGCGAGGCGGAATTAGTTCTCATCCGCGAGAGCGTCAAATGGGGACACCTGGCTCATGTACTTCTCCAACGATATACAAAAGTTGGTGTGACTGAAACGGAAGTTAGTCAACGCGCCAGCCAGGAAGCGAATCAGACTATGCTTGACACAATTGGCCCAATTTACCAGGCGCAAAGTCCCTTTTCTGACGGTGCTGGTGCAGGATATCGGGGTCAAATTGGGCGCAACGCAGCCATACCTCACGCGCTGGCAAACAACATCATTTTTATGGAGGGAGATGTCCTTGTCACCGGGGCAGGTGCTCCAGTTTGGGGTTACAACTCTGAATTAGAACGGACGATGATTATTGGACCAGCCAGTGATGACCAAAAGCGCATGTTCGATCATATGGTGGCTTTACAGGATTTAGCAATTTCTGAGATCGGACCAGGCGTGAAATGCTCCGATGTCGATATAGCTGTGCGAGCTTATTACGAAGCCAACGATTTGATGGATTATTGGAAACACCATGTTGGGCATGCAATTGGTCTTCGTTATCATGAAGCACCGTTTTTGGATATCGGTGATGAGACAGTGATCCAACCCGGGATGGTTTTTACAGTTGAGCCTGGATTATATAACCCCGACTTTGGCGGTTTTCGTCATTCAGACACAGTTGCGGTAACCGAAGAGGGGAATGAAATTTTGACTTATTATCCACGAGATTTGGAAAGTCTCACTATTCCTGTTTAATCTTGTATGTCTAATTTCTTGACAGATAGATTTGAAGAAGCACTGATTTATGCAGCTCGTTTACATGCTGAGCAAAAACGAAAACGCAGCTCGGTGCCTTACTTTGCTCATTTACTCGGGGTGACAAGTTTGGTGCTTGAGGATGGTGGAGAAGAAGATGAGGCGATTGCAGCCTTGCTGCATGATGCAGTTGAAGATCAAGGTGGTGTAGAAACCTTGATGGACATAAGATTAAAATTTGGGTCGGAAGTCGCAGATATCGTGGATGCATTGACCGATTCCTATACCGATCCTAAACCACCCTGGAGAGAGCGAAAGGAGGCATTTATCGCATCGATCCGCACAGCTAGTCCCGCGGTGATCAGGGTGTCCTTAGCTGATAAAGTGTATAATGCTCGCGCAACCTTGTGGGATATTCGTCGAGAAGGTGAAGCTGGTTGGGACAGGTTTAACGGTGGCAAGGAGGGTACACTATGGTATTATCGCCAGCTTGTACGAGAATTTGCATTTCATGGTCCACGAAACCTGCTCAGTGAATTGACCCGGATTGTTGAGGAACTGGAAAGAATTTCCGCTGATTGAATCAGGTCAGTGGCTGAAAACAAGAGGAAAGATTTTCAAAGTAATGAATAATGATTTTCCATTAGTTTTAGCATTTGTCAAAGATTTGAATTTCTCTGTTCGGATCGAAAGCGCCGCGGAAGCACAGGGATTTGAGGTTAAAACGATCGAATCAGCTGAGCAGATTGCTCCAGATGATCATTTTGAGCCGGAACATCAAGTTGCAGAACCAATCAAAGGGCGAAATGGGATTTTCCTTGAAAGGATCACCAGATGGCAGCCATCGTTGGTAATCTTCGACCTTGGTAATGATCTAATTCCTTGGGATGAATGGATCGCAATAATCTCCTCTGGCTCAGCAACGAGAGGCATGCCTGTAATAAGTTATGGATCACATGTGGATACCGAGACTTTAAAATTAGCAAAACAGGCTGGCGCGGATCAAGTTTATGCGAGATCCAAATTCTTTTCTGAACTGCCAGATTTAATTGCAAAGCATGCTAAGGTTGTCGATCTTGATCAGATGGAAAAGGCATGCAAAGAACCTTTACCCCACTTTGCGATAAAAGGTTTAGAGAAGTTTAATCGCGGTAAGTATTTCGAAGCGCACGATCTCTTAGAAATGGCCTGGATGCAAGATGAGACCCCTGGGCGCGATTTGTATCGAGCCATTTTGCAGGTGTCCGTGGCTTATTACCAGGTACTACGAGGGAATTACAATGGTGCCGTGAAAATGTTCCTGCGAGTCCGCAAATGGCTGGATCCCTTACCGGATAGCTGCCGGGGTATAAATATCAAGAAACTTCGTCAGGAAGTATATGAGATAAATCAGACCTTGGTCGCTTTCGGTCCAGAACGGATTGAAGAGATCGATCCAGAAATGATGAGACCAGTTGAATATACAATCTTAAATTGATACAATTACTTCTTTCACTGGGAGTTTTAGGAATTTCTAAATGTCTAACAAAATCACACTGACGGGAATTAAACCATCTGGAACGCCACATATTGGCAATTACCTGGGGATGATCAGGCCAGCATTAGAGCTGGCAAAGGAATACCAGGCTTTTTATTTCATCGCAGATTATCATGCGTTGACCACTGTCAGGGATCCAGAGACGATGAGTGAATTAACTTACGATGTCGCTGCTACCTGGCTTGCCCTTGGACTCGATCCAGATCAAGTGGTTTTTTATCGCCAATCCGATATTCCTGAAGTAATGGAACTAACCTGGATATTGGCATGTTTCACTGCAAAAGGATTGCTTAACCGTGCCCATGCTTATAAGGCAGCGGTGGATGAGAATGTTGAAAAGGGTCTCAATCCCGATCAGGGTATAAATTCTGGCTTGTTTTTCTACCCGGCTTTAATGGCTGCAGATATCGTACTATTCGATACCGATTTTGTGCCTGTGGGATTAGATCAAAAACAGCATATCGAGATAACCAGGGACATTGTGCAGGCAATCAACAGCACTTATGGTGATGTTCTCACCATGCCTGAAGCAGTGATAAGAGAAGAGGTGATGACTATCCCAGGCTTGGATGGTCGCAAGATGAGCAAAAGCTATGATAATGTCATTCCGATCTTTGCTCCCTCAAATCAGCTTCGCAAGAGCGTGATGCGCATCGTTACTGATTCCCGGCGTCCAGAGGATCCAAAAGATCCGGAGACTGACAATGTGTTCGCGATTTATAAGCACTTTGCAAAACCTGATGATGTTGCACGAGTCGAAAAGGGTTATATAGAAGGTGGTTTAGCTTATAGTCAGATCAAAAACGAGCTGTATGAGCTATTGGAGGGTAAATTTGGGGAGGCCCGGGAGCGATATGGGCAGTTAATGGGGGATAAGACATATCTCGAGCAAGTTCTTCTCCAGGGTGCTGAGAAGGCTCGCAAGCTGTCAGTTCCCAAGATTTCAAAAGTGAGATCTGCTCTAGGTATTGATTAATCTTCAAAAACAGATTCTGGTCATTCTGTAGAAATTTATATGCCTTGCACACTTGCAAAGCAGTGATTAAGAACGTTTTGATAAAATGTTCTCAACCCAATAATTGTCATTTGATATTTGGGGTAATTTGATTGAGGAGACCGGTGAATCATGGCGCGAAAAAAAATCGGTCATGTCGAACTTCAATGGACATGCCCAAATTGCAACAGCATCAATCCTGGCTCAGAGAAGGTGTGTGGTAACTGCGGAGCTCCCCAACCGCAAGATATTCAGTTTGAACAAACTAAAAATCAAGAGCTGATTACAGATCCAGATAAGCTTGCCCAGATGGATGTGGGTCCTGATATCCACTGTCCATATTGCGGCACCAGAAATCCTGGAAATGCAGAGATTTGCAAGCAGTGTGGTGGGGACCTGGTTGAAGGATTAAAACGAGAATCAGGCAGGGTGATAGGTGCCTATAGTGTTGGGCAGTCCGTTACTGTAAATTGTCCTCATTGCGGGGAAGAAAATCTTGAAGGTGCCAGTACCTGCTCAAATTGTGGAGGTGGGTTAGGCAAGGAAAAAACCAGAGAGGAGGCACCGGTTGCAGCTGCTTCTAAATCATCTTCAAAAATTAGGACCTGGATCATAGTTGGTGTAGTAGCAACCCTGGTTGTGGCTTGCGGTGCATTTCTATTATTTTCATTTCGCACTAATCCGACTACGGGAGTGGTTGAAAGTGTCAGTTGGGAGCGAACTGTTCCGGTCGAAGCACTTATTCCAGTGGAGTATAAGGATTGGGAGGATGAAATCCCTTCAGGTGCCGTGATCGAAACATGCAGCGATGAGGTGCGCAGTGTTCAATCCGATCCAGCACCAAATTCCGTCGAAATATGTGGGACGCCTTATACAGTAGATACAGGTGATGGTTACGCAGATGTTGTCCAGGATTGTGAATATGAAGTCTACGATTCATTCTGCAGCTTTACAGTCGAGGAATGGAGCGTAGTTGAAGTATCCGTGTTGGCCGGGGAGGATTTTTCGCCAATCTGGCCTGAACCAGTTCTGGAAACTGGACAACGTATTGGAGAAGAGTGGGGTGAGACATATTCGATCGTTTTCAAGTCTGATGAGAAGACATTTGTTTATACCACAGATGAATTGAATCTATTCCAGGATGCGCAAATTGGCAGCCAATGGATTTTGAATGTCAACACCTTTGGCAGCCTCGTTTCGATTGAACAGTAAGCTAGAGTGGACTGAATACTGCACTGGGAGTTCTCCGGTGCATTATTCAGTTAAATTCACTTATTGATTGATCTCAGTTTTTTATACTTCTTGAATTTGAAATTAAATCTTCAACTTTCTGGTCCATTCGTTCATAGTGAGAACCCTTCCAGTAGATCCGTTGGCACTGAGGGCACAAGTGGAATTCCTCAAAATATTTCTTGGTTTTTGGCTCTAATCTGTGCAGGATTGATCGTTTATCAATAGGTGACAATTGGGTATTGCAGCGTAAACAGCGGTTGAAAGGATTGATAATCTCATTCAAGTTGAAACGATTGAACAATTCAAGCACTTGCAGTTCTGGCTCTAGGGAGCGGATTAAATATCCGTAGCGAATTGTTTTTCGCATCAGCAGCTGACGGTCACGGGTCAGTAATATCCTTTTCGATTGGATTGAATCAGCAGCGAGTTCATCATCATGGTAGTCATTTCGGTAAACAGCGTTAAAACCGAGGATACGCAGGTAAGTTGCCAGCTTTCCAAGGTGATTATCCAGGATGAAATTTGGTTCAATAGCCATTTTCCCATTTGAAAACATGCCTGAATAATTATCGTTATCTGGTGTTGCCGGATAAACCAAGACAATGTCTTCATTTTGAACTAGGTAACCAAAATCAACGTGTTGTTTGTTAATCGTTATTGAGCCAATTTCAGTATGTGGAATGCCGAGGGATTCGATGATGTGTTTGACCGATTGTCGCCCCTTGAACTCGATCTCTAGTACCTTAAATCGATTTTTCTTGGGCAGTAAATTATTCAGTTCATCGAAAATGTTGACGCTGACTCTGGACATATTGAGAATATTTTAAGCTATTATGAATGAATTGCATCTATTGTAAAACGCTATTCTGTGAACAAAACTCTCTTTAAATTTTACTTGTGGTATCCTCACGAATTACAGGCAGCTTGGGAAGAATTTTAAAACTAACAATGAACAAAAAACATTGCCCAAAAATAATTCTTGAAGGAACTCGTTTGACATTAAAAACAGAGATC
>CP070785.1:2481308-2499248 GCA_020346705.1 Chloroflexota bacterium | reverse complement strand
AATCGATGTCAGCCTGGAACTGATGGAATCCGGCCAGTACTGGGATCTGGAAGCCAACAAGGAGCTGCCGCCCTTATTCGGTGACAGCTGGTCCGCAGCAGGTGGTGAGGCCTTCCGGCGCTTGACCGGTGCTCTAGGTGGTATGGATGCCAGCTACTCCGCCTGGTCCGATCCAACTATTGATGATCTGTTGGCGCAAATCCAGGCAACAGCAGACCAGGATGCGCGCGCCGCTTTGTACGGCGAACTGCAGGTATACATGCAGGAAGATCCGCCCTTCATTTACCTCTACCAACCAGTCGCTTTCGAGGCGATCAACACCCGAGTGCAGGGCTACGATCCACTACCATTTGAAGGGTACGATCTATTCCCAGTATTTCTCGCAGGGGAGTAATCTCACAAGGTAATTAATACCAAGTGGAAGGGCGGCTAAAGCCGCCCTTCCACTACTTTATTGGTCGCGGTAAGAAAGGAGCGGTGTTCAAATAACGTAGAAGGAGTTCTCTATGTCGCGGTATTTTCTATCTAAACTGGGCCAATCTGTTTTGCTGCTTTTTGGCGTCCTGCTGCTGGTGTTCGCCATGGTGCGCGTAACAGGAGACCCAGCCACGTTGATGATGTCGCGCGAAGCCTCACCTGAAGATATGGAAGAATTCCGTGAAAGAATGGGCTTCAACGACCCGCTCCTCGTCCAATTTGGGCGTTTCATGTCTGGGGCGGTCGTAGGCGATTTTGGAGATTCACTACACTTCAAAACTCCCGCCATGCCGATGGTTCTGGAGCGCCTACCAGCCACATTACAACTTGCGATAACTGCTTTGTTTTTTGCTGTGGTGATAGGCGTCCCATTGGGTTTAGTGAGTGGATTCAATCCAGGTAGTTTTATAGATAACATTGCCAGGGGTTTGGCGCTTCTTGGACAGAGCGTCCCAAATTTCTGGCTGGCATTGATCATGATCCTGTACTTTGCGGTGCAGCTGCGATGGTTTCCATCTTTTGGCCGCGACGAGTGGAAGTCTGTTATCATGCCAGCTTTCGTCTTAGGTTTGCCAGTCATGGGACAAATTGTGCGTATGACCCGCTCCTCGGTTTTAGAAATTCGCGGTGAGGATTTCATCCGCACTGCTCGCAGCAAAGGCCTGGAAAGAAGGACAATCTACACCAGGCATGTATTCAGGAATGTCGCCATTCCGCTGGTCAGCGTGATCGGTGTCCAGTTTGGTTACATGCTGGGAGGATCGATCTACATTGAGGCCATTTTCGCCTGGCCAGGTATGGGGCAATTGCTCGAACAGTCCATCGGCTGGCGAGATTTTCCACTCGTGCAGGCGCTTGCAGTATTTACGGCGGTGGTTGTATTGGCGCTCAACCTGGTGACCGATATGGCCTACGCATTAATCGATCCGAGGATTCGTTATGGAAAATAAACCCATGATCACCCGCAGTGCAGCAGGGGCATCAGCTGACAGTCTTCTCGATGTTGAGCAAACCTACAGGGACCGGGCTGCATACTACGGCCGTTTCTTGTGGCGAGATAAAAGCGGCATCATCGGATTGCTGATGTTCCTGACCGTGGTATTTGCGGCAATTTTTGCCCCGTGGATTGCACCATATGATCCCCTGGAACAAAATTTGCGGGAGAGCAAAGTACCGCCTGTATGGCAGGCAGAGGGTAGCTGGGATCATATCCTCGGCACCGACAACCTGGGGCGGGACATTTTTAGCCGTTTAGTTTACGGTGCACGCGTTTCGTTGACCGTTGCTTTTTTTGGCGTGTTAATTGCTGCCAGCCTTGGATTAATTATCGGCTCCATTTCAGGTTACATGGGCGGTCGGGTTGATTCGGTTATTATGAATATTATCAACCTGATATTATCTTTACCATATCTATTATTCGTAGTTTTTATTGCGGCAATCTTGGGGAGGAGTCTAATTAATGTTATCCTGATCTTTGGCATCACTGACTCTCCGATCTTCGCCCGCGTCACGCGGGGTGAAGTCCTGCGTATGCGCCAATCGGGCTACGTTGAATCAGCGATCAGCGCCGGAGCTCGCTGGCCGCGCATCATCTTCGACCACATCACCCCCAACCTCATCGGACCACTCATCACCCTGGCTACCTTCGAGATGTCAGCCATGATCTTCTACGAAGCTGGTCTTGGTTTCCTTGGATTGAGCGTCCCGCCCAGTGTTCCGAGCTGGGGAAACATGCTGGCTGCTGGTCGTAAATACCTGCAGTGCTGTCCCTGGATTGCAGGTGCCCCAGGCCTGGCGATTATGTTTACCTCAATGGGGATGAATCTCCTCGGAGATTGGCTGCGCGATGTACTCGACCCTCGCTTGCGCCGTTCGAGGAAGTGAGGAGGTTTCCATGTCTAAAGTTCTGGAAGTTAAAAACCTCGTCACAAAGTTCTATACCCTTGATGGTGTCGTCAACGCGGTTAACGGTGTCAGCTTCGAATTGGAGGATGGAGAAACTTTAGCCATTGTTGGAGAGAGTGGCAGTGGTAAGAGCGTGACCATGATGTCTCTCCTGGGATTGATCCCGATGCCCCCGGGAAAAGTGGAAAATGGTGAAGCAATTTTTATGGAAAGGCAAGATTTACTCCAAATGACGCCCGCCGAATTACGCGATGTGCGCGGCGGGCAGATTGGATTCGTCTTCCAAGATCCTATCTCCACTTTAAATCCCATTCTTACCATTGGCGAGCAAATTTCTGAGACCCTGGTCAGGCACAAGGGAATGAGTAAAAACGAAGCCAGGGATCGAGTGATTGAACTCCTGACCCAGGTCGGGATACCCGATCCAGAATTACGCTACAAAGCCTACCCTTTCCAATTCTCTGGAGGTATGCGTCAGCGAGTGGTGATTGCCATCGCCATCGCCTGCACCCCCAAGATCATCATCGCCGATGAGCCAACCACCGCCTTAGACGTGACTGTCCAGGCTCAGATTGTAGATTTGTTCAAACGTCTTCGCGATGCACTTGGCGTGGCAGTGATCTGGATCACCCACGATTTGGGCGTCGTGGCTGGCATCGCTGAGAGGGTGATGGTGATGTATGGTGGGCGACCGGCTGAAATCGCCACTGTCAAAGATCTTTATGAACACCCACAACACCCTTACACAGTTGGGTTGCTTGGTGCTCTTCCACGACTGGACAGTCGGGAATCGAAACGCCTGGTGAGCATCAAAGGCGCTCCGCCCGACTTGCTGATACCACTTGCACACTGCCCATTCGCCTGGCGCTGTGATTATGCCTTTGAAAGGTGTTGGGAAGAAATTCCACCTTTGATTGATGTGGGGAGAGAGCACCAGGCATCTTGCTTCTACGATATGGAAAAAGGAGGACCGCGTAATGGCAGATAACGGTATCCTTTTGGAAGTCCAGGATCTGAAAAAGCATTTCCCGATCACTGGTGGTTTGTTCGCCAGGCAGATCGGTGCTGTAAAAGCAGTTGATGGCATATCTTTTAATATCAAGCGGGGAGAAACCATGGGCATGGTCGGTGAGAGCGGTTGTGGAAAATCCACTGCTGGACGGGCCATCCTACTGCTGCACGAACCTACCAGTGGTCATGTGATATTTGATGGCGATGATCTGACCCAATTGAGCGATAGCAAATTGCGCGAGCGACGTCCTTTAATGCAAATGATTTTCCAGGATCCTTATGCGACATTAAACCCTCGCCACTCGGTGGGAAAAATTGTCGGCGAGCCGTTAGTTATCAACGGGATGATGAAGAGTGGCAGTCAGGAGCTTAAAGATCGGGTGGCTGAGCTATTGGAGCTGGTTGGGATGGACCCTGGTTATGTGCGTCGTTTTCCCCACGAGTTCTCCGGCGGCCAGCGTCAGCGCATTGGCATCGCCCGGGCGCTTTCTCTAAACCCGAGTTTTATCGTCTGTGATGAACCCATCTCGGCACTGGATGTCTCCATCCAGGCTCAAGTGGTCAACCTGATGCAGGATTTACAAGAGCAGTTGAACCTGACGTATTTATTCATCGCCCACGATCTGAGCATGGTAAAACATATCTCCCACCGCATTATGGTCATGTATCTGGGGAAGATCATGGAGATGACTGATCGCAATATGCTCTTCGATGACCCGCTCCACCCCTATACGCAATCTCTAAACTCAGCAGTTCCGTTGCCGAACCCCGAACTTGAACAAGAGAGACGTCGGTTCATCCTGAAGGGTGATCCTCCCAGCCCGGCAAATCCACCTTCGGGATGTGTGTTCCACACCCGCTGCCCACTGGCGGTAGAAGAATGCATCACGGTGGAACCAGAGTTTCGGGAAGCTCGTCCTGGTCATTTTGTGGCCTGCCACCTGGCAGATGAAGAAGGCAGCAGCAAAATACCCGAGCAAACTATCCTGGCCTCCGTGATGACCTGAAATGGAGTAAACAGCAATGGAATTTCCCCTCAATGTTGATGTGCACTGCACAGATGGTCTTTGCGGTCGTTCCACCTATATAATCATCAATCCTACCACCGAGCAAGTTACTCACCTGGTAGTGAAATCAAAACGGCAATCTGGTATCGAGCGGCTGGTCTCGGTTAAATTGGTCGCAAATTCTGGTGCTGAGGTGATCTTGTTGAGCTGTTCGAAGGAGGAATTTTCCAAACTTGAGCCCTTCAACCAGCCGGATTTCATTTACGCCGATATCCCCCAGCATGCCACTGATCCTAATCTAACCATGGTGTGGCCCTATGTTGTGCCAACAAAACGGATCGTCGATGATAAAGTAAGGCGTATCCCTCCTGGCGAATTGGCGGTTCGTCGCGGTGCCCGAGTCCGGGCGACCGATGGCTGGGTTGGTAAAGTAGACGAATTTATTGTGGGACCGATGAGTGGAAATATCACCCACTTGTGTTTGCGGGAGGGTCATCCCTGGAAAGAAAAGGATATCTGCATTCCTCTCGACCAGATTGACCGCATCGAAGAGAAAGTGGTTTACCTCAATGTTGATAAAGAAACCATCGCCTCCATACCAGGTATTCCCGTAAAGCGACGGTGGTGAAAATAACTCGCTTCTCCAGTTTGTTATCACAGGAAAATCTACCCAACGATCCGCTTTTACTTTTTTCTGATCAATTCCTTGACCAGCACTGGCGCCTCAACTGCTGACTCTCCATATCCATCAGCTTTGATCTCGTCTGCCCACTCTTGAGTGACAGGTCCCCCTCCCACGATAACAAAGTATTTTTCACGAAGATTCATTTCTTCCAGAACCTCGATGAACTCTTTCTGGGCAGGCATGGTAGTGGTCATCAAACATGAAAGGGCAATAACATCAGCCTGGGCTTTCTCTGCCTCTTGAATAATGCTCAAGGTGTCATTATCGACGCCAATATCGACCACATTAAATCCCTTGGTCTCCAAAACCGTGCTGACGATATCCTTCCCAATGTTGTGAACGTCTCCCTTGACAGTGCCAATTAAGATAGTTCCCTTTTGGGCAGTTTGCATTTTCTGGGCTTCAAGCTCTGGTTTTAAGATTTCCATCGCAGACTTGAATGCATTGGCGGCCATTAATAGCTCTGGTAAAAATACTTCGCCTTTGCCAAACTTCTCTCCGATATCGTCCATCCCTTTTGAAAGGCCGTTTTCCACGGTCTCCAGGGGATCTAGCTTCGCCTCCATAGCTGCTTTCGCATTCTCAACAGCCTTATCTTCATCGCCCTCAACGATAGCAAAAGCCAGGTTTTCCAAGATCTTTTCTTTTTCCATTTGATGATCCTCCAGATAATTACAGAGATTTTCTTAGCATAATATTATTGGATCAGTTCAAAACTTCGCTGAACCTTGCGACATATTGCCTCATATCCGCGGAATTTCTAATTTTGCAGTTGTTTATGCGGATAAATATTTCATTTGAACGGTACGCCCATATCTGCTAATTCCTCCTTCATCTCGTTATAAAGCCGAAGGTAGTCCTCACCTGGTTTGCCTTTAGTAACATCAAAACATTCCTGGTAGGTACTGCCGTTGGAGGCGTTTGGAATCTGAGATTCGTATTTTTCCAGTAGCTGATTTGCCAGCTCACCAGCTCGCTCCCTTGACAATTGGGACGCTGCCATGGCCATCTCAACACCGAATTTAGCCTCCAATGGAGTAATCCCATCCACCTTCACAGCCTTTGCAGGATGAGGGGTTTGCACTGAGGGTGCACCGGAGGTAACTGCACAGAGCAAATACGCTGCAGATTCATAAAAGTATGATTTCGTATTTGGCCCTCCCGCGATATACCCTAACCAGATCACTGGCATGGGAATATTGCGGCTGGCTGCCTGGCAGCTGGAGGACACCACCCAGAGGACATCCCGGGTAGTAGAACATCCATGTTGAAAATGAACCGGGAAGGTCAGCTGGTAGTTCCCTTTTTGGATCAGCAGTCCCATCAAAATATAGGCAGTGCTTGCAACTGAGGTCCCTTCCGGCCCACCGCAATAACCACCCAGGATGGGCGCTGTTTCTGCGCCAATATTGGCTCCCCAATTCAACAAGTAGGCTGTCTTGTTCATGGCCCCAAAATCGATTTTCATTTCGGATATGGCGCCGACCAACCAGCCATCGGTAGGTCGCAGCCCGAATTGCGGTGCGCTGGCTGCGATCGTGGTCACTGCCGCAGCTGCCGTTGATATCAGATTCATGATCGGCAAGCCAGGTCTTCCAGCCCTGCGCAGGGCTTCGCGACCGATCCTGACCCCGCGGATCGCTGCGTAGAGCTCAGCCGGAGAGCCTGCCGTGATAGGGATTCCCCGGATGTTATCCAGAGCTGATATGCTGATTGAGTCCGCCTCCGCGATTGTGCCGTAACTTTCGATCAGGTTGCTCATCATCTCCTCGTTGGAGGCTACGATCCCGGATCCAACATGCAGCCAGGGTATTTTTCCGTCATCAGGAGATCTCATCCCAAAGACACCAGCTTCCTTCCCATCACCTACAAGACATTTTCCAGGCGCTTCTCGAACAGCTTCCATAATCTCTTCTTTGCTGAATTGGATCACCCGATTGGTATCCTGGCAGTAGATCCCAACCTGACTTAAAAAATCAACCGCCGCATTAAAGAGATTGTCTGCAGCTCGATCATCAGATGGAATGGGATTTTCCGGATCGAATTCAATCCCATAATCTTTAACCACTCTCCGCAATGAGGGGATGAAGATTTTTAAATCGAAGTCCTGTTCAGTCATCAATGGGCCCTGCAGCGCTCGTTCATAAACGTCCAAAAAATTTAACATCCTATTCCTCCTCAGAGCTTCTTCCTTGAAATGCCGAGTCCAGGTGTGATGCACTCCCGAATCCTGCCCTTCGACAAGCTCAGGGCAGGTTGTTTCTGAATGACTATTACGTAATTCCCATGCTGATCAACTCATCCTTGACATCTGCATACAGCTTTTGGTAGTCCTCCGTAGGTTTTTCGGTTTTTAGGTTAAAGCATTCCTGGAATCGTTTCCCCGAAGGTGGCATTTCCATCCTGTGTTCATACTTCTCGAGCAGCATGTTGACTAGTTCATTAGCCTCGTCGGCCTGCTTGCCCGCAAATCTGTGGGCAAGCTCTGCACAGAATGAAGCCTCCAGTGGTGTCACCCCATCTTCGATGATTGCTTTTGCCGGGTGAACTGTTTGCACTCCCCCAAAACCTGAGACCACACTGCTTAGTATAAATGCAGCGGCTTCATAAAAATACATCCTGGTTTGCGGTCCGGCAGCTGCGTAACCCAAGGCAATATCAGGATAATTGATATTCCGGCTGGCTGCTCTCCCAACCACTGAAAGCACCCAAATACTGTCCCGTGTAGTTGTGCAGCCATAGCGAAAATGGACTGGGCAGGTCAGGTGATATGTCCCTTGGAAGAGCAAAATACCCAGCAGATAATAAGCGGTCATCACCAGCGCAGTTCCGGCTGCGCCACCAGCAAATCCTCCCAGGATAGGCAGCGCAGTAGAACCTATGTTGCCCCCAGTCAGTTGGATAAATGCCAACCTGTTCAGCGTTTCGAAATTAACCTTCATCTCGGCCAGAAAATCGATCAGCCAGCCATCTGAAGGTCGCAAGCCGAAGGCTGGATGGGAGCCAGCAATCGTACCCATAGATGTCGTCGCGGATGAAATCAGATTCATAATGGGTAAACCAGGGTGTCCAGCGTTAGTGAGTGCCTTGCGACCTGCCTGGACAGCCCGGGATGCGGCGTGAATTTCAAGTGGCGATCCACCAATCACCTGCATTTCCCGGATGCGATTGAAGGCTGGAATACTGATCGAGTTGGCTTGGGGAACCCGCCCGTAACCATCTACTTGAGCAAGGGCTATATCCTCGGAAGAAGCCACGATCCCAGTTCCAACATGACACCAGGGTTTTCTTTCATCATCCAGTCTTCGGGAGACAAATTTATTTCGATCGCGCCCTTCCCCAAAATAGGAACCATCCGGGAGGTTTTGGAGTGCATGGATGATTTCATCCTTCTCAATTTGGATCACTCGATTCGTATCATCACAATAAATCCCGGTGCGGATGATAAACTCGATTGCCGCTTCAAACAAACGATCAGCTAAGCTATCATCAGCCGCTACGGGATTTTCAGGTGAATAAGTGATGTTATATTCTTTAACAATCTTTCTGGTGTTAGGAATTAACCGTTTCAAATTGAATTCATCTTCCACGACAATCGGCCCGCTGGTCGCCCTTTCCATGAAATCGATTAAATTCGGCATATTTTTCTCCCAGCTAAATTGGTTTCATGCTTGCTGCAATCGGTAAAGAATCTCCGGCGACTAAACCCACAAATTCTTCCCGAATTGATTGATCAACTTCAGCAGAAAAAACCGCCGGATTATCAACGCTCAAGATCTCTCGAACCCGATTTAATGCCTGTGCCTGGGGCGTTATTGCACCACCAGTCTTCCATTGACTCCAGGAAAGGCGGTCAGCAATATCTGGCAGAAAAGGAGTGGTGCGCATCCTTTCGATCGTGTGTGATTTATTGAGGAAAGTTCCCCCGGGACCAGTCTCAGCAATCGTGTCCAAGGCGAGGTTATCTTCGCTGAACTGAATCCCCCGCGCAGCTTGTTTGAGCATTAAGGCGATCTCGTTATCAATTACAACTTTGGAGAAATCGAATATTTTTAATGCATCCAATAAACCACCTATGCGCAGCAAATCCAATCCAGCCAGCAGGGCAGCTACACTCGACATACCTGTTTCGAAACCAGATTGAACATCGCTTGATTTCGCGTTTGTCAATCCTGCAAATCCTCCACTTGGGATGTTGTAGAAATCTGCCATTTGCGCACAGCCCATTAATAAAATCCCAGTTTCGATCCCTCCTGGAGAGTACGCCCCATTGCGAACGTCGACCACCGTTGGGAGCGCCTCATAAATGATCGGTTTTCCTGGTTTTAGTATCTGCTCTAATGTCGTCTGAGCCAGAAATTCCGCGTTAGTTAATGCCAAAGAACCGGTGAGGGTCAATGGAGCACTCAAACCTGCAGTAGGCGCCATCACCCCATAACAGGGGACTCCCAACTCTGTGAATCGAATCAGTTTTTCTGTTGATTCCACATCCATCGTCAAAGGGGAAATCACCGGACAATAACCCAGACATATAAATGGTCTTTCCCAGAAGGCAGCCTCCCTCCCAGCGATTAAGAAACATAATTTTAGAATATCGAACACTTCATCTATACTGGGTGCGCTGCCGTATACCGGTTTTTGACAATTCTTGAGAGCCGGATAGAAGCGCGAGAGACTTTGTTGACCATCCGGTGCATCATCCGCAGTGACAGAGATAGCAAATAAATCATAGCCCGGAAGCTCGTTGACCAGGTGTGCAATCCGGGCAATGTCATCCGACCGCGATCTTCGAACTTCGTTGCTTTCCAAGTCAAAGATGTCTGGAGCAGAGCTGCCAGTGCAAAATATTGGCCCATCTTCAGGGATGGTGCGATCGAAAGACGGATCGCGGCCGTGAAAGGTAAAGGAACTCGGGATTGACTGTCGAAATTGCTCAACGACGGCTCTCGGAAATTTGATCACCGAGGATTCAATTTCTTCTTCGCAGCCATGCTGCACATAAAGCTGGCGTGCCTCCTGGTTGCGGACCAGCACTCCAACGTTTTCCAATATCTCTAACGAAGCTTCGTGAACACTTTCCACCTGCTTACTGGTCATGAGTTGCGCAAATGAAGCTGTCAAGATTTTCACTCCATAGGTTGAAAGGCCAGCTGGTCAAAAGCATTCAATCCCCCGAAAAAGAACCCTGAGACAAATTCAGATAATTCGCTCAGGGAACCAAGAAACTCAACCAATATCACTGAAAAAGACATTGTCAATTGTGGATTCATAGTCCTTTCTCTCAACTGGCAGGGAGTTTTCAGCAATTCTCCCAGCGAAACTTGACAATTCTAAGTTCTAAAACCAACAGTTAGCGATATTGGTCTATACCATTGAACCTTTAATGGTATAATTATATCAAATAATTCCCGGAAATTGTAAATGGATTCTGTTTCTAACAAAGTATCTGGCGAGCCTTTTAACGTCGCCGTCCCCCTCTACGTTCAAATTGCTGAGAGTCTGCTCGAACGGATCAGAGTGGGCGAATTGATCCCTGACCAGCGTTTGCCCTCCGAAAGAGAGTTGAGCAAATCGCTCAACGTCAGCCGCATGACATTGCGGGCAGCACTACGCGTTCTCGATAATAAAGGACTCCTCATTCGCCGCCCTGGAGATGGGACTTATGTGGCTAGACCCAAGATCGAACGCCAGGCAGCCAAGTTAAGTCCTTTTACTGAGAGTATGCGCAGCAGAGGTTACCAGGCCAAAGCCCGGCTAATTATCTTCGAACGGCGTCTGGCTGAGGTTTCGGTGGCCAGCAAATTGAAAGTACCAGTTTCTGCCCCGGTTTACTACTTCCAGCGTCTGCGGCTGATTAATAAGGAACCGGTATTGTTGGAGACTTGCACGATGCCAGTTTACCGTTTCCCCAACTTGGAAACCCACGATCTGGAGGATCGCTCAGTTTACGAAATTGTGGAAACGGAGTATTCGATAGTGCCCCATCACTCTGAACAGAGCCTGGAGGCGGTATCAGCAACTGATTTCGAGGCTGAACTTCTGGGTGTAGAACCGGGCACTCCGCTGATGCTCGAACGGAGGTTAGCATTTGACAAGGATGGCTTTCCTTTGGAGTATGGTCATGATTTGTACCGGGGAGATCGCTTTCGCTTTGTGACCGAAATTGCCCCGTTAGAGATGAAGTAGATCAATACCGGTCATTCGGAAATCTGGGATAAAAAAACAAGAACTGCGCTTAGAGAAATGGGTAAAACATCAGACCGTACCGATAATATCAGTGAAATCCAGGGTAGATATTTAATGCAGTCCTGGTCGACCCAGGGACAGTATGCACCCATTCCAGTGGAGAGAACTGAAGGGTGCTGGATTCATACCACGGATGGCAGAAAGATCTTCGACCTGCGCAGCGCGCATGAATGTATCAATTTGGGATTCAACCATCCAAAAGTGCTGCAGGCTATGAGAGATCAATTAGAGAAAGTGATCTATGTCACCGATGATTTTGCCACTGAGCCAACTGCTCAGCTGGTCAGGACTTTGGCCGATATCACACCTGGCGGTCCTGGTAAACGGACCTGGCTCGCGCAAAGTGGTGCCGGTGCCGTCGAGGCCGCCATCAAAGGCGCCCGGTTTTATAAATACAACCAGGTCGTAAAAAACAGGAAAATAAATTCCTCAGAACCTCACCTCTACCCTTACCCATACAAAATAATCTCCCGATACCGGTCGTACCATGGTGCGACGACTGGTGCGATGTCCGTCAGTGGTGATCCTCGCAGATGGCTACAAGAGCCATTTGTCGCCCCTGGCGTCGTCTTTGCCCCCGATGCATATTGCTACCGCTGTCCATTTGGACATACTTACCCTTCTTGTGATATCGATTGCGCCGGGTACATTGACCAGATGATCGCATTGGAAGGGGGATCAGAGAAAGTCGCCGCGGTGATCATTGAACCTGTTGTCGGTTCCAATGGTGTAATCCCTCCCCCACCCGAATACCTACCCAGACTGAGAGAGATTTGCGACAAATGGGACCTCCTGCTGATCGCCGATGAAACCATGACTGGCTTGGGTAGAACTGGAAGAATGTTTGCCAGCGAACATTATGGTGTAGTCCCTGACATCCTTATCTTGGGAAAAGCACTGGGCGTTTATTGTCCCCTAACTGCTGTTGTCTTCAGCCAGAAGGTTGCCCAATGCTTTGAAGATAACTTGTTCGGCCATGGGCAAAGTTATTCGGGGCATGCTTTTGCTTCTGCTGGAGCACTTGCAGGTATCAATGTATTGCTGGAGGAAGGGCTGATCGATCTTGCCAGAAAAAATGGTGAATACCTGGGGAGCAGGTTGAAGATGCTTGCGGCTGAATTTGAGATGGTTGGTGATGTGCGTGGTCTGGGGCTCTTCTGGACGATAGAGCTGGTAAAGGATCGAAAATCCAGGCAACCAATTCGCCAAGTTGGCGAGAAGTACGCCAACACTATAGTGACGAATATCGCAGAATACTTGCTGCGGGAAAAGAATATCTACATTCCCAGGGATAAGTTTGGGATATGGGTAGTTCCCCCATTAATCGTCACCAGAGAGGAGATCGATTTCCTTGTTGATGGAATTGAGGATGCATTGAAGTTCGTCACCGCTGGACAGGTTTGAACGATGAA
This sequence comes from Chloroflexota bacterium, assembly GCA_020346705.1. Lineage (GTDB taxonomy): Bacteria > Chloroflexota > Anaerolineae > Anaerolineales > UBA4823 > PFL25. The sequence goes on along the minus strand of CP070785.1, from coordinate 2,486,505 downwards.
AGAAATACGCGATCGATCAGAAGGTGATATCAATATCTCTCCCCGCAGGGCAAAATGGCAGGCAGCCAATCTGGATGCGGAAACACGCTCCTTATTAGAAGAGGATGCGCAGTACTTCCTGCACCAATCGCTCTCCACCCCCTGTCTTAATGTCTTGCGCTCGTGTGAAGGCATCTATATCGAGGATCTGCAGGGTCGTCGTTACATGGATTTTCACGGCAACAATGTCCACCAGGTTGGTTTCAGCAACCCGCAGGTGATCGCAGCCATCAAATCCCAACTAGAGGAATTATCGTTCTGCACCCGTCGCTATACGAATCACACAGCAATTGACCTCGCCAAAAAACTCTCTACCATCGCGCCTGGAGATCTGAACAAAGTATTGCTCTGTCCAGGTGGGACCAGTGCGGTTGGTATCGCCATCAAATTGGCCCGGATTGCGACTGGTCGGCATAAGACGATCTCAATGTGGGATTCCTTTCATGGAGCATCGCTGGAAGCAATTTCCATCGGAGGAGAAGCCCATTTCCGGCGTGATATTGGTCCCCTGCTCCCGGGCGCGGAACATGTGCCCCCTTCGGACGAATACCACTGCCTGTGGGATTGCCAAACGCGCGGTGGATGTGATCTTAAATGTGCTGAATACATCGAGTACGTTTTGGAAAAGGAAGGGGACATCGCGGCGGTGATCGCGGAGCCTGTCCGCAGTACCCCGTACATTCCCAAACCTGAATATTGGCAGCGCATCCGTGAGGCCTGCAACCGCCATGGTGCCTTGCTTATCTTTGATGAGATTCCAAATTCCTTGGGGAGGACGGGAAAGATGTTCACCTGTGAACATTATGATGTCGTACCCGACATTTTGGTAATCGGAAAAGGGCTGGGAGGAGGCATCTTGCCCCTGGCAGGTGTAATCGTCCGCCAGGAATTGGACCTGGCCGCTGACCGGTCCCTGGGGCACTACACCCATGAGAAAAATCCCGTCGTTTGTGCAGCCGCATTGGCAATGATTGATTACATTGAAGAGAACGATCTGCTGGCCAACGCCGATCAAGTCGGTCGCTATGCTATGGAAAGAATGGAAACGATGATGGCAGATTTCTCTCTCATCGGCGATGTGCGCGGCTTGGGATTGTTGCTGGGTATGGAGCTCGTTCAGGATCGCGATTCTCGAGCGCGAGCTACCGACGAAGCTGAAGCGGTGATGTACAACGCCCTGAGTCGGGGATTGAGTTTCAAAATAACCATGGGCAATATCCTGACCCTCACACCACCTCTGATAATTTCCCAAGATGAGATGGAACAGGCGATGGACATCCTCGAACAGAGTATAAAGGATGTTCAACAAGACTGATGAGCACCTTGGAAGGGTTTGCCATCAAGAATCCACTATCCGTAGAGGAGGACAAGCATGAGCAATAAAGCTGAAATCCCATCAAAAAAAGAAAAAATCCTCTTCACACCCGGTCCGCTAACCACCAGCTACACCGTAAAACAAGTCATGCTGCGCGATTTGGGCTCGCGTGATTATGAATTCATCAATATCGTTGCAGACATTCGCCAGCGATTATTGGAAATTGGTGGTGTTGCAGGTGATGGATACGAGGCGATCATCATGCAAGGCAGCGGTACCTATTGTCTCGAATCCGTCGTCTCCTCGACCATCCCTCCTGGAGGCAATCTGCTGGTCATCATTAATGGTGCATATGGTCGGCGGATTGCCCAGATCGCCAAAGTACATAACATTGAGGTTGTTCCCCTCTCTTACCCTGAGAACCAGGTACCTGACCTGGCAGAGATCCATTTAACCCTGTCAACCAACAAAAACATCACCAGTGTTGCAGTGGTACATTGTGAAACCACGACTGGGATGATCAATCCAATAAAAGAGATCGGTGAGATCGTCAAACAGTTTGAGGTGGATTATTTTGTCGACGCCATGAGCAGTTTTGGGGCGATTCCGATCAATCTGGCAGAATGTGGCATTGATTATCTGGTTACGTCGGCTAACAAATGTATCGAAGGCGTTCCTGGATTTGGGATCATCCTGGCGAAGAGGGACTCGCTGGAAAAGACCGAAGGCTATGCGCAGACATTCAGCCTGGATCTTCTCGCTCAACTGCGTCGGCTCGAAAATGACGGTCAATTTCGATTTACCCCACCCACCCACACGTTGATAGCCTTCCACCAGGCACTCCTTGAGTTGCAAGCTGAGGGTGGGGTTGAGGGTCGCGCAACTCGCTACAGATCAAATTATGAAACCCTGATCGCTGGAATGCGCACTCTTGGATTCCAGGAATATCTCAAACCCGAAGACCAGGGATATATCATCACCTCGTTTCCGTATCCTGATCACGGCAACTTTGACTTCGAAGAGTTTTATCAGCGTCTCAACGAGAAAGACTTCGTCATTTACCCGGGCAAAGTCAGCCAGGCAGATTGTTTTCGCATCGGTAGTATTGGTCGAATTTACCCATCCGATATGAAGGCATTATTGTTGGCTATCCAGGAGACATTGGAATCCATGGAAATAGATTTGTCCGAAAACACGTTGCAGCAAAAACCGGGAAATCAAGAATCCCTACTCAAAATCTAAACTTGGAGGTTTTAGTCTATGGAAAGAGATCCGTTGTTTGAAAGAAAGACAGCCATTGCTTATAAAACAGAAGACAAAACTGTTTTGCGAGGTTACAACCTCAGCGACTTGGCTGAAGAGGGTTATTCCTTCTATGATGCCATATTCATCCTGTTTCAGGGCCGCATCCCAACCTCGGAAGAGGAGCAAATGCTGAAATATGAGATGGGAGAGTTCATGGAGCACTCCATGTCACCTTCCGCTGCTTCAGCAATTGCTGTCATCGCTGGTAGGCCGAACCTACCAGTCGCCGTCGCCGCCTCCATTATGACTTTCGGTGGGGTGCATGGGCCGGGAGCAGCTCACGGCTACATGATGAACAAATATCTTGAGCGGGGATGGGAAGAGGACAAAACTCCCGAAGAGATGGGTGAAACGCTGGTAGACGAGTACATGGACGCCGGTGAGAAAGTTGTTGGCATGGGCCAACCTCAACATCGCGATGGTGATCCACGAGCGGAACCGACTCACCTCAAACAAGAAGAATTGGAAATCGATGGCGTCTATCTCAAACTGCAAAGATCAATTGAGAAGCACTTTCACGAGCGGAGAGCCAGGGATGGGCGAAGGTATGTTGGCGTGAATGTAGTTGGCGCGGGAAATACTGCCCTCATGGAGATCGGCTTTTCTCCCAACGCCGGTTGGTGCATCGGGAGCGTATCCCGTGGGTACAGCTGCGCCGCGCATGCCCTCTTCAACATGAAAAGAGGCAGGGCTTGGGCGGCCTCCAAGAATGAACCAATGGTGCAAATGCTCGATCTCTCCATGATCAAGTATATTGGCCCGGATGATAGAGAAGTACCCAGCCAGGAAGAGAGACAAGAATACGCCAGAAAACAAAAAGAATCAGGAGAGTTCAAAAAATGGGTGATCTAAAATCGAAGAAGATCATTGGCAACTTAGGTGATCCGAAACTGCCATACGATTACTCCACCAGGCCTTATGGTACTGTACCTGAGGATACGACCCGGCCACCCTTCCGGTGGATATCGGAAATAGCCTATAAGAATGCATATCGCATCGTAGCGCGTGGGTACGACACAACCGAGTTGATGGAAGCTGGATACGGGCTTGCGGATATGCTTTTTATCGACTTCCAATCCAGGATCCCGCTGGTTGAAGAAGAAAAGATGTTGAACTACATCATGATCCTGGCGCTGGAGGACGGCCTCTCTATGCCGGCCATGTTGTCCCGGATCGTCGCCCAATCGAAAACTTTCCTCACCCAGGCATGTGGAGCCTCCGTGCTTGCCTTTGGGCATGCTTACGGCGCTTATTCAGCCTTCGGGAACATGTTGGTTGAGGGCCTAGCAGAAGTGGAGGCCACAGGCAATACAACAGGCGAAGTCGCCCTCGAGATAGCTAAAAAGTATCTGGGCGACCCAGCACTGGGCGTTTCCGGCTTGATGCTAAAAGATCCAGCTGCCAAGCGCATGTTTACCAGGGCGGAGAAACTCGGTGTGGCGGGCAAGTACATATCATTTACCAGGGAAATCGTCCAGGCTGCTCAGCAGGTCAGTCCTGAGCCTGTGGATCTGGACATGCTTGGCGCGATCGGAGCCACTATGCTGGATTTGGGTTTCACACCGGAGGCGACCTGGGCGATCATTGCCATCACCCGTTCATTTGGCGCTGGTGCCCATTATATTGAAGAAGTAGAACGAGAAGAGGTGACCGCCCTGGGTCAGGAGCTCACACCGAAAGAATTCTACGATGGTCCTGAGGATCGCCCGGTACCCCCATATGCTGAACGAGATAACCATACCCAACACGCCCAGACATACACAATAAAGGAGTGGAAGCAAGCTTTCGAAGAAAGAAAAAAACTTCATGGAAGCGGGTATGCCATCATCGAAGAAGTAGAAGACCCTAGCGAGAAAACTTAGGGAGATTGGAAAAATATGTCATCAAGCAAAACATTAACACCAGAGGAAATTCGCGAAGTTGAAGAACTTTACCAGCGAGCGAGAGCAGCCTTCGAAGAAATAGAATTCTGGCCGCAGGAAAAAGTGGATGAGATGGTGGCTGCCGTCGGATGGGAGTGGCAAAAACCAGAAGTCGCCGAAGTACTCGCCCGGCAGGCGGTTGATGAATCCGGCATCGGCGTCTATGAGGATAAAGTTGCCAAGATCCAAAGCAAAACCAAGGGTACCTTGTGGGACATGAAAGGCGTCAAAACCTGCGGCCTGGTTGAGGAGGACAAGGAGAGAGGTTTGAGAATCTATGCCAAGCCTATGGGCGTGGTGGCCAACGTTGTCCCTTCCACAAATCCCGAATCCACGGTTTGCTGCATCGGGCTGAGCTTATTAAAAACCCGGAATGCAATGATAGTATCGCCTCACCCGCAAACCCAGGGCAGCTCCTATAAGGCTGTCGAATATGGCCGCAAGGCGCTGCGTAAAATTGGCGCGCCTGAGGATTTGATGCTCTGCTTGCAGAACAGCAGCCGCTTAAAAGCTCGTCAATTGATGGCTGGCTGCGACTTCGTCGTAGCCACTGGCGGTGCAGCCCTGGTGCAGGTGGTATATGCAGCTGGAAAGCCATGTCACACAGTCAGTTCCG
>CP070785.1:2474643-2481208 GCA_020346705.1 Chloroflexota bacterium | reverse complement strand
TGCGAGCACCCCTCACTTCATAGGCGCGGATACTCATATCTCCCGGCGGTGGAATATATGCCGCAATGCGTCCATAAGTGCAAACCTTGCCGGGAGGGATTTGGCGCACTATTTCCCAGACCTTCTCAAAGAAGGCCATCCGATCAGGAGGAGGGGTGAACTGGGATGCCATCACGAATATCTCCGAATTGAAGCTTGTTTACAGTAACTCATTTGTAAACCAAATATAACACGAACACTTGTTCTATGTCAAGAATCACTACAAACAGCTGTTATTGGTGTGATCTAGCTCACACTCTGCCAATATTTCAAATAATGTGTTTTTATGGGTCTGCATAACTGACAAATTGCCCTCGATTCGATAAGATTGAATTAAATCATTCCAATTCGTTGACGAGACCATAAGTACTTAGTTGTAGAAGGAGTTAATAATGGACAGAATGTATTTTGACCCCGGTCTCCAACAAGCCTATATCAAGCATACTCATCAGCGTTTACTCGATGAATCCACCCAAACCCGCATCACCAAGAGCGTAAATAACGAGAAATCTGATCGTAAAGAAGTGAACTTGTTGTCTATTGGTGAGAAACTTAGCGTGATAGGTCAGTTAATCCGAGATACTGGTCGCGAAATTATCTCTGTGATCAGGGCGAGTGAGTACCCGACACAAGCTTGATCCTTCCCCGCTTGAAGGCGGACCAAACCAAAAAATAATATAAATAACCGGCATAGTTCAGCACCAATTCAGAGGGTTGGTGCTGAACTATTGTCCAGCTTTCTTTTTACAACGCCTGCCTACCAGCATTACAAGGAATTTTGGGAATCGACTTAACAATTATCACACGGGGGAAATTTAGATGCAATCCCCCCTCTCTTCAATCATCTTAAATCTTATTTGGATTATAATAGTAGAAAATTAGTCGAAGTCCTTCGAATCACTGGTGAGGGTGCTTGGGAGGGTTTTCTGGTTGCTGGAGAACTGCTGCCAGAAGTAAAATCTTATAAGACTTAGAGGGGGCTTCGCACAGGTTGCGATTTCGATCCTTGTTCCCAACCGAGCTTACATTCACACAAACCCTCAGCTACACAATTCAATGGGTCGATAAGCAGTTAATAATTGTCCACGCATCGACCAGAGCAAGGATCAAAAATAAGGATATTTACAGCTTTTGTCAATTCATATAATTTTTAAACGACCAACATGTAGAACCGCAGGAATAAATCCAACATTGAACATCGAACCCATCATCTGCAGGAATTAAAATGCCCGAGAACGAGCAAGAGCAAGCAGATCAATTGAAAAACGCTATCGCAACCCTTGAATCTCAACGAGAGGTGTTGGGTGAGGCAGTGGTTGAGGCCTCGCTTTCGGCATTACGCAAACAGCTCGCAGAACTCGAGCCAGACGCCGAGGCAGCTGCCAGACATAAGAAGCTTGTCAGCCTGGTATTTGTCGATATTGTTGACTCGACTAAAATTGGGCAGCATCTGGAGCCAGAAGAAATCCTTGAAATCATGGACAGCGGATTACAACGTCTGGCGCTACCGATCGAACAATTTGGGGGGCGCGTAACTCGTTACATGGGAGACGGATTTAAAGCAGTCTTTGGCGATCCGGTCACACAAGAGAATGACGCGGAAATGGCGGTCCGGGCGGGGTTGGCAATATTGGAAGATACTAAGTCGTACGCCAGTGAGCTGCAGGAAAATTGGCAGATATCTGATTTCGATGTACGTGTCGGGGTAAATACCGGGATGGTCGCTGTCGGTGGTTTCACCGAGTCAGATGACACCATGATGGGACAAACGGTAAACCTCGGCGCCCGGCTGGAAAGCGCCGCCCCACCAGGTGGATTATTGATTTCGCATGAGACATACCAACATGTGCGCGGCATATTTGATATCGAGCCTTTGCCGCCAGTAGTTGCGAAAGGTTTTGACGACCCTGTGCGGGTTTACCTGGTGAAGAGCTCCAAACCACGCGCATTTCGGACTGGAACCCGCGGTTTTGAGGATATGACCACGCGCATGATCGGTCGTGAGGCTGAGCTCAAGCGCATTCAGGACGCATATTTCAGTGCAGTGGAAGACAATGAATGCCAGGTCATCACAGCAATTGGCGAAGCGGGTGTCGGTAAATCACGACTGCTTGATGAATTTGAAAACTGGCTGGAAAGTCAGCCTGGCGAAGTTTACCTTTTTAAAGGACGCAGCAGCTCAGAAACCCAGGAGGCGCCATATTCTTTGCTGCGGGATGCCTTCTCCCAACGGTTTCAGATCCAGGCCAGCGACCGGTCCAGTGAGGTTCATCAAAAAATTGAGACTGGCGTTGGTGAGGCCTTTATTGGTGGCGAAGACCCTATCATGAAGGCGCATTTCATCGGCCAGCTGCTGGGTTTCGATTTTGGAGATAGCCCCCACTTACAGGGGGTTTTGGATGACGCCATGCAGCTGCGCGATCGGGCCTGGATTTATCTCGGAGAATTTATCCAGGAGATATCAAAAACCACTCCAGTGCTCCTGTTCTTAGATGATATCCATTGGGCTGACGATAGTTCGCTTGACCTGATTAACTACCTGTCTCAGAGTCTTTCAGATCAGCGATTCATGGTCGTCTGTCTGGCAAGGGCGGTCCTTCTAGAACGAAGACCTTTATGGGGAGAGGGCCAGGTTACCCATACCAGGTTGAACTTAGATACGCTGTCCCCTCGTGATGGCCGCTACCTGGTTGAAGAGATACTTGACAAGATGGGAGAAGTTCCGATTGCCTTGCGCGAGCTCGTGGTCAGTGAAGCGGATGGCAACCCTTTTTATATTGAAGAGCTGATCAAAATGCTGATCGATAGCGGGGTGATCATCATCGATGACGAACCCTGGCGTGTAGAGCCCGCCCGTCTTTCAGAAATATTGGCTGACATGGATGTGCCGAGCACCCTGACCAGCTTGCTCCAGGCGCGTTTAGATAAATTAGCGCCTGAAGAGAGGCGGGTAATCCAGCAAGCCGCGGTCATCGGACGGGTATTTTGGGACGATGCCATCCGCCACCTTTACCTCACCCAAGACGGCGACCAGGAAGAAGAACCCGACATCCCTGCCATCCTTGAACAGCTGCGCGTACAGGAGATGATCTATCACCGGGAGACCTCGGCGCTGAGCGATACCCAGGAGTTCTACTTCAAACATGCCATTCTGCGTGAAGTTGCCTACGACACAATCTTCAAGAAAGAGCGGCAGACATATCACTCCCGGATTGCCGAGTGGTTGATCCACGAAAATGCTGAAAGAGCTGGCGAGCTTACTGGAATGATCGGGGAGCATCTCGAATCAGCCGGGGAAAATAAACGTGCAGTCTCTTACTTCCGCCTGGCTGGAGAACAGGCTGCCCGCCAATATGCCAACCAATCAGCCTTGAATTACCTTGGGCGGGCGTTAGATCTGGCTTCTGATTCTGATCTGGAAGAACGGTTCGCCATCCTGCTGGTCCGAGAACAGGTTTACAGTTTACTTGGCTCCCGGAACGATCAGAAACAAGATTTAGATCAGCTGGTGCAGCTGGCTGCAAAATCACGTGACGAGCGAAAACAAGCCGAGGTGGCTCTCTTGCAGGCGAGTTCAGCATCCGAGACCAGCAACTATTCCGAGATTATCTCTCACGCCCAGGAGGTGATCCGAATTTCAAAATCGCTCCAAATTCCCAGCTTAGAATGCAAAGCCAATTTATTGTGGGGTCGGGCGCTCCTTTCAATGGGTGATTATTTGAGCGCCAAAGAACGATTCAGCGAAGCCCTGCAAATTGCTCAAGCTGCAGTAGAACCAAACCTGGAAGCCGACAGCTTGAGATATTTGGGATCAGTTGACGAACGACTTGGAAAACAAACCACTGCCATCGATTTTTTTGAAAGTTCACTAGATCTTTACCGCCAGATCGGCGACCGCAGGGGTGAAGGAAAAACGCTCAACCTGCTGGGCAACATCTTACTCCTTCAAGGCGACCATGCAGGTGGTAAAAAGTATTATGACCAATTCTTGAACATCAGCCGGGAGATCGGAGATCGTTGGGGGGAGGGCCAGGTGATCCGTAACATCGCCGACACCTATTTGAGTAATTATGATTATAGCGGCGCGAGCAAATATTTGGAGCAAGCTTTAGAGATCACCCGGGAGATCGGCAACCGGACGATCGAATCCAGTTCCCTGGTCGGATTAGGCAATATCTATCTAGAGCAAGCCGAATATACCAAGGCGAGAACTGTCTTCGAACAATCCTTGAATATCGCTCGCGAGATCGGCAATAAACCCTGGGAAGCGAATACGCTCAGTCAAATCGGTCGCTATTTCCATCGTCAGGGAGATTACCTGCGCGCCCAGAGCTATTACGATCAGGCGATCGAAATCTATCAGCAACTCGGAAATCAATTGAATGAGAGCCGGGTGCTGACTGACTACAGCCTGCTCTACCACCATTTAGGGGATGATGACACCGCCCTCGAGAAAAGCAAGGCAGCCCTCTCAACTGCCGAACAGCTCAATCACACCAGGTATCAAGGCCGGGCGCTAACCCAACTGGGTCGCGCGTTTGCAGGTTTGGAACAATATGACCAAGCTGTTGAATCCTACCAACGGGCCCAGGAGATATTTCTCGAGATCGGGCAAAAGAACCTGTCAATGGAAGCGCTGGCCGGTTTATCAGCGGCAATCCTAGCCAGGGAGGATGCGACCGCTGCATTGGCTCACATTGAAATCATCTTAAGCCATCTGCAAGAGTATCGGGCATCAGAATTCAAGGTATTAGGTGGCGAAGGAGTGACCAGCACGACGAGTGAAACCGGCGCCATTCCTGGTTTGGAAGGAACTGGCGATCCAATGTGGATATACCTGACTTGTTATCAAGTGCTTAAAGCCAATCACGATTCACGAGCCCAGGAAATCCTCTCCACAGCCCAAAATCTCCTCAAAAGCCAGGTAGAAAAAATTGAGGATCCAGATTTGCAGTATTCTTTCTTGAATAATGTAATTACAAATCGAGAAATTCAATCTGCAGGAAATACAGGAGGGAATTAGTGAAAGAAAAACTGCTCGCCCGGGCACCGATTTTCAAAGGCCTCCCAGATGAGGAGATCAAGAAATTAACCGACTCACTGCGAGAATTGGAAGTACCTCCGAGTACAACACTATTTCGAGAGGGGGATCCAGGTGACCGCTTTTATATCATCATCCAGGGACATATCGAGGTGATAAAAGCCCTCGATACTCCCGAAGAAAGATTGATCGGTATCCGTGGGCCGGGAGAATTTGTTGGTGAGTTGAGCTTAATTAATCGTGCCGGGCTGCGCACAGCGAGTGTTCGCTCCTCAGGTCCCGCCCACCTGTGGGAGATGTCTCATCAAGAGTTCGATGAACTGCTCCACGAGCAGCCCAGCATGGCCTTCGAACTGATCAAAGTACTAAGCGAACGACTGACGACGGCCCACGATTCAACCATCAAGGATTTACAGCAGAAAAACCTCGAACTGACCAGGGCATATGAGGATTTAAAAGCTGCTCAGGCACAAATCATCGAGAAGGAAAGGTTAGAAAAAGAGCTGCAGGTTGCCTTTGAAATTCAAACCAGCATCCTGCCCCAAACTTTGCCGGAATTGGATGGCTATGATTTTGGCGCGATCATGGTACCTGCCAGGGCAGTTGGGGGAGACTTCTATGATATTATCTCCTTGAGTCCCGATCAAGTGGGGATTATTATCGGTGATGTTGCGGATAAAGGGGTGCCATCTGCAATATTTATGTCCCAAACGCATGCCCTTTTATACGCAATGGCTACTCGTGATACCCCTCCAGATCGAGTTTTGCAGCGCGTCAACCAGCTGTTATTAAAGATCGGCGAATCGAACCTCTTTGTGACCGTGCTTTACGGTGTGTTGGATAGACGGACGAATCAATTCACTTATGCTCGCGCGGGTCATGAGCTGCCGATCATCGTAAGCGCAGATGGCAAGGCTGAAACTGCACCCTACGACCAGGGTCAGCTGATGGGGGTACTAGAAGGGCCAATTCTGGATGAACAAACTATATCCATTCCGCCAGGAGGCATAATGTACCTCTATACAGATGGGGTTATTGATGCCCGGCATGCTAACGGTGATTCGTTCGGAATGGAACGCCTGATTGAAGAAGTTGGCAATTCCCGCGATGGGACAGCCCAGGATTTATGCGATCGCCTCTGGCAGAGTCTGTGTGCTTTCCAGAGCAAGAACGCTCAGGAAGATGATGTCACCCTGGTGGTAATTAAATCAACCAGTTAATCTCTTCAGGCTATTTATTACCGGTACCAGGTTGGAGCAATTCAACCATCTTAAGATCATTATCGTTATCGCGCTTATCTTGATCACATCTGGTGGAAGGGTGTCACCACGCGAATTGGATTCCAATTGAAGAACATCGCGATTCCAGAATTAGGTTATTATGATGGCGCCGAAGATGATTCAGCTAATTGGGAGGCAGGCGGTTTCATCCGTAGCTGTAACTTCGTCCCTGTTTAATGGATCGTGAGGTTGATTACACCTGGAG
>CP070785.1:2469049-2474543 GCA_020346705.1 Chloroflexota bacterium | reverse complement strand
TCCATGAAATAGGATAGGATCACATATGCGATCAGCAATATACTAAACGCCAGAGATAAGTAATTTACCAGAATGAGCAATAAATTAATCATTAATCTACACCTTTCCGCTTCTATCGTGGCCCCAAGATCGCAGTGCCGATCCTGACAATCGTAGCGCCTTCTTGGATGGCGACCTCAAAATCTGCACTCATTCCCATTGATAACTCATGCCAATCATGATTCGGGAATTGGGATGCTAGATAATCACTCAATTTACGCAACCGGATGAAATATGGTCTTGCATGATTTGGATCGGCGAAAAACGGCGGCATGGTCATCAGGCCTTTGACCTGGAGATTTCCAAGATCCAAAATTGGGGCTATTTCCCCTGCAAGTTCATTCCATTCTAACTCATTCCAGGCAGCCAAACCGAATTTCGACTCTTCTCCACTAACATTGCATTCGAGCAATACCGGAATTTGAACATCCAATTCTCCAGCAAAACGATCTAATCGCTTTGCTAGCCGTAAGCTGTCAATCGATTGAACCCAATCGAAATTTTCACAAACTTTTCGGGCCTTTCTGGATTGGACATGACCGATCATATGCCATTCTACACGGCTTCCCTTCCCTACTGACTCAATCTTTGGAATCGATTCTTCAACATAATTTTCCCCAATATTTTTTATTCCTGCTTCGATTGCCAAGTGAACCTTCTCAACCGGCTGGCCTTTGGTGACAGCTACCAACCGGATTTCATTCGCCTTTCTTCCGACTGAGTCTGCTGCCGCATGGATAGCCTCGGTAACCTTATGAAGATTATCCACAATTAACGAGTTTGGCATAATCAAGATTAATAAAACCAGAATTTGTTAAGTATTGGGTAATGCTGAAAGGTATTATATCCGGGAAATGAATTATCGCAGCGAGATCAGTACGCCAAACCGACCGGTTTGCCCTTTCTCAGCGCGGTGGGAATACCAGTCATCCAGATTGCATGCGGTACATATTCCTGATAACTCAACCTTGTTAACCCCCATGTTTTCAAGCAGATGCTGGTTTGCTCGCCACAAATCGAAATAGGTAGACTCATTCTTGCGAACCAGGAACTCTTTTGCATCATCTGCGAATACCTCTTCGACCTGTTGAACAACTTCCGCCCCTACTTCATAATGGTGAACCGCGATGGACGGACCTATAGCCGCCAAAATATTGCTTGGGTCGCAGCGATATGCAGTTTGCATTGTCCGGACAGTCTCCGATATGATACCTTTGACTGTACCCATCCAACCGGCATGGACAACCCCAACTATCTTTTTTACAGGATCATGGAGCAGAATGGGAACACAATCACCAAATCTCATAAAAAGGGTAACCTCAGCCCGATCGGTTAATATGGCATCAGCTTTTCTGTGACGAACATTGGCCGGTCTTGAGCCAGTTGTCCAAATTACATCTGCGCTGTGAACCTGCCAGACATCATATACCGAATCTGGATCGCGACCCACTTCCTGGAATGACCGCACTCGATTTTGGTATACACGATCTGGATCATCCCCCCGTAAACCACCAACATTTAGAGATGCCCACGGTTCCGGGCTGAGACCGCCTCGCCTGGTAAATACTGCATGCTTAATATTCTCACCTTCAAAAGAGTCGAAAGTGTAATAGCGGATTAAATCAGGTTGGTGGAAGGGCATTTCCTTTTCGTTTAGCTTCCGCTTGTGTACAAGCACGGGCTAATTTCTGCTCATAATAACGGCGCACATCGGCCATTGATTCCTCAACTATAGGATATCCAAACCAGGCAGTTGTAAATCCGAACAAGAAACCTGTCACTGTCCTCAACAAAGGTGTACTCTCCCGGTATGGGAACATGTTTAGCGGGGGTTGGCTCAACAGCTGGCTGAATCCGTCCAGCGCGATTGGAAGTATTCCCACCAGCAACCAGAGATACCAGGGTAAATGTTTAATTCTCCTCCCTGAAAGACTGAAGATAATTCCAAACAACAAGATTCCACCATATATAGCAACATCACGTTCACACAACGCAACTTTATACCCAACCTCTTGATTGCCAACAAACTGCCGGGCAGCAAGCTCATTTTCCTCACTCAAGCCTGTTGCCACACCGAAGGGAATCAAACTGTCAACTCCAGCAGCTTCACGCGGGTAGGCTGCTTGATCACCAAAAATAAACCAAGAACGGAATGCTAGCTGGTGACATACCAGGCCATAAAACCTGTAGATAGTGGTTGCTGGACGAGTATAGCCAGCTGACATTAGGAAGGGAGCCAGAAATGGTAAGCCAACATATATCAAGACGATGGCGTTCAATACCAACATGTAATGTCTTGACATCCAGTACGAAAATCGATCTCCTCGAGTAATCGTAACTGGAATCGAAGCTTCACCCTCTGCCACTTTCTTATCGATCTCAGCGATATTTTTTTCACGTTCTGCCGCTGCTCTTAGGGTGATCTCAAGATCTTGGGCTGAGAATGGGGCTTTTAAGCGGTATGGGCCAACTTCAATTACTGGGATATCAAGAGCATATTTCTTTTCAAGCTCTGGATTACCTTCAATATTGATGATCTCGAGTTCATGTTCGATATCTTTTTGGAGGTCATCCAAATATTGGAGTGCCTCATCACAAAGCTGGCAATCATCTTTGCTGATCATCGTGACCGAAATCATTCAAACTCTCCTAGGTCTGATAGATAATGTTCCAGTTGATCTTCAGTAATCAATCCGATGTGGTGGTACCTAATGATCCCATCACCATCAACAATTAGCGTAGTCGGATAGCCTCTCACCCGGTAAACCTGTTGGACCTTTCCACCAGGATCTAGAAGGATTGTGAAATGTAAATCGTAATCTTCGACGAACTGCTCTACTTGAAGCGATGGTTCATCGAAATTTATGCCCAGAATCTCTAGATTTTCTAATTCTTTCTGATGTAATTTCTCGAAAAATGGCATTTCAACCTTACATGGTTCACACCAGGTTGCCCAAAAATTAATAACGACTATTTTACCCCGCATTTCACTTAATTTCATAGTTTGACCATCGAGGTCCACCAATTCAAATTCTGGCGCCCGGGAACCTATTGAGGCTGATTCTGGAAGATTGACTCCTGGAATCTCTTCAATTTCCTCTGGATTAGCATCTCTCAAGCCGAGAACATAATAGATAAACAAAGCCAATCCGGCCCCTACAAAGAGGCCGGCTGCAATAACCAAAAATTCATTGCGCTTCAATCTATTTTCTCACAGAGAAATTATGGGGACTGACCTTCGGCAGGCAAATCCATCTCTTCGCCCCCCATTGGCGGTTGACCTTCACTTGTTTCTTCGTTTGGCTTGATCAATAGTGAGGCGGGCAGAGCAATAAAGATTAATGCGGCACCAAAGAACCACCAGTCATAAAATTTGCGACCCTTTGACTTTGCAATAAAAGCAGGGATCAGCCCTAAAATGATCAGCAAGCCTATGATCAACAGGATGTAGGTACCCACCCTGACCTCATCAAATGATTCGAAGAAGAAACCCAAACTTGCTACCTGCTCAAAACGACCAAAGAATAACAAGATACCAATGACAATCATGACCACCCCCATCGCGATCTCAACATACCTGACAACGTTGCCATATTTTTTAATAAACGAAGTCACCAGGCCTATCTCAACTGCTGCAATCAGGAAGGGAATTGCCAACCCAGCCGAGTATGCTACCAGCAACCAAAATCCCTGGGTCAGCGATCCTGTGCTTAATGATAAAGTCAGAATTGTCCCTAAGATCGGGCCAACACATGGTGACCAGCCTGCCGAAAAGAAAACGCCTAACAGGAAGGAAGATAAGTATCCAAATCGTTTATCAGGAACATCCTGGCGGCGGACATCGTATTGTAAAAACGGGATTCTGATCAAACCAGTCATGTGCAAACCGAAAAGCACAACCACTACCCCGCCAATCCGCGTCAGATAAGGTCGCAGATCAAACAACAAGTTTCCAATCGCAGAGGCACCTAAACCCAAGAGGATAAAAACTGTGCTGAATCCGAGAACAAAAGCAACGCCATGTGAGAGTGTGTAATAGCGGTTCTTTTCGTGAGCGCCTACGGAACGACCACCCAAATAACCAATATACGCTGGCACCAATGCAAACACGCAGGGTGATAAGAATGATGCAAGACCCCCCAAAAACGCGATGCTAAGCCCGAAATTCGCTGCTTCCATTCAGAATGTGCTCCTACCTATATTAGCTATTCCTCAATAACCATGATTCTTGTGCTTGGTTGTCCAGTTATAGTGACATCGTTATCGCCGGAATCGAACGGTACTAAAGGATTGGTCCAACGAAAAATCCATTTCGCGTCATCAGGCGCGGCATTGACACAACCATGCGACATTGGTTCACCAAAATTATTATGCCAAAATGTGGAGTGAATCGCGATGCCATCTCCATGGAATAGGGCAGTCCAACCAATACCAGGCAGGTCCCATCCCTCCGTATTGGTGCCACCAGACATGTGGAGTGAATGCAGTTTTCTCCAGATTTGAAATCCCGGGCTCGAGATTGCTGAAGTGGGGGTGGAATCTTCCGCTACGCCAGTTGAAACGCGACAGAAAAAAACTTCTGTATTCCCCTCGTAACAGGACAAAAGTTGTTCTTCCCAGCGGATCCTGACAACTATCCGTTTATCTTCTACGTTGGGGCTGATTGGCTCCAATTCTTCCGGAGTTATCGGCCGAAATGCTTCTCCAGGCGCCCACAGCATGTCCCCTGGATTACCATATCGCTCATTAACCCGATACCAAATCTTTCCAGCATCATCGAGTCTAACCTTGTCCACCCATAATATCTGGCTGCAATAAAGCCTTAGTGGAAGATCGTTTTCAACTCGATATTGGAAGAAATTCGATCGGGGTGGAGGGTTATCCATGATCGTATCCACCCAGGGAACAGTTACTTCAACCCACATGCCAGTTTCTTCCCCTGAAGTCGGTAGGGAAGTAAGCGGTTTATTTAATTCATTACGAACTGGGATTAAGTCTCCCGACCAGATATACCCCTGAGGTGTTTCCACATAACGTTGGTTATTTCGGAAAGGCCTACGTCCCGTGGTTTCTCGAAGCCAGGGCACGACAGTGTCTTCATAGAGAACACCCAGAGTTTTACTATCATGGTCGGGTCGCTCTTTTAACTCCACGGTGTACCAGCCAACTCGTCCAAGGCGATCCGCCTGAGGAAAATCCTCTAGGGTGAACAAGTTATTTTGCCAGGGGCGCAGATATAAACCACCCAATGACAGTGCACTTAATTTCAAGAACTCGCGACGAGATATTGATCTTCTCTTCATCTTATTGTTGACGCTGGCTGCTTTCCTTATCTTACCAATAAAGATATTAATTTAATCTTACAGATTGCAGTTAAATCTTTCAATCCTGATCTATATTAACATTCCACAATTCAACCCATCTTGGAATGAGATTAATATTTGGTTAGAGATTA
>CP070785.1:2466453-2468949 GCA_020346705.1 Chloroflexota bacterium | reverse complement strand
CCACATCGAAGACGAACCAGAGGAGATTTACGCCCAACTGGTAGCTGAGGGATTATCACCAGGTATGAACCTGCGCATCACTGAAAAAACCTCGCGCAGGATCCGTTTTTGGATTGGTGACGAGGAGCATGTCCTGGCGCCTGTTGTAGCAGCCAATATATCAGTCGTACAGCTGCTCGAAGAGCAGGTAGAAGAAATCCAGCCAGGGACGCCGCTAGGCCTCCTTAAACCAGGAGAGCAGGGGCAGGTCGTGGCACTTTCACCGCGTTTGCGCAGCGCTGACCGGAGACGGATGATGGATCTCGGTATTCTGCCGGGGACGATCATTGATGTCGAGATGACCAGTCCCAGCGGCGACCCGAGTGCTTATAAAATTCGCGGGGCTCTGATCGCCTTACGCAAAGAACAAGCCAATCTGATCCAAGTCGAAACCAAATTTGAAGCTCTTCCTTATGAATCCTGACATCAACCCGGAGCAGTGTGAAACCTGCCCCATGCACAACGCAGCCAACCTGATGAAATTGGGTCTTGATATGCAGGGTTGGGATTATGTCATCGCGCTGGCAGGGAATCCAAATACCGGCAAGAGCACTGTTTTTAACGCCCTGACTGGCTTACGCCAGCACACCGGCAACTGGCCTGGAAAGACGGTCTCCCGGGCTGAGGGCGGTTTTGAATACGGCGACCATCGCTATAAACTTGTCGATCTGCCCGGCACATACTCGCTGCTGGCGACCAGCCTGGACGAGGAGATCGCCAGGGATTTTATCCTCTTCGGCCAACCTGACGTCACGGTAGTCGTGGTGGATGCTACAAGATTGGAACGCAACCTCAACCTGGCGCTCCAGGTCTTGGAGATCACCGATCGGGTGATTGTCTGTTTGAATTTGATGGATGAAGCTGAACGGCATGGTTTACAGGTCAATGAACGCCGCCTGGCGCGGGATTTAGGCGTGCCGGTTGTACCCACAGTAGCGCGATCAAATGGTGGTTTAGATCAATTGCTGCAGACCATCAACGAAGTTGCCACCGGAAAAACAGTTTGTAAGCCAAAACGCTTCGAGAATGAACCGGTTGAATTAAAGCAGGCTATTCAAATCCTGGTTGAACAGCTCCACCAGGCCTACCCCGGATTGCCAAATGCCCGTTGGGTAGCTTTGAGACTCCTGGATGGAGATGAGCGCTTGATTGAGGCCGTCCAAAAAGGTGAACTAGTTGACCTGGCTCCTCAAACTGGAAGGGCACCTGCGATCAGTTCAGACTTAAAATTGGAGACCTCTGCATGAACCAATCGGAAGAGATTGACTCACGAGAGATCCTGGCTACTGCCCAAGCACTCCGCTGGGAGGTGGGCAAAGACTTCCACGAGAAAATAATGGAAGCCCTGTATACCAACGCAGCCGAGATAGCTGACCGGGCGGTGACTCGTCCTGGTGAAAAACCACGCTTTGATCTGGATCGCTCAATTGACCGGATTGTCACCAGTCGCCGGTGGGGATTCTTATTGATGATTTTGCTCTTCACGCTGGTGTTTTGGATAACTATCTCCCTGGCAAACGTCCCTTCCCGGATGATCTCAGATCTCCTGATCGGGACGATATATCCAGCTCTTAATGCCGCAGCAACCAGTCTTGGTTTTCCATGGTGGTTGCAGGGCATCTTGATCGATGGAGTCTACTTGGCAACCGCCTGGGTCGTTAGCGTGATGCTTCCACCAATGGCTATTTTCTTCCCGCTCTTCACCTTGCTGGAGGATTTCGGATACCTGCCGCGAGTGGCGTTCAACCTGGATAATGTCTTCAAGAAAGCCGGGGCTCACGGTAAACAATCACTGAGCATGATGATGGGTTTTGGCTGCAACGCGGCGGGGATGATTTCGACGCGCATCATTGACAGCCCGCGTGAGCGCCTGATCGCGATGCTCACCAACAATTTTGCCCTTTGCAATGGTCGCTGGCCGACACAAATCTTGATCGCGGCTATCTTCATCGGAGCTCTCATGCCAGCCTACCTGGCCGGAATTGTCTCTGCCCTGGCCGTGGTGGGAATCGCAGTGCTGGGAGTGGTGTTAACTTTCGGCGTATCTTGGTTCCTGAGTCGCTCCGTGCTCAAAGGTGAGGTTTCCTCATTCAGCCTGGAGCTGCCGCCTTACCGCCCACCGCGCATCTTGCAAACCATTTATACTTCGCTGATCGATCGCACAGTCTTTGTCCTCTGGCGGGCAGTGGTCTTTGCGGCGCCCGCAGGAGCTGTGATCTGGTTGGTCGCCAATATCACGATCAACGGGCAAAGTCTGGCTGAGTACTTCATCAATTTTTTGAATCCATTGGGTATTCTGATTGGACTAAATGGGATAATTCTACTGGCCTACATCATCGCCATACCCGCTAACGAAATTGTCATTCCGACCGTTTTGATGTTGACTGTGTTGGTAACTGGTTTGACTGGGGCCGGGGAAGGTGCCGGGGTGATGTTCGAAGCGGACCTGGAGAGCAC
>CP070785.1:2459473-2466353 GCA_020346705.1 Chloroflexota bacterium | reverse complement strand
ATCTCCAAACCTACAGTATTCCACTTAAGACCTGCGTTTTTATCTTCGATGAGAGCTTTTTGTCCAACAAAATACACTTTTTCCAGTTCTACCGCCCGACCCATGCCCAATTCCAGTGGAGTTGATTTTTCGTGTTCGTACATCACCTTTTTCGAGGAATTAAAGTCGACTTTGGCCAACAACAAGCCTGCCTCGATGCGAGCCATATCTAAAGCGTAGTCGCCAAAGGGGCGGATGCGGAAATCCTGCCCGATTACAAATATCGCATCCCAAAGTGCGACAGCTTTGTCAGGTTTGACCCACAGCTCATATCCCAGGTCCCCGGTATATCCTGTGCGGGAAAGCGTAATGGGAATGCCTGCCAATTCAACCTCCATCACACTGAAGTATTTCAAACCAGCCACATCTGCCTGGGTAAGCCTCTTCAATATCTCCCGTGAATACGGTCCCTGCAATGCCATGATGGCGTAGTCTTCGGTGATGTCTTCAATATACACATCCAGGTTATAAGCGTTATCTTCTAACCAAAATAAGGTTGGTTCAGCTGTTGTCATCCTAAATGATTGTTCATCAACCCAGGCCACAATCCCATCATCGATTATTTTTCCCTTATCATCACACCAGGGTGTGTACAAGCATTTCCCAACTGCATAGCGAGATACATCCTGGGTGATAACCCGGTTGATCAATTTTATGGCGTCCAGGCCATGGATATGATATTTGTACAGAGGGGAAGTATCAAAGACGCCGCAGGAGGTTCGAATTGCTAGATACTCATGGGTGCGGTCCAAATCATACATGTTGGCAGAAAGCCAGCCAGACCATTCGCCCCAATCGTAACTTTCAAGCAGCTCTGATGTTCTTGGATGGAAAGGAGTCGGTCTCATGGATTAACTCTCCTCGGAAGCCGGAAATATAAATTGGTGATATCTTATCATATTGATTTTTCTCAAAACCGCCGAAGTCTGCCATCACATATGCCTTGTTGAAACCAATCCCTTGTTATGACCCACAAGAGTGAAATGTAGTTGACCAAGTTGTGGGCTACGGAGGCATTATCTAAGTGTTGAGGAGAGGGCAGATAGATTTACGCGCTGAAGTATTCACTAAAGCATCGATCTTGCCGCTTTTTGCAGCTGGGACAGAATTTACCATAATGACTCAGTGAATGGGCAGATGTTCATTATCGAAGTCTCTGCTTTCCTGAGTTGATCACTTTTTGAAAATCAATCTCTCGCTTGGCTGTAAATTGAATAGGCTTCTTTAATCAATTGGCCTTTGCCCTGGGGCCAATGCAGATCGTGCAGGAAGGTAAGGAATAATTCGGGGTTCAACTGGGGATCGGTGGAACGGCTTGCCAGGAACTGGAGGGTTTTCTCCGCAAAGAGCCTAGTGAGCCAGTGGTCGCCAATTCCCATCGTAGTGGAAATGGCAGATCTGCGCTTGGTATCTAGGCTGGCTTTCGAGTTCTTCTTGAAAAATTCAAAGGCATAGAAGAAGAGGAAGTAATACCAATCAGTGTAGAACCATTGCTCTTGCTCAACGCCGATCCAATCAATTGCCCCGCTGATCTGCCCCTGTTCCATGAGGATGTTGCTGTGATTGGCGTCGCCAAAACCCCAGGTGTAGGGGATATCCGCGATCGGGAGATGGCTGACGATCTGTTGGGTAATCCGCTGGTAAGGATCACCGCCTAAAAAATCGAGCCCGGGTCCCTCCTGACTACGCTTGAAGAATTCATCCCACGGGACAACCCTGGTGTCAAGCGTGGCTTGCGCTTGAAATTCGACCAACCAGGCGAGAAAGGCTGATAAATGCTTTTCAGCCGCCCGGCGACCAAGGAAATTATCGTTAGGGATGGTGATCGGCTCACCAGGCATATAGCCCATGACGATGTGAGTCAGGCTGCCTACCTGGCCGGCGATCACCCTGGTGGGGAGTGTTTCCCTGATCGGGGGGTTTAGATCGGCCAATAAGCGGTTAACCAATTTGATCGATCTTTCGGCGTAGCGGTTAAAGTTTTGGGTGCGGGGAATTTTAGAGATCAGCACCGGCTCACCAGATTTGCTCCCGCGTTCGAACCAGAATACGATGATGTAATCGCGGCTTTGGAGGAGGTGATCCAAAGCTTGTGGTTTTGATTTCCCGGGGTGGATTTCATTCCAGGCGCCAAGAGCCTGAAATTGTAATTGGTCGATCAAAATTCTATTCCTTATAAGCGAAGATGCTGAAACCCGGCGCGAACCAGGGCAGAATCCCCAATGCGGAGGCGATCTTTGAGAACAGATATAAAGATCGATTGAATCCAAGATGGACGCGCAGCCTCGAAATCATGAGCGCTGTCGCCGCTTTGGAGTTCAAGTCAGCCAGAAATCGGAACTTCGGATAGGCAGGGATGGGATAATAAACCTTTAAGTTCGAAAATCCAGCCTGGCGGAGTAAATTTGTAATCCCACCCAGCGAGTAAGCGACCTCCTGGTAATCGACATCGCGCAGCAGCTGTGAATAGCGGTTGGCCAGCGAACGAGGCAGCAGAGAGATAAAACGCAGGTTGGAGGGCGGCGCTTTGCCACCCAGGAGGTATTTATAGCTGTATCGATTTTCAATCCCGAGGTACAGGCAACCTCCAGGGACCAACTTGTCCCGAATGGAACTGAGTATTTGTGGGTGATTTGTTTGGGAATTTGTCGCGGCTTCCTGCCAGAAGCCGCACTCGAGCGTATCGGCCAGTACGGCGATTTGGCAGGATGCCTGGGGGAGGGGAATTAAGGCCGGGTGCGCATGCAGGTAGGTGATGTTGTCCAGTCCCTGTTGAGAGGAACGGATGCTGGAAAAGACCATTTTGTCCCAGGAGCTATCCAGGGAAAAAACATGTTTGCACGTCCTGGCGAAGGCCGCGGTTATGTTCCCCCAACCCCCGCAGACGTCCAAGACAATATCTTCCTGAGTGACGGGCAGCAAGAACCGGAAATCGGCCCGCGCTTCACTGGTGATGTACTCTAAAAGGTGGACCGGATTGGGGGAATTGCTGGCGATCTTCTCGGCGGCAGTCTGCCATCCCTGTGTGGAGGCAATACGGTTGAAATCATTGAGCGGGGGGTCAGATTGAGCTGCAGAAAATTTACCAGAAACGAAAAAGTTGTTGATGCCAGCTTGAATAGATGCCCGCGAATTGCATTCCGGGCAGAGGATTATGGAGTCATCAATGTGTAAAGCGATTCTGCAGTGAGGGCAGGTCAGGACGGGAAGTTCCTGTTTCGTTTGCAGCGGAGTTTCTTCAGGCATTGGTGAGTGTACTCAGGGATCGGAATATGTTTGGACTTCAGATTCTACTCGAAATAATATTAGACTAAGGAGCGATAGATGGATTTGTTAGCGCCACACATCCTCATCCTCGCATTTATTTTTATAAACTACTCTAAGGATTTACTCTTTGAGTGCGGCTCGAAGGGGATTTATAGATGTGCCAAATGGCGTGTACCATAGTAAGTAGGAGAGGGGATATAAGCTTGACAATTGATAAGGAATCTGCTATTATATCGGGAAACGATATAGCGTTATGCGATATAACGTGAAGCGATACAAAGGTGATTGTGATGACATCTGGTGATAAGGCAAATAAATACCTGCCCCTGACAGAAGCTACCTACTACATCATGCTGTCACTGGTTAAACCGCTACACGGCTACGGTGTGATGAAAAAGGTGGAAGCGATCAGCCAGGGGACAGTCAAAGTCGGTGCAGGAACCCTTTATGGCGCGTTCTCAAACCTGGAGAAGGAGAAATTAATCGTAAAAGTGACGGAAGAAGACCGCCGGAAGTGTTATGCCCTGACCCCCAAGGGAAAGCAAGTTCTGCTGGCGCAGATAGAACGCCTGGAGATCATGAATGGAAACGGTCTATCTGTTAAAGATGAATTAATGAGAGAAGATCATGGATAAGAGCAAGATACGCAAGTTTAAATGGTTCTGGGCCTGGCAGGACGAGAATGAAGAGGCCTGGCTGAGGGAAATGTCTAATCAGGGCTGGCACCTGACCGGGATTGGATTTCCCACTGTTTACAGTTTTGAGTCAGGTGAAGCCAAGGATTATGTTTACCGCCTGGATTATCGCTCTCATTGGAAAATGGATGTGGAGGATTACCTGCAGCTTTTTCGTGATGCAGGTTGGGAGTACGTGGAAGAGATGGCCGGCTGGAATTACTTCCGCCAGCTAGCCCGACCAGGGGAGAAGCTCGAAATCTACACCGACGCCGAATCCAAGATCGAAAAATACCAACGATTGTTGGCCTTTCTGTGGATTTTAATGCTACCGCTGTTGATCAGCCTGATCAACCTGCGCACGCGACCATATGACTGGCTTTCATTCGTGTATGCCCTCATTGGAGTGATTTTCGTGCTCTACGTGTATGCGATTATCAAACTCTGGCTGAGAATTAACCAACTAAAAAGGCTTTGAGATTCATACCCCCATACCGGCATCCCGGGCCCGGATGATGGCCTGGGCGCGATCAGCCACCTGCAGCTTGTTGAAGATGTTGGAGACATGGTTGCGCACGGTCTTCTCGCTGATCGACAGGCGTACAGCGATCTCCGGGTTGTTCAGTCCCTGGGCAATTAACTCCAGCACCTCGTGCTCCCGCAGGGTGAGCTCTGGAAATACCGGCGTCTGCTCACTGGGCTTGGGTGAGGCGAAGAAATTCATCAGGCGCGTGGCGATGTCAGGACCAAACAAGGCTTCCCCCTGGGCGACGGCGCGGATGGCGCGCAGCATTTCATCCTGGTCGGCCCCTTTTAGAATATAGCCGCGTGCACCCGCGCGCATGGCTGCGAAGACCGAATCGTCGTCTTCGTACATGGTGACGACGATGACCCCAATCTCGGGATTGGTGTTCATGATCTGGCGGGTGGCCTGGATGCCGTTGATGCCCGGCATTTGAATATCCATCAATATAACATCGGGATGCAGTTCACTTGCCCTGGCGATCACATCGGCGCCAGTTTCAGCCTCCCCCACCACCTCGATATCGGGCACCGAAGAAAATAGGGCTCGTAAACCATCCCTGAGCAGCGTGTGATCATCGGCGATGACAATGCGGATAGTGCTCATAGTCAATCTCCTTTTGCACCACCATTATACGCCGGATGTAACGGCAGCCTGGCGGTAATCTGGGTGCCGCCCTCGGCGCTGCTCTTTATGCTGAATGTTCCACCGAGTTCAGCCGCCCGGTCCCTCATCGAGCGGATGCCAACTCCGGGGATTAAATTTTCTGGCAGCCCGTTTCCGTTGTCGCTCACTTCGATCTCGAACCAATCGTTCGCCTGAAGGTCCACCGTGCAGCGGCTGGCGCCGGAATGATGGATGACATTCGTCACAGCTTCGAGGACAATGCGGTAAGCAGCAACTTCAATGGCTGCGGGGAGGGCTGGCATCTCATCCGGTGATTTCAGCTTGATCTCCAGGCCGCCGGGCAGCTCCAGGGAGGTGAAATGCTCAAGAATGGCCGGCACCAGCCCGAGCTGATCTAGAGCAGGGGGGCGAAGGTCGTAGGCAATGCGGCGCACGTCTCCCAGGGCTGACTTGGTCTGTACCTTGAGCTGCTGGAGCAATTCACTAACCGCCTCTTGATCTTCCCCAAGCAGGTTTTGAGCAGCTTCCACCTTGAAGCCCAGGCTGACCAGCTGGGGACCGAGGCCATCGTGGAGGTCGCGGCTCAAGCGGCGCCGTTCTTCTTCGCGAGCGGTGACAATGCGCTCGCGAGAGCGCTGCAGATTCTCGGTCAGCAAAACGGCGTTGGCCGCCACACCGACATGGCGGGCAATATCTGCCAGCAACTCCTTCTCCGCCGGATTGAAAGATTCACCCGCGCTGCGCGGGGATAATACCAGGCGTCCAACGCTTTCGTTCTGGTATATGAGCGGCAGGGCGATGTGCTGATCCTTGCGGGTTGGTGATAATCCGTACGAGGCGGCGGGACGAAATCCACCTTGATCGGCCAGTTCAACGGCCACATAGGGCAGTTTAAGCGCCTGGGCGACCGTCTCTACTACGATGGGCAGGGTAGTTTCCGGGGAGAGCGATTCTTCGAGACGGCGATCCAGGCCAGAAAGGACCGCATAAGGGTCATCGCGCTCGCCGTACATCAAGCGGTTGACGCCGCGCTGCAGGCGCTCACGCAGAGGCTGGATCAGCAATGCAGCCAGGCCAGTCGCCACCAGGGCGACAAACAGGTTGCTGGTTTGCTGGAATAACAATCCTACCGCGCCGACTACCAGCACATAGATGGCTATCACGCCGGCTGTGAGAGCGCCATAGACCAGGGTGCGATTGATGATCAGGTCAATATCGTACAGCCGGTAGCGCAGGATGGCTACAGAAGCCGCGATGGCAATGCCCAGGACGGCGAGGCTGTTTATGGCGATGCCGAACTCGGTAACCAGTTCATTTTCCGGCCAGAGGAAGAAGAGGATCGAGACCAGAAAAAAACCAACTCCCATCAAACCAAGGGCATAGACCAACCATTTCATCTGATCGCGATCGATGCCGCGAGTGCGTCGGAAACGCACGATGAACGCAATGAATGCGCCAATTAAGGTTACTGCAACTAAAACAGCACCTACATAAGCCAATATTTCTAAAGCTGGCGCCAGGGCGGGAAATCCAAACGGATTATGATTCACATCCCAGGTTGAGAGTGGTCCTGGATGCAGCATGATCACCAGGATGGATAGCGCCAGGCCGAACGCGGCTGGCCAGGCTACCCAACGCCAGCGCGGGGATATCAGGCGGCCATCTGGGAAATATAGAAATACAAATGTGGTCGGCAGAATGAGCGCAGGAATCCAGATCCAATTTCCCAACCATTTCATCAGGTCATAAC
>CP070785.1:2455182-2459373 GCA_020346705.1 Chloroflexota bacterium | reverse complement strand
ATAGCGGACTGGGTGCCGCCCTGTGATAACAGCGGCCCGGCTCGGCGTACAGGCAGGCTCCGTGTACATGCGGGTAAACAAGGCGCCTTCTTGTGCCATGCGATCGATGCTGGGCGTGTTGAAGCCGCGAATCGCGGCCAGGGCAGGGATGCCCAGATCGCCAAAGGCGAGATCGTCAAACATGATATGGATGATGTTTGGGGGGGTGCCGTGCTTCTCTCGCAGCTCTGCTAAGCGGGCGTCGAGATCCTTGTCTTCAGCTGCCCATTTTTCTTTGTTTTGGACCTCAACAACATAATACTCGGCATCGTGAACAAAATTATCTGACATCTAAAATCTCCTTTTTTTGAAATCATTGATCTGGCTTTATAAATTTTTCACTAAGCCAGAATGTGGATAAGAATAATCGCAATAAATCTTACCACCGATTCCAATTAATTATGATGAGGTAAGTGGATCAATTCCATGTACCGAATGAAAATAAATAAACAATTTAATGATTTATCCCCTATTTGAGGCTACTATGTGCAACATCATGTAATGGCAAATAAGCCGAAGTGAATTATCTTTTCATGGGATCAGACCTGAAATGCCTTTATAGAGGAAGAAGATGCCGAAACCTGTAAACAGGGTTATAGCAACTGTCCTGAAATTGTTTTTGATCCACTTGAAAACCTCATCCAGGATTGCTTCTGAACGCCTGGGCATGAGTAAGTGTATTCCGATGATGATGAAATACACCAACTGAATGAGCACGGAAAAAATAAAAAAGTTAACTAAACTGGCAATTGGTTTCAAATTCGCAGTAAAGATCACAGCCACTGCAGTAAGTACAAACGCCCATTGTTTCGGGCTAACCATGATCCATCCAAATCCGGTGGAGAAAGCTGCTCGGGGATCGAGATACTCAATCTTTTCTAACCAGGCTGGAGGTGGTTTGTCGTCATCATCTTCCTGGAAAAGGAATTTCGCCGCTCCAGTTAGCATGATGATGCCTACCAGGATAAACATGACCGAGACAACAACCATCAGCTCTGGTCCCCTTTCGTCCATCGTCAAGCCCACAAACGAGAATAAAGATCCCAGCAAGATACCTTGTACCAGCATTGCGCTAACCAAGCCGCATACATACGCGAAAGCAGTCAATACCTGTTTAGGGGTATGTAATAGCAAGATCACCGCGATCGTGCGAGCTGGGGAGATGAGCATCGCCAGCAAAATGGGAAGTAGTGCTAACCACAATTCAGTCATCGGTCATTCGAGAAGTTCATCATGCAATTTGTAGATTTCTTGCTGGCTGAGTTCTAAACCCTTACTGATGAAGGAGTCGATTGAGCCATATTCGTCAATCATCTCATCTTTGCTGGAAAGTGAAAATTGTTGGCAATATGCGGTAATACAAAAACTTCCAGGATCGGGGAAAGGAATTGATGCCTTGTTCAGTTGAGTATTAGAGAAATTTCACCCTCTTTTACCCAGGCATAACCAAATCCAAAATATGGAAACTGCCAGCCGCGTTTCTTCTTTACAGTAGATGATTTCATTGAAACCTGAATTTGTTCCCCCAGCTGCCCGGCCATTTCTTCCGTCCAGGCGTAACCAAAGCCGCGATAGGGAAAACTCCAGCTCTTTTTTCTAACTACTTTCTTGGCAGTCAGATTCACCTCATGACCCCCAATCGCTCCCTGCATTTCTTGCTGCCAGGCGAAACCGTGTCCTAAATAAGGGAATCCTCTTTTTCGATCCTTTCCGACCTTAGTGGTGTTCAAATCGACGCCAATTCCCTGCTCAGCGCCTTGCATTCTTTTTGTCCACGCATATCCGAATCCTGTATAAGGAAAGCGTAAAGATTTGGATTTTCCGACTTCTTTTGCATCGAGAGTGATATCTATCTTGCCTCCATTGTCCCGAATGGATTGAACGATGGACTCATAAGTCAATCGTTCAAATTCATCCGTGCTGATCAGGGGTTCCGTATCTTCTAGTTGATTCTTGCAGTTTGGGCATTTGCCTCTCCAACCGTCGAATTCGCAGTCGCAGTTCGAGCAGTACATTCAAGTCTCCTCATCAGTTGTTGGGTAAATCATCACGAACATAGCATATCAAAATGTTGAACATGAATCAACATCCCAAAGAAGGGGATTGCCTCCCTCAAAAGTGTGGATTTACTAAGAATTTTTCAAATTGCTGGTTTGGGAATTAGATAAGTGTCAGCATGTGAACTATTACAATTTACCAGTAAAATCATAGTGGAAGGATATAGGATCGCACGGGTTGCGCATATCCATGATGGGTTATCTTACCTGCCAATTCGAAACGGTCTGGAGTAGAGTTTCGGCGCTCCTCAAGGAGATTAATTCGATATATCTGGTATAATTTTTTCTTGATCTTGCTGGTAATAAAATCTGTATTCATTAACGCCGGGTATTTCCCGGTGTTATTTTCGTGAATTGATTGAATTTGCAGGCTTGGAGACCTAATTTTATATGGACAAAAAAGAATACCTTGATTTATACCACCAGATGGTACTCATTCGTCGCGTCGAGGAACGATCTGCCGAGCTTTATCAACAGGGAAAAATTGGAGGATTTCTCCACCTATATATTGGACAGGAAGCTGTCAGTACTGGATTGATCTCTGCACGCAAACCTCAAGATAGCGTGATCACTGCTTATCGCGATCATGGTGTTGCGATCAATGTGGGAATTTCGGCCAAAGAAGTGATGGCTGAACTCTTGGGGAAAGCTACTGGAATTTCGAAGGGCAAAGGCGGATCGATGCACATGGCCGATGCTGAGAAAAAATATTGGGGCGGTCATGCAGTGGTGGGTGCTCATCTACCGATCGCTGCCGGATTGGCACTTGGCGATCAATATAAATCCACGGATGGCGTTACGATCTGCATGTTTGGCGATGGTGCCACAAATATTGGCTTTTTTCACGAGGCGGTAAACCTGTCAAAAGTGTGGAATTTGCCTGTTTTGTGGGTCACCGAGAACAATCAGTATGGTATGGGGACCGCTGTTGAAAGGGCCTCGGCTGTTTCAGAAATCATCCAGAAAGCCGAAGGCTACGGGATCCCCAATGCCCGCGTGGATGGGATGAACGTGATAGAAGTCCGTCAGGCTGCAGAAGAGCACCTGGAGTTTATCCGTTCTGGAAATGGCCCATTTTTTCTAGAGGCAGTAACATATCGCTTCCGTGGACACTCTATGGGCGATCCGGAACGCTATCGCCAAAAAGACGAAATCGAGAGATGGCAGGAGGAAGATCCGATAGGAATTTATCGTGCATTTCTCCTGAATGAAAAAGTTGCTACCGTTGAAGAGCTGGATGAGGTAGAGAACCAGGTTGAGATCGAGACTCAAGAAGCCATCGAGTTTGCTGAATCGAGCCCTGAACCTGCCCCAGAAGAATTGTTCACAGATATATATGCTGACTAATTACTGAGGCAGATTATGAATTCTATTGCACCTACATCAGTAAGAACAGAATCGGAAACCGAGGAACGCTTTATGCCCAGAATTACAATGCGTGAGGCTATTTCACAGGCCTTATGGGAGGAAATGGAGAGAGATGAGAACGTTTTCATCATGGGGGAGGAGGTAGGGGTATGGGGTGGAACGTATGCAGTGACGAAAGGATTTTATGATCACTTTGGTCCGAAACGTGTGCGCGATACTCCGATCGCCGAGGCAGCGATCGTGGGTGCCGCGATTGGCGCAGCGATGAATGGCTTGCGGCCAGTGGCAGAACTGATGACGATCAATTTCGCCTTCGCAGCGATGGATCATATTGTCAACGAAGCAGCAAAACTACGCTACATGTTTGGCGGACAATTCACTATACCCATGGTTATTCGCACACCAAGCGGTGGGGGCCGCCAGCTAGGAGCAACACATTCGCAAACCCCTGACGCGATCTTTGCCCACTTTCCAGGATTGAAGGTTGTCGCGCCGGGGACACCCGCTGACGCTAAGGGGATGCTCAAATCGGCTATAAGATCTGACGATCCGGTCATGTTCATTGAGCATGCCACCTTGTACCAGGTTAGAGGAGAGGTTCCGGAAGAGGAGTATACAACTCCGTTGGATAAGTCGAAAATCCAACGTCCGGGCAGCGATGTGACTCTGGTAACTTACAGCAAGATGCTTGAGAAATCCACACAGGCCGCTGAAGAGTTAGCCAAGG
>CP070785.1:2451013-2455082 GCA_020346705.1 Chloroflexota bacterium | reverse complement strand
TGGTAAAAATCTACCTTTGGTTCGAGCAGGACAGCAGCATATACCAGGCTGCCCCCACCAACACCAACTCCCCCAACGATATTTACATGCTTGAAGAAGCGTTGGGTAAAAGGTCCTTTCATCCCTAAGCCAGGCAGCCAAAACAATTCCCGCATTGATTCCCTGGCTTTCAGGAAATCATCATTTGTGAAGCGGCGTCCCTGTTCAAGAACCGCCACCTTGAAACCCAGCTCGGTCAAGCGGAGAGCGCTCACACTCCCCCCAAACCCGGAACCGATCACGATCGCGTCATAATCCATCAAGTCCCTCCCGGGGCTGCAGGATAAATGGCAGCGGTAGACGCTTCAATGGTCCCAGTGTGGCAACAGTCATCCCCAGCACCAGATCAGAGCGAATGCTGCGCAGTTCATCCACGATCCACGGCCAAGGGTACGGATTGCTGGCAGCATAGCGCAGTGCCAACCCGCTACGCTGGTCGATGTAAGAATCTTGCCTCGATAAAAGCATTGGGAAGCGATATGAAAATTTTCCTTTGCGCCATACAAGATTGATCGCGCCACCCTCGGTATCAAATTCTTTTCCCCACCAGCCTCCCAAGCCAGTAATCACTAACAGCAGACCGGCGAGACTTCTCAACCAGGCAGGTCCTACAAAATCACCCTTGAAAAATCCCCGCAGGATATCCGAATCCGGCGGGGAAAGTGAGGCAAAATAACCTGGAAACTCGCGGATTGATAACCGGTTGAGCTCTTCTATCTGGGGGTTCATAATCAATCCTCCTCCGAGCTATTTTACACTATCCCCCTTTCCAGATCTGGGAGCCCTGCAACTCAACAGGTCATCAATGATGTATCTTTCCTGAAGAAGATGAATTGGGTGCTGCGCTCCAGCAACACATAACTAATCCATATTCTTTTACTCGTTTTGGTTTTCACCTTGGTCCAATGGAATTACACATCACCAAGATTTGAGCCACCCCTCAACGATTTCGTAAATATTCTCTTGGGTTTCCGCCTGTAAGCTGCTGGAAAGCCCGGCTGAACGAGCTCAAGCTGCTGTAGCCAACTTCGTACGCCACTTCAGCCACGGAAGCATTCGGATCTACTAGCAGTTCAATGGCCCGAACAATTCGTGCTATACGCAAATACGTTCCGAATGTCATACCTAACTGATCTTTGAACAGGCGCAGGAGGGAGCCTCCGGAAAAGCCTTATCGCTGAGCAACGCTGTCCAGCTGTAATGGGTGCATAAGATTATCCCCAATATACGTAGTTACTCTCTCAAGGGATGCATGTTCTGTTGTTGGCAGAACAAGCGGAATCGTTTGCTTACATCAATCGACAGCTAATAATCTGATTGTCTCAAGAAAAGATCGTTCAATTTCACCAGTCTCACCTTCAGTTGACCAGTTTTGGGTATACACAATCATTTCCCGGGCCAGGATTGAGACGGGGAAGATATGAAATTGTCGCAAAATTTCTTCATCCTTCTTCCGCTCATTAAAGTAAATATTGCGAAGATATAAATCCGGCGAGTTTGAATGGATTTTGTGAGTGCGGTGTGCTGGAATCCAGGCCCCATGTCCTGCAGGGAGAATTAACTGGTGTTTACCAGAGAGCAGGTGCAACACCCCTTCTTCGGCATACAGAAGTTGGTGTTTTGGATGCATGTGCCAATCCGTGGCAAAACAGCCAACTCTCTGGTGGCTGGTGAAAATCGTTTTTGGGTTTTGGTTTATTGGCGGTCAGGTTTGCACAGCAAACAATCTGTCATTCTTGGACAAATAATTGTCACTTTAGCGCTAGAAAGACACCACGAATTAAATTATACTTTCATATGCAGCCAGTCAAATGAAAAGCTAACTAGCTATATTTATGATCACTATTGTCAGGAAAAAGATAACTCAAACTCAAAAATTATTAGGGGCTTTGACTGCAGGACACCTCGTCAATGATTTTTACAGCTCGACGCTGCCATTTTTGTTACCTGCCCTGATTGTCGCATTTAACCTTAGTTTTTTTGAAGCAGGATTACTGACGATTGCCACCTCCCTGCTATCAGGGTTTCTGCAGCCTGTAGTGGGTTATTTTGCAGACATCTATGCCAGGCGAAAAATGACCATATTACTTGGTTTTTCCGCCTTTAGTCTGGGCTTGATTCTTGCTAGTTCTTCTGTTTCATATCCTATGCTTTTAGCTGCACTCTTTGTATTTGGTTTGGGCCAGGCAACATTTCATGCCCAATCAACTAATCTCATCACAAGAGCATTTCCGCGCTCTCGAGGTCGATCGATGGGTATCCACGGAATCGGTGGGTCCATTGGGCACTTCTCTGCACCAATTTTAGCTACCTTATTGATTACAGCTTTGGGCTGGCGTTACGCAACAAGCCTGTTGGTAATCCCTGGTTTGGTGATAATTATTTTTCTCGGGTATATGTTGTCTGAACCGCCAAAAGCACAAAAAATGGCCAAAGGTACACCTATTATTTCAGCCAGGCTGCTCGTGCTTACCCTCAATATAGGCCTCATTTATATGGCATATATAGGTTTTCTGGCGTTCTTACCTACCTTTCTTGTCGAAAATGGATCCAGCCTGACTCAGGCTGGGCTTATTACTGCCACCATGTTTTTTGTGGGAGTCCTGGCTCAACCAGCAGGAGGATTTATTTATGATAGATTGGGGGGGCGATTAATGTTTGCGTCCAGTTCACTTCTGGCGGGTTTAGGTTTGTTGTTTTTTACACTCGAAAGCAGTATCCACCCGATTATCTTCATCATTATTATTGGGGCTGCTGTACAAGCAACATACCCTGTTTCATTGGCGATGGGGAGTGAATTAGCAAAGGGTGATAACGTTGGGGTAAGTGTTGGTTTCGTATTTGGGGTATCTGGTGTGCTGGCAGCATTTGCCCCTGCGCTGACCGGGTACGCGGCCGATTCGTTCGGTCTGCTGGCATCTTTTCGACTGCTTGTAATTTTGGCAGTTTTAGCCCTCGCAGTTTCTTTCTTTTTGCCGGGGAAACAGCTTGACTCATAGTCGCTCATCGGGTTAACAACAAAATCACCCAGAAATCCAAAGGCAATAATCCACAGATCAAAAACCTGACCTCAATTTGAGGCGCAATCCCACAGCTTCAAAAACACCCATCAGCCAGGTGATGGGCATCGATCCAAAAATATTCGTTAGGGCTGATTATTCCCCCGCAGTTTTACCCACAGGATGCGTATTGTCTTCCCTCTCTGCCGCCGCGTTGGCTGGCGTTTTGTCCTATCCTTCCGGGAGTAAACGCCGAGCATGAAACATCCTGGTGGAAATAATTAGTCCCCGGCAGTCTGCATCACAGGCACAGGCACATCATCTGCCAATACTTCCTCGATTTCCTCCGGCTCGTCCGGGATCGCATCCGGGATGTCCATCTCCAGATTGCGGATGCGCGGGTTGGCGAAGGCATACCCGCTGGATAACCACAGCGAGAACGCAGAGACCATGAAGATCAGGGCGATACCACGTCCCGCTCCAACCCCAACCACACCCGCCAGAAAGGTGGAACTGAGCGCGCCACCTTCCTGCATCAGCGGCTCAAAGATATTATCCGCCAGCGGCCCAGCCACCAGATTGGCCAGCGGGATGATCAGGTATGCGATCATGGCGCGAATGGCGAACACGCGCCCCTGGATATCCGGGGCGACCTTCTTCTGCCACACCGCCTGGCTTAAGGCGGCCGATATCGGGATGAAAAACAGGATCACAAATTGGGCCGACCCGATCAGCAATGTTGATGGTCTCAAGCCGGCCATGAAATAACCCACGCCGCTGAGAGCGATGGTCGCAACCACGCCCCAAATTAAGTGCTTTTTCGGTCCACCCCAAATACCCATCGCCACACCGCCGATCAGCATTGCTACGCCGCCGGCCATCTGGATCACCCCGATATCCGTGGCGACACCAAAAGAGAGCACCAGCGGGATGACCAGCACCCCGGAAAGGCTCAGGAAGAAATTGACCGCCGCGTAATACCACAACAGGCCGAATAACCCTGGTCGCTTGCGCAGATACTTCCAACCGAA
>CP070785.1:2437958-2450913 GCA_020346705.1 Chloroflexota bacterium | reverse complement strand
GTTGTCCTGATCTCGAGCTACCTCGTTGAACGATTCCCCTTCTTGTGGAGGACTGGAAGCAGGGTAGTAGTGGACTTTTACGATCCATTTGTCCTGGAAAACTTACATTACTACCTGGATGAACCACCTGGAAATCAAGATTATCTCAATAACCAGTCGGTTGAGATCACGAACAAGTTAGCCCAGATTGGTGATTTTTTCATCTGTGGAAACGAGCGCCAGAGAGATTACTGGTTGGGTGTGCTGACTGCAAACGGCCGGGTCAATCCCAAAAATTATCAGGTTGATCCAGAGCTGCGCAGATTAATTGATGTGGTTGGAATTGGTTACCCGGAGAGGGCCCCAAAAGCGGCGAACTTCTTACGTGGGAGACATCCACAAGTGCCTCCCGAGGCGAAGACCGTATTATGGGGTGGAGGAATTTGGAATTGGTTGGACCCGCTCACCTTGATCAGGGCCTGGACCAAGGTAATCGACCAATTTCCCCTCGCTCGACTGGTTTTTCTGGGTTCTCGCCACCCGAATCCGGAGATTCCCAGCCACGCGATGGCCGAGAAAGCACAGGAATTAGCAGATGAAATTGGAGAGAAGGGGAAAAGCATCCTCTTTTTTGACTGGCTATCTTACCAAGATCGAGAGACTCTGTTAAGCGAAGCAGATATTGGCGTATCCCTGCACCCGGTGCATGTAGAGACACGTTATTCCATCCGCACGCGGATGATGGATTATTTCTGGGCAAAGCTGCCAGTGATTGTTACCGAAGGAGATATCACCAGCGAGTGGGTGCAGGAGTACCAGCTTGGTGAAGTCGTACCACCATTTGATGTTGAGGCTGTCGCTCTGGGATTAAGCAAAGTGTTGAGCAAACCAAAATCCTCTTGGTCACCAGCATATGACAATTTTGTCGAGGTTCTGACCTGGAAGAATGTGGTTGCACCCCTGAGAGAGTACTGCTTACAGGGTACTACAGCCCCGGATCGGGATACGCGTAAACGACCTGAGAGAAGCCGCTCTTCAAAAGCTGTTAATTGGCGTACCAGGTGGGCGCGGGCACGATTTATTTATCGCGCAGAGGGTTGGCAAGGATTGTCACACCGGACCTGGCGATATATCCAAAGGAATCTCGCTAATCCACCATAATCTGAAGATGAAACTTTTATCCTGATGAGATCATTCCTTTTGGGATTGCGGATGAAATTTATTCCCGTCGGCAGTCGCCGGGAAAGGATTTACCATTTAATCCGCTTGATGTTCTACAACTGGAAACGAAAGGGTTTCGTGGCTGCGGTGGTAAACGTCAGCCAAAGAGCGCGTTTTTACCTGTCGAAAGAGTTGGCGCTGACCAGTTCGGGATATTCATACCGGCAGTGGATTTACGATCACGAACCGGATAAGAAAGCACTGGAAAAACAAATAGCCGAAGTCAATCGTTTCCAAGATAAGCCTCTGGTCAGCATTATTACTCCGGTATATAACCCCTCTCCCCAGGTTCTGAAGGACACAATTAATTCAGTGCGCAGTCAAACTTATCCGTACTGGGAGCTTTGTTTGGCGAATGGGGCGTCAACACAGGCAGGAGTGAGGGAAGTTCTCGATGAAGCCGCAAGATCTGATCAACGAATCCTGGTCAAACACCTCTCCGAGAACCTGGGGATATCACTTAATTCAAATGCTGCGTTGGGAATGTCATCCGGAAAATATATCGCCTTGATGGATCATGACGATTTGTTAGCCAGCGATATGCTTTTTGAAGTGGTGAGAACTATCAACGAACATCCTGAGGCAGAGATTATCTATTTCGATGAAGACAAAATATCAGCTGATGGGAGGAATCGTTTGGATCCGTTTTTTAAGCCATCAGCCTGGTCACCAGATTTATTGCTATCTACAAATTACCTGATGCATTCTGTTATTTTGCGATCGCTGATAGAAGATTTAGGTGGCTTTAATCCGGAAGTGGATGGGGCTCAAGATTGGGATTTATCCCTGCGGATCGCTGACAAAGAGAGAAAAATCTATCATATCCCCAGGGTGTTTTATCATTGGAGACAGGTGCCAGGTTCCGCTGCCCGAGAAGCGAATGCGAAACCGTGGGCATTCACGGCTCAAGCACGCTGTATCGAGCAATATCTACAATCTTCCAGCGATGTTGAGGCCAGGGTTGATTTCCCTGATTTGGGGAGGGTGCGGATCAAGTGGGGGAATTCCAATCCACACGTTTCGATCATTATTCCGTCAAAAGATAAGGTAGATTACTTGCGAGCATGCTTGCAATCAATCCTTGGGATCACAGCTTATGACAATTACGAGATATTGATCATCGACACCGGCAGTCAGGAGGTAGATACATTAGCATATCTTGAAGAAATCACTCAGAATCCAAAGGTGAGCCTCCATCTCTACACAGATCGATTTAATTATCATAAAGTGAATAATTTCGGCGCGAACATTGCCGAGGGTGATCTGCTGCTCTTTCTAAACAATGATACGGAAGTAACCGAACCTACCTGGTTGGAAGATTTGGTCGGTTGGGCAGAGAGACCAGGTGTTGGTGTGGTTGGCACGAAGTTGCTCTATCCGAATGGGATGATCCAACATGGAGGCATTGTCATGGGTGTTGAGGGTCACGGCAGCCACATCTTTGAACGGCTACCAGAGCACCATTACGGTCCTTTCGGCTCACCAGATTGGTACCGGGATTATCAAGCAGTCACTGGGGCCTGCCTGATGGTCCCCAAGGCTGTATTTGAGGAATTGGGCGGTTTTGATGAAGCATACCAGGTAGGCTATGGAGATATTGACCTGTGTTTAAGATCGGGTCAGGCAGGTTACAGGGTTGTTTATTCGCCTTTCGCTACCATGCTGCATCATGAAGGTGGCACGAGAGGATATTCTCTTCCTCCAAGTGATGTGCTGCGGGCTTCCTACTTGATGTACGATATAGTGAAAGCTGGTGATCCATATTTCAATCCGAATTTATCCTACTTATATCGCCAGCCTACGGTTGCTGATCCCCGGGAGCCAAGGAGGGAGGAGCGAATTTTACGGATTTTACACGATTTCGGGTTGATCGATACGACCGCACTTGAGATGAATCCGATTCCGGGAGAAAGTCTGGTTCCCGCTCCGGTGACGATTCAAGAAGATAAAGCTCCTGGAAAGAAACTTTTGATCGTCAGCCACGAGTTGAGCTTGACGGGGGCACCATTAACTTTAGCTGATTTAGCCAGGTATCTTTCAGAGAACGGATTTGGGATAACCATCCTTTCTCCTACTGAAGGCAAGTTGGGGGAGACTTTAGAAAATTTTGGCGCAGAGGTGATTATTAATCCCCTGATTTTGAGAGACTCAAGAGAGCTGCTTCGTTATATGGGCAGCTGTGATTTGTTGTTGGCAAACACGATCCTGGCCTGGCGGGCGATTTATGCCGCAAAAGCAATTACGAAACCTTGTATCTGGTGGGTGCATGAATCTCAATTTGGCCTGGAATTTGCAGCTCAATATCCAAAAGTAAAGGGAGCTTTTCGGGCTGCGGATGTGATCGGATTTCCAACGCAGGCAACAGCTGACCTGTATGTAGAATTCACCAATGGAGAAAGGGTTGAAATCCTACATCCGGGATTAGATACAACGAAGCTTAGTCCAAATTACCCATTTACCTTGAGTGAGGAAAATGGTAAAAAATTTACCCTGGTCAATGTCGCCAGTTATGAACCGCGCAAAGGTCAGGATATTCTGGTGAAAAGTCTTGATCAGCTGGATGAAAGTTATGAAATTGAGTGTTATCTTATCGGTCGCAAGCTAGATTGGTGGTTCAGCCAGAAACTTGCGTTCATGGCAAATCGCAAGCAAAACATCCATCTGATTGGGGAACTTACCAATGAGGATGTGTTAAACCATATTCAATCTGCTGACGTGTTCGTCCTGCCCTCTCGTGATGAGGCTCTGCCGATGACCTTGCTGGAGGCGATGTATTTCAGCAAACCCGTCATTGCTTCTCGATCAGGCGGAATTCCAGAAATTATTGACCATGGTGAAAATGGATTGATATTTGAGATTGAAGATTATCGACAACTATCTAACCACATCCAAAAACTTTATGATGATAAAGAATTTCGCCGCCAGATTGGCAAGAAGGGCAACGAGAAATTAACAACTGAACTCACCTTTGAGATTCAGGGGAAAAAATGGATCGAGATAATCAGCCAACATCTCAATTAAAAACAATTACACTGGGATAGATGTGCCCAGTTTCGGAATAAATTATCAATGAAAACAACAAAAATACTTCTTATCGCATTGGGCATGGTATTGATTTTTTCCAATGCAGCTGCTCATCAAAATTTTCAAATCACGCTTCCGCAAGCGCCTATCCCAGAAAGTTCAGATTTTGCGACTTTAATCTTGCGCGACTCCTGGGACATGTCCGAATTCACCGATATCGACCAAT
Organism: Chloroflexota bacterium; assembly: GCA_020346705.1. GTDB lineage: Bacteria > Chloroflexota > Anaerolineae > Anaerolineales > UBA4823 > PFL25. The sequence continues at coordinate 2,446,463 of CP070785.1, read as the reverse complement.
ATCTAAATGAATCTGGTCAACGAGATATCATCAGGAATCCGAGAGTAGTGGATGGTGTGTTCTACGGGACCTCGGCAGGTGGTGTAACTACGGGGAACAATGGCAATTTTTACCCCCTCTTTCCTGGTTATGAGACAGCGATGCTGATCGGGAAGGTAGGGCATCGGTACCCGATTGAGGCCCAACTTTACCACTGTCTTTATTTCGCCATGCAGGTAAAATCCCCACTGGATGGATTTACACCAGATCGGTTCCGTGTTTACTGGTTTGCAGATGAACGAATGAACACAGCTGGAAACCAGAATTACGGATCAGTTTACCCGATCCGAATATTCGATCCGGGTTCGGACCCCAGCCCGACAACCGGTATCTGGAAGCTGCATAAAGTTGATTTGAAAAATCCTCCTGAAGGATATGTTACTGAGACTGCTTCCTGGAATGACAAACCATATTGGCAAGGTCTGCGTATTGATCCGACGTTTAATGCGAACACGGATTTTGCCGTCGATTGGGTCAGATTGACGGATTGTCAGGCAAATCTGCAAACGATTTCCTGGCCGGCGGACAGTAGGTTAGAGGTGCTGTGGTTAAAACCGGCAGGTACCAACCGTTATATACGTGCAGCCACAAATGTTGACGGGCAAAGCGGCAGCTACCAATTGGATGTTCAGGGATTGGCACCGGGGAAATATTATGTCGGTCTGAGCCAGTCCCTGTCTGAATGCTGTCTTTACGAAAGTAATCAAAATATTGAAATCAATCAAACCCCGATTGTGAATTTTGGTAGCCCAAGTTTTTATTCAGGACCAGATTACGCAACACTTGTTGGAAATCCTTGGGATTTCCAAAATGGTAGTGATGCTGTCAAGATAGGGCAAGCAAGGAGCTCAACTGAAGGTGGTGTTCTCAATATAACAACTCCATCAGGGAATGCAGATCCAAAAATCATTTTATATACACCTCAACAGATTCCAGCGGCTGAGGAATATCGGTACCTGAACTTTAGAATGAATACTGAAGATGCCTGGGAAAACGTTACAGATGGCATGATTGCCCGCTGGATATGGGTTCAGACAGTGGGTTCTAGTGGCGAGTGCGCCAGGGTCAGTCAAGATATCCCATTGAACGTTGGCTGGCAAATCTACTCGATTGATTTGCACCACTCTTTTGAAGGTTTGGCGGAAGAAGTAGCTGGCAGCTGTAATGGATTGGATAAGCATTGGTTGGCATCCAATTCATTGAGTAAGTTCCGTTTTGATCCGAACGAAAACATACTGGGCTATCCTCTTCACCAGCAGCTGGACTGGGTCAGGTTGACGAAAATGAACGCGGTTACCCAGGGATCGCCATTCACAATTAAGATTGGATTGAATAAGCTTCCCAAGCAGATTACATCCATCCAGTATTTCTACACTACTGACTTGAATAATCCCACTCAACACGTCGCGCAGGAATTTACTCAAACCTCTTTCTTCCAAGATACGATCGCAGGAGAGAGTTACGGATATGGGAATTTGTCAAATAATAATCAGCAGATAACAATGCTGCCGATGTTGGTGAAGAACCACATCCCCTCAGATTTGCCAGGAATGGCTCATGAGGTTGCTTATCATTGGGACACCAGCAGGGTAGGTGGGGGAGAATATTATACCTGTGTACAGGTAAGCGATAACCTCAACGTAGCGATCTACTGCAGTGAGACTCCCGTCCTGGTTCGGACGCCGTAAACAAGGAACAAGTTCTTCCAATTTCGATAAATCTCAAAATAATTCCATAATGCGTATAGGAATAGATGCAACTGCCCTGCCCCCACAGCCAGTGGGGGCAGGTAACTACATAATCCAATTAATCAGGGCGCTTGCTTCAACGGAATCTGACCATGAATTTGTAGTTTTCGCCCAGCCAAGAGGTGCGGATCTGATTGGACTTCCAGATGAGGGCACAGTAGAATGGGTGATCGTCGAGGCGCGTGATCCTGGATCAAGGTTGATCTGGGAGCAGTTGTTCTTTCCCAATCTCGTTCGTGAATCAGGCGTTGATTTGTTGCATTCCTTGCATTACACGCGGCCGATCAGACTACCCTGCAAGTCAGTAGTTACTTTCCATGACATGACTTTTTTTCTCTATCCAGATTTGCATACCTGGGCAAGGCGTCTATATTTCCCGCAAATGATGAAAGCCAGTGCTAGAAGAGCTGACGAGTTGATCACTGTTTCAAACAGCACGCGAAATGACTTAATTGAAATTCTCGAAGTCGATCCAAAAATAGTCACAACGACACAATTAGGGGTTACTCCGGGTTATATGCCAATCGATGATGAGGAAGAAAAGAAAAGAATAATTGACAAATATAATCTCCCCGAGCGTTTCATTTTATATGTCGGATTGGTGGAACCGAGAAAAAATTTACCGATCTTAATCGAAGCCTATAAACGATTGAGGGGGGATGATAATAAATACGAATTAATTCTGGCTGGCAGGTTTGGATGGATGCATGAAGAGGTTGTGGACCAGGTTAGAAAATTAAACCTGGAGGACACGGTTCGTTTTCTGGGTTATGTACCTCAACAAGACTTACCCTTGATATATAATTTAGCCAGCCTGTTTGTGTATCCCACGATATACGAGGGATTTGGATTACCGGTATTGGAAGCGATGGCATGCGGCATTCCTGTAATTACATCAGATGTTTCTTCCCTCCCAGAGATTGTGGGTGAGGCGGGATTATTGACACCAGTGAACGACTTAGACGCGTTGTATAAGACGGTAATTCGAGCGCTCACAGACACGAAATTGCGCCAGGACTTAATTAGCAAAGGGATAAAAAGAGCTGCAGAGTTTTCATGGTCAAAAACAGCACAGTTGACATTGCAGGTATACCACCGAGTAATGCAGACAAGCTGAATGTGATCGACCTTTCAGTATGCATTGTTACATACCAGGCACGAGACTGGCTGGAGGGTTGTCTTAGGTCTCTCTACGAAAACACGCGAACCTCAAATCTGGAAGTTATCGTCGTGGATAACGGCTCCACAGATGGTATCGAGGATATGCTCACCCGGGATTTCCCGGAAATCCAGTTCATTGGAAACAGCACAAATGAAGGTTACACTCGACCGATGAACCAATCCCTGCATACCGCCCAGGGTCGCTACCTTTTGCAGCTTAACCCAGATACAGTCATCCTGCGAGAAGCACTGGACCGATTGATAAGCTTCATGGATGATAACCCTCAGATTGGGATCTGCAGTCCAAAGGTGCTAAACCGCGATGGCACATTCCAGAGGCAAAGCCGGAGGGGTGAACCTCGACCTCTGGCCATGATAGGTTATTTTTTCAAATTATCCAAATTGTTTCCCAAGAATAAGGCGCTCGGGGAATATTTGTTAGAGTATAAAGACGAGAATAAAACCGCGGAGGTCATAGCAGTCTCAGGTTCCTGTATGTTGATCCGTAAGGAGGTCATTGACCAGGTTGGATATTTAGACGAGCAGTTCTTCGCCTATCAAGAAGATACCGATTTCTGTTTACGGGCACGCCAGGCTGGCTGGGAAGTATATTATTATCCAGAAGCTGAGATCATCCATTACGGAGGGCGGGGTGGGTCACGAGTTGAACCCTACCGATCGATCATTGAATGGCACCGGTCTTATTGGCGACTCTACAATAAACATCTTGCTAAAGATTACATTTTTATCTTCAACTGGTTCTATTACCTGTTCATGGTTGCGAAGTTAGTTGTTTCGTTGGTGGCAAACCTTTTCAGGCGAGATAGATATGCTGGTCCAAAGCGATAGGTGACAAGAAAACAGGTTATACTAAACTGCAAGTAGGGGAATAACCAAGAATACCAATTCATGGAATTACAGGTTACATCAATCTCATTCATCTTCGAATTCGTCCTGCTGGCAGCGGTATTAACTGCGCTTCTTGCCTGGGTGTCTATTCAATTCGCCAAACGTACTGGTTTGGTAGACATGCCAAACAGTGCCCCTCACAAGCAGCATCGCTCACCTACACCCATCGCGGGTGGGATCGCGCTATTTGGTTCGTTACTCCTCACTGCCTGGTTGACAGGTATTTACCGCAATCCCGATGTGGTCTCGATGTATGTGGCTACCATACCCGTTTTTGTGTTTGGATTATGGGATGACTACCGGGAAATATCGCCACTAATCAAGCTTATCGGGCAGTCTATCGCAGTAATCTTGCTCATTGCACTGGGTATATCGATTCGAGTGTTTGAATCACCCGAATTTTTTTATAGTTTTCCCGATCAAGTCAACATTTACCTTGATTGGGTGTTAACTTACCTGTGGATAGTCGGCATCACAAATGCATTTAACTTCGTTGACAGTATGGATGGATTAGCGCTTGGACTGGCCGGGGTGGCAACCACATTTTTCATCTTAGTCACTTTAGATTCAGGGCAGCCGTTCTTATCTCAGCAATCCGCATTACTGCTCGGGATATGCATTGGGCTATATTTTTTTAATTCTCCTCTAGCTAAATTATTCTTAGGCGATTCTGGCGCCCAAACATTGGGGTTTGTTTTAGCAGTTATCGCCATCGCATACCGTCCATTAGGAGCTTTCCAATTATCTTCATGGGTCGTCCCAATCATGCTGCTGGCAGTACCGATATTCGATATGGTATTGGTGGTAGTTTCGCGCATCAGGCGAAGGAAACCGATATATTCAGCTGCGACGGATCACACTTACCACAGGTTGGTGTCCCTTGGATGGAGTTCCGGAAAAGCAGTATTGATCATGCAAGTAGCAGGATTATTATTGGGCTGCCTGGCTTTTATTGTCCTCACTCGACCACCCCTGATCGCGAATACCATTTTTGTTTCAGTGATCGTGTTTGGGATAGTATCAATCGCTTATCTAGATAGCCGTAAACGGTGGAATTAGGATGAAACAAGATCCAATGGAAGAGTGGGTTTTACGAGACGAGCTGCTGGCTGCCTTCCATCGTTGGCCGGTGATTGTCCTATTCGCCCTGGTGGGGAGCTTAATTGGGTTGGCATTTGCATATTTTTGGCCAGCTTCATACCGGGCGAACGTGGAATTATCAGTTGAACTAAACCCATACCGCGTCCTGGACGACCAGTATGTCTCCGAGTTTGCTGGCGCGGAGTTTCGGAATATTGATGATTACAAGCACTGGCAGATGCTTCAATTATCGATCCTGGTCCTTTCCGATCCCTTCATGGAGGAGACAATTAACAGATTGAGGGAACAGAATCCAGATTGGTCTTCTATTAGTCCCCAAAATTTAAGAGAGATGTTGAGCGCCAACTGGCGGAACGCGGGTGTGTGGCGCCTTGCTGCGAATGGGAGGACATCTCAAATGGCGATTGAGGCAGTTGAAACCTGGAGGGATGTGATTATTGATTTAACTCGTCAATCGATTGCCAGCTCCCGAGATTTATTCCGCCTGGAGCTCGCTTTACGAGCTCTGAATGATCAGCTGGTAGAGATTCAGCTTCAGCATGCAGCGCTTGAAGCAATTAAAGTCGATCTTGCCGGTATCCAGGAAAACTTCATCTCCAAGCCTGGAGATGAAACCTTGCCCGAGAAGGATCGCCGGGAATTGTTCAGCATTGCAAACCAAATGACAGGCCTAATTCCAGGTGAAAACGTCATTTTGAACAGCTTTCCACAAGAGGATATGTCAGTTAGTGAATATATTGCCTGGCTCGAGATGGCAAATATCGTTCTCGAGAGAGAATTGAAATCAATTGGTTTGAGTACCAGCAGCCTAGAGGAGGAGATACTCGAGACGAGATCTGAATGGGAAGAGAATTTGATTAATGGGAGCGGACTTTCTGCAACTTTAAATATCGAAAATCGTAAGAAAGGTGATATTCAGGTCGATGAATTGTACTCTTACAGCCTGGCAGCTATGATCGGAGCGCTGCTCGGATTGTTTGCCTGGATCATGGTGTTCCTGGTTCGAGTTACTCGTAAAGGGTACCGATGACAGAGAACTGGTCTTTTCGCAAAGGAAAGAGCGTACTTGCGCAAATCTCCAAGGTTTGTTGGATCCTCTTCCTGGTCACTCTCCCAATCAGCAGTTTTCCTTTCTTCCCAGATAACATTGGAGGGGGAACTCTCGTGCGACCGCTATCAATCTATCCTTTGATAGTGCTGCTGGTTTTGGTAATCTTGCCGCGCTTCTTAACCAAACCTCTTCCGAAAACCTTATTATCATTGCTTCCCTTTATCGTCATAGCGGTGGCCAGCACACTGCTGGCCGCCCTTCAGGGGATCGAAAACCTGCAAGGTGTGTCAGTAGCAGCGCGCATGTTTAGGGCGCTGGTTACATTAGGAGTTGGTACCGCGATTTACCTAGCGGTTACGCTCTGGCCGGAGAAGAAAGACGACCTAAACTTATCTTTGCGTTGGTTATACATTGGATTCATTGCTGCATTATCCTGGGGGACAATGCAAGCAATATATGTTATCCGATTTTCACCCCGTTGGTTTGACCTGATGAGCGCAGCCCAAAGGTTTATATCCACCCGGCGTTTGTTCACGAATCGGGTATCAGGACTCACTTACGAACCGAACTGGTTTGCGGATCAAATCAGTCTTTTGTTATTGCCCTGGTTGTTAGCTGCGGTGCTCTCCGGGAATTCTGTGTTCAAATGGCGTTGGCGATGGGTGACGATTGAGCTTATGCTTTTGGTTTGGGCGTTGGCGATTTTACCTTTCACCTTCTCTCGAGCAGGATTGTTGGTGATGCTGATGCTTGTGTTAATCGGGATTTTATTCTTCAGATCAAAAAAAACCAATAATTCCCAAGAAGAAAAATCGAAACGAAATTTTCCCTGGCGAAGGATTGGGGAAGGGGCAGTGCTGATTGCAGTTCTTGGAGCTGTGATATTCTTCGCTGGTTCGCGAAACGAATTCTTCGCTCGAATTTGGGAATACTGGCAGCGAGCTCCAAACGAAGGATATGCACGTTATTTAGTTAATTATTTCGAGTATTTAGGTTTTGGGGCCAGGTACACGTACACAGAAACCGCTTACCAGGTTTACGAGGATTACCCGGTTTTGGGTGTTGGACTGGGAAATTATGCATTCTACTTCGATGAAAAACTAACGGATCGACCATTGGCTGCAATTCCTGAAGTGTTACGATTAGTCGTTCCTGACTCGGGGACTAACAGGTTGATTACTCCAAAGAACTTGATATTGAGGATCATGGCTGAGACAGGGATGCTAGGTTTAGTGACTTTCATCGCTTTTATTATGGCAATATTAGGATGTGCGTTGTATTTATGGTTCTCCCCTAAATCAGAGGTAAAATTCTGGGGAGTCGGCGGGATGTTGAGTTTGATCGCGTTCAGCCTGATCGTTTTTTCATTCGATTCATTCGCGATACCCAATATGTGGGTTGTGTTTGGTTTGATCACTGCCGCAATGCGGATGTCTAGAAAGAAAATTTTTGTCGATGGAGATATTCAATCAAATAGTTCGTATCTTCGGGAGAATTAGATGAACCGTAGTTGGGTGATTGGTGTAATCACTGCATCACTGATTGTAGTTTGTGGTTGTGCAGTAATTTCAGGTATCTGGGGATACCAATGGTTTGTTGAGGCAACCAGTGATAGTGGTGAGGCAAGTATCAGCACTGCTATTCCTACCTCCACTCCAGAGGTAGTTCGACCAAATCCTGGAATTTCTGTTATCCAATCAGAGACCAACTCATATGCAAGTAGAAGTAGCGAAACGCTCGATGCACTAATGAGTGTCGAAATTCCCCAAAACGATCTCCGAGAGCTTGCAAAACGACTGGAAGGTAAACAAGATATCCCATTAACTGTGCCACCTCCAAGCAGCAGCTATGAAGTTGGCACGAAGCAATCGTTTTGGGTTTCTAATGTGGATTCCAATGAGAATTTCCAGATTGAAACCACTCTGCAGTACGAAACAGACCATGTATATTTCTGGATTCAAGACGGCATTTCTTTTGAAGCAGATGAACTTCAACAGCTGATGGAGACATTCGAAAATCAGATTTATCCCCTCAACCGGAATTTTTTTGGCAGCGAATGGACACCAGGAGTAGATGGAGATCCCCATCTTTACATCATTTATGCTTCTGAACTGGGTGCAAACTTGGCAGGTTATTTTTCATCAGCTGATGAGCTTCATCCACTGGCGCACGAGTATTCAAATGCTCATGAAGCATTTGTCTTGAACGCGGATAATGTAAATCTGGGCGGTGAATATGCATTGGGGGTTTTAGCCCACGAATTTCAACATATGATCCACTGGTTTCAAGATCAAAACGAAGCATCGTGGGTCAACGAGGGTTTTTCTGAGCTGGCTGTATTTTTAAATGGATATGAAGTCGGTTCTGAATACAGCTATATCCTAGATCCTGATATTCAACTCAATGATTGGCCTTACAACGAGGGACGATCCTTTCCCCATTACGGAGCATCATTTTTGTTCTTTACCTACTTCCTGGATCGCTTCGGTGTGTCTG
>CP070785.1:2434784-2437858 GCA_020346705.1 Chloroflexota bacterium | reverse complement strand
GAGAGCGCTTTCAGCTTCTCGGTTTGCACCAAGGTGCCGTCCAGGTCAAAAATTATCGCTTGGATCATAATTTCATTTCCCCAATAATAATGGGATTTAGGCGGAATACTATCAAGTGTTAAAACCGCCTAATTGCTTAATTCCGTCGAGGCTGTTTGCACCCAGGTGGAGGCGGAGCACCCGCCGGTTTGCATCCAACAATGCCTGGCGATCACCCAATGCCTGAGCCTGGATTAAGACACCAAAACTGATTGACGATGCATCCGAACCAGCTTCTTCTGGAATAGGGATATCATGCTTTACACCGCTGGTCAATTGGATGAACAAACCAGCACCACCATCACCCTTATGCAACTGACCGGTTGAGTGCAAGAAGCGTGGGCCGTAGCCGACTGTGGTTGCCAGGCGAGTTCGATCTCGGAGTTGAGCGCGCAGCGTGGCTAGCGCCTGGTCAACCTCTGGTGTGGGTTGCAAGTATGCCTGCAGGCTGATATATGCTCCTGGTTTTGCCTCACCCAGGAAGACATCCAGAACCTGCCTGAGTGTTGCCGCTGGATTAACCGGGGAAGCAGGATCGGCGAATACAGTAATCCCTTCTGCTTGTAACGAGGGCTGCAAAGCTGGCAGTTCACCAGACTCCTGGAATGCGCTGACCATCTCGCGCGCCAGGATTTTCGCAGCCTCGACATTTGGCTGGTCGAAAGGATTGATCTCCAACCGGTGACCAGCGATTGCCGTAGCCATCTCCCACAGAAAGAATTGAGCCCCTAAATCAAAAAAGTCATTTAGCTGCAATCGCACAACCGGGTGACCGGCTGTTTCCAATTCGGCAACCTGTGCATCATGTAAAGATTCACCGGGCAGTGTCAGGTACACAAATAGGCGATCGGAACTGTAAACTCCCGGTTCAGAGAGCTGTTCTCCAACAACTGGCAGGATACCTTTACCTTCCTTGCCGGTGCTTTCTGCCAGCAGCTGTTCGATCCAATCTCCCAGACTGGCAATTTCTGGCGAGGAGACCAGGGTAACCTTGTCCCTGCCAGATTTGGCCAATTCTCCCAGGATCGCCCCCAGTTGAGCGGCAAGATTGCCATCTGAAGCCGGAGTTTGGCTGTTGTCGATCATGGTTGCGGCGCTTTCTAGCAGCGCCTCCAGATCGACACCGACCAGCGCCGCCGGTACCAATCCAAAGAACGATAATGCAGAATAACGGCCGCCAATATGGGGATCGTTGCGGAAGATCTTACGAAAATTGAAGCGGCTGGCTATTTGATCGAGCTGCGAGTCGGCGTCTGTTACGGCGATGAAGTGTGAGCCAGCTTGCTCAGCACCCAGCTTAGCATAGACCTGATTGTAAAAATACCTGAACAAAGAGAGCGTCTCGACAGTCCCTCCAGATTTGGTAGAGACGATGAAAACGGTCCGGGCCAGATCGAGTTTTCCAGCTCGGGCTGAGATCGCGTCGGGATCGGTGCTGTCTAGAACAGCCAAATCCAAAAATCCCTCTCGAACACCAAAAATCTTGTGAAATACTTCCGGTGCCAGGCTGGACCCGCCCATACCGAGCAGCAGCGCCTGAGAAAAGCCATCGCTTTGTAAACTGGTGACCAGTTCTGTTAATTCTGGGATGGATTTCCGAGAAGCCTCAACAATATGAAGCCAACCTAGACGGTTTTCAATTTCATCTGGCTCCGGTTTCCATAGGGTGTAATCGTGCTTCCAGATGCGTTCCATGACCTGCTTTGCATCCATTTCCTGGAGAGCCTGATCGACAGCAGGTTGGTACTCGCCCAGGTTTGCCGAAAAATTAATAGCCTTTGCGCCTAACCGCTTGCATTTCTCGGAAAGATTCTCCATGAGTGAGGTGAAGGAAGCTGCGAATGCGATCACGCCATCCTCTTGGAGCTTCTCGGTGATCAGGTCTAAATCGATACCCAGCTCACTGAGCTCCTCCATTTGAGTCAAGGCTAAATCGAGACCAGTTTCTAAGGTGGGCTCTAACTGGCCGTGATCACGAAAAGCATCCAAGGTGGCCGGTGGGACGGTGTTGACTGTGTCTGGGCCGATCAGGGTGTCAATGTACAATGTATCTGAATATTCGGGATTCTTTGTCCCGGTACTGGCCCATAGGGGGCGCTGCACCCGGGCACCAGCTGCCGCCAGCTTATCCCAACGATCACCGCTGAATATTTGTCTAAAGCGCATGTAGGCAGCTTTGGAATTGGCGATGGCGATTTTCCCTTTCAGGGAGGTGTTTCCAATCTTTTTCAGCTCCCTGTCGACAGCAGTGTCGACCCGGCTGACAAAAAATGAAGCCACGGAAGCAATCTGACTGATGTCTGCTCCGGACGCTGCTCGCTTTTCCAATCCAGCGAGATAAGCGTTGGCAACCGACTCGTAATGCTTGAGCGAGAACATCAAGGTGACGTTGATATTGATTCCTTCGCTGATCAGCGTTTCAATCGCGGGTATCCCTTGCGGCGTGGCTGGTACTTTAATCATGATATTTGGGCGATCGAGAGTATTGAACAGGCGCCTGGCTTCTTCAATCGTCCCTTGGGTGTCATTGGCCAAGGTTGGCCGGACTTCTATACTTACATATCCGTCCAACCCTTCGGACCGGTCGTAAACCAGTCGTAGATGATCGGCAGCAGTACCGATATCTTCCAAGACCAGCTTCTCGTAAATTGTGTCCAGCCCATATCCAGCAGTGATGAATTCCACCAAAGAGCTGTCATAGTCGGAACTACCGGAGATGGCTTTATCAAAAATCGTTGGATTTGAGGTAACTCCCAACACTCCTGCTGCGATCAACTCCTCAAATTCGCCATTCTTCAGCATCCCCCTTTGGATATTATCGTACCAGATTGATTGTCCAAGCTCACTCAGTTCCTTGATTCGATTGTTCATTAGTCCTACCTCAATTATTTTATCGATATTGATCATTCAAAGAAAATGTCTTGTGCAGGTGGAGAGGTCGTGTGTAAATCTCCCCGCTTTGCTGATCTTCTTTATTGTTCCATCTTGCGGATGGATTTTGGCTGATCTTATTAGAGTATGGGGGTAATTATACT
>CP070785.1:2426529-2434684 GCA_020346705.1 Chloroflexota bacterium | reverse complement strand
CCAAGAATTCTGCCAACGCGCCCGTAACCGTGCCGGTTCCAAATATCCAACCCCAGAAGCGAGGGTGAATATTCCCTATTGGATGTGGTAAAACGTAATCTTGAAATTCTCGGTAAATCTCTGTTATCGGTTGGGGTTCGGAGGGCAAAGGTGTGTCAAAGTGGGTTTTTATAATTTCTGGAGCCGGTTGCCAGACTGGTTTTTGATCAATCTTTTGTAGATATTCCATCATGTCGTCGATCATTTGATGACCCAGCTCAGTCATGGTCTCCCAATTCTCAGGATCAAGTGATTCTTGTCGGTGCTTCATAATATTCATTCTCAACCGGAAAACTTTTACGATTTGATGAATTTTAGGGGGCAAATTAATTTTTCAGATAATTCGAACGGGTCAAGATTAATAAAACGAATAGAGCTATTGCAATCCCCAGGACAATTAGATCAAAAAGCCCGAACTCATCCATCAAAGTTAAGAAGATATTTCCGGCGAGCGCGAGCAGTCCGAAATAATAATACAACCTAAGTCCTCTCCCTATGCCCCAACTTATCCAAAAAAAGACCGCTGAATTGATAAACATTAGAGCGATGACGATCACCAACATGGTACCCGAGATTTCTCCGGAATTGTTACCAAAACGAATAAATCTCCAGGTCCCAAAAACCAGCCAGATAATCCCCAGTATTACGAACAACCAGCGAGTAATTCTTACCGAAAGCGGCAACTGCTCAGGTAAATCGGGCGATTGATCCCCGTCAGAATCGAGATTTGAATTTGCCAATTGGACCTTCCCTCGATGGATATTCATGACACCTGAAGAGTCAATTTATCTTAATTTCTAAAATGGACATTGAGAATACGATAAACAATCATTCACATGGTTATTATAAATATCGGATCACTTTAGAGATTCAATTAATTCTCTCACTATAGGGATCTCCTCGGTATAGTTTTCATCCTCTTGTTGAGCATCTATCTCAAACACAATCTCTTTTGGGTATTGGGATAACCAGCTTTCTAACAATTCGTCGATGGCTTTCATATCTTCAATTTGGGCAATATCAAGCCTGCGATCTCTGCGATCATACCGCTCTGCGATCATCTTCACCGGGGCTTTCATCCATATAAACAAATCCGGAACAGGCATATTGGCCCTCAGCACATGATAAGCGCGTTTACAAATCTCGTACTCATTGTCAGTTAAATAACCATTTCGGAAAAATAGGTTTGTGAAGATATGGAAATCCATATCTAAGCCACCATCCTGGATACCAGGATTGTCCCCTTTTCGAATATCCATCTCTTGTTCAGCCCGGTAGAGAAGATAGTCAATCTGGTTTGCTAAAGCATACGGCTTCCCGTGAATCATGAAAAGTTCTTGGAAGGGACGTTCCTCGGGTTCTTCAATTCCAAAATAATAATTAGTTCCCTGACACAATTTGGAGGCAAAAGTTGTTTTTCCAACCCCAGTATTCCCCACCACAGAAACCAATCTTCCCATGATCAGCCTCCTTGAATCAATTCAAATCTAATCGAGTTATTTCTGAATTAATTTAGATTATTTCAGGTGGGCTTAATATATCACTTAAAAATTAAAAGGAATTTGTCAACCAAGTGACAATTGGATCGAGATCAATCTCATCCGCAATATCCAGCAGTTGATCAATAGATTGCCAGGCATCCATACCAATTGGAGATGGTAATTTGGGCTGCATGCGGAAATATTGGTCCTTTAATATTTGTCTGCATTGGTAATCTGCAACCTCACCACCACCATCCATGACCATATTAACCAGGTCTAGTCCCCATTGAGCGACTCCCCAATCGGCATCTTGTGCATCCAGCCAACGCGGATTCTTCCCGGTACCCAGAGATAGCAAGCGGACATCCAAAAATCCCTCATGAAAGGCCTGTGATAAAGCGCACATTGAGGGATTGATGGCCGACACACCTCCATCAATATACCCCTGGTAGGTCGGGAAGTATATAGGAGCTGCTGCGGATCTAAGAACAACATCTACCACAGTGTGCTCGATATCTCCCTTGGAATCAGGAAAATTATGAAAGAATTTTGGTTTCCAACGAGGCGGATCGCGAGTTTCATCTTTCAAATCATGGGTAGCAATGAGAACTTTCTTCGTTAAATCACCCAGAGTCTTTTGACCAATCACACGTTCCAATAAAGCTTTGAGGTTATCAAGAGAATAATCGGCTCCAAAGATGTATTTCAGGTCTGCGATATCATCCCAAATCGAGTCTGCGAATACTTCTTCTCCAAACCCTTTGTACATCTGGCGTAAAAACCTGGGAGTATAGCCAAGAGCAAATCCAGCTGACAAGACCGCGCCAGTTGATGTTCCGGCAAACAAATCAAATTGTTGGACAATACCCGGGAAATGTATCTCGAGTCGTTCCAGCACTCTGGCCGGTATTATGCCCCGGATTCCACCTCCATCTATGGATAATATCTTGTACATGGGGCCTCCTTTCTGATTTGCTTTCAAACTTTTTTCATCTAATAATAGCTCATTACGCATGATGCATGAATCATGCCTTAATAATCTACTTCCTTGCGGCATAATAACATTAATCATGCATGAAGGGCATACGAACGAAAACAGGTAAATTTTTTACTATGAATATCAAATCATCTATAATCAAGGTAACGGAACTTTCATCCAAGATCTGTCGTTTTATGGACAGAACACCGGGTTATTTGGGACGAAATTGAATGAAATAAATCGAGGTTCTTGTATGAAGCAAACCTGTTATTTACTCCTCGTTGTGGTTTCATTTTTATACTTGGCAGCCTGTTCTGACTCAATACCATTACCGACATCTGATCAGAGCGAAATTGAATCAGCTACATATACACCCACAACAACGCAAACACAAATTCCTGAACTTAGCTCGACAGCTACGTCTCTGCCATCTATTGATGAAACAAGCCGTATTCTATGGGTTTCAGCTTCCGCAGATTTGTTCAACCGGGTTATGGCAGTCGATCCTCACAACCAGGAAAGACTCGCTTTCTGTGCTCAGGATGAAATTCATATCAGCGATAATGCTGGAATGACCTGGGATACAATCCCGACTTCCGGGGTGATTTCATTAATTGAAGAGAGGGGTTATTCTCTTTTTGGGGGTGATCCGCCATCTGTCTCGACCTGCCTTTCGGTCGCAATTGATCCCGAACACCCCAACACTATCTATTCGGTGTTTACTGCAGCGAAAACAGATGCAGGCGCGCCTCCTGTTTTTTTCATGGGATTTTTTACTCCAGACAAGGGGGATACCTGGGAATTCGTTCCACCTCCAGGTAATTCAACCTTGGAGGAGTTCGCAGGATTCTGGAATCTCGGTCGAGAAGGAGTAGAAGCCGTATTCAACCAATCTGGCCAGTCGGAAGATCCAATTGAGAATATCCTGGTTGTAGAAACATTTGATGGAGGCGTAACCTGGCAATCCGGAGAATTAAGCTGTCCCAAATCTGGACCTTGCGCTCGCTGGGGTCCAACGCCTTCTAGCATTCCGGGCATGGGCTCGCCCCTTCCGCAGGAAATTCTCTCCTCATCTGACGGTGGTTCAACCTGGGAACGGATCGAACCTCCAGTCGAACTGCGAGCACCTGCCCCTAACCAGCTGGTCGCTTTCTCAGATCAAGAAATAGCTATCATCTCAGGTTCAATCGCATTATCTGGCCCAGTATCTAATACTTCTGTGTTGCGTATCTCGCAAGATACCGGTTTTAATTTCCAACAAATCGAATTACCTACAATAGCATTGGGCGCAGAAGTATTGAATTATTTCCCTGGCTTGCAAATATTGCCTGATGAATCCTTCTTGAGTCAAGACCCTGAGACGAATAACTGGTTCTGGTTTGATCCCAATTTTCCAATCTGGTGTCCAGTAAACTCGAATATCCTCCCACAGATTCCACAGCTGCTGCAGAGTTCGAGTGGTCAGCTCTGGTGGATTAATGTTGAGGAAAACAAAGCTGAAAGCATAGCCATTTCTGAACTCGGATGTGCAGATAGCTAAAGTTGCTTATTTATTTTGCATTTTGTGGGATAGATTAAGAAAATGCCACCGGTTCTGGTGGCATTTTCCATTTATGAAGAATTGAGATGGTATTACTGATCTTCAAACAAATCTGCGTTTACGTATGTCGCCAGGATCTGCCCCTCCGAGTCAAACAAATTAAGCGCAATTCCCAAATTATTGTAAGTAACTGCGGCTTCCAAAGCAGCCAGGTAAGTACCCTCCTGGTCCATTATGCCAGCTGGTTCAGAACAGAGCATTTGGGTCAAGGCGATTGGACCTATGGTGATCTCATTCAGATCAGCCTCATAATTCGTATTGTATTCATTGCAGCCAGCAGAGCCGCTCAAATTACCATCCTCACCATATGAAGCAGTTATTTGAGTCCCTTCAATTAGATTTACAAGGGCTCCTTTTCCATCGTTATACGCGTCTAGATTCCAATTCGCCCCTGCTAAAACAAAGGGTTCGAAGCGGTCGAAAGTTCCTCTCCGTTCACCATCTGGATTAGTTATGGATAGTTGGTCACCCTCAATCATGTAGCGTGAAGCAGACGAGAGAACCAATAGCATAGCCTGCTCTTGAGCCAATAATGTCTCTTCACAAGTCCAGGTCGTGGATACCTTCGGTTGGAAATTTATGGCATTTCCTTCACCAATTGAATAGGTTCCCACAAAAAGGCTGCAACCTGTTGCACCGAGAACGTTATTCACATCTCCAAACAGCAGCGGTGCTGTAGTTCCATTTTCCACCGGTTTGTCATTTATTGCGGTCAACATCCAATATGATTCGGTCAGTTCAGGATCAACAGCCTCATTGACTGCCGTCGAGCCGCCCCCGCACGAAGCCATTAAGCCTCCTGCGAAGAGAATTACAACAATGGTGATGAACCTTGAGCCTAGATTCTCGAACATTTCACCACTCCTCAAACAACATGATTTAGGTTGCCATTATAACTATGAATATCTTCGCTGAAATCAATTTCTCACACTACCAATGAAACCAGAAAATTTGATTCAGCATAATCGAAGTAAATATTGCCATGTTTCAATGTGCGAAGTATACGTAACCACGCTAACAGCGAGGTGTTACTAGTGAAAGAAAGAACCAATATTTTTATTAACAAAAGGAGATCCAAATGACCTTCCAATTAATCTGTACAGCAGTTATCGCTTTAATCATTGGTGTCCTTGCCTTATTGGCGGGGTATCGACTATTTCTACTTCTGCTCCCGATCTGGGGATTCTTTGCGGGATTTGCACTGGGAGCTCAAGCGACGGTGATGTTATTTGGAGGAGGTTTCTTGGCCACGATCACCAGCTGGATTATTGGGTTCGTGGTCGCCCTGATTTTCGCAGTTTTGTCATATTTGATATATATCGTTGGTGTAGCTCTTCTTTCTGCAGCATTCGGATACTTCCTGGGTGCGGGAATAATGCTGCTTTTCCTGGATCCTGGTTTAATCGTAACCCTGGTCGGCTTAGCAGGTGCTGTTGTGATGGCATTCCTGGTTCTTGCCTTCAACATTCAGAAGCCGGTCATAGAATTCATCACCTCCTTTGGAGGAGCGACTGCGGTTCTTACCGGTATCTTGCTGTTGTTGGGCCGGATCCCATTTGAATCATTAGGCGAAAATCCAGTCCGCCTGGTCAGGGAGGATTCAATATTTTGGATGATCGCCTGGCTGGTATTAGGTTTCGTGGGATTTGCAATCCAGATCGCATCGAACCGCACCTACGTGATCGAGCCGCCAGAAAACAGGATTTAAATTCTTTTGCGCTTAATTCATCACAGACCGGCAACGACTCAATCGGAGATTGCCGGTCTGGTGATGCTTAAGATTGATGTTATTCCATAAATCCCAGCCACAACCTAAGATGAAGCATTTGAAGCCGTGTACATCCCAGACCCACCCGATGTTTGGGAATAGTTTTTGGCAGTGAGAAAAGGAAAATTGCGGAACCCAAGCCCACCAGAAATTGGTTTACGCATGGCAAATCTCTACCATGCGATCAAGCAATCAGCCGAGGCCAATGGCGAGCGATTTCTTATTAAACCAAGCGGGGTTAGTAAGCAGCTATCTGATTCAAACTATGGATCGAGTATCCAATAACCGGCTCAATCCAGGTCATCATTTCGGATCAATATCACCCCGGCTAAAATTGATTATTCTAATCTCCTAGATTCTTCCCGCCTGGGAGGTTTTCACCTTCTGAAACTCAACCATATATAACGTTATAATCCTCTTTACTCAATAATTTCGAAGTGATCAGGAAGGGTTATGAAACGCAATTCATACTACGATATAGACAAAATCTTTTTACGTGGGCTGACGGTGAGAGATATTGCAGAACCATTACCCTCCTTCGATTCACAAACAGGTGTTGAGGAGGTCCGCGCGGTAATGGATCTTCACCACATTCTTATCGCTGGTGTGCGCGAGAAGGGCTACATTTCGAGTTACCTGGAACGATCTGAACTGGGAGAAACAGGTCCTTGTGGTCAATACTGTCATCCGATTGAGGAAGCCAAGATATTGAAAGAAAGCGCACCATTATCCGATCTCGTTTTAGCACTTAACACTGTGCCGTACCTGTTTGTTAATTTTCTTGGTGAGATTAGCGGCATTGTTACCCGGGCTGACCTGGATGATCCCCCAGTCCGAATGTGGTTGTTTGGCTTGATCACACTGATTGAAATGAGGTTCTTAACCCTGATCGAATTGAATCTCGAAGGTGATAGCTGGCAGAAGTATCTCTCAACCAGCCGATTAGAAAAAGCTGCGGCCCTGCAGGCCGAACGAAGGAGAAGGAACCAGGACCCACAATTGCTGGATTGCCTGCAATTCTCTGACAAGGGTCAGATTATCATTAGGGACGAAAATCTGCGCAAGCAGATCGGTTTTACCTCCCGCCGCCGCGGCAGCGAAGCTATCAAAAACCTGGAGAAGCTGCGCAATAACCTTGCTCACGCCCAAGATATCGTTTCATTGGATTGGGAAACGATTGTCAGCATTTCAGAAAACCTAGAGGCTGTAGTCCGGATTGGAATGGGAGAAGAATAGGTCTATGGTCGATTAGTTCTTTTCCTATAAGCACGTATTTATCTCAACGAGAAAGTATTTTCTCTGACATGAGGGTAGATCGATTTTGAATTAACCATAATTTTTATTACCAGGAGGTTGCACATGGCTTTTACTTTGATCCGTAATGGAGTTTTGATCGATGGCACGGGTAAACCGCCGATCCACGACGCCGCAGTTTTGGTTGAAGATAATCAAATCAGATCAGCTGGTTCAACAGCCGATATCAAATTGCCTGCTTCCGAAGTAGTTGAGATCGATGCGGGGGGAGGTTACATCCTACCTGGATTCTTTGACACCCACGTTCATTTATTATTCGAGGGTTTCAATATGGTCCGCGATATGCAGGAGCCATTCTCTACTCGTTTCTACAAATCGATCGATTTCATGCGCCGAACGGTCGAAGCTGGTGTGACCAGCGTCCGCGATGCAGGTGGTGCAGATAAGGGTGTGAAGCAGTCCGTTGAGAGGGGGGAGATTGTGGGTCCCCGAATGCAGATCTCTATCTCTGCGCTTACCATCACCGGAGGTCATGGAGATGGCTGGATGCTCTCAGGAAATGAGTGGGAGCTGTTCCCAGCTTATCCCGGCAATCCCCATGGGTTGGTGGATGGAGAACAACAGGTACGCCAGAAAGTGCGGGAAGTTCTGCGAGCCGGAGCGGAGGTAATTAAAATCTGTGCTACCGGTGGAGTACTCAGCCCAACGGATCACCCGGAATTCATCCAGTTTTCACCAGAGGAATTACGCGTTATCGTCGAAGAAGCCGAATTCAGACGAGGCGTTAAAGTCATGGCTCATGCTCAGGGAGCTGAAGGGATAAAAAATGCCGTCCGAGCAGGTATCCATTCTATTGAGCACGGGATTTATCTGGATGATGAAGCCATTGAATTAATGCTCGAAAAGGGCACCTTTTTGGTTCCAACCCTGCTTGCTCCAGTTGGCGTGCTTGAAGTAGGTGAAAAGGGCGGCATGCCTGATTATGGGATCCGTAAAGCCAGGGAAGTGGTTGATATCCATAAGGAGAGTATTGC
>CP070785.1:2420660-2426429 GCA_020346705.1 Chloroflexota bacterium | reverse complement strand
TGTGATCATGCCCCGACAGGACCACATCAGCCCCCCATTCAGCAAACGGCCACTGCATCCAATCAACATTGCCGTGAAAGCCGGATGAGTATGCCGCATGATGGAAATAAACGATTTTCCAGGGACTCATCGATTCTTCCAGCCGGGATTGCAACCACAGCGCCTGTACAGATGACCTGCCCACGCCATCTGGCTCGCGCGAATCGCTGTCTATGGCAAAAAAATGGACTGGTCCCCAGTTGAAATCATAGTATCGTTCATTGCCCGGCAGGGTGAAATATTCCAGGTACGGTTCTGCTTGAGCGGTATTCCAGTCATGATTGCCCAGGCTGGGAAAGAAACGATTCTCCTGCCCTCCTGCTCCATAACTGCCTTGGTAGGGAGCTATATACTCATGGTAGAACTGGCCAATATTTTCATCAATTGTGCTGGACGCGCCATCAGGATAATTATTATCTCCCGTGGTGATGATCAAATCTGGATCCCAGCTTTTCACCAGGTCCGCCACGTCCCTCTCGTCCTGGTTTCCACTGCCGTAATCACCAATGACTGCAAAACGCAATATCTGGGGAGATTTTGTCTCAGATGGTGTGGGGGGAATATCTGTTTGTGTGGGAGTTCCTGTTGCTGGATAGGTGGTTGTCGGTTTAACTGGAGTCAGTGTCGGGGGGACTGGTGTTGGAGCTGGCAGATCGCTGGGAAGCGGCGAAGGCAGCTGAGTGTCAGTTGGCAGCGGGAGAGGAGGGGAAAAGCTGCAGCTTGCCAGCAAGAAGGCCAACAATAGGAGAATTATCCTGAGGCCGACTCTGGTGTAGGTTATTACGTTATTAAACAGCATGTACCAAAAGTTTATAAACCATTTTTCAATGGTCTCTCGATCGGATTTTTTAGGCACAAAGCTTACGACTCAGATTTCGCCAGTTGGACATCATCAATCACTTCACCTGCCCGGCTGATAAACTGAATTTGCATGATCTGTTCATTCACCTCAACCAGCATGGCGCCATGATCTTCGTTGTAGCGCACCTGGCTACCCTCGATAACAACGTTGAAATCATAAATACTAGCGCCTCCCAACCCATTGACAAAATAATAAATGCCATCTTTGAAGATGCGTTCATAAGTATGGTCGTGTCCAGCGAAGACCACATCTGCTCCCCATTCCGCAAACGGCCATTGGGTTCTTTCCCTGGGACCGTGTCTGGCAGATGAATATGGTGCATGGTGCAGGTAAACCACTTTCCAGATGCTGTCAGATTCAGCCAAGCCCACTTCCAGCCAGTTCGCTTGAATAGATCTGCTGTTGGCGCCATCTGGCTCATCCGAATCGCTATCTAACGCGAAAAAGTGTATAGGCCCCCAGGTAAAGTCATAGTAGCGTTCATTTCCCGGCAGGGTGAAATAATCCAGATAGGGCTGGGCATCTTTGGCATGCCAATCGTGGTTGCCCAGGCTGGGGAAGAAGCGATTTTCCTGCCCACCCTCCCCGTAGCTGCCGTAATAAGGTGCAATGAATTCGGAGTAGAATTGGCCGACGTGTTCGTCGATCGTTTCCGCCTCACCATCAGGATAGTTATTATCCCCTGTGGTGATGATCAGATCTGGATTCCAGCTGTTTATCAATGCGGCCACATCCGCCTCATTCTGATTTCCGGATCCGTAATCCCCTATTACCGCGAAGCGTACACTTTCTCCAACCGGCTCTTCAGTTGGTGTTGGCGTAGCGGGCGTCTCGGTAGGAGTGCTGGTTGCAGAAGCGGTTGCAGTCGGTTTGATTGGAGTCGGCGTAGAAGTCTGACTGGGCAAAGGAGACGGAACCAGTGTTTCCGTCGGCTGTGGAGCGGCAGTACAGGCGGCAAGCAAAACAACGAAAGCTGCTGAGAATACAATCGCCCAAATCGTCAATCGCAAGAGTCTTCTGGTGTTAATCATAGTCCTGGTTAATTCACCTCGTTAATAAAATAAAAATTGGTTTTGACTCATGGATCAGCTTGGGAGACTTGGGGATTAGAAATCGTCGCAGATTGGTGGAGTTCAAAATCATCAATCACCACTCCCTGACGGTTGATGAATTTGAAGCGCATCACCTCCCTGCCCACTTCAACCAGCATGGCGCCATAATCTTCGTTGTAGCGCACCTGGCTGCCGTCGATAATACCGTTGAAATCATAAATACCTGCGCCCCCTAACCCATTGACAAAATAATAAATGCCGTCTTTGGAGATGCGTTCGTAAGTATGGTCATGCCCGGAAATAACCACATCTGCACCCCATTGAGCAAACGGCCACTGCATTCTCTCGATTGGCCCATGCATGCCTGATGAGTAAGGTGAATGGTGAAAGTAGACGATCTTCCAGGGGCTGTTTGAAGCAGCCAACTGCGATTGCAGCCAGGCTGCCTGTACCGAGCTGCTGTCCGATCCATCTGGTTCATCAGAATCGCTGTCCAACACAAAAAAGTGTGCCGCTCCCCAGTAGAAGTCATAGTAGCGTTCATTGCCCGGTAGGGTGAAATAGTCCAGGTACGGTTGGACATCTGTGGCGTGCCAATCATGATTGCCTAGGCTGGGGAAAAAGCGATTTTCCTGCCCACTTTCACCGTAGCTGCCTTTATAAGGCGCGATAAATTCGTGAAAGAACTGCCCAATATTTTCGTCGATCGTGCTGGCAGCCCCATCTGGATAATTATTATCCCCGGTAGTGATGATGAAGTCAGGATTCCAGCTTTTTATCAAGGCCGCCACGTCTGCTTCTTTCTGATTTCCGGTGCCATAATCTCCGATCACCGCGAAGCGAAGATAGATAGTTCTTTCAATTCCCTCGATTACTATTGGAAGAAAGGATGTATGTTTTGATGAAGTGTTGAGACCGGGGTGAACCGGTTGTGAATCGCTCCCTTGAAAACCGGCAGAGGCTGTGCTCTCTGTGCCCGTGGCAAAAATTAATCCCGCCAGGCAGCCAGCAAACAACGAAAAAATTACAATTTTTTTGTACATTTGTATATTTTCAATATTTTTCTACCGATTAATAAGTTGGTATATCCCACCTTGATAACTTACAAAATAAACTTCCCCGCTTTCATCCTCTCCAAAGGATGTAATGCTGGCGCCAGTCTCAAACAGTACCCTGTTCTGCCAGGATCCATCTTCTTTACGCAGCAAGCCCCAGATCAAACCCGAGCCATAATCCCCAAAAAAGTATATTCCCTGCCAATCGGGCAGCTTAACTCCCCGGTAAACCACACCCCCGGTTACCGAATAGCCCTGATCGCGACCGTATACTGCCACCGGATCAGTAAGCTCAATTTCTTGCGGGGCGGTTGAAGTGCTATATGGTTGGGCTCCTTCCCTGTAGTTCCAACCAAAGTTCACCCCGCCAGGATCACCGGCCGGCAGATAATCGATCTCCTCCCATGAACCCTGACCGACATCTCCAAGCAGAAGATCCCCTGTCAGACGGTCAAAGGAAAAACGCCAGGGATTGCGCAATCCATAAGCCCATACTTCCGGGGCTCCGCCGCCTTGGACATAAGGGTTGTCGGAAGGAATGGCATAAGGATCACTTTGATCCACATCCAGGCGTAATAATTTGCCCAGCAGGACATCCCTGTTTTGCGCATTCCCGAGTGGATCCCCCCCGCTACCGCCATCCCCCAATCCGATATACAGGTAACCATCAGGTCCAAATGCCAGCCCCCCACCATTATGATTGGGATAAGGTTGTTCCACAACCAGTAGTTTGACTTCACTATCAGGGTCAGCCTGGTCAATTTGCTCGGTTACCTGAAACCGGGCGATCACCGTATCTCCATTTAGATCGGTGTAATTAACCAAGAAAAACCCATTTTCGCTGTATTGTGGGTGGAAAGCCAGGCCCAATAAGCCGCGCTCTCCGCAGCACCCCACCCGGTCGGTGATATCCAGGAAGGGTTCCGCGAGCAGCTGATTCTCCCGGAGGATGCGGATTATCCCGGCTTGTTCCAGGATAAACAATCGCCCTGAATCATCACTCGCGTTGGCTAAACCGATCGGCCGATTCAAACCGCTGGCGATTAGACTCCATTGATAGGAATCTGGAATGGGGAATTCTGCAGCGCTGGTTATGGTTTCTGTTCGGGTTGGCTCGGGAATTTCGGTTGGAGCTATTGTTTCAGTTGCCGTAGGTTCAGGCACATTTGGTTCAGGGGATTGCGGGTTACTGGCTGTAGCAGTGCGCGATATTTCAACTGTGGGTGTGTCAGCATGGGCTGTTGAGGGCGAAGTTTGTGTTATTGCCTCAAGAGAACCCCCACAAGCGCTGATCACCAAAACCGATAATAAACACAGGATGAACTTTAAATAAAAGCGAAACAATTATTCCTCTGAGCCTGCCGGATACTTAATCTTCCTCGGTGAATTCGGCATCCACGATATCATCATCGTCAATTACTTGCGGGTCCCTCCATTCTCCTGGGATGGTACCAGCCAGGGCAGCCCTGTGTTCTTCGACAACATCCTGGGGGCAGAGTTCAACGAAGATGAAAAGTCCGAACCCAATAATGGCTGCATCATCGATCGGACCAATGATCAAATCTGGGATTACCAGATAAAATAACGTTGCTATCGGGATCAGTTTCAAGAAGGGATTGACCCGTGGATCGCGAATCAAACGAAATACAAGTTTAAAATGATTTGATATTTCGTTGAATACCCCACCCCCTCCGGAATTTACTACCGAACGTTTATTCTTGTCAGACATGATTACCTCGATGGTTATCTAAACAAACCCATATCCTAACTCGGTTAAGCTTACCACGCCTGATCCCAGGATGTTGCCATTGGTAAACCCAATCACATCTCCGCGGATACCAGTATAAACTTTCACCTGTCCATGATAGAAGGGGACATAAGTCCCAGTTGAAAGGGTCTCAGTCGGTGATGTCGAAACTATCACCTGTGCTGTTACCTTGCACTTCCGGGAAATAATTCTGGTATGCGCGGGCTGGCATCACCCTGTATTCTCCCGGCAGCACCGGCACAAATTGATAGGTGAATTCATAAGTTCCCGCAGGCAGCCAATCAACTGACCAGGAGATGCGATCATCAAACACCTGAGGATCGTTAAAATACCACCATCCCCAGCCCTGTTCGAAGGGTGCCTGAGGATTGAATTGCGTATCTACCCCAGATTGGGTTGTCTTCAGGCTAACATCTAAGACTTCCGCTCCCGCAGGGAAATAATCTTCGACCAGCAGGTAGTAAGTTGTCTCTGGTATGGTTAGTGTCAACCGTACGGTCACCAGTTCTCCAGTCTGTGCTGACCCGATAGACGGGCATGCATCTTCATTACATTCGCCCCCAGCAGGGTAATATGCGCGGGTTATGTTGATCCCTTTATCAAGGGGAGATATTTCTTCCACGGGTTGAAAAACATTGAGATGAGCATTGTAATACAACCTGCCCACGCCTTCACTGCGTTGCAACGATAAACTGTTCGGCGCATCCGCATACATATTTTGAACAGGAACCTCGGCTTCAACCGGGGTCAGCTGCGATATTCCACTTGCTTCTCCGGCAACCAGGGGAGAATCATTGAATACAGCCGAAAAATCAAATTCACCGCTCAGCTCTCCAGTCCCTTGCATTACCGCTGCCAGAGCCATTAAAGTCCATGCGGTTTCATAGGAGGAAGTCCAGGCGCCAGATGCAGCACGGTGAGCCATCAGGTATCGCATCGCATCTGCAACCAAGGGTGAAGCCGGATCTTGACTGGCAAGCGCATAAAGCACCA
>CP070785.1:2411733-2420560 GCA_020346705.1 Chloroflexota bacterium | reverse complement strand
GAGCTGATCGAGATGGCCGCCTCACCATATCCGGGGAGATAAAGCATATTGAACTGGCCGGCTGCGAAGGTGTACCTTTCATTCAGCGCTTGATCAACGAACCGCAGCCATATGGTGGTAATATCTTCTGTTTCCGGAGCTATCTCCACTACCTCTGCCCAATATGGGGTTAGCAGCGAATCAGTTTTTACAGCCGCTGTTGATTCAGCAAGGATAGGATTCATGAGGTTGCCTCACGCAGGGAATTAACTTCTTCAGTTATATCAATCTTGGCCGGACACCAGACGATACAGCGACCACAGCCTACGCACCCAGATTCCCCAAATTGCTCCACCCAGGTTCCCATTTTGTGGGTTAGCCACTGGCGGTAGCGAGATTTGGTGGTGGGCCTGATGTTGCCCCCAGCTTGCGCAGCATAGGAAAGATTGAAGCACGAATCCCAGACCCGGGTGCGTTGGGTGTGATTTCCCGCCAGATTAGTACTGTCTTCCACCTCCCAACAGAAGCAGGTGGGGCAGACAAGTGTGCAGTTTGTGCAGCTTAAGCAGCGACCACCAACTTCATCCCAATTGGGATGAGCCAGGTTGGATAGCAGCAGAGCGGGCACCGATTGAGGTTCTTCGATTTTTCGGGTAATCTTTTGAGCGGATTTCTCCATTTTCTGGGATGCGATTTGCAGATAATTCGCTGAAGCTGGCCTCCACTCTATGTTTTGGACCAGTGAGATTCCAGCATCAGAACCAATTTCTACCAGGAACACATCTTCCAATTCGGTTAAACTCAAGTCGAATCCAGTGGTTGCTTGCGGTCCAGTACCCATCGAAGTGCAAAAACATGTGCTGCTGGGATACAGGCAGTTCACCACCAGGATCAGAGCGTTTGCGCGCCGGGTGCTGTAGATTGGGTCAACATAATCTTCCCGAATAAACACCTTGTCCTGTATGTTTATAGCTGCCAGATCGCATGGTCGCACGCCGATAAAGGCATATTTTTTGTCCTCCTCCTGGTTGATAAATTCCTTCCAGCTCCCGTTCTCTCTGGCTGCATAAAAAAGTGTGGTTCTGGGTGGGAAGAGGAATTTCTTCCAAGAATCAGAACCAGGGGTGGCATCAAAATACCGGTTGTGATTATTTTGTTGGAGGCGGAAGTAGCCGCGCTCACCTTCACTGGAATAGCCTTGCGGCAGGTCGTCCAGTTTTTCGATTGGCGCACAGCTGATCACCTGGTTCTGCATGACAGGTCCAATGGTCTCATACCCGGTTTCTCTCAGTGCTTTTATCAAGCTGTCGAGCTCAGTTTTTTGAATGGAGATTTTGCTACCAATGTTCAAATTCATCTCGGCCATAGTTTCAATCACCTTGCGGGTGTGCGTACAAATCAAGCAGCTGCAGGCGAGTAATCATCAATCGTGCGGCTATCACATTTGCGATGCGGCGCATAATGATGTAACCCAGGTCGTGATCTTGATCGCAGATCTTTCGGAGCTCACGACCGTCGATTGCCGCTAAGCGACTATCCAGCACAGCCCTCGCACTGGCCGTCCGCTGGCGAATTACCGGGAGTCACGCTCGACCAGCCAATAACATCCAGCGGTTCAGCGGTAAAGATGCGAATCTTGCCCTGCACCGAGCTGAATAGCTCGATCGCAACTCGTCCTTCCAAGACGATGTACAGGTTTTCTTCTTTATCCCCTTCAGAGAAGACGATCGTGTCCTGGTCTACATCGACCAGGTGGGTGATGCTGCACATCAAATCGAAGTGCTGGTCGGAGAGTTCTTGGAACCAGGGGATCGCTTGGAGGGCAGCGATTACCTCTTGTTGTGCATTCATAAAAAGCTCCTATAAGTCGAGCGAGTTCTTATTGTGCTAAAATTCACAATCTGGGACATTTTAAGCCAATCAATAGATTTTTGCAGTGTCAAATGTATCAGCTAATTTGTGACAATTGTCACAAAAGAAATAGGCATTTATACCCCATAATTCGGTTTGTTTTACACTTAATTATAGGATCTAACTATGCAAACTGAGTATTTCTACTTGCCTTTTCCAAAATGTACAGTAATGGAGTTTTGGTGAACATATTTGTCAATAAAATCAATACAGCTTTTTCAATGAGATTGCCGCCTGGTGATTGTCGCACGAGTATTAGAATTCAAGGCGCTTTGAACTTTGGTTGGGAAATTCACCTGTGACCAATTCTGGACGGACCGGGTCAATTTGATAAATGAATTGGGAAGAATTGAAACGTATATTAACTATCACAGATTGCAGAAAATGGGAAATTATTCCATAAATATCAATTTGCCAGCTAACTTACAGATTTATTGGACCTCCCCTGTCCTATTCGATTGACTTTGAATTAATAATCCACTATAATTCTGATCGTATTTAAGTCATATTCGTTATTTTAAGTTACTCTTCGGTAGGGGTTAAACAAGAGATAGCTTTTTCAAGGTTGCCCTCCAATTCGGGTGGGGTATCGTCAAAGCACTAAACCTTTAAAAAGGTTGGATGTGTGCAGTGCGTATAGGGTGTTTGAATAATGGCAATACTTGACAACTCACCAGGGACTATCGACACTGTTCGTCCACGCGTCCAGGGAAAATTCATCTTCGTAGGAGATGAGAAGTTCTATGTTCGTGGGGTGAGCTATGGCGCCTTTCAGCCTGACGAAGATGGCAACGAATACTTCGACAATGAGGTAATTAATAAAGACTTTGCCTCTATGGCTGCGAACGGGATCAATACTGTGCGCATCCCACACACAACACCTCCCCGGTCACTTCTTGATATCGCCCAAGATCATGGTTTGCGGGTCATGGTTGGACTCTCAGCTGAGCAATATATAGGGTATTTGATCGATAAGAAGAAATCTCCGAATATCAACGAAATCATACGTGCAAAAGTCAATGCATGCGCAGGACATCCAGCCATACTTTGTTATGGAATTGGCAACGAAATCCCAGCATCAATCGTCCGTTGGCTCGGCCATCGACGAGTCGAACGCTATATAGAGGATCTTTACCTGACAATAAAATCTGTAGACCCAGATAGTTTAGTAACGTACGTCAATTACCCAACTACAGAGTATCTGCAGCTCCCGTTTCTCGATTTCTTATGTTTCAATGTGTATCTTGAATCACAAGGACCTTTTGAAGCGTACCTAGCCAGGCTCCACAATATCGCAGGGGAACGCCCCCTCGTGATGAGTGAAATCGGGTTGGACAGTTTGCGCAATGGCGAAGACACTCAGGCAAGTGTTTTGGAATGGCAAATCCGTTCAACATTTAATGCCGGTTGTGCCGGAGTGGTAATTTTTTCTTGGACTGACGAATGGTATCGAGGGGGTGCTGAAGTCGATGATTGGGGATTTGGACTGACAACCAATGATCGGATTGCCAAACCATCATTAGCTGTTGTCAGGGAGGCATATAAGAAAGTCCCGATTGAATCCAATGGCAACTGGCCATCCGTTTCGGTGATCGTCTGTACTTACAACGGCGCGGAGAGGATTCGCGACTGCTGTGAAGGATTAACAAGATTAGATTACCCCAACTACGAAATAATTTTCGTAAACGATGGTTCCACAGACGCTACCTTAGAAATAATAAATGAGTACGATATTCAGGTGATCAACACCAAAAATAATGGGCTCAGTAATGCGCGAAACACGGGTCTGAACGCCGCACAAGGGGAAATTATTGCCTACCTTGACGACGACGCCTACCCAGATGAGCACTGGTTGACTTACCTGACGACCTCATTTAATAATTCTAAATATTCGGGTATTGGGGGACCAAATATATCTCCACCAGATGATGGTTTTGTAAGTGAATGTGTTACTAACGCACCAGGCAATCCAGTCCATGTCCTGCTTTCTGACCAGGAAGCGGAACACATACCTGGCTGTAACATGGCCTTTCGAAAGGATGACTTGCAGAAAATCGGTGGTTTTGACCCTCAATTCCGTGTAGCCGGAGATGATGTGGATATCTGCTGGCGCCTGCAGCAAAATGGCGCTACATTGGGAATAAACCCGGCTGCAACCGTTTGGCACCACAGGCGAAATTCGGTCCGCAGCTACTGGAAACAACAAGTCGGTTACGGAAAAGCCGAATCACAATTAATGAGAAAATGGCCCCAAAAACACAACTCGCTGGGTCATTGGCTTTGGCGAGGGCGGATTTATGGTCCTGGGCTCACCCGCGCCCTCCCATTTCGCCGTTCGCAAGTATTCCATGGTAGTTGGGGCAGCGCACCGTTCCAGTCCCTTTACAATCCTGGACCCGGCACCCTGCTATCACTCTCACTGATGCCCGAATGGTATTTCTTGATTGCCACGCTATTTGGACTCTCCCTACTCGGCATAATGTGGAAACCGATGATGATCGCGGCACCGTTCCTGATTCTCGCGGTCGCGTTGCCGATCATCCAGGCAGTTCAGAGTAGTAAAGAAGCCACTTATTCAAATCGCAATCGTTCAACTCTGGAAAAGTTGAAAATCCGTACCCTTACGTCGTACCTGCACATTATCCAACCTTTAGCACGCTTGTGGGGACGGATGCACAATTATTCGTTTATTCGAAGACACAATCATAAGTTGAATTTAGCAATCCCAATTGTGCGTACTTCCAGTTATTGGAGTGAAAACTGGGTGGCACCTGAGAAAAGGTTAGAAATTGTCGAAGAATCCCTTCAATCAGAAAACGTCGTTGTCCTACGCGGAGGTGATTATGATCGTTGGGACCTCGAGGTGCGCGACGGAATGTTAAGTTCAGTGCGCACATTCATGGCAGTTGAAGATCACGGGTCTGGCAATCAATTAATCCGGTTTCGATCATGGCCGAGAGTCGATCCAGTCAGCCTTATTCTCATTTCGTTGTTTGCAATACTAGCAATTCTTGCCGCCAATGACCAAGCCTGGATTACTGGAAGCATCCTCGGAATAGTTGCAGTATTCTTGATTACCCGCATAATCTGGAGTTGCTCCACAGCAATGGCGTCTTTACTCAATGCAATAGATCAAGGCGAGGGAGAAAAGGTGTCTTAACCCAAATGAGCAACCGGGATATCAAACTTTACAAAAGGTTGATCCAGCAAGCAAAGCCTTATTGGAAGTTAATATTCGGTATATTCATGTTAGATATTTTGGCGACTCCATTGGCACTTCTGGTTCCAATCCCATTAAAAATCGCAGTAGACAGTGTACTTGGGGAAGAATCACTGCCTGATTTCGTTTACAGGTTGATCCCTGCCGCCGAACAATCAAAAATGGTAATCCTCGTGTTGGCTGTCATCCTCATGATTTTAGTCGCCTTACTTACCGGCCTTCAATCTTTGGGCAGCTCATTGATGCGAACTTATACTGGTGAAAAACTAGTCCTGGATTTTCGCGCCAGATTGTTCAGCCATGTTCAGCGTTTGTCTTTGTCATATCATGACACTACTGGTACATCCGATTCAACTTATCGAATCCAGTACGACACTTCTGCGGTTCAGTATATTGCGATTGATGGATTAATTCCATTTATTACAGCCAGTATCACCTTATTTTCGATGTTATACATAATTTTCCGTATTGATGCGCGCCTAGCATTTGTTGCATTAGCAATCTCACCGATTCTTTTTTTGATCACCAGGCTTTACCGCACAAACCTGCGTCAACAATCCCGCCAGGTGAAGAAGCTTGAAAGCACAGCACTTTCGGTAATTCAAGAAGTATTAACTAGTTTGCGGGTTGTAAAAGCATTTGGTCAAGAGGAGCGTGAACAGGAACGATTCATCAGTCATTCCAGCGATAGTATGCAAGCTCGTATCCGTTATGAACTATCTTCGGGTTTCTTGGGTCTCTTGCTTGGGATCACGACTGCCTTTGGAACTGCAGCCGTCTTGTTTATTGGGATAACCAATATCCTAACCGGGATTCTCACTCTCGGAAGTTTGCTACTCATCTTAGGTTACCTAGCACAGTTTTATAAACCTCTAAAGACTATCAGCAGAAAGGTTGCCAGCGTACAATCTCATCTGGCCAGTGCTGAGCGGGCATTTGATCTGATGGATGAACCACCAGATGTTCTTGAAAAATCTGATGCCCTAACTATTGCTCGAGCGAGAGGAGAGGTGGTATTCGATAATGTGAGTTTTTCTTACCAGGAAGATCAACCTGTATTGCAGGATGTTTCATTCGTCATTTCCGCTGGCACACGCGCGGGAATAGCCGGACACACTGGTGCTGGAAAGAGCACACTGGTGAGTCTGCTCACTCGGTTCTACGACCCTAGTTCAGGCCAGATTCTCCTCGATGGTGAAGATTTGCGTGATTATAAGGTCGCAGACCTCCGCGAACAGTTCGCCATCGTCCTTCAAGAACCCGTCCTGTTTTCAACCGACATTTCCGAAAATATCTCGTATGCGAAACCAGGCGCAAGTCAAGACGAGGTCATAAAAGCAGCGATGGCAGCCAATGCACATGATTTTATACTTGCTCTACCCGATGGTTACGCTACTCAAGTTGGCGAGAGAGGAATGCGGCTCTCCGGCGGTGAAAGGCAACGCATCGCACTCGCCCGCGCATTTTTAAAAGATGCACCCATATTGATCATGGATGAACCAACCAGTTCAGTAGATATAAAAACTGAATCTGGGATCATTGAAGCGATGGACCGTCTGATGCAAAATCGTACTACCTTTATGATTGCTCACCGACTTACAACACTTGAAAATTGTGACTTATTGATAATGATTGATAATGGAAAAGTGGTTAACATTGAGCAAGACGTTGCAAGATCTATCAAGATTGAGCTTGCCTTGAACAGGCTTGAATCTGCAATCATTAAGAACAATTAGCCGTTAGAGAAATCAGGTTTTATAAGTTGGTTTCTTTTTTACTCGCCAAGGAATATTTAATGGGACAGCGAAATTAATTCTATTCATTCAAGGACAAGTTTTATCCTTGGGCCAGCTGATAATATCAAGGAAGAAACACAAACGCCAAGATGTGAGTTCAATATGAAGATCAATAATAAATTCAATCTGAGAATTGTGTCCCATAAAAACTATGTACGGAGGGATTGTTAATCATGCCCTCCTTGGTATTTTCTCCATCTTCCTCTTTCATGGAATCAATCTTTTGAGTACAAAACTGCGCATCATTGTTACTGGCTTGATCGCACAACACCCCAATTTAGGTGGTATTGCTTGGCACTATTTACACTACATACTTGGGCTTTCCCGTCTCGGATATGATATTTTCTATTTCGAAGATTCGGGAGAATATCCATATAATTTGGATGGTGGGCCAACAGGAAATAATTGGATTTCCAGAGATTGCACTTATAACACCAGAAATTTAGAAAAGATATTGACGCGTTACGGTTTGAAAGATAAATGGGCTTATCGATTTCCTCATGAAAATAAATGGTTTGGTATTTCCGATTCCCATCGAAAGAGGATAATAAATTCTTCAGATATGCTTATAAACGTCTCTGGGACGTTAGAAAAACCTTCCGAGTACCGCCATATTCCCCATCTAATTTATATAGATACCGATCCTGTCATTACCCAGGTTAAAATGGCAATGGGGGAAAAAGATTTTGTCGATCGTGTTGAAGCTCATGACATTCACTTCAGTTTTGGCGAGTCAATTTCTTCAGGCAGTAATAACAAAGGAATAACTTGGCTTCCTACTCGGCAACCCATTGTTTTAGATGAGTGGCCATCAACTCCAAGGAAACGAGAACGTTATACAACTGTCATGAGTTGGACCAGCTACAAACCGCTGAGTTACGCTGGCCAGATTTTCGGCCAGAAGGATGTTGAATTCAAACAATTTCTCAAACTTGCTGATCAATTAGCGCCCGTTGAATTGGAAATTGCCCTCGGAAGAACACAGCACCAAGAATGGCAAGATGGGGACTTGAAAAAAGCCCCAGAAATTGTTGAATTAGTTGGTGAGGTGACTGATTGGTCTCCCGAGGACCTACTCAGAAAAGCAGGTTGGTTTGTTGTTGACTCCATCAAAACATGCGGAAATCTCGATTCATACAGAGAGTATATTCATTCATCAAAAGGTGAATGGAGTGTCGCCAAAAACGCTTACGTTAAAGGACAACCAGGTTGGTTCAGCGAACGGAGCGCTTGCTATCTTGCTTCCGGTAAACCAGTCATCGTCCAGGATACTGGATTTTCTAGTGTTATCCCCACCGGAGAAGGTATTCTTTCCTTTAATAATGTTCAGGAAGCCGTTGAGGCAATTAATCAGGTTGAAGATGAATACGAAATCCATACAAAAGCCGCTAGAGAGATAGCCGAAAACTATTTTGACTCAGATAAAGTCCTCACGAATTTAATCGACAGGCTATAGGTATAGAAGACACCAATTTGGCAATATTGATGACACACTTAAAAACAAAAGAAATAATTGATACTGATTTGCTTGATCACCCGGCAGTAAAAGCTTGGCAGGAATTACAGCCAAATTCTTTTGAGCCTACCCAGATCGAAATCTTGTCTCAAAAATCAAAAGGTTCTGTTTACAAGTTGCATGATTTGGAGTCAAAAACTTCCGGAGTGATTGCAAAACGCTCCAAATCGGAAAAAGCAATGATTGAAAGAATTATTTATGAAGAATTTTTTCCCAACCTGAATTTACCTGTTCCCAATTATTACGGGTTTTTGAAGGAGCAGGATGAAATTTATTGGTGGTTGTTTCTCGAAGATGTGGGGAACCAGCGATTGATACCAACGATCGCGGATCATCGCGCTAAAGCATCGCAGTGGTTTGGTGAGTTGAACGCTGTTGCTGAAATATCGAAATTAAAATCCGACC
>CP070785.1:2403807-2411633 GCA_020346705.1 Chloroflexota bacterium | reverse complement strand
ATATTGGTTATCGTTTTATACTTTTCCTGCAGCCTTTGCCCTTTGGATGATGGATTGAGCAGATTTCACAATCGGTGCATCGATCATTTTTCCATCTAATGCAAATGCACCACGACCGGATTCCTGGTGTTTGTAGAATTCATCCAGGATCTTTTTGGCTTCAATAATTTGCTCATCACTTGGCGTGAACGCCTCCTGTACGGGATGAACTTGGTCGGGATGGATCACCTGCTTTCCCGCATATCCCATTTTCGCTCCCTGTCGCGCTGAGAAACGCAAGTTGTCGAGATCTTTGAAATCGATATTGACCAGATCGATGGCTTGCAAACCAAAAGCAACTGCATGAGTCACAATGGCGCTCCTGGCGTAAAAAACTTCCCATCCTGATTTTGATCTCTCAGCACCCAGATCAACCGCCAAATCCTCTGCTCCAAAAATCAATGCCTCCACCCGGGTGCTCGCAGTGGCGATCTCTTTAAGATTTACTAATGCAAGTGCTGATTCGATTATTACGATCAGAATAATTGATCCCTCTGGCAGGTTAGATTGTTTTTCCAATTTGGATATTCTGTCCGCGACCCATTCAACGTGTTCTCCCGACACTACTTTTGGGAGTAAAATTCCGTCCGGTTTGATCGGGCAGATCGCATCCAGGTCTTCTTCAATTAACGAAGAGCCGATGGGATTAATTCTTACTAGTCGTTCTGAGCGACCAAAATCTAACTCTGGCAGTAAATCAACGATCGTTTCTCTGGCTTTTGTCTTCCGGTTAATTGCAATTCCATCTTCAAGGTCCAAGCAGATAGAGTCCACCTCCAGATTTGCTGCTTTATTAATTTTATGCGGATCATCACCTGGCGTATAAAGTAAGGCGCGGCGGGCGCGCATTTTACCTCCAATGGGAGTGCAGGAATTTAATTACGGTGATGGAGAAATCGAATCAGTCTGAGATTCTCGATTACTCATGTCACGGGCACGAGACCTTTCAGCAATATTCGCCAAAACTATCCCCAAGAAATAAAGAACGATCATGGGTCCCATCACCAGACCCATGTTGACAGGATCGATCGTGGGTGTAATCATGGCTGACAGTACGGCGATTATGACAACGGCCAAACGCCAATTTTCTTTTAAGACTTTTGCCCTTATCAAACCTACTCTTGCCAGCACATAAATTATTAACGGAAATTGGAATGCGACCCCAATCCAGAACATTATGGAGGTTACAAAACGGATATAAGACGAAGGTCGAATTTGGCTGGTTATTCCACCGAAATTCACCAGGAAGGGGATTGCCGTTGGCAGTAGGACAAAATATGCAAAAGCCATCCCGCCGATGAAGAAAATGACCGCGATGGGGATAGCATAGAGACCAAATATCCGGGAGTCGCGACTCAATCCAGGTGCTACAAATAACCAAATCTCTAGAATGATATAGGGTAATGTGACAGCGAAGGCAGTTAACAGTGCAACTCGCATGAAAGTGCCGATTGGTTCAGTAGGATCAATTGCCACCAGGGCTTCAATTCCACCGACAGGCAAAGCCAATAGATTGATGATTTGGGAGGCAAACGCGAATGCGATGACCGTCATCAACACCAAGGCAAGCGCAGCCCTGAATAAGTGTTTTCTTAGAGCATCCAGGTGGATTAATAAACTTTGAGGATTATTTACTGCCTTCTCAAGGGAATCTCCTAAGGGTGTGTCTTCTGGTTCATCAGAAAGGAATGTTCTTATTTCATTGGCAATGGTGCGCAGCCAACGGAAAGGCGCTAAAAGGAGGTTCTTAATCCCACGAAGTAGAATCCGCATTGATTAGTTTTCGCTTCCATCTTCTTCAGATGGTTCTGGAGAGATAACCTCATCACCAGTATCGCTATCTGGGATTGGTTTTCCTATCGTCGGGGGAGTTGTCCAAGAATCGATGTCTTCCTGCCATTTCGATAAATCAGTGTTAATATCTTTTGGCACAGCATTCCTGGTCACATCCTGAATTTCTCTCAAATCTTCTTCCAACCCAGCATCGCGAATCAGCTTGTTAGGTAACGTTTTCAGTTCATCCGAGGTGCGAGTCACGGCTCGCCATGTGGATGAAGTCACTACCTGGCGCAAGAATCTCCCGATTGTTCGTCCGGCTTTAACCATGTCTGAAGGGCCTAAAACGATTAAAGCGATGATTAGGATGAAAATTAATTCAAGCGGACCTACGCCAAGGATATCCATAGTTAAGTCGGGTTGTGGAGTCTTCGCAAAGATTGACGAATTTCATTTTGTCGGGAGGCTAAACTACCTAGAACACCATTAATAAATCGTGGTGAGCTATCAGAGCCAAAAACCTTTGCAAGTTCAACGGCTTCATTTATGGCTACTTTTATGGGAATATTCTCACTGACTGCAAATTCCCACAAGGCGATTCGTAAAATATTCCGATCAATTGTCGCGACTTGCTCTAGCG
The DNA here is from genome assembly GCA_020346705.1 of Chloroflexota bacterium. Classification (GTDB taxonomy): domain Bacteria; phylum Chloroflexota; class Anaerolineae; order Anaerolineales; family UBA4823; genus PFL25. Next base: position 2,409,178 of record CP070785.1, on the reverse strand, counting down.
GCCATTCCTGGGCGTGCTCGGCGATGAAGGCATCAAGCTCATTTACGATTGGCCAGACACCCAAAGTAATCTGACTGACAAATTCTTCCATTTTTTCATCGAGGTCATTGTCAGACAAACGATCGCTGATCACCAATAATGGTGGATGGCCAGCAATGTCAATTTCGTAAAGTGCTTGCAGGGCAACTGCTCGTGCCCTGGTCCGAGCTTTCATAAAGTTTCTGCAGCCTCGGTTGCCACAGAGTAATCAATATCTTCGACATGGACGTTAATCACACCGACTTGCATACCAATCATGTCTGTGATGGCGCGGGCAACCGCGGTTTGTATATTTCGACCTACCTCTCGAATATTGACGTCAGATTCAAGGACAACATAGATATCGGTGTAGACCACATCGTCCACGACTTCGACATGCAGCCCATCTTCCTCCTGACGATGAAGCAACATCGTTCTAAAGCGCCTGGATGGGACCTGACTCATGCGACGGACACCAGGTACATCAAGGGTTGTCAGCCTGGTTATGGTTAAAATCACATCAATAGAGATTGTTGTCTTTCCGGGTGTTACAAAATTATCGCTCATAGTCCTCCGGAAACTACATCATCGTAATGCCGCCGTCAACTCCTAAAACCTGCCCAGTAATGTATGCGGCTTGATCTGAAGCCAGGAAGGCTACTGCATCAGCAATCTCCTGCGGCTCACCTTTGCGCTCTAAGGGTACCATCGATAGGACAGCCTCTTTGGCTTCTTCCGGGACACCTTCCCAAATTTCTGTCTCGACATACCCTGCAGCGATAGCGTTAACTGTAATGTTGCGGGTGCCAACTTCCCTGGCAAGTGCCTTTGTGAATCCGATTTGTCCAGCTTTCGAAGCTGAATAATTGGTTTGCCCTGGATTTCCCATTTGTCCTGCTATGGAGGTGATATTTATCACCCGTCCATACCGTTTTCGCATCATGTGCCTTACCGCATGTTTCGAGCAATTGAAGGCACTCTTAAGATTTGTCGCTTGGACGATATCCCAATCCTCTTCGCTCATCATCATTATCAACTTGTCTCTTGTTATGCCGGCATTATTCACCAATATGTGGAGCCCATCGAAAGTGTCTATGGCAAACTTAACCAGGCTTTGAGCTTCCGTGAACTTGGAAACATCCGCTTGAAATATCACGGCTTTTCCCCCGGAAGAGGTGATTTCTGCCACTACTTCTTCAGCTGCATCTGCAGACTTGAAATAGTTAATCACGACTGCCGCCCCTCGCAATGCTAATTCTTTGGCAATCGAACGTCCGATTCCTCTCGATGATCCGGTGACGATCGCAACTTTATCTTCAAGGGAGAGACTGGGTGGCAAGGTCATGGATGACTCCTGGTTGCAAAGCTGTGATAATTATACCGTAATCAATTATCTAGTTAAGTTGCGGTATGTGATTATTTTGAATCAGATTCACAATAAAGGCGGTAATTTTTCAAAATCGCCAGGATTTCCAATTGATATCCCCCGTGCCTTTCGATCAATTCTCTTCAGTAACCCAGATAAGACGGCATTATTTCCAATTTCGATAAAATCCGAGATGCCTGCAGTCCGCATAAGTTGGATGGTCTCAGTCCAGCGAACTCTTGAGTTCAATTGTGCTTGTAAATCATCTTTGATTTCTTTGACATTTTCTAATGGTTTTGCACCCACATTACCGATGATAGGTGTTTCGGGATCGGTGAAATGGACAGAATCCACAGTCTGGTTGAAGCTTTCTTGAGCGTGCATCATCAAAGGGGAATGGGCGGCAATACTCACTGCAAGTCGAACAACTTTACGAGCACCTGCCTCTTTTGCATCATTCATCGCTCGCTCAAGCGCTGCTGAGGCACCTGAGATAACCACCTGCCCAGGACAGTTATCATTTGCAATCTGAACGGTATCGGTGTCATCACTGGCAGCTGTACAAATTCTCTCTAGTGTTTCAATATCCAACCCGAGGATAGCTGCCATGCCACCTGGAGACAATTCCCCGGCTTGCTTCATCAACTCACCTCGCTTGCGCACCAATAATAAGCCCTCATCAAACTCAAGCGAACCTGCCGCTATCAAAGCGCTTAGTTCACCCATGGAGTGACCAGCAACAAAGCCTGGTAGTAAACCTGGATATAAATCCTGGATAATTCTCAATGTGGCGATGGAATGCACAAATAATGCAGGTTGGGTGTTGATCGTATCGTTTAGTTGGTCTTCTGGACCTTCCCAGGCTATCTTGGATAAAGAATAGCCAAGCAAGCTGTCTGCTTCTTGATAAATCTGCATGGCAAGAGGGTGCTCTTGAGCTAATTCCAGACCCATCCCAACGGATTGAGAACCCTGGCCTGGAAATAAAAATGCGATTTGGCTTGTATTATTTGACATTCTTATCCAGAAAAGAAATGCGGACCGTGATTTGAACGGTCCGCTGGATGGATTACTCTTGTTCGACCTCGATAATCTCTCGCCCTTGATAATACCCGCAATTTTCGCAGACATGATGTGGAAGGCGGGATTCACCACAATTTGAACACTGGACGAGATTTCTCGATTTCAATGCATGGTGTGCCCGACGGCGATTTCTACGCCCGGACGAAAGCTTCTTTTTGGGTAGGGGGGCCATAAACTTTCTCTCCTAAATCATCTAAACTCACAGTAATGCCTGCCCTGTGGGCAGGCAGGGGGAATTATACGTGCCGCTCTGATAGATGTCAAGCTTGAGTTGCCCCGACTTTGCTCTTTAAATATGCTTCGATGAATCCATCTAGATCACCATCAAGCACAGCCTGAGCATTCCCTTTCTCGAATTCTGTGCGGTGATCTTTGACCATCTGGTACGGGTGCATCACATAGGAACGGATTTGGCTACCCCATTCTGCTTTCTGGTACTCGCCCCTCAGTTCAGCCATCTTCTCTTCCTGTTCTTGTTGCTTTATTTCCAACAGGCGAGCGCGTAACACTGTCATCGCATTTTGCTTATTTTGTAATTGGGATCTTTCATTTTGGCAGCTGACGACGATACCAGTAGGGAGGTGCGTTATCCGAACTGCAGTGGCATTCTTTTGAACATTTTGACCGCCAGCGCCTGATGAACGGAAAACATCAATGCGCAAATCATCTTGGTTGATTTTAATTTCAGAATCCTCTTCGACTTGCGGCAGAACTTCCACCATTGCAAAGGAGGTGTGCCGGCGATGAGCAGCATCAAAAGGCGAGAGTCGCACCAGGCGATGTACCCCCTTTTCCGAGCGCAGATAACCAAAAGAATAGCGTCCCTCAACAGATATCGTCGTGCTTTTTATTCCCGCTTCTTCGCCAAAGGTCGTATCCAGGATGTCTGTAGAATATCCTTTTCTTTCTGCCCATCGCAGGTACATTCTTTGCAGCATCTCGGCCCAATCCTGGGAATCTGTGCCACCTGCACCAGCATGAATCGCAAGTAAGGCATTTCCAAGATCATATTGACCAGATAATTTCGCTTCGAACTCACGCTTTGCCAATTCGGTCTCAATCTGCTTGGTTTCACGATCGAGTTCGGCAGACATCCCCTCGTCTTCCAATTGGGCTAATTCAAGCGTATCAGAGATATTTTGTCTAAGCGCTTGCCATCCCTCAACTTCTTCTTTGAGAGACGATATCTCCTTCATCAAGCGCTGGGCGTTTTCAGGGTCCTGCCATAAATCTGGGTCTTCAGCTTGTTTCTGTAGTTTTGTTAATTCTTCTTCTTTAGCGGGTAAGTCAAAGGCGCTCCAATAGGTGATTGAATGCTTGTTGGACAGTAATTAGACGATCGATTAATTCCTGCATTATGTTATTTCTCCTGTGCCAGAATCCCGTCAACAAATAGATCAGGATCAAATGGCTGTAAATCATCCGGTGATTCGCCTAAACCGGCGAAAATGATTGGTAATCCAAGTTCCTTTTGGATAGCAAAAGCCATGCCGCCTCTGGCAGATGAATCGAGCTTGGCGAGGATTATGCCAGTGACATTGACTGCATCTTTGAAGGCATGCGCTTGTTGTAAGGCATTCTGCCCTGTAGTTGCATCCATGACTAACCATACTTCGTGAGGCGCTCCGGACAATGCTTTCCCAACCACGCGATGAACTTTCTTTAATTCTTCCATCAGGTTGAATCGGGTATGAAGTCGGCCTGCGGTATCAATGAAGGCCAGGTCGAATTTACGGGCAACAGCAGACTGAACCGTATCATATGCAACAGCACCAGGATCGCCGTCTTGCATACCTGCAATCACTGGAATGTTCAACCTTTCACCCCAAACCTGGAGCTGATCAACCGCGGCTGCGCGATAAGTATCTGCAGCTCCGAAAATCACCTGCCTCCCCTGTTCCTGATAGCGTTTACCAAGTTTTGCAATTGTAGTAGTTTTTCCGGAACCATTTACTCCCACGATAAGTATGATAGTAGGTTTCGAGATTAGTTCCAGATTGGGGGGAATGTCAAGCCGCTGTCGAAGCTCTGCTCTCAGCACATCAGTGAGTTCAGTAGTTTTCGTAAGCCCTTCCTGACGTTCGCGTTCCCACAATACCTCCAGAAGCGACTCACTTGTTTCTATTCCTAAGTCCGATTTTATCAGCAGTGCTTCTAAATCCTCGTAGGTTTCATCCGAGATTTCACTTGTTCCGAGCAAAGTTGCGATTTGCCCGAAGGTCGCTTTGCTGGTTTTCGCTAAACCATTTTTCCATTTCGTAAATCTGTCACTCATGGCGGCGTATTATAACATGGGGAGAATCTATACTTTTCATAATTTCTACTCAATAATATAAGCGATAATCGAAGATAATCAAGGGGTGTTGCTTCTTGTCGCTGATATTTTTGATCCCTAAAACCAATTCGGTAAAGTGCTATAATTCTCACCAATGAGCTCAGAATTAACCCACATTGATGAAAAAGGTCGGGCGCGGATGGTTGACATTGGTGATAAACCTGATACCACTCGTTTGGCAATCGCCAAAGGCGAAATTGTAATGCGTGAGGAAACTTTAGCATTAATTGAGACAGACTCAATTGCGAAAGGAGATGTGTTCGGCGTTTCTCAACTGGCGGGCTTAATGGGAGCAAAACGGACCGCAGAGTTGATTCCACTTTGTCATCCTTTACCCTTGAATCAGATAAATGTGGATTTAGAAATTGACCACCAGCTCCCGGGAGTAATAATCACCGCAACCGCGAAAACCATCGGTAAAACAGGGGTCGAAATGGAGGCTCTCACAGCAGTTTCAATTGCCGCATTGACGATATATGACATGGCAAAATCTGTAGAAAGAACCATGCGCATTCAAAATATTCGTCTTGTGGAAAAAAGTGGTGGGAGTAGTGGTCCGGTAATCAACG
>CP070785.1:2401468-2403707 GCA_020346705.1 Chloroflexota bacterium | reverse complement strand
CACCCGCCTCGCTTAAGAAGAAATCAATTCTGGATTCACCATCTTCAGCTAATAATTTGTTCGCATAAGGAATCATACTCTCCCAGAAATTAAAGTTTGGATTGAGTCCAGTACAGATTCCAGACACTATGGCGATGGTCTTCAAAAAGAAGACAATATCTTGTGGTACCTGGAACGGCATCGCGTAGACGAGATGCCTGAATTCCTTGGCGAACTCGTGCATCTCTTCGAAAGGGATATTACGCAATTCATCCATCGTCATGCCCCAAAACCGGTCAAAGACTTTCGCCTCTGCCTGGGCAATGAGATCCAAATCAGCTCCGGGTAGGAGCACATTCAACATCTGCATGGATTTGACCATACGGTCCGCATCTTTCGTCGCCAAGCCAATTGCGAGCTCCCGCAAGCCAGCCCGTGCCCCGGGTGGCACGTGCCCTACCATGCCAAAATCGACAAAGGTCAGCGTCCAGCTTCCCTCTTCTTTAGTTCCTACTGGTTCGATGAACAAGTTCCCAGGGTGTGGATCGGCGTGGAAGAAACCATCCTCAAATATCTGGTACAGATAGATATCAAATACCCGGTCAGCAACTTCATCAAGGTTGACTCCGGCATCCACAATCCGTTCATAATCCGTGATTTTGATCGCGTAGACATCTTCCAGCGTCAGAACCCGCCGGGAGGTCAGTGACCAAACAATACCTGGAATCCGCACACCGGGAATGTTTTTGAAGTTTTTACTAAAGGTCTCCGCATTTCGTCCTTCGGCCAAATAATCGATTTCTTCATATAAAATGCGGGAGAATTCAGCCAGCAGTGCCAGCACATCTACCCTGCGGCGAATCGGTTCATAGCGCATTGCCCAAGTTCCAACAGTGCGAAGCGCGGCCAGGTCCGTGGCTATCACCATCTCAATATCCGGTCGTTGAACCTTGACCACTACGTTCACCCAATCACCATGCTCATCCTCTTGCCTGGGAAACATCTTCGCCCGGTGGACCTGCCCCAAAGAGGCCGCGGCTAACGGTGATTCATCAAACTCGGAAAATATCTCGCGCAATGTGCCACTCAATTCAGATTCGATCAGTTCTCTTATATCGTTGAAATCCTCTGGAGGCACTTCGTCCTGCAGACCGGATAATTCATCGGTGATCTCTTTAGGCAGCACATCCGCGCGCGCAGAAAGGATTTGCCCAACCTTGATCAGTACACCCCCCATTTGAACAGCCAGCTCTCGATATTCACTGGTATAACGGTGAAGCCTTTTAGAGCGATTATGGTCTACAGTTCTTCTAAAACCTACCCTACGGAGGATAAGATCCCAGAAGATGACGCTAAGAAATACCCGCCCAAAAAAGAAAATTATCCGCCTGTACCTGGATCGATTCACGGTGGGGATTATAGCACGCAGAATATCTCAGGGGATCCGGAAAGAGCCAATTCTATTCCCACAACCTCAAGATGCGGATCTCACCATTTGAAGAAATCCCGAGCTGGTAAATATCTGGGAATGTCAATGATCTCCAGAAGTTAATGTCTATCGAAGGATCGAAATGCTGGAGCAGGACAGCCAACAAATTTCCATGCGTCGATAAAACAATATGCTTCGTGCTTATCTCTTCCTGCAGCCGGGAAATGACTATTAAGCCACGTTTTTGGACTTTCAAATTTGACTCGCCACCAGGGTGAGCGAAGGTGGGATCAGCCCAAGCTTGCTCAACTGCAGAGTAAAAGTCTTCAATTGCCTCGCTGCTTAAGCATCGCTCGCGCAAATTTGGCTCAATCTGAATTATTAGATTCAGCCGCTTCGCAAGCGGGACGATCGTCTCTTTTGCACGCCGATAGGGGCTTGATATGATCAGGTCGATTGGGAACCCAATTAGATTATCCGCCACCCGCTCAGCGTCCCGCCGACCACGACCAGATAATGGTCGATTTTCATCCTCACTCCAGATTGCTTCGGCATGTCTGATCAGATAGAAATTATTCATAATTTGGAAAGTGCAATTTTGTAATTTGTGTGGTGTATCAAGTAAAGTTTATCTCCCCTTTTTGCTGGACCAACAAAACGAGACATGATTTCTATTAACGCCCAACTATATCCTAACTGGAATATTAAACTGGTTATTTCGAACCAAAACGCCCACAAGAGCCTCGCTCTAAATCTTGGTGGGACAGGGCTAAACTACGAAGAAATAGGTAATTGCAGTGCTGACCAGGGCAATGATCAGACCGAAGAAGC
>CP070785.1:2399119-2401368 GCA_020346705.1 Chloroflexota bacterium | reverse complement strand
AAAACCAGGATCAAGACAAACAGGACTCCGATGATGACTCCTTGCGCGATCCAGGTTTTATAAATAAACGGCCAAAATTTTTCCGGGTTGTTTTTATCCACAAATGTCCAGCGGAAATCATTATTAAAAGTCCCTATCATTCCTTCGGCTGGCAGGACCGCAGCTTCCCGGATGATCTGCCAGTTGACCAATTCCTCCTGGTATGAAACCACCTGCGCCTGGTAAACCTCGAGCTCGGCTTCATAAGCGGCAAATTCTGCTCCAGCGCTGGTTTGAATCTGCTCCACCTCTTCCTGGTATTCCCGCAGTTCATCCAGGTATTCGGCCACTGCCACCGTATCAGACTGGTCCTCAGGTTCTGGAGGCGGATCCGGTATTATCGGATCCGCAGGGCGGTCGGGCGGTGGAGGTGGATCTTCGGGTGGTGGTACGTCAATCGTTTCGTGGAAAAATTTACCCACGCCAGGGAAATTACACGACTCTTGCCGCAGCGCGTTGATTCCTAGGCATTTGCAACCTCTGGCCTCTTTATCTTCTAGGGTTAGTAATGCCTGTTCTTCCAAACCAAGAGTCCAACATGGGTCAGCAGCCACATCCGATCCAACCCCGACGGTACCCATGAAAGCCTGGAAAGCCCAGCGAGTGGACATCGGCGCGCTGACGAATTCCGGTAGTGGGACCAGCGCCCCACCCAGCACGATTTGGGGCAGGATCAACAAGATCACCATCAATGGCGCCGCGTTGGAGCTCGGGGCTACAGTTGAGGCGAACAACCCCAACATCATGCCGGCCATCGTTGCCAGGGCTAGCGAGATATAGATAATTCCGAATTCCAGTGTACCCCCCGGCATGTCGAATGCCAGGTAATGGATGATCACATATGTTGCCGCCTGGTAAAGTGCCAGGAGCAGCGCCACCCAGATTTTTGAGAGGATATAAGGCACAATTTTTAGATTTACCAGGCGCTCGCGTTTATAGATTTCCTTTTCTTTGGTGATCTCGCGCATCTGCGACAACGCCCCGACTGTAACCCCGTAAATCGTTAACAGGAAAAGTGTGATGATGACGCTTGGCATATCCCCATCGACGAAATTGAACGGATCGCTGCCCATTATTGTTGCCAGGATCACGTCCAGTAAACCGACCAATGGTGCTACTAACAACATTAAAGCCAGGCTGAAGCGGTCCCTGAATAAAATGTTGAGATTGCGTTTCGATAGGATCACAAACTGACGCAGCGAAGATACTTGCTTCCGAGTTTGGCTGGCTACTGGTGCTGAAGTTGGTTGCTCTTGTATGGTCCCGGCTAGCTCTTTATGACGCTCAGCTAATGGTTTACGGATGTATTCTTCATAAGCTGGATGGTTTTGATAGCGGTCAGCCCATTCCTTGGGGGTGCCCTTGCTGGGGTCCTCCAGGATGGCGTAGATCTGGTCAAACTCCATCGGGCGTGTCCGTCGTTCGCGCTCCGACCGGTACTGGTCAAAGTACGCCAGAGCTTCGTCAGGAGGCCCAAACCAGGTGAGATAACCGCCGCGAGCTAGAAAGAGGACTTTGTCGGCCAGCATCACGTTCTTGGTCGCATGGGTGATCAACACAATTGTGCGTCCCTGGTCCGCCAGCCGGCGCATCAGCTGCATTAAAGCTGTTTCTGTACCGGGGTCAAGACCCGAGGTGGGTTCATCCAGGAAGAAAAGCCCTGGTTTGGTCAGCAGTTCAACGCCGATGGAAACCCGCTTTTGCTGGCCTCCGCTCAAGCCGCTGATCTGGACATCCTTGCGATGGGTCAGGTCCAGATCGTCAAGTACCTCCATCACGCGTTTATGCCGTTCCTCTTTCGTCGTATCGGGCGGCATGCGTAATTGAGCGGTGTAATCCAGTGCCTGGAAAACCGTCAGCTCCATGTGGATGATGTCCCGCTGTGGGACGAACCCGATGATATTGCGGATGGCGTCAAAATTCTTGTAGACATTTGTGCCGTTGACAAACACCTGGCCATTAGTAGCCGGGCGGTAGCCGGCGATTGCATCCACCAGGGTTGACTTGCCGCCACCGCTCTGGCCAACCACCACGATAAATTCCCTGGGTTGGAATAATAAGGAGATATTCTGAAGGATGTTTAGGTCTTTGCGAACCCATTTGTTCAACCCGATCGCCTCCACCTCCAGGCTGAGCGAGTCATCGAATTGGGCTAAGGACTCTTCACTGACCACAAAGCGATAAGATCCGATGCGGACCGTGTCGGTCGG
>CP070785.1:2393418-2399019 GCA_020346705.1 Chloroflexota bacterium | reverse complement strand
GGTCATTTGATACGTCATTTTCAATTCTGCCAAAAGGTACAATGTGATTTGATTCCGATCCGGCGAAGATCAAGAAATTCGGTGAGAGTAGATTGATTAGTAGAGATAATATCCAATCTGGGAACAGCAATAAAAAATTAATGAAGAATCGGATCAAACGATGATTATATCGGTTTCCTAAATTATCTAGAACGAAGCGAATGCTCTGTCCATCAAGTGTTCCACTCATGCGAGGGTAACTGTAACCCGGCCAAGCCCACAGTATTGACATTTTTGATAAACCAGCCCGGCGGAGCATTTTCTGATAACCCCATTTGGTATATGTATAAGTTCGATAACTTGAATTGACGCCTGAATGAACATGCTTCTGGGAATTTTTATTTGATCTAATCTTTTCGAATAAGCCCAGCATCAAATTGGCGATTGACCTGGGGACTAAACTGGTAAACGGATAGCCACTATGATCCTTAGCCCCAAGAAAATACTGGACGCCGAACCGGTTTTCGATACCAAGATAAACCAATCCCTCCGGCTTCAAAACCCGCTTGATTTCCTTTAAGAATGCAATTTGCATTTCACCCGGGTTGAGCTGGGGTTCCCTTATCGCGACCCATTCAAGGACGCCATTCAGCACAACCAGATCGACTGATTTATTTGGTAAGGGTAATTTTTGGAAATTGCTGCGAATGAAACGAATATTATCTACGCCTTCTGATTCGGCTCGCAGCGCCTGGAATTGGAGCCGCTCAAAAACACCATCCTGGCTGTACACTGTGTCATACAGGTGGTGCAATCCAAAAGTAAGCGAGCCCCAACCGCTGCCAATGTCTAAACAAACCTGGCTGGAATCTGGATCATAACAATGGAACAACCACCCCATGCGCACTGGATCAACTATGTAACCGAGTTTATCGGGAAGAAGGCGCCTTACCACTGAATACCAGTCTTCCTTCATTACCTTTTCGTTTATTTGGTTCATCTTCTGTTGGCTGATTTCACCCCAATAAAAATCATCCTCCGGTAAAAAATCGAATATACCATTGTTATACGCAAAGGAAGCATTGCAACCTGAACAATTATTAGCGCCTTCTACATATGTGAGCGCTAGATGGCAGTGTGGACAGGTAACAACAGAATCAGTCAAAGTTGACTCTCTTAGAAAAACGAATGGCTGTGATTTATACACCTATTTCCATAGACGAAGCTGAGAAACAGGCTTCTGTGAAGGTGTGTTAAGAAGAAGGATGTCGACATGATCAGAATTATTTGAGATCAATCCAGGAGCAGTTAATACTCCCTGCCATGTTTCGCCAGCAGCAATTATGATGGCGGTTTTTTCTGAAATCTTCTCACTTCCACTGAACAGCTCGATACGGAATTCTGTCATATCTGGATTATGGTTGACAATTTCTAGTGGAATTTCAATTTCTCCTTGCGAAGTGCCGATACTTTCCAGTACCTGTTCAACGACCTGGGGAGAAACATAGAATTCTGTGACACCCGAATTCACTAATGCGGAACGATCTTCTATGGGATCATTCTCCCTCGAAATTTGTACGACGAGCAAAAAGGATAGAGAGAAAATGACAAGGCCAGCAAGCAGCCAACGTGAATTTGTAAATTTGCGCCTGATATCTGGTGAAAATGTTGATAGAAGATGAATTTCAAGTTTATCCAGGTATTTTCTCCACAGTGCGGCTGCAGTGAAGATTGCGATCAAGGTTAAGAGCCCGACGAAGAAATTCACGGGATTGATTTGACCATGAATGAGGATTAGACCAGCAGCAAGCAGGCTGGAAATGGCAATGCTCGAGCAGCAAGCTACAAATACTCGCTCGAGTGGTTTGAGCCTTGTACTAGGAAAAAGAAGATAGCTCGCTGCTAGCCCCGGTAAACAGCAGATTATGAGGAACGAAGCTAAATTTCGAGCTACCGAGATGAGTAGAAGAATTTCAGCCGTCATTAATCAGATTCCAGTTTGAATGGATCTTTGGCGTTATCCGGACTGTAAAGAATAAACGAACTACCGTTATCATAAACTTTGCTTATACGTGGTTTTTCAACCCAAGAGGAGATATTTGACTCTGAGCGGTATTCAACCTGTTCCACATAGGCGCCTGCAATCCCAGGCATATGAAGTAGCAGATAGGCTGGTTCAGGTCTCTGGTTAACCGTCCGATGGATAAGATCGCGGGCCTGGCGGTAGAAGAACAACATAGCTTGCCGGTTGCCAATGTAATCGGTGAGCAGCTGAGTTTGGGCAGGAAGGTGATTAATTGCGAATTTGAGCATCAGGTACTGGTTGAGGGTGTTGACCTGATGGATATATACCACTGGAGAATCGCCACTTCTAATCCCATCTATGTTGAAGTCCGGAATTATGGGTTGGTAAGGGTAGAGCTGCAGACAGGCAAGTATGAAGATCAACATAAGGCCAATAAAAGCAGGTATGGAACTCGAAAAACGTGGAGTGTTTCTTTTCAGCAGGACTAAAAAAGCCCAGAGTCCATATCCAGCGAGCGGTGGGCTGAGAGCAACTAAATAGTAAAGGAATCGACGGTAACCCTGGGTTCCAAAACCACTGAGCAGAACAGTAACCAGGAATCCAAATAATACCAACCACAGAACGGTGTAAGTACGAAGAAAACGCTCTAATTTTCCTCCAATAGGTGTGGTGAAGAGCACAAGAATCCCATATGCAGAAAGGGTGATAAGGACAGCATCCCGTGCATGGTAGAAGGAAAAAACCAGGAAACGATCGAAAAATGGAATCTGGTATGTGCGAAGCGGTATAGGATCAGGGGTGAGATCAGAGTGCAGGACGAGACGAATATTTTCCACGAAGTTCAGCCAGACGAATTCGGCTGAAAACATCCAGTAGGCAAATGCGGCTATGATAGCGATTAAGCCGAGGGAAATAGCAGTTTCTGCCAGACCGAGAAACATACTTCTCTTTGCAGGCCAGAGAATAAAAATCAATCCGCTGAGAATTAGAACGGAGGAAATGACAATAGTTGTCGCAGGATGCCAGAATAAAATTGCCAATAAGAAGAGCAATACAAGAAGAGTATAGGTTAGTCGTTCTCGCGAGGGGAAATCCTCGAGCCAGCGTAAAAAAAGAAAAGTAACCAAGAAGACGACAAAAGGGACAGTAAAGGCGGTCCCGTTTAGGCGATAAAGCAGGGGTAGGGAAAAGGCTGATAGGAAGATGATCAGTTTTGCGAGCAAGGAGGGTACAGGTGAGCGCTGACAAAGCATGTAGAAACATAATGGAATTAGTGCACCCAAAAAAGCGGGCAGGAACTTGCTCCACACAACCAACGATCCCATCGAGAAATTAGAAAGGGAGGCAACCAAAGCATGAAATCCAGGTGTACTCGCGTATGGTGACCCAGGATCGACCTGACCAGTAATGGCAATGGTGCGGATAAGATCAAAATGTGCTGCCTGGTCGGAAGCTGAACCATAGACAAAGTGGTACTTAAGAGCTGGGATAGCATTTAGCAAGAAAGCGACAGACGAGGTAAATAGAATAAGGGTTGATAAATTATTCTCAATAATGATGATAATTGCATAACTTATCAACAATATGGCGATTGGGGGCAATATGCTATCAAGGATCCAGCTATCCTGGTAAATCCTGTTGAGATGAATTGAAGTAGCCAGTGCCCAAACAGCTGATACACCGAATGCCAACCAAACGATCATCCTGAAAATAGAAAATCTAGTGCCATTTTGAATGGTATTCATAATCTTGATGAGTAATGCATATTGAGAGGTTGGCAATTGGGAGTCTTGCATATAACAGATGAGGGGAATTATGGTATGTAAATGCAGTGAGAATCTAATTAAGATGAGGGTCTGGATAGAAATTTTTGGATGTACAACCAGATTCCATTAATTGAATTACCAACCAAAACATCCTTGATGGCAACTAATGCGACCAGGAGATAGCCAAAAAACCAGCCCAGGCCAACGGCTTTGATGCCGATAAATGGGATCAAGCCGACAGCAAAAACCAGGGTGGCTACAGCTACAACTAAACTCAGTGCAATCAGCCGCCGGATCCGTTTTTGAAACCGGAGAAGGGAGAAATAAATACTAACCATTACGACCAGGGGAGCTGCAGCTGACAGCCACTTCAAGAGGGGGGTGCCTTCACTTGAATAGCTAGCTCCAAAAAGGAACAGGAACCAGGGGGCAACCACGAACATAAATAAGGCTATAAGAATTGTGATTGGAAATCCGGACAACCAGGCTTTTGAAAAAATATCTATAGAAATCTTGGGAGAATTCGAAGCTTCCACAAAAGCTGACGTGCCAAGTGCCAGTCCAGGCATGACCAGCATCCCACCGACTAACCATGCGATCTGCACATGGGCAGCCGAATCTGCTCCAATCGAATCCAATACAATGATGGGCAGCATCCTGGTAGGCGCCTGAATTAACAAGAAGGCAAGATAGGTGCCTAATGAGAATGGGAGGATACGGAGCAAATCAGTTTTAGCCAACGTAAAGTAGGGCTGGTAGGAAGGCATGGCGCGGGGCAGGTAAACGAAGAAGCCGATCAGGATAGAAACAAAGAAAGCCAACCCTACAGAACCGACCAGTCCCCAAACTCCGAAACCAGTGAAAAGGATCAAGAACATTAGTCGAGAACAATTTACCCAAGCTGATTGCCAAAATGCATAACTTGCTTGGCGCATTGCTACATAGGTCAAGCGTAACGATCCAGCGAAGGTGGTGATGATTCCAAAGGCAAGAAAACCGACCACAAGCAATAAATCTTGGCCTAAGAAAGCGAGTGAAGGGGATAAATAAGTTAATCCCAGTAGAATAAGGCCGCCCACAATAAAAGCAGCTGCATTATTAAATATGAATAGGGAATTGAGCATTCGATTTGGGTGGCGGCTTTCAGGCAGGAAGCGGATCAATCCATTGCCAGTACCTAAGCCTGCGATCAGGGACACGAGTGTGACCGCAGCGATGAGGGAAGAAGCCAATCCAATTTCGGTGGGTGCATAAAGTTGGGTAGCCAACCCCCAGAAGATGAAACCTATTAAGGACTTGAGAGCTTCTATACCAACAAGGTAGCTTGCATTTGTGAATAAGGATTGCTTAAAGAAATTTATTGCGATTGACCAATACAAATTTAATTGGGATTTTAGATTGGATAACTCACTCATAATCGAGAGCAGTGAATATCAATTCCCTAATCAGAGGCTATATATTCTTCATCGTTTTTTATGATGCGCGGAATTTCGTCGTCTCTCAACTTATGGAGGCCTTTGAAATCATCGAGGACGTATATATCCAAGGGAAATGCGCTTAATAATGCACGTGTGCGTTCCAATAACACGAATATACAGGCTCTCATGCAACTCATAAATCCTGGACTGCGAACCAATCTAATATCCAGATCAGATTGATGACCCCACTCGTCACGAACCAAGCTGCCATAAACAGCAGCATACACAACACTAGATTCAGAATACAAACGCTTTGACAATTCCCGATGATAGTTTTCAAATTTGTCATAATTTAAATCGGCCATCCGGTAATATCTCAGCGTCGCCCAGAGATGACCATTGAATAAAAAGT
>CP070785.1:2392161-2393318 GCA_020346705.1 Chloroflexota bacterium | reverse complement strand
GTAATTTGAAAATTTGCTTTGTGAAGGGGGATAGTGTAGAATTGTGAAAATTTTCATTGGAGAGGGAAAGTTGGCGCGTCCTGTCTGGTTTGTCAACCTGATCAAGAAAGCCTTCCCAAAGCGCTTCTGGTTAGCCCGGTTGACGCACCTGCCTTTGGTGGGAGATTTGGTCGATTGGGGATTCTTTCACGGAGACGACATCCTCTACCTGCCCACAGATCGCTCAATCCAGATCAACGAACCAATTCCGAACAACGGGGATTATGTCCTGCCTTCCACAATTGTCGAACACTTTATCGATAATGCCAGCCACCACTGGGTGATGGATTTTTGCCTGTGCAGAGAAGGGAATAACTGCCAAGATTACTCACAGCAAATGGGGTGCCTGTTCCTCGGGGAGGCGGTGCTGCAGATCAACCCGCGCCTTGGCCGGCTGGTCTCTAGGGAAGAAGCTCACGATCACATTCAGCGCTGCCGTGAAGCTGGGCTGGTGCATATGGTGGGGAAAAACAAGCTGGATGTGATCTGGTTAGGCGCAGGTCCAGGGGAGAAGCTGCTGACTATCTGCAACTGCTGCCCATGCTGCTGTTTGTGGAAAGTGCTGCCAGAGATAACCCCCCAGATCGGTTCGAAAATCAACCGCCTGTCTGGGGTATCCGTCCAGGTCGGTGAAGATTGCCTTGGGTGTGGGGAATGTACAGAGGGGGTCTGTTTTGTGGAAGCCATCCAGCTCGTTAATAGCCAGGCAGTAATCGGTGATCATTGCCGCGGCTGCGGACGCTGTGTCGAGGTTTGTCCGAACGAAGCGATCGAGCTATTCATTGGGGAGGAATATTTCATCGAAAATACGATCCAGCAGCTTGCTCAACAGGTGGATGTAGGATAGCGAGGGGGGAGAAGCAAATTGATTGTGAATAGTTATTGGTTATTAGGTATTAGGTATTAGGTATTAGGTATTAGATATTTGATATTTGATATTGAATATTGGATATTTGTGAAACGGAATTATCCCCAAAACGTTAATCTATCTTGAAGATGATAGCACCAACACCTGAATCCCTTCTTTTTTGCTGGTATACGCACCTCAGGATAGATGAACAGACTGCAACAACTCGCCATTCCAACAAAATCTAATACCTTCCATGGCTTCATATTTG
>CP070785.1:2382691-2392061 GCA_020346705.1 Chloroflexota bacterium | reverse complement strand
GAATCCCAGCCCGTTTAATTCCGGGATTTTCAGGATTTAATTCATTCATGAAGAATACGCTGCATCGTTTCAAAATATTTCACCAGATT
This sequence comes from Chloroflexota bacterium, assembly GCA_020346705.1. Taxonomy (GTDB): domain Bacteria; phylum Chloroflexota; class Anaerolineae; order Anaerolineales; family UBA4823; genus PFL25. Next base: position 2,391,972 of record CP070785.1, on the reverse strand, counting down.
CTTAATACGTCGCATTATAGCACGAGAGATAAAATGCGGGGAGCATTAACTACTTGACAAGATTTATCTTTTAATTCTATATTGTAAATGGCATGTTCGAGAATGATAGCAATCTATCACCTGATCTGGTGTGGTTGCTGCAAAGTAACCATATCGACAACAATGCCTTAATCGAAGCCCTGGTTTCCAACCACTATCAGCAGATATATTCAGAAGCCTTATCCAGGCTGACCTACCCCGAAGAAGCCCACCGGACCGCGCAAAATACACTTTTCCTGGCCGTCTCAAGAAAAAGGGAATTTCGGGGGGATATGAGCGTGACAGAATGGCTGGATGCAATATCTGCTGGAATAATTACCGGGCGAATCATGGAAATTGAGAAACACAGCTTCTTGAATCCCAACCTGATCAAATCCATCCGCACACAGCAGCCAGACGAATTGCTATCCAATCGGCAACTCAAACATGCAGCGAAAGAAATTAAATCATTATTGCGGGATAAGCTGTTATTCAAATCTAATTGGGCCAGATTCCAGGTGCTTGGTATAACCAGCATCACTATCCTGTTTGTTTACATTCTAGTCACCTTCAGTATAAAGATAACGCCTGGTATGCCCGCCAGTAATACCACATCTCCTATTGATAATTCGAGATTAATCGCTACCGATGTCGACCTTCCTTTATTGAATCGCGGATTACCAATTTCAGCAAAAGAAGTAAAAGAGAGATCAATCATACTTCCCCCATTGAATCCATTGTCAATCGATTCATCAACGCAGGAGATAAAACAACATATCCAGTTCAGCAACCAATTGTGGAATACCATGTGGGCTGATATTGTAGTGAATTTTTTTGGGCCATCAGGCTACATTGGACCACCTTACACAGAACGACACCAGTTGTGGATCGATCAGGATAGGGATACTTTTCAGATAATTGGTCCAACACAAGGTCTTCCCGATTACTTAGCGGGAATTTTTTTATCACCTGATCCTTCTCCCATGCATATAGAATCACAAGGCGCAAAAGGCTACGCAAAACTCGGTAGGCAATATCCCTGGTTCTCGATCAAATCTGAAACCGTTTTCCTATTTCCTTACGCGATAAACCAGCTGCTCAAAACTTCTAACCAGGATTTTTTACAGGATGCCGAATTGTTTGTTATCGGAGAGGATGTCGTCGCGGATCGAGAGACTATGATTGTCGAGCTCACTTCCCCAGATGGAGCAATTTCGGCCAGGCTCTGGTTGGACACCCAAATAGGGATCGTTCTAAGGGAGCAATATTACGATCCGCAAATTAACAACAGAGTGATGATTGAATCAAGAATAAGAAAAATCAACTTTGAAGATTCCTTTCCTACCATAAGAAAGAATCCAGAGAATTCTCCCCAGGCCCCCAGAGAAGTCATCCCCGAAATTAGAGTTCCAAATCAATACCGATCTGGTTTATTGGATAACCCACTTAAGGGTTTTCCGTTTCGTAATCCTCCGTTCAATTTAGAGCTATCGCAAACCAGGATATCAATAGCAAAAGCTGATCGGATAGATCTGGATAGAACTGGAACTGGGAAATACCATTTCTTCGCCGACAATGACTTCCTTGGGGAAGTTGAAATGATAAATCCCTTGAAGTTGATATGTGATCGTTCTCCCGATGGAACAAGAATTGTGTTTTCCGGTTGGCGGATTTTCCCGACCGTCATCAACGATAATATTTATTTGCTGGATCTCCTCAACCTGGACTTAATCCCCTTCGAAATCCCTGACATGGTTGTTCTCTGGATCAGCTTTTCTCCTGATAACAATTCAATTCTTGTCACCGGATATGATAGACTGGATGGGGAAAATGAATTTTATTTAATCGATACAATTTCTAGGGATTATGAACAGCTACCCATACGAGCAGGATTTGGTAGTGTCGCCTGGAGTCCTGATAATACAAAAATTGCGATACTGGATTTATCCGTCTCACCGGAATCTAACAGTAAAAGAATCCGGATATTTGATGTTAAAACTGGCGAGGAAAAAAGAAGATTTGTTTTCGTTAAGAGCCTTGCTGGTACCACCAATCTGGAAGTTCCCTTGGATGGCTGGATTGCAAATTTTCAGATCCCATTACAGGATCTATCCCAATGCACTGCTGCTGAATGAATATCCCCGCTATTGAGTTACTACCCTTGCTAATTCATAAGAAACATTCGATATTTAATAGCTGAATATATCAATTCATTTTCCCAGCTATTCACAGTTTTTTAGCGGATCAAATTGGGATGTATCCAAATGGCCCTACAGCCCACTCAGGCAGGTTCTTCACCCCCTTTTTGACCTGAACTCAAGTGATACTCGCTGGGTCGTTCATCAAGTTCAAATCCTGAGAGTACGAACAACACATTAGCGATATCTCTTCCTGGATTTCTCCAGCGATGCCTTAATTTCGAGGCAAACAACAAGCTGTCTCCTGGTTGAAGAGAATATCTCTGATCTTCTACCTCGTATTCCAGCTGTCCTTGAATACAAATGACGAACTCATGTCCAGAGTGGACCAAACCGTGTGGACCACTGGTGGCGCCAGCCTCCAGAGTAAGCATGAACGGCTCTACCCTGCCAATAAAAGACTCTCCACCCAATCCCTCCCAAATTCCTCGCTGAAACTCAACCCGGGAGCGAGCATTTGGCTTTCGAAATACGATCGCATGCCGGGGAGGTTCTGTACGGAAAAAGGCGGTTATCGGAACCTCCAGGGCTTCAGATAATTTGTAGAGCGTACTCACTGAAGGAGAAGTCTTCCCTCGCTCAATCATGCTCAATGCATTGGTGGATAACCCGCTCAACCGGGCTAATGAGCGCATTGATAAACCACGTTCCTGGCGCAATTCTCTTAATCTATTCCCAACATCCATCGCCCGCTCTGGATTCTCTGTACTCATGGATTTATCCTCCAGCATATATAACATTGTTAAGCAATAATTATGATTATTGTACTATTATTTAGGACATTTGAATTTTTTCCATAATATCGAGAATTGAAATGCTGAGACGATGGGAAATGGTATTCACAACTTGAGTTGAAGACAAGTATGTGAGCCGATAATATGATCTTTGTCACCTGCTCATGGTTACAGAATGTGATTAGTTGCAGATATCACAATCAATGAATTGGGGTAAAATTTATAGGACATACAACCCATTTTTTGTCCTTGATCCCAAGATTTTTCTCCGCAGATTGGGATCATTTACGCGGGTAAGTAGGTAATTCCGCGTATGCACGGAGGTGATGTCTTGAAATACATCTACCGGAGTGGTTTACTTGGTATCAGCATCCTGCTCTTTGGATTGCTGCTCTTAACATCTGCTGCAGCAGTGTCGGCATCTGAACAACCAGATATAAAGGCGGCACCAAGTAAACAAGGTGTCGCCAATGAAACCTGCCTCTCCTGCCATGCCTCCCCCGGAATGCAAACCACCCTGCCATCCGGTGAGATCCTGAACCTGACAGTCGATGCCGAAGTATTTGACAATTCAATCCATGGCCAGCAGGGATATGCTTGTGTTCAATGCCATGTCGATATTACAGAATTTCCTCACCGCCCATTAAAAGCTGAAACCAGGCGGGATGTCTCCCTGCTTTATTATCAAAATTGCGCTCGCTGCCATCAAGATAAATATGATTCCACCCTGGATAGCGTTCATCAGAATGCTCTGGAAGAAGGCAATGAAGAAGCAGCTTTGTGTGTCGATTGCCACGGGTTCCATAATGTCACCGATCCCACTACTCCGATGACACGCTCTGCGGAAACATGTGCCCAGTGCCACTCACAAATATTTGCCGAGTACTCTGAAAGTGTGCATGGTTCTGCCTTGATAGGTGAAGGTAATCCTGATGTCCCCACCTGTATTGATTGTCACGGCGTTCACAATGTTTCTGGCCCTTCAAACACGGATTTCCATCTTTTCTCCCCTCAGTTATGTGCTGAATGTCATGCAGATGAGGAACTGATGGCCAAATATGGCATCAGCACCAATGTCTTCAACAGCTATCTCTCGGATTTCCACGGTACGACGGTGATCTTCGAACAGCAATTTGAAGGTCAGGAAACAAATAAGCCGGTATGCGTTGATTGTCATGGTGTGCATAACATGAAGAAAGTAGATGATGCTGAGAGCAAGGTGATCCGCCAGAACTTGATCATTACCTGCCAGCGCTGCCATCCAGAGGCGACCAGCAATTTTGCTGATTCCTGGCTTGGCCATTATGAACCTAATCTTCAGAAATTCCCTGCTGTCTACCTGGTCGATCTCTTCTACAGCATCTTTATCCCGGCAGTACTTGGCTTCATGGTTTTATTTGTCTTCGGCGATGCAACTCGTCGTCTGATTATTCGCCGAAGGGAGAAAAAAGATGAGTAATGTTGCAGAGCCTTTAGAGATATCAAAAGAAGCTCAGGAACAGAAGAATTGGTACGTCCGGTTCACGATTTCACATCGCGTTGAACATTGGGTGTTTATTACCAGTTTCATCATCCTGGGTATCACCGGGATGGTGCAAAGGTATTCCGAGTTGCCGATATCCAAATGGATAGTGTCTTTAATTGGAGGGATTGAGAACCTGCGCTGGCTTCACCACGCGGCCGCGATCGCCACAATGCTGATCGTGATTTACCACATCGGGGCCCTGGGATACCGGGTATATGTAAACCGCGCCAGGCTCACGATGCTGCCGGTGCTGAATGATGTTACCAATGTCTATCACGCATTTTTGTACTATATCGGTCGGAGGAAAGAACCGCCTCAACAAGGGAGATATACCTTCGAGGAGAAATTGGAGTATTGGGCGGTTGTTTGGGGCACGATCATCATGGCCATCACCGGTTTTATGATGTGGAATCCAATTGCGACCACGCGTTTCCTCCCGGGTCAATTCATACCTGCTGCTAAAGTTGCCCATAGCTTGGAAGCAGTATTAGCCATACTTTCGATCCTGATCTGGCATATGTACCAGGTTTTCATCCGCCATTTCAATAGATCGATGTACACTGGAAAGATCGCAGAAGACGAGATGCTTCATGACCATCCGCTTGAACTGGCCGATATCAAAGCCGGGACCGCAAAACCGCCAGTAACACCGGAAGGGATTGCCAAACGAAGGAGAATATATATCCCCATATTTTCGCTAGCTGCAGTCTTCATGCTCGTTGGGGTGTATTTCTTCATCGCCTACGAAGAAACCGCCATCGAGACCATCCCACCAGCTGATCGACCAGCTGTCTTTGTGCCCTTTACTCCCACCCCATCACCTATTCCTCTCCCAACACCGACGCCAGCACCGGTTACCTCGTTGACATGGGAAGGAGGCATAAACCAGATGATGGAATCGAAATGTGTTGCCTGCCACAACAGCAGCAGTAATCTTGGAGGATTGGATTTAAGTGATTACCAGACCACCTTATTGGGTGGGAATTCCGGTCCAGCAGTTGTCCCGGGAAATCCAGATGACAGCACTATAATCATCATTCAATCAGCTGGAGGGCATCCAGGTCAGTTAACCGATGAGGAACTCTCCCAGGTAAGCGAGTGGATCGAGATTGGTGCTCCTGAAAATTAAATTTAAGAGTAAATGGAACTAAATATTTGTAATTAAACCAAAAACGGCTGGATGCGTAATCCAGCCGTTTTTCGATTTAATCCGTTCCTGGGACCACAACAGTGGATTCAACCACCTCTTGTTTTTTTCCAGAGTGATCGATCAAATTCAAATAGCGGACTGCCAGGGTAATCGCCAACGCGCCATAGGCGACAACTCCTACACCGCTGATGATCTCTATCGCGGAGGGGAAATAGGTGGTATAGATCGTGGTCACCTCTTGCGGCAGGTAAGTCAAAACGACAAGCAATCCAGACATGTTTATATCCCACCGGTAAGCCACCACTCCCGCTACGATCAAAGTTAATGCGACCACCTGGGCTGACCAGCTTTTTCTGAACCGCGGGACAAGAAGTAAAATTGCGGGAATAATCGCCCCCAATAGCATTTCACCAACCAGGAAATTGAATGCCAGAGGACCCGAGGTCATCATATTCAATGCTTCCGTTCTGCCAGGTTCATAGGTATAAGTCATTGAGAAAGCATCCCAAAATCGGAAGTAAATATAACCGACCAGCGCCCAACCGATGAAGAGTGTGATCCTATCCAATAGCAAATCATCAACTTTGGCTCGGGGTGACAACCTTCCCGAAACCTTGGTAATTAAGACGGTCAGCGCAGGACCTCCAACAATAGCGGAGAACATGAACAGCACCGATAAACCAGGTTTATACCAAATCGGCCGTGCGATCAGCACACCATAAGTGGCGCCTAATGATGATTGATGGAGCATGGAAAGGCCCAATCCAAGTATAGCCAGAATTGGAGCAAAGCGGTGAATGTGCATCATCCTATTGGACAACCAGGGAAAGCGGGATTGCATCCAATCAGTTCGACCAATCAAAGGCGCAGTTTCCAGGAGCAGCACACAAAAATAAAGTGTCAGGCACATGCTGACTTCCCACAACAGTGAGTGCGTGTTCCAATATACCAGGGCATGCCAAAACCTATCCGGACGACCGATATCAAGCAACAAGGTCAACAGGGCTATGCTGTATCCGATTAAGCCGACAAATGTAGCTGTACGAGCGACAGGTTCATACTGCTTCAAACCCAACAAATAGACAACCGCGCACAGGGTGAAGGCACCTGCGCTCAAGGCAATGGCAGATAAATCGATCGTGATCCATAAACCCCAGGGAACCAGATCGCTGAGATTGGTGACACTCAAGCCTTTGACCAGCACGATACCGTAAGCTACCGCACCAGCTGCTACCAATAATAGCAAGATACTGATCCACAAGTGAACTGGTTGTAATGTAAATCTCTTATATCTGAGCATTATGTCTCCTCCTCCCTGGGTGGTAGGTAGAAAACTCGTGGAGAGGTACCCAAATCTTCCCGCAGCTGGAAGTATGGGTTTTCCTTGATCAGAATACTTACTTCCGAATCCGGATCATTCAAGTCCCCAAATTTTCGTGCTTCCATGGGACAGGCAACCACGCAGGCTGGTGTAGCTTCATCATCAACCCCTGGTTTTAAACCCATCTTCAATCCCCGATCAATGCGCTGGTAGCAGAATGAACATTTTTCCACTACCCCGCGTGGTCTGCGCCCAATCTCTGGCTGACCCCACTCAGGGACCGCAGGATTGGTTCCGGTGAAAGCCTCCCAATTGAAAGCTCGCCCACCATAGGGACAAGCTACTTCACAGTACCGGCAGCCGATGCACTTGTCATAATCCATCATCACGATGCCATCCGGCCTGTGGTAGCTGGCGCCGACCATGCAGGCATCGACACAAGGTGCTTCTTCGCAGTGCATGCATGGCCGGGGTAAATAAACTTGTTTGTCACCAACTTTCCCGGCATCTAATACTCGGTTCCACGAAATATCTGGAGGGACATCATTGTGAGCCCGACAAGCAAGTGTACAATGCCCGCAGCCGGTGCATTTATCCTGGTCAATGACCATCCCCCAGCGATAAGGACTGGATCCACCGGTTTCGGAAGCGGAAGTAAAGCGGGCAAGACGTAATCCACCTGCGGCAACCGAACCCAAGATCAGGAATTTGAGGAAGTCACGTCGTTGAATAGTGTTCTCATCCACGTTCTTTACTCCTTATCATCCATGTCAAGGCGGTTCTGGAAGCGTTCAATCCAGGGGGCCAGGACGACGCCCGCAGCTAATCCGACTAATCCTGCCAATAGCGCAAATCCGAGCGGATTTACCGGCTTCGGAGCAGCCATAACCGAAATGGATTCAGCAGAGATCATTGGGTCCAAAGGTTCTTCAATGGACTCGACTTCGTGAACGGCCACTGGGTCATGCATCTGGTAATCATGGCATCCATTGCAGGAATCAAGACTGACCAGGAAGCTGTGATCCTTTTCACCATGTGCCTGAACACCTTGATCCTGCAAATTCGCCATGTGACAATCCGCACAGGCCAATCCCTCCTGGCTGTGAGTCGAATGGGAGTAATTGGAAGAACGGGCCTGGTGACAGGTGGCACAAAGAGTTGAGTCATCCTGTGCTAACAGCTGGCTGCCATGTGGATCGTGGCATGTTTCGCATCCCAGATCATGCTGGCGGTGCACACTCGCCTGCCATTGGAAACTTGTTTCTGTGTGACATTCGCCACACAATTCCGAACTGCGAGCAACGGGCATTGGTTCACCAGGATGGTTCGCAGGTACAGGGTTGTGGCATCTCAGACAGGTGATGCCATCCGAATCCCAGGTGTTAGTTGTCGAATCGTATCCAGTCACATGACAAACCAGACATTCAACCGGTTCGCCTTGATCCTGCCATGCATTTTGGAATGCCGGGTCGGACCATGCCTGTCCATGCAATCCATTTTCCCAGACCTCGTAAAATGCTGGATGACATGATTTGCAATCTTGCTCAGCAGAAACTTCCTGTTGTTGATCTTTAATTTCAGGAGAACGGGCCTGAGCAAAGGCGTATGTTAGAAGCATCAAAGGGACCGCAAACAGCGTTCCATATAAGATGCGAGTAGCAACGCTTTTCATTTTGATATCTCCTCTATAAATCTCAATGTTCAGACAGTAACGGGTACCGGTGCATGTCTGAAAATGTCACATCCGATACAGCGTTCCTGCAACCTGCCGTTCTTGTCGCGAAAAACTTGCCAGCAAGGTTTGTCAGGATTGTTGTACGCTTTACAGCCCGCACGTTTCTTTTCCGGGCAGTTATTTATCTCCCAACAGCCGACATTGCCAACCTTCACCAGTTGACTGCTCTCAATGTCGGCCTCTTTCTTCCAGCGTTCATCCAACCACTTCAATAAGCCGATGAAGGCAATCGTGATCGCGATTGGAATGCCTACGCGCAGAAGGAAAAGCAGAATGACTGCTATCGTTGTATTGAGCCATTCCATCCGTCAACTCCTTTTCTAGAAAGCTTGGACTTGACGCTTATTGATCATCGTCCCGATGAAGACGATCATTATTACGGGAATTAAGAGCCTGACTAGAAACAATCCGGTTAAGACTAAGGCAACATTCATGGCATCCTCCAATCTATTAGGTCTTGACCATCTCCAATCCATTTCAATATCTGGAACCTCACATTCCATGACATTGAATGGTTTTCGGGTAACTATTGCAGCCTCAGTATAGAAAAACAGCTGTTCCTAGTAAATCGGGCAGATAACATATTTTTTTCTACTGGAA
>CP070785.1:2378726-2382591 GCA_020346705.1 Chloroflexota bacterium | reverse complement strand
CTGGATGGAGGACATAAGCCAGGATAACCGCCAGGAGTAAGGGACCGATGATTGATCTGAAATAGATCAATAAAGCAATCAAGATCCCAACGAAGGTTAAACCAACGATGAGTTTGGTGGCTGAGTTCCAAAGTGGAGATGGTGGAGGTGAGGTTGTGTCACTCATGGCGGTTCAATCTCACAAACAACTTTCACTGCGAAATTTTAATACCCCACCGAGTTAGTTTCTATAGTCAGTAGGTCCCAATACCAATTGATTGACGTGATCAATCCGACCTAAAGTAAGTTTGTATCAAAGAATAAAAGACAGAATGACGAGAATGGTTATGAAGATACCGGCCAGGATGCCTATCGTTCGCAAATCCTGTTTGACATAAGTGTAATCCGGGTTGAAATTGTCTGGTAACTTGCGTGCGCTTGAATCAGCCCCGGATTTGGCAGCTTGATAGGCTACTGGTTGAGATGTAGATTTCCGCTTCCTTCTTTTACTCATTGGGTTTCCAATACTCCAATTATCAGTTATTGCCTGTCTGTAGGCGAGAAGTTATGGCTATCCTCTGATCGTCTACCAAGTAAGGATAACACGAAATCAGGGTTAATGTCGGCTGTGTGGTACTATCCATAATGTCAACCTGCGTAGGTTCAACTACTTTGCTGTCCGTTACCACATAGGTATAAGAACGCTGATTGGTGTATACCGTGATCTCGTCACCTGGCAGTAAACGATCGAGATCGCGGAAGATTTCACCGAAGATGTCATTGTGGGCGGATAAGACGACGTTGCCATCTGTGCCGGGATTAGCAGAGCCGATATGCTGACCAACCCCCTTTTTCAATTGCTCCCACCCGTCTCCTTGCACGATCGGTGCATCAACACCAATGTCGGGAATTTGGATGCGGATCGCCTGTTCTGGACCTGGAGTTGGGATTGGTATATTGGCCAGAGATTGGACTAATGGTCTTAAATGCTGAGGGATTTCAGCCTCATTTGGACGAGCCCCTTCAGGTGATGTCGGAGGGGTGTGACCGGATGGTAAGACCACGGATACGATCAGCGCGGTCGGGGTTAAAGTCGGCTGTTCAAGTACGGTGGCGACCTCCTGGTTCAAATCACGCATCATAGTGATACCATTGAATAAGAGCAATAACAGTCCTCCGACAGCAAGAATTTCGACAAACAACAGCAAGCCATCGAGAATCTTCTTCCTGCGGTTTGTTGGGATAGGAGTCCGTTGTTCACCAGCTGATTCGTCAAATTCCCCGGACCGCATATCCTCCAAGGATGAACCGTCTATGTCCGGAGCGATGAGGACAACTCGTCCCGTGCGCCGGTAGCGTTCGAGACGTTCCTGCCGTGAAGCACGCCTCTTCTCTACTAAAAGGCGGCGTAATTCCTCAGCTGATAAATCCTCTGGAGAGCCTGATTTTCGCACGGGAGGGATTATACCTTATTACGATTTACCATTTTTTCGATAATTTGGCCAAGTTTATCCGCCTGATCGATGCGGTTAAAGTGCTTTTTGACGTAATCGTTCCCCATAATTCCAAATTCAGCTCTTTCTTCAGGGTGTTCAGCCAGGTATTTTACAGCATTAGCCAAAGCATCAGGATCGCCGGGAGATACGGAGATACCGGCACCTGCTTTCTCGATCACCTCGCGAATCACGCCTTCCATTGCCAGAATTACTGGACGCCCGGCAGCCATATAGTCAAACACCTTATTGGGATAAACTGTCGAATAGAGTGGAATTGGCTTGAGGATGGCAATACACGCATCGGCTGCTGCCAATACCTCTGGCATCTCGTTTTTTGGTTCAGGTGGAATGAAGATTAGATTTTCCAAGGACAATTTCTTTGCTTGATCTTGAAGGGCAGGTTTCTCCTTCCCATCACCAATCAAGACGAACAAGATGTCTGATTTATCCTCCTGCAGTATTTTAGCAGCGGATAAAATGGTGCCAAGATCATTTGAGATCCCGTGTGCACCGGCATATAAAGCGAGGAACTTATCTCCAAATCCATTGGCAAGTCTGAAATCAGTTCCTTCAGCGTGTGGATCAAACATACCAACATCAGCCCCGTTTGGAACCAGCTCGACGTGACTTGCTCCAGCAGATTGAACATGTTCGATAAATCCTGGAGAATTGACCACTACTTTGTCTGCATGCCGATATAGAAATCGCTCCAGCCATTCTGAGGCCTTTATTAGAGCTGGCTGGCGGAGTACGCCTATTGCTATGGCAAAAGCCGGCCATAAATCACGAATTTCAAGGAGAAATGGCACCCTTTTTAAGCGAGCCAGTGCCCAAGCGGTCAGACATTGAAATATCGGTGGTGAAGTTCCCCATACCAAGTCAACATCTTCAACCTTCAATCCGATAAAGAATGAAGAAATCATGAAGCTCAAAAAACTAAAAACGCGGTGAACAAAACTGCGATGCAAGGCAGAATAGGTGTAAGCTCGGAATATACTGATTCCATCTGATGGTGTATTGTCTCCACTCACTGATGGCCACTGTTCCTGACTCTTCCCAGTCAAGTAGCTGATGGGACTGGCGATAATCGTCACATGGTGCCCACATGAGTTCAAATAACGGGCAATTTCATGGTGGCGTGTACCACCCGCCTCGTCTAGCGCAGCAAATGCCTGGTGGATCAGGAGAACATGCATGATTTTATTATCAAATCAAATGATAGTTTTGGGGACACTCGTTTTTGGTGATTAATTCTGTGGAAAGGTCCACTGCGACCGGAAGACTAAAGGTAATCGGGATTCCAGTCTTATCGCAAAAGATAAGGCAGGAATTTTATAGCCATATGTTGGGGAAATCCAACCAGCCGTGGGAGAAGCAGGTTCAGATCCAAGCAGGTTTTCACCTCCACGGACAAGTTCAACGACTGGACGAATGTTTTCACTCTGCTCCAAGGTTGCAGGCTCTATACCAATAAGCAGGTTTAACCATCCATGAGGGGACCTTATTCGTAATGATGTTTGGAAAATAGTTTCATTCTCTTCAATTTCCCAGGACCAATCTGGCAGCAGCCAATGCAATCGTGACCGGTAAATTCTATTCTCTTGGCCGGGTCTATGTTGATTATTCGGTTGAGCTTTTTGCTGGTTCGCCTCCATTAGAAGGCTGTCTTCGATTAACCACGTCCCAGTTTGATCACTGGTCACAGCTCTGCGATGGGTGACGCCAATATCACGATAACCGTCGTGTTGAGCGACCAATTCAAAACCGGTCCCACCTTCAGCGAGATGCTGGTGAACTACCCTGGCTTGAGCCCAATCCAGCCAGAGGAATCGACCAGCGCGGGTCATCTGGTCCCGCTCTTCAATAGTCAAGGTGTTGTGAATTTGAGTTTTCGCTAAGGAGTTATCCCAGGGGTATGATGCATTGTAGAGGTAGGTTCCAGCATCTTGGGTCACATTGTGACCTTTCCAAATCAAATCAAAATGAAGCTGGTCAGCGTGAGCAGGTCTTGTGCTGAAATTGGCCACACGGAACAGTGCCCAGGAATGGTTTCGTGGATTGTGCAGGACTATGTGTGAACCCGGAAATTCTGATACCCGGGGAGACCCCTGAGATTCTTCGGAGTCGTCTGATTTTTCATGTTCAGGCTCGGATAGTCCCAACCAATGCGTTAATTCATCCCAAGGACCTGTTGGATATGCTCTTTCTCCAAGAAACGCTATTGAGGCAGCCTGGGCAACTGGCCGAAAATCATGAAATGCACAGCTGGCAAGGGGCTGAAGGAGCGCACCATCATTATGGCCAAGGTTGGGCGCTCGTCCTGTCTTTGGATCAATCAAACTCAGAAGCCACTCAGTAGCTGCAGCTAATCGCTCAATCGTTTGCTCTGG
>CP070785.1:2375421-2378626 GCA_020346705.1 Chloroflexota bacterium | reverse complement strand
CCCGGGAGAATGAAGTCAAGTAGATGAAGGGGGTTAGTATTGAACCAGGAGGGTGTCCGGTACCATCATCGCCAGCGATGGAGAGAATTTGACCCGAATTAGGATCAGTAACAACCACGCTAGAATCGAATACCACGTTTTCTTCACCGCTATCGATCTTGGCATTGGGCAGCAATCGAGCCATCTCACAGTCTTCCAGGTCCAAATCGTCAGTAGCATCAGTTATTCTGTCTGAATGTGCATTGATTGTGCACTCAATTTGATTTTGGAGTTCATAATCCAAGGTAGTAGTAATGTCGATTCCGCCCCGGAAGATTTGATCGGTTCGGATGAACTCATCGGCTTGGTCAACGACTAATTCCGTAAAATAAGGGGAGAGATCAAAAGAAAATCCTTTTAGAGGTTGAATTTTGATTTCTTCTTCTAAGGCTTCCCCGAGATCGTTAGGAGAAATCAATCCCTGTTCAAACATCAATTCGAGGACCCCTTCTTTGCGTTCATGAGCTGCAGTCGGTGCATCAATAGGGTTGAGAGATGGAGACTCCGCAACAGCCGCCAACATTGCTGACTCGGCAAGACTTAATTTCGTGGCGGATTTCCCGAAATAAACGCGTGCTGCTGCGTCTGCTCCATAGGCATAATTACCGAAATTTGTTGAATTCAAATACCATTCAATTACCTTCTCCCGACCAAAGCTTGCATTGATTTGAGCAGCCAAGATCATTTCGTTGATTGAACGCTGTAGGGATGGGGGGTGATCCGACACCAAATACCTGCGGACGAGTCTGTGAGCCAATGTAGTTGGAGGCTCATTCTGGCTCCAATTCATTGTGAAACCTGGATTTGTCCAATAATTTGGCTCTGCAGAAGCGATCGTTGCGTTAATCAGTGAGACTGGGATAGATGATTTTGAGCCACTCTCGATTGACAAGTATTCTCGTCCCTCGGCATTTGAATTCTCCAATATTGCAATTATATGTTTACCGCTCCGGTCAAATAACCGGCTGGGTGGGGGATGCATTTGGTTTTCTGGTTCGAGTACGTATGGAAGGATTTCAAGGGAGGGGAGGTTGTCTGTAAGATTAGCGAACAAGGTTGAGAAACCAATAATTAGAGTTGATAAAACCAGGCTAAGCAATATTAATATAAAGATCGCAAAACGACTTAAGCGTTGAGAAAAGCTCTTCTGATATCGCTCCTGACGTCGATGTCGGGATTTAATCAGAGGTGGGGTGGCCGACATGGCTGAATTGTACACGAATTCACTTGCGAATTGAAAATCCTGAATTAAAGGTTCATGTGAATAAAAAAGTCGACAGCGGTCACCCCCGCAACCGCTGTCGGCTCATGCAGGACCCCTATTGAGAATCCCCGGCACCCTGCAAGAAGGATTAATGGTCTATACAACTACTATATCATACAGGCGTTGCCAAAACGTTGACAAGGAATCAATCGCGCATTTGATTTTGAATTGATTTCTTGTACTTGAGGAATGCGTTGTTGATTATCTCAGGATTAGCTTTTGTTTCGCAATACTTCAAGATATCATAAACCCTATGAATATCTGAAGATGGATCTAACTTAAGGATCTTCTTCACTCGAATTATTTGAACCAAAGTCCGTACTTCGATAAAAGGCTGCCCGATATCTTTCAATGAGGCTAAGATAAGTTGCAGGTGTTCAAGAACATCAGTTTGAAGGCCAAGATTAGAGCGGGCAATGCCAGCGACAAATCGAGCTAAGATTCGAACCATGGGCATGGATCGTTTAATTGCTTGATTTTCCAATTGTTCAGCGACTTCTAGTGCTAATTCCCAATCGCCCAGAGAAATATAAGAATAGCTCAGGAATTGAAGTCCGCGAATTTCCACCACTCCCAATCCGGTTGATTGAGCTAAATCAATTCCGCGATGTAGATTCACCATACCAGTATCAGTTTTTCCGCTGCGAATCTGTGCATATCCCAGTCGAATGAGATGATCCAAACTCCAAAAATCACCACTACCTGACTTCACACCCTGCTGAAAATACTCGCCAGCTTTTTCAGGATTATCAATCAATAAAAATAAATCACCAATTATGCGATGTCCAAAGGCTAATGTATCATTATGGTTATATTTCTCACCCAACTGATAAACGGATTGGGCAGCAGCATAAGCAGAGCCAAGATCGCCCTCGGCGCTACTAAGAAAACCATTGATTGCGTATAGGTACCCAAGCATACGGTCTGCTTTTAGCCGTTTGGCGATCTCAATCCCCTTTTGGTTGTCCTCCCGCGCCCGTTTGTATTCTGCCATGAAGTAAAGGGCTAAAGACGAGGCAGTATACGCGGTAATAATTGTGTGATGGTGGTCAATTTCGGTGGCAAGTTCGAGAGAAATTGTGGCATTTTTATATCCAATCTCTGGCCAACCGTTTAGGGTCTGACAAAGTGCGAGCTGGTAATGGGCATTTGCAGTAGCATTTATTATCTGAGGATCGTTGTTTTTTTCACTTAGAGAAAGCGCTGATTCAAATGATTTTATTGCTGCATTTATTCGGCCCAGCATGTAAAGGAATACACCCCGGTGAATCTGGACTTTCATCTTTTCGTAAGTATTCTTCGTCTGAGCCAGATATGTAATTGCCTGCGAAGTATAAGCCAGACCCTCTTCGAACTGGTTTTCAGCCAAACTGGCATCACTAAATCCATCCAGAGCGGTCCCAATCAGTAACTTGCTTCTTCTCCCCCTACCTAGTTTTAGTAAACTCTCGTTATTCTTCCGGATCAGATTAGCATCCTGCATCTCGTACGCCATCTCGGTCCACTCAGAGTAAAAATCGTGTAACAACTCATCACTAATTAGCTCGTTCGAATCTGTGATCAGCCTTTCGGCATGGGAGAGAATTTGACCAGCTTCAATAGGTGAATAAAGCTGACGCGCCCATTGAGCAGCTTTCAACCAGTAATTCAACGCCGCGACGACTTTCCCTGCCGCTTCATAATGGTGAGCTAAAACAGCAGATTGGCTACGATCATAAAGCGGAAGGTGAATCTCCATAGCTCGCGCCACGTGCTCGTGGAGGTATTGCAAGCGAACTGGGTTAATATCTTGGAGAATGGTTTCACGGATCTTGTCGTGAACGAATCGCCAATTGGAAACTTTATCTGGGCGGTCGATTGGCTCGATTATATTTCTCTGCTTTAATTCTTCTATGGCTCTAG
>CP070785.1:2370688-2375321 GCA_020346705.1 Chloroflexota bacterium | reverse complement strand
TCGAGGATCCATCCATACTGGAGTTGATTCAACATGCTGCTACGCTTACCAGTATCGATAGAAGGGAAATTCAAGCATTTGTTTCTACCAATCTTCACGGAAAATGTCCTTGCCCGAAATGCGATAGGGAGGCTTCAGAGATAAATTGAGGGACCAACCATTATCACTCATAAGATTGAGAATTCTACCAAGAACGGTGCAAAGCATGATAGAGAATCTACATGATGTTTCACTTTCTTGGCTAGGTCGGGATGGTTCTGCTTACCAAAATACCGCTAACGAGGTACCAATTTTTGAAGCCCGGTTTGGTTTGATCGTGAAAGAATTTAAGGGGACGACATGAGCGAGATAGATACTATTTGGGCACATGTTGATGAATCTGGTCGTCTAGTCCTGCCAGAAGAAGTGACTGTTCAATATGGTCTAAAAAGCAATGCTAAGGTTCGGATCGACCGAGCAGATAACTATTTTCGCATCCGCCGTCCGGTCAGCCACCTTGCGAAGATTTATATCGAACCAACTAACCAGTGCAATCTAGAATGCAGTATGTGTTTACACAGAACCTGGGATGAGCCTAAGGGCCAGATGAGTTGGCAAGTATTTACAAGTGTTCTCGAAAGCGTAAAAAGGCTATCCGAGATGCCATCAATCTTTTTTGGTGGTTTAGGAGAACCGCTATCCCATCCCCAGATAATCAATATGATCTCCCAGATTAAAACTTTGCAAGGGAAAGTTGAAATAATCACCAATGGCACTCTGCTGGATGAGAATTGCGCAAGACAGCTGGTTGAGATCGGCTTAGACCGAATATGGATCTCAATCGATGGCGCTACCTCAGAGAGTTATGCTGACATTCGTCTTGGAGCAGCTTTACCTGAAGTCCTGGGTAATGTTAAAAAACTGAAGCGCTTACGATCTGGTGGTCATTTCCCAAAACCCGAAATCGGCATCGTGTTTGTGGCAATGAAACGTAATATTTTCGAACTACCAGCTGTAATCAAATTAGGACGCAAACTGGGCGCGAAACATTTCCTTGTCACCAATGTATTGCCCTACGCGGATGAGACACAGGACGAGATGTTATACAGGCGCTCACTGCGTAATATCACCTACCTGCAGTCGAACTGGTTCCCACAGCTCAACTTCCCAAAGATGCAAGTTGATGAACACATGCGCCAGTCTTTTTTTGAGGCGCTCAACAGCGGTTGCAACGTCACCTTTGCCGGGCACGATCTGGGAGGAACGAATGACGTGTGTACTTTCATCGATTCTGGATCAATCACAATTGCCTGGGATGGCACTGTCAGCCCCTGCCCGCCGCTCTCGCATAACCATCAAAGTTATTTACACAATAAACCCCATTATTCGCGCCGCTATGTCCTGGGAAATATAAAAGTTTGCAATTTATTCGATTTGTGGAACGATAGTGATTATGTGGCTTATCGCCAGCGAGTGCAACAATTTGCTTTTGCTCCCTGCACCGCATGCGGAGGTTGCGATCTATCGGAAAAAAATGAAGAAGATTGTTACGGGAATAATTTCCCAGCGTGTGGAAGCTGCCTGTGGGCACAGGGTGTCATCCAATGCCCATAAGAAACAATCTGAGCAGAGAGGTTGATTTGCCAGCCATCAATACTCCAGCCCCTGGATACCCAAACCGCGAGAAAGATAATAATCTTGGTTGTGGATTTCCAGGATGAGCTGCAAACGGATTTCGAGCATTACCATGGGAGATAAAGTTTATGGCTAAATCCATAAATGCCCAAACATCTAGTTCTCTACCTACTTCCAGCAACTTATCTACTATCGACCGCTTTCTAACTTTGTGGATCTTTTTGGCGATGGCACTCGGTGTGGCACTCGGTTATTTCCTGCCCTCGACTATTGAACAGTTTAACAACTCAGTGTCGATTGGAACGACCAATATCCCCATCGCCATCGGCCTGATACTGATGATGTATCCGCCCTTAGCTAAAGTGCACTATGAAGAGTTGGGAGATGTCTTTCGCGACTGGCGGATATTAAGCCTCTCGCTGTTCTTGAACTGGATCATCGGTCCCCTGCTGATGTTCGTCCTGGCAGTGGTTTTCCTGCCCAGCAATCCTGAATACATGGCCGGGCTGATCATGATCGGATTGGCGCGTTGTATCGCTATGGTGATCGTGTGGAACGACCTGGCCAAAGGTGATGCAGAATATGCTGCCGGATTGGTGGCCTTCAACAGCCTTTTCCAGGTCTTCTTCTACAGCCTGTTTGCCTGGGTGTTTATCACCAAGTTGCCACCTCTGCTGGGATTGCAGGGCACCATCGTGAACATCACCATCGGGGAGATCGCCCAGAGCGTTTTCATCTACCTGGGCATCCCCATGATCGCTGGCTTCCTGACGCGCCTGATCCTGATCCGCAGAAAGGGCAAAGAGTGGTACGAGCGTGAATTTGTGCCCCGCATCAGCCCCTTGACCTTGATCGCCCTGTTGTTTACCATTGTGGTCATGTTCAGCTTGAAGGGCAACCTGATCGTGCAGATTCCGATGGACGTGATCCGCATCGCCATCCCCTTGATCATCTATTTTGTGGTCATGTTCCTGGTCAGCTTCTGGATGGGACATCGCATCAAAGCCAACTATGCCAAGACGACCAGCGTGGCCTTCACCGCAGCCAGCAATAATTTCGAACTGGCCATCGCTGTCGCAGTGGCAGTCTTTGGAATTGGCTCCGGAGTCGCTTTTGCCGCGGTGATCGGTCCCCTGATCGAAGTCCCCGTGATGATCGGCCTGGTGAACGTGGCCTTTGCCCTGCGCAAGCGCTATTTCCAGACACCTCTGCAAGCCCCGGCTGATTGATTATAATTTTCGAATCTCATTGGTGAGTTTATGCGTAACAAGTTACCGATACTATTTCTTATAATTATTTTGGGAGTGATGGTTCCTTGGTTTTCGCCTGTCAATGCACAGGATAGCGGCGTGGTGCGGGTATTCATGTTCTGGTCGAGCACTTGCGGGCACTGCGAATTTGTGATCAACGAGGTGCTGCCGCCGCTGCAGGAACAATTAGGCGATCAATTTGAAATCTTGATGGTCGAACTAGCCACTCAAGAAGATGTAGACAAATTGTACGAGACTGCAGCCATTGTGGGCATCGCCAAAGAACAGGTGGGTGTTCCGTTTATGTTGGTTGGCGATCAGGTTCTGCTTGGATCTGATCAAATCGCAGGAGAGCTGCCAGGATTATTGGCTCTCCACTTGGCGCGGGGCGGCATAGATTACCCTCACCTGGAGCCTCTGGTTGGTTACCTGCCAGAGTTTGAAGATACAGCGACCAGCAGCGCGGTACACATGCAAGATGATGGACAGGAATCAAGCGCTCCCACTGCGATTGCGGTAGCAGAACCTGTTGACGATCATGCAGCTGAGACAAGATCCAATGGCTTCACTCTAGCGCTGGTTATTTTGATAGGGATGTTGCTGGCACTCGCTTACGTGATCTTCGCCTTACTCAGGGAGGGCGAGCCAGATGGCGGTCAGCGTGCGAATTGGATCGACTGGCTGATCCCGGTAGTGGTGGTACTTGGAATAGGTGTCGCCGGGTACCTGACCTATATTGAAACCACTTCTGTGCAGGCTGTTTGTGGGCCGGTGGGTGACTGCAATGCTGTACAGAACAGCTCCTATGCCAGAGTGCTGGGTATTTTGCCAGTCGGAATTTTGGGGCTGCTCGGTTACGTGGCCATCCTGATCGCCTGGATCGTGCAGAGGGTGCGCGAAGATCGTTGGGGGGATTATGCCCGCCTAACCATGCTCGGGATGGCCCTCTTCGGGACGCTGTACTCGATCTATTTAACTTACCTTGAGATTTGGGTGATCGAGGCAGTTTGTATCTGGTGCTTAAGTTCGGCGGTATTGATCACTTTCCTGATGCTGCTGAGCATCCGTCCCGCCCGAGAGGCGCTGGACTCGTTAGGGGAAGACGAAGACGATTTAATATAGGGCAAGCATGCCCCGCACTCGATGCGAGGATTCCAATCTTGATTTTAAAGGCGGGTTTGGAAACTCGCCCTACGATTTCATCATACATTGTTTTTATTTCGTAGGGCTGGATCTCAATCCAACTGATTTCGCTGGTAATCGAATTAACGAATAAAGTGGATCAATCAAGAGAAGGCCAGATTAGCTGTCCGGACCAGGCATAACCAGCTGTCTCGCCTCTGCCCGTGAATAATGCGCCCGGTAAGCGGCAGTTTCGGCGAGCAACCCATGAAGGATTTCTAACTTCCGGGCAGAACTATCCTTTGCAACCTTATCCCCTTCAGAGAGCTGAACTTCGCCATTTTCATCAGACAAAATCGCCAGATCCCCTCGGGAGATTAACCAGTCAATACCTGCCCTGACAGTCACCTCTCGCTGGGCGGTGGCTGCGGCCAAAGCTGAAATTTTCAACAATCCCTGGTTCGATCTAATTGCGTATTTGACCAATCCAACCAGGCGTTTGATAAAAAATTCTAATTTGTCCAGCTGGGGATCAACTGCAAACAGCCGGACGACTTCCGGTGAAACCAGATCCAAAGCCGCACGCAGCGTTGGACCATCAGGCGGCGTGGTCCAGATCACCAGGGTATTGTGGTCCACCAATGAGA
>CP070785.1:2368191-2370588 GCA_020346705.1 Chloroflexota bacterium | reverse complement strand
CATGGAGGAGAACATGGAGCTATCAGAGATTCATTCCCGCCTGGCGAATACAGCCATGATCTATTGCATCGTGATGGCCGTCTGGGGTTTATGGCGATTTTTTAGAGGTCAGGGGTTAAGTGGAGGATATTTCGGCGCGCTGGTGATCGCAGAGATCTTGCTGGTGATCCAGGGCATATTGGGTTTAATTTTATGGTTTGGGGTGAGTACCATTCGACCAGGATTTGTGCACTGGATCTATGGCGTTGCACTAGTCTTAGGAGCACCAATTGTTTACGTGTATACCAAGGGCAGACAAGACCGTCCTGAAATGCTGCTCTATTCGGTGGCGTTTATCATCATGATCGCACTGGTTTTGCGGGCGATGGTAACTGCTGCCGCATGAGTTCCTCCTCAGATTTTTTTCTTAATTTTAGAAACCATTTGGAAATATTATTCACCATCATACGACCAATCCCACAGCCAGTATGCCAGACCTTTCCAATCTCCCCATTTCTCAAAGGCCTGTTCGACTTCCGTCGGTGTGACTGGTTCACCGCCATACCATTCGTGGGAGACCATTTTTAATGCCCACGAATCTATGGTCAAGTAGCTGTAGTGCCCCAATAACATCAGCAAGTTGGCCACCGCGTAATTTCCCACTCCCTTGATTGATAACAGGCTATCGCGAACCTTCTCAACTGGTAAATCTGAATCTTTCAGGGTTTCCAGGTCGAATGTCCCGGAATTGACTTCTCGAGCTAGGTTCAGAATATAAGACGAGCGGTAGCCAAGGCGTGTTTCCTCGCGCAAGGTTTTTTCATCACTTTCAGCGATCGTATCTGGGTTTGGAAACGCCTTAGCGGTATCGTCTCCTGGGATGGCTTCACCAAATTGGGTGACCAATGTGTTGGCCATGCGGATTGTGCCGCTCCAGGCGGTATTGGTGGTCAATATCGTCTTGATGGTGTCTTCGAATAAGGTCGGCGATCTGAGGATACGTCCCTGGGCTTCTCTCTCAATATGCTCGAGCTTAGATTCTCCACGGGCCAACTCGTAAAACTCTGAGAAATCTTGATCTAATCCGAGCATCCAGGCAACCGCTTCAGAGATTTCATTCGCCTCGACCTTACTAATTGGATCCTCGATCTCTACTGAAACACCATCCGGGATCTCCTCAATGATCAGCTTCAATACCCGCTGATTTTCCAGTTCTAGGACGTAAGAAAACTCACCCGTTTCATCATCCAGGTTGAACGGAGCGAGTCGAGCCCAGCCATGGGAATGGATAACCGAGTGAAGCGAGAATGGCGGTTTTGCAGCAATTTCTAATTTCATCATTGTGTCCTTGGGAATCTGGAAATCAACTGTATTAATTTCACAGATTGGTTTGGCATTTATCGTTGGATTATACTCCGCTGATTTCACACACCACAAACTTTTTGAGGATAATTATGTTTCGGTGGAATAATTGGATTTCCTGACATTTTGTTAGGGAATAAAGCATAACAACAACCATAATCATGATAAATCTTGTGATTCGACCCCAAAATAGTCATTTTTCAGGAAAAAAAACATCTTTCGGCATTCTCTGGAGTCGCTCGCTAGTGTGATATAGCTTGCACGATTTTAATTGCTAAAATCGGTTGATTTTCAGGTGAATATGCAATGAAAGCTCAAATCAGCCATTTTTATCTCGAATATGAGATTTTTAAGGGGATTGATTGTAATAGTATCCCTTAATTTTCGTTATTAATATTGAATTCACGCTTTGATAATTTTTCCTTACCAAGATAGATTTTGTAAAGAGATTGAATGTGAATGGTACTTTACGCGAAGCTATTGAATTGTTCAATAGTGGAGAAAATCAAAAAGCAGCCAAGTTATTTGCAGCGCTGGTAATTGAGCAACCATACAATGCCAGCGCCTGGTATGGTTTGGCACTTTGCCTGGAAGATACCGAGAAACAGATTTACTGTCTGCAAAAAGTACTGAGTATAAATCCCAATCACACCAATGCAAGACAGATGATTGGTCGGTTGTCAGAAAAGCCGGATACGAAAGAGTGTCCTTATTGTTCAGCCTCTATACTGGAAGAAGCAGTTATCTGCAGCAATTGCGGAAGAGATTTATTAGTGGGGGTTTCAATTGAAAAAGAACAGGTTGATGTACACGAACCTGAGGTACAGCCTGAACCACTAAAGATTAAAAAGCAACCTGTTTGGAATGCGATCAGGGATAAAGCAGGAGAAACCATAGATTCTGGTTTCATAAGAGGATGTGGAATAATTCTTATAATGATTGGCGTGCTAGGGGCATTAATTTATGCGATCTATATGATGGAGCCATCATCCCTGGAAACTCCCGAGGAAATTGTCTACGCTCCCAATCCTACAAGAACGTCCAATCCAACCACAG
>CP070785.1:2352482-2368091 GCA_020346705.1 Chloroflexota bacterium | reverse complement strand
TTTGTTGGATCACCTTTGGTCAGGTTCAATTTTATTGCCTGTTGGACGTAATCTTTGAAGGCTCCCTCATTGATGTCATCCAAATTGACAAGCTTGACGTGCCGCATTTTCTCACCACTACCAACCAGCAAGTCATATGAGTCCCGGATATCAACTCCACGCCAGAAGCCGAAGTTTACGGAATTCTTGAAGGCTTTGATATATGCAAAAGGACCATTTATTTCATACACCGGCTGTGCCCATTTGATCGATTCATCCGCGTCGGGTGCAGCCTCTAAAATGAGCTCGCGCACCTTTGCAACGATCTCGGCCTGATCATCTTTTAGCTGGGCGATGTAATTATCAACAGTATTTTCTGCCATTAATTGCTCCTATCATTCATATTTTCAATCTCAAGCTTTCTTGCCAATCCCCATGATGTGGGTGCTCACACCCCAAAGTGTTGGCTCAGCCTCGGTCAGGCGGGTGATCCTCAAAAGCCTCTCCCGGAGCTCTGGTTTACCCCATTGCTGGGGAAAATCCTCCATGATTCTTACCGGACCTTCGATCGCCAGCAAGGCTTCGAATCTAAATCCAGCTCCAGTAATTTCATCTTCTAATTCTTGGGGATGGTGAAAGAAAGCCGTGGTGAAGTATTCTGGGTTGTCCGTTGGGTTGCGATGCTGGCCATAGCGCAAATCCTGCTCATAGATCGGTGCGAATTCAGGATCATCAACCAGTCCTTCCTGCAGGGCACCGATCATGGATGCGAAGCGGTTGATCGCCGCTACCAGGATTACCCCGCCGGGGCGCAGGACGCGATGAGCCTCTCTTAATGCAAGGATGCGGTCGTTTCTTTCCGTGAGGTGGTAGAGGGGCCCGAGGAGAAGGACTCCATCAGCTGAGCTGTCTGGGTGATCGAGGTGACGGGCATCACCTAACTTGATGCTGGCCAAAGGCTGAACACCCATCTGCTGAGCATCTTCTTGCGCCTGGGTGATGTGCCGTGGTGTCCCATCTACCAGGTGGACCTGATATCCCCGCTCAGCAAGCCAAAATGCATAAACCCCAGCACCACCACCGATATCAAGGATTACAGCAGGTGACGAGGGTAGATATCTGCGCAACAATTCCTGGGTGCGTATTTTTTCTATTTGGCTTTCGGCGCGCTCGAGACGCCCCGCTTCTTCGACCAGCTCGTAATGTTCAACAATCTCAACGGGCAATACCGGTTCTTCAGTCTGGTTGGTGTTCATTTAGCCTCCATGATTTCTGGATCGATCTCTACCATTGCTCTGAATTCGGACATGTCAACCATTCTTTGATGATTACGGGAATCCTCCGCGGCAAAAGCCATCAGATGGCTTTCCAGCGATTCCCTGGCGCGGCTAACTGGTTTCCCCCCCTTTTTCATCCGGCTGACAAAATCGGCCATGATGCCAAAATCACCTCCACCGTGCCCGGATTGTTCAATTGTGATCGGGAATTCGATCAGCTCAACCTGCATCGAGCGATGATCGTGTATTTCAATGTATGAGCGATTGAGGCTGAATTTTGCCAACAGGGAAGCTTGTGAACCATCAATACGCAGCGTTCTGCCTTCTTCCTGGGAATGACCGTGCATGGTCAAGGTGCCGGTGATGCCACTCTCGAAATCCATGGCGACCACCTGGTGATCGACGACATCATTGTCGCAGTAGTATACACAGCGGCCATAAGGACCTTCTTGCAAAGCTTGCAATAATGAAGCCTCATTGGCTGGATCATCAGAGATGACCGAGCGTGGCCAACCCTGGTACTCGGTAAGCTCTCGCAATGGGGGGATCATCTTGGCAACAGCCTTGGTCAGTCCTGGGTTTTTCATTGATTGGCTGCCGGCGATGCGGAATATCGGGTTGGTGGATTGACTGAGAGCATACTTGAGCGGAGTCATATCAATATATATTGATGGTGCGAAGAAGGGGCAGGTGTCTTCCACCGGGCAGCCATCTGTACAGCGTTGTGGTGCGCCTGCTGGCGCATTCTCGGATCTGAAGTGTCTCAGTGAGCCATAAGAACTGATGTTGACCGCAGGCTCGCCGATGAACCACACCAGTAAGTCGAGATCATGACAACACTTGGCCAGGATCATGGGGGAGGATAATTCCAGCTGGCGCCAATTTCCACGAACGTAGCTGTGTGCCATGTGCCAGGAGGAAACGTTCTCGCGATGTGAGAAGGTGATGATCTGGCCCAGCGTCCCATCTTGCAGGAACTGCTTGACTCTTTGGAAGAAGTCGGTATAGCGCAGCACGTGGCAGATCTGCAGGTAGCGCCCCTGCTCCTCAGCCGCTTTGACGATCCTGATCGAATCATCGAGTGAGTGAGCGATCGGTTTCTCCAATAGCATGTCATAACCAGCCTGGAAGGCAGCGATGCTCGATTCCGCATGCATTTGGTCCTGGGTGCAGTTGACCACAACATCCGCGATCTTGCTGCCCACGAGGGCATCCTCCCAGGATTCGAAGCACAGATCTGCTGGAATAGCATGTTTTCGGGCAAAATCTTCACGCCTCACTTGGTTCGGCTCAGCCACGGCGACAAAATTGATCTGATCTGGATTGGCCAGGGCATAAGGTCCGTAGGCACCTTCACCCCGGGCTCCTGCGCCAAACAGCAAGGCTGTGAGAGTTTCAGTCATCGCATCTCCGGGCTGGAAACTTCTCATTCATAAGTTGGGTATGATTATACTTTCTTCAGCTGCGGCAATCGTTTCAGTTGGTTTTCCCATCTACCAGCACATGCTTATGCAACTGGTTCTAAGATAAAAATCGGAATTTCCCGCCCGCCGGTGCGCTGTTCATAGGATTGATATCCAGGGTAGTAGTGAACTGCCAGCTGCCAGCAATCCTGACGCTCCTTTCCATCTGCAAGGCGGGCGATGTACTTGCGGGACTGCCCTTCCTGGCTCACGACAACTTCCGGATTGGCACGCAGATTGTAGTACCAGGCTGGATACCTGGGATTGCCAAACCAGGTGGCGATCAGAATGATGTTGTCTCCATCAGGGAGCCCCCCCAACGGAATAGTTCTGGTTTTTCCGCTTCTTGCCCCAGTTGTGGATATAACCACCACTGGCAAACCTGACAACATGGTTGAAAGGTTTTTTCTCCCCTGGGTCATTTCCAGGACTGCAGAGTCAATTTGGTGCAAGTACTTTGGGAGGAATCTCGAAGAAATCGCCTCGATCATGGCCAGTCGTTGGATGATCCTTTTCCATCCGGGAATCTTGGGATAATCCATAGCTTGATGATTCTAACTGGCGTTATGTCAAAATGCAACAAAGCAATGTGAATCTACCCCTGCTGATTCCATCCCTACCAGCCTGCCATTCTGCATATAAGTATTCGATAAGAATTATTCCCTCTAAAAGAACCAGATCACCAATATTCCCAGCAAAGCGATATATATCAATGGGTAAACCCAATCCAGGATATTATCGATCCGCTCGACAGTATCGACTTTATCATTCATCTCCAGGCGCCGCAGCCAGACGTTGTAAACAATGACCAGGGCATTGATGATGAACATGATCGCCATCACTGCGTCTAAGAAGGTCAGATAGCCTAAGCGCGGGTAGTTATCCGCCAGGCTGAAGCTGAAGGCGATGAAAAGCAGCAGGTTGGCGCTGGCCACTTCGATGCGGTGGGTGTAGTTCTTTAGGAAGAAAGTCATCCAGGAGATTAAAATGATCAGCAGAATAGGTACGAAGATGCGGAAAATGTAGTAGCTAAGATGGCGAGGTGCTTCAAAACTGAACATGTAGCTGGAGACAATACCTTTACTGGTGGAGGTAGAGGAAATCTCAACCGATAAATCCTGCAAGATGAATTCGTCTTCCCCGGTGGTGCTGCTGACCGCGCTGATCTCTTCCAAGTTGAAAAATTGAACAAATTCTTCTGGAAAAACTGAGTCGATATAGATCACAAATTGCTGAGTGTCGAAAGGAAACTGGCGGAAATCAAAATCTACCTGGAAGTCAGTCGTGAAGCGCTCGGAATAGGTAACATGGCCGTCGTGGAATTGGACAATGCTTTGGTTTTGGATCCACCGAGGACCCTGCTGGTTGCGAAATGTAAAATCTGGCCAGCGATTGTTGATCTCGGCTAAGAATTGGTCGATGTTGTAATCATTGAAAACTTTAAATTCACATTGACAGCTTTCGGGAGCAAAAGCCAGGGCGGGATCAATCCATTCCATTTGAAAGCTGCCCACCACGGTGAAAAATTCAGATTGCTGGTCAACGTTGATAATCTGCTCAAGGATTAAGCCTGCTCCCACAGGAATGGGATCACGAGCGACTGCTCGTCCTTGTGGTTGAGCCTGTCCGGATAAAACTTCTGGGGCATTAACCCCTAACAGTAAGCGGTAATCTCCATAGGTTAATACGGAGTCTTCACAGCAGCTGGCGATCTCGAGCAAGTAATTGTTGCTTTCACTCTGGAATGTGTACTCCAAGCTGGCGAGCGTGTTGTTTCCTTCTAGATTGCTGCTACGAATGGGCTTGTTTATGAAATTTACTAGTAGCAGTGTTGGCACAAGATCCCCAGATGTGGGTTGGAGATATGCATAGAGGGTCTCGTCTTCCTTAAATCCGTACAGCTCTACAAAAGTGGATGGTTTTTCTGGGCTTAGCGATCCGGTGATTTCCTGTATGCCGATACCGGGTGGTGTAGCACTAACATCAAGGATGGCGATCGTGTCGCCAGTGGTTTCTGCTTCGCCTTCCAATATTTCAGGTGAATTTAATCCAGCGAGAATCCGATATTCACCGAAAGTGTGTATTCCAGAAATAGATAACACTCCGCCGATCACCAAGCGATAATCCCCATCTTCTGGAACGATAAAAGTCAGCGCGGCGGACAACCCCCCACCGCTATCGTCATCCCAGGCCAAGGCATGTTGATCTCGCACCTCATCCAATACCTCCAATGGGTCTAAATCTTCCTGAGCCGCTCGATCCATCGCCGATTCAACATCTGCCTCCAACATATTGGGATCAAATGCTGTGTCCGTGATGAAAATGATTGGATCTAAATTACCCGAAATCGTGGAAGCATGAAAGTGCAAATGCTGACCCTTGCGCAGGGAGGGCAAATCATAGATGATGATCTCGCCGGGCTCGATCATGCCGGTCAGCTCCTGAACTTTCCCACCTTGCTGTGCAGAAGCTGGAGAGGCGCTGAAGGCCAAGATGCCAAAAACAAAGATGGTTAAGAGCAATCCTATCGTACGATTCATTTGTGATTTGAATTTTTGGGAAAATAAATTAGACAATTGATGAACGCCTGAATGCTGGATTGAGCAGGAAGGAATAAGGGTGATTTTTCCCGGGTTACATGCTCTCTTCGCCTTCGCGCTTGGGCTGCCAGGGCCAGCGACCCTCGATCTCTACCACTAGCGCCCAGCTGAGAAAGGTACGGATCAGGACCAGTAAACCTAAGACTGTAACACTTTGCAGGGTAGCTTCCAGAGCTACCGTGCGGATGATATCCGCAGCCACCAGAATTTCCAAGCCCAGTAACAATGCTCTTCCCAGGCGAAACTTGAGCTTCTGGTATAGTCCCTCCTTATCCGGATCAAGGATAGAGTGATAAAGGTAGTGAAATAAGGAATAGAGGATCGCCCCGATGATGATTGCCACAGCGATCACCTCGATTGCAAGGGCAGCCAGTTCAATCCATTCTAAGATAGTTTCGCTGCCAGCGGTGCTGGCAATCAATTCACGAAACAATTGGGTGATCCTCCATTACCTGTACGTAATTTAAATCCTCATAACTAATCAGCAAGAGGGGCTAAAGCCAACAAGGCTGGAAAGGTTCAACTATTATAAATTAGGATGAGCAGTAATTGCTTTCAACCCATGCAATTACTGCTCAAAGTTTATCCGCTGTCAGGGTAATGGTGGTGCCGGTATGACTGGGACATCCTCACCGCCAGTCACCTCGACGAAATCTGCACTTACCCAACCCTGACCATCAGGAGATAGATCGGGCGGAACAACCACCACCCACCAGAGCCCATCTTCGCTGATGCCAACCACCTCCCCAGTGGCTCCTGCCGGGGCAATGCCGTAACTGGGATAATCGGTACTCGGCCCACTGCGCACATTGACCGGCTGAAGCACGGTCGCGGTTGGCATATCTGTTCCAGGAGGTGGGAACTCGACGTCGCCTAAGGGTGGGGTTGGTATCACCGGAACGTTCTCAGCATTCGTGACCTCAACAAATTCACCCTTCACCCATCCCCTGCCATCCGGCGCGTATTCGATGGACACTTTGACCACCCACCACTCATCATCTTCGCTGATACCGATCACCTCGCCGGTGGTGCCGATCGAGACAACACCATAACTCGGGTATTGGGCACCTGGGCCGCTGCGCACGTTGATCGGTTCGATGGCGGTCGCGGTTGGCACTCCTTCACCCGGCCCTGGAACGCTGAATCCGGGTCCAAGATTGTTGAAGCGCATCATTCCGGCTGGATCAACCTGGTTGAGCACCAGCTGTTCCTGGGTAAGTTCATACGAACCTGTTCTAACCAATGTGTCCAGGAATAGTGTTGAGAGAGACTCTGGACCACAGACGGCTGTGGTCAGAACACCCAGCTCTATGGTCATGTTGCTGCCATCGATGGTGTAGCTGCCAAAACCAGAATTGCAGTCTGCCAACACCTGCAAGCCGCCATCCGGCTGGAAGACCAAGGTGTAGCTCTCCGGATTTGGGATGATGGATTGCGAGGCGGGTTCGGTCTCAGTTAATTCTGACCAACCCCAGAGGACTCCGGTTAGACTGGTGCCAGCCTGGGCTGGTGGTACATAAGCCAGCGAGCCGATCACCGCGTCCAGGACGTTTAGGTCTGGGTCCCAATCGGAGGCAATCAGGTTGTTTAATGCTTCTACTTTCTCGTCGAGATAGGCATTTGAATCAGCATCCACACTCTCCAGCTCATCTTCTGACACGTCCTCCGCAGTGTCCGGCAACAGGTCGGTCCTTACCGGGTAGAAGAAGCTAATCAGGCAGCTGTTGTCTTCATTGAAACCCTGGAAGATGTAATACAACCCTTCGTTGATCACCGGATTGGGGTCCTGGTTGAACCTACCAACAAAGCGCATGCCCTCGAACCAATCAAACTGCAGGTATTCACCCTGCACAGCCAGGTCGTTCACACCGGTCACTTCCTCGAAGGGTAGGACCGGCAGCCCAGAAGTGGGGAAGGGCTCAGGCTGTTCAGCGATCATCTCCTGCAGCTGTTCTATGCGGAGAGAGACACTGTCATCACCTGCCTGATTCCACAACTGTTCGTATTCATCAACCGGGAGAATATAGATGATCGGGTCTCCAGGTACCCTGTCCTGCGGATTAACAACACCGAAGTTGACCTGGATGTGCTGGGGGAGGCCAACCGCTCCAGGAGGTATGCTGTTGTCATAGGGGGTCCCGGAGACACTGTTCGCCTGCCAGAAATAGGGCAGGCCCTGCGTATCTATACGAATGTAGGCCGGTTCAACTACGGGGCAGGCGACCACTGGTTCAGGTTCAACGGCGCGGAAGTAATCCATTGGACCGCCATCTGGACGGATCAGAACCAAGACTTCCCCGTCTTCTTCGAATCGATATTCGCGGGCTTCAGCAATCAATTCAAGCATATCCTGGTAGCGCGAATCCGGGCCGCACTCGGCCAATGTCATTGGGCCGGCGGACATCTCTATCTGTCCAGTCTCGGTGGCAGTATAGCTGCCGCTGCCCAGGTTGCAATCAGCCTGGTAGTTGTAGGTCTCATCGGTATTAAATGTCAGGGTGTAGCTGGCGGGATCCTCGATTCGTTCTTCCAGGTTGGTCTCAGGGATAAAGTGCCGCTCCCAGGCCCACAGTGTATCCTGCAGATCGGCCGGGTCGACGAGTTCAACCTCAGAGATGCCTCCATCCAGGAAGCTCATGGTGAAGTTCTCGCCAGCGAGCTGTAAATCTCCTGACAGCATGCCAAAGGAGTTCACCCGGTCCAGGAAGGCGAGGTACTGCTGATCCAGCGAGTCTTCCCCGCAGGCTGCCATTGTGGATGGACCCAGGGTGATGATCAGCGCGCTGCCCTGTTGGGTGTAGGTCGCCCCAACCTGGTTGCAGTCGGCCTTGATTTCAGCACTACCATCCTCGCGCAAAGTCAGGGTGTAGTTTTCTGGATCAGGCACAACGGATTGGCTGGCTGGCTCTGTCTCAACCACTTCTTTCCACTGCCAGGTGACATCAAGAATGCTATCCAAGGAAGTCTCCTGGATCACCTCTTCTGGCGTGGCTTCAACTGTTGGAGTAGGTTCTTCTGTGGGAGTCTCAGCCGCACCGCTACAAGCGGCTAGAATTACCCCCATGAAAAGCGCACATATGATGTAAAGGTATGTCTTCATTTGTCTGCCCTCCTGAAAACAGTCCGGCATATCGATGAAACCTGTTGTTAATCATAACATGGGCCCGGCAGGTGAGTAAACCCGCCAGGCCCATGAGTTTACCGTAGTGACTATTGTTGTGCAACCAAGCGTCTCATCGTTGATTCGTCGTCAACAATGAGATCCCCAGACATATCGACGGTTACATGTTTGATCGTTCCAGAAAAGGTAAATGGTGCATGATAATCGTGTGTCACCGCTTCACCGAAATCATAACCGCAGCTCAAGCCCTCAATTCCGAACAAGATAGGCGTAGAAGTTGGGAACTGGGTGTTGCCTACCAGCTCGCCATTGATATACAGCTGACCACGCCCGGGAGCGCCGCGACCGTTGCGAATGTCGGGAAGGCCGGTTGGTTCGAACTCATAGCGCAGTGTGCTTTGTCCCACGGGTACATTCACCGAAGAGGTCACTTTGAATTCTTCTAATCCAAGGTAATTGTGAATGTATATCAGTTTGTCATCCTTGATGTAGAAGACATAACCTCCAGATACGCCGCCCTGTGCCAGGAGTATGCCTTCAGCGCCGCCTATCGGTATCTCGACCTCGGCGGTGATGCTGTGCGGTCGATTGAAGACCAACGGTGCAACTTGGGGGTGCACCACGGACAGGTCGGGGTAAAAGGTGTAACTGTTCCTGGGTTTGGCGACCTGTGGACGCTCGGTTGCAAAACGCTGCATGAGCGTGCCATCCAAAGGTAAGACCTGATATTTTCCGGCCTCGACGTACCAACGGGCGATCATTTCGCGCAGCTTATCGGGATTCTTGTCGGCCAGGTTATGAACTTCAGCGGGATCATCCGCGATGTGGTACAGTTCCCAGCTGTTGGCGTCCAAATCGTCCAAGATTTCAGCTGTGATTTCATCACCGAAATTGCGATCTTTTTCTGCGCCTTCAGCGTAGCTAGGTCCCGGCCAACCGCATACCGCCCGCCAGCCATCATGATCTATCGCCCGGCAGGCGAACATCTCAAAGTACTGTGTGTGGTGCTGGGTGGGTTCACTGTCATCATCAAATGAATCGGCGAAACTGACGCCCTCCAGGGGGGATTGGGCCACGCCGCGGATGCTTTCGGGCGGTTCAATGCCCAATACATCTAACACAGTGGGTACCATGTCGATCGCATGAGCATACTGATGACGGTTCTCATCCCTAGCTTTAATACCCTTCGGCCAGGAGACGATCAAATTATCCGTGCAGCCGCCGCGGTAGACTTCTTTCTTCCAACGGCGGAAGGGTGTGTTACCAGCCCAGGACCAGCCCCAGGGATAGTGATTATAGGAGGCAGGACCACCAATCTCATCCATGCGAGGTAGGATATCCTCCAACGTCTCCCAGTAATAGTTGAAGCTGCTCATCTCATTGAAGGCGCCATTGACGCCTCCCTCTGAGCTAGCCCCATTATCTGGCATAACCATGATCAGGGTATTATCCAGCTCACCTATCATTTTCAGGGTGTCAAGTATGCGGCCAAATTGGTGATCGCAATGCTCCAGGAATCCAGCGAATACCTCCATGAAATGAGCATAGAGTTTCTTCTGCTCATCGCTCAGAGTATTCCACTCGGGCACATCGGGATCGCGAGGGGATAACTCAGCATCTGCAGGGAATATGCCCAATTCCTTCTGCCGGGCGAAGACAACCTCGCGGTACTCATCCCAACCCATATCGAATTTTCCTTTGTACTTCTCGATCCACTCCGAAGCCACCTGGTGCGGGGCATGGGCGCAGCCAGGGGCATGATAGAGAAAGAAAGGTTTATCTGGGGCGATAACATGCGCATCGAGGATGAACTTGATGGCGTTATCGACCAGGTCTTCATCCAGGTGGTAGCCCTCTTCAACCGATTTGGGTTGGGGTACCGAGTGGTTGTCGTAGGTCAGGTCAGGGAACCACTGGTTGGTCTCTCCGCCCAGGAAGCCGTAGTAGCGTTCGAAACCACGCCCTAAAGGCCAACGGTGGAAAGGCCCAGCGGGAGTGCTCTCCTCAGCAGGCGCCAGGTGCCATTTGCCGGTGCAGAATGTGTTGTAGCCGTGTTCCAATAGCATTTCGGACAGCATTCCGTTCTGGAAAGGCATGCGTGAATCGTAACCGGGAAAGCCGGTGGCCGTCTCCATGATGGAAGCCACACCATTTGAGTGGTGGTTGCGTCCGGTCAGTACGCAGGATCGGGTTGGCGAACAGAGAGCAGTGGTGTGCATGTTGGTGTAGCGCAAACCATTCTCTACTAACCGGTCGATATTGGGAGTGTTCACCAACCCGCCAAAGGCCGACATCTGGCCGTAGCCAACATCATCCAGAATGAAAAAGATCACGTTTGGCGAGCCTTCTTTAGCGCGAGTGGGCTGCGGCCAGGCGGGTTCCGATTCGGCAACCGTGCGGCCAATGACACCTGGAAAAGTCGTTCCAGGTTTGTATTCTTTCAGTGTCATCTTAAATCTCCATCTCTATTGATGATTAAGCGATGCGATTTATCTTCCTGCATGCGCCATCATGTCAATTGCCACGGTTGCAGCCAGGATGAGGATATCCTCCTGTCCTGGAGCGACTTCAACACCATATGTATCGCGCACCCGGAACCATTTCTTGGATACTTCGGCTACTTTGGTGCGTCCTTCTTCAATATTGTATTCGTGGTCCAAGATATTTCCCTGCACATCCAGGTCAGGTCCATTTCCAATCTTGACAGTCCAACGATCCCGAACCGGAGAGATGATAGCCTGCTTGACCATTGCCATCCTCTTCCCATCTGGACCTTCAATCTCCATACTGTCTTTAATGCGGGCTACTTTTTGTTGCAACTTACAGAGTTCATTCCCTTTTGTATCCCTGAAGTAGAGCGTATCGCGAACGCGGAGCACCTTGCCATCCACCTTAAATACTTTCTGACCTTGCTCGTTTTCAATGTAGAAATCCTGTCCGAGGGCGAACATCTTTTGGCGCATCTGGTAGCGAGTTGCTGAGCCACCGCGACCAAAGGTTTGACGTTCTTCGCGCCTTCTTTGTCTTCTGCCGGGCATATTGTTCTCCTTGTTAAAAAACCTGTCATGGTTTCCCCATGACAGGTTTTGCAAGCCAACTATTTATCCTCTTCTTCTTCCTTGGTTTCTTCTTCCCCTTCTTCCAATTTACCTACTGCTGCTGCAGTGACGACGCCTTCATCGGTGGCAACCGTCGCGCCGTAAACAACCTTTTCATCATCGGCAGCCAGGACTTCATCAACCACACCTTCATCGGTGACGGCCATCCTCTCAACAGCAAAACCTTCCTCCGTAGCCAGGTAACGGCTGCCGTAGGCGCCGGATTCATCTACAACCAGCGAACTACCCTCGACCTGGTCCTCCCCGCCAGCAACGCGACTGACTGCATAACCTTCCTGGGTAGACAATGCGGTGTAAGCTACCTCATGACCCGATTCGAGCTGACCGGCGATATCTGCGCTTAAGGCCTCGGTGAACAAATCAGCTCCGGCTTCCTGCATCTCTTTCTCGACTTCTGCGACCCACTTGTGCTCAACGATGGCGATGATGGCTGAAGAACCCGGTTCAAGGCCTTCACCAATGGTCTTCAAGCGTTCATCCGAGAAGCCGCTGTCGCGCAGCTTGGCGGCCAAGCCGCCGACCAATGCACCCACTGCGGCTGGCACCAGCAGTGCGGGTCCAGCAATAAGGCCGATCGCAGCTCCAGCCACACCACCTAATGCCGCGCCTCTTCCGCCGCCCATATCAGCAGTTTCCTTGATATGCAGCTTGCCCTTCTGATCTTTGCGCAGTACGGCCGCGTTCTGGATGCCGATCAGGCGTTCCTTTTTAGCTTGTTTGAGCTCTTTCAGGGCCATGTCAGCAGATTTTTCATCCTGAAAAGCGGCCACAATTAATTGAACAGGTACATCACTCATGATTTTTGCCTCCGAAAAATTTTTCCGGTTAGCGATAACCGGTGGATTTAAACTTGGATTCTACCGCAAATTGCAGTTGTCTGACAAATTGTCTTCACCAAGAGATATTCATGAATAAGTAGCTAACAGCTGGTTAGCGTTTCACCTTCTCATTTTTTGGATCATACATTGGGCGCAAGGAGGCTTTTGCCGGGTAGCGAACGCCGACCACTTCAATCTCGAACTGCCCGTCTTGAAGGAAATCCTTTGTCACACCTCCTGCATGCCTGACCGGACCCAATCCAATAGCCCCACCCAGCGTATGCCCGTAATTACCAGAGTGAATATCACCAACGCGGACGCCATCCCGATAGATCGGTTCACCGCCGTGCAGCAGTGGTTCAGGATCCTCCAGCAGGAACTGCACTAACCGCCGTTTTAGGAGACCGGATTCTTTCTGTTTTAGGAAAGCTTCCTTCCCGATGAAATCTACTGACTTATTGGGGTCAACAGTGAAACCAAGGCCGACCTCGAGGGGCGTATCGAGATTATCGATATCGTGGCCGTAATCCCGGTAAGCTTTTTCCATCCTCAGCGTCTCAAGGGTGTGCAGCCCGGCATGTTTCAGACCAACCTCGACTCCATTTTCCAACAGGAAGTCGTATACGTGCAAGGAGAACTCGCTGGGGATATACAATTCCCAGCCCAGCTCACCCAGGTAGGTGATGCGCAGGGCATTGACAAGAGCGTAACCGATATCGATCTCCTTAATGGTCAAATATGGAAAAGTCTGGTTGGACATGTCAGCCGAGGTAAGCTTGCTCAATAACTGGCGAGATTTCGGACCCTGGATGTTGAGCAAAGAATAGGCGGAGGTCATATCGGTTACCGTGACGTGGGCGTCCTCAGGAATGTGCCTCTTCAACCAGGTCAACACGTTTGTATGGATCGACCACGAGCTGACCACTTGATAGCGATCTTCAGCTAACCGGGCGACGGTGAGATCGGCTTCTATCGTGCCGCGCTCATTGAGCCAGGTGGTGTACACACAGCGACCAACTTCCACATCGACATCCCTGGCCGAGATATGGTTGAGCACTTTCTGTGCATCCCGTCCCTGGACGTGGAACTTCGACATGGGAGTTAAATCCATGACGATCACTCCTTCCCGAGCGGCCTTATGTTCGGCTGCGTTGTAGCTGAACCAGTTCTGGCGTTTCCAGGAGTAATCTACGTGGGGTTTCACACCGGGTGGGGCATACCAATCGGCATACTCCCAACCATCTGACTCACCAAACATGGCACCTGCTTCTGCCAGGCGGTCATGGAAAGGGGTTCTGCGTGCCCCGCGAGCGGATTCAAAATGCAGGTTTGACCAGCCCTCTGCATACTGCCAGCCCAGCATTTCCACCGTGCGATCATACAGGTATTTGGGATTATTGCGGAAGGGCGACATGCGCTCGATATTGATCTCGCTGATATCAACAGGGGGATAGCCATCAACGATCCATTGGGCGATCACCTGTCCAACACCGCCGCCCAGCAGGATACCTAATGAATTGAAGCCAGCCGCAACGTAGAAGTTCCTTAATTCTGGGGCTTCTCCAATCATCGGGCTCATGTCAGGGGTGAAACTCTCCGGACCGCAGAACAGCAGGTGCACGCCAGCTTCTTTGGCGATGGGGATGCGCTTCATCGCACGTTCCAGGTAGGGCATAAGGTGATCCCAATCTGGAGGAATCTCACCAAAACTGAAATCATCCGGTATACCGTTCATCCCCCAGGGCTTTGCCTCTGGCTCGAACATGCCCACCATCAACCCGCCAGTCTCCTCACGCAGATAAAGGTACAGCTCAGGATCCTCGACGACAGGTAGGCCTGGGTGTACGCCTTCGATCGGCTCAGTGACCAGGTAGTAGTGCTCGGAGGCGTGCAGGGGGACGTTCACGCCAGCCATCTTACCCACTTCGCGGGACCAAATGCCGCAGCAGTTAACCACGTACTCTGCAGCAATGGTTCCTTGATCGGTAACCACACCGGTGACGCGGCCTTTCTCTTTGAGTATGCCGGTGACCCTGGTCTCTTCCAGGATCCGGGCTCCGCCCATCCTGGCTCCCTTCGCCAGGGCCATCGTGGTGTCGACCGGACTGGCTACTCCATCCAGCGGGTTGAAGAAACCCGCCAGAAGGTCGTCGGTGTACATGAGCGGCCATAATTTCTTGACTTCAGCGGGGGAGATTTGTTCAACATCGATGCCGTACCCGCGGGCAAAATCTGCCTGGCGACGTAATCCCTCCACACGTTCAGCATTGCTGGCGACTTCCAGGTAACCGACTGGGGAAAAACCAGTATCCTGTCCGGTCTCCTTGCCAAGTTGGGTATACAGCTCCCGGGTATATTTAGCCATGTTGATGGTGGTTTCTGTGCCAAAACCCCCACTGACGATCAACCCTGCAGCGTGCCAGGTCGTGCCTGAGGTCAGCTTAGAGCGTTCTAAAAGCAGCACATCCTGCCAGCCCAGCTTTGTCAGGTGGTAAGCAACACTGCAGCCGATCACGCCGCCGCCAATGACGACCACCTGGGCCTGTGTTGGAAAGTTTCCCTGAGTGATGTTTTCGGTCAATGTGAGCCTCCTGTGGAAAGGGAATTTGTGGTCCAACTATATCAATAAATGTCAGAAGTACGATAAAGCTTTGTTTGAATTATACAGGCGAAAACCGTTATCCTGCGGAGGATTTGAGCGTAAAGATCGCCTCCTTTACGCGAATAGGAGTGATCATCTATTGCTTTGGTGGCTAAGCTTTTTCCGCGACCAGGAGTAGTACGGGTTCTCTGTGTAAACCTGTTTCACGAAGTGAATCCTTTAATGCCTGACCTTGCTGGATCAATGACGCGCTCATTGGTGACTCCTGCGCGCGCTGTAGATATCGATCGAGGTAAAGCACGACCGAATCGATCGCCTTTTCATCCATTGGATTTGAATCGGTATTAGGGAAATCCCGGACCGTGATGTTGCGCAGGTTGAGATCGTCGATGAAGTTGAGCAGCTCGTCACGCGCGAATGTGCGGTCATGAAGACCGCCAAGGCTCGAATCAACTGCGGCAGCCCAGTGATGGACGCGGATGGTGTTGAATTGGGCTCCGGTCGTTCCGTCGCGGTGCATCTCAGTGAGGATGAATTTGCCGCCTGGTCTCAAAGTACGCACCATTTCCGTGAGCACCCGGGAGACATTCTCTAAATGATGGAGGGAAGCGGAGATGTTGACCGTGTCAA
>CP070785.1:2349226-2352382 GCA_020346705.1 Chloroflexota bacterium | reverse complement strand
CACATATCTCGCTGTTTGCAGCTGGTGTCTGGCACGCGCCCATGCCCGCACTGGCGATGCTGCGGCAATTGCCGGCTACCTGAGAAAAAGTAAAGCTTTTGACAAAGCCATTGCCAAATTCGCCGAAGTCTATGCCGATCAGACGGAACGCGATCACCAGGCATTGGTGGAGGCGATAGAATCAAGGCGTATTCAGGTGCAGGAAGGAATTTGATCACAATCAAAGTTGGGGAGTTCCACATGGTTCCTGATTTCGAACATCAAGCCTGAAAACATTTGAATATTGGTACAATCCCCAATTATGAACGGTCTTAAAGTTCCCCGCAAGACATTATTTGGTGACCTGGTCTCCGGTCTGATCATGGCGGTTGTAAGCATCCCAGGTGGCCTGGCCAATGGCTTGCTGGCCGGGGTCAATCCCATCTTCGGTTTGTATTCCATGATCGCCGGCACGAGCGTGGCAGCCCTGTTCACCAGCTCGGTGATCATGAACGTCGATTCGACCGGGGCCACAGCGCTGGCCACCCTGGATGCCCTGAGCGGCGTTCCCCGGGAGGAGCAATTGACCTACCTGGTAGTCCTTGGCCTGCTTGTAGGACTTTTCATGCTGGTCATGGGTCTGCTCAAGCTGGGCTTCCTGGTGCGCTTCATCTCAAACGCTGTTATGACTGGTTTCCTCAGCGGTCTGGGCGTGCTGACTATCCTCAGCCAGGTCGCCGACCTGACTGCATATTCCAGTGAGGCTAGCAACAAAGTAATGCGCACGATCGATACCATGCTCCACTGGCAGGAGATT
This sequence comes from Chloroflexota bacterium, assembly GCA_020346705.1. Lineage (GTDB taxonomy): Bacteria > Chloroflexota > Anaerolineae > Anaerolineales > UBA4823 > PFL25. Next base: position 2,351,586 of record CP070785.1, on the reverse strand, counting down.
GACCCGGTTTCATTAACCATCGGGATCCTGACCATAATCCTCATCCTGGCGATCAACCGCACCCGTTTAGAGAAATACAGTTTTTTGGTCGCCGTGTTGGTGACCACGATACTAGTTGCTATCCTTAATCCGGAATCGGTCGCTGTGGTGGGCGACACTACCCAGATATTGCGTGCGCTGCCCAGCATTAATCTGCCGGATTTATCGATAGTTCTTTCGTTAATCACCCCCGCGCTGGCGATCGCCATCATTGCCCTGGTTCAGGCCTCCGGGGTCAGCAGCAGTGTGCCTAATCCGGATGGGGAATACCCCGATCCATCGGGCGATTTCCGCGGGCAGGGCGCTGGCAACCTGGCCGTCGGGTTGGTGGGTGGTATTCCTGTGGGCGGCTCTTTATCCGGCACCTTCTTGATCCGCAGCGTGGGCGGTAAATCGCGCTGGGCGAATATCTTCACCGGGTTGTTCACCCTGGTGGCCATCCTGCTCATCGGTCCAATCATTGAGCTGATCCCGATGCCCACCCTGGCCGGGCTGCTGATCGTGGTCGGTTTCAGCATGATCAACCTTCCCCGCATCGAGACTGTCTGGAACACTGGGATCGCTCCTCTGGTTGTGATGGTGATCACCTTCATCGCCACCCTTTTCACCCCGATCCAGGTGGCGGTGGCCCTGGGCGTGGTGCTGCACGTCGTCATCCACATCTTCCGCTCCGCCGAAGCGGTTCGCTTGGAGCGCATTATCCTTCTTGAAGATGGCGGATTTGCCGAGGGTGATCTACCCAAGGAATTACCCAGCCAGGAGATTGTCGTCCTGCAGCCGATCGGCAACCTCTTCTTCGCCGGTGTGGCGGAATTGGAGGAGAAGTTGCCAGAAATTGGTTCAACGCAAGGAAGTGTGGTTATCTTCCGCCTGCGTGACCGCGACGAAGTGGGCAGCACCTTCATCCGAACCATCGAACGCTACACCCGTGATCTTCAGGATAACGGGAACAGGCTGATGATCACAGGTATCAGTCAAGAGGTTATGCAGCAGTTGGATCGTACTGAGCTGCTTGATCTGATCGGCGAGGAGAATATATTCCTGGGTCAAGCCAGATTCGGCGCTGCTCTGAATGAAGCGGTAGCAGCCGCTGAAGCCTGGATCGCACAGGCACCAGAAACCCCCGAGAAGGATTAATGAATTCACCCTCTATCCATCTGCTCGTTGTCGATGCCGATCCCAGCAGTGGCGAAGATGCCTTGCGCTCTCAACTGGATCAGGTGCCCGGTATCGAGCTGGTGGGGATAGCCCACAGCAAACGGGGTGCCTTGAACCAGGTTGAATCGATCAAGCCGGATTTCATACTGATCGACCTGGATGGAAACCTGGAACCATTGAGTGCGTTGTACCTGGGAGGCAATGCCGACCTTTACGTACTTTATGATCCCTGTGAGGAGACAACGCGCCTGGTTCCGGTTGGACCCTCGCGGGTTGAACTTGTCGATCGGGTCGTTTGTCCACCGATGGAGTGACGGTTTTAGATTCAATCGTCGTTGATAAAAATGGGTAACACCAGCTTTCATTGACCAGTCAAAGACTGCGATTCTCATTAGTAAGTAGATAATTCTTTTGAGTCTCATTACCCCCTGGATGGTTTTCTCCGCAAATCAAGAGGAAGGCGGTTCGAGTCCTGTTCCGACCATACCTCAAAAATGTACTGCTTGACATGCCTGTCGAGCAGTTTTTGGTTTCTTTAGGCTTTAAGCAAAGGGGATAGCTAGACCAATTGGGGATCGAAATGGGCATTATTGAGTAAAAAACTGGTTTCTTTGGTTCGAGTCCGCTTAGGTGTTTGAATCTGTTTAAGTTGAATGGTCGAGACTAATACCTTGTTTTAAAGATCATTTTGAAATAACGAGTTCGAATCTCCATAGGGATACAAAAACGACTCGAACCACCCAGGGTTGACCCTGAGCGGTTTTTGTCTTTGATTCGCATTGATACTAGGTAAAATTTGGATGAATTACTAGATTTTCTGAATTCGAAAACCTGATAGCAGTAGTGATCTTATAAGGTTGCGATGATCGCAATATCGCTGAGATTTTACCGGCTGACGATTTTGTTGTAGATGAAAAAAATTGATCATGCAAATATTGCTACAGCAATTTTTTTATTAGAAACTTTACCACAATGATTTAATGATCTTAGTATCGGCCCATGTGCTCTTACACTTGCTAACCCAATTCTTCCAATCTTCATAATATTTCCAATCTTGTGCTTGCTCACTGTGATCTTTTCGTCCCATTTCTGAAGCATAGACTTCGGTAAGTACAAAAAGAATATTTCCATCATCATCTGCACTTTTTGAAACTATATACTGT
>CP070785.1:2344792-2349126 GCA_020346705.1 Chloroflexota bacterium | reverse complement strand
CTCTGATTCTCGATCGAGCTTATCTAGGCCTCCATTTGTTCCGATCCATAAATTACCTTTTGAATCCTCAAAAACCGAACGCACGAAATTGTTGGCCAGGCTGCTATCATCTTGCAAGCGATGCTGAAAATGGGCAATTCTATCGCCGCTCTGATCTAATTTAATTAACCCTCTATCTGTTCCCACCCATAAAAATCCATCACTGTCCTCGACCATTGCAAACGTGCTTTCAGACAACTCCCGGATTAACTCGTCAGATTCCCCGTCTTCAATTGTGTACAGACCAGCATTAGAACCAACCCATAATTTTCCCGCACGATCCTCGATTATCGTTCTTACTCGATCGAGAGGAAAATACTCCCAAAGATTGTTGTTCCTGTCATATCGATTGAGTCCGTCGAATGTGCCTATCCAAAGCTGTCCTTGCTGGTCTTCATAAATTTCTAAAATTGTGTTATTGCTCAGGCTGTTGGCATTTTCAGGATCGTGTTTGTAGACGGTGAATTCGTAGCCATCGAACTTGTTCAAACCATCTTCAGTTCCGAACCACATCAGGCCCATACTATCCTGAAGAATCGAATAAACTGAACTTTGAGACAAGCCCTGGTCAACCGAAATATTGCCAAACAAGATGTCTCTGGGTGCGATACTTACCTCAACTTGGGGTATCACTTCGGATGCACTACTTATTTCACCAATACTGGCATCTTCAACAAAAAGGGTTTCTTCGGCTGGTGGATTTGTACACGCTGCAAACAATACAGGAATTAAAAGAAGCCCTGTGAACAAAATATGCATTTGAGAAAAGTGATGAATTTTGCGGAGCAATTGCAGGTTGTAGATTCTGCAAAAATGGTTGGTACCCATGAATTAATTTTTCCTGGTTTTTAGTGAATTACTCCACTCTCATTATATATCAACCCTGGATCATGTAAATTAATCACTTATTTTCTCCCTTCCAGGTTCAAGGTACGCTTCATGGTGGTATAATGTGGTATAGGAAACATATACCACTGTCTGGCGTTCACCAATCATATAAACCATGGAATTCACTCAGGGAACCTCCACCCCTTATGCGTTTTCAATCCCCTTATATGTCCAGCTGGCGGAGGGATTGATCGCAAAAATCGAATCTGGCGAATTATCACCTGGCGAACAACTTCCACCTGAAAGAGAATTGAGCGCCTCGCTGGGTGTTAACCGCATGACCTTGCGCCGGGCGCTGCATGTACTCGAATCCCAGGGGATGATTATTCGAAAACATGGCGTCGGCACCTTCATTGCAGAACCAAAAATTGACCGGCAGATGGAGGTGGTCTTCCGATTTACCAGCGGGATGCTCAACCAGGGTTTCACCCCAGGAGCGGAGATGATCTCTTTTGAAGAGATAAATGCAGATCAAATTCTGGCAAAAGATTTAGCCATTCCAACCTCTTCCCGCGTTTACAGCATCTTGCGGTTGAGATCGATCAATCGAGAACCGGTCATGATCGAAAGCTACAAAATCCCTGTCCAGCGTTTTTTGGGTCTGGACCGCTTTGATTTGGAATCCAGATCCATCTACGAGATTATGGAAATCGAATACGGAATTCCGATCAACCGGGCTCGACAGAGCTTCGAACCCATCACGGCCACCTCTTTTGAAGCTGAATTACTGAATATTAATTATGGCGAAGCACTCATGCTGGAAAGAAGGATCTCCTATGACGATATAAATCAGCCTGTTGAATATGGTAAAGATCGCTACCGAGGTGATCGATTCCGGTTCGTAACCGAAGCGAAACCATTTCCTTTGTAAACAATTACTGATTTTTACACACCAAGATCTCATCACCAGAATGAGATCCAAAAATTTGACTAGAATTAGAAAGAGAATACTGATTATGCAGAACTATGCCAGTCTACTATCCCAGGAACAAGTTGAGCGAATCCACGAGGCCTCCCTCGAAATTCTCGAATCTGTTGGCCTGTTGGTTCGAAATCAAAAAGCTCGCCAGATCTTTGCCCATCATGGGCTGAACGTGGATAATGAAACACAGGTGGTCAAATTTCCGCGAAACATTGTAGAACAAAATCGCGCCCTATTTCCACAGAAATTCACTTTCAGAGGGCGAGATAGATCCTTTGACAGAACCATTCCAGAGGATAGCCCAATCATCCTGACTGGTAGTTCCGCCCCTAATATTATTGATCCCGTTACCGGTTATGAACGTCGGGCAACCTCGGATGATTTAGCTCGCATTTCCCACTTGATCAATGAATTGCCTGGTTACGATGTCTTTTCAATTTCAACCCTCGCTGATGACGCCCCTCCCGGCCAGTTCAGCCTATCGCGATTTTACCCCTCAATAAGAAACACGGTAAAACCTGTCCGGGCGAATACACCGCCGGAAGAGGCTGAAGATATGCTGCGGCTATTATTCATGATAGCTGGCAGTGAATCCGCTTTCCGGGATCACCCATTTGTAACTTTCCACTATTGTCCAGTCGTTTCTCCACTGACCATGGATTTTGACTCGACCGAAGTGCTGATCTTCTTCAAAGAAAAAGGTTTTCCCAGCTACTTCTCTATTGTTCCAAATGCCGGTCTGACCTCCCCGCTAACTCTCGCTGGAACGCTGGCCCAGAATAATGCGGAATTCTTAGCCGCTGCGGTCCTCAGCCAGATAATCCAACCCGGCAGCGAGCTGATTTACAGCACTTTACCCACAGTCGCTGACATGCGCACCGGGGCTTACTCTCCAGGTGCCATAGAAACAGGCATCCTCCATATGGGCTGCGCCCAAATGGCTCGCTTCTATAACATCCCATCGGGTGGATACATCGGCCTGACCAATTCAAAAATCAACGACGCTCAATCTGGTTTCGAAACTGCGATGTCCGTCGTGTCAGGGTATTTGGGTGGGGTTGATATATTCAATATGGGTGGCTTGTTGGATGCCTTGATGTCTTTTGATTTCGCCAAAGCAGTCATCGATAACGATATTGCCATGATGTTAAAAAGGATCCGTCGTGGATTTGAGTTCAGTGAAGAAAATTTGTCGCTTGATTTGATCGCCGAAATCGGGCCAGGCGGCATGTTCGCCGACTCCGATCATACCCTTGAGCGAATGCGAACCACGATGTATTTAACCGATATCGCTGACCGGAATCCTCGCCAGCAGTGGCAGGAAATTGGTGCGCTTGATGCCCAGGCGCGGGCGATGATGCGGGTAAAAGACATTCTCACTCGCGACAATCCTGCAGGTTTTTCCCCCGAAGTAGACCATCAGATCCGCTCGGAATTCGTCGGTATGATTTCTGGAGCATCCGTACCGCCCGAAGGATGGAAACCTTCTAAACCAACCCCAAAAAGAGGCCGAGAATCACGGGAAGAACGGAGACGCCGCCTCCGTGAAAAAACAACCACAAATTGATCAATCACCATGTCTGAGTTGATCTCGACAATTTCAATAGATATCTATTAAAATCACCTGATGTCTGTCAATACTGGACCCGAAAAAAACTCTTGTTACCTCGCCCTGATGCCCTCCGGCAGAAAGGGGCAGGTTGATGTTGGAACGAACTTACTCCAGGCAGCCCGGGAACTGGGAGTTGAATTGGAGTCTATTTGCGGGGGTCGGCAGACATGTGGGAAATGCCAGATAATCCTGGAAGAAGGCAGTTTTCCCAAGCATGGCATCACATCTCGCAGCGATCATTTAACTCCTCCAACACCGCAAGAAATTGAGTACGACCGCGATCACCATCTCGATGGTCGTCGTTTGGCTTGTGCTGCGCAGGTTCTGGGAGATCTTCTCATCACTGTCCCTGAAGAAAGCCAGGCCCACAAGCAAGTTATTGCCAAAGCCGCGACTGAGAGAATCATCGAAGTATCTCCCGCAGTCCGGCAGGTGTATGTCGAAATCGAAGCACCCGAACTTGGTGACCCGCGGGGTGACTGGAATCGTCTGGCTCAAGCACTGCAAGACCAGTGGGACTTATCTGGTTTGGATATCGATCCAAAATTGCTCCCCTCACTGCAATCAATAATCCGCCAGGGTGATTTTGCTGTGACCGCCACGATATGGCAGGATAGGCAGATCATCAGGCTGCAGCCAGGTTATCAGGAAGGTCTATATGGTTTAGCGATAGATGTCGGATCCACAACCGTTGTGGCTCACCTGTGCGACTTGAGAACCGGGGAAGTTCTTTCCACCCAATCAGCGATGAATCCCCAGGTCCGTTATGGCGAGGACCTGATGAGCCGCATCAGCTATTCAAATTCAGAGCCGCAGGGCTTAAATCGCATGAACCGCGCCATCATCCAGACACTGAATGAGCTGGCAGAAAAA
>CP070785.1:2334686-2344692 GCA_020346705.1 Chloroflexota bacterium | reverse complement strand
TCTTTTCTCCTTTCAATAGTAATATCTTGAGAATAAAAAAACATCTTGAGGGTACTAGATTGATGCACCCTCGCCCCCAGCTCCTCTCCCATTCTGGGAGAGAGAGTCATAAATTGAACTCGGTTTGCGAGGCTTTAGTAGCTGATCATGCGCGGCAAATCTTTCGCCTGGGCTACCCAATCTTCAACTTCTGCTTGAGTCGGCAGTTTGCGTACCAGTGATTTTTCTGCGTTTACTTCAGATAATTTCTCAAACAGGTTGGCTGGATTGCGCTGTGCCAGCTCTACCACGGTATCTACCCCGGCTTCTTCAAGCAGGTCAGCGTACTCCGATCCAACACCCTTGATGCGGAAAAGGTCCACGTGATTGACCCACTCCAGAATAAGTGCTCCGCTGATCCCTGAGGCCTCCGACAGCTCCTTGCGTCCCTGTGGCGTCGCTCCGCGCTCAAGCAATACCTGTGGCGAATCAACACCGATCTCCTTGAGTTTACCGGAATAGACCTCCCCAATTCCTTCCACGTAGGCCAGATCCTGGCTGAGCGCTGCAGCACCAGTCACCTGTGTCCCGGCCTCAGACTCCGGATCAACCGTAACCTCTTCCACTTCTGGCTCAGCTAATTCACCCGCCTCTTCAGTCATGGAGACTTCCGGTTCTTCGGTTTTTTCCGGAGCGGGTTCAACAGGTGTAACTGGGGCGGCTTCATCTGTAGCTTCAGCTGCCATGCCAAAGGCTTCCTTTGTGCCAGGTAGCAGGGCGTAGATAAGAATCAAGCCATTGATTATGATTGATGGCAGCATGGCCTGAAAAGTCGATTGCCCAATGATGGATATCACTGCCAAGATGAGGTTGAGCGCCGACAGGGCGGCCACGAACAGCCAGCCCTGAGGGTTTAGATTCCAGAGCATTCTCGTGACCCAGATATAAATTAGTGCCAGGATTCCCCACAGGATCGCCCCCAGCAGGTCAAAGGTGAAAAAGGCGAATACACCGAAAGGACCGCGGATCGGGAAGAGATGCAGCATCTGGAGAGTATGGATGATGGCGATAATGGCAGCGATGGCCGCAAATACAGCCAGGACGGTCACGCCAAATGGACGTTTCTTAGTCATGAGATTCTCCTTTAATAAATCTATAGAATTTGGACCACATTTTTCATCGTGAGTAACTAGAATTATCGTAAGGACTGGCCTGGTCAACCTGGGTGAAGACTTCTATTCGCTCGATCGAATTTCCCGCTGATCCTATATGCTCATTGTGGGTAAGTTTGGTATGATTAGGCTAAATCTTACCAGAATAATACAATAATATACCAATGATGTGGAGGTAGGGATGGAATCTCTCAAGTTAAACATATTTGGCATGGCGCGCTACCGGGGGCGCGAAGGTCAGTTCAGTTTCATACTACATCGGCTGGCAGGATTGGGAACGCTGCTCTTCCTGGCAGTGCATATATTGGATACGTCGACGGTGTACTTCTTCCCCTCGCTGTACGAACACGCCATCGACCTCTACCGCAGCACGCCCTTCATGTTGGGGGAGATCGCCCTGGTTTTCGCCGTCATCTATCACGGCGTGAACGGAGTTCGGATCGCTGTTTTTGATCTGTTCTTTCCCGATCGCTGGAATGTCACAACACAACGCAAATCGGCATATTGGAGTTTAGCCATTGCCATTTTGCTCTGGCTGCCGGCGGCGTTCATGATGGGACGCAGCTTATTGGTTCACAATTTCGGATTATGAGCAGGAGCGGGAGATCAAATGACAACAAATACTAACCAAGTCCAACTCAACCAGGCCGCTGTACCAGAGGGATACGAAAGCTGGGCCTGGAAATGGATGCGCTACAGTGGTCTGCTGCTCATCCCCCTGGCCTGGGGACATGTCTTGATCCAGGACGTCCTGGTTGGGGTTCATGCCATCGACCTGGATTATGTCGCCCTACGTTGGGCAACACTCGGCTGGCGGGTTTACGACTTTCTACTGCTTGCCTTCGCCTTTGCGCATGGTGTCAATGGACTGCGTCAGGTGCTGAACGATTACATCAGCCGTGATATCACGCGCAGGAGAGTAAGTTGGCTGCTATTCGTTCTATGGCTGATCATCTCCCTGATCGGCGCAGCAGCAATTGTTGGAGGTGTACGCGCACCGTAACACCTTGTTACCAATCAAAGCCATTATCATTAAGAGCAATGGCAAATTTGTAATTTAGGGCCGACCTCATCTACAATTGGGGCTTTGTGCCCGTTTACTTCAAGCCAGATAACCCACATGAAGGTATCCTCCATCGTGATAATTTATCCATATTTTTCCTGGTCAGCCCTCCATTGCACCGACAGGAATTGACAAATGGAGAGCCTCCCATTTCAGGGAGGCTCTACGCGGTGCAATCTGAGAGGCGATGTCCAAACCAGGCTCAATGTTTCAACGATGTAAGCAGCGATGTGGCTGTGATGATCGCAATTGGAACAAGGGAAGTCACCAGCGATGAAAGTGCTCCAATTGCAGCTGCGACGTTGTGTAAATGTCTGGAAGGATGAAGCGATGTTGTCGGGGTTGGCACCTCCGTTCTCTCAGGTATTGCCTATGGAGAGACTGGCGTCTCTTCTGGCGTTGGAGCTGTCGGGACTTCCGTGGGAGAAAGCGCGGCAGCTTCTTCAGCAGTTTCAGGTGCTCCACCGAGCACCCATCTCTCAAATATTTCAATTATCTCTGGTTTAAGCGCCCTAGTGGGCGGCATAGGACCACCAGCTTCAATCTCCTGGCGGTTTATCATCAGGATATTATTCGAGTTTAGATCGCCAGGGATCGCATTGGGAGCATTATCTCCAGTTTCCATCGTCTCCTGGAAGGAGCGCATCAGGTAGTTGTTGTTCTTCTTGCCTGGGCGGTGGCAGGATACGCAGTAGCGTTTCACAATTGGTTCGATATGAACTTCATAGGAGGGAATCTCGTCCGGGCCCAACTCCGGAATCGCCCCTGCCTGGGCAGCTTCTTCGGGAATCTCCACCCGGTCATCCCAAGTGTAACGCATGAAGTTTACGATGGCGTCAATTTCGCCGCGCGAAAGCTCTCCGCCATAACCTAATCCATATGGCGGCATGCCCAAGTCGGGCTGGCCATAATCAATGATGGCGAAAAATGTGTCATCCGAACGGGTATACATTTCGTCCTGGCTGCTGATCGACTTTAAGAAGACGCCCTCCAGTCCTTCAACGCCGACGATCTCTCCCCCCTCACCCTCGGCGCCGTGGCACTCAACACAGTGGATTGAATATGTATCCTGCCCGAGGACAATCTTTTCGGTGATGGTCGTGGCGAGAGCAACCTCTTCTTGGGGCGGCGTAGTTACTGCGGCCAAAATGGTCAGTGCCACCATACCGATCACGACGATACTCATGATAGCTGTGGCAACTTTCCGCTTTTTCCAATGGCGAAATGGGCTGCGATCGTAAAAAGGGAGCAGCAGCAGCGCCAGGACCGCGATGGTTGGTATGATTACCGTGCCTACCCACTCGATCTGACCTGGAAAATACTTAAGCAGCTGGAACAAGAATAAGAAGTACCATTCCGGCCTGGGGATATAAGAACTATCGCTGGGATCGGCGGGAGGTTCTGCTGCCACGCCAATATAAATTGCCAGACCAACCAGCAGCAAAAAAATAGCAAAAGCTACGATCAAATCTTTGTAAATGATATCCGGGTAAAACTTAACCCCCTTTTCTTTCTCCTGCTTATATTCTTCGATATAGGCCTGCTTCTGTTCTTCGTTCAAATGGGAACCCCTACGACTATTCTGCCTCATTCTTGGGCACGCTCGATATGCCCAGGCGAACGACAAGATACATGTGGACACCGATCAGGGCGACGATCACCACCGGCAGGAACCAGATATGAACAGAGAAAAAGCGCGCCAGAGTCACCGCGCTGAGGTCGTTTCCTCCTCGCAGGATACGCAAGATGAAATCTCCTACTAGGGGTACCGTACCGGCAATCGCAGTACCGACCGTCGTCGCCCAGTACGCCCGCTGGTTCCAGGGCAGGAGATAGCCTGTGAAACCCATGCCCAAGGTTGCCAGTAATAAAATGACACCGGTCACCCAGGTGATTTCCCGCGGGTATTTATAAGCACCCATGTAGAAGGTGCGCAGCATGTGAACAAAAACAAAAATCACCATCAAGGTTGCCCCCCAATGGTGAATCCCGCGGATCAACCAACCAAAGGCGACTCCATTCATGATGTACTGGATGCTGTCATAGGCCTTCTCAGGATCAGGGACATAATATACTGATAGGAAAACACCGGTAATGCCCTGCACAACGAACAAAAACAGGCTGGCGCTGCCCAGGGTAAACCACCAGTTGACTTTGGGAACCTTGCGATCGAATACCAGATTGTAAATCGACAGAAGTCCTAAGCGTTCGTCCAACCAGTTAACTACTTTTGCTGCCATCTTCAAACTTCCATATGCTTGATGGATAAAACTCCCTCTTCCACTTTGGTCTCATATTCATAAAGAGGTTCCGGGGGTGGACCGGCGACAACCTCGCCCTCCTTGTTAAAACCAGCATCATGGCAGGGGCAGACGTATAAATTCGTCTCTTCTGTCCAGGAAACCCTGCAGCTGAGGTGGGTGCACATATTCGAGTAAACTTTTACCTCTGACTCCCCCGCCCCATAACGCCAGACACAGGCACCAAAACTGTTGACGGTCTTTTCCCAACCGTTTATCTTGGTGCGCGTGTAAGAGAATAATGTCGGTTGATCCAGGGGATAAGCATCAAGCGGCCCAAGGGGAATCCAGGCCTCCTCTTCTCGAATTTTTACTGCGGGTGAAAGTAAATAACTAATGGCAGGGATACCAATAATTAGACCTATCACGGAACTGAGTCCCACCAGGATGATGTTGACAAAATCCCGGCGTTGAACTTCATGCGAATCTGTCATCAGATTTCTCCATCTTTTACAAACAATTTCCCAAACTTATTTTAGAACAAATTACTATTGAATTAAAAGGATATCTGAAACTATTAATCCGTGATAAAAATCACTTTTCATATAGCATAACTGAATGCAATAATACATATTGTGGACTAAGGTGCATTGCTAAAGGTTGAGGAGGTCTAAGATGGGGTTAAATCGCCGGGTTGGTTTCTTTGCCGGACTTAGATATCGTGGAGGGGGGCCAATGTGGGCCTGGATGCTCCACCGCGTCACAGGAATTGCGATGATTTTGTTTGTCGGGACGCATATTTACGCCTCTTTCTTCATGCAGCAAACCGGCAGTGATTTTGCTACCACAATTAATATCGTTTACGAATCCTGGATTTTCCAGGTTTTTGTGGCATTCATTGTGATATTTCACGGTCTGAATGGGATGCGCATTGGGATCCTAGACCTCTGGCCAAGATTCCAGGTGTTCCAGCGAGAAGCTTTGTGGTTGCAATGGTTCATCTTTATTCCCGTTTATGGGCTGACAGTGGCCATCCTCATTCAACATGGTCTTACCGGAGGTTTTTAACCTGGAGGAAATTAAAAAATGAGTGTCCGGACTGTACAACCAGGTTTGTCATTTGAATATATCATGTGGGTCTTCACCCGAATTTCGGGTATGTCATTGATCCTGCTATCTACGGTTGGAATCATCAGCGCTTTCGCACTGGGAGCCAGAACCCAGGTCGACCTGCCAACATTAATGCGCTGGACTTTTTTCCCCAATCCTAATCATGTGATCAACAGCAACATCCCGGATGTTACACTTGGCTGGGCAAATGCCTTCTGGCAGGTGATGCAAATTTTGATCGTATTCTTTGGCGTTACGCACGCTTTTAACGGTTTACGGGTGGTTATTGAAGACTTCGTCGGCCAGTCAATCGCAAAACCATTTATCCGCGGTCTGATCTTTCTGCTGTGGATCTTTGTCTTGCTGATCGCGATCTATGTTGTCTTATTCTCTTAAAGTTGGATAGATCTTTCATTCCCCCATTAATGGTTCTATAATATAATTGCGGAGCTTATTAGTCCAATTCATTTAGCTTTTGGCTGGGTCCTGATCCCATCTTCTGTGCGGCAGAAAGGAAACTGTCTAGCTTGAATCTTGGAATAAGACTCCTCAACTTATGGGTTTTCTGTGTCTTGGTCTTCGACACCGCGCTTCCGGTACAAACCTAGGCTAACGATAAACGCGGAGAACCATATAACGATCCGGAGTTTCTCTTCCAAGATGAGATGTAAATCCCCATTACGATGACCTGGCTCATCGGAGAACTCGTGATAAGCCTGTTTATACCCATCGAACTCGGGAGCACCTTCGTCCTCGGCATTTTCTTTTACTTGATAGGATTGATCATCGTGGTCGCCACATTAAACTCTTTTGCACAAAATCGCGGGCTGGTAACAACCGGTATTCAGGAAATCCAGGCTATGTTGGCTGGGCACTGGTCATATTTGGGATGAGCTTGATCGGTTGGTCGTCCTCGATCTGGAGTTTCGGCTTTCTGTTATATTTCATCCAGACCATCTCCTTTTTTCACTGGCCAGTGCTGCTCGAAGAAGAGTTCCTGGTGAACAAATATGGAGATACATACCGGCAGTATATAAGCCGCACTTCCCGCAACCTTGGCATGCGCAATGGGTAACGACAATCTAAAATATCTTAATTCGCATCTGTGCTCTATTCCAAAACGAGCTGCAATTGCAATACTTCGGTAGGAGGTTTAAGGGACAATTACATGAATAAGCATCGCTTCGATGTCATCGTTGTTGGGGCAGGAGGTGCTGGATTAATGGCAGCTCTTTATGCTTCAAGAAAGGCTGATACGGCAGTACTGAGTAAACTCTATCCCACGCGATCGCACACTGGCGCCGCCCAGGGTGGGGTTGGCGCCGCCCTGGGAAATACGGAAGAAGACCACCCAGATTGGCACACCTACGACACAGTAAAAGGCAGTGATTATCTCGGTGATCAGGAGGAGATCGAATTCATGTGTTCAGAGGCGGTCTCGACGGTCTATGAATTAGAGCACATGGGCCTGCCATTCTCCCGCACACCGGATGGGAAGATCGCTCAAAGACCTTTTGGAGGGCACACCAATAACGACACAGGTTTGCCGGTTCGCCGGGCGTGTTATGCGGCCGATCGCACCGGGCATATGATCCTGCAAACGCTCTACCAGCAATGCATCAAGAATAATGTGAATTTTTTCGATGAATTTCAGGTTTTGGACCTGATCATCGTGGATGGTTCAGCAGCAGGAGTGGTGGCACTTGAACTGCTGACCGGTGAGCTGCACATCTTCCATGCCAAATCTGTGATCTTCGCCACGGGAGGTCATGGACGGGTTTGGGAGATCACCTCCAACGCTTACGCATATTCTGGAGATGGGGTCGCCATCACCCTGCGCCGGGGCATCCCCGCAGAAGACATGGAGTTCTTCCAGTTCCACCCCACCGGGATTTACCGCCTGGGTATCTTGATCACCGAGGGAGTGCGCGGTGAAGGCGGTGTTTTGGTTAATGGCGAAGGCAACCGATTCATGGAGGAATATGCCCCCACGGTGAAAGACCTGGCCTCGCGGGATGTTATCAGCCGGGCCATGTTCCTAGAGATGCAGGCCGGTCGGGGTATTAACGGTGATCGCTACATGTATCTGGACGTCCGCCCCGAGACGGTCAACAAATACGCGGCCAGCGATGGTCGCAAACGTCCAGATGGCAGCCCTTATGTTGTCACAGGAGAAGAGATTTTATCGAAGCTGCCGGATATTGTTGATTTTTGCCGCACATACCTGGGAGTCGATCCGGTCACCCAACCCATGCCAGTACAGCCGACAGCACATTATGCCATGGGAGGCATCCCAACCAACAAGTATGGTGAAGTGCTGATCGATGAAAACAACACGATTATGCCCGGTTTATTCGCGGCTGGAGAAGCGGCCTGTGTCTCAGTGCACGGCGCTAACCGGCTGGGAACGAATTCTCTTCTGGATATCCTGGTATTCGGAAAGTATTCTGGATTGAAGGCAGCTGAGTACGCCGATAGCGCTGATTTCCTCAATCTACCGGAAGATCCTACCGATTTCACCCGGACCCAGCTGGATGATTTACTGAATTCGACTGGCGACGAACGACCAGAGACCATTGGTCTGGAAATGAAGAAAGTGATGAACGATCTGGTCGGCGTGTTCCGCACAGAAGAAGGCATGTCCACCGCTCTTGAGACTGTGCGCGAGCTGCAGGATCGCTTCAAGCGGGTCAAAGTAGAGGATAAGGGCAAGATATTCAACACCGACCTTCTGGCCACCTGGGAATTGGGTAATTTACTCGACCTGGCTGAGGTGACTGCGGCCACTGCCCTGGCGCGCAAAGAAAGCCGGGGTGCTCACGCCAGGGAGGATTATCCGAAACGAGACGATGAGAACTGGATGAAGCACAGCCTGGCCTGGAAGCGTGATGGAGATATTGAGCTGCGCTACAAGCCGGTAGTGATCACAAAATTTGAACCCAAAGAAAGAGTTTATTAAATTATTGTTTGTTGAAAAGGGAAAACTTCGATGCAGGTTAAATTGAGAATCTTCCGCTATAACCCTGAGCAAGACAAAAAACCACACTATGAGACTTATAAGGTAGAAGCTGAGCCAACTGACCGGGTGTTGGACCTCCTGGAGTACGTCAAGGGCTATATCGATGGCACGCTATCATTCAGGCGCTCCTGTGCCCACGGTGTATGTGGATCGGATGCCATGCGCATCAATGGGATCAATTACCTGGCCTGTAAGGTCCTGGTAAAAGACCTCAAATCCAAAAAAATCACTATCGAACCACTCCTGGGATTAAGCGTGATCAAAGATCTTATTGTGGACATGGAGCCCTTTTTTGAGCAATACCGCTCCGTAATGCCCTACCTGGTAAATGATGAAACCCCACCCGGAACCGAACGTCTGCAAAGCCCAGAAGAGCGCGAGCGTTTTGACGACACGACGAAATGTATATTGTGCGCGGCTTGTACAACTTCCTGCCCGTCATACTGGGCAAACGATCAATATGTTGGACCCGCGGCGATTGTTAATGCTCATCGCTTCATTTTCGACAGCCGCGATCGAGCAGCTGCCGAACGGTTAAACATCCTCAATGACCAATTCGGGGTATATCGCTGCCACACGATCTTTAACTGCACGCTGGCCTGCCCGAGAGAAATCCAGGTAACAACTGCGATTGGAGAGGTCAAAAAGGCGATCGCCACTGGCAGCCTGGATTAGTTGTATCCAAGAATTTTATCAATTCGTGACTCACCTGTTAACAACCCTGCCAGGATCTGGCAGGGTTGATATCTTATTAGAAATTCACCCTATGCTATAATTCCAATCGCCCCAATAGCTCAATGGATAGAGCAAGGCTCTCCTAAAGCCGAGATCTGGGTTCGAGTCCCGGTTGGGGTACACGAACTGCGCAAGATTGATTCTGAGCGGTTTTTGTCTATGATTCGGTTCGATACTAAGCAAAAACCGCATACTTTTCCAGCGTCCAGGAGCCTTTCCCCTGCCTTGTTTTTTCATCAGCGTTAGATATTTTTCCACCGACATACAGGGGAACAAACATTTTCCTTGCAGTTCATAGCCAAGCGCATCGGCAGGTGGTGCGGATAGCTGCCTAGAGTTTAAAGGCTTCCATCTTTTTGTTCAATTTTCCAAACTGTTGTCCAAAGCTGAGTTATTACTTCTTGGAACGCAAACTATTCCAGGGGGCCTGATCGGCTACCTCGACCACTTCATATCCGATCTCCCCCACACACGGTCCGAGGATCGCCAAAGCGTAGGCATTTTCATCCCCCATATTAAAAGAGGCATGCACCTCGTCAGCCTGGATGAAAACCGCATCACCCGGTTTCAGCATCCGCATTTCTTCGCCGACCCATTGTTCCAGGGTCCCCTTCACACAAACGATTACTTCTTCCTGGTCCGGGTGCTTGTGGAAGTCATGTCCCTTTCCTGGAAAGAGCTCGACATC
>CP070785.1:2330985-2334586 GCA_020346705.1 Chloroflexota bacterium | reverse complement strand
TTACAACAAAAGATTGACCTGACCCCGAAAACTGATCCAGGTCCCTGTTCTATCCCCCCGAAAAAGAACAAAATATTAAAGTTGGGTTACAAACCTTTTTATCGCTTGCCTTTTACCCTTTTCTCAAATACGCTCTACTGAGTTAGATTTGGCCTAGTATCCCATATCTGTCCTAATTCTATTTTGGGTTCAGGAAGGCCTGGATAAACATAAGGGTCGAATAACGAATAGCATTCGGTACACCGCACGATTGCATAATCTAATCTTTCATATTCATGGTTACCACAATTCGGGCACTTCATTGAAGCTTCCTTTCTCTTCAATACATATCAGTGTAGTTTCCTTGGATACCCCAAGATAATGGTCAATTCATCTTCGTTTTGTTCTTTGTCCCTGTATAACCCCCTCCTAACAGCTTGTTAGTACCGATAACAATTTAATATCTGATCATATATTCATATATAGTGAGCCGTAGTTTGTGATACCCTCCGTCATCTGAGGACCTCTGACCATAACCTTTCTTCATATATTCACAATCCTTGAACCACCGATGAATTTTTGATCTCCATTATGTGAAACTCAAAAAATATGTAGGGATCACATGCGAGGATTAGCATCGTGCAATTCCCAGGTAGAAGCGAAGGAGACTTGCGGGCAAAAGAGTAGGATTAGAAGAGATTTTCCGCGGACCAAATTTACTATTTGCCGACCAAAAGCGGCAAGAAGCTCGTGTGGTTGTATGTCGCTGTCTGGTTTTCTGGCAGGTGGAATGTCTCCACACCGTATGTGTCGATGTCAGAGAGGAAGTACCACCATGAGCCACTGCCAGGACTATCGGTATAGGAGTAAGTATGGCCTCCTGAACCACCACTGGTGGGCTCAAAATGAATCCTTTCTGCATCATCAAAACTCATCGACGCGCTCCTGTAGACATAGAAGCCTAAATTGTCGATCTCAGCTGCTGTCTCCCAGCTCAGGTTGATTTGACCATCAAGAGGCCGATCGACCTCGAAGTTAAGCAATTCGACGGCAGTAGGTTCGGCTGATAAGCGAATATTGTTGATCATACCGGAGCCAGCTAGATCGATCCCCATCGCATCAACATGTGTGAAATTCACAGGCACCAGAGCCGAACCACCATCCCCGGTGTGGGGGATATTGACAGTACCTACTATTGTGCCAGTGAAGCCTCCTTCCCAGAAATAGATCCTGGCATCCTCTAATTCACCCTGGTCTTCTTCAATATCTTGGATTTCTAGGCTTTCTATCGTAGCTCCATCACCTTGGCCAAGATTTATGTATTCAAATCTGATTCTGGAACCGGGTAAATCAGCATCGTCAGGATCGGTTGTGTCCAGATCTTCGCTGATGATCAGTGTATTCCCAAATGAGGGATTGAAAAGATCTGAGTCGTTGCCGGAGCAATCTGCTGGCACGTTTCCCGGTGGGCATCTGGCATCAAAAATCATCGCCCTGTTGACATCGACCGAATCAGGAGTGAACGCGACGACAGTGATGAAGCCATCAACGGGAGCGCCGCTTATCCCATAACCCGAATAAACCTGGTCAATAATCGTACCGGGTGGGATGCCCTCGAAGTCGATCACTGCACTTAATTGTTTAGCCTTAGTGTTTGCAATGGTTGTCAGGAAGAATATAAAGACAAAGATCAGCGCGAATACGCTGATCATGGGTTTATATGTACGCATGGTTCCCTCCTATTTCTTGATTGATCTTTGGTTCTTAATCGGCTTGATAAATGATGGTTTTTCGCCTGAGATATGGCTCCGGGTGAGCATGAAGGTTTGATTAATCAAACCCTGTATTGAACGGCGATGAATCGTAGTTTTCCCCCTGGAAATGAGCGAAGGATTAAAGAAACCTTACATTTTTGGTATTTTAACAAATTATTACTAAGGAATCAACTGAGAAACAAAACCGTGAATGTAACATTCATGGTTGGCGATTTCGGAAAATTGAAACAAACACGATAAACACCCAAGGGAAAAATGGAATTACCATGAAACACCAGAGCCAGTTAGTTGGAATGCAGCCCACATCCCCTGCCAGGATTTATAACCTCGGACAGTTCTGGAGCGCACCTTCATCCGACCAATGGTTTGCTCAGTACCATTATTCGTCCAGGGTACTTCTTCTTGCCAGGCAAACACCCGATACTTATGCCAGCGTTCACTTAGCCGGATCAACAGATGGCGTAGTTGCACCAATGGAGAGCGGGAACCAGATTGTCCCACCTGTCGTTCAGGGATCTGTTTCCACATCTCAAACAGGCGGGTGCTGCCTTCAGGTGGTAGTTCTTCAAGCAGATGCTTTACATCATCGAGCACCCACAGCCAATCTTTGGGCACAGTTTCCCTGAGTTCAGACAGGGTACGACCCACCCAACGGCGTACATGGAACTGGCACACTTGATGTTCAAGTTCCAGTTTCTCAGCCACAACTCTATAACTGAGCAAGTCGTCAGTAACAATCACACTTACTCCCAACCTTTTGACCAAGGGTTCCAGCCAGCGCCTTACCGCCTGCGGATTACTTTCGTCTACCTTCCCAATTGCCACCGGTTGCCCATTCCCTAAATCAACCGCGATGAGCACTGGTCTTTTCTTGCCTTTCTCTGAGAGATAAACACCATCTACACCTAACACCCGCACTGGTTGCCAGCGGCGACGCTTCTCCAGCATTTTTGCTTGCTCCTGCATGTCCCGCCAGACTGTCATATGGCTAACAGTCACCCCGAACGCAGACAGAAATGTCACCACCCCTCGCAAACTCATCCCTAAGACCCAACCTAATGCTACCAACTTCCGCAAGCGTTGCGTCTGGTCTGCACGGTCCACTCCTTCAGGGTAGTGTCTGAATGTGAGCCGACAACTGCAGCAACGGTATCGGTATACCTGCACGCTTCGATAGCGATTATCCCGAACTGGTTTGCGAACTTTTCCCCAACGTTGAAATATCTCCCCTCCACACTTTGGGCATTCTTGTGGACGAATTTCTGTTTTCCGCTTGACATCTGGTAAACGAAGGATGACAATCGACATGGCAAACTCCTCGTGGATGGCCTGTTGGGAAACATCCATCTTACTTGGAGTTTGCTTTTTTCGTCAAAACCCACCTCCTATGTTACAGACACTTTTGATGAAAATAAAACGAACTTAGGTATCTAAATTGAGGATATCTCTAACAGATTAACTGATTGAATTAACTCACGGATAATTCATGAAATTCGAAATTAAACCGGCTTATAATATTTAAAAATGATCAAACGGATTGTTCTACTTCTCTCAATATCAGTGCTTTGGTTCCTGCCTGTCTTTCCACACGTGACATCAGCTCAGGGGGATTCAACAGAAGTACTGCTGCTCACCGGTGAGGGGCCAATAACCCCTTCTATGCTTGGATATCTCGAGCGCGGTCTGACCACCGCCGAACAGCAGGGATCTGAGGCGCTCATATTTATGCTCGACACACCTGGCGGAAGCATTGATCTGATGAACGAGTTCGTCCAGGTGATCCGCAACAGCAGCATCCCTGTCGTCGTTTATGTCGCCCCACAAGGTGCGATTGCAGGTAGTGCAGG
>CP070785.1:2327524-2330885 GCA_020346705.1 Chloroflexota bacterium | reverse complement strand
TGGTGAGGTGAGCCATTGGTAAAGGATGGAATCAAATGTCAGAGTCATCTCGAGCTGTGGGATTCATTTGGCGGATTATGCGCTGGTTGAATCCATATTTGGAGAGGCGGTTCCGGTCAGGGGGGAAGCCAGGGCAATTTGTTTTATTACTCACCACGAAAGGCAGGAAAACCGGGCGAGATCACATCACACCGCTTCAGTATGAACTGGTGGATAATGCTTATTTTGTTGCTTCTGCACGCGGACCGGATGCGGACTGGTATCAGAATATTCTCGTGAACCCTGGAGTGGAGGTTGAGATCGAGGGAAAATCATTCTTAGCAAAGGCTGAAGGGATCACCGATGCGCAGGAGATCGCAGATTTTGTAGAGCTGCGCTTGAGAAAACGGCCACGCATGATCGGGACAATGCTAAGACTGGAAGGTTTACCCGCCAATTTTACGCGAGAAGAGTTAGAAACATTCGCTGGTAAGAAAGCATTGGTCGTCATTCGACCAACTGAAGAGGTTGAACAAGCTTGAGTTCCTGCCAATAAGCTGATCAGTCTATCCAGGAGTTGGATGATCTTTCGATCAGTAAGCTGAGCTTATGGGGGAGATCCTGATTCACAAATCCAACTCGAACTGGAAATTGTCCATGCTTGTGATTAAACCTTCCAATGCCTGGAATCGTATTTATAGTACGTGCGCGACAATTTTTTATGACTTTCGCAATCGTAAAGCAATCGGTACCAATTACCTAGTGAAAAAGTGAAACATTTAGAGTAACCTTACGTTTTTATTAGTAGAACGAGTTACTCTTTGAAGTCGTTCGGATAACACAAAATTTTCCCAACCATTATTTTTGGGGAAATGCAATCATGTTGTTTTTGGTTCATTAGGAATTAGGGAGGATAAAATGTACCCATCGACGTCATACTCAGAGATGGCGCAAAGGGATTTAGAGGAATTTGAGGGTGATCTCAAACGGTATAAGGCTGCCAATCGACGCAGTGTATGGTATGGAGCAGGTATTATCTCGCTGATATTATTCTCGGCATGCACCGTTTGTTCAGCTGTGATATTGATTATCCGTTGATCGAAACCTAAATCTACTAAATCTCTGTGCAACCGCGCCTACGCGGACATCAAAAGAAACTCACTGAATGTCGAGTGAGTTTTTTTTGTTTCTACTCCAGCTAGATCGGAAAATTCCTGGTAGCGAAAAATGATTCAGTGGAGCGAACTGGGATTATTAATCCTCTTGTAGTAAAAAAATTTCTTGCTGGATTTGTAATCCTGCGATAGTGCAACTAACGGGGATTGCAAATCCCCTCAGAGCGAACAAATCTTATTGATGCCGTCGGTGCTGTCTGAAAGCGTCCAAAAAACTGTCTTGATCATTAACTGTCTGGGGTAGACCTAATTCCTTGCCCAGGCGGGTCAGTTGAGGTGGATCGACGAACGTGGTTGCCAGACTCTCTTCTTGGGCGATCACTTCTAATACTGGCCCATCCAAGAGTATCTTGCCTTCAGACATGGCGATAATTCGATCGAAATTTTCAGCACAGAAATCAATATCGTGCGAAATAGTGATTAGAGTTTTGCCGCGCGAGTGAAGCTCACCTGCAATCCTGGCGATCTGCGCTACGCTTTGCGCATCCTGGCCAGTGGTAGGCTCATCGAAAATCATAATCGGGGAATCCAGGGCGATTATTGAACCCAAAGCGACCATCTTTCGCCAGGTTGGAGAGAGGTCATATGGATTCGTATCCCGGTAATTTTCTAATCCAGTCAGCTCAATCGCATCGTCAACCAGTGAGTTGATTCTGGTTGATTCATATCCCAGGTTGCGAGGCCCAAAGCCCAATTCGGATTTAACGTCGCTGTTGAAAAGCTGCTCATCCGGATTCTGGAATACATAGCCGACCCGCGAGGCCAGTTCAGCCACTGAGTGATCCCTGGTGTCCCAATCACCAACCTGGACGATTCCCTCAGTTGGGAGCAACAGCGCATTGAAGTGTTTGACCAGCGTGGTTTTGCCAGAGCCATTCTGGCCAACGATGGCGACCTTCTCGCCCTGTTCTATAGTCAAGTCAATCCCTTGCAAAGCGTTTATCTCACCGGGATAGGTGAAGTGAAGGTCGCTGATCTCAATCCGCATAATTCCCTCCACTGAAGCCGGCCACAGCCTGATCAAGTGAGATCGGCAGAAGCCCATCTTCCGGATATAATCCCTCTTCGCGAGCCTGCTTTGCGACCTGAGTATAGCGTGAGGATCCGATCCCATTCTCCGGCAGGGTGGGAGAGGTTAGCACTTCTTGAGGAGTCCCTTCCAGGATGATCTGCCCTGCATTCAACGCGATCACCCGGTCCGCAAATTCAGCCACCCATTCTATCTTGTGTTCCGCCATGACAACCGTGATGCCGGCCTGGCTCATCTCTTTGATCACCTGGAATACTTCCCGGGCGCCAATTGGATCGAGTTGCGAGGTTGGCTCGTCGAGCACGAATACCTTCGGTTCCATAACCAGGATCGAGGTCAGGGCGACTTTTTGCTGCTGGCCGCCAGAGAGAGAATACGGGGAGCGGTCGGCCAGATCGGATATTCCAGTGCGTTCCATGGCGTGCTCAACTCGCTCGATCATCTCGGATCGATTCACACCCAGATTTTCAAGACCAAAGGCAATCTCCTCGAAAACAGTGAATTTCGATCCTGAGATCTGGTTGAATGGATTTTGGAACACGAGACCCACATTTAAAACCCATTCATTTAATTTGGCCTCTTTGAGATCAAGACCTGCTACTTGAACATCCCCTCCTAATTCACCATGAAAAAAATGTGGGACAAACCCGGAGATCGTGTAGCACAGCGTGGATTTTCCTGCTTCGTTGGATCCCACAATGGCTAGAAATTCACCTTGCTCTACGCTGAGTTTGATATCCTCGAGAGCGGGTTTTTCGGTCGCTGGGTATTTGTAAGTGACCTCCCTGAGTTCAATTATAGCCATAGGCGTATTCCGATGGCGACGATCACAATCGCCAAGAAAAGCCAGCGTGCAACCCGTTCTCCAGATCTATCTGGAATTTCTCTCAGGGAGGTTTTCTTCAAAGGCGAGGTAAATGCCCGAGCTTCGATGGCAATGGCGCGTTCCTCCACTTCAACCAAAGAACCAAATACCAGTGGTCCCACCAATGGCACCAGCGCTCTTACCCGGTTGATCACGTTGCCAGAAGTCTCCAATCCACGCGATTTTTGCGCATCAATGATCGTCCCCGCTTTCACCTGCATCTGAGGGATGATCTGCAGGGTGGAAGTGATCACATAGGAAAGATTCCCGGATACGCCTCTGCGGGTAAGATCGCTCATCAGGTCGCTGGGG
>CP070785.1:2311645-2327424 GCA_020346705.1 Chloroflexota bacterium | reverse complement strand
TAGCTTCGGATCGGTGATCAGTTCCTTTGCGGCTAGTGCACTCGTTACCTTGGGATGGATATTGTTCGTTCTCGTGATCGCATACTTCCTGCTCGCTCGGACTGGACAGGTCACAGACGAGATGATTCAGATCGACATCCCAGGATACAACGAAGACATCCAGCAGATGAATTTGGAATTCCGCAGAATCTGGAACGTTTTCCTGCGTGGCCAGATGGTGATATTCATCCTAGCCATAATACTTTATTCTATCTTGCTGACCACATTGGGAGTTCGTTATGCCCTAGGAATTGCCATCATGGCTGGTGTGGCCCGGTTTATCCCTTATGTGGGCCCATTCATTGTCTGGGTTGTGACTGCCTTGGTGGCCTTTTTTCAGGGCTCCAATTATTTCGGTCTTGAACCCTGGGTATATGCGATTATTGTTGTTGTATTGTGCTTGATCCTGGATGCCATTCTCGATAACATCGTGGTGCCTAAATTTCATGGTGACACCCTGGGGCTGCATCCCGCAGCTGTCCTGGTCGCCGCGCTCATTGCTGCCAGATTAATCGGATTTGTCGGCTTGGTTTTGGCTGCGCCTGTTCTGGCTTCAATGGTCCTAATCAGCCGCTATTTTATCCGTAAAATGCTCGATCAGGACCCATGGCCTGCTGAGGATGATGACACAAGTGAGTCGAATTTATCCTGGATCGAATTTGTCAATCGACTATGGAAGGGGAGACAGAAGGTTGATCCTTCGGAATAATCCTTTGAATGATCCGAATGCCAATCAAATTCCCATACCAGAGTAAAACAAACCTCAACTGATAGTTGAATAGATTTTCCTGAACGTTTTTCAACTCCTGCATACAAAAGCTGTAAAACCGCAACATATCTGAATTGAACAAACATCAGGAAAGTTGTCATCTCCAATTCTACTGTTGAACCTCCTTCAGATCTTCTCAGGTTGATTTTCTCAGGAGTTTCACGGTAGGGGAGCGTCAGTTGTCCAGGTCTTCACCTTAATAAACATTATGCCCGATGTTTATCGGGCATAATTATAACCAACCATAAATATCTGCAGCTATCTCAAAAACTTAAATTTTTGCCTGTCCATAAAGGTTTTCCCGAATTTCGATCACCTGCCGCCGCAAGCGATCATCCCGTTCAAGCAAATCTGCAATTTTGTCACATCCGTACATGATCGTCGTGTGGTCGCGTCCACCTAACGTTTCACCGATTAATGGCAGTGAAATATTCGATTCTTCTCGCATAAGATACATCGCGATCTGCCGTGGCAAGGCTACCTCCCGGGACCGGTCACGACTTAACATCCTATCTTTTTGGATGCCGAATGCATCTGCAACAGACTTTATTACTTCCTCTGGTTCAACCTTTGACCTTCTTGGCAGCAGATCAGCCAATGCAGTTTCAACAAGTTTAGGGGTTAGAGGCAAGCCACTTAAATCGACGAAAGCTACTACCCTGGTGAGCGCTCCTTCTAACTCGCGAATATTGGATTGAACCCTCCTGGCTATCACCTCGATAATTTCACCGGGAACTTTTCTGCCAGCCCTCTCAGCCTTCGAACGAAGGATTGCCATCCGCGTTTCTAGATCTGGAGGTTGTAAATCAGCTGTTAACCCCCATTCAAATCGAGAGCGCAGACGTTCTTCAAGTGTGATTAATGCTTTGGGAGGTCGATCGGAGGTGATGATAATCTGTTTGTCCTGTCCATGAAGGGTATTAAAAGTATGAAAAAATTCCTCTTGCGTCGATTCTTTACCAGCAATAAACTGGATGTCATCGATCAAAAGCACATCGATCCGCCGGTATTTTTCCCTGAATGCCTGAGTTTTGTGAGTGCGGATGGCATTGATCAAGTCATTGGTGAATTCCTCCGAGGACACGTAGAGAATCTGTAAACCTCTGGCTGCGTTGAAGTTGCCAACCGCATGGAGCAAATGTGTCTTTCCCAATCCCACTCCCCCGTAGATGAACAATGGATTGTATGCCTGAGCTGGGTTCTCGGCAACTGCCAGAGAAGCGGCGTGTGCTAGGCGGTTACTGGCGCCGACAACAAAATTTTCAAATGTGTATCTGGCGTTAAGGGTTTGGTTGACCGGAGATTCATCTTCTTGAAAACCTTCAATGTCCTGAGCCGATTCAATTTTTACTTCCGTATCCTGTTCCTGCCAGACGATGAACCGCACCTCCACTGTGCGCTTCATCATCCCGGTTAAAATGCGTACGATTGTACTTGATAATCTGCTCTCCAGCCAATCACGAGCGTATGCATTTTGCACACTGATTACGAAAGTTCCATCTTCATAAGAAAAATATTGTGCATCCCGCACCCAGGTATCATATGCAGCTTTTGGCATCTCCAATTGAATCTGCCCTTGCGCTGCTTGCCAGGCTTGCTCGGGTTTCATTAAGGACTCCTCCTGCAAAATTAAAGTGTCTTACAATTTGCAACTGGCAATTTGAATCAATCCCTCTCACTGCTCTCCTCAGTGAGAGGACTTCTTTTATATGAATTGTTTACTAGAGAGAACCTATCATCTGCTGCGATTTCCACCCCCAGGATTGATCCGCTCATTAGATAATAGTGCATCCCTTGCGACAATCATTTTAGCAGAATATGCTCTGAAAGATCAAGAGAATTTGCGGCTCAAAGTTTAAAAAAAAAAGAAACTTTAAGATTCGAAATGTTAAAGGAATTACTTTATTTGGTGATGCAAGCCAGGAAACAAAAAAAATTGCAGATACCCACTAGTGGGAGAGTAGATCTACACTACCCCAATATATGGCACAGAAATCTCGAATTCTCTATACCTTTTTCCATCCTCCCAGGAATTGTTAAAACTATATTAAGGAGAACTCTAAAAAAAATGCAAAATCTTACTCCAATTTCTGTCTATTACTTTCTGAGTCTTCTAGAATTTTCATCGGAATTCAATCACGATTGATCAGATGGGTGAAAACCAATTATTAAGAACACCTCTTTCTGACACCAATCCAACGCGTTGTTAACAGATTTCTTGCAATCATTCGGTATCATTACTTCAAAAGATCAGCGATAGGAGAAGATTTATGGCAAAAATTATTGGTATAGATTTAGGTACGACGAACAGCGTGGTTGCGGTGATGGAAGGCGGCGATCCAACTGTGATACCAACTGCAGAAGGGACTCGCTTGCTATCATCCGTGGTCGCTTTTAATAAGAACAATGAACGTCTTGTCGGTCAAACTGCGAAGAGACAGGCTGTTGTAAATCCAGAGAACACGATATTTTCAATTAAACGGTTCATGGGACGCCGGTTTGAAGAGGTTGATACCGAGAGATCAATGGTTCCTTTTGAAGTTGTTCGTGGTCCAGCCGGAGACGCCCGGGTAAATATTCCTTTAACCAAAAAGGAATACAGCCCCCAAGAGATATCTGCCATGATTTTGGCAAAGCTCAAGTCGGATGCAGAAGCATATCTCGGCGAAACCATCACCAAAGCGGTTATCACGGTCCCTGCATACTTCAACGACAGTCAGCGCCAATCTACAAAGGACGCTGGGAAAATCGCTGGCTTAGAAGTCCTGCGAATTATTAATGAACCAACCGCCGCTGCGTTGGCTTACGGATTGGACAAGAAAGAAAATGAAACCATCCTCGTTTTCGACTTAGGCGGTGGTACTTTTGACGTATCTATTCTCGAGGTGGGGGATGGCATCATAGAAGTCAAGTCAACCAATGGTGACACCCATCTAGGTGGTGATGATTGGGATGAACGCATTGTAAATTGGGTTGCTGATGAATTCAAGAAGGATCAGGGCATCGATCTGCGCAGCGATCGACAGGCGCTTCAACGACTGCGGGAATCCGCAGAAAAGGCAAAAGTTGAACTATCCAGTGTCATGGAGACCGAAATAAATTTGCCTTACATTACTGCTGATTCATCCGGTCCAAAACACCTGCAGATGAAATTAACTCGATCGAAATTTGAACAATTGACGGAGGATTTGATTAAGCGCCTGGAAGAGCCATTCTATGCGGCGATCAAAGATGCTAGTCTCGACCAGTCTGCGATTGATGAGATCGTCCTGGTTGGTGGAGCTACCCGCATGCCAATGGTTCAGGATCTCGTCCGTTCTCTCACCAACAAAGAACCCCATAAAGGTGTAAATCCGGACGAGGTTGTCGCTGTCGGTGCAGCAATTCAGGCTGGAGTACTCGGAGGTGAAGTAAAGGATGTCCTTCTCCTGGACGTAACCCCGCTTTCTCTTGGCTTGGAAACACTGGGCGGTGTGATGACCAGCCTCATCGAGCGCAATACAACCATCCCTGTAAAGAAATCAGAGGTTTTTTCTACCGCAGAGGATAATCAGACTGCCGTTGATATCCACGTACTGCAGGGTGAACGTCCAATGGCTGGCGATAATATGAGCTTAGGTCGTTTCCGCTTGGAGGGAATTCCCCCAGCCCCACGTGGCATTCCTCAGGTCGAGGTAACTTTTGACATCGACTCGAACGGGATCATTAATGTGACTGCTCAGGATAAAGCCACCGGTAAAGAGCAGAATGTAACCATTACTGCTTCGACGAACCTCAACCAATCAGAAATTGATAAGATGGTCCAGGATGCACGCGAGCACGAAAGCGAAGATAAGAAGCGCCGGGAACTGATTGAGGCTCGGAACAATGCAGATAATCTGGCGTATCAGACGGAAAAAACCCTCAACGATTTGGGCGATAAAGTGCCCCTCGAAGAGCGTCAAAATATCGAATCCGAGATCAGCGAATTGCGCGAAACAATAAAAACCGACAATATCGACTCTATCCGCACTCAAACAGAGCAGCTGCAGAACGCCTTCCATGCCATCAGCCAGCAAATGTATGCTCAACAGCAGCAAGCTGAACCTGGCAGCAATGGACATGATCCGCAAGCCCATCAGGATGAGGGTGAAGAAGATATCGTAGAAGGTGAATTCCGAGAAGTCTAAATAAATCCAATCTTCTCTAAACCCCGGTTATTCTCAGGTTTATCTGACGATTTCCGGGGTATTTTTTTGGATATAATTGGGAAGATCACATGGATTCCCAATCATCTCCATCGGTAAGGACCTTTATCCCAGCTGCGCTAATCCTGGCCTTGATTGGCTGGGGAGGTTTATATGCCCTGCTTAACTTCACTATTCCAACGGTTGGTCCCCGGTGGTTGTTCTTTTTCCTCAGCGTGTTAGCTTTAACAGGAACTTCACTTCCCATCGTTGCATTCCTTAACCAACGCTTCCCTTCAACTCCGCCTGTATCATCCGGAGTTATCGTAAGGGAAGCGCTCTGGATTGGGATATACTTCCCCACCCTGGCATGGCTCCAACTCGGCCGCGTTCTGACCCCAGCTTTGATCATGCTGCTGGCGATAGGCTTCATCGCGATAGAGATACTGCTCCGTTTGCGCGAACGCAGCCAGTGGAAACCTCAATGATTTTATTGGCCTCAAATGAGTGACCTCAGGCGAATTCCTTCCGTCGATCATTTAATAAAAACTGATCCTGTTGCAGAATGTATTGCTGCTTATGGTCGACCTCTCACCCTGCAAGCCATCCGTTCCGTGCTGGCAGATGTTCGTTCAAGCCATGCGGATGATATTCCGATCCCTGACGAAGATGAGCTGGTCGTCAGGATCAAGGAACAATTGGAAACTTGGACAGCGCCGACATTATTACCAGTGATCAACTGTACCGGCGTTGTTCTGCACACCAATTTGGGCAGGGCACCCATCAGCAAGTCTGCGATGGATGCCATTCAAGAAACCGCTTTGAATTACAACTCATTAGAATATCAGCTTGACAAGGGTCGTCGTGGTTCCAGGTTGGTCCATGCGGAGAGCTATTTGAAGCAGTTGACTGATGCCGAAGGTGCTTTGGTGGTCAACAATAATGCCTCCGCTGTCTTGTTAATCCTCTCTGCTCTGGCCAGACGTAGAAAAGTCTTGATCGCCCGTTCCCAGCTGGTTGAAATCGGCGGTGGTTTTCGGATTCCTGACGTAATGGCTCAATCCGGTGCCAAACTTTTTGAAATCGGAACCACGAATCGTGTTCATCTCCACGATTATGAAAGGGCTCTTCAGGAAGAATCAATCAAACTCATCATGCGCGCTCACCGTTCAAACTTTCAGATTGTTGGCTTTACCAGTGAACCCTCATTAGCGGAAATTGTGACCGTTTCACACCAAGCTGGAGTACCAGTAGTGGACGATCTGGGTTCCGGCTCTTTGCTAGAGACATCTGATTATGGACTGGGACACGAACCCATGATTCAAGAATCCCTGTCAGCGGGAGTTGATCTGGTTTGTTTTTCAGGAGACAAACTTTTGGGAGGGCCTCAAGCCGGGATCATCCTCGGAAAATCAGAATTAATCGACAAACTAAAAAAGCATCCACTCGCCAGGGCAATCCGGGCAGATAAACTCTGTCTTGCGGCTCTTTCAGCGACCTTACTCCACTATCTCCGCTCGGAAGCCGAAACTGAAATTCCAATTTGGCGAATGATCAGTGAACCACTTGACATGATAAAGAGCCGGGCAAATCATTGGATTGAGGTCATCGGAACTGGCGAGCTTGTTGAAGGGCAATCGACAGTAGGCGGAGGCAGCTTACCAGGGGAGACACTGCCTACCTGGCTGGTGGCAGTTAGCGTTCGTCATCCGAATAAAGTACTCACCCTCTTACGAAAATCGCAGCCCCCGATCATTGCTCGCCTTGAAGAAGATCGCATAGTTCTCGATCCTCGCACGGTTTTAGCAGATCAAGAAGATCAGTTGCTTCCCAACTTAAAGAAAATCTTGAGCAATATATAAGCATTCCGATTTATAGGAGCAAAGATGAAATCAGACCTAGATCAATTGATGGAACAAAACAATCTGGATGCAATTCTCATCACGGGACCTGCCCAGCATAATCCCCCTATGGGATATCTGACCGGGACGATCCACATGACTGGCGGGGATTTGATCAAGAAAAATGGTTCTGACCCGATCTTATTCTATAACCCCATGGAGCGTGATGAAGCTTCTAAGAGTGGATTTACAACCAAGAATCTAGCAGATTACCGTTTTGATGAATTGATGAAGGTCTCCAATGGAAATATTCTTCAGGCAACGGTCCTTCGTTATGAGAAGATGCTGACAGATTACGGTCTCTCTTCTGGCAGAATTGGCATTTATGGAAAAATGGATGTCGGGAGTGCCTTTGAAATATTTTCTGGCATCCAGACAAAACTACCAGATGTTGAATTTGTTGGACAATTAGGCGACTCACTCATCATGCAAGCCATGGCGACGAAAGACTCTGATGAAGTAGACAGAATTCGCACCATGGGAGAGATAACGACCTCCGTTGTAAGTCAAGTGGCTGATTTTCTGACTTTCCAAAAAAGCAAGAACGGGATGTTAGTCGATTCAAGCGGAAATCCAATCCTCATCGGTGATGTGAAAAAGAAAATAAATCTTTGGTTGACAGAATCTGGTGTAGAGAATCCAGAAGGGACAATATTCGCTATCGGCCGGGATGCAGGCGTCCCACACAGTACTGGAAATGCGAAAGATATCCTGTACCTTGGGCAGACCATCGTCTTTGATATATTCCCTGCTGAGGCTGGCGGGGGCTACTTCTATGATTTCACCCGCACCTGGTGCCTCGGATATGCCCCAGATGAGGTGATGGCCTTATATCAGGATGTGCTGGATGTTTTCCAGACAATTGAGAGCGAACTCGAGGTAAACGCCTTATGCTACCAGTATCAGGACCGCACCTGTGAACTTTTTGAAGAGAAAGGCCATCCCACCATCAAGAGCAATCCACAAACCCAAGAGGGATATGTTCACAGTTTGGGGCATGGCGTGGGATTGTATATTCATGAATATCCCCGCTTCAGTTCTAATGTGAAAGAAGACCGCTTGGCGCCTGGATCCGTCGTCACAGTAGAGCCTGGTTTATATTATCCCGAGAAGGGCATGGGCGTCCGCTTAGAGAATACAATCTGGGTCAGACCAGACGGTGAAATGGAGATCCTGGCAGATTATCCTCTTGACCTTGTTTTACCGGTAAAATAGTTCGACAACTCGAATTCAGGAAACCAAAAAAGGATCGGACACTCAGATGACTGATACAAGCCAACAGCAAATTAATACAATTGATGGTCCAATCCGCTTACTGGGAATTGAGACATCTTGCGATGAAACTGCGGCTTCTGTAGTTGAAGGCGGCCGTAAAATCCTATCCAATGTCGTCGCCTCTCAAGTTGAAATCCATGCCCAATATGGCGGCATTTATCCCGAAGTCGCCTCTCGACAACATATAATCAAGATCTATCCCGTCGTCGAACAAGCCCTTCAGCTGGCCCACATCACCCTCGATGATGTTGATGGCATCGCTGTTACCCGGGGTCCCGGTCTCGCTGGTTCTCTTGTTGTTGGATTGAATACCGCCAAAGGTCTGGCGCTGTCCAACCAATTGCCAATCATTGGTGTCAATCATCTAGAAGCCCATATTTACTCCGCCTGGTTAGACCATCCGGAGCGCACATCTGACGTTGACCCTGAATTCCCCCTCTTAGCGTTGATCGTATCTGGGGGTCATACTGAGCTTGCCCTGATGACCGATCACCTAGATTACCAGCGCCTGGGTGGAACTTTAGATGATGCCGCAGGGGAAGCATTTGATAAAATCGCCAGACTTTTAGGACTCGATTATCCTGGTGGTCCAGCAATTCAAAAGGCAGCCGTTGAAGGGAATGATCGGGCATTCAGTTTTCCCCGGGCCTGGTTGGAAGATAGCTGGGATTTCTCGTTCAGCGGTCTAAAAACCGCAGTCTTGCGTGAAGTTCGGCGATTAGAAGAGACAAATCTACCGCTTCCAGTCAATGACCTTGCGGCAAGTTTCCAGGCTGCGGTTGTTGATGTGCTGGTCAACAAGACGCTTTCCGCGGCGCGAGAATTCGCTGCCAAAGATATCCTGGTTGTGGGTGGTGTCTCGGCAAACCAATCTCTCCGCGATAGGTTTCAACAGAATGATGAATTCAAGGTCCATATCCCGCCTCTCGTGTTATGCACAGACAATGCGGCTATGATCTCAGGCGCAGGATACTACCGGTTTATCGATGGTCAAAGGGATTTGTTTGATATTGATGCCCTTCCCAACTGGCCCCTTTCTGAAATTTGATCCCTCCAATCGCTTAAAACCAAACCGCCCTTCGGGGGTGGCTCGTGTTCCCCTAGGGCGGCTTCGAGTGAGGAGAATGCAAAGTTATTTTGCCATATTCACCTGAATGCTCGATGAAAATAACATAAATAATTGGTGAGAAGATATCCAATTATGGGGAGATTAAATTGATAGCGCTTCTAGTACTTCTTCCTGAGAAATAGGTCCGGGACGTAAAATCACAGGCTTTGGAGTCGTGCAGTCGATAACCGTCGAGGGTACGCTCCCTGGGCTTTCCCCACCATCAATCACCAGGTGAATCTTTCCATCCAATTGCTGCACGACTTCTTGAGCGGTTAATGTGTTCTCTCTACCGGAAATATTCGCTGAGGTCACGCCTAAGGGACCTGCTGCTTTGAGCAGTTGTAAAGCGAAATCGTGATCTGGGATACGCACCCCAATATTTGGATTGGGGGAGAGGATATCTGGCAGCGCTGGATGGCGCGGTATTATTATCGTCAATGGACCTGGCCAAAATTTCTCGGCCAACTTCATCGCCGATTTGCTTGGTGATACCGTAACTTGAGCGAGTTCCGCAGGTGAGCTGAGCAGGATCGCGATCGCGCGAGTGCTCTCACGCCCTTTTGCTGTATATAATCGCTCTACAAATTCAACCTCAGTCGGTAAAGCAGCCAATCCATATACGGTATCAGTAGGAAACGCGACCAAACCACCGTTCCTAAGTACATCCAACGCATGAGGAAGTGCTACTGGGTGATCTGACTTGATGATATCAGTGTTCATTGGGATTGAGTTCCGGGCGGTTATATTTCATGATGAATTCCCCCACCAATTATATATGATTATCAACCTAGGATGTATTACAGTTGATAATATTGCGACGGAGTAAGGATTAGCAGGATCAGCGATTTAAACCCCAAATAATTCTCAGGCCATCGAGCGTCAACCACGGAGCAACAACTTCGATGATTTCTGTTTCGTTCGCCAGGATTTCGGCTAAACCTCCGGTTGCGATAACTCGCATTTCCTTGCCAAGCTCCTTACGAAAACGGGCTACCATCCCTTCAACCAATGCCACGTATCCAAAGAGTAATCCGGATTGCATTGCGTGTACAGTATTTCTGCCAATTGCATGCGGTGGTCTTTGCAGGTCAACCCGGGGCAACTTTGCTGCGCGAATGAACAAAGCTTCAGAGGCAATGCCAATCCCGGGAGAGATCGCACCCCCAAGATAATCTCCGTTACTTGAGATTGCATCAAAGGTTGTTGCAGTGCCAAAATCCACAACACAAGCGGGACCACTGTACAACTGCTGAACAGCTGCTGCATCTGCAATCCGGTCTGCACCGACTGCTTTCGGATCTTCATACAGCACCCTGACACCTGTTTTCACACCCGCATCTACCACTAACGGATCCTGATTCAAATAAACCTGGCACGCTTGGACGATCTTGCTGGTTAAGGGAGGGACCACGGAAGCAAAACAGATTCCAGTGATATCACTGGCTTCAATCTCTGCATGGTTCAACAAACCCACAAACTGAAGCCCATATTCATCCGGCATCCGTTCATGGTCTGTAGCTAATCGCCAACGCGCTCCTAAAAGTTCATCTTCATAAATTCCTAATGTCAAGTTGGTATTCCCAACATCGATGGTGAGTAACATAATTCAAATCCCTATCAAAATGTTATCGATCAACCTGGTCTTTCCGATGAAAACTGCCATAGAAAGCAATCCGCGGTTTACCTGTCCGCTGAGTTCTTCAAGAGAATCCATATCTGCACAGGAAATGTATTGAAGATTTGCTAATTCTTCACTTGAGATTATTTCTTCCATGATCCTTTTGAGTCCATCTGCATCACGATTCCCAGCCTTAAAGGCTTGGTCTGCTGTCTTTAAAGCTCTGAAGAGTACAGTTGCTGCCTGGCGTTCAGCAGGATTGAGATACACATTCCGGCTGGACATGGCCAGACCATCCTCTTCTCGTACGATCGGAGCCACGACGATTTCAATGGGGTAATTTAAATCCATTACCATTCTACGCAGAACAACAACTTGCTGGGCGTCCTTTTGACCAAAATATGCCTTGTCTGGCATCACAGCATTGAATAATTTCGCCACGATGGTCGTCACCCCGCGAAAATGTCCGGGACGCATTTTTCCTTCAAGGAATCTCGTGACATCATCCACGGTGACCCAGGTTTGGAATCCTTTTGAGTACATTTCTTCTCTATCAGGAATCCAGACTAAATCTACGCCACGTTTTTCAAGCAGTTCAAGGTCTCTGGGAATATCCCTTGGGTATCCTTCCAAATCCTCCTGGGGACCAAATTGGGTTGGATTCACAAAGATCGTGGTGATAACACTGGAATTCTGCCTGCGCGCCAGATCGACAAGAGACAAATGCCCATCGTGTAAAAAGCCCATCGTTGGGACGAGACCAACAGGCACTGGTAGATCTCCTCGGATCCGTCGTAGTTCAGACAAAGATTGAACCGTTTTCATAAATTTCTGGGAATTCTTTCCATCCGATCTGGAAATTCTTTTGGAGGCAAAGTCTTTTCCAACCTGACAAACACTTCATTTTTCATCTAATGGAGCCAGTGCACTGACCACCAACCACAGCATCCGGTTATATTCTACAGGGACACCAGCCGACTCACCTGCTCTCACTATAGCGCCATTAATCGCATCGATTTCCGTCTGACTTCCCCGCAGCACATCTTTATACATCGATGATTGGTTAGAGGCAGTCCGCTGGGCGACAGCCTCCACTGCAGGGACTGGATCAGGGTATGGCAAATTTACCCCCAATGCTCCGGCAACTTCAGCAGCTTCGATAGTGACCAGGTTCATCACTCTCCGGGCGGACGGATTTGAAATCAACTGACCATTGGGTACGCGGAGTAAAGCTGTAAGAGGATTAATAGCCGCATTGATCACCAGCTTGCCCCAGATTAAAGCATCTGTATCCTTAACCTCCTCGACCTCAAATCCCGCCCGGGATAGCTGGCTAACCAACAGATCCAACCTGATATCCCTCTTCAAGCTGGTGATACCCCTTCCACCGATACGGACGATCCCTGGATCAATCAGAGTAGCTCCAGCTGTGGTCACTCCCGATGCAACCCTGCTTTCACCTAGAACATCGGATAATGCTTGGTGATTGTTTAACCCATTTTGTAGTGTCAGCGCAACGCCATCTGCATTCAAACAGGTTGTCAATTTTTGAGCCGCCAAGTTGGTTTGATAAGATTTCACCAAGACGATAGCAAATTGGCTGCCTGTGCACAATTTCGGATCATCTGTCGCTTCTACGGGGTATGTGAATTCCTTCCCCAGCTCATCAATCAGGCGTACACCATAAGTGTTCAACGCCTGAATGCCTTCTTTCCAGGTGCCCAACATCCGCACCTGTACCCCGCTCGCCGACAGCATCGCCGCAAATAAGCTTGCCATCGCGCCGGTTCCTACGATGAGCAGCGGTTCAGGTTTGGAATCCATTCACTGAAATTCCTATGTGAATTAAGTGATTGCTTGGTTAATGATTATCTGTTCTTAACGCCGATCTCAGACATCAAGATCATCCACTCATCATCTGGCATATTGACTGTATGTTCAACCCCAGGAAACTCGCCTTCTTCAACATCGGCGATGAATTCACCGAAGGAGCGTTCCATCTCGCTGAACAAATCAGCATATTTACGCACAAACCTTGGTGTGAACCGGTCAAATAAACCCAACAAGTCATGAGTTACCAGAACCTGACCATCACACCCTTTGCCTGCACCAATACCAATCGTCGGAATCTCCAACTTATCGGAAATCAGTTCAGCCAGACGACCTGGGACAGACTCTAAAACCAGACTGAAACAACCTGCCTCCTGGAGAATGATCGCATCTTCATAAAGTTTTTTTGCCGCGGCAGCAGTTTTGCCTTGCGCCCGAAAGCCTCCAAGCTGGTTTACGCTTTGCGGGGTCAGGCCGATATGTCCCATAACTGGGATTCCGGTCTCAACGATTGCCTGGACTGTACTCGATCTCTCACGCCCGCCTTCCAATTTAACTGCGTCCATGCCCCCTTCCTGGAGAAACCGGCCGGCATTTCTGACTGCTTCTTCAACTGAAACCTGGTAGGACATGAATGGCATGTCCCCAACCAACAATGCGTACTGGGCGCCACGTTTTACTGCCCGGCAGTGGTGTAGCATTTCCTCCATAGTTACCTGAAGCGTATTTTCATACCCCAAGACAACCATGCCGAGAGAATCTCCAACCAGGATCGAATCAACTCCAGATCGATCCATGATTAATGCAGTGGGGTAATCATACGCGGTCAGCATGCTGATTGGATCACCACGATCAGCCTTCTGTTGAAATACCTTGGTAGTTATTTTTTTGCGGTTTGCGACCAACGGGTCAGGGGAAATTGTGGGAATTGTTGACACGGTACCCTCCTTCTGGGTGGTAGGGGCCGAAGATTTAGTTTGCTGAACAGCACAGGAAACCATGCTGCCCACCAGCTAAATCGAAGGTAGATTGATTTGTTTATTCTCAGTCCTGGTCAATTTCTGATCCAGGCTGGTAGCTAATTATCTCTAATATTTCGTGTTTTGGCAAGCTCCTCAAGGTTGATAACCCATAACCGATAATTCGGGCTCAAACATGGCGGTAAATTGATTTAGCTGGGTTTGAGAGAACACACCTCTGAACCTATCTGCCTCCCCCTTACTGAAATGAGTTCCCTTCCGCCCTGGATCGCCTTTTTCAGGTTTGTATTGTTCGCATATCTTTTTGCTCTCATTCTTGTCGAGCTGCAGTTCTAAATGTCCAATTAAACGGTCAAATTCGACATTGTAATCTGCAAGTAAATCTTCATAGCGAACCAGCATCGTCTCTTCGGCCTGTGACCATGCTGCCCATACTTTCACATAGAACTTCATGAATTCAGCCGCGTCATCCAGAGTTTTGATTTGGAAAAAGGCATTTTTCCGGTTTTGCTTAATCGCCTTTTGACCATATTCATAGGCCGATAGCATTGCCGCGCGGGGATCACGGTATATGTAAACCGTGCCGATTCTTCCGTTTTGGTTGAGCCAGTCGGAAAATCTGGTTGGTCCAGCATGGGTCTTCACGGCGTATTTATTTCCAATCAGAGCTGGGATCAGCACTGGTGATAACCTCAAGATTTTCAGGGTGCTGATATTGCAGTTTACTTCAGTCAAGAGTCTTTGCAAATAGTATTTTTTTCGAATCTCGCGCGCATTTTGTCCCCCACTGGCAACAATTAAGTCATGTACCAGGTTGTAATACCAACCAGATCCAGCCCTGGGCATTCCAGCTGAGATCGTTAGATTCCGACTCACTTCTATGTACCCTGGGGGCGATTTTCATGTAATTCCGCTTTTTCCGCTGGAGATAAAAAGGCTACTTCAAGTGCATTTCGCTGAGCCTGGTGGATCATATCTAAGTTTAATCCCGCAGCTGGTGCGGCATACTCGTATTCGTAGGCAATATTTATTCCGCTTATTCCAGGATCATCTGTATTGATTGTCGCCAGGATTCCAGCCTCTAAAAATTGCCGTAATGGGTGACTGGCATAATCTGGAACAGTACTTGTTTGCACATTACTGGTTAGGTTCGCTTCGATTCCGATCCGTTTTTCTTCCATAAAACCCATCAATTTGTCATCACGAATCGCTTGAACTGCGTGACCAATTCGTTCTGCGCCGAGTTCTTGAATCGCCTGCCAGATGCTTTCTGGACCTGAAGACTCGCCGGCGTGAACGGTCACATGCCATCCAGCGTCTCGGGCAGTTCTTATGTGATCAACAAATAATTCCCCGGGAAAATTAGCTTCGTCACCAGCCAAATCAATACCTACAATATGATCCCGGTAATTCAATATCGCACCTAATTCTTCTAATGCTGTATCTGGACCGTAGGTGCGGCTGATAACTCCCAGCAAGTTCACCTTCATTCCAGTATCCAGTTTTGCTTGATTCACCCCCTCTACAATCGCTTCGACTACTCCATCGGGTTGTAATTCATGAGGTTCAGACATGAACCAGGGGCTGAAGCGCAGTTCAACATAATCCAGACCTTCATTTTGTGCATCTACCACGTTTTCATAAGCTACCCGCATGCAATCCTCATACCTAACCAATACCCCTATCATCCATTCAAATTTGGAAATGAATGCCATCACTCCCGGTTGAGGTTCTGTTACCTGCACATATGGTCGCAAGCCCTCGATATCCCAGGCAGGAAGTTCAAGATTATTTTCGCGACCTAGATCTAGGATGGTATCTAAACGGATTGAGCCATCCAGATGGCGATGTAGATCGATTAAAGGGAAGTTTGGATCAATCATATTCATAACCCATTGCTCATAGTTGGATAAAAGTATTATAATTCTGGATCGAAGATACAGGCAACATCACGATTAGGAGTTGATAATGAACCGAGCAGTAAACTTTCTTTTGGGGGCAGTTATTGGAGGTTTCATCGGAGCAGCATTCGCAATTCTCTTAGCACCATCCTCAGGAGAGGAGCTGCGTGCTGGTATTAGAATGCGAAC
>CP070785.1:2309516-2311545 GCA_020346705.1 Chloroflexota bacterium | reverse complement strand
ATGGTACTGATACCCCAAAAGATTCCTATGCTGCCCAGCGCGCCAACGATCAAACCAATTACCCAGAGCCATCTCTCCGATACCACAACAGCCATGCCGCTCAGTGAGATCCCAGCTGCCAGTATAGCCACGGATATGGCAAAGACCAAGTGGGTTTGCTCGGCAATATTGGCTAGTGTTTCTTCCCTGATGACTTCTTCCTGCTTCTCTGCGATTTCGGCTTCAAAGTCCCGGATGGCTGCCAGTTCAGCTTCGTCCGGGACCTCTCCAAGGCTGAGCAGGATCTCGTTCTTGGCTTTTAATACCTCCACGCTCACCCGGTCTCCTTCGAGTACAGTAAGATCGATTATTTCATTTGCCTTTTCAAGCTGGTTTTCACTGGCCGTGATCCCAGATAAGAGACCGCCCAATGCAGCCAGCATGGCAAAGATTAAAGTAGATAAGGCTACTTGCTTGTGCCAGCGTTTTGCATGGGCCGTATTTTGATCCTGCTTGGTTTTTATAAACAGCTCGTTGGCCAGTTCGGCCGATTCACTTTTTTCTGACATCTTCTTTATCCACTTATTATTACGTGTTCATATTCCATGCTCTGATAATTTTGGACACCCATAGAAATATATTTCTTTGCGTTTATTGGATGAGTTCCAACAGCTTTGGATAAACAATATCTACCCTCCCGTTCGGTCGCGAGACGGTGATCATATCGTGGGGGATTTCCAGCTCTTTTTCAAACTGGAAAGTTTGCAAAAACTGCTCACCATGTTCTAACCAGAGCTGCTCAAATTCAGCTACAACTTCATTGTTTACTGATTCATCATTGGCATTGGTGATTACCAGGATGCCTCCAGTAGCCGGTTTGACTTTCTTGGCATCCTCTTCGGCGACAAATCCCAGACGCAGATTCTCAAACAAGGCATGCATCTGGTAACCGCGGTAAGAATAGGACGCCGATAAAGGATTGCTGAGTTGATGTACCGGATCCCACCACTGATGGAAATCGGGAATTAACAGGATCAGGTTCGTAAGGGGACGGGTGAGCGGACGAGGAATAAAACCAATTCCCAAGAAAGGGGCGATCGGCACCGCTAGGTCGATATCGTCGCGTTCCTGCGCAAGCCAGGTAGTAACAGCGCCACCACCCGAGAGACCGACTACCACGACGCGTTCACCCAATCCTTGGGAAATATCCGCAATCTGGTTTCCAAAGGCAGCCAGCTCTTCAGCGTTGAGGCCCTTGAGTGGGGATCCATCAAATTCCTGCAGACCGTGGCGCGGCTGGCGGGGGATAAACACGTTGTAGCCACGGTTGAAATACTCCTCTCCCAGTGCAGCAAACTGATCCGGGCAGCTGGTGAATCCATGGAGGAAGACGATCACATTCGCGACCTTTTCCTCATGGGTCATCAGGATGCTGCCGCACTCAGGGCTGAGATCAGGGATTTCAGCCTCAGCCGCCTGGACAGCTTCAATACGCACTAGAGCTTCTTCATATTTCTCTGCCGGTTCGGGCGTAAAAGCTTGCCTTAAGGAGAAAGGCTTGTTAGCCATGATTAGCAATAAGATGATGAACCCGCCCAGAATCCCCAGAAAAATGCTCAATTTTGGATGGGTGCGGAACCATTCAATCATACATATATCCTTCGATTGTTCTTTTTCAGTTTCCTGAGCTGACATAAGTGGTCTGCTTGGGGATGCGGGGGATCAACCAGGACAGGAATGAATCCTGGCTGCGGCTCTGCAGGTTAATTTTTCCGGGACCTGTCAGCTCTGCTACCAGCCCTTCCCCGCTGAACAAGGTGCTTTTCCAACCAGCCACCTTTTTAACATCGTAATCAATTTGCTCTTCAAAGGTCACCAAGTGCCCTGTGTCTACGATATATTTCTCACCAGCATTGAGTTCCATCGGATGAATGGCACCATAGCTGGAAATGATCAAGGTGCCTGTACCGCTGACTCGCAGCATGATCAATCCTTCACTGCCAAAGAAGGTCTTCGCTCCAGACCATTTGGTATCTACCTGGATGCCTTC
>CP070785.1:2304538-2309416 GCA_020346705.1 Chloroflexota bacterium | reverse complement strand
CGACATCAATCCAAAAGGTTTTTCGGCCACCAGTTTGCAAGTCAAAGTCAAATCCACCGGATTCACCTGGCATTATGGCATGCACCCTAATCGGATCGGCAACCTCGGGGGGACCTACCGCACACTCGACGAAGCTTCCGGTTTTGTCCGTACAGACCCAGGTTTGATTTCTTCCAATGGGGCAGCTGCCTACGATGACTCACGATCCCTTACATTCAATGACCAATGCTGGTTGGAACAGCGTGCCCATCCCGAGAACATGGATATTTATTTCTTCGGTTACGGACAAGATTATGCTGCCTGCCTAAGCGAGTTCAGCCTGGTGGCAGGTCAAACCCCGCTGGTGCCGCGCTATATCCTGGGCAATTGGTGGAGTCGATATTGGAAGTATTCAGACCAGGAATTGCTTACTCTGATGGGGGAGTTCAAAGAACGCGGGATTCCGCTCTCAGTCTGCATTGTTGACATGGACTGGCACATCACCGACACCGGCAATACCTCCTCCGGCTGGACAGGGTATACCTGGAATCGAGATCTGTTTCCCAACCCGGAGGGCTTCATCGCGGAGCTGCATAAATTGGGCTTGAAAACAGCCCTCAACCTGCACCCCGCCGAAGGTATACACCCCCATGAAGAGCAGTACCAGGAATTTGCCGAATTGATGGGCGTCGACCCCGAGAGCGAAGAACCGATCCCCTTCGATATCGCCGACCCCAAATTTGTCCAGGGTTACTTCGATATCTTGCACCATCCAATGGAGGCGGAGGGGATCGATTTTTGGTGGGTCGACTGGCAGCAGGGAACCTCGAGCAGCCTGCCAGGTCTTGATCCGCTCTGGTGGCTGAACCACCTGCATTTCTATGATCTCGGCCGGGATGGTAAGCGGCGCCCGTTTATATTTTCTCGTTGGGGTGGATTAGGGAACCACCGCTACCCGATCGGCTTCTCTGGGGATACCGTGGTCGGCTGGGAGGCGCTCGATTTCCAACCTGGCTTCACAGCAACTGCAACAAACGTCGTTTATGGCTGGTGGAGCCACGATATCGGCGGGCACATGGGAGGCATCGAGGATGATGAGCTCTATACCCGCTGGGTGCAGTACGGCGTATTCAGCCCGATCTTGCGGATGCATTCCACCGATAATCTTTTTCACGAACGGCGTCCATGGGAACGCGGGGCGGCGGCTGAACGTGCGGCCAGCACTGCTTTGCGCCTGCGCCACCGCTTGATCCCCTATATTTACAGCATGGCCTGGCGGGATCACATTAAAGCCCTGCCACTAATTACCCCTCTTTACTACTCCAACCCAGAGCATAAAGATACTTACACGACTGCCGCCGGTCATACATATTGGTTTGGCTCCGAGCTGCTGGCAGCTCCTTTTACGCGACCCAATCACGCCGAAACCGGACTCAGCAGGCAAAATATTTGGCTGCCTGAAGGCGATTGGTTTGATTTTTTCAATGGGGAAAAACTCAGTGGCCCTGGTTGGCGCACTGTCTATGGCATGCTGGATGATATTCCGGTGTATGCCAAAGCTGGGGGGATCATCCCATTAAATACCCAGGTCATGTGGGATGAAAATCCTTCAGAATTGGAGCTGCTGATCTTCCCAGGTGCGGATAATATTTTCGAATTATATGAGGATGATGGCGAGACAACCGCTTACCAGGAGGGGAAATTTGCCCTAACTAT
This sequence comes from Chloroflexota bacterium, assembly GCA_020346705.1. Lineage (GTDB taxonomy): Bacteria > Chloroflexota > Anaerolineae > Anaerolineales > UBA4823 > PFL25. Next base: position 2,307,721 of record CP070785.1, on the reverse strand, counting down.
TTTTTCTCAAGCCTGGGGTGAGAATTCGCTGAAATTTACCATATCACCCAGCGAAGGAGATCGGAGTCTCCTCCCTCAGGAGCGGCGATACAAACTGAAATTCAGAGGGATTGCGAGACCGAAGGAAATTACGATCAACTTGAATGGATCACCCTTAAAGGTTGAAACAACCTATCAGACTGCTGATGAAACCCTGGTGTTGATTGATATGACCCTGACACCTTCCGATGAGTTGCAGGTCACCCTGCGCGGCGATCTGCTGGCGACTCGCGACAGGGAGTTAGAAAAACTCGAGAAGTATCTCTTTCAGTTCAAGCTGGAATCCTGGGAGAAGAAACTGTTATCTCAGGAATGGGAGCGCATCGCCGCAGGCGAACTTTCTCTGAGCCGCTACCGCCACCTGAGCGAAGCTCAGCGTTCCGTGCTGGAAAGTTTATTGGCGGAATAACCTGTCCGAACGATTTCTGCGTTGATCCTGAGATTTGTTTCTTCCCCTTTCCTTCCACGGTTCTCCCCTTCATGTTTGGTATACCCGAGGGCAACGTAAAGGTTGGATCAAACCGGGGTTAACTCTGATGCGATTGGTTCGGATCCAACCAGCGGGGAGGCAGTCTCGCTCTCTTGATATACAGCAGGGTGATCTTTGGGGAGCTTCTTCCACATACGATCATACAAAACAGCAAAGACCGCCAACAGAACCAGCAGAACGCTCCCTGCGCTCGTCATTGGGAGTACGGTCCCCAACACGTTCATCGAATTCATCGAGGCATGGAAGAGTGCCGGGGCCAGGATGCTGCCTCGGGTCCGGTTATAAACCCATCCGAAGAGAAGGACGATGAATGGATAGAGGCCGATGCGGATAAGAAGGTAGTTTCCATCCTGGTATTGGACAATATCATTGGGTATATGCAATATGACCAAGTAAACCCAGAGGAAGAGATTGGTCACCAGGGGGCTGTATTTTGCTTGAAGGCGGCGTTGTGCGAAACCGCGCCAGCCACCTTCCTCGTTGATCCCACCGCTGTAGAAGAATACGCTGGCGAAAGTAATCAGTGTGGCCAACAGGACCTCCGAGCTCAATTGGATATTGGAGAGCCATGGCTCCCCTGTCAGCAGCTGCGTGATCGCCAAGCCCAGGATATATACCACGGGAAAGATAAACAGCGCAAAAAGGTACCAGAACAAATTCCCCCTGGGTCTAACCAGGGTCGAAAGGTATTCCCGGAGGCTGGCAACCCGGCTGAAAGCGCTGGAGACGACGAACGCTGGCAGAATGGCGATCGGGATTGAGAGCACTAACAACGGCATCCATCCTAGAGAAGCCTGGGGGATTCTGCCTCGCAGTTCTAGAGTAGAGATAACCAGAGCTGCAATCCACACGATCACAAAGCTGAGCCAGTGTTTCCTGGTAGAGACCAGGCTTCGACTGGGTCGAGCCCACCAAGTGATTAACATACCAACAAGGACTGGACTGTATACAGCCAATCGAGACGCGTAGAGCATCAAGACCTGCAGGAGAGGATGGTCTGTGAAACCCATCCGGTACAGGTAGACAGGAGGAAAAAGCAGAATAAACGTGGACAGCAAGGTCAGAATAAAAAATGAAGGGATGGGATGAGATTTGATCCACTCTATTGATTTCCCCATGTCGGTACCTCCTTTTGTGCTTGATATCTAACGGATTGGAAAGCGCGCTATCCCAAGCTCATTTTCACCTGGACCTTTGGGTTGAAAACGACTTGGGATTTCGCATGGGACCATCAAGTCTTTATTCACCTGCCAGGACTTGCTTTGATTGGTGTCGTTTGAAAGCCACGATAGCGATGAACAGTATCGATAACCCAAGCGCAATGAGAAAAACAAGCCCACCACAAAAGAAAGCCGAAACAGGTTTTGCTGCGATATTGAAGAACTCCCAGATCATATTCGGTCCTACTGCCAGGACAATTTGTGGATTTGACCTGCCATCCAGGTATCGGCAAGAGAATGTGTGCACACCCGGTTGATTAATGCTGATACTCTTGAATAACACGCCTGCCCGTTCCCGATTCTGGGTGGAATAAATATCCCCCTCAGCTTGTGGCGAGGCAAGCTCGATGTTTTCACCAGTAGCTTTTGACCTCAATTGACAACTAATAAATGGTGGGTATTTATCCCGGACGTAATTGACACCATTGATGACACTGCGGTATTCATAGTAAACCGCGTATGCGCCTACCTTAGGGAAATTAACTTCAGCAGAACCAGGTACGACAACCCGGGTCAGGTTATTAATGTCCATAGTCTCTAAGGCACCTGGTAGTGTAGGCACACTACGATATATCAGCGATGCGGTAATTCCACAGGCGATAACTGGTAACAGAAGGGCAAGCAGGTAGTACCAGCGGGTGGGTTTTTGATTATTTCCGGACATGAGAGACCTCCTAGATCTTTCTATATACTTCACTGATTAAGCATTATGATCACAACGGATCATGTTGTACTCATCTGCTGCAGAGCAGATTGAGGAACAGATGGACTTTTTATGGATTGGCTCCTGACTGCCTCCCTAAAAGTCAGGGTCCAGGCGGATGATTTGAAAACCTCCCGCAAGCCGCCTAGCAGCGTTAACGGCACGGCAATCACGAGGACTAGCAGCACTGCGCCAACAATAAAGGCAATTGTCCAGGCCGTCGATTTCGCCACCATGAGTGCTAACAACGAGCCAAAGATCAATGCCAATCCTCCACCAAACACCAGGCCGACCGCGGCCAGCAGGATTCCGACCGGCACCACCAGGAGCGGGTAGACCAGATCCAACCCGACCACAACCAGCCAGGTCAATCCGACGCCTCCCAATTGGGCGCGCATTAAACGGAAACCGCGCCAGATAGAGGCCAGGACTCCTAAGCCATCCAGGCAGCATGCCCGGTGAGCCAGCTGCACCGTGATCAGGCCAGCGATCCACATGACGATCATCCCCGCGAGACTGAGAAGCGACAGCGAGGTCATCAGCAGAAGACCAAAGGAGATAGCCATCGGCCTGCCGCTGATCATGATAAATACCGGGAGCAGAGCGGGCAGGAACAGCAGTGGGGTGAGCATCAGTAGCAGCGTGAAAATCACCAGGTCGATCAGGAACAGCTTTAGTGCTGCGTATGAGAACCCAAAAGACCATCCTTCGCGTGAGCTGTTCAATTCATT
>CP070785.1:2294086-2304438 GCA_020346705.1 Chloroflexota bacterium | reverse complement strand
AACAAAGTAACTGTTAAAGAAGATCAATGCCACCGCACCTGCAACCATGAAAGGACCATAAGGGATGAAGGAAAAAGCACGGTATTTTCGAGCCAATAAGGATATTAACAAATAGATTAATGAGATAGCCCCAGCCAGCAAGATCGATAAAAATAATCCCCCAATTATCCCCGGCCATCCGAGGAAGAAACCCAGAATCCCACCTAAGATCACATCCCCGAATCCAAGAGCCTCATCATTAAACCCTTCCCTTTTTCTTCGTACAATGTAACGAGCGAAAAGTGCCCCCAGTAAATAAAGACCCAACATGGCACCAAAGCCCGCCAACCCTCCGAGAAGGGTATCGATGACCCCATGTAGTTGAATGCCGATAAATAGACCTAAAATTGTTCCAACGAGACTTACCGGATGCATTATCAGACGATGCTCAAGGTCGATAATTACTACGACTCCGAAATAAATCATCACCAATAAGCTCAACCAAAATCCTAAAATCAAATTTGGTTGGTTCCAAAGCCAAATAGCAATGAGAACGGTAATTATTTCAACAATCCAGCTGCGAACTGTTCGCCTGTGACCACAATAAGGACACTTCCTCGGCCATATCAGGTAATTGAAGAATGGTTTAGGTTCTTCGCAATTTACACAAAAAGGTTTGACCAATCTCCTTTTATACGGAAGAACGTCTGAGATATAGTTGATCAGAGCTCCAGATATCCAACCAAGCAAGATGACGATTATGATCATGGACAAAATTATAGCATTCCAGTTCATTAATATTGTGAGCTCGACTTAACAAAAATGTTTTTACAGTAAAATGAGATCAATGCCATCTGATCAGGTAATTGCCTTGTTAACGGATTTTGGAAATCAGGATCCTTTCGTCGGTATCATGAAAGGTGTAATTGCCAATATCGCGCCTGAGGCAAAATTTATCGATATCACCCACAATATACCTCCTGGTGATATCTACCGGGCAGCGGTGATGTTATGGCAGTCGATTCCTCATTTTCCCCCAGGGTCAGTCTTCTTAACTGTCGTGGATCCTGGTGTGGGGAGTGCGCGTCGAGGGCTGATAGCCCGATCAGGCGATAATATTTTCGTAGGACCCGACAATGGCGTGTTTACATTTGCCTTAAAAGGTGACATTACAGCCTGGGAATTGTCTAACCCCCAATTTCAACTGCCAGATAAGGGAAAAACCTTTCATGGCAGAGATGTTTTCGCTCCTGCTGCTGCTTATGCAGCAAATGGAATTGACGGATCGCGCTTCGGAGCACCACTTGAAAACCTGATTGAGTTAGCAAGCCCCAAGCTAATATTGGCAGAAAACCAGCTAAATGGAGAAGTGCTGTATAGTGATCAATTCGGGAATCTATTGACCAGCATTGGGAGGTTTTCACAATCTGGGGATAGAACATTCAACTTCGTACCTTGGATTGATCATGAGAAATTCGATTTCAATGAATTAGCATTATCAATGGATCGATCACATTTGTCCCTACCTGAAGGGAAGACTTTAGTCTGGGTAGACACTTTTGCAGATTTGCCAGATAATGATTGCGGATTTTTAGTCGGTAGCAGCGGCTTAATCGAAATTGTTGCCAACCGAAATAATGCTGGGAAATTACTGAAACTAAATTCGGGCGCACAAATCACCCTTAATTTCTAAGGAGCATTTAATGGAAAAATTTATCATCGGTGGCGGGCATCCATTAGAAGGAGAGATTTTGCCATCTGGCAACAAGAATGCTGCACTACCACTCCTGGCGGCTTGTTTGCTCACGGATCAACCTGTGATCCTACACAATCTGCCCGATATTAAAGACGTTGAGACAATGAGAATGCTCCTGGAAAGCCTGGGAGTAGAGCTAAATTTGGTCAATAACCATACCTGGCGGATACATGCCGCCCAGGTGCGACCGGCTGATCTTGATCCAGACCTCTGTCGCAAAATACGGGCTTCGATCTTGTTAGCAGGACCAATGGTTGCACGCACCGGAGAGCTGCTCCTACCACCTCCTGGAGGTGATGTCATCGGGCGTCGCAGGGTTGATAGTCATATTCTCGCTTTATCCAGTTTGGGGGCGGAAGCCGAATTCGATCGCTCCCAAAAAGTCTTCCGCTTCACTGCTGGTCGATTGAATGGCGCTAATATTATCCTGGATGAAGCCAGTGTGACTGCTACTGAGAATGCCATCATGGCAGCTGTGACTGCTAACGGCGAAACTGTCCTACGCAATGCCGCCTCTGAGCCGCATATCCAGGAGTTGTGCCATTTTTTGAACAAACTCGGGGGTAGGATTGAAAATATCGGTTCAAACACATTACATATTCATGGCGTTCCAAGTTTGGACGGAGGAGAGTTCAGCATTGGACCGGATTATCTTGAGGTGGTTAGTTTTATCGGCGCGGCTGTTGTCACCAAAGGATCACTTCGAATTCGCAAAGCAGCTCCTGAGCATTTGGATATGATCGCAGGAGTTTTTGGGCGTCTCGGCGTTTCCTGGAAGGTGGAAGGGAAAGATTTACTTGTTCCAGCAGAGCAGGAATTATGCATCGAACCTGATCTTGGCGGAGCGATTCCGGAGATCAGCGTTATGCCTTGGCCTGCATTTCCGACGGATCTGATGAGTATTGCTATTGTGGTCGCAACCCAGTCATCAGGAAGTATCTTGTTCCACGATTGGATGTACCCCAGCCGCATGTTCTTTATTGATAAGCTGGTCAATATGGGAGCCCAGATAGTTTTATGCGATCCTCACCGCAGCATCGTTCAAGGACCAACGAGATTGTATGCTGAGACGATGGAAAGCCCTGATATTCGAGCCGGCATGGCCATGGTATTAGCGGCTCTAGCCGCAAACGGTCAATCGGAAATCCGCAATGTGGGCCAGATCGACCGAGGATATGAGAAGATAGATAAAAAACTCCGCGCCCTAGGGGCGCGGATTGAACGCGTAAAAGAATGATTAAATTGTAGATTTTGTTTTACTATTCGACAGACTCGCCTTTTGCTTCCTCGACAACGCTCAAGAATTCATTGACAACTTCCCTCAGCATTGGCTCAGGCATGGCGCCAACTTGTCTGTGGACGACCTTTCCATCGGCAACAAATAACATCGTCGGAATTCCCTGAACCTGGTATTTCATCGCCCACTCAGGATTTTCATCAGTATTTACTTTCGTAACTAATAAAGTGCCTGCCTTTTCTTTTGCCAGTTTATCCAGCGTTGGGGCTACCATTCTGCATGGTCCACACCAGGGCGCCCAGAAATCAACAATTACAGGCAGCTTTGATTGCAAAACCGTTTTTTCGAAAGCACTATCTGTGACGTGAACTGGTTCATCTATCATAAAAAAATCTCCCATTCAATCCATGTGGACTGAAGTATAGCATGGTCAGAAACATTTGTCAGGTATAATTTGGACAATGGCTGTCAAATTTTCTCTATCTGGTAATGATCAATACCAAGTAGCCACACCGGTTTATCAGGGGCCATTGGACCTCCTTTTGCAACTCATAGAACGGGCAGAACTTGACATCACCAAGCTCTCTCTAGCTCACGTAACCGATCAATATTTATCATATATTGAAGAGCTACCAGAACTGTCAGCGGAAGAAGTGTCTGGTTTCTTAGTAATTGCCGCGAAATTAATTCAAATCAAATCTGAGAGTTTGCTGCCTCGTCCCCCAACCAGAGATACGGGCGAAGAAGATCCTGGAGAGCAGTTGGCCCGTCAATTGCGTCTTTATCGACAGTTCAAGAGCGTTGCCAAATCTCTGGATGAATTACAAAAGCTTGACAAACGCGCGTATACCAGCCTTGCCCCAGTACCAGAGCTGGAGGGGAAACTGCAGTTGACCGGGATAGACAAATCAGACCTGGCCGCGGCTTTCCTTGAAGTCATGACTCGCATACCTGAAGAACCAGTTTCGCTGGACACCGCGATTACTCCCCCAAAGGTTACTATTCGCCAAAAAGTAAAACTTGTCACTGATCAATTGCGGCAATTTGGCCGCTCGTCTTTTAGGAGGCTTTTGGGAGAGCGTAGTACTCGAGAAGAGATCGGTGTTACTTTTTTAGCGCTGCTTGAATTGGTAAAACTTCATTTTATTGAGGTCTCGCAGGAAGACCTATTTGCAGATATTCAGATCCAGGCCTCCCAGGAATGGGAAGGCATTGAGGATATAGAATTCGAATTTGGAGAGTAATTGTGCCAAACAGATTAATCGATTCCTCTTCTCCCTATCTTCTTCAGCATGCAGATAACCCCGTCGAATGGTTTCAATGGGACGAAGAGGCGTTAAACAAATCAAAAAGTGAAGATAAGCCAATCTTTCTAAGTATTGGCTATGCGGCCTGTCACTGGTGCCATGTCATGGCACATGAATCCTTTGAAGATCCCGACACGGCTGAAATCATGAACGAGTTTTTTGTCAATATCAAGGTGGATCGGGAAGAACGGCCTGATATTGACAATATTTACATGGATGCAGTCGTAGCCCTCACCGGTCAAGGTGGCTGGCCGATGAGTGTTTTTTTAACACCGGAACTGCAACCATTTTACGGGGGCACTTATTTTCCACCTGTCTCTAGATATAATATGCCGGCGTTTCGCGAGGTCCTCATAGGGGTAGCCAAGGCCTGGAAAGAAGATCGCGATCGTTTACTTGAAGCGGGTAACCAGGTCACTAACTACATTCAAAGGAATCAATTGATTCCTGGTAAATCGAGTCAATTGAATGCCAGCTATCTTGAACAGGCAGCTGAAACGCTAATCAAGAATTACGATTGGAAGTACGGTGGCTGGGGCTCAGCACCAAAGTTCCCACAACCGATGGCAATTGAGTTTCTCCTTCGGCGCGCAAACAGAGGAGATCAAGAAGCGCTTGAGGTTGCTTCTCATGCTTTGCGTTCGATGGCCCAGGGCGGCATGTACGATTTGATTGGTGGCGGTTTTGCCCGCTACAGCACCGATAACGAATGGCTGGTTCCCCATTTCGAAAAGATGCTTTATGATAATGCCCTTTTATCGCGGGCATATCTGCACGCCTATTTGATCACTGATGATCCTTTTTTTCGTAGAATCTGCGAAGAGACACTCGATTTTGTCGTGCGGGAAATGACAGACCCTTCAGGCGGTTTTTACAGCAGCTTGGATGCGGATTCGGAAGGCGAAGAAGGGAAATTCTATGTCTGGTCAGAGGAAGAAATTCGTGCATCTTTGTCAAACAAGAATGATGCTGATATGGTCCTTGCAGCCTATGGGTTTACTGATGCTGGTAATTTTGAAGGAAAGACTATCCCTCGCCGGTTGTTATTAGACGAAAACCAATTAGCTGAGAAATTTAACTTGGAAGTTTCTGATATCCCGGACGAACTCAAGCGGATCAATGAAAAATTGCTTGAATCCAGGGAAAAAAGGATCCGTCCTGGTACGGATGATAAGGTGTTGGTCGCATGGAATGGTTGGATGTGTTTGGCGTTTTCTGAGGCTGGGAGATATTTGGGGAATACTGATTATCAGGAAATGGCTACACGCAATTTAAATTTTTTACTCACTAAGCTACTCGATAATCACCGACTTTCTCGCTCTTGGAGAGATGGTAAGGTCAACCATTCTGGTTATCTCGATGATTACGCCTCGATCATTTTAGCTCTGATCGACCAATATAACACCGACCCCGACCCAAAATGGTTCCAGAGCGCAATCGAGCTTGCTAATAGTATGGTAATGAACTTTTCAAGCGCAGAAGGACTTTTTTTTGACACACCGGAAGATCATGAGAAACTGCTTGTCCGTCCCCGAGATTTGCAGGATAACGCCACGCCTTCAGGAAATGCCCTGGCAGCCTATGCCCTGCTCCAAATGGCTGCTTACCAGGGAGACGGAAGCATGCGGGATAAGGCAGAGATGATGCTTGGCAGGCTTCAAGAATCCATTTCAAAGTATCCAACCGCGTTTAGTTGGTGGCTATGCGCATTAGACTTAGCTCTCTATCCCATCCGTGAAGTGGCGATTATTGGCAGTGGTGAGGATGGCCGCACGAAATTGCTGATCGATTACCTTTGGTCAAGCTACCGTCCCGATGTGGTTGCTGCTGTCTCCGACATTCCCATTGATATTGATGGTCCAGCCCTTCTTGATAATCGCATGATACTCAATGACGCCCCCACCGCATATGTGTGTGAAGGGTTTGTTTGTAACCAACCGGTAAACGATATCGAACAGTTCGATTTTCAACTGACAGGCAACTCATAGAAATTACAAGTCAAGTTCTAAACCGATCGGGCAGTGGTCTGAGCCAAGCATCTCCTCATAAATTACTGCATCGACAACCTGATTGGCCAACCCACTTGATAGCAAAAAATAATCTAACCGCCAGCCTATATTCCGGCTTCTGGCGTTCAAGCGATATGTCCACCAGGTGTACTGCACCCTGTCTGGGTATATTTCGCGATAGATATCAATAAAATTGTGCTGGAGGTATTTGTCAATCCAGGCCCTTTCTTCTGGTAAAAATCCTGAATTCTTCTCATTCTGCTTAGGGTTTTTCAGATCGATCGGTTGGTGAGCGGTATTCATATCACCAAACAGGATGATTTGTTTCCCTTCTTGATGCAGCTGATTGCAAGTATCGAGCAGCCGACCATAGAAATCAAGCTTATAATCCAAGCGATTTTGATCCCGCTGCCCATTGGGGACATACAGGTTGAATAAGACCAGGTCATCATAATCTGTCCGGATGATCCGTCCTTCAACATCGAACCTGTCCTCACCAAGACTGAATGACAGGTTTCCTGGTTCTTTTCGAGCAAAAGTCGCTACACCGCTATAACCGGGACGTTCTGCTGGATTCCAGAATGCTTTAAACTCGGAGAAACCATCAATCTGTGCCTTGGTCAGCTGGTCTGGCCTGGCTTTTATCTCTTGCAGGCACAATACATCTGGTTGCAGCTCCATGACATCCTTGAGCAAATCCTTCGATAACAGGGCTCTCAAGCCGTTGACATTCCAAGAAATTATTTTCATTCATGCCTCAATTTATCGTTACTTTTTCATGCTACAATTCACCTTCATAAAGAAGAACATTAAACCACAGAAAGGTACGAACTTTGGCTAAGAGCAAAATTATTCAACCCGTGAAGGGGACCAGGGATTATTACCCGGAATTAATGGCTGTCCGGAAATGGCTATACGAAGTTGCAGCCTTAGTTTCTTCTGCCTTCGGCTACCAGGAATACGAAGGGCCACTGATCGAATCGCTGGAGCTTTACGCTGCCAAATCCGGTGACGAGCTGGTCAAAGAGCAATCCTTTGTCTTCGAGGATCGTGGTGGAAATTTAATTACATTACGCCCCGAGCTCACCCCCACCCTGGCCCGCATGGTTGCCCAACAGCAGAACCAGCTGACTTTCCCACTCCGCTGGTGGTCATTTGGTCCGTTTTGGCGCTACGAACGTCCCCAAAAAGGGCGCACTCGTGAATTCTTTCAGTGGAATATTGACCTGATTGGATCTGATTCACCAACTGCTGATGCAGAGCTGGTCGCCATCGTGGCTTCATTTTTCCAGGCGGTTGGACTTTCACCGGATGAGGCTCAGATTCTAGTCAATAACCGTTACTTGATGGAAGGTGAACTGGCAGAAATTGGCATTCAAGATGAATCGTTTAAAGATATCTTTCGCCTGATTGATCGCCGTGATAAATTAGCGCCTCTGAAATGGCGGGACTATGCCAAAGATTTGGGTCTTACGCTCCAACAAATCGACCAGCTCGAAGAGTTATTACGAAATGACGATTTGTGGCAGAAATCCCCAGCCCTGCAAGGTCTTTTCCCGGCAGTTGAATCCCTTGGAGTTGGTGGGTATGTTCGCTTTGCTCCCTATATCATCCGCGGGCTGGATTATTACACAGGGACGGTATTTGAGGCGCAAGCAATCAAGGGTGACGTTAGGCGCGCAATTCTTGGCGGCGGCAGGTACGACAACCTGCTTTCTGATGTGGGCGGCAATCAAATCCCAGCTGTAGGCTTCGCCATGGGTGATTTGGTCATCACACTGGTTCTGGAAGAGCTGGACTTAATTCCAACAGACATCAAAACTCCAGCAGCTTCAATCCTGGTGACAGTTTTTAATGAGGATTCACTGCAAGAATCGCTCACCCTTTCAAAAGAATTGCGCGAGGCGGGTTTAAAGGTAGCTTGTTATCCTCAAGCTGATAAGCTCGGAAAGCAGTTGAAGTATGCTGATAAGACTGGAGTAAAAATTGCACTTTTACTGGGTCCTGATGAAATTGCAGCCCAGAAGGTAACCTTGAAGGAATTAAGCTCTGGCAACCAGGAAACTATTCCCCGGGCTGAATCTGCTAACAAACTCAAGAGAATGCTCGATCTCGATTAATTGAATCGACGATGTCTATAGTTTCCAAGAAGCAATCTAATCATCTGGAATCATCTTGAGGAATTTGCTACCCTTCCATAGAAATACCTTACCATGGTAAACTAAGCCGATTGAGCATCAAGCTTAATTTTTTAGCATGGTGGGCGTAGCTCAACGGGCAGAGCGCCTGTCTGTGGAACAGGTGGTTGAGGGTTCAAGTCCCTTCGCCCACCCAAATGAGAGCCATCCCAAAGGGTGGCTTTTTCTGATTTAATACTTCAACTCTCTAATGATAGAATTTGTATTATCCAGATACTTAGAGCATCGAATATCCAATATCTAATCCCCAATTTAATTTAAGGATAAGCTATTGCGCAACCTTATTCCCCACTATATTCTAGATCGATATCTCTCAGGAAATAACCGTGGGAGACTTCCAGCGGTCGGCATGTTCGTGGATATCTCCGGTTTCAGTCAAATTACTGATCAATTGATGGAACAAGGCCAGCACGGTGCGGAAATCCTGGCTGATGTAATGCGGAATATCTTTACACCCCTTGTCCAGATCACATATGAACAAGGTGGATTTATTTCAACACTCGCTGGGGATGCATTTACTGCGATCTATCCAATCGAAGATAATGATGAAATTGTTTGCCTGCATGCTTTATCAGCAGCCTGGCAAATTCAGAAAAAGCTCGAATCGCTCGCAAAACAAACAACTCCATACGGTGAGTTTCTCGTCTCGGGAAGGATAGGCATTGCCAAAGGGGAAGCTGCTTGGGGAGTTGTGAATTCTCAAGACCAAAGAAGAGCTGCATACTACATTGAAGGAACGGCAGTCGAAGAAAGCGCACTATCGGAGGGTAAAGCCAGCTCTGGACAAATAATCGCCGATGCAAATTTTCGTGATGCCATCGGTGGACATGCTGATTTTTCCCCGCAGGAAGATTATTTCATGGTATCGAGCCTCACTGTCGATCCACTTCCTCCACTTCCTGTTGATCTCAACATCCAGGATTCCGAAATGGCCTACAGGTTCTTTCCTCGTTCGCTATTTCACCAGGTACACAGCGGCGAATTTCGCCAGGTTGTGACCATGTTCATCAACCTGCCAACTGTGCGAACAGAGGATCAATTAGCAATCTTCATGAGTACGCTATTTGAGCTGCAGGACAAATTTGGTGGTTTACTCACCCGACTTGATTTTGGCGACAAGGGCTCCAATCTTTTGATGTTTTGGGGGGCACCAGTGTCATTCGAAAATGATATTGAACGGGCATTAAACTTGATTTTAGAGCTGCAAACACAGACCAGCATCCCCATCAATGCTGGCGTCACCTACAGGATTGCCCATGCTGGTTTCATCGGCTCACCTCTTCGGGAAGAGTACACAGCTTATGGTCGCGGCGTTAATCTCGCTGCTCGATTTATGTCAACTGCCTTACGCGGTGAGATATGGGTTGATGAAGAGATTGCCAGGCGAGCTTCTTCGCGATTTGAGATAGAACCCGACGGAGAATACTCCTTCAAAGGATTTTCACGTAAGCAGAAGGTATATTTGCTAGAAGAGCGCAAAGAAGAAGTTGAAAGGACATACCAAACGGAACTGGTTGGTCGGCAATCAGAGTTGGAAGCATTAGCCAATTTTATCGGACCAATTTCTGAGGTTAAGTATTGCGGGGCGATGATGGTCTTAGGCGACCCTGGAATTGGCAAAACTCGTCTGGTTGATGAATTTTCAAATCAAGTTGAATCTGACATTCACTGGTCTATCTGCCAATGCGACCAGGCAATTCGTGATTCGTTCAATCCGTTTCGCTACTGGCTGCGTAATTATTTCTCAATTTCAACTTATCAAAATGAAGCCCGGAATAAACGCAACTTCAACCGCAAGATGGACCAGCTAATTACCTCAATAGGTGATAAAAAGTTGGCAGCTGAATTGGACCGGACCCGCTCATT
>CP070785.1:2283573-2293986 GCA_020346705.1 Chloroflexota bacterium | reverse complement strand
AAGTGGAAGCCTCGTGTTAGAAGGAGATTCAAAAACCCTTCTCGAAGATGATCAGGTGAAAAAAGCCTACCTGGGAGGATGATTCTTCAAGTAGAATACGTATTCGTTTGTGTGATGGGAGGACCAACCTCGAATTCTAGTTCTGATTAATGTGTCCTTAGTGCTCCCCATCATAACCTTCCCAAACTAATGGGGTTATGTTAAAATTCTGTTTAGCCACGCAGGAATGCGTGGCTATCTTTCCGCTTTTGGCACACTTACGGTGTGAACCATAGGCAATCCCGAGGAAAGGAGGATTCCCCCATGCGTTCGTATGAGCTTATGTTTATCGTCCATCCCGAAGTGGACGAACCGGCGTTTAACGAACTGGTTGAAAAAGTTAAAGGCTGGATCACTGATTCGGGTGGTCAGGTCGACAATGTCGATTTGTGGGGCAAGCGCAGATTGGCTTACCCCATTCAAAAACAGATAGAAGGACAGTACGTACTATTCAATACCCAGATAGAACCAACATACTGTTCTGAATTAGAACGCAACCTGGGTCTTCAAGAACCAGTGATGCGTTATCTGCTGACATCAGAAATAGAGTAACAGAGAAATAAATTCGATAATTTAGATTCGAGGTTTTAAAGATGAGTCGAGGTTTGAATAAGGTAATGATCATTGGCCAGCTGGGACGTGATCCTGAGATGCGTTATACACCTTCTGGACGACCAGTAACTACCTTCAATGTTGCTACAACCCGGTCTTGGAATAGCTCCGATGGGGAACGACATTCCGAGACTGAATGGTTCAATGTTGTTGCCTGGGGCAGTTTGGCAGAAATATGCAAACAGCACTTGGTAATAGGTCAACAAGTTTACATTGAAGGTCGCCTTCAAACGCGAGTATGGGAAGATAATTCCGGCAATAAACGCAGTTCAACTGAGATTGTCGCCAATGAAATGATCGTATTAGGGGAGCGAAAAGAAACCTCTCCAAGTGATCAGAATTCCAAAGCGGACGAGGAAGAAGAATTTCCGCTCAAATCTTGACTAGCATATTTCAATATAACTTCGAGAATGATTACCAAGTAATAGGAGTATTTGATTGTGACAGATCAACGACCAGCAAGACCTGAAAGACGACGCTACTATTCTCGCCCACGGGTGTGCCAGTTTTGTACAGATCCCAATTCGAAGATCGATTATAAACAAGCCGAGACAATACGGCGTTTCATAACCGATGAGGGCAAGATCAGACCTCGTCGCCAAACAGGAACATGTGCAAAACACCAGCGCCAGCTGGCGAAAGCCATCAAACGGGCCCGCCACGTTGCCTTATTGCCATTCACTGGCGAGGTTCTCCGTTAATAAATTTGTATTGAAGTTATTGTGATAAATAGGGCATAAGGTACATGCCTTATGCCCTATTACAAAGCTTATTCCACCGACAATTAAAATGTAGCAAAGGTTTTTATGGCCAAGGCACCAGAGAAGAAGACAGTAACGAAAAAACATTTAGCCCGTCAAGAACGCGAGCGGATCCAAAGACGATACATCATCATTGGAGCGGTTGTTGTTTTGGTAGCCGTGTTCGGATTGGTAGCATACGGATTAATTGAATCCCGGTTAATTCACCCTAATCAGCCGGTTGCTGTTCTAGGCGACGACGAGATCACAACTGAAGAATTTCAGTCCAGAGCCCGCTTTGACCGCTATCAATTAGTTCAGCAGTATCTGCAAACACTGCAAAATATGCAATTATTTGGTGCTGATGAAAACACCCAAGCATTTTTTCAACAAAGTTTGAACCAAATTCAAATTCAACTAGAGCCGATGAGTCTTGGCCAAAACGTTCTGAATGTGATGATTGAAGACCATATCATCCGTCAGGAAGCTAACCGGAGAGGCATCACCGTCACCGAAGAAGAGGTACAAGAACAAATTCAGCAAGAACTTGGCTATTTCCCTGATGGAACACCACCCACTCCGACCCTCGTGCCGACTCCATTGGCGACCTCAACTTTATCAGCTACACAACTGGCATTAATCCCGCCTACACCAACATCAACCGCTACCCCAACTGTATCTCCAGACGCTACCCCTACGCCAACCAGAGAGCCATCTCCGACTCCCCCTCCTACATTTACCCCTGAAGGACCAACCCCAACTGTAGGGCCCTCGCCATCCCCAACTCCTTACACCTTTGAAGAATTTCAAAAGAATTACCAGGAAGTGATTGATTCTTTTCAAAGAGATATTGGTATTCGTGAAGGACACATTTTGGCGATAATCGAATCCGGCATATACAGACAAAAAGTGTTCGACGCGGTCACAACAGATGTTCCAAATGAGCAGGAACAGGTCTGGGCTCGACACATTCTTGTCGATGATGAGGAGACAGCTATAGAAGTTCTTGATCGGCTAAATAATGGTGATGATTTCGTTGAATTAGCGGCCGAATATTCAACCGATGAGAGCAACAAAAATCGAGGTGGAGATTTAGGCTGGTTTCCTCGCGGCCAGATGGTCCCCGAGTTCGAACAAGCAGCATTTGCGCTAGAAATTGCAGAGGTCAGCAACCCAGTCCAGACTTCCTTTGGATGGCACATCATTCAAAAATTAGGCCATGAAATGCGTTCATTGACTGCTGCGGAACACGAGCAGTTAAAGGTTCAGAAATTCGATGAATGGCTTCAGGAAGAAAGGAATCGTATTCAGCCAGTGATTTCAGATTTCTTTGAAGATCGAATTCCAACTGAACCGGAAATTCCTCCCCAACTTCTCCAACAATAAACAGTTTACTATTCTGACAAATACAATGCGAGCCGCTGATAAGTTCGGCTCGCATTTTGGTTTCGTACCAGGTGATTAAACAACTTTTTCGATTTCGTCAACCTTCAGACTCAGGATCTGGCTGGTTGAATCTCTCCCCATCGTGACCCCGTAAATAACATCTGCCACCTGGACTGTGGCGCGATTATGCGTGATCAGAATGAACTGGGTCGTCTGGCTCAGTTCACGCAACAGCTCTCTGAAACGGCCTACATTGGCTTCGTCCAGCATGGCATCCACCTCATCCAGAACACAGAATGGTGTCGGTGAAACTCTCAGCAATGCAAAAACCAGGGCGACAGCTGTCAAGGAACGTTCACCGCCAGATAATAAAGAAAGCCCTTGTTCCCTTCTACCAGGAAGACGCGCCTCTATATCGATTCCAGTATCAGTTAAATCATCAGGGTCTGTCAGGACAAGTCTTGCCGAACCACCACCAAAAAGTCTACCAAATATCTGGTGAAATTCCTCGGCAACTGCATCGAAGGTATTGCAGAATTCCCTTTCCATAATCTCATCCAGCTCTTCAATTACTCTCTGAACATCAACAGCCGCCTCTTCTAAATCTTCCACCTGAGCAGACAAAAATTGGTAGCGTTCATTAACCTCTTGAAACTCAATCTGCGCTTCCTGGCTGACTGGACCAATTCTCCTGATTAAGGAACGCTGCCTGTTTAATGCTTTTTCTGTCCCTTCGGAAAGCTCTTCAAGAAGAGGAAGGTCTTCGACAAATCCTTCTAATGGTAAAGGAGTTGGTCCTGAAACTTCTTCCCGGTATTCAAAAGCGACCAAGCCAAGATCTGATTCAATTTGTCGGCGGAGAGCATCTAAAGATTCTTGTTTACGGACATGAGCAATCCTGGCTTGAGTGTATTTCTGCTCAGCCTGGCTTGAAACCACCCGCTCTTTTGATTCTCGCGTTAACATTTCAGTTAATTGCTGTTCCGTTCTCTCGAGTTCTTCATCCAATGGTGAGACGAAACTATTATTAACTTCAATTTGATCCTCAACTTCGTTGATTATTCCTTTAAACTGTTTGATATCTTCTCTCGTACTATCACGGCTAGTAGTCAGAGATTCAATGCTGCTTGATATGCGCTCAGAATTATTTATCGCCTCCGCTGATAATCTCTCACGGTCATCCTGGCGTACTTTTGCTTCTGTGAAGGCCTGTTCTAGAACTGCATTTCGCGTTTTCCAATGAGCCAAATTCTCCTGGATATCATCAAGCGAATGATTTCTAAGTTCATTTACCTGTTGATCGATCTGATTTTCAATCTCAGATTCAAGCTTATCCAATTTGGCAATTTCAGATAACGATGACTTTATTTGTTTATCAGAATCCTCAATATCTCTTTTTAATTGAGCTAGTTGCTTAACCTGCCAATCCATCTCCCGTCTTATCTGTTCAGCCTCTATTACTAGTTGCCTATGCGAACTATTTGATTTTTCATAAATCTCCCACTGCTTTTCGTGCAAAATATCAATTTGCTTTTCTTCAATCTCTACCTCTGATAATGTATTATCGATTTCAGCTAATCTCTTTGTAGTATCTTCAAGGTTTTCCTCGATCTGCGCCTGTTTTTGAGCGATCTCAAGCATCTCACGCGGGCGGCTCAAACTGGGTGGTTTTGAATTTGAGCTGGTTTTCACTGGACCCTGAACATGAAAAACCTCTCCTGTCAGAGTCACTACTTTTGCCATCAAACGATCAAACTTTTGTGAATTTTGGCGAAGATTTCTAATAACTTCTTGTGCATTTGCCCGATTATCAACTATTAGAACATTACCAAGCAATAATTTGATGGCAGGTAAAATATCTGCAGGAGCAGACACTTTTTCACTCGCCAATCCAAGTATTCCTCCACCTTCAACTTTCTCAATCGAGGAGTCATCAGCAAGAAGTGCATCTAGAGGCAGTATGGCAGCTTTCTTTTGACTCTTCTCTAAGATATTCAGCGCCTGATTAACCTCATCTTGCGATTCCAACACCAGGGCATCAATATATTCATCTAGTACTGCACTTATAGCAATTTCAAATTCCACTGGGACATTGATATTTGAACCCAAGATCCCCTTTGAACGCGGTAATCTGGCTTCACTCGCTGCCTCCAAGAGAATCTTCACCCCACTTGAATATCCCACGTAAGACTGTTCTGCTTGCTTCAGCACATCATATTGAGTTTTTAATTTTGATAACTGCGTTTCATACGAAGTTATTTGATTAGCCAGTTTATCTTTTGTGCTCTTATACTCAAGAATACTTTCCTCGATTGCCAATTTCGAGCTTTTAATTTGATCCAATGAAATTTTCGCGGATTCCTGCTCGCTTGCACTATCCGCGATTCTATTCGCCAGCTCCTGACTTTTCTTCTCGCTTGTGGTTATTGATTCTTCTCCATGTTTGGCAGACTTTTCCAGATTTTCCAACAACGCCTGTCGTTCTGCGTTGCGAGACTTCAGCTCTAATCGCAGAGTGGAATTCTGAATCAATCGCTGCCGATTCAGATTCAGCTCTTCATCAATCTTATTGCGAATCTGCTGACGTTTATCTAACTCTTCCTGGAGTTCATTGTTCCGTTCCTTTGCTTCTTCCAACTCCCTTCCCAAGCGAGCAACTTCCTCCAATGCGAATTTATTACGTTCATCAAGCAGACCAACTTCTTCTACGGAAGCCAATAAATCTGCCCGAGATTTTCGTTCTTGTTCCCTAATGTAGCGTTCTCGTTCTTCAGCAACTGCAAGTTCTCTGCTGGCTATCTCCCTGCGTGAGTGAAGTTCAGCTGATTGTTTGTGGAAAGTGCTCACCTCTTCACGGATTCGTTGTCTTTTCTCCCGTAGAAGATTTATTTCTGCTACTAATTGGGACTCTCTTTCCCGAACAGCATCGAGTGCAACCGACTGTTCATTGACAATTTTTTTAGCTTCCGCCAACCCTTCTTGCGCCTTGTGCCAGTGAAATCCATACCACTCGCGCAGCAGCTCTTTCAAATCAGCAACTGCCTGATCGTATTCCGCAGCCCGGCGAGCCTGTCGGTCAAGACTCCTCAGGCGAGGGCGCAGCTCCTGCAATATATCTTCGACACGCTCCAGATTTCGCTGGGTGTCGGCTAATCTGCGCACAGCTTCTTGACGGCGTGTACGGTGAAGTCCAATCCCAGCAGCTTCTTCAAACAATCGCCTCCGATCTTCAGCTCTCAACGCCAGAGCCGCATCGACTAAACCTTGCCCAATGATGGTATATGTCCGCTCAGCAAGGCCAGATTCGGATAGCAATTCCGAGACATCCCGCAGGCGAACCTTTTGACCATTCAGCAGGTATTCATTTGAGCCATCTCGATAAGCTCTGCGCGCAATTGAGACTTCAGAATAATCGATCGGCAGCCAATTATCGCTGTTATCAAGAATTATCGTGGCTGTCGCCATTCCTGAGCGAGTTCTTCTTTCCGATCCAGAGAAGATCATGTCCTCGGTCTTTTTTCCCCTCAGCAGGCTGTAAGACTGTTCTCCCAGCACCCAGCGGAGGGCATCGGTTATGTTCGATTTCCCTGAGCCGTTTGGACCAACAATGGCCGTCACTGCACCCGGGAATTCGAATGCCGTCCGGCTAGCGAAGGTTTTGTAGCCTTGCAATTCTAAGGATTTCAAACGTGAAATCATGGAAAAAGACCGCTAATAATTAATTTTCAGTGACTTAATCGCTTGCTCAGCTGCTAATTTGGCCGCGGCTTGCTTGCTGTGACCGATACCCGATCCATATACGACATTTTCGATGTACACCTCGATAATGAAGCTTTTGGCGTGATCTGGACCATAGGAACTAATCGTTTTATAAAACGGCGTTCCTAAGCCTTGGGATTGTGCCCACTCTTGGAGAGTGCTTTTGGGGTCTCTATCCTTATTTCCATGCAAGATTTTCTGAGTGGCTTTTTCAAGCATGGGTTCGATGAATTTCTTAACTTTTTGAATACCTTGATCAATGTAAATAGCACCAATAAGCGCTTCAAAAGTTGCACACAATAAAGCTGGTCGATCCCGCCCTCCGCCTTCACTTTCTCCACGTCCAAGGAGCATTACTTTACCAAGTTGAATCGAAACTGCAAAATCAGCTAAATTTTCTGTCCTGACTAAAGCAGAACGCAGCCTGGTTAGATTTCCTTCTGGCATCTCGGGAAATCGATTATACAACCACGCTCCCACCAGAAAATCCAAAACCGCATCCCCCAGGAACTCAAGCCGCTCGTTATCTTCCAGAGATTCTGGATGTTCATTCATGTAAGAACGATGGGTTAATGCCCGGGTCAGGATCAATGGATCCATAAAATTGATACCCAGACGTTGTGCATACTCTTGAGGATCAACCTGCCTCAATTCACCCTGATTTTGTTCCACTTTATCGTTTCTCCCCGGAACTCAGGGAACGGGAGCCACCCACACGAGTCGAGTGGCTTGCGCTCCATCAGTTCCTTAAAACTTACATTATTTTGTTGTTATTGATACTCTTTTACCACCAAAACAGCATTATGTCCACCAAATCCAAATGCGTTGCTCACCGCAGTATTGATCTTCTTCTCCCTAGCGACAACAGGAACATAATCTAAATCGCACTCAGGATCTGGCTCTTGTAAATTTATCGTTGGAGGAATCACGTTTTCGCGAATGGCCTTAACACAAAATAATGCTTCAAGAGCGGCAGTGGTACCCATCATATGTCCCGTCATAGATTTGGTTGACGAAACAGGAATATTGTACGCGAAATCACCGAAGACAGATTTAATTCCTTTTGTTTCTGCGATATCGTTGAGTTGGGTCGCAGTACCGTGGGCGTTGATATAGTCAACTTCATCAGGATTTATTTGTGCGGAACCCAAAGCAATTTTTATCGCTTTTGATCCTCCTACGCCATCTTCAGAAGGAGCTGTGATATGAAAGGCATCTGCTGTGGAACCATATCCAGCCAATTCAGCCAGAATGTTTGCACCTCGTTTGATAGCTCGATCTTCCCGTTCAAGTACAATAATTGCCGCACCTTCACCAATTACAAAGCCATCCCGGCTGATATCAAATGGTCTTGGTGTCGGTTTTTCTTCTGGATTTGATCTGGATACCGCGCCCAGCCTGTCAAAGGCGGCAACTGCTACTTCAGTTACTACTGCATCGCTACCACCAGATATTGCAGCATCAATTACTCCAGTTTTTATCAATGACCAGGCAATTCCCAATCCATCCGCTCCAGAGGCACATGCAGAAGCGACTGAGAAACTGGGTCCTTTAAAATTATTGTCAATTGAGATCAAACCCGCTGCGCCATTTGACATGAGCATCGGGACGACAAAAGGACTAACTCTCCGGGGTCCTTTATCTCGCAGGATATCCATGTTGTCAGCAATTGCTTTTAATCCTCCAATTGCTGAGGAGACAATGACACCAATCCTACCGGGATCTTCCTCATTAATATCCAATCCAGACTGATTGATAGCTTCTTGTGCGGCAGCTGAGGCGAAAAGCTGGTGACGATCCCTACGCCTTGCCTCACGAATATCCAAATAATTCCCCGGTGTAAAACCCTTTACTTCACAAGCATACTTAATGTTGTATTCTTCGGTATCGAATGATGTGATCGGTCCAATACCGCTGATCCCGTTGATTGCATTCTCCCAGGAATCTTCCACAGATAGGCCCAAAGGATTTATTGTTCCCATCCCGGTGATTACTACTTTATTATGCATCATGCCTCCGCTGAAATCTTCAATGACCAATATCCATTCATTACTGTCATATTGATTTATATTTTAATCCTGATCCGGTTAATATGGCAACGATAGGATCTTTAAGTTTATCTATATGCTCTAATAAAACAGGCCAGACGACCGCGGAAGTTGGTTCAACGTAAATTCCACGGGAAGCCATTTCGTCTCGGGCAGGAAGGATATCCTGCTCCTCAACAGCTGCAAAGAACCCGTTGCTCGCTTGAACAGCATTCAAAACTTCTTCCCCACGTAATGGATGGCGAATTCGAATACCTTCCGCGATAGTATCCCCCTCAATAATACTTCCTAGAGCCTTTTTTCCATATTTCGCCATCGCCCACAAAGGTGCACATGCTCGGCTCTGAACGCCGACCATTTGGGGCAACTCCGAGATAAGCCCAGAATTTTTCAGTGCATCAAAACCACGGGTCATTCCTAATAGATAGCTCCCCTGACCAACCGGTGCGATCACAGAACCGGGTGCTTCCCCCAACCTCGAAACAAGTTCATAAGCTGTAGTTGCATATCCTGCCAAAACATAGGGTTGGTAAACGTGGCTGGCATATACAACACCACTTTCTGCTTCTTTTTCAACTGCTTGCGATGCTTTTGATCTTGGTCCAGGGATTGGGACCAACTCAGCTCCGTATGCCTCTATTTGTGCTCTTTTGGGTCCTGACGCATAGTCAGGAACAAATACTTTTCCGTGAATGCCAGCTCTAGAGGTGTACGCTGCAAACGAAGCCCCGGCATTACCAGATGAATCTTCAACTGCATAATCAACTCCCAACCAGGCGAGATAGCTGATTAATACAGTCGTACCTCTATCTTTATATGATCCGGTGGGATTAAGGTAATCCAGCTTAAATGCAACCTGTTTGCCATTGACACTATCCCAGATGAGTGGTGTATCGCCTTCACCAAGGCTAATAGGTTCAACTTCATCTGGAAGGCCGAATGAATGTTGAAATCGCCAGATACCGGGCAAATTCTCATCTATGGAGCTAGCATCAAAAATGAAGGATTCAAAATAATCCAGCGTTCCACCACAAATAGGACACCGATAACTCGTTTCCTTGGATAGCAGCTTGTGTCCGCAGCGAGTGCACTCAATCTTCAACACTCGATAACCTATCACCTGCTTCAGGAAAATAATCCCCTTCAATCCAAATATCCCCATTAGGTCCGACTTCCTTCTTCCAAATGGGAACAATTTGTTTTAATCGATCGATCCCATAACGCGCTGCCTCAAAAACACCGCTATCACGATGCCCGGCACTGCAGGCAATCACAACCGTTGGCGTCCCTGCATCAAGGTGACCTATGCGCTGTACAATTGCTATTCCTTCCACAGCAGGCCATTTCTCCCAGATCTCCTCTGCAACCTGTTCCATTTTTTCTACCGCCATGTCATGGTATGCCTCATACTCCAGGTAATCTGTTTCGTGTGGATTATCCCTCGCGGTGATCCCGCGAACCATACCAGTAAATAGGCAGGCAGCTCCTGTTGAAGGTGTCGTAATTTGTCGGACTAGATCATCCAGATCCAGTTCACCTTCCTCGATTGTGAACAGGGTTGGATGAGTATTATTATCGATCGTTCCCCCGCTTACCGGTGGAAAAAGCGCTACTTCCGCTCCCTCCGGGATGATATCCTCATCGAATCCAAATTCTTTATTAACAGAGATCAATGTAGTTTCCAATGAAGGCACCAGACTGGGAAAAATTTCTCCAATCAAAGATTTTAATTCTTTAACATTGATACCTACTGGAACTTCAATAGAAGCTTCTTTCTCCCCAACTAATTCTCGTAAAGTAGCAAAAAACAATAAAGTGATTTGGTTCAT
>CP070785.1:2281563-2283473 GCA_020346705.1 Chloroflexota bacterium | reverse complement strand
AGAAAGGCAATATTCACGCACACTTTATTCCAAAGAGAGTAAGTCGGAAATTATAATTATTCGGATTAATCTTTGTAATTTCCCAAATGCAGATTGCATTGCCAAATTAATTCCCTCAATCTATGTACAACTTTGTTATTTCCCAGGTTTTGCGTTTTTTACCACCTGCCTTCTTAGTTTCGCTTATTTATATTCTCATAGTCACGATGCAATACTCTTCTCCGGGCTTTTACCTCCATTTGGTCAAGCAATTACATCACCCGCCCTATCCAATCCTGTGGCTCAGGCTCAATCAAGGCAATATCCCGCGCCATATCATCTACCGCACTATCAAACGCCACCCCAATGAAGTCGGCGAGGGGATGGGTTGGTGAGCAAAGTAGAAGAAACGACTGAGCAGTTAGTTATCCTTCTCTTCCTAAATCGCATTCAATACTGCGGTTTATCTTTGGCTTAGTTTAATAATTAGTTTTACATTATGACTGGTACAAATTCTGGGGGCAGATCATAAGTCTCTATTGCTTTCCCCCAAATCCGTCTCACCGCCGATAAGCTACAATGATTGTATGTTTTAGGTGCGTGTCATCATTCGAGATTGTGCTTAGCTGTCCGACTGTTCTTAACCTCTGCAATCGCAAAGCCGCTCTAACAGATCTCGATAATAACAGTAATTCTCCCACGTAATATTCTCGCGCACACGACCGTCGAGGAGCGGTGCGTAGCCACCCTGCTCCAGCAGAAGCGGCAACTTTCCTTCTAATTCTCGCCGGATCGACTTCTTATCCTTTCGGAGCACATCCAGGTCTAAACCGCCAATCAGGCGCAGGTCGCTGCCGAATTCACTTCTTAATCGGCGGTAATCCATTGCCAAAGCACGGACCTCCACTACCCACAGGCAATTTATCCCTGCCTTCAGAAGATCCGTTATCAATGGATAAACGTTTGCGTAGGCGCGTAAGATAATCGTCTGAACATTATATTGGTGAAGAACCTCAATTACTGGTCTGTAGGTGGGCAAGACCAGCTCGCGATAGGTTCGCGGCGATATCAGTGGCCCATTGTTGTCGCCAATCGGCTCACTGAACACAGCCGCATCGACCTGGACATCTCGTAAGACACACTCGGTTATCCGTGCATTAAACTCTCCTTGGATCTCGAGCATTTTGTGAACTACGCGTGGCTCATCTTTGGTCAATAACATCATCTGATAAAACCGGCGCCAATCATGAACACCAATTGACTGGAAGAAGCCGCGATGAACGCGCAGCATCACAATCTTTCGCCGGTCTTTCCAAGCCCTAACCCGGGAATCCCAATCTGCTGGTAACCGAGTTAGGTCGTCTGGGTCGAGAGCATTCTCCAAAGCAACCAGTGCTTCCAGCCTCGTGGGCCAAGGATGAGGATCAGGTGAGGGGTAGAGGTCCGGTTCAATTTCTTCCCGGTCGTCGATCGCGAACAAATCCGAAAGTTCAGCTCCATCGGGCATACCCTGGAGGCGCCAAGCTGCCAGCACCCCTTCACGCTGTCCTTCATCGAAAAGCGGAGGTCTGTACGATTGACCGTATTGCATTGTTTCCAAGAATCGCTGCCTTGAATTCATGACACGATTATAACCATCTCACGAATAACAGGTACAGATGCTTGTCCATTCCAAGATCGCATGGGTAAGATAACGCTCCAAGGAGCCTGAAATAGGCTAACAAAAAAACGGTTGGTGAGTTCTTCAGGTCAATGAAATGTTAAACTTTCGATCTATTGATAATCAGGTTGTATACGTAAAATGTATTTTTGGGATAGCTACAGCAATCAGCCACCCCAACATTGCCTTTATCAAGTACGGCAATAGACAACAACCGATCACAATTACTGGTCGTTTGGCGCTTGATTGTTGCAAGTATCAAACTGAATTA
>CP070785.1:2277157-2281463 GCA_020346705.1 Chloroflexota bacterium | reverse complement strand
GAGCATTTAACTAAATTGCGTAATATCAGTTAAACTGATACGATCCGGTCCGGGAGGGTTATTCTTCGTCGCGCTCGTTTTTCTTATTCGTTACCATTTTAGGGTTATTAAACTCAAAGGTGTAGCTGGCAATTGAAGCTGCCCGTTGCAATTCCAATTTGTTCGTTCGCATCGGGTTAGTTAACCTGGATTTGAAAAAGGACACACTAATAAAAAAACTACTGTGCAAGCTGATGATAGAAACTTGCACAGAAGTTATGTGATGATGTGTGTTTGCCGAACTAGATTTTCGTCAGAAGGGACTATTACTGTCCTCCCAACCCTAATGTTTCCAGTGATGCGTCGAGCAAATCCCTGGTGTAGGCCGGGTTGTGAACTGCCAGGCTGCCATCCTCGTGGGCGATGTAGATCCAGTTGGTTTTCCTATCTTTCCACAATCGACGGTTGAAAGATCATTGAATCCTACTTTCCGAATGAATAAATATATGTGAGCACCTCCCACATTTGCTCGTCTGTCAGAGTCTCTTTCCAGCCGGGCATTGCTTCTCTCCCGTCAGCAACTACGCATAAATTCTCGCCGCCATTCAAGCGCAGATTTTCTGCCACCTCAGGATCGGTATAATCCGGTGTACCAGGAATGGCGCCTGAACCATCCACGCCATGACACATGCCACATGCCTGGTCGTATATCACCTGACCCGCGATGCTGGCGGCAGTATCATTCCAATCAAAGGGATTAGTTTGGTCGAGATATTTTGGATCACAAACGATTTCTTCCGGTGTGCTTGTTGGGAGCGGTTCAGCAACAACATCTCCAGGTAAAGTTGGATCATATGAGAAGGTGCGCACATAATCGATCACGGACCAACGTTCATCCTGGGATAGACGTCCCTGCCAGGCAGGCATGGAACCTTTACCTTGGGTAGTCACCAGGTAGAAATCACGTGGTGCTTGATCATCGACGACTCTCAGGTCGGAGAAATCAGCGGCACCGAGAACTTCCCCACTGCCATCATCCCCGTGGCAGATCTGGCAATTGTCTGCATATAGATGCTCTCCCAGGGCAAGTTTTTCAGCATCTGTGGAAAAGCGCCAAACGTAAAAGATAACATCCCAGAGTTCATCAGAAGTCAAAGTATCACGAAAGCCCTGCATTTCACCGCGACCCTCAGTGACTGTGGTATAGAAAGAGGCTGGAGTCTCACCGCGCATATAATCCAAATCACCAAAATTACGTGCCCCAGGCACGACCCCATTTCCATCTTCTCCATGACAGCTTGCACAGTGTGTCTGGTAAAGTGGCGCCCCCATTTCAGCTGAAGGTAGCCTTGCAGGATAGCTCTGGATGGGAAACGAAGGTAAAGCAGTCTCGGATAGCGGACTGCTTGGTTCAGTTGCCGGGATCAGCGTTGGAATCGGGGTAAGACCTGCTGGAAGGCTTTGCGGGGCTGTACAAGCGGTCAAGAACAAGATCATGAAAGTGGCAAATATTGCAATTTTGGATAACATCTTTTCTATTCACCTCGTGGGCAGCGTGTGAAGAAAGTTCACTACATCCCAGGTTTCTTGCGGCGTTAAGTTCTCGGATAAAGGTGGCATCTGGCCGAATCCGGTTCTAATCGTTAAATAGACGGCACCATCAAATTCTGCAGTAATCTGTGGGCTGGTTAGGTTCTCAGGTGTTCGCTCAAAGTGATCGGCCAATGGTCCATCCCCGTGCCCATTTTCGCCATGACAAATCCGACAATGAATGTCATATAGGATCTTCCCGCGCTGCAAGGAGACCTCATCTGCTGGGATTGGATTAACTGGAAATTCATCGGGAATAATGGCCAGCCCTTGTACAGGAACCGCACCTTCTGGCGGTAATCGCCGGGGGCTCTCTTGATAATTGATCGAGATCTGGTTTTGCATATCAGTCGTGAAGGGGATTTTTAAAATCTCGTAAGTAAACAGCAGCCCAATAATGAAAGGAGTCAGGATAACTGCGATAATGATTAAACCGCGCCGCAATCGGGAATTCATAGCGAAATCATCTCCGGTTCACCGATATAGTCAGCCTGATTTGCCCTTAATACCTGGGTTACTTTTTCATCTAAATCAGCAGGGTATTCTAAGAATACCCCCAGCTTGCCATCCGTTACGGCCTTGTGGTATGGGGCTGGGCCAAAACTGGGGAAGTTCATTTCCCAGAGCACCCCAAGAAATGTCGAAACGATAATAGCCATCATGGTAAAGACAAAGGTGATCACCGCCGCTGGCGGAAAACCTACCGGGGGGTGTCCACCCACATCGAGGCGATAGAGATGGGGGGTTATGGCAGACAGAAACAATCCGATTAGCAAACCCACTACTGCTCCTGCCAACACAATATAAGGCAAGGTCAGCCATTCCTTGGTCCTCCCCAGTGCTCTTTCAGGATAAGGTACATCCGTCATGACAACCATCTTATCTTCCGGGATACCTAGGGAATGCAATTCGTCTATTGCCTTTGCAGTAGCAGTGCTCTCGTCAAAAAGAGCAACCAGGGAAATTGTTTTTTCACTCATGGCAATATATTTTCTTGTTAGCGGAGGTCATTATTCAATTTCTGCGGCGGTTGGCACTAATAAGCGACCAATACGGCGCACTGTGTAGCGCAAACGCCCTTCCTTGATTTCCCAAACCGGCACATATGGAAAGATCCGAGAAAAGAGGGTATACAGGAGTGCAAAACCGGCGAATGTCATCACGACAATGCTCACTTCAACCCAAGTGGGGCTATAATCCCCCCAATTGAAAGGCATGAAGTTGCGTTGTAAACTTCCGACAACGATTAATACTCTTTCAGTAAACATACCAACATTCACTAACAGCGTGGTCAGCAACAGCATCCAAGGGGTTGTGCGGACCTTCTTGAAAACTAACAGTACAATCGGGATCAAGTTGGCTGTCATTTGCAGGTAGAAGAGAGGTGCCAGTTCTCCGGAGACCTCCTCACGAATTAGTTCCCGGATAACTGGTTCATTGCCATACCACTCGACAATAAATCCGGCAAACCAGAAATAAGTCCAGGCCATGCCTGCTACCATGACTAATTTCCCGAGGGCATTGAAATGTTCTGAACGCAGGAACTCCTGCAAATTCATGCCCCTGCGGACAATCACCAGGATGCTGGCAAGTGCAGCCAATCCAGAATATATAGCCCCAATCACAAAATATGGCGCGAAGATCGAGCTGTGCCAGCGAGGTTGAATCGTGACCGCGAAATCCCAGGAGACGATGGAATGGACAGAAAGAAAGATCGGAATAATGGCTACAGAAAAAATGCTCAGCGCCCGTTGGAGTTTATGCCACTCGGCTTCTGTACCGCGCCAGCCAAGGGATAAGATCCGATACAGTTTCTGCCGCCACTTGGAGGTATGATCGCGAGCCATGGCAAGATCAGGGATCAAAGCCAGGTAAAGATAAAGCGTTGAGCCGATCAAATAAGTAAAGATGGCCACCATATCCCACATCAGCGGTGATTGAAAATTAGGCCACATAAGCCTGTTATTTGGGTAAGGGACCATCCAATAGAATTTCCAGACTCTACCTAGATGGATAAAAGGGAACAATCCAGCCATCATCAGCGCAAAAGCCGTCATGGCTTCGGCTCCACGTGTAATCGGCCGCCGCCAGTCTGCCTTGAGTAAGCGTAAGACCGCCGAGATCATTGTTCCTGCATGGCTTATACCAACCCAGAACACGAAGGTCGCGATGAAAAATCCCCAATAAACTGGGCGATTGATACCCGCAGTTCCCATCCCCCAATAGATCAAGTATCCCCAGGCATATAATCCCCATAGGACCAAGGCACCAAGAAATGCTACCAACAACCAAAACTTCCAGCTTGAACGAAACATTGGTTCAAGCACAGCCTGATTGATCTCCGAGCTTTTACGTTCGGAGAGCAGCAGGCGATCTTCGAATTCTGCGGCGTTGCTATCCTCAGGATATGCCAGCACCTCTGCTTCAGACATTCGTCTCGCCTCCTTTTAAGTAAATAACTCCTGGATCTGTTCCCAGCTCCCCTAAAAGCTTGAAAGATCGATGGCTTCTTGCCAACTGGCTTACCCTGCTTTCTGGAACATTCAAATCGCCAAATACCAGAGCACCAGGTGGGCAGGTTTGTACACAGGCAGGTTGTATCTCACCTTCCTCAGGTTCACGACCTTGGGCTTGTACCTCGATCTCAACCCGCCTGATGCGTTGTATACAAAACGTGCATTTCTCGATCAAACCTCTTGAACGGATGGTCACATCTGGGTTGAGCTGTTCATTTAAT
>CP070785.1:2274413-2277057 GCA_020346705.1 Chloroflexota bacterium | reverse complement strand
TAAGGCTGCCGAGAATCGCCCCGGGAAATATAAACTGCCTGACATCATTCATGCTGTGCACCTCGAGTTTGTTGGGCTAAGAGATTGACAAATTTACTGTTCAGCACTAAAATAGCACAAATGTTCTATTTAGTCAACATCAACGAGTTTGAAAATTGCCTCTTGACAAATCAGAACATATGTTCTATAGTATATAACAAATGGGTAGCTTTATCAAGTGTATTTATAGTGCTTGGCCAGAATAAAGCAATTCACCCATCTGGTCAAAAGAAAAATAGCGAAGTGAATTGAGGAGGTATAAAATGAACCTATCTATCTCTCGCAACCAGAACTTCAATCAGGCTTTGAACCGCATCACCTTTAGAAGAGGTCTGGCGTTTGGGATAATCATCATCTCTGCCTTGCTAGCCTTCGAAATATTCAATTACAGCACGACAGAATTTGCATTATCCGATCTGCTTGGGGATTTAGATTTTGCCGGAATTGCCTGGGCGACGATCCTAGCACTCGCTTTCTGTGGGATCGATTTCGCTGGAATTGCCCGGTTGTTCACCCCGGAACAGGGAGCCGATGAACCCAATGAGGTCTGGTATTTGTTTGGAGCCTGGCTTTTGGCTGCTACGATGAACGCCATGCTTACCTGGTGGGGAGTCTCGATCGCCTTGCTCAACCATGAGAGCCTGGGCAATGCAGTTGTCGACCGGGAAACGTTGTTAAAAGTAGTACCATTATTCGTCGCCATCCTGGTCTGGTTGATCCGGGTATTAATCATCGGCACATTTTCTGTGGCTGGTGACCGCCTATTCAGCCAGCGGCAGCAGTACCAGAACAACTATAACTCTTCCAGGTCGCGGGGAAAACGAGCTAATGGCGCTCCCGTCCAGGCCAGAAAACCAGCTACACGCACGGCTTACAAACCTACTCCACAACCCGAGCAATCTTACTCCCGGCCAGAACCTACCTACCATCCCCTGTCGATGAGCGCCTCAGGCAGGAATAAGGGCAGCAATTCACGCTGACGGATTAATTCCAGGTATATAGCAATTTATCTGGGTACAGAAGCTGCAACGATAAAAACTACCTTCATCCCTAACTTCGCATTGGATACGCCTTCGCAAGGTAAAAGCAATGCCCCTCCCAAATTATTTGTGGGAGGGGTTTTGTTTGTGATAAATATTAGGAAAATTTTCTAGCCACTGAATTAATTAAATGGTTGTCAGCAGCCAAATACCGATTTAGGGATTCTTTATTGCCCTTCGACTTCGATCAGGATTTAGAAATGCTCCTTCAATATGGCAGGGTTTGGATCTTAGCAATGATAATTTTTATCCCAGATTTTCTACGTAGACTGACAATCATCTTTCGCGAGGGGCAGCAAAACAGAAAAAGTGGATCCTTCTCCCATGGTTGATTCGACCTCAATACTACCCCCGTGATTGCGGATGATCCAATAAGCGATCGATAATCCCAATCCGAAGCCTTTGCCATCCCTGGAGCGGGTGCGTGATTTTTCTCCCCTGTAAAAGCGCTCGAAAACGTGCGGCAGGTCCTCGCTGGGTATGCCTGGACCGGTATCCTGGATGGTCAACCTGGCCTGATCATCCACCTTGCCCAAACCAAGAGTCACGACGCCCCCGCTGGGGGTATAGTTGATCGCGTTTCCAACCAGATTCACCAACACCTGTTTTAGTCGATCTTGATCGCCGCACACCAGCACTTGATCGATTTCCCCGAGGCGAAGTAATAATTTTTCCCGGGCAAGGACAGACATTTCGCTGAGTACTTCAAGCAGCAGCGTATCTAATTCGACTAAGTGGATATCGAGGGGCAGCTTGCCTGACTCTGCCTGGGCGAGCAGGAGCAAATCTCCAACCATGCGGGTAAGGCGATCGACCTCATTCTTAATGCTGGCCAGCGATTCCTCATCAAAACTGCCGATACGTTGCATCAGGTCCACGTTGCCATTGATCACCGTCAAGGGCGTGCGCAGCTCATGACCTACGTCAGCTAAAAAGCGGCGTTGTGTATTAAAGAGATTCTCGAGACGATGCAGCGTTTGGTTGAAGGCGTGGATCAACTGGCCGACCTCGTCATCGGGGGGACCCTGGTAAGAGATACGGCGGGAAAGATCATCCGCCCTGGTAATTCGTAGCGCTGTTTGAGTGACAGCCTCCAGCGGAGCCAGTGCCCTTTGCGTGGTCAACCAGCCGACAATTCCTGCGATCGCCATTGCGATGATTGAACCTAACAGGAGCACGGTGACAAGCACGTTCAGCGTACGGTCAACGACGACCAGACTGGTGGCGAGTTGCAAAGTGCCGATGGGCCGGTTGCCGATCTCCAGCGGGACGCTGAGCACCCGCATATGCAGGTCTTCGATGAATATACTGCGATAGACCGGGACGGATGATTGGAGACCAAGCGGATCAAAGGGACGGACAAAGCCACCGGGGTAGTTTTTCAACTGCAGCTGTCCGCTGCGGTCCCATGTTTGTGCGACCACCCCGGTTAATTCAAGAGAAGGCAGGGAAATGAGTTCTGTATTCCCTGCCTCCATGTTTGCTGCGACTATCTCGTCGAATGCCTGTTGGAGCGCCAAGTCAACCTGCGCAATTAGTAAGAAGCTGATGATGAGGTAGACTGC
>CP070785.1:2256828-2274313 GCA_020346705.1 Chloroflexota bacterium | reverse complement strand
AGGGCTTGATCGTTGATATCAGTATAACTGATAAGAATGTTCCGCTTATATGACCAGAGACCTGTTTTTTCTAGAACCTCGGATAGATTTGAAGGCCTGCGATTCAGCCTATGATTAACGAGGCGTGTGTGGTAACGATATTAGCTTATTAACCCATTCCAAGATCGTGATCTGGGTGACAAATGAATTATTCAAAAGGGAAGAGGAAAATTTCCGCTGAGCCGCTACTGCTATCAGATTGAGGCCCAAGACTCTGCAATGGATATTCTGATGATGGAAAAACTCATTCCAGCAATTATTGAATTACTATGGGAAGGTGCAATCTTCTCCAATAGCACAATGGCATTCAAAGTTGAAATCCACTTTGTGGACCTCTGGTGCTGTCTGGCCCCATCCAGACCGGATATTCACCGGGCTCAATGCCTTGCGTGCCATCGGCGCGAGTGAATACAAGTGATTCTTCACCCAACTGGAAGGTCACCCTTCGGGATTCACTCAGCTGGAGATAGAGATAAAAGCCTTTCAGTTCTCGCACCGGGCGGTTATGCGAGCCAACCAAATCCTGTATGTACAGATGCACCAATTCCCGGCCCTCGCGCTGACTTATGTTGGTCACCTCAGCGCTGATTTCCAGGCTCTTGGAGATATCCCCACTCAGATTCAGGTTCCCATATTTAAAGGAGGTATAAATCAGACCGTAATCAAAAGGGAAAAGGGGGGTACTGGGCAGGTCGGCATACCGGGAGCGAAACTCTCCATTGGAGGCGATCAGCCGGCCAGAATTCTTATGATTGTAGTAAATTGGCACCTGTCCAGTACCCCATGAGATGGTGATCGGCAGACGTGAATAACCTCACCAGGGATATTCTCTACCCTCCCAGGTGAAGAATTTACCATTATCCTTTGGGGTTAGAGCATCGATAACCTTCAAAATCCCTTCTGCCGAATCGGCTGCGGACAAGGGCGCTTCAGGACCACCCATGTCTGTGCGCACCCAGCCGGGATGGATGGCGATCACGGTGATCCCATCCGTCTCGGGATCGAATGCCAGGGCGCGGGTGTACATGTTCTCCGCAGCCTTGCTGCCATAATAGCCATATCCCCGGAATTTCTCCATTTTAGAAACCGATCCAGCCTCCGAAGAGACGTTGATGATCAGTGGTTGGTCTGCCGCTCCCAATAAATCAATGAATTTCTGGGCAACCAGGACCGGCCCGACCGCGTTAATCTGGAGGGCCCGCAATAATTTGTCGCTCTTCACCATCGATAATTTCTCGTCACCCAGGTGCACGGCAGCATTATTGACCAGGATATCAAGTCGATCCGCCTGCTGCGTTACCAGCTGGACGCATTCCAATATACTTGTCAAATTGGCAACATCGAGTG
Source organism: Chloroflexota bacterium (assembly GCA_020346705.1). Lineage (GTDB taxonomy): Bacteria > Chloroflexota > Anaerolineae > Anaerolineales > UBA4823 > PFL25. The sequence goes on along the minus strand of CP070785.1, from coordinate 2,272,927 downwards.
GAATGGCACTGACTTCCCCAGGGTTATTAGCCGCGATGTCCAGCAAATCTGCAGAATTTTCCATTGAACGATAACCCGCAAAAACCTGGTCGCCTCGATTCAGGAATTTTCGCACGAGTGCCAGTCCAATTCCCCGGTTTGCTCCAGTAATTAAGACTCGTCTCATGCCAGCTCCTTCAGGGCACATTTTTTGATCAACTGTTCCAGTTCCGTGCGCCGGTTGCAGTTTTCAAAAGCGAAGGAGGCCATCATGGTCTCGATTTCCCCTTCAGCCATGTCGCGAAATTGTTCCGCGAATGGAGGCAGCAGCAAGCGGGCAATGAAGCGATCTCCGACCATGTAGCCCAGTTCCTCGGATTGAGAATCCCAATCTCCAGGGATGGCCTCGAACCTGGAAAGGATAAATTCAGCCAATCCTTCGAGATGGGCATCCAAACCTGGAGAGGAGCGATCGACCCAGCTATCGGCGCGCAGCTCCGTTTTGATCTGCTGGATGGGCTTAATGCTGATCATCCAAAGGGAATCCGGATCTACAGTCACAATTCCCATTTTACCGATATCCTTGTAATTCCAAATTGTCCAGTGATCTTCATACGATTCGATAATATCCAAAAAGTCAGCCATCACCTGTATTTTGCTGGCGTGCAAAGATGGGTCATTATAAATCACGCCAAATTCGCTGAAGTAGTGGGGGATATTATGCTTTACGCAATATGCCCTGCGCTCCTGGTAGATCTTTTCGATGGCTGCCCGGTCAAAATAATCTCCCCCAACCTCCCCGGGATAGGTCACATCATCCAGCCCCGCGTTGACATACAAGTGGCTGCTGTAAACAACATTTGAATCTGGCGGAGGATCGAAATGGCTGAAATCGGTGGAGTAGTAATTCCCCTCGAAGTTAAGGATATGCCGGCTGTCGATCGCCCGGATGGCTTCCGTGACCTGCTGATTGTAACGGTTGAGCACAGCTGTGTCAGGCGCTTCGGGCTCGTTCATGATGCCGTACATGGCAACAGCAGGCTCATCTTTGTAGCGCTGGGCGAGCTGCTCCCATAAGGCGATCCCCCGCTTCTGGAAGTGTACCTGCTCCCAGAATTGGGGCGGTCCGCCAGGATTATCACAATGCCAGCCCCGGCTCTGCCAACCCTGGTAAGCGTGGTAGTCCAGGGAGACGTACAAGTCCGCAGCCTTGGCCCAGGCAATGACTTTATCAAGCCAGGCGAAGCCCCCCGATTTGTACTCGAAGGGTCTTTCATCATCCTCGAAATGACGGTAGTTGAAGGCCACCCGGACCAGGTTGCAACCCAGGCTTTTGAGGTAATCGAAATCCGCCTGTCCAGCAAAGTGGTGCAGGAAACGCTCAAAGAAGAATACCCCTTTATCAGCGCCCAATACCTGTTTGATCGCCCGGCGGAATTCAGTTTCAGTACCAGGGAAACCGACCATAAAAGATTCCAGGTTCAGCCAGCTGCCCAGGCAAAAACCACGCAGCCTGACTTCTGCGCCACTTTCGTTGATAATTTTATTTCCTTGAGTCCTGAGAAATTCGAGTTTTTCGGTCATGAAAATGTATCCTGTTCAAATTATCTGATCAGTTGATCAACCCGCGTGGTGCCAATGGGCCGGATTAATGCCCGGTGGCAAGATCCCGGACCAAATACACTCTCCATTCCGGAAATATATTCTTCGACTAAATCATCCTGGACAAAGGCTTGAATAGTGCCAGCGAAACCTCCACCGTGAACTCGCCAGGCGCCTTCATCTATTAAGATGATCTCGCTCAAAGCCAGGGCGACTCCCAATCTCTGATCATGCACGTCCCTGCAGGTGTAGATATTCTGTGCCAGCCTCCAGGAACTATCGCCCGACTCATTGACAAGTTTCAAGAATTCCTTGAAATCTCCCTGTTCGAGGGCTATGACCTGATCCACCACCCGTTGATCATCATCATAAAAATGTATTGCCCTTAGAATAGCTCGATCACTGACCTGACCGCGGATGGATGGCAGGTTTGCTATGAGTTTATCTTTGGAGAACTCACTGAGCACCTCGCCGCCCATCGTCCTGGCGATCGATTTCATCTCACTCTGCACCGCGCTATAGTCCTCGGTCAGATCTGCATGATCGCCGCCCGTGTCGACGATTACGACCGAGTATGCTTGGGTTTCAAAATCGAAACTCACTTTTTGGACGATGGGCTGATCAAAATCCTGGAAATCGATCGTTATCAAGCCTCCCAGGGCGCAGGTAATCTGATCCATTAAACCGCTGGGTTTACCAAAATAAACATTTTCGGCATATTGAGATATTTTTGCTATTTCCAGATCATCAATACCGCCGTCATTGTAAAGATGATTCAAAATTGTCACGATCAGCACCTCGAAGGCTGCCGAGGAACTCAAACCGGCGCCAACGGGCACGTTGCTGGTGGTGAAAGCGTCGAAGCCTCCAATTCTGTAGCCAAGCTGATCCAAGCGGGCACAAACACCTCGAACCAGCGCAGCCGTGGTGAATTGCTCCTCTGGAACTGCCTCCAGTTCAGCTGTGTTTATTTCAACGGAGGGGAATTTCTCCGATTTAACACGAATAATCTGCTCGGCGTTCCTGGCGACGGCAGCGATGATATCCAGATCAAGTGCTGCGGCGAGAACGCGACCCCCATTGTGATCGGTATGATTACCCCCAACTTCGGTCCTGCCAGGTGTGCTGAATAATTCAATCTCACCATCACTTGGATATGCCCGGTGATACTTCTGAACCAGATCGATATAGCGATGTTTCTGCTGCTCCAAAGTCCCTGGTTTTTTTCCGTAGAGAAGTTCAATAGCAAGATTGGATCTTCCCCCTGTAATTTTATTCAATAATGAGCTCATATCATTCGTTCTCTATTCGATCTCGGCGGCCCTAGCCTGAATTTGATCCAGGTGAAAACCTGTATCAATCGATTGAGGACTGTGAAACCGGGATAACTAGGCTTTGACTCTATATCTGGGTGCAATCATTTCTGCGTCTCCACTCAATCACCAGTTCGAGGTCATCTGACACAGCCTTTGTCAATAGACCGGAATGTTCATTCGAGCGCCTCGCAGTACCAACAACCACGACCCGCAAGGGGGAACTTTCGATCATAGACATCTTTCTGGTTCCACTATTCACTGTCCATAGATGTTCGTGTAGCGATAATGTAATTTCTCCAAATCTTCTTCTGAAATTTCCTCTGGCACTCCCATTTGCAGAGCAATCCATACCGTCTTGGCGGAATCCTCCACCATAACAGCTGCCTTGAGGGCTTTATCTCCTGTTGGTCCAACGGTGAACACGCCGTGGTTCTTAAGCAAACAGGCCGGCGAGGTGCCGATCGTCTCGACCACGATCTTGCCAATTTCCTCGCCGCCAATCAAGGCAAATCCACCGCAAGGGATCGGACCGCCAAACTCATCTCCGATGCCAGTCAACACAGGGGGGATGGGTTTCCCCAGCGCTGCGAAAGCGGTCGCGTAGTTGGAGTGGGTGTGAACTACTCCATTTACCTCAGGCATATGCCGGTAGATATAAAGGTGGCTGGCCGTATCCGAGGAGGCGTTGAACTCCCCTTCCACTTTCTCCCCTCGCGAGTCGACTACCACCATATTTTCTGGTGTCAGATCATCAAATTTAACCCCAGAGGGCTTGATGACCACGTAACCGGTCTCCGGATCACGTACGCTGACGTTACCGCCAGTCCACACGACCAGGTTGTTCTTTGGTAGTTCGCAATTCAAACGACAAACCTCTGTTTTGATCGTTTCAAGCATATTTTCTCCAGACGAATTAGCAGATTAAAAAATTTTTCCCGATATACCCGATCCTAGCTGTTTATCACCTCTGATTTGAGTTCTTTCAAGCGTTTCATGACATCATTATCTCCACGGCCGAAATAATCATGTAATGTGACATATTCCTTAAAAAGGAGATCATATAAAGCTTTGTTCTCAGCGTTTGGCTGGTAGCTCTCATCTCGCAAGCGTGCCATTTTGAGGCTGGCTTCGACGATCGAATCATAACCTCTATTGGCGGCACCAGCTGCCACCGCGCCATGCATCGCAGAGCCTAAAGCGCCAATCTGGGTGGCTTCTGGGACATAGATCGGCAATCCGGTTACATCGGCATAAATTTGCATCAGCAGCTTGTTGCGATCGGGCAAACCACCGGTGGCAATTAACTCCTTGATCGGCACATTATTCTGATTGAAGGTTTCGATGATCAGGCGCGTCCCGTAAGCCGTGGCTTCGATCAAAGCCCGGTAAATCTCTTCAGGCCTGGTAAGCAGGGTCATACCCAGCATCATCCCGGTTAAGTCGACATCCACTAATACCGAACGGTTTCCGTTCCACCAGTCCAAAGCAAGAAGACCACTCTCACCGGGTTTCTGTGCAGCGGCTTTCTCTTCCAACAGTTCGTGGATGTTAAGCCCTTTCTGCCGGGCTTCATTTTCATAGCTTTCTGGAACACAATTCTCGACAAACCACTGGAAGTGATCGCCTACACAGGATTGGCCCGCCTCGAAACCCGGCAGGTCCGGCAGGATGCCGTCCTGCACCACGCCGCACATCCCGGGAACGATCTCCTCACTTTCACCAACCACCATGTGGCAGATGGAAGTGCCCATGATCATCACCATGCGCGCTGTATCAGTCACCGTTGCCGCGGGCACAGCCACATGGGCATCCACATTGGCTACCGCGACAGCAGTCCCTTCTTTCAAATCGGTCCACCCAGCTGCCTGGGAGGTTATCCCACCGGCCCTGGCACCCAAGGGCATGATCTCACGCTTCATCTTTTCATCAACGATATTTTCCAACCCCGGATCAAGCGCTTTGAAAAATGCAGGCGGCGGGAAGCCTTCGCTCTTCGACCACATGGCCTTGTAGCCCGCAGTGCAGGAATTGCGCGTCTCCTCCCCGGTCAGCTGCCAGACCACCCAATCTGCGGCTTCGATTAAACGATCTGCAGCCGCGTACACCTCTGGCGCTTCGTCCAGGATCTGCCAGGCTTTGGGGAAAAACCATTCAGAGCTGATCTTGCCGCCATAGCGATCAAGGATGGCTCCAAATCCGCTCAGACGAGCAATTTCATTGAGCTGATTTGCTTCCGGCTGAGCAGCATGGTGCTTCCACAGCTTGACCCAGGCATGGGGATTATCGCGCCATTCGGGCAGGAAACTCAGCGGGGTGCCATCAGCTTTGGTGGGTAACATAGTGCAGGCAGTAAAGTCAATACCTACACCGATCACATCACCCGGATCAACGCCGCTTGTTTCCAGCACAGCGGGGATAGCATTCTTGAACACCTCGATATAATCGTTTGGATCCTGAAGCGCCCAGTCGGGGTCAAGGCGAATGTCTGTTCCTGGCAGAAATTCATCAATTACCTCGTTGCTGTAATCGTGAACCGCGGTGGCTAACTCTTTACCATTGGCAACATCGACAATCACTGCCCGGCCTGAGAGCGTGCCGAAATCTACACCAATTGCATATTTGCTAGCTGTCATGAGAAACTCCTTTCAATAATTCCACTGTGGTCAGTAAAGATCTATGTTTTACGTTCGATAAGCACCCCGGGTCCATAATCCACCAGGTCGATGGTGATATAAGGATTGACTGGAAAGTGGTGTAGGCGAACTAGCATAATTTCTGGTAGAGATCTTTTTGATAGCCGCATAATCCGGGTTATTGGCCTGATTGTACATCTCGTGGGGGTGCCTTCTTAAATCGTGGTGCTCATCCCGGTCAAAATCATTGAAGAATATCTCAGGTGTCTCTCTCCAGAGTACAGCCAGCCAGCGTTCCTTGGGCATCATCTCGTCTTGATCAATCAATGACCAGAATCTCCGGTCGCTCAATCACCTGGTCGCCTATCTCAATCGATTTAGCAGGCCAGCCGGCGATCGCGGAGAGGATTTCATTGCCATCCTCAGCAACTAAAATTGTGTCTTCGGATTTACATCCGGTGATGGATGGATTCCAGGCGTAGACCTGCCCGGAACGAATGGGAACATCTACCGAATCAGTGGCGACGAATTCGCGCGGATCATATCCCGCGGGGCCGCCCTGGTGATGCAACTGCCACTCATCAGCAAAACCTCGCTGGGCATAAGCAGCTTTTCCAGCCCGAAAAACTTCGTTGACAGACTTTCCGGGACGAGTGGCAGCGATCATGGCCGCATCGACATATGATACTGCTTCAGCTTTTTCGTTGAGCTCGTCAGGAAGCGGGCCGAAATGAACCAGCCGGGTTAAAGAACATACCAGGCCGTCCATTCTCCCACAAAGCACCAGCATGGCATATTTATCCATTTTCTTATTAGTTGGCAGAGGGTGGCGGAAATTGTAGATGCGCTCATCCGTGGCAATCAAAATGACAATTGGCAAGACGCCGCCTGATTGGGTAGCACCGGAAAGCAAAGCAGCAATTTGAAATTCATTCATGCCGGGCTTAACGGCCCGGATGGCCTTATCCATCGCTCCAGCACAGCGCGCAGAAAGGCGCCGGAATCGATCCTGCTCAGCAGCATCCAGGTATGAGCGCAGAAGCGCCAGCTCACCTGATAAATCAACCGCCCCAGGGTAAGACCCATCGGAGCCCAGTTTCATGCCTTTGGTGAGTTTCTCCAAAGCCCCAGAAGGCTGATCCCAGCGGTGGGTGTGGAACTCCCATCCAGACTCTTTGAGCCGTTCCTCTTTTTCGAAACGGGGGGATTCAATATTATCAGTGATCAAATGCTTAGCCTCGCCAGTCACTAGCAGGGTGCCGACACCATTGGTAGTGGCGGTATTTATATATGAGGCGGCGCCATCCGTAGCCCAGGCGAAATTAGACACCTGCTGGATGATGAGCCCATCCAGGTTGTGTTCCTCAAGCAGTTTTGAAATTCGTTCCTGTTTGGTCACAATGATTCCTTTCCCAGATAAGGGTTCGTTTTTAATTACTGTCTGCTACCAGAGCTGATGAACCTGGCTCTTGATCATGCGCTCATATATCTCCGCCACCTTTGCCATCGTTTCATCAGAAATAGGCGGCAGTTCGGCAGCGTTGGCATTATCTTCAGCCTGGGATATTCGTTTGGCCCCCGGGATGACACAGGTGACCGCATCAAACATCAGGATCCAGCGCAGGGCGAATTGGGCCATCGTCCAGCCTTCTGGAACCAGGGGGCGCAGTTCTTCGACCGCTTGCAGGCTGAGAGCATAATCCACACCGGAGAAGGTTTCACCTTTATCAAAAGATTCGCCCTCCCGGTTGAAAGTGCGGTGATCGTCAGACTCAAATTGGGTATTGGGGGTCATTTTGCCGGTCAGCATTCCGGATGAGAGCGGCACCCGCGCCAGGATACCGACTTGTTTTTCCTGGGCTAACTTAAAGAACAGGTCGGCAGGACGCTGACGGAAGATATTGAAGATGATCTGGATAGACTGTACATTTGGATACTCGATGGCCTTGATGGCTTCCTCTACTTTCTCCACGCTGACCCCGTAATAGCGAATCTTACCAGCCTGCACCTGATCGTCGAGAATCCCGAACACTTCGGGTCGATAGTAAACCTCTGGGGATGGGCAGTGCAGCTGCAGCAGATCGATGGTTTCGGTATCCAAGTTCTTCAAGCTGCGATCAATAAATGCGGTCAAATTCTGACGGTTGTATCCATCCGCGACATGTGGATCGAGTCGGCGCCCGGCTTTTGTTGCCACGATGATCTCTTCACTGCGTTCCTTTTTTAGCTGAGCGATCAACCGTTCGCTGCGACCATCCCCGTACACATCGGCAGTATCGATGAAGTTAACCCCCAGATCGACTGCGCGGTGCAAAGCGGTCAGCGATTCTTTATCATCCACCTCACCCCAGGTGCCGCCAATCGCCCAGGCACCAAAACTGCTGGCTGAGACCTCCCAACCAGTACGACCTAATTTTCGATATTGCATTTTTCTCTCCTCTTTATCTATAAATAGTCCTCTGGTGATCTCTGATCACGAATTCCTGATCTCAAACTGCGGCAGCCAATCCTTTTGAGCCGCCAGCATTTCTGCGACCATGGCGTGAATCTGGGGCAGCGTGCATACTGCCGCGGTGAGTGGATCGAGCATCACCGCATGGTAAACCGCATCCAGGTTACCCGAGAGGGCAGCCTCAACAATCAACTCCTGCACGTTAACGTTTGTGCGGTTAACAGCAGCCAGCTGTGGGGGTAATCGACCAACCCTTGTAGGCTGAATCCCATTAGCATCCACTAGACACGGCACTTCAACACAACAACCATCCGGCAGGTTCTCGATCAATCCACGGTTGGGCACATTGCCATTCACTCTGATCGGCTGATCAGCTTCCATGGCCTCGATGATGTAGGTGCCGTACTCGTTAGAGCGCTCTCCCCCCAAAGAATCCCTATCCGCGGTAATTTGCTCATACTCCTCCAGGTATTTCTCCCAACGTTCAATCGCATATTGGAGATGACCACCTGATTTGCCCAAGCCATACCAGACATTGCGCGGATCGCTGAAGCGGGGGACTAATTCTCTCTCGATCATCTCTTCGGACTTGCGGTAGTAGGGCACATATTCGCTGGCGTGCCCGCTGGATTCGGTCACAAAGTAGCCGAAATACTCCATCAGGTCAATACGCACAGGTTCCTCTGCTCGCGGGCCTTCTTCTCTAATCGCCTGCCATATTTTTGGATATAGGTCTTCATCTCGGGTGCGAAAATCCAAGAACCAGGCCTGATGGTTGATCCCGGCGCAAAGGAACTGCACCTGGTCATAAGGGATGTCGATCCATCTGGCCAGCATTTCTGAGGTCCCCTGGACTGAATGGCACAGACCAACATGCGGCCGACCGCTGCCGACATCAATCGCCCAGCAGTTCGCCGCCATTGGATTGACATAATTGAGCAGCATTGCGTCTGGCGCCAATTCATCCAACTCGCTGCAGATATCCAACAACACCGGGATGGTCCTTAATGCTCGGAAGACCCCTCCCGGCCCCAGGGTATCACCGACACACTGCCCCACTCCGTAACGGAGCGGGATTTCGATATCCAATTGGTAGACATCGAGGCCTCCCTGCTGGAAAGTCGTGATCACATAATCCGTTCCGTTAAGCGCTTCACGTCTGTCAAGGGTCGCGCTGACCTTGACCTCGCTGCCCCGTTTGTCAACCATAGATTGGACTATCGTGCGCGCCATTTCCAGCCGGCGGGGATCGATATCCATGAGCACGATTTCGCAATCTTTGAGCGCTGGAGCAAGCAAAATATCATTGCACAAATTTTGAGTGAAGACCAGGCTGCCTGCCCCGATGAAGGTGATCTTAATCATTTTGTTTTATCCAATATACCAAAACTAGTTCGTTGTTCTACTTTTTTCCGGCTGGTAGGTATCCCAGAGTGAATGAACCTGCAGCTTTTGGAGGAGTTCATCCTTGTTTACGGACGAAGGTATCTCCAGGAATACATCCTTTCCCGGCAACAGAGCAAAGAAATTGTCAGCCAAGGGAGAATCACCCTCGAAATTGAGCCAAACCCACAAGGCTGGTGCATCCGCCGATAAGATCAACTTTTCGTTCTGAACATCTACTGATATGTCCGGAGACTGGAGATTTAATCGCTTAGGACGGCAGAAAAAGACGAGATTGTCCGAAACAACCTGGCCATCAATTTCCAGGACCAACTCCAACATGACGTTCTCGTTTCCATAGGCTAGCAGATGTTCTTTTAAATCGAGGGTTGTGATCCGGGAGCTGGTAAGGGCTGGAACTGCCGCCTCGATCCCCCCTTGAACAATGACCTCACCCTCTGCTACAGTGATCAGATGCCACTGAACCATCCCAACCACATCAGCCCGGTTATCGTTGGTAACATGTATCTCTACCTGGCCTGTATCCCAATCTTCCAATCCGGAGATCAAAACTGGTGCAAAAAATCGGCGCGCCAAGTAATGCAGTGCCTTCCAACGCCCATAATAATCGATTGACGACCAGCTGGCTACTGGCCAGCAATCGTTGAGCTGCCAGTAAAGCGTACCCATCCCGCGCGGCATGGTGCGCCGCCAGTGCTCAACTGCATATTTGATAGCCATTCCCTGGAGGATCTGGCTGAGCATAATCTGGTAATCAAAATCGGTAGGCAGCCGAAACCAATCCAGGAGGTAGTGGATTATCCTCGTATTGCCGCTGGCGCTGCGCTGGTGGTGTTCCATAACCGGGCTGTTGATGCTGTGGTCAGAGGGAATCGTATACCGATTGACCGTAGCTGGCTCAGGGAAGGATTGGAAACCAAATTCGCTGTTGAAACGGTGAAAGCAGGTGCGGAAAAACTCAAACGGCGCCATACCATGCCAGACATCCCAGATATGGGCATCCCCCCAGCGAGGGTTATTCCAATCGCCCCGGTCTCCATGCGGGCTGTGGGGACTGCCAGGCCAGTAATCGGTCTGAGGATCGAGTTCAGCGACCAATTCTGGCAGCAGCTGATCATAGAGCAGGCCGTAATCAGCCCAGCTCATGGTTGTCTCCGTCCATTCTTCTCCTACCAGGCCCTGCTCGAGTTCATTGTTACCACACCACAGCGCCAGAGAGGCGTGGTGGCGCAGGCGCCTGATTTGCTGCCGGGCTTCCTCTGCGACGTTTGCCATGAAATCATCATCGAAAGTGGGATAAGTCGCACAGCCAAACATAAAATCCTGCCAGATGGTGATCCCCATCTGATCGCACAGCTCATAAAACACGTCGCTCTCGTAAATACCACCTCCCCAGACACGCAGCATGTTTTGGTGGGAATCTTTTGCGGCCTGGAGCAACCGGGTGTAATTCTCTTCTGTCACCCGGGTTACGAGGGTATCCGCAGGAATCCAGTTTGAACCTTTAGCGAAGAAAGGCACGCCGTTGCATTCAAAGTGAAAACTCTCTCCCCATTCATCCTCTTCACGGACGAGATGCAGCGTACGCAGCCCGATGGTTTTCTCAAGCGAGTCAAGCTCCAGGTCATCAGCTAATAATTGAACTTCAAATTGATAAAGCGGTTGTACTCCCAAACCATTCGGCCACCACAACTGCGGGTCTTCGATGGTCATGGTGGTGTTCCCCGAACCCTTTGAGATGGGAATTGTCGTTGTCGCTACTACTTTGCCCTCAAAGGTGGCTGAAATCCTGGCAGAGAGAGCTTTATCGGAGATCAGCTCAGCAGTAACTTCCACCTCGATCTCGACGAGACCATTATGGTGGACCTGCTGGATGTGGACATCATCCAGGCGAGCTGTATCAAACGCAAGCAGCTCGATATCACCGAGAATTCCGCAGGTGACGAGGCGGGGACCCCAATCCCAACCGAAATTACACTGGCTTTTACGGACATAATTGCCCCCGGGGAGTTTGTACTCATCTGTCGACCAGCTGTGAATATAGCGTTCCATCAGACGTGCCTGCCCGTAGGTGAGGGAGGATTGGAAATCGATGCTGATCTCGTTTTCACCGCTGTGCAGGACATCTTTAATCTCAAACTCCCAGCTGCGGAACTGGTTGTTGGTTTTACCGATATCCTGCTCATTGATTACGATTCCCGTCAGCGTATCAAGACTTTTGCAGCGCAAGATAATTTTCGAGTGCTGAAGAAATTCGACCGGGAGATTGAAACTCCGCTTGTAGATCCAATCCGTCTCACCGATCCACATCAAAGGCAGTTCATTATCACGATAATATGGATCGGGAATCTGGTCAGCCGCGAGCAAATCCGTGTGGATGCAACCCGGAACTGATGCTGGCAGCCAGGAATCTGCCTCACTTTGTGAAAACTGCCAATCGCCGTTCAACGTGATCTTTTCCATATCAAGGCATCCTTTCGTTATCCAGATCATGTGTTTTAAGTATCATCCAGCCATACAGATAATTAAACAACCGCTTGATTTGACCATCTAGATGATGTTTGCAATTTTTCATCAACACGGAATTCTATACGTGAATCGGTTCATTCGATCAGCAATTTTGCCAGGGTGACAGCCTGGCTGGCATCAGGAGCGTAGCCGTCAGCGCCAATTTGCGCGGCATATCCATCAGTAATCGGCGCACCACCAACGATAATTTTGACTTGATCCCTAAGACCAGCTTTTTCAATCGCATCAATAACGCCGCCCATATTTGACATCGTGGTGGTCAGCAAAGCAGACAGCCCAATGACGTTAGCTCCATTTTGAGCCGCCGCGACGAAATCCTCTGACCCTACATCTGTGCCGAGATCGACGATTTCAAAGCCAGCACCTTCCATCATCATTGCCACTAGGTTTTTTCCAATGTCGTGCAGATCACCGCTGACAGTGCCAACTGCAAAAGTACCGATTGGCTCGACACCAGAATCGATCAGCAAGGGCTTGATGATCTCCAACCCAGCTTTCATCGCCCGGGCTGCGATCAACATCTCTGGGACGAAATATTCCCCATCCTCGAACAAGCGACCCACTTCACCCATGGCAGGGATCAAGGCAGAATTCAAGATTTCAGCAGCAGGGAACTCAGAATTGATAGCTGTCTGTACGCTCTCCTGTGCGGCGGGCATATCCCCATCCAGAACAGCTTGGTAAATCGGTTCAAGTTTTTCATCCATAACGTCGTCCTTGTTGTTAGATTTGGTCTAAAGGTGTGTTGATAATGGTGTTGACCATCGCCCAAAAATTTTCAAGGGGTGTATCCAGCTGAACATGATGGGTGGGCGCCAAAATTAAACCGCCATTGTAGCCAACAGTTTTCAAGCGATCATGAACCTCTTCAACAACATCAGCTGGCGTCCCAAAAGGCAAGGTATGCTGCTCATCAATCGTGCCCCAAAAACAAAGCTGGTGGCCGTATTTCTTTTTGATCTCCGCCGGATCCATCGAGGCCGGTTGGACGGGGTTAAGCACATCCAGACCGATCTCGATCAGTTCGGGGATGATTGGCTCGACATCACCATCGCTGTGGTATGCAATCTTCAATTCGGGGTTGATTGATTTAAGCTCAGAGATGAAATTCGCCATGCGTGGTTTGAAAAATCTGCGCCACAATTTTGGAGAGATGATCATCGCATTTTGCGAGCCCATGTCATCACCCGTCTGGATCATATCTACTCCCATGTCGACCAATTTTTTAGCCGCGGCCAGGTGATAGCGATAAGGGATCTCAAACAGTTCGTCCGCCAGTACAGGATCGAGGACCATATCGATCATCGTCTGTTCATAGCCACGCAGAGCCCAGGCTGTTTCAAAAATAGTGGTCACCGTTACCCCGACAATCCAATACTGCTCCTTAAAAGTTTCGATCATCCAACGGGAATCTTGATATAGCTCTGGACGATGAGGATCAGGTGCCTGGTAGCTGCTGATCGCGCTCTCATCCGCCAGCGGGTGATAGTCGATCTCGGTGTAGTGACCGGTCCCAAAGGGAGTTTCATATGGTTGCACTTTCCACCCGACGCCCCATTCATCAACATACGGCTTGTCATCCAGATAATAAGAGTTAGCCCATCCTACCGAGGTGAGCAGCATATCTTCGTTCAGTGCTCGTTCCAACTCGTAGGTGTTGCCTCCACCATGGGGATTATGGACTCTCTCGCCCTGGATGGAAATATCAGCCCGTAAACGATCTGCAAATTCGGGGGTGAAGCTGACCTGCATGGGGCAGCGGTCAGGTTTTTCGAAGTTGAGCGCCATTTCAACCCTTTCTCTAGGTTTCATCGTTATCTCCTTGAACCAGGATCAACATCCCATGAGGGTTGATAAAAGGATAAGCCGATCTCATCTGCCACAGCCAGAACATAATCCCTTGCCGGGGAATATGCCTCTTGCGGCAGGTGTTCCAGGATCAGGGGAGTATCTACAGGCAGCTTGTCCATCTCACGCAGGAAGGTGTGGTAATCCAAGCCGCCCAATCCAGGGCCGACCTCCTTCAAATATACTGTTAGCTCTCCAGTCAGGATCAAATCTTTGGCATGCACGGAAACAATTTTATCGCCCAACCTGTTAAAACACTCACGCAGAAAATCACCATTGTGGTAATAATGCCGGGGTGAATTGATCATATTGACCGGATCGAGATGCACGGCGAACATCGGGTGATCGACAGCCTCAATCAAATCCAGGTAGCTCTCGATGCTGTCCGGGATAGACCACGGCATGGTCTCGATGGTGTAAAAGGTACGCTGGGGTTTGACCGCCTCCAGGATCTTGGACACATTTTCAACAGTCATCTCAAATGCTTCGGCGGAGAGATTCATCGGGTGAGGTGCATCCCACAGCTGCGGGTCAAAAGATCCAGCGATATTCACACAGCACAGCACACCCACTTCGTCTGCTGTGGCCAACACCTCGATATTTTTCTGGACCATGTCAGTCCGGACGGTCGGATCTGGGTGGAGCATATTGTTCCAGACACCCATCTCAGCCAGGAGCACGTCGTATTTAGAAAATGCTTCCTGGATGGCCTTAATTCGCTCCGGTTGGTCGAGGGTTACCTCCGGACAGACAGCCGCAGAATAGCCCTGTTCAACATACGAACGAGCGATCACCTCAGGATCATCAGATTGTAGGTTTAGTCCAACGCCTAGCCTCATGACGGCCTCTCAACCGCTTCAAGCAGCGCTCTAATTCCTGCAAGAAAACTGGATCCTCTTACCCATCTCCTAGTGATTGGTTGATTTCAATGAACTTTCACGGACGATTATTCTGGTATCCAATATGATCGAATTCGGTTCACGGAATTTTTCCTCGCGATAGTCATTTATCATGCCTACCAACTCTTGAACAGAGACGCAGCCGAGTTCGTGCTGGTCTTGAATTACCGTCGTCAAGGGGGGCCAATAGTAGCCAGACTCGGGGATGCCATCAAAACCTGCAACAGCAAGATCCTTGGGGATGCAAATACCAGATTGGTGGGCGACTTGAAGTACACCAAGCGCCATCTGATCGTTGCCAACAAAGATGCCATCCATCTGGGGATATTTGCTTACAAGCTCCCGGAAAGCAGTCTCGCCACTGCGTGACGACCATTTACCAACGCTCCACATGTCCTCAGTCACTTTCCGGGAGGCATCAGAAAGGGCTGCTTCCCAACCTGCTTTTCGTTCCTGGACCTCCCACCAATCTAAAGGACCGGTGATATGAGCCACGTGTAAACAGCCCTGATCTATCAAATGACCTGTGACCTCTTTTGCGCTGTGATAGTTATTTATCTTGACTGTGGAGAGATGCGGAGTATCACCCATGGTGAGGAAAATTGTGGGGATATTATGCGAACCATGCTCCTCCTGGAAAAATGCGTGGTTCTCGCCAACTTCAGGAACAGCCCAAATGATGCCATCCACCCGGTGGGTGATCAAGGTATCCAGCGCAGGACGAATATCTCCGAACCCGAAATCGGGTAATTCGATCAACAATACCGAATACCCCATTTCTTCCGCTTTATTGGTGATGCCATTTAAAGTGCGCGAAGGGCCAACGAAATTCAGTCCTGCAGTGACCACACCGATGGTGGAGCTGCGCTGCTGGATCAGGCTGCGCGCAACTGCACTTGGCCGGTAGCCCAAGCGCTCGATGACTTCTTCAATGTGGCGGCGTGTCTCGGGAGCGACATCCGGTCGGTCGTTGAGCACCCGAGAGACGGTTTGCTTTGAGACCCCGGCCTCTTCTGCGACTTGGACGATGGTTACGCTTTTTTTATTGTTCATCTCAACCTAACTATGGGGAAAATACAAAAGCTTCCAGTAAATCGTGACCGTTCCCGGTACCGATAACGATTATAGCAAAATTTAGGAGCGTTGGTCAAGGGAAAGGTCAGATCCCAGCAGATAGGCACACAATAGCATCACTGCCGATGGGATGTATTCGACAATGCGCTGGTAGCTGATCAAACCCGAAAACTCGCTACCCAAGTGCTTCTGCACATGCTCGTATTAGTACGCCTTGAAGTTACGATAATGAGACTGGTGGAAATGGATGAGGATCTTCATGATTTCACTTTCATTTAGCGATCGCACTCGGCGTCGGCGTATGGTTCCATTGACAGTTAAGTGACTTTGTAAGAAAGGCATGAATTCTTGGCTAAAATCATC
>CP070785.1:2247069-2256728 GCA_020346705.1 Chloroflexota bacterium | reverse complement strand
TATTAATGCAAAATCTTTTGTAATCATGCTATAATGATTTAATCTTCGGTTAGAGGGCTCAGAGTGCTGCAAATCTGGGGATGGCTCTACTCCAGGAATCAGATGCAACCCTCACCAAACCTGAAGGCCATGAAATTGGCCAAGGCTACATTCAAATTCCATGGGATTGCAGATTACATGGAACACTATCATCATCGAGGAGAATTGCTATGTGTTGTTTTCTTACCGTATTGGTCCTCTTAGGACCTAGGTTCGCAGCCATCGTCTGGTGGCTCTTCTGGCCAGCAAAGTGGAACCTCGCCTTCAGCTCAATTATCTGGCCCATCCTGGGTATCATTTTCCTTCCCTGGACGACATTGATGTATGTCATCCTCGTCCCCTGGACCGGAAACTTTTGGGAATGGCTGTTTATGATCCTGGCTGTCTTAGCAGATCTCGCCTCCTATGGTGGCGGTGGCTGGGGCAATCGTGATCGCCTTGGGATGTAGCCCAGAATATGTTTTAATTGATTAGGAACAAGCCCGTCGATTGAATATGACGGGCTTGTTTCATTTTCCAGCCGGTGATCGCTGACTGACAATGACAAGCTGGTATCATACATCTTAACAAAACAAAAGACGCTAGGATAATAAATGAAAACCAGACCCAGCATCATAGAATTCGCCAAGGAGCTGTATCGAATCTGGGCAACCGAACGACCCGGCCAGCTTGCAGCAGCCCTGGCTTATTACGGCATGTTCGCCTTCGCCCCAGTAATCTTCACCGCTTTTTGGGTGGCAGGTTTCTTCATCGATCAATTTTCCACCGAGCAGTTCTTCACCCGCATGGAGAACTTATTGGGTCCTGAGGTTACCCTCTTCATCCAGGATTCTGTAAACGCAATCGCTGAGACAACCACCGGATCATCGGTGATTACGACTCTGATCAGTGTTGCAGCCTTACTCTTAGCAGCCTCTGGCTTGTTCTACCAGCTCATCTTCGCTTTGAATAAAATTTGGGGAGTACCCCCTCCAGTACGCGGCCAGACGAGCGGATTAATCCGCCAGCGCTTGTTCTCATTTTTAATGGTGATCGGGGTCGGCTTACTATTTATCCTCGCCTCGCTGGTGAATGTGGTCATCACCTGGTTTGGTTCCTTGCTTGACCTATCTTCAACCATGCCAGTCTTATCGGCTTTAGCTTTCTTAGGAATCGCTACGCTGGCATTTGCTTTGATCTACAAAATCCTTCCCGAAACGGAAATCTCCTGGCGTGATGTCTGGATCGGGGCTTTTGTCACCGCGGTGCTGGTTATTCTGGCCGCGGTTATCTTCGGGGCATACTTGAGCCTGGGCAACGTAGGTTCTGCCTTCGAAGCTGCTGGAGCATTTGCCGTCTTGTTGATCGGCATCTACACCATCGCCCAGGTGTTCCTGTTTGGGGCGATGTTCACCAGGGTGTTTGCAGAGATGTACGGCTCCAAGGTGAGCGAAAAATCGGCCGATTGACCATTACCAGAGCCATTGCTCATCCAGCATAAAGAATTCTCCAGGAACCTCTAATGGGGAATACATTCTTCATAGAACGCTTTCCCACTTGCTAGTCGGCTAGAGTGGACACATCTCTTATCAACGCTCACCAGTGTTTGTCCGCTTACAACACTGCGGGTCAAGTATAATCAGCCTTGGAACTGGTCTATCGAGGAGCTGATTGTGTCCGACACCCTGTTGGCGACCAAATTCTATATTCCTGCTGCTCTACCTAACCAGGTCATTCGCCGGCGTTTATTAACCAGACTGGATGAAGGTCTTCAGGGGGGAAACCGCCTCACCTTGATTTCTGCACCGGCTGGGTATGGTAAGACCACCTTGCTTGGGGAATGGATCCGCAGATCAAGATTTTCTGCAGCCTGGCTCTCTTTGGATGAAGGGGATAATGATCCGGCTCGTTTCATGAGTTATCTCCTCACAGCATTACGCAGAATTCAGCCTGGCATCAGGGATACCGAGTTCGATCCTGCCCAACTCGAAAGCCCACATTCTGCCCTCGCGCCAGTCGTCAATTCACTGGATGAGATTCCCGGGACTGTTTTAGTTGTATTGGACGATTATCACACCATCCGCAACCAAACCGTTCACAATGCTGTGACCTTTTTGGTGGAAAATTCACCCGCTCACGTACACATTGCAATATCCTCTCGTGCGGATCCTCCACTGCCGATCGCACTCCTGCGCGGCCGTGGTCAGGTGACAGAATTGCGCCAAAACGATCTCCGCTTCAACAAGCAGGAAGCCACAGAATTCTTTAGCGCCAATCCCTCTCTTGAGCTTTCTGCAGAGGATATTGCTGCCCTGACAAGCCGCACCGAAGGATGGGCAGCAGGATTGCAGATGGCCTCCGCCTCCCTCGAAGAGCAACAGGATAAATCTGCCTTCATCCTGGAATTCACCGGCAGCCACCGCTATATTCTCGATTACTTATTGGAAGAGGTGCTGCAGAGCCAACCAGAATCAATACAGAGGTTCCTGTTGTATACCTCTATCCTCGACCAGCTGAGCGGTCCACTTTGCGATGCTGTTATTGAGGGATTGATCCACCCTGTCTCCAGTCAGCTGATCTTGGAGGAACTGGAACACAAGAACCTATTTATTGTTCCTCTTGACAACCAGCGTAAATGGTATCGCTACCATCGCCTGTTTTCGGACTTGCTCAAAGGACGGTTGGGGCAGCTATATCCTGAAATCAAACCAGACCTGCATCAACGGGCAAGCCAATGGTACGAAAATGCAGCTGCACCTAATCAGGCTATTGACCATGCTTTCCTGGCGGATGATCCTGGTCGCGCTGCGCAATTGATCGAGGGTGCAGCTGAAGCCACCTTCATGCAGAGCCAGGTGATGACCTTTTTAAATTGGTTAAAGAAGCTGCCTGAAGACGAACTTCGTGATCACCCGGCATTAAGCGTATATTATTCATGGGCACTACTTTGGAGTGGCGCTCCTTTTGAGCTGTTAGAAACCCAAATGGAGCAATCAGGGCAGCTCCAAGACCATTCTGCGAGATCTCTCCCACTGCATTCTTTCCTGGCAATTTACGACGGGGAAGTCAACCAGGCTGAATCTTTAGCCCGGCAGGCACTGGATCAGCTGCCGGAAGAAGAACGGCTGTTGCGCAGTCTGTCAAATTTCATCCTGGCCAGCACTTACCTGGCGAGAGGCGAAACTACACAGGGAATTCAGCTGCTTGAGAAAACAGCCCGGGATAGTCAAAGAACCGGCAACGTGATGATTGCCGCCCTTGTATTATGCGAACTGGGTGATGAAAGCCAGAAGCATGGCAACCTGCACCAGGCCGAAAATTTTTACCAACAGGCTCTCGAACTTGCCACCGACGAACAGGGCCAGCTGCTGCCCGTCGCCGGAAAAGCTTTGATCGGTTTGGGAGATCTTTCCCGAGAATGGAACGACTATAGAACCGCAGAGGCTCAACTCAGCCAAGGCCTTTCACTCACCAGACACTGGAGTGTTTTAGGCGCCTTTGAAGGGTATTTAAACCTGGTGATGTTAAAAGACTCTCAAGGTAAACGAAATGAAGCTGATCAGCTCTTCTCCCAGGTGCAAGAGCTCGCCTACCAGTTTGACGCCAGCGAAGTAGATGATTTCATTGTGGAAATGTTCGCTGCCCGACGAAATGTCTATTATGGAAATTTAGACGCAGTTCATGAATGGGCTGATAACCTGTCCAGAAGGGGAAGCAAATCGCCAGGTGAAAGTTCCAAGGTCGAAGATCTCCTCCAAGCGCGTCTCTGGAAATATGAGAACGCCATTATAGTCCGTTTGTTTATCGCCGAAGGAAAATACTCCAAAGCGATCCAGTTGTCGGAGCAGATAATTGTGGAAGCAAAAAAAGCCAAGCGGGTATTCCTGGAGATCGATGTCGAGATATTACGAGCAATTGCTTACTGGAAAGCACAATCGACAGACGCGGCGATGAATTCCTTAACTGTTGCCCTGAATCTGGCTGAACCGGATAGATTTATGCGCGTTTTCCTCGATCACGGCGATCAGATTTTCGGTTTACTTGAGCATGCTCAGAGGGCTATTGAAGAACCCAGGCTGCAGGCCTATATCGACCAGCTGCTCAAAGCACACACATCGAAACAGGAAAAGCTGCTGGTTAGACCCGGCGCCAAACCAAAGGAAATCACCGAACCGATCAGCGACAGGGAATTGGAGGTTTTGCGGCTGCTGCCATCCAGTCTGTCAAGCACTGAAATGGCAACCGAGCTTTCCATTTCGGTAAACACGCTGCGCAGTCATATGAAAAGCATTTATGCAAAACTAGATGCCCATAGCCGCTATGAAGCCATCGCCCGGGCAAAAGAATTAGATCTGCTCTAATTTCCTTTTCGGCAGACCACATTCAACAAACCCACCATAAAGGTGGGTGATTTTGATTAATCACCAATTTATGTGATGACAACTCACCCACCCCAGGTATATATTAACACCATGACGGGAATTGACTGCATGGAAGAAAAAGAAAATTGTCAAGCGGTAAACCATTACCAAATAACCATCCAAGGTAACCTAGATAGTAATTGGTCCCAGTGGTTAGACAACATGTCAGTTATCTCTCCTGCCAATTACGATATCACCATCCTTTCCGGAGAGATTGCTGACCAACCAAAATTACGCGGCATACTGAATAAACTATGGGACTTGAATCTGAGCATCATTTCTGTAATTAAATTAAAAGATTGAGTATGATTGATAGAAGGAGTCAACCATGACCCAAAAATACACATTAACTTTATCCAACTCCACGGCCTCATTAGAGACAGTGGGCGGCAAAGGGGCCTCTCTCACCCGGATGATCAACGCCGGATTGCCCATTCCTGATGGATTTCACATCACCACAGAGGCCTACCGGCAGTTCATCATAAAAAACGATTTGGAACCGATCATCCAGGAAGCAATAAGCCAGGTAGATGTGGAAAAACCTTCCACCCTGGAGAGCGCTTCGCGCCGGATTATTGCATCCATCACCCAGGCACAGATTCCCCCAGAGATTTCAGCGGACATCGTCGAAGCTTATGGTGATTTCCCAGGCAAAGATCCTGCCGTGGCAGTACGCTCCTCGGCTACAGCTGAAGACCTGCCCGAGGCTTCGTTTGCCGGACAGCAAGAATCCTACCTAAACGTATGTGGTGCGGGGCAATTATTGGAAGCGACCAAGAAATGCTGGGCAAGCCTGTGGACTGCTCGCGCAATCAGCTACCGTCTCCAGCAAGGGATTTCATCAGAAGGGGTGGCTCTGGCCGTGGTAGTGCAGCTGCTGGTTCCTGCGGAAGTTGCCGGTATTCTCTTCACCGCCAACTCGATTACCGGCCAACGCAACCAGGCGCTGATCAATGCCGCCTGGGGCTTGGGTGAAGCCATCGTGGGTGGGAAGGTAACGCCTGATACGATCACAGTGAACAAAGAGACTGGTGATGTGGTGTCATATGAAGTGGCCGATAAACAGGTGATGACTGTTCGTGTGAATGGCGCGACGGAAGAAAAAGCTGTGCCAGAAACCTTGCGCACGGTGCCAGCCCTCAGCAAGGAAGACACGCAGAAGTTGATGGATTTGGGAGTCAGGATCGAATCGCTCTACAAGATGCCGATGGATATTGAATGGACTCTGACGGATGGAGAATTAGCCATCGTTCAGGCCCGCCCCATCACATCACTTCCTGAAGAGCAGGTCGCTCCTCCAACCGATTGGCCAATGCCAGATCCGAAGGGGCAATACATGCGGCAGAGCATTGTCGACTTAATGCCCGATCCGCTCAGCCCCTTATTTGCCACATTGGGTCTATCAGCGATCAATGATGGCATAAATATACTGTCCTGGGAATTCCTCAGGATGCCGCAGGACGTCGAACTGAATGTTATGTTGACGATCAACGGTTATGCATACCAGACAGCCAGCTATACACCCCGACAATGGTGGGTTTTATTGACCCGCATGGTGCCCTCTTTCCCACGCTTGTTGCGCGATGGTGTCTCCTGGTGGCAAGAAGTCGGCTATCCATATTATGTTGAGGTAACTGATCGCTGGCAAATTAAAAATCTCCACGATCTTTCCCCAGAAGATCTTTGGTCCGGGGTCAACGAAGTGCTGGGAGCTTTCGCCCGGCATCTGGGCACATTGATGGCCAGCACGATGGGGCCGTCCGCGGGCAGCGAACAATTGTTTACCAATGTATATGAGAAACTGGTTCGCCAGAACGGCGACCCCTCTGCATCGACTTTCTTGATGGGGTTTGACAACATCCCACTGAAAAGCGAAAAAGCGCTTTTTGACCTGGCTGACTGGTGCAAGGATCAAGCTGAGCTGAATGCTTATCTGATCGAAACACCCAGCGAGAAACTTGTTGTTGATTTAGGACAGGCAGAAGCACCTCCCAACATCGAAAGGGATATTTGGGATCAATGGCAGCAGCGTTTCCGTGAATATCTCAACCAATTTGGTTATTCAATTTATGACATGGATTTTGCCAAGCCACTGCCAAAGGACGAGCCTGAACCAATCCTGGAGATGTTAAAGATGTTCATCACCGGGCAAGGAAAGAGCCCTTATGAGCGCCAGCAAGCTTACAGTACGAAAAGGGAGCAGGCAGAACAGATGGCTCGCGGCCGACTGAGAGGCATCAAGCGCTGGGGGTTCGAGAAATCACTCAACTGGGCACAATCACAAGCGCCCTTACGTGAGGATGGGATTGCTGAGATCGGATTGGGCTACCCGGTATTGAGGCAGATGTTGCACGAACTAGGCTCCCGGATTGCTGCCGCAGGTGCTATCACCGACGCAGATGATATCTATTGGCTGGAGGAAATAGAAGTTGAAGCGATGGTTTCAGCCTTAGAAAAGAACCAGATGTTGAGCAATATGATCGACATCGTTCAGGAGCGCAAGGAAATATGGCAGGCCCGCAAACAAGTTATCCCTCCGCCACAGTTGCCCCCTGGAAAGAAATTCCTCGGATTTAACGTAGAAGCGGTCCTTACCGGTGCAGAAGGCAGGGTGGAAGGCAATATTATCAAAGGCATTGGTGCCAGTCCAGGGCAGGTATCTGCGACTGCACGTGTGCTGCATGGACCAGAAGATTTCGATCAGATGCAGCGTGGTGACATCCTAGTTGCCAGCATCACAACCCCCGCCTGGACTCCATTGTTTGCCATGGCTTCTGGGGTGGTCACCGACATTGGAGGTCCGCTCAGCCACGGATCGATTGTGGCTCGTGAGTACGGCATCCCGGCAATCCTGGGCACCGGATATGCGACCAAGCTAATTCACAGTGGACAGAAAATCGCAGTGGATGGCGCCGCAGGTACGGTGACCTTACTTGAAAATTCTTAAATAAGCAAGAGGAGCAGCGGTCAAGACCGCTGCTCCTACTTCCAGCAGCCATGCAATCCAGCAACCGCAAGAATCTCTATATCCTGGCCTTTACCCTGGTAGTCGTCATGCTGGGATTTGGCACAGTCATCCCGGTCATGCCTTTCTATATCGAGAACCTGGGGGCTGGAGGGACGGAACTAGGCTTATTAGTTGCCAGCTATGCGGTGATGCGCCTGATTTTCGGTCCGATCTGGGGGAATTTTTCCGACCGTGTCGGGCGGAAACCGGTGCTGATGATCGGCATTTTTGGCTATGGAATCACGATGATCCTGTTCGGTCTGGCGACGCAGCTGTGGATGTTGTTCGTATTCCGCATCCTGTCAGGAATTCTATCCTCAGCCACTTCACCTACAACCATGGCTTACATCGGTGATAGTACACCAGAAGAGGATCGTGGCCAGGGAATGGGCATTCTGGGTGCTGCGGTGGGAGTAGGGACGATCGTCGGGCCAGGCTTAGGTGGCTTGCTGGGAAGGGAAAACCTTGCGCTGCCCTTCTTTATTGCTGGGGGAATGTCTTTCCTGGCATTATTATTAATCTGGCTACTGCTGCCTGAATCACTGCCAGCCGAAGCGCGACGACGAACTACAGAAAAGAAGCGCCTCCAATTTAGTACTATCTGGCGGGCCTTGTCGAGTTCGATCGGCAGCCTGCTGCTGATGGCATTTCTAGCCTCGTTTGGACTGACCACATTCTTTGGTATCTTTGGACTGTATGCCCTGGAGAAGTATAGCGCTGGCCCAGAAGCTGTGGGGGCGATCATGATGGTTTTTGGACTGGTGACCGCCTTATCCCAGGGCTTGCTGGTCGGACCGCTCACCAGGCGCTGGGGTGAGGTAGTCGTTATCCAGGGAACGCTGGTCGCCACCGCGGCAGGATTCCTGGCTATTTCACAGGCTGACATATTTGCTATTTTTCTACTCGCCATCGGGCTGTTCACCCTGGCAACTGCCTTGCTGACTCCGGCAGTCTCCGCATTGACTTCCCGGCGTACGGTATTGGAACAGGGTTTGACCATGGGCTTGAGCAATGCCGCACAAAGTCTGGGGCGCATCGCTGGCCCCCTCCTGGGAGGCATTGCGTTTGATCTGTATCTCGAATACCCAAATTATATTGGCGCTGCATTTATGTTCATAGGCTTCTTGATCAGCCTGATTTGGTTGAAAGCGGATGAGCCTGCTGGGATTGTTAGCGATAGCGCCGATCCAAGTACGTCTGCCTGAACAGCCAGAACTGTTCCATATTTATCCACTCCTTTCCCCTTTTTTTCCACTCATCAATTCATATCAGCGGATTATTGCTTGCCTTGTAAGAAATTTCCTGGCGAGAACGTCTGATCTATCATTGCCATTCAATCCCGGCAGGAGGTTGTCTGATGAGCGCGCAGTTACCCAAGAAAGTAAAAGCCAGTTTGAAAGATGCGGATTACATTTTTTACGAGCTGACCCGCAGTCTCTGTCCAGTTTGCCGGCGGCTTCTCGATGAACCAGGTGGAGATCCATGACGAGGCGCTGGCGGAGCTCATTCATGAAATCAGGGGCAAGCTGCTCGTCGCCGAGCTCATGACCAACCTCAATAAACTTGAACTCCCCGATTGGATTGACATGAACGAGGCCGGCCGAATAGCGCAGCTCACTGCGGAAACAGTCAACCAGGGGGTTCTTGGATATGCCTTGTTGAGTGGTGATCTGTCCAATAATTGAACAACTCGGCGATCTGCCGATCGCCTTCCCACCTTAATTTCTCAATTGTTAAGTCTCCAAAATCAGATACCGGAAATTGCTGAGAAAATCATCTCTTCCAATTAACCTTGTTGATGAATCCTTGAGTGATTCATTGCCAGCCTTGATTCTATAAATGATAGAATCATTCTCAGTAATCTGCACCTAGATCCTAATTGAAAGCACCTGATCCATCTGGCACTGAAGGGGAATCCAAATGAAAAAGATCACCATCAAATTCGAAGAGCTCACCTTCCAGGCACAGCTCAATGAAAGCCCAACGGCGGCTGAGATCTGGAAGCAGCTGCCCTTCGAAAGTCGAGTAAACACCTGGGGAGAGGAAATCTACTTCGAAATCCCGCTAGATATGCCTCAAGAACCTGACGCCCGCGAGGTCGTCGCCGTGGGCGAATTGGGTTATTGGCCGGTCGGGCGCGCCTTTTGCATCTTCTTCGGCCCCACCCCGGTGAGCACCGATGAAAAACCACGCGCTTACAGCCCGGTCAATAT
>CP070785.1:2241374-2246969 GCA_020346705.1 Chloroflexota bacterium | reverse complement strand
TCGTAGCATGGGAGAGATACTTGGCGACACGGTCAGCGGAATACAATACACTAAGGTCGATAAGGGCGATCACCACGATCATGCCAATAATTAATAGCCCTGCCATCAGATCCTGAACTTCAACCGAGGCGACTACCAATATAACAATGCCAACCGGGTTTAAGGTCAGGGGGATGGCCAATGGAGAGACGGCCAGGCTCATGGGATCGTCATCGCCGTGCTCTCGGGGCGATGCTCCACCTCCACCAGTTACCATACCTAGAGCAAGGATCAGCAGGATTAATCCGCCGAAGATGGTCAATGATCCGATCGAGAAGTGCAGGATAGCCTGCAGGATGGCTCCCAGAAGGAATAAACCCAGGGCTACTATCCCGGCGATCATGGCTGTCCGCCGCGCGACCTGTCGGCGGATGCTCTTTTCCATGTTCTCGGTCGTGGCGATGTAGATCAGCAGTACTTTGACTGGTCCCATACCGATGAAGAGGGCGATGAAGATTTCAAGGGGTGAAATAATATTCATTTCATGTAGCCTCATTTTCTTTGGGTGAGGACTGTATCTTCAACCTGTTGGCGTACCGGCTCAGGGCATAGGTGCCAATATCAAATAACAATCCTCCGATCACAATGATCCAGGCGCTTCCGGAGACGCCGCTCTGTGGATTCCAAACCAGGATATATGCCATGGTGGTGAAAGGCAGGAAGAGAAATCCCAATATGGGAATGAAGATCCCCTCAATTGCATCCTGAGCCTGGTCTGAGAAGAACCACATGAAGATCAACACCAACCGTGGGGCAAGGGACAGGATGCCGGAAAGTAAACAACCTATGTTCATGCTCAACTCCGTATCTATGCAGCGCTTTCTGCGGCGCGTTTCTTCCGTTCAGCAGGCCACAATCCGAAGAAGAGAAGTAATACCGCGGCCCCGACTGCAATGGTACCCATCCAGTTGATGGCATTGAAGCCAACCGAATCGGCCAGCCAGCCGCCGATCAAGGAGCCGAGGAAAGAGCCAGCCGCAGCGGCGGCGATCACCCAGCCGCTAGCCTGCCCGGCAGGGATGGTTGCAAAGCGCATCGCCACGACAGGCTGTGTCAGGCGGACGAAGGGATTGCTCTGATAGAGGATCTGCATGGCAGCAGCTGCGAGCAAGATGGGTGCATCGGCCATCAGCCCAATGATAGCCATTAATAGCGCGCCGACGAAGCGAATGATGTTACCGGTGGTAAAGACTGGCATGGCGCCTGAACGACCTAACCAGGCACCGGCGACGATGAAGAAGCCGATATTCAACAGACCTGCAACCGAAATTAGGGCAGAGGTGGTGGCCTGATCCATGCCGTACACATTCGGCAGGATATTCGCAATCTGCGCGTTGATACCGTTATTGCCCACGGAACTAAGGATAAGGATGATTAAGTAAAGACCAAAACTTGAGATCAAGACCTGCTTCAATCCGAAAGATTTCTTCTGAGCGGTAATCTCTTCGTCGGGCTTACCCTCCGGCAAGAGGATACGTTTTGCAGGCTTAGCGGTGGCGAACCAGACGATCACGAAACAGACCAGCATGAAGACTGCGGCAATAGTGAAACGTGAGCTAAATGCCATGCTGGCCGTCGCGGCCATGATGGCTCCGCCGATCACCTGGCCGACTGGTTGGAGCAAGTTCAGCACCGTCAGGCGCTTGGCCTGTAAAGCCTGGGATAAGTTCGCACCGAGCACAAACACTGGACCAACGGCGTTGATTGCAGCAACAGAGACACCCAACACGATCGCGTCCAGGGCATATAGGGCTTTCGCTTCAGCGGATATCGAGTACATGAAAAAGCCAAGGGCCATACCTAGCACTCCCAGACTCAAGACCAGGCGGTGGGCGCGATACTTATCTGCAAAGCCACCCAGCACCGGTCCCAGGATCGCAGCCAGGCTGATGATAGCCATGACGATACCAGCATCGGCTGCATTTCCGGTCGCCTCAGTAACGAAAGGCGGGATAAGCAATGATATAAATGCAGCCCATCCTGCACCTCCGGCGATAAATGAGACCATCCACCACTCGAAGGATGAGCCCTTTTCTTGTTTTTGCGAAGTATCTTGAGCGGTCATAATTTAACAATCTCCTTTTATTGAAATACTCGGAGTTCAGTTTATTCAACATTCAGCAGGCGAAATACATCCAGTAATTTTTCTGGGGGATCACCAATTACAATAAATTCATCTGCACCTGATTCCAGGGCAGCCTCTTTCACCCTCTGTTGCCTGGCAATTACAATTATTTTGAGTTCAGTATCTCTTGATCCAGCTTTAAGGTTTTCTATGACTTCATCAATTCTGCAGCCTGGCAGAGCCCAGTCAATAAGAGCATAGTTAGGGCGCGTACTTTTTACCAGCGCGTTGAGTCCATCACAGTCACTTACACTGCCGATGATGCTAATTCCTGGTTCCTCACTCAGCATCAACTGGATTGCCAGTCTTAAGTCTGTATCTCCAGTTGCAATCACAATTCGCATTTGCCACTTCCCCTTATTAAATTTTCGTTGAATATTTCAAATTTGGCACGCGGAAATGGAATCCACAGTTTATAGATTACATGGAATTGAATTAGTTTGATACTGCCAAAACGCAGATTTACCCCCTGGATATATCGCGAGTTTCGAACCTGGACAATTGTCTAGGTTATTTAAACGATTGGGTATTGAAAAGACTCAATGAAAATTTGGGAACATGTCGCGTGATATTAAATTCTGGAGCGAAGCTATTGGGTTTGGGTTAGTCTGGCTGTACCAAACCCAACTGCAGGGCCTGACTGGCGGCCTCAGTGCGATTATTGACCCCCAGCTTTGAAAGGATGTTGCTGACATGAAACCTTACAGTGCCTTCTCCCAGAGATAAAGTATCCGCTATCTCTTTATTCGTTTTTCCACCCACAAGAAGAACCAAAACCTCTTGTTCTCGTTTTGTTAATTGCTCCTTTGGGGGGGAAGGATCGTTTGCTGAGGCCACAAGTGCCTGGGCTGCAGCTGAATCGATCATCGCGCGTCCCTGGTGTGCTTCGCGAATCGTTTCTGCTAATTTATCCGAATGCACATCTTTCAGCAGGTAGCTGATCGCCCCGGCCTGGAAGGCTTTTTCGACCAATTCTTGTTCGGCAAAACTGGTCAAGGCGATCACCTCGATGGAGCTATATTTCCCCCGAATTAACCGAGTTGCTTCGATCCCATCCATTTTCGGCATCAGCAGATCCATGAGGATCACATCCGGCATCACCTCTTCACAAAGTATGACAGCCTGTTGGCCGTTATCCACCTCTGCGACGACTTTAATGTCGTCATATATGGATAGAAACATCCTCAATCCATCTCTAACCATCAAGTGGTCATCAACAATCATTACCCGAATTGGTGAGGTTTTGTTCATTGCTTGTTTAAAAGTGGTTTGAGAGGCTGGAATATTATACTATTCAGCTGACCAATTTACCGAAACCCTGGTTCCATTCCCTTGAGAACTCTCAATTCGAATTCCGGCATCTATTTCACGCGCCCGTTCTGACATAATTTGAATACCTAATCGATCCTCAGCTACCTTGGTTTGGTCAAAACCATGTCCATTATCGCTGATGACCAGGGCCAGGTTCCGATCATTCGCATTTAACTCAACTGAAACTCGCGTGGCTTCGGAATGTTTGGCAATATTGTTGAATGCTTCTTGGGCAATACGGTAAATAGTGATTTTTATTTCAACTTGAGGGGGATACTCTTCAGATAACTCGAATTCCACTGGAATACGAGTACGTCCGGTAAGCGCATCTCCCAAATGGCGTAGTAAGGTGGATAACTCTGCAGCTTCTAGGGAAGCAGGGCGTAATTCGAACAGCAGGGTGCGCATTTCTGCCAAGGCTCCTCGGACCAGTTGACGGAGCTTGACCAAATTGCGCTTGCCATCATCTGGATTTCGTTCCCATACTGTTGGTAAGACCTCTGCGATCAGGGCGGCTGAGTATATTGTCTGCGTAACAGCGTCGTGAAGATCACGAGCCAGACGAGTCCGTTCTTCACTGGCAGCATCCGCTTTTTCCCGTTCCTGTACCTTTCTTAATTCAGTAACGTCCCTAGCAAATATGGCGATGCTGGAGACCTGATCATCATCGTTCATAATGGGATAGAGGTAGTTTTCATAACTGCGTCCTGCTCGCTCATCTTCCCAGACGACTTGTTCACGGCTTTCAATCAGCTGGTCACCTTTTAATCTTCTTCTATCAGCAAGATCTGCGTCAAAAAAGGCAAATGCGTTTTGCCCAATTGCATCCTCGATTTCCAGACCAAATCGATCGGCAGCAACCTTGTTAATCTCAAGAATTGTGCCATCCAAATCCGCAAGCAACGCGAAATCAGGCGGTGCATTGAGCAATGCCCGCGCTCTGCGTTCGCTTTGACGTAATGCGGCTTCAGCCTGCTTTCTGCTGGTGACTTCTTCGGTAAGTTGAATATTCGATCGCTCCAATTCAGCTGTGCGTTCATCAACTAATCTTTCCAAATTTTGTCTGTATCGCTCCAGCTCGTCTTCAGTTTGTAATACCTGGTTGGCGAGCTGGATGGCCATAACGATCGCGAGTGGCAAGAAACCATAGTCCCCAAGAAATACGAAGTTGATCTGGCCACTATCGATAAAGATGATGTCGAAGATTAGTGCAAAGAGTAAAAATGCCAGTCCTAATCCCAATGAGAGTGCTTTTTGCCTCTCTCCATTCAAGAACTGGCGTATGCAAGCATAAACCGCAAAAATAACCAGCGTGATTTCCGAAAGGAAGAACACGATCTCCCAAATGCTCTCACTGGCATCCAATAAATTTATCGTTTCTCCCCATGGCAAGGTTACTGGAGAAATTCCGAATATTTCTGTATGGATGGAATTGGGACGAACAATTGCGATCACACCAACCATGATCAGCAACGCTGTCAACCCGATTAAGAAGTACCGGTTTCCTGCTTGTGTGTAAGCCGCGATAAACCACAAAAGAAAAACCAATGTCGTTACAGTGAACAACGCTGTCCAATTACCAATGCGGAGAAATTGATCGAGAGAAGTGGATTTATATTCCAGGATAGCGGTAAGGTTTGCCCCAGCATATGATAGGGCAAACAGGGCGAAGGTGAGATGCAGGCGTTCATTATCCCGACGGCGGATGCCGATGAAAATGTAAATGAGGCCGGTGCCGATACAAATTCCAGCAGCAAGACCCAAAACTAAGGGAAGGATTTGCATAAGATGGTTAAAAGCGAGGTCTTTAAGCGATCATTACTTGATTATGCATAAATAAAAATTATTTTAGCACTTAAATCTCTCTACTCGCTTCACCGGACGGATTGATAACCCTGATGGATATTAAGGTAGAAGCGGAATAATTCCTCAATTCTCAAATCCAATTCGTAGAATTCTTTCTCTAAGCTGATCCCTGGGAAACGAAAACCCTCGTCGAAATCGGCGAGGGTTTGAGAAAAATCATTAATGACGGATTTTTCAATTTGTTCAGTGGATGGGCATTTCTCTTGGTTACTAATTTTTTCGGATGTGGGCTAGTCTTTACCCCATCTAGAAAA
>CP070785.1:2235278-2241274 GCA_020346705.1 Chloroflexota bacterium | reverse complement strand
CTAATCGTTTCAGCCTACTAATATTGAATCAGATATAAAAAATACCTGCGAGAGATAAGTCTCTCAGGTGTGAATTCAGGTTTTTTAAGATCGGTGGATATGGTTCCTGAACCAGATAAATGCTAAAAGTAATTGAGATCTTATCCTGGTATAGATGTATGCAATCTACCAGCGATGAGCGATTGTATTCAATTATCTGCAGGTCGGTATCGTCCTAAATTGCCTTCGAATGTGTGAATTTCATTAGTCAATCACTTTCTTCCGCGGAGTTGGTCCAGGTTTGAGCGTGTTCATACACCTGCTGTAAGGAAGCGAACATCAAATCACCAGTGGGGATAATATTGTCTGCCCCAATAACATCAATGGCTCCGGTTTTTTCCAGCTGCGCTCGGACAGAATCGCTGACCTCCGCCAGGAAGAGCTTGCCACCATTTTCCTGAATTGCCCTTGCATAGCGTTCAAACACAGCGATAGCGGTGCTGCCTAAATTGTGTCGACCACGCAGGATCACGATCACCGCGGCATGTTTTGCTTCCCTTACCTTTGGCGCTTCTTCTTCGAAGTCAATTGCCGCGGCAAAGAACAGGCTCCCATAAGGCAGGAGCATGGTAACCCGGTTGCTGGCTAATTCTGCCGGCGCAGGTCGCTCCTCAAAATCGCCTTCCCCCATTGGGACCAGCTCCATGATGGTCATACGTTCGGATGATTGGAAGATGAACAAGAAAATCTGGATCACAACTCCCAAAAAGATGGCTGTTTGCACCGGCAGGAACAACGTTGCAACCAGGGTCAGCAAAAATATGGCTGCAGATAGGCTGTTCGTGTTCCATACTTTCCTGATCTCTACTGGCTTAATCGCCTGAAAACCAGCTAATATAAGAATGCCTGCCAGGCAGGTAAGGGGAAGGTTTTCAATCTGTGAGGAGAAAAGTAAAACACCTATGGCGACAAAGATACCGGTGAAGATATTGGACCAGCGGGATTGTGCCCCAGCACCTACAACCAACGCGGTCCCAGATACAGATCCGCCGAGAGGTAGACCTTGAAAGAAACTGGCAACGGTATTACCAAGCCCCTGTCCCCTGAAATCCCCATCTGGATCAGGCAGGTCTCCGTTCGGATTTGGATATCCCTGGCTCACACCAGCAGCCTGCACCAGGCCGATGATTCCAATAGCAATGGCTGATAATAACAGTTCCGGGACGAGAGACAGGTCCGGCAGCATCGGTAGGGGAAGGCCTTCGGGGATATCCCCAACCAAAGTGACCGATTCTAAGGGAATTAATTTGACCAAAAGCGCACCAAAGATCAAGGCGATCAACATTGACAAAGATTTCAAACGAGTCCGGTCCAGGACTATAATTATTAGAATTGTCAAAATGCCAATTGCCAAAGTCGCCAGATCGACTTGGTCAAGATTGCGCAGTAAATCAATCACTTCTGTCAGGTAATAATTCCCCTGGACAGCGTAGCCAGTTAAATCCGATAACTGGCCGAGAATGATGACGATAGCGATGCCGGTCAGGAAACCGCGCATCACAGAGTTGGAGATGAAGCGCGTCAGCCAGCCCAACTTGAGCAAGCCCATAGCAAGCATGAACAGACCAACCAGCAAGGTTAATGTGACGATTGCTTTAACTTGTTCCTCGCCGGAGTATGGCGCCAATGCATCAAACGCAACCAGAGCCATAGCGCTGGCGTTGATTACCGCCATATACACCGAGCTGGTAAACAAGGCTGCGATCGGTGTACCCGCCATCAGGTTGTACAAACCATAGATGGGACTGACCCCTGCCAGGGAGGCGGTGGCCATACCATCCGGGATGGCTGCGATCGCAGCAGTCAGGCCTGCGATGATGTCTTTGGATATGGTTTTGCGATTAATTTTCAAGTTTTTCATGATAATTCAACTGATCTATGTAAATAGAGAAATTGATTTACTGAGATCACATTTTTCTACTTTAAGGTCCCATCCAGAAGCCATTTTCGCTTTAAGAGTCTCGCTTTTTGGTAAACCTACTAATCATACAATTGGTACTCGTGACATGGGCCCTTCACGGCTGAACCAAGTAATAGTCATACAGGAAAAAAACCGATGCCGAAGGTAATAGTAGTTATTCAAGACTGATTCATGTAGATTGTTCAGAATCAACATATTCTATCCTAATATATTTTGGTTGTTTGATTGGAAGACCAATTGACCCTCTGAGTGAAATGAATCCAGGTAGATATCAATTACCTGCAATTGAGAATAGAGAGATTCTGGATAGTGCTGTTTTAGTCAAATGATTTACTCTCAGAGTTAATGCAGCAAAAATATATAAGATTTTTCATTTAGCTAACTCGACTGAGTTGGTTTATTCCGACCAATCTCTTGATGGATAATTGGTCCGAATAATTGATCAATCAAGCATGCCTCAATCGACCCAGGAGACAAGACGCAAGCAAAATGGACAACAAAGAACTCATCGACCAAATGACTCTGGAAGAGAAAGCCTCACTTTGTTTGGGATTTGATTTCTGGAATTTGAAGAGTATTGAACGACTGGCGATTGCGCCGTTTCTTATGAACTGCTGGACGCGCTGTTAGTTAAGATCAACTGCGAGTTCTTCGAAGGCTTGCTTGAATTAATATCTGCGGCCAGGAATAGGTAGCCTATATTCCTGGCCGCTTGTCAGTAATCAACTTATCTTACAGAACCAGTTGAAATATGAAATTTAACTCATCACGCTTATGATGGCTATTCTTCTGGCAGCTTGAAGCACATACCGCTGCCCTCCTGAACTGAGTGATCAGGGTTGGCAACCAGAGCGCACATTTCTGCCGCTTCAGCAGGTTTGGCGAAGGTCGTGTACCCGGTGAAGGGGCGTGGACCACCATATAAGATCCAGGGACCGCTGCCGGGAACACCCGCTTGTTCTGGAGGAACGGTATCAAAGAAGAAGTGTACGTGAAGCGTGGTGGAGGAGATTTCCTCGATAAATTCGAACGTCTCGTACTCGACGACATATTGGCTTTGATCATCGATGGTGATGTCATTAATGCGCACGTAGGGGATGCCCGGGGGAACGGTCTGGGTGGGGGTCAACGTTATGGTTGGAGATAATGTTGGCGTAGGAGTTTCTGTCGGCGGAGCGGGTGTTGATGTGTCTGTGGGTATATTAGTTGGAGACGGGGTGACTTCAACCACCTCCTCAATTACCTCGGTAGATGAGGCCACCGCAACCGGGAGGCCGTCATCACCTCCGCCAAAGAGCGAGCCTCCGAATACGATCGCCAGGATAACTCCAATCAGGACAATCCCACCAATGATCAGATACAACGGCTTGATGCCGAAGATTCCGGAACCACCAGTTGACTCTGCAGGCGGAGCCGGCGGAGCAGGTGGCGGCGTGGTGGGTGGTTGAGTGGCCGGTTCAGCTGTTGTCTGCTGTACGTCTGGTTGAGCAGCTTGCTCAACTGCCCCGGCGACCACGGCAGATTCTACAACCGTAGCCTCAGGTGAAGGAGCCGAAGCCGGCTCAGGTTCCTCAATCGTCGTTAGTGCTTCTTCAACAACCGTGGCGTCGGAAACAGCTGCCGCGGCAGCTGCAGGGGGAACTTCGGTCGGAAGTCCCAAAACTTCCCTCAAGGCGACCGCCATCTCGCCTGCAGTTTGGTAGCGATCGTCTCTCGATTTGGCCAGCGCTTTATTGATTACTCCGACCAGTTTCGGCGAAACATCTGGATTGAGAAGTTTTACCTCAGGAACGGGATCGTTGATATGCATCATCATCAGCGTCATGGCAGAATCAGCCTCGAATGGTGGGCGTCCACTCACCATCTCAAACAAGGTCACACCCAGGGAGTAGATGTCACTGCGCCGGTCGAGCTGCTCGCCTTTGATTTGTTCCGGTGACGTATACTGAGCGGTGCCAACCACCGCTCCGGTGGCAGTATGCTGCTGGCCGCCGATTATTTTGGCTATGCCGAAATCCATCAAAATGGCTTGCTTCTGTACAGAGAGCATGATATTGGCGGGTTTTATATCCCTGTGGATCAAACCCCGGTCGTGGGCGTAGTCGCTGGCTTCGCAGATGTTGATCAGGTAATCGACCACATCTTCAATTTCCATGCTGCGATCTGCTTCATTAAGACGTTTGAGCTGATCCTGAAGGGTCTCACCCGGGATAAACTCCATCACCATGTAGTAAGTATCATCTTCAACGTTAAAATCGAATACCTGGACGATGTTGGGGTGGCGCAACTGGGCAATGGCAGCAGCTTCTTCCTCAAATCGGCTTACAAAGCCGGGATCCGTGGAAAGATGTTCGTGAATCAGCTTGACAGCCACCATACGCTTAAGGTTTGGGTCGTTGGCCTTGTAGACCGCGGACATACCTCCCTGCCCCATCAATTCTTCGATTTGATATCTCCCTGCAAGAGATTTTCCAATCCATTCATTCGTCTTCATCAGCAAACTCCGCGAGATTTTAAAAGAAAATTAATTCAGATTAGCACGAGGGGGTCAATTAACCATTTGTACGCAAATTGGGCAGCATTATAGATTTTGAACCAGCTCGAAATGCTTGTGGGTTGGAATCTTCCTTGAAAGTGAGTTTCATCAAGGGATTGATTTCTCTCCTCCCCGGTTCGAGGGTTAAACAATAACTATAAACGAGCGGTAATAAGAGAATTTTGATGAAATTTATTATACTTGTAGGACTTAAGTCGTGTCAAGAAATGAAGGGTGATTTTCGGGTGATAAAGAAGGGTTATTAAAGAGTGAGCAAAATTCGAGATTCTGAAGGATTTGACTTATGTATACCTTCATTATTTTGATTTTTGATAAATTCGAATCTTAATATCTAATCAAAAACTCCAATATGTATTCACATTCGAAAATCTGGGTTTCGATCTGGTCTTGAGATGAATTCATCTCCAGGTCCCAACAGGTGGACAGGGCATGCACAATGAATAAAGCACGGCTGATTAGACTTTTGGGTTGCTCCAACCTCCAAGCGAAACAGGAAATCGTTTCATCCAGCTGGTCGAAGTCTAATTCCTGATTTTCCCCCATGATATGGTTTTGAATGAAGCGCGCTGATTCCATGAACGGCAGGCCGATAACTTCATGGGGATCAATGATCTTCCAGCCTTGGTGATGACTTTGCAGGATATTTTCGTGATGGAGGTCTCCATGCAGCAGGTATTGGGGAGATCCAGGAGGAGAAATATCGTTGAAGATTTCATCTGCCGTATTGATCAATTTTATGAGACGCGGATCTGATGAAAATCGGGGAAGGATTTTATTGAGTGCATTTGAGATCCATGTCTGGCAACTGGGCAATCCAAACGTTAAATTTACCTGAATTGGTAATTTTGCGACTAATTCAGCTCCGATCTCAAGTTGTTCACGCTTATCAGGATAAGACTTCAGGTTGCCTCCTGGCATGATCATTTCAAGAAGCAAGGCGGCCATTTTTTCATCAACTGCATGTAATTTGCATACCTGGCGTTCAGCAAACAGCTGCAGAGCTGCAACCTCAGTCCTGCGCTCCGCGTGAGGACCCTGTAGCTTAAGGACAACATCGCCATAAATGCCTGATTGCGCATAGCATATTAAATTGATGGACGGATCCTCTACGGGATATGGGTACGTTAACTGCCACTTTACTTCGCATTCGGAAAGTCCCTGGCAAATCTTTGATCCATTCAATGCCCGCCTGGTCAAAGTCTTTGTGCGCCTTGGAAATAAAATTTATCAGGAATTTGTATTTGTATTCTCTATGACGGCGATTGATAGGTTCAGATGCCGCCAATGACTGTCCAGGTCTTCAAAATCTAATCCTTTGTTTACAAGGATAATCCTGATTTGTCAAGACTGGAAAATGTTTGTGATACTATAATCTGGATTAATATCTAATTAAACAGAATCGAGTGAGCTGGGATGAATAAACCAATCAAATATTCCGCTTTTGATCTTGAAATAACAAAAATATTACCTGATGGAGTG
>CP070785.1:2232105-2235178 GCA_020346705.1 Chloroflexota bacterium | reverse complement strand
CAGTTGGGGGGAAATTGCCTGGGAAGTCGCCCGCAGCTGGGCGTATGAAGTAAAAAGCACTAAAGTGCGACCGCCCGTTGTGCGACAAAGGTGTAGCAGACTCTGGTTTATCCCCCGTTGATATTGCTGGCGCTGGTTGGGTTCAGGAATGTCGTTGGCAAGATAAAGCAAGGTGGCATTTTCGTAATCAAAAGGAGAACCGAGGGCTAACTCATAGGCATCAACAGCCTGTAAACGCTCGCGTAAATAATCAAACTCCCCTGCGGCGGTCAGCGTAGCAGAGGTAAGAATTACTGATGCCTTTTCATGCCATAAGTATCGTTCCATCAGGGGTCCAATGTGGAGTGGGGCTTCATGCAATGATGGCATGCGGCCATCTGGTTTGACCTCCACCCAATAGATGCGATCGACTTGTGGTTCAAATACAAAACCATTCAGGTGATCTTGAAGTTCGCTCAGGCGTCGGTATAAGCTTGAAATTTGATTGAAGAGATCTTGATTTTCTTCGGGAAGAACCTCGACCAGATCGGCTAATGCTTGTGAAATTCTTTCAATATTTTCAAGTAAGGAGCTTAACACCCGTTCTGCATCATCCCAGAGCGCTTCGACCTCATCCCAACCTGGTTGAGAGCGGGAGGCAGGTAAAATACGTTCTTGGTGGGCATATTGGCCAACTGGATTCCCCTCGCGCTGTTCGAGTAAGAATTGGTCTAATGCAGAAAAAAATTGGTGCGACAGCTGTTCAAATTGGAAGGCCATGTCCGTGGTACGGCTGACTAGCTGGTGAAAAGCAGCCATATCTGCCGGAGAAAGCAGGTTTTCTACCGAGCCGACAGCCCATCCAAGATTCCCGGTACTAGAACCCCCCAGTTCGCGCAACATGCGTACGATCTCAAAATGTGTCACCCGGTAGGAAAGGGCATTCGTCGATGCTTCTTCGAGATGGTGGGCCTCGTCAATGATCAAATAATCGTATTCGGGAAGCACTCGATTGCCAGTGGCCACATCTGCCAAGAGTAGAGCATGGTTGACGATCACAATATGAGCACTGTGAGCTGCCTGTCGCGCCCGGTAAAATGGACAGGTACCGCCTGTACGCTCGAGGCAGGTTTCCTGCGTGCAGGCTTCATCCTCAGCTGAAATTCGCAGCCAGACATCTCGTTCTTGGGCACCGTTTAAATTCAGTTCAGCCCTGTCGCCCGAATTCGATTCAAGCATCCAGACCAGGATCTTACCCAGGATGCGCACATCTTCCCCGGTTTCCGGGCCGCGCCGGCGAAAATTATCCAATCGACGGGGACAGAGATAATTTGAGCGACCTTTTAGCACTGAGGCCTGGAAATCTATTCCCAGGGCATCCCATAAATCAGGGATATCTTTATGGATCAGCTGGTCTTGCAGATTAATGGTGTTGGTCGAGATAACTACCCGGGAGTTGTTCTCTTTCGACCATAATGCGGCAGGGATAAGATATGCGATTGATTTCCCTACACCTGTGCTTGCCTCTACCAGAAGGTGGCGCTCTTCGGATAATGCTTGAGTGACAGCCTTGACCATTTCCACTTGTTGAGGTCGAAATTCGAATTCTTGGAAATAGTCAGCGAATGCTCCACCATGTTCCAAAATAGAGGCTACTTCATCAGGATCAAGCGTGTGGAATTCTTCATTTGGGGCTAAGGGAGGATTGCCATCAATTTTGGTATCTCCAAACCAGGGACCTGGATACGCACGTGGAGCTTTTTTCGCTCTAATCGTCTCTTTTGCGCGTTCTTGAAGGGCGAAACGGAAACCCCAATACCCATCCCATTCAACATCTTCACCCATGCGCACGATTTCGGCGAGCAATTCGATCGGTAATTCAAGGGCTAAGTCGTGGAGTCGTAAATAAACACCATGAGTGACTAGTGCATCATCTAAGGCGCGGTGGGTCGCAGGCAGTGGGACGGTCAGCAAGTTTGAAAGTGCGCCGAGTCCGTAGCGACTGGCATTTGGCAGCAGAACGGAAGCCATTTCATATGTGTCGATCGCATCGTTGTATTTGAAGAGGTTGTGGCGTCTTAAAAATGAAAGATCAAAACTAATGTTATGTCCAATAATAGGAGACTCGCCAACAAAATCCGCTAATTCAGCTGCAATGTCGCTGATTGGTGGCGCATGGGCCACCATCTGGTTGGTGATCCCAGTCAACTGCGTGATAAATGATGGCACAGCCCGTCTCGGGTTGACCAAAGTGTGCCATTCATCTTCCACCCGCCGACCGTTAAATCTTACTGCCCCGATCTCTAATATGGATTCCCGCTTCGGATCTAGGCCAGTGGTTTCGATATCCAAGGCCACTAATTCTGGCATGCGGCGATTATACCATTCGGGGTATTTTTTACCCTTGTCGAATGTTTTTTGGTGATGAGAATTGAGCTGACTAACCAACTTCTATTCAGACATGTGAATTACAATGATCAATCAGTTCTTTTCACTCGTCCACTAGAAATGAAGACAGATTGGTATTGACTTGCAAAGATGCAAACAATAAATGGTAATCAAAAGGTGCTTTTGGCGTTTTAAGTAGCACAAATCACAAATGCATCAAGCTATGTCAAATGTGATGGGTGGGTTTGGAAAAGGAATAATAAAATAATGACGGATAATTCAACCTCAATGCCTCACAAGATGGAATGTGTGCGCGTTTATCAAAATGAACTTGGGGATCTGGAATTTGAGTTTGTATGTCCTGAATGTGGGTATAGGGAAATCATATCGCTGTTTGACGCATTCGCCCGTGGGGATTTCTTCGTATCACATATGCACGAAGCTGATGGTTCATCGTATTTATCCATTAATTTTCAAACAGAAGAAGCTGAAATCCCGCGCTGTTTCAGAGAATTTTTTGAGTCTCTAGATGATAATAATTGACCAGATTATCCAGACTATACTTCTTCCCAGGAAAATTGCGGTCGAGCATCAGTGAAAAAATATCGGATTCCAGTTTACCTCAGACAAAATTCTAATAATCTCGATTAAACGATAGTTGTTTTTCTAATCCAATTGCAATAAATTTGGGGATTTTAGATTCCTG
>CP070785.1:2229650-2232005 GCA_020346705.1 Chloroflexota bacterium | reverse complement strand
TAAAACCAGGCAGCATTTTTGGAAATCTGGTTTCCGACAACGACATCATAATATTTCGCTTGCCCTTTCCACTCACACCAGGTTCTTCTGGCTGAAGGTTTCAGCAATTTGGAATTGATATCCTCCACTGGAAGATAATAAACCGGCGGGTGACCCTTCTCCAACACACGCTTTGTATTCAATGAATCGGCGATGATCTCATCATTAAATTTGATCTTGACCGGCAGCGGAAAATCCTCAACCTTCGGGGGAAGCGGGTAATCCCAAACAGATTCTCGATCTTCTTCTGCATTTATAGATTTTTCATTCACTGAATTGACTCCTTATTATCCTTTTTCTCAGTGATTTTTCCGCTCACTTGGCATGTATATTGGCTGGCAAATTTCTTTAACTCATCGAAACTTGTTCGCGCAGATGAAATGCGACTTCAATTCCCGATAATGCAGCCCCTTCAACTCTGGCTCCCCCGAATGCATCTCCGGTTATAAACAATCCACGATGCCCAGGAAATTCCAGAAATTTCGCAGGATATAAATTTGTCGGCTGGGCGTAGCGCCATTTATGAATTTGCCAATCCTGAATTTCCTGTCCCAGCCAGGGTTTGGCTGCCTTGACCAGAACTTCGATTAGCTTCTCCGCAGGTAATTCAAAATTCTCTCGACTGAAATCCTGGCTGCCATGAATGGTAATCGCTGTCGTCTTCGGTGAAATACCTTTTTGACTGTTGTCGCCCAACCATTGGATGTCGCCTTTATCAAATTTCATTCCACCTGGAGATGGAATTGCACTGGGACCATCCAACAGCACCAATCCAGTGATGCATGGATGGTATTCTATTGCCTTGAGAGTTTTATACTCGAACGATGGGAAGGTAACATCACCCGACTCAAGCAAATTGAGTGACTGTGGAATTGGGGCGGATAAAACAATTTGCCTTGCTATATATTCTTCCCCATTTTCTGTTTGAGCAACCCACCAGTCGCTTTCTTTGGAAACCGATTTCACGTGCGTCTGCAGATGAATATCTAGATCCCGTGCCAGATATTTTGCAACAGTTGTCATGCCTCGTAAACCCCGGTATCTGGGATGCCCTCCGCTTCTCGGGAGATCATCCGACTTTCGCAAGCTGCCAAACCACTCAAAGGCTATCTTTTCCTTTATCCACAGATCAACTAACTGCTGGAATTTTTCCTCCCGGGCAGTAAAGAATTGGGCTCCATGGTCAAAGACTCCTTGCTTGAATCTGCGAGTTGCCATGCGGCCACCCACACCGGGCGACTTCTCAAGTATCATCACCTTTATACCACTCTGCGACAAAATTTTTCCAGCCAGCAAACCACTCATGCCGGCTCCGATGATCAAGACTTCAGATTGGTAACGCATCGTAAATCACGTTAGATCGAGCTGTCCCTTATGCTCAGCTAGGTATGCTTCGTAAATCCTCTCTGCAACTTTTTCCGCAGATGCAGCATCTTTGGGTAATCGTAAGGGCACTTTATCCCAAAAAGGCGTAGCAACAGCACCGGGTCGAACAACCGTGATACGCTTTTTGCGTTCCTCTTTACCCAGAGCTTCTGCGAAAGCCTCCAACCCTGCCTTTGAGGCAGCATATGCAGATAATCCCGGTAAGCGCAAACGTTCACTCATCGCTCCTATAAAAAATATATGAGCAGGTTCACTTAATAGTGGTAAGAAATAATGGATAGCATAAAAAGCTCCGTTCAAATTTGCAGTGATGATTCTTTGCCAATCCATTGGTGCCATTTCGGAAACTTTTTCCGAGCTGATGTCTCCAGCTGCATAGCACCAAAAATTGATATCGCTAATTTCTTGTGAAACCAGATAGGCGGTCTCTTCTATGTCTCCAGGATTTTCAAACTTGGTCTCGAACATAAAGTCTGCGATTTGAGGGGTATCTAAGCTATCTCTGACAATACCAGCGGTTTTCCAACCCTCAGCATTCAGTTTGCTCAAAACCGCCTGGCCTATCGCTCCAGAAGCTCCCCACACCAGTGCATTTTTCATATCAATTCACTCCACAACGTTAACAATTCCTCTTCTTACAGGAACAAGTGCTCTTTATGTGATAAATATAACAAACTTTGTCAGATTTGTCAAGGTATTGTAAAGGTTTTGTTTATCGCATTCCCCCTCCAGGAAATCTTCGAAAAAGACGTATTATTCTAGTAAGTCAAGAAATTCATTTGCCTGTCCTTGAATTATTTGACGTTCCTTTTGATCGATATGCCGGAGCCCCAACAAACTTCTGCCCATCCGAGGATTAGAGCGAAGCCGCTCTTCATGTTCCAGTATAAAATTCCAGTACAAGTAGTTGTAAGGACAGGCCTCTTCCCC
>CP070785.1:2210409-2229550 GCA_020346705.1 Chloroflexota bacterium | reverse complement strand
CTGGGATGGGTAGGACTGGTAAGTGGTTTGCGATCGAGCAGTTTGCGGTTGAACCGGATATCGTTTGTGTTGGCAAGGGCATCGCTTCCGGAGTGCCACTTGGTGCGATGATTGCCAGGAAAAGCTTGATTTCTTGGACGAAAGGCACGCATGGAAACACCTTCGGGGGCAATCCCATTGCCTGC
Organism: Chloroflexota bacterium; assembly: GCA_020346705.1. Taxonomy (GTDB): domain Bacteria; phylum Chloroflexota; class Anaerolineae; order Anaerolineales; family UBA4823; genus PFL25. The sequence continues at coordinate 2,229,365 of CP070785.1, read as the reverse complement.
GCAGCTGCATTGGCGACAATTGATTTATTGGAAGATAAATTCATGTTCAATGCGGCAGAGGTTGGAGCATATTCATTGGACGCCCTGGAGGAACTCAAACTAAGTCACATGAGTATTGGTGATGTGCGGGGGATGGGTTTGATGATTGGTATCGAGTTTGTAAAAGATCGAGAGTCCCGGGAACCTGATGTTGAACTGCGCGATCAGATCATCCATCTGGCATTTGAGCGGGGATTATTACTCTTAGGATGTGGGAAAAGCTCCCTCCGCATTGCTCCTGCGTTGAGTATTACAAAAGGCGAGATTGACGAGGGTTTGAAAATATTAGATGAAGCAATCACCTTTGCAGAAGAGAAGCAAAAGATGACCCATGTTGCCTGATTTTCGAGTTCGCCAGCGGGATTATTTACTTGAGATTGGACGAGCCATCACTCAAGAGCTCGACCTGGATAAACTGCTTGCCCGTATACTGAACATTGCAGTGGAGATGCTGGCGGGTCAGGCAGGATTAATCGCGTTAAGGGGTGAAGAGGGTGGCTGGAACATTGCCACCTCACATGGAATCCCTGATACTTTTCTGAATTACCTGGACCCACTGCTAAAAGCTATTCCCGATCAAGAAGACCCGGCAAAATTTGAGTTACCTCAGATCAATACGTTATTAAAAGAAGTTACCCGGGTTGCAAGTCTTGGATTCTTAGATGGGGTTGGATTACCGCTCGTTTTCCGCAGACGAGTAGTAGGGATGATTTTCATCTTTCGCAATTACTCGGGCAGGTTTTCCAACAACGATCGAGCCTTATTGCAAAGTTTTGCGGATCAGGCCGCGATTGCAGTCAGGAATGCACAGTTTTACACCCAAATTCGTCGTGAAAAACAGCGTATGGATACAATGCTTGACTCCGCGGCGGATGGTATTTTGATCTTAAATTCCGATCAAACGATCGAAAGGTGCAATCCAGCGTTTGCTAATCTATGGGGTAGGCCAGTCAGCGAAATCATCGACCGGCCCCATGCTGATGTCATTCATTGGAACAGTATTGAAAATGGTATTCCTCTCGAGCAAGCATTGATCCAGGGCTGGCCGCTCACTCCGCACGCTACTTTATATATCGAGGGAGATCTTGAGCGGCAGGACTTTTTGCCGTTGCCGGTGGGAATTACATATGCACCGTTGTTGTCACAAGAAGGTGAATTAATAAATATTGTTGCTACCATCCGCGATATCTCCCATTTCCGTGAAGCGGATGAAATTAAACGGACATTTGTCTCTGTTATCAGTCATGAGCTGAAAACCCCGGTGGCATTGATCAAAGGCTATGTAGGTACTCTACGCAGGGAGGATGCAGTCTGGGATCGAGGGATAGTGCAAGATAGTTTAGCAGTGATTGAAGATGAAGCTGACCGTTTGACTGAATTGATCGAAAATCTCTTGGACGCAACCCGATTGCAGAGTGGAACCATCTCGCTCAATCGCTCAGACTTAGCGATTAGACAAACCGCCGAACGGGTCGTTGAGCGTTTTACTGTCCAATCACCAAACCACAAATTCTTCGTGGAATTCCCGGATGATTTTCCAGTGATCATGGGTGATGAGGACCGGCTCGAACAGGTTTTGTATAACTTGCTTTCAAATGCTGTGAAGTATTCACCGGATGGAGGCGAAATTAAGATCGTCGGGCAGGTACGCAGCGAACAGATTATCATCTGTGTTTCTGATCAAGGACCTGGTATTGCGCCAGGAGATATTCCTCATATCTTCGACCGATTTTACCGTGCTCCAGAAGCGAGTAAGAAAACCAAGGGCGCTGGATTAGGTCTCTTTTTATCTAGAGCAGTGCTAGAAGCGCATGGGGGAAGAATTTGGGTAGATCCCATGCCGAACCAAGGCGCCCGAATTTGCTTTTCATTACCTCGTTGAGAGCAATTTGGGTATAATCATCCGGATGTCCAAAATTTCGAATCCGGTGATTTGGAGTTAAGTAATCACTTTCTATGTAGTTTTTGTTTTCATTCGATGGTCAAACCTAAATAACTTTATTTGAAATTTATCGGTAACAAATTAAGTTGAACACTTTTTCAGGAGTAAAGAATGGCCCAAACCCAAATTAATTGTCCGAATTGCAAATCACCAATTATGGCTGATGTGCAGCAGCTTTTTGATGTTGCTCAAGATCCCAGTTCGAAATCAAGATTGCTCTCTGGTTTTTCTAATTTCGTTCAGTGCCAAGTATGTGGTTATCAAGGAGCTTTGGCAACACCTATTGTTTACCATGATCCAGAGAAGGAATTATTGCTGACTTTTGTTCCAGCAGAGATTGGATTACCCCATGATGAACAAGAACGATTGTTAGGAAGTTTGATCAACCAGGTTGTGAACAATCTGCCTGCAGAGAAACGGAAAGCTTACCTGTTTACCCCTCAAGCTCATTTAACCATGCAGGGATTGGTTGAAAAGGTCCTGGAAGCAGATGGCATTACCAAAGAAATGATCCAGGCTCAGCAGGACAAGTTGGAATTTCTTCAGAAATTATCTTCGACAACAAATGAGGAAGCACGTCTAGAAATGCTCAAAGAAAACGAAAACCTGGTTGATGCCGATCTCTTTAACCTTCTTACTCGCTTGTTGCAAACCGCTGCTGCAACGGGTGATCAGGAATCCCTGAACCAATTGGAAGAGATTCAAAGCCTCTTGATTGTGAATACTGAGATTGGGAGACAAATTCAGCAGCAAACTGATGAGGTTCAGGCTGCGGTCGAATCCTTGCAAGAGGCAGGTCAGGAATTAACCCGAGAAAAGCTGGTTGACCTGGTGATCGAGGCTCCGAATGAAATTCGCCTGAGCGCGTTGGTCAGTCTTGCAAGACCCGGGATGGATTATCAGTTTTTCCAAATTCTCAGCCAACGGATTGATACTGCAGATGGTGAGGAGCAAGAGAGATTATCTACCTTGCGAGAAGAAATACTCACCTTGACAGAACAAATCGATGAACAGGTAAAACAAAGATCGGATGCTGCTCAACAACTGCTTGATCAGATCCTTGAAGCGGAGGATGTCACCCAAGCTATCCAGCAAAATGCCCCCGCGATAGATGAATTTTTTGTACAAGCAGTCCAGCAATCATTAGATGAGGCGAGGCAAAGCGGGGATCTAGAAAGAAGCGCGAAATTGAGCCAGCTCGAAGAATTGATTCGCCAGGCAATGGCCCAACCACCTGAGATTGAATTTTTAGAAGAATTGCTTGAAGCGGAGGACGAGGCAGCCAGACAAGAACTGCTCGATAGCAACAAAGATAAGGTAACACCTGAACTATTCCAAATGATTTCTGGTTTGATGAATCAGGTCACCGAAACCAATCAGGATCCAGTTTTAGTAGAAAAAATTAAAGCGATAAACCGTCAGGTATTACGATATTCAATGCAGTCTATCTTGCAAGGGGAGTAGCATTGCGCGTTTTGCATGTTGTAGGCGCACGCCCAAATTTCATGAAGGCTGCGCCTATTATCCGTGAAATGGCACTTTACCCGGGGGAATTCCAGCAGATTCTGCTCCATACTGGCCAGCATTATGCTCCAGAGATGTCCAAGGTGTTCTTCGATGAACTTGGATTACCTAAGCCAGATGTCAACCTGGGGGTCGGCTCTGGTTCCCACGCCTGGCAGACAGCTCAGATAATGACACATTCTGAGCCAGTATTGTTGGATTCCAACCCAGATTGGGTGGTTGTTTATGGGGATGTGAATTCAACCTTAGCAGTCACACTGGTTTGCAGCAAATTAGCCATAAAAGTAGCTCATGTTGAAGCTGGTTTGCGCTCATTTGATCGCAGCATGCCTGAGGAAATAAATCGATTGGTGACGGATCAAATTGCTGAGCTTCTGTTTACCCCATCTAGAGATGCGGATCTCAATCTGGTTCGTGAAGGAGTTCTTGAAGACCGGATTCACATGGTTGGGAATGTGATGATCGACACTCTGGTAGATCTTCTCCCAAAGGCACAAGAGAAATGGATCCACATAAAAGAACGCTATCCATTTGAAAGATATGTCCTGGTTACCATCCATCGACCTTCAAATGTCGATCATCCGGATACGCTCTCCCAGATTATCTCAGCATTGAATGAGATCAGTTATGATGTTCCGGTACTTTTTCCAGTTCACCCGAGAACAAGGACGCGTATTGATGAATTAGGACTTCGGGAGATTAATGAAGATCTCAAGTTGCTAGATCCCCTTGGGTATCTCGAATTTTTGGCTTTACAGATGCAATCTGCCTTAGTCCTCACTGATTCTGGTGGTATTCAGGAGGAGACGACCTACCTTGGGGTGCAGTGTCTGACTGCACGCGCTAACACGGAGAGGCCGGTAACAATTGAGTTGGGGACGAATCAGCTAGTTGAGAGCAACAAAGGTTCGTTGATCGATGCAATGAATAAGAAACTTTCCGAACCGAGTCCGCAAAGAACTCTTCCCCCTTATTGGGATGGACACACTGCACCCAGGGTGGTTGAAGTCTTCAAGCAGTTATTAGTAGATAAGAATAATTGAGTTTTCGGTCACTTGGGTGGATTATCGAGACGCAGACCATGACCGCGAATTGTGATGATAAATGGGTGGGAGGCATCAATCGCAGCTAATCGATCCCGGAGACGCCTGACGAGGGCATCCAGTGCCTGTTCCGAGACCTCAAGGGCATTTTCCGCACCCCAAATCTCGGCAATAATTTCCTTACGGGGGACGACTCGATCTTGACGTTCATACAACATCTCAAGCAATAGGAATTGAGAGGCTGAAAGGGGTGGAAGAACCTCCTCTTCACCAATCCAGACTTGTCTGGAGCTCTTTTTAAGTTTAAGCAGTCCCTCAGGGATAGATGCAGTACCTTCCATCGTGCCCATCTCAAGCGGCATTGTGGCATCGGAACTGAGGAAGATGAACTGTTGAGCAAAGGCTATCTGGACCACGTCACCATCCTTCAATGCCTCTGGTTCGGTCAACATGGATCCATTGAGATGAGTCCCATTTTTGCTTCCTAAATCCTCTAGGGTAGCACCTGATTTCGTCACAGTCAGACGGGCATGTTTGCGTGATACCTGTCGGCTGGGAATAATGATGTCGCATTCCATATCTCGCCCAACAATGATCTTGTCACCGACCATCCAACGTTGACCGTTGAGAGGCCCGGATTGACCAACCAACACAGGAGTATCATCGTTGTTTCGATCCATAACAAGAACCTCCGCGTGTATAATACCATTTAATCTGAGGATTGAAGAAGAGAAATGCCAACTCCAATCGAGCCTGGAGTAATTTTACGCGATCGTTATAAAATCCACCGCATCATTGGTCAAGGCGGAATGGGTTCAATATACCTGGCTGAGGACATCCGGCTGGAGGGGCGACAGTGCGCGCTTAAAGAAGTCCAGCACGAGAGCTCCTTATCGAAAGAAGCTCTTAAACAGGCTCAGGATCAATTCCTTCGCGAAGCACAAATTCTTGCCAGGTTGGATCACCCAAACTTACCAAAAGTTTCTGATTTCTTTTCTGAGGAAAACCGGGAATACCTGGTCATGGATTATGTCCCAGGTGAGGATTTAAGGACCCTGATGATCGAGGCACGGCAGAAAAATAAATTCCTGGCAGAGAGCGATGTATTGGGTTGGTCTACTCAATTGGCAGATGCACTCGATTATTTGCACCAACAAGATCCGCCCATACTCCACCGGGACATTAAACCCAGCAATCTCAAATTAACACCATCTGGACTGATCAAGTTAGTTGACTTTGGTTTGGTGAAACTCATGGCCTCAGAAGAGATGACGATCACCATCTTGCAAGGGCGGGGAACTGCCCTATACACTCCTCTGGAGCAATACGGTGGGGATACAGGTCACACGGATGTGCGTAGTGACATCTACGCGTTTGGAGCGACGCTCTACCATTTGTTGACTAACAGCGCGCCAGTCGAAGCCAGGGAGAGATTCTTGCGACCTGAATCCCTCATTCCACCGAGACAGATCAATCCCGCCATTTCTGGAAAGACCGAACGTGCAATACTTTGGGCGCTAAAACTGCATCCAGATGAACGCCCCCAAAATATTGATGAGTTTCGGCAAAGTTTGGTTGGTCGTGAAAATCCGGCTACACAACCCGGCTTTTCTCTTCCCCAAATGACGATCGCTGAATTGGTTAGCACTCCAATCGACAGAATTCTGATAGCTTTTGCTCTTTTAATGTTGATTGTTACTCTGCTGGTTACATTGCTCGAAGGTTAGTAAACTCAGCTCGATTCTGCAATCCTTTGCCATCCATACGAAGCTCCCCAACCAATTGCAGCCCCTAAAGTAGTGATTAATAACACTCCCCACGCGCCAGGTACATCCAGCAGCTGCTGGCTTCCTGGAAGTTGCAGGGCGATATACATATAAGCCAATAAACCACCAATAATTGCTAACAAGCCCGATCTCACTCCCCATCGAATTAATCCAAAAGTAGTCGTGAGCCAGTAAATCACAGCCCCGACGATGATAGAGACCCCGGCAGCAACAAACCAATCGATCAGATTTATCGATCCAGCAGAGGGCGGGGGTGGAGGGGTCTCAGTTTGTGAGATGACTCCCGTTGGCTCCGGTTCTTGAGTTGCGGTTTCCGTTGGAAATTGGGTGATCACGAATTCTATTGTTGGAATTCCTTCAGGAGGAATATCAATTTGGAGGGAATTTGATTCGAGGGCTGGATCGCTGCGTGCGTTAATCACAATTGTTCCTGATTCTTCGATCAAAAATGTGGTCCGGGCGATACCATCTTGAGTTGTCTCTTTTTGTGTCGCTATCTCAGTTAATCCAGCGCTTAGGACAAAATCGACTATCGTTCCATCAGGTACGGGGCGTCCGTTGTGATCGAAAATCACACCAGTACGTACTGGAATTAAATCGCCAATCGTAAGCTCTGGCATTTGAGTTGGATCCGGTGTACCGAGAATAGCTTCAGGTACATCCATGAACAATTCGATTGTTTGATCTGGATCGGGTGAAGTAGCAGATATCAAATCATAATTAATACCAGAGACTGAGACGGGTAAATCTCCCCTTGTAGCGGGAATCTCTCCAAATAGCACCCGGGCCGCAGTATCCACGAATTGGGGGATCTTGCTGTATATGCCGTAATAAGCGCTTAATTTTGAAATCTCAGTTGCGTCAAGATAATACGGAGCATCAAATCCGAACACAACCAAATTCTTCTGCCGAAAAAGATCCGGTCTTTCTGCTAGAAACCGGGAAAGTGCTTGAGATGAGGGATTATCAGAACTCACATTGGCTAATGAGAAGATGATCCATTGCGCTTGGTCAAGTTCACTTTCAAGAACAGTGTAATCAAATTCTGGTGCTCTGTTCAACAAGGCTAATAGTTGGTCAAATGAGTAGGTAAACAGGTTGCGCTGGACGACTTGCCCCCCAGCTAAAGGCCCATAAAGCCTGAGAACTGCATCCATCAATCCAGATTTTGGGAAAACTTGTTGTTCAGGACAGGTAAAACATTGTTGTGCAGACCGTTCATCGGTGATAAAAACGATCTTGTCATTGATATCTGGTGGTACTGGAATTGTCTCAGCCAGATCCGTGAAAGAGGGGCTGATTAAAGTAACCGCTTCTTGGGAGACTTGGCGTGAAACCTGATCCGAATTACCGACATCAACCAGATTCTCTTGAGGTGGAATTGTTGAACCCAGGGTAAAAATGGTGCTGTTATTGAGCTTATATTTCAAAGTCAAAATTTTTAGCACTGATTCGTCAACCCGTTCCTGGAATGCGGGATCGTCTCGATATTTTTGAGCAAAAAGATCTAGGGTACTAACGATAGAGCTATATTGATCTTCATCGCTGGTAGAGATGAATTCATCTCCGACAAATAAGAGATCATTCCCGGCCAGGAATGCGTCTCTGGCGATGAACCTGGCCTGGAAATTGAGTCCCGAAGGATCCTCAAAACGGCGGAAGGCTTCGCTACCTAGGTTTTCCGAGATCATGATGCCCCCCGCTTCGATCCAATCAGCGAAAGGTGGTAGATTGATCAGCTGATCGAGCGCCTGGGGATCCATACTGACTGGACGAGTAGTCTCTCTAATGTTGCCCTGGAAACCCTGATAACGGATGTGAGAAGTTAATAATCCATCTACTGTAGCTAATTCGGAGGGTGCATTTCCGGTCACTGCATAAAATGGAGCCAACTCGATTTGTTTAAGCTGTTCGAGAGATTTCCTGACCGTTGCTACTTCCTTCTCTGGAAGGCGATCTGAGCTGCCGTGCCCCGGGAAGTGTTTCGCGATCACAGCCATCCCACCCTCACTTCCTTCATGCACGCCGCTCACGTACGCACGACCCATTTCACCAACCCAGAACGGGTCGCCGCCAAATGTTCGCACCCCAAGATCCCCGGTGCCTTCCTCGATAGGGGTTTCTAATACATCTAATGAGGGCCCTAGAAGAAGATTAATACCTAAGGCTGATAATTCACTGCCCGCGACAGTACCAACTTGGCGTGCCAAGTCGGTTTCGAAAGTTGCCCCAATACCCATGAATGAAGGCAATAAAGTCAAATTGTTAAATATTTGGTCTGCTGGTGGTCCATTGCCATCCTGTGAGATGCCAACGAACAACGGAATAAAAGCAGGGCGAAATTCTTCATTGGTTTCTGGTTCGATTTGGTTAGATTGAGAGGCAGACCACTCTGTGGTTTGTAATTCCTGGATAAGCTGCCAGGTGCCGTTAGCTGTTTGTGGAGGGACGACGAAGTTGTCGCTATTTTGCTCCAGAATGACGCCACCAATGTGATGGTTGGTGATCAAATCATAAATCTGGGTCTCAAAATTGACATCCTTGCCTTCAAAAGTAACTAGGAAAAGCTGGCCAACTCGTTCCTCGGGGGTCAAAGTTTCCAGCAGTGCTTGTGCATGTTCCTCGGCCGAGTTGTTTTGCTGAAAAGATTCCGCATGACCAGTTGACCCTCTAAAGGTTGTTGCTATCACAGGCACAAGCAGAAGGAGGTGGACGATAAGTCTGTGCCTGCGTTTGATCGCATTCCTGATAGTTCTCATATTTCCAACCGGAGTTCATCATTTTCTTGCTTGATGATATCCCGCAAGAGTGATCGACGTCGGGTGCCGCTCAACAACTCCAAATTTCTGATTCTTAACGGATCGATTTCGTTTCTAAGGAGAAATAACTCCTCATCTGTTGGGGGCTGAGTTTCCTGTATATCGGGTGCAATATCAAATTCAAAACCAGTCTTGGTCTGAATTCGCTCTATACTGACCCCATGGTGGTATGAGATTAGTCGCATACGAATATTGGGATCGGTTCCCTTGAAATCAAATTGGCCTAAATCAGTTACCAAGTACTGCGGACCGCTGCCATGAGTCCTCTTTCCATTATGCCCCAAGCCAGAATGGTAATCTAGCTTTGGGACAAAGGTAATTCTTGAGTGGCGGGGGACGTATAGATAAATATCATTGAGGAAGGTTGTCACGTCAGGAATTCCACCTGTCCCGGGCAATCGAAGTCTCGGTTGGTGATAATTTCTCCCAAAAGCGATATTGTTAAAATTGCCCCGCGGATCAAGCTGGGCTGGACGGAAAAATTCTAGTGGTCGCAGACTAGGCAAGACATCGGCAACAGCACGTACAAAACCAATATTCATGATTGCCCGGTCTAACCATAAGCTTTCGACCTGTAATAATTTCAGTGGGGCTGGTTCGCGGCAAACTCCCTGTCCAATGGCTGAAGAAAAATATAAATTCGGCGCATGGGTTCGGCGGGCAAGTAAATATCCAGCAGCGACAATCGGCGTCGCCAATCCTTGTGCCACAATTTCAGCATCTCGAACCTGGCGAGCGATGCAGACGACCATGATTTCATCGGGAGTGTAGTCCATTTCAATCAGAATTCAATTGGTTTCAGTTCTCTAAAAATCTCCCAGGTTATCAAGTGGTACCATGGGCTGTTTCCTAGACAATTTTACCAAGTAAGCCCTTTGGTAGGTACAGATTAAGCCTTTCTAATCGGTGGCCTAGTTTGATATTTGTCCTGCAGATTCAGGACTATTTATCGCATCAAGGTCAATGTGGGAAGAATCTTAATTCAACTTTCTAATTCGGTGAAGGATTCAAGGATTCGACGAGTGAGCAGAGGATTATCTGTGATTATGCCATCTACCCCCAGTTTGAATAATCTCATAATTTCATCTGGTTCATTTACCGTATACGTATGTACTCTCAATCCTGATCGATGAGAAGCAAGCACCAGATTTGGGGAAATATCACTTTTTTCGGGATGCAAGGCTTGGTGAGGAATTATCAACCTGCCCAATTTGCTGCGTGATAATGAACCTTGAAAACCGCGTTTCGCCAGAAACCCAATGGGTATTGATGGCAGCAACTGATGAAATTTTATCAATGGGATGGGATGAAATGAAGAAACTAGCACATGTTCGTGGATACCAAAGTGGAGGATTATCTGAGCGACCTTGGCAGGTAAAGCATCAAACGGCGACTTATAGTTAGATAGTTCAATATCGATTAGCGTTTTTCCGCGGAGCGACTCAATCACCTCTTCCAGTGTGGGGATATGCTCCTTATTAGAGAATTCGGGAAAATTAATACTCGCGTTAAGTTCCTGCAAGGCTGCCAATGGCAAGTTACTCACATTTCCGGTGCCATCTGTTGTTCGATCAACAGTCTGGTCGTGAATTATGACAACATGTTCATCTGCTGATAACTTGGCGTCAAGTTCGATCACATCGGCTCCTGACTGGACGGCCAACTCAAATGCAGAGAGGGTATTTTCTGGTGCCTGTGCAGATGCACCTCGATGGGCAAATATCAAGGGGGATCGCCAATGGAGGCTCATGATCTGATTATCAGTCTTCAGATGATTATTATTTGATCAACTAAAGGGTTGGGATGGTTTATAAGTCCACGAAGTAAGATATGGAAGCCATATCAATCAATTCGCGCGTCAATGCTGGTTCAACGGAGAGATATTGCGCGATATCGACGATCTGGTCGCATAGATCGCGGGGATGAGAAGCGCGTAATTTTCTGCCTGGTTTGATATACCATTCTTGGAGCAAATATGCCAAACCCTGGTTGCTGAAGGTGACGCCTTTTGATTCCGCCACCTGGTGGAAGATCTCCCGGAAGTCATCATAATTGGGATCTCCAACCTCGATTTTGTGTCGCAACCGGCGCAGGAAAGCCTCGTCAACCAGGTCTCTGGGAGGCAGGTTGGTGGAGAAGACGACCAACACATCGAAAGGAATCTCGATTTTCCGACCAGTATGTAATGTAAGATAATCGATCCGGTTTTCAAGAGGTACGATCCACCTGTTTAATAGATCTCTGGGTCGGACCAGCTGCCGGCCAAAATCGTCGATTAAAAGGATTCCGCCATTTGCCTTAATTTGGAATGGAGCTTCATAGTATTTATTCACATCGTCAAAGACCAGATCCAGGCCAGCGAGGGTCAATTCACCGCCAGTTACAATGAATGGTCGATGGATGCGGATCCAGCGTGGGTCCTTCCTGGTGCTCGAGCGCAGCGACCCGGAGTTGGGCGGTGGTTCCTCTTCTGGAGATGCCTGGTGGTTCACCGAATCGTAAATTTTCACGACTTGTCCATCAACATAAACTGCATAGGGAATGTACATGCTTTCCTGCAGGATCATATCTCCAATGGCGCGAGCAATACTCGTTTTGCCGTTCCCTGGTGGACCGTAAAGAAAAATTGAGGTACCAGAATTGATCGCTGGTCCAATGCGATGAAAAGTCGTATCCGCCAAAACCAAGTGGGAAAGCGCTTTTCTGACATCTCTTTGATTCATATTCGTGCGTGTCCGGCTTTGGTTGCGGATAGATAGGTTGTAGACATCAAGTGGGACAGGGGCAGGACCTGCATATTGACTTCGTTCAAGTGCTTCGCGAGCACGTGCAATCCCCGCCCCTGTGATCGCATATTGATAGGCACCCTCTCCTAATCCAATTTGCGAAGTTTTAACCTCAATGAATTTCTCTCGCTTAAGGGCTTCCAGAATCTGATCAACGACATTAGGGAAGGGTAGCGCCATTTCTTCAGCAATGATGAATCCAGTTAAATACCCTTGAAAATAGAGTATTTTGAGTGCCAGGTCTTGGAGCCAAAGCGCTGAAAGGCCCGTGTCCTCCATTTTGCTGATCGCGGGAGGATAGAATCCATCACCGGTAAATGTATCCCGAATTGTTGGTGGAAATGTTGATTGTAATCCCGCCATCGACTGTTCTCCAATAATGACAAATAAAATCTCAGAAAAAAATTATAGCATGCGGATAGCATCAAAATTGGTTTGTAAAAGCCACCCTTCATAAGTGTAAATTCCATATATCATAGTATGTATAGTAGAATTCCCTGATAAATTCGTGACTAAATGGGGTGTTTTCAATTATGAAAGTATCTGTGATCGTTCCCGTCTATAACGAAGCACACACAATCAAAGAAATTTTACGCCGGGTTGAAGCGGAGGAAGTTGCCGGCGAGATAATAATCGTTGACGATGGTTCCTCAGATGGAACTCGGGAGATATTACGTACATTGAGTGATGAGGAACATATCAAGGTGTTCTTACATGACAAGAATCAGGGCAAAGGAGCTGCAGTTCGAACCGGAATTCAGAATGCTAACGGGGAAGTGATTTTAATTCAAGATGCTGACCTGGAATATGATCCGCGGGATTACCCGGCGTTGCTTCAGCCCATAGAAGAGGGCATCGCCGATGTTGTTTATGGTTCGCGATTTTTGGGGGGACCACGCAGAACGGCGATGTTTTGGCACATGGTTGCAAATAAATTGCTCACTTTCATGACGAATTTGCTATACAACACTATCCTCTCAGATATGGAAACCGGATATAAAGTATTTAAGCGAGAGATCGTTGAAGGGATGAATATTCGCGCCAACAAGTTTGATTTTGAGCCGGAATTCACTGCAAAAGTACTTAAAAGAAAAGCACGCCTCTATGAAGTCCCCATATCATTCAATCCGCGAGATTACGATGAAGGCAAGAAAATCGGCATTACAGACGCTTTTCAAGCTGTCTGGGCATTGATTAAGTATCGCTTCGTGGATTGAATTTGATTAAACTATGTATATTGTGGGGGAGAAAGAAAATTTGAATCAAATATACACTAGTCGGAATTTGAAGGTTTGATATCCTTCACATTTAATTGCAAATTTTCCTTGCCATTAAATTCATTCTTTTCAAAGGTGTACATCAAATCGATGAAAAGGGGCATTTCTGTGTGCCATTGCCCCTGCCCGAACGCGATGGCATCATAGGTTACCCAACCATCGCTCACAGTCAATTTTAAATGGGTGCCATCTCTTCCGACTACGCGGTGATCGACAACTTTTAATTCTCGAGATACGAACATCGCCTGGGGATTCCCATAACCTGTTGGTTGGAGAATTTCAAGCTGCTCGAGTATCTCAGGAACTAGATCAGATAATTGAATTTCAAGATCGGCATGCATGACTTTCCTGAGATCTTTGTCTGACAGTTGCTCATTGGCAATCTGCCTTAATCTGGCAATTAATTCAGGCAGGTTTTTGTTTTGTATAGTAAAGCCGGCCGCGGCTGCGTGTCCACCATGTCGTTCCATCAAATCTTCACATTCATCCAGGGCATTGGTAATATGGAATTCCGGGATACTGCGACATGACCCTCTGGTAAATTCTTCTCCTTGATGAGCAACGATAGCTGGCCGGTAATAACGCTCGTTCAATCGGGAGGCAGCCAGGCCCACTACCCCAGGATTAAAATCTGGATCAGCAGCAAAGAGCAGTAAAGTGTCGGGATCTTCGGAGAGGGCTATTTGCTCAGCCCTGCTCTGGATTTCTCTGGTGATTTTCTGTCTTTCTCTGTTTTGATTATCAAGTTGTTGGGCTAAACGTCCTGCTTCATTAATATCTTGGGTTGTCAGCAGTTCATATGCCGCCAAAGCTGAGTCAAGTCGACCGGCAGCGTTCAATCTCGGTCCAAGCACAAAACCAATATCTGAGGCTTTGACCCTACGGGGCACTAATCCGCACACACCAATTAATGCCTGCAATCCTTGTCGGCGGGGATTTCGAATGGCATTTAGGCCGGCTCTCACGAGGTTGCGATTTTCCTGAATCAAGGGCGCCAGGTCAGCAACAGTACCAAGCGCGACCAGATCCAATAAATCTAATTTATCAATCGCGTCAGCTTGAAAAGAACCTCTTTTTTGTTCACTGTCAATTAACGCCAGGGCGAGCTTATACGCTAACCCAACTCCGGCGAGGTTTTTATCTGGGTATGGATCGTCGTTTTGCTTCGGATTGATAACCGAGATGACCTGGGGCAGCTCATCTGAAGGATGATGATGGTCGGTGATTACTAAATCCATGCCAAGATTTTTGGCATGGTTTGCCTCTTCGAGTGAACGGACCCCACAATCAACAGTAATTATCAAATTGACCCTGCGCTCTTTGAGGTAATCAAGAGCCTCATTATTTAAACCGTACCCTTCGTCGAATCGATTAGGGATATATCCCTCCACGTTGGCACCAAGCGCAGTGAGCACCTGGACCATCAATGCAGTAGCGGTAACGCCATCAGCATCGTAATCCCCGTAGATAGCTATCTTCTCCTGGTGGGTGATCGCTGAAGTGAGACGTGATACAGCCTCACCCATTCCTAGCAAGTTATTTGGCTCCGAGCCAGGAGGAGGAGCGGCTGCAAGATAGTTGAGTGCTGAGCTTTCCGTTGAATAACCCCGATTGAAAAGTATTTGCCTTAAAGGTTGTTGAAAATTGGCTAATGTTTTTTCTGCTTCCGGGGTTAAACCCGGTGCAATTTGCCACTTTTTTGACGATTTATCCATGATGCTGGAAGAAGTATAGCACAATCGTAAGTGGGATTTTGGAGGGTTCAAAAACAATTTTGTTTGATCGTTGACGACTTATATAAACACTGCTATTATGGAAACCTATGGAGATCAAATCAGAAGACAACTGGCTATCAGATCTCGGTGGAAAATTTCGGCAATCTCTGAGGTGGCTTACCCCTGGCCTTGGGGTAAAAAGATGGCTTTTATTGGTGATGTTGGGGATAACTTTTTTGGGTGTCGGGTTGGCAATTTTGATTCTGGATGTCTACCGAACTGCTCCAGAAACCTGGTGGTTGCCAATAATTTCTTTCGCCTCATTGCGCTTCTTGCCAAGGTATTTACGAGCGATCATCTTCGGCGGTATTGGTATCTCTTTGGTCATCACTGGAATTTGGGGTATCAATCATTCTTTGATGGCGCCATTTCTCAAACCCGGTTCAAAGGTTGTCGATGCTCTGGCAGGACATAGACGCAGGAGGAGAGGCCCACGAATTACAGTTATTGGGGGTGGGCATGGTTTGTCAGTTTTGATTCGAGGATTAAAGAATTATTCAAACAATATCACAGCCATCGTTACCGTAGCTGATGATGGTGGTTCCTCTGGAAAACTAAGAAAGTCTTTTGGCATCCTTCCCCCCGGAGACATTCGTAATTGCCTGGCTGCCATGTCAAATGATGAAGCTATGCTTACTCAGCTTTTTCAATACAGATTCCCAAATGGTTCAAGCGGGCTAGATGGTCATTCTTTTGGCAATTTGTTCATCTCGGCTTTGTCTGATATCACGGGGAGTTTCGAGGAAGCAGTAGCTGAATCCGGTCGGGTGTTATCTGTGAGTGGACGAGTGCTGCCATCAACATTACATAATGTGCAGCTGGTAGCAGATGTCAGGCTTCCACATCTAATGTCTGAAGTTCGAGTTGCTGGAGAAAGTCAAATTCCGGAAACGGATGGCAAAGTGCGCCGAGTTTGGCTTGAACCGAATTCACCTCCAGCTTTTCCCCAAGCGATTAAAGCGCTGCTGACTGCAGATGCGATCGTTATTGGACCAGGCAGTCTGTATACGAGTTTGTTACCTAATTTATTGGTTCCTGATATCGCGGATGCGATTCGGTCAAGCCGAGCTTTAAAACTTTACATTTGCAATGTCGCATCTCAAGTTGGAGAAACAGAGGGTTACTCGTGTGATGATCATATAGAGGCAATCAACAATCACGTTGGGAAAGGCTTATTCGATATTGTCATCGCCAATAATAATTTCACAGGTAAACTACCGGATGGCATCGAATGGATCACAATGGATGAGCAGCTCAAGATGTATTCGGCAGTTTATTCTGCCGATCTGGTAGATCCAAATAATCCTTGGAGACATGATGGCGAGGCGCTATCACAAGTTATAATTGATTTATTGGAGGAAAGAACTGGACCTCTGGTAGAATTGTAAGTGATATATTTCACGTAAGATCCGATCTAGGGAGCACTCTGCATGATATTAGGTGGAGTTCACCTAGGTCGCTTCATGTAAGATAGATTTCGATATTTTAATTTTCAATGGAGGCTTAGCATGACTGTAAAAGTAGGAATTAATGGATTTGGACGGGTGGGGCGACAGGTTTTGAAAGCAATACGTGATTACCATTCTGATGAACTTGAAGTCGTCGCTTTTAATGATGTTGGTGATTTGAAAACGATGGCGCACTTGTTGAAGTATGACTCGAATTACGGTCGATTTGACGGTACGGTGGAGGTGGGCGAGAATCAGCTGGTAATCGATGGCAAACCAGTAAAAGTTTTTAGCCAGTACGATCCTGGGAATTTGCCGTGGTCGGATTTGGGAGTTGAGATAGTTGTCGAAAGTACCGGTCTGTTTAAACAAAAAAAGGATAGCGTCAATCCGCAAGGAAAAGAGGTCAAAGGTGCAGAGAATCACATAACTCGGGGCGGAGCAAAGAAAGTGATCATTTCTGCACCCGCAAAGGGGGAAGATATTACAATCGTTTTGGGTGTCAACGATGATAAATACGATCCCGCTAACCATCATGTCGTTTCAAATGCTTCCTGTACAACCAATGGCCTGGCACCAGCTGTGAAAGTGGCGAATGACAAATTCACCATTAAGCGTGGTTTGATGACAACTATCCATGCATACACAAACGGTCAAAGGATACTTGATACGCCCCATAAAGATCTTCGCCGGGCACGGGCAGCAGCTTTGAGCATTATTCCAACCTCAACCGGAGCAGCCAGAGCCCTAAAACTAGTAATCCCCGAGATGGATGGTAAGCTCGATGGCTATGCATTGAGGGTGCCGACTCCTACGGTTTCTTATATCGATTTGACCGTCGAGCTCGAGACACCAACTACAACAGAGGAATTGCACGCCGCATACCGTGAAGCTGCCAATGGACCACTGAAGGGAATATTAGAGGCGACTGATGAACCTCTTGTGAGTGTCGATTACAAGGGCGATCCGCACAGTTCGACCATCGATCTACCAATGACCATGGTCATGGGTGGCGGTCCAGATACATTTGCTAAAATTGTCGCTTGGTACGACAACGAGTGGGGATACTCTGCTCGAACCGCGGACTTAGCAGCAATGATTGCAAAATCGCTATAAGATTAACTATCTCAACGTGGAACAGGGAGGATTTCCTGTTCCACGTTAATTATTCTTGGAGTTCTGATGTTCAATAAGAAGACTATTGAAGACATTGATGTATCCGGGAAGAAGGTTCTTGTTAGGGTGGATTTTAATGTCCCGATCAAAGATGGAAAAGTTAGTGACGACACACGTATCCAGGCTGCCCTGCCAACCATTAAATATTTGATGGATCATGAGGCAACCTTGATTTTGTGCTCCCATCTCGGAAGACCAAAAGGTGAGGTAAAACCAGAATTTTCGTTAGAGCCAGTTGCTGACCACCTTGGCCGGATTCTGGATCGCCGGGTTCAATTTGCGGAAGATTGCGTTGGCCCTGTTGCAGAAAAAGTGGCTAACCAGCTCAACCAGGGAGATGTTTTACTTCTGGAGAATACTCGCTTCCATGCAGGTGAAAAGAAGAATGACCCGGAGATGGCAAAAAAGCTGGCAGATCTGGCGGATGTTTATGTGAATGATGCTTTTGGGACTGCTCACCGAGCTCATGCTTCAACTGTTGGAGTAGCCCAATATCTGCCCAGCGTGGCAGGTTTTCTGATGGAGAAAGAAATTATTTACTTAGGGCAAGCCGTTGCCGATCCTGCTCGCCCATTCATTGCTATTCTAGGAGGCGCAAAGATAAGCGACAAAATTGGTGTGATTCAGAACCTCCTTGATCGTGCTGACCAGGTGTTGATTGGTGGTGGTATGGCAAATACTTTCTTCAAGGCACAAGGATATCCAATTGGAGATTCTTTGGTTGAAGATGAGGCGCTGCAAACTGCGCGAGAATTATTAAATTTGGCTGATAATCGCCTGCGTCTACCGGTGGATGTCGTCATTGGTGATAAATTTCAGGCAGATGCAGATCAGATGATCATGAGCATGGGACCTATTCCGGATGGTTGGCGAATTCTCGATATTGGACCAGAAACGATTAGTAACTTTAAGAAGCCAATTTCTGAAGCACGAACTGTCGTCTGGAATGGGCCGATGGGTGTTTTCGAGTTCCCTCAATTTGCAAAAGGAACGATCGGAATTGCAGAAATTATTGCCCAATCCAGCGCGACTTCCATTATCGGGGGTGGAGACTCTGTGGCTGCCGTCAAACAGGCGGGATTAGCTGATAAGATCACCCATATTTCAACAGGTGGTGGAGCTTCTCTGGAGATGCTCGAAGGAAAAGTCTTACCTGGAATGGCAGCCTTGGCGGACAAAGATTGACACATAGATAACTAGGATATCGCTCATTCACCTTGGTATCGAGAGGGTTGGTGATATCCTGGTTTTAATTTACACGGGAAATTTTTCGCAAAAGGAGAATCCTAAACAATGACGCGAAAACCACTGGTCGCAGGAAATTGGAAAATGAATATGAC
>CP070785.1:2205436-2210309 GCA_020346705.1 Chloroflexota bacterium | reverse complement strand
GGGAATATGAACGCTACCAAAACATCCTGGAAGCATGCTGGCAGGAATTCGATCATGCTGTTCAGCAAGCCGCTGGTAAAGAGCTGCGCAAAGGACCACGTGGTGGGGGCAGAGATTTAGAGAGGATCATAAATCATGTACTCGATGGCGATCGGGGATACCTCTCAAGACTGGCCTGGAAGTTCAAACGGGAAGAGACAAATGATCTGAGTGATGAATTACGCCGTACCCGCCAGGCGATCCTTGAGGCATTGGAAGCTGCCGTCAAGGGTGAGCTGCCAGAGAAGGGACCACGCGGGGGGATCATTTGGAAACCGCGCTTCTTCGTGCGGCGGGTGGCCTGGCATGTGCTCGATCACGCCTGGGAGATTGAAGACCGGATCTTGTGATCTAGATTGTTCTTTCTGATTTGAATTTCAAAGAAAGCAATGCATAAAAAGTGATCCACTTGTTGGCTTGCCCCCGATTTCCAGGCTTGAGCAGTGCCTGCGTTGGCGTCCAATCGAGGCAGTATTTCCCCTCTTCATCGCGTTTGCTCTCCAGGATTCCCCAGGCGCGATTTAACTCAACATTGGCACCATACCCCATTTTGCTGAGCGCATAAAGCATCTCGGTTAACCCAGCCCGCCAGGTGATGGGAAAATGCGTCCTGGTAACATCATGATTGATCGTCTGATCAAGATCGCTGGTGCGGAATAAGACCTCCCTTTTCAAGAAATATTCGACCAATGATTGGCAGCGAGGATGGTCCCAGTATTCCCGCAGTTCAGAGAAAGCCAGCAAAGCCTTGGCGCTGCCGCGGATACAGCTTTTTGTTGCCCTGGTTTTATATTTCCCCTCATGCAATTCACAAAGATAACCACCATCCGCGCGCTTTGTAGATAACATCAAATCGATCGACTTCTGCACCCTGGAATCCCGGCGATATCCGAGCATGATGTACGTACGGATGTTGTACCCATACAGGCAGGAGAGATGGCGGAAAAAATCCCCATCTGCCGCTTGTAAATTGAGATATCGTTCAGCCGCCTTCGATACCTGTGGATGTTGGCGATCAAGACCCAGTTCCGCCAGGTAAGCCAGGCAGAAATGGGTGGTTGCGTAGGCGCCATACTCGGCGCCCTCCCCCACAAACTCATCCTTGGATGGTTTCATCTGCAGCCAGTATCCGTCCGGATGCATCTTTGAAAAGATATTTGCAGCCAATTTGCTCTCAGCAATTTCACCTCTGGCTTGGAGCACCTCCAAGTCAACTGGATCTCTATCCAGCAGTTCCGTCAAAGTGCGGTACCGGATAGATGGATTATTCGCCTCGAGCAGCCAATCATAAACTTGCTGATCATTTTTCATGGATTTTTGACCAATTTCTAATGTCGTAACTTTATTCTATACCAATTCCACCAATCGAGTGCCGGTTTCGGGGACAAGTTGGATTGAACCGATATTGATCAATACCTCTCCGTACATGTGCCTTTAGTCCTTGTTTGATATCATTACCTGACAATCCACAACAATTTCATGTAACCTTATTCGTCGAGCTGGATGTATAATATCGGCTTGCAGGTTTGAATATTGGGTGACCAATAAACTCAAAACAGAAACCATTGAATATGGACATAGCAAAACCAAAAGCTGCGCCATCCTATATAGAATTTGTGATCCTGATGTCTTTGATGATGTCGCTGACGGCGTTATCTATCGATGCTATGCTGCCAGCCCTCCCCCAAATCGGCAGTGATCTCAACGTGCAAAATCCCAACTCTCGCCAGCTGGTGATCTCGATCATCTTCCTGGGTTTGGCGCTTGGCCAGTTATTCTTTGGACCTCTCTCAGACAAAACAGGACGTAAGCCTGCTATCTATGCTGGCTATGCCCTATATATTTCTGGTGCCCTGTTATCGCTTTCAGCAATGAGTTTTCCGATCATGCTGCTGGGACGTTTCTTGCAAGGTGTTGGTGTTTCCGCCCCACGCGCGGTTACATTAGCCCTGATACGCGATCGCTTCGAAGGCCGGGCGATGGCCCGGGTCATGTCTTTCATCATGACGACCTTCATCCTGATGCCGATGATCGCGCCCTCTTTGGGGCAGCTAATCCTGCTTAACTTAGGCTGGCGTTCAATATTTGGCAGTTTCATTCTGTTGGCCGTGATCGCAATGGTCTGGTTCGCTGTACGGCTACCAGAGACTCTGGCCCCGGAAGATCGAGCCCCATTTACCCCGGGGCGTATCATCAGCGCGACTCGGGAAATCCTGAAAATCAGGACTTCCTTGGGTTACACCATTTCGGCAGGTCTAATCAGCGGGGCCTTTATCGGATATTTGAACTCCTCCCAGCAGATATTTCAAGAGCAGTACGCACTTGGAGAGCTTTTCCCCCTCATCTTTGCCACGATCGCTTTGTCATTAGGGATTGCATTCCTGCTAAATGCCCGCCTGGTCACACGCCTGGGAATGCGTTTTCTGGTTAACTGGTCATTGCTCATCATCTTTGGATTATCCCTGATCGCATTGGTGGTCTCTCTGCTGGCTGCTGGGCAACCTCAATTGTGGCTCTTTATGGCCTATTTAATGTCGACTTTCTTCTGCGTGGGAATATTATTCGGAAACCAAAATTCCTTGGCGATGGAGCCATTGGGACACATGGCTGGCATTGGGGCAGCCATCGTTGGTTCGCTCTCAACCCTGATCTCCATGCCCTTGGGTACGCTCATCGGTCAAAGCTATAACGGGACCATAATCCCCATAATCATAGGGATAGCTGTTCTGTCTGGGCTGTCCATTCTCGTCGTGCGTTGGACTGAATCGAGCTAATCGTTAACCCGAAACCCAGTCATGGCCGTCAAAAAACGAGTTTTGTTTTGGTAGGAGATGGTAAATTTTTTAAGTCGATCGCTTGCAGGGGGCAGTTTCGTGGTGCCGAAAGGCAAACTAATCCTGCCCGGTGTGGGAGGTGGTAGTTTGTGGAGCCACTTTAAATGATTCCCCAACCGTTGATAAGGTTTGTGCTTGCTTCTCTTCGATCGATTGCCTGAAACCGATCAAAGTTGTATAGATATATCCGCCTGAGATTAACGAAAGCCAGAATACTAACCCCCAATTTCCCTGGCTGAGTGCGACCAGAAGTAGAGCAACGGCATATAACCCAACCAGTGCTTCTAACCACACCATACCGCTCCTGGGCAGCAAATAATCCAGATTCTTCCCACCATATTGATCGTTACGAAGGTTGTATTTCGGGGTGCGTTTAAAGGGGGTTTTCTTGCCAATCAGCGCCTCAGCCACGGCGCGAGTGTTGTTCAAGGACAACCCCATGCCCAACAGCACCAGCATGAGCAGGTTGAATAATCGTCTTAACATGGGAACTTTCTGCTTTCCCATCGCGGTCAGGTACATAAACAAAGGACCGATCGCGGCTAGAGCAAAAAATGGGTATATATTGAGTAAAAAATTCCTGCCTAACAACAGCGGCACAATCAGCAATAAGTTAATTATCATCAATGGGTGAACTGCATAATGAGTGAGGTGGATCGTTCCTTCGACTTTGACCACCAACGGCTGAGATGACCGCCAGAGTTCCCCAAGCATTTTTCTGGCGGTCTGGATGCTCCCTTTTGCCCATCGAAATTGCTGACTTTTAAAGGCGCTGATCTTTTCCGGTAATTCGGCGGGAGTAATGATATGCGGCAGATAACGAATTTTCCAACCGCGCAGTTGAGCCCGGTAGCTGAGATCCAAGTCCTCCGTTAATGTGTCATGCTGCCAGCCCCCGGCATCTTCAATACATTGCCGGCGCCAGACACCCGCCGTGCCGTTGAAATTGAGGAACAGCCCGGCTTCGCTCTTGGTCTCTTGCTCGATGATGAAGTGCCCGTCAATCCCATTAGCCTGGGTGCGAGTCAGCCAGGAATTTTCCCGATTTAGGTGCCCCCAGCGGGTCTGCAAACAGCCGATTTCAATATCACGCTCAAAATAGGGGATGGTGCGCTTGAGAAAACCGGGCGTGGGCATGAAATCAGCGTCAAAGATGGCAATGAAATCCCCCTTGGCGAACCGCATGCCATAGGCCAGCGCACCGCCCTTGTACCCACGACGCTTGCTGCGCTGGACGTGTGCGATATCGGTGCCCCTACTTTGAAAGGCTGACACCGATCGTGAAACGATTTCACTGGTGATATCTGAGGAATCGTCCAGAACCTGGATGTGCAACCTGTCCCGCGGGTAATCAAGCGCTGCCACCGATTCGATCAGGCGCTCAACCACATATCGCTCGTTGTAAACCGGCAGCTGTACCGTAACCTGCGGCCAATCATAATTCTCATCAGGGTCAATGATGGGTATCGATGAATGGCGCCACCTGCGCAATCCCGCCAGGATAAGTGCGTTGATCCCGTAGATTGCCAGCAATCCAATATTCAACAGATAGAGAAATTCAATGATAATGAAGTGAATGCCCATTTAAACAACTACCCTAACTACCAGAGGTAGGGAATTCTGGGTTCTCCTCTGCGGTCCAACAGCAGTTTGTCTACCCCGAGACTCCTCCCCGCCTTTGTGATCAGCACAACCCCCAAGATGGCCAGCATCATGCCGTAGCTCCACGGCCAGTCATGACCAAAAGTTGCCAGGAAGGTGTTGAAGATGAAGAATATGCTTGCCAAGCTGGTCAGC
Organism: Chloroflexota bacterium; assembly: GCA_020346705.1. GTDB lineage: Bacteria > Chloroflexota > Anaerolineae > Anaerolineales > UBA4823 > PFL25. The sequence continues at coordinate 2,205,639 of CP070785.1, read as the reverse complement.
GGGGTGAAAAAACCAACCAACAGGAACAACCCAATTAGGAATTCGGCCACCAGTTGGAAGGGTGCAAAAAATCCACGAATAGGGAGGATAACCCCTTCGATAAAAGCCGCGTACCAGGCTAACGGATTCTCTGATTGGGGAAAAACGCTCATAAAGAAATCATAAAATCCATCAGGGGTGTAGAATCCTTTGGACAGATTGCT
>CP070785.1:2202982-2205336 GCA_020346705.1 Chloroflexota bacterium | reverse complement strand
TTCAGGATCTTAATACGGATTATCTACATCTCGGCCGAATCAACTCAGTGTCTGGTATATACTCCGTGATAGTAAAGCCCGTTGCACAATCCACACACCAACCCGTATATAACGAGTTGCATCTCCTAATCCATGAATTCTTGGGATTCGAGGAATCCATACAGCAATTCTCCTCAGCCCCCATAGCGATTATAATAAACCCGACTCAATATGACAGATTTACCGGTAGTTTTCTTAGCCTGCAAAGTGTTTGAAGGGATTGTAGACAACTCAAACGGTGTCTCGACCCGCTTCTTGGAGTACGGCCTGCATTCTGTTCCCAAACAACTCAATCAGGTTGTGCAAGAAAACATCAATGCGATTGAACAACCCAGCCTCGTCGTGCTGGGGTATGGGCTTTGCGGTAATGGTCTGGATGAAATCCAGGCAGGCATACACACCCTGGTGATCCCCAAAGCAGATGATTGCATAGCGATCTTCATGGGTTCGCGCCAGCGATACTTACAGCAATTCCATGAAAACCCCGGTACGTACTATCTATCCAAGGGCTGGTTCGAAGTAGGTTCCGATCCCCTCAGTGAGCATGAAAAGTACGTGGAAAAATATGGCCTTGAGACAGCTGACTGGTTGATGGAGCAGCAGTACCAGCACTATCGGCAGCTGGTTTTTGTCGCTCAACGCCAGGATGATTTGGATGAATACCGTCCGCGAGCCTTAGAAGTGGCTGCGTACTGCGAGCGTTTCGGGATGGTCTATGATGAGTATTTGGGGAGCGATGAGTTCATCAAGCAGATTTCTGAAGCTCTCATATCCCAACAAAATTTGTCACCCGAGTTCATCGTGGTACCCCCAGGGGGAAAACTTCAGCAGGAAATGTTTCTCGAAAAGCCGACCAAGTGAATTGTAGTTAGAAAATATCCCCCGTTAATACTGCATTACATCTCGTCGACCAGCAGGGGGAGCTCCTCACCTTCCGCCGCGCCAAATTGCATCTCGTACAACCGTGCATATAATCCGTTCGGCTGTTCAAGCAGACTCAGGTGGGTGCCCTGCTCCACCAATCTTCCCTCGTTCAACACCAACACCCAATCGGAATTGATAATCGTGCTGAGACGGTGAGCGATCACAAATGAAGTGCGTCCTTGCATCAGGTGCTCCAGAGCTTCTTGAACCAGGCTCTCGCTCTCGCTATCCAATGAGGAGGTAGCCTCATCCAAAATCAAGATGCGTGGATCTTTGAGGATCGCCCGGGCTATTGCTATCCGCTGCCGCTGGCCCCCGCTGAGCTTAACCCCACGTTCGCCTACCTCGGTCTCATACCCCTGCGGTAAATCATTGAGGATGAACTCGTGTGCGTTGGCAGCCTTTGCTGCAGCTTCAACATCTTCCCTGGTTGCTTCCAGGTTTCCATATTGAATATTGGCGAATACCGAATCAGAGAACAGGATGGTCTCCTGCGGTACGATACCAATTTGTTCTCGCAGGCTGTGCAGATTTACCTGGCGAATATCAAAACCATCAATGTTCACCATACCGGCGTCAACATCCCAAAAGCGTGGGATCAGGCTGATTAGAGTCGATTTTCCGGCGCCGCTGGGACCAACCAGGGCGATGATTTTCCCCGGATCGGCGCGAAAAGATACTTCTCGCAACACGGCGATATCTTCCGTGTAGGTAAAACTGACTCCCTCGAATTTCACTTCACCGGTCAACGGAGGCAGGATAATCGCGTCTGGCTTGCTGGTGATATCCGGTTTTTCATCCAGCAGATCAAATAGGCGTTCAGTGGCCCCAATTGCCCCCTGGAAGCGGGCATACAAGCCTGCTAATGAGGCGATCGGCGCGGCGACCATCATGGTGTAAATGAGATAAGCGACCAGATCACCCGCCGTCAAACGCCCCTGGATCACTTCAAATGCCCCAAACCAGAGTGTGATCGTGATTGATGCAAACGCCAAGAAACCAATGATGGGTCCCAAAAACGCCCCAATCTTTGCCCTTCGCATCGCGGCCGCGTAAGTCTCCCTAACCGCGCCGGTAAATCGCTCGATTTCATAGCGTTCTCTGGCAAATGATTTGACGATGCGCACACCAGCCGTTGTTTCTTCCACCACGCTGGCGGATTTAGCCAGGGCATCCTGCACTGCCTTCGACTCGCGCCGGATCTTGCGCCCCAACCAGACCATTGTCAGGGTAATAAATGGAATTCCCAGAAGAATGATCACCGTCAGGCGCCAATCCAACCAGAACAGCAGAACTGCTGCGCCGATCAAAGTTATCCCCTGGCGTAACAGCGCGACCAGGTCATCGGTAATCGCAGATTGGAGCAGTGAAGTGTCGTTGGTGATGCGCGA
>CP070785.1:2195150-2202882 GCA_020346705.1 Chloroflexota bacterium | reverse complement strand
CGCACATCCCCAACGCCAAGTATGCTGCCTGGTTCATCAATGGTTGGTCGGGGCGGCGATACGAAAGGAGAATCTGAACGATCATCTGCCAGGTTAAATGTGTTTTCCAATCCTAAGGCAAATTCTTCCAACTCGGGCGTGGTGACAAAAGATTCACTGAAGGTGCTCCCCTGCTGGCAGTGCTCTTTGAGCCGGTAGCCGCTGGCGGGATCAGCGCCCAGGAAAATGCGGTAACCGCCATCCCAATCGTAGATCAGCAAGGCTGACTCGAGCTGTGGCAGCCATTCGGCGATCAGGTCATGTGAAACCGGGGTGTCCTCCTCCAGGTTGTCGAAGATCAGGTGGCGGAAGGTCTTCGCTAGGTAATCCCGGCAGACAGGAACAGACCAGATTTGATTCAGAAAGACTTCCACCCGGAGTGAGAAATCGAGCAGATTATGTTCCAGGCAGAACTCACGAAAACGGCGCGCGGCTTCCTGGGCATCCGCGTAGAGGTGCGCCTGGCTGACTTCCCCGATCCAGGCGCCGCGCAGCCGCTCCCCGAGTTCGGTGTGTGGGAATCCAACCACGGCCGCCTTGTTCAGGTTATCGACCACCTGGCTGTAGAGACGGTTGCGGTCGATGGTTACGCTATCGAAGGCGCCTTGGTCTATCAGCGGCTCAACCACCCTGGCCATGAAATACTGGGCAGTTTCCAGGTTAAGAAAAGTTGGCGGTTGGTCTGGCTGGGCGAAACCAGCCTGTTTAGAAACCAGCGGCCAGAAGAGCTGCACCATCTTCTGGGCCAATCCGCCCAGGGTGAGCACATCCACCGTTCCGCCCGCCACCAGCCCTGGATTACGCAGTGCCTGGTAGTAAGGTTGGGCCAGGTTGCGCTGCGGCAGGAAAACCAGGATCGAATCTGCACGCACACCTTGCGACATGAGATACAGCATCCGTTCGACACCCGCGGTCGTCTTCCCCGATCCTGCTGGACCTTCGAGAAAGATCTTCTGGTCGACTGACGATTCGATCAGTTCGAGCTGCTGGTTAGTTAACTGCAAACCCACCTCACCTTCTACACAGACTGCTTAAGATAACAACTATCTCTAATCTCCTAAACTTATTTCCTACTGGCAGCCCTGCCCGTAATCATAATTCTCAACATTCCAAAACTCGCTCGGAGATGAAGCATCGAGGGAAAATCCGCAAAAATCAGGCCGGCTGAGAGCCAATTTTAAGTGTTGGTAAAGGGGCACAACCGGTATATTTTCCGCGAAGTTGGACTGAGCTGCATGATGATTTTCCACATACCCAGGCTGTCCAGGAAGCGTACCCAGAGCCAGTTCGCAGGCCAGGTCGTAGGCGCTATCTCTGAAACCCGAGGCGTTTACACCGCCCCAGCCAAAGGGAAAAGTTTTGTTCCCCTGATCGTCTTCAATGATGGGATCACCTGGGACCTGTTGGCTCAGCCATTGGTTGCAGGCCGGTAAATTGCTGGCAGCCCAGGCGAATTGGGCTAAATCAAAGCGCCGCCCAAATACGGGTCCCTCTGGACCCGGTGCGTAAACTTCAGTGGCTGGTCCATATTTCGGAACGAGCTGCACGCCGCACTCAGCCAATGAATCCGCCAAAACCTGGCTGGCAGCCTGGCGCTGCGTAGCCTCCGAGGTTGTGTACGTCACCTGCAGCGGCGTCCCATCGATAATGCCCTGGATGCCCAAAGCCTGGCGGGGAGTCTGGAGATCTAAATCGTGGTCGATCCAACCAGCCTCCTGGAGTTTCTGGGCTCCGGCAGCAGGGTCGTAGTCATATTGACGGACAGTTTCATTATACAGAGGGTGCTCCTGTGGCAGGTATGCGGCGGGGACATTCGATCTGGACAGCAAGAGCTCGTCAATTATCCTCTGCCGATCCATACAGAGTGCGAACGCCTGCCGCACCCGGACATCTCTGAAGAAATCAGGGCGATCATCTCCAGGGATATAACCATCATCATACGACGCCGGGAGAATGCCGAAGTCAGCATGCTCCCATATTGGATCGGCGACATATTGAGCTTGAAGGCGCCCTTCTCCTTCCAGCTGATTGAGAGTTTCCATGCCATCGTTAAGTACCACCCCTCCAACACCCTGGTCCAACAGATCACAACCCCCACTGGTCAGTAGATCTAAGTTTCGATCGGCATCACTCTCGATGAACCTGAAAAGCAGCTCGTCAAATTTCACTTCCGCTACATGGGCGCGGAAATAGTTTGGATTTTTGCGGAGGCTAATGAACTCCCCAGGTATCCAGCTGGATAGGACATACGGTCCCCACCCGAGCGGTTGGCGAGCTGCTTCCTGGGTGGTGAACAGATCCTGGTGATTGTATTGGGAAAGAACGTGTTCAGGCTGGGGAATAAAAAAATTCGTTTGATAAGCGGGGTCGAGATAGCCAGGTACGCCGGTCCACCGGACGCTGCGGTCATCAAGCGTGGCATAGCTGGCTGTGCGCGGCAGCATTTCCCAGCCGCTGCGAGTGACCAGCCCGAAACCTCCGCAAGCGCCAAAATCTGCCTGGCAATCTGCAGCGATCTGGTAGCTAAATTCGGAATCCGCTGCGGTGAGCGGTGTGCTATCCGACCACCGGATGCCTTCCTTGAGCATAAATGTAGCGGAAAGCTGAGCCATCTCGAGCGGTCCGCCATCCCAGGCGACAGCGCAGCCAGAACTCGCACAGCCGAAAGGACGCACCACATCACCTGGTTCTAACTGCACCAGCTGACCAGCATTGTTCACCACCTGATCTCCAGCCTCCACCAAGACAGGTTCGAGTACCGCGTCACCATCTGCCAGGCTGGGCAGCTTCTCCAGGATAACTGGTTGATTCTGATACCCAACCGTGTCCACCGGGCCATCATAAACTGCCTCCAGGATGTGACGTTGAGCCAGAGAGTTACCGCCGTAGATATATAATGTCTCTGGTTCTTCGCTGATGCAAATCGTCAACCGGCGCGGAGGTACTGTTGGAGTAGGAGGAGTGCTTGGCGTTGCCGTAATCCCAATTTCAATTGGTGTTGGTTCAGTGGTGGTAACAGTTCCAGCAGGCGTCTCTTGATCTCCGAATGAACATCCGGCAAGTAAAAAGACGATAAGTACTAGATACCAGAGACTATTTAACTTCATTAACAGGCGCCCGAGTTGAAGAGAACATCCGGATTATACTTTATCCGTGTTGCTTGAACAAAACCCCTTAATGGTGAGCGGATGGAACAATTTACGGTTAAACAATCAATAGGAGTGTCAAATTTGTCTCTCAGTATTGATCAACCATCCAGCTTGATGGCAACCATCTGGATATTGGTCATCTCCTCGACCGCAAATCTGACCCCTTCACGCCCTAAACCGCTCTGTCGATTACCGCCATAGGGCATGTGATCAGCGCGATAAGCGGGTGTTTCATTGATCATCACTCCCCCGAAGTTCAACCGTTTTATCGCCTTGAATACCCGTTGGATATCCCGTGTGAAAACCGCGGCCTGCAATCCATAGTCCGAAGCATCCGCCAGTTCTAAGGCGCCTTCGAAATCATCATAAGGGATCACCGAGGCGACCGGCGCAAAGGCTTCCTGGTCAACAACCTTCATCTCCGGTTCAACATTGGTCAATACCGTGGGCCAGTAAATCGCCTCATCTCGCTTGCCGCCGGTCAGCACCTGGGCGCCCCCATCTACCGCCTCCTCAACCCAGCCTTCAATGCGATCGACCTCACCCGGATCAATCATCGGCCCAACATCGACCCGTTCATCCAGCGGATCGCCAACCACCATTGCTTCACTCGCCAGCACAAATTTCTCGGTAAATGGATCGGAGATGCCCTTTTCAGAATAAATGCGCTGAACCGATATACAAACCTGGCCGGAATTATAGTAAGCGCCGACGGCACACTTCTTGGCGACCAGATCGAGGTCGGCATCTGGGGCGATAATGACGGGGGATGTGTTGCCCAGTTCCAGGGTGACCTTCTTGATGCCCGCCACGCTGAGGATATGCTCTCCAACCGGAGGGCTGCCGGTGAATGTGATCTTATCCACCCTTGGATCCGTCACCAACCATTCACCGACTGTGCTTCCTGGACCGACAACCAGATTGATCGCGCCAGCGGGAAGACCTGCGCTTTCCAGGATCTCGCAGAGTTTAACCGCCGTGATCGGCGTTGTGCTGGCTGGCTTGAGCACCACTGCGTTTCCGGCCGCGATCGCAGGAGCCACTTTATGCGCTACCAAGTTGAGAGGGAAATTAAAGGGACTGACGGCCGCGATCACACCCACCGGACGTCGCAACCAAAAACCGAAGTAACCTTCTCCTGCAGGCACAGCATCCAAAGGGATGGTTTCACCATGCACCCGCCGGGCTTCTTCCGCCGCCAGGGTGAAGGTGCTGATGGCTCGATCAACCTCAATCAGGGCAAATTTCAAGGCTTTTCCTGCCTCGATGGCAATAGTTTCAGCTAAATCCCTCTTACGCTCGGTGATCAATGCAGCTGTCCGGGCAAGAATTTCTGATCTGCGATAGGCTGGCATATCGGCCATAACTGAAGCTGCTCGTTGGGCAGCTGCGATCGCCTTATCCACTTCTTCTTGCCCAGCAGCAGGCACGGCCGCGAAGACTTCTTGAGAATATTTGTTAGTCACTTCCAATCTGTGCCCGCTATCTACCCATTGTCCATCAATAAACAGTTTGTATTCCATTACTGGATCCTCCTCTCGAAAATTCAGTCATTCCCCCGGATTGGGTGATTATACTTGATCGTCAAAGTATAGGTTTAATCCTCGCAAATAGCATATACCAATCCATATTTCCCCTCCCAGGAGGTAGCAAATTTTGAATTCACAGGTTAGAATAGGAGGCAGGATTTTTAGCCTAATTCAAAAATAAATTTAGAATAACGAACATGCGTGAAAATCTTACCCGGGTAATAGAAGATTATTTGAAAACAATTTATGATTTAACCGCTTCTGGTGAGCGCGCCTCGACCAACCAGATCGCGGAGCGGATGGACGTCACTCCTGCCTCGGTTACAAATATGATCCAAAAACTTGCGGAAACCCAACCACCTTTGTTGGATTACCGCAAACATCGCGGAGTCAAGCTGACTCCGGAAGGGGAAAAAGTTGCCCTGGAGATCATCCGCCACCATCGATTGCTGGAGATGTTTCTCCACCAGACCCTGGGCTACAGTTGGGATGAAGTTCATGAAGAAGCTGATCGTTTAGAGCACGTGATCTCCGAGGAGATGGAGGAAAGGATCGCGGCCAGCCTGGGAAACCCGCAGTACGATCCACATGGCGACCCGATCCCCACTCGCGACCTGCATCTGCCAGAATCAGATGAGATCTCGCTCAGCCAGCTGCGCCCTCCCCAGGAAGCCCGGGTGAAACGGGTGCGTGACAGTGATCCCGATTTGCTGCGCTACCTGAGCGAAATGGGGATCGAACCTGCCTCTCATCTGGCGATCCTTGAATACTCACCTTTCGACAACAATATAAAGGTCCAAATCGAAGGGAAGAGTTCACCAGTCGTGCTTGGTCCCAGGGTGACAAACCAGGTTTTCGTTGAAGTAATATCATAAGCAGTCATGTATCATTAGGGGGAAACAATCAAATTATTGATTTCATTGCAATCCCGAATTTATCGCGATATTCTATTGTCAGAAGTCATCAATTGAATTTCCGATCAAAAAGAGATTAGGGAGTGATCACCTATGGAAACAAAAAGTAATAAAGGGCAGCGAGTTGTCGTTACTGGTTTAGGTTTACTATCTCCACTTGGTCCCTTTGACGAATTCTGGTCAAATCTTCTTGAAGGAAAATCCGGGATTCGCAAGACAACTCTTTTCGACCCAGAAGATTTGGAGGTTCGGGTCGCGGCTGAAGTGGATTTTAATCCAAACGACCATATCGACAGAAAAACCGCCCGCCGGATGGCAAGAGCTTCCCAGATGGCCCTGATCGCTGCCCGCATGGCACTCGATGAAGCTGGCCTGGATCAAGAGACGGTGGCAGCGGAAGGTGAGCGAGTTGGGGTATCCGTAGGCACGGTGAATGCCGGCTTTGATTCCCTCGTCGATACTGCTTACCAGTATACCTACCACGGACGTAAGCCTTTTCCTACTGCACTGATCAACGGATTGCCGAATATGCCCGGCTACTATATCAGCTTGGAGATGGGCGCAACTGGACCTTTAACTACCATCTCCACAGCTTGCGCTAGCGGGACACAGAGTATTGGTCACGGGATGGATTTGATCCGGCACGGCAAAGCAGATCTGGTCTTTGCTGGAGGTGTGGATTGTCTGATCCGCAAGGAAGTCATGGCCGCCTTTGACGCCATGACTGTTCTCTCCCGCAGCAGCAACGACTCTCCCAGTAAGGCCAGCCGGCCTTTCGATGCCGATCGGGATGGGTTTGTTCTTGGTGAAGGAGCAGGATTCATGGTGCTTGAATCGATGGAACACGCTCTTCAAAGGGACGCTCACATCTATGCCGAAGTGCTGGGACACGCAGCTTCCTCCGATGCACACCACATTGCCACTCCAGATCAAGAAGGCCTTGGCGCTCAAAAAGCCATGCGCTGGGCTTTGGAAGATGCAAAACTGGCACCTGACCGGATAGATTACATCAACGCTCATGGAACCGGGACCAGGATCAATGATCCTACGGAAACGAAGGCCATCAAACAGGTTTTTGGAGAGTCAGCCTATCAGATTCCAGTCAGCTCAACCAAGAGTATGATCGGACACTGCATGGGTGCCTCGGGAACTCTGGAAGCCATTGCCTGTATCAAATCACTGCAGGAAGGAATTCTCCATCCCACGATCAATTACGAAACACCAGATCCGGAGTGTGATCTGGATTATGTCCCCAACCAGGCACGCCAGGTGCGTATTAACACCGCCCTATCCAACAGCTTTGGTTTGGGAGGTCAAAACGCCTGCCTGGTAATGGGAACAATTTGAAAATATGAAAGCTTAAGATTATTCTTCTCTTGTCCGCACAATTGATCTTCGTTACCCAACCAACCTTGCTATCGTTATACTTACAACGCTTTGTGGGGGAGCTCAGTTCGTCACCTGGGTAATGACTTCCTGAGCAGCATTTTGGCTGCTGTTACAATTGAAATTACCGTGTCTCTGACCTGGGCGATAGGGAGGTAAATTGATCCTGAACACGAGCTGGCTGCATTCGCCGGATTAGTCGTGGTGACCCAAGGATATTAGTTATTGGGTAGTCCCAACTTGCTGGCCGTGATCAGCATGATGATCGCATTGCGCCTTATCAACCGCACCACTGGAGGCATGCCAAAAATACTTGACTCGCTTGCCATAACTGGGCTTGGAGTTTGGCTCTCTTTGAGGGGAGACTGGATTTATGGACTGTTAATAGCGGCAGGATTTTTCCTCGACAGCCGGCTACCAATTCCTAAGGAACAAAACCTGATATTTTCGGGGATAATGGCTATGGCAACCATTTTCATCATATCTATCACAAATATAAATTTGCCTGAGATTAGTATCAGCCTTCCAGAATTATTTATCGTCATTGTGGTGGCTTTGCTTTTCATACCACTCATTATTGATTCGCGTAAAATCGAATTATTTTGTGATTTACCTGGTGAAACAATCGATCCACTACGCCTGCAAGTTTGTCAAATATTCGCTATTTCAGCTGTCATTCTGGTCTGGTTGCTAAATGGAAGGAGTGGATTCAGCG
>CP070785.1:2192878-2195050 GCA_020346705.1 Chloroflexota bacterium | reverse complement strand
TCCCACGATGATGGTTCGCCATCGGTTACAGACCGCCACTCGTAGGAGGGAGGCTGTATTATTAACTGGAGTCATTATGGGCGGTGGGCCCAGTCACTGGGCGGCTGAAGATCATTTGAAAGAAGGATTATCAGTATATGCAACACCAGATGCAGCCAGGTCGTTCAATGATGATCTGGAGCTTGTCGAAGAGTCAGGTATTTCATTGGTCAGTGAAGATGAAGCCGAGCAGTTGAAGGATCAAATAACTCACATCGAGCTTAAAGATTTTGATTTTGCCAGCATTCGCAAAGCTCTCGAACCATTCGGAGTTTCATTAGATGATCTTTCTGCGGTTGCTGTCGCAGTCTTCGATCATGGGGATTCACCACCTGGTTATTCCGATCGGCAGTTCCGATTTGATTATCTGGATCAGCGGATCCGAGCTGAGAATCGATTGAGCGCTTTCGCTTACCTGGCTGAAGATGTACCTTCAATCATGACCCGTTTAGAAGCGGTAGTAAAATCTGCCGATGGTTTAGATTCACCTTTAATCGTTATGGATACCGCCCCGGCAGCAATCCTGGGTGCGACTTATGATCCGCTGCTTAAAAGGCGCGATCGGGTCATGGTGGTTAATGTCGGTAATTTTCATTCCCTCGCCTTTCGCCTGGGACCAGATGGAATCGAAGGCGTCTTTGAACACCATACTGGTTTGATTGATCTCAATAAATTGGAGTCGTTATTGGTTTCACTTGGTGATGGAAGTTTGACTCATGAAGATATTTTTGGTGATCACGGGCATGGTGCATTAATCTACTCCGACCAACCATTTTCGCTAAACACTGGTGATTTCGGCGTGGCTGTAACAGGTCCCCGCCGCAACATGATGCGCGGCTCTGGTTTGCGACCTTATTTTGCGGTGCCGTTTGGCGATATGATGATCGCAGGTTGTTTTGGCTTACTGGCAGCGACGGGTGACATCTTGCTAGAATTAGGAGAACAGATTCAGGCCTCACTGCGTGGTGGCGGAGGCAGCGGAACACCGCCATGGGAGTTGGATTAGTCAAGTTCTGAAGAGAGGAATCGGTAGGAATTAATATGTTATTGGTAATTAGATATTGGTGGATATTAGGTATTTCACGTGAATTCTCATTCCCATATCAACAGTGAAAACAAGGAATCTTCAACCCAGCCTGGTTTTTTGGAGCTGCTAGACACTTCAGATCGACCTGTTTTGGCGGATGGCGCGATGGGGACCATGCTCAACACGCAGGGTATTAGTTTTAACCGCTGTTTTGATGAGCTTAATTTGACAGACCCGAGCCTGGTGGCGGACGTTCACCGGGCTTATATTGAAGCTGGTGCACAGATCATCCAGACCAATACCTTTGGGGCAAATCGCTATAAACTCTCTGAACATGAACTGGAGGGACAGGTAGAGGAGATCAACAAGGCAGGCGTTGAACTGGCCAAGCGCGTGGTGATGGGCTCGTTCAAAGATGTGCTGGTGGCCGGTGATGTTGGACCGCTTGGGGTACGCCTGGCACCCTTTGGTAGGGTGCAACCAGATGAGGCACGCACAGCCTTCGCTGAACAGATAGAAGCTTTGTGCGGTGCAGGTGCCGACCTGATAATTTTGGAGACGATAAGCGATCTGAACGAAATGAAGGAAGCGATCGCAGCAGCCCATGAAGTTTGCGATCTGCCTGTCGTCGCTTCGATGACGTTTACCAGGGACGATCGCACCCTGCTGGGAGATTCGCCAGCAAAAGTCGCTCAAATTCTCAATCAAGCTGGAGTGGATGTGATTGGAGTGAACTGCTCAGGAGGCCCAGCCCAGATATTGCGAATCTTGAGACAGATGCGGGAAACAGTTCCTGATGCCAGGCTTTCCGCAATGCCAAATGCTGGATGGCCAGAGCGAGTCGGTGGGCGGATAATGTATCCCGCCAGCCCCGATTATTTTGGTGATTATGTGCGGGCAGTACGAGCTGCAGGAGCGAGTATGGTGGGTGGCTGTTGTGGGACTACGCCTATCCATACCGCAAAAATGCGTAAAGTTTTGGACGAAACCATATCTGATGTAGTTGTTGATGGTTTTGGAATGACCCTCGAGGAGGAGGAGTCATTTCCAGAAACCTTTGAAGGACAGTCTCAGATTTCTGCTAAGCTGCGATCGGGAAAATTTGT
>CP070785.1:2189200-2192778 GCA_020346705.1 Chloroflexota bacterium | reverse complement strand
AATTTTCTCGCGGCCATTTTTTCGGCACCACTCACACTTACCTTGGTCAGGAAGCTAACGCAGTTGGAGTATTGCGAAACATTGCACCGGAAGACATCGTGGTCAGCAACCACCGCAGCCATGGCCATTTCCTGGCATACGGGGGCGATATGCGGGCACTTTTCGCAGAATTAATGGGTAAATCAACTGGTGTAAGTGGAGGGCGAGGCGGTTCCCAACACCTGCATTGGAGGAATTTCTTCTCAAATGGAGTCTTAGGCGGGACTGTACCTATCGCAGTAGGGATGGCTCTAGCAGAAAAAATTCAAGGGCGTAGCTCAATTGCGATCAATTTTCTTGGGGATGGGACCATGGGAGAAGGAGTGGTGTATGAATCCATCAACATGGCTTCATTATGGTCTGTGCCAATCTTATTTGTTGTTGAAAACAACCGCATCGCACAAACAACCCCCGTAGAGCTAAACCTGGCAGGCGACATCCCAAGCCGCTTTACAGCTTTTGGAATTAAAACCACGGTTCTCGATAGCAGCGATGCTATCGAAATAGGTTCTACGGCTCAACAGATGATGGTTGAAGTGAGAAATGAATCTGCCCCACAGTCTCTGGTGATCAACACTCACCGCTTCGGCCCTCATTCAAAAGGTGATGATACCCGGGATGAGGATCAAATTCGAGCCATTCGGAATTCACGAGATCCGATACCGCTCCTGGCAAAAAGCCTGACTGTTGAAAAAATTGACTCAATAAACGAAGAAGTGGAAGACGAAGTACTCAAAGCATTTCAAGCTGCTGTGGACGATCCATTTCCAGAAATCTTGACTTGAATTTCACATCACATAATTGCTAATGACAACGATCCTTGAATCTCTCAACTTAACCTTGCATGATGTGCTCGCCACCGATCAGCGAGTTGTTTTACTTGGAGAAGACATCCTGGATCCATATGGCGGGGCGTTTAAAGTTACTCACGGTATCTCAACAGCTTTTCCTGACCGCACATTTACTACACCAGTCTCAGAAGCAGGAATTTTGGGGGTAGCAACCGGCATGGCTTTGCGCGGATTACGACCGGTGGTGGAAATCATGTTTGGCGATTTCCTCACCTTGCTAGCGGACCAGGTAATCAACCATGCAACAAAATTTCGCTTTATGTACAACGATCAGGTGAGTGTACCGCTAGTAATCCGGGTACCAATGGGAGGACGCCGGGGATATGGTCCAACTCACAGTCAAACATTGGAAAAGTTGTTTCTCGGCACTCCCGGTCTGAAGGTTTTGGCGATAAACAACCTCACTGACCCAGGTCAAATCTTATTCAAGGCAATTTTGCATGATGATGATCCAGTTTTATTTGTCGAAAACAAAATTCTTTATTCGCAGTCCATTCTGGATGAAAATGAAACCTCCGATTTCATCATCACTACTTATCTGTCCCAAAATCAAAGTGTCTCTGGACTGCTGGCTGACCAATATGCGCCAACCTTGCACCTTCAGTTGAGAGATGCACCCGAGCCGAATTTAACCATTACAACTTATGGATATATGGCTGAACTATGCCGCCAGGCAGCTCTGCAGTTGGCGTATGAAGACGAGCTATTTGTCGATCTTGTTGTAATTACTCAACTCTCACCTTTCACGATCGATCCGATTTATAAAGCTGTTCGCCGTACTCATCGGCTGCTGGTTGTTGAAGAGGGTACGTATACGATGGGTTGGGGAGCCGAAATTCTAGCTCGATCCGTAGAAAACTTCGGAGAAGAGATTTACAAAATACAGCGTGTTGCGGCTTTGGACTCGCCTATCCCCGCCTCCAGATCCCTGGAAAATGCTGTTCTGCCTGATATTGAGGATATCGTTCATACAGTGAAAATGATGGTATAAATAATGGCTTTGATATCAATTGCAAGCACAAATTAAACTCATGGATATATCAGCGATTTCTGTAAAAATCCCCCTCTTGAATCCGAATGAGCCAGAAGCGAAAATCGTCTCTTTAGCCATCGAAGAAGGGCAATATGTACATGAAGGGGACATCCTCTGCACGCTGGAAACGACCAAGTCAACTGCTGAATTGATTGCTGAACGTGATGGTTACGTTGTTCACCTGCTTCTTTCCAAGGGCGAAACAGTAAAAGCTGGCGCCCAATTGTGTTACTTGTCTGAAGAGGAGGACTGGCAGCCAGAATTTACGCAAACTGCTGCTAAAGAAAGTATCCCAACTTCAGAACAAGCTGATATCCCAGCCGGATTACGAATATCAAAACCCGCTTTAATGCTTGCTCAATCAATCGATCTTGACTTGAATCTCCTCCCAGTTGGTCCAATGGTTACCGAAAGTCTGATTCGCGAATTTATTGATAAATCTCCAGAACCTGAGGTGCAAGAATTTGAATTTAATTCGCAGGAGTTAATCGTTTACGGTGGCGGAGGTCATGGGAAATCTGTAATTGATTTGATCCTAGCTGCCGGCATTTACCATATCCAAGGTGTCATTGATGATGGCATCCAGCCCGGGACTTCAATTTTAGGGTTCCCTGTCCTTGGGGGCAGAGAAAAACTGCCTGAATTACACGCCCAAGGGATCAGACAGGCAGTGAATGCTGTAGGCGGCATCGGTGATATTACCAGCCGAATCAATGTTTTTCAGCATCTGGCAAAACATGGATTTGTATGTCCCTCGATCAGCCATCCATCCGCGGTGATTGAACCTAGTGCAAGCATAGCTCCTGGTGTACAGGTATTTCCAAATGCCTATGTGGGCAGTGAAGCGAATATCGGATTTGGTGTGATCATCAACACTGGAGCTATCGTTTCCCATGAATGCATATTGGATGCATACACAAACATTTCACCCGGTGCTGTTTTAGCAGGAGATGTTAAGGTCGGCCACAGTTCCTTAGTTGGGATGGGAGTGACAGTAAACCTGGGAGTCAAAATCGGGGAGAATTCAAGAATTGGCAACGGTGCAACAGTAAAATCTGATGTTCCTGATGGCAGCATAATCAAGGCAGGAACAGTTTGGCCTGAGTGAAGATACCAATCTTCATGCTTAATCAACCTGGAGTTTCTTGTGGACGATAAACCGCAAATTCCAATGTCATCCCCTGACATAACAGAAGCAGAACGAAGGGCGGTCGCCGACGTTCTCAAAACTCCCAATTTAAGTATGGGCACCCGGATCCTGGGATTTGAATCGGCCTTCCGCGATTATACTGGCAGCAAACATGCGATCGGGATCAATTCTGGGACAGCAGGTTTACACCTTTGCATTCGAGCGGCAGGGATAGATCAGGGAGATCTGGTGATCACCACCCCATTCTCATTCGTCGCTTCCAGCAATGTAATTTTGTTCGAACGCGCCGTACCTGTATTTGTTGATATTGATCCTGTTACTGGAAACATTGATCCTGCGTTGATTTCTGAAGCTGTAAATGATCTGGTGTCATCAGCTGAAAATCGGGCTCGTTGGCTCCCCCGATCTGGAGCAGACAATGTTAACAAGCTAAAAGCCATCTTACCAGTAGATGTTTTCGGTCAGCCAGCCGATTTGGATCCTATTCGAGCGATCGCTGAAGATA
>CP070785.1:2185567-2189100 GCA_020346705.1 Chloroflexota bacterium | reverse complement strand
AGAGATTGACCTGACCAATGTTCCGGTGTTGGTGGCTGGAGGGCGCGGCATGGATGGTGATTTCAAGTCATTATCCCGGTTGGCTGCACTGCTGGGTGGGGAAATTGGCGCTACCCGTCCTCCAGTCGATGAAGGCCATATCGAACGTGAACGGCAAATCGGCCAGACAGGGGTCGTTTGCAGCCCCAAGGTGGCCATTTGCTGTGGCATCAGTGGAGCTTTCCATTTCGTGGTCGGGATTGAGAAAGCTGAGGTTGTCGTGGCGATTAACTCAGATCCGGAAGCGCTCATTTTTGATCATGCCGATTACTGCATTGTCGGGGATGTGCACCAGATCATTCCAGCCTTGATCGAAGCCCTGTCAACGGAGCGGGAGGTACTCTTTGGCTGATCTGAAAATTGTGGTTTGTGTAAAGATAGTCCCCAAACCGGAGGAAATCCGAGTCGATCCGGAGACGCGTCTCTTGCAGCGAGTCGACACCCGCAGTGAGATTAATCCTCCGGATATGAACGCGATGGAGATGGCGCTTTCCCTGAAGGATCGTTACGGAGGCCGGATCAGCCTGCTGTCGATGGGACCTCCATACTTCGAGCCGAACTTGAGAGTAGCCCTGGCGATGGGTGCTGACCATATCTACCTGCTCAGCGATCAAAAGTTGGCCGGGGCGGATACCCTGGCGACGACCTATACCTTGGCGGAGGCTATCCGCAAGATCGGTCAAGTCAATCTGATCTTGTGCGGTGAGGAATCTTCTGATGGCGCCACGGGACAGGTGCCGCCAGGATTAGCGGAATGGTTGGGTATCAGCCAGCTGACTTTGCTGACGGAAGTAAACATCGATCAAGAGAAAAGAGTCGCCCGCGGGCGCAGGGAAATTAAAGGTGGTTATGAGATACTGGAAGTGCCTATGCCTTGTGTGATCTCGGTTAAGACGGCCTGCAATGAACCACGCTTCATGGATTTCAGTCTCCGCTCCTGGGCTCAAGAAATAGACCGGGTGACTGTCTGGGATGCGAGCAGCTTAGCTGCCGAACCTGATCATATTGGTTTAGCTGGCTCACCGACCATCGTAACTGGCCTGGCTGAAGCGCCATATCGCGAGCGCAGGCGGCAGTTTTTAACCGGCAACCAGGATGAAGTTGTCCAACAATTGGCGGACATTCTGAAGAATGGGCAGTAAGGTTGGTTGATCTGGGGGAAATCAGAAATTCTTTCAGATGTGCAGCTCAACCACATCACCATCTTGCAGGATATAGTCGCGCTGAACCATCTGGCCGTCAAAGGCTGTACTCCCCCAAACTTTGGCAAATTTTAATTTCTCGTGGAAATCCTTGTGGATCTCCTTGGTGAAATCCTCCAGGGTGGCGCCATTCTTCATCACTACCGGTTGACTGAAGTCTGGCTCCTCATCCGGCGCCTTGGAATAAACCCGCAAAATTTTTAGGCTGTCAAATACCGCTTTTTTTAATTTGTCGAGGTTGCGACCGGTCTTCGCTGAGATGGAGATCATCGGCCATTCATCCTCGAGCAGCTCCTGAAAGATTTCACAGATTTCATCCATACTTTCATCATCGCATTTGTTGGTCAATACGATCACCGGAACGTACCAGACAAATTGATCCTCATCTGTCTGGTCCTTCAAGTGGCTGGGGATGATGCGGTTCTGCCTCAGGATTTCTACCGTGGTTTCCAGTTGTTGGTCAGGATAGGTCTGCAGGTCAAGCACCAGCAGGATCAGATCAGCCCGGCGAATGAGATCGACCAACTCAGGTTCCAGGTATTCCCGGTCGAGCGGTGGTGTGTCGATCAGCTGGATCTGTACATTATCCACCAGCATCATTCCTGGGGTTGGTTTCCAGGTGGTGTATGGAGTGCTGGCAACCTCCGGGGTGGCATTGGTCAGCTTATCGACCAGTGAAGATTTGCCAACGTTGGTTGTCCCCAATACCACCACCTGACCCGGACCCTCCTGGTCGATGCGAAAGGCGGAGACATGGATGCTGCCGCCTTT
Source organism: Chloroflexota bacterium (assembly GCA_020346705.1). GTDB lineage: Bacteria > Chloroflexota > Anaerolineae > Anaerolineales > UBA4823 > PFL25. The sequence continues at coordinate 2,187,088 of CP070785.1, read as the reverse complement.
TTGAGTTTTAGAGGCAGTTTTCAACTTGGAGATCTGCCTGCGGTAATCCGCGCGAATGTGATCTGTCCCTTTGTGCTTAGGGATGATGCTGAGCATCTCTTCCAGGCAGGCGATCTTCTCCGCTGGTGATTTTGCCAGGCGGAATCTCTTTTCGACCTCGTAAAAATCTGGTGGCAGGTTGGTTGGCATGGTTCTTTAAGTCAGGAACTTATATCACTTCAATTATACATAATCAGAAGTTCATAAGTGATTTGGGAATCAAAATTACTGGACCCCGCAATAGTGCTCCAATCCCACCAAATTCTCCCCGTCAAATATCCAATAACTAATCTCTAACAACTATTTTTGGCAGTTTGGACAAAGGTAACAAGAACCACCGAGGTATTGGATTTTTTGCACCGCGCCGCCACATCCGAGACAGGGTCGTTTGACTGCGTTTTTATCCATCAAGCGGATATATCCCCCCTTTTGGTTGTAGAGATCGAATTCATCATAACGTCCACCTCTTCCGATAATCTCATCGACCGTGCTGATAATGGAGTTAAACAGATTCTTTCTCTGATCTGAGGAGAGATCAGTGATGGGGTGTCGGGGATGTAATCTGGCCAGGAACATTATGTCTTGAGCGATCGCATTTCCCAATCCAGGGATAATTTGATCTTGGGTTAGCAAGCTCTTAACGCTGCGTTTCTTATCTGTGACCAGTGTATCGATCAAATCGGTGAAGTAATCGAAAGAGAATGCCTCATCAAGGGGAGTCGGATTCATATCTTTAATATATTCCCGATTGAGCTCTTCGCCCTCTTCATACAGCTCCATCGCCCCCCACATTTGGGTGGTGGCTGTCAGGAATGAATCATCCGCAAATGTAATTGATAGATGGTACTTCTTTGGGAATTTTGATCCCGCTGGATGGTAAATTATTTTGCCCCCGCATTCACCGAGTACTAAAGTGTAACCGGGTTCGAGCGGGATTAGCAGCCATCTTCCTTTAACTCTGGCTCGACCGACAGATTTTCCCCTGATCAACTTGTCGAACTCATCAGGATTGCGGTTGTACCAGACAAATTTATGCGGGCTGTTGCCTAAATCGCCACCGGTAATAGTCTTCCCTTGCAAGGATTCGTTGATCTGTTTTGCAAGCACCACACATTCGGGTATCTCGAACATCTTCGTCTCCTTAGATTAACTCGTTCTTAGTTTATCTTCACACCAAGAATTCTAACCACTATCCTTATGGATAGCGTTCAATCTCACTCCTCCACCAGCGCGCCAAGTATCTCCCGCCAGTGGGAAAGCAGGTATACGTGCGCCTGATCTGGTAAAACAGTCAAGCGGCTGTTGGGGATAAGTTCGTGCTGGTACTGCCCGTGGTTGACCGGCACGTTCTTGTCCAGCCCACCCTGCCAGATATCGATACGCACCTGGATTTCGTCGATCTTGAATCCCCAAGGTGTGTTGATGATGATGTCATCTTGGGCAGGACCCTGCCATCCTTGCCGGTAGCCCTCCTGGATGTCG
>CP070785.1:2178367-2185467 GCA_020346705.1 Chloroflexota bacterium | reverse complement strand
GTTTTATTCAACAGCTTCTCGAACCGGAGAGGTGTCCTATATTTCACGCTTACAGATTTCGCCAAGGTATCGTGTTTGAATTCCGAGCCAAAAGACCAATTGTCGAAAAGGAAATTATACTATGCTGAATTTCAGCAGAAATTATATTGATTCAACAAAGATTTGTAAATTATTGAAAATCATATGAATCAATATTTCTGTTATTGGCCCATTCAGCATTACATTTGCCTGAATCGAAGAAATCCGTGTGTGCAACCACGGATTCCTTCGATGATTCAATTTTCTGGTGACAGTTGAGCTGTCACCATCTAGCCGCTCTCAGCAATCTACCGTTGCCATTGACCAGCAATTAGCGAACTCGCGCTGGTTAAGATTGCGAAGAGTCCGGTGATTTTAAGGGCAGTTAGCCAGGTTATCTCTCCTAAGATCAAACCTTGCACAACAGCCCCTGGGAAAAGCTCAGGAACAGTCCAGCTCCATAGAACCTTGAAGAGAACTGTCCCGATGACTAATGTAACGGCAGCAGTGATTAAAGCGCTGGTTGCATGGGTTACCCGGTTTGAAATTTCGATCGATTCTGCTAATGTATAGTTCTTCATTTGATAATCTCCTTCATATTTAAAGTTATTTTGAACCTATAAATTACTCGAGCTGCTTGAGTGCTTTTTCCAGAGGGGCGTGCACATTCTCACGGACAAGTTGGTAGACCTCTTCGACTGTCATGATCGTGGCCTGCGGGTGATCTCGAATCCAGATCTCCGCGTTATCACGTGAAGCGAAGAACAGCATCTGGCTGCACAATGGGCTTTGCGGGCCGTTTCTGTCACCATGCGCAAGTATTATGGATAGAACTGTCTCTGGTGGGTGATAGGTTGGGTTGGCATCTGGTGGGATTGTGAGCCGGATCTTCTCACCACTGACTGGATCGGTAGATTCGACCTCCGCTGTCTGACCTAAAAGTCTGGGTAAGTGAATGGCATCCAGCGAACACCAGGTGAACAGATCTTTGCCGTTTATTCGAAAACTGTGTGGGGTTGGATTGAGGGTCAGGACATTACCTACTAAGCGACCTTCGACATCCCATTCACCTCCTAAAGTCTTACCTTGCTCAAAGAGGGTTTCGGTGATTTCGAGCGGAACATTGGCAGCCCTGGCAAGACGGCCTGGAGAGACTGGATGCCCTTCTGCCAATGTGCGATAGGTCATTATTTCCAATCTGGCTGCGAGCGTTGATTCCTCTGGTTGAATACTGTTATTTTTGAAATCCCAATTTTTTAAATATTCATCTAAATTTTGTTGTGACATACCATTCCTTTCGAGTCTTCAGACTGACTTCAACCAATAATATAGATAACATCCATTATGTAAATTTGATAAAAAATTTTCAAATTAACCTCCTTTGACGATTCCTGATAGAAATGAATCCACCAGATCTTCAGCGCGCTCTTTAATGGAGAAAGATTCTGGATCCTGCAGCCAGATCAAACCCATGCCATTAATGAAACCCAGAAGTGCTAAGGCTGTATTCTCCGGCGAGACCCAGGGGTGGAATTCACCATCATCGAGACCGGTCTGGATCAGACCGGTAAAAAATTGTACTAAGGCACGTCTCGATTCAAGAACCTGCTGATTGATTATCGCGAGCTCGGGTGAAACATCATTCGTATTAAGGAATAATTCCGCCACGGCAATGTATTCCTTATCTTCCTCAGCGTATTCGAATAGCCGGACCAGCAGGCGTCTGAGGACAGCTGCTGGCGAGCCTCCCTCATCAATGATTTGTTGAAAAATTTGGTTAGCTCTTGCAGAATAAACTTCGATGAGGGCAATGTATAGATCGCTCTTCCCACCGAAGTGATGATATATCGCACCGGTGGTGACATTTGCCTGCTTGGCGATATCTTCCACTCGGGTGGCTGCGTAGCCCTTGCGGCTGAACACCTCTAAGGCTGCTTTGAGAAGATTTTGTTTTGTAATTTCGGCTTCTTCTTTGGTTCTACGCATTGATTGATCCTTGTTTACATAAAATTGATTATGTATAATATACATTATAGCCATTATGTATAATTTTGTCAAGCTCAAATTGGAAATCATTTTAAGGATTGTCAGTGATTGGACTCAAGCACAAATTAGGTTGATCTACAACCTTCCGAATAAATTCCATCCCCTGGTCTCCCTTAGCATAGTGGAAAAGAGGTTATGCAAAGGCAAATAATTTGACCTGATCGATAAGGTCAATCTCATTTCTGAATTGTATATAGGAACCTCTTTCAACCTTGTCTCCCTATGATATTGTTGAACATTAGAATATTTATGGTAAAATCTTCCATCATGAGTTTCACAGTCTTGTCCATCCATCATCATCACCTGAAACATCAGCCGGAAACCTTCTCGGGTAAGACTGCTTTAATTATTTTGTAACTCAGTAAATCATTTAGATTTCAAACTAAGCGCTCCCCCAGAAGGGAGCGTTTTTATTTCGGAGATAGCGATGGAAGAGATAAACAGAAAAGTCAGAATTGCGCTGCCAAGTAAAGGTTTGTTAGCAGAGGGGAGCAGGCTGCTGCTTGCAGATGTGGGCTTGCCGATATACAACCCGAATCCACGCCAGTATATCGCCACAATCCCGCTGCTGCCGGGACTCGAGGTGATTTTTCAGCGACCTGGAGATATCGTAATCAGTGTGCGAGACGGGAGCGTTGATTTCGGGATTACCGGTAGAGACATTTACCTGGAAAAGAAAGATACCAATGGAAAGATCTTGGAACTCCATAATCAACTCGGTTTTGGGCAATGCACGCTCAATGTGATTATCCCTGAAGATTGGGTGGAGATCAATTCAATGGAAGATTTGCAGCGGTTGCAGAGATCATTGGGACGACCGCTAAAAGTGGCCACCAAATTCCCAAATCTGGCGCAAAAATTTTTTTCATCAGAAATTGAGATTCCTATCAAAGTAATCCGGGCAGAAGGCGCACTGGAAATTGCACCGACGGTTGGTTATGCCGATCTAATCGTCGATCTGGTCTCCACAGGTACTACCCTGCGCGATAACCGGTTGAGGAATTTACCAGGAGGGAAAATTCTTGACGCAGAAGCCTGTCTGATTGCTAACCGTGAACGCTTGAAGAATAACTCAGATACATTGAAGATCGCTACTCAATTACTGGAGATGATTGGGGCTCATTTGAGGGGTAAACGGAACCTGGCAGTATTCGCCAATGTGAGGGCAAACAGCAGAGAGGAGATTTCCAAAAAGATCTTTCAACAGAAAGTGATTGGTGGATTGCAAGGACCAACTGTTTCTCCCATCATCACTCGCGATTCGTCTACTTTTTTCGCCATTCATATCGTTGTGAGAAAAGACGAACTGCATAAAGCGATCGGTGAGCTTAGAGAAATTGGAGGAAGTGGTGTTGTAGTCTCACCTGTGAATTACATATTTGAAGAAGAACCGCAAGAAATCATTGACATGATGACAGCATTGGAAGATAAATGATGAAGATTTATTCCGTTGAAGAAGCCCAGGGAACGATTTTGGAACGTAAGACTCTCAATAGAATCGAGTATTCTCCGCTTACGATCGAGAATACGGAGAAGATATTTGGACCTGGCATTCGCCCCCCTCAGGCAGTTGAGACGATTTTGGACTCAGTGTATCGGGAAGGTGATCAGGCGATACGAAAATGGTCTCAAATTTTGGACGATTATGATGGTTTGGAGATTATCGTTCCAGAATCCCGGCTTGAGCAAGAGTGGATTGCGATGCCTTCACGGTTGAAGCAGGCCATGCAGTCTGCTGCAGATCGTATCCGGGCCTTCCATGAGAAACAAGCAATCGAGAGCTGGTTCACCGATGAAATGGGTGGTCAATTGGGCCAGCAATTCACGCCAATTGAACGCGTTGGCGTTTATGTACCAGGAGGGACCGCGCCGCTTCCTTCATCATTGCTGATGAGCGTGATTCCGGCCCAGGTAGCGGGGGTTCAGCAAATTTTTGTCGCCACGCCGCCTGAACCTGATCCATCCATTTTGACCGCTGCTCATATTTGCAAAGTGGATGCAGTCTATCAGATGGGTGGCGCACAATCAATCGCTGCCATGGCATTTGGCACTGATACAGTTCAGAAAGTGGACAAGATTGTAGGGGCTGGAAACCTGTTTGTAACGCTTGCCAAGCAGCAATTGTTTGGGGTTGTGGGTATCGAGGGTTTGGCCGGACCAACCGAGACAATGGTGATCGCTGATCGAACTGCACAACCCACATGGGTAGCAGCCGACTTGTTGGCACAGGCCGAACACGATGTCCAGGCGAGTGCCATCTTGCTTACCCCCGATCGCGGTTTTGCGAATGACGTCCGAAAAGAAGTCATGGCTCAATTGAATAGTTTGAGTCGCAAAGAGATTATTCTCGCCTCGCTTGAATATGCCGGGGGAATTGTGGTCACGGAATCACTTGATCAAGCGGCTGAATTAGCAAATGATTATGCGGCTGAGCATCTTTGTTTGTCCGTGGAAAACCCCGAAGATCTTATGGGAAAAATCAACAACGCAGGTGGGTTCTTCCTGGGCGATCATTCTTTTGAAGTCCTTGGTGATTATGTGGCAGGACCCAGTCACATAATGCCCACCGGCGGCACAGCCCGATTTGCTTCTCCATTAAATGTGCTGGATTTTGTCAAGATCTCCAGCGTGATCGGTCTTGACCCGTCGACTGCCAAAGCACTCAGTGGAATAGCGGCTGATTTGGCAGATTTGGAGGGCTTGACAGCCCACGCATCCGCAGCCAGAGCCAGGGTGGGAGACAAATGACCAACAAACTTAGTTATTTCCGCCCGCATATCCAGGATATGCAACCTTATGAACCAATTCTGCCATTTGATGTCCTGTCGAGTGAGTTGGGAATTCCGCCTGAGAGATTGATTAAGCTGGATGCCAATGAAAATCCGTATGGACCATTGCCTGAAGTAAAGGCGGCCTTGGCTATCTCAGACGCGCTTCATATCTATCCAGATCCAGAAAGTAGACGAATACGGAAAATCCTGGCCGAACACCACCAGGTTCGAGAATCCAGTATTGTAGTCGGGGCGGGAGCAGATGAACTCATCGATCTGATCATGCGCATTGTGATTGAACCCGGCGACAGGGTGATCAATTGTCCCCCGACCTTCGGAATGTACGCCTTTGATAGCGCCTTGAATCAGGCCGAATTGATCACTATATCACGCCAGGCAGATTTTTCTCTCGATTTGCCCGGGATAATTCAGGCGGTCGAGGAGAACAAGCCCCGGCTTTTGTTCCTGGCGAATCCAAATAATCCAGATGGGGGAATGATCTCTAATAGGGAGTTTCGGCAATTAGTGAACCTTCCCTTGTTACTCGTTATGGATGAGGCTTATATTCATTTCTCCGATCGCGAGCGGTCTGTTTTAAAAGAAGTGGAATCCTACAACAACCTGATCGTTTTGCGCACCTTCAGTAAATGGGCTGGGTTGGCTGGTCTGCGCATCGGTTATGGAGTTTTTCCTGAGGAATTCGTCCCCATGTTGATGAGGGCTAAACAGCCATACAATGTTTCGGTGGCTGCTGAGCAGGCGGCGGTGATCACAATGCAAAATCTGGCCAAAGCGGAGAAAAATATTGCCAAGATCATCAAACATCGTGGTCAGCTATATGAAGCGTTAACTCAAGTTACATGGCTTAGGCCCTATCCATCCCAGGCAAATTTCATTCTTTGTCAAGTAGAGGGTATATCGGCATTTGAGTTGAAGCAGCGCTTGCGAAAACAAGGGATCCTGATCCGCTATTTTGATAAACCTGGATTATCCGATCACATCCGCATAAGTATTGGGACGCAGGAGCAAATAGAAAAATTGATCAATGCATTGAAAGGAATTGGGTGATTTATGCGAACCGCATTAATTGAACGAAAAACCAAAGAGACGGAAATCCTGGTTGAAGTGAATTTAGATGGATCTGGGAAGTATGAGATCGACACGGGGATTGGTTTTTTTGACCACATGTTGATCCAGATCGCTGTTCATGGTTTGTTCGATCTGGTGATAAAGGCGCAAGGTGACCTGGATATTGACGCTCATCATACTGTGGAAGATTGCGGGTTAGCTTTAGGATCAGCTTTTGATCAGGCGTTGGGTGACAAGCGCGGAATTGTCAGGATTGGCTCTGCTACCGTGCCAATGGATGAAGCACTTGGACAGGTGGTAGTGGATTTATCCGGTCGTCCCTATGCGGTCATCGATGCAGGATGGTCCTCTTCCATGGTTGGTGGACTGCATACTACCTTGCTGGAACACTTCTTTGAGTCTTTTGCCTCAGCCGCTAAGGTAAATTTACATGTGCTCGTACAATACGGGCGAGATAACCATCATATGGCTGAGTCGTTGTTCAAAGCCCTGGCGCGAGCGCTGGGGATGGCGGTGAAGATAGATCCCCGCAGGAACCAAAACATCCCAAGTTCCAAGGAGAGTTTGTGATGATCACAATTATTAATTATGGTCTGGGTAATTTACACTCAGTTCAAAAGGCGGTAGCAAATGTGGGCGGAGAGGCTGTGGTGACCGATGATGACCAGGAGATTATCAACGCCGAAAAGGTCATTCTTCCTGGTGTTGGTGCTTTTGCTGATGGGATGAAGGGTCTTGAATCCCGTGGGCTGGTGCCAGTCGTGCAGGAGGTGGCGGCACAAGGAAAGCCTTTATTGGGAATCTGTTTGGGGATGCAGCTGTTGTTCGAAGAAAGTGAAGAACAAGGTCGATACCAGGGATTGGGATTGTTGGCTGGAAAAGTTGTCCAATTCAAACACCCGGGAGTCAAAGTACCTCAGATCGGCTGGAACCAGGTGCAGGTCAGTAAATCGTCTGATCTGATGGATGGGATTCAAGATGGCGACTACTTCTATTTCAATCATGGCTATTACTGCATTCCAGCGGATGCTGATGATGTACTCACCATGACAGAATACGGAGTAAGCTTTGCTTCTTCTGTTGAGCGGGAGTTGATCATTGGCGTGCAGTTTCACCCGGAAAAGAGCCAGCAGAGGGGACTACAAGTGTTAAAGAATTTTGTGGAATTATGATATG
>CP070785.1:2153086-2178267 GCA_020346705.1 Chloroflexota bacterium | reverse complement strand
CCAGATGCAATATGAGCCAGGCTGCAGATACTTCTTTCGCCAGCTGGAATTCTCCGCCGGCCGCCTGGCAGCAAAGGCCTGGCAGCAATGCCCAACGGAGGTTCCGATCTGGTTCAATTCCCCCTTCTGGCAGTAGAAAGCGCATGGCATCGAGAAAGTCAGGCCACGCGCTTGAAGACTCCCAGTTCTCATTTATGAACTGGATCAATGAGAGAACTTGTTTATCTGTCAATTGTTATTTGGATCTATCGCCAGCCGTACCAAAGTAATGGCTTAACGATTCGGCGGATCTCTGTCCGCTCACTGCCCTTTAGGGTTGAAAGCAGAAAGGCAATTTCCTCTTTGCTCAGGGACCACCCGCGCGCGCTCAGAGCTCCCTGGGGATCGGTTTTCAATTTTGATGCGAAATCCTTATCTGTGGAAATTTGGTATACGACCTGTGCGAGTGCCATACTAATCTCCTCAATGTGGGTGGGTTATTATATCCTTCCCTGAACGCTCTTCAGCCGCCCTCCTTCAAAACAGCTAAAAACCATCCAGGAAGATGATTTCGTACGATGTATCTAGTGGGTTATCTTATACCTTCACCTCCCTGAGTTTTGATGGACGATTCTGCGCGAATCCTTTCATTTTTGATAACTCGTTAACATTATATTAATATTCAAATATTGTCAAGTGATCATTTTAACGAATGTTTCCGCTAAATCAAGATAACACCGAGAAATATCAAAAGTAACGGCAGGCTAGACATGAATCCTTTCTTCCAGAAATACTTGCTATAAATTCGATGTATACTTATTCCCGTTATCTGGCTCAATAAAGGAAGTTGAATGCAAAACCAGCTCCAGGTGAATGACCACACGATACACACCTTAGATTTAAACTTCATGGGTATTAGGGGAGCGATCTCCTGCTATATGATCCCCCACCAGGACGGCGTGGTGCTTGTAGAATGCGGTCCTGGTTCAACAATACCTGTCCTTCAAGCTCAACTCAATTCATTTGGATACAATGCCAATGATGTCACCGATGTCCTCCTGACCCATATTCACCTGGATCATGCAGGCGCTTCGGGATGGTTCGCTGAACGAGGAGCTCAAATTCACGTACACCCGGTTGGCGCACCCCATCTGATCGACCCTCAGAAACTGCTGGCCAGCGCGGGTCGCATCTATGGCGATAGAATGGATCTACTCTGGGGGGAATTCCTGCCGGTCCCCGAATCCCAGCTCAACATCCACCATGATCGAGAGATCATTGATATCAACAACCTCGTCTTCCTACCTTTAGATACGCCCGGGCACGCTTCGCATCACTTTGCGTACCTACTTGCGGGCGCCTGTTTCAGTGGTGATATCGGGGGTGTGCGCATGACTGGCGCCCGTCATATCCGCCTGCCCATGCCACCCCCAGAATTCCACCTGGAACACTGGCGATCAAGCCTGGATATCCTCCGATCTCAGGAAATCTTTCACATCCTACCCACTCACTTTGGAATATTTTCAGACCCAGATTGGCATCTCGCCGCGGTAGAAGGCGCCCTGGATGATGTTGAAGCCTGGATGGTCCAGTATATGCCCGAAAATCTATCAGCTGATGAATTCGAAAATGAATTTTTAAAGTGGGAGCGGCAGCGCGCACGCGCCGATCTGATCGATAATCACGACATGAATGTTTACCGGACCGCGAACCCGCCTGAGATTTCCATGCTGGGCATCCAGCGCTACTGGCATAAATACCGCCAGCAATCTTAGATCATCTTTGGCTGGTATGGCAACCCAGGATCAGGAATTTCCCAGTACGATTATTGACATCCTCCAATCCAGTCAGCGAGTAGTGATATTAACCGGCGCAGGGATTTCAGCCGAGAGCGGCGTGCCTACTTTCCGCCAGGCACAGACCGGATTATGGGCTCAATATGAGCCCACAGAACTGGCTACACCAGCCGCTTTCGAACGCGATCCTGGGTTAGTTTGGGAATGGTATTCCTGGCGCAGGGAGTTAATCTCTAACACTGCGCCTAATCCAGGTCATTATGCATTGGCCGAGATGGAGAGTTTCTACCCAGATTTCACTTTAATCACGCAAAATGTAGATGGTTTCCACCAACTGGCTGGCAGCCAGAAAGTAGTTGAGCTGCATGGGAATATATTTCGCAACAAGTGCACTGGCGAAGGTCGGCACATCCAGGATTTGCCCCAAACGGATGAGGAGCCTCCCCACTGTCCAAACTGTGGAGGTCTTTTAAGGCCAGATGTGGTCTGGTTTGGGGAGAGCCTGCCGTCAAATGCCCTCGATTCAGCATTCAAAGCGGTGAAATTCTGCCAGCTGTTCCTCTCAATTGGCACATCTACGATCATCGAACCAGCCGCCTCGCTGCCTTTTTTTGCGCTCAACAATGGCGCCACAGTAATCGAGATCAACCCACAGGAAACTCCGCTGACTCCGTTAGCAAGTTATGCTGTGCCTCAACCTGCTGGTGATTTTCTTCCCAAATTGGTCAAGGCAATTAATAGTTAGACAATATCGGTTCGCAGAATTCCGTTCAAAATCGCAGGCGATACTAAGACAACCCCCCAGCAGGACGGATTTGCTGGCAGGTTGCTATTAAATTTCTTCAACTGACCTGATCTGAAGGTTTGCAATCCTAAAACATCAGCGCGTTAACTTGATCGATGGACTCAGGCGGCGGCCTCATCTGATGCTCCTTGAGCCGGTTGAGGGGCACATCAGTCAGATTGTAGATATCAAACAGAGAAGGCTGCTCGGTATCGATGTAGATCAATCCGGTGATCAACCAGTTCTTGCGATTCGCTTCTTCTAACAGGGCGATCGCACCGCTACGACTGGTGGGATCATAATCATGTTCCAATTTCTTAAGCACCACCGTGGAACCATCATGCATGGTGACATCGATCATTTCTCCTTCAGCATAATCAACGATAATGTCTTCCATTGGCGGTACGTAGGATAGTTCGTGGAGAGCAACCTCGTGATTCCTGCCCCAAGCATAGGAATGCATCGACTCATCTGTGTTGTTAAAGGTCACACAAGGGCTGATGATGTCCAGGATGGCAATCCCCTGATGACTCAGAGCAGCTTTCAGAAGCTCTTTGACCTGTTTTGGGTCGCCTGCAAAGGATCGGGCTACGAAGGTCGCGTTGCCAACCACGGCCTCCCAAGCGATGTCCACCGGCATGTACATATTTGTTCCATGCCCCTTTAATGTCAAGCCGGATTCCGCAGTTGCGGAGAATTGACCTTTGGTCAATCCATAAACACCATTATTTTCAACAACGTATACAAAGGGTAAATTGCGCCTAATGATGTGCTTGAATTGACCCATGCCGATGCTGGCAGTGTCCCCATCACCACTGACTCCGATCGCCTCTAGGTGATGGTTTCCGAACATGGCTCCAGTTGCCAGGGAGGGCATGCGGCCGTGCAGGCCATTGAATCCGAAGGATCTGCCCAGGAAATATGCTGGGCTCTTGCTGGAACAGCCAATACCGCTGAATTTGACAATCGACTCGGGCTTGAGATCGAGTTCATAGCTGGCAGCGATGATCTGGCTGGAGATCGAATTATGCCCACAACCCTGACACAAAGTCGTTGGTTTACCGCGATAATCACCCTTGGTAAGACCTACGAGATTTACTTTTCCACGTGTTTTTGTATTTTGATCGGCCATTACTTCTTGTCCTCTTCCTGCATAATCCGGTTTTCAATCCAGCTGGCTGTCATGGGCAAACCATCCAGATGGGCGATGGAGGTTAATTTTGCACAGACCGACGCATATTCTAAAGACAACAATTGATGCAACTGGCCATTGCGGTTCATCTCAACCACATAGGATTTTTCATGAGCATAGATGAACTCGGTGACTTCATCGGTAAACGGTATCGCCCTCAGGCGGAGAAAATCCGTCTTCAATCCAGCTTTCGCCAGGTGATGGCGCGCCTCCTGGACTGCAGGCTCGGTTGAGCCAAAAGCGATAATCCCGACATCAGCATCTTCCATGTTATCGATGACTGGTTTTGGCACCAGATTCCGCGCGGTATCGAATTTTCGGCTCAAGCGGGCCATGTTGCGCTCGTATTCCCCAGCATCCTCAGTGTATACCGCATTCTCGTCATGGCCTGTGCCTCTGCCGAACCAGGCGCTAGCTGGATGCTGGTTGCCAGGAACCGTCCGGTATGGTATTCCATCACCATCGACATCCTTATAGCGAGCCCATTGCCCAGATAATTCTTCTAAATCAGCCTCCCAAAGCACCTTGCCGCGGTCCATGGGCTGATCAGGATATTCAAAAGGTTTTGCCATCCATTGGTTCATGCCGATATCCAAATCGCTGAGAACGTAGATGGGCCACTGCAGCTTCTCCGCCAGATCGAATGACTGCCAACCAAACTCGAAGCACTCGTTCACCGAGCCAGGCAGTAGAATCACGTTTTGGGTATCGCCATGACCAAGGAAATAGACCATTGAGATATCTCCTTGGGAGGTGCGGGTTGGCAAACCTGTACTGGGACCTACTCGTTGGATGTCCCACACAACCACCGGTACTTCGGAATAATAAGCCAGTCCAGCGTATTCCGTCATCAAGCTGAGGCCGGGACCGGAGGTGGAGGTCATGGCTCGCAAGCCAGACCACCCGGCACCAATGGCCATTCCGATGGCGGCCAGTTCATCCTCAGCTTGTATAATGGCGTAAGTGTTCTTTCCTGTTTCCGGATCTTTTCGCAGCATCGCCACGTATTCCTCAAGCGCTTCAACCAGGCTGGTGGCGGGAGTAATTGGGTACCAGGCTGCGAAATTTACGCCACCATAGATGGAGCCCAATGCCGCAGCAGTATTGCCATCCGACATGATCAATTCCCTGGTTTTATCCATTGCTTCTACACGGTATGGATCCTGCTTTTCCAGATTCTTTCCTGCCCAGTCAGCTGCAGCTTGAACGACACCGAAATTCAAATCGATAGGTTTTTGTTTGCCTTTGAAATGAAAATTAAGTGCCTGGTAAATTTTGTCATAATCAATCCCCAGCAGCTGGGCCAGGATGCCCACATATACCATATTGGCGACATAGTTCTTCAAACTGGATGGAGCATCCGCACCTTTAACCAGCTGATTGACCGGCATGGGATAGACAACAATGTCGTCCCTATTGATGGGGATCTTGATGTCGTCAGCATACAAAAACACCCCACCAGGCAAAACATCGGCTAAATCCTGGGAAAATGAATCCGGATTCATGGCAACAACAATTTCCTGTTCTTCTCTACGGGCCAGGAAACCATCCTTGCTGACGCGAATGGTGTACCAGGTCGGCAATCCCTGGATATTGGATGGGAAAAGGTTCTTCCCCGAGACTGGGATGCCCATTTTAAAGAGGGCGCGCAGGAGGGTAATGTTAGATGTCTGGCTGCCGGAACCGTTCGCTGTGCCAACAGTGATCGAAAAATCGTTGACTACTGAACCTAATTCAACTGCAGACTCTAATGAATTTTTTACTTGTACTGCAGACATTTATTTCTCGACTCCTTTGAATTGTTAACTTAGAAACTAGTCAGCTCTCCAGATGATTGAGCAACCATGATATTTCCATCTTCTGCCTCAATTACTCTGTGCCGGATCAAATCAGTGTGATCGATAAGTGCCTGATAACCAGCATCCAGGTCTCCACCGCAAATGCTATCTACCATTTGTTGGTGATAAGTCCATACTTCTTCAAGATACTGGTACCCAGCATAGAGGTTCAATCCTACAGCTTCATAGGCTTCCCAATAGGCCTCGAGGATGCCAGAAACGAAGGGGTTATCCAATCTCTTGTAAATGGTAAGATGCAGCTGGCGATGTTCATACTGAGGGATTTGAATCGGAGTACCGCGTAGTTTTTCCCAAGCTTTATCTACCAAACTTTTCAAGACCAACTTGTCTTCATCGGTGAGTAAATTGACCGCCTGGTGCCAGTATGCCGCTTCCAGGTTGCGACGCAAATCTGCGAACTTCAGGAAATACTCGTAGTCAATGGTGATGGCGTAAGACAGGCTCTGCTCCACTGCCGGTGTGAACGAGTATGGCAACCGACGCAACCCGGTGCGGGGTTTCGCTTCAACCAGGCCCAGGGCACGACCGACTTCCATTTGTTCTCGCAACGACGAGACGCTTACTCCTAAGGTTTTGCTTAGATCTGTCAATGAAGGCAGGCGTTCACAATCCTCATCAACCTGATAAGTTTCAGCTAAGTAATTCAAGAAATCTGAAGAGAGGTTTTTTGGCATCATATTACAAATCCGAGACTATTATTTGATTAATCAGATTATTCAGATGATTTGAATTTTATCATGCATGAAATTAGCCGTCAAGCAAGTGGTTTTCTTGGAATTACCAGAACAAAAATTGTCTCGTTTCCCCCTCTCCAAGGATCCAAAAAACAACAATAGACATCAAAAATTAATGAATTACTTCAATAACAACAATCCCTACAAATTATGTACGGGGACTTCTCAGTGATAAGGATCTCTGTTGATAAATTAATTCTTGTCAAGAAATTCAACCACTGAAGCTGCCATCAGGGCTGCTGCGCGAGGCAAGGCACTTTCATCGAAATCAAACTTTGGATGGTGGTGGGCAGCGTCTAATCCCTGGTCATGATTTGCAGATCCTACAAAAAAGTAACATCCGGGGATATCATCCATCAAATAAGCCATATCTTCAGAGCCCATCGTGCATTCATCAGTATCCAATTCGGCCTGAGGAAGAATCCTCGAAGCCACTCCACGAACACGCTCTGCCATCTCGAGATCGTTTATAGTAGCTGGAGTGATTTTGCGCAGGGCAACCTCCACCTGGCAGCCCATCGCTTCAGAAACTCCGACCACAATTTCCTGGAAACGCTCTAAGACAAGATCGCGCACCTCAGGTTTGAAAGAACGGATGGTACCGCGCAGCTCGACCGTCTCAGGAATGACATTGAACGCCTCACCACCAGTCATACTGGTTACAGTCACCACTGCTGACTCAAGCGGCGGCACATTGCGTGATACGATATTCTGCAAAGCCGATATCACCTGCGCACCAGCAACCACCGGATCGACTCCCAGGTGCGGCGCAGCCCCGTGACCTCCCCGACCGATTATTTTTACAGTAAATCGGTCTGAAGCAGACATCGCTGGTCCCGGGGTGACACCGATCCAGCCAACAGGCTTCTCATTCCACATATGCATGGAAAGACTCCTATCCGGCCGGGGATTCTCCAGGACTCCATCCGCCAGCATTGCTTCTGCTCCTCCCAGACCTTCTTCTGCGGGTTGGAAGACGAGTTTCACCGTACCATTCAACTCGGCCTTGTGAGCTTCCAAAATACGGGCTACTGCTAACCCGGCAGCAGTATGTCCATCATGTCCGCAGGCATGCATCACGCCTGGAGTTTGGGAGGCGTATTCAGCACCGGTCTCCTCCTGGATCGGCAGCGCATCCATGTCAAACCGCGCCAGTATCACCGGACCGGGGTTGCCACCCTCAAGCGTTGCGACAACGCCGGTTTTTCCCACCCCAGTGCTCACCTCCAAGCCAAGCTGGTTCAGTTCCCGGGCTACAATCCCCGCCGTGCGCACCTCTTGAAATCCCAATTCAGGGTGCTGGTGAAAATCCCGGCGCAGATCACGGGTATATTCAAATAATCCCTGAGCTTCTCGTAAAAAATCTATCATGCAGCCTCCATGTTAAAAGGTTAGGGATATACTTTCAATCCAAAATGGGCTGTCCCACAATTGGGTGTATTAACCACAACGGGAGTGGTCGGCCAATAACCATCCGGGACATTCAAAATCAGGGCATACTGTCCGCAGGTATCACCAGCTTTGAATGGAAAGGTATTCCCCTCAGCATCGGTCATGGGTCGCATCCACAGGTGACTATTTGCCAGGTCAACGATCTGGACCACAATCCCTTCCAGAGGCTGTTCTTCCTCTCCCTGTCTGCCATCCCCATCAACATCTTCCCAAACATGAGCTGAATAGGATGGTTCACTCGCTCTGCAAGCCGTAGCAAGACACAACAACAAGATACCCGCAATCAATAATACTTTTCGATCCATAGGCATCCTCCCTCCTAGCGAGGTTCACTTGTTGAAAAAATTACTCAAACTTTATTGACATTATGATGGATTATACTTCCGAAAACCGAATTAAGTTCTATTAGATACATTATGCAACACTGCTAATTTCCCCAAAATAGGTGAATTCGCTCCGTAGGAAAGCATGAATTAGCATATCTGGATAAGAGCAAGAAAAAAGTCATAACTCCAAAATACTAATAATGTTTCGAGTGATAATCTGAGATTCTGACATTGACACTCTTTAATCAATAACAATAAAAATTGATCTCAATTTTATCGATAATAGTAAATGTCAAGAGGCTATTAATGGTAACAAGTTTCAAGATTTCTCAATCCTGTAATGTCCTTTTATTAATTTCGAATTGATTGAAAATTCTCGCCATAACTTGAGTGCTTGTCAGCTTTAAAGGATTAATTTGACATGCTGTATTCGATTTCATCCAAAAACCCACGCCAGTAAGGTAGGTCACCACTAGGGAGGTTCCACTCTGCCTCGCCCTCAAGGGGGACAAGTATCCCATTTTTAAGTTGGTAGTTTTTAAAATAGCCTGTTCATGGGGTTGGTACGTAATTGCCATCTACTTCTCGAGGTCTTTCATCAGCAAATATTCGCTCTACATCGTCGTGATTATTGAAGTAGAAAACTAACGATACTTTGTTCCCTTTGTCTTCTAAACTAGCCATTGCGGAGTTGTCATCAATTGGGACCCATTCAATCCCTTGAGCGGGTAAAAATGCTGGTGGATACCAAATAGCTTCCGCTAAATACCTCATTAGCTCCCCGGAATTTAATTATGGACTGCTTTTCGAATTGACTATGGACAGAGTGGAGGCGACTTTTGCACATAGAGTATCTTCACCGGATTTATACATGTCAACAACTCTCACTAGGATGAATGGAATAAATTCAATACTGCCATCCCATATGAACCCAGGAGGTTCAACTGTGAAATGCTGGGTCGCTTGGAATGATTTCCAACTAGGAATCTCATCACCTAAGCAGAAATCACCTCTCTGGCGAATGTAAACTGTATTAATATACGGTTGTCTTTCAGGGATTACCTTTTTTAGATATCTTTGAACGGGTTCAGGAAGACCTTTAAGATCATTGTAGCTAAAAGATCTTGATGAAGGTTGAGAATTCTTTGAGAGAAGCTCCTCAACCAGACCTGCATTTTCCCTCTCAAACCGAAGATAATTCATTGCAACAATCCCCAATAAATAGATAACAGCAAGGCTAAGAATTGTTAGGGGAATCTTTATCCGAATCTTGTCAAAATCCTCCGATTTGATCATTGGGTTATTAATAAGAATCGTCAACTTTTATTATCCAAGAACGTGACATAGCGATTATTGAACGAATCATGACAATATAAACCTGCCGATCAATTTTAAGAATCCATCATTACAAAGTATAAGATTTGTTTGTCAAAATTCTATTGAATCATTGAAAAAAACAGGTACAAAAATATTGTTAAATGTAGGATTTTTCATACGCGTTTTTGTTTTCCCCAGAGGATAAAAATTGTAACTCCCTGCATACCTTTATTGAGAAGATTCGGAGGAAACTCAACTCAAGCTTATAACAAGCCCTAAGAAAAAGGAAATCCAATTCATAAAACAGCAACCAATCAAGTGCTTTATACTTATGAATATGACAGGCCCAATAATAAAAATTTATAAAGCCTTAGAAGGCTATAAACAGCTGCTGATAATTCCACATAATGATCCTGATCCTGATGCCATAGCTACAGCGATAGGTTTGCGTTATTTAGTTACTGAAGGTCTTGGTATGACTGCTCAGATAGGTTATCGCGGCATCATTGGGCGTTCTGAGAACAAGGCACTTGTCCGATATTTAGATCACCCCCTTCAAAAACTTGATCAGCAAGAGATACGTCAAAATATACCCATTGCTTTGGTTGATACACAACCAGGTGCGGGGAATAATCCATTACCAGAAAACATCCCTGCCACAATTGTTATCGATCATCATGAATGGCGAGAAATTTCATCCAAGGCACGGTTTTTTGACATTAGACCTGAAATTGGAGCATCAGCGACAATTTTGACTGAATACCTATAGATGGCAAAATTGGACTTTTCTCCTGAACTTGCTACTGCTTTGTTCTATGGGATAAAAACCGATACGATGGGTCTGGGCCGTGGCGCATCTTCCAATGATGCCGCCGCTTATTTCTTTTTACAACCCAAAGTCGATGTTGAAGCTTTAGTGCAAATAGAGCGTGCACAGGTTCCGATAACCTATTTCATGAGCCTCGACACGGCAATACATGCAGCACGATTGTATGACAATGATCTGGTTATTTCAAATGTAGGAATTCTGAAATACCCGGATTTAGGTGCAGAGATTGCCGATATGTTGTTGCGTTTGCAGGGTGTAAAATGGGTCATATGTTTGGGGGTATATAAGGATGACTTGATTTTAGCTGTCCGATCCCGCAGCTGGAAAATTGGCGCTGGCAAGTTAGCTAAACAAGTCATCTGGAATCTAGGTGTAGCAGGTGGACACGGCACGATGGCTGGCGGTCAAATTCGAATTCACAATCAAGGCGCAGCTCAACTAGCAAATCAAGGGTGATGTATCTTTGGTTGGATATCCGATGATTTAAGGAGGTGCAGTATACAAGCGATATTAATTTCTCCCTATGCAGATGAAGCCAACATCCTGCAACTAATTTTACAGCAAGCCGGATTCATGGTTCGAGCCACGCACAATTTGGATCAAGCCATTGAATCCTGGCCGAACAAACCTGCAGATTTTATTCTGATCGTGTTGACTGGGGAACATTCTAAATCGTTAACTCAAGTAAAATTGTTACGGGCACATACCGTGGTGCCGATCTTCCTCATATCCGATTTGCTTCCTGATGACGAACATGTTAATTATCTCGAAGCCGGAGCTGACCTAGTTTTATTCCGGCCATACAGCGTTCGAGCCCTTTTAGCCCAAATACGCGCCATTTTACGTCGAAGCTCGGGAGTGCCTTTTTTCAGTCTGCCTACTTTGACACAAAAAGATGTCATGCTGGACCCTTCTGACCGGACAGTTCGGGTCGGTGACCAAGTTCCCAAGCGTTTGACTCAATTAGAGTTTCGTTTACTTTACACTTTAATGACTCATGTCGGACAGATTATCCCGACTGATAAGATAATTGAACATGTTTGGGGATATACTGGCGAAGGGAATCGGGAATTGGTGCGCGGTCTGGTGCAGAGGGTACGTTCAAAAATCGAAGCTAACCCCCACAAACCTGAATACATTCTCACAGAAGTCGGTATTGGTTATTTTTTCAGCCGCTAGGTAATCCCAATGCTGTAATCACTACGTAACAAATCTCGGAAGCTAGATTGTTTTCTACAAGGGGGAAAACAAGTATATAAAAATTCACACTGGGGGTCAATTTTTAATACAAATCCTCAATACTCATTAGATAAATTTTGAATACCAACTTAGTAAACTGCAGCCAGAAAGAATACGATCATGATTACAGCAACCTGTCCGGAGTGTAAGCATTTGATTAATCTGATTTCATTGCCAGAAATCGGCAAATTATTTATTTGCGAGAGCTGCGACACAAAGCTCGAAGTAACCTGGCTGTTCCCAGTAATCTTGGACTATCAAGAGTATGAAAAACAGCTGGCCAGCGATGAGGACGAGAACCTGAAGTAATTGGCTCCATATATTACACGGCTCACTTTATAGAAGGATTGAACGTGTTCAACAACAAAATATTCTGGATTCTCAGTTTTCCACTCGCAATCGTCTTGGTTTTTGTGAGTGTGGTTTTTGCCATCTTCTACCTACTTAACCTTGGTATTCGTAATTATGGTACCCCTGTAATACCCCAGGATTCAAGTTCGCTAGAAACCTATGTTGCTCAGACTATCGAAGCAGAGCTGACCAAACAAGCGGAAGAGTACACACCTACTTTTACGCTTACCCCTGAACAGACTAATACTACTACACCGACTGCTTCCGTTACTCCTGAAATCATCGCTCCAACGAACACCTCAGTTCCTCCTACTTTGGCAGTCCCTAAATTCACACCAATTTCTACCGTTTGCAATCGCGCTCAATTTATCCGTGATTTATCTGTCGAGGACAATTCGCTCATGCAGCCAGGTGCTTCGTTCGTCAAAACCTGGCGCCTTAAAAATATTGGGCACTGCACCTGGACAACCAATTACATGCTAGTTTTTCATAGCGGGAATGACATCGAAGCAAATCGGAGCATACCGTTACCGAGAAGCGTAGATCCTAACCAGACTATCGATATATCAGTACCCATGAATGCGCCTCAAAAGGCGGGAACCTATCGAGGGGATTGGATGTTGAGCAATCCTTCTGGCAGCAGATTTGGTATTGGCTCTAACGGGGATCAAACGTTTTGGGTTCAAATCCGGGTCAGGAATTTAGTTAATCCTGATTTAGATTTTGACTTCGCAGCAAATTATTGTCGAGCGGAGTGGAGTAGTGGTGTAGGGCGAATGGCTTGCCCGGGATCAAGCAGTGGCAACGAGGGATTTGTAATTTTATTAGACAATCCTAAATTGGAGAACCGCCAGGAAGATGAATTAGCATTATGGGCTCACCCGAACAATTCTAGCCAAGGGTGGATCAGCGGTATGTATCCGGAGTTCATCATCCAACCGAACCACCACTTCAAAGCTTGGGCGAGTTGCCTGGACGAGAGCAAGGGCTGTAACGTCATCTTCCGGCTGGATTTTAAGAACCTTCTAAACGGCAACATTCGCAATCTGGGATCCTGGCATGAAATCTATGATGGAGAGGTGACCAAAATCGATCTGGATCTCTCTCAACACGCTGGCAAACATGTTCGTTTCATACTCACAGTGGAGGTCAACGGTGGTGATCCAACCCGGGCAAACGCTTTTTGGTTTGTGCCAGGGATTGTTGCAGTCTTTTCCCCTACTGCTACCCAAATTTTCCCTACAGCGACAATAAATCCAACTTTTACACCTACAGCCACTGAAACACCGACCGAAACACCCATACTTACAGAGATACCATTTGGATCGGCTATTGGTGGAAATTAATTTTAGATTGGAGTTGATTTTGATGAAAACAAGATACAGATTTACCCTGATATTTATTGCGTTTTTGCTTGCACTAGTAATGTTCTTCGGAAACAGAAACGTTTCTGAGGCGCAGTCGGCCATATTTTATTTTCATTGGTCAGCTAATTGTGCAAAAGGTGAGCCAGTGACGCTCAAACCAAAATACGACAAGGCATTTGATTGGACAGATCCATACACAGGAGCTATAGAAAAAATTGTCCCTTATACGATTAGCTGTAAAACAGATACTACTAGTGTTAGCAAATTGTGCAAAGGCTTTGTCTACACCAGGGCTTCAAGAACGGATCCCATGAATAAAACACACGTGTCCTGCTATGGAGTTCCGTAACCGATTTAATTCTTAGGAGAAGAATGAAATAAAAAAGAAACTGAATCAGGAATTTATATATTCAAATATAAATCCAAAACACTATTATGGAGGTGTGAAATGAAACTAATAAAAAATACAACTCTACTTCTGATGGCTATAACCATCTCCATCGGACTTGTCATAACCACATCTCAACCAGTTTCTGCTGCTGTAGAAGAACCTCAAAAATGCACCCGGTGGCACACAGTTAATAAAGGCGAGTATCTGTCTATGATCGCCGAACAATACGAAACAAATTGGTATTCCCTGGTTGAGATCAATCAATTGACGAATCCAAGCCTCATTTACGTAGGTAACCGGTTGTGTATTTTCCACAGCGATTTCTCAACCATGCCACTGGTAAATAATCCAATAAGTAGCAACAGTGCCAGAGTATTTGCTACCAGTGTTAAGGAAGATCAGACAGTGACCCTCCAGGGAAAATATTTAGTCGCGAATTCTCGTTACGACATTTATCTGGGTAAATATAAGACCGATCCAGCGATCAGAATTCCTGTTGGCTCAATCTCTACGGATAAAAATGGAGCCTTCCAAACGACAGTCACTATCCCTAAGAAGCTGTACGATGTATTGAAGATTCGCGTCAGCTTAACCAATCAGCGCGGTGATACGAAATCAAACTGGTTCATCAACACTACCAGTTCAGGAAATGTCGGAGGTATTGGTTCCCCAGAGTTGAGCATAGCTGTCAAGTCTGTCAAGAAAGGCCAATGGGTAAAGATTGAAACGAATAACCTGCCAGCAAAAGTTTCCTTCAAGGTTTATATGAAGAGATCCGGAGCAAATGACAGAAAATGGGTTTTTGTTGGAACACTCCGTAATTCCAAGGGTGGCAAGGTTGTGGAATCCTTCGAAATTCCAGAATCAATAAAGGATCGTTCAAAATTGGAGATTATGGCAGTAAACGATGCTCTAGATATGGATGCGGGAGCAAGGTTCGATAACATAACTACTAAGGCGCAAATAATCTCATCGATTAGACTCGACCAGGATACTGCAGTGACAGGTTTAAAGTGAGGCATCCTTCAGATGCTGACAGTTGATTTGCTTGAGCAAAAACACGTACTGGAAAAGAAATGTGGCCAGGAAAGTGATTGCTCAAGCACTATCTTTCAGCAATACTTTAAAAATTTCACCACCAAATCCATTTTCCTAGGATATTCATCGTGCGCATCGTACTTGAACACATTTGGTCGGATTGGCGATTAAGTCTTGCTGTCACAATATTAATGGTAGCGGTTTTTGGTTTGTTGTGCGCTTGGTTCATGCCTCGAGGTCCAGTAACAACTTCACAAGCACTGGTTTCAATAGTGTCATCCTTATTAATTGGCATATTGGCTGGTTTTGTGATGGGAACCCGATGGAGCATGTTGATCACGCCAGTGGCGTTTATGGTTGTATTTGAACTCGCTCGAAATGGAATTGAAGGTCCCACGGTGGATAACATCCACCTCAGCTCCATGTATGGTGTCATTGCATTTTCCACGGGTCGCTTATTTCATGGTGTGCTTGTCTTAGCACCGATGATATTAGGTGCCGTTTATGGGGCATGGATCGCATCCAGCGTTGGAGAAGGTAATATCGTGCCTGTGGGCACCTTCGGTTTGTCAATCACTGGTCTCAGCTCCTTGGCAATCATACTTGTTGTTTTTTTGGTTGCACAACCTGCGACGACAAATCCAATAATCAATCCCGGTGGGGAACCAATCTCTGGCAGTATTGCAGAATTGATCAGTGTCCCAATCGGTGGTCATGAACAGGTACTGATGATTAGGGGAAGGAGTGTTGATAATCCGGTTCTTTTATATCTGGCTGGAGGACCTGGTGGTACAGACCTTGGTGCCATGCGTGCAGACGTCACTCTGGAACAGTATTTCATTGTTGTGACATGGGATCAACGCGGCACCGGTAAGTCTTATGCTGCTCTTGACCCGATTGAAACGCTGACTTACGAACAAATGGTGTCCGACACGATCGAGGTGACAAATTACCTCCGTGACCGCTTCAATGTAAACAAGATTTACCTTGTAGGTAATTCTTGGGGCTCTATCCTCGGTATACTTGCCGTTCAACGCCAGCCTGAACTCTTCCATGCTTATGTTGGTACAGGACAAATGGTCAGCCCAAGGGAAACCGATGTCATGTTCTATGAAGATAACCTGAAGTGGGCTAAACAAACGCACAACGGAAACCTAGTTGATGAGCTGCAACAAATTGGTCTTCCTCCATACGAGAACCTCAAAAATTATGAAACAGCACTTTCCCACGAGCTCGCCTGGAATCCCTATTCTGGACTCAATACAAGCAAAGAAATGCTATTCAACTTGTTTGTACCCGAAAACTCACTCATGGATCGGATCAACGGGATGCGAGGTTTGCTCGATACTTTCTCCATCCTTTATCCACAATTACAGGAAATTGACTTTCGGAAGGATGTCCAAAGCATGGACATCCCCATTTATATTGTGATTGGCAAGCACGAGGCCCGCGGCCGGGCTGTCTTAGCCAAAGAATGGTTCGAAATGCTTTCAGCTCCGTCAAAAGAGATGATCATTTTCGAACATTCAGGTCATCGTCCTATATTTGAGGAACCAGCGGAGTTCGCTTCTTTGATGACTCGTATCTTGGACGACAATAATATCCAATTCTCGAATAATCCAACCCATCCGGTGTGTTTCGATACTTTTCTTGCTCCTATTGCATTTATGCCAGACAGTGAACGAATTTTGGTTCGCGCAGAATCAGGTGTTCAGATCTTTAATCTAGCAACGATGGAGGAAGAATTGTTCCTTGAATCGCCAACAAAACTGAAAAGACCAACTGCGGTTCTGTCATTGAAAGGTGATATGTTAGCCTGGGTACTTGAAGATAATTCCATCCAATTAATCCGGTTATCAGATCAGAGCGTAATTTACACCACACACATCCATTCTGATCCAATCACAAAACTAAGATTTTCTCCGGATGGGTTGAAACTATACTCAGCCTCACATGATGGTTGGGTGAAGGAATTGAACATTGATGGACAAATAGTAAGCGAATTTCAGCCTTATGGTGGAGAGGTACTCGGAATAGGTATTTCCGCAGATGGAGAAACCATTGCTACAATACCTTTCGATGGACCCGTAAAGTTGTGGGATACAGCAAACTATCAAATGCTGATAGATTTGGGGGGATCGGGTGGATATGATACATCGGATGTGGCTTTTTCCAGCAACGGTCAATTTATCGCCGCAGATCTAGCAACCGGCCTGTCTGCCTGGGATATCAGTGATCATTCATTACTTTGGAATGGCATCAACAGCATGGCATTCGCATTTTCGCCACAAGAAAACATCTTGGCTTATTCAGATATTAGTAAGAATCATGACATTATTCTTAGGTCTCTAAATGACAAACAAATACTAAATACATTGATCGGCCATCAAGGTCCAGTTTGGGAGCTGATATTCTCACCTGATAGTCAATTGCTGGCATCCACGGATGGAAAAGAATTGCGAATCTGGCGCGTGGATGGTGGCGAGCTTTTGTACATTGGAAAAAGCAGCTGTCCGTAAACAAGCCCACGGGGAGATAGTAATTGATTCGAGGAAACATTTTTAAAAGGGAACCTTTTATGAAGAAAAAAATATTTCTAATTGGGTTGGTATCTACCCTCCTTTTAGCAGGCTGCAATACCAAGGAAGCATCAACCGACCAATCAGGTCAATCAACCATAAGTGTCAGCGGAACTGGCATAGCCAGCGCTGCCCCCGATGTGGTTGACATCCAAATGGGTGTCGATACTGCTGACACCGATCCAGTCGCGGCTGGCAACCAGAATTCTGAGAAGATGAATGCAATTATCACCGTACTCAGAGAAATGGGAATTGCTGATATGGATATCCAGACCATCAATTACAGCATGTGGGTCGAAGATGTCTATGATCAGGATAATCAACCCACTGGTGCTAAACGTTACCGTGTTACCAACCAATTGAATATCCGTCTTCGTGATTTATCCCAAATTGGCACATTGATCGAAGAAGCCACTAATGTCGGTGCAACTTATGTGTCTGGGATAACCTTCGGTATCGCGGATACAACTGAACTGGAACAGGCTGCTCTGGAAGAGGCCATTGCTAATGCAAGTCAAAAAGCTGAATGGGTTGCCAACGAAATGGGTGTCAATATTGGCTCATTAATAACCTTGATCGAAGGTGGATTTAACACTCCCCCCATGCCTTATTTCGCAGAAGAAAGAGGAGTAGGCGGTGGGGGTGAGGTGCCGATCTCGCAAGGTCAGTTTAGCGTGTCAGCCCAGGTACAGGTGGTCTACAAATTGATCCCTTGACCTAGTTGGCTAGGAGTCTTTCCAGAACTGACTAACAACTTAATAAAATCTCTCTCGAAATGTATTGCACTAAAAGCAACTGATCAATTCAAGCTCATGATCGATGAGGTGATCACTATGATTAAGAATTATTTTATGATTATATTGGCTTTTGTGCTACTCAGTGCCTGTTACCCAGGTAGGAATGACTCCGAAAAAGCAAATCAAGCAATTACTGACTTCTTCAGCGAATTGTCAAACGGTAATTATGGAAAAGCGGTGACTCTATATGGCGGAAGTTATGGGATCTTGACAAATTTTAATCCGGATTTGGACGCAAATGATCAAGTAGCATTGTGGAAGAATGGCTGCCAAATCAACGGTTTGCAGTGTTTGACTATCCGCACGATAACATTCAACGAGCTTTCAGAATCTGGGGAATACATTTTCAGTGTGGAATTCAACGATCCTGCTGGAAATCTATTCGTTCTTGAAGCCTGCTGCGGCGAAAATCCAACTACGGTGCCTCAATTCCAGTTTGAGTACCGGGTTGTACAAGGCAGGGATGGGAAAATGCGGGTTTTGGATTTACCAGTTTACACGCCGTGAACTTGTCCATTGAAAAATTAGCGATTGCTTGATGATTTTGCATGATGATGGAATAACATGGTTCCCATGGAGAGGGATTTATTGTATAAAAATTCATATGCAAGGAAATAACTTAATACTAGTTTGATATTTTAGAAAGACAGTAATTCCACATATAAGTATTAAACTTGTACAAATCCAATCTGAAATTCGATAATTATTTGAGTCAATAAAATTTGGGAATCAAAGATACCTTATTTCGAAAAAATGTTAAAACAAAAATCGATTGCTCGTAAGCAATTTTCCCCTCAAAAGTTAACTTATATCACTTCCAAAGGTCTCGGAAAACTTGTAGATGAATTGGATTACTTGCGCACCTCAAAACGAATGGAAATGTCCCAGCATTTGCATGACACAATGGGCGAAGCTGAAGATAGCGAATATTTGATTGCCCTCCAGGAACAAGCCTTTATCGAGGGGCGCATCCATGAATTAGAAGGGCTTTTGGCAAATTATCGGATCATCGAGCCAGGCCATAATAGTGGCAATGTTCAACTAGGCAGTACTGTTGTGATCAGAGAAAATGGGAAGGACACGGAAACCTATACAATTGTAGGTACTGCAGAAGCAAATCCCAGGGAGGGCTTAATTTCGGATGAGTCACCCCTTGGAAAAGCCATGCTTGACAGCAAAGTTGGCGATGATATAGAAATCAATGCGCCAGGGGGGGTAATAAAATTCCGGATTGTGGCGGTTCAATAAGTTTTTGAAACTGTATCTTAAACGCCTTAAGGCATATTCAGTAATTAGTAATCCGCGGAAAAAATGAAATTTGCACACTGCCCTGCATGCAATATGATCATTCAACTCCCGCAAAAAATAAAAGTGCGTGAACTGATCAACTGCCCTCATTGTAATTCCATGCTTGAGTTGGCAAGCCAATATCCCCCTACTTTAGATTGGGCTGAGGATCCTCTTGTGCATCCTTCACGCAGGGGCATGAAACGATTATTTTGAAACCATAAAAACAAAGGTAATCTCTAATGGAAATTTACCAATCAACCAAAGCCAGAATTCTTCCACACCCTCTGGAGAGAAAACAAGATTCCTGGAGAATCGCAATAATTGCCAATCTGATTGATGGATTTGAACGCAATGCCGACGATCCTCTAGATGCTGGTGCAGAATTCGATCGCTTGCAAACAATTGAAGCTATCGCAGATGCTCTAGAAAGAGACGGGCACAATGTGTTTTTTTTGGAGGCAAACAGCACTCTTCCTGAAGCCTTGATGGACGTACGTCCAGATATTTGCTTCAACATCGCTGAAGGGATTCGCGGTGATGGTCGCGAGGCCCAGGTACCGGCATTATGCGAATTGTTGGGTATCCCATATACCGCCTCCCAGGTGGTTGCAAACGCAATTTCCTTGAACAAGACAATAACCAAGCGCATCTGGCAGCAACAGGGTCTACCAACGGCACCATATTACGAATTCAACTCGCTGGAAGAAGTTGCTCACGCTGATTTTCGCTTCCCTTTGTTTGCTAAACCATCCCGCGAAGGCACCGGCATGGGTATCAACACCAATTCAATAATTCGTAATTATGATCAGCTAATTGAACGCGTTGATTGGCTGCTGAGCAATTACCGGCAGCCAGTGTTAGTGGAGGAGTTTCTACCTGGGCGCGAGTTCACCGTTGGTTTTATCGGAAATCGCGGTCATACGACCTTCAGGAGGCGTCCAGAATTGTATGATAACGATGGTTATCACTGGTTTCCCGTTTTAGAGATCGATACTCTGTCCAGCGTGAGTCCTACCATATACGGGCACGACGCCAAGGAGTTAGATATCGGTTCAGAAGGCGCTCCTAATTATCTCTGCCCAGCAGATATACCTGAATCCTTACGCGCCAGGCTCATTGACCTGACTCGTCGGGCTGCTGAAGCTTTAGAAGTTCGGGATGTATCCCGGGTCGATTTCCGGGTGGGTGCTGATGGTGAACCCTACCTGCTGGAAATTAACACTCTCCCGGGACTGAACCCGATCTTGAGTGATTTATGCATCATGGCTGCCGCTGAAGGGATGTCACATCAAACACTGATTACAGAAATCCTGTACCTGGCTGGAGAACGATATCACCTTGGCACTATTCCAGTACGTAACAACTTTCAACCAGTAATTTCTCGAAATAATTTTGAAGTGGTCCAACAAAGGATCTCAATAAATAATTCAGACTTACTTCTACATCATGAAGGTGTCAGTAAACACGAGCTACCGGATTTTTAACCAACTCAATTCATTTATAGGAGAATAATGAGATGAAATCTCAGATAAAAACAACCCATAAGGATTCAATTGTTAAGTGCCTGTTATGTAACAGTATGATAAATCTTGGTTTTAATTACAAAGTCGGTAAATTCATCACCTGCAAGAACTGTGAGATGGTATATGAAATCATTAATATCGATCCGGTAATGATTGACTGGCCATATCACGATGATGATTACATCGATAATGATGATCTTTACGATTACGACTACGATTATGATTGAAAGACATCAAAATAAAAAATCTGATAAGGTTAAATCGATTCTTTAGCCACAAGTTTATTTCGAAATGAGAGAAGTAAATCTGGAATATGGAGGTAAAGCTCATTCAATCCATCCAGACAAGCTGCTGATCGAGTGACGCCTTACGGTTACCCTCATTAATGAGAGAAGCATCGAATATCTTCATTGCAGATTTACCTTCTCTAGTGGAATGATAAGTTTGATGAATCTTTTCATGCAATTCCCTGGCTAAATCAGACCCTTCGAATTTCCCTATATGTCACCCTCGCCTGGGTAATATCCGCTCCCCCTAATCGGATTGTTAATCGATTCATTAGTCATTCGTAATTAACCATTGGTGAAGAACAGCTCCTCTCGGAACGCATACGGACAATTAGGGTTTTGATTGCTGGTTCTATCAGCCTGATTGCGTTTGTAACGGTAGCTATATTAATCCTGAGCATGTTTTTGGAATTGGAATATTATTCCCAGCCAGGCATTGAATAGTTGCCAGTTTATCTCTGCCAACTTCAATACTCCGGCTGGGATTCAAAGTGAATATTCCCCCTTGCTCAAGATACCGTAATGCAGATAAAGAGAAGTAGGTTGCGCCTGATCCTAGTCTAGGAATCAGGCAGTCAACATTATTACTGGTATGTCCTTCATACGGCCTGTCATGGCTTGTATCGCTTGGGACGATTAAATCAAAATCCTCTGTTGCAAGAAAACTGTAATCAATCCCTGCATCAAGTGCTTCTTCTCGAAATCAACGATTTTCGTAACTTTCAATATTTTTGTCTTTATCTAAGAGCCAAATTTTCATTTCCTGATCTAAGAAACATTCAGAATGTGTACTGGATAAACTCCCCCTGGTGCCCTGATCAGCACATCATCACCAACTTTGTGACCGATCAGGGCACTCCCTAAAGGAGATGCAAAAGAAATCAAACCCCGAACAGGTGCGGCTTCTACCGGCCCAACAATTGTATAGCTAATCGGTTCATCACCATTTTCAGAAATCATAACCTTTGAACCAATTTCGATCACTCCACCATTTTCTTGATTCTCAATGATGATCGGGTTTGAAAGTAAGATCTCCAAATCTTGAATGCGGCCCTCAATGAATGCCTGTTGTTCTTTTGCCATGGCAAATTCGGGATCCGTATCACCATCGTTCTCATTACCACTATTTGACTCCCTCAGCAGCGCGGCAATTTCCTGGCGTTTCACATTCCGTAAGTATTCAAGCTCACCTAGTAATTTTTCATAACCGGGTGAAGTTAAATATGTTGGTGGCATTTCATCTCCTCCTTAACGCTAAATTTCCTGATATTTATGAAAAAAACAAGGGAGATACTGACCATTAAATCTTGTTTTACGAAAAGTTAGTTTAAGTATTCATCCAGATGATCTTCAAAGGTATCTTCGTCACCAAAATAGTAATCAAAGCCCCCATCGTATGGCCAGTCTAGCTCGAGAGGGATCAAGGAGACAATTTCCAATTCCGCATCACAACCAGAACACAACACTTTACTCCCAACCTTCATTTGCGATGATCCAATCTGAACCATATCCTTACATAACGGGCACCTACCATTACTTGCTTTTTTTACTCGTTCTCTGTCATTTGAATCAAAATGTTCATCGTAATATATCCAATCCAATTCAATCGGATTGGTGTTGACAACTTCTAGAAGTGCTTCACAAGATGGACAGATAGCTCGTTCAAGAAACTTAACTTTTATGCCTAGTTCTATACTCTCTTCGCATATCGGACATTGCGCTCTTATCATCGCTCATCCTTTCCTGGATATCTTTCTCCGAAGGAAACAAACAATCGAAGTATGGGCTTTACATGCCCTTCCAGTCTTTATCCCAGAATTCAAATTCATCGATCGCATATCCACTTTCGTCTGGGACATATATTAGATCCAACACTATAGGGTCAAGGTTGATAATCTCTACCTCTTCATCACAGATTGAACAAAGTATATATTGGCCAATCTTTGGGTTTTCCCCAATAGATATTTTCTCTCCACAGGAAGGACATCGCGACATTCGTTTCTTAATAGATTTCATAGTTAATACTCCTACGAGTAATACGACTGGGGCTACTCGATTAAAAGCTTAATGGATTGATCAGGATTAACCGAATTATCCTCAACCAAATCTAGAGTAAGTGGATATAACCAAGTTATTTCGAAATTGTTGTGGCAATGGGGGCAGGAGAGTCGATTATTAATGTTTGGTTCTTCGTCTTTGATTTCAAACTCTTTCAGGCAAGAGGGGCAGTTTGTTAACATAAAACTCGCGCATTCAACATACTTTGTTTCATAGAATATAGCAACAATCTGTTTTATTTTCGTTGAAAAACTATCCCATTAATGTATAAAATCTCGTTTCCGCATATTAATATTTATACCGATTACACAAACCAATTTAACGCAGATACAAAATATAAAAATCCTCTCCTGATGGAGAGGGTGGGCAAGATAAAATTATTAGATTATTCGCTACGATTGAAATAATACCCAATTCCTGATTCCGTGAGAATGTATCTTGGGTTTCTTGGTTCAGGTTCAACTTTCGATCGCAATCGCTGAACAAGTCCACGAACCAGATCCCGATTACCCTCACCAGAATAACCCCATACATGTTCGACGATCTGCTCTGTTGGCAAGATCTGTCCAACATTGGTCATCAATGTGTATAGCAAGCGAAATTCTAGTTGAGTCAAATGTTTTTCCGGATGATTCCCCACTTTCACCGTACGCATTGATGGATCTAACACAACATCTTGTTGGGATAACGTGGGCAAACTGAAAAATGGAATACCAGCGCTTCTTCTTAATAAAGATTTAATTTGTGCATGAAGGAAGCGAATTCCATATGGCCGTTGGATTACCAGGTCCGCTCCAGCCTCCAACAATTCAACCTGTATTCCTTCATTTACAGGATCACTAATTATGCAGATTGGAATGACTGTGTACAATCGAAAGTCTTCAATATACTTTATTGCTTTGGATATATCTTCTGGAAGTGTGATAAGTACAAAATCGGCTGGTTTTTCAGGCCAAGCATCAATTGCTTGCTCGAGGTTGTGAACAGTCCTTACATAAAATCCAGCTCTTTGCAGGAGAAGACTCAGGACAGAGGCTTCTTCGATATGAGGGGAGAATAACAATGCTTGCATATTGATCATCCTTTAGAATTTAAGCTACGAAATGGCTCAACATTCTTGCAGCAACATTGTCTGCGATGAAACTAGATTATTTCATTTCACCTTATCATCATGTCATGGAAAGGACAGAGAAATTGCACCTTGAAGATATGCCTGCAGGACTCGTTTTTAGGGTGATTTTTAATCTTTGCTCTGGTTGCAATTTCACCATTACTCTCATCTTGATTGCCCACGATTGATAATACCTGATTCAATGATTTCAGGATTCCCAAGTAGATGGGGATTTACTTCAGGATATTTTGCAAATTTCTCAGCTATCTGAACCAAAACTTTATCGTGACAATCCAGATCTTTACCAAAATGAATATTTACTTAAGCTTCGGCTCGAGTCCAATCCTTAATCTGATTTGCAATGACTATAACTTCACCATTTGGTATATTGTAATGAAACTTTCTTGCATCGCGTAAATATGTATCTCCATGTATTATCCTCTGTACCTCCCCGGTTAGATTATTGAATTGAATCCCATCTCCAATTACAAATCGGTTCTTTACCAATAGAAAGAAACCTCTAATGAAATTTTTAATTAATGTCTGAGCAACCAAGCGAGAGGCGAGATCTGTTATTCATACACAAGCCAATAAGGTATCTAGTTCACACAAAACGAATTAAGAATCATTTGAAATACAACTCAAACTGGTGTTAAGTATATACTCCAAGCTAAGATTTGAAGGATGGTAACTGTCTGTGGGATTCTTTCCTTGTGAGACTTTACTTTCGAGCCAATGAACTGATAAATCCTATGGAGTGCAAATTGAACTGGTATCGAAGAAGTGGCGCTAAGGTCACAATTAACAAACCGATTATTAGATTAGGAGTCTAATCAGAAATTGTCAAACTCCATAATCAAATCATTTGTTTAAAATGGACTT
>CP070785.1:2147523-2152986 GCA_020346705.1 Chloroflexota bacterium | reverse complement strand
ATTGATGCAGTTCAGGTTGAAAGTCTGGTGTGTAAAAGTGTCTTCCTTAACACCCACTGGATCTTTCCCAGATCGGGGAGATGAGGAATCTCTGTCGGAAATTTTGCCTCGTCTAACCAGCATAAAACGAGGATAAATATTGGTTTTGATTTAGATGGTGATTTTTTTTGAGTGATGCCCGGTCGCCCCATTGGGATACGCCCTGGAAATTCTATCGGTTTGGATTTGACCGGTACCATCAATTGCGCGTACTGTGATCTTATGATCACCAGGGGGTAACTCAGCAGAACCCCTCCACAGAACCCATGTAAGATTTGAGAGGGCGCGGTCGATCTCGGCCGTCATCCAGGGACCTTCATCTACTCGCCATTCTACCCCCTGGATGCCGCGCTCTCCCGCGAATGCGATTCCGCCAACCCGTGTCAGTCCGCCAGGTTCTGTTTGAACCGTATCAATTACAGAAGTGGACTTAATAAAGCCGCTCTCACTCCATCGCCGCTTCTGCCAAAATCCGAGATAATCCGTGTCAATGGCTTCAATTTTAATCAACCACTTGGGATTCTTGATCCCAAAACGATTGGGTGTGTACAACCGCAAAGGCGCGCCGTGCGATTTTGTGAGCGGTTTGTTGCCCATCGAATGGCAGAGGATCGTCTCGGGATCCATGGCGGCTTCTATTAGCAGTGATTCCGAGTAACCATCCACGCAGGTGAATTTAATATCTATTACCGAAGGATCCGGTTCTGCAGTTTCAAGCACGTCTCTCAAACGTACACCCTGGAACAGGGTTGTGCCGATTAAATCTCCTCCGACCCGGTTGGATATGCATTCCAGCGTCGCGAATTGCTCGACCGCTGGGTAGGATTTTATATCGTCAAGACTCAATGCCAGTGGGTTATTGACCAATCCATCCACAATCAAAATGTATGTTTCAGCAGGCAGATCTGTCTCTCCACCCTGTTGAAGCAGGGTTTGCACAAGCGGATCGCTGCTGTCAAGAAACTCCTCATCGCCAGGTGGCAGCAGGTTGATATCGACCCGGTAAAAATCGTCCATTGGTGTGATCTCGGGTCTGGTGTCGGTTACAGGTTCAAAACCCGGCTTGGGAGGTGGACCTGTTGGCGGGATCGTTGTCGGTTGTGGGGTAAATGAAGTCCCAGCCACCTCTTGCTTCCCCGGTTGGGGAATTAGCCAGCGACCTAAGCCGGCTGCCAAACCTGAAACGATGAGTGAACCAACTGCCAGCTCACTAAGAACTCTTTTCCGGCTGCTATCAGCTGGTTCTGCAGCAGACAGCAGCAAGCGATCAACACCCCAGGCAAGACTTATCCCCCAGGCCAGGCTGGTGACCAGCAGCCAGGTGAGGCTGACCCCCAATACGGAGCTTCCCCAACCACCCCAGTTTGCTAACAACAAGGTGAATGCGGTCAAAATTAGACCTGCAACAATCCCTCTAACTCCCCAGGGTGTTTTCAATCTCTGCAGGGTGACCGCGAATAATCCCCCCAGCATACTCAGTACTGCTAATGCCAGCAGGTAAGCAGCAGCAATTTCGATTATTTTTCCGGATGCTGAAGTCTGCCCTAAATCGAAAAATGTGACAAACTCGATCAGCCACTCTATCCCTAGAGAAATTATCCCACCGGGCAGTACCCGGGTGAGATATTCAAATAATTCGAAAGGGATATGCGGAGTGCCGATAACCTGCTGGCCAGCATACATCAAAGCCAGCCATGGCAAACCGATGAACAAACCGACAGTCAATCCGACCAGGAAGCGTGTTTTCATCTGTTTTTGGGTGATTGAGAAGTTTAGAAATTGCGCTCAGGTATCATCCCTGAAGTGACCAGTTCCAGCACCGACCTGGTTCGATAAAACTCCTAGACCGTCGATTTCTAATTCAACCCGATCTCCTGGTTTCAACCAGGGGCCATCTCCGTTGGTTATCTCAAGCAAACTCCCGTTGCCGACTGTCCCGGAACCAATGATGTCGCCGGGTACCAGGAATACATCTCGCGAGGCATGAGCGATTAAATCGCCGAACGAATAATGGATATCTTGCCAGTTGCCGCGCGTTTTTTCCTCGCCATTGAGCCGGGCGCGCATCTCCAGGTCATAAACTCCCGGTCGATCGGTTGAATTCTTTTCCAGCTCATCGGGCGTGGCAATCCACGGGCCAATCGAAGAGGCAAAATCCTTGCTCTTGGTGGGTCCGAGACCGACCCGCATCTCCTTGCGCTGGAGATCGCGGGCGGACCAGTCGTTGAATATCGTGAAGCCAAAAATGTATTCCAGTGCCTGTTCTGGGGAAATGTCCCTACCCGCTTTTCCAATCACGCATGCCACCTCGAGTTCGAAATCCATTGCCTGGGAATTCTGTGGATAAGGGATGATAGACCCGGAACCATACATCGCGTGTGGGTTGGAATAATAAAATGTGGGGAACTCATACCACTCCGCTGGAATTTCTTTCCCCCGGATGGCATAAACGTTTCGAACATGCCCTTCAAAGGCGAAGAAATCACGCAAACTTTCCGGGTTCGGCAGTGGTGGGTAGAGGATCACCTCTTCCATTGGGTATCCGACCGGTTTGCGGTGGGCGCCTTTTAAGGACAGTGGGTCTTCACCTTCCAGGGCTCTGACGAGCTTACTAACATAATCCCATGCCTCCGATCCGGCGAATATCAAGCCGATCATCGATTCGGGTAAATCTTCGCTGGGGATGAAACGTGCCCCTTGAGCCCAGGTGCGCAGTTCAGCCAGGTCTACTATTGTTTCGTTTATCAGCGCTCCGAGGCAAGGGTCCCGCATATCCTGCTTGGAGGCAAAGGTCAGATATTTCATCGTAAGATCTCCACGGAAAAATCAGATGGTGATCCAAAGAGATTAGTTAGATTCACTTTTTGCCTTGGTGGCCTCGTCCAGGATTTGCAGTTCTTTTTTGGTGAGTCTCAGGCCAGCGGATCCGAGGTTATCCGCCAGCTGGTCCATCGTGCGTGGGCCAATAATCGGACTGGTGATTACAGGATCAGAAAGCATCCAGGCCAGGGCGATTTGGGAGATGGATTTGTCTCCTTTTTCGCCGCCCATCTCTTCCATCTTAGCTAAAAGATCCCAATTTCGTTCTGTGAAGTAACGCTGGGCGCCTTTCGCTCGCTGGCTGTCAACCTGGTCAGAATCTGGTCGGTATTTGCCGGTTAGAAATCCACCAGCCAGGGGACTGTATGGAATAACGCCCAGACCATATGTCCGGCACACCTCAGCCAGCTGGCCTTCAAACTCCTCCCTATGAACCAGGCTATAATGCGGTTGTAGCGAGTCAAATCGAGCCAGACTGTCCCGGTCTGAAACCCATAAAGCCTCCATTAATCGCCAGGCCGGATAGTTCGAACAACCGATATAGCGGACTTTTCCCTGGCGAACCAGATCGTCTAAAGCGGATAATGTTTCGTCAATGGGGGTGTTCTCGTCAAACCAATGGGTCTGGTAAAGATCGATATAGTCTGTTCCCAGGCGTTTAAGTGATCCTTCGACCGCAGACATGATATGACCCCGGGAAAGCCCTTCATCATTGGGGCCATCGCCCATTTTCCCTCGCACCTTAGTAGCAATAATGATCTGATGGCGAGGAATCCCCTTCTTTTTCATCCAATCGCCAATAATCTTCTCAGAGACGCCGCCAGGATTCCCTGATGCCCAGCGGGAATATATGTCAGCGGTATCGATGAAGTTTATGCCGCCATCAATTGCACCTGAGAGGATTTTATATGATGTTGCCTCGTTCGCGGTCCAGCCAAACTGCATCGTCCCCAGGCATAGCTCGGAAACTTTAAGTCCAGTGCGGCCAAGATTTCGATATTCCATGTTGTAATTTCCTGTTCTTCTATGAATTTGTTGATTGACCTGCAGATGAACCAAAAACGATTTTCCACTCGATCCTCATCTGCCTTCAATGGAAAATAAGATAGAGTCAATTCAACATTTGTCGGGTAGATTGGTTTGAAGCAGCAAGAATCAGGTCTGCCTTAATCGTGAGACTCGATCGAAAACTTATTCCCTTCAGGATCGACGCCGTCACACACCCAGATCCCGGGCGCAGCGGAGCGAATTTCACCCATCTCGACTTCTTGATCGAGTAACAGCTGCCTGGCGGCAAGAATGTCGTCAACTCGAAAGACAAATTTTGGCGCATCTGCTCCAAAACGGCGTTTACCACCGGCGTGAAGTGCCAGCGAACAACCACCGGTGTCCAGTTCAACCCAAAATTCGTTGCTGTAATCGTCCAATCCCGCCGGATTCCTAATCTCAAAGCCGAATTTGTCCCTATAGAATGAAACCTGTCTGTTCATATCCTCAACATAGAGGATAACTTCCATGATTTCACCGATTATGCGCTTTTCAGCCAATCATGCCTCCGGAGATTGTAAAGTTTCTGCCTTGCTTGGTATGCCAATATCTAGGACGAGATTTGTCCCATTATACTCTTGAATCATCTCTCCTCACCGAGAGCAGAAACGAGCGACGATCGCAGATCATCGCTCGTTTTGTACATTCAAAAAAATTGTTGTTATTTTTGACGAGCTTCATCCAGGGCAGCCTGCATCATCTCCAGATGTCCGTCAAAATGGAAGGATTCTTGGAGCTTATTGTATGCCAGACCCCAATAAATGCCTTTGCGGTCAACGAATTCATCCGGAAGATTGGCCAGTACGTATAGCGTTTCAACCATGTGACGCTTGTATTCGGCAACTAATTCTGGCACGGTTGGAAAAACGGAAATCGTAGCGTCGAGCAGCTCGTTGATATTGCCCCCCCAATCATCTGCATAACGCTCGTAGCCGCCGATCAATTCCCCAAGATACTGCTGGTAGGACCGTTCACCTTGAACGAAGTGAGCCAGGTTTCTTTTTATACTCCAGGCCGAATTACTTGGATTGAAGGAAGCCTCATCTTCGCTGACTCCGACCAGGAAATCATCCAGCTGTGATTCAAACTGTTTGTATATTCTTCCCACCGCATCTGCCAGTTCTTGAGCGGTTGGGGGTATCTCCGGAAGGGGTCGACCTGAGAGGGTCATCATCACGCTTTGTTTTTCTGCCCCCCGGTAGTAAACGACTTCAACGGTATCCCCCGCCTTGTTAACATTGAGCGCGCTGTTCAATGAGGCCGAATCGATGGTTGGTATCCCATCCATGCTGATCAGGACATCATCGCTGGTCAGACCAGCTGCCTCCGCTCCCATCCCTTCAACAGTATCACTGATCAGGATGCCTCGTGTTTCGGGGACGCCAAGTTTTTTTGCGATCTCTTCATTGAATGCGTAAGTTACAATACCCAGCATGGGACGGGAGACAAAGCGAATGTCTTCCCCGGTCTCACATACTGAAGCCAGGTTTTCAAGGGCGTTCTTCCAACCCCTCTCCATCTCTTCAATTACGGGTGACCAAAGATCTCCGCTGCCGA
>CP070785.1:2145606-2147423 GCA_020346705.1 Chloroflexota bacterium | reverse complement strand
CAATGAAGCTATTTTCGTACCTCATCCTGGCCGTGCTGCTGATGGCGGTTGGGACACCCTTGGTGGGGGCAGAAGAGACGGCAGATCCGTGGGGAGAGCCCGTGGCGACGGGCATCGAATATCGCGAGTACACCCTGCCAGATCCGGTGAACGTCTTTGTCACCCGCATGGAACGCAACAACCCGCAGGTGATTCTTGAGAGCAGTATTGGGCAGGGGCGGCTCTCAGGGGGTGGCGAGACGGTCAGCGGTATGGCCCAACGTTATGATGGGGCGCTCAACTACTGGGATCAGGCCTGGGGCAGCACAAATCAGGTCGCAGTTGCCATCAATGGGTTTTATTTTGGCCCTCCGTTTGAACCTGCTGGTGTTCCCTGGAGTGGGCAGGTCCACTCGGGCTGGTATTCGAAACGCTTTACGGAATTGGAGAGCGGCAGCGGCCTAGCTTGGAACCTGGACCGCAGTCTCTTCATCGGGGAATGTGTTTCCCATCCGGCGAGTAAGCAACAGGTACATTTTTACCGGTTGGGATCGGAATTTGCAAATCTATCCTTTGATGCGATTAATATCCCTAGAGACGATAATGAGTTCATCCTTTATACACCTCAGTTTGATTACGATACCGGTACATCCGGGTCATCTGAAGCGATCGAAGTGCTGGTGCAGTTACAACGCCCCTCGCTGATTATCCCGTACAGCGCGATGGCAGCCGGAGAGAAAGGCGAGGTGGTAAAAATTCGGAATTCAAAAGGAGGCACCCCGATTCCATTCGACCATGTTGTTTTATCGATGCATGGTACGAAAAAGACGGAGTTTCTCAACA
Organism: Chloroflexota bacterium; assembly: GCA_020346705.1. Taxonomy (GTDB): domain Bacteria; phylum Chloroflexota; class Anaerolineae; order Anaerolineales; family UBA4823; genus PFL25. Next base: position 2,146,601 of record CP070785.1, on the reverse strand, counting down.
AGGGGGTTCAAGTTGGTGATCAAGTTGGTATCTCGCAGAAAATCAAAGATTGTACAAATTTCCCCACAAATAATTGGGATTACACTTATGCCAGCATCGGCGGGGCTTTTTACTTCCTCAAGGGAGGGGTAATCCAGGATTTCTCCGGCGACTCGCAAGCCAATGTGCGCGACCCACGCACGGCCATCGCCTATAACGACGATTACATCTACTTCATCGTTGTTGACGGACGAGATGAGCTCAACAGCATTGGTATGACCATCCCCCAGCTGGCACAATTCGCCCGGGATGAATTGGGGGCAACTTACGGCATCGCTCAGGATGGGGGCGGCTCTTCGACCATGGTGGTCAACGGCGAAGTGAAGAACAACACCTACTGTAACATCGTGATCTGCAAAAACCGTGTCTTTCTGCCATTCGTTGTAAAATCTGGCAAGGATAGCCAATCTGACACAGCTGCCCTGCCAATGAATCCCTCTGGGTTGACAGGAAGCAACCTAACCCAACCTGAGCCGCTCTCAGGAGACGGCCTGCCGCTTACGGAAGAATATTACATCTACGCGCCGGATACAACCGGCGATATTCTACAGCGGTTGGTGGCCAATGGGATGATGATGGTGGTCGTCCAACCAAAGGACCAGCCAAATGAACCGGTTTTTGCCGTAGATGATCCGATTAAGACCTTGACTCAAGTAAACGTGCGCCTGGGACCAGGGACGAATTACGGGTTAGTTGACACTGTAGATGCAGACACCACAGGAAAGATTTTGGGCAATGATAATGGTTTGAATGGGATCTGGGCCAAGGGCTACTATTGGTGGCGGGTCCTGCTGGATTTACCGGGAGGGGTGGATATCGTCGGTTGGGTGATCGAACCAGCCCTGACGCTGAACACTAATTTGCGTTAACAGTTCCTTCGTATCACAACATGGATAAATATCTGCCTTCAATCGAGGGCAGATTTTTGTCATGGATAGATTCTATCGAGCCTGCTT
>CP070785.1:2142295-2145506 GCA_020346705.1 Chloroflexota bacterium | reverse complement strand
CGTCTGTCAGCCCACTTTTCCCTGAATTTCAATCGAATATACTTAATTCAATAAACAAACGGAACCAGTTTACTCGTCGTCTCCTGGTACTCGCGGTAGGCATCACCGTACTCTTCGATCAACAGGCGCTCCTCCATCCTGATCCGGTTGATAATGATCGGGATCAAGATGATCATAATCACAAGACCGTACAGGCTCGAGTTGTAAATTGGTATGCCAATAATGGCAATGAGGACCCCCAGGTACACCGGGTGCCGCGTGTAGCGGTAGATGCCATGCGTGACGAGCCGGTGATCTTCCCGGATCACCAGGGTCGAATGGTAAGACCCCCGCAACGTAACCACAGCGATAACAGCGATTGTCAATCCAACCACAAACAGCCCCAGCCCGAGTATGTTTTGCCAGGAGAGAGAATATAGCTTACCGGGTTGATTGGTCAGCTCCAGGAGCGTGCCCAGCAAACTCCCTGGTCCAACTATAAAGCTGACCACCAACCCAGCGGTAAAAACCAAGAGTGCCGGGAGCGCAAAATAGAGTACGTCTTCCCTTATTGCACTGCGCACAATTTTTAAACGTCGGTGAGATTCGCGTTTTGGCATTCTACGAGAATCCTGGTCAAATTTTACTTTGAAGAACCGCTTATATAATCGAGATAGATATAAGAAATTACGGCCGTTTGCGTGATTCTCTGATTTTCGAACATCAACTCGGGTCCAAGGAGTCGTTTTTTAGTTAAAATTGATGAAGCAATGCTAATCAGGAGTCACGAGAACTTGATAGTGCGCAGATCTAGCATCATATCTGGATAGGAGTTGTCTTGCCGCAGGAGGTACAACAGCAACTTCGTACTCTTCTCCAGCAAATGACCGGACAGCGTTTAGAGAATCAAACCACATTATCGTCATGAACTCAACGCCATCATCAACATCTCGCCGAAACAAGTGAATGCCACGGAATCCTTGAATGGATCGTTCCGCTATGTTGGCAAATATCTCGGTGCGCAGTAATTCTTCATAGGCTTCTGCGTTAGCGTGGCTCGTCCAGCCATGCCATACTCGACTAATCATTCATTCACCTCCATTAAATGAATCCTGGTAGAAAAGGCAAACCTCCGATTCTTTTTCTCCCTACCAATATGTGATGTATCCAGATTATCGCGCCATTCTATTTCATATTCAACCCTCTTCAAGTTACCAGAACAATCATCGGCACGATCAAGTAAGTCTAACGTAAACAAGTCATCCATCTCGTTGGTAAATTCGTGATTACAAGATACTCATGATCGCCAAGAGGGTGCGCAGCGAGAGGCGCACCCTCCTATTGACTGATGATGACCTACCCGAGCGGCGCCATTGCTTCCACCGCTGGTATGAAGAGCTGCTCGTACAAATCATCCCGCTCCTCTACCGCGGACACGAGAAACACAAAGTAAGCCTTCTCAGCATCCTCAGCCAATGCCAAGTCGACATAATTCCCACCTCGCTCGAAGGTATAGAAGGTCCAGGTGAAATTACCCAGTTCCTCAGTCGCCTGGACTTCCATCATCCCTTCTATTCCCAGCTGGCCTGTCAGTTCAGCCAGCAAATCTGCGGCCGCGCCCGGACTTGCTTCCAACACGAAATATGTCGGGTCGAGCGATGAACTCCCTCGCACCAGGTTGCCCGGAGCCAATTCCTGCCAGCCAACCGGTGCCAATCCACTGAACCCGCGCCCCTCATCCGAAAATGGTTCCAGGATTAATTCCGCTGTTGTGGTAGGTATATCAAACTCCAGGGCGGGCGTCTCTTCGATGCAGCCGGCTTCTGGTGCCTGGCTGGGTTCATTCAGAAAAGCTCCCGCCATTTCCCGAACGCAAGCGCTGGCTCCGGTGATATCGTGGCCTATCCCCGGCACTTCAAAGAAATAGCCCTGGCTCAAGTGGCTGGCCACCAGCTGTCCATATTCAGGCGGCGTTACCGGATCGAACTCACCCGCCAGGATAAGCGTCGGCAGGTCGCTGACCACAGGTTCCTTCACCCAGGCATCCGATTCTTCCACCGGCCAGTTTTCGCAAATCCCGAAGATGCTATATTCGATCAGGGCTTCCGGATCAACTGATTTGTTGAGCACGGCAGGCAGCTCTTCTCGGGCTGCCAGCAAATCTTCAGGTGTTTTGCCCACCAGATCATCGGTGCACAGCACTGAAAACTGCATCCCCCGGCTTAGCGCCTTGATGAATACCAGGTTCATGCTGCGTAGTTGGGTCATCAGGGCATAATCGCCGTTATAAACATCATAGATGGCCTGCGGGATGGCCGGGATCAGCTGCGTCTGGTAAAGCAAACCCGCCAGGTGAGAGAAGGCCGCATCCCCGGTGAGCACGGCTTCATACTCTTCACCACTGAGTGGATCGGTAAGCGTGATTTCCAATGGTTTGGCGTTTAATCGCTCAACCACTTCGAACAATACCCTCTCCAGATCCGGATATGCCTGGCTGCAGGCTTCATCTGCTGTGCAGCGCTCAACAACATACATGAGCGCATTTGTAGTCGATGTGGTCGCATCGATAAAGAGGCTGCTTTCAAGCGGGTAGACCGAGGTCAGCACCACGCTGCGGATCCCATCCGGGAAGTCGCGTATGACCGCTTGCGCCAGGTGGGAGCCATAGGAACCGCCATAGAGGTTCAGCTGCTCGTATCCCAGGGCGATCCGGATGGCGTTGACATCCGCCGCATTTTGCTGCGTGGTGTATGCCTCCAGGTTATACCCTTCGTCCAGCAGCTGGTCGCGGCAGAGCATCAGGGCCTCAAACGTGGTCCGCAGGGCGACTTCCACATCTGGCTCATCCAGCACCTGGTATTGGGCCTCTTCCCAATCCGGGCACTCCAACGCCGGTTCAGATAAGCCCACACCGCGTTGATCAAAAAGGATCAGATCGCGATTGGGATGCAGGGGTGTTAGTAAGGAGGCCATCTGGCGGGCATTGGCCACGGTCTTTTCCCCTGGACCGCCAGCCAGCAGGATGACCGGATCAGGTTGGTGACCTGGGCTCTCATCCTTTACGACCACCACCGCGATCCGGATTGTCCGACCATTTTCGGCAAAGTGATCCTCCGGAACTACGATAAAACCGCAGGAAACTGCCGCGCCCTCCGGCACATCGAAAGGACAGTCCGTCTCTTCAAACACTGGGATGAAGGGCTGCTCCGTGGCAGTGGGCTCAGGAGAGAAT
>CP070785.1:2138441-2142195 GCA_020346705.1 Chloroflexota bacterium | reverse complement strand
CAGTGGGAAGGGCACCAACGGCATCCAACGCCGAACCATATGTGGCCTGGCGTATATCGAGCATAAATTGTGTGGCAGCCAGTGCTTCAGGGGAATCGAAATTCGGGGTGCCATCTTCTTTATATAATTCACCACCCAAGGAATGGTAAACCAACAACCAGAACTGCCAGTCAGCCATCGAACCTGCATCAACTGGTACCAATGCTTGTTGAGATAGTGAATTGGTCGTATCGTCGATAACTGAAGCTTGCCCGGCAAATTCTACCCATTCAGAGAAATTCTGAGGGGTGCCCATGGTCCAGCCCGCTTCTTCCATTAAGTCCGTGCGGCAGAAGACGTATCTAGGGGCGGTGAAAATCGGTAGACCGCGCAATTTACCCTCGTACTTAGCGTTCTCAAGGGCAGGTCCAAAATTCGCCAGATCGGACCATGCTTCTTCACCAAGGTAAGGGTCCATATCAGCTAGGCTTTCGCCGTAGAGTGTATTCATTTCAGAACCCAGATTGATGATGTCGGGACCTTCGCCAGCTGCAAAGAATCCGCTGAAAGTAGTATCCCAACCAGACCAGGAACCTTCGGTGATTTCGACGGTCACACCCGGATTGGCTTCTTCAAAAGCAGGATTGATTTCCTCTTTAAGCCAGGTGATGGTGTCTGGTGTGTAATCCAGAAGATAAACTTTCAATGTTACATCTTCCGCTGCCGGTTCTTCAACCGGAGCAGCTGGTTCTTCTGCTGGTGCTTCAGTGGCAACAGGCTCTTGCGTTTGAGCGCCGCCACAAGCAGCCAAAAGGATACTTACCAGCATTATCAAAACGAACAATTTAGTACGCATTGTTAATCTTCTCCTTGAATATATCATCTTGTAGCTATATGGGCGATTTCTATTCACCCTTGACCAACGTGCAGGTCATCCTTCTTTATCCAGAGATTTGCAAAATTAAATTCTAATTGACTAGCATCACCTCCTTTTTTACATCACGCTAGTTATCAAGGTTTTGACATCTTGAGCAAATCGATCTATATGTCCCTGAACGTATTCTTGAATATCTAATTCTGGTTCAACAATCAATGGAGTCAGATCCATCGCATACGCCAAACCCTTGGCATCATCAACCTCATGTGAAGCGAAATAAGTTGCATTTGCAACTCGCCTACCCATTGTTGCCAGGTCATAGCGTTTGCCGCCACTGATTTGAGAGTCAAAAACTCCCAATAAAGCGGCCTGCAAGTTGCTCTGGTCTGAACAGTCCAAAACCACTTTCTCACTATCCAGCAACCAATCCAACCCACGCCATACTTCACAGCCATACAGCAACTTAGGTTGGGCATCCCTCGGTAATCTGCGAACAGCTGCGATCACCTTTACAGCAACACCAATGTGCGTAGAATGTTTATCGGCCAGATTATGGGTGAAAACTATCCCTGGACTGGTTGCTTTCAAAACGGTGAAGATATCCTCAACTGAACTGGTATTAGCCCGATCTTTAACACTTTTACTGGGATAATCCAGCAAAACTTGAGCCGCGTAATCTCCGATGACAGCGGCTTTGCGCTGTTCATTTCTGCGGATGAGACACATCTCTTCGTCGCGATACTTCTCATAAAGGCCATTGCGAGGAGAACCGCGTCCATCTGTAACGACCACACCAGTGAACCACTTATCTCTACTTTGAAAACATTCCAAGATCGGCTGGGGAGCCATGATCTCAATATCATCATGATGGGCTGCAATGCAAAGATGGGTGGTTCGCATTAAAGCTTCTACCATAGGAGAACCATCCGGTATAAAAACTTCAGCTGTATCCAAATTTAATTTCACATTGGCTCCAATCAATTCAAAACAGGAAAACTGGCAGCAGCGATAGATTGACCCACAAGCCTGCTCTTCTCATCGGGGAGTTGAATCGCAAATCGCTCATTTAGTTCCGGAAATTCTGTTTCCAAGACTTTTTTCGCGCCTTCCAAAATTAGATCCCCGCCTCTGCCAGATGTGCAGCGACCTAAAATCAAGACGTGCTTGATCTCATAAAAATCTGCATAATGCGCCAATCCATAACCCAAATACACACCCATGCTTTTCCATATTTTCGCGGCCCCTGTATGCCCTGCTTCAAGTTCTTTTTGAACGAACTTGAGTTTATCGGCATCTGTCAGGCTGGTTGGGATATCGATCCCGGCCTTCGGGGCCATGCGAAATACACATTGCTGGGAAAAATATGACGCCCCGCAGCCGCGATCACCCGACCATTCTTCTACGGTCGCATTCGGGTTGTAATCCACTGGGGCAAATGCTAGTTCATTCAACCAGCCCATAATATGTCCTTTCAGATCGACATAGCCAGCCGCCTCACTGGAACCCATCGCAATACCCAAAATACCATTATCTTCGAGCGACATCGATCCAGCCAAAGCGGTAACATCACCATCGTTGATAATTTCCAGAGGCACATCCATTTCGTCCTGAATTCGCTGGAACATATTCTTGACCTTATGAAATCGTTCCATTGGGACCTTGCGAAACAGGGAGGCTACCATGGGCCGATTTTCAATATATATCCCAGCTGAGCTGCCGCCGATCGCATCCACCCTGGACATCTTTCCTGCGGCTGTTTTCAAGGCTTCTAGAATCTCGTGATAATGATAGTCAGGATCTTCGTGCTTGCGCGGTTCCCATACGACCTCCTCACTGTAGATCACTTCTCCATCCACAACGGCACTCACTTTTCTATCCGAAGCGCCCAAATCAAACCCGATCCGGGAACCATTTAAATTTCTCCCGAGCGGCTTCCCCGCCTCACGTGAGGCTGGTACTTCATCGGGATCACAATTGATGATTTCAAAAGTCTTTTCGTAAACTCGTTCTCCCATAAAATGAAAATCAAAACTTCGTTGACCCCCAGGTGAATAATACTCCTGGATACACTGGCCAATTTTGCTTGATCCACCAATATAGACTCGGAAGCCTCCACGCTGCCAAAGCAGGAATTTTACCAATCGCTCAACGTACATGAAATTAGAATCCGCTAATGGATGATCGTCGGGAAAAACCCATGTCTCAAAACGAGAAAATTCAGCCTCGCTTCTTTCCAAACCGATTACCAATGGCACTGATACAGAATCAGCATCAGCCTTAAAATAACGGTTCGCCAAAACCGCTGGTCTAAAATCTGGATCCAAGGGAGGGGTAATTTTTGGGGAAATGAGGTTCATATGCATTGACCTATCTTCTTGATTAATCTTCAAAATGAGAATATAAAAGAGAATAATCTTCAAGCAGCATAAAAGCGGAGGCCCCCAAGATGCAACCACGAAATCCAAGCTGGCCGATTTCGATCTGGGTATCTTGCGCAATCCGGGTCAGCGCGCCGCCTGACATTGCTTCACGTATCGTTTGCAGCCAAGGCTCTCCAAATAGGGTCATATCACCGGTCAGGACGATCTTTTTTATGTTCAGGACGCCGATCAGGTTGGCAAGGGAAATACCCATGGCCTTACCAGCTTCGGTTACTATCCGCCGAGCCAAGGGATCATTCTGGATAAAAGCAGATTTTATGCTCTCCAGGGTAATATCCTGGAGAGCATTGGTCAATTTTGAACTACTATATTCGGGTGCCAGGGTTTTGGCACGCTGAAGGACAGCCCGTGAGCTGGCGATAGTTTCCAAGCAACCAGTTTTTCCACATCGACAAAGCAGGCCATCCTCTCCGATAACAACATGCCCTATCTCCCCAGCACCACCTCCATCGCCCTG
>CP070785.1:2137118-2138341 GCA_020346705.1 Chloroflexota bacterium | reverse complement strand
GCCTTAGGAATATTCCGGAAGGTGCCACAAAGCTAGTTATAGCAGATGCGGTATTCAGCATGGATGGTGATGTGATCGATTTTCCGAAGATCGTTGAACTATCCCGGAAATATGATTGCTGGTTGATGATAGATGAAGCACATTCCGTCGGTGTTCTCGGCAAGACCGGTCGAGGAATCGAGGAACATTTCGGAATGGAAGGCACGATTGATATCAAGATGGGTACATTGAGTAAAACAATTCCATCGGTTGGTGGCTACATCGCCGGGAAGAAAGAGCTGATCGAATTCTTGAGCCACGCCAGCCGGGCTTATATTTTTTCTGCGGCCTTGCCACCTGCCCAGGCTGCTGCTGCCAATGAAGCCTTCAAGGTGATCCTCGATGAACCCTGGAGGATGGAGAAACTCAAGGCGAATACGGATCAATTCATTGGGGGTATTCAGGAAAGGGGTTTCGACACAATGGAGACCTCAACCGCGATAGTGCCTGTATTGTGCGGTGATGATGATCGCGCGTTTGCCCTCACCAGGGCAGCCCAACATCATGATGTGTTTGTATTGCCGGTGGTTTCACCGGCAGTTCCTCCTGGTTTGGCAAGGTTGCGGGCGACGGTTACCGCGGCGCACGAACCCGATGAAATCAAATACGCGATGGATGTGATTGAGACTGCAGGTAAGGAAATCGGTATTATTTAAATTTAATGCTAGAAGTTGAACTAAAACCTGGGCGAGAAAAGGCGCTTCTGCGCGGCCATCCCTGGGTGTTCTCGGGATCAATTAATGCAATTCGAGGAGAAGGAGAAGAACTATCTCCGGGAAAGACTGGGCGGATAGTATCTTCTCAGGGCGATTTTATCGCCTGGGGGGCATTTAGCCCAGCTTCAAAAATTAGAATGCGGGTCTGGTCACGAGATCCTGTTGAGCGGATTAATCAAGAATTCATCCATACGCGATTAGAAAATGCAATCCGCCTGCGAAGGCGGATTTTGGATTCTGGAAGAGTGAATGCATGCCGGTTGGTTAACGCAGAATCGGATGAGTTACCGGGTATTATCGTGGATAAGTATGCTGAAACATTGGTTATTCAGTGTTTGTCTGCCGGAGCGGAATACTGGCGGGATACGCTCGTTGATCTGCTCATGGAGATCACTGGTGCAGAGAGAATACATGAGCGATCTGACGCCGATATACGGAAACTTGAGGATCTCCCGCTAAGATCGGGTC
>CP070785.1:2130671-2137018 GCA_020346705.1 Chloroflexota bacterium | reverse complement strand
GTATTTTCAATTTAAAAATGAGAGGATCATCGTTCGCATGGATGATCCTCTTTGGATTCAATATTATATAACTGTTGGGGAATTTTTATCGAGAACCCAAAGGTTGTGTCTTTTCGCGATAAGTATAGTATGGATTAGTATGTTTTTCTTTGCTGGGTTTGGTTCCATTTCCTGTAACTTCTACTTGCGTGATAGTTGATCCCTGCCCATCACGGAATGCAAAGTAGGTTGGCGAGAGAATTTCAACTTCTGCTTGATTGAACTTGTCCAGGATATTTTGATGCAGATCTGAATAAATTTCTTCCATGCGCAGGGGATTATCGGTGAATGCGTTCAGCTCATAAGTGATGTAATGATTGTCCAAACTCGTTTCCAAAACAAAGGGTTTTGGATACTCCATAATATCGAGCGTCTCCAAAGCTGCCTTGACCAGTAATTCTTGCACATTTCTCCACGGTTCATCGTATCCGATTGTGACGCAGGTATGTAAGATAAGGCCTGCATTTCTCGCCTCGGAACTGTAATTGATGATTTCATTCTGCATGACGACCACGTTTGGTATTGTAATTACCACGTTCTTAATCGTTCTAACCCTGGTGATCAATAGTGTTCGATCGACCACATCTCCGATCGTTTCACCGATTTTGACCCGATCTCCAATTCTTAATCCCCGGGAATAGGTCAACACGATCCCGGAAATGATATTTGTAACCAGTGAGGTCGATCCGAGAGATATCAAGAAACCAACAAAGATCGACAAGCCTCTGAACATCGGTGATGATGAACCGGGTATATATGGAAAAGCTGCCACCAGGGCAAATGCAACCACCAAAAATCGGAGAATTTGATAAGTGGGTTCGACCACTTCTGGATGGATGCTCGAAAATCTAATTTTCCCTTCCTGGAGCCCGTCATAGAAGAAACGCAGCATGCGCAGTACGAAGCGAGTAAACAATGCTATAACCAATAAAGCGAAGAGGTCGGGAATAAAATTGATAAAATTTTCCCAAAATGATTTTAAAACCTCATTCATATTGTGCAAAACTGTGTGAGCGAAACCCTCAGTTTGCGGGTATAGGCTGAAAACCAATGTCATGAAAAGTAATCCGACCATCGATAAGATCGAAACCCGGAAATACTTTGTGATCATAACCAGGATACTTACCAACCTGTTCGGAGTAAATATCTCAAGGTTTTGGTATTTAATCACGCGGAAGCGTGTTTCGCGATAATAATCAATTTTTTGATAGATCTTTGAAAATAGTAAATTTATTGTCGGGATTAATAATATGATCAGCAACACACCCAGGGAAATTAATAGGTCGTCAAATAAAAAATTATATTGCGTCCAAACTGATTCTCCAAATATATTGATGAGAAAGGCGGAAATTATGCTGTCCTTATCTGGTTGAAAGCTCATCAGGATTGATAAAGACAAACCTAATGAAATGACCAGGGAAAAAGTAACCAATAAATCAGAGTTTCGTTTGATAAACTTGCTGGATGAGCCCCCTTTTAATCGGTTGACCAAGGATTCAAAAAAGGTGGTTCGTCGAATAAAATATAAGCACACCAGTGCCAAAAGGTAGGCAGTGATCCAACCACTAATAAGGGTGTTAATCCCGAGGAATTTAGTATCCATAAAAGACCTTCCCCAATACCTCTTTGCTACAAATCTTGCATAAATGGCTTATGTGATTTGCGTTAGCACCCTACATATTAGTATATTCTGCATCGCGAGTATATGGAGAAAAAGTACCAATCCAATATTTTCGAGTAAATCTCACTCTCATCCAAAAATCAGACAACTTCTTTCAAAGAGAGGTATAAATTCAATTATTTAAGATATAACGTGGATACGATCCATCAATTGTGTATTAGAATAATTGTGCAATATAAATTGTAAATAAATTACCTGAAAACCAAGAATTTCGAGGGAATGATGAAAAACCAACAAGACCGAACTGATTTACTGTCGATAGGTATCGCACAAATTGCTCCTGTATGGCTTAACCGGGAAGCAACTACAGAAAAAATAATGAAATATATTGGTAATGCTGCAGACAAGGATTGCGACCTGGTTGTATTTGGCGAAGGATTACTCCCTGGATATCCATTCTGGATTGAACGAACAAACGGCGCGATATTCAACTCTCCAATACAGAAAGAATTCTTTGCCCATTATTTATCGAATGCAGTGCAAATTGAAGCAGGACATCTCGATGGAATTCGAGAGTTAGCCCTTCAGAATAATCTGGCGGTAATGCTTGGTTGTATTGAACGCCCAGATGATCGAGGTGGTCACAGTGTATACGCCAGCCTGGTGTATATAGCCTCTGATGGTGAGATAAAAAGTGTCCATCGCAAGTTAGTCCCGACCTATGAAGAACGCCTGGCATGGTCCCCCGGCGATGGACATGGACTCCGCACCCATCGCTTGGGCGCGTTTACGCTTGGTGGATTGAATTGCTGGGAAAATTGGTTGCCCCTAGCCAGGGCAGCTCTTTATGGTCAAGGTGAAGACTTGCATGTGGCGGTATGGCCTGGTGGCATTCATAACACGAAGGATATTACTCGCTTCATCGCCCAGGAGGCAAGGTCATACGTCGTTTCGGTTTCTGGATTGATGCATTTCGAGGATATTCCAGATGAAACGCCGCACAAACAAGCTATCAGATCCGAAGCCACAGATACTTTTGCGAATGGGGGCTCATGTATCGCAGGACCGGATGGATCCTGGTTGGTAGAACCTATCATCGATGAGGAAATTTTATTTGTGGCAACCATTGACTATCAGCATATCCGTAAAGAGCGACATAACTTTGATCCAGCAGGTCATTACAGCCGGCCGGATGTTCTCCAGTTATCTATCAATCGCAAGCGTCAGAACAACCTCATAATCAGTGACTAGATATCAGATTTGCCCACCCAAATTTGCTATACGCAATGGAGTAATACCACAAAAACGATAACCGACCATAATTACGAAAAGGACTTTACATTGTTTGGGAAGGCATCAAGGATTAAATCCACTGACAAACCTTCAAAATCTCAAATATCTTCATATTGGGAGTTCACTATTCGTTGGGAGTATCCTCCCACTGAGTTCAATGGATCAACTGGTTATCCTGTATATCGAGAATTTCAAACAAATCCGGGATCACCAGCCGCAGAACGCATTGATCAATCTCGAGGGCCTGGCCACCGGGGGCAGTTTGTGGGCGAAACAGATCGATCAGGGCTTAAATCCTCTCAGCTCATTGAAGAATTTACGTTATCTCTACCTGGAAAATTTAATATCCTTGGAAAACAGTTTGCTGCCCTTATTAGAACTTAAACAGCTTGTTATCCTCGTGATTGGTTACCATTGGTCGAAAAACGAAATGAGGTTATTGAAGGAGAATCTGCCTGAATTACAATATGGTTCTCTTTTTCATGATGAGCTTATTGAGAAATTTGGATCACGAGACAAGCATAACTAAATCACCCAAGCAATTCAAAGGAGATTTTGATGGATTTGGAGACAAATGTGAAGCTCATGATTTACACAAAAATCGCCCAGGATGCAAAAATCCCAGATTCTAGTTCAGTTGCTACCGATATGAATCTTTCAGAGGAGAAGATCAGGGAAATTTTTCAGACTCTAGCTGCAAAAAGGTTGTTAGTGCTTGAGCCTGAGAATCCATCGAAAATCAGGATGGCACCCCCGTTTTCTGGTATTGAAACGCCTTTTCGTGTCGATATTAGTGACAAATCTTATTACGCCAATTGCGTTTGGGATGCATTTGGGATTGCAGCTGCTCTTCACCAGGATGCGATAATTTTTTCATCAGATGGATTCACCGGCGAATCGCTGATCTTGGAGGTTAAGGACAATAAGCCCACCCAATCAAGTTATCTCGCTCACTTCGCTGTTCCAGCCGTCCAATGGTGGGATGATATCATCTACACTTGAGCGACAATGTTGCTCTTCCGGTCGGAAGAAACTGTCGAAAAATGGTGCGCTACAAATTCCACTCCGGTTCGTCCAGTGATTAATATGGATCAACTGTGGCATCTGGCTGTTCAATGGTATGAGAACAGGATCACTGAAGATTCTCGACGTCCAGCCCCAGATGAGATGGTGGAGATATTTTCCGCGATTGGATTAGATAATCCTTTCTGGAATCCCACGGCTAACCAATGGGGATCGAAAAATTAAGAATGGTATAGTCCTGATATTCTCAAAATAAATTACACGAAAAACGGCGCGTACTTAATATTAAATTCAATATTGAACTTATAAAGGATTGTTTGCGCGCAAAATTGAAGTAGAGATTGCTTCCATCCTGGTGAGTATGACAAGGATTGTGTGACAATCCAATTCTTTAGCTCTTCTTCTGTGTTCCACTTACTGTAGATCGATCTAGCTATGTTAAAAGGTGTACTCTGATGCAAATCCACCTCGGAATATGGCAATCCCACAGATTCAAAATATTCTGGAAAATATCTAAAACTAAATGACAAGAACATTTTGGTTATCTCTAGAAACTCTGATTCATGTAATTGGGATTTTTCCTCAATGGAAGATTCAACCATCACCCCCTGATCCAGTTCAGTGTTATTTATTTTCTTGAGAAGCTGCTCATTTGGATGATTATCCTCATGTTGGGCGATTGCCTGAAACCACTCAGAGATTTGTTTGGAATCGGTGTGATTTGCAAAAAATCCCTGCCAATCCCTCGTCGTAGCATATTTGGTGGATAGGTAAGTCTCCCCAAGATATTTGAACAGCTCAGTGAGTTCTTCAACGGAAAACCCTTTCAGTAACGCTGGCGGATAGGCAAAGGATGGCAACAGTTGATCATATTTTTTCCGCTTTAGTTCTTCATCAATGGAATATGTCACCCTTAAAGTATCCTCTGATGGCTCTTCATAATCAAATACCCGGATGTGTGTGTTCAGACCACAAGAATCATAGAGCTGAGAGATTCCTTCTTCATTAGCGGTTTTTAGCGTGTCTCGAATTGTTTCAATCCGGACTGCAGGATTTCCCAAGAACATTGTCCAGAAAATACCTGGATCAAGATCTTCACTGATATCATCCGAGCTATCGATTTCACTTTTAACTTGGGAATAATCCTTCAGAGCCTTGATGACGCTGCGATTCCGGTAAGGCGTTCGCATCTCACGAGCATTATCATCATCTAGGGCAGTGACATCAAACCACCCACCAGTAAAACCAGAAGCATACAGCTGTCGAAATTCGTCAACGGAGAAATTCAACAAGTAATTCGCTCCAAACCAGGTGATCTTTTTTTCAATATTCAGCTTCGAATTGAATTCTGTAATTGCTTCAGCCAGACTGAGAATGAAGTCATTCCCTTCGGGATTCAACTCCGAAGTGATCATGTAAAACTTACGAATTCCATGATCAAAGAGCATTTCGATGTCTTTCATGATGGAGGCAATTTCCCGGTGTTGGACCTGATTTCCTTTGACCAGTGGTTCCGAGCAGAAAACGCAATCATAAATACAACCCCGGTTGATCTCAATTGGTGCACCAAAAAATCCAGGATCTGGGAATGATTCATAGAAATCCATCATCTCGTTGATAACTTTCGGGGTATATTCAATCCCTTTGAATGGTGGAAAATAAATTCGTGAATTCGAGATTAGATTTTCATCTTTGAAGTAAATTAAATTGCCAACATTCTCGAGCTTTCCCGACAAGATATCAGTATATCTCTTGAAAAAATCATCCGGTCCTCCGAAAATCCCATAATCCGGTCTTAAATAATTCATCAGTTCTTCAGGAAAAACTGAGAATGCAAATCCCCCGACCACAATCTTTAGCCCTGAGATCTCGCGAATCTTTGAGATGAGTGTTTTTGTTCGCTCAATCGGGAAATAAGGAATTGACTCTTCTGCAATATCACCAGATTTCTCATAATCTGTAGCGGTTAATGTATCTGTATTTCGTAAGGTGACCATAATCAAATCTGGTTGGTGGTGTGCGATTAGATGCTCGAGAATCTCGCCCCAATTTTCTTCAGCAAACCCGAGTAAATCTTTACAAACTACTTCGATGCCGTATTGCCTGGCGATCGCTGGAACCTGTATAAACGCATATGGGTAAACTGGGAAAGACTCCATATTGGAAGCATTGAGCAGTATGATTTTTCCATCCTTCCTTCCCATATAAAGCACCTATGCTACTGACAGATGATAATAATCATTGATTCAAATTGATTGATGAAGAAAGACTATATCATAACCTGTTTATGGAACTACAATCGTCTCCCAACCATCGTATTCACCCCCATACTGGTCAATCAATCCATTAAAAACCGTGTTCAGCTCAGTCA
>CP070785.1:2115555-2130571 GCA_020346705.1 Chloroflexota bacterium | reverse complement strand
GTGCGATCTGCCAGGGTAGGAATTTCAAAAACGAACGGATGAAAGCTAGCCCAAAGGTCAGCCGCTCCCCCTTCCCGTTCACGACAAGCAATCCCCATTTGCGTTTACCCCAGGTAGATTGCCTCGACGAGCTCTCCTGCAGGCTGAAGTAAAGGATCACCGGCAGCACCAGGGTGACGAAAGCGGTCAGGTCGCCAAGCAGCGGGTTTCCCGGCAGGCTCACCGGTCTCCCCAGCGCATTCATCATCCGTAGGATCGTCAACGTCACTCCAAAAAGGAGGAGGATATAGGCCGCGATCAGGAGGTAATCGAATCCAAAAGCTTTCAACCGGGTGCCAAACCCCGCATATTGTGTACCATCCATATTTCTATCCATTGTACTCAACAATTTCATCATTCCTCCAATTTCTCTGGTTGCAGCGAGATCAAAGTCAAACCCAGTTCACGCAGCTGGTTCAGGATGCCGTGCAGCGCGGCTTGATCCGGAATGTTGCCCGTCAGCCGGGTGCACCCCAGATCGTCATGGGTTATTGCCAGCCCGCCCAGGGTATCAGACCAGTGTTCATCCAGGTGCCCGGCAACTTTGATCTCGTAGCTGCCCCCTCCCCCGATCGTTATCCGGCGTTCTCGACCGGGGGTATCATTGGCCTTGTCCTTCAGGTTGCCGTTGGATTTCATGCGCTCACCTCCTCAGCAGTTCTTCTCCTGCGCCAGATCAGGTAGATCCCTGCACCGATCAAGCCCAATGGCCAGATTCGTTCCAGAAGATTCGGCCGGTACGACTCCTCAATTCCTTCCAGCATCGCCCGGATTTCATCTGCATCCATCCAGCGACCTCGCAGCATCACCCCGCTGCGCTCCTGCAGGCTGCTGACATCCTCCAATGGATTACTGTTCACCAGGATCAGGTCGGCCCGCTTGCCGACCTCTATGGTTCCAAATTCAGCCTGTTTTCCCAGTGCTGCGGCCGCGTTGCGTGTGCCAGCTTCCAACGCCTCGTAAGGGCTCAGCCCAGCCTCCACCAGCATCTCCAATTCCTCATGGATCGAGAAGCCGGGTATATGGTACGGCTGCGCGGCGTCCGTTCCCAGCAGGATGCCCGCCCCAGCCTCTTGCAGCGCGCCCACCATCTGGCGATTTAATGCTGCAATCCGCTGCGGATAATCCTCACCCTGGTAGGTGTGAGCTCTGGCGGCCATCATATAGATGAACGGCATGGGTAAGCGCGCCCCCGGTGAAACGTAGCGCATTCCCACCTGGTTTTGCAGGCGCTGAAAACCCTCCGGGGTTTCTTTCGTCCTTGGGTAGACGCTCAAGGTGACGCAATTCCACACCCCGGCCTCGCGCGTCTTGCGGGCATATTGATCCAGCTGGTCTTCGGGAATGATAAACTCAACTGCATCGGGATCGATATACCCGGTCATATGTTCGATCGTCGTCTGTCCGCTGGCCAGGACACCATCCAGGCCGATGGCGAAAGGCACATGCCCTGCCACGGTGAGACCATTTTCCCGGGCTGTATCCAGGATAGCCTGGTACGTTTCCGGTGAAAGATGGTCGTACACCTTGACGAAATCGTATCCCTGCCTCTTCTGCCAGGCAACCGATTGAGACGCACCTTCAGGTGTCGGAAATACCTCTGCCAGCGGGTGGAAAGAAGGCTGTCCCTCCATCGCCGGACCAGCGGTGTAGATCGTCGGCCCAAGCAGCTCGCCCTCCTGAATTTGCTCCCGCAGTTTTAACTGGTCCGGCATTCCTATCCGCAGCATTTTGCCGGTATTGCCCCACATATTGCGCACGCTGGTGACGCCGTTGGCAGCCAGCAGCAGCATATCATTTTCATACTGGATATGCACATGCATGTCCGCCAGGCCGGGCATCAGGTACCGGCTGGTCCCTTCGATTACTTCAGCGTTCTCCGGGATTAAAACCTGGTCGCTATCCCCGATCTCTTCGATCAATCCATCTCGCACGATGATTGTCTGGTTTTCCAGGACTTGCTCACTGTCCATTGGAACCAGGTTGACGTTTTCAAACGCCACCAGCGTAGCAGCTTCAGGCAACTCGCTGGACAGCTGCTGGATATACGGCTTACCAAATGTTATTACTCCAGTGTTGGTCAAATAGAGCAGCACCAGCCCAAGGACCAGCAGTAAAGTGATCAAAGTATTAGACAGCCACTTTTTCATTGCGCACCTTTCTTTCAACTCTCTCTGTTCGTTCTCGTCGATAATCTTTACCGCCCAGGTCAAATCCAAAGGATAGTTTCAGGGCGTCTTTTGCGCAGACTGTGATGCAAGTCTGGCACAGGCTGCATTCGGTCGATAGAACCCGCTGATCGTTGCGAACATATTCCGGTATCCGGATGTCCATCGGGCACATCTTCACGCAGGCCTGGCAGTCGTTGCATTTTTCCGCCTCACCTTCGATTTTCAGCAGCGCTAAGCGGGAGGTGATCTTCAATGGGACGGATACCGGGCAGACATACTTGCAAAAAGCCCGATTGTCCTGCGTGGCATAGGCCAATATGATTCCTATGGCGTAATAGAGCAGATTGCCGATGACGAACCATGCGACGGCTGTTCTCCCAATCGCACCACCCTGGTAACCAAACCCATACCAGGCAATGGCGACCAATCCGAGGCTGATGGCGAAGTGCATATATCGAATCCAGCCCCACCTTCCAAGCACACGTCCAGCAGGGCGCTTGAACGGCAGCAAGTCCAGGATCATCACCGTCCAGCAGGCCCAACCGCACCAGATGCGGCCAAACAACATCGGCCCGAACACCTTAGCGATCAGGTAGTGAACCACCGCGGCCTGGGTTACTCCGCCCAGCAATCCAAAGAAGGCGCCTTCAATCTGCATGTTTTCCTGGCCGTAGATGGCCGCAAAGCCCACCAGGAAGGTTCCCACCATGAGCAGGGACAGCCTGCGTCCGAGCGGCTTCTTCTTCTTGGGCAGCGCGGCGTACAAACCGAGCCCAACGCCCACCGAAGTGCCGATGTAGCCAAAGAAAAAGAGCGGCATGATCTGCCCGTAGACAAGCCACAAAACAGTGCCCAGGATGTAAAACGCCAGCATAACAATTCCAGGCACGATCAGTTTTTTGAGGTTCAAATCAAAACCGCTCTTAGCAAAATAATTACTCAACATTTCGTCCTTCCCTTTATTTCTGTTCGCCGCTATACAAACCAGATTACGCCAGTTCAGTACGCACCATAACCATCTCTTGAGCCAGGCGAGATATGTCCTCATCGTCAGGTGTCCCGTCCGCCTCCATCCGTACCTCCATGTACTTAGCCAGGTGAGGGGCCTCTTCTACATACTGGGTCAAGTAGCCGGCGACGGCGGTTTGATCTTCTATGACTTCTGCACGGGCAGGAATATCCTCGCCCCTAAGACGTAAAATGACATCTGCGCCGCCCCGCAGATTGCGCCACCAGACCCGGTCCCGGTAGCTGTTGGTATATAAAGCGCCATTCAGCGCCAGGTAATTCATCGGTGTCGAGTAAGACTTACCGCTCTTCCGACCGGTGTAAGTCATCAGCATCATGTTTTTACTGACCATGAAGTGCAGGGGAGAGCGTATCATCCAGCTCATTATCGGGTTGAACCACATTGTGACCTCCTTCTGAATATTGTTTCGCTATCAATATACAAAAAGATACGTTCGACCGCATCTGGCAAGGGTTTATTTGAGGGTTTATTTATTTATGCAGAGCGGCATAAACCCAGCGCGAAGAACTTGACATTTAAGAAAATATCCTGTATAATTAGGATACTAATAATTAGTACCCTAATCAATATTATGACAAGCGAAACACTCATCTCCATCGAAAAACTGCTACCCTCCCCCCCGGCTACCGATGTCTTTACCATGCTGGACAGGGTTGCCCGGCAGCTGCGCGAGATCAAGCGACAAACTGTAAACCAGGTAGAACTCACTCCCCCCCAGTACCAAACCCTACGCCTGCTCTGGGAGCGGGACAGCCAACCGTTCAAAGATCTGGCTGCCGCCAACGGCTGTACCCGCCCCACGATGACCGGTATCGTTGACACTTTGGAGAAGAATGGCCTCGTAACGCGCGAACCCAATCCGGATGACCGCCGCAGCTTGCTGGTCACCCTTTCGGAGAAAGGAAAAGCCCTGGAAGACAGCGCACCAGACCTGGACCGGATTTATGCCACCTGCTGCGTGGGATTGACCTCGGAAGAGTTCCAGCAGCTGGGTACCCTGCTCGAAAAACTTGATCGATCTCTGGATTGCACCTGCTGATCCAGAATTAGAAAATCTAAGGAGTTATCAAATGAATACCAGGAAGATCCTCATCATCTTAGCCCATGCTTTCGTCGGTTGGGCGTTTTGCACCGCCTCAATGATGATCGGCATGGCGACAATGTCAATCGAAAGCGCCTTGATCGTGCATGCGGTCGCCGCCCCAATAATTTTCACGATCGTCTCTCTGGTCTATTTCAACAAGTTCAACTACACCTCCCCGCTGTCCACTGCACTGATTTTTGTTTCCTTCGTGATCCTGGTGGATTTTTTCTTGATTGCCTTGATCATCAATCGCAGCCTGGAGATGTTTGCCAGCCCGTTGGGAACCTGGATCCCCTTTGCCCTGATCTTTGCCTCGACCTACATAACTGGCACCCTGACAATTAGAAGCACGCAACAACAGGCAGCGTCAGTTTAGGGCATGGAAGCAAATAGCCTGATCCGCAATATACTCGAAATTGGAATTGGTCTCCTATTTTTAATAGGAGCCATTTTCAATTCCTTGTACACCTTCCGTCATGGGGATGAGTTTTACGGCAGCTTTGCCAAAAATGCTATCCTTTCCCCTGCGCGGGCGCTGGTCCGCAATCTGGTTATCCCCAATGCCAGGCTGTTCACGATCCTGCTGATCATCTTTCAGCTGGTGGTGGCATTTTGTATCTTGAGCAGAGGGGAACTTGTCCAACCAGGGCTGATCGCAGGAGCAGTTTTTTGCTTTGCTGCTGCGTTGGTGTCGAATGTGGGGGGTGCAATCGCCAACCTTGTGCTGGCTGTCGTTCAACTGGTTCTTGCCCTTGCACGCTAGATGACACCAAGTCTAAGAGGCTGCTTGAGCCAGAAAATAATTTGTAGTGGCCTCACTAACATAGAGGGTTGACTAAGGTCGGCCCGGTACCAATTCCCTGAACTCATCATCTAGCTGGAAGCCGTCCACGCCTACCGCCAGCAAGCGTTCCATATCTCGCCCGGCGAGTGGGAGTCGTGCATGCCGAGGATAATGGAAAAAATTGATCGCCGCAATCACGAAGGCGCCACATTCGTGCATCCTGCGGATCAATACTTCATCAATCCTTGAACCCCACCCAAAGTAATAGCGCTCCCCCAGATCTCCTGCCTTACCATGTAATACCCGGTTGGTTTCTTCCTCCCGCAAGGGGAAGATGACCAATGCCTCAAGCTTCTCTTTCACTGCTGGAGCTGTGTTCAGCGTCAATGCACTGGTTTTAAAACCGTTTTCCTCTAACATTGCCGCGATCAACCCGAGGAATGTTTCCGACAGGTTTTTGCCTTTGATGTCCAGCATCACCCCCAGCTCGAGTTCCGCGCACAGCTCGAGTGCTTCCGATAACCTGGCAATCCGCTGTGTGCTGAGACGGTACATTATGCGCGATAATTCCTGGCTGGTAAACTCCCCAAGGGATTGGTTGATCCCGCAATCCACATAAAGATTCCCAGTTCCGCGCAAGGAATGGAACAGCACTGGAACATGATCCTTGGCCTCCATGATGTCCAGCTCAACCATGTCATAGCCACGTTGGGAGGCAAGGCGAATCGCTTCCAGCGAATTCTCCGGCGCGTCCGAAGCGATCACGCCCCCACGGTGGGCGATCAATATGGGTTTCCTCTCATTGATACTTTGGAGATCTCGTAAATTCAACATGCTGCCAGCTCTCGCAATTTCCTGGCCAATCCCCTCATAATAGGCCAAGTTCTGCCGCTTTGACTACCGCCTCTGTCCGGCTGCGTACGTCCAGTTTACGATAGATGCTGGAGGTATGCGCCTTAACGGTTCCCAGGGCGACGACCAGCTCCTCTGCGATCTCCGGATTAGATCGACCCGCAGCCATCAGTCTCAACACATCCAGCTCCCGATCAGTGAGCGGTTCGATCAGGAATCCCGGGCGAGTGCCATCTGACTGCATTTCCACTCCTTGTGCCTCAATTCCAGCCATCCGCTCTTCGATTCCAGGGGTCAGGGTATGAGTGGCGGCGATCTTTTTTACCTCTTCCAGCGCCTGTTGGGCTTCGATCGGATTTCCTTCCAGCTGGTTAATTTGGGCAAGGGAAAGATAATTGCCGGCCAGGCTGTCCATATTGCCCCAATGTCCTGCCAGTTCTACACCTTTCTCAGCTGTCTGCCGGGCGTTGACCAGATCGTTTCGCGCCAGGTAGAGCTGCGCCATTCCGGAATACACATTGGCCGCGATCGGCATAGGGCGACCGCTTTTTCCCGTGGCCAGATTGAGAGTCCGTTCATACACCTGCTCCGCTTCGCTAAGCCTACCTTGGCCCAAGAGCATATACGCAGATGAGCTGAGCGCGGATACAGCCAGGTGAATATTCCCGGCTTGCAAACCGATTTCCCCGGCCTGCTGCATCGCCCCGATCGCGCCCGGAATATCCTGGCGCATGACATTTACCCCACCCATTACGAAAGCCACCACGCTGCGCACGGTGAGATCCTGCTCCGACAGCAGATTTTGCGCCTCTTGTGCTTGATCGTGTGCCACCTCCACATTTCCCCCCAATAGTGAAGCATAAGCCATGATCGCCGCAATGTGCCCGCTCAGGTCTTTGGCTTCAGAAAGCTGGTCCGCTCCATCTTCCGCTGCGCTTAAATATCGTTCGAGTTCCCCTAAATCTCCGCTCAGCAGCATAGCCCAGGCATAATAGACACTCAACCAGGGACGCACCAGGATTGCTTCTACTGGCAGTCTCTTCAATCCACTCAGGAGATTGGTCAGTGCACCGATTTTGAGCAAATCAAGGGACTGGCTTTCAATCAAACCAGCCGCGAAATCAAATTCATTCGTCGCCAGGGCATAATTGAAGGCCTCATCGCTGTGGCCCTGATCGGCAGACCAGCGCGCCGCGCGCTGCAAAAGCCCCGGGATCTTCTCCGGCCAGGTCTGCCTCAGGCGTTGTTGGAGCAGGTCCGCAAACAGGTTGTGGTAGCGGTACCACTTCTTCTCATCGTCTAATGGCTGCAAGAACAGGTTGGCTCTTTCAAGCTCCTCCAGCACATCTTGAGCTAGGCTTGTCCCGCCATGTTCTTCTGCGGAAAAAGTATCTCCTTCTCTCCCAATCTCCCAAGCTCCTTCGCTCAAAACGGCATCGCACAGGGGACCACACAGTCTGTCTAACATGGATGTCTGCAGCAAAAATTCCTGGATATGACCAGGCTGGTTGTTAAATATTTCCTCTGTCAGGTAATCCATGATGAAGCGATGGCTGCCGCTGAAAGACTCAACAAATTCATGGACGTCTTCTCTGTCTTGCAGGGAGAGCGCCACCATCTGCAAACCAGCTGCCCAGCCTTCAACCCGCTTATCCAGGGCCTTGATATCACTTTCAGCTATCTGTTTGTTCAGCACAGTCTCCAGCAGTGTCTCTGTATCCTCCAGGCCAAAACGCAAATCCCCGGCACGAATCTCAGTTAATTCTCCCTGGGCTCTAAGCTTATGGAGCCCCAGGGGAGGATCCGCACGCGTGGCTAGCACCACGATTACATGAGAGGGCAAATGCTCGATCAAGAAGCTGACCGCGTTATGGACCCCTGGGGCATTGATCCGCTGGTAATCATCGAGTATCAGGTACAAATTATCATCCAGGGAGTCAATGTCATTGACCAGGGAAGTCAAGATGCTATCAACAGGTGCCGGGGGCGTCGAACCCATCCCAAATAACGCAGATTCTCCAATCTCCGGCTGGTGGGTTTGTACCGCGGCGATGACATAGCTGAGAAACCGTTCCAATTCATTATCGTTTTCATCCAGGTGCACCCAGGAAACCAGGCATTCACTCTTGCAGCGGTTGGCCCAATTTATAAGCAGCGTAGTTTTCCCAAATCCCGCTGGTGCGGAAACCAGGATCAGTTTCCCCTGAGTGCCCGCTTCCAGCTTGCGCAGCAGGTGATCACGCGGCACTAAGTAAGCGGGCTGCCGGGGGATGTGCAATTTGGTTGATATGATTGGAACGGTCATACCTCTAATTATATTGATTTTTCCATTTCTAGCGAAATCCTTTGCTCCAGCAGGCTTTAGTCCCGCCAAGACGGGGCTTTGCAAACCTGCGCAACAATCCCTGCTTTTGCTCAAGCAGGCTTTATAGGTCCCGCCAGGACGGGGATTTGTAATCCTGCGCAGCACTTCCTGATAAACTCACATATCATGAGAAATAAATGAAGAAATATCACCCCTGCAAAAGCTGGCAGATTCTTGCTTAAAATCGAAAAAACCAATATCCTAACCCCGGACAGTCGGGACGGGGCTTAATCCCCAATCACTAATAACTCTCACATGGGACGAAAACAGCCCCTCTATAGATGGAGTTTGCCTGCAGGTTCCAATCCATTGACTCTTGCCACCCCATTTGCTATAAATACCACAAGCAAATTCCACATTTCGAAACGGGGGATCCTTATGCGCCATTTCATTATTGACACAGATACGGCTTCTGATGATGCCGTGGGGCTGATTATGGCCATGCGCTACCCCGGGGTCCAGATCGAAGCCATCACCGTTGTCGCTGGCAATGTACCCGTAGACCAGGCTGTACAGAATGCGCTTTACACGGTTGAGCTTTGCCAGCAATCCATTCCAGTCTATCGCGGCATGTCTGCCCCGCTGGTCAGGCCTTTGTTTACCGCTCATTTCGTCCACGGCCAGGATGGCATGGGGGATATTGGCCTACCTCTCGCCGGACGTCGACCAGCTGCTGGTCATGCCGTGGATATCCTGGTTGATAACATTCACCGCTTTGGGGGAGACATCATTCTGCTGACGCTCGGTCCACTGACCAATGTCGCATCCGCGCTGCAGAAAGACCCCCGAATTGCTGGCGAAGTGCGAGAATGCGTCGTCATGGGCGGAACAGGCCGGGGACATGGCAACATCACCCCGGTTGGTGAATACAATTTCTGGGCTGACCCGGACGCCGCTAAAATTGTTTTCGAGTCAGGCATGCGGCTCAAGATGGTCGGCTGGGACATCTCGCGCACTTATGCTGTGCTCAATCCCCAAGATACAGCCGATCTGCGCGGCTTTGGCACTCCGCTGGCTGCGTTCTGCGTGGATATCCAAGCCACCTTAACCCAATTTGCTATGAACCAATCCAAGCTACAGGGCTTTGACCTGCCGGATGCCATTGCCACCGCCATTGCCCTCGAACCGGAGGTCGCCACCGAAACCAGATCCTTGTTTGTGGCCATCGAAAACGAGAGCGACCTCTGCCGGGGGCAGTCGGTTGTCGATCATTATGGTGTGCTGGGCGAAGAACCAAACACAGAAGTTGTGCTCAATGCCTCTCGCAAACGTTTTTGGGACATGCTGTGCGATGCGGTGCGCCCGCTATAAATCACCCTGATCACTCGCTTTCAGGAGATACTGCTATGGATTTCCAACAACTGCCCAAAGTTGAGCTGCACCTTCATCTGGATTGCTCTCTCAGCTACGAGATCGTCTCTCAGATCGAGCCATCGATCACGCTTGAGGATTATCGTTCGAACTTCATTGCGCCTGAAAAGTGTGTGGACTTGCGGGATTACTTGAAACGTGCTCCCAGCAGCTATCCGCTCATGCAGACGGAAGAGCACCTGCGCCTGGTGACTCTGGATTTATTCGAACAGCTTCGCAAAGACAATGTATTGTATGCTGAGCTTCGCTTTGCCCCCTTGCTGCACACCGAAGGAGGGCTCTCCGCCCGTGAAGTTGTCACCATCGTAGAAGCGGCGACGGCCGAGGGTGTGCGTAATACTGGAGTCGAAGCGCGCCTCATTCTTTGTACCCTGCGTTTTTACTCAACAGAACAGAGCCTTGAAACCGTGCATTTGGTTGAGGATTTTTTGGGCACCTACGTGGCTGCGTTCGATATTGCGGCGGATAAACCGGGGAATGTGATTGATGCCCATATTCCAGCATTTGATTATGCGCGCGAAAACGGCATTCCCTATACCGCGCACGTCGGAGAGTCACGCGGTATTGAAAATGTGTGGGATACAATCCATGCATTCGCTCCCTCCCGCCTCGGTCACGGTGTGTGCAGCATCCAGGACCCTGCGCTGCTCGACTACCTTAAAAAACACCACATCCACCTGGAAGCCTGCCCAACCAGCAACGTGCAAACAAACTGCTATAACACTTATGCCGATCATCCCATTGACAGGTTGTATCGGGAGGGAATTTCAATTGGCGTGAACACCGATGCGCGCACCATTTCCAACATTACCTTGACCGAAGAGTACGAAAAACTGAGCCATGCCTTTGGGTGGGGGAAAGAGGAATTCTTGCAGTGCAACCTGAATGCCTTGAATGCCGCCTTCATCCCGGAGAATACCAGGGATGAGCTCATTCCCAGGCTGAAGGAAGGATACCTCTAAGATTGGGTTCACCCCTGGCGAGCTGCCAACAAAGAATTCTCCAATATCTCCTAACGACAAGCTTTTTCATACTAAATACGATAGTTCTAGTATAATTTATCCGAGTTGATCTGTTCCACATAATGATTTATTCAGCAATCAATCCAGTGAGTTGAGGGAGGTATTTATGGAATCTGAGCAGCGAAACAGGAAGACCGAAACCATTCTGCGGTATGTCACCGGGATAGCACTGCTGGCCGCGGCTGCTGGAACGTTTTTCGATGCTTATGCCTGCGATGGCTGCGCCGAGGGCTCGATCGGTCTGATCCCCCTCTACATCGGATTCCCGATCGGCTCGGTCGGTCTCGTGCTGGTCTTCAGAAAAACCGCAGGTTGGCTGTCGGCGGTGCTCGCCGCTCTCGGCCTAGCGGGGATCCTGATTTTCATGTTCTCCTACCCGAACAACCCGGAGGGCATGATCGGGGCGGTCCTGGTTGGGATCGCCCACCTGTTCTTCCCTCTTAGCGGGCGATTGGCGTCCGTGCCCTGGGTGGCAACGGGCATCCTGAGCTTCCCGGCTTTCAACACGGCCTCCTGGGGACCGATTGATGGTTTCACCATGTTCGGCGTGGCTACCGCTGCATCAGGCTCTTTTGTCCTGTGGGGATTGCGACAGGCCAATCCCAGCGCAGCTGTTGAGGAGCAGACTCAAACTCAGGGCAATACCTAACATCCCCAATCTTTTATACATAGAGGCCACGTCGGAAAGGAACAGTTCACCTTATGTCAACGACAAACCCACCATCTCCAGTAATGGAATTCCGAGTCGCACTGACAACCGAGGCCTTTGAGCGGTTGGCAAGCTTTTATCTTGATGGACTTGGTCTCGAGCCCGCTCAGGTTTGGCCGGAGGATCAAGGTCAAGCGCTGGTGCTCGACATGGGAAAAGCCACCCTCGAGGTGTTTGACGAAAAGCAGGCTGACACCATCGACCAGATCGAGGTTGGCCGTCGCATCAGCGACCAGATACGCTTCGCCCTCCAGGTGCCTGATTTGGATGGCGCCATGGAGCGCCTGCTCGCGCATGGCGCCACGCTTGTCCATCCTCCTGTCATCACTCCGTGGGGCGATCGTAACGTGCGCTTCCAAGATCCGGATGGCATGCAGATCACCCTCTACCAGGCCCAAGATGGGTCTTAAAAAAGATTATCCGTAGGCAGACTGAAGACGAGATCCACAATACTGCTTGAGAAATAACCCCAAATAACTGATCTCTAATACCTAAATACTTCACCTCAATTAACCTTGGCTGGAAAATAAAATTCCCCCTGGAGTTCCACAACAAGGAATCGGTTACAATGACAATGATCGAGTGAAATAATAATTAATCCGATTCTCCCACGCCCCACAATCGGATGATTAGCAAGTATTCACAAGTGAGTTCCAACCACACGGGTTCAGGTCACTGGTGAAAAAACAGGAAAAATCCAAACCGCATCAGAAACGATCACCTTTATAGAATAAAAAAAATTCCAGGTCCGAGCATGTCAAAATTCAAAAAAACACTCTTGCTGCTCTTGCGCTTTGGATTGTCATTCATCGCCATGTTTATTGCCTACATCCTGAGTTTGCAGGTCGTTGGACAGACCAACATGACATTAACACCTGAACAGTCGCGCCAGGCTGGTATAGCTTTAGTATTCGTCTCTTTATTTTTCTCACTGATACTGTCATTCATCATTTTGCGCTCGCCCTGGTACGGGTTGAAACTTATTGGAGCCGTATTCCTGGTTCAATTCGGGGTGGAAACATTCATGGCGCAGATTGAAACGCTGTATTTCAACCGTGCGGTACAAATGAGTGCTGCTGAGTTATTTGCAATCGTCGCCGCAGGCGCACTGCGCGCACTGATCTTTGCACCGCTAGTAGTTCTTATTTTTGGCAAGCTTAAGAAGCCAGCGCAAACGGAAGAGGAACCGGCTGCCGTGGTTTCATCAGATTTTGGCAAGCAATTCCTGGCGGTCACTTTAATTTATGTGCTCATATACTTTCTCTTTGGCTATTTCGTCGCCTGGCAGTGGGAAGAGACGCGGCTGTATTACTCGGGATCAACTGCGATCAAACCATTTCTGGTGCATTTTCGGGATTTATTCTTCTCGGAGGACCCATTTATCCTGCCCTTCCAGATACTGCGTGGCGCACTTTGGGCTTTGCTTGCTACACTGATCATACGCATGATGAAGGCAAAACGCTGGGAAAAATCGTTAACCGTTGCCTTCACCTTCGCAGTGCTGTTTTCCTTGCCGCTCGGATTATTCCCTAATCCAATTATGCCTCCACCTGTGGCACGTTCCCACTTCATTGAAATTTCTACTTCCATGTTGCTGTTTGGTGGCATTGCGGGTTGGATCCTGGCTGGGAATGAAAGATCATACTGAGCAGTTTTTGGAACAGCGGCATTCCTGGGCTGAGGGTTTTATCAACAGTAGCGTTATCGAAATCCAGCCCAAATACCATTGAAAATGATAAGCAACAATTTGCGAAAACCCGGAAAACAGCTTCTTCTAATAAAAATAGCTGGTAAGCGCTTTTCGTCTGAAAATTTTGCGAAATAACAGGACAGAAAATTCCTAATAACCAATACCCAATTACTTAACAAGCCTCGCTAATTATATATTTATGGCTCTAAATCCGATCAAATCGCATACTCATTGCCACTTGCATCTGTAAAGTGAAAGCGGCAACCACCAGGAAAAGAGAATTTTGGCGGCAGTTTTGATTGGCCTACTCCAACCATTCTATTCCATACTTTCGAGATATTTTTCTGTGCGTTACATCGTCCAGGGTGCTATTTTCCTTTGCAGCGCTCAGATCATCAAAGAATCTTTCCATACCGCCAGGGATTGCCAGTGCTAAATACCTTGAGCGAGTCTTCAAGGGATTGTAGAGTGAATGGGGAATCTTTTTCGGCAGGTTTGCTATCCCTCCTGCACCAGTTTGCAATTTCTGGTTGTCGAGCCTGATCTCGACTGCACCCTCCAAAACATATACTATCTCATCTTCATAGCTATGCACATGTAATCGATTTCCACTTTCGGGATCAAACTCAAATTCAAAAAGATAAAACGCACCATTGGTTTGATGATCAATAAACTTGTGCGTAACCCCCAGGAATTTCAATTCCTTTCCTGAGCCTGGTGGAACGACGATTGGTTGCGGGTAATCAGATTTCATAACTATTTCCTTGGTTGCGCCTAATAATTATCTGCCACCTGCCATCTGAATTTACATTATGCCTCATTATCCGACCAGACTGCATACTCATTCCCGCTCGGGTCAGTAAAATGAAACCGCCGTCCCCCTGGGAAAGAAAAAATGGGTTTCTTAATTATTCCCCCGGCATTTTCAATTTTTGCCTGGGTTTGCCCCAGCTCCTTGCTGTAGAACACGATCAAGGCGCTGCCGTTTTCAGTGACTGCAGCCAAATTTGATTTAAAAAAACCCCCATCCAGGCCTTCATCCGAGAAGGCTGTATATTCGGGACCGAAATCCTCAAAAGTCCACCCCAAAGCGGCCTTGAAAAAGGCTTTCGTCGCCGCAATGTCTCTGGCTGGAAATTCAACGTAATTGATTTTTTCATGCAAGTTCATCACCTCGCTCCTCCTTCTGCTCTTACTCATCCTTTTCCTCAAATTCGATTATACAACGTCGTATTGGTTCATCAGCTCTAATCGGGTTTGTTTGAATGGTTGAACAATAGTGAATATCGAGGGGGCTCAAGTTATCTCTCCGGAAAGTTGATCAATCTCACAAATCAGCGGCTTTCTTAACAATTTATGAGAGCTGGGGGATTTTTTGCATCCAAAATCATCCCATACACGTAAATGTTCTCATAACCCCATTTTTTATCCCCGGAGACATCAAGCGGCCATCGTATCAGGCTTCAGTGCCTGAGTATCAGGATCCATTGTAACCAAAGGAGGTGGTGCGAGCAGATCATTCCCCGCATATCAACAAGTTACTACCAGTAAGGCTCCTTTCTTCAATGAACTGTGCAGTAAATCTGCTATCACTGCTGAGGAGCAACAATTTCTCTCAAATCATGAACAATCGCAAGTAGTTTTTGGAGGAAACAATGCATACAATTCTTATCAAACGCGGAGCTTTAGGCATGGTAATTCTCGGTGTCCTGCTCGTTGTTTCGACGGCTTTTGCTGCCACGAAATTGCTGGCAGAAGTCATCCTGCAAGGTGGGCAAAGGATTAAACTGGAAACTTTAGCTGATGAATTAACCGCGCCCAATTTTGGGACTTCTGCACCAGGTGATTATGAACGGCTGTTCGTGTCGGATCAGGACGGTATTCTGTGGGCCATTGATC
>CP070785.1:2096307-2115455 GCA_020346705.1 Chloroflexota bacterium | reverse complement strand
GACGATCAGGAATACATCAATATGCAGCAATTGTGCCGCAGCTCTGTGGATCGCGGCATAAACTCTTTCTGGAATTAAGCTGGCCACGACTTCCTGGCTGATACTGGACAAGATGGACAGCTGACCTGCCCTTCGGAAAACAGCCGACTCAGCCCGCAACCGTTCAATAGCTGTCGCCAGCTGACCCGCAATGGTCAATAATAGTTGTTCATCAGAGTATGTGAATCCCCTAACCAGTTCTCTTTCAGCATTAATCACACCGATTACACGTTCACCAATTTTTAAAGGAACACACAACTCCGAACGGGTTGCGGTATCGACCTCGATGTAGTTTTGTTCCTGCAGAACATCATCAACCCGCATTGGTTCACCAATGAGTGCCACTTGCCCTGTGATTCCTTCCCCAATTGGGATCGATTTTGGCCCTTTCAAGTCAACGTGTTCCCGGTAAGAAGGGTGGGTTTGAAGCTTTTCCCCGGATTCATCAACCAGTAGGATACCGAAATTGTTGGGGTAGAAACTTTCTCCAATAATTTGCGTCGCCCGTTCAATCAATATATCCTCGTCGGTAGCTTCAGCCCCAACGGTTGCAATGGCATGCAAAATCGTTAACTCCTCCAACCTGAGCTGGAGAGACTCATCCGTGGAGATTCGCTCTTCATTGGCGATTGCTAAATCCTCAGCTGCTCGATTTCTCCCCCAGAGAAACCACGTCAACCCACCAAGGAAAAATCCAGTCAAGAGAACAATTAATAAAAGAAGTAAAGAATCCATCACTTCCCGAATTCAACCATTCACTAAAATATTGACCCAATTATTTAAACTCGGAGGATAAGAAATTTTCCTCTGCCGTATTTACTTATACAATAAAATCGAGCCATTGACAAACACCTGACCTGATAATTCAATTGCTTGTAAGTATGTAAACTTACAACGTAGTCACTATCCACTCTAGGAAATTCCCTTGTCCGGCTGCCTGATTCACAGGAATAGAGCACTGTGACATTTTCTTCATGCGTTATCTAGTGCAAACTCCTTTCATTATCTTCTTTCATATCTGAACTAATTGATAGCATCTAGTGGTTCTCAGTGACTCAGCCACGTAAATTACTGATTAGCAACCGCATGATCATTCCATTGATTGTAAAGGAAATACAAGGAGATTTACTAATTTTATGCAGATTATTTCATTATACCGAACGGAAAAACTCAACCAAAAAGATTATGGTATGCTACTAATCTTATGACCCAACACCAATTTACAAATCAAGAACTGGCCGATATTTTTGAGACCATCGCCAACCTGTTGGAGATCAAGGGCGAGGTGATCTATAAAATCCTGGCTTATCGCAAAGCCGCTGACAGCCTGCGAGATTACGGGGGTAATGTTTACACTGTGTGGCAGGAAGGCAAGCTGACCGATATCCCCGGAGTGGGAAAAGCCATCTCCGAAAAAATTGACGAACTTTACACCACCGGTCACCTGGAATTCCTGGATAAACTCTCCTCTGAAGTACCACCGAGCTTGGCCGAACTGCTGGAGGTACCTGATTTGGGGCCGAAAAAAGTCGCTTTATTCTGGAAGGAATTGGGCATCACCGACCTGGCCGGTCTGGAAGCCGCCGCGCAAGCAGGAGAATTACAGAATCTTCCTGGAATGGGTCAGAAATCCGAAGCGAAAATACTCGCTGGAATAGAAGCCCTTTCCCGACGGACGACACGTACTCCTCTTTGGAAAGCCTGGCCAGCAGCCGATGAGCTGCTGAAAAAGCTGCTGAATATTCCGGGAGTGGAACAGGCTGTGGCTGGAGGTAGCCTCCGCAGAATGAAAGAAACTGTGGGTGATTTAGATTTATTGGTTGCGGCAGCAGATTCCGCGCCGGTTATGGAAGCCTTCACCAACCTGCCCGAGGTTCTGCAGGTGATTGGGAGTGGAAAAACCAAATCCAGTGTGGAATTCAATAATGGCCTGCGAGCTCAGCTTTGGGTGCATCCCCCTGAGCGTTTCGGCACCGCTCTGCAGTATGCCACTGGTTCGAAAGATCACAACGTGCGTTTACGTGAGCTTTCCCTTAAGAACGGCCTCTCCCTCTCTGAGCATGGATTTGCCCGGGAGGACGAAAGCGAGATTTTATGTGCCACTGAAGAGGAGGTCTATGAAGTATTGGGAATCCCGTGGATCCCGCCGGAGGCTCGTGAAGATCGCGGTGAAGTCCAGGCCGCCCTGGCCGGTGAGCTGCCTGACTTTATAGAACTGAGTGATATCCAGGCCGAACTGCACACCCATTCAACCTGGAGCGATGGGAAAGTATCCATCAAAGAGATGGCGATTGGTGCCAGGGATCGAGGGTACAAGATCCTGGCAGTTACCGATCACTCTCCCAGCCTTGGCATCACCCAGGGGGTAACTATAAAAGATTTCAAGGGACAGCGAGAGGAGATAGATCGCGCCCAGGAAGAACTCGGTGATTCAATTCTGATCTTGCAGGGATCTGAAGTTGAGATTAAGGCTGATGGAACTTTAGATTATCCCGATCAAGTATTGGCAGAGCTGGATATTGTTTTCGCCTCCCTGCACGTCAGCTTGCGTCAACCAAGGGAACAAATCACCAAAAGGCTGCTAAACGCAATCCAAAATCCACACGTGGATGTGATCGGGCACCCCACTGGAAGGTTGATCCCCGATCGAGAAGGGGCGGATCTCGATATAGAAGCTGTATTTGCGGCTGCGGTGGAAAGCGGCGTGGCGATGGAGATCAGCGCCCATCCCGAACGCCTGGACTTGAATGACATCCATGCCCGTCAGGCAATCGAGCTGGGTATTCCATTGAGCATCAATACCGATGCTCACACACCTGGAGAACTGGATTTAATGCATTTTGGGATTGCTACTGCCCGTCGGGGTTGGGTGGAGGCTAAGAATGTGATTAACGCCTGGGAGCCTGATAAATTACTCGATTGGCTCCGAAATCGGGGATGATCTGATCCAACCTTGCTGGGCTGCGTGCTCTTCCATAACTTGGGTGTCTGCGGCATACATCAGGCCACTGCCAAATTCGCCAGCTTTTTCAGACAATTGGTTGATCTCATTTTCCCGCTCTAAATCGCGCCTGACGCTCCTGATATATGCCGCCAGAATTCTTCCCGGGTAGGATTGGATAATTTCCGTATAAATCTCTGCATCTTCCTCCCCGCTATCCCCAATTAAGATGAAATTCAAATCAGGCAGCTTTTCCAAAATATTACAGATCGCCTCCAGCTTATATTGACGATTATTGACCGCCAGCATTGATTGCCGTTCAAATCCCCAATCTCGCAAAAAGATCGGTCCAACAGGTATTTCATGGATGTGAAAGAATTCCTGCAAGAGATCATACATATTCCACGGGCTGCTGGACACATAAAACAAGGGATTCCTACCGTTTCCATAGAATCCCAGCTGGAGAGCGGAGTAGAAATCTGCAACTCCTTTGAACGGCGATCTCGTCCGGGCATTATTCAGCAGGACGGTGCGCATCATTTTAAGCGGTCTGTTCACACCAGTGAAGAGAACCGTATCGTCGAGATCGCTAATAACGCCAAACTCGGCTTGCGGCGATACGACCAGCACCTTCCCATCAGCGCGAATCCACCTTTTCTCGGAGGATTCCGGTTTCAGCAGCTCGAGCTCGACATGCTGCCAGGATTGCTCAGCATCAAGAGGTTGATCGAGTTCAATGTCAACTTGGAAAAATCCTTCATCATCAGCATCAACTTTGATCTCAACACCTCCAAAGCGTGCTTCAATCTGAGCAAAAGGCACTTCATCACTTTCGAACCTGCGGTACATGTTCAACAGGTTGTGCCAGATCCCATCCGTCTCCCTTGATGGCTGGACACCAGTATCCTCAATAACCCGTCCTTTCAGTTCAATAAACTCGTTTGATCCAAACCCCAAATATGGCATTATCATCACTGGATTGTGACCATTTTGCCGAGATCCAAGCCGATACTTAAGACGGTCAAAACCACCTTCAATTGAATGTACAAGACGAGCTAATCCCTTTTGCCAATCCACTTGTTCGACACTCCTATTGCGTTGACCAGGATTATAACCGTTGAAGTCCGATCCTCATGAACTTCACATTTTCCATTACAATGCTGTGAAACTTTAAGGGTAGTGGCACAATCAAAAGTTATAATCTGGATACCCAATTTTTCTAAACATTAATACAAGAAGGATAATTTTGTCGAGTTATGTTGAAATTCTTCTCGGTGACCGGGAAAAGGTAAACTTGATCTCCCGACATCATTGGTTCATCGTGGTCAGCGCGATTGTATTGGAGATCGTCATCATTTTGATCTTGATCGCCCTGACGATCACCGTATGGATCTTTCCGCCTGACTTCGCTCTCCTAATCGGGACCATTGGGACAATCCTTCTCTTGCTGCGGCTTAACACCCTTTTGCAGGATGTCTTGGATTGGATGAACCACCAGCTCATCATTACAAACCACCGGCTGAACCAGATTTCAGGCATCCTCAACAAGAACATCACCGACTCTTCAATAGCGAAGGTGACCGATGTGAAAATGGAAATTTCTGCTTTGGGCCGCTTATTCAACTATGGTGATATTGAAATCCTGACCGCAAGTGAATTTGGAGTCAATATTTTCCGCCGGATCGAGGAACCAATCAACTTCAAAACCGCTATACTGAATGCCAAAGAAGATCTTCTCCAGGAAGAAAGAAATCCTCAACATATTGATGACATCTTTGATTTATTCGCCAGCCTGGATCATTTGCGTGAGATGAGACTATTACCTGAATTGGAATACACCCAGAAAAAAGCGGACTTGTTAGCCAGGTTGTAGAAATCCCATCCCTTACAATAATATTGGTTTGTTTCACGAGTATTAAGCAGGAACAAATTTTATTCGAGACCCGTTATATAATTGAGTTTACTCACGATCCGGTAATTGATCTGAAAATATTGAAGGGAAAAACAACATGCGAATTCTGCGTTCGATCTTCACCATATCATTGCTATTAATCGGATTTAGCCTGGCTGCATGCAACTTATCAGCCTCGACCGAAGCACCGCCATTAGACCAATCCGCCGCCCAAACTGCCGCGGCTGAGACGATCATTGCTCAATTAACCGATGTTGCAGAGACGCTGACCCCTGTGTCTTCCGAAGCTCCTCCACCGGAAGCAACGCCAACACAGGTGATTGAAGCTGCCACGGAGACGTCGCCACCAGTCCCAACCGCAACCGAAGTTGTGGCGGTACCATCAGCCACTGCCACCTCACCACCTCCCCCAACACCGACTCTCGACGCCAATGATCCCAAGGCTGGTTTAGGTGAACCGGATTTTCAAGATACTTTCGCTGATGCCAGCAATTGGCCGCTCTATACCGACCAGCATGTCTCCTTTGAGATCAAGGATTCAAAATTGGTCATGACCGCCTTTAATCCTGACTTCTATAACGGGTGGATACTTCCCCCACCGGTGATCAGCGATTATTACCTGGAAATGGAAACTGAGACAAAAGAATGCTCTGGTAAAGATCAACACGGATTGATGGTGCGAGCAGTAAAAACTGATCAAGGTTATATCGGCTACCATTACGCCATCTCCTGTGATGGGCATTTCACGCTCCGTCGCTGGAACGGAAGCCAATATATTCCCTTGGTCGATTGGACCGCCAGTGATCGCATCATCGCCGGTTCGAACCAGGTGAACCGCATCGGCTTGATGGCCAATGGCAACAAACTCTCACTGTATGCCAATGGAAGTTTGGTCGGTGAATATCAAGACGACACTCATCTGGAGGGCAGGTTTGGTGTC
The DNA here is from genome assembly GCA_020346705.1 of Chloroflexota bacterium. GTDB lineage: Bacteria > Chloroflexota > Anaerolineae > Anaerolineales > UBA4823 > PFL25. The sequence goes on along the minus strand of CP070785.1, from coordinate 2,109,623 downwards.
TTCATTGGCTCTGCCATCACGCCAAATGTAACGACCGAGGTAGACGAGATCGCCTATTGGAACATTCCATAACTGGTTAACTAACAGGTTCTACCTATAAATCCCCCCTTTTCTTGGCGCAGGAAAAGGGGGTTGTTTATGCCCCTTCTCATAATTTTGATCTGGCATTATAGTTTGGGGCGCAAAAGCAAACCACATTCTTGGAGAAGATCAAGATGAAATATCGGCGCTTTGGACGTATAGGTTGGGAGGTAAGCGAAATCGGTTATGGCATGTGGGGAATGGCCGGTTGGACTGGTTCAGATGACGGTCAATCCTTGGGATCATTACAAAAAGCGGTCGATCTGGGTTGTAATTTTTTTGATACAGCCTGGGCATATGGTGACGGGCACAGTGAAAGTTTGCTCAACCAAATCATCCATCGTAATCCTGGAAAACGGCTTTACGCGGCCACAAAAATCCCCCCCAAGAACAGGCGCTGGCCAAGTCAGAGGGGATTTACCTTGGATGATTGCTATCCACCCGATTATATTGAAGAGTATGTCCAGCGAAGCCTGGGAAACATCGGTGTTGAAACGATCGATTTGATTCAATTCCACACCTGGGAGGATAGCTGGTTGGAAGATGATCGTTGGGCGAAGAAGATGGCGGAATTACGCCAGGCAGGAAAAATCCAGGCAGTCGGTATTAGTATCAATCGGTGGGAACCCTGGAATGGCGTCAAAACAGTGCGCAGCGGTCTCATCGATGCTGTGCAGGTGATCTACAACATCTTCGATCAAAATCCGGAGGATGAGCTGTTCCCAACGTGCAGGGAAATGGACATAGCTGTTATCGCCCGGGTACCATTTGATGAAGGCACGCTCACTGGGACATTGACGTTGGATAGCAAGTGGCCGCAGGGAGATTGGCGCAACACCTATTTCGTTCCTGAAAATCTCCGATCAAGTATTGAACATGCTGAGCGGCTGAAACCGGTTCTCCCCTCTGGAATGACCATGCCTGAAATGGCATTGCGCTTCATTTTGAACAACCCAGATGTGAGCACAATCATCCCCGGGATGCGCAAGCTTGCCCACGTAGAAAATAACCTCGCAGCCAGTGATGCCGGCCCACTTCCTCAGGAATTACATTCCCAGCTTAAAGATCATCGTTGGGATCGCACGCCGACCGATTGGTCCCAATAATTGGGTCGAACTACAATTAAAGGATATGTGCTTCAGGTTATCTGATCAAGTTCGATCAATTCGGGACTGCCCTGCGAAGCCAGGATCATGATGTGATCGATTGCTTGACGTGAAAAACCCATTTGTTGCAGCCAGGAATGCCAGCTCCCAGGTGGGATGCGCCCATCCGGAATACGATTTTCCAAGTCTAAATTCTGGCGATATACTGCATTATCTGGAAAGATTTTGACCACCAGCCGGCAGGCGTTGCGCGGGTCGGTGCCAGTCAGCGTCGCAAGCCGATCCTTGATCCTTTCCAGAGTTCTCTTATCCCTCGCATTCTCTCTATCTGTTCGACCCGCTGCTCCCATTCTGGCGGCAGTGAAGTCGTGTTCCACCGTCCAACCTACGATATAGGAAAGCACTTCCATATAATTGGTCGAATCGCCTACCCAGCGGCGTCCCAAGGCTGGGCGCAATCCACCGCTGGGCCAATAATGAGATTGGTTGATTTCACGCTGAAGCAGGTGGGTCAGCTCGTGAGAGATCATCGCCAATGTCCCCGGTGATTTGACTTGTCCCTCCCCTCGCAGTTCCGTATCCAGGATGATCAAGCCACGCCAGGGAGCAACGCCGCTCCCCCCAGTATCCACAAACAATACCCGTAAACTGCGCCCGGCATATATTCGAGCCAGATCGGCTCCGACAGCTGATATCGATTGAATTCCCATTTCGTCGGGTGACTCCGCCTGGATGGTATCCGCAAGTTTTCTCAGGCACGGACTGATCGGGCCATCCTCAGGCCAACCTGGGGCCTGTTTTTTAAGCGACACACCCTTGCTTAGAAATTTTCGGAAATTCATGGTAATCGCTCTCTTGGGGTAAAACTACATCTTTGCCAGGAATTCGATACAAATGATTGTAACTTAACTGCTTCACTGCTAAAATATGCCTTTGGTCCTCGCAAATGAAAATTGTCGATTAATAATATTACTGCAGAAACAAGTAAAACCTTATCTGAGAAATTATAACGTTTGTAGTTTTATTCCATCCCGGGCAAGATCGTTAAGGAAGTTTCCTATTCGAAAGGAAGGATACACAGCCCTCGCATAGATGGAGCAGGTTCTATACTACAAGAACAATCGCCTTAATTCGAACAGAGATTAATCACATAAGATCTAATGCAAGTCAACAAGAGCCTCCCGGCAGTAAACCTGCCACGCAATGAATTTCTCTCCGGCGTAAAAGCCGTGTTGCCTTTGATGATTGGGGTGATTCCATTCGGTATGATTTACGGTATTTTGGCGATAAGCGCCGGCTTACCGCCCAGCACTGCCCAGGCGATGTCGGCAATAATCTTTGCAGGCTCTTCACAATTCATTTCAGCACAGCTTTTCGCGCTCAATGTTCCAGCCATAATCAACATTCTGACTGTAGGCGTGGTCAATCTACGCCATGGTCTTTACAGCGCATCCATCGCTCCTTACGTACAGAAGCTGCCCAATCACTGGAAATGGGTGCTCGCCTACTTGCTCACTGATGAAGCCTATGCTGTCACTATCAATCATTATCAGCGTGGCGATAACTCGCGGAATAAGCATTGGTTCTACCTTGGTTCTGGATTGACGTTATGGACCACCTGGCAGATCAGTACAGCCGCAGGGATATTCCTGGGCACATCTATACCGGCCAGCTGGTCGCTCGATTTCACATTAGCGTTGACCTTCATCGCTATTGTCGTGCCTGCATTAAAAGATCGTGCCAGTACTGGGGCTGCCGTATCAGCAGGTGTGGCTGCTGTGATCCTGTTTAATTTGCCTTTGAAACTGGGTTTGCTTGCCGCCTCCCTAATCGGCATTATGGTCGGATTGGCTATTGAGAGGCGATCATGATAACCTGGCTGACGATCATAATTGCCGGAGTACTAACCTATGCCACCAGGCTCTCATTTATCATCTTTTATGGCAAGATCAAGATGCCCGCCATCGTGGAGCAAACCCTTAAGTTCGTGCCGCCTGCAGTGATGACAGCCATTTTCTTCCCTGAGCTGCTCTTAGATAATGGTCAGCTATACATTTCACCGGGAAACGCACGCCTCCTGTCAGGTATGCTGGCGATATTGGTCGCCTGGCGCACAAAAAATGTGACCTATACCATTGTCATCGGAATGCTGGCCTTGTGGATCTTCCAATTACTGATTAATTGAATCCAAACCGGTTTTTTAGCAGTGGTTTGAGAGTAATCCCATGAATAATAATCGCACCCCAATAACACCCTTACCCGAGCCAATGAATGGATCTGAGTCGGGAAGTTTCGCCCATTTAGCAGTCACAAAACGATTTATTAAAATACTCCAGAAGATTCTTGCTGATAATGATTTTCCCCCAATAGTGAGGCAAAATCTGGAAAAGCTTAACAATGAAATTCCCTTCGCAAGCTTGAAAGAGATCCACGATCCAATGGCCCCAGACGTTGAAGAATGGAACCAGCATCTCCTACCGTATCTCAAGAAAAATTGGCTGGAGATTCCCTGGTTCATCGTTGAAATGTATTTTTATCGCCGGATCATTGCCGCCATTAATTTTTACCAATCTGGGGACATGTACGGCTACGATCCATTTATCAAGGAAAAGCAGCAAGCCCTTGCATCCGCCACTGAATCGATCAACTACCTGGGCGATCTCCTGAAAGGTATAATTCCATCCTCGGTTAAAGATTCAGATCGCGGGCTGTCCGATCTCCACCAGCTGCTGGTGCTCAACGTGTGGGGCAACCAGGCTGATTTAAGTATGTGGTCTGCCAGCGAAAATCGCCCGGATCACCAAGACACGGCTGACCAGCGCTCTCATCTCCTGGTGGACGACTCGGACCAGGTGGTAGCTTATCTCGCAAATAACGGGGATCAGGTAAGGAGAGTCGATTTCATCCTCGATAACTATGGTCCCGAATTGGTCCAAGATATCGGCCTGGCTGATTTCCTCTTGAGCACCGGTTTGGCTGCCACGGTTCGTTTTCACGCTAAACCCTATCCAACCTATGTCTCCGATGCGATGATTAAGGATATCCATGCAACCCTCGATCACCTGGATGGAAGCCCAAGAAATTCCGTCCGGGAGATGTCAGCTCGCATCCAGGATTACTTAAGAGAGAATCGGCTTGAATTAAAAGATGACTTCTTCTGGACTTCACCACTCTACTTCTGGGAAATGCCGGATGGAATTCGCCAGGAACTCAGCGAATCCGACCTCGTAGTGTCCAAAGGGGATGCAAATTACCGTCGCCTGTCAGGTGACCTGGATTGGCCGCCAACGACGCCATTCCAGGATGTGGTTCGCTACTTCCCCACAGCGCTATTAGCGCTGCGGGTACTCAAAGCCGAATTAGCCCTGGGATTAACTTCCAACCAGGTGCAGGATTTGGATATCCAAGATCCTGACTGGAGATTCAACGGCAACTGGGCTGTGATCCAGTTCTTCAAAAGTTGATCTTAGTTCGAAATTCCCTTTTTCGCCGGATTTAGTCGTATCATTGGCTTGTTGTATTTGCCTTTATCTGCTGGTAGATTGACCGGTACATGGCAAATATCTGGTGGTACCTTGCTTCATTGATTAGATCAGGATCGATCTCAGTCTCATATTTCGCCCACCGTTGGGATGTTTCTACAATATCGTATAACCCGATCCCCGCACCAGCCATCATCGCAGCACCCAATGCTGATTGCTCCCCAATTTGCAGCCTTACAACTGGTAGACCAAAAATATCTGCCACCATCTGGCTCCAAAGTTGACTCCGTCCTCCGCCTCCGGAAAGAATAATCCGCTCCGGATGGATATGCGCTTCAATCATGAGTCGATAAGCGTCATAAAGGGAGAAAATCACACCTTCCATAACTGATCTGACCATCTCTTTCTTGCCGTGGCGGGTGGTCAAGCCAATAAACATGCCTCGCGCCTGCGGGTCCATCAGTGGAGATCGCTCACCCAACAAGTAGGGCCAAAAGATCAGACCCTCAGCTCCGATCGCTGCTTCTTCTGCTGCGGCGGTGAGGTGATCGTAATCCACTCCTTCTTTGAAGATCTCCTCTCGCAACCAACGCAGAGATTGACCAGCAGATAAAGTGGCACTCATCCGATACCAACCTGCCTGCCTGGGACCAGGCTCCAGCGTACTGCAGAAGGTGTGCATTCGACCAAATCGATCAACAGTAAATTCATAAAAGGGTAGTATCAGCTGCCCGCCAGTGCTGATTGTCAGCAGCAAATCTTTCGCGCTGGTGATTCCCGCTCCTAACAAACTGCTGGCGGTGTCTGCAGCCCCGGTGATGACCGGAATGCCTCCTGGTATGCCTAATTCCCGGCCCACATTGTGAACCAATTTACCTGCCAGGTTTAATGAAGGCTGGATGCGCGGCAGTAGATCTGGATCGATATCAAGCTTTGCCAAGATCTCTGCCGACCAATCCCTAGTTCGCCCATTCAGGAGCAAGCTGCCGGCGCCATCGCTGGGTTCGCTGCACAGGATGCCCGTCATTCGCCAGCGAAGGTAATCCTTGGGCAGTAACACTTTACCCGCCTGGTTGAAAAATCCAGCCTTCTCCTGCTGGAACCAGCGGATGGTCGCCGCTTGAAAGCCGGCAGCTAATGGACTGCCAGTGATTTCGACCAACCGCTCGCGGCCAACCAGACTAGATATCTCTTCCACCTGCCTGGAACTTCGCTGGTCAGGCCAGATCACTGCCGGACCCAATAACTCATTTCTGTCATCCAAAAACACAGTACCATGCATCTGCCCGCAGAGCCCGATCCCGGCAATAGAACTTGTATCTTCTAGACCAGCCAAAGCCTGTCGAACGGCTTTAAGCGTGGCAGACCACCACAAGTGTGGATCTTGTTCCACCCAACCTGGCTGGGGAGTCAGAAAGGGATAACCTTGATCTCCCTGCCCCAGAATGTCACCCTTCTCGTCAACGAGAAGCACTTTGACTCGCGAGGTACCTAAATCGATCCCTAAGAGATTTCCCACTGAAAAAATCCTTTTGACTCGCTGTCCTGACAACGAACAACATTGCTATTTTACGCCAATTGGCCACTTACCATACAATGATTAAGCGACGTTATAATTGGGGCGATGAAAGACTTGTTCGATCACTCATTAGAAAAAAGGATCAACCTCGAAGCCCCACTGGCTGCGCGCATGCGGCCGCGCACTTTAGACGAATTTTTCGGCCAGGAAGAGATCATCGGTGAGGGTCGTTTATTAAGACGTGCCATTGAAGCGGACCGATTATTCTCCTCGATTATTCTGTGGGGACCTCCCGGAAGCGGAAAAACTACCCTGGCACAAATTATTGCCAATCGAACTGAATCCCACTTCGACACTTTATCAGCTGTGATGGCTGGAAAACCTGAACTGCGGGAGATCATTAATAAAGCTCTGGAAAGACGCAAGCTCTACGGAAAACGCACCACCCTTTTCGTGGACGAAGTCCATCGTTGGAATAAGGCTCAGCAGGATGCCTTGCTGCCTCATGTTGAAAATGGAATGGTGATCCTGATCGGCGCTACAACTGAAAACCCGTATTTCGAGGTGATCGGCGCTTTGGTCTCTCGCTCACGAATCTTCCAGCTGCGTCCCCTGGAGGATCTTGACGTGCGACGGATCTTGGATAGCGCCCTCCAGGACGAGGAGCGGGGATACGGCAAACTAGCCATCTCTATCGATGAGCCGGCGATTGAGCACCTGATCCGCGTCGCAGGAGGAGACGCTCGCAACGCGCTCAACGCGCTGGAGCTGGCAGTCGAAAGTACACCACCAGATGAGAAGGATGTGATCACCATAAACCTTGAGGTTGCCCAGGAATCTATTCAACGCCGCGCAGTATTGTACGACAAGGATGGCGATGCCCATTACGACACGATTTCCGCCTTCATCAAGTCGGTGCGCGGCTCAGATCCGGATGCTGCCCTATACTGGCTGGCAAAGATGCTGTATGCGGGAGAAGATCCCCGCTTTATCCTCCGGCGGCTGATCATTCTGGCCGGAGAAGATATTGGCCTGGGTGATCCAATGGGATTGGTGGTCGCCAGTGCTGCCGCCCAGGCGTTTGACTACATTGGTCTACCGGAGGGTATTTACCCCATCGTTGAGGCGACCCTCTACCTTTCGACCGCACCAAAATCTAACTCCGCTGGAGCTTATTTCAAAGCTTTTCAGCTGATCGAAGATGAAGGAATCACTGCGGTTCCGAAACACCTACAGGATGCTAACCGAGATGGCGAGGCCTTGGGGCACGGGAAAGATTACCAATATCCTCATCAAGCCCCAGATCACTTTCTCCCGCAGCAATACCTGCCTAGCGATGTTCTAGGTACGTACTTTTACCAACCCAGCGAACAGGGACATGAAGGGGAGATCAAACAGCGGCTTGCCCGCTGGCGCGAAGCTCAAAGGCTGGCGTTGGGCATCGAGGATACAGAGGAAATACCCGATCTGACGCAGGAGACAATTCAGGAGATCAAGAGCAAGCACAAACCCTCAAGCAGCCCAAAGTGACGGAATTCTAATCTGAAAACACCATCAAACTAACAACTGGAATTGGAATAATGCCAACTATCTTACTCGTTCGCCATGGCGAAAATGATTATGTCAAGAAACATCGTTTACCGGGACGAAAACCCGGCATTCACTTGAACGATAAGGGACTGACCCAGGCGAAAACTGTCGCCAAGCATCTGAAGAAAGCGCCCATCAAAGCAGTTTACAGCAGCCCATTGGAACGCACAATGGAGACCGCAAAACCAATCGCCAAGGCCTTGAAATTATCCGTTATCCCTCGTCAGGGACTGATTGAGACTAATGTTGGCAAATGGCAGGGCAAGAAAGTCAAGAAACTCAGGAAATCGAAAATGTGGGCCAAAGTGCAGCTGGCTCCCTCTCGATTTCGCTTTCCAGGTGGCGAACGGATCGAGGATGCCCAGCACCGCTTCGTAGAAGAAATAGAATCTTTGGCTGGCGAACATAATCCGGATGACATGTTGGTATGTGTCTCTCATGCAGACCCGATTAAACTCGTTGTGGCTTACTACCTCGGTTTGCCACTCGACATGTACCAGCGGTTGACAGTGTCACCAGGTTCAATTACCGCCCTGCACATCGGAGAGTTTGGCAGTCGCTTGCTGTTTTTAAATTATGATCTTTCTCTTAACTTTGCCCAACCCTGACTCTGGTATACTAACCAAAATCGATATTAATTGAAGGTATTATGCCGCGCGAAGAGATTGATTTACAACCCATAACTCATATCCTGGTCGATGCCATCGGTCCTCCGGGAAAACGCGTCTTTTATCTGCAGGGATGGCAGGAGAACCGCTCGGTGACTTTAATTGTCGAGAAATTTCAGATCCAATCCCTGGCCATCGGGCTGGATCAGTTTCTGGCCGAGATCGAGGAGAAGAACCCCGATCTTCACCCAGCATTGGCAGATTATGAAGAAGAAAAAATGCACATCCTGCCCCCGGTTGATCCCCTCTTCCGGGTCGGGGAACTTGGGTTGGGTTACGATGCTGAAAGTGACCTGCTCATCCTGGTAGCCCGCGAATTGACCTCTGAGGGAGAGGATTCTGAACAGGCAAGTGTGGTTCGATTCTGGTGCACTCGCTCTCAGCTCCGAGCGATGAGCAATTGGGGGATTGAGGTAGCCTCTCGCGGCCGGCCGTTGTGCCCTCAATGTCGGGAGCCAATGGACCCGGAGGGTCACTTCTGTCCCAAAAAGAATGGCCACAGCCATTAATAAATTTCCTTCTTTTACTTATTCAAAATTTCTGAAATGTTTATCGCCTGAACTATATCGGTTTACTCGTTCGGCAATTTATTCAACATCCAAATGCCAGGTAATCAGAACAACATCCTCCAGATACTCGAATATGGGGACCTAGATGTCGAGGGTGAATTTTTATGGGGCTCTAACTATACCTTCGCGGTAGGTGTCAACCACGATAATGAGACCTTGCAAGGAGTTTATAAACCCACACAAGGTGAACGCCCATTGTGGGATTTCCCGCGTGCCAGCCTAGCCAAACGCGAAGTAGCTGCTTTCCTGGTGAGCGAAGCGCTTGGCTGGAAATTTGTGCCCCCAACCGTTTACAGGGAAGATGGTCCCTTCGGACCCGGTTCCCTGCAGTTGTATGTCGACCACGATCCGGAATACAATTATTTTTCATTCCACCGAGATGACCTCCAGCGCTTAAGGCCGGTTGCACTGTTTGATTTGTTGATTAATAATGCCGACCGCAAAGGGAGCCACATCCTGTTTGATCCTGAGGGTCATATCTGGTTGATCGACCATGGGATATCCTTCCATCGCGATCGCAAGCTGCGTACCGTGATTTGGGATTTTGCCGGCGAGTCGTTTTCGGACGAGTTGTGTTCGGCATTGGTCAAGTTCGAAGGTTTGCTCCTTCCGGGAACAGATTTACACAACCAGTTGGACTTGCTGCTAGAACAGCAGGAGGTATCCGCCCTGGCCAAGCGCACTCAAGAGTTATTGAGCACCAGGCAGTTTCCCGACCCCCACCCAAATCGGCGCCCTTACCCCTGGCCCACGCTCTAATCAAGATTTGGTACTTGTTTTTATTCTCGCAAGACCATGCACTTGACAATATATAATTAGCGCTATGTGCAAACTTCGATTTGCTAATAAAAATATCATACCGAGACGGAGCCAAAATATCCCTGATACCATTGATTACCAGAGCTTAAGGGATTCTTCTCTCGTCCCGCTTCTTGCGGGACTCGCTTCACACATTCAGAGCGACAGTTTTCATTGGAAATTAACAAAAATATAAATAACTTGCATATCGGGTTAATTAAGCCGCTAATTACAATCTCCATCAACTCCCCAAAAGGACGGAGGGAATCATGGCTCATTACAATCTTGCCTTACTCGGATTCGGCAATGTAGGCCAAGCGCTTGCCAAATTACTCCTCGATAAACAAGAGGAATTAGCATCCAACTACAATATCACCTTCAGCATCACTGGCATCGCCACCGGGAGCCACGGCACTGCGTTGGATCCGGGAGGCATCGATATCGAACACGCTCTCGCCCTGATCCAAGATGGGATATCTCTGGATGACATTTCAATGGATGAAATCCCACCAGGCGCGCTTGATTTCATCCGCCGTTGTGAAGCACACGTTCTATTTGAGAACACACCCGTCAATTACATTAACGGGCAGCCTGCGATCGACCACCTGGAACTCGCACTAAATCAAGGCATGCACGCCATCACAGCTAATAAAGGACCAGTGGTCCATGCCTACCAGCAGCTGACCGAGTTGGCGACCGCGAAGAATCGCAAGTTCTTCTTTGAGTCCACCGTCATGGATGGCGCGCCGATTTTCTCCTTGTTCCGGGACGCGCTGCCTGGCGCGCGGCTGCTCAGTTTCAAAGGTATCCTCAATTCAACCACGAACCTGATTTTGACCCGCATGGAAGATGGAGAAGATTTCGATCAGGCTGTAGCCTATGCGCAAAAGATCGGCATCGCTGAGACCGATCCCAGCGGTGACGTCGATGGGTGGGACGCAGCCATCAAGGTCGCCGCCCTGGTCACCGTCCTGATGGGTGTGCCGCTAAAACCGTCGGACATTGAGCGGACCGGGATTGGTGAGCTCCAAACTCATGATATTCAGCGGGCAAGGGAGCAGGGAAGGCGCTGGAAGCTGGTATGTTCCGCGAGGCGCGAGGGAGAGGATGTGCAAGCAGTGGTCGAGCCGCAAATGGTCCCCCCTGATTCACCCCTTTTCCTGGTGGATGGCACCACTTCCATCGTCCAATTCGAGACGGATGTTCTTGGATCTCTTTCAGTCATGGAAACCGATCCCGGCCCTCACACTACCGCTTATGGCCTGTTGGCTGATTTCATTAATGCAGTGAGATAAAAACTTATTGTTTCTACCAGGTGTGAGTACAAAAGCACCCAAATAAATTTCGCCTACTGTACTACTTCCCCACTCGTTTAGATAACAACTGAATAACACGAGAAAGGACCTGAGAATCACGGTTGATCATTGGAACCCCGGTTAGGTGAGCGGTGTATTCTATGATAGTAATCGCTTTTTCCCATGAAAGGATCGGAATCCAATGAACTCTAGAATAAATCTTTCCTTCCCCGCAGTGATGATCTATGCAGGTTTGCTGGTCTTAACAGTAGTTTTGTTTGTCTCTGTTAAACCTGTGCTTGCCAAAGGCCCTGAGTCAGTTACCATCACCGGTCCCGGATTCGAATATCCAATCTATCTGATGGACAACGAAAATATCGACCTGGAAGTAAAGCTTATGGAGCAAGCAGGGCTTTGGTTCGGGACCGCTATTCCCCTTTCCTCTGAAGTACCTGAAGGTTTGCTGAATCCCAGCTATACCCTGACCTGGGTCAACTCTGGACCCCCAATCATGTCCGTCGAAGAAAGGACCATCCGTCAGGAGATCTATCTGGATACCAAGGTGGGACCTATCATACACACTCCAGCTCAAGATTCTCTCAAGGATTTGGGAGATGGAATGATCGGTGTGTTCGCCGCCCCATATGATTTGGAGGATACATTGGCCGTCCTGGGGGTACCAGATTTCCAATCGCCCATGATCCTTGACCCCCACCTTTATAAGACAGCTGGTGACTCGGTGTTTCCCAAGCGTGAGTCTCCCGAGATTGAATGGCAACCTGGTATTGTCGCTGTGGCTCTTGTGCTTGGATTGGTTAGTTTGTTTGGTGCCCGCGTGGTGAAATGGAGGAAACCGAACTCATGATCGTGAAGAGAGAGAACCAATCTCCGTTTGATTGACCATTTGAACGGATAGGAATCTGGTTTTGCCGCGATCCTGCAGATCTCAGAGGCATACCAGCTTCTCATGCAGCTACAATAGGGAATCTTCCTTCATATATTCGAGCTTCTTAAGGAGGCTGGCCCATAACATCATTGCTGGCATTGGATCTAGCAAAATAGCCGGTAAACGGTCAGCGCGCCTACAACCGGACCTACTCTATCAGGAATGCGTTCGCCTATGTTTTTAACTTACCTGCTTTTCCGGAGACATTCATGCGAAGATACGAAAGAAATCTGTAATCTGTTTGGTCGAGTTCGATTCTTTTGCGTATAATTTTATTGGTATAAATTAGCTGAATTCACCGGCAAGAAGGAATTAATGCCGATCATAATTAAAGGTAACCCAATAGGAGTTTAATTCTATGGACGTGATCAAATCTGGGAGGGGCAATCTGATCCAGCAGCCTGATATCAATGCGTTCCGTGAATGGAATCGGCAGAAATCGAAAGTGCTGGTCGATAAACGCATGACCGAAGCCGAGGCAGTCAGCCGGTTTATCAAGGATGGCGATTATATTGGCACCGAGCTGTACGGCACAGTGCGCGCACCGATGTCCCTGGTGAGCGAGATCGTGCGCCAGGGGATCAAGAATCTGCGGGTTGCTGGTCAAGGCGTCCTCGAGCTGGATATGCTTCTGGCAGCCAGCCTGATCAAGGAGCTGGATTTCACCTATATCGGCCTGGAGCTGTACGGCGTCTCCAACTGCCTGCGCAGGGAGGTCGAGAGCGGACGAGTGGATAACATCGTCGAGTGGAGCAATGCCGCCATCACCTGGCGCTTCAAAGCTACCTCGATCGGGGTGCCCTTCATCCCCACCCGGGCTATGCTGGGTACCGACACCCTGGAATACAGCGCAGCGAAGGTGGTTGAAGATCCTTTCACCGGCGATCCAGTTTGTCTGTTGCCAGCCTTAATTCTCGATGTGGGGTTGATCCATGTCCATCGCGCCGACATGTTTGGCAATGCTCAGATCGATGGCATCAGCGGGTTCTCAGCGGAGCTGGCCCGGTCTTCAAAAACGCTGCTGATCAGCGCCGAGGAGATCGTCGATAGCGAGGTGATCCGCCAGGCTCCTGACCGCACCATCATCCCCTATTATCTTGTGGACGCCGTTGTCGAGGCGCCATTCGGATCTCATCCAGGGGAGATGTGCTACCTGTACCGACGGGATGAACCGCATATTCGTGAATGGGTGGAGGCTTCAAAAGAACCACATACAACCCAGGCCTACCTGGAGAAATACATCTACGGAGTCAAAGACCACC
>CP070785.1:2085310-2096207 GCA_020346705.1 Chloroflexota bacterium | reverse complement strand
GCTGGCAAAACCAATTACAGTCACAACAGCTAGTGTGATGATGTCCCCAGCAATCAGGACAAATCGATTGGCTTGATTTTGCATAATTGAATAAATCCTAACCTAAAGGTAAGATTGGGGCAAGGGGATTTCCTTATCTGGACACCTATTGCCCTAATTCTGAAACCCAGTTACAATGCTCCGGGAGGATGATATCGATCCCTATAAAATACCAGTTGATAATCGGTGTGATCACAATAATAGTTGTGATTGGATTACTGCGACTCGATAATATTCGGCAAAATTCGAGTCTTTAATTTTGGAGCACTTTGACTTTGTTCATCATATCAGCGATACCAGTGTTCTCTGAAGTAAAGCCCAGGGTAAGAATTACCCGGATCGCTATTAATGGTTGGGAGAAAATTGGTAATCAACTGGAAGAGAATAAGACTACATTTGATCGTGGTACCAGGTTCACTTTTTAGTTCGGTTTATCGGGAATCACTACCTTTATCCTCGCAATTCTAACTCTCGCAATAGGTTAACAATGGAAAACTCTCGTCGTAATATTCTAATTATTGTTCTTTCTTTATTTATCGTGTGCCTCTGTGTCGCTCTAATCGGTGCTGGGCTATTGGGATATTTTTTTCCCATCAATCGAATAATTTCGTTATCCTCAACCAATGAACCTGTCGCTTTAATCACAGACGTTCCCACACCAATACCAACGGAAACTCAGGAAACGCTCCCTTCTCCGACCGAAATCTCTAATCCAACACCCACCGAAGAAGCTTCCGAGCCTTTACCAACTGCAGAGGCGACAGAACCACCACCGGAAGAATCAATTTCTCCTGATATTGCAGCACAGATGGAACAAATTGAATCTGAAGTGATCGGCTTGCGCAATCTCCAGCCTTCTGGAACGGTTAAAAGATCTCTGCTTACTCGCAGCCAGCTAAGAGAAAAACTTGAGACCGATTTTTTTGAAGACTATACCCCAGAAGAAGCGCGAGATGATTCTATCGTCCTGGCAGCATTGGGTTTGCTTGAATCCGGTTTTGACATGTTTACTTTTTATCAGGATCTGCTAAGTGAACAAATTGCCGGACAATACGACCATACAAAAAAGGAAATGGATGTTATTCAGGGAGTTGGTTTTGGAGGACCTGAGCGTCTTACTTATGCTCATGAGTACGCCCATGCACTTCAAGATCAGAACTTTGATATTGAGAATGGCTTGAATTATACTGATGAATCTTGCGAAGAAGATTCTGAACGCTGTGCCGCGATCCAGGCTCTGCTAGAAGGGGATGCATCCAAGCTGGAATTGGAATGGTTCACCAATTACAGCACAAATCAAGATTTAATCGATATTCAGAATTTTTATGCTGATTACGAAAGTCCGGTTTACGACAACGCGCCGGCATTTCTAAGGGAGGATTTCATTTTCCCTTATACTTTCGGTCAAGCTTTTGTCGAATACTTATATAACATCAGCGGGTGGGATGCGGTAGACGAAGCTTATCGCAATGTCCCAGTTTCGACTGAGCAAATACTTCACCCCGAACGATATCCACTTGACCAGCCTGAAAATATTGAAATTCCAGATCTATCCCCGAGTTTGGGAGATGGTTGGTTTGAGTTAGATAAGGGTGTAATGGGCGAGTGGTATACCTTCCTGATCCTGGCTCATGGGCAGCAACCAGAAGCAAGATTGGCAGATTTTGAAGCCCAGGCGGCGAGTGATGGTTGGGGAGGCGATGTTTATGTCGTTTACTACAACGAACAGACTGGCTCTGTCGTCCTTATCTTGCATACTTCCTGGGAAAGTGTGAATGACGCTAACCAATTTTATAACGCTTTCCAAAAACATTCGACCGCCCGCTTTGGCGAGCCAACAGATGTTCAAATCGACCGCCTAGGATGGACCCATCCAGGTGGGTATACGCAGCTCAACACCCAAAACCAATTTACAACCTGGATTTTAGCCCCAGACTTAGGCATGGTCGAAATGATCCGGTCAACAATCCAGGGTGAGGAATAGAATAGCAAGATAACCACTGGCACCAAATTTCCAGGTTTGTTTAAATCAAAAATCTGCTGCTGTGCATTGAAGCTACTGGAGTATATTCAGTTTTTTTGCCAGAAATTGAGTATTAACTTGCTGATCGAATTAGTTTAGATCGGTATTATTCCCCTTCCGTCAGTGTTTCTATGATCCCCCGGTATTCATCTTTATTGGGCGGATTGAGATCGAGGATGGTTTCTATTACCTGTAATGCGCCTTGGGTATCGCCTGCCTCAAGCAGCATTTCTCCAATTGCATCATATTCCTGAATCGCGGCTTCATTTTGATCCTGTTTCAAGTGAAGTTCAGCTTTCTTCTCTCTATAATAGATGCGATCCGGATATTCTTCAACCAATTTTTCTAGAAATGCAAGGGCTGCCTGGTTATTCTCGCTTAAGTCCATAAAAGATAAATAATCTTCCAATTCATCTTGAGCTTGTTGGTCTTGTCCCAATCGCAATCTCAATTCAATTAACTTTTCTGCAGCTTGTGGATCATCCGGTTTTATTGATTGGATTTGTTCATATATCTCTTGGGCATGCTTCCAGTCCAGGCTTTGCATTTCAATATCAGCTAGATTATGCAAGATCTTAATACTCATCTCGCGGCTTGAGCCTGTGTTCTGCGCCAGCTGATATGCATCCAGATAAACTTCTCGCGATCGAGTTAGGTCGGCCAAGTTGTAGTAAACACCAGCCAGGTTAACCTTTTCAGTGATCGCCTCATTTAGGTGATTCATCTCCTCATGTAAGGCGATCAGCTGTATTCTTGCTTCCAGATCCATCGGTGCAGCTTTAATTAATCGATGCAGCACATTTACTGCACGCAGAGTTTCTCCCCTTGCGCGATAAGTTTGGGCGATAGTTGAGAACTTCTCGATCGCTTCTTTCAAGTGTTCTTGCTTCAACAGCAGCTCACCCATGTATGTATGCAGGGGGAGATACGTCGGTGCGAATTGGATAGCAAAATATGCTTCTTCCATCGCTGAGCGTAAATACCCGGATCTGGCATATTGATTGATCGTCCTGACGGAATCTACAATGCGGTGTCCTTGTGGGTTGGTTAATACCTCACCCACTGGAATTGCTGGTGCGCCATCAACGTCAATCTGATATTCACCCCTTGCCTCTTTCAGGTGTTGCCGCCAATCTGGCCTGAACAGGAGCTCTTCGATCAAATCACAAAGACCATTCTTGGCGTCGACATCAGACTGCTTCGCTTCTGCTTCAATGATTGGTCCATACATGCGCAGCATATCTTCCTTTTGTTCTTCAGGAAGTATCATCGCATCAGCAATACGCAGCGCTTCGAGATAATTCGTCGCGGCGTCATTCAATTGACCTTTGAATCGCAATGTCCTGGCGATGAGAATCCGGGCTGCAATCGTGA
Organism: Chloroflexota bacterium; assembly: GCA_020346705.1. Taxonomy (GTDB): domain Bacteria; phylum Chloroflexota; class Anaerolineae; order Anaerolineales; family UBA4823; genus PFL25. The sequence goes on along the minus strand of CP070785.1, from coordinate 2,092,771 downwards.
ATTTTTCATCCTCGATTGAACGCTGTAGATGTCGGATTGCCCTCTCCAAACGCTCTCCCCGGGACAGGATGAATCCCAGATCATAGTATGCTGCAGGATGATCTAATCCTGCATCGATAGCCTGTTGAAGCTGATCTGCAGTCTCTTCTTCATCACCACTGCCCTGCGAGATTACAGCGGTTTGCAGATGTTTGAACACAATATTCGGATATTTCTTTTGGTTTGTTGGAACACCATCCCAGGTGCTACCATCTTCTCGATCCAAACCCCCTGCTCCCTGTTCGAACACCAAATTTGCCAGTTCTGACAAGGCAGTTTGGTGCGCTTCTTCGATTGGATCTAGTTCAGGAACTCGTTCTTTCGTTGGGAGGTCAATTCTTTCTGGTTTGCTCGGAGCTGGTTCAGACTCAACAGCTTCAATTTTGGACGGAATTGGCAGAGGAAGTGAGACGCCTTTATTAATTAATGACCGCGCCTCTTCTGCCTCCCGGCTGGAAGGCAGAATGGATAGCGCATGCTCTACCGCCTTCTTCGCATCTTCGATCTCCCCTTGATGCTGCAGCAAGCTGGCAACTATCAAGAACTCTGTTACTGCTTGTTGATCACGACCAGTCCGTTCATAAATCAATGCTAATCTCGAATGGGCTGGTAAATTTGTAGTATCCACCCGGTTAACCCGAACCAGGCATTCGACAGATTTAGCAATATTTCCTTCTTGCAAATAGAGTTGGCTGGCTTTCAGCGCAGAGGGAACAACTTCATCATACCTGCCCAGCAACTCATACAGCTGGGAAGATTTTTCATATGCTAAGGGATTCTCTGGTTCTACTTCCTCGGCTCGTGTATAGTATTCAAGTGATTGGTCATAAAGACCCTTTTCATATAAAGCCAGCCCAAGGCTAACCAATGCAATTGGATCATCGGGTTGATCTTCTATGGCAAGGCGATAAGACTCAGCAGCGCGCTGCCACTCCTGATCCCAGGCGGCATTATGACCCTTCTTCATCGCTTCTTGAAAGCGATTTTTGCTCTCGTTCATGATATCTCCGTCTGATTATAAACCCCAATACTAGATCGGTGACATTTCATTCCAGTTAGGCCCGCTGCGAGCATCTGTCTGCAAAGGTATCTTCAAGGGGTAGGCTTCCTGCATTACCTTGCTTACCAGGACAGCTGTCTGTTGAAGTTCTTCAGCAGGACATTCCAACACTAACTCATCATGTACCTGGAGCAGCATTTTCCCTGATAATCCAGCCTCTGACAAAGCCCCGGGAACTCGCAGCATAGCAATTTTCATGATGTCAGCAGCTGTCCCCTGGATTGGTGAATTGATCGCTTCCCTTTCTTCGCGGTTACGAATGTTGCGGTTTGTTTGAGTCCTCAACCCTGGGAAGTAGCGCCGGCGACCCAACAAGGTCTCGACATACTCTTGCTCAGCTGCCTGCCTTTTAATCCCCTCCAGATAGTTCTTCACCCCTGGAAACTGTTCAAAATAGGCATTAACGAAATCTTCCGCCTCCGCCAGGGTGATATCTGTGTATCTTGATAAGCCAAAAGCGCTCATCCCGTAAATTAAACCGAAATTGACTCCTTTTGCCCGGCTGCGTTGTTCCTTGGTTACTTCGTCAATCGGCACGTCAAATACCGCCGCTGCAGTAGCAGCATGGATATCCTGGCCATAACGAAATGCTTCGAGCATTGTCTCGTCGCCGGACATATGGGCAACAATACGCAGTTCTACTTGTGAATAGTCCACGGAGAGCAGAACCTTCCCTGGTTCAGCTACAAATGCCCGGCGTACTTGTCTACCAAGCTCCGTTCGAATAGGGATATTTTGCAGGTTAGGATCTGAAGAGGCCAGTCGTCCGGTGACTGAACCAGCCTGGTTATAAGATGTATGGACCCTTCCAGTTTGTGGATTTACTTGCTGTGGGAGTGCGTCCACATATGTACTTTTCAATTTTGAAAGTTCGCGATATTCTAGTACCCAATCCACCACTGGGTGGTCACCCTTCATCGCCTCTAAGGTTCCCACCGCTGTGGAATAGAAACCACTAGAGGTTTTCTGAGTGCGATCAGGGGGTGTCAGCTGTAATCGATCGAATAATGCTTCTGATAGTTGTTGTGGGGAATTCAGATTGAATTCTTCGCCAACCGATTCATATATTTGAGTCTTAATTGAACTAATTCGCTGGCTCAATTCCTCCGACATCTCTGCCAGGTAATCAACATCCAATTTTATTCCTGCCATCTCCATATCGGCCAGGATTTGCACCAGCGGCATTTCAATATCCTTGAACAATTCTTGGGCTTGTTTCTCGGAAAGTTCACCCTCTAAATCTGTTTTCAGCTGCAAAGGGACCACTGCATCATCAGCAGCATATGCAGCAACATCCTCGATGCTCACTTCTGCCATACTGCGCTGGTTGCGACCCTTCCCAATTAGTTCCTCGATCTCTGTCATCTTGATATTTAGTCGTACCCAGGCCAGGTTTTTCAACCCTAAATTACGCGAGGTCGGATTAGTCAACCACTCTGCAATCATCGTGTCAAAGGAGAGTGGTTTGACTCGCAAACCATTCCTTGCAAGCAGCACTGCATCGTATTTGATGTTGTGTCCAACTTTCTGTATCTTAGGGTTTTCAAAGGCATCGCGCAGGGCTTCGATAATTTCAGATTTCGGAAGCTGCTTGCCATCATCTATGAGGTGGCCAACTGGCAGGTAATAACCCCTCTGTTGATCAACGGCTAATGATATTCCCACTAATTCTGCTTGCATTTGATCCGTGGATGTCGTTTCGGTATCAAATGATATTTGCTCAGCAACCTTCAATTCGGATACCAAATTGTCCAATTTTTCTTTAGAATCAATTATTATCGTTTGAACTGCTTTCTTTTCTTGTGGGAATTCATCGATCTCCCCTGTTTGATCGAGGAAAGTCAACTGATCCCCTTTGGATGGTGAAGCCGAATCCAGCGTACCAACCAATTTCTCAAGCCGGTTGAAAAGTGAACGAAATTCAAGCGTGCGAAAAAGATCCTCGACCTCTTTTGGATCAAAATGCTCCGTTCGTGCCTGGTCGAGATCTAAGGGGACATCTATATCGGTGACGATTCTTGCCAATTCCTGGCTCATAAAAGCATCCTCCCGGCTCTTTTCCAACTTATTGCGAACCGAGGTTGGCACCTCCTCTAGATGGTCATAGATGCTTTCTAACGAATCATATTCAGCAAGCAGTTTGATAGCAGTCTTTTCTCCAACTCCGCGCACACCTGGAATATTGTCTGATTTATCTCCCACAAGCGCTTTAAAATCGACAATTTGATCAGGGCGCACTCCAATAAATTCAATTACATCGCCTTGTAAGTAATCCTTCGCATCAGATAGAGATCTGCCTGGCAGGCTGACCATGACCCTTTCACTCACCAGCTGTAGGAGGTCTTTATCGCCAGTGATGATTTTGACCCCCAGGCCCGCCTCAACAGCTTTAACTGCGATACTCCCCAGCACATCATCTGCTTCGTACCCCTCAACTTCAAGGCGAGGGATATTAAATGCATCTACCAGCTCTCGAACACGCACCATTTGGGTAACCAGATCATCTGGCATTTTCTCCCGGGTCCCTTTGTATTCCTTAAACAACTCGTCTCGGAAAGTTTTTCCTGTGTCGAATGCGACCATTAAATATTCTGGCTGTTCCTGTTCAAATATTCGCATTAACACGCTAGCAAAACCATACACTCCTGCCGTGGGTTCACCGTCTTTGGTGACCCAATGCTGTCCCCCGCTCCCACCGCGAGTCAATGCGAAGTAGGTCCGGTAAGCCAGTGCATGGCCGTCTAATAGGAAAATTGTTGGAGGCATATGCATCACCCTCGAAGTTACCTAAGAATACGAAACTGAGTTGCTTGAATCGCTAAATCAAACCTTGTTAGGAGCGGAAGATTGAGTTCGAATTGTAATTAATTCGTGAATAAGTACATAAGAAATTTTATGAATAGATGAGTAGTGTAACATGGCGCTTAATGAGTGGCAAGTATGCTGAAATGCTGTTGACATACACCCCTGAACATGTTATTTTTGAGGTAGGATGGTCCAGGCCAAGAGAGTCACCAACATAGCTTATATACTGATAATACTCCTCAGCCTGACCGCTACGGGGGGGGAGTATGCCGTCGCGCAGGAACCCGATGAATCCACACGCCAAACAACCGTCGTCATTGAAGAAACTTTGTACGAATGGTGGTTGCTTCGCTGGACGGATAACATATTGGTTTGCCAGATATTTGTCGATCACGAAGGGCCTCCAACGCCAGAGGAGGTAGTCCGTGACTGTGGTGAAGATGTTTATGAACAGTGGTTAAAAACTCCTCCCTGTGAGGAAGCAGCCACTGGTGAACCGACAACCTTTTGTCCTGGCTTGTATGCCTATTTCGCGGGATTTAATCCTGGCAAAATCACCACCGTAGTCGAACTGCCAAAGCCAAGTGTTTGGATCGAAATTTCTGGATGCTCGCCCAATCCACCGGAAAATTTTTGTCCACAGCAGCCAAACCTGGTTTTTACGGGCGAAGAGCCTCTTCCAAATCATGAAATCGAAGCGATTCACGTTGTTATTGAAGGGGTAAAAGTATCCTGCCCTCGTGATACGTGTGAGATCCCTGTTAAAGCCACCCCCCTATCAGGGACGGAGGTAGAGTTTTGGGCTGATTCAACCTTTGGCGATTCTAGCGAACATTTTACCGCCCTCGTCCGGGTGGTTGAAACTGGCGTTTCGACGAATCCAGGAGTGGATGGATGGTATGTTGACGTTCTCAGCTCCCAGTGGCTTGGTGGACCAGTGGAAGCATGCTCTTTGATTTGGGGTTCCTTTCCTCCGCCTGGATTACCACTTTCATGGCTCTCAACACCCTCCCAAGATTTGCTCCTCGCTTCCGTGGAGCCTTACCAGTATCTCGCGGGCAGACTGATAACCCAGGAATTGGTCGATGCAAGCGATTGTACAAACAATGGGTTATTAGTCAATGGATATGCTGATGCATGCGGTCTTTCTAAGGCGCGCCCGCAGGTAGATCAATGGCAAAATCAATTTGACAACCGCATCCTGGAAGTTGCTGAAGAGACGCATTTGCCGGCTCAATTGATGAAGAATATCTTCGCACAGGAAAGCCAGTTTTGGCCTGGTGTCTTTCGTGTACCTCAGGAGTTTGGTTTAGGTCAAATCACAGACATGGGCGCGGATACAATCCTCTTATGGAACAAACCATTTTATGAAATGTTTTGTCCCTTAATCCTATCTGATACCACCTGTGCTCAGGGATATCTGGGATTGGATGAAGAAGATCAGGCGATCCTTCGTGGAGCGCTGGCTGTGGAGGCGAATTCCGACTGCCCAGAATGCCCAACAGGTGTAGATTTAACCCATACAAACCTTTCGGTAATGTTATTTGCTCAGGGTATTCTGGCAAATTGCGACCAGGTGGGTCAAACGATATACAACGCCACGGAACAATCACCGGGCAGTGTCAGCCGATATGAAGATTTATGGCGTTTCACATTGGCGAATTACAACGGGGGTGCAGGATGTCTTGCCTTCGCTATCTTCAGCACCTGGGGTTTAAGGGAACCTTTAGATTGGGCACACGTTTCCACCCACTTCACCCAACCTTGCCAGGGGGTAATTGGCTATGTTGAGTCAATCGCCGATTAAGGTTTTATGCAACTAATCGCTTGGCGAGTTCGATAAATTCTTCCCACTCTTCTTTGAAGAAATGGACCGTCACGTTGTTCAATTCCAGATGGAATGTGGCTTCTTCATCTGGTTCATCCGCTCGCCAGACCGAATAATTATCAGTCTCAACCAGTGTTTTCACTACTAATTCAGATTTTTCGTCCATCAGAACAGCCTCTCTACCCTCAGGGAGCTGGCAGGACAAACCAGGGATTTACAAATCCACCTAGGTAGCGAACCTCAAAATGGAGATGTGGTCCGGTGGAATAGCCAGTATTTCCCGCAGATCCAATATATTGACCTTGAATTACGCTTTGACCACAGCTAACACCCACTGAACCGAGGTGTGCGTACAAGGTTTGGTAACCATTCCCGTGATCAACCATGATCATGTTGCCATATCCCCCGAGAGCGGATCCCGCGAAGACCACCACGCCGCTATCAGCAGCATATACTCTGGCACCAGTTCCAGCGGCGATGTCAATCGCCAGGTGACCTGACCAGTAGTCATTCCCAGACAAGGAGTGATTATCCGCTGGCCAAATGAAGGCTCCTGAACCATAGGCACCCTCATACCCTCCCGCACAGGTACCGCCGCCGTACAGCGAGCTCGACACTCCCGCTCGACCGCGTGGTATCGTGGGAACAATCCACTGCTTGAATTCTCTGTGACCCCCGGGGACCATTACAAAGGAACCAACTTCCGCTTCAGGATTGGTGAGATCGAATTTGTTTCCTGTCCAACCAATGATTTCCTCAAGTTTAGCTTCAAATCGATCAGCAACTCCTTGCAAAGTATCGCCTTCTTGCCATTCATAAAGCACGCCATCTATGGGGGGGATTTTTAATTCCATTCCAGGCGTTAACTGGTCCGGATTGTCATTCAACACGACATAGTTTGCCCAAAGCACTGACTCTGGTTCAAGTCCAAAAGATTTAGCGATCGCAAAAACCGAATCACCCGTATCAACCGTGTAATCTTGAGGATCTTGGCGCGGCCTGGTTGGGATTATGGTATGTAAATTGATCTCTCTGAAAATGGATGCTTGTTTTGCAGGTTCAGAGAGCTCAGGCAGTGAAAGGTCTGCTGGATTGGGTTGCTGCGGTTGCGCTGTAGGAAAGGATACAGGTTGCTCACTCACACCAGCCTGGGCTGAGGTAACCCGCCACCCCAGATAAATCGCAAAAACGACTAAGGCGATAGCTATTAACCAGGCCCCCCAATACAACCAGCGATTGACTGTTGGTTGTGTTTCTTCTCGTGTTTCACTCACAGATTAGCCTCGCTAAGAGTCTCCAAAAATTCTAGATTGTTCTCAGTCTTAGCTAATCGCTGTAAGATTGCTTCCGTAGCACTGGAGGAATCTAATCCTGCTCCATGGGGAGGTGCAGTCACCATTTGGTCGACCATGCGCCGCATCAGCCAGACTCGAGGGGTGATGTCCGGACCGAGTAATAGTTCTTCCCGTCTTGTGGACGACCGCTCAATATCAATTGCCGGGAAGATTCTACGTTCCTGGAGCTTTCTGGAAAGATGCAATTCCATATTTCCAGTTCCCTTGAACTCTTCATATACCACATCATCCATCCGGGATCCTGTATCGATCAAGCAGGTCGCCAAAATGGTTAGTGAACCACCATCTTCGATATTTCTCGCCGCACCGAAAAATCTTTTCGGAGGATATAAAGCGGATGGATCGATACCACCGGATAATGTCCGTCCTGATGG
>CP070785.1:2080854-2085210 GCA_020346705.1 Chloroflexota bacterium | reverse complement strand
ATTCGTTCGTAAACGACCGTCCCATGTAGCGATTTTCATACTTGCGGATGGTTCTCACCCCATTTTGATGTGGATCGGAGGATTGCTCCCAATTCCTGAGATAGGGCTGCCATTCGTGCTCCCTTTCAATATCGTCCATGTAAGTGAACACTTCTTCCAGCGGCTTGTTGATCACGATGCTGTCTTCCAGATCCAGTTCAAACATTGCTGGTCCTCTTTATCGTTTGAACCAACTCTAAGTGGAGGGGAAGTATCCCTGGCGCGCCTCGACCGGAGCACGGGATATCACGAGCCAAACGATGACCAGGCCGATGATTATCCCCAGCAAGGTAGCCAATAGCGCTTGATTGATCGCAAATCCAACCCCGAATCCTGTGGCGACACAGGCTGTCATCCAGCCTGCAGCCTCCAGGCGCGGTCTCCTCCAGATATCAAACTCCGCCATGTGCACCTCTGAATCAGGCGCACGTTCGGCGCGACGACTGGCAACCAGAAAGCCAATCAACAGAGCTGGTCTGACCAGGTTGGCAAAATTCTGCACGGTGTTCCCGGGAGCCAGATTGCCGGTTTCGAAAATATCCATCAAGTGGACGACAGTCGCCCCAACACCGAAAACCGTTACCGCGATGACCGTCGCTTCGCGAAAACCATCCCGACGGCCTGCGGCAATGAGCCCTAAAATCCCCAGCATGAGATTGGCAAAAGCCACCTCCAGCTGGAATGGATTCCCGGCTGGCCAGCCGATCAATTCGGCGACAAGATCGGAGATGAAAAAATGGCTGATGAAACCCGCAATCCCGCTGCCGGCTACCCCTAATGAAAACAGATAAATTAAGAATAACTCCAGCTTCCGCTCCCGCGTGTTGGTCGACTTGTCCAATACCATTTGCGCTCCAGCTACAAGAAGCGGCAGGATCGAATAAATAGAAATGCGGATAATTGTAAGACTCATGATTTATTTTTCCTCAATTCCTCGAGTTCTGACGAGATTAATACCTTGTTATCACATGAACATAATTCTGGGAGATGATGTTAAACCAGTCGAAGAATTCATTTATTATATATTCAAAACAATAATGACCACCCAGATTCTTTGGTTGAATTGAATTGAGCGACAGAATGAACTCATCCTGTCTTTTCTTCGTATAAAAATCAGGAAGTCGAAGGTTCCATTCTATCTAAATGAGGCAAGGGAGATTTACATGAAAAGAGTCAACCTATCGCGAAAATTACTTGGTTTGTTATTCATCTTTATCACAGGCTGCATGACTGCCAACCCGACCCCACCTTCCACCTCTAACTTGGTTTCAGGTGAGGCCTCACCTACAGCGACATTATCTCTCGCCCCAACCAACCTACCACCAGTCTTAGGTGACATCCGGACACGGCAAATCGATGACATGCTGATGGTTTATGCACCGACAGGTGAGTACACCATGGGCAGTGACGAAGATGAGGTGGACTTCGCTCTCCAGCAGTGCCTAGCATATGGCACTAACTGCCGGCGCAGCTATTTTTCTGTGGAGATGCCCCTGCACAAAGTTAAACTGGATGGTTTTTGGCTCGACCAAACCGAAGTAAATAGGGAACAGTATGCCCTATGTGAAGCTGCCGGGGTTTGCGATCCGCCAAAATGCCAGTCAGCCAATGGAGACCACCCGGTGGTGTGTGTCACCTGGGAACAGGCTGTGGCTTACTGCCAGTGGGCTGGGGGCAGGCTGCCCACAGAAGCTGAGTGGGAGTACGCCGCCCGTGGACCAACAGGGAGCCGGTATCCATGGGGAGATGGATTCGATGGTAATTTTCTCAACTACTGTGATGTAAATTGTGAACTTTCCAAGCGGGATGACACTTTTGATGACGGTTATGCAGAAACAGCACCAGTCGGCAGCTACCCTCAAGGCGTCAGCTGGATTGGTGCCCTTGACATGGCTGGCAACGTTTGGGAGATGGTCGCTGATTGGAACGGGGATTACCCACCTGAAGAACAGGTCAACCCTACCGGTCCCCTCACCGGAAACCGCCGGGTAGCCCGAGGGGGATCATGGCATGCCAGCCCGGATCACGTACGCAGTGCACTGCGCACCCACATTGGTGTGGAGCAGCAGATCGAGCATGCCGGATTTCGCTGTGCTCAATCCGCTCCCTAATTTAATTACCCGGATAATTCCGAATCTCACCCTTCATGTAGTGGGCTGATGATCAAAATATTCGTCCCGAAGGGATCAACCACCGGGCAGAAGCGGATTGGTACGTACATCAACTGGTCGGAAGGCGGCTCACCCACACCACCGGCCTCGATAAATGCTGCTTGCAGGCGATCGGCTTCCTGTGGAGTCTCCATGATGATGTTCATCTCCACATTCTTTGGGTTTCCGGTTTTGCCTTTGAGCAGTGTCAACCAGGTGTTCCCAAGCCGCCAGCCCCGGGTGCCCTGACCTTCGACATAAGCCGGGGGACCTAAAACCCGGGTGTAATATTCAACCGCGGCTTCATAGTCACTGAAATAGAGCGTTGTTCCGTGCAAGCCGCGGAAATCGAAAAGAGATTCCGGGGCAGGATCTGTATAAAATTTTTGGCGGTAGCTATCGTAATCCATCAAACGATTCTCCTTTAATTCAGCGCCAGGTCCCCTCCAGTAGGTACCGAAATTACTTCAGGTGGTTCCTATATCATCCCTCGAATCTTATCACGCGGCATTCACATTCTTCTCAAAGCTGTAGATGTCATGCGAGCTGAAAACATCTATTTCGTCACCATGTTCCTTCACCAACCTGCGCAATCCTGGGACATGCGGCCCGCAAAAATTGTATGCAAGCCACCCCGGCAAAACGTTTAAGGGCTGCATATCCACTGGATGCCCGTGGATGTCTACCTCCTTGTGAAATGGGTTGGCGGCATCACCGCATAGGAAAATCCACCCATTAGTTGTAGATACAGCTACGCCGCAATGACCACGTGTATGCCCCGGAAGAGGCACCAGATGCATCTGAGGCGAAATCCCCTCCAGGATATCGATGCGGGGGAACCCAAACCACTCGCCATTTTCCCGATCGTAAAGCACCCAATTGGGACCATGTGCCCAATGAGATGCATCGCAGCCCCGTTCAAGCAGGGTTTGGGGGTGTGTAGCCGAGTCAAGCTCACCTTTGAACAGGTGGATATTTGCATGAGGAAAATCGCGCATCCCCCCGGCATGATCCAGATGCAGGTGTGTGAGCACGATATGCTTTACATCTTGCGGATCATAGCCCAATGATTCCACCTGGTGAACCGCCGTCTCTTCAACCTTGCGCGGGACACCCACCCACTGCATAAATGCATCCATCATTAAGGTTGGTTTTTCATAGTCCTGGAGACCGAAGCCAGTATCCACCAGTATCGGTCCATCGTCTGTCTCCACCAGCAAGCAGTACACCAGACTGCGCAAGTGGGGATATCGCGGGGATATTGTGCCGCAATTCAAATGGTGTACTTTCACTTTTTAACACCCAATAATATTTTTCAACCTCGTTTTACATCTGACCAGTTCTTTTGCTACATTTCAGGATTAGCGCCTCGCTGGGAGATTCCAAACAGGTTGCCATCCGGGTCATAGAGCGCCGCGAGGATGGCTCCCCATGGTTTTTTTGTTGGGGGATACTTGATCCTGGCCTGCAGCTCCTCAAATCTGGTGAATGTCGCCTCGATATCCTCAACTTCGAACCAGAGCGAGACCACACCGGATGGCTCAGGTACATCCTCAACCAGATCGAAGCCAAAATACAGGTTTGGCAGTGGAAAGCCCAGGTGATCATTGCCTGTGGCCGCAGGCTCCCCCAATTCAAAACCACGTGCGTAGAAATCTGCCATCTTCGCCAATCTCCCGGTCTGGATAATGACTGTTTGCAGTATCGCCTTGGTGCTGTTATGGTTCATAATTGGCCTCCTTCAAGATAACAACCATGAAAAACCTTATCTCCGATTACTGTCCTTTTGAATTTACTCGTCAAGCACCACTGACTCCACCCTGTTTCATGCGCAGCGAGAACAGAAAACCCAATCCTGATGAGCTTGAGCAGAGATCAAGACTGCTTGCGATAACCCTGGGCTACACTCTCGGTTTTGAATCCCAGTTTGTGGTACATCTGCATCGCGGGAATATTATCAGGGTTGACAGTCAGCGTCACCTTTTCCACGAAAGGGAATTGAAATGCCCAGTCTATACCACTGGCAACCAGCTGTTTACCGATTCCCTGGCGGCGAAAGCTATCTTCCACGCCAATGAAATCAATATACCCATCCCGCGTAGCCTCTCTGACCTGGATAAAGATATAGCCCACGATCTTGCCGTCGATTTGGTGCACAAACAAACCT
>CP070785.1:2078283-2080754 GCA_020346705.1 Chloroflexota bacterium | reverse complement strand
GACGGTCACTCCAACTTCATCACCGATCACAATATCTCCAGGATTAACCACGACACCTGCACATTGGATGGGTACGTTGATTTCGATCGGTTCCATCCGCCCGGATACAATCGTGTGGGTAGAACGGGGGACAATCGCTTTAGCAAAAATGTAGAATCCAAGGTCGCGAGTTTCATCCGTGTCGCGAATCGCGCCGTCAACTACAGCTCCAACTACACCTTTCATCTGGCAAAGACCTGCCATCAGGCCGCCCCAAATCGAAGTTTCCGTCTCTCCGGCGGCATCGACTACGATTACGTCACCCTCTTGTGCGACTGAGAGCGCATCCAGGCAATCCACTTGGTTGCCTGGTTCTAAGCGGACAGTTAAGGCGGGACCGGCAAAGCGCGTTTTATTGTCAATTGGTTTCATAAAACTGCGCATCACTCCCGCCCTTTCTTGGGCATCTGCAACAACACAGGAGGGGCTGTATACCTTGAGTAGTTCCTTAAAACCATCCAATACCTCAGACGTTGGTGTATTTTCTCTCTGGTTGATAATTCTGCGCATCCTAGGCTCCTTTTATTCTTAGCGTTCGTCCTGATATCCTAGATTCTTTGAGATGTTATTCGCAGCGAGTAGAGTTCGCTGGATCATTTCTATGTTTTGCGCGACAGGGTCCATCCTATCTCTGGGTCCCGATACACTGATCGCAGCGATGGTCTCGCCATATTGATCGAAGATCGGTGCCGCGACACAGCGTACCTCATACTCGTGCTCCCCGAGATCCAGGGCATAACCCCTCGCTCGCACCTGCTTGAGGTGGTCGATTAACTCCCTTTCATCCGTGATGGTCGTGTCAGTGAATTTCGTCAGATTGAGCTTGGCAAGATTTTCCTGGATAAATCCCGACGGTGTATAAGCCAACAAAGCTTTTCCAAGTCCAGTGCAGTGAGCTGGAGCCCTCCGGCCAACTCGAGATGACATCAAACCAATGGCGTGAAGCCCCTCTAATTTCTCCAGATAAACGATCTCCATGTCATCTAATACCCCCAGATGGACAGTCTCCCTTGTCTCGTCTCGCAAGAATTCCATTTCAGACAGGGAAGCCTGGCGTATTTCGTCCCCGATGTGGTAGGCTCTCGAGAGCTCCAGGCAGGCTAGGCCAAGACGGTATTGGCCAGTTGCATCGACTAATTGGACCAGGTTATGAGAGCGGAGTGACGACAGCAACCGGAAGGTAGTGCTGCTGTTGATCTCCAATTCTCTGCTCAACTCAGTGAGGGTGCGTGGTCTCCCATCTGAGAGCGTTTTTAACACGCTAACAGCTCGATCAAGTACCCGGATGTTATAGCGAGCGGAATTTTGGGCTTTTGCCACCTTTTCTCCCTTCAAACAATGACCTGGTAAACTTTTAGCTCGCTTCCATCATAGAGTGATTTTAGTTTTGGTTTGAGAGCAGCGTGTTGCTCAGATGCGCGCCAGCCAGCAGCCGCTTCTTCCGACTCGAAGCGGAGAACCATTTGTAAATCTTGGGGATTCTCATTATCTTTCAGCAGTTCGGCTTTTATAAATCCGCTCATTTGAGCCATCGCTGGTTGGTATTCATTGGAGAAGAAATCCTCAAATTCACCTGTTTTTCCCGGCAGGACATGGAAGGTGACATGTCGCTCAATACCTTTGTCCATTTCAGCTAGCCCTTCCTTTTTGAACTTCTTCACGAAAGAGTCGGGCATTTTCGCTGATCGATTCAAATTTCTTCTCTTCGAGCAATTTTTGGTTGATCAATGAGCTGCCCACACCTACAATTTCCGAACCAGCGCGGATAAAATCAGCAGTCGTTTGTAGGTTCACTCCCCCAACAGGTACCAGTTTGACCTGTGGGAGGGGAGCCTTGATCGCTTTAATATATGATGGTCCACCCACGCTGGCAGGAAAAATTTTGACCATATCAGCCCCAGCTTCCCAGGCAGTGAGCACCTCTGTTGGAGTGTATGCTCCTGGAACAACCGGCACTGAATAGCGCTTGCACATTTCAATCGTCTTGAGATTGAGAGTCGGGCAGACGACGAATTGGGCGCCAGCAAGGATTGCCGCTCTGGCCGTTTCCGGATCGAGCACCGATCCAACACCAAAGATCACCGCTTCACCATATTTCCCCGTGGCTTCCTCGATGACTCTTAATGCCCCTGGTGTGGTCATCGTTACTTCGATGGCATTAACCCCGCCTGCCAGCACAGCATCAGCAGCGATTAACAATTGTTCGGAGCTATTGGCGCGCATGATTGCCACAATCCCGATCTCGCGGATTGAGTCGCTTATATCTTGCTTGTTGCTCATATTTGCCTCCCTAGATTGAGGGTTGTTTGAAAATAGGGGGTTGGATAAATGTGACAAATATTATCAGTTTTTGTATTGTGAAAACTGTTTTTACTAGATGAAATTATAGCAAATCTTCAGTTCTTTGTCAAATATATTTGTACAATATTCAA
>CP070785.1:2075819-2078183 GCA_020346705.1 Chloroflexota bacterium | reverse complement strand
CCCAGAAATTGGTATAGTATTCCGAGTCCAGAAATCCAGGCAATCCAGTCCAGACGACGGTTAGATCGTCAAATGCTTCGTAGGAAGCGGTGCGCTCTAAAGTGAACTTGGACTGTGGGGTATCGGGGTCCGCTAGCAAGCTGAAGGTGTAGACCGAGTCAGTGGCGGTCAGTGGAGTCCCATCGGACCACACCAGATCTGGGAGCAATTTAAAGGTGGCTGAAAGCTGGTCCAGCTCGAACTCGCCGCCTTCATAGACGATAGGATCTCCCCCGCCTGCTGGGAATAGCATAATTTCTGCCGATTCATCAAGTGTAACCACGTCCCCATTGACATCAACCACAAGGTCACCTTCAGAAACTGTCACCACGGAGAGTGTAGCATCACCATCAGCGAGGCTGGGCAGTTTCTCCAGGATCACACCCTGGAAAGAGAAAGAGTTGGTATCGATGCCAGTCCAGCTGCCTTCGGAGATGGCTTCAAGGATTTGGCTCTTGGCGAGCATGGTACCAGCCCAGGGATAAAGGGTATCTGGTTCCTGCCCCTGGCAAATAACCAGCGTACGCGGACCTTCTGGTTCTGGAGTTGGGGTTACCACCTGGATAATTTCGACCTGTTCGCCGGCGATGATTTCGGTCACGACCACGGTCTCAATGATTGTTTCAATGGTTGGAATTGGGGGTGCGGACGAGCATGCTGTCAGAGCAAAGCTGGCACCCATGAGGACACCAAAAACAATGGTGGCGAATTTGTTCCCAAAATGCATCAGCAACTCCATGAATTAAAGATTCAAATTTTTGGTTGTGTGAAACCCTTATCGATAATTGATACACGACTTGATTTCAGCATCAAATATCCTCAAGGTGTCAAATTACTTCCGATTTTTAGTCAACCATTATCAATATACAGACACCAAATAATAATAAAAAAATGGATGGCAGTCAATTGACCGCCAACCATTGAACTTTTAGAAGAATTCGCTCACCGGTAAATTACTCAGCGCATTCCCCGTAGTCAAACGCTTCAATATTCCAAAACTCGCTGTTGGCAGTGGGGTCCATGATGAAATTACACATATCAGGTCTGGTAGCAGCCAGTTTGAGGTGCAGGAATAGCGGTGCAACAGGCAGTTCCTCAGCAAAAATGGCCTGGGCTTCCAGGTGAGAAGCGCTATATTCCGGCTGACCGGGAAGAGAACCAAGCGCAATACTGCAAGCGAGATCAAATTCTGGATTTGTGAAGCCGGGGTTGTTCTGACCGCTCCAGCCGCTGATACTGAAGGTACGCTCCTCCCCATCCTGAATGGAGAGCCAGGTTTCGCCCTCTGTTCCAGGAACCTGGCTGGAGAGGTACAGGTCGCATCGCGGTTGGACACCAGTTGACCAGGTGAACTCGCCCAGATCGAAACGTCGTCCGAACAGTTTTCCCTCGGGACCTTCCATAAACCACTCAGAGGCTGGGTAATACTGGATGAAAGTTTCGATACCGCATTGAGCTAAGGATTGCTGGATAATGGCTGTGATCTGCTGGCGGAGGCTGGAGCCGGTAGTTTCGTAAGTGACAGATAGTGGGGTTCCATCAGTCACGCCTATCACACCGGAGGCAACTCGTGGGGTGAACGCATTACCATCATCGTCAATCCAACCAACCTCATCGAGCAGCGCACCGGCAGCTTCCGGATCGAATGGATATGTTGCGACCTGGTCATTGTACAGGGGGTGCTGTGGGGGCAGGTAGGTATCAATGACGATCGATTGACCAAATAGGACGGTATTGACGACAGATTGACGGTCCATGCACATGGTGAATGCCTGGCGGGTGCGCACATCGCTGAAATAATCAGGGCGTTCTCCTGTCTGCATCCCATCATCGTATTCGATGTGCTGGATGCCGAAGTCAATGTGCTCCCATATCGTGCCTGTTACAAAAGTGGCATTTAGCTGACCCGAGGCCTGCAGTTCAAGCAGCAGTTCGCTCTGATTATCAATACCGGAAGTCTGGTCGACGATGTCGCATTCACCGGATAGGATGGAGGCGATGTTGGTGTTCGAGTTCTCGCCCACGAAGCGGTAGACAACAGTCTCGAAGGCTGGCAATCCTTCATCCGCGCGGAAGTAGTTGGGGTTCTTGGTCAGGGTAACACTGTCACCCTGTCTCCACTCTTCGATAACGTAAGCGCCATAACCCAGCGGTGCGCGCGAGGATTCCTCAGCCTCAATCAGCTCTGCGGCAGTATATTGACCCCAAGCATGCTCGGGGGATGGGCCCCAGAAATTGGTATAGTATTCCGAGTCCAGAAATCCAGGCAATCCAGTCCAGACGACGGTTAGATCGTCAAATGCTTCGTAGGAAGCGGTGCGCTCT
>CP070785.1:2062082-2075719 GCA_020346705.1 Chloroflexota bacterium | reverse complement strand
ATCAGGGACGCGATACTTTTCGCGCTCATTCCCTCGCATACCTGGTTCAGCTTTGCTGCACTGGCGCTCAGCATTTCCTGCGAGACAGGTTCGGCCAAGGCCAGCATCTGCTGACGAACATCCCCTCCAGACAATACCAGCACCATAAGCACCTGGCGACCGAGGGTAGAGATTAACTCGATATGTTTAAATCTTGCCCTTTCCGGATTAGGAGAAGTAACCAATGAAGCAGCCTGCGACTGGTGAGCCAGGATTGAAGCGGCCAGGCGAAGCCAGTGATCGATATCATGACCCGCCTGGTAAAATTGGTGCGTGATCATACGCTTTGTCTGCGGGGCAAGATCGGTCTGTCCCATCAGCTGGCGTACAAAATAGCGATACCCTTCCTCGGTTGGTATCCGGCCGGCCGATGTGTGCGGTTGACGAAGGAATCCAGCTTCATTTAATGCCACCATCTCGTTGCGCACAGTCGCCGAGCTGAAAGTGAGCCCGTACTTATCAACCAGCGTGTTAGAACCCACTGGTTGGGCATTATCGATATAATCTCGAATAACCAGGGCGAGGACCAGTTTTTGGCGTTCAGTTAGATTCACGATTTATTCCATATTTTAGCACTCTCGGGTTGAGAGTGCTAAAAAGTGCTTATTTGATAATACCACGTCGATAAAGGATCGTCAAGCAAGCACCCATTTAAGACCCCCGCTTCTAACAAACCTTTAACAGATAGGCCAAAATCTCTAAATTTTCAACCTGTTTGCGCATTCAAAACATCAATTGACTGCTGCAAATCGCTTGGGTTTGGAGCCTCAAAAACGACTCGCTCGCCCGTAGCCGGATGGTTCAACTCGAGCGCCCTGGCATGCAAAGCAGGTCTATCCAACAGCGGCCCTGAGAAATGTGATTGATCAGCTGAAGTAGGGAATATATCTTCGAATTTAAGAGTTTTATCACTCCCATACAAGCTATCACAGACAATTGGATGATTAAGGCTGGCGAGATGGACTCTGATCTGGTGCCGGCGTCCTGTCTGCGGAACAGCTTCGACCAGCGCGCAGCTGCCATACCTCTTAAGTACTTGAATGTGAGTTATCGAAGGTTTGCCTCCATGCAGGTCAACCACTGTCCGGTTCCGGCGCCCTTTGTTGGTGGTTAGTGGCTGATCGACAATCAAAGAATCCCAAACCGGATCACCATGGGCCAATGCCAGGTAAATCTTCTTGACCTGGCGCTCCTGGAATTGGGTGTTCAAATGGCGATGGTCAGCGGCGCTGCGAGCCAGGACCATCACCCCACTGGTAAAACGGTCCAGACGATGAACGATCCATAATCGTCCGTATTCCGGAGCCAAAATCTCTTTCACATGCACCACGGTGGGATCATAGCCGTCTGGTAGTGCCAGTAAACCAGCCGGCTTGTTGATCACCAGAATATTTTCGTCTTGCCAGATGATGGGAATTTTGAACTCTGACCCCATCAATCCCCCCGATCAGCAGTGGGATCCTGCGCGGCCTCATCTTGAGTAATCTTTTCTAAGAATTTTCGGTCCTCTTCGCTCAATTCTGCCATATCCAGCAGGTCAGGACGCCGAAAGTAGGTGCGCAGCAGGGCTTGCTCCCTACGCCAGCGAGCTACCCTGGCATGGTCCCCGGAGGAAAGAATTTCAGGGACCTCCCAACCCCGAAATTCCGCTGGACGGGTATAGTGTGGGTATTCGAGCAGTCCAGACGCATGGGAGTCATCCAGCGCCCCTTTTGGATCGCCCAGGGCACCGGGCAGCAAGCGCACAATGGCATCGATCAATACCAAGGAAGGCAGTTCACCTCCACTCAGCACGTAATCGCCAATTGAAATTTCATCACTCACCAGGTGCTGGCGGACACGCTCATCAACTCCTTCGTAGCGCCCACTTAGCAGCGCCAGCTGCGGCTGCGCACTTAACTCGTAAGCAGTGGATTGATCGAGGAGGCGACCTTGTGGGGTAAGCAGCACCACCGGGCAATTAGGCTTGGGACCTAGTACACCTTCAATCGCTGCAAAAATCGGCTCGGGTTTCATGATCATCCCCCCGCCACCCCCATAGGGCACGTCGTCTGTTACGTGATGGCGGTCGGTCGTCCAATCACGGATATTGTGCAAATTTATCTCCACCAGCTGCCGCTTGATGGCCCGGTGAAGGATGCTGGTCTCTAAATAGGGTTGGAAAACCTGTGGGAAAAGAGTAAAAACATCGATCCTCATCTTTCCATTCTAGTCCCAAGGCTGGAGAATCGCAAGATCACCACAATCTTGACTTCACTTCCAGCAGAATGGTAAGATGTTGACATGTACTTGAAAGGCAGTAAGTGGAATATGAAGAAAAAACGGCCTCGGCGCCCCAATCCGTGGCGTGTCCTTCTATTATTGATTTTAATTGGGGCCGCGCTTTATGTGAATCAGGTGGTCGTACCGGCTATGCCGCCGTTGTTTATCCCAACACCGACACCGACCCGCGATCCTGAATCCTTCATCAGCGAAGCAGATGCGTTATTTGAAGAGGCGAAATATTCCCAGGCAATAACTGCCTATAGCGATGCAATCAGGGTGAATCCGGATAATCCTTCGGTATATCTGTCCACTGCCAGGGCGCAAATCTATACCGCTCAATATGAAGATGCATTGGAAAACGCTGAAAGAGCGCTCATCCTGAACAACAACAATCCCCTGGCTCACACGCTGAAAGCTTGGTCGTTGGACTTTCTGGGGGATTACACGCAAGCCGAAGCGGCAGTCAAATCAGCACTTGAGCTGGATCCCGAAAATGCTTTGTCCCATGCGATCTATGCTGAGATCTTGATGGACAAAGCGATCTCCGGTCAGGGCGATATCAATGCGATCGATAAAGCAGCTGAAGAATCGCGGACTGCGCTCGCCCTTAACCCCAACTTAATGGAGGCCAGGCGCGCTCGTGGGTATGTCCTCTGGAACACTGGCAACTTCAACGAAGCCATCCAGGAATACAATGCTGCGCTGGCGATCAACGACAAAATCGCCGATCTGCATCTGGCAATAGGCTACAACTATTACCTGCTCGACGAATACGACCAGGCAGTGCAATCGTACCTGCAGGCGTATGCCCTCAATCCAACAGATCCAACTCCCCCTTACGAAATATCCCGTACATATGCAACTGTCGGTGATTTCAGCCAATCAGTGCAGTATGCCGACCAGGCGGTAAAAACAAACCCAGAAGATGCAAAACTGCATGGAAATCTGGGGGTAATGTATTATAAGAACAACCAAATGAGCGAAGCCATCCAGTCATTGGGGTTAGCGATTAAGGGCGGAAACCTGGAAAACGGTACATCTGTTACCGGCTTACCCCTCAATTATGGTATAGTTGCTGAGTTTTACGCCATTTACGGGCTCGCGCTGGCCAAATCTCAACAATGTGATGAGGCCGTCGCCATCTTCCAGGCAATTCGCAGCGGAGTACCCGAAGACGAGATCAACGTTTTTAACGCCGAACAAGGATTGATTATCTGCCAGGAAAATATTGGTGAAACCCCTCCAGAAGAAGTGATCGAGACAGAGGAAGGCGAGGCCCCTTAGAAGATAATATGGATCGCCACCTGACCGGAAATAAACCCCATTTCCGCCCTGAGAAACGCAGCATCAATTCATACCGGGTAATTATCCTACTCGGTCTGATCATGGGTGGTATCTGGATACTGATGGGAATTAACCGCGGTGATGTCCAGCCGCTTTTCCAACCTACCCCCACTCCCACCCGGACAGCCAATTCATTCATCATGGAAGGTGAAGCCCAATTCAAGGCGGGTGCATTGGGAGGCGCGATCGCAGCGTACCAGCAGGCTGTGACCATTGAACCCAATAATGCCAGTGCCTGGGCGGAACTTGCGCGCATCCAAACCTACTCCGCCAGCTTGCTCAGCACAAATGAAGATCGTTATGAACGCCTGACTCAAGCTCGGGATTCGATCGAACAGGCTACCCTGATCGATCCAGATAACACCGAGGTTCAAGCTGTGCGTTCATTCGTTTTTGACTGGTACGCCTCGAATCCTCTGGTTCCACCAGAAGAAAGCCAATCAGCCCTTAATGATGCCGAGGCTGCAGCTATCAGAGCCCTCCAGCTGGACAATGAAAATGCGTTAGCACTGGCATTCTTGGCCGAAATCCTGGTTGACCAGCAGAAATGGGCACAGGCTGAAGAAACTATCAAACAGGCTGTTGCCATCCAGTCGGATTCGATGGATGTCCAGCGGGTTTATGGTTATGTACTCGAATCTCTTGGACAATACCGGCTGGCGATTGAGAAATACCGCGAAGCGGTAAATCTCCAGCCCAACTTGACCTTTCTCTACATCTTCATCGGGCGCAACTTCCGAAGTTTGGAAGTTCATAATCGCGCCCTGGAAGAATTCGAGAAAGCAGTCATGATCAACGAGCAGCTCGGAGTTCAGGATCCTGTACCGTATGTCGAGATCGCCAAAACTTACTCGCGAGATGGAGAATTTTTCATTGCTGCGCTGAATGCGGAAAAAGCTATCCGTATCAACCCCTATAATCCCAATACTTACGGCCAGTTGGGAATAATCTATACCAAGGCCCGCAACTTCGAGGGAGCGCAACCAGCATTAATGTGCGCAGTACGGGGGTGTACAGCGGAGGAAAATCAAGTCGCCCAGGAGCTGCTTGGCGAAGGCGTTGCAGTTGAAGGCATGCCGCTCACCTCTGGAACAGTCGCCTTTTACTATGCTCAATATGGTTCGGTCCTCTCAGCGCTCAGCCGTCCAAACCAGAATTTCTGCCCTGAAGCTCTCCAGGTGCTCAGCGAAGTCCGGACTGCTTATCCCGAAGATCCTACCTTCAATCAAATCATCGATGAGAACATCGCTATCTGTGATCTGGTCGATCAAAGATCAGCTCCGCAACCAACGCCCTCGCCGTCACCCTCCCCATAATTAAAACCGCTAACAATAGAATTCTAGATATTAAAAAAAACTCTTGACTTTCAGGAAAATCTCAGGTATGATTCCGCCAAGAGTTAGCACTCTTCCGCTTTGAGTGCTAACTTCTATGTGTGTAAGCATACAAAACAATATTAAACCCATTTTGCAAGGAGGTAAGTATGTCGATTTCAATCAAACCGTTAGGAAACCGCGTGGTGGTCGAGCCCATCGAACAGGAAGAAGTGACCTCTGGCGGTATCGTCCTGCCCGAAACAGCCAAGGAAAAGCCCCAAAACGGTAAAGTCCTGGCAGTTGGCCCAGGAGAACGGGATGACGATGGAAAACGGATCCCTATGGATGTCAAAGAGGGAGACACTGTGCTTTTCGCTAAGTATTCAGGCACAGAGATCAAGCTGGATGGCAAGAAAGTTCTCATCCTGCGTGAAAGCGACCTATTAGCAATTGTCGATTAAACAAATAACAAAGAAAGGATAAGGAGCTAGAACCTATGGCTGCTAAACAACTCGTATTTTCAGAAGATGCACGTCGCAAGCTGCAAGATGGCATGGACGTCCTGGCGAAGTCAGTCGTCACTACTTTGGGCCCGAAAGGCCGCAATGTCGCCATCGATCGCAAATTCGGATCACCGACCATTACCCATGATGGCGTCTCAGTCGCCAAAGAAATTGAACTGGACGACTCCTTCGAGAACATGGGCGCCCAGCTGCTTAAAGAGGCGGCAACCAAAACCAACGATATCGCTGGTGACGGTACCACTACTTCCACCGTATTAGCACATTCCATCGTTACTGATGGTATGAAGAACCTGGCTGCTGGCTTTAACCCCATGCTGTTGAAGTGGGGTATTGAAGCCTCCACCAAGGCCGTGGCGGAAAAAATCTCCGAACAGGCCATTGAAGTCACCACCAAAGACGAGATCGCAAACGTTGCTTCCATCTCTGCACAGGACCGGACGATCGGCGAGCTGATCGCTGACGTAATGGACAAGGTCGGCAAAGACGGCGTCATCACCGTTGAAGAATCAAAAGGTTTGGAATTCGAAACTGAATACGTCGAAGGTATGCAGTTCGACCGTGGATACATTTCCCCTTATTTCATCACCAATCCCGAATCAATGGAAGCCGATGTCGATGAACCTTATATCTTGGTTCACGACAAGAAGATCTCGGCTGCCACCGACATCGTACCTGTCTTGGAGAAGCTGGTTCAACTCGGGAAGCGTGAACTGGTCATCATTGCCGAAGACATTGATGGCGAGGCGCTGGCCACCCTGGTGCTCAATAAGCTGCGCGGTATGCTGAACGTCGTGGCTGTCAAAGCCCCTGGTTTTGGTGACCGCCGCAAGGCGATGCTGCAAGATATTGCCATCCTGACCGGCGCAACGGTTGTCTCCGAAGAGACTGGCCGTAAATTGGACACCACCGAAGTTACTGATCTCGGCCAGGCCGAAAAGATCGTCGTCACCAAGGACGACACCACAATCGTTGGTGGTCGCGGTGAATCGGCGGAGATCAAAGGCCGCATCGAGCAGATCCGGGTCGAGATCGACAAGAGCACCAGCGATTATGATCGTGAGAAGCTGCAGGAACGTCTCGCCAAGCTTTCTGGCGGCGTTGCCATTATCCGTGTCGGCGCAGCAACCGAAACAGAGCTCAAAGAGAAGAAGCATCGCGTTGAAGATGCCCTCTCTGCTACTCGCGCCGCAGTCGAAGAAGGTATCGTCCCAGGTGGCGGTGTTGCGTTGATCAATGCGATGGCTGCCATTGACGATGTCAAGATGGACAATGATGATGCCCAGGTCGGCGTCACCATTGTGCGTAAGGCTTTGGAAGTCCCCCTGCGCAAGATCGCTGAAAATGCAGGTAAAGACGGTTCCGTGATTCTGCAGGAAGTACGCCGGGCTCAGGACTCTGAGAAAAACCTCAATATTGGCTTCAATGTCATCAGCGAGGCTTACGTCGACATGGTCAAAGACGGCGTGATCGACCCTGCGAAAGTGACCCGTGGCGCTCTGGAGAATGCGGCCTCAATTGCTGCCATGATCCTGACTACTGAAGCCCTGATCACTGACATACCTGAGGAATCTGGACCACCAGCGGCACCCCCGATGCCCGAATATTAAACCAACCCGGTTTTTAGTATCTATCGAAGCGAGGCCAGGCCAAGCTCTACCCGGTCGACCTCGCTTTTTTCTTTTGACAAAGTAAAATAGGCGTGCTAAAATGGCACCTGTTCACGAGTTCGATACTCGGCCGGAACTTCCGGCCTGCTAATCAACACCGCATACCATGTAGCAAAAAATACACTTGGATATCGGAAAGAGTTTGCAAGCCCCGGTCGGTAATCTGGCTGGGGCAATTTTTTTGTAATCATTGTTGAACTTCATTTTTCAACATAAATATCCCAACCCCTATCATCCAGATGTTAAGATGATAGTGGTTGTTACTAAGGAAAAAAAGTAAATGAGTAATAAGAAATTTAGAATTATCCCTCTAGGTGGATTAGGGGAAGTCGGAAAAAACATGATCGTATACGAATACGGCGAAAATATCCTCGTTGTGGACACTGGCATCATGTTTCCCGAAAACGATATGCTGGGCATTGATTACATCATCCCAGATTTCAATTATTTGTTAGAAAAGCGCCATTTAGTGCGCGGTATCATCATCACTCATGGTCACGAAGATCATACTGGCGCAATCCGGCATGTGATGGAAGAGATTGACGCACCTATCTACGCCACACGATTGACCAGAGGTTTGCTGGAAGTCAAGCTGGCACGTGGAGGAATGCTCGATCGTACGGTTATCAATACCGTCGAGGCCGGAGACCTAGTAAAAATTGGGCCGTTTGAAGTCGAATTCTTCCACGTCTGCCACTCAATCCCCGATGGGGTTGGCCTGGGGATCACCACACCGGCTGGTCTGGTAGTTCATTCCGGCGACTATAAATTTGACCACACTCCCGTTGACGGTTGGCCAACTGATTACGCAAAGCTGGGTGAATTCTCCGGTCGTGGAGTCTTGGCGCTTTTAGCCGATTCCACAAACGCGGATAAACCAGGTTGGACGCCCTCCGAGCGAGTGATCGATCCCGCTTTCGACCAGGTGTTCAGCGAGGCCGAAGGACGCATAATCATCGCCAGCTTTGCTTCGTTGATTTCACGCATGCAGCAGGTGATCAATGCCGCTCAACGTCATAACAGGAAAGTCGCCTTCGCCGGTACCAGCATGGTTGAAAATGCCAAAATGGCCCGCAAATTAGGCTATCTGTCGATTCCTGATGGACTCCAGGTAAATCTTGACCAAGCCCTGAAGATGGACCCCGCACAAATTGTGCTCATGTCAACCGGCACTCAAGGAGAACCTTCCTCAATTCTGGGCAGGCTCTCTACAGGAACGAACCGCCATTTCGATATTCGCCCTGGCGACACCGTGGTACTCTCATCACATCCCATACCTGGAAATGAGGAGAGCATCTACCGCACAATCAATCGCCTCTTCCGGCGCGGTGCGAATGTGATTTACGAACCCATCGCTCCGGTCCATGTGTCTGGGCATGCCAGCCAGGAGGAAATGAAACTCTTGCTCCATTTGGTAAAACCAAAATTCTTCATCCCCATCCATGGGGAGCTGCGCCATTTGAAACAGCATGCCACTATCGCTCAAGAGATCGGTCTATCGCCTGAGAATATCGCCGTGATCGAAAACGGTCAGGTGGTCGAATTTGAAGATGGTAAAATGAGTTTTAGTGATCGCGTTCCAGGTGGTTATGTATTTGTCGACGGCTCTCGGGTTGGCGAAGTTGGTCCAAGCGTCGTCAGAGAGCGCGAAGCCTTAGCCCGAGATGGGATCGTTGTCATCAGTCTCGTATTGGAGAAGAGCAGCGGTCGCCTCATCGAAGAACCAGAGATCATCACCCGGGGATTTGTCTACAAACGAGACGCAAAAGACTTATTAGCAATAGCCCGCAACCGAATCACAGATACGATCAATCAGGGGAATGGAAACCTCCAGGATGATGTTGAGCAAACCATCAAGGCTTTCTTCTATAATGAGACCAAACGCCGCCCAATGGTATTCGTAACTATCAACCACTTATAAAATTCTTGAACAAAATTGAAGTGACGGCTGTCAACACAGCCGTCTCTTTTTTTATTTAATGCTAAATTCCTGCTACAACCAATCCCAGGCGTTATCTTTCCACCCATGTTTACCTAGCAGAGGGACAAACGCCACGGCAACCGTCTGTTCGTGCCTGAATTTATCCCCTTCCCTGAACCAGCTCTCCAGGTACTGACCAATCCGCCCACCTACAGGAATCACCAGGCGGCCGCCATCTGCCAGCTGGTCAAGCAGGGGTTGGGGGACATTCGGCGCCGCAGCCGTAGCGAGGATTGCGTCATAAGGCGCGTGCTCCGGCCAGCCAAGTGTACCATCGCCCACTTGCACCGTGACGTTCTTAACATCGAGTTGCTTGATGGATTCCAGCGCTCGCTGGGCCAAAATCTCATAGCGCTCGATGGTATACACTTCTTTCGCCACCAACGAGAGCACAGCTGCCTGGTATCCAGAGCCGGTACCGATTTCCAAGACAACTTCATCACCTTTCAGTGCCAGCATCTGGGTCATCAGGGCAACGATGTAGGGTTGTGATATGGTCTGATTTTGACCGATCGGGAGGGGACAATCGCTGTAGGCCAGATGGCGATGTTCTTCAGGGACGAAAATATGGCGAGGTACTTTGCGCATGGCATCAAGGACGCGCTTATCGGTAATATCGCGGCGCACAAACTGCTCTTCCACCATCCGCAGGCGGTTAGCTTCGTAAGATCCTTTCTCGGCCATCTCTCAATTTTCGCTCTTTCCCCTCTGATTATATCCCAGGTCTTATTGCCTCAATCTTCTCTCCATGCTTCTATTAGTGCTTTCCAAAATGCATCCCGTTCTCCCGGCATAAATGGCAGATATATCGTGATGCGATCGGCGATGTTCCAATAGCGCTCTTTTAGGGCCTCTGCGAGCTCCTCTTCGGTTGAGATAACGGCAAACTCCTCCAGCATCTCATCGTTGATGATCTTGGGTATTTCCCCCCATTTGCCGCGTGCAACCAAAGCAGATAATTTTTCGCCCTCCCCCTCCCAACCATAGAGGGCCAGTACCGGTCGATATGATGGTGTTGAGGCATAAAACGCAATCTGCTGGCGGGTAAATTCCTTTTCTTCGGCATTTGTAATCACAAATACTGTCGCTGATAACGAGATCTCTTCCAATTCCCGGTTATTTCTTTGTGCACCCCGCCCAATTGCAGGGCGGATTACTTCACTCAGGTAGCGAGGACTGTGAAACGGATGGGCCAGGAACCCATCTGCCACCTCTCCTGCCAGGCGAGCCATCCCGGTGTTCACACCCGCGATATAGATCGGGATCTCAGGATGATCGATTGGCCCGGGATTAAAAAATGGCGACATTAAGGTGAGTCTGTAATATTCCCCGCGAAAATTCAATTTGGCGCCTGTCTGCCAGGTATTCCACAGAGCTCGCATAGCTGCGATCTGCTCACGCAGCTTCCCAACCGGTGAATCAGGCCATGGCATCCCGAACCTGCGTTCAATGTGTGCGCTCACCTGGGTTCCTAATCCCAGAATAAAACGTCCCTTGGAAGCTTGCGCCAGGTCCCAGGCAGCATAAGCCATTGTCGTTGGACTGCGAGCGAATGAGACTGCCACTGCGGTGCCAAAATTTATCCTATTGGTGTGTTCAGCGACCAAAGCACCAGGCATGAACGGATTATGAATCGTTTCAGTTGACCAGAGCGCATTAAAACCTAAAGCTTCTGCCTCACGCGCGATGGATGGTACAGACTGGAGTGGTGCAGGTGGTAATCCAGCATCAAGCAACATCGCAGATCAGCTCAACATGTAGGCGTTCAACCAGTTGATCGTAGCAGTCAGCGCCTCAATATGTGTGCGCTCATAGTTGTGAGAAGCATCCACCCCGGGACCGATTAAGGCTACCGCTACATCCCCACCAGCCCGCCAATATACCTCACCATCAGATGTATAAGATGGATAGATATCCACTTTATATGGAATCTGGTGCTGATCAGCCAGCTTGCGTAATTGCTGGTTCAACCCTTGATGATATGGACCACCAGAATCCTTCACGCACAACGTGGCGTGAAACTCATCGGAAGTCTGGCCTTCGCCGATTGCTGCCATATCAACTGCAATTAGTTCAGCCAGGTCTGGAGGAAACCCTGAAGCAGCGCCGTGACCAACTTCTTCATAATTGCTGATATGGAAGGTGGTCCTTTGAGCAGGTTGCAATCCAGCTTCAGATATTGATTTGATCGCCGCACAGATGCAGGCAACACATGCTTTATCATCCAAATGCCTCGAGCGCACAAAGCCATTCACAACTTCTACCCGTGGGTCAAATACGACAAAATCCCCAACCTGGATTCCCAATTCCTTAGTTTGATCCGCATCTGTAGTGCGCGCATCTAGGCGCACCTCAATATTGTCATCTTCCCGCTTGAGATCGTTAACTTTTTTCCCGTGCACATGTACCGAGGCCTTGGTGAGCAATATTGAACCCCGGAATGATTCCCCCTCGGAAGTGAAGACAGTACATCCTTCTCCCTCGACCGTATTCCATGCAAAGCCACCTATGCGGGTCATCTTCAAACGACCATTGGGCTTGATCTCCTTGACCATTGCGCCAAGCGTGTCAACATGGGCCGTCAATCCTCGAGGAGCATCAGCCTCGGTTCCATCCCAGGTGGCAACCAGGGCACCTTTTCGAGTCTGTTCCAGAGACAAGAATGAGAATTCGTTCATGGTTCGCTCGACAACCTCTATTGCCTCTCCAGCGAACCCTGTTGGGCTGGGGGTATTCAGCAATTCGACCAGTACGGTCAATAAATATTCTTCATCAATGGGAGGAAGATCGCTCATTCTGGCTCCTTACAGAGAGATTTCTCAATTTTTTCTTGCTTTGATGCAGAAGTTATCCGTTTTTCACCAATAATATAAATTCAGATTGTATTATATTATTCAAAAACACTTTCTGGCAATATTCGTTATCTTTCGAGGCATAATTCCTCGGAGTTTGCCTAACCGTGATATTTGAAATCATCTCCTATGGATTGAATAAAGCAGCCCATCTGGCGGTTAAGGTTCTAAATTTGCATTAACAAATCAATTCTCCCTTTACGGTATAATCCTCGGCATGGAAAGCTTGAATCATGAAGAAACCCAGCCAATGCCGCTGGGCGATGAAACACAACCAACTTCTGCGGAGCCCGATCCCCCCAAGGAACAATCTGAGGAGGGAAGCACCAACGGAGATGAAAATGGGGGAAATAGCGGAGAAGGCGACAATGGTGGTCGCTCTCTCTCTTGGCCGCTTTTAATCACTCTCAGCCTGATTGCGCTGTTGTTAATTGCGGCGACAAGTGCCTTCGGGGGATACATGTCTGGAATTAATGAGCGCACCAATTTTGAAGTTACCCAAGTCGCTCAACAAGTTGAGGAACAATATCAACTTGGCCTGCAGGATGTCGAAGCGAAACGTTATGAACTGGCCCGCCAACGCTTCGAATATGTCATCCAACTTGATCCAAACTACCCGGGAGTGACGGAACAGCTCACCCTGGTCTTACTTGAGATCAACACCACTGCCACCCCCACAATCGTACCGACCCCCACACTCACCCCGACCCCCGACAATCGCGGTGCGGATGAGCTATTCTCTCAATCGCAAATCCTATTGGCTGAAGGTAAGTGGACGGAAGCGATCGAGACTTTACTAAAACTGCGAAAAGATGAACCTGAGTACCAGACCATTAAAGTCGATTCAATGCTGTATGTCGCCCTGCGCAACCGTGGCGTTGATCGCATCCTGCGCGAGGGTGATTTAGAAGGCGGCACCTATGATCTTGCTCTGGCTGAGAAATTTGGCCCACTGGATGTTGAAGCCAGCAATATGCGCACCTGGGCAGACCTTTACAAAACTGGTGCCAGCTTCTGGGGTCTGGACTGGGGTCAGTCAGCCTTCTACTTCGGCCAGATAGTTGTTGTTGCCCCCAACCTGCGGGATAACACCAATATGACAGCTGCTGAACGATTTCGCATTGCATCTATTAAATATGGAGACGTTCTGGCTGCTGCCAAAGAGTGGTGCCTTGCCCAACAGCAGTATGAAGCTGCTTTTGCCCTCGGAGATGATCCCTCCGTCCAGCCAACCGCCTCCTGGGTGACTCAGAAGTGTTCCAAGGCTGATCAAAAACCTGATCAGAACCAACCTCCACCCCCTGAGCCAGCACCCACGGAAAGCGCGGCCCCAACCGAATCTCCTCCCGCTGAACCCGCCCCAACTGAATCTCCTCCCGCTGAACCCGCCCCGACTGAGGCGCCGCCTACAGAACCCCCAGCAACTGCTGCCCCAACAACCCAACCCCCTCCGACACCAGAACCCACGCCCGAACCAACTCAGGAACCTAATCCAACACCAACACCATGATCGCACTGGGGGAAACCACCCCATTTTGGGCTCTTAGCCTCGCCTTCTGGCTGCATATGCTGGCAACTGTGGTCTGGATAGGAGGGTTGGTTGCCCTGGTCATCATCGTCCTGCCTGCCGCTTACCGAACCCTGACCCC
>CP070785.1:2056736-2061982 GCA_020346705.1 Chloroflexota bacterium | reverse complement strand
TCGCTCATAACGATGAAATGATTTTAGGCGCCATCCAGGCTGCCGAAGCCGCAGGACGTGCCGCGGAGATCATTTTTGTTGGCTTCGATGCCACAGATGATGCAGTTGCCGCCGTAGATGCAGGCAAGCTGGCAGCTACTATCGCTCAGCAGCCAGCGGAGATGGGCAGGCTTGGTGTCGAGACAGCAGTGGCCTACCTCGATGACGACGTGGTGGAACAATACATCCCGGTAGATCTTTCACTTGTGTCCGGTGATGTTGCACCTCCAGAAGCACCTGAACCCACTGAAGTTACTTTGGGACTTTCGCTGTCCACGCTCAACAATCCCTTCTTTGTCACCCTGCGGGATGGGGCCCAGGCAGCCGCTGATGCAGCCGGGGTGAAGCTGGTGGTGGTTGATGCCCAGAATGATCCGGCCCAGGAAGCTACAAATGTGGAAGACCTGATCCAGCAAGGTGTCTCCGTGATCATGGTCAACCCGACGGATGCGGATGCGGTTGTCCCCTCGGTTCAGAAAGCGAACGAAGCTGGAATACCTGTCTTCACCATCGACCGCGGTGCCAATGGCGGCACAATTATTTCCCATATCGCTTCCGATAATGTCGCAGGTGGTGCGGTCGCCGGAAAGTTCCTTTGTGATGCTTTGGGCGGTCAGGGTAAAGTTGTTGAGCTCGAAGGAATCGCGGGCACCTCCGCTGCGCGTGATCGCGGCCTGGGATTCAACGACTACATGAGCAGGGAATGCTCAGGTGTTGAGATCGTCGCTCGCCAGACGGCAAATTTCGACCGTGCCGAAGGCTTGACCGTCTTTGAAGACATACTCCAGGCTCAACCGGAGATCAACGGCACTTTTGCTCACAATGACGAGATGATTTTAGGAGCCATTCAAGCTGCTGAAGCGGCTGGTCGCAGTGGGATTGTTTTCGTTGGTTTTGATGCCACCGATGATGCTGTTGCCGCAGTTGATGCAGGAACTTTAGCTGCCACAATCGCCCAACAACCAGCTGAAATGGGACGACTGGGCGTTGAAACTTCTCTCAAACACCTGGAAGGTCAGAGTGTGGATACCTACATTCCGGTCGACCTGTCACTTGTCTCTGGTGTGCTGCCAGAGCCCACCGAAGAACCGCCTGCACCAACAGAAGAACCACCACCTGAGGCTTTCGTCTTGGGTCTCTCTCTCTCAACGCTCAACAATCCCTTCTTCGTCACCTTGCGGGATGGCGCCCAGGCTGAAGCCGATGCATTGGGATCAGAACTGATCGTCGTGGACGCCCAGGATGATCCTGCCAGCGAAGCTACCAACATCGAAGATCTGATCCAGCGTGGTGTTTCAGCCCTGCTGATCAACCCAACCGATGCGGATGCGATCGTCCCCTCGATCCAAAAAGCCAATGATGCTGGCATCCCGGTCTTCACCGTAGATCGCGGCGCGAATGGCGGTACAGTCTTCTCGCATATCGCCTCCGACAACGTGGCTGGTGGAGCATTGGCTGGCCAGTTCCTTTGTGAAGCCCTGCAAGGCGCAGGTAAGGTCGTCGAACTGGAAGGTATCGCTGGGACCTCTGCTGCGCGTGACCGGGGCCAGGGATTCAATGACTATATGAGTCAGGAATGCTCCGGTGTCGAGATCGTCGCTCGCCAGACTGCTAACTTCGATCGGGCTGAAGGACTTACCGTTTTCGAGGACATTCTCCAGGCTCAGCCGGAGATTGATGGTACTTTTGCCCACAACGATGAGATGATCTTGGGCGCAATTCAAGCTGCGGAAGCAGCCGGGCGCGCAGAAGTAATCATCTTTGTAGGTTTTGATGCCACCGATGATGCAGTCCAAGCTGTTAGAGATGGGAAATTAGCTGCCACAATTGCCCAGCAACCAGCTGAAATGGGACGACTGGGTGTTAACGTCGCCGTCCGCCACCTGAGTGGTGAACAAGTCGAGGGCTATATCCCAGTCGATCTGTCCCTGGTGACTCCAGAAACCGTACAATAAAATCACATGCATATCAGGCAGGGTACGCCCTGCCTGATATGCACTTTGTAGTTATATGTCCGATAATCATGCTTACCTGCAGATGCAGGGCATCAGCAAATCATTTCCTGGGGTTCAGGCGCTGAAATCCGTTGATTTCTCAGTCGCCAAGGGTGAGATTCATGCCCTGGTCGGTGAGAATGGCGCTGGAAAAAGCACCTTGATGAAGGTTCTCACCGGCGCTCTTTTGCGCGATGAAGGCGAAATCAGCCTGAACAATCTGCCAATTGAGATCAATAATCCTGGGGATGCCCAGCAGCTGGGTATCAGCATGATCCATCAGGAATTATCACTAATTCCTTATCTAACTGTTGGTCAAAATATCTATCTCGGACGCGAACCAAGAGCGCGAGTTTCCACCTTCATCGATTGGCCAGAGCTGTATTCCAAAGCGCAATCACTGCTCGATCAACTGAATGTCAATGTCGATTCTCGCGCCAGCGTCCAGGATTTAAGCATCGCTCAGCGCCAGATGGTGGAAGTCGCCAAGGCGCTTTCTTTCAATGCCGATTTGATCGCGATGGATGAGCCCACCTCTTCTCTCACTGACCGTGAGACGGAGGTTTTGTTCCAGGTCATGCGCTCCTTCAAAGAGCGGGGTATCTCGATCATTTTCATCTCCCATCGCCTGGAAGAGGTCTTTGAGATCGCAGACCGGATCACTGTCTTGCGAGATGGGGAAACCATTGGTACCGCGGATGTCGGCGATCTGGATATTGACCGGGTTGTGCGCATGATGGTTGGCCGGCAGCTGGGTGATCTGTATCCTAAAGATGAGTTTGAACGGGGCGGAATCGTTCTAGAAGCTGCCGGTTTGCAGGAAGGCCGGGAACTGAAACCAGTTGACGTGACTTTGCGAGCTGGGGAGATCCTCGGGATCGCCGGCTTAGCAGGTGCAGGGCGCACTGCCCTGGCAGAAACCCTGTTTGGTGTTCGACCAGCAGAAAAAGGACAGATCAAAATTGGGGGAAGGGCTGTCCCAATTCAACATCCTGGACAGGCAATCCGCCTGGGGATGGGATTTGTCCCTGAGGATCGCAAACTGCAGGGCCTATTTCTCAATATGGCCGTGCGTGAAAATGTGGTCATCAGCGCCTTACCTGAGGTAAGCCGTTTCTCCTTCATCAATTTCTCCGAAGCAGATAAATTAGCCAGAAATTTTATTGAGAAACTTCAAATTCGCACGCCAAGCGTCAAGCAGCTGATACGGAATTTGTCCGGGGGCAACCAACAAAAAGTCATCATTGCCCGCTGGCTGACCCTCAAGCCCAAGATCTTGATCCTAGATGAACCAACCAGAGGCATTGATGTCGCCACCAAAGCGGAGATCCACGCCTTAATGAACCAGCTGGCTAAAGATGGTGTGGCAGTGATGATGGTTTCCTCTGACCTCCCCGAAGTGTTGGGGGTTAGTGACCGGATTCTGGTGATGCGGGCTGGCAAGATCGTCGCTGAATTCTCCCGGGAAGAAGCAACCCAAGATAATATCATGCATGCCGCGACTGGCGGAAGGGAGAATAATGCGCAGCAGCGCCCTCAATAAACCTGCGGAAGCTATCCGCCGCTTAAGCGTCCTCGGCATTTTGTTGTTGATTTGCGTTGTTTTTGCATTGGGCTCCAGTGAATTCCTGACCGCTTCAAACCTGCTTAATGTTGCTCTGCAAACCTCGATCATTGCCATCGTCGCCATCGGGATGACCTTTGTGATCTTCACCGCTGGGATTGACCTCTCTGTAGGCTCGATGATGGCCCTGTGTGGAGCCCTTGCAGCGGGATTTGCTGTCCGACAGGGGTTCGATACCTATCTCAGCATCAGTATTGCCCTTGGGGTGGGCCTGTTCCTTGGTGCGATCAATGGCTTGATGGTCGTGAAAGGAGGCATCCCGCCATTCGTGGCCACCCTTTCGATGCTGGCGATAGCCCGCGGCTTGACCCTGGTATATACCGAAGGGCGGCCGATCGCAGGTCTCGATGAGCGCTTTATCTATTGGGGGACTGGTCAAATTCTTGGAATACCCTTACCAGTGATATTGATGGTTATCATCGCAGTGATCGCGCATGTTGTCACTCGTTATACGCCATTTGGATTGCATGTTTACTCAACTGGCGGAAATGAGGAAACTACTCGATTGGCTGGTATCTCGCCAGACCGTGTTAAGCTGGCAGTATATATGATCAGCGGATTCCTGGCAGCCTTAGGAGGGATTTTACTGACTGCTCGTCTCTGGTCAGCACAACCAAATGCGGCAGCTGGCTGGGAATTAGACGCAATTGCTGCTCCGGTTATAGGCGGGACCAGTCTATTTGGTGGTGTGGGCAGCATTGGCGGTACCATCGTGGGAGCCTTTATCATCGGTGTATTGGGCAATGGGCTCAACCTGATGGGCGTGCCTTCCTACTACCAGCAGGTGATTAAAGGGTTGGTTTTAATCCTGGCTGTCGTTGTTGACTTGATCAACAAGCGGCGGCGATAATCTGCTTCATTATCCAATAGGCAATATTCCTGAATTAAATATATCGAGGCATGCAGATAGACTTCCAGTTCGGATTTCTATTGTCATGTTATCGATCATAGCTTGGGATATGAACATGAGCTGCGATTTGTTGAATACCGCATCTCAATGAATTCGTAGGAATGATTGTCTGTAAATTTCCCTGGGGCTCTTACAAAATAGACTTATTGTTCATCTGGATGTTCAATTTGAAATAACTCCTCAACCGGGACATCCAGGATTTGGGCAAGCTTTAATGCCAGATATGTCGAAGGGATATACTTCCGATTCTCGATCGTGTTGATAGTTTTCCTGGTTACGCCAACCAGTTCAGCCAGCTGCTCCTGGGTGAGATCTTTCTTCGCCCTTTGAACCTTGAGGGTATTGATGAGTGTTTTTTCTGCCATGATCTTCACTTATCGAGGAAGTAAACGGCGATATTGTGGGTACCAAATCCAACCAGCAGGGCAGTGAGAACGATCAGCATGAGATCATTAATTTGGATGAAGAAGGAAGCTACCGCAGCCAAGACAATGAAACCAATTACGCTGAAGAATGAAGCTCTCCAGGCCTTTAATTCGTTCAGCTGTACCAGCTCGTTGTTCAGGGCTTCTTTCATTTGTGGGTCTTTCCTGATATCCCTCTCGAGCAAATTTACCCTTAAGGCGTAATAAGCCTGAACAATGACTGCGAGGACCATGATTATGAGAACTGTGATACG
>CP070785.1:2053356-2056636 GCA_020346705.1 Chloroflexota bacterium | reverse complement strand
CATGTTCGAATGCATTAGCAGCATTCTAATTATTTTGAGGTAGAATTAGCCCTGATATTTTAGAAGTTATCTGTTAGCAAAATATATTTACCGGTAGTAATCAGGAACTCTTATGCCCCATACCCCCACCCGAGATCGGGTAAGCTCCGAAGTAAACAACACCACCCCGCTGCGTCGTCCGGATTGGATCAAGGTGCGCGCACCCTCTGGGGAGACCTACGAGTGGCTGCAGGACTTGATGCGCTCCAAAGAACTTCACACCGTGTGTGAAGAGGCCATGTGCCCCAACCTGGGCGAATGCTGGGGTTCCGGGACAGCCACTTTTCTTATGCTGGGAGATGTTTGCACCCGCACCTGCGGTTTCTGTGATATCAAGCGCGGCCAGCCTTCGCCCTTGGATTGGCTCGAACCCGAGCGCATCGCCCAGGCGGTCAAGGCGATGGATTTAAAACATGCTGTCATCACCAGCGTTAACCGCGATGATCGCATAGACGGCGGTGCACCGATCTTCTCCATGGTCATCCGCCGTATTCGCGAGATTCATCCCGGCTGTTCAATCGAAGTTTTGATCCCCGATTTCAAAGGCAGCCTGGAAGCGCTGCGCATTGTAATGGATGCCCGCCCAGAGATCCTCAACCATAATGTGGAGACGGTCCCGCGACTATTCAAAAAAGTTCAACCCCAGGACCGCTACGAATGGGCTGCGGCGACCCTATCGCATGCCAAGCAGCTCGATCCAGCAGTGTTGACGAAATCCGGGATCATGGTCGGATTGGGAGAGACAATCGAAGAAGTCAAGGAGGTGATGCACGATCAACGCAGTTGGGGTGTGGATATCCTGACCCTGGGCCAGTATTTACAGCCCAGCAAAAAACACCTGCCCATCTCCCGCTATTACACCATGGAAGAGTTTGCTGAGCTGAGAGAATTTGGCCTTGAGATCGGTTTTAAATGGGTTGAGAGCGGCCCATTGGTGAGATCCTCTTACCACGCTGCTGAGCAGGTTCGCGCTCTGAGCATCGTCCACCGCCAGCTTTATGGGGACAATTAAAATAGAAAAACCAGCTTAAATATAAACCGCCCTCCGGTGAACCTGGAGGGCGGATCGATTTAAAAGACCGAAAGAGCAGCCTGGTAAGCCCAATTGAGCAGCGGGAGGGAAAAGATGCCCAGGATGATCATACCTATGCCAGTCAGGCCTGCGGTCAGGTATACCCAGTTGTCACGCTGGGCAACCGGTTCCCCTTCCTGCATGTACATATAAATCACCACCCGCAGATAATAGTAGGCTGAGACGAGTGAAGTGAGCACACCGATGATGGCCAGCCACACGAAGCCACCATCAACCACGCTGCGGAACAGGTAGAATTTGCCGACGAATCCCAACGTGGGGGGAATCCCAGTGAAAGATAGCATCGATACAGTCATAATCGCGGCTAAGACGGGGTATTTGCGACCCATGCCGGCATAATCGCTGAGCTCCAAGCCTTTACCTTCAGCTTTCTCCAGGGTGATCACCACAGCCCAGGCTGCAAAACTCATAAATGCGTACGCAATCAAGTAGAGCAGTGCAGCTGCGATCGCATCCCCAATGACATCATCCTGGCCATAAGGAACAAGTCCCATCAGGATATACCCCGCCTGGGCGATGCTCGAATAGGCCAGCATGCGCTTGATGTTTTTCTGGGCGATCGCCACAACATTGCCCAAGATCATCGTCAGGGCTGCCATACCCCACAGGACAGCCGTGAAATCCATCGCCAATACCCCGAAAGAGGTGACAAAGATGCGCATCAGGGCTGCAAAACCACCAATTTTCGCCCCTACTGCCATGAAGGCAGTCACCGAAGATGGTGCACCCTGGTACACATCAGGAGTCCACATGTGGAAGGGAACCGCGGCCACCTTAAAACCCAACCCAACCAGGATTAATGCCGCTCCAATCGCCAGTAAGTTCAGGTCAATGGATCCACTCTGGATTGTTTGCAGAATGTCCGTCAAGCCGGTATATCCAGTGGCGCCAAACACGATCGCCACACCGTAGACCACAAACCCACTGGCAAAGGCACCCAGCAGGAAGTATTTGATCGCGGCTTCTTCCGAATCAGTTCGCGGCCGGGCGAATCCAGCCAGTACATATAGGGGGATGGAAAGCAGCTCCAATGCCAGGAAAATCACGATCAGATCTGCGGCCATCGCCATCAGCATCATGCCGCTGATCGAGAACATCAGCAGCACGTAGTATTCGCCGCGCTGGATGCCCAGGCGAGTCAGGTAGTCATAAGAAAGCATCACTGCTACCAGACCACTGCTAAGCACTAAAATGGTCAGGAATTGAGAGAAGCCATCAATGGCCAGCATGCCGCCAAAGGCTTCGGTATCCACACCAGTCTCGGCGATGGAAAAACCTATCGCAACCAGCATTCCGATCGCTGCCAGGATGGCTGTCCAAGCCTTGCGGTCTTTTGGAATAAATAAATCCACCAACAAGAGCACGCAGGCCCAAAGGATAATGATACTTAGGGGCAAGATTTTTGCCAGATTGGCGGTTAAATCAGCCAGGGTCATATGAACCTTCTTTCAATTCCTACGGCATTCCTGCCATCGCCGCAACCTGAATTGATTCCACCAGTTTTGCTACCGATGCTTCCATCAAATTGAAGAACGGTGATGGATATAAGCCGATCCAGAAGATCAAGATCAACAGGGGGACCAGCGTAACGATCTCCCGGAAGTTCATATCGAGCAGCTTGCGATTTTCTTCCTTGTCCACCGGCCCCAAGAAGAGCTTTTGGAACATGTACAGCAGGTAAACTGCGGCCAGAATCACGCCAATAGCGGCCAGTGCTGCAAACCAGGGATTTCTCAGCACTTCCGACCCGAATGCACCCAGCAATATGGTGAACTCACCAACAAAGCCGTTCAAACCTGGCAAACCCATCGAGGACAAGGTCACGATCAATGTCAAAACAGCGTAAACCGGCATCACCTTCCACAGCCCGCCAAAGGCATCCATATCACGGGTATGACGCCGTTCATAAATCATGCCCACGATAAGGAACAACGCCCCGGTGCTGATACCGTGGTTGACCATCTGCAGGATGCCACCTTCAATGCCCTGCAAATTGATCGCAAAAAGTCCCAGCATGACAAATCCCAGGTGGCTGACGGAGGAATAAGCGACCAGCTTCTTGGCATCTTTCTGTGCGTATGAGACCATGGCGCCATACAGGATACCGACCACCGCCAGAACAGCTATCCAGGGTGCAAGCCTGACAGA
>CP070785.1:2047719-2053256 GCA_020346705.1 Chloroflexota bacterium | reverse complement strand
CGGGTCGGGCGCAGCGCAGAGCTTGTATGCCAGCTGCGCAAAAGTCTCAGGGTGGCTAGCACGCTGGCGACCTGGAGAATTGGAATGAGCATCAAACCGCGCATTCCCCAGTGGAGTGAACCAAATATGGTTCGCGTGGATCGCACTCCAGCGAGGCGCTGTGCTGCTGCCATCCCCACCTCGTCCAGGGTCATCTTCATCATGGCATGGTTGGCATTGAAGAGCAGGACCAAGCCCTTCTTCTGTTCTGGTATCAAGGCCATGAAGGCGCCGAAATCGGGGAGAGTGCCGCTATGCGAGACGATCCTTGACTTGCCAGCACCCTTGATAACCCAACCCATGCCATAGAATCCTACTGATAACCCCATTTCTCTCCACTCGATTGCCGGGTGGTGCAGCTCAGCTATGCCCGCCTCGGAGAGAATCTGCACCCTGCCGTACCGCCCCCCGTTGAGATTGGCGATCAGGTAGTGCGCCATGTCTTCGGCGCTGGAGATCAGTTGACCGGATGGAAGGGAACCGTGCGGAATAGAGAGATTGGGGGCTGGTATTGGTCGACCAAACCAATAGCGGTGGCCCATCGCCAGACCGTTCTGCTTTGCAATGGCCTTGGAAGTATAGCTGTGGCTCATTTTCAGGGGATCGAAGACCTGTTCCTGGAGATATTCGGAGTAGGACTTCCCGCTGGCAGATTCGACAATCAAACCCAAAATATTGTAATTCGTGTTGCTGTACTCGAACTTCGAGCCGAGCGGGCGGGTGAGCTTGAGCGTAGAGAGGGCTCGCACCTGGCGCTCGGTGGCATCCGGGCGATCATCGAAATTAGCCAGGGCTGCTTCAGATGGCAGCAGGGGCAGTCCGCTGGTCTGGTTGAGCAGGTGGCGCACTGTCATCTGGGCTGAGGCTTGAGGGTCAGACACGCGGAACCAGGACAGGTAGCGCTGAACAGGGGCATCCAGCTCGACCTTGCCGGCTTCAACCAGCTGCATCACCGCCAAGGCAGTGAAGGATTTGGTGAGTGAGCCAATGAAGAAGGGAGTCTGTGGGGTGGGCGCTTCCCCGCCGGGGCGAGCACGGCCAAAACCGCGCAGGTGCACGATCTGTTCACCTTCAACTATCGCCAGAGATACGCCCGGGATGTTCAGGCGTTTCATTTGCTCATCGACGTAGGCGTCAATTGAGGCATATGGTATTCTGTTGGAGCCAGGTTTTATCGATTTAGGCTTGGTGAATGCCCAGGTGAGTAACCGGCGGATCAGCGCAATCACGCTGCAAACGGCCACCGAAATGAAAATTATCTTCTTTATATTCACATTTGCGCATCCTTCTCAAATGCGGATCAGGCTCAACCTTGATTATCATCGCCAAAGAAATGTTGTATCACAACGATCACTTCATCCAGTCGCTCATCCTGCGGATTATGACCGGCACGTTCAATAAGCACCAGTTCCGCGTTCGGCAATCTATCTGCCAGGATAGCTTGGTGTTCCGGCGGAAACAGGAAATCGTCGCGCCCTGCTATCACCAGGGTAGGGGCTTGGATATCGCTGAGCCGGTCCATCACCGTCCAGCCCTTGAGCAATTGGCTGTAACCAAAGATGGTGGCTTCGGGTCGGATTTTTACCGGGGGGTCCAATCCAACCTTGTGGGCAAGCGCCAGGAGTCGGGGGTGGTACAAGAGGCTTTGGTGGGAAAAGTACGCCCTTCCAAACTTAACAAAGATGGGAAAGTACTCGTCAGGTGTAAGCTGGCCGTTATAGAAACGGCGAGCCGCACCCACTTCGGCAGCACTGTAGCCTCTTTCCGCGAGGAGCTCCGGAGCATTCTGGTTCACCCACCATTGGTCGCCGCCGGTATTCATTAATACCAGGTGTGAGAGATTTTGCGGATAACGCAGTGCATACTCCAGGGCGACATTGCCGCCAAACGAGTGGCCGAGTACTGCCCACTTATCAAATCCAAGCTCTTGCCGCAATGCATCCGCATCAGCCGTCAG
The DNA here is from genome assembly GCA_020346705.1 of Chloroflexota bacterium. Taxonomy (GTDB): domain Bacteria; phylum Chloroflexota; class Anaerolineae; order Anaerolineales; family UBA4823; genus PFL25. The sequence continues at coordinate 2,051,260 of CP070785.1, read as the reverse complement.
GTTCTTGAACGTCATGGATGAGACTTCCGCTCCGTCCGAGCGACCATTGCAGCGATGATCATAAAAGATCAGGGTGAACTGATCCATTAGAGGCTGTAATGGCAGCAAGGTTGAGTGATCCAATCCAGGCCCGCCATGCATGAGTACCAATGGATATCCCCGTCCAATGATTTTCACAAAGAGGGATACATCTCGAATTTGCATTGTTGTCATTGGTTGCCCTCCACCAAGCATCATGCTGAGTTGTTTCCAGATGCTTATCCTTAAGAAGTATTCCCACGCAAACTGACATCTCGTAAGCGTGGGATTCTACCCTTTTCAGACACAAACATTCGTAATCAGGCTAAAAGTGATGGCAATCAGCATGATAGTAGATCAATCTCATCAGTCACACAAGTAACATATATCACATTCCAAAGGTGAAATCTTCGCCGCGCGGGCAACACTGATATCTCCGGGGATGCTGTTCACATGAAGGGTGCGGAAAGGAGATTCGCAGGGATTAATAAGGGTGCTTTCTACCCCCACCCCCTGCACATGGTGGAAGCAACATTATCCTGACTCATCTTTCCATTGGTAGAAACAATTCATCCGTGAGGGAATATTCTATTTTTTCTTCCTGCTCTTAATAGAAAAAACCGCCTGACGGCAGGAGTTAATGAATGCGTTATTCCAGGGGAGCTGGTTGATAAAGTAAAGAAATCTACCTGTTTCATTTTTGAACTCCTGAAGAGGTGAATGGGGCTAATTATAGTGGATTATCCGGCAAGAAGGCTTTTGATCCTGCCGGGTAGCTGATCAGGATTTTTATAAACTGGGTCCAAGAAAGTTAGGACAAAATTGAATTACCGGCATCAATGGCGGCGAGACGCGACCTTTAGCAGTTTCCGATAACTATTATAAAAAATTGAGAGGAATTAGCGATAATTAGTTCGTCCCGCATTAGGAACTGCGGGACGCAATTGGTAGATAAATTTAAGCGAGAGGGTGTTTCCCTTCCCCCGGTGGAGAAAAATCAGGTTTCTGGTTACATTCAAACCGGGGATCGTATTTTCTCCCTACCCCCAGTTTTTCTATCCCGTCCTGGATCAAGCACCCAGCATCCGGCCTCGCTTAAAGCTGCGGCTGCCCAACCAGATCAGCAGTCCGTCCAACAGCCAGATGACCAGGCCCAACAGGAACACGAGAGGAACACTGAGGGACATTGCACCAGATACCTGACCAATGGCCAAGAACACCACCGGCAATACGACGACACTGCCGATCTGATTGGCATCCTGAAATCCCTGTGCTCTCGAGGATACCAGCACCATGACCCCTAATCCTAATCCAGGCAAAGCCGGCACCACCCAGGAGATCAGAACCAGCCACATGGTATTTGGGAAGAAGATGCGGCCTATTTGCGACCAGCCCGCTGCATTCGCCATGATCGCGTAGAGCACGAATCCAACCAGTGCTACCGCAAGAGCTGCCAACCAGCCGGAAAGCAGCTTGGCGATGAACAGTTCCCGGTCGGTGGTGGGGGTATAGAGCAGCGCTTCCATCGTTTTACGCTCTTTCTCGCCGGCAAAACTGTCTGCGGCGATCACAGACGATACCATGAGCGGTATGATCATGAAAAAAGGTGCCATCACATAGACCAGGAAATAAACGACAAACACCTGGTATTGGTCATACCCCGCCAGCTCCTGCTGAACCCCCGCTCCCATACGATTGATCAGGTCTTGAACCTTATTCAAATCATCGACCGTGATACCGAAAACATCTCCCAGGAAAGGCATCAGGGTTACGACCCAGGGCAAGATGACAAACAGGATCAGGGGGAGAATTATGATCGGCAGCATCACCCCTTTGTTCTGGCTGACAACTTTCAAATCTTTGCGGATAATCGCAGATATCGCATGTGCGTTCATTGCACACTCTCCTTTTCATCATGCAGGGCAAAGTAAACCTGCTCCAGGTTGGTTTCCTTGGCAGCGATACGGTACACACGTATACTCTTGTGTACCAAGATTTCTAACAGATCAGGTATGGCTTCATGACCAGAGAGCGTTACCGTCAGGGCGCCATTCGTCCGCACTGGCTCGCTGATCACGAGACGGGGAAGGCTGCGCAGAATATGCAATGTACCCTCTATCTGTTCTTCATTGATTTCGATCTGAACATCCAACCGGCGGACATATTGGCGGGTCAGCTCAGCGGGAGTTCCTAAAGCCACCAGTCGCCCGTGTTCCAGCACGGCCACCCGGTCGCATAATTTTTGAGCTTCCACCAGGTTGTGCGTACACAGGAAAACCGTGTGTCCTTCGCGCCGCGCCAAGCGTACGATCAGATCATTCACATGATGCGCAGCGATCGGGTCCAGTCCAGAGGTCGCCTCATCCAGGAAAAGCAGCTCCGGCTTGTGGAGCAGTGCGCGTGCCAGTGCAAGGCGCTGCTTCATCCCCTTGCTGTACCCGCCAACTCTCTCTTTGGCACGATCTGCCAGGTCGAACTCATCTAACAGCTCATTGATCCGCTTGTGGACCTCGACCCGCGGTACCCGGTAGAGATCGGCATAGATGCTCAAGTTATCCCAGGCTGTCAGGCGTTCATCCATCGAAGGAGTCTCGGTCAGCACCCCCGTGCGGGCGCGTAATGCTGGACCATCCACCTGAGGGTCAAACCCAAGCACGCGCATGCTGCCGGAGGTCGGTTCGATCACCCCATTGAGCAGGCGTACGGTGGTGGTTTTACCGGCACCGTTATGACCCAGGAAACCGAAGATCTCTCCTGCAAACACTTCTAAGCTCAGCTGATCGACGGCGGTTGTTTCCTTGAAACAACGTGTGAGTTGATTGATTTTGATTACAGCAGTCATTTTTTACCTCCTTTTAGATTGCCATTACATCTGATCTTTTGAGATGGATTGTTGTATGATTTCGCAGAACTCCTTGAAGGCAATCCAATCCGATCGGTCCGTGATCTTATTCGGTGCTACATGCACCATGTCTATCTTGTGAGCATTATTAAATTCCACCAATAGGACCTGTCTTTTTGCTAACCAGTAGTTGTACTGGTCTTCGGTCAATTGCAGCCGGGGCTGCATCTCCTTCAAGGTATGGGATAAATCTTCATCAGAATGGTTTGTAAAGACCAATACACGAACAACTGTAGCTTTTACACGCACAGCGCAGCCATCCTTATCCCTCAGGAAGTAGAGGCTGTCGCCCGGATTTACAGGATGCGCCATGGAATGTTTAGGGTCGAATTCTTTCACCAACATAGTTTTGACTCCGCTAAGGATTTTCTCCAGCTCGCCTGCGCATGTGTCTAGAAAAACAAGATAATTCATTCAAGTCATTCCTCATCGTAGAAAACTAGTCTATGTACACTATAAAAGGAAAACTCCTCGGGCGCATCCATCTGCCGAGGAGTTGTTGATTATCCTTTAGAATATATTTTTCCTTATACCAAAGTATCACCGGTTAAACTAAATGATCCTTAAGATTTTGTCCGCCGCAGCTCTCAAACCCAGAGCTGTTCAAATGAACTACCGAAG
>CP070785.1:2044760-2047619 GCA_020346705.1 Chloroflexota bacterium | reverse complement strand
ACATGCCTTGATAGCTCATTTCGTTGATCGAATGATCGAGCGGGCCACCAGGATCAAAAACCAGACCCACGCGGATGATCTTGCCAGCAAAAACATCCATCGGGCTGCCAACGGTCAAAACCAGTATGACCATGGCTATAAAGATATTGCTGATCATCCTGCAACCCCGAATTAGATTATCCGACTTCCAGTGTGTGTTCATTTGTGCCTCCCTTAAACGAAAAAAAACCTAACAATTCTCTCAGATTCAGGTCTTCAGTTCGATGCAAGCGTTTGATTCAATTGTCACAAACACAATAGCATAAATATGAAGAGAAGTCAAATTTGGTTGAGTGTATGGGCATATGTCAATTTAGGGACGAGTTGTAGACGGTGCGCCAAGTCTGTCGTTCATCACAGCAGTCCTTACAGGCAAAAATCGCTATGCACCCGCCAGGCTCCAACCCGTACCGGCTTTTGCCAATATGCTGGGCGAACCACTGCCCGAGGCCTGCGAGGTACGACAGCCGCGTATGCCGCGTGAAATTCTGGTGCAATCCAGTGAAACCCTGGTGAAGCCGGCATGGAAACAGCAGGCACTTCAAACCCTTCGACTTAGACACGAAGGTTAAGGATTATGTCGTTGCAAGCACCACAGAATCCATAATTATTTTGGATATTACTTATTACACTTTAGGGGTCTGAATTATGCTAATATATAACACCCGATAAGCATGTTCTAGTATTTGAAGGAGGAAGAAATGGCAAAAATTCTAGTTCATATTACACATGGCCCCGAACACCCAACAAGAGCAGCGCTAGGATTTCATGTTGCGAAGGCGGCTATTGAAGAAGGTCACTCGGTTACATTGTTTCTTGCTGGTGATGGCGTCCAGTTAATGCGCGATGGGGCAATCAATCACTTGAACGGACTCGGAACAGGTAATCTTCGCGAGCTCTATGATGCGGTTGTTTCAAGTGGAGTAAAGATTTATTTATCAGGGATGTCATCAAAGACAAGAGGGCTAACTGAACGAGAATTGGAAGGGAAACCATATGAGTTTGCGAACCCAAAGCAACTCGTTCAACTCGCAGTTGAACACGATCGCATATTTACTTATTAGTTGGCATGTCAATACAACTTTACCAGGTACACCGGGAATGCAAGGGCAATCGCTTTTCTGGTGCAACCGGCAGAGAAAATATCGAGAAGTAGCAGATACTTTCACTCCCGATAAGTAGACAGGATAGAAAGTATAGTAGAGATACGAGAGATGGGCGTTGACCACTGGTACTCTAAATTGTTAATCCCGTAAGAATAATACGGAATGCATCCCGACATGGCTTCGCCTGTAGGGACCAGGTTGTAGGCCCCCTCGCTGAAACCGAGGGGATGTAATTCGAGTCCTACCAGGGTCACTCGAAGCTCCAGAATTGGAGGCGTTCCTTTTTAACGGGTAAATTCATTGGGAAGAGAACGAATTAGTAGCACCTAATCGTTTGTCCCGTAAGAACAGTGCGAATAGAGGCCCATTGATTTTGCTCTTGGTGAGCCTGATTGCCTCAGGCTATATTTGGCAGCGTGCTTTAGCGCAGAGGTGAGAGCGCCAATTGGAAGCCCAGGTACCCGAAAAAACTGTCAAACTGCACGAAAGAGTTAAGGAAATGGATTGTCTATATTGCATTACCGATCTTACCGGACAATCTGACCTCTCGCTTCTGGAGGTCATACAAGGTACGGCAGCCTTCCTGCCAGCAGTACTCTTAGTTCACATCCGCAAACGCTGAAGACGCGTTAGCATTAGCACGAAGAGACAAACCAAATTTAATCTTCCTTGACATTGGTCTCCAGGGATGGATAGCTTTGTTGCATTATGCCATTTTGAGCAACATGCAGGAGTTCCGGCAATATTATCAATTTATTGGTTAGAATTACTGATAAAGAGGATTTATGCGATTTACAAATTTGTCTAAACCGATCAATGAGGAGAAATTATGGATGTCAGCATGTGCATGAAGAAGGAGGTCGTCACGGCGCCTGTTACTGCTACTGTAGCTCACGCGGCTTCTATATTCTGCAACAATCATATTGGAACACTACCTGTTGTAGAGGAATCTGGGAACCTAGTGGGCATTTTACAGCTTCGTGATTTACTGGAACTCATCATACCAGCCTTCGAGGATCTGATGGAATACTTCGACCACGTGGATGATTTCGGGGCGATGGAGGACCGTGAACCCACCCAGGAAGATTTCAATCGGTCCATATCAGAGGTGATGGAGGAGCCTATCTGCGTTGAGGATGATTCTGGATTAGTACGTGCCTTTGCCTTCATAATCAAGTATGATCTGCTCGATTTGCCTATCGTTGACCGCGATGGTCAGTTAGTGGGTATTGCATCACGAGTCGACATAGGCCGGGCTTTACTCCCCGCCTGGTGTCAAGGCGCACTCGATAACCTATCCTAATAAACCATGATAATTTCAACGATAATATTTCTGGTCATATTGGTGCTAATTTTCACCGAATGGATACCCCGCACTCCAGCTGCCATTGGAGGAGCAGCAATCATGGTTGGGGTGGGCAGCTACGTTGGCTTCTATAGTGAAGAGCAGGCAATTGAGGCCATTGATTTTCACACCGTTGGTTTACTGCTAGGTATGATGACGTTAGTCGCACTCCTACAACCAACTGGTTTCTTCGAGTACTTAGCCTACATAGTTGCAAGATTATCAAGAGGCAAACCAGTCCTTCTGCTTATCTTATTGGGTACCATCACCACTGTTCTCTCAATGCTCCTCGATAACGTGACGACAGTAGTGATCATCGCCCCGGTAGCCATTCTCATCAGCGAAATCTTAGGTATAAGCGTAATTCCC
>CP070785.1:2038805-2044660 GCA_020346705.1 Chloroflexota bacterium | reverse complement strand
CTCGTGGAATGAGATTAATCTCATAAATAACAATGATGCCGGTATGCTGCCGGCATCATTGCTATTAGATTATCCTACAACTCAGATTGGGGAGGTAAATCCTCGTCCAATGAAACTTCATGATCAATTTCTTCAACCTGGTCCTCTTTAATATCAGATTCCGGAGGTGGCGGGACTTCCTCGAGCGGCTCAGATCGTGGCCAATCAACTCTCTCCAATCCTTGAGTCAACAAACCTAACTGGGCGATCCCTAACCAGATGAAGATAATCGTGAATACCCATGCGGTGACGGTGATGATGGTGGACAAATTTGTACGGAATGCATCGAGTCTCGCCTGCAAAATTGAAATCACGTCCTGATACTGTCCCAAAACCAGTTGGATTTCGTTTATACTGGAACTGAGTTCGGATACGTTCCCGGCCATGGCGTTCATTTGTGCTGAGAGCGAGCTCAAATTTACCTGCGTTGTGTCTAATGTGTCTTCCATGACTCCCAGCGACTCTGGGATCGCGTCCAGACTTTGGGATACATCATCCAATGCCGTCGTGAAGGGTACATCTGGGGCATAATCTTCGATTGGCAAGAAAGGGATGGCGGTTATCAGCTGCAAGGTGCTTTCTAAAGTTGCAGCTGCACTTTGCAGAGAGGTGAGTGCAGTTTGGGTGGCTTCAATAGCCTGGGGGATATTGTCCGAAAATAATCCGGATATTGATTCGACCATTGGAACAGAATCATCAACACCTTTACCTGCAGTTTGAATCGTGCTCTCAAGAGTACCTAAATCTGTCAACGTATTCGTAAGGGTATTATCAACAACCTCGAGAGCTGAACTGGTTGTCTCCAGGGTTGTATCAATCAGTTCGATGGAATTAAACATTGACTCGGTCAAAGGTGCTTTTACCCCCCAAACCAGGACGATGCCTGCAAGGCTGAAAATCAGACCGAATATCGCTGCAACAATGAATGCAATTCCAATGATTTTACGCGCCATATTCTTCTCCTCTATGATGGTGATCCAAGCTAGCGCTAATATTACCAGGATGTGTAGGCAATAGGCAATAAGATTATAATGTGCATCTGAAATTCTCAAGGAGGAACACAAAATATACATGCATCTATTGGTCACAAATGATGATGGTGTCTCAGCGCCAGGATTGTTTGCTTTAGCAGAAGAGCTGGGAAAAAATTATCAAGTAACTGTATTAGCTCCTGATCGAAACTGGTCTGCCTCTGGGCATGTAAAAACGATGCATCGGCCTTTGAGGGTCAAAGAAGTGCTCTTAGCTGATGGGACAATCGCTTTCGCTTCTGATGGTGCACCATCGGATTGTGTCGCATTGGCTATGTTGGGATTAATTGAAGAAAAGATCGATCTAGTTGTCTCTGGTATCAATCCCAATGCCAATCTTGGGCATGATGTTACCTACTCTGGAACAGTGACCGCAGCGATGGAAGCATCAATCTGGGGAATTCCAGGCATTGCTGTTTCTTTAGATTCTCCAGACAATCACCTTGGAGACCTGGATTATGGACCTGCTGCCCGGGTAGCCGCGCGAGTGGTTGAAAAAGTAATCCAGCATCAGCTGCGCAGTAAAACTGTCCTAAACGTGAATGTGCCTTATTTATCTGATGAGGAGATCAAAGGCTATCACATAACCAGGCAGGGCTTGCGTGTTTATCGAGATCGATTGGACCGGAGGCTCGATCCGCGCGGGCAGGCTTATTACTGGATTGGAGGGGACACGCCTACTGGTGTGCGAGAAGAAGGGACGGATATCGGCGCCCTGGCAAATGGTTATGTCTCGATCACACCACTCCAGTTAGACTTAACTGCCAAGGAAATGTTTGATGATCTCAAGGATTGGAATTGGATAAAACCTTAAAATATTGATCATTTTTGGGAAAATTTTGATTAATTCCCTTGACATATTCGAGATTCACAATACAATCGAACGGAATGGATGGTAGAAAGATATCACCTGGAACTGACCGCCGGTTGGCTGTAAAGCCCATTCTGGTCAGGTTTGACTTCATCATAGAGCCGTACAGGCTCTATTTTTTTATACGCCCGTGTAAATCTACTGAGGATTCAAGGCAATTAACATATGATTGAGAGACTCCCCGGTTTGATCGATCCGCATGTGCATTTACGCGAGCCGGGTGCGACTCATAAGGAAGATTGGGATAGCGGTACAAAAGCGGGCCTTGCAGGCGGTTTTACGATCTTGCTAGCCATGCCGAATACCGATCCACCTATCACGTCAAAAAAATCCTTTGATATGGCTCTGGCCGCTGCGGAAAATAAATCTCGCCTGGATTATGCGCAGTTTTTTGGTGCATCCCGTGACAATTCCAGGTCACTCGGGAAAATTGCCACTCGAGCTGCAGGATTAAAGATGTATCTCGACCAGACCTATGGTCCACTTTGTCTGGATGACATGACGGTCTGGCGAGAACACTTTCTCCATTGGCCTGGATACCTGCCTATCACGGTACATGCTGAAAGGCGCACATTAGCCGCGGTACTGCTGATGTCGATTCTGTATGATAAGCATGTGCACATCTGTCATGTTGCCCGGAGAGAGGAAATATTATTGATCAAGATCGCCAAAGAAAAAGGTGTGAAAGTGACTTGTGAAGTGTCCCCACACCACTTATTCTTGACTGAGAAGGATATATCCCCTGAATCGCCTGGGAGGGGCGAAGTGCGACCCAGGCTGGGGAACTCAAAAGATCGAGATGCGCTCTGGGAAAATCTAGAGGTAGTCGACTGTTTTGCGACCGATCATGCTCCTCATACATTAGAAGAAAAGGATAGTAAAGACCCACCTCCTGGATTTCCAGGATTGGAGACGGCATTATTCTTATTTCTAACTGCAGTCGCGCAAGGGAAATTGACCCTTGATGATGTCGTCCTACGGATGTATACCAATCCAAAAAAGATTTATAAGCTGCCGAATCAATATAATACCTGGCTCGAGGTTGATCCACAGCCAACCTGGGAAATCCAGGGCGCGAATACTTTCACGCGCTGCGGATGGACTCCATTTGAGGGTTGGAAAGTTCATGGGCGATTGAAAAAAGTTACTTTGCGGGGAAAAGTAGCTTATGACGATGGCAAAGTAATAGCAAAACCAGGGTCCGGGGTAAATATTCGAAAGAAGGGAATTATTTTAGACAAGAACTTGAAAAATTGGTAATCGATATCCATCTTGACGACTAAAAAGGAGCGATTATGGCAGAGGAAATAGCCCAAAACGAACAGAAAAACCCTTACCTCCCATTTGGGGATCGTCAGGATGCCCCTTTCTACGGCAAGGATATTCTGTCGGTAAAACAATTTACCCGGCAGGATTTGGAGTATATTTTCGGTGTGGCTCATGAAATGCGGGAGATGGTTCAGCGTGTTGGATCGTTCGATTTATTAAAAGGCAAGATACTAGCCAATCTATTTTATGAGCCCTCAACACGAACCTCTTCTTCCTTTACCTCAGCAATGGAACGCTTAGGTGGAAGTTTGATTCCGATCAACGAAGTGCATTACTCTTCAGTCGCCAAAGGTGAATCTTTACCAGACACGGTACGGACCTTAGAGTGTTATGCCGATGTGATCGTCTTACGTCATCCTGAAGTAGGCGCCTCTGAGTTAGCGGCGAGATATGCCAACAAGCCAATAATCAACGCTGGAGATGGGATTGGAGAACACCCAACTCAGGCCTTGCTCGACCTGTTTACGATTTACGAAGAGCTCGGTGATCCTGATGGTTTGGTAATTACGATGCTTGGTGATCTCAAATATGGCCGGACAGTTCATTCATTAGCCCGATTACTTTCCCTTTATGATGTACAAATCAATTACGTCTCACCAGATATCCTCAAAATCCCAGAAGGGATCTTTGCCGAAGTAGAGGAAAAAGGCGTCCCTCAAACTGAGAACAGCACGCTGGAGCCAGTTTTACAAGATACTGATGTGCTTTATGTCACCCGGGTGCAGAAAGAGCGTTTTGAGGACCCATCAGATTATGACTCGGTGAAATCTGCCTTTATTATCACCTCGGATTCTTTATCCATAGCCAAAGACAAAATGATCATTTTGCACCCGCTACCGAGGGTTGGTGAAATCAGCATGGAAGTTGATGATGATCCGCGAGCAGCGTACTTTCGGCAAATGGAGTATGGACTTTATGTGCGTATGGCTTTGCTGGCGATGGTGCTTGGTAAATCTTGAAACTAATTTTGAATGATTTTCAGCCCTTTTGGCAGTTTAAGCCATCCTGGTAGAGGGAGGTGAATGTGGGATTCTTTTCCAATTTGGAGGAGAGAGCAAGAGAATTAAATTCCCTTATTTGCGTCGGGCTTGATCCCCATATGGAGGATCTGTCCCCAGCAGAATCCAAAACTGCTAAAGAATTCTGTCTTCGATTGATCGACGGAACTGCTGATCTCACTTTGGCATATAAACCTAATATTGCTTTCTTTGAGATGTTCGGTCCGGAAGGCATCGCTGCCCTTCAAGCGGTAATAAGTGAGATTCCAGATGGGATTCCGGTCATTCTGGATGCAAAGAGAGGGGATATCGCCTCATCAGCCCGAGCGTACGCACAGGCTGCTTTTGAGACCCTAGGAGCGAATGCTGTCACTGTAAATCCTTATCTTGGTTCGGATTCGATTGTGCCATTTTTAAAGGATGAAGACAAGGGCGTATTTTTACTCTGCAAGACATCGAACCCAGGCGCTGCTGATATTCAGGATCTATTAATCACTCAAGATGCTGAAGCGATCACTCCTGATAAGGGAATTAAAGTGTATGAATTGATCGCGCGAAAAGCTGTCAAGTGGAATGAGTTCGACAATTTGGGATTGGTGGTTGGTTCCACGCAAATTGAAGCTTTGCAGAGGGTACGGGAAATGGCGCCAGATTTATGGTTCCTGGCTCCTGGGATTGGGGCTCAAGGCGCAGACCTAAATGCAGCTCTTCAGGCAGGATTGCGCAGTGATGGCCTGGGAATGATCATCCCCGTCTCGAGGGGAATTTCAAGGCAAGCAGACCCGCGCCTGGCAGCCCAGGAGATCAGCAAGAGTATCAACCAGGCAAGAAATCAAATAATAAAGGGGGTAGGAATCAATTTTCAGGAAAAAGAACACAAGGATAATTCTGTAAAGCAGCTTGCCATTGATTTACTGGAGTCTGGGTGTGTGAAATTCGGAAAATTCAAACTCAAATCAGGATTGGAATCTCCGATATATATTGATTTGAGACAGCTGGTAGGGATGCCTGGACTATTAAACCAGGTCGCCGAGTCATATCGACCGATTTTGGAAGATTTAGATTTCGATCGCCTGGCCGCATTGCCCTATGCGGGTTTACCTATCGCAACTGCGATCAGCCTGAGTGGTGGTTATCCCCTGGTATATCCAAGAAAGGAAACCAAAGCTTATGGGACGCAAGCTGAAATCGAAGGGATATTCTCACCCGGCGAAAAAGTGGTCTTGATCGATGACCTGGCAACGACGGGTGGGAGTAAGTTCGAAGCGATTAAAAAACTCAATTCAGTTGGTTTGCAGGTCAAGGACGTGGTGGTGTTGATCGACCGCCAATCAGGGGCTGTTGAGGATTTGGCTGAAGCGGGTTATCAATTACATGCTATCTTCACGCTCACCCAGCTGCTCGAACTCTGGAAAACTGAAGGATTAATAACTGAGGTGCAGGTTACAGACGTGCAGAAGTTCATCTCATCCTCCAGAGAGAATTCAAATCCATAAATTATGTTCCAGGGTCTAATAAGAATTGGTGTCCAATAGAGAGAATGTATCGATATCTGCGACCACTATTATTCAGCCTGGATCCCGAAGC
>CP070785.1:2034515-2038705 GCA_020346705.1 Chloroflexota bacterium | reverse complement strand
CTTTGATGGACGAGATGCCATATTTCCTGACATTCGGGTGATCTTTAATTGCCATGTAAATTCTGGGGACACCGGGGAAAATGGTGGGATGGTAACGCTGAATTGATTTCAACAATTCGGTCGTATCGAACTGAATCTTCAGAACGATCTTTGCACCAATAGCGATCGGTAAATTTAGACCCGCTGTCAAGCCGTAAGAATGTGAGAAAGGTAGTATAGATAAGAATATCTCGTTCCCCTCCTCGGCACTAGGCATCCAATGACGAGTTTGTAATACATTGGCAATCAGGTTCTGATGGGACAGCATCACTCCCTTTGGTTCTGCAGTCGTTCCACCGGTAAATTGGATAGTTGCCAGGCTATCGTTTTGGATGATCTGGTCCATCTCTGAATCGTGACCGTTTTTAAGCAGATCCATAAAACTTTGGGTAGAGATGTGCGGAAATTGTGTTGTTAGGACTTCAGTAGACCTGCGGGATTTTATGCGCAGTAATAGTTTCTTCGAAATCGGCAAGTAATCTGCAATATCTGTTAGGATGATATGCGAAATATCTGGCAGTGATTTTGATTGCAGGCTTTCACTAACTTTGTCAAGGATGTTGCTAAATTGCGCCAGCGAAATGAGTACTCGAGCTTTAGTAATCTGGAGCTGGCGAACCAGTTCATTCTCATCCGTAATTGGGTGTGAAAACACCGCCACCGCCCCCAGCTCAAGAATTCCAAAATAGGCGATCACCAGTTGAGGTAGGTTCGGCATCAACAGCATTACCCTGTCACCAGAACCGACACCGATTTTTTTCAATGCGTGTGCGAAATGATTGACAGAATCCTGAAGCTGACGATAAGAGATCTTATTACCTTCAAAAATCAGTGCCGTTTGGCGGGGAAATCTACTTGAAGCGGACTTTAATAATCCATGCAGAGGGATTTTTGGTAGCGCAATTGTATATGGCGTTTCGGGATCATAGTTAGCCAACCAAGGTCGCGAGGCAAGTAAGATTGACCGGGAAGATGATTTCACCTTATTGCTGTCATCTCTCCAAGTACGTGGAATGGTTTCAAGATTGCCCTGGATAACTCTATTTACCGCTTGACGGCGTTCAAGCATTACCAAATGTCCGGATGCACCTACGTTAATTTCATCAGCATTCGGAATTGCACTCCCAACTTCAGCAAACATGCTTTTAGAGAAGACCGCGTCATGATGACCGCGGATAACAGTGGTCGGGACATTCAATGATCGGAATAGACTCCAACCATTCCAGTTAGCTACGTTCTGGTGATACCATGCATGCATCACCAATGGCGGCGCTGAGAGCCAACCACGGACGATCGGTTTCAATAAACTATGGAATCCTTTCGGTAGGCTGAGCAGGAAGCGGTAAAAAGGATGCAACTCAAATTCGCCTGCTGTAGCGATTAGGATTAATTGAATAATCCGCTCTGGGTGAGCATAAGCGTATTCGGCAGCGATCGCACCCCCAAAGGAATGACCGACAAGATAAAAGCTTTTCTCGATCTCAATTTGTTCAAGGATCATTTCGAAGTCACCCAGGATCCGGTCCATGGAATAATCTCCAGATGGTTTATCTGATTGACCATGACCACGTTGATCGATGGCAACTACCCGGTTTGAGATCGAGAACTCGTCAAGCTGGTATTTCCACTGCATGGCCTGACCACCATAGCCATGCAGGAATACAAGTGTTTGATCCTTGTACTCGGGATCGATATCTATTACCGAGAGATGGATCGAAGGCTGAGTCGGTAGACGGACTTTTCTCCGGTACAGCTCGAGGTCTAGCGGCATAATTATTCACTCGCTTCTTTGGGATTTAACGTGTTCATTACATTATGCATGAGAGATTAGTCGATGTCAAATTTTGATTAAGTGTGGAAAACCAAAAAGTAAGAAATATAGACCGAATGTTTCGAGCATGTGATCGCTCAATAATGACTATTAAAACCTCAATGGGTATAATCTTGGATGAATAAATCCCTTAATTGATAGTAAGAGATAATTCTGGAAATTAAATTCTTTGGAGGAACTAATCAATGGCATTCAAGACTGAAACGATTAATCTAAATACACAGGGGAATGCAGATATTCAGGATATCACCGGACAAATTTCTCAGGTGGTTGAGGCAAGTGGCATTCAAGATGGCGTGGTGACGATATTTACACCCTCATCGACTAGTGGTTTAACAACGATTGAATATGAATCCGGATGTTTGAGTGACCTGCGAAGATTGTTCGATGAGATCATTGATCCGGCGCGTCATTATGCACATAATGCTCGGTGGGGGGATGGGAATGGCCATAGTCATGTTCGGGCAGCTCTTTTGGGTGCCTCGTTCAGCGTTCCATTCGTCAATAGAAGGCTGACCCTTGGCACATGGCAGCAAATCATATTTATTGATTTTGATAACCGCCAAAGGCGGAGAGAGCTGGTCGTGCAGATAATGGGCGAGTAAAGAGGCGTTTTATAGATGGATGTCTTCTTCACCAGACCTCATGGCATTGAAGGCTGCGATCGAAACTTCCAGCATTTCTAAATCAGGTTCACGAGTAGTCAAATGCTGTAGGGCGAGGTTCGGTCTAACGATCCATTTTACAAATGGTGAATTCATGTGGTTGGCGGTCCAGCGGATATATTCATAAGCCACCCCAGCTAGAATTGGAATCATGATGATCCGGCTGGCAAGCCGTAAGCCGAGAGGCAATGGTCCTAACAACGAAAAGAACAGGATAGAGAGTAGCACCAATGTCAAAAGAAACGCTGTTCCACAACGGGGATGCTCCAGTGAAAAGCGTTTTACAGATTCGGGAGTAAGGTCTGCACCAGATTCGAAGGCGTTGATCGTTTTGTGCTCCGCACCATGATATGCAAACACGCGCTTGATATCCGGAATCCGGCCAATGAACCAGATATAGCCAACTAGAATGGTCAACCTCAACAGACCCTCGATCAGATTACTAATCCAGGCGGCTGTATTTGCCTGAGCTGGACTTAAATTAAATACTGAGGTGATTAAACGTTCGAAGAAGTGTCCAGCACTGGCTGGTAGGAGGAAAAATAATCCAACAGCAAAAGAAAGTGAAATTACTAAGGTGAGGATTAGTGCAGGTCCCTCAATTTTTTCATCTTCTTCTGTCTGGGTATTGGCTGAGATAGTTAGCGCTTGAATTCCCAGGCCTAAAGCGTCCCACAATAAAATCATACCGCGCAGGAAAGGGATCTTAACGATTTTGCTTCGGTATATACTGCTCAGTTCATCTTTGTGGATGACAATCGAGTCATCCGGCGCCCGCATGGCGATCGCCAGTGATTGTTTTCCGCGCATCATCACGCCTTCGATGACCGCCTGTCCGCCATAAGTCGGCAGTTTCAATTCGTCCATGAAATCTAAGCTCCCTTTATACTTCGAAATTATAAATAAAATTGATGATCGTGTCGATGCCTCGATTCCAGGTGGGAAGATGCAATTTCTCATTTGGGCCGTGAGCATTGTCATCAGGTAATGAAAATCCGCAGTTTACCGTGTCGATCCCAAGAATTCCACTGAACATATCAACCACTGGCACGCTTCCACCTTCTCTACGGAAGAGCGGTGTCTTACCCCACACTCGCTGCATGGCATCCTGCATGGCTATTACCCCGTCTGAATTTCGATTGGAGATTGAAGCGGGACTACCTACTAGGTATTTGATCTCAAATTTTATTGTCTCAGGGGCATTCGTCTCAAAATAACTGATAAGCTGCTGATGGACCTCTTCTGGGTCTTGATCGGGAACCAATCTCATCGATATCTTTGCCATCGCCCAGGATGGCAGCACAGTTTTTGAACCTTCACCGATAAATCCCGAATAAATACCATTGACTTCTAAAGTTGGGCGGGCACCGATCCGTTCCACTGGAGAGTATTCTTTCTCGCCCCACAATTTTGGTGCGCCAGTCTGTTCCAAGTAGAAGCCTTCATCCATTGGCAATTCGCTAAGCTTTGCTCTTTCTTCGTCATCCAATGACCTTACTCGATCATAATAACCTGGTAATGTTACCGATCCATTTTCGTCATGCATACCTGCGATAAGCTCACACAAGGCTTGCGCCGGATTGTGAACGACACCACCATAAACTCCAGAGTGTAAATCGTGATCTGGACCTTCAACCCGCACCTCAAAGTAAGCC
>CP070785.1:2029827-2034415 GCA_020346705.1 Chloroflexota bacterium | reverse complement strand
CCATTGAGGCGATGCATTGGTAGATTGAAGCTTCCTTACCGCCTTTGACTAAACGCAATATGTCTGCAAACCACTGCATATCGTAGAAAAATCCCAATGAATCGATGATCCATTGCCTCTCATGGCGTGAGGCATCATAGGAAAAGACATAATTACTGACGTCATCTTCTTGTTCTTGAAGCAAGGCCTGCACCTCAAGTTGCACAGCCAGTTTTTCTTTATTAAGTTTTTTCCTCCAAGGTCTGGAAAACCTTTCCTCTGGCATGTTCTTAATTCTAGGTAAGTCTTCTAACTCATCAAAATTATCGAAATACTCCATCATAATATCCTTAATAAAAAAACCACAGGGTTCTTCTCCCTGTGGATGAGTGAAAGTCCTTTACAGACAAAAAAATATGTCTTCTAACAAAAAAACCACAGGGCGGTGGATGCGCACCTGTGGCGACAAATCGATTAAATAGTACAATTAACCTTCAGATCTGACTCCAGGAGGCGCGCTTCTAACAATTTCTTTAATAGCTATGACAATTTGCATGTAACTACCTTACCTCCTTTTTGTTCGAGATTCCGATTTCACACTTGAGAGAGTTTACCAGGGAAAAATTTATCAGTCAAGTTCGATAATTCATCCAATTTCTTACCTTGGATGATGGCTATGCGCTTTATTGGTACTCTTCCCAAGGAATGCCAGAATCCCAATAATAATCAAATAATGTCATATAAGTTTGCACAGCCCGGGGATCATCTGTAGCCAGATTGTATTCCGCTAATCCAGCCTCGCCCCACGCGCTGTAATGGAGGTTCTGGCTGCCGATAAAAAGCATTTCTCCATCAACCAGGAATGCTTTCGAATGCATCCTGCCTTCGAAGAACCTGATTTCCACAAATTCGCTGAGACCGCGCTTCTCCAGCTCCCTGGTGAATTCCTTTGCTGCAATTCTGTTCTCCATGCCGTTACTGTTGATCTTCTCCACAAGAACTCTCACTCTGGTCTGGTTTTCTTCAACCGAGGTCATGATTGCTTCCATATAATCCAGCGCATTATCATAAGAACAAACGTTGTCATTGAGTACATCCAATGCACATATGAGCTCCAAGGAGAAGTTAACTTCCAATATATCCAGCGAATCCTGCGCATTTTCCAATACTGCGAGTATGACATCATCGGATTCTTTAAATTTGATATTTCTGTTCAAAGAAAATGAATTACTCAAATTTGTATCAGCTCGCGGGAGCAAGTATTTCATCACTTCAGGTACATGCGTGGCTTGAGCGACACTGCGGATACAATCCCGGTTCCATAAAATACCAGGATCAGGAGAAAGATCTGGGCAAAATAGCTGCTCAGCCCCCTGCCAATAATCATCATATGTGATCAGGGCTTGTTGAGCGATTGGTCCTGTAACGATCATTCCCAAATCGAACAAATCTCCGCCTTTGTTGGAAGGATGATCAAAGGGAAAATGTAGATATCCATAGTTATATCCTGAAGCCACAGTAATTTTTCCATCGATGATCATAAATTTTGTATGGCTGTGTGGGTAAACTCCTTCATAATTCGCCACTTCTACCTTCCACCCAATATCAGAATCGACCATCTTGTCAACGCCGGCGGTTCTCAAGTTCTCCAGCACGTTCCAGATTTGCTCTCCCCATTCGAGTTTAGATAGCTCCGGATAATTCCCCAGCAGGATGCGAATGGTCAATCCACGGGGATACCGGGATGGATCTTCTTTAATTTGCTGATAAAGGTGAGAGATTTCTTCTGTAAAAACAAATCCTGGATTCAAATCTGGATCGCCTTCCTCAGATGCCCATTCCATAACAGAGAACAGGACTTCGTATTCCACCGTGCTTGCCAGTTGTGACATTATATCGAATCCACCGTTCAAGCTCGGTTGCTGGGGGCTATACGCAGATTCCGGATTTGGCATATAGATTAACCCCAAAAAACTATTTTCACAATACGGGATTGGATCACCCTCAGGTCGGTAATTACCTGTACGAGCAACATCCAACATTATCTGTCCAATACGACCCAGGTCTTCTTCTGAACATTGATAAACTGGCTGTTGAGCTGAGAAGAGATTTCCATCAGTATTATCAGACCATAATATCGTCAAGTCCCCACTACCTTTTCCAGCGATGATTGGGATGGATTCTTTCTCTGTCTGGACTACGATCGCTGGTTCTGACCACCCATCTTCTGTTCGTATGCTTTCATAAACAATGTTGGCGGATGAAACAATATTCTCATTATTCCTAACCTGGTTGGAAAACCAAACGAGGTGCAGTTCCCCATTCTCATTCTCGGCCACAATTGGGCGGCTATAACAGGGTGGAAATTCGATCGTTTCAATTAAATCCGTGTCAGGATTCTTTATTTGGGTTCTCTTGCTGCTGTCGCACCAGGTGTAATAGACCAATCCATCACTGGAAGTAAATACATCCGGCATATTCCCACTCGATAAGGATTGGGGGGAACTCCATTCCTGTCCAAAGTATTCCACCGAATAGACCGTTTCTGAGTCTGTTTCCCCCTGGGAGAAGACTGCATGGAACGAACTCGAAGGTCCACCACTCACCCGCGTATGCACATGAGCGAATGGATCGGCACTGATTTCTGGGACAGCAAAGCATCCCGACGGCGTTGTAGGAGGAATATCCCCATTTTCCCAGCTAGAATAAATCAAAATCCCACCCGCATTACTCCACATAACCATCAAGTCATTCTCACCATTATGCGTGATGACCGGCCAATCATTTGCGCCGCTCAGTTCAGAACTTTCTTCACCAGCACAAACCAGCCCATTGAGTTCTGACAACCTTTGAGGTTCGCTGCACTCATCCCCTTCACAATTACGGTAATAAATATTCGTACCTTCATCTTCTTGGAGCGACCAGACAACGTGGTTAACACCATTGTCATCCGTAGTCACCTCTGGGTTGAGAGCATTAAATTCTGAAATTCCTGATAATGGAATTGCTGACGACCAACCATCTCCACCTTCGTTCCGATTTGAAAGGTGGATTTCTGATAATCCTTGATTTTCTTCCATCCACACCGCAGCTGCTAATCCAGCAGCATTTGCCGAAGCACTGTAAGTTGTAGAATCCGGTGAGGCCAGGTTGCGGGATAATCTAAACCTATCTTCCCAATGCACTCCAACCGTTTCCATTGAGAGCTGCGATGCAACCGACCCAGGTCGGATGGTCAGGAATTTAATCAATTGCCGATAATTTGATATCAAGAAATAAGCGAGTAATATCGCCGCGATAACTCCTGCAACTTTCACCCACCTGGCAGGCTCATTGGGCACATTATCCACCCGCCAATGTGTAACCCATTCATATACCCATCCTAAGAATATCCCTCCAATCCCGAAAAAGACAAACACAAGAATTGGTAGAACGATCACAAAATTTGGAAGTGGTTCTCCCAAAGTTGCCGGATAATAGGCCAATCTCAGTCCATATCCAAGCGCTGCCCCGCCTAAACCAAAACCGGTGATTGTGGCCAATAATATACGCCACACCTGCCGCCAGCCAACTGTCGATAAACCTAATATCAAGCCGAAGATCAACCCATAAATTACGCCGAAAATGCCGAAAATAATAACCTGGCCAGTGGCCTCACGGTCCAATCCATTGTTGTATAAAGCGATTATGGAGAGGAGTAGAATCAACGGTAGTATCAAGATCGCCTGTGTCAGCCCAGCAGAGATCCCGGTACGCCAGATATACTTCCTTCGAGAATAAATTGGATCAATACTACTCAGAGCATATCCACCGATTGCTCCACCAATACCTGTCGTAATTCCAATCCCAATGATCAACATCACAATCGTGGACAATAAAAGCACTAAACTCTGTCCCTCAGGGATTAAATTCAGCGGTATGCTGAGGATTTGACTTCGAATTAGAAGAAATAGGGCAAAATATCCAATTACAGCTCCTAATCCAAAAGCCAGGCCCCCAACAAAAATACTCCTTGGGAAATGGGTCTCTTTTCGCTCCATATTCACTCGATTCAAAACACTATACGGTTTGATTTTTTTGACACTGAAGTGAGTGTCAAACTACAAATATTGAATAAAAAAACAGGGAAATTATATATCACGTGCGATCATGAGTAAATCCCCATCTTTTTTACTCACTGGCATTATAAAATCAAACTTGTTGGCCGCCAAACAGTATTCAAGATCCTTTAATGGATAATCATCAAGTTGCGGATCGAGAAATAATTGCCCCGGAGACGATGCCTTCACCCGGTTCAGATATGGGATCAGATCAGGATTTTGATCACGAACCAGGGATTCAATATAGTCCGCACAGGCAGCATCTTCATCACCCCAATTCCCTGGGCGCGATCCTGTAATCACAAAGGTAACTTCGGAGGGTGAGACAATCTTGATGTATCTGCTGGTTACCAATGCGTTACAAAAACTTACTGCCAACAAAATATTTGCTTTGCGGCTGCGAACGATACCTTGGGTTCCAGATGTCGTTCTTTGGATCAAATGTGTGCCATCCAAATCCAAATTATCAAATTGCGCAGGAGAATTACTGAAATCAAATCCTGGAATGG
>CP070785.1:2010876-2029727 GCA_020346705.1 Chloroflexota bacterium | reverse complement strand
AACTGCCCCTCCCGAGCAGTCTACGATTTCACTTACTCCGGAAAGGAGCCAGACATGACCAAAAATGATATGGATGGAGCACAACCTCCGCAATCCTCGTCCGAATCGTTCCTGGAACCGAGGACCATCCCCAAGAACTGGGATGTTTCTGCTTTTGAATCCCCGGGCACCTCCCCCAGCGATGGATCAGATAATCCACCAGGCGAGCCAGAACCCTCTGCAAACGCTGGTACGTATGATAGTGATGATTCCGAGGCGAACTTCGATAAATTTCCCCAACCCAGAACTGTCCCAGGAAAGTGGGATGTTTCGGATTTGATTTAAGGGTAGCAACGGTTTGTTCACGTAAGATTACCAACTTGTATTCATTACTATCGAATGCGCGCGCATATTCGCAATTCATTTATTTAACGGAAATTTATGCAACCTTCAAAAACACTCTTACAAAAGATCTGGGACAGGCATGTTGTCGCTAATGAGCCTGAGTCACCCGCTATCCTGTACATAGATCTACACCTGGTCCACGAAGTCACCTCTCCCCAGGCATTTACTGAATTAAAGGAGAGAGGATTGCAAGTTCGACAACCGGATCGCACTGTGGCAACAATGGATCATTCCATCCCAACCGTCGATCTCTCCCTCTCAATTCCCGATGAGATGGCCATCGAGCAGCTCAGTCAGCTAGAAGCCAACTGCCGGGAGTTCGGCATCCCCCTATATGATCAAGATAGTCCACAGCGGGGCATCGTACATGTGATCGGTCCTGAATTGGGCTTCACCCAACCAGGGATGACGATCGTCTGCGGTGACAGCCACACCGCCACGCACGGCGCATTTGGGGCACTGGCCTTCGGGATCGGCACCAGTGAGGTGGCGCACGTCCTGGCTACACAGTGTTTGCTGCAAAACCAGCCGAAAACTTACCAGGTTAATTTTGAAGGACAGCTCGGGGAGAGTGTGACTGCTAAGGATATGATCCTGGCGCTGATCGCAAAAATCGGGATTGGCGGCGGTACCGGGCATATCTTTGAGTACAGCGGTTCCGCAGTCAGAGCGCTCGACATGGAAGAGCGGATGACCCTATGCAATATGTCCATCGAGGGCGGCGCAAGGGCAGGGATGATCGCGCCCGATGACACCACCTTCGAGTACCTTTCTGGGCGGGAATTTGCCCCACAAGGAGAAGCCTGGGATTCCGCAGTAGCGGATTGGCGCAAGCTGCCATCCGATCCAGGCTCGGAGTATGACAAGTCTGTCACCCTCGATGTCTCTGAGCTCGAACCGATGGTCACCTACGGTACCAACCCCAGCATGGGCATCCCGATCAACGGCCGCATTCCAGACCCGCAGCAGGAATCAGATCCTTTGAAGCGATCTGCTCTTGAAAAAGCATTGCAGTATATGGATCTTCGTCCAGGAACTCAGCTCCGCGACCAACCAGTGGACGTCGTCTTCATCGGCAGCTGTACGAACTCTCGTTTGTCCGATCTGCGCCAGGCAGCCAGCTTGCTGGCAGATCGCAAGGTGGCGGATGGGGTCCGCTTGATGGTTGTCCCCGGTTCCGAGAGCATTCGCCGGCAGGCCGAGGCGGAAGGATTGGACGAGATATTTAAACAGGCCGGTGGAGAATGGCGCTTTTCGGGCTGCAGCATGTGCATTGCCATGAACGGCGACCAAGTGCAGCCCGGGCAGTACGCAGTCAGCACAAGCAACCGCAATTTTGAAGGGCGCCAGGGAAAAGGTGCCAGGACGTTCCTCGCCAGCCCACTCACCGCTGCTGCCAGCGCTGTTACCGGTCGGGTTACTGATCCTCGCAGTATAAATGGAGGCTGATCAACACAGTGGATGTGGTAACAAGAAAGAAACCACCAAATTGGAATTAATATGCAACCATTTAGAACATTAACCTCAAAAGTCATCCCGCTGGCACATAACAACATCGACACCGACCAGATCATCCCGGCGCGTTACCTCAAGGTGACCAACAAGGAAGGGTTGGCAGACGGATTGTTTTATGAATGGCGCTTTGATGATGATGGACAACCTGATCCAAATTTTCCATTAAATTTTGATGTTTACCAGCAGGCGCAAATCTTGGTCGCTGGCGACAATTTTGGCTGCGGCTCCTCCCGGGAGCATGCTCCCTGGGCTCTGGTGGGTTGGGGCATCCGCGCCGTTGTGAGCACTTCATTTGCCGACATATTCCGGAACAATTCCCTCAAAAATGGGCTTTTGCCGGTCAGTGTAGGTTTTGATACCCAAGAGAAGATCTTCGCCGGAATTGAGAAAGATCCAGAAATGATGATGACGATCGATCTCCCCACGCAGACTCTCACGTTGGCCGATGGAAGCTCTGTATCCTTTCCTATTGACACCTTTAGTAAAACCTGCCTGCTGGAAGGAGTGGACCAGTTGGGCTACATACTCAAAAGAGAAACAATGATCGAACAATACGAACAGGAGAAAGGGTTTTAGCGCGCTGCTCAAGGCATCTCCCTTGCTGGTAAGGAAGGCTGCCTGAGCGGATGAGCGACATTTCATAGCAGAGATAACGAATTCTGAGGATGGTATTGATGAGCGATATATTTCTTTACGACACGACACTACGAGATGGCACCCAGCGTGAAGGCATTTCACTATCTGCGGATGACAAAATTAAGATCGCTCATCGCCTGGATGAATTCGGCATCCACTATATCGAGGGTGGTTGGCCAGGTTCGAATCCCAAGGATGTGGAGTTTTTCCAGCGGGCACAAGAAATTGATTTTCAAAACGCCAAGATTGCCGCCTTTGGTTCAACGCTGAAGAAGGACAATCGCCCAGAGGATGATGCCAACATTCAAATGCTGCTGGCTGCGAACACACCCGTAATTACCCTGGTAGGGAAAAGCTGGGACCTGCATGTCACCGAAGTATTGGAAACCAGTTTGAGCAAAAACCTGGAGATGATCGCCGACAGCGTGGCCTATTTCACTGAGCGAGATAAAGAAGTGGTCTATGACGCGGAACACTTCTTTGATGGTTACAAAGCGAATCCGGCATATGCCCTGCAGACGTTATCCGCGGCAGCTGCAAGCGGCGCCCAGGTCGTGGTCCTCTGTGATACCAATGGGGGAACAATGCCTTGGGAGATCGAAGAGATATGCCGCACCGTGGCAGAAAAGGTTGATGCGGCCTTTGGGATTCACACCCATGATGACAGCGGCTGCGGCGTGGCAAACACCCTGGCTGCTGTGCGAGTTGGGGCCGTCCAGGTGCAGGGCACAATCAACGGCTATGGCGAACGGGTCGGCAACGCCAACCTGTGCACGATCATCCCCGACCTGCAACTCAAGATGGGTAAATCCTGCATACCGGAAGACATGCTGGCACAGCTGACCGATCTCTCGTATTACGTGGCCGAGGTTGCCAATTTGCCTCATGAGAAAAACTCACCCTATGTGGGAGCGAGTGCCTTTGCCCACAAAGGCGGCATCCATGTCGCGGCCATGTTGAAAACTGAGAAATCCTACCAGCACATTGATCCCAGCCTAGTTGGCAACCAAAAGCGGACCCTGGTATCCGAGCTTTCAGGGCGTGGCAATGTGCTGGATAAATCCAGCCAACTGGGGTTAGATGTGAGCAGCGACCAGGCGCGTGAGGTGCTGGCGAAGATTAAGTCCCTGGAATCCCAGGGTTTCACTTTTGAGAGCGCAGAAGGCTCATTGAACGTGATGATCCAGCAGATGCAGCCCGACTATGAACCCCCGTTCGAGTTAATTGATTTCACCGTAGTTGTAGAACATCGCCAGGGCCGGGGCATACTTGCTGAAGCCACGGTCAAGGTTCGCGTTGGCGATGAAGTTGTGCACACCGTAGCGGACGGCAATGGTCCGGTTAACGCGCTGGATGCAGCCCTGCGGAAAGCTTTGATCGATATTTATCCTGCTCTGGCAGATGTGCGCTTGAGTGATTACAAAGTCCGCATCCTGGACAGCGAAAGCGGTACTTCCGCCGCGGTAAGGGTGCTGATCGATACAAAAAATGGCACTCGCGAGTGGAGCACAGTCGGCGCCAGCGTTAATATCATCGAGGCCAGCTGGCATGCCCTTTCTGACAGCATGGAATATGCCCTGCTCAACGGCGCTCGGAACCAGATCGAGGCTGAGTGAGACGATGAAAGCTGAGATCACCCTCCTCCCAGGAGATGGGATTGGACCAGAGGTGCTTGCCGCTGGGAAAGATGTTTTAGAAACTATCGCCCAGAAATTTGGACACACCTTCGAGATGCAGGAATTCCTGATCGGGGGTTGCGCGATTGATGCCCAGGGAACTGCGCTGCCCGAGGACACTTTGCGGGCCTGCCAGCGATCAGATGCCGTCTTGCTGGGAGCAGTCGGTGGACCAAAATGGGATGATCCTACCGCCCCTGTACGCCCGGAACAAGGGCTTCTCGGTTTACGCAAAGAGCTGGGCCTCTTTGCCAACCTGCGTCCAGTCAAACCTCATCCTGACCTGCTGGATGCCTCTCCTCTGCGTGCGGATTTATTAGCCAATGTTGATCTGCTGGTGGTGCGCGAGCTGACCGGTGGCATATATTTTGGTCAGCCGCGCGAGAGACGTTCGGTGAATGGTGAAGAGCAGGCGGTAGATACCATGGTTTACAGTGAAAGCGAGGTTCGCCGGGTAGCTCACCTGGCTTTCAAACTTGCCCGGGGGCGGAGGGGGAGGGTTACATCGGTTGATAAAGCCAATGTCCTCGAGAGTTCGCGCCTTTGGCGGCAAACAGTTTCAGCCTTGTCTGGGGATTATCCCGATGTGCTTCTGGAACATCTCCTGGTCGATGCCGCCGCCATGCACCTTTTGACCCGTCCTGCCACCTTTGATGTAATGCTGACTGCGAATATGTTCGGCGACATTTTGACCGATGAAGCCTCGGTGCTCTCCGGTTCGATGGGCAACCTGGCTTCTGCTTCGCTGGGTGAAACCAAGAATAGTTTTGACCAGCCGAAGGGGCTCTTCGAGCCGATCCATGGTTCTGCTCCCGATATCGCTGGTCAGGGGATTGCCAACCCAATCGGCACGATCCTATCGGCGGCCATGTTGCTGCGCCATTCTCTCGGTCTTGAAAACGAAGCTGATGCAGTTGAACAAGCAGTGCAAACTGCCATCTCAAATGACCACAGAACTACCGACCTGGGAGGCGATCTTTCCACGAGCGATATGACCGCAAAGATCATCGCAGGTCTGGGGGTACCTCAAACAGAGCCAGTTATGAACGAGTAATTATCACCATCTGAACAAAATTATTGGAGAAGGAGAAACAGACATGGGTATGCAATCAAAATATTTATGGATGAACGGAGAGCTGGTGGAATTCGAAAAAGCCACCGTTCATTTCCTCACTCCAGCCTTGCATTACGGGGTTGGCGTGTTTGAAGGTATCCGTTCCTATGCAACAGACCAGGGTCAGGGGGTGTTCCGGCTGCGTGAACACATTCAAAGACTGGTCAACTCAACCAAGGTGCTCGGCTTCCGGGATTTCCCTTACACGGTTGAGGAATTGATGGGGGCAGTCCGTAAGACGGTGGCGGTTAATGAATTTGAAGAATGCTATATCCGCCCATTAGCCTACCTGACCGATGGCGGATGGAACCTGACCGTGGATGCTGGCAACCTCGGTGTTGGGATCGCGGTTTGGGAGTGGAATAATTACCTCGGCGAAGAAGCTCTTGAGATGGGCATCCGGGCTAATATCACCTCCTTCACCAGGCACCATCCCAATGTGATGATGACCAAGGCCAAGATTACCGGTAATTATGCCAACAGCGTGCTGGCCAAGACCGAATCCCTCCGCTTCGGATTCGAAGAAGCGATCATGCTCGACCCGCAGGGATATGTCGCCGAATGCACCGGTGAAAACCTCTTCCTGGTGCGGGACGGCGTGATCATCACCCCACAGACTGCGCCTGTCCTGGAAGGCATCACCCGGGATACAGTGATTACCCTCGCCAGCGACTTGGGCTACGAGGTCATAGAAACGCCTGTCTCTCGCGATCAGCTTTATATCGCTGATGAGGTATTTGTCTGCGGGACTGCGGCAGAGTGCATCGCGCTGCGGGAGATCGATTTCCGCGTGATTGGTGAAGGCAAGATGGGACCTGTCGCCCGCGCAGTGCAAAAGGAATTTCAAGCCGTGATACGCGGCCGCCATGCCCGCTCAAATGAGTGGTTGGATTACGTCAAGGAACCAGCGCTGGCAGCCTAGATGAAAAACCTGCAGGTGGCATTCCAGGGGGAACCAGGCGCATACAGCGAATTAGCGGCATTCGATTACTACGGCGACCAGATTAAAACTATTCCATGTGAGACCTTCGAAGATGTTTTCGCAGCAGTTAGCGAGGAGAATGGGAAGACCATCTACGGCCTGCTGCCTATTGAAAACTCACTCGCGGGCAGCATCCACCGTAATTACGATCTCATGCTGCGCCACGAGCTGCATATTATCGGTGAATTCCACCTGCGAGTTTCTCACTGTTTGATGGTGCTCCCCGGCGTGAAACTCAAAGAAATTGAAAGAATTCATTCCCACCCGCAAGCCCTGGCTCAATGTGAAGCGAATCTTGACCGGCTTGGTGTTCAGCGCGTCGCTGAAGCAGACACAGCCGGCAGCGCGCGCCTGGTGCGGGAATGGGACGATCGCAAGGCAGCTGCACTGGCCTCCCGTCGGGCAGCAGACGTGTACGATCTGGAAATCCTGGCCGATCATATGGAGGACAATCCCGCCAATTACACTCGCTTTCTAGCGCTTGCCTGTAATCCACTTTCTGTTGATTCACCCGAAGATGGCGACTTTAAAACTTCGATCGTCTTCAGCTTGCACAACCAACCCGGGGCTCTGTTCAAGGCCTTGAGTGTCTTCGCGCTGCGCGATATCGATTTAACCAAGATCGAATCCCGCCCAATTCCCGGTCAGCTGTGGGAGTACATGTTTTATATCGATTTCGCCGGTCATTACCAGGCCAAAGCTGGTTCAAGGGCGGTCAGCAATTTGAAGGAGTTTGCCCCCTTCCTGCGCACACTTGGTTCCTACCCGCGCCACCACCTAAAAAGCGTCTATGCCGATACAACCTGAATTTTTTTACAATGTATTGAGAAAATCTCGCTAATTAAAGTTGAGAAAAAATACCGCAAATTATCTCATCCCACTTTGACCAGTGGGATTTTTATTTTTCCTTCTCGATCATCCAGGCTAACGCCTGTAAAGCCAGCAAGTAGGACCGCCAGCCAAAGCCAGTTATTTTTCCCACGCTTACTGGAGAGATCAGGGATTGGTGGCGAAACTCTTCACGGGCATAAACATTAGAGATGTGCACTTCAATCACCGGCAGTGCTATTGCGGCCACCGCGTCCCTCAGCGCAACCGAAGTGTGGGTATATCCACCGGGATTGAATATCACACCAGAAGCCCAAGACTGGGCATCATGCAGTGAGTCGATTAAAGCCCCCTCCCCATTCGCCTGGAATGTTCGCACTTCCAAATCTAATTCCTCCCCACGTGTTTTTAACTTTTGATCAATTTCAGCCAAAGATAGGCTACCGTAAATTTCCGGTTCACGTTGGCCGATCAAATTTAGATTGGGACCATGCAGCACTAAGATTCCAGCCATCAGCATCTCACCCTTCACTAGATCAACGAACTCAAATCCTCAACTTCGATTCCCGGTACAACTTCTCCAATGCGAACTGGCAAAGATAACCGCACTATCCCAGCAGCACGTTTCTTATCGGCCTGCATAGCTTTTATTATCGCCCCAGTGGACATTCCTTCAGGGATCTCAACTGGTAAGCCGAGCAGCGAACATACCTCTCCGATCCGGTCAGCCAGGCCAGATTCTGCCACGCCGATCTTCTCTGCCAACCTGGCTTCTACCACCATGCCGATCGCGACCGCCTCCCCATGCCTGAGTTCGTAATTCGAGACGACCTCCACCGCGTGGCCGATCGTATGGCCTAAGTTTAACACCGCACGTAAACCGCCCTCATATGGGTCAGCCTCAATTACTTTGATCTTAACCGCCATAGCCCTCCGGATGAACTCCTCCCAGTTAGACTCGATCTCCTGCCATCCTTGGCCACAGTTTTCAAACAAAGTTGCATCCCCGATAATCCCAGCCTTGATCACTTCGGCCATCCCTGAGCGCAGTTCACCCTGCGGCAAGGTTTCCAGTGCATCCGGATCAGTCAATACCAGCTGAGGGGCATGAAACGCGCCCACCAGGTTCTTTCCCTGAGGCAAATCAGCTCCGGTTTTCCCGCCCAGGCTGGCATCCGCCATGGCTAACAGGGAGGTCGGCAGGATTACCCAGCGCACCCCGCGCTGGTATGTCGCTGCAGCGAATCCAGCCAGGTCTCCTACCACCCCACCTCCCAATGCAATCACTGTTCCCTGCCGCTCGAGTCCATCTTCAAGGAACTGCTGCCACAGGTATGAAACCACTTCCATTGTTTTGGACACTTCACCAGGGGGGATCACCACCGGGTGAACAGTAAATCCAGCAGCCTGAAGCGATTCAACGGTTTGAGAAAGGTAAAAGGGAGCCACATTTTGATCAGTAACCAGAGAGATCGGACTGATAAGTTTGTTCTGGTTGAACAAGTCCCCGATGTCATCCAGAATCCTCCGATATACACGCACATCATATCCTAATGGCGCTGGTCTGGTCGAATTATCCTCAAGAGAAGGCCCTCGCACGCCTGAACCGGCCATTCCGCGCAGGTGGAAGGCACCCATTTGAATTTGAATCTCCCAAACGAGCTCTTCTGGCGATTTGGAATGGGTCTCAACCTGGTTAACGAATGAGGCGTAATGGCTCTCCCTTTGGGCAAGCAAATTCATCAGCCTGTCGTTGGAGACACGATTCTGCTCGCCTTCTGCTAGCAGCGGTCGCTTGTTTGAGGTGGAACCTGACCGTTCAAGCAATGCTTCTGGAGAGGTCGTCAGGCAAATGACCGGACCAGCTCGCTCAACCAGGGACCGATTCTCAGGATCGAGAAGGGCGCCACCGCCCAAAGCGATCACCCCCCAATCCATTTTCAAGGTCTCCAGAAGCAGTTTCTTCTCATGCGCGCGGAAACCCTGTTCGCCCTCTTTGGCAAATATCTCTGGGATCGAGAGATTGGTTTCCCCTTCAATACGCTGGTCAAGATCCACAAATGGTAAGGCCAGACTTTCAGCTAGCAGTTTTCCAATGGTGCTCTTCCCGGAGGCAGGAGGGCCGTACAGGAAGAACAGCGAAGACCTTCGTGCAGCTTGGGGATTGCTCACTCTGGCCACCAGATATGCTTGTCCCCGTCCATCTGCAAGTCGGAAAGGTTTGTACCTTGAAGTGTATCGAACCTCGGCCTCATTTCATCCAATGAATCTCCACCAAGTTTCTCAATCAGCACATCCGCCAAAATGAAGCTGACCATGGCTTCCACAATGGGAACGGCCCGGGGAACGGGGCAGAAATCCGAGCGCTCGTACTGCGTGGGGACCTGCTCGCCAGTTTTCAGATTTACTGTCTGTTGTGGAGTCAAAGTGGTGGCAATAGGTTTCATGGCCGCCCTGATAATTAGCGGTTGTCCGGTGGTAATGCCCCCTTCCAGCCCACCATCCTTGTTGCTCGGGCGGACCAACTCCTCACCCTCCAGCAAAATCGGGTCTTGAACTTGAGTACCCGGTTTACTCGTGTTCTCGAATGCTGGTCCGATTTCAACCCCTTTCATGGCCTGGATACTTAACACTGCCGCTCCTAATCTAGCCTCTAAACGCCTGTCCCAGTGCACATGAGAACCCAGACCCGGCGGCAATCCGAGACCTAAAACCTCAATGACGCCTCCCAAGGTGTCGCGGGCCTGCATGATCTCCCGGATAGCAGCTGCCATTTTCTCAGCAGCTTCTGGCTCTGGACAGCGCACCTCCGATGCTTCCGCCCGGATTGAACGCTCTGCCAGCGGAATGTCTTCCACATCAGCGGTAACTCCCCCAATCGCCACCACATAACCGCCCACCTCGACGCCGAATTGCGCTAAAAAGTGCTTGCACACCGCGCCAACCGCCACGCGGGCTGCCGTCTCCCGGGCGGAGGCGCGCTCAAGAGCTGGCCTTAAATCACGGTAGCCATATTTGATCGTGCCGGTAAGATCTGCATGCCCGGGCCTGGGCGTGACGAAGGGATCGATTTCTCGGTTAAACCACTTCTCGTGGTCCTTATTCCTGATCTGCATCGCAATCGGGGCGCCGGTCGTCTCGCCCGCCATCACTCCTCCCAGAATGTTCACTGCATCTTGTTCGATCTTCATCCGTGGTCCAGCGCCGAAGCCGCGCTGCCGGCGGGCAAGTTCTTTGTTGATGATTTCAACATCTATTGAAAGCCCGGCTGGCAGGCCTTCCAGAATGGCGATCAAACCTGAACCATGAGATTCCCCAGCGGTCATAAAACGCAAGCTCATCCCACTTTCCCTCCTGATCTTTGCAACATACGGGTTATGCGCTGCATGGCTTCTTCGATCTTCCCGGTCGGTGCCGAGAGTGAAATCCGCACATACCCTGCGCCGTTGGCTCCAAAAATGGTGCCGGGGGTTAAACTGACCGCGGTCTGCTCCAACAATGTAGATACGAAATCCTCCGCTGAAAAATCCGGGGGCACCGGGCACCAGACATAGAGCGATCCCATAGGTTTTCTGGGATTTAAACCAGACGAACGAAGCGCGTCAATGATTAAATCCCGCCGCTGGCTGTAAATCTCATTGCGCTTGATCAGCCAGCTTTGGTCGCCAGTCAACGCGGCTGTGGCAGCATCCATGATCGGCCGAAATTGCCCGCTGTCAACATTCGTTTTCAAAACATGCAATGATTCCAAAGCACGCCGGTTGCCTACTGCGACTCCCTCCCTCCAGCCCGCCATGTTGTGGGATTTTGACAGGGTATTAAATTCCACCGCGATATCTTTCGCCCCTGGGACTTGCAGCAGACTGGGCGCTTGGTAACCATCGAAAGTCACCCGGCTATAGGCCGCGTCGTGGCACAAGAGCAGGTTATGCCGGTGGGCGAATGAAACAACCTTGGTAAAGTACGCCAGATCTGCAACTGCTGCGGTCGGGTTGTGCGGATAATTAAGCCACAGCAGCTTCGCTCTATGGAGCAAATGCTGTGGGATATCTTCCAGATCCGGCAGGTAATCGTTCTCGGGGATCAAGGGAAGATGAACTGGTTCCCCTCCCGCAAAACGGGTCGCCCGATTGTAGGTCAGGTAGCCTGGGTCCGGGATCAATACTACATCCCCCGGATCGATGGTTGCCATCACCAGGTTGAAGATCCCCTCTTTCGATCCCATCAATGGGATAATCTCAGAATCCGGATCCAGATTAACACCATACAAGCGCTGGTATGTCTCAGCCCAGGCTTCTCGTAATTCATCAGGGCCGAGATAAGGCTGGTACCCATGATGATCCGCCTGGGCCGCGGATCTGTTCAGTGCGTCAATGATGTGGTCGGCAGGAGGCAGGTCCGGAGAACCCACATCCAGGCGGATCACATCTTCCCCCCTGGCTTGCAATTCCTTGATCTTGGAATCCAATCCAGCAAAGAAATGGTCAGGAAAGGTCTTCATCCGTTCTGAACTGGTTTTCATGATGCAGCCACGCTGTATTCCATCACCGCCTGGCGCATAACCTGGCGTGGGGCAGGCAAGCCGGTCCAAATCTCCAGCGATAATGCGGCCTGCTCAATCAGCATGCCAATACCATTGGCAACCTGTAAACCCATTTTTCTGGCCTCCCTCATCAAGGCCGTCTCTGCCGGATTGTAAACCAGATCATAAACCGCAGCCGGGGAGGGAAAATTCAATTCCGGTGGCCAGGGAGAAACATCTACCTGGGGGTACATGCCCACGGGAGTAGTGTTGATGATTAAGGAAGGCATTGGATTAAGAGAGGAGATAGATCTATGATCAAGCTTCATGGCTGACAGCGCAACCTGCTCCCCAATGGTCGATCCTTCTCCGATTGATTTCCGAATTAACTTCACCAGAGCAGCGGATTGTTCCTTTCGCCGGGCGGCGATGGCAACCCGCCAACCAGCTCTTGATAAGGCATAAACCACCGCCCGGGCTGATCCCCCAGCCCCCAAGACGAGGGCATTCCCAGGAGCGCCAATCTTCCCCCAGCCGAGACGATCCAAATCAGCAAGAAATCCTTTTGCATCCGTATTATCCCCCACCAGCTTTCCTTTCTGGCAGCATATTGTATTTACGGCCCCAATCTCCCGGGCAGCTGGAGTGAGCTCATCCAGCAGGGCCAGAATATCGTTTTTGTTGGGGATGGTTACATTTAACCCATCTATCTTCCCCTGGCGCATTTCTTCAAGGAGGGTTGCTATGCCTGATGGTCGTTCGACCGGGTAGAGACGATATTCTCCCGCCAGATCTAGCTCCTGCAGGGCTGCCATATGAATGCGCGGGGACAGGCTGTGTTCAAGAGGATAACCAATCAAACCGAGAGAATAATAATCAGACATCAGAAAGAAAAACCTTAATAAAAGAGACTATCATCCAATATGGACCTCTCCACCCAAACTGACCAGAACCTCACGAAATTCGGGGAAGGATTCGTCGATGATCTCAGAATTCTGTACGATTACAGTTTCCTGAGCTGCCAATCCCGCGACCACCAGTGCCATTCCCAGGCGATGGTCTCCATGCGGGTCAATGATGCCACCGTGCACGTGCCTCCCACCTTCAATGATAAAACCATCGGATTTTTCTTCGACCTTCACCCCAAGACGGCGCAGTTCCTGGCAAAGGTCACTGATGCGGTCCGATTCTTTATGGCGCAGCTCACCCGCCTGGGATACGATGCTTCTTCCCCGTGCATGGGCTGCGGCAACGGCGAAAACGGGGATTTCATCAATCATGCGCACAAGGAGCGAACCGGAAATTTGCGTCCCCAGGAGAGGTTGATATTTTATCTCCAAGTCCCCCACCGGTTCTCCCTGGGAATCTCTGCGGTTCGAAATCATGATGCCTGCGCCCATACTCTGGAGCGCATCCAGCAGTCCCGTGCGAGTTGGATTTAAACCGACACCTTGGATCCTGATCCTGGAACCCGGCGTGATTAACGCAGCCACAATCAGAAATGCCGCAGAGGAAAAATCTCCAGGAATATCTATTAATAGCGGTTCGAGTTCCCGGCTTTCTGGGGGAGAAAGCCGCACCTCAAAGTGCTCAGGATCTGTCTCCCCTGAACTCCTGGTGAGATCGACTTTCATCGCCTGCAGCATGCGTTCGGTATGGTCCCTTGAAGGTCCTGGTTCCCGCAGCACAGTTTGTCCATTGGCGCCCAGAGCAGCCAACAGTAAACAAGTTTTTACCTGGGCACTGGCGATGGGCAAGTCATAATCCAACGGCTTTAGTTTCCGGCCAGGAGAGCGAGCACCGATCCTCAATGGGGCTCCATTTTGTGGGCTGGCTTCGATTGATACGCCCATCGCACGCAGGGGATCAACTATGCGCTTCATTGGGCGGCTGCGTAATCCTGGCGATCCATCTAAAACGGCAGAGATGCCAAGTGTTGCTATGGCTCCCGCAAGCAAGCGCATGGTGGTGCCCGAATTTCCACAATTTAGCATCACTGGATCAACAAGCTTGTTCCCCTGCATCCCAATCCCTTTTACTTCCAATCTTGTTCCTCGCAGGCTCCAGTTGATGCCTAATTCGCTCAGCGCTTCCAACATGACCTTCGTAACTCCAGCGACGAGAAAGTTGTCGATCTGGCTTTCCCCTCCTGCGAGAGCCGCAAACAATGCCGCCCGGTGGGAAATGGACTTATCTCCGGGCAGCGACACAGCGCCGGATAAAGGTCTCCCTGGAACGGCAGCAATTTTCACTGGATATTTCCCATTGAAATCCCCCCAGCTAAAGATAGCTGCCGGTCTGCGCTCTGCTTGAGTTGATGATTGAGCATTTCATGTTCGTCCTCCGCAAGCAGCAACTCCAGTCTGTCAATCTCCACCCGAAACTTTTTCAGGCTCTCCAGAATGTTCTCCCGGTTGGTTTCCAGGATATCGAGCATAACAGACGCGGGAGTTGCCGCGATGCGGGTGGAGCTGCGAAAGCCTGGTCCCACTAACGGTGCGGATTCGAACGGTGTAGCAGCAGTGAGTGCGGTTGCTACCAGATAAGGCAGATGGCTGACTGCGGCGCTCCACCGATCGTGGGTATCTGCATCGATCCAAAAAGGCAGCGATCCGATCGCAGTTGTGAGCTGGTTCGCAAAAGATTTAGCCTTGTCTGAAGTTCTCTCGAGAGCGGTGAAAGTAAAAGTCGCCCCCTCAAATAATCCAGCATCTGCATTTTGCAGGCCTGTCCGCTCCTTTCCACACATCGGGTGACCACCAAGCGGATCAAATCTGCCAGGTAAAACTGCCAATGACTGCATTACCAGAGTTTTGGTCGAGCCAAGGTCAAATACGATAGCAGATCCAGGATGGAGGTCCGGCATTTTGTCGATCAACTTCAGGATCGCGTTCAACGGCGTAGCCATGACCACCACATCAGAATCTGGCAGAATATCGCCAGGATTTCTCGAAAGTTGATCAAACGTATTGAGCTGCTCTGCCAGGGTCAAGGTCTCCTCATCAATATCGCAGCCCAGCAGCTCCTGGCAGCGACCACGCAGGGCCAGGGCCAGTGAGCCGCCCATCAAACCCAAACCGATGATGGCGATCTTGGATGAAGAAAGAAAGTCAGGCTCGCTCATTTCCCAGCCACACCTGCTGCGGTTTGTTCAGACACAGGTACAGGCGCTAAAGATCTGCCAACTGCCTCCGCGATGGCACGGACCTGGCCCACCATTTCTGCGAACCGCTCCGGCTTTAGCGATTGAGGTCCATCCGATTTCGCCTCGCTGGGATTATGATGAACTTCCACGAGTAAGCCGTCTGCACCAGCAGCGATTCCGGCCCGGGCGATGGCAGATACATATTCCCAATGCCCAGTGCTGTGACTTGGATCGAGCAGGACAGGAAGATGGGTCAGCGATTTCAGCACCGGGACAGCGTTGATATCAGTCGTGTTGCGGGTGGCGGTCTCAAAACTGCGAATGCCGCGCTCGCAAAGCATCACCCGGCGGTTGCCGTGAGAAAGTATGTATTCCGCGGCCATCAATAGATCTTCAATCGAGGCCATCATGCTCCTTTTAAGCAAAACAGGATGCTGGCTCTCCCCGACCGCATTCAACAGGGCATAATTCTGCATATTTCGGGCACCGACCTGGAGCACATCCGCGTAGCGAGTCAGCAGGGGAATTTGTTCTGGGGCCATGATCTCGGTCACCACCGGCATGCCAGTCGCTTCACGAGCTTCAGCTAGTAGTTCGAGTCCCGCTTCCCCAAGCCCCTGGAAGGAGTACGGTGAAGTGCGCGGCTTGAAGGCACCACCGCGCAAAGCATGCGCACCAGCTTCACGGACTGCGTAAGCAGTTTCGAGTAGCTGAGTGCGGTCCTCCACCGAGCAGGGACCCGCGATCAACACAACACCGTTATCGCCGACCTTCACCCCATCCAAGGGGAACAGCGAATTCTCAGGGATAAATTCCCGGGAAGCCAGTTTATAAGGGCGTGAGATTGGTATCACCCGATCCACACCTGGCAAATGGAGGAATTGGTCTTTAAAGATCGCCCGGCCATCCCCAACGACACCAATCACGGTTCGTTCTTCACCTTTGGAAAGATGGGCTCGCAGGCCGTTGTCTTCGACGCGTTCAACAACAGTTGTGATTTGCTTTTCTGTTGCGTCTGTGTGCATGATGATCATCATGACTGCTCCTCCTTTCGTTTTCATCCTAAAGGTATTGCTTAATCTGAAATATTAAGTATGGTCCTCGCTGCTCAAGTCGGGGCGCAAGCTGGCTGCAGCACCCAAATAAATATGGCGGATTTTGTGCTGGGGGAGGTTGGTGTTCCACTGCAGGAGCACCCGGATGCAGCGCGCAAGTCCACCAGGAACGGGAATCTCCTGACTGCACAGCAGCGGCACCGCATCCCAACCCATCTCCCGGGCAGCCTGAGCGGGATATGCCGAGAATAGATCTTCTGTCGTGGTGAAAATACCGCAGACAATGTCCTCGCTGTGCAGCCCTGGATTCGCCTCGAGGATGGACTCCAAAAGCCTCTGGGTCGCCTCCAGGATGGCAGCTGGTTGGTCCTGACTCACATCGATTGCACCGCGGATTCCGCGCACTGGCATATTGTTGACCTCCAAGAAATAAAAAATGCGAGGCCGCTGGCCTCGCATTGTATGGGTAGAGTCAATCCTTTTCTTCCCGCTTAAGCACCGCCAACGGCATCCGGTTTTCGGAAGCCAAAATAAAAGGGTGCAGCAAAATAGAAGCAGAAAGAGTTGGTTTGGGTCATGATTTTATACGTGAATTAATTTCACTGAGTCTAACCCAGGCTTTTGAATAAGTCAAGCGATTAATGCCCAGTCTAATATTCTTATTTCTTATAAAGAAAAGTGCGAAGCACTTTCGAAAGTGTTTCGCACTTGGAGTTACCGCACAATGCTCGATATTCTCTTTACAGTTTATACATAAACCCAATTAATCTATGCGCATTGATCTTTCATTCCAATTTCTGATGAAGGAATCTCGACCCCTTACCTATCCAATGACTGCGAAGGGATCAGGTTCCCGGCCTGCTTCTACATCAGCCAAAATAGCCTGCAGAGATTCTTGGGTCATTGGCCCGGAAAAAACAAAGCGAACCACACCGTCTTGATCAATGAACCAGGAAGTTGGCAAACCGATCGGGCTGTAGATATTGGTTAGATCACCTCCTTCATTGAGCACTAGCGGGAATTCAATAAAAAATTCATCTTGGAAACCTTCGACCGCGCCCGGAGTTTCCTGCAAGTTCAGACCGACGAATTCGAATTTATCTTTATCGATCGAGTTATAAACTTCAGCTAAATGGGGTGCCTCGACCCGACATGGCCCGCACCAGGAAGCAAATATATTGACCAGGACCACTTTCCCCTTGAGATCGCTCAGGGCAACAATTTCCCCATCCACAGTCATGCCGGTGAAATCAGGAGCCAGATCACCCACGGTAGTACCCACACTTAGACCTAATAATTCAGCTGTTTCCATATCTTGTGGATGGGCCTGAGCCTGGGTTTGAAAATCAAGGACTAGGTCACCAACCATGATCCCGGCCACGAAAATCAAAATTATTACTTTCCAAAATTTCTTCATCACGATTATCCTCGACTTATTTTTAGATAGTCAACCCTGTTCCAAATCTTTCCGTGATCAAATTGCTCAATTCGATCAGGTTGCCTGTGAACACCAGTAGGCCCATAAATATGAGCAGCGCCCCACTGGCGGCGCTCAGCTGCGGCATGTACTGGCGAATTTTGCCCATCGCTTTCTGCCCAGCGGCTTTATTTAGCATCAGCGCCATCAGGATGAATGGAATTCCCAAACCAAGTGCATATGCCAGTAACAAAACCATGCCCGTGACGACTGTATCTGCCTGGCTGGCGATCGCCAGAATTGAAGCCAGAACCGGCCCAATACAAGGTGTCCAGCCGATGCCGAAAGCGGCTCCCATGAGCGCTGATCCAGTCAAACCGGTTGATTTTTGGCGAGCGTCAGCCAGATCCATCCGGGATTCCCGCATCAGGAAGGGGATTTGGATAACACCCATCAAATGTAAGCCGAATAGGACAATCGCAAAACCGGCAATCCGTCCGACCAACACCTGGTTGTTCAAGAAAAACTTACCTAAAAAGGTGGCCGATGCACCGAACAAGGTAAAGACCAGCGCCAGGCCTATCACGAAGGCGACTGAATTTCTCACCATGATCCGGCGGCGATCCTTATCTTCCATTTCCTGTAAATCTTGAAAAGATGTTCCCGTTAACTGCGCCAAGTAGGCAGGTATTAAAGGAAACACACAGGGAGAAAGAAATGACAGCACTCCGGCACCGAACGCTACCAATATTCCTACCGTACCGATATCCATAAACCTCACTCCGTTCTACAGTTTGAAAACTCAGTCGGGTCGAAACCCTTTGCGATATCTTTGACGAAGATTTTTCCCGGTTTCTTACCACCAGCGCTAATACATTAATGAAACTCCAATTTTCAATTTAATCCTAATCTCCAAGAGATCTCAGGGATCAACATACAATCCATTTTTCACGAATGAAGAATATGATGACCGGAAAATTGGTAAGGTCATGCGTTTTTTCCTGTCAAAAGTTAGGCTTAGGTTTCACGCGCTGTCAGTGGCGATACACGGATTTGTTCTAGCTAGACTTGCAGGAGGTCAAATGCACGATTCAAAAACGATTTCTCATCCAAATTATTTACCGATGCAACGAATCAGATTCTTCCAGCTGAGCGCGATGATGGGCATCATGGTGCTGCTGATCGTCCTGATCGTGGGGATAATCCTGGCGGCAGGTGTGGTCTCAGGATACTTGAACAATTCGATCGTCAATGATCTCAATCCTGGCCAGCCAGGTTCGGCGCTGCTCTCGCAGCTTTCAGTGATCAGCAGCTACGCATTCTGGCTGAATCCCCTGCGCATGATCGGCATGGCATTCCTCTTTACCGCTATCACAGTCGCGTTGACGGTGATCATTGGCAAGCTGCGCATACAGACCAAGATGTTGGGCGGTTTAGTGCAGAAAGCAGGATAACCAAATAAAGTAGAGACGTAAATCTTCTTCTTCTCCGCAGATAGCCCCGGTGAGAAATCATCGGGGTTGTTTGTTTACCAAAAATCGAGCATGCAAATCGCCGTTGGGACAGGTAAGAATCGT
>CP070785.1:1992664-2010776 GCA_020346705.1 Chloroflexota bacterium | reverse complement strand
TTGTTTCCGGCGACTCAATCCCTTGCCGATCAAATCGCCTCAACCCTACAGCAAGCTGAGGCATATGAACAGTCACTTAACTTCCAGCAGATCCGCCAAGAACTGAGATTGGCTGGACAGATCCAATCCAGTTTTTTGCCGAATAAGTTTCCACCCATTTCTGGTTGGCAGCTAGCAGTTACTCTATTACCTGCAAGGGAGACCTCAGGTGATTTTTTTGATGTAATCCAGCTCAGCGACGATCGGATCGGGATATT
Organism: Chloroflexota bacterium; assembly: GCA_020346705.1. Classification (GTDB taxonomy): domain Bacteria; phylum Chloroflexota; class Anaerolineae; order Anaerolineales; family UBA4823; genus PFL25. The sequence goes on along the minus strand of CP070785.1, from coordinate 2,010,519 downwards.
GGTTGCTGATGTTGCAGATAAGGGTGTCGGTTCTGCCTTGTACATGGCGCTCAGTCGAACCCTGATCCGTACATATGCTGAAGAATATGATGCCGCACCAGAAGTTGTCTTCTTCGCTGCCAACAATCGACTATTAAAGGATGCGAGAGCGAATTTATTCATCACTATATTTTATGGAATTTTGGACCCTCGTGAGGGGATTTTAACCTATTGTAACGCCGGGCATAATCCTCCATATTTGATCCGCAACTCTAACCAAGAAATCGTTGAATCCCTTTCAAGAACTGGGATTGCGATGGGAATTGAATCGAATTCCACCTGGTCGACTGAGATCGTCTCAATTGAACCAGGAGATATCCTCCTTCTTTATACAGACGGCATTCCAGATGCCAGGGATGAGGAAGGAAATTACTTCAATGATGAACGTATTATTGATATCGCCCGTTATAACTCGGAGCGATTAGCTTTTGAGATTCAATCTTCAATTATTGAAGAAGTCCAGAATTTTATGGCTGCTAACCCCCAGGATGACGACATCACATTAATGGTTCTCGTTCGGGATGAGGGAAATTCGGAATAGATTAATTATTCCTTCCTTCGTTTAACCATTCTCAAAATGTTGCCATCCTTTTTTGAGAATACAAAGTCAACATCATCCATCATATTACGAATTAAGAAGAGTCCTGCTCCTCTTGGCTTAACATCTTCTAATTCAACAGAAAAATCAGGCGGGACAACAGTGCTGGGATCGAAAGGCTCACCATCGTCTTTAATAATTATTTCTAAACCATCAATTAGATCATTGCAGGTGCACTCAATCTCCCCCACATCTTCTCCACCATAAGCGTGTTCAATGATATTTGCGCATGCCTCATCAACAGCTAATTCAACTGCGTAAATGTCTTTCTCATCGAATCCTGCATCCGATGCAGCTTGAAATACAAATTTTCGAATTACCGCTAAACTTTCAAAGCGACCTGGAAATGTCTCTGTTACCATTACCACTGACAAAGTTTACTACCTTTAAATTATCTAAAAATGACCTACTCCACTGACGACATCATCAAATATTTTAAAGTAACTACCCATCCCAACCAAGTTTAGAGAATCACGAATCCTATCTTGGACTCCAGTTAAAACAAGTTCACCACGGTTGTATCGCTTGCAGGCTTTTTGGGTTTCGATCAACACCCACCAACCTTTACTGGACATAAAATCAACTTCTTCCATATCGAGAACAATCTTAAATATTCCGTCGTCGATCTGTTTCTTTAAGACCTCTTCCAGTTCGGGTGCTGTATAACTATCGATTCTGCCCACAGATTTTACGACTACACAACGTTTGTAATGAGTAGTATTTATTTCCATGTTCTAACTCCCTGATTCGTATTTAATTACATAGTTGTTTGGATCGCGCCTGAGAGTATAACATAAAACACTTTCGCTTGACGCTCCTCGGGGCGTATGGTAAACTTTTCACCGCTTGGTCCCGTGGTGTAGTGGCCTAACATGCGGCCCTGTCAAGGCCGAGATCGCGGGTTCGAATCCCGTCGGGACCGCCAGATCTATATTGAAACCTGGTATTACTGCCGGGTTTTTTTTCTTTAAGTTCTTGTCAATGTGGTTGGTTAATATTCAATAAATCCCAGAACAAATATCGCGCCGCATCCCGCGATGAAAATATCAGTTATAAGTGCCCGTATTCCAAAACTGCGCATCTTATAAGGGAAAATCAATGCGAGTACGCCAACATAACTAGATAGACTGGGCAACCCAATAATTGCCAATGTGAGAAATATCGCTCTGGCCAACATACGCGACCATTCTTTATTGACAACTTGTTGAAAATAAGATGGATTATGGAAGGCGATTATTCGTTCGCTGATATACCATACATATGTGACAACGAGATAAGCGATGAGTACAATCAACCATGTTGGTTGTATAGCAAATGGGTGAACATTGGTAAATCTCGCGACCAGAAACGCGATGAGAATAATAGACAGAACATGGAGGATTTGATCCACAATGTAAGGGAAGATCACCCAATCTGGCTTGGCCTGGTTGACGAAATTCTTTCCTGCATCAATTATGAAGTGAATTCCTGCCAGTAAAAATAAGAATGGCCAGGCACGCGGTACGTACAGTAAAACGAAAACCAAGCTGACAAGAAAATGCGTGGCAACATGTAAAAACAGGACCGCAGCCCTGTTCTTATTGTTTACTATCCAATTAGATTGAAGTGGATAGTCTGCCAGCAGATGAGCAAATAGTAAAATCCAAAACACTAGGATTTTGCCCACAACCTCTTATGAGTTGCCCGCATGCAGGTATCCATAACGACCTCAAGACCAGCTTCCCGGGCAGTTTCTGCGGCATACTCATTTATTACGCCTTCCTGCATCCAGACGACTTTCGCACCAATTTCAATCGCTTGATCGACAATTTCTGGTACAGCTTCGTTCCTGCGGAATACCTCAACCACATCTACAGGCTCTTCTATTGAGAGCAAATCAGAGTAGGCTTTTTCTCCTAAAACCTCATCCAAGGCTGGATTCACAGGAATAATTTTATATCCCTGCGATTGAAGGTATTGAGGGACAGTATGGTTTACTTGATCGCTTTTATCTGATATACCTACAACCGCGATGGTCTTGGTTGATTCGAGAATTGAGCGAAGTTTATCATCATTTGTATTGTTAGAATTCATAGCAGGTGTAGATCCTAGTTTAACTTGTTGAAAATCAATGGGTAAATTAACCAGAAACTTGGTTTTTCCTGGTTTTGAATAGACTTTAATTTCTCCGGAATGTTTTTCAATAATCTTGTAGCTGATATTTAAACCTAAGCCAGTTCCTTTCCCGACAGCTTTTGTAGTGAAGAACGGGCTGAATATCTTTTCCTGGATATCTTCCGGCATTCCGGGGCCATTATCTTCTATTTCCACAGTGATCCATTCACCATTCTGGTGAGTTTTTATCCCGATCTCCCCTTTTCCGTTCATCGCGTCAACCGCGTTATCGATAATATTCGTCCAAACCTGGTTCAGCTCACTTCCATAAGCCTGGATTTTTGGTAAACCCTCTTCATAATCTCTTTTTACATCAACCCCTTCCTTCAACTTATGCCTTAGCATTACTAAGGTGTTGTTCAGACCTTCATGTACATCCACAGCTTGAATTGGGGCCTGGTCGAGATAAACATAGGATTTTAAAGATTTGACAATTTCTGAGATGCGTTCAGATCCCTGATTAATCTCTTCCAGTAGCGTAGATACATTGAAGGAGGCTCCCATCCAAGCGATCACATCGATGAATTGTTCTGTCGAGAAATCATCTGCCAGGCTCCCTAGCTCAGCTTCAGAGATTCCTAAATCAACCAGCGTCGGAGCGTATTCCCAGGCATCAGGAATATTTTGAGTCTCCAACCATTCTTCCATCGCGTACTCGCGATCAGATCTTTCCAGGGCATCGATGTCCATGTGATTAGTTGCTCTTTCACGTATCAGTTCGTTTAGCTCACCTAATTTTTCCCATTTTTCAGGAGGCAGAGACAACTTTGATAATCCAATTTGTGCTTCCTGCAGTTGCCTGATGACATCATTGAGTTGGGATGTACCTCGTTGAGCGGCTGCAGCTGGATTGTTTAACTCATGAGCAATTCCAGCTGTTAATGTACCTAATTGAGCCATTTTCTCACTCTGTCGCAACATCAGCTCTGTGGATCTTAATCGCGAGGTTATCGTAAAAAGCAGCGCCTTGGCTGCCGATGGACTGGTATTGAGCAGCTCATCCAACTCGCCATGACCGATGGCCAACAATTTACTGTCAGTTCGTGCCCTACCGCTAGCAAATCTGGGGGCAGCCTCAAGCAATGACATTTCGCCGATCACTTCACCTGATTTGCGAACTGCAAGGAGCACATTTCTTTCACCGGAGGCTTTGAGGATCTCGATTTCCCCCTCCTCGATAATGTAGGCTTTATCACCTGGACTGCCCTCAGCGAATAGTTGATCCCCGGGATTTAAATAGACTTCTGTCACCATCTCGCACAAACGCTCGAGATCGTGGTCAGCCATGCTAGCAAAAAGGGGTACCTTCTTAAGAAATTCGTACATACATTTATACCGTCTTTAAATATTGGTGGACTAATGCAACTGCAACTGCGCCTTCGCCTACTGCAGAAGCAACCCGTTTCATAGAATGGTGACGCACATCCCCGGCAGCAAATATACCGGGAATGCTGGTTTCTAACAAGAACGGATCTCTATTCGGCTTCCAACCCTTAGGTCTTTTTCCATCAACCATCAAATTAGACCCAGTCACAATAAAGCCTGCTCGATCTCTTTCAACCAAGCCGGAAACTAGATCAGTCGGAGGTACTGCACCGATAAATATAAACATCGCTGCGGCTTCTAAAGTTTCTTTCTTATTGGTATCAAGATTAGAAACAACTATCTTCTCAAGGCGACTTTCCCCAATTGCTTCCACGACTTCTGTCCTCAGCACAACATCAATATTCTCGGTATTCCCAATTTGATCTACCAAATACTGGGACATCCCAGATTCAAGACTGCTGCTGCGAACTAACATCGTCACTTTTCGTGCGTAACGCGAAAAGAACATCGCTCCTTGACCGGCTGAATTTGCCCCACCAACAACAAAAACATCCTGGTCGCGATAAAAGGCCGCTTCAGTCAATGCAGCACCGTAGTAAATACCAGCCCCAGTCAAATCCTCAACCCCAGGCGCGTCTAGCCGACGAACATTTACGCCAGTCGCGATAATTATCGCCCTTCCACTGATTTCGGAACCATCCGCTAATACCACATGCCGGTATGGATCTTCTATCCGCACCTTAACTGCATTCTGAGGTCGCAAAAGCTCCACTCCAAATCGCAATGCCTGCGTTGTTGCACGCCTTGCCAGATCAGCCCCGGTTAATCCTTGTGGAAATCCAAGGTAATTTTCAATACGTGAACTGGTACCGGCCTGGCCCCCGGTCGCTTCCTTTTCAATCATCACGGTGGTTAATCCCTCCGAACCCCCATAAACTGCAGCGGCCAAGCCAGCTGGTCCTGCCCCAACGATGATCAAATCGTAAAATGGCTTTTCTGCCTTTGTCTGTAAGCCTAGTTTCTCACCGACTTCTAGGATGGTAGGTTCGATCAAGGTATTGCCATCCGGAAAGAATACGACTGGCAAACGGAGTTGACCGTCACCTACTGCTTCTACTAAATTTCTTGCTTCAGTATCTAGCTCGATGTCCAACCACTGGTAAGGGATTTGGTTCCTGGCAAGAAAATCTTTTACCGTGTGACTGTTTGCAGACCATAAGGTACCTGCTACTCGAATACCGTCATAAGGTAAAGGCACGGTAGCCGACCAATCGCTCAACAAATCATCTAAGACCGGATACAGATTTTGTTCAGGTGGATCCCAGGGTTTCATCAAGTAGTAATCCAATCCAATGTCGTTGATGCTGTCTATCGCGGCCTGTGTATCTGCGTAAGCAGTAAGCAGAACTTTACGTGCCAGTGGGTACAAAACACTGGCGTCAGCAATAAACTCCGTTCCAGTCATGTTCGGCATACGTTGATCAACCAGGAACAGAGCAACTGGAGTATTTCTTTCTTTCAATTTCTTCAATGCTTCAAGGGCATCCTGACCATTCGTGGATTTTACAATCCTGTAGTCCCTGCGGTAATGCTGGCGCAAATCACGCTCAACGGCATTAAGCACTTGAGGCTCATCATCAAGTATCATTATTGCTGGTGTAGGCACTATCTTCTTCTCCTTAGCTAACGGTTTACTGTTTCTTTATCATTCCGTGGTCGCGACATGGTTTGTAGCTTGATATTTTCTCAAACTTTACACAGTCCTTATATCCAAAATTCTGTCAACTATTCTTTGACAGAATATATCAGTGCAGGAACTAACCACTAATCCCTACGGCATATTGGAATTTTTATGGTTTTATTTTCTAAAATTTTGGAATTCTCGATACTGGCCTGCACTTCCCAAAAAAATGGAGTATTAAATCACCCCAGCAGAATAGTCTGAACATGATTGATATAGGGGTCTTATAACATACATTATATCCAATTATCAAGATTTGGGGCTCTGCGCTTTGAATGAATATTGAATTTTATCCATAGGATTACATAGGGAGTACAATTTCAGGAAGGGAATTATGACATACTTGATAGATCTCAATTGCCCTCAATGTGAACAGAAATATTCTCCATCTATCCAGCAAACTTATTGTACAGATTGCCAATCTCCAATCTTAGCCCGATACAATTTAGCTTCTGCGAGGGGAGAGCTTGATCGGCACGAAATTGGCTCCAGACCATCAGGTATGTGGAGGTGGTTTGAACTGCTTCCAGTCTGGGATAAAGACCAAGTATCCAGTTTGGGGGAAGGGGATACACCCCTCATTCAATTAAAACGAGTCGCGCAAAATAAATCATTTGATCAGATATGGGTTAAGGATGAAAGCCTTAACCCAACAGCCAGTTTCAAAGCGAGAGGCCTCAGTGCAGCCGTATCCAAAGCCAACGAACTAGGTATCAATAAATTGGTAATCCCCACTGCAGGCAATGCCGGCAGTGCTCTGGCAGCCTACGCGGCGCGAGCCAGGTTGAAATCCGCAGCTGTGATGCCGATAGATACACCATCTGTGATCATTGAAGAGTGCCGATTATTTGGCGCTGAAACGATCCTCGTCGACGGTTTGATATCTGATTGCGCTCGAATTGTAGGTGAAATGATAACAAGTGGAGATTGGTATTCAGTTTCAACTTTTCGTGAACCCTACCGCCTGGAAGGAAAGAAGACCATGGGATATGAATTAGCGGAGGAATTCAACTGGCAGCTTCCCGATAATATCATCTATCCCACTGGAGGTGGAACTGGTTTGGTGGGGATGTGGAAAGCATTCAAAGAACTAAATGAGTTGGGTTGGTTAGAAGATCAAAATTTACCCAGGATGATTTCAGTCCAATCAAAAGGCTGCGCTCCTGTCGTGGAAGCCTTCAATTCCGGTGCGGACAAATGTGAATTTTGGGAGGCTGCCGAGACGATTGCGTGGGGAATTCGGGTTCCCCTCAGCCTGGCAGACAAACTTATTTTGGTAACATTGAGAGAATCTGGAGGTACCGCAATCGCAGTCAGCGACAATGAAATCATCGCAGCACAGGCTGAATTGGCAAGTCAAGAAGGGTTGTTTTCATCACCTGAAGGCGCAGCCACCCTGGCCGCGTTTTATCAGTTGAGGGCAAGTGGATTTATCACACCTGATGAGAGTACGGTACTTTTCATGACCGCATCAGGGGTAAAATATATCTAATCAGATTTAGTAGTGCAAAGATATAGTTTGGAGATTTGAGATGAGCAATGAGCAAGCGGATGTCCTGGTATTGATTGGTACCCGCAAAGGAGGCTTCATCCTATCCAGCGATATCAACCGGAAGAAATGGGAGATCAAGGGACCAGTATTCAAAGGCTGGAATGTGATGCATATGGCCTTTGATCCCCGCGATCAGCGTTTGCATGCAGCCGTGGTTCATGATGTTTATGGTCCATCAACTCATTATTCCGATGATTTTGGAGAGAGTTGGACGCAAGGCAAGAAAGCGCCAATTTTTTCTCGTCCATCCAAATCAAGCCGGCCGTTGGGGACACCAGAAGAAGCTAAATCACCAGAAGAGGCGAAGGAGCAAATCGAAAAAGTTTTGAAAGTGTGGCATATCAGGCCAGCCGGTATGGATAAACCAGGATTTTTGTATGCAGGCGTGGAGCCAGCTGCACTTTTTATCTCCACGGACAGAGGGGAGACCTGGCAGCTCAATACGAGCCTATACGATCATCCTCATCGAGCAGATTGGTTTCCTGGTGCAGGAGGATTGTGCCTGCATACAATTATCCCAGATCCGGTAAACCCTGAGCGCATTTATGTAGCCGTCTCAACTGGAGGATGCTACCGGACCGATGATGGCGGGAAAACCTGGAACCCGTATAATAAAAATGTTCGCGCCGATTTTCTACCGGATAAATTCCCAGAATATGGACAGTGTGTGCACAAAATGGTTATTCACCCAGATAGGCCAGAGACGATATTTCAACAAAACCACTGTGGTGTATATCGCAGCGACAATCAGGGAAAAGATTGGATCGATATCGGCGATCAGAAACTTCCCAGCCGTTTCGGATTTCCGATAGCAGTTCACCCCCACGATCCAGAGACCATTTACATCGTCTTAGAGGAGAGCGATCAATATCGATTAAGTGTCGATGGGAGTTTTGCAGTCTGGCGCAGCCAGGATAGCGGAGATTCATGGCAGCGAATAACAGAAGGTTTACCGGGGAAAGCTCATCTGGTGGTTCTTCGTGAAGCAATGGCCACTGATCAATTCGAAGAGGCCGGGATTTATATTGGCACGAGCACAGGTCAGGTATTCGCCAGCAATGATTCTGGGGATTCTTGGGAAAAGATCGTCGATTATTTACCGCGAATCCTCTCAGTCGAAACAGCAACACTTACATGAAAAAATTCTACTTGGATCAATATTGTATCTGGAGTGTTTTATGAACACGGAATCGTTCTTGGATGAGCTGTCTAGATTATATCCAGACGAAAAGTTGTTAACCAAACCAGCCCAGCTGGTCACTTATGAATCTGACGCTCTTACCTCTTACCAGGTTCGACCAATGGCAGTTGTTCTTCCAGAAACCCAAGAAGAGGTTATCCAAACTGTCCGTTTATGTCACAAATTCGAGATACCATTTGTTGCCCGGGGAAGTGGCACGAGTCTTTCGGGGGGTTCACTTCCAGTGACAAATGGTATCGTTATCGCGCTCAACCGCTTAAACAAGATAATTGAAATTGACCCGAAAATTCGCATCGCTACTGTCGAATGCGGTGTGGTGAATATCGATGTTAGTTTGGCAGCTGCTCAATATGGTTTGTATTATGCGCCAGATCCGTCCAGCCAATTAATCTGTACCATTGGCGGAAACTTGGCTTTTAATGCTGGGGGAGCACACTGTCTGAAATATGGTATGACAAGCAACCACGTCCTGGGGATTAAAGCTGTTCTGCCAGACGGTGAAGTTGTGGAAATTGGTAGTGCCAGCCTCGATTCTATTAGCCCGGATACTGTTGGATTGTTCGTTGGTTCCGAAGGGTTATTCGGGATCGCTTTGGAAGTAAAGTTGCGACTATTACCTAAACCAGAAGCATACCGAACCGTATTAGCCGCTTACCCATCTCTTGAAGCTGCTGGAAATGCTGTTTCGATGGTCATCGCTGCTGGACTCTTACCAGGCGCGATCGAAATAATGGACGAGCTGGCGATCGAAGCTGCTGAAACCGCTGTACAGGCTGGTTATCCCCGGGATGCTGTCGCATTACTGATTGTTGAATTAGATGGAGAGACGGAAATTGTTGATTGGGAATTTGCCTCCCTCATGGAAGTAATTGAGGAGTCAGGTGCTGGTGAAATAAGAGTAGCAGAAAATGATGAACAACGCTTGCAAATATGGAAGGGGCGTAAAAGTGCTTTTTCTGCTGTCGGTCGCATCAGTGAAGACTACCTTGTTCAAGATGGAGTTGTCCCTCGTTCCAAGCTCAGCCACGCCCTGGGCGAGATTGAGAGATTAGGGGATCAATACAATCTTCGTGTGGCTAATGTTTTTCATGCTGGGGATGGCAACTTACATCCCTTGATCCTATTCGATGGTCGCGATCCTGCCAACCTTGAAAATGCTGAAGTACTTGCGGGGGAGATTTTGAAAATGTGCGTTAATCTCGGAGGATCAATCACCGGAGAGCATGGTGTGGGAGTAGAAAAATTAGAGTATGTTCCCACGATGTTTGAAGATGCTGACATTGATACCATGATAGCCATTCGACGCGAAATTGATCCAGGTGAACTGGCAAACCGGGGCAAGTTGCTTCCCTTCGATAAGTAAATCAGTTGAGAAAAAAGCTATCTCTGTAAACTGCTGAGTGAACAAAGCAAAAAGAGAAATCCAATGGACAATGGCTATTTAGAAGAGCTCGGCACGAAGATTCAAACTGGAAATAACCTGTTAGCATTTGGAGGACAGACAAAATCAGCACTGCTAGCCAAAGATGGGATCACAGCATTAGATATTGGAAAGATAAGCGGTATTCTAGAATACCTGCCTGATGAATACACATTTACCGCTTACGCCGGAACAAGTCTTTATACGATTAATCAGATGCTGGCGGAACACGATCAGTTCATGCCTTTTGATCCACCATTTATCGAGCGTGGCGGGACTCTCGGTGGAACCGTTGCATCTAATCTAAATGGTCCGGGAAGATTCCGTTATGGTGGCGTTCGAGATTTTATCCTTGGTGTTAAATATCTCGATTATCAGGCAAAGCTAGTACGTTCTGGGGGAAAAGTAGTAAAAAACGCCGCTGGTTTTGATATCTCAAAATTGATGGTTGGCAGCCTTGGCGGTCTTGGAGCGATGATCGAATTGAGTTTCAAAGTATTCCCAAAGCCTCCAGAATATCGAACAGTAATATCCAGGTTTTCAACTCTGGAAGAACTTTTAGACACTTTGGTGAACCTGACCGCCAATTCGATTGAACTATTTTGTTTGGATATCGAACCTGCCTCTGAGGTTTATAATTTGACGATTCGCCTGGGTGGGATACCCGATCTTTTTCCAAAGCGGATTGAACGACTTAAGCAATTCGTGGGTGATATCGAAATTTTGGAAGGTGATCACGAACGGAGTTTCTGGGATGAAATCAACGAATTTTCTTGGGTTCCAGAAGATACTTTATTGATCAAGGTTCCAATCACTCCCTCATCCGTAGAAACCCTTGATGATTTTTTAAGTAAAAATGAAATCCAGCGGCGTTATTCGGTTGGCGCGAACGTGGCCTGGATTGCATGGTCAAAGCCTGTCGATATCATAGACAAACATTTGAAGAAAATTAAATTGGCAGGCTTAACCATATTAGGTCAGACCGATCAGATTCGATTAGGATTTAGGGAACCAGACATATTCTTTCAGCGGATCAAGAATGCACTTGATCCGATTGGAAAATGGGTTGAGATTTAGCTCATGAAACATAACATTCCAGTTCAAGATTATGGCCAGCTTGCTTCGGAAATGGCTGATGCAGTCTCACAATGCGTACATTGTGGTTTTTGCTTGCCCGCCTGCCCGACCTATAACCTGCTCCATCAAGAGATGGATTCACCACGCGGCCGGATCATCTTGATGAAATCTGTGCTTGAGCGGGAGATTGACCTGGAGGAAGCTGTTCCATATATTGATCACTGCCTCGGCTGTCTGGCCTGCCAAACAGTCTGCCCCTCTGGCGTGCAGTATGGCAACTTGCTTACCCCATTTAAAGCATATTCTGAAACTGTCCGCCGACGACCTGCGGAAGAGCGATTTTCCAGGTGGGTTACCAAGGAAACCCTACCCAAACCAGCTAGATTTCGTTTAGCTACGCAAGTTGCCAAAATCTCAAAACCTTTTGCCTCTATCGCACCAACACGTTTTCAAGCGATGTTGGATTTAGTTCCAGAGGACATTCCTGGTGCAGAGCGATTACCATCCACATTTCCGGCCCAAGGGAAAAGGCAAGCCAAGGTGGCATTACAGGTTGGTTGTGTTCAGCAGGTCCTTGCCCAAAAAATCAACCTGGCAACGCTGCGCGTGCTATCAAAGAATGGGATAGAAGTAGTTATACCCTCTGCTCAAGGCTGCTGTGGCGCCCTCGCGCTGCACACGGGTGATATGGATACAGCTTTTAATCTCGCTTCCAATAATTTGGACAATTTCCCAAAGGACGTGGACGCCATTATTAGCAACGCTGCTGGATGTGGCTCAGCCATGCATGAATATCCACAGTTATTTAAGGGATCAAAATACGAAGAGCTGGCTAGCTTATTCGCTGAAAAAGTAATTGACATAAGCGTTTTCCTTACAGAGATCGATCTCGAACCAATTCCTCCTTTAGAAAATCAGCTAAAAATTGCATATCACGATGCCTGTCATCTCTCACATGCGCAAGGAGTAACCAGGGAGCCAAGGGAATTATTAGGTAAAGTCCCTAATCTCTCGCTGTTGCCAATCAATGAGGAGGATCTGTGTTGTGGATCTGCAGGCTCATATAACCTTGAGCAACCTGTGATCGCCCAGCAATTAGGACAACGAAAAATTCACAACATTCTTGATGTAGAACCAGAAATTATCGTCACGGGCAATATTGGATGTTTGATACAATTACAAAATCATCTTAATCAAAAATTGCAGAATACCGACGAACCGCAATTGAACCCACCAGTTATGCACACAATCGAATTAATTGACCAGGCTTATCGCAATGAATTATAGGGATTGTAAATTGGAATAAGGAGTTATTAGACCAAAGAATGCCACGCACAAAGAAACGCAAAATTTCAGCCAAAGACCTTTACCAGATTGAAATCATCTCCGATGTTCGCCTATCACCATCTGGTGAACAAGTAGTTTATAGCCAACAACGGGTTGATCCAGAAACCGAAAAGAAGTACAGCAATATATGGATAGTATCCACGAATGGGGGTGAGCCAAAACAGTTCACTTTCGGGAACCAACTAGATACGCAACCACGCTGGTCACCAGATGGCGAATCGATCGCCTTCTTATCAAACCGGGAGGATGATGATGAACCTTCCCAGCTATATTCGATTTCTATCCTTGGAGGTGAAGCAAGAAAAGTTTCCAACATTGATGGAAAAATTGAGTGTTTTCACTGGTCACCAGACAGCAAGAAATTCTTATGCCAGATTCGCAAAACCGATCCAGAAAAAATTGAACAGCGAGATGACGAGAACAAGAAGAAATTGGGAACCGTAAGCCGGCATTACAAACGCATCTTTTTCAAGTATGACGGCGATGGTTATCTTCCCCATGAAAGGTGGCATATATGGTCGATTGAAGAAAAAAGCGGTCGTGCAAAACAATTAACTGATCACGAAATCTATGATGATCTAGATCCGATCTGGTCGCCAGACGGAAAGATGATCGCTTTCATGTCCAATCACAGCTCAGATCCTGATATGGATTGGGATGCAGTCGATCTATTCATAATGCCAGCTACTGGGGGAAAACAAAGACTGATTACAACTGAATTTGGCGAAAAAACCAAGCCCAACTTTTCACCAGATGGTCGATATATCGCCTATTTTGGTACCCAAGGGAAGAAGAAATGGTACAAAAACCAGGGATTATGGATCGTACCAGTCGATGGTTCAAGCCCTGCTAAGAATTTAACAGAACAATATGACGTTCATGTTGCCCCAGATACGATAAACGATACTGGCACTCCCGAGATCATGCAACCTGCCTGGTCGAACGATAGCAAGAAGATTTATTTCCCCGTTTCTCGTCATGGACGTTCTGAGCTGTGTTCAATAGATTTGGATGGCAATAATTTCTCATCTGTTGCGGGTGCTCAAGGGGTGGTTGGCAGCTTTTCGTTCGATTCAGATCAAAAACGGTTGGCATACTTCATGGGCAAGATTGACGATCCTGGACAAGTTTACCTCCAGGGTGTTGGCTCGATAAATGAGAAACAGTTGACAAAGATCAACGAGAAGTTATTTTCCAATATCGATCTCGGTTCAATCGAAGAAATGTGGATAAAAGGTCCTGATCAAAACGATCTCCACGGATGGATTTTAAAGCCGCCAGGTTTCGATCCGAAAAAGAAATACCCCTCAATTTTTGAAATTCATGGTGGACCATTAACCCAGTACGGCGAATTCTTTATGCACGAATTCTACTTCCTTGCTGCTGCCGGTTACGTGGTCCATTTCTGCAATCCGCGCGGAGGGCGTGGTTATGGGGAAGAGCATGCTAAGGCGATCTGGGGAAATTGGGGAGACGCCGATTACCAGGATCTGATGGCCTGGACAGATTTTATTGCTCAGCAGCCATATATCTCTAAGAAACGCATGGGGGTAACCGGAGGCAGTTATGGTGGCTATATGACTGTCTGGATCATTGGTCATACAGATCGGTTCAAAGCTGCAGTAACCCAACGGTGCGTGAGCAACTTCATCAGCATGTGGGGCTCGAGCGATCTTAATTGGGTTTTCCAAGAGGTGCTGGACGACAAACCACCATTCGAAGACCTTGATAACTACTGGCAGCATTCCCCGATCAAGTATATTGGTAATGCTAAAACCCCTACCCTTGTTATTCACAGTGAGAACGATCTGCGCTGCCCAATCGAGCAAGGTGAGCAGGTATTTGTAGCCTTAAAAACACTCGGTGTTGATACTGAAATGGTTCGTTTTCCAGGTGAATTTCACGGCCTATCTCGAAACGGTCGCACCGATCGTCGGATTGTTCGGTTAAACCATATACTCCGCTGGTTCGATAAATATCTCAAGTGAATATAGCTAACCCAAAATGAAACCAATACTTAAAGTTCTTCCTGAAGATCAATTACAGAAGGTTATTGAAGAAGCGATTGAATTACTAAGCTCACCGGGAATCAAGGTTGGTTCGCCCGAAGCTATAGATTTGCTTTATAGTTCCGGCGCTCAGGTCGACCAGGCTAAAGGTGTGGTAAAGCTGCCGGAACAATTGATTTTAAACTGCCTAGAGAGTGTTCCCCGCGATTTTTATCTTTACGATGCAAATTTTTCACCTGCAGTTCACTATGCCGGCGATGAAGTTCACTTTGATCCAGGCTCATCTGGGGTGAATATCCTTGACTCAGATACCCTTGAGCATCGCCCGTCTGAGACTGGTGATCTGGTGGATATCATCAAAATCTCCGAATTGCTGGATGTGTATGACGCCCAATCAACGGCCGTGATCTGTCACGATGTTCCTGAAGAAATCGGAGATTTCTATCGCTTATACCTGGTTTTATTATTCTCTTCAAAACCTATTGTTACCGGTGCATTCTCCACCGAAACAACCCAAGTTATGTTCGACCTGTTGCGAATCAGTGGTGACAGCTCAGAGCAGGCAAACCAAAAACCGAGAGCTATTTTCGATGTGTGCCCCTCCCCACCACTGAATTGGACAGATTTTGGATCACAAAACTTGATCGATCTTGCCAAGGCAAATATACCTGCACAAATCGTCTCTATGCCGCTTTCTGGAGCAGCAGCACCGGTTACTTTGATAGGTTCAATCGTCCAACACGCCGCAGAATGCCTGAGCGGAATTACCATTCACCAACTAGCAAATCCAGGAGCTGCAATTGTATGGGGGGGTGCACCGGCTCAATTTCACATGCGGGAAGGAACTACTTCAATAGGTGCTCCTGAAACATCATTAATAATCAGTGGCTATGCGCAAGTTGGGAAATCCCTTAATCTACCCACCCACGCATACCTCACCGCCACCGATTCAAAACTGGTCGATGCCCAGGCGGGGATGGAAAGTGCTGCTAGTACTTTGATAGGGGTGTTATCCGGGATAAACATGATTTCCGGCGCAGGCATGCTAGATTTCCTCGCCTGTCAAAGCCTAGAGAAGCTTGTTATTGACGCCGAAGCAATCGCCAATGCAAAGCGATTTCTGGGTGGAATTGGTTCCCATACGAAAACCTTGGCATTAGAACATTACGAAAATTTCCAGTTTCCAGGCAATTTCTTGGCTCAAGATCTCACCAGACAGCTTTACAAAGAGGTCCAGTACATGCCTTCCGATGTCATTGATCGGGGCTCACTTCGATCTTGGAGACAAAAAGGTAATCAGGATGTATTTACAAGGGCAAGAATTCGCGTAGATAATCTAATAGCCTCATACCAGCCTCCAGAGTTATCACCCGGAGTCAAAGATGAACTCCAAAAGATCGTTTCATCACACGCTCGCAAAGCTGGAATGGATATCCTTCCCAAAGTTAACTGAAATTGGCTTCGGGTCTAATCTCTATGTGAATTTATTGGTGATATTTCGTGAGCAGCTGGGAGTACATTATTAAATTCAACGGAAGAAATTCGATATGAAGAACCAGAGATTGGCCGGTCGTTCAGCAAGGCGGCGGGTGAAGTATGGATACCACTCGCTGCCATAAGGCACATAAACCCGAACCGGATAACCCTCCGAAGCTAAACTCTCCTGTAAATCTCGCCGAATTCCATGCAGCATTTGGAATTCAACCGCATTTTTCGGGTAACCCGATTTCTCAAGCTCTTTTTTTGTGAAAACGATCCTCTTCTCATCGTGTGTAGCGATGGCAGGAATTGGAGGAATCTTGCCATCCGCGCTTATTGTTGGATGACTGTTTTCAGAGGACCCATTAAGCAGCTGGCTAACGATTAAATCAAAATTTGCATCAACATCTGATTTTTCTGGAAAAGCGATCTCTTCTGGTTCTTTATATGCCCCCTTACACAGTCTAATCCTTGAGCCAGTCTGCAGAAGCCTGGCAACGTCTTCTTCGCTGCGAAACAGGTACGATTGGATTACGATGCCCACATTTTCACAGCTGCAGCGATCCTGAGCTTCATGGAAGATATTAAGCGTTTTCTCCACCCATTGCGAGTCTTCCATATCAATCCGCACGAACGTCTTCAGATTTACTGCAGTATCAAGTATGCGCTGTAGATTTTCAACGCACAAAGCTTCGTCAACTGCCAATCCAATTTGAGTCAGCTTGATCGATACATTTGAGCGGACACCTTCTCGTTCTATTCGACTCAATATCTCGATAATATCCTCGGTCGCCTGGCGAGCTTTCTCAGGGTTCGTGGTGTGTTCACCAAGATGGTCGAGAGTGGCATTAATGTTCTTTCGATTGAGAGACTTGACCACTCCAATTGCATCATCCAATTCCTCACCGGCGATGAACCGCGAGGCTGCTCGTCTGGCGAATTCCCAGCGAGTAACCAATTGACGTGCCCATGATGCTTGAGAAAGATATATCAGCAGGGATCGAAGCATAATATTGATCTCGAAAAATGAATAAATTCCTTCCCATACTGACGAAGGATCATGAGAAAAATGGAAACAATACCTGGAGAATAATCACAAATCCCCGCCGGAGATTGACCAGAAACAATCGTGCACATCTCATTCGATCCAGGCAATCTGAACATAAGCATTCTCATTTTAGCATTAAACGAATAGATTAATATCCACCAAGGATCACGCCTCAAGAGTGACATTTATCTTGTATTATTCGATTGTTGGTTAGGATTTTGAATATTGTTTAGGTAATTCTGGTCCATGAAATCGGAGGCAGTTAGATTCAGTTTTGAGCTGCTTCAAGCTGGTAAAGTATAAAGCGATCTGAACTGAATAGCTCTTCCTCGGTACTGAGATCAACATCATCAAGAAAAGAACGTCTCTCGAGAACGTAATCCAGCGATTGCCCATATCCCCGATTAACAACCACGATTGCTCTTTGGAAATCCTTGCCTTTTGTTAATTCGGTAGCTTCTTTTGAGATTCCCAACCTCCTTAAATAATATTTCAAAACAATCGTATCTGGGGAGGTCACCACGACAACATCCCTGGCACCAAGATCTTGATAGAGAAAATCCGCAATTTCTTCCACCGCCCCTTTAGAGTGAAGTTTTTGATCGTATTGCTGAAATGATCTGCTGAACCCCAGGATAAGTGGCAGAATTATCAATGAACCAATTAGAACAACTGTGAGCTGATTGGGTTGTTTTGATTTTTGAAATAACAAGTCGAATAAACCTACAATTCCAGCAGTTATCCAGATTACAAAGAATGGCAACAAGAAGATCCAGATACGAGGCCAAGGAGCAACTCTCTGGACGACTATTGCTGTCCCAATCCAGATTACCCCAGCCAGGATTAAGGGTACACGTCTATTCT
>CP070785.1:1981903-1992564 GCA_020346705.1 Chloroflexota bacterium | reverse complement strand
CCAGGGGAAGGCAATCCCGGGAAGGGGACGAGGGTCCTCATGATTCGAGCCTGTGATTCCCAATAAGTTCCTTCATTCAAACCTACTCCAAAACTTGTGCGAGAAGGAGACCGCACATCACTACCTGAATTTCACCTCAAAAAGCGATTTCGCTTTCCAGTGAGATTTCCTCACCTACCGAGAGCGATTTCTCAAGAAGGTTGGAATATCCAAATCTTCTGTGTTGAAGGTGCGTGGTTGGAAATCAGCGGCTTGATTTGAGCTGGCCAAGACCTCACTGGTTTCAGGAATTTGAGCATCCTCGATCTTATTTTCCTTACCAGAAGCAGATTTCTTTAGGAGTCGGCGTGGGATGCCTGTGCGTTCAAAACCAGTTGCAATCACTGTAATTCGCAGCTCATCTCCCATCGAGGGATCGATTACAGCTCCGAATATGAGGTTGACATCCGGGTGAGCTGTTTCTTTGATAATGGCCGCTGCCTGGTTGACTTCGAATAAGGTCAGGTCCGGACCTCCAGTGACGTTGAACAGAATGCCTCGAGCACCATCTATAGTTATATCCAACAATTCACTCGAGATTGCTTCCTCTGCAGCCTCGCGGGCACGCTCCTCACCTTTAGCATTCCCTACCGCCATCAATGCAGCCCCACCTTCGGACATGATCGTACGTACATCAGCGAAGTCTAGGTTGATTAAACCGGGCACAGTGATCAGCTCAGAAATACCTTGCACACCCTGTCGGAGAACATCATCTGCCATCTTAAAGGCATCGTGGAGATTCGCCCTTTTATCCACAATCTGCAGCAGGCGATCGTTTGGAATCACGATCAATGTGTCTGCCTGCTCTTTAAGCTGTGTGATGCCGCCTTCAGCAGATTGAATTCGACGGGAACCCTCAAAAGTAAATGGCCGGGTTACGACACCAATTGTAAGAGCGCCTACTTCTTTTGAAATTTGGGCAACAATTGGGCAGCCGCCAGTACCGGTGCCGCCACCCATCCCACCGGTGATGAACACCATATCTGCGCCTCTGAGTACGTCATACATTTCTTCAGCTGATTCTTCAGAAGCTTTGCGACCCGTTTCAGGGTTGCCGCCTGATCCTAATCCTCTAGTCAACTTATCGCCTATCCTTACTCGCACCGGTGCCTTAGAAAGCATCAATGCCTGTGCATCGGTATTGACGGCGATAAATTCTACACCTTGTAAGCCTTCCTCAATCATTCGGTCAACTGCGTTGCATCCACCTCCACCAACACCGACGACTTTAATATTGGCAAAGGATTCAACTTGGTTGGGTGGGCTAACCATTTGGTTCATCAGATACTCCTCCTTCGAATCATGGGGTTTTGAATTTTTTTCTTGCATTTTTGAACCAGTAATTTTTGACATGTTATTTAGACAATACCAATGCTTTCATGGAAACAAACGACGAATTAAGCTTTTGATATATTCCCAATCGTAACCTCCTCCACGTGAACTAATTTTTGGTTGAGAAGATTCCCCGCCGATCTCAGTCATCAACATCGACCATTTTAGTAATCCTACACTCGTCGAAAAAGCTGGCGAGTACAACTGATCCGTCATTCCGACTAGGTTATCAGGTTGTGCCCTTCTAACTGGCAATCCGAGGACTTGCGAACCAACTGTTCGGATGCCTGGGATGCTGCTCGAACCACCGGTTAGTACCATCCCTGCTGGTAATAGACCATCATAGCCAGAGCGCTTAATTTCCTGCAGAACCAGGCTGAATATTTCTTCAACTCTGGCTTCGATAATCAAGGCCAGCTCTCTACGGTGTATCTGGAGCGGCATTTCTTCTCCAAAAGGTCGCACATGGAATTCCTCGTTCTCACCGACTTCAGCTTCAACTGCATGACCGTGCTGAATTTTGATCTCCTCAGCCTGTGAGATTGGCAATCGCAATCCATGGGCGATATCCGCGGTGATGTGGTCACCTCCAACTCCAAGCACCGTGGTATGGTAAACATCTCCTTCGATGTAGATAGCTATGTCCGTAGTACCTCCACCAACATCACAAACAACCACACCCATTTCCCGTTCCGTTTCAGAGAGAACAACCTCTGCTGATGCCAACGGGTTTAACACAAACTGGCTTGGAGTAGCGCCTGCATCATCGACACAATTCCTTAGATTTTCGACTGCTGATGCCGCCACAGTAATAATATGGGTTTCTACTTCCAACCGGTAGCCGTGCATTCCCAGAGGCATTCGGATTCCAGGCTGACCATCGACTGTGAATCCACGTTGAATGACATGGATAATTTCACGGTTATGTGGAATTGCCACCGCTCGGGCAGCTTCCATCGATCGAATGACATCATCATCATCGATCGTCCGTCCTGAGACACCTACCACCCCTTTACTGTTGACGGACGAGACCTGAGATCCAGCCAGACTGACCAATGCCGAGGTGATTTCCATACCAGAAGTACGTTCGGCTTTCTCAATAGAGCGTGAAACTGCCTGAGTTACTGCACGGACATCTACAGGAACACCCTTTCGCATTCCTTGCGAAGGTTCGATCCCCACCCCGAGGATGCGCAGGATTCCTTCCTGCTCAACCCGACCAACCAGGGTGCAGATTTTTGTTGTGCCAACATCAATTCCGACGATTATCGGTTCATCCATTTTTACCGCTCCAGGCGATAATAGGGTGCGTGTACATACTCCACGCTGATTAATTCCGGTCTTATACCTGCTTTTTTCAACCTTCTAAAGGTCTTCTCGTAAACTTTCAATTTGAGCTCGATATCTTCATCTGTACTACCAAAAAACACCTGCCAGCCGCGAGGATCCAACCAGCCGATTCCATGCTGGGCATCATAAACGATAGGAGTATTCTCAGGAACTTCAGAACTCACGGCAAGAATTGCATTCACCAACTCCACAGGTAGTGTTTGGTCAGTCTTTTCGCCTTCTTCCAGGGTATCACTAACATCTGGTTTGGTGGCTAGCAATTCACTTCCTTGAACAGTTATTCCCGGGCCAACTTCGCCGCTAGGCGCATATGCGTACCCATTTTCGTCCACCCAGTATGTTTGTCCATCCTGCTGCCAGGCGAGAACTGGCTGGCGTTCAACAAAACTAATCCTGACTTTGTTTGGTACTTCTGTCTCCACTGAGATACCCACTAATTCTGGAAATGCTTCTCCCAAATTTGCTTCTAGTACAGTTGGATCAACCAAAATTATTGATTTCCCAATCACATTCGCGACTGAGTTTATCTCTGCGTTTGTTAATCGCACCATTCCAGAAACATCGATCTTGTCAACTGTGAACATAGGAGAAAACCAAATGGTATAAATTGCAAATCCTAGCGCTCCGATCAAGAAAGCAGAAAGCAATCTCCAACCAACACCGATGGAAGGAATCGAGGGCAACCGCATCTCAGCCCCTTGACTGTTGAGGGCAATATCATAACGTCTACGGTTATTCTTTGCTTTGCGTTGACTACGCGAAGCTGCCGCCGCCACGCCACCTCGAACCAGAATTGGTGGTAACGAACCACTTGAAGATTTTTGGGATCGTCGTGCTGATTTCGCCGGCCTTTTCCGGGGTCGCTTTTCCCGTTGTTGGCGGATTAATTCAGCTCTGGTTGGTTTCTTCTTTGCAGTCATTCGGAAATCACCTATTAAACCGCCATTCAGTTCGATCCCGTTCAGCTCTCCGTTCCAGGGCCAATTCAATCAATCTTTTCACTAAATCTTCAAAAGGAAGTCCACTGGCTTCCCAAAGCTTAGGATACATGCTGATCTTTGTGAAACCAGGGATAGTGTTCATTTCGTTTAAATACAATTCACCGGAGTCCTTATCCAGGAGAAAATCCACTCTTGCCATACCGGCGCAATCAACTGCCTGGTATGCTCGAACTGCATAATTCCTTACTTGCTCGGAGATCTCGAACGGGACTGGGGCTGGAATCAATAGTTCTGAGCGGTCATCGATGTACTTTGCATCATAGGAATAGAAATCAGCCGAGGGTATTATCTCTCCAGGTATGGAGGCGATAGGATCATCATTTCCAAGTACACTGACTTCGATCTCACGCGCATTTACACCACGTTCAACCAGAATCCTGCGATCATATTGGGCAGCATCCATCAAACCTTCCATCAAATCGGACCGATTCATGCATTTGGTTATCCCGACAGATGAGCCTAGATTTGCAGGTTTTGTAAAAAGCGGGTAATTGGACAGCTCTTCAGCTTTGTTGATAACCTCATCAATGGAATCTTCGATTTCCCTTCTCAGAACGACGATCGTATCGACTTGTGGGATTCCATTCGCTTTCATCACATCACGGAAAACACCTTTGTCCATACCAACAGATGAACCCAGCACTCCAGCTCCAACATATGCAATTTCTGCCAATTCAAGTAATCCCTGAATCGTCCCATCCTCACCATAAGTCCCGTGTAAAATTGGGAAGACCACGTCCAACTCGGTAAACAACTGGATGATCTCTCCCTGATCTGAACCTTCGAGGATGCATAAGCCTGACCGGGAAGGGTCAGGGAGAATCGTTGCTAACACTTGCTCATTAGGCGTGACACCAGAATCGAATTTACTTAATAAATCTTCACCAACCAGCCAAATTCCGTCATGAGTGATCCCTATTTGAGTCACATCAAACTCATCGGGATTAATTGCCGAGAGGATCGAACGCGCGGATAGAAGCGAAATTTCATGCTCGCCAGAACGTCCCCCAAATACAACTCCTATGCGCAATCGCTTATCTTTCATCAATTTAGCTCCGCTTCCCACGATCCGACCAATTCGATTTCTAATTCAAGATCAATCCCAAATTTATTGGAAACCACCGTTCGAGCTAGGTTTATCAATTCCCATACATCCCTGGCAGAAGCATTTCCATAATTAATAAAGAAATTCGCATGCAATGATGATATTGCTGCATCTCCAATTCGGGTCCCTTTCAATCCAGCCTGATCGATCAATCTTCCCGCAAAATCTCCTTCTGGATTTTTAAACATGGACCCCATGCTGGCTCCAGGAGGTTGTGTCTGTTGTCTTTGAGAAACAAATTTCTCAATCCTTGCTTCAACAACCTCTTTGGTGCTATGGGCTAGTCGAAGTAAAGCAGTTAATATTATGAAATCCGGCTGTTTTTTATCCGACCGCCCCATTTGGTCCGTTCCACCAATGCGCTTGGTTCCGTATTGTTCTCTTTTTATCAGGCTCGAACGGTAAGCGAAATCAAATTTCTCTGCCTGCCATTCTTCACGCCTGACTACCATGGATGGTGGATTTCCATTCTTGGACCTTTTGTCCTCCATTTCACGATGCAAGATTTCTGCCATGAGTAAATTTCCGGCTATATCACCACCATGAGCGCCAGCATTACCGACAATCGCGCCGCCAATTGTTCCAGGAATTCCAGACGCCCACTCCAAGCCGCTCAAACCTCGTTTCGCCGCTTGTCTGGCGATAACGCCAAAATTCGAACCGGAAGCGGCCTGGACTGTCGGAGGATCATTTTCTTGTTTGAATACAACCTGGCGCGCTTTATTGAGCAGAACCAAACCTCTCATGCCTGCATCGCTGACTAAAACATTGGAACCTCCACCCAAGACGATAAATGGAATTTCTTGTTCCCAAAGAAATCTGGCCATGAGGTCCAGGTCGGCTACAGAATTGGCGGTAAGCAACCCATCTGCCAATCCTCCGATGCGTGCAGATGTGTAGCGAGCTAGAGATACATGCGCCTCGAATTGCTCTCCAAACTTGGCGGCTAACACATTCGCATCAAATGAATTTGTCATAAAACTCGCCCGGTTTATCATCTCAACTATTCTTGTTACCATTCAAAGACAATAATTTAATAACATCTTCACTGATCTGGTTTGCATCTCCAGCAGAGAGAACCATGAGAACATCTCCACGCTTCAAGTTGCTCACCAGATAATCCGACACCTGGTTATTGCTTGCCAGAAAGATCGCGTTAGGATGATTCATCGCTTCTACTACGTGTAAAGAAGATTCATTTTCTCTAGAGGCCTCTCTTGAGGCATATATTTCAGTCACCAAAACGTGATCCGCATCATCGAATGCAGTTAGAAAATCACCAAACAAGGCTGATGTGCGTGAATACGTGTGAGGCTGCCAAACAGCCCACAATTCTCGACCTGGGTAGCGACTACGTGCCGCCGCGAGTGTGGCTTTGATCTCTGTTGGATGGTGGGCATAATCATCAATCACTTCAATGCCTGAAAATTCTCCACGTACCTCAAATCGCCGTTCTGTACCCTGGAAATTTGCTATCGCTTCTGCTGCATCTGCAGTCGAAAGGTCCAGTTGATGGGCAACAGCTAATGCAGCCAGAGCGTTGTGGGCATTATGAATACCCGGGATATTAAGGGACACTTCAGCTAGTGGTTCCTTGTTGAACAAAGCTTCGTATTTGTAAAATCCTTTTTTGGTTAGGGTCAGACCATCGACGCTATAATCCAACGGCTCTAGAGAATTCTGTGATCCCAACCCGTAAGTGTAGCGACTGAAACCAAATCCTCCCATCATTTCTACCAATTTTGCAGCCCCAGGATCATCCTGACATGCGATGAGCACCCCTTGCTCCTTGATCCGGGTTGAAAAATCGATAAATGCCTGGAAGAAATCCTCTTTGGTAGGGAAACAATCTGGGTGGTCATATTCAATATTGGTCACAATTGCGATTTGTGGTTGCAAACCCAAGAACATGTGATCATATTCATCGGCTTCGACCACGAAAGCCTCACCCTCACCTGAATGTGCGTTCCTGCCCAAATTTTTCGATACGCCACCAATAATGTATGATGGATCTTGGTCAAGCGCCGATAACATCCAGCTGATCATCGCGGTTGTTGTGGTCTTTCCGTGAGTTCCTGCCACTGCGATCCCTTTTTTATAAGCCATCAACTCTCCAAGAAAGTCTGAACGTTTATAAACAGGAATTCCAGCCTTTGAGGAGGCTCTAATCTCGACATTATCTTCTGGTATGGCTGATGAGCGGATGACCAAATCTGCGCCAACAATGTTTTCAGCATGATGGCCAATAGTCACTTTTGCGCCTAAAGCCTCAATTTCTTGTGCAAAAGGCGAGAACTCCAGGTCTGAGCCGCTGATGACATCGCCCCTTTCGATTAATATGCGGGCGATCGCGGATAATCCGCTGCCACCAATGCCAACTAGATGAACGTGTACCATTAGATAAACACCACCACAACAAACAAGAATGCAACTGCGACTGCGAAATAAATCCAAGGAGGAACCAGGTATACAGGGGGCATTCTTTCAAGCAGGTTTATCGCTGCTTCTCCCATAGCTGTGTTTGGATTTGGCGGGATAAAATAAGGCTCAAATGGATATCCAGCCTCAGCCATATAAAACCAAATGGATCCAACGATCAAATACCCATTTACAGCCCCTAAAATTAAACCCAAGAGAATATCTTGGACACGATCCCTGGCAAATCGTGGGCCTGCCAGGGCCCTTAAGTTTGGTGTCTGGTAGCCAAAGAATACGAGCATAGCTATCACTGCGGTTTTTATCCAGAAGCGTGAGGTTTGACTGAGGCTCGAATCGGGTGACAATATTGGTAAATACGTTTCCATCAATACGATGATAAATAACGCCAACAAGACACTGAAAGTTACCAGAATCTCCTTTGCCCAGCCACGCATTGCTCCGATGATGGCAAACAAGACAACGAACAACCAAAACAAGACAGTCATGCTGACCATGAATTAAATCCTTCCCAGGCTGGATTCTGTGACCAACCCGTGCAAGAGGTTTGTGATCGATTCAGTTGCTTTTGGTGTTGCCATAGATGACATTGCTTGACTCATCCGTTCTCTCTGGTTTTGATCATCTAGCAAGCCTAGAATTGTGGGTAATAGTTTTTGTTTTAGTTCATCGTCCTGTAGAACTATCGCCGCGCCACAATTCTCGAGATACCGCGCATTGACTTCCTGATAACGCCAGGCATATGGATAAGGAACCAATATGGCTGGTATACCGAATACTGGAAACTCGCCTAGTACTGATGCCCCTGCCCTTGATACAACCATATCCGCAGCATTTAGAGCAGCACCCATCTCCTGGTATAGATAGGGATAAGCATGGTATCGTTTTTTCAAGTATTCAGGCAATCTATTTCTTTCATATTCAACCTCTGACCAATCAAGTTGTCCACTGATGTGGATCACCTGAATATCTTTTAACAAGTCAGGTAAAACTTGAAAAACCGCCCGGTTGATGGAACGCGCACCTTTGCTTCCCCCAAAGACGAGTAGAGTGGGAAGATCTTGAGAAAGAGACAATTGGCTGCGAGCAGCTTTCTGATCTCCCATGCTTAATTCGCCTCGAACTGGGTATCCTGTCACTTCAATCTTGGACTTAGAACCAAAGTAATTCATAGATGCCTCAACGGTGACCGCGATCTGGTCAGATAACCATGCCAGCAATCGCAGTGCTAAACCTGGTTCGATATCCGGCACATAGACCATAATTCTTGGCCTGTTCTTTCTCGATAGAATTGAGCGCCCTGCCAACGCGACTGGAACTGCAAGATAACCACCGGTAAAAAAGAGCACTTGTGGTTGGAATTCCTTGAGTATTCGCCTTGCTGAGAAAAAACCTTTGATGATCTGCCATAAATTTCCTGGAAAAGCTCTTAATCCTACGCCATGGAGACCTGCAGCGGGGATTGTGGTAAATTCAACCTCCTCCCGGGAGATTAAATCAACCTCGATACCGCCTTCCCCTCCAACCCAAAGGACCTCCAGAGCGTCGTATTCTGCCTGAAGTTGTCGCTCCGTTCCATCCGATTGCCATCGGCTGCTCTCATCCTCTTGCAGCGCCTTTAGCACTGCGAGAGCTGGATACACCCCTCCGCCTGTCCCGCCAGCGCAAATCAATAACCGCATCTAATGACCTCTCTTCCTTGGCCTGGCTACGGGATGACACTCGAGAGATGTTGAGTAAAATCCCAATTGCGGCCAAAGAGACCAACAAATTCGAGCCACCGTAGCTGATAAACGGCAGCGCGTTTCCTGCAAAAGGCACCAGGCCGACGATTACAGCCATGTTGATAAATGCTTCTAGTGCCAACCAAATACTAAGACCAGCTGCCATTAATTTGCCAAGACCATCAGGTGCAATCTGAGCGATTTTCAGCCCTCGCCACAACAAAATCACATTAAGCATCACGACCGCCGAAGCTCCCAGAACGCCAACCTCCTCACCGATTACAGCAAAAATACTATCTGTCGGTGGGACAGGTAAACCGGTCAATTTCGTGTCAGCACGACCAATCCCAACGCCAAACCAGCTGCCTTTCACCAGTGCTTCGAGTGAGCGTGAAAGATGCAAAGGGGCCTGGGTTAGATCCTGAATGCTGATTAAATATTCAGATAGCCGTTGGCTACCCGTTGGGTGAAATGTGAAAACGATCCAGCCAACGATTACACCGACAACCAGGAAGAAGACAATCTGGCGAATATCCCCACCTGCCAGGAAGAACATGATACCGCCGATGATGAAAATTGTGGCTGTTGCACTCAGGTCTGGTTGCAACAGAATTAAACCACCGAGAACTCCAAGTATCACACTGAGAGGCATTAAACCAAAGCTCACGCTGCTCAATTGTTCTCGCCGGGCAAATAGCCACACTGCCAGATATATTACAACTGCCAGTTTCGCCACTTCAGACGGTTGGCCAGAACCCTGAAATATCGTTCGAGCTGCATTATTGATCACCTCATTAATGACCAACACGCTTGCCAAACCGATGATGGTGACCAAGATGAGCGGAATTGCCAATTTCCGGAACCAATGGTAATCCAACCAGGTCAATATTCCCGCTACCACTAATCCGATAACTGCAAATAAGAGCTGGCGCCTAAACATATAACTAGGTGCTTCCTCCAGCACGACCATTGAATAATCAGTGCTGGCGGAATAAACCATCAGCAAGCCAAAAATTAATAAGGTGAACACAGCCAGCACTAACCAAAGATCAATTCCTAGATTTTTTGGTCGCCAGGCTGATTGACGGACTTTCCTGGAACTCGTACTGCTCGTACTCATTGAAGCTCCCATACCCATTTTTTAAATGCCTCCCCACGATCTTCGAAATCGTGAAATTCATCAAAGCTTGTTCCCCCAGGTGACAATAAAACAACATCCCCTTCGGTAACTCTTTCAGCCGCTACCATCACTGCCTCTTTTAAACCGGTACAGTAATCGATATTTGTCTCAGATTCTTTTTTATAACGCGACAAAGCCTCAGAAATTATTCCCGCAGCTTCACCGAACAAAATCAGGTCTTTGACCCTTGAGCAAACCAGGTCTGCAAAGTCATCCCATGGCAAATCTTTGTCCTTACCTCCAGCGAGCAATATCATCGGCTCGGAGAATGAATTTATTGCTGCGATCGCCCGTTCTGGTGCAGTCGCGATCGAATCGTTGTACCAATCTCCGCCTCCCCAAGTACGAACGTACTCCAAACGGTGCGGGATGCCTTCAAAACGGCTGATACCTTTGGTCATGGCGCTTATTGGAATCCCTGCTGCCCAGGTTATCGCACAGGCAGCAAGCACATTTTGTAAATTATGTTCCCCACGCAGGGGAATATCCTCCCG
>CP070785.1:1978189-1981803 GCA_020346705.1 Chloroflexota bacterium | reverse complement strand
TGGAAGGTGAAGAACAAGTGCTGCACTTGGAACCAGTTAATGCAGTGCCCAATTACCTTGAATCCTGGATAGAAGATACAAGTGAGATTTCAATAGTTGGACGCTTATTGGAGTAAAAGAAAATTTGGAGGCCAGGAAAATACGTATCCTTTCAAGATATTTGAGTGACTGGCAGGAATAAACCGAGGAAAATCCTTTGCAATTGGAACATAAACAGTTAAGAATTTTTCGCTCGAAATTCAACTTGATTTCTTGGATATCAAAATTTGAGGACAGGAAAAGAAAGAGGAATCAAAATGACACAAGCATATCAATATTTCCAAGTAGTATTTGACCGGATCGATTTGAGGATCACCCGCTGGATGGCGCGCTACAGTTTAGATGTTCTGCGCTTTGCCTTGGGAGTGGTCTTTATCTGGTTCGGGGCATTAAAGTTTTTCCCAGGCCTTAGTCCAGCCGAAGAATTAGTTCGCAATACGATTTACTTCTTCGATCCAGATTTCTTTCTACCTATACTGGCAGCCTGGGAAGTCCTGATAGGAATTGGATTCTTATCTGGTTTTTTTACAAATAAACTGCAGCGTTTAACGATATTGTTGCTTTTTATGCAGATGATAGGCGCGGCGCTACCGCTGGTTTTACTTCCCGAGGTGTGTTGGACCAACTTCCCGTTTGTATTAACACTTGAGGGCCAGTATATTGTCAAGAATCTGGTCATCATTGGTTCGGCATTAGTTTTGGGCGCGACTGTGCGAGGCGGCAGGGTGATATCGGAGCCGATTGATAAACAAAATGGATAGGATGATCAGTATGACAACATTAATAGTGTTATTGGTTATTGGATTGGTAATTGGAGGCATAGGAGTATACATGAAGATTTCCCCCTCCAAAAGCAAGCTGCAGATTATGCGTGAGGAAACGCATTTTCCTGTGGTTTCTGGATTCAACCTAAACAGGCAGGAATTAGAGTTTCCGCGTGATTTTCAGGGCAATTTCAACCTAGTTATCGTTGCTTTCCAACAGCCTCAACAAGCGGTGGTTAACACATGGATACCATTTGCCCAGGAGTTAGAAGAGAAAATCCCAGGATTTATCTATTATGAGCTGCCAACAATTTATGAGATGCCTGCTTTTTCACGTACTTTTATTAACGAAGGCATGCGAGCCGGGATCCCAGATCAAACTGCGCGGGAACGAACCATCACGCTCTACCTGGATAAGGAGACATTCAAATCCGCTTTGGATATTTCAAATGAAAACGAGATTCATTTATTCTTGGTTGACCAAGATGGGAACATATTTTGGCGCAGTTCAGGTGGGTTCACGGAGGACAAAGCAGGTGAACTACTGGGAGTGCTGGAAGAACGTCAAAAGGAATCATGAGGTTTGAGATGGCACTTGGAACTAGAAATGAATTTATCATATTGGACAATCTCTGGAAGCAGTTTCAGGAGGGTAATAAAAAGAGAGAAGTGCTGCGGGGTACAGGGGCTGCTTTCCAGCGAGGAGAATTTATCGCCATTCTCGGCAAGAGTGGTAGTGGAAAAAGCACGCTGTTGAACGTCATCAGTGGAATAGATGAGCCTGATCAGGGCGATATCAAAATCAACGGACAGCTGCTTACCCAGTTGGATGAGTACCAGCGGACGATCTTCCGCCGCCAGAAGATTGGTTTTGTATTTCAATTCTTCAATCTCATCCCAACGCTGACGGTGTTGGAAAATGTCAGTCTTCCATTGGAACTGGTTGGTGCTGAGATGAAGGAAGCTGTGGAAAGATCTTCTGCAATGCTGGCTGAAGTTGGGCTTTCTGATCGCCTGAACACTTTCCCGGAACGCCTTTCTGGCGGCGAGCAACAACGCGTGGCCATCGCCCGAGCCCTTGTCCACGATCCACTGGTTGTCTTGGCAGACGAACCAACGGGAAATTTGGATGAAGATACTGGCGAGCAGGTTCTTAATTTGTTAGATAAACTCACTCGCCAGGCTGGCAAGAATCTGATCATGGTTACTCACAGTAATGAAAATGCAATCTATGCGGATCGATTATTTGAATTGCACGCAGGCTGTCTGGTTGAACTTGAAAAGCATTAATTTTGTCCGACGTATTGCTTCATGAATAGCAAACCATTCTTCTCACGTTCTCTTTTCAAGGTAGCCTGGAGATACCTGCTGCACCATATCTGGCAGAGCGTGTTAATGGTGCTTGGGATCAGCATGGGTGTTGCTGTTATCGTGGGGATCGATATAGCCAATACGAGCGCCAGCCGGGCTTTCGATCTCAGCACAGAGGCAATTGTTGGTCGTGCAACACATTACATATCTGGCGGTTCTCAAGGAGTTGATGAATCAGTGTATGTTGGTCTGCGTCGGGCTGGCTTGGAAATTCCTTCTGCTCCGATCCTCACGGATTATGTCACCTCACCCCAAATGGATGGCACAACCCTGCAGTTGCTGGGTATTGACCCCTTTACGGAAGCGCCTTTTCGAAATTACCTGGGAGGCGCGGAGGGTGTTCCCTTCGATGCATTGACAAATTTCTTAACGCACCCAGGCAGTGTATTGCTGTCCCAAGACTTAGCTGAACGCTATTCATTAGATTCTGATAGTGAATTTGAAATTAATTATGCGGGACGAGTTATTGAGGTTTCAGTTGCTGGCTTACTGAAACCTATCGATAGCCTGACTCGACAAACCTTAGATGGTTTGCTGCTGGTTGATATCGCTACTGCGCAAGAAATCACAGGTCGTTTTGGTCGTGTCGATCGGGTTGATTTAATCTTGACGGACGAAGATGAAACCAATCTACAAGAAATTCAAGAGATTTTACCTCCTGGTGTGTTGGTGCTTCCAAACGAAGTTCGCAACGGCACTGTTGAGCAAATAACGGCGGCATTTCGCCTGAACCTAACTGCATTGAGCTTGCTTGCCTTAGTGGTGGCTTTGTTCTTAATCTACAACACGATGACTTTTTCTGTCGTACAACGCCGTCCCCTTTTCGGAACCCTGCGCAGTCTGGGTGTTACCCGTCTGGAAGTTTTCTTGGTGGTGGTCAGTGAAGCATTTGTGATCGGCCTGTTAGGAGCAATTATAGGGACACTTCTTGGTATCCTAATGGGACGCGGCGCAGTCGGTTTGGTATCCCAAACGATTAACGACCTGTTTTTCGTAGCCACTGTACAGAATATTCCTTTGCCTGTGAACAGCCTGATTAAAGGAATTGCCTTAGGGATTCTGGCGACGGTTATCACAGCTGCCTTTCCTGCTTGGGAGGCGGCCAGTGTGCCACCCCGAACAGCCCTTTCGCGGGCGAACCTTGAATCTAAAGCTCAAAGAGCAGTACATTGGTTGGGGATTGCCGGGGTTTTGATTATCATAGTCGGTTTCATCATCCTTGCCTTTTCAGGAAACAGCCTCTTTATAAGTTTTGTGGGAACTTTTGCAGCCATTTTTGGTTTTGCCATACTTACTCCTACTTTTACAGTGTGGTTGATGAAGGCAGCAAACCAGCTGACCAGTCGTATCTGGGGACTCTTGGGACGTATGGCTCCACGTGAGGTGGTTAACTCGATAAGCCGCACCTCCATAGCAGTTGCTGCCCTGATGGTGGCGATA
>CP070785.1:1975183-1978089 GCA_020346705.1 Chloroflexota bacterium | reverse complement strand
CAAAGGTTGGTGCATCTTTCCCGGCGATCATTTGTGCATACACAAAGGGCTCGCAGCGGTGAACGTCACTGATCTGCTCGCGTGCGGAAGGATTGATGTGCAGATAATAATCAAGCGCGCGATCGCCGCGCCCGATCTTGGCCTCGGCGATCATGATCCACGGATTGTTATGACAGAAGATGCCCGCGTTTTCTTTATATCCGGGTGGGTAGGAGGAGATCTCGCCCAAATGCAGATAATAACGGCTGAAAGCAGGTTGGAGCAGCACGATCCCGTGCGGGGTGGCCAGTTGTTCAGCAACAGAATCGAGCGCCTGGACTGCCCTGCCATCCTCGATTCCCAAACCGGCCATGACGCAGATCCCTTGTGGTTCGATAAAGATTTGGCCTTCATCACAGGCTTTTGACCCAAGAGGATTCCCATAATCATCATATGCGCGCAGAAACCACTCCCCATCCCAGCCGGATGCCCAGATAGCTTCTTCCATTTCAACAGCCATGCTAGCATAAACCGCAACGTCTTCGCCAGGTCTGTAATGCTCCACGATTTCCTGCATTTCCTTCGCAGCCAGGACGAACAAACCAGCGATGAACGTGCTCTCGGCGACCATGCCATCCTTGTTGTCCGTGGTCTGGAATGATTCGCCTGGGGTGGTGGAGAAGCAGTTCAGGTTGAGGCAATCGTTCCAATCGGCGCGCCCGATCAGCGGCAGCCCGTGCGGACCTAATCGATCGAGGGTGTATTGAAGCGACCGCTGCAGGTGATTGAACAGGGGTTCTTCAGTACCAGGGGTATTATCATAGGGGACTAGCTCTTCCAGGATAACCGAATCCCCAGTTTCCTTGAGATAAGCGGCGACCGAGAGCACCAGCCAAAGAGGATCGTCGTTGAAGTTTGAGCCAATATCGTCATTACCGCGCTTGGTAAGTGGTTGGTATTGGTGGTAGGCGCCTCCATCTGGGAGCTGCGTCGCGGCCAGGTCCAGGATGCGCTGGCGGGCCCGGTCGGGGTCCAGCTGCACGAATCCAAGCAGATCCTGGTTCGAATCGCGGAAGCCCATGCCGCGTCCGATGCCAGACTCAAAGTAAGAGGCTGAACGGGACAGGTTGAAGGTGGCCATGATCTGATACACATTCCAGATGTTGACCATGCGATCGATATGCTCGTCTGGCGATGTCACCTGAAACCGGTCCAATAAACCCTCCCAATATCTGCGCAAAGATTGGAAGGCGTGCTTAACTTCATCCATTTGCTTGTAACGGGAGATGATCGGCAGCACGTTGCGCTTGTTGAGCGTTTGTGATTCGGGCGGATCGAACTTTTCATCGAGCAGGTTTTCGTGATAGCCGAGGATGAAGATGATTGATTTTTCTTCTCCGGGATCCAGCTCGATGTTTATCTGCTGGGCGCCAATCGGCTGCCAACCATGGGCAATCGAATTTGACAGCAGCCCATTCTCCACCCCCAGGGGCGCCTCCCATCCCCGGTACGGCCCGAGGAACGCTTCCCGCTGGGTATCAAATCCAACCACGGGTTCTGAACAGGCCAGATAGGCGAAGTGGTTGCGGCGCTCACGGTACTCCGTCTTGTGGTAGATCACTTCATCGACGACTTCCACCTCCCCAATGCTGTAATTGCGTTGGAAATTGGTGGCATCATCATGCGCATCCCACAGGCAGAACTCCACAGCAGAGAAAACAGACAGGCTGACCTTCTCCTGCCGTTGGTTTGATAAGCTCAATTCCCAGATTTCCAGCGTTTCACCAAGGGGCACAAAGTAGCGAACCTGGGCCTTGACTCCGGCCAATTTGGAGCGAATAGTCGTGTATCCCAGTCCGTGACGGCACTCGTATTCATCAAGGGGTTGGCGCGTTGGCTGCCAGGTTGGCGACCAGTACAATGGTGAACCAGAGTCAGGAGCGACTCGGAGATAGATGTAACGCCCTCCGGAATCCAAAGGGACATTGTTGTAGCGATAACGTGTCAACCGCCTCAACCGGGCATCTTTGTAAAAAGAGTATCCACCGCCAGTGTTGGAGATTAGGCCAAAGTAGTCCTCACAACCCAGGTAGTTGATCCAGGGCAGGGGAGTGTCAGGTCGGGTGATTACATATTCGCGCTGCTCGTCATCGAAGTAACCAAACTTCATCGGATCCTCAGCTAATTCATTATTTCTATGCGTTGTTCTTCTGGACGTCCTCAGAGAAAATCACCTGTTAATCAGTGCTGTAAACCTTAGCCAGCAATTCATCCACCATCTCCTCAGGGGATTTCGGTAGGTCAATTTCTAAGAAGTAGAGTCTGTTTGATAAGGACATATCCATATAGAAGGTTGAGGTATCCATCCCAATAGCCTCGTCTTTAGACCCTCCAAATTTGGCTTGCACTTGGGTTGGGAGCTGATGAATGAGCTCTTCAAGGACACTTCTGCTTCTGTGATCATCCAACCAGTCACGTGGGGTTGAATTAGGATTTATGATGCAGGGCAGCACTCGGGTAGATTGCAGGGTAACTGTCTGGATGCAGCGAATGTCGGCTGATGAAGCCCCGATCAGGATATCGAATTCTCCATCCTCCGCTATCCACTGCTGATAAGCCGGGTGGTAATATGCAAAAGCGCGGAAGTCAAGGGATATGGTCACGGTCTTGGTCTCACCAGGCTGTAGCTCAACTTTGGTGAAACCTTTAAGCTCCTTTTGGGGGCGGACCAAACTTGCTTTGTGATCGTGTACATATACCTGTGTTATTTCTTTGCCCGCCATCTCGCCCGTGTTCGTCACCTCCACCGAGACGGTCACGCCATCTACATCCCGGAAGGTTTCCGATGAAACCTGGGGGTTTTTATACTCGAAGGTGGTATAGCTCATCCCATATCCAAAGGGGAACAAGGTTGGGACCTCTTTGGC
>CP070785.1:1972410-1975083 GCA_020346705.1 Chloroflexota bacterium | reverse complement strand
TTTATTTTCCAGGTATATGTTGCGCGCGATGGTGAACAGGTATGCCTTGAGGGTCTCTGTGCGAATTTTGTCGAATTTTACCCAGGCTCGGATTAACGTTTCTGAGGTGATATCTTCCGCTTCCGAGCTGTCACCGGCCAGCCAATATGCAAACCGGTAGATATCTGCAGCATAGGAAGTGTAAAGATCTTGAAAAGTAAGCATCGGTATTAACTGTAGATAGTATGCAGAAGAGGAAGAAAAGTTACATTGACTTTTATACTCACTAATTCGAGGCTAAATCCTGCCTGCTGAAATGGCGACCGATGCAAATACCCAATTCAAGCGCCCGCCCACCCTGGGAGAGCTCCACCAAGGACGGTATGATCGCCTGGTCGAGATCTGGTTACCATTCATCCTATACTTTGGCGATCTGTTCCCCAAGGGTTGACGCAGAATAATTCTTCCTTGCACTACCTCCTGTCTGTATGAGAAGGGAATTTAAGAGCAATATATCATACGTGGATCACGAAATTCTTCCTTTTTGTTCAAGATGGTTTAGAGTAGAATCCAGCCTGTAATCTTGATGCTGTATAAAATCATATCAATGGAGGAGAGATGCCTGGTCAGGTAACGCTGTCATTGATCTTAATCACCTTGGCGCTGGTCTTCTATACAATTGGGGTATGGAGTGAGCGCCTGGCTGGTCGTTTGAAAACCTGGCACCTGATATTTTTCTGGGGTGGATTTTTATTTGATACGATCGGTACGGGAGTAATGCTGGAGTTGGCCGGCGGCTTGACGTTCGACATTCACGGGGTAACTGGCGTGGTCGCCATCTTGCTGATGCTGATCCATGCGATTTGGGCCTCGGTTGTCCTGCTGCGAAAAGATGAACAGGCGATCCTCAATTTCCACAAATTCAGCCTGGTGGTGTGGTTTATCTGGTTGGTGCCCTACTTCAGTGGATTCTTCCTTTCTATGGGTGGATAAATATATCAATCATATTAACCCCCATTTAATTGGTGCAACAAATATTGGGCTGCCCCTTAGGACAGCCCAATATCTATTAATCTTGTCGATTGAACTGGTTATGGACAAACCTGGGATTCCATCACCGGTAGGTTCTCCGTATTGTTTGCAGTAACATAAACTGCGTTAACCCAACCAATCCCGTCAGCCGAAAAATCAGTAGGGATGCGGATGGTGTACCAGCCGCCATCAGCGCTGACCCCGATTGCAGGTGCTGTTGTTCCGATGGGAGGGACTCCGTATGATTGACACTGGTTGCTGGGCCCGCTGCGGATATTGACCGCATCGATAGTGGTAACCGCTGCATCGCCTTCCTCTGGAGGGGGTGGCTCGATCTCCGGCGGTGGAGGTGGAGCGGGGGTTACTGGCAAGTTTTCGGTTCCAGAGGTGACTACAAAGTCAGCTGAGACCCAGCCGATACCGCTCTCGATTACCGAAGTCGGAACCTTGATCGCGTACCAGGCTCCATCAGATGAAATGCCAACCGCTTCAGCTGCTGTCTCTGGCTGGGCGATGAAGAGCACCGGGTATATTGTGCCGGGACCGCCACGCACGTTCACGTAGGTGGTTGTGGTTACTGTTGGGACACCCGGATCCGGGGTAGGTATGACACCTGTGGTGGGAGGTTGCGATGAAGTGGGGGGAATGAACTGGTCATCGAGCTGCCAGACGGCCAGATTATCATACTCAACCACAAATCCATTAGTGGAGGAGGCCCGGACGAAATATCCCAGCATACCGGTGTCGGTAAAGGTCGAGTCCACAACCTCGGCGAGAAAGGTTCCATTGGCGTACAGGAGATAGTTGCTACCGTGAGCAGCCACGCCAAGCCGGTTGACGGCGTCCAAACCAACGTTGATGGCCTCATTGGCTGTTGGTTCGACAAGCACCGTGGTCTGGTCACCATCCCACAGGGTCAGGGAATAGCGACCATCGCAGGTAAGCCCGTACTGGTAGCCGCGGTCATTGTCCGGAGCGCGGTAGATCATACCGAAGCGATCATTGGCGGCGCACTCATCCGGCATGAAGACCATCGTCTCGACGTAGAAATCCTCGATTTCAGGCCAGGATACTTCCCAGCAGATAATCCCTTCAAGACCTTTAGCAGTCATTATGTACATGCCATCCGTTATCTCGGATCGGAAACAATCCGTGTCAAATAAAGTCCAGTTCGTCTGCGTGTCGAATGTGTCCACCCCATCGGGCTCGCCCAATATATCGACCGGGTCACTTTCGATTGGGGAAGTTGTTGCGGTGGGGGTAGGGGAAGGTGGTGGGGTCGCGGTCGGCTCCGCCGTTGGCGGCGGAGCTTCGGTTGGTGGAGGCGCTTCTGTAGCTGGAGCAGCGTCAGTCATCGCGGTGAGCGTGGCATTGACGCTGTCCTCAATATCCTCCGGGGAAGGAGGCGGTTCGGTTGTGGGACTGGCACAGGCGCTTAATACCAGGGCAGCCATCAATAACACATAGGGTAATGCTTTTTTCATTTTTCGTTCTCCTCGAAAATTATTTCAGATTATTAATGCTTAGCAGCGATCCTGATTGGCTTAAGCCTATTTCGGTCGTGAGCTCTGCATTTGCCACCCAAATGAGCGGGATTTCGATTACACCCGGGTTTAACTATAATCAAAAGAGGTCAAAGTGTCTATGCTTATATATATCGCA
>CP070785.1:1967349-1972310 GCA_020346705.1 Chloroflexota bacterium | reverse complement strand
TCCCAACGGTCCTGACCTGCGCACAAAAATCTCCCAGGCGTTCCGCATTCGCGGAGTTCCGGAAACCTATATCATCGGTAAGGATGGAAAACTGGCCGCGTTTAAGATCTCTCCCTTCCAATCTTTGGCTGAGATCCAGGACATGATCGATTCCGCGCTCGAGGCCCAGTATTAGAACCTTCTGTCAGGGGATCATTTACCTCCTGACGTAGAAAAGAAATATTCATGGATATTGGCTCACTACTACTCCTGCTCGCTCTGCTGGTCCTGATTGGTTTGTATATTGCCCGTCCATTGTTTGACCAGGATAATGTCGGCGTAACTCCAGAAGAAGATCGAAAAGAACACGAGCTCTCCACCCTGTTAGCGGAACGTGATCGGGTCCTGACCGCGCTGGAGGAATTAGATTTCGATAATGCCCTGGGGAAGATCCCAGGTGAGGATTACGCGATCCAGCGAGCCAGATTGGTCAACCAGGGGGCGGATGTCCTGCGCAAGCTGGATGAACTTAATGGGGGTACAAGCGAGGCCGAACTTGAACAGCGCATCGAAGAAGCGATCGCTGAACGCCGAGTCAGCACCTCCCGTGAGGAGGTGAGCGAGGTGGTGCCGCAACCACAGCCAGTAGTAGTGGATGCGGATGATGAAGTGGAAGTCCAATTAGCCGCCCGTAGACGCGCCCGACAGGATAGGTCCGCTGGATTCTGCCCGCAATGCGGTCGCCCGGTGCAGCAATCCGACCAATTTTGCCCTAAATGCGGCAACGCTCTCGCTTAACATGATCTATATACTATTCTTATTAGACAGCGATTATTAACGTATGGTTTCAACCCCCAAAAACTCTACTATAAAGATCTTCATTGGTTCAACACTTGTATTATTTATATTATCGGCCTGCTCGTTTTCGCTGGCGGAAGATATCACTCCACCTCCTGGTGCCGAAGTGCCCTTTGAAGAGCCCACCCAGCCACCGTTGAGTGGTCCGCTTTACCCGATCGTTTATCCGGATCCATCTGCAGGCAGATCGATCTATATCGAAAAATGTGCTCCCTGTCATGGCGAAGCTGGCCTGGGGGATGGCTCGATGGCAGGACAGCTGCCTGTACCTGCCCCCGCAATTGGTACGGATGTATTGGCCCGGAAATCCTCTCCAGCGGAATGGTATGTCATCGTCACCCAGGGCAATCTGGAACGGCGGATGCCGCCTTTCAGCAGCCTGACGGATCGTCAGCGTTGGGATGTCCTCGCCTATGCTTATTCGCTAAGCAATCCAGCCGAGAGGATCCTGGCGGGGGAAACGCTTTACGAAGAAAATTGTGCTGCCTGTCATGGTGAATTTGGGGATGGACGAGGTACGGAGGCTGCCTCGTTATCAGTCCCAGCGACAGATTTCACCGACCAGGAAATGATGGCCGGGATTTCTGGCGAGCAGCTCTTCGAGGCGATCAGTGATGGGAAAGGTCAGGATATGCCTGCGTTTGGCGAGCAGCTGTCTGAGGAGGAGCGTTGGATATTGACCGCGTATCTCCGTTCGCTGACTTTTGCCCCCCGGGTTGCTGTTGCCGACGTGCCCGAAACACCAACACCAGTGACAACTGAATCAAGTGAGGTCATACAGGCTTCAGCGACGCCCGAGAGCCTCACAGGATCTGGCAAGGTAGAAGGTCAGGTGGTCAACACATCTGGTGGTGAAATCCCAGCTGGCTTGACCATCACGCTGTACGGATTTGACCAGATGCAGCAAGTATTTACCGCAGAATCGCAAGTTGATGAAGAGGGCAACTATTCATTTGAAGAGGTTCCTTTACCAAAGGGACGCGCTTTCCTGGCCAGCACGGAATACGAAGGTGTAGCTTATAACTCGGACATCGTCGTTGCCGATCCTGAGAATACCAACATGGTTTTAATCATCCCTTATTCTGAAACCACGACGGATACTTCTTCCTTATCGGTTGACCGTTTACACCTTTTGTTTGAATATATCGAACCTGACACCTTGCGCGTGGTGGAGATGTATATCATCTCGAACTCCGGCGACAGCATCGTGGTAGCCGCTGAAGAAGGACAACCGGTATTATCTTATTCCGTGCCGGAGGATGCCATCAACCTACAATTTCAAGATGGCATTGTGGGAGAACGCTATATCGAGCAGGCTGAGGGATTTGGAGATTTAGCAGCTGTCAGACCGGGCGCGGGCCAGCACCAGGTTATTTATTCATACGATCTGCCGTATAAAGATAATTATGATTTTTACCATCCGGTTGATCTGCCGGTAAACGCGGTGATCGTCCTGCTCCCCGAAGACGGGATCAGGATCGAAAGTGACCACCTGATGGATATGGGTACTCGCGATGTACAGGGCAGCGCATACCAGATGTACACCAGCGACCTAGTCCCGGCTGGCGCAGAATTGGCGATCGATATTTCTGGGCGTCCAAGATCGAGTGGGGTGGGATTGGTGTTGGGATCAAATACCAATCTCGTGATAGGAGCTTTTGCCTTCGGATTAGCACTCATCCTGGCCGGAGGATGGCTTTATCTGCGCTCACGGAATGGTAAACCAGCTGAGGATGTCCAAGATATCGACGAGGATTCTTACGCTGACGAGGATGATGAGGATGTGGATATGCTGCTGGATGCCATCCTTGCCCTGGACGACCAGTACAAAGCGGGCGAGCTGCCCGAGGAGGCGTATTTGAAACGCCGGGCGGAGTTAAAAGCTCAAATAAAGGAGAAGATGGGGAGCTAGGGAGAGAAGGAGCATGGGAGCTAGGGAGCAGGGGGAGGTTGGGCGCTTGGGGGTGGGGGAGCAGTGGAGATAAGGTGTTAAGGAGATCGGAAGGTTCACACATGAATGATGGGTGTGTGTTGGGTCAGGGGAGTGCAGGATGAGCAGGATTCAGATTCATTTAGAGCTGGATGTTTACAAGCTGGCGTTCGAATCTGCCATGCGAATATCTGAATTATCCAGGCAATTTCCACGCGAAGGAACACATTCTCTGACGGATCAAATCCGTCGATCATCACGTTCAGTTTGTGCGAATATTGCTGAAGGCTGGCGCAAAAGGAGGTACGAAGGTGCTTTTGTCAGCAAATTAAATGATGCTGAGGCTGAGGCAGCCGAAACTCCGACCTGGCTTGATTTTGCTCTTGAGTGCGGCTACATGTCTGAAGTCACAAGAATGGAATTATGGAATAATTATGATCATGTGATCGGGAAATTGGTCAACATGATTTATAAACCAAGTCCCTGGATTTTACCCAGGAAGGAAATTGTGAGTTGAGTCGAAAATGATCGGGCTTTCACCTGTTTGCCCCTTTTCTCCCTATCCCCCTGCACTCCGGCACCCTCGCTATGATAAAAGTCCGTAAACTGGTCAAACGCTTTGGATTGAAGACCGTGCTGCGCGGGATGGATTTCAGCGTTGAGCGCGGCGAGTTTGTCGCCTTGCTCGGGCCGAACGGCGCTGGAAAGACTACCTTCCTGCGCATCCTGGCCTCCCTATCGCGTCCATCGATGGGTGGGGTGAATATCGCTGGCTACCGGCTTCCTGATCAGGCGGCCGCGGTACGCCGGCGGTTGGGTGTGGTATCCCACCTGCCGCTCCTATATGGCGATCTGACTGCTGAGGAAAACCTGCGCTTTTATGGGCGCATGTATGGAGTCCAGGACCTGCCAGCGCGGGTTGCGGAGGTTCTGGAGCTGGTCGGCTTGATCACCCGGCGGCGAGATCTGGTGCGGACCTTTTCGCGGGGTATGCAGCAGCGCCTGGCGATTGGACGGGCAGTGCTGCATGATCCAGACGTGATGCTGTTTGATGAACCCCACACCGGTCTGGACCAGGATGCGAGCGCCATGCTGGATGCAGTGCTGAGAGAGGTGGCGGCGCGTGGACGTACTGTCGTGATGACCTCACATGACCTAGCCAGGGCGGCTGACCTGGCCTCCCGTTTTGATGTCATCTCGCGGGGTGTGATCACCGCCTCCGTAAAGCGTGACGACATCGAACCCAACAACCTGTTAGCATTTTACCGGCAGGCGCTTCAAGAATCATGACCATCGAAGGCGAATCCTCTTACCTGGCAAGTGAAAAGGTCACCAGCAAGGCGGCTGGCTTTTTGCGCGCCATGGGAGCGGTAGTGTGGAAAGATCTATCCGCAGAACTGCGCAGCCGGGAGCTGATCTCGGCCATGCTGGTGTTTGCTCTGCTGGTGATCCTGATATTTAATTTTGCCCTCGACCTTGATCCGGCTACGCGGCGAGATCCCACGATTACTGCCGGTGTGTTGTGGGTGATCTTCGTCTTTGCCGGAACCTTGGGTCTCAATCGATCGATGGCGGTCGAGAAGGATCGCGGCTGCATGGATGGCTTGCTGCTGGCCCCGGTTGACCGCAGCTCGATTTACTTCGGCAAGGTGCTGGGCAATTTGATCTTCATGTTGATGGTGGAAATCATCGTCCTGCCGATTTACAGCGTGCTGTACAATGTGAACCTGTTCAATCCAGGATTACTGATCGTGATTCTGTTGGGATCGATCGGTTATGTCGCGGTGGGAACTTTGTTGGCAGCAATGGCTGTCCAGGCCCGTACCCGGGATATCCTCCTGCCGATCTTGCTCTTCCCTGTCGTGCTGCCGGTCATCCTGGCGGCGGTCAAAGCCAGCACCGGTTTCCTGGATGGAAGTGAAATGGAACTGATCCGCCCCTGGCTGAACTTGTTGATCGTCTACGATATAATATTTTCTGCCGTCGCATTTATGGTATTTGATTATGTGGTTGAAGAATAGACCCTAGAATTAATTCATTATTGGAGTTGAAGAATGGAAGAATCAAAACCTCGTTTACTGACTGTTCTGGATATTTTTACCGTCGCCGTCTTTCTCATCGCGACTTACATGGTTTTCTTCTATGCGCCCCAGGAAGCGGTCATGGGTGATGTCCAGCGCGTCTTTTATTTCCA
>CP070785.1:1963075-1967249 GCA_020346705.1 Chloroflexota bacterium | reverse complement strand
ATCTTTAAGGGGGCACAAATCTCATTTCGAGAAATGGATAAGATCACCGACCGTCTGGCAGCAGGCCTAGCAAGTCTCGGCGTCAAGAAAGGTGATCGGGTGGGGATATTTATGCCTAACACTCCACAATTCGTGATGGCCTATTTTGCAATCCTCAAATTAGGCGCTATCGTGGTTGCAACCAATCCATTGTATTCAGCCCGTGAAATTGAACACCAGACTAACGACGCCGGTATTGAAACCATGGTGGTTATGAGCAACTTCTACAATTTGATCAAAGAAGTTCAACCAAGGACCAAGATTAAGACCGTTGTCGTCACCAATATTAAAGAAACCCTGCCATCCATTCTGGCTTTTCTTTTCACCTTGACGAGAGAAAAGAAGGGTGGCTTTCGTATAGAGTTGGCCGAGGGGGATCATTGGATGCAGGATTTAATCAACAATTTCAAGCCAGAGGACCGGCCTGAAGTCAAAGTCTCTCCGGATGATAACGCCCTGTTTCAATACAGCGGCGGTACAACCGGCGTCTCAAAAGGGGCTATCGCCATGCACAGCAACCTGGTGGCGAATGCCATGCAGATCCGCAGCTGGATGGTGGATGCGAGAGATAGTGAAGAGATAGTTTTAATGGCGATCCCCCTGTTCCATGTCTACGGCATGGTTGCGGGAATGCTGTTTGGCATCCATACTGGGTCCGCATTGGTGATGATCCCCAATCCGCGCGATCTGGATGACCTATTGAGCAATGCACAAAAATATAAAACCTCTATCTTCCCAGGAGTACCCACCCTTTACAATGCGATCAACAACTACCCCGATGTCAAGGCTGGCAAATACGATTTGAGTTCTATCAATGCTTGTATTTCCGGTTCAGCGCCGCTGATGAGAGAAACGAAAGAGAAATTCGAGGCCCTAACCGGCGGAGTGGTTTTCGAAGGGTACGGTCTCTCCGAGGCCCCAACAGCATCCCACTGCAATCCGCTCCTGGGGGAAAACCGGACCGGATCGATTGGTCTACCGCTCCCAGACGTAGACTGCCGCATTGTCAGCCTGGATGATGAAATCACCGATCTATCCACTGGCGAAATCGGGGAACTTGTCCTCAAGGGTCCTATGATTATGCGAGGCTATCACAACATGCCGACCGAAACAGCTAATGCCCTGCGCGAAGGCTGGTTGTACACTGGGGACATCGCTCGCATGGATGAGGAAGGCTATTTCTATATTGTCGATCGTAAAAAGGAATTGATCAAACCCAGCGGATACCAGGTATGGCCGCGCGAGGTTGAGGAAGTTATCACGGATAATCCAAAGGCACTGGAAGTTGGTGTGGCAGGTGTCCCAGATCCTTACCGGGGTGAGACGGTCAAAGCATGGGTGGTAGTAAAACCAGGTGAAGAGCTCACTGAGGAGGAGGTAAAGGCCTGGTGCAGTGATAAACTAGCCAGCTACAAAGTCCCCACCGAAGTCGAATTTCGTGAAGCGCTGCCGAAAACCACAGTTGGAAAAATCCTCCGGCGTGAGTTGGTGCGCGAGCATAAAGAAACAACGCCTGAAGAATCAGGATAATACACATTTGAGTTAGAAGAATTTGCCTGTGCGTCGCAGCCAGAACAGCGGCTGCGGCGCACTGCGTATGTAGATTAAGGAGCATTCCCTATTACTAACAAAGCAGCTTTTTTTGATTTGGATGGCACCTTGACGACAGCCCATGTCTGGCATGGAATAATGGATTATTTTAAAGTCCACCACATGCGTCAATGGACGCACCGGGCATATTTGGCATATCATTATCCGCTCTATTTTTTCTACCGATTGGGATTGATCTCTGATGGTGCTTTTCGGAAGCCTTGGCCCGCTCACCTCGGATGGTACATTCGCGGCTATACAATGGACGAAGCAGATCAAGTATGGTCTTGGGTCGTGGATACCTTGGTGAGTAAGAACTGGCGTGAGGATACCTGCCAGATATATGATCAGCATCGGGAAGAAAGATATCTTACAGTGCTGGTCTCAGGAACACCAGTCCCTCTCCTGGAGCGAATAGCAGATGAGATCAGCGCGAATTATTGTGTAGGCACTGAGCTAGAATTTGAAGCTGGAAGGTATACCGGGCGCAGCAGCGGTCCTGCCTGCATCGCCGATCAAAAAGTTTCCCTTACCAAAGCATTTTTCAAAACCAATGCAA
This sequence comes from Chloroflexota bacterium, assembly GCA_020346705.1. Lineage (GTDB taxonomy): Bacteria > Chloroflexota > Anaerolineae > Anaerolineales > UBA4823 > PFL25. The sequence goes on along the minus strand of CP070785.1, from coordinate 1,965,061 downwards.
TTGAGATCGATTATGAAGCCAGCTATGCATATGCTGACTCGGCCTCAGATAAAGACCTCCTGGAAATGGTCGGCCATCCGGTGGCAACATATCCTGATCAAAGATTAAGACAAATTGCAGTTGAACGCGATTGGCAGATTTTCCCTCCCACATAATTGCTCCACAACACTATTAAAATCGTAAAATTCCTGCAATAATAAGCGCCACCATTTCAGGAGGCGTATTTACCGTACCTCAATTTGATCTTTCAATTGTCAATCGCTAACAGGGAAATAACACAACCCAGCTGTCCCCGGTCCAGTGTGAACTCCCAGAGCCGGAGAAAGCTCTGCAATAATCGCTTCCATCACCGTCAAGCGCGCATCCACAAGTTCCTTTATTTTGCGTGCTTCACCCTCAGCCGCAGCATGGACGTAGGCGATTTTAATCTTCCCCATGAATCCAACTGCCGATTCGATTTTCTCCACCATAATCTTGTATGCACGTTTCCTGCTGCGAGCAGTTCCTACGGGCACGATAATGCCATCTTCCATGCTGATCAAAGGTTTTAAATTTAACACACTACCTACCAGGTGCTGCGCTCTCCCGATTCTGCCGCCCATATAGAGGTATTTCAATGTGTCCGCTGTTTGCAGCATACGGGTTACCGGGACCATCTGCTGCACTCGCTGGACAACTTCGCTTAATGATTTTCCTTCCAATGCCGTCCGGGCAGCTTCGATCACCATCCAACCATGACACATGGACACGTTTAGGGTATCGATCACTTCTATGATTAGATGTGGAAGTTTGTCTTTGATCATCTCTTGAGCGCTGCGAGCTGCCTGGTATGCCCCGCTCCCCTTGGAGGTCATGTGAATGCTGACGATCTCCTTGAAGCCTTCTTCAGCCAATTGGGTATATTTTGAAATGTAATCACCCGTACCTGGACAGGCGGTCTTCGGTAGATCCTCGGCAGTCTCCATCCAGATGTAGAATTCCTCCGGTGTAATCGTCACCAGATCCAGCAATTCTTCATCACCGCGATGAATATAGTATGGCAACCAATGGATCTTCAGATCAGCTATAAACGGTTGGGGAATACTCGTCGTACTGTCAGTTACGATGGCAACTCTGGGCAAACCAATCTCCTATTGATAGTGCTGTGTTATTTCCCGTTTTGGATCAACTTCACAATCCCTGGAGCGACATCGGAGATATCGCTTAAATGCATGGCGAAACCACTCCTGATTTTTGGATCTCCAACAATCAGAGCTGGAACTGGATTTGCAGTGTGCCGACGGGTTGACAGATCTTCCATGTTGCCATGATCGGAGGTGATCAAAATGATTCCGCTTTGATCATCCCAGCTTTCAAGCAAGCCACCCAGCATTTGGTCGAATGTCCTCAGCAAGGATTCCGATCCCTGCATATCCTGGCTGTGCCCGGCGTAATCGCTCAACCAGTATTCAAAAAACGCCAAATCGTATTCTTTACTCAATTCTGCCAAACGTGCGCCAGCTTGTGATGGCGTCATCACCGGTGTATCGGGGAGTTCCAGTCTATCCCGCCAACCTTGAGCAGTGAAATCAGCCGATAATGCCTTCCCATCCATCAGATCATCAAGCGTTTTCAATGGGATGCCAGCACTGGTGACCGCTAAGGGGATTGCCGAGAACAACCGGCGCCCAGATTCGATGGCGGAGAAATATCCTGGTGGGTAAGCGTTGAGCAAGGTTGAGTGATACCCCTTTTCTGCCAAAGTGCAGAAGATATTTCCATTTCTTAGATAAGCAGCAACTTCCTTATTCGGCTTCGGTCCATAATGATAGCCAATTTCCGCAGATACATTCAAACCTGTCAATAAGGCAGCCTGCCCGGTTGCAGATTGAGGCAGCCCTTCCACGCCCAATCCAGCATCAAGGGCAAGCAAGGTAGCCCGCTCAGTTACTAATCCGCTCCCATTTTGAGAAGTTGCGGGAATGGAATCCAGCACGAGTTTATTTC
>CP070785.1:1960835-1962975 GCA_020346705.1 Chloroflexota bacterium | reverse complement strand
TCCTTCGCCAGGCTGAGGCAACTGGTACGGTAAATTCGATCTATTTTGAGGGTGGAGAACCATTCCTTTACTACCCAATTCTGGTCAAAGCAGTGAAGTCAGCTGTCGACTACGGGTTTGAGGTTGGGATAGTGAGCAACAGCTACTGGGCAACGACGAAGGAAGATGCCCTGGAGTGGCTCAAGCCCTTCGCAGGTGCCCTTCAAGATCTATCGGTCAGCAGCGATCTTTTTCATTATGACGAAGAGCTCAGTCAGCAGGCAAAGAATGCCTGCCAGGCAGCTGAAGAACTAGGTATCCCCATCGGTACGATCAGCATTGCCAGCCCAGGCGCTGACGGAGCAGATCCAGCCGTGGGTCAACTTCCACCAGATGAATCTGGCGTGATGTATCGCGGCCGGGCTGCCGTGAAGCTGGTAGAGAAGGCTGAATTAACATCGTGGACCGAGTTTACCGAGTGCCCTTATGAAGATCTGATTGAACCCGGTCGGATTCATCTGGATCCGATGGGCAACCTGCATATCTGCCAGGGAATAAGCATTGGTAATTTGTTCGAAAGGCCTCTGAAGGAAATCTGTGAGGAGTATGATCCTTATCAACACCTAATCACGGGACCCTTGTTGTCTGGAGGCCCTGCAGAGCTGTTGCGTAAGTATGAACTGCCACTCGAGGGTAATTATGCCGACGCCTGCCACCTGTGCTACAATACCCGGCTTGTACTGCGGGAACGTTTTGCCGAAGAGTTAGGTCCTGATCAGGCATATGGGATTTATGCAGCTTAAGGCTTGTTGGGATAAATTCCAACTTGAGGTAAGGAGTTCTAAAAAATTTCAAGAAGACCCTCTGGAAACTTGCCCTTTACGTGATTCTTTGCTATCCTTGGATTAGAAATTTGTCCTTATCGTTGCCTGCTGAGATTGCAGGTAGGCATACTGACTGACTCGTTGCCGCTATCGCCCTCCTGCATCTAGCCAGAGGGTGTGTTTTTTATGGACGAGATGAAAACCAGCCAGGGAAATTCGCCCATGATGAGTTTTGGGCCGTCTGGACAGGAAAGCGGCGCAGGAAAGGAGCAGCTATGTCTGGGGAATTAATTGGGGAAGTCACCCATTTTTATAACCGGATTGGTGTGGCGGTGGTAGACCTGTCGGGCCCGATCAAAATCGGAGACCAGGTCCATTTTTTCGGGCGCTCAACCGATTTTCGCCAGGAGGTTCAATCGATGCAGATTGAGCATGAATCTATCACCGAGGCAGGAGAGGGGCAGGAGATCGCCATCAAAGTTGAGCGTCGTGTTCGCAACCACGACAAGATTTATAAGCTGATCGAGGAAGATTAACCGTTTCGTTGGAAATTATAATTATCGGCGAAGCATAAACCGGGATTTACTTGAAATCCCACCGCGAATTTGATATATTTGGTTTAAGAATTCATATTGCTCAGATCATCCAGCTGGGCAGGCTAATAATTTTTTCACTGGCTGGTCGCAAGTGCCTGGCTTGATGAACTGTAAACAGTCCATCCAGCCAGCATTTTTTTAACGGTATGCGGTTCATTCAATCATTTCTGCATTTTGAATTGGGTCGCATTAATGATACGAGCTGCACTTAACATCTTCGGATTAATCATCACCTGGGTCGCCTGGTTGTGGTTGATCAACCAGGAACTGAGTTTGAGTTCTGCTATTGGTATTGCCATCGGAGGAGTCGTGGCGATCATCCCTGTAGTCTTAATTGGTCGCTTTTCCCTGGATCGACAGCCTAGCGTCGAACGAGCAGATTTGGTGACGATTGTCCTGCATTATCTGGTGGCGATTTTATTTGGGTCAGCTGTCATTGCTGCTACAAAATTTGGCCTCAGCTCACCCACCTGGACGATCCCCATTCCATCCTGGTTGGGATTGGTAATAATGGCCGTTGGAGGAATTTTTCTGCTGCTCGTGGTCCTGAACCTGGCGGTTAAGGGATTAGGCGCTCCCTTTGCTGTCGCTCAGACCCGCCTGGTTGCAGTTGAGTGGATGTATGCCTGGACTCGTAATCCTATGGTTTTAAGCGGGTTGGCATTTCTGCTGGGCTTGGGGCTTTGGCTCCAATCAGCACTTTTTTTGGTTTGGTTGATAATCGAGGCAGGCAGGAATTTG
>CP070785.1:1957469-1960735 GCA_020346705.1 Chloroflexota bacterium | reverse complement strand
TCTGGACATATTTTGACAGCCTGGGCCATTGGCATCGCAGAGCGGACACCAAATTTACGAGCTGCATACGAGCAAGACGCCACCACACCGCGCTGGTCTGGCCGACCTCCAACTGCAAAAGGCTGCCCCCTTAGGGTTGGGTCGCGCTGTTCTTCAACTGCGCAATAGAATGCATCTAAATCGAGGTGGAGGATTCTCCTAGGTGTTTCCATCCCTTGGAGATTATAACCAAGATGAATTGAAGAAACGAATCAATTAAAACAGATTCAATTGACTCAGCATGGTTTATTACTAATAATGTGGGAGGTACAGTCTATTCTGAAATGAATTTGGATTATCTTGGAATTAGATGAACCGCACTGGCTTTAAACGCAGCAAATACCTGCATTCCAATCTTAATTTCCAGGTCATCAGCTGAGGCCCGGGTGATTAAGACTATCAATGGAAAGCCACAATCAATCCTGATTTGCAGGAGATGGCCTTGATTTGTAATAGTGGAGACAATGCCATGAAGCTGGTTGCGGGCGCTTGACATGGGAATGTCTGGTGTTTTCCAGATGGTGATATCCTCGGGACGCAGACAGAAATATACATCTCTTCCAGGATCAGCATCTCCCACTGCTTCAAGCTGGTTACCATTCACCTCAACCATTATTTTCCCGGTTTCGCTAGTCCGCACGACGCCGGGGAGAATGTTTTCAACCCCCAGGAAATCAGCGATTTTGCTATCCAACGGAGCAGAGAACACGGATTGGGGTAAACCTACCTGCTGCAATTTGCCATCAAGGATCACAGCAACCCTGCTCCCGATCGACAAAGCTTGATCCTGATTATGAGTGACAAAAATCGCAGTAGTTTTAGTCTTCGAAAGCAGCCTACGTAGATCATCGATTAAAGCAGTACGCGTGGGAGAATCGAGCGCCCGAAATGGTTCATCCAAGAGCAGTAATGCAGGTTCAAGTACCATAGCTCTTGCAAGACTCACCCTTTGGGCCTGTCCACCTGAAAGCTGTGTGGCTGGACGAGTTTTAAGATGGTTGATGTTCAATCTGGACAGCCAAAGCTCTATTCGCTTTTCCTGTTCTGCTCTGGATAGCCCTCGAAAACGCAGTCCAGTTGCGATATTATGGTACACAGTTGTATCAAAGAGAAGTGGTTCTTGAAGAACTAAAGCGAGATTCCGGCGGTACGCCAATTCATCGATTTGGGTAATGTCCTGACTCTTATACCTGATCGTTCCGCTCAGGGGATTAAGCAGCCTGGTTATGGTCAGCAGTAAGGTGCTCTTTCCTGCTCCATTTGGCCCGATGATCGCCAGCACTTCGCCATCAACAACATCGAGCTGGTCAATTGATAAGTGAAAATCCTGCCCCCTCGCTACATGCAGGTCTTCGATCGTTAGAATGGGTCGGTTGTTAGAATTCATTCAAATTCCGCTTACTGGATGTCTTTACTGCGCGTAGTTCTCTGTTGAACCACAGTCAAACCAAAATTGACCAGGTACGCTAATAATAGAAGGATGAACCCAAGGGCGATGGCCACAGTAAATCGACCTCTACTCGTTTCGAGGACGATAGCAGTGGTTAACACACGAGTCTGATCTTTGATATTTCCCCCAACCATCATGGAAGCGCCAACTTCGGATATGATGCTCCCGAATCCTGCCATTAATGCTGCCAGCAGTAAGAGACGTGATTCGCGCCATAAAGCAAAAGTCGCTTGAAGCCGGGACGCACCTAATCCAAGCAGCTGGATACGCAGATAAGGATTCAATTGTTGCAAAGCAGCGATCGTTAAACCGATCACAATAGGGGTTGCGATGATTATTTGGGCTATCACCATCGCAGTTGGAGTGTAAATTAATCCCAAATCCCCGAATGGTCCATTTCTCCATAGAAATATTGAAACCCAGAGACCTACTACGACTGGTGGAAAGGCCATGCCAGTATTAATAAAGCTAAAAAGACAACCCCGCCCTGTAAAATCCCTTAATGCCAACCAGGTGCCAAGTGGTAAGCCAATTAACAGGCTGATGGCTGTGGCGACACCAGATACTTTTAAGGTTAGCCAAGTGATGGCCCAAATCTCTTGATCGCCAGAGACTATCAAAAAGAAAGCTTCTTTGATCCCATCCCAGAGTAATTCCATCGCTTATTTAATGCCTAAATCTTGTTCGGTTTTTCCTCCATCAGGAGTGAAGAGTGGTTGGCCGAATCGATCGATGCCAAAACTGCCGATCTTGGCTTGCGTATCGGCTGCGAGTAAAAATGCAGCAAAATCCTGGGCGCCTGGGTAATTGACCTGCGGCCATTTTTCTGGGTTTACGACCATAACATGATAGATATTCAGTAAACGGCTATCTCCTTCAACCATGACTTTTGAATCGACTATGTCCTGGTTTGCCAGGAATGTCGCCCGGTCAGTTAACGTGTAGCCACCCTTTTCAGAAGCAATCCTCAATGTCGCTCCCATCCCCTGACCTGATTCGAGATACCAATCACCTCCGGGCACCTCTCCGAGGTCGTTCCAAAAAGCGATTTCTTTTTTGTGGGTTCCTGAATCATCGCCGCGGGATAAGAAGACAGAATTGGAATTCATTATCTTCATCATTGCCTCGGTTGCTGAAGTTAACCCCTTTATGCCAGCTGGATCTTCAGGTGGTCCAATAATGACGAAATCGTTGTGCATCACCAATTGCCGGTCGATCGCATACCCTTTACCAACGAGCTCTTGCTCTGCAGCTGGCGCATGCACTAGAAGGACATCGGCGTTACCATCCTCCGCCATTTTTAAGGCTTTACCAGTCCCAACTGCGATTGTTTTAACCAGGTAACCACTCTGAGCTTGAAAATCAGGGAGCAAGAAATCTAGTAGACCGGAATCCTGGGTGCTGGTGGTTGTGGCGAGGATAATTTGATCATTTTCAGGCTGAGGGGGTGGATTCTCTGACTGGTTGGTTCCAGAGCAGGAGGTCAGTATGATCACGGCAATTACAAAGATTAGAATTTTGAACGTGAAAGGTTTACCTGTGTCTTTATGATTAAGATTGTATTGATTCTTCATTGTTAATCTTCACTTCGGTGATCCTGCCTGACCTGCGGGTACTGTAACCAGTTAGGTTATTGATCGATTTCCGATATTCACCGGAAGCAAGCAAGGCTAACAACATTTGGGTATCTTCTTTCTGGAATTGCTCTTCGGTGAACACCAGGTCATATTGCTCCTCAAAGAGGGGGATGAAATCTAATCTTTCTTCAGCAGCTGCT
>CP070785.1:1943665-1957369 GCA_020346705.1 Chloroflexota bacterium | reverse complement strand
ATGGCATCGATGCCGACGCGCTTGCTCACCGGGCGATCGCCAAAGATGCGCCTGGCTACCAACCGGTTCTGGATACGTTTGGTAATTGGATCCTGACCCCAGAAGGGCAGATTGATCGCACCAAACTGGGTCGAATAGTGTTTTCTGATATAGAGGCACTTGAGAAACTTGAAGCGATCATCCACCCCCTGGTGAGACAGGCGATCGATTTACTGGTGCGTAGAGCGGGCCAAAAGATCATTGTGATTGAGGCCATAAAGCTGCTTGAAGGCGAGCTGCGCCAGGCGTGTGATAATATTTGGGTAACGACTGCACCAATGGAAATTCAGCTGCGGCGTTTGAGGATCAAGCGAGGCTTGAGTGCCGAAGTTGCCCGCCAGCGTATTGCTGTCCAACCACCGCAAGCGGAAAAAATTGAGGCAGCGGACGTTGTCATAAAAAACAACGCTTCATTTGAATCAACCTGGAAGCAGGTCTTGTCTGCCTGGCAGGCGACAATTTCTGCCGAGGTCACCGAGTCTCCACGACCCACTCCTGCTGAGAAGGGAACGCTGGCGGTTGAAAGAGCCGGACCACGCCAGGTTAACGAAATCGCCGAATTTATCACTGAGATCAGCAAGGGGCGCAGGGCGATGAGCGCGGCCGACGTGATGGCTGCTTTTGGAGAGAAGGCGTTTTTACTGCTCAAGATCGATGAGCGTTTGGTGGGCATTGCGGGTTGGCAGGTTGAAAACCTGGTGGCGAGAGTCAGTGATGTGTACCTGGAACCGGGGCTACCGTTAGGTGAAGCTGTGCGGGTGCTGATGGAGGCTATTGAAGTTGCCTCTCGAGAACTGCAGAGCGAGATCTTGTTGTTGTTCCTGCCCCCGCATTTGGGTCGCCATAATGCGGTGTGGGATGCGCTTGGCTACAGCCCCCGAAACCCGCAAGACTTGCGGGTCAATGCCTGGGAAGAAGCGGCCCTAGAATCAATGCCGGTGGGAACGGTGATGTTTTATAAGCAGCTGCGCAAGGATCGGGTGTTGAAGCCGGTTTAATTCGTGCTAGATTTAGCTCTGCTCGGCATCCTCGTCGCCGGGAACAGAAGCTAGAGCGGGTTTGGCAGGAAGAATCGATTTATATCTAGAATGCGGTGTGGGAAGCCGCCTGGGAGTTTTGGTTGGTGAACGAAGTCATTGATAGTTTGATCGATAATCTGACCTTCGTTTTTGAACGTTTAGATCCGTTTGGGATCCTAGACGTTCTCCTGGTCACGGCGATATTCTTTGTCATCCTGCGCTGGTTGCGAGATACGCAGGCCCTGGTACTCCTCCGGGGGGTGCTTCTGGTGATCGCCCTCATCAGCTTATTGACCAGCTTAGAAGTACTGCCAGCGTTTTCATGGTTGATGCGCACTACGTTGCCAGCACTGCTGCTTGTGATCCCGGTAATCTTTGCGCCGGAGATCCGCAGGGCATTGGAACGATTAGGCAGAGCAGGCGCTATCCTGGACAGTGGACGGGTGGCAACTTCAACTGAAATTCAGGATACTATCACCGCAGTGGTTGGCGCTACAGCCCGGTTATCAGACCGCCGTCATGGAGCGCTGATCGTGCTTCAACGTGCTGACAATCTGGAAGAGTATGTACAAACGGGGATAAAAATGGATTCGGAAGTAACCCCTGAGCTGCTTCTCCAGATTTTCTACCCCAACACTCCCCTCCACGATGGCGCGGTGATTATTATCGGTTCAAAGCTTGTTTCAGCCTCATCTGTATTGCCATTATCTGCAAGCGGTGTATTATCGAAATCGCCTGACCGTGCTATGGGATTGCGTCACCGGGCTGCGTTAGGGATATCTGAGGTCAGCGATGCGGTGGCGATTGTCGTCTCGGAGGAGACCGGATCGATCTCCGTGGTCAATGCAGGACGCATGATCCGCCGCCTGGATGCAGAGCGGCTGGAGAATATTTTGCGAGCTTTATATCGGCCCTCCCAACCCGTCAGAGGTATAACCGGCTTTTTCAAGAAGCTATACTCTGGTGGGAGTGGATCGCCCCGGGAGGAGGTTTAGCAGCTTGTCCCCTCTGCGCTGGTTGGTCAGCAACCTGAGCACGTTGATCCTCGCTTTAGTGTTGGCGGTGGTGGTCTGGATCTCTGCGGTCACGGCGGCTAATCCAAATGTAGAGCGGAGTCGTACGGTTCCGCTTGAAATTATCGGCCTGGACTCGGATATGCTCGTGGTGGGGAATGTCCCTACTCAAGTTCGGGTGACCTTAGAGGCGCCCTCTTCGGTGATGGATTCGATGGATGCCTCTGAAAACGCCATCCAAGCCTGGGTAGATATCACCGGACTGGATCCAGGCACCCATGATTTGGAAGTCCAGGTGAATATCAATCCCTCCTTCCGGCCGGTACGGCGCACCTCGGTCATTCCCGAGTTTGTCTCGATCACCCTGGAGCCATTACTGACGCGAACTTTAACGGTGAGATTGGAAGTAACGGGCGAACCTGCTGTTGGGTATACGAAGGGTCGCCGGACTTTGGACCCATCTTCAGTGGCGGTATCGGGAGCGGCTTCTTTAGTGTCTCAAATTGATGAAGTAAAAGCCTTCATGGATATCACGGGTGCGGTCGAGACGATCCAACGGGATGTTGCCCTGGTTGCCGTCGATCAAAATGGCGAGCCGGTATCCGGAGTGACGATAACGCCTCTGGATGTGAACGTCACCCAGCCCATCTTCCTGCAAGGAGGTTACCGCAATGTGATTGTGAGAGTGGTAACGGAGGGACAACCGGCCAATGGATACAAGCTGACCAATATCACGGTTTCTCCCTTAAACGTGGTTGTGTTCTCCAGCGACCCTCAATTGGTCAACGATCTGCCTGGATATGTTGAAACAGAGCCAGTCGACCTCACTGATGCGGTGGACGACATTGATACATATGTGGGGATCAATTTGCCAGAAGGGGTGACCATGGTCGGTGATCAATTTGTCCTGGTCCAGGTCAGCATCGCTGCCATCGAAGGCAGCCTGACCATGTCGCTCCCGGTGATCCCGGTTGGGTTGCTGCCGATTCAGGAGGCCTTGATTTCACCAGAAATCGTGGATGTGATCTTGTCGGGTCCGGTTCCCATCCTGGATGCTATGACCTCTGATGATGTCCGCGTTTGGGTGGATGTTACTGACCTTGAATTGGGCGCTTACCAGCTGGAACCGAACGTAGATGTCATTCCCGATCGGATTGAAGTCGAGGCAGTACTGCCATCGACGGTCTCGGTTGAAATCATCATTGCACCGACCCCCACACCGACTTCCACGCTTGCCCCAGCGCCAGCAGCAACCAGCCAACCCTGAGTGAAACCGGATGCCAAAACCAGTAGTAGCCCTGGTTGGGCGACCCAACGTTGGGAAGAGTACCCTGTTTAACCGCTTGGCTGAAGAACGCCTGGCTGTCGTTGATGAAGTTCCAGGGACCACGCGAGACAGGTTGATGGCCGAGGCGGTATGGTCAGGGGTACATTTCTCTGTCATCGATACAGGAGGGATCGATCCAACCCAGATCGGACAAGGCCGATCTCAAGAGCCGCTTTCGATTGGCTCAGCGGATTTCATCAACCAGATCAAAGAGCAGGCTGAGATCGCGATCGCGGAGGCAGATGCGGTTTTGTTCATTGTCGATGCGGAGAGCGGAGTCACGCCGGCTGATCACGAAGTTGCTCAAGTGCTTCGCCACCACCAGCACGCCAAAGATGGTGAACCATTCCCACCGATTTTCCTGGTGGTAAATAAAGCCGATAACGAAGAAAGACGATCGCAGGCCTACCAGTTCTATGAATTGGGGATGGGCGATCCTCACCCGATCTCCGCTCTACATGGTACCGGGACTGGGGATTTGCTGGAGTCGCTGGTCTCAACTCTCCAGCTATCCGATGAGGAGGAAGAGGATGAATCGGTAAAGATCGCCATTGTCGGCAAGCCAAACGTGGGCAAATCCAGTTTGCTCAACCAGTTGCTGGGCGAGGAGCGAGCAATCGTCAGCGCCATCCCAGGCACCACCCGGGATGCTGTCGATACGTATTTGTCTTTTGACGATACACCGATAACCCTGATCGATACAGCGGGAATCCGCAAGCGGGGGAAAATTGAACCTGGTGTGGAAAAATACAGCGTATTGCGCACATTTCAGGCGATAGACCGGGCCAGTGTAGTGCTGTTATTGGTCGATGCGGCGACCAGTTTGAGCGCCCAGGATGCGCATATCGCTGGATATATTATCGATGCCTGGAAGAGTGTGGTGGTCGTGGTCAATAAGTGGGACGCGGTTACAAAAGATACACACACCATGACTGAGTACACCCGGTTATTGCGGCAGGAATTGAATTTCTTGCCTTATGTGCCTTTGCTGTTCATTTCGGCCAAGACGGGTCAGCGTGTATCTCAGGTGCTTCCGATGGCTTTGCGGGTTCAGGACGAGAGATTGATACGCTTATCTACTTCTCACCTCAACCGGATTCTTCAGAAGGCACAAGACCTGCATCCTGCTCCGACGCGAGCTGGAAAACCCTTGAAGATTTATTATGGTGTCCAAGTACGCAACGATCCACCGACTATTTTGCTCTATGTAAACGATCCGAAACTGGCTCACTTCACATATCAGCGCTATTTAGAGAACCGCATTCGTGAAGAATACCCATTTTTAGGGACGCCAATTCGGCTGATATTCCGCCGCCGCAGCTAACGGCGTTGTTGTCTCCCAGCAACCCACTCAATATGAATAATATGAGTTTCCTAAGAAAACTCTTAGTTTAATCTATTTGACTTGACCTGATTCCATGGCGACTTTATAATCCAATCGCGGGAGATAGCTTTTCCCTATCCCGAATTCGCCATTCGTCAGGCGATGAGGAATTGGATGGAGCACAATTTGGACCATTTCCATACTGAGACACTCTCAGAATCACAAGAACCGGAAGAGAAGCGTTCTGGTTTCATGCGTTTTGTGATCGATATCATCGAGACATTGATCTTGTCGATCATTCTATTCGCGGCGATCAATGCTGTCTCAGCCCGCATCCGGGTGGATGGGGCCAGCATGGAGCCCACCTTGCAAAGCGGCGAATTTGTGATCGTAAATAAATTAGCCTACATGTTTGGTGATCCTTCTATTGGTGATGTGATCGTCTTCCATTTCCCTCGCGATCCGGACCAGGAATATATTAAGCGGGTGATCGGGCTTCCTGGGGATCGAGTGGAGATCAAGGGTGGTAAGGTTTTTGTCAACGGTGAAATTCTGAGCGAGGATTATATCGCTGCCTCGCCAGTCTATGAGAATGTTTGGGATATCCCCGTTGATTCGCTGTTTGTCCTCGGTGACAACCGGAACAATTCTTCAGATTCTCACAATTGGGGACCAGTGCCAATGGAGTTTGTCATTGGGAAGGCAACTTTTATTTACTGGCCACCAACAGAATGGGGCGTTCTTAACCAACCAGCAATGGCAAGCGCTGCGCCATGAGCGTCAAATGAGGTGGACCTGCAATGAAGATGCAATCACGATCGAAAAGCGAGTCAAATAATCTGTCAGCCTACCATTGTCCTGAATGCGCAGCTGGCGTGATGCACATGGAAGCGATCACCTATTTCACCTGGTTGAATAAAGAACTGGTCACCGTCCCTAACTTTCCCGCCTGGGTGTGTGATATGTGCGGGCGAAGGGAATTTGATTCGCGCGCTGTCACCTGGTTGAACACCCTGCTTAATCCTGCTGCAGGTCGATCCTCTCGCCAAAAATCCCGGCGGGATCCAGGGGTTTCATCTGCTGATCAGTCCCAAACTTATAAGCGGGCTGATTGAAATTTCCCGAAACAGCTTTTAATCTACCCGATTACGTGAAAGATATGGCTCTGCCAGGAAAAGGGCAGAGAGTGATTTTGCGTCCCTGAGAATCCCCTGCGAGATCAGCTCGGGGATTTTTTGCACTGCGATGGCCTCCACGGTGATGAATTCATCTTCATCTCCCGGTAATGGATCAGGTTTCAAGTCTGAAGCCAGGTAGATGTACATGTACTCGGTTGAATAACCAGGCACAAGGAAAAACTCCCCAATCTTTTCTAACTTCCCTGCTGACATGCCGGTCTCTTCTCGTATTTCCCGGTGCGCGCAGGCCTCCGGTTCTTCTCCTTCATCGAGGGTGCCAGCTGGAAGTTCCAATAACTCCTCACCAATTGCATAGCGATACTGGCGAACAAACAGGATACGCCCAGCGGAGTCTATGGGGATCAAGGTCACAGCTCCTGGGTGAACTACGACATCGAAGGTGGTTTCTTTTCCATCTGGGAGCAAGATCTGATCACGGCGAACATCAAATGCCTTGCCCAAGTAAACGGTCTCAGAATGTTTAGTTTCATATCCCATCTTGAGTTGATCCTTTTTGGGGAAAATAAGAGTAGCCGGTCAATTATACCGGCTACCTTTGATTGTTTCAGATTTTTGTTCTGCTCAGGGAATCTGCAGCACCTGCCCGGCTGATAAAGTGTAGGGCGACTTGAGATTGTTGGCCTCGATGATGGCATTCGGATCCGCAGATCCATATTTACAGGCGATGGTATAAATTGTGTCCCCGGCAACCACGGTATAGCTTGCCGGGTGTTCTATCAAAGACCTCTGCCCGAAGAATGTGTTGCCTGTTTGTGGGATTTTCAATGAATATCCAACTGGCAGGACTGAACCAGAGCCTAATCCATTCAAGTTAAGCAGTTCGGTTTGATTGACATTGAAGCGTCGGGCGATGCAGAACGGGAATTCACCCTTTTGAAGCTGGTAAGTTTGGGGAATTCCGGGAGTGGCAGTGGATACAGGCGCTGGAGTTGGTGAAGGTGGAGGAGGGGGGGCTTCAGTCGTCTCAGGGGAGGTTTCTGGAGCAGCTTCGGTTGGGTTGGCCGAGGTGGGCTCAGTCTCTGGAGGTTGGGTAGGAGCAGTCTCGGCGCCGCCACCGGCCACCGCAGTTTGGGTGGCAATAATGGCAAGCTCGGCTTCTAGTGTGCTCATGGCGCTATCGGGGGTTTCTGTCACCGGAGGGGGTGTAGATGCAGAAAGTGTGCAGCCCGCGAGCAGTAAGGCAGAGGTCACCATCCCGATAAAGATTATATAACGCATGGTGGTCATATAATTCTCCTCCTTGGAATTTCAAATGCTAATATAGCAAGTTTCGCAAATGTTTTTTCAATTTCTGCTCATGATACTAGCACAATCCTTATACTGCGTCAAGAAGATAAAACCCCCCTTGACTATCAGGTTCGCAAGGAGGGTTGTTAGGTTTAATTTGGTAGAGAAAAAATTTATCATTGATTAGATTCGATTTCTTCCCGGCCTAATGGGCTGGCGACAACGATCAGGCGATGCGTGTTGCTCTCGTAGGGCCAGCAGGAGATCAATGTCAGGCGCTCATCAACAGATGGTAGCAGCCATTGGGCATTGTGCATGCGCACTTCGAGTTCCTCATATTTCTCTGGCAGGACGATTTTGTTTGTAATCTGGTATCTGAAGCGGCTGTTTTCGGATTCAACCCAGATAATATCACCCTCGACCACATCATCCAGGTTCACAAATACCTCGCCAAAAGCGTTGTGGTGACCGTTAAGCACAGTATTACCAGGTTCGCCCAGCATCGCAGAGGTGATGTGCCAGCCTGTAGCGCGTTCATCAGGAACGAGCCACTTCATGAATTCTTTTCCAGCCAGCGTTTCGAATTCTACCGGTGCGGGTACCACTGGCGCATCCAGATCGATCGATGAGATCACGATCCGCGCAGGTACTTCCGGCGGCAGCTGAACTTCGGTTGGTTCCTCTTTGCCAGGAGAGCCAGTATCTGGGACCAGCGAAACAGCCTCATCTAGTAGGCTGTTTTGGGGGATAACTTCTGATGGAGAGGGAGCCAGATTGGTATCACCAATATCCACCGTTACATAAAGTGGTTCCGGAGTTTTAAATTCATCCTCTACTGCGATTGTTGTTTCTGGTTGCTCGTTGAAATGGTGCAAAGGGACAGCCAGGGCACCAATTCCGTACCCTGGAGAGACATTGGCCGTTAAAACCGCTGGCATGAAGATGGCGATGCACATTCCGGTAATGGCCAGAATTGCCAGCAGAAATCCAAGAGTGATGTTCAAATTCTCAAGCAGAGTTCGTTTCATTAATCCTTGGGACCTTTGAAGAATAATTTTGTGGCAACCCCGTAGAATATTAGGCCGCTGCCAACAAAACCCAGTGCAAGCGAGATGGCGATCCAGACCGTGAACATGGAATTAAGTCTTGCAAGAGATAGATCGACGCCTGTTTCGGGGATCAAGGCCTCCTGTGTCGCTAATGGAGTCGGCTGTGCGAGAGTAGGCACAGGGGTCGGGCTGGCTGGAATTGGTGTGTTGGTTGGAGGTTTTGGAGTCGCGGTTGGAGCTATTTGTGTGTCCGTGGGGGTCAAAGTCACGACGGGCTCAGTTGCGACCGGGATTGTCTCCGTCGCAGTTGGTGTGACCGTGAAGGTGGCAGTACTTGTCGGGGTTGGGGTGTCAGTTGGCGTGGCGGTGAAAGTAGCAGTGGGGGTGATCAGGTAAGTGTTTTTGATTCTGCACACCCAGGTATCACCTGGTTCGACGAACACTTCTAGTGGTCCTGGTCCAGTTGTGGATGCGGTATCACCTTCTCTATCTTCGCAGATTATTTCTTTGTCGAAATGGCTGAAGTTGGTCCCCGTTCCGGCGGTTTCGCCAACGGTGTGGTAATCTCCGATTGGTTCGGGGTCAACGGAAGTGCCCGCAGAGACCGCTACAGGTCCTGTGGTGTCCCCGTTTTGGGCATCCGGGAATACTGTTTTTCCATCAATCTGCAGGTTAAAGGCCCCTGGAGCGTCGGCAGGAATTACATCTTTTATGACCTCTATCGTTCCATCGAAAGGAACCCGGAGATTTGTAATTTCCACGCTTTCACAGGTGCATTTTGCCGATGTTTCTGCAGTTGTATCCAGCTCACTCGTGCAGCTCGGCTTACCTTCAGAACCATCTGAGCGTGAATTAGCCCAGACTGTGCAAGCATTTACATCGGCAACGCCATTATTGTCTCTATCCTGGCACTTGATAGTGATTTGAGCTGTCTGGAAAAAGGCAGTCTGACCCTGGTCAAGATCCCCGCAGGTATCACCCGGATCTTCGGTGATCTCTCCGTTGTAAAACGGTCCTGAACCACCAGTGAGGTCCAGGTCGGAGTTATCTGCAGATACCACATGCAAGTAATCGTTGTAGCAGGTGCCTCCCAATGAGTTGGGATCCCCTCCATCTGTGGCGATGAACATGCCGATATCCCAGCGCTGATCAGATGTCGATACAAACTCACCAAGCAAGGTGACGGTTATATCCTCGCCCTTGATACATGAAGATGGACCGGAGAGCAGATTAAATTGAGCCAGCCTGACATCATTTGCAGTACAGTTGAGACTGCTCACCTCAGCCGGTTTGGTCGCGTTGTACCTCTCAACCATGCAGCCATCGTTAGAACCCCCGTGACTTAACAAGGTAGTACCCTGACCTTCGAGAAGGTCATTGCTTTCGGGGACAATGTTGGAGGCAGCGGCATTAATGAACAGCACGCCTACGAAAAGCAGCGTAATTCCTGAGATGATCCCCAGGAATAACAAATATGCTCCTATTCTGATATATTGTTTCTTGGCCATTTCCTTCTTCCCTTTCCCAACACCCGTTATGGAGAAAATGAAAAACCGGCCCGTAGGGCCGGTTTCGCTATTCGCTCCCCAATGACCTAACTATCCGGATGGATAGGTAAGCGACCATATTTAGTCAAAGGATCGTCGCAATTCCCTTAAATGGTTATTTTGTTAGGAATGAACTAACAATGATAACGCTGGAAAATGCATCGCGTTACATTAACTTTAACGTAACTTACCTTGATTATACTACATACCCCAAAACGTTCCATCGGGTTCAAAAAGATCTTCTGACAATTGGTTTGGCTTTCTTGAAGAGAGCAATCTCCAAGAAGGTTTTCAGGAAGTGGTCTCTGGCTGTTTCCAATTCCTAGTTCTTATCAGGGGAGCCGTCTTTTTGAGATCCCGTGAAATACCAGGCCGACTCCCAAGAAACCCAAACCCAAGAAGAAAACAACCAGGAAGCGGTTGTCAAAATCTAAGAAGGAAAGATCCACACCAGTGTCGGGAATTAATACGAGTTCAGGGGTATCAGCCGGGGGAGGTAATGTCGGAGGTGGAGTTGGGCTGCTGGCTGTCTCTGGTTGAGAAGGAGTGTTTGTCGGTGAGGGATCGGTCGGTGTTTGTGTTGCTGCAGGATCAGTTGCCGTTGGTATTGGAGTATCGGTGGGGGTGAGTGTAACGACTGGGTCAGTCGCCTCGTGTGTTGCGGTGAAGGTAGCCGTGTTGGTCGGAGTAGGGGTATCCGTGGGAGTGAGTGTAACAACCGGATCAGTCACCACAATTGTGGCAGTTTCTGTGGGCGTAGGTATAAGGGTTGCTGTATTTGTGGCAGTATTCGTCGGGGTAGGTGAAGGATCTACCTGGGTAGCATAAAATTCTACATGTGAAATTTCCTGACAATCTGGACCAGGCGTGCCGATTTGCGTAACACTGACATTGTTAGTACCTAATCCTATTGCCTGGTAGCAACCATCACTGGGGTTGTTTATCGTCAACAGGAAGCATCCCTCACCAGACTTCACATAGACAGAGGTGATGATTTCTTGACCGGAATAGCCAAAAGGCGCCTGTTCATCCTTCTCCACCCAGCCTGTATCGCAGTTTCCCTGCCCTTGGGCATTGACTGCGGCCGAACTACCTGCGAAATGCACCACTGACAGGATAAGACCAACCAGCAAGCAGGCGGCACCGAGTAAATAACACAATTTGGCGACTCTTTTTGCGATTAAGTTTACAGGAATATTATTGATCATCTTCCATCTCCCAACACCCAGTCTGGATAAAAAAAACCGGCCTCAAGGGCCGGTTTCGCTATTTGCTCCCCAATGACCTAACTACCCACCCGGATAGACAAGCGACCATCTCTAGTCATTGGATCATCACTTTTCCCATGATCACTATCTTATTGTCAACGTTCAGGTACGAATAACGGAGGTGGAAACCCATCGTTATTGCGTTGATCTGGGATAATTATACTATATATACCCAATTTTGTCTAAAATTGTCCTTTTTGCATGTTGGGAAACCAAAAAGAGGGGTTCATAAAAGCATTTATTGGATCAGTCTTGCGATGAGCTTTTATGAACCCCAATCCGGGTTGTTATTACTTTATTTCTAGTTCTCCTTGCGGGAACGCTTGTTGAACAATCCTCTAAACACCGTTCCAAATCCAATAGATGCCATTCCGAGGAAAAGGAAGACCCAAGTTGGGGATACCTGGTTAGCGAGTAAAAGGTCAATACCCGTTTCAGGGATCAGAATGAGTTCAGGAGTACCCTCTGGAGGGGGCGGCGGTGCCAACGTCGGGGGAGGCGTGGGTGTTTTAGGAGGATCGGTAGCAGTGGCAGGGGGATTGGTGGACTCTGGAGGATCAGTTTCAGTGGGGCTATCCGTTGTGACTGGAGGTTCAGTTGTTGCCGGAGGCTCCGTCGTAGCAGGCGGTTCTGTGGTAGCTGGTGGCTCCGTTGTAGCGGGTGGCTCTGTTGTCGCAGGAGGTTCAGTTGTGGCTGGCGGCTCCGTGGTTGCAGGCGGTTCGGTTGTAGCGGGAGGTTCTGTCGTGGCAGGTGGCTCCGTGGTTGCAGGCGGTTCAGTTGTAGCGGGAGGCTCTGTCGTAGCAGGTGGCTCTGTCGTAGCAGGGGGTTCGGTTGTGGCTGGCGGCTCCGTGGTTGTTGGAGGCTCAGTTGTTGCAGGTGGTTCCGTCGTAGCCGGTGGCTCGGTAGTTGGCGGCTCAGTTGGTCCTGCAAGAAATTCGACATGCGAGATCTCCTGGCATTCAGGACCAGGTTCTCCCACCCTGGAAACACGCACCGAGGATGTGCCCAGGCCAGATGCCTTATAACAACCATCATTAGGCTTTGCAATGGTTAGTGGAAAGCAGCCCTGTCCTGATTTAACGATCGCCTTGATGATTGTCTCAGAGCCATCGTAGCTAAAGGGCGAATTCCCGTCCTTAGCAACGTAGCCCGTGCTGCAGTTTCCTTTACCGTTCACTGTAGCCGCTTCGCCTGGAGATTGAACGAATGATAGTGCAAGACTAACTATCAGGCATGCGGAGCCGAAGATGTAAAAAAACCTTGCCGTATGTTTCAACGTTGATTTATTTTTCAGTTTCATAATTTGATCCCATTCCCAGCACCCATTTTTGTATTTCAACGGTCTCTTGAACTGGTTTCTTTGCTTCCCGCTGACGCTGCATCCCGGGTGTAAAGATAATAGATTTGTTGGCGTCAGCGGATTGGTACTTTCCTGTGTGTGATTATTTTGTTGTTAACATGCTGTGGTCAATAATGCTCTGGTTTGATTTATGGTTGTTGATTATCTGTGACGATAAGATTATTCCCGTTCGGAATTAATCCTCTTTGAGGCGAGTGACGATGCCATAAAATGCGATCCCTAGTCCAATGAGTCCAACACCAAAGGGGATGATCACCCACATGCGCATGCCAGGTGTCGAGCCATCCATGACTCCCGTTACTGGGATCAGCGCCTGGGGTGGCGGAGATCCTGGGAAAGGTGTCGGAGGTGGTAGTGTGGCTGGCGGTTTACGGGTGGGTTCTTTTGGTGGTGGAGTTGGACTATCAACAGGGGGCTGTGTCGTTGCGGTGGCGGTTGGTGTATTGGTTGCTGTGGGCGGTATATCCGTTGGAGGCGGAGGATCGGTGGGTGATGGGGTGGCGGTGGGCACTGATTCTTGACGAACAACCAGACCCACGTTCATCGAACCTGGATCACCATTGGCGGTAAATGAGACCTGATAGTTCCCTTTCGCCAAGACACCTTCCAATCTTTTAACTCCCCGATTCGCCCCTTCTTTTCCATCCGAAACTTTGAAACCTCCCAATGGGGATTCTCCTTTTCCAGTTTCATCTGTCTGGCAGTCTCCTTTGCTGCAGTCAAATGGACATCCTTCTTTACTGTAATCCTGGTAGTAGAAGAATACCAAGCTGACCCTCATTTGCGACTCGTCAACTGAGAAGGACCACTGTTTGGTGGGTTTTTCTGGATTTTTCAGGCGGGTTGTTTGAGCCCAATCATTGGGCGGTGTACAGGCGGGTTCTGCCTCAGCTTGCCGTCCAAAAGCTGGGGTGTGTGTCAAGGCAAAAAACAAGCCAGCCAGCAAACACGCAACGAGCAGTAAATGTGTAAAATGAGTACGTTTAGCGGAGTTTAAATTGAATAAGAGTGTCATCACGATTTCCCAACCCAATCACTAATAGAGTTAATAAAAACCGGCCTCTCGGGCCGGTTTCGCTACTTGCTCCTTAATGACCTTTCCACCTATCAGGTGGAGAAGCGACCAAATTAGGCCATTAGATCGTCGCAATTCCCTTTCGAACCAAAATTATGCACCTTTTCGGTTGGATTGACCGAAAAGCCCTCCGCGGACCTGCAGAGGTTATAAATTGGTTATTGTTGCCGTTAATAACGTCGGTTTTTGCGACTTGTTACATGAATTTTCAAACCAAAAAATTACTATCCGTGGTTTGGATTAGGTGAATCCCCCCC
>CP070785.1:1918639-1943565 GCA_020346705.1 Chloroflexota bacterium | reverse complement strand
ATGGAAATGCCGACATTGGCGTAAAGAAAGAAATTACCAAGAACCTGCATAAATAATTCCGGGGCCTCACCTCGCCCGGGGGGAGGTTCGCTTCCACCTCGCACCAGCATCACGGCGTAGATGATGCCGATGATTAGCGGCGTAACCAGTTGGGACATATTGCGCAGGTCACGCCGCAGGACCAGGAAATCCTTGATGATGATGGCTCGCACCTGTGGGGTAATCAAGCGGTGGATGACCGGTGAAAAAAGCGATCTGACGGGTGTAGTGACAGGCTGCCTGCGATCTACCCTCTTCTTTCTCCTGGTGATGTGCACAGATGCCCAACCCGAGAAGTAAAGTCGTTCAGCTGTATTCAGAGAAATGATGAAAATTGCCCCGCAGACCACTATGGTAACCGCGATCAATCCCATTCCGGTTAGCCAATCCCTTTGCCCGATCGCTACCAGACCGCCTCCAACCCAGGATAGAGGTGAGAAGGGAGAATTGATCCGTCCCAGCTGGTTCAAAGCCAGGGAGGCCTGCTCGCCGGAAACGTCGGCAAAATTCGCTATCTGACCGGATTGGGAACAAAGGATAGAGATGGTGGCGACCAGAAAGCCAAGCACCTCGGCGACCCGCCGGGCGGGGAAGATGCGCACCACCGCCATTACTACCAGGCTGGCAATTCCCGCGGCGGTCAAAGTCAGCAGGGTCAGGATCAGAATGACCAGCGGATAATAGAGGAAATTATAGCCCTGGGAGATTCCTAAGCCGAACAGGACTGGCAGCCCGACAAGCAGGATCAGGGCATAATTGGGCAGGATGGCTTGCAGCTGCTTGGAAAGGAAGACCGCTCTCATAGGCAGTGGGGAGGAGAGCAGAAAATCCATATCGCCCGCCAGGTACAGAGCCTGGAGCAGTAAACCGAAACTGGTGATCAAGATAGCCACAAAAGCGATCGTAACTACCAATGCTGGAATGCTGCCCAGCAGGCGCTCGGGATCATTGACAACCTGCGCCATCAGGGGAGAGCGCAGCGCGTTGAGAACCAGAATGCTGAGCGCAAATGCAGCTGCCAGCACCCCGAGCACGACCAAACCCAGCACGATCATGCCGATTTTGTTGCGCAAGCGAGCGCGACGAAAGCCACTGATGAAGATCACCCCACGCAATCGCAAGAGCTTCCAGATGGAAGACCACAAATTTGAACCTGGGGTGACTGCCAAAGTCATTTTAGAACCTCGGCGATCTCAGCATATTCTGCGCCACCGGTAAGGTTGAGGAAGATATCCTCCAGGCTGGTTTCACCTTTGCCTATGGCGCGCAGTTCCTGCATGGTCCCCACGGCGATCAATCGCCCTTCATCGATGATCCCGATCCGGTCGCACATGCGCTCTGCGATCTCGAGGATATGGGTCGAGAGGAATACCGCCGCACCACGTTCCGCCAGCTGGCGGAGAATATCTTTGATCATGCGCGCTGAGCGCGGATCTAAGCCGACTGTCGGTTCGTCCATGACGAGGACTCGAGGATCGTGGATTAGGGCGCTGGCGAGGGCTGTCTTTTGCTGCATGCCGTGACTGTAAGTATCGATCGGGTCATCAGCGACATCATCCAACTCAAACAGCTTCAGCAGTTCCTGGCTGCGGCGTGCAACTCGTTGGGGATCGATTTCATAAAGGTCGCCCACAAAACGCAGCAGCTCCAGGGCAGAGAGCTTGGGGTAAAGGTTAGGGGAATCGGGGAGATAGCCACAAACTGCTTTGGCTTGTAGCGGCTGCTCCTGGAGGTCGAACCCTGCCACAGAAACCGATCCGGAAGTAGGCTGCAGCAATCCGACGATCATCTTGATCGTGGTGGTTTTGCCTGCCCCATTGGGACCGAGAAAGCCGAACACCTCCCCGCCAGAAACCTGGAATGTAACCTGGTCGACAGCAGTCTTTTCACCAAAACGCTTGACCAATTCGTGGGTTTGGATGAGATTGTTATTGTGATTTGGGGTCATATTTGAAGAGTAGTGTTAAATTAGGGATTTAGTAGGTTATCTGATTATACTCGCGCTCACTTTGAAGGGATTTCAACCTGGGGAGAAATGGAACCAGGCAAATTGACTGAAGCTGAAAAAGTTTCATTGGACTTGGTTACTTATGGAGTTAAGGTGCTTGAGTATCACCAAATCTTCGCAGTCAATTACTTCTCTGTGTGATTATTTTCATTAACTTGATTACTATGACTTGATCGGTCATAATAGAGAAAACTTGCAGGAGGAATACTATGCCAGCCTATCTAACCTTATTCAATTGGACCGAACAGGGTGTCCGCAATGTGAAAGATACTGCCAAGCGAGCAAAAGCCGCAAGGGAAGCCTGGGAAGAGGCGGGTGGACACATCATCGGTATCTGGTGGACCTTTGGCCAGTATGATGGTTTCTTGGTTCATGTGGCCCCGGATGATGCTACTGCGAACCGTCTGCTCGTAGGTATCGGCATGCAAGGCAATGTTCGCACCACGACACTGCGCGCCTTCGGTGAAGAGGAGATTGAAAGCATCTTGGAGAACTTGTAAGCGGGAATAAGTTCTTTGCGCCTATTTTTCAAAGTCGATAGTTAGGATTTAAATTCCAATTATCACCAAATAACTGGCTCAGTTCTGGGTTTGGATCATTATCACCGTTTAACACAGTTTACAAACGGTGACCTGTTTAGTTTTAATTATCTACTGGCATTTGGAGGAATCTGCCATGTTTATGGAAGCAGCAGCCAGGGTGGTCAATTACTCCCTTTTTCCAGCAGCTCTCGGATCGCCTGGACTTCAGCTAACAGGGCTGCACTGCCATTGGCAGGTGGTTCTTCCTGAACGGTGGTAGGCGGCATAGCGCCGCGAAACCGGCGCAGCTCTGCGACCACGAGATCGTAGACTTCCTGGACGTTTTCCAAACCAACCAGGTTTTCTTCTGCACCGGTTTGGCCGCTCATTCCTGCAGTCTGGATGCTGAGCGAGCCTAAATTGAAGAACCAGCGATCGAAGATATCGCGTTTGACGGTGATATTGGTGACCGTCCTGAAAGGCACATGCTTGACCGAATGGGTGACGATGCCGACATGGACGATGACTTCATCTTCCATGATTTGGTAGCGTAAACTGCGGAAATAGGGTACCGAGAGGATCATCCCGATCACCCAGAATAATGCATCGCCTACCAAGGCGATGCCTATCACAACCAAACCGGCTCCGGGATCGTCCAGACCGATCAGGAACGACAGAATCCCCGCCCCCAGCAGGACGAGAAATGCGATCAGCGTGATCACCAGCATCATCTTGATCTGGTACTTGTTATTGGGGATAAATTCGCGTTCAGCCATCGATAACTCCTATCGTGTGCGCTGCAATTGGATATTTATTTAATTTACTAGGTTGGATATATTTTTGGTTCAGTCTCTGCGGCCCGAAATTGATTGATTGTTAGTGCTGATAAAATCGGTTCTATCGTGATCGACGTTGATTTAAAATTCCAGCTTTTACTGGGAGAGTAATGCATAACTTGTGATGATACATAAAATGCGAAACTATCAAGGTGAAAATGATGACTGGCGCATCAGGGGTTCTTGCGCAGCTTTTAGACAAGAATCCATTGCTCGCGGTCGAGATTGTTGGTATCGAACTACTCTTTCCCCTCAATTGAAATGATATCTTAGGCTTCGGAGACCGAAGTCAGATTTTCAAGCGGATTAATGCTCAACATCAACCTGGCTAACTTCGCGTGAGCCCAGGCAATACCGTTTATGACATGCAAAGTCACTGGCCACAAAAACAGTCCGATCAATACAGCAAGCAGGGCGTCATTCAAGCTGTCAATTATCCACAATGATTGATTGGGGTGTGTAAATAGACCAATCTGAAAATTACCCAATAAACGAAATGTCAAGGGCATCGTCAGGAATGACAGGGTGAGGGAGACAAATGTAACTACGATAACAAATGTTGCCATTCCAAGTGGAAATTTCAAAAACAAATACAACAAGCTTTTCCAGGTAACAGGATTGACGAAATACTCTCTTAAGCGGATCCAAATTATTGCGTCATCCTTTGTTGGATCGATCATCGTTGGGACATCTTCCTTCAATATGGTGATCGCTAAGGACCGCTCAAAACGAGCCAACTGCCACCAGATTACGCCAACGAGGAACAGGATTGGTATACCTATCCAGATGATCGCTAACGATAGACCTGTTGATAGACCGGAAACTAGAAAGACGAAATAGAAAATGCCCAGCGGGAAAGATGCTAATAAATAAATCAGATTCAAGTAGGATTGACCACTTGAGACGACTTTTAAAAATCTACCAAGAGTATGAAAGGCGTTATGCATAACAATTCTCCTTACGTCGAATAGGTGCGAGGCGATTCATTTTCCTTTGACAAGATAGCTAATTAATTGGCGGGGAGGAGACAAAGAAAACCAGCAGAGTAACACCTAGGATGAGGGAGATGATTATAGCCAAGACAACAATATATAAAACCATTACCCATCTGGTTTTTCGATAAGCTTTCATCTTATCATCCTCAGTTAATGTAACGGGAACCTCTCCCAGCATTTTCATTTTTTCCTTTTGATCCTGGGCGAGTTGAGCAAGCTCAGGATCGGTTTCTAGAAATTTGCCAACCAGGGCATTTGTATCAGGGCTGGCTTCACCTGCTAAATATAGAGGCAGTAAATCGACAATTACATTGCGTGTGATTTCCATTTTCAACCTATCTCCTTATCATCACTAGTAGCAAGCAGCTTTTTGCGTACACGGTGAACCTTGACTTTAGCAGCAGTAAGTGAGATTTCCAAAATCCGAGCTATTTCTGCATACGGTAATTCATGCTGGACGCGCAATGCAAATGCTGCTCGATCAACTTCAGGTAATTTTTGAATGGTGTTCTGGATTCTCAATAATTCTAGACGAGAGTCTATAAGTTGTTCCGGATTAGGATGAGGATCAGGGTAACTATCATCTATTGGGACCTGTTTGTTGATATTTCTCCGCTTTTTAAGATAGATGTTGCGTGCGATCGTGAAGAGGTAAGCCTTTAGGGTTTCAGTTCGAATTGAATCGAAACGTACCCAAATGCGTACAAATGTTTCAGAGGTAATATCCTCCGCCTCGAACCTGTCGCCGGAAAGCCACAAGGCAAAACGAAAAACCTCCTCTGCATACAAATCATATAGGTCTAGAAAGTTGAGCATCAAATACCTTCATCCATAATATCCAATTAATCCAGGTAAGTTACATCTGATTCTAGTGTTTTTTCAGATTTATTGCTGTTTCACTATCCCGCATAGTTCCTTGATGTATTTTTGCCTAACAAAAAATAGAGTTCATCGATAAACGAGGTTCATTTAGCGCCCTCCTTTCAGGATTGTTATTGCAGAAAAACAAATCCTTGCTAAAATTGTTGTCACTTAGACCGGGTCAGCAACCACCGGCACAAACTCCTAACCATGACGTGGTAGGCAACTACCGGATTAGGAAGTTGGAGGATGGCAGAATTAACTCAATATCAAATTTACGAACTTCTAAATCGTCCAGGTCCCTTGTGGCTGCGCAACATTGACCTGAGTGGGTTTGACCTGAGTAAGGCGGATTTACGGGGGGCCAATCTCGGGGGGGCAAATCTAACGAAAACCAATCTGAGCGGCGCAAACTTGAGCGAAGCCGATCTCAGTGCAGCGGTACTCGTTGAGGCAAACTTAAATAAAGCCAACCTGAGCCTGGCTGATCTGAGCAAAACCGATTTTAGTAAAGCATTGCTCAATGAGGCCAATCTCAGCGAGGCGATCATGGCGGAAGCAATACTAACCGTTGCGGACATGACGGGGGCCGATTTACGTGGGGCAATTTTGACGAAAGCGGACTTGCGGGGTGCTGATTTGCGACGGGCAAAATTAAGGGGCAACCTGGTCGGCGCTGACCTGACTGGTGCCAATCTCAGCGAAGCGATCATGGTGTTGGCGGTGTTAAGAGACGCCAATATGACCGGCTGCAACCTGACAGATGCTGATTTGCGGAATGCAAATTTAACCGGAGTAAACTTGACCGAAGCCGATTTGTCAGGTGCCAGTATGGGAGAAACCAATCTTACCGGTGCAGTTTTGCTGGGTGCCACCATGCCGGATGGCGTGAAACAAGATCGATATTTGGAGCCTGAAGCAGTGCCAGCCTAATTCGCCTTACTCAGTTTTTTATCTTTATCGGTGGATTAATATCGGTTGGGAGTCGAAGAAATGAACGGGTCACGGCCCGTTCATTTCGTTTACAATATATAATTGCACCTCCTAAACCATCTGGGATCGGGATATCTTGGATCAAGAAGTGACAAGGATTAAGGCATGCAGGTATCAAAAAGAAAAGTTGGTCTTGCATTTATCATTCTCGGAATCATATTCTTCTTAGCCTTCCAAATTTTTCACCCGCAAATTATCACCTTGTTGGAAAGCTCTATCAGTGCTGACGGAGAAATCACTCCCGGTGGTGTGCGGCAGCTGAATTATGTCTTCTACATTTTTACTGGATTGCTGGTACTCTCCGGCTATGGATTGATCAAGGCAGAAGATGAGTCCTGGCGCCAAAGAATGGTGCGGATTTTTTTCAGCGACCCTGTTTTTGGTATTTCTGATGTCAGGCCTTCGCCCCGGTTTATGCTCATTGCTTCAACCGTAATCGGTCTATTCCTCATTATCCATATTCGCTTATATGATCCCTCATCACAAATTTTCGAAGTGCTTTATCTTGAAGATGGGATTTTTGAATCGCTGACTCCAATCCTGATGCTGGCCGCTGTCCTGCTGATCGGCCTGGCTATCCCGAGACTCAGGAGAGATCCCCAATTTATCAATATTCGAAATCTGATTACCGTAATCTACCTTTTCTTGATGCTGGCGTTCTTGCTCAACGCGATGGAAGAGATCTCCTGGGGACAGCGGATCTTTGGTTGGGAAACACCACAGACGTTTGAGGGCAACATCCAGAATGAGACCAATCTGCATAATTACTTTAACCAGTACTACCTGTTGTTTTACCGGTTGCTGGTATTTTTCCCAATCTTTATCTTTATCGCCATCTGGTTGGAAATGAAGGAACGCTACCTGGACTTTAGCAGGCTGGTTTTGCCTCATCCCAGCATGATCGGATTGAGCCTGCTCATAGCCGTGGTTTCACTGGTCTGGTTTAAAAGTCAGGAACTGTTAGAAGAGATGTTTGCCGTGTTCTTTATGTTTTACAGCTTCAGGATATTTAATTGCTTTCGCGTCAGGGGAAAATCCGCAGAGCTCGGGCAAGAGCAGCGTGAACAGAGCGAGAAGGAATCCGTAGAAGCTGCTGGCTGAAAATTTTGCCGGAGGATATTGGGTTATTGACGGGGTCACAGCGCTTTGGAGTTTTGATCTCTAATCAGCGTCATAATGGTGATGTCATCAACCTGGGGTTTAGTGCCAGTGAAGTTGTAAAGCTCTGCAAGCAGCCCGTCCTGAACTGTCTGTGCAGAGCTCCCCAGCTGGTCCCGGATGATGTTGAGCATGCCCTCCTCGCCCAGAAAATCGCCCCGTTGGTTTTGAGAGTCTGGGATACCATCCGTGTAGAGCAGCAGCATAGCTCCTGGGGGGATCTCTTGTGAACCCTGCTGCCAGGTCGCTTCATCCGATACCCCGAGCGGCATCCCTCCCCCGGAAAGAAAAGCCTCGTCAGTGCTGAAGACGTAAGGTGGGGGGTGCCCTGCATTGCTGTAGGTCAGTTTTCCAGTATTAGGATCCAACACACCATAGAAGAGCGTTACAAATAGGCCGGCATCCAAATCTGATAGGATGCGCTGGTTGGTTACCTGCAATAGGTGCTCTGGATGGTTGGGGAACTCCGCAGCATAGGTGCGGATCAGGGTTCGGGTGAGCGCCATCAGCAGCGCTGCGCCCATACCCTTATCGACTACATCCGCGATTACGATCCCGAGGCGCCCATTGGGGAGGTGTACGAAGTCATAGAAATCTCCCGAGGTCTCTTTGGCTGGTTTCCAGGTCGCTGTAATCTGCCAGCCGGGAATATCTGGTGAACTTTCAGGGAGCAGACTGGCCTGCACGCGACCGGCCAGGGTTAATTCCTGGCGGCGCAGGCTAACCGTATGTAAAGCCCTGGTAGCCTGGTTGAGGTAACCTGCCATGAGCAAATCTCGCTCTCGACGGTCAACCAGGGAATTTTCGCTTAGTTCATCAGAAATCGTTACCACCCCGATCGGTTGGCTGCCGGGAACCATGAGCGGAATGGCGCGTAAAATGCTCTCTTCTGCCTCCTGACCGCGAAGGGTGACCTGATAGCGATAAGCACGTGCCTCTAAACGATCCGCATTAATGGATATCCCCTGATCAGATGAAAAATTGCCATCGAAATTCATGTCACCAGAGCCAACAGGACGCAAATAATCGTCCTGGGAATTACGCAACCAGATACGCGTCTCGCGTATACCAAATGCTGCGGAGAGCCCTCGGCGCAGGAAATATGCAGCTCGAGCCAGATCGTCCGAGGCGTACATGGAGTTGATTGTTGCTGGTAGCAGGTCGGTGTTGGAAGTCCAGCTTCCCGGTAGCACACTGGTTTCCAGGTAATCGATGGCCGAATCCCAACGACCAGCCATCGCCAGAACACGTCCCACACGGTTGGGCGAGAAATGCTGGCCGAGAAATTCGCGGTAAATCAGATTCTGCAGACGGTAACGATCGCCAGGAACGCTTTCCACAACTCCGGTCAGGTACAGGGGATCGAGATCGGGAGAGAGGGGTAAAGGTAACTCGCTTCGTGGAACGCTGTCATTCTCGAGCAGCTGCACTATCCCCTGGAGAAGATCGGGATTTTCTTCGATTAGGCGGATGGCTTCAATTAGCGGTGCATATTGAAAGACCTCATCCCGTAAAAACTTGTTGATCACATAGTTTACTTCCCTGGAACCCAAACGCCCGGCACCTTTGGTTCGTACCCGCTCAGTGCAATTCTGACTAATTTGGCGAATAAGATACACGTCGCCGCTTGTGGCTGATACCAGCTTTTGTATCGCGGGCCTAGTTGCGTTGATCCCATCTTCACGCAGGAAATCAAGGAGCAGAGATTCGCTGTCGCTTTCCGAAAGATCGCCAATAAAGACCCGGCGGGCGATGCCGCGGAAGGGGGAAGATTCTCCAACAGCCAGGGTGGCCAGGCTCAAGGCGCCTGATACCACGATGGTCATGCGGCTGTCCAGGTTTTGCTGATCCATGTAAGCCGCCCGCAGCGAGGTGAGCAGGGCCTGGACCAGATCGGTTGGTAAAGCTTCCAAGGGGTCGATCAGCAGCACTAGGTCAGAACCAATGGCTTCCAAGCTATCAGACAGGAAGGCGCGAAAAACCGCGCTGCTGGCCAGGCTTTCATCCGGGATTGGCAGAGTCTCTCCAGTAACTTCTATTAATCGCTGGCCTGTCAGGCGAATGAGGTCAGCAAAGAAGGCTTGCTGGGTGGTTGCCCGGATGCTCTGCAGGTCGATATACACACAGGTCCAACCCAATAATCGGGCCAAGTTTTGCTCAATAAAGCGCAGCAACAGAGTTTTCCCGCACAACCGCGGACCTAATAATGCGCAATAGACCCCCTCTTCTACACATTGAGTGATCTGCTCTATTGCCTCCCGATGGTAACCAGCAGTGGCTGGCCCATCCAAAACAGGATTAAACCCGATCATATCCTTCTTCTTTTACTTTGCGGTACAAATAATCCAGGTCATAGGTTTGCTGGAGAACCTTGGTGAAGACTGGCGAGGTGAAGTAGAATTCTTTTTCTTTGCGGTGGATGACCCCTGCCAGGGTGAGCACGTTACAGGCTTCGTCGATCTCCTTTTGGGTGAGGGCAATGCCTCCTTTTCTCAGTACAGTATCGATCTTTTCCTGGCTAAATCCTTTTTTGCCAACCTCCTGCGTTGACTTCATTATGGCATAGATAAGTGCTTTTTCTCGATTCTCCGTATTCTGCATGAAAGAGGTCAGAAGATGGCTGGTAAAACCCTCATCTGAATAGACATCGATCAGGCTTTCCGGGCTGATCTCTCGCCCACCGGATTGGTCGAGATGCCGTAACAAGATCAGGCAGTAATACTGGATCAGATTGGGGTGACCAGCTGTCTCTTCATAGATGCGACTGATGACTTCTTCTTCATTGCGGAAGCGCACTCTAAGGTTTTCCATCGGCGTGATTATTAAGCTGCGAGCCTGCTGGCGGGTGAATTCGCTGAGACGGATCTCCTGGGTGAAATTGTAGAAAGGTGAATCGAGCATGTACTGTTCTCGCATGGCTTCGCGGAAACCGGCGATGATATATTGGCAGGCACCTTTATTTGAAGAAGCGCGCAACATACGGAAGAGCTCCCAATCTCCACGCTGCATAATTACCAGGTTATCCACCTCGTCCAGCAAGAAGATGATCTTCGATTTGAACTGTTTGCTCATCCGTTCGAGAAAGTTAGGGAAGAAGAATACGTATTTTTGCAGTTCCAGGCGGGGAAGTTCACGCGGGTTGAGTTTGCGAACCACCTCGCGAATGTAATCATCTGTAGATAATAAGTCGCTGCACTCCAGGTAGACCACCCGCGCAGAATCCTCCTGTTCCCTCAGGATACGTTCGGTCTCACGCAGCAGGGAGGTCTTTCCAATCCGGCGGATGCCCAGGATGGCGTGGTTGGTATCCGGGTTGGCCAGAATGCGTGAGATTTCATGTTCACGTCCAAAGAAACGGCTGCCGGTGACTGGCGCCCTGGTCTCATATGGAGAGAGATAGGAGATCGGCACCTGAGCAGAAATGATATCGAGCAGCTCGCCGGTTGGTCTACGGGAATGTAGTACATTCTTCTGCTCTTCGCCGCCGATCAGGACCAGGTTGTAGCTGAAGTTGGGCTTGTGCCGGAACAGGGGCTGGCTGTTGCCGTCGATGAGCGCTATCACGATCTGGCGGGTGAGATTTCGTTCCCGGATTACATCCCCCAAACTCTCCATCACGTGTTGGGAGGAAACGCCATCTAGGTCTTTGGTCTGGACCCAGATCACCGGGGTCCGGTTTGAGAGGCGCAGCTTCCAGGAGGATAGATCTATCTTGAAAAGCTGGTAACCCAAACTGGACTTAGCGGCGTGCACGGAATAACCGAGCTCTTCGTGGAAGAGCCGCAGCAATGAAGGCCAATCACTGCCCATCGAAGCACTCCATCATGACATTTTGCGTGTTGAATCGAGCGTGGCTGAATTATAAACGATGGTCCACTGAATTTTAATTGTCACAGTGAAACATCCAGTTGAACAAATGATTTAATGATCAAGATTCGGGGTGCACTACACGTGTGCTCTGATTACATTACACAAAGCTCTCAAAATATTATTAGTTTATCAGGTCTTGCACAGATTGTTGGACGTCATTGCACTCGCATGTTAGAATACCTCCTATAGTGCCAATTACTTTATGCATGTAGAAGGGTGATATGACAATTCGTTGTGCTAATACAATCGAAACACACTATTTTACATGCAATAAATAGATTAAATGTGATTGCGTTGCACGCCAAGAGGTAAAACCTTCTACAAGCGAAATACATCTAACTCTAACTCTTACAGTCTCTCAACCCAATAGGAGATCTATGGTAGACCAAAACGAAGGTGTCGACGAAACCACTGTAAACGTCGCACGACAAATCCGCATCTTACGTAAACGACGTGATCTCTCACAGCAAGCACTGGCTGAAGCCAGTGGCTTATCACGGAATACATTGAGCCTGCTTGAGCGGGGTCAAACCTCTCCAACAGTCAGTACTTTGAAGAGGTTAGCAATGGCATTGGGGGTCGACATCAACGCCTTCTTTGATACATCTGATGATGAGAGCATCATCTATACAAAAAACGAGCAGCGACTCAACTTGCAGCTTTCGCAAGGATTAATGGCTGATCTCGGAGTGGGTATGCACGACCAATTGGTAACACCGCTTATACTAAAACTCAATCCAGGAGCGCGAAGTGGACCTGCACTTTCTCACGATGGGCAAGATTTTGTCTATTGTATAAGTGGGGAAATACTATACACCGTAAATGGTAAATCTTTTCTCCTCGAATCAGGTGATAGCCTGTTCTTTGACGCACATCTACAACATCGCTTCCAAAATACAGCAACAGAAGTATCTGAAGTGTTGGTAATTTTATCTACACCCCATGAGAGCTCTCAATACATTTCTGGGCACTTCCCTGAGAATCACGAACCAGATGAGTGATACTAACTTTTTAAATTTTCCTAATCAGCTAATTATTTCATGTGTTGATTTTTGACAATCAAACAAATGGCTAAATAAACCAGATCGGATTTCAGATCAATCCAAATTGTTTACTGAAGCGACCATTTATAAGTTGTAATTCCTTAACTACAATTTATTTCAGTTTAGAAATTAGATATCTAAATCTCTCACCCAATTTTTTACCAGCCCCGGTGAAGCCAATATACACTCCACCCTATTCTTAGATGGGATTAAAATTATTCAAATAGGTGTGCAGTGGATTGGCGGCAGTCATGCCTAGACCGCAAACGCATGCCGTTTTAATCGTCTGCCCAAGTTCTTTCGCTTTCCGTAAATCACCAGGACTACAATTGCCAGAATTTATTTTTTGAAGAATATTATGGATTTGTTTTGTTCCCAGGCGACAAGGGGCACACTGTCCGCAACATTCGTCGACAAAGAATCTGGCTAAGCATTCTAGCACATGCCAAAGATCAACTGTCTGGTTGAAAACAATTATCGCACCTGAACCAATTGGTACGTCTAGTTCATGTAAATCCTCATGGGTTAGTGGTGTATCAAGTTTGTCAGGGTGCAAGAATCCTCCAGCTGCGCCACCAATCAGAACAGCCTGTGGTTCACCATCAAAGCCACCCCCGAATTGCTCAATCAATTCTTTAACTGGCATTCCATACGGTGCCTCTACAACACCAGGTTTATTAATATGACCGCTCAAACAGAATAACTTTAAGCCTGCTGATATATCAGTTCCCCACTGTCTGAACCACTCTCCACCGTGAAGGATGAGACTCGGGATGACAGCAAATGTTTCCACGTTATTGATCGCGGTAGGTTTACCGAATAAACCTGCTTGAGTCGGGTAGGGGGGTTTATGCCGAGGGTGTCCGCGTTTTCCTTCAATAGCCTCAAACAGCGCAGTCTCCTCACCGCAAATATATGCACCGGCATTGTGGCGAACCTCCACATTGAAAGCAATTCCTGTTCCCAATATATCTTCCCCTAAAAGATCATCTGCATATAATTCGTCTAAAGCTTCTTCCAATACATCAGTTGCTTCCGGATACTCGCTTCGTACGAAAATATAACCGTCATTCGAGCCCGCTGCATATGCACTGATAGTCATACCTTCAATCACTCGAAAAGGGTTGCCTTCTATTAAGACGCGGTCCTTAAATGTGCCTGGCTCAGACTCGTCAAAATTGCAGACAATATATTTCGGTTTTCCAGTTGCATTTCGAGCAAACTCCCACTTTGCTCCGGTCGAAAAACCTGCGCCACCACGTCCTGTCAAGCGAGCCTCCTTCACCTCATCGATTACCTGCTCCGGTGTCATTTCATAAAGTGCTTTCTCAAGCGCGGTATATGCGCCAATTGATCTGTGAGCAGCTAAATCAGTGGGTGCCAACGAGCCGATAGGTGAGGTTAATTCTCTTGGACTTCCACCTACTTGAATCTTTGATGGTTTTCCTTTCCCAGCTAACATCTCAGCTACGTCGTTTACAGAGATATTGACTTGAGTTTTTTTGTTAATCAATGTAGCCGGTGCTTGGTCGCATAATCCAAGACAGGAAACTTCGTTGATTTTATATTTTTTGTCAATGCTTGATTGACCAGATTCAGACACTCCTGTTTGAAAATAAATCTCCGCAAGTACTTCCTCACCTCCAGCTATTGTACAAGAAGGACCTGTGCACACCAAACAATCTGTTGCCCCTGTAGGCTCAAGTGTAAACATCTCATAGAATGTAGCGACTCCGTAAATCCGACTCAATGGAATATGCATCTTGGTAGAAACGTGAGTTAGAAGTTCCTTAGATAAGAATCCGTAGGCATCTTGGGCGGTAATTAGTACTTCAACCAAGCCATCCTCTCTATAATTGAATTTCTCCATCGTTTGATCAACGACTGCAAAGCATTCTTCATTATTAAGCAAATATCTCTGGGTATCTTTTGTATTAAGTGTCATAGTCTTCACCTTTCCAACCCAATAACCTACGATGATTTAAGCTATTTGATGACTGGCAAAGCTTTTGCAAAATAACCATCATTGATTTAATTTCGCTTTTCGTAATTTTGACACAACCGGAATATGCGCAATAATTTATGTGCATTATTTTTATTATTGTACCAATATAAATTACTTAAATCAATAATTATGTTCAATTATTAATTATTATGCACAATATACTAGTATTTTTTGAGGTGCTGTGATCCAGGGGATACTTTAATTATTTTATGTGATTTTTCTGCGTAAATGAACACAAAATTGATCTATACCCCTACAAATGAGCTGCCAAGTGTCCTTAACACAGTGCCAATTCTAAATAAATCGTTCAATATGTAACGAAATAATTTGCTAGTGGAGATTAATATTCTTGGGGGATCACCCTACTTAGAAAATTGATGGACAATCGAGGGATTGGAAAAGCGATCGTCAAATTGGTCCAAGATCTAATCAGACACCATTATTATGAAAATATGATTGGATATGTCTTTCAAGAAATCAGGCTGTCAAAAATATGGTGCTGAAGAATTGAATTAATCAATTATCTTGAAGGTTTAACGAATAGCTCCAGTATTTCACATTATTCAGAGAAGTTGTGCAGATGATATTCTTTATTGTGCAAATTGATAATCAGGCAACCGGTGCGGCAGCGACCTGCTTGCGCCGGGCGTATACTCCTTCCAGGGTGAAGATCAGCAGCGCGATCCAAATGAAGGCGAAACCTATCAGTCGAGTGGTTGTGAACGGTTCCTGGTAAAGATAAACCCCCAACAGGAATTGAATTGTGGGAGCGATGTACTGCAAGATACCTAGTAATGAGAGCGGGATCGTCCGGGCTGCGAAACCAAACAACAGCAGTGGCAGCGCGGTGACAATCCCGGCGAAGGCCAGCAGTAGGGTTACTGAAAGCCCCTGGTGGCCAAAGGCCCCAAAGCCCTGGCTTTGCGCGAAGAACAAGTAAATTACAGCAGGCACAAACAGGATGCCAGTCTCCAGGGATTGACCGTGCAGAGAGCCTAAAGGGGCAACCTTCTTTATCAAACCATACAGACCGAAAGAAAAAGCCAAAGCGAGTGCGATCCAGGGTAGACTGCCATACTGCAATGTGAGGTAAAGGACTCCTATAGCCGCCAAACCAACAGGAAGCCACTGCATGGGTCTCAACCGCTCACGCAGGATAACTACTCCTAAGGCAACGTTTATCAAGGGATTGATGAAATAACCCAGGCTGGTCTCAATGACCTGGCCGCTGTTGACACCATAGATATAGATCAACCAGTTAGCCGCCAGCAATACCGCGGTTAGGGAGTAGGTCAAGAGCACCCGGCTGGAAAAAATTGAAGATCTGAACTGCTGCCATTCTTTGCGCACCAAGATCAACAGCATGACGAACAGGAATGACCACACCAACCGGTGCAGCATAATCTGCAGCGGCGGAACTACCTGCAGGGTTTTTAAGTAAATGGGGAAGAAGCCCCAGATCAGGTAGGCCCCGATCCCAGCCAGTACGCCTTTATTCATGATTAAGATCCTGTTTACCGTATCGGCACAATGGGGTCAATAATACCAGCAAAGGGGTGAGGCTGGTAATTAATCGTACGAGTCTATGGACAAATATCAGCAGGAATGATAATATAGAACAAATGTTCTCTGTTGTGTTTCTCTCCCATCTCTGTAGATATTTATTGGTTAGCGAATTTGAAAATTATCATGTTTGGAGTTCAAAACAATGGATATGACAACCTACCAGCCTCCCCAAGTTCAAGAAGGAGTTGATATCCTGGGCATTGTTGCATTGGTGCTGATCATATTGGGGGGAGTCATGATCTTTAGGGATATTAATTCGCAGGATAACGCGATCGAAATTGTTGGTGAACAGTCTGCAAACCAGTTAACAGGTGATTTCTCTGAACCCCAAGGTCAGGACCCGAATATCGGTTCAGGTCGGGCAGTCCCCTCTGCTGGAATCGATCCTAGTATTGTCGTCTCTCCATATGAGAAGTACACACTTACCCAGGGCTTACATGGATCCTCATACGGGCATATGGCGATCGACATTGCAGCAGGAAAAAATGCAATAATTAAATCTCCGATTCAAGGTTACGTGGCGGATTTGTATACCGATCAATGGGGTAATCCAACCCTGGTAATTGAGAATGACGTCTACCGGGTGACCATGCTGCATGGAAAATATAAAGTTGCTGTGGGGGATCAGCTTGAGCTGGGTCAGATGGTGGGGAGGGAAAGCAACCTGGGCTATACGAAGGATTACGCCGGGCGGTCATGCAAGAATCGCGACTGTGGTTATCACACTCACCTGAATATCTTCGATAAGCGGATCGGTAGCAATATTAATCCACTGACCGTGATAGAAAATTAACCCTACTAACAAATCTGATCCAAAACAGGTTTTTTTCCAATTTATTTGAGGTTTTTAAGCAAGTCCTGATTATGGATAGAGGGCATCTTCGATTACCGCAAACAGCTCAGGAAGATTCAGGCTCACTATCTGGCCATGATCCAAGTCCGGAAATTGCGTCAAAGTTGATTCAATCCCAACTTCTTGCAACCTGTCATTGAAGGTTTCCGCCATTTCAACGAGCTCAGGAGTACCTCCTACAATCAAGGAAAATTTTACTGTTGGATTAACAAATTGGCGATCCAGATATGTAAATGGAACGATGAGAGCCCAATCTTCAGGAGAACCCTTCTTATATAGATCGTCAGGAACACAACAATTGACTAGATCATAGGCACCATCGATACCGATGAATGCATCAGGAATGGAAGAATGACCGCTTACCAAACAATCCCCTTCAAACTCATCCCCTGCTAAAGCTATCACCGCACCGGCTGTACCTCCTCCTGAATAACCTACAACCACCAAGCGGGAAGGATCGCCATCAAAGTCTTTTGCCCTTTGTCTTGCGAATCTTAATGCGCAGGCTGCATCCTGGTTGCCAGCGGTGATTATATCTTTTGTGAGTGGATCGCCCTGCGGTTCACTGGAGTGCCAGGTAGGAGTAAATACCACGGCACCAAGCTCTGCGATGCGTTTGCTGAAAACATTGAAAAGTTCTTTACTTTGGCCTCCTCCGTGGAGAGCGACCACAACAGGCCACGGACCTGGTCCATCAGGTTGATAAACATCCAATTTCCCCTGACTGGTGTAGGGGATATCCCTGATCACCTCTATTTGATGGGATACAGCTGATAAATCGGTATGAGTTGGTTCTGGAAATATCTCTGTTTGGAGCGGAACAGTTTCAGTGGGGATAGTGATTTTTGTGGTTGCAGACTCAGTTTCTCGAATTGAAGATGGTTGTGTTGATAGCATTGAATTGCATGCGATCAGGAAGATAAGTACCATTATCAAACCAATAATCCTCGAGGGTATAACTGTTTGTTTCATAGCACTCCTCAGTGAATTATTTGATTGAAACTTTGTGGGTTACTTTATTGTAGTGTACCTCCCAATATTGATTGGATACATCAGGAACCAGGAATGAACCCGAAGTGGGCAATCTATTGAATCAGTTAGGATCTCATCAGAAATCTTGATATACAATTATATGACATGCAGATATGGTCAGTTGATGAATCGCGATCAAAACTAGGAAATTATTCTTGGGAGATAAGACGTTTTCCTTGATCAGGTATATTTTGAAGGGTGGGTGATATGAAAGTTGCGCGCTGGATAGCAGGTGGGTTGGGATTGCTGATGGTCTTCTTATCCATCTGGCAGTTAGAAAACGCGACAGCTGGTCTGAAGGTCACTGATGTGGTAATCGGCGATCTTCCGGTGACGCTGATTTCCCCAGAGTATGAAGGCAGTGAAAGCCGCCCACTGGTATTGATCGGTCATGGGGTAGCTGGATCTCGAGTGATCATGCGGGGATATGCCCTGACCCTGGCACACGCCGGATATAACGTCGCCCTGTGGGATTTCGCCGGGCACGGGAGCAATCCTCAGCCCCTAGCCGAAGAACGCGAGGCTGCCGTTTTAGTGACAGATGCAGAGACCGCTTTACTCACGGCGCAGGCAAATGGTTTATCGACCGAACAGGTTGCAGTACTTGGTCATTCTATGGGCAGCGGGATGGCGCTGGCTTACGGCACCCGTCATCCTGAGACGATGGCGACG
Source organism: Chloroflexota bacterium (assembly GCA_020346705.1). Taxonomy (GTDB): domain Bacteria; phylum Chloroflexota; class Anaerolineae; order Anaerolineales; family UBA4823; genus PFL25. Next base: position 1,925,113 of record CP070785.1, on the reverse strand, counting down.
ATCGCTATCTCTCCTGTAGACGCGCAGGTCAATCCAGACTTGCCGCGCAACCTACTGCTCCTGGCAGAGGAATTGGATCCCCGGTTTGTGCGTAATGCTGAGCAGCTGCTTGAAAGGGCGGGCGGTCCTGGCGGCGATACCCAATTGGGTACTGCCCGCCGGATTGAAACTATCCCTATGGTCGAGCACGTAACGATCTTGTTCTCATCGACTGCCCAGAAAGCAGCTCGCCAATGGTTGGATGAGATTTTTGGCCTCCAGCCTGGGGCAGAAGACTACACAGACCGAAGGATGCTGTGGTATCTGGTGGGCTTATCTGGGACACTGCTCTTCTTCTGGTCGCTGTCAGCGTTGGTTTACAAACTGACAGATCGGTCTATTGAACAGGTTACCGTCTCAGTTGGAAGGCGGATTGGCGCGCTGCTCTTAGGCGCATTAGGTGCGACGGCGTTATTTTTTGTGCTCTCACAGTTTGGTTTGGAATTAAACAGAATGCTAGGTGTTCTGGTGGGTGGTTACCTGATGGTCTGGTTCGCCATCGCAGGTGCGTTTAGTATTGTGCTGTTGGGAAGGATGCGCGGACAGCTGACCCTCCCTGCGGTCACAGGCGGTTTGCTGGTCTTTGCCGCGCTATGGATTGGATTGGGTTGGTTGGGAAATTATGTCTGGTTGCCCTGGCTTTTAATTCCCAGGCGATTGATCTTATGGCCATTGGGTGCTGCCCTGAGCATGCCCTGGTTCTTGGCTGTTGCTCAGGCGGTGCTACCAACCTCCAGGATGGGAAGAGCAGCCTGGTGGCTCGGGTACAGCGTGATCCTGGTTTTTGCACTTTACCTCGCCATGCGTCTTAATCCAGAATTGGGTTTCCTGATCTTGATCCTGCCGATCTTCCCGCTGGTGTTGGGAGTGCATGCTCTGGCCGCGGGTCCATACCGCTGGCGAGCGTCATTTGCCTTGGGTGGGGCGCTTTTCGTTGGCTGGCTGCTGGCGGCGGTATTCCCTTTGCAGTAATGGCAATCTATGGTTTTGGAGATCATGCCAAAAAATGGATTTTGCCGGTCAGGAATTGCTAGATTTGATTTCCCTCAAAGATTATTGGCGATCAGAGCACTTGTTTTAGTGATGTGTGACCAGCCTTTCATCCCTCCAGGATGATCTCGGCGACGAAGTGAACACCTTTATTAATCACCTGACCGCATTTCTCTAAAGCACCGCATTGAAACCATTCCATCGCTTCTACCGGGTCAGCCAGGTCAAATTTTCTCCCAAATTTGTCTTCGATGATTTCCGCACACATTGTGCTGCCTAACTCATCTTCGAAGCGGCGGCAGAATCTTCTGGAAGGGGGAAGCGAGTCGATATACGCCTGCCAGTTGTTTAGATTATCCTTGTCTCGTCCGTGAACTAAACCAAGGATCATTAACCCTCCCGTGATTGCGCCGCAGGTTTCACCACGCAATGCGATCCCGGGGAATGGAGTCAATGCTTTCAGGATCTCATCACCCTCCAGGTCAAACTCTTCCTGGAGAGACAAGAATGTGGTTTGAGCGCAATTCCCACACGTTGATAACGTTTCCTCTACCTTGCTTTCTAACCTTTGATAAATCTCCTGGTGAGATCGCTTTTCCATGATGCATACCTCCTGATATTATGCAGATAAAAGTTCCAGAATCTGATGATTGCTCCGTATTAAGCAGCACCCCAAAGATGTGAGCCATACGGATCGGGTTCCTGGTTTGGTTCAATAATTCCAGCGCTCGCATTTTCCGGAATGATCTCATTGGAAGTGATGGACGGGACAACCTGCAGTGAACCCAGCCCCCAATCTTTGGCAATTTCTGCCACCAGCAGGGATTTTCCATCCGCTAATTTTGACCTCAATCTGGACAAACTTTCGATAGGATCCAATCTCTCATCCAGCGGGCAGGTGCTCTGGTGGCAATGTGGACAAACATAATAAGCTCTTTTATATCTCAGCAGCCCAAATCGTGATTGGTTAAATCCAACCCGCTTCGATACATAGTTTGCGAATTCCCCACATTCACGGCAGCGGGTCTGCGGTTTTGGGAGGCTATCTTCGCTGCTCTCCAGCCACTCTTGCAGAATATTACGCACTTTTTGCGTTGTAAAAGCTTCCAGGTCTTCAAGATTAGAAAACTTATCGCAATTGAGGAAATCGCTGCCTGCTAGCTTCGTTGTGATATGGTTGATGTTATCCATTTGATCCTCCGCCTTGAACTTCTAAATCATTTACCAGCTCATCTTGCGATCACATTTTAGCAAACCAGCGTTTGTCACCGTTTATTTATCGTTTATATTCAATTCAAGCCAACAATAACCATAAACTCGAGAATTTAAGGCTGGGGAATTTATTTGTACAGATTACTCCTTGTGAGAATGGGCGAGTAATTTCAATAAATATGGATGGTATACTTTGTTCGGTGGATAATTGAACAAATTCCCTCCTTTTCAGTCAGTTCCTAGATTCGTCCCAATTCAATAAAAATGCTGAAAGCCAGATTTTTAGGTAAGTTTGATATTCGCATCGATAAGGCAACCATCGAGCTGCCTGCCCGGAAAGCGCAATCATTATTGGCATTTTTAATGATGACGCCCGGGACCATGCACCGGCGGGAGCAGTTGGCCGGCAATCTCTGGCCGGATTCCGACGAGTCTACTGCCCGGAGCAGGCTTCGCTACGCGTTATGGCAGCTGCGGAAAACCATTGGGGATGAATATTTTGTAGCCGATAGGATCTCACTGGCTTTTAATCAAGAGATAGAATACTGGCTTGATTGTTCTGCTCTGCAGCCAGATAAAGCTGAAAACCTGACCACAGATGAATTAGCGTCTGAATTAATCCATTACGGAGGGGAGTTCCTACCAGGATTTTATGATGATTGGGTTATATTATCCCGAGATCAGCTTCACGCAGCCTTTGAGCAAATGATGGTAATACTTCTCGGAGGGTTAAGCGCTGAGGATCGCTGGACTGAGGTTCTTGAATGGGCTGAACGCTGGATTTCCTTTGGCATTCCTTCCGAACCGGCATACCAGGCATTGATGGTAGCACATGCTCAACTGGGAGACAAGGCTGGAGCAACAAATGCCTTCCAACGATGTCGGCGATCTCTGGACGAGCAGCTGGGGGTTGAGCCTGCAGAGCTGACCAAAAAAATATATCAGCTGATTTCTGCTGGCGAACTACCAGAAACCGCCCTTATCTTCCCATCCTATTCCCAACCAACACCTCCAACAGCAGCTCAACCTGATCGAAAGATCTTGCCGGATTCGGATCGGCGTGTATTTGTTACCCGCGAAGCGGAAATTTCATGGTTAGAGGAAAAGCTGAAATTGGCACTCAATGGAAATGGGCAAATCGCATTCGTGGTTGGGGATGCCGGTCAGGGGAAAACCGCTTTGCTGCATGAATTCAGCCAGCGAGCCCTGCAATTACAAAGCGACTTGGTGGTCGCAAAAGGTTCGAGCGAAGCTTTCACCGGATTCGGTGACCCCCACTTACCATTCAGAGAGATTTTGGCTTCTCTCACCGGAGATGTAAGGATACAACCGTCCAGCGCAGGGCTTGATCAGGAGAATGCAAAGCGACTCTGGAATTTGATTCCACAATCAGCCGAAGCGCTGGTGGATTACGGGCCGGATTTGATCGATAATTTTTTGCCTGGTGAGGCTTTATTGAACCGAGCTGCAGCTTATGATTCCAGAGAATCTGCCTGGCGGGATCGCTTGAATAAAGAGGTGCAGCGAAGGAAGGACAGACCTGTCCCGCTCAACATAGATCATGGTGATTCCAAGAAGGATTTATTCGAACAATACACCCGGGTTATGCAATCTCTGGCAGGTGAACAGCCGCTGTTGTTGATCCTGGATGACTTACAGTGGGCAGATTTAGGGACTACTGGGCTTCTTTTCCACCTGGCACGGCGGATTAAAGACCACCGGATTTTCATCTTAGGCGCTTACCGGCAAGGTGACCTTGCCCTCTCTCAGGACGAGTCACGGCATCCATTAATTGAAGTTTTATCCGAGTTGAAACGGATATTTGGGGGTTTGCAGATTGACCTGGATCGAGTGGAGGAGGGAGAAGGGCGTCGTTTTGTTGATGAATTTCTCGATTCAGAACCAAATAGCTTTGATGAAGCATTTCGCCAGGCATTATTTTCCCAGACCGCTGGTCACCCGCTCTTTACTGTTGAGCTTCTGCGCCAAATGCAAGACCAGGGAGATATTTATAAAGATCAGCAGGATATGTGGGTAATGAATCCTGTGCTCGACTGGGAAGTCCTCCCCGCCAAGGTTGAAGCTGTAATCGAGCGGCGAGTTGGTCGTTTACCGCCAGCGCTGCGGGAAATCACTAATATCGCCAGCGTGGAAGGCGAGGAATTTACCGCCGAGGTGATAGCTGCAATTTTGAATCGGGAAGAGATTGATATCGTCCACCACTTGAGCCAGGAACTTGATAAGCAGCATAAGCTGATTGAAGCGCGAGGAATAAAGCACGTTGGCGGTCAGAGGTTATCGATATACCGCTTTCGCCACATTCTGTTTCAGAAATTCGTATATGAGGATCTTGATCTTGTGGAGCGAGCATATCTCCATCGGAGGGTTGGCGAAGGATTGGAAAAAAACTACGGTGAGCGTAGGACAGAAATCGCTGGTCATCTGGCCAGGCAGTACGAAGAAGCCGGTATGGTGGGAGAAGCAATCGATTATCTTTTGTTAGCAGGGAAAGAAGCAAGGCGAGTTTCAGCGAATGAGCAGGCGGTTGCTTATCTTGAAAAAGGGATAGATTTGCTCCAAGAGCTCCCAACTGGAAAAGAACGGGATGAAATTGAACTTGAGTTGCAGATCACCTCGGGCGCTCCAAAGGTGGCTACCAAGGGATATGCGTCTCCCGATGTAGAGCGAACTTACGAGCGAGCCAGAGAACTTTGCGAGCGCACTGGTGATGTAAAGCGACTCGCTCCTGCATTATGGGGGTTATGTGCTTTCTACCAGGTGAGAGGAAGACACAAAACGGCTTATGAGATGGCAAAGCAGATCCTGACTATTGCTGAAGAAGGAGAGGATACCGGTCTGCTGTTATTAGCTCACTGGATGTTGGGCACCACGCTTACTCATCTCGGAGAGTTTTCTTCAGCCAGAGATCATCTTGAGCTGGCATTGAGTAAATATGCAGAAAATCCTGACGATAAACTCACCTACTCGTACGGCCAAAATCCTGCAGTTACCTGCTTAAACTACCTGGCGATCAATTTATGGGTGCTTGGATACCAGGATACTGCTTTAGAGGAGTGTGACCGTGCAGTTTCTGTTGCTGATGAAATTGAACACCCGTACACCCAGGCTTTCGCTCATGGGACGGCAGCCTTGTTTCATTCAATAAGGAAGGATGAAGAAAAGACGTTTAGACATTGTGAGGAAACCCTGAGATTTGCTAAGGAGTCCAGTTTTCCATTCTTCCTGGCGCTGGGATTGATCATGCGCGGCTGGACAAGGGTTAAATCAGGAAAAACTGGTATAGGAATAAAACTTATCCAAAATGGCATTGAAGCCATGCAATTGATTGGTGCAGAACTGGGCCAGCCATTTTTCTCATCACTTCTGGCTGAGGGATATGAGGGGAATGGTGATTTCAGGAAAAGTTTAGCAGTGATAGATGCTGGCTTGGAAAAAATAAGAACCTCAGAAGAATTTTGGTCCGAATTCGGATTGTGCATATTGAAAGGCGATATACTCAGTAAAATCGATGAAGGGGATAACAGCGAAGCCAAATCCTGGTATGGAAAGGCATTAGAATTGGCACGGAGACAAGAAGCGAAGTCATTTGAACTACAGGCAGTAATCGCCCAGGTCAAGCATAGTGAAGGGGATGAAGAATTGGACGAAAATCGAGCTAGTTTAGCGAGGACGCTTGAATGGTTTGGTGAGGGATATGATAGCGATCTGCTTCTTGAAGCAAAGAGAATTCTTGAGTCCGCCCCTAATTTGAAATAACACGGGGGTTATCTAAAAAACACTATCTTTCAAACTGATCATGGCTAAGCATCAAATTTCCATCAAGTGGGAAACTCTCTATGGATCACAGCAACTGATATTATGCTTGGGTTGAAAAAACTTTGAATGCTGTGTCCAGCTGCTGGACGAAACTCTCCCCGTGTTCAATTTCCTGAAATGAGGCTTTAAGGCTTTCGTACTCTTCCTGGGCAGCGGCTTCCTCTGGTGAAGCGAGCAATCGTGTGATCGAGATATATCCCTGGTTGAGCATTTCGTCTGTTTTGGCGTTGGCTTTTCCAGCAAATTTCAGGCCCTCTTGAAAGGAACCTGTCGCCTGGTCGTAGGCGTCAGCCTCCAGGTAGTAAGCGCCCACCATCCAATGCGCCCGGCTGATAGGAAGGTCACCGCGTTCGAGCTCAATGGCCAGCCGCAAGTTAACTCGGGCAGCATCGAAAC
>CP070785.1:1915706-1918539 GCA_020346705.1 Chloroflexota bacterium | reverse complement strand
ACCTGTAGGCTTTGCAAAGGCTTGGGCTGATACCACTGCAAACAACAACAGAATAATCCCCAAGATCAATATTACTTTCTTCATGATATATCCTCCAATGAGTAGTTACCCTGTTCAGATTATATTTTGTGGCATATATAGTTATTGATTCTTGCCTGTAGACTTATCTTTGCACCTCCTTCTCAAAACAAAAAACCGACCATTATAGTCGGTTTCGCTATTGGCTTCCCAAAGATCTTCCCCTGAGGGTGATGGTGATATTGAGATGAGGGGCAAGCGACCAGATTAAACCTTTGGTTCGTTGCCTCTATAATTAAGTTCTTGAATCATTAGTTGATAACTGTTGGATAATGCAATATCCCTCCAAAATCTCCAGTAAATCCCTCCTTAGTCATCGATTTTAAAAAGATTAATAGTGCTACTAGTATACAGGATTGTTTACACAATTTCAACTCGCGTTTTAGAACCTAGAGTTGTTCAATACAGGAATCTCCTCAATTCCCTCTTTTCGAGAGATCGGTTGGTGACTGCGTTTCGTCACCAGCTTTGATTTTTTATTTCTGTGAGAATTCTGATCTCAATTACGGGGATTTCCGGGTTGAGCAGCCTGAACCGATTCCGGAATTGCTTCAGATAAATCTTCCACCATGTCTTCGCTGACTTCATCAGCCGGCTGATCCCAGATGCCTTCCAAACGCCATATACGCCAGATAACAAGCAAGGCAGCCGCCCAAATTAAAACGATCAGGCCGACGATCAAGAAATCCGCTATTGGATCGAGCCATTCCAACAGCAGCAGGTCGTATAGGAATGGGATGGCAGCTGATAATGCGACAGTGATAAAGAATAAGACCGTTAATACCACGACCATATAAAAGATGCGGCGATCCTTGCTGAGCGGCGCACCGCCGACAAAAAGCCTGAATGGCGGTCTGAGAAACAGCACAACAAGCAAGCTGGTGAAAACCAAAACGTAAGTCACGGCCAGGTGGGTGTAATCTCTATCGTTGTGAGCCAACCGGAAATAGAAGAAGGCAAAGGTCCCGGCGATGGCGATCATGATCGCAGCTGGTATTCCGTAATGCGACAGGGACTTGCGCAGGCTCTTCCCATACAATACCCCTGGTTTTGCCCATAGGGTCAAGCCCAAAGAAGGGATGGTGATCGCCACGGTGGTAATCACGGTCAGATGAATGCCGCGGATCGGGAACCCAAACCCGATGATTTGAATGGCAGTGATTAACAGCGCCAGGGAGGAAATCTGGGTTATATAAAGTTTTAAGATATCCAGAAGACCATTCACGATGCGCTGGCCCTTTTCCAAAACCCTTTCCAATACACTGAGGGAATTCTCAAGCAGGAGAATATCGGCCACACTCTGGGCGGCCTGGCTGCTGTTCTTGTAGGTCACCGCCAGATTGGCCTGCACCAGGGCGGGAACATCGTTGACCTCGTCGCCCACCATCGCTACGTACTGTCCCCCGGCGCGTAACTCTGCCACCACGGCGCCCATCTGGTCAGGAGAAAGCTGCAGAAAAACACCTCTTTCAAGTGCAGCCTGGGAGAAACCACCTGGATCGAGCTCGGCTAACTCAGGTCCGGTAATCTGTTCTAACGAAAGGTCGTTCAGCCCTAATTTCTCCAGGAGAGGGATCAGCTGCTTGGGTTGTTCAGCAGAGAACATTTTAACATTGATGCCCTCATTGAAGAATCTTCTGATCACCGGTACAGCCTCAGGACGCACCTGTTCAACAAATGTCAATCGACAGAGTGGGATTAGTGGGATGGGGAACTGCGGCCTGCCTTTTTGGTCAAATATTGGTTTCGGGTCCGGGTAATAAGCGAAGATCAATTCAACCGGCGGGTCTGAGGATATCCCCTGGGAATCCTCGTCCTGGATTTGAGTTTCATCGCTCTGAGCCAGCTGGCTCACCCGGTTGATCATCCGTTGGAAAAAGCCCGGCTTGGATGTTTCTTCTTCTGGTTTAACAGCGTCATCGTCCCCATCTTCGGGAGTTTGTGGATCAATAGAATCTTTAGGTTGATCATCGTGTTCTTTATCGTCGCTTTGATCCTCCTGTGAGCGCCGAAAAATACCACCGAACCTGGAGAACAGCTTGCGAACCTGACCAGGTTCGCCGTCCTCCGACTCATCTCCGGAGGGTTTCTCCTCGCTCAAGTAAGGTTCCAGCGCGGCGGGGACACCTAAAACATAAACGCCGGTCATGTCCGGATCTTCAAATGTAATCGCATTCCAGCCATGAACTGAAAGGTAAGGCGCTTCGTCAAGTACTTTGCGGGGATTCCCTTCATAAACATCCCGGATAGCGTGAGTGAGCCGATTATCTAGCACCGAACTGCGCACATAATCTCCCAGCATCTGCTGGATGCGGCTCTCGGCGAAACCTTCGCTCCCTTCGCTCTGGGGAGGCAGCCTCAAATCAACGCGGATTCCAGTCAAGACGCCCTCGCGTGAGAAACAGATCGTATTTACCTGGGCCATCGCTTCAACAGAACGAGCCCGGTGAACCAGCGCACCAACTTTTGCAAGATCGACAGTACTGGCCGCATAGGTGACGATGATCATAAAATACAGGCCTGCTGGTGCGAGACTGAAGATGATGCCAGCTACCTCGTTGAAAAATTCTTCCGGAATGGGGAGGGTGATATTTAGATAACCGTAAATCAAGAACCCGGTGTAGAAGGCAACCACAACTAGTAAAACTCGCAGCACATTATTGATGATCGTCTCAATAGGAGTTAATTCCTGTTTGTTTTCTCCAGTATTTTCAATTATCCTAGTGATAAAACGATCTTGGCCGAGTTTTTCTAC
>CP070785.1:1912659-1915606 GCA_020346705.1 Chloroflexota bacterium | reverse complement strand
CAACCCGCTCCGGAGGATGACGACTCAGATTTGTCCTTGGATTTTCTCGATCAAGACCAGGCCGCGCTGGAAGAGGAAGATGGTCGATCGTGGTTTGTCGTGCACTGCTACTCAGGCTATGAAAACAAGGTGCGTCACAATCTGGAACAGCGTATTGAAACAATGGGCATGAAGGATATGATTTTCGATATTGTCGTGCCCACAGAGGAAGAGATAGAAGTTCGAGAAGGGAAGCGACGCACTGTCGAACGTCGTGTCTTCCCTGGCTATATCCTGGTAAATATGATCATGACCGAAGAGTCATGGTATGTGGTCCGAAATACACCGGGCGTGACAGGATTCGTCGGTATGGGTAACCAGCCGACTCCCCTGCGCCCTGAAGAGGTATCCCAGATTATCAAGCGCATGGAGGCTGAAGCCCCACGCATCAAGGTGACCTTCAAAGCTGGAGAGCGGGTACGCATCGTCGATGGTCCCTTCAATGATTTCCGCGGCACGGTGTCGGAGATCGATATGGAACGGGCAAAAGTGCGCGTTATGGTGAACTTCTTCGGACGCGAAACCCCGGTTGAGTTAGATTTCCTTCAGGTTGAGAAGACCTGAAAACTTTTTTATTCAATGTGGGAGGGCGAGGCCCTTTCGCCCGCTAAAACCACGAAGGAGATAATAGTGGCAAAGCAAATTCAAGCAGTAGTTAGATTACAAATAGAGGCCGGTAAAGCGAATCCGGCTCCCCCCATCGGCCCAGCGTTAGCAGGGCATGGGATCAACTTAATGGCGTTCTGCAAGGAATACAACGCCCGTACGTCAAGCCGGCCGGGCGAAATCATCCCCGCCGAGATCACCGTTTATACCGATAATTCATTTTCTTTCATCTTGAAGACGCCCCCTGCCTCGGTGCTGTTAAAGAAAGCCGCCGGGATTGAAAAGGGGTCTTCAAACCCACCTCGCGAGAAGGTTGGTACTGTTACTCGCAGCCAGGTGAAAGAGATAGCAGAGATCAAGATGAAGGATTTGAATGCGAACGATATTGAAAGTGCAATGCGCCAGATTGAGGGCACTGCCCGCAATATGGGCTTGGATGTAGTTGAATAAGAACCTGTGGGAGGGTATGCACTCGCCCTAGCGGTGAGGCACCCGTTTGAACCACCAAGGAGATAGCATGGCAAAGCATGGAAAAAAATATCTTGCGGCTGTTGAGAAAATAGACCGCGAGAAAGATTACGAACCAAAAGAAGCGATCGCTCTCGCTAAGGATACTTCCACCACGAATTTTGACGCCACAGTCGAAATTCATATCCGTCTAGGTGTAGATCCCAGGCATGCAGATCAGCAGGTACGCGATGTTGCCGTCCTGCCGCACGGCCTTGGGAAGTCAGTGCGGGTGTTGGTATTCGCCCAGGGTGAGGGCGCTGCCCTGGCCCGGGAGGCGGGCGCAGATATCGTTGCTGATGACGATGAAACCTTGAAGAAAATCCAGGATGGCTGGACAGATTTCGATGTCGCGGTGGCTACGCCTGACATGATGGGCAAAGTCGGCCGGTTGGGTCGCGTCCTTGGACCGCGGGGTTTGATGCCAAATCCAAAAGCCGGGACTGTCGTCGCCGAAGAGCACCTACCTCGCGTGGTTGGGGAATCCAAAGCGGGGCGAGTTGAATTCCGCGTAGATAAGACCGCCAACCTGCACGTACCCATCGGCAAGGTTTCCTTTTCAGAAGAAGCTTTGTACGACAATATGGCCGTCTTGATGGATGCCATCAAGAAGTCCAGACCACCTGCCGCCAAGGGAGCTTATGTCCGTCGGGTGACGCTGACTACTACGATGGGCCCCGGCATCAAAGTTGATGCCAACCAGGCTCTCTCGATGGAGGAAAGCGAGTAAAATAGTCTTATCCTGCAACCGGCATAAGCCGGATAACTAACTGCTTCGCCAGAGACAGCAGGTGCTGAGGGTCATTCAACCCGAAGCTTAATTTCCTGCCGAGGTGAGGACGACTCCTGCAAAATTAATAAATTCCATCCCCATGGAAAGGAGAGTCTTTGCCCGGCAAGATGCGAGGCAAAGACTTTTTATTGAAAGGAGGCAAGAAACCATTGGCTGTATCAAAGGAACGAAAGAAAGAGATCGTCGAGACATATCAAGAGTGGCTAGATAATAGCCAGGCGGTCTTTCTGGCCGAATATATCGGTCTGACCGTGAAAGATATGGACGACCTGCGGGATAAAGTTCGCGAGGCTGGCGGAGAATTCCATGTCATCAAGAACACCCTCGGGAAACTGGCTTTTGAAGGCGCCGGATATGACGTTCCCCCAGAATACTTCCTGGGGAGTACGGCTGCCGGATTTGCATTTGAGGATGCCCCTGCCATGGCCAAGGCGATGGCGGATTTTTCCAAATCGGTGCAGTTCCTTAAATTCAAGGGCGGCTACCTCGATACGAATATGCTTAGCGCTGAAGAAATTAAAGCTTTTGCCGAACTACCACCCTTGGAAGTTCTCCGCGCCCAGCTGCTCAGCACCTTGCTTGCGCCCGCCAATCAGCTGGTTCGCACGCTTGCTGAACCAGGCCGGCAAATGGCAGCTGTATTACAGGCCTATGCTGATGCACAAGATGCTCCCGCGGAAAGCTGATCTCAATAGAATCTGATATATAAATTATTACTAACTAAACGAACATACAGGAGAAAGAAATATAATGGCTGACGTAGATAAGATCTTTGATCAATTAAATGAACTCACAGTACTTGAAATAGCTGAACTGGTCAAAAAGGCTGAAGAAACCTGGAACGTTTCGGCTGCTGCACCTGTTGCGGTTGCTGCTGCTGCAGCCCCTGCCGCTGCTGCGGCTGGAGAAGCTGCAGAAGAGAAGACCGAATTTGACGTGGTCATCAAGGATGCTGGACCGAAGAAGATCGAGGTGATCAAGGCAATCCGCCAGATGTCCAGC
>CP070785.1:1910006-1912559 GCA_020346705.1 Chloroflexota bacterium | reverse complement strand
GCGAGCAAGATGCCTGCGGCCAGCGTTAAAGCTGCTCCTGCTCGACCCAGGTTGGGCTGCAGAACTGCGAGCAACGCCCCGCCGATATAGCCCCCACCGCTGCCCTCGACAGCCAGGTCAAAGATTGCTGCCTGCCCGGTGGGAAATGAGAACCAGTGCAGCCAACCGAGCAGGAGCAGGAAGAAGAAGAAAACTCCCACCAGGCGGCTTAGTTCAAGCTGGGGCAGCTGCTCGAAATGGCGTAAGATCAACCACAGACCAAGCACCATCAGACCGACCGTAAGCAGGTACATGCCCCGGCCGAATGACATGCCGATCAGCGAAAGCCAATTGCTGGATAACCAGCCGGTGTTGCTGGATAGTATGCTAAGCAGGGTGAGTAAACCGAGCAAGACCATGCTGACCCCCAATATGTCCAGCTTGCGGTCGAGGGTAAGGCTCTTCCAAAACATGCCCAAGGAGGATTTTGAGGATTCCTGGCGCGATTTGGCGGACTTGCGGGTTGTTTTTTTCGCAGTCGGGCGCTTCTTGGGTGTTCTTTTCGAGGTTTTTGAGCCTTTTTTGGCTGGCATATCTATGTGCTAATAGAAGTTGTTGTGATTTCTTGGTGCAATACTTGTTTCAATCTGTGTATCAGGCGGCGGGGACGCCGCCTTGAGCAGAAAGACCGAATTTTTCAAGTGCGAATCCCGCTTTAGGAAACGGGAGAGCCTCGCCGAGAGGCCTGTGTGGAACGTAGTGAAGTGACGCCGCCTTGAGCGACTAGGCAGGTTTTGTACCAGATTATGGTGAGGATTATAGCACAAATGGTCTGTTGATTGATCGACCAGGATTTTCCGGCGGTCCTGGTAATCAACCCCGGATGAGCTGCTCTGAAGGAGTTAAGGTACAATTCAATTAGCGTGGAATTTTGGATGATCAACACGCACTCTACTGCGCGAAAGGCATCCTCCATGTTCGATATCATCTTCCTTGGCACATCTGCTTCTGCGCCATCCATCCACCGGGGGCTTACGGCCCAAGTCGTAAAACATGAAGAATTCCGCTTTCTCATCGATTGCGGTGAGGGCACTCAACGCCAGATCCTCAAATCCGGGCTCGGATTTAAACGACTGAACCGGATTCTGATCACGCATGGTCACCTGGATCATATTTTGGGTTTAGCCGGATTGCTGTCCACCTTTTCACGCTGGGAGACGGTGGATGAGCTGGAAATATATGCTGGCAGATGGGCGCTAGAGCGTATTCGCGACCTGGTTTTTGGAGTTGTCTTGCGCGGGGCGCGCCCCCCGATGGGCATCCACTTGATTGAGGTGGAGCCAGGGGTGATATTTAATAATGATGATTTCAAGGTTACGGCTTTTCCAGTGCACCATCGCGGCCCAGATTGTTTTGGCTATTTATTCGAAGAAAGGTCTCGCCGTCCGTTCCTGCCAGATAAAGCGGAGCGGCTGGAGATTCCGCCTGGCCCCTGGCGGCGAAAGCTGGTCGAAGGACAATCGATCCAGCTGCCGGACGGAAGGCAAATCGAGCCGGACCAGGTGCTGGGACCTGCTCGGAGAGGAACGAAGCTGGTTCATGTAGGCGACTCCGGCAGCACGGATAACCTGCGAGAGATTTGCGACCAGGCAGATCTATTGGTGATCGAGGCGACATACCTGCACGAGGAGCGGGAGATGGCGCACAATTTTGCCCATCTTACCGCCCGCCAGGCTGCGGAACTGGCTCTGGAAGCGGGAGTCAAGAACCTGATTCTGACCCATATCTCCCGCCGCTACCGTGAGCGGGATGTCTTAGCCGAAGCGAGATCGATCTTCCCCAATAGCGAAGTTGCGCGAGATTTTGACGTTTACAAGATCAAACGTAGTGACTTTTGGAAACAAGAGGGGGCATGAACCACGCCAGTAATTGAAATCAGCCAGGTGTTGATGAACTGGGCGAAAAAAGGGGGCCTATCTTCTTCATAGTGCTCCTGGCGCTCGTTTTGCGTTTCCGTGCGGTTGATCAGCTGCCGATCGATTTTGATGAGGATGATTACCTGCTGGCCGGGCAGCATTATGCCCAGGCGATCAGGGAGGAGAATTGGGGAGAGATCATCAATTATGAGCATCCAGCCCTGCCTGGAAAATGCCGGTACTGTATCGGCGAGGCGGGAATGTGCCTCCCATATCCGGGTTGTCAGGATAAGGCCAATGGGTAGCGTGTCTTTGGACCCAGGAGAAAGACTATTAGACAGCGGAGGAGCCTCAAGGCGGCTGGTTATTTATGGAGATAAACCACCTAGACGGTCACCCCAGTGAAGTTAAAGGCGTTGAGTTTTAACGCCGGTACGTGGTTGCCAAAGCTGCCATACTCTGATTTCAACAGCCTCGTCTCACGACCAATAGAGTCAACGTTTGCCAGGGCTTCCAAGTAAGATTGGGTGAAACGCAAGTTCTTCACAGGATAGGCAATTTCCCCGTTTTCCACCATAAAGACTCCGTCTCTGGTCATACCGGTTATGATGCAATCGCGCGGATGGACCAGGCGGGTATACCAGAAGCGGGTGATGTA
>CP070785.1:1908041-1909906 GCA_020346705.1 Chloroflexota bacterium | reverse complement strand
GTAGATTGCCCCATCGGATTTAAATAGTGAATTTCAGGATTATGAAAAGACTAAATCTGCAGTGTACTGATCGCCTTCGTAGATCCAGCCTTCAACAACCCGGCCTTCAACAACCCGGTAATGATTTATCCGTCGCCAGGAGTACGCTTGATTATCCACTTCAGCTGAGGCGTTCATGACCAGCACCAGATTGCCCTCGCCCTGGAGGACGGAAACGATCTCACCTTTAAAAGTCCCACCAGTAAGCTCGATTTGTTTCTTCCAAAAGTCAAGCACGCCGGTTTTTCCGAAGTGATCTCCACCGATCTGATTTTTTCCAGGATAGTGGAGAATGACATCATCAGCAAATAATTTTGAACCAGGTTCCAGGTTGCGCTCATTAAATGCTTTGATTAATTGTTGGATCGCTTTTTCATCAAGATATACCATTTCCACCTCTTCTCTCTATTTGAGCGTACCGGTAAGAAAGTTTTGACAATATAATTGGGATTTCAGCACTCTTATTTTACCCGGGAATTATTTTTGTTTTGGGTAGGAGTGTGAAACTTTCTATTAATCGATATTAACAACCCACAGTTTCTCTAGTATTGACGATTTGGGTTGCCAGAAAGTTCAAAGAAAAGAATTTTCTTCTCTAAGCCATTTTCCAATTTGAGCTGAAATGCTTTTCCCAATGCCAGGTATTTCTCGCAATCCGCTCTCTCCTCGAGAAATGAAAATATCAGCGATGTTTTCTGAACTTTCATCCACAGCCCAGGCGGCCTTACGATAAGCCCAGATCTGGTACTGGCTGCCTCCTTCAAGTTCCAGATCATATGTGTGCAAGAACAGGCGCTCAGCAATACGTTTGTTTATCGCCAGTGGACCTGGAGCGATGTAACGTGGCATTCGATCTAATATGCCATGTCTTTCACAAAGCTCCCGGACCAATAAACCCAACTGGGAAATGTAAGCTGGTGGAGGGCTGAATTTTGGTTTTCCACCAATTGACCAGGAGTAAAGCTGTCTCATTTTTTCCTCAGCGTCTGGATCGTATGTCGAGAATGCCTGCAATGTATGCTCTGCCTGGACGTCATCCATGGTCAGGCCACCAGCTAATACAAATTTACCTCCATGATCTTTGGTAGCACGAATAACTTCTTCGAGGTGATATTCATTATCCCCAATTATCGGTAGGATAGGCATCAAACTTGTTCCCACGGAAATTCCAGCTGCTGCTAATTGTTCCATTGTTTCTAGGCGGCGGTTTATTCCCGGGCTGTGTGGTTCGAATGCATGTTTGAGGCGCGAGTCCAAATTGCTCATACTGAGCACAACCCCAACCCAGGTTTGGTTATTAATTTCCACCAACAAATCTAAATCGCGCGCCAACAACGGTGAACGTTCAACAATGAACAAGGGAAAGCCATATTGATGGATAATTTCTAACATTCCACGAGAGAGTCGATAGCGATCCTCAGCTGGTTGCTGCCAATCCCCAGCTGAGATCACATCCATCTCCAAATGTAAAAGCTCCTCAGCAAGCAAATCAACAGCGTTGACTTTGACCTGAATTAATTTATCGAAACTTTCAGGATCCCTTTTCCCCAGGTATCGGCTTCCACGTAAATAGCAAAATTCACACCCACTGCGGCAACCAACATAAGGGTGAGCTGTGTACTTGCCCCAAAACCAGGGTCCATCTACGTGGCGATGAACATTAACGATCCTCTTTGGTTTGTACTCGGAGAACTCAAGCATCATGTAGTCAAACTTAATATCTCAACTTTATTGGATTCTGGCAGGTAAGTGATGGATTTACGCAGCATTATTGCTCGATAACGCAGTTGTTGATCAGATAATATTTCCACCAACCATTTAGTGAG
>CP070785.1:1903471-1907941 GCA_020346705.1 Chloroflexota bacterium | reverse complement strand
CGCGGGTGTAGGGATCACGCACCTCGATCGCATTGGCCAGCATGATCAAACTGGCTTCATACGATTCCTGCAATTGGGCCAATAACAGCTGCTGGCTACGTCCCAAACGTGCGCGGATTGCGGTGAGTAAATCTTCAGGCGCGATGGGTTTGAGCAAATAATCTTCCGCTCCCAACCGCTTACCTGCCAGGATATGCTTACGCTCCCGCCGGGCGGTTAGAAATATGAAAGGGATTGAGATCCATTCTGATTTGCTCCGGACGGCCTCGAACAGTTCGTATCCATCCATTTCGGGCATCAAGATATCTGCCAGGATCAAATCCGGAGTGGTCTCATCCATCTTTTCCAAGGCCTCGACCCCATTTGACCCCGTAATTACCTCGTAATTTTCCTGTTCTAATAATGACTTCAATCCCTGGCGGAGGACATCACTATCCTCAACCAGTAAGATCACTTCCTCTGACATGTTGGATTACCTTACCCGTATCTTTTCCATTTCCGGGAACCACACCCGAAATGTCGATCCTTCGCCATCGACACTTTCCCAATCGATTTTCCCCTCGTGTAAATCGACAATCTCTTTAACAATCGCCAACCCTAAACCCGATCCCATGATCTTCGACTGGCTGACTTTCTGGCCGCGGTAAAACCGTTCAAATAAGTGAGGAAAATCAGCTTCATCAATGCCAATCCCAGTATCTTGCACTTCCACCCAGGCACCGTTGCCATCTCCATAGGTCTTGACTTTGACGAATCCCTCATTTGTGTAGCGGAGTGCATTGGTCAAGAGGTTGGTAAGCACTCTGGCGATCTGGTTTTGTTCACCAAAAATTCGGGGTAAGTTTTCACTGGGTTCAAAAGCCAAGATTAATCCGCTCTCCTCCGCCAGCAGGGAGTGAGCGGCGACCACCTGTTCAGTAATCAGATTCAAGTCTAAATCACTGAATTCAGTTCGTTTAAATTTCCCTACCTCCAACCTGGAGAGATCCAGAATGTCCTCGATCATCCTCATCAGCTGGCTGATCTCTGTCTTCAGGACCCGCATGTATTCTTCTTTCTTTTCTGGTTTTCCACGTTCCAAAAGCTCAGCGAATAAACCCATATTCGTGACAGGTGTGCGTAATTCATGGGAAACTTCCAGGATGAACTGGTCTTTCAAACGTTCGAGTTCTTTATACTGGGTTATGTCACGCTGGCTGCTGACGTAGCCCATGATCTCTCCCTGCTGGTTGCGCAGGGGAGTGATCGTCAAGAGCACATCGTAATGACGGCCACCTTTTTTGGTCGTGTTGAGTTCCCCGCTCCAGTGGAAGTCACGCTGAAGGGATTCTTGAATCTCGACCGATTTCTCCTGGTTTTCATGCCCATTAAGCAACGAATACAGTGAATGCCCAATTGCTTCATCCGCTTGATATCCAGACTGCTCTTCAAAGGCCTGGTTTACAGTAAGTATGTTCCCTTCTAAATCTGTGACCACCACGCCATCTGCAACGCTGGAAAGCACAGCTTCAACCCGCTCCTTCGCATCGAACAGCTCAGCTGTCCGTTCCTCGACACGCTTCTCCAGTTCGGCTGCGTATTGTCTCAGGCGAGTGACCAGATGAATATTCTCGATCAGCGGACCCATCTGCCTGGAAACGATCCGCAAAATATCCATATCCTCCCCACTAAACACATCTCCTCCGGTTTTCGGACCGAGGGCTAACAATCCCAATACCTGACCATGTCCGATCACTGGAACCCAGAGATAAATCTGTTCGCTAGCCAATAATTCGTGCTCTTCTGGGGAGAGCTCCACCTCAGCGAGAGTTTCCCGCAAGGAATCAATACCAACGGCGCCGATGTTCAAAAGGTAAGTCAAGCTGTTTTGTGGAAGTGTCTGGAAGGTCAGCAAATCATGATCACCAGGTTTTGGATGTGGGGCTACTTCGATGACTGAAAAACTACCATCCAAATCACGCAAGAAGACACAGGCATCCTCCAACTGCAAGACGCTCACCAGGCGATCGCCAATCGTCCTAGCTAACAGCGTCATTTCAGTGATCTGTTCCAAAGAGCGGGTAATCTTCGTCACCGCTGATCGGTAGTCATACCAGCTGCCGTAAAACGCAGTGTCAACCAGGCGCTGGACACGGCGATATAGAAACGGGAAAATACTGGCCATCACCAGCACCAAAATTGTGTTCACCAAAGCATCCGGGAGGAAGTCGAGACTGATCAGGTTGATGATGGCATATAACACGACATAAATGCCGCCCAAAATCGAGAAGACTAGGATGAACGTCGCACCTCGATTGACATGCCGGTCAATCTCGATCAACCGGAGGCGGACAATCGCGTACCCATAAGTTAAGGGGAAGAAGCCCAGGAACAAAAAGGCGAAATTATAGGAAAGAATCGGCTGGGCAAAAAGCACATCCGGAAGAAGGGTTAATGTTATTATCGGCGCCAGGCTAAGTACCCCACCCAAGACGACGATCCTGATCTGGCTGCGAACACCGGGTGAGGTTGCATTTTGGTAGCCATGAACCAGTATCGCGATCACCAACGCCAGGTTTATCGTGAGGAAAACGAGTCCCGCGGCATAGTATTGTGCATACCATTCAAAGGATCGAACTGTGCGCGCTCCCAAAATCAAATAGGGCAAGCCCCCGATGAGAGCGATCGTATATAATGCAATCAATAATGCCCGTCTGTGGCGAAATTGAAATCTTTGTGGAAAGTAATAGTGCAAGCTCATAGTCACCGGACCAACCACCCACAACAAAAAATTAAACAGGTTGGAAGTCCAACCTGGGCCGGCGAAAGAAATCATACCGGAGGTCAATAATAGGGCACTAACCTGAGTGAACAAGAAAAACAGGTTCGAGGTGATATCACCAGGTTTAAATGCGAGTACACCAACGCCCATGCCCCAGAAAACTAGCGCAAGAATCGAGACCACCGCTACGGATAAAATTAACTCAATCCCCGGCTCAGTCAGCTGGATGGACAAAGTAATTAATTCATTATCACGATTGACAACAAATTTCGCAGTATCACCTGGCTGCTTGTTTTCATAATATAGGGTTGCATCACGATAAGGAACGCCATCAATAGAAACGATAATATCCCCCACCTCCAGCTGGTTGATTTCCCCGCCAAAAGTATCTAATTCCCGGATAACACCGGTTGTACTTAAACTAAGGGTGCCATCGTGCGGATAAGTAATCACCGCATAGGCGCTCCACCCGATGAAGATCAACGAGATCAGCGCCAGTATGAATGGAAAACCTCTCCACCAACGCTGTGAAGTTAACAAGATTTAAACACCCTCCACCACTCAATCCCAATTTCATTTTAGCATATCTGGTCGATTCTGAATCCACCAAATATTGGATCTATACAATTCTGTTATTTGTTTAACGAGGACTGACAGCGAATAATACACTTAATTCCCAGAAATAGAAAAGTAATCCTGGGAATTGATCAGTGAGAGGATTCACAGAATCTTGAATAGCAGTCAATTATGTTGGCTTCTGGAATTTTTTATCCAACCTTTAACTCCCCGATCAATCCCAACAGCTGATCATCTGCCGGTGACAATGGGTCAGCTTCCTGTAAATATCCCACGCCTGAATTGTAATGACGTTCCATCTCCGCCAGCAGATAGAGCCCCGCCCCACTTCTATCAAGAATTTCTATTATCTCTTTGACAACCTCCGGTTCATCTGAATTGGACTTGATCAATTCATTCAGCCGGGTTATTTCTGTCTCCTGGAGCACATCAAGTGCATAGGTAAAGGCGAGTGAATGTTGAATGTTTTTGGGCACCTTTGTGATCCCCTCAGTCAATAAAGATTGTAATTCCTGTATGTCATCATGAATTTGCAGCATCAAGCCCAGATGAAAGCCATAATTGCTGAAAGCAGCGATCTTCTCTGAATCGCCAGTACCAAGACGAGCGCCCGACCGGCAGGCCAGCGAAAAAAATGAACCAGTTTTCGCTTCTGCAACCCGCCACCAATGTTTTAAAGAAAGCTGGGAAAAATTAATATCCTGGTGTTGACCGCTGGTCATGACCAGGATGGTATTGTAGAAATCTGCATTAATATAGTATGCCTGTGTTCCTGAGTGAGCTTTCTCAAATAAAGCGTTCAACATCAAAGCTGCGCTTAAAAAATAACCATTGGCGAGATTGATCGCTGATCCCGGTCCGCCTAAGGCGTTAATTTCTTCCACATTGTCGCCATCTTCGACACTATCGACAAGATGGCCGGCCAGATGCAATATGAGCCAGGCTGCAGATACTTCTTTCGCCAGCTGGAATTCTCCGCCAGCCGCCTGGCAGCAAAGCCCTGGCAGCAGTGCCCAACGGAGGTTCCGATCTGGTTCAATCCCCTCTTCTGGCAGGAGAAGGCGCATGGCCTCGAGAAAGTAAGGCCACGCGCTTGAAGACTCCCAGTTCTCATTTATGAACTGGATCAATGA
>CP070785.1:1899505-1903371 GCA_020346705.1 Chloroflexota bacterium | reverse complement strand
ACGATTGGAAGCGCTTTCCCTCCAGAGAAGTGAAGGCCAGTGATCAACCATACATCTTCGCAACAGAAGAATCTGAGATCTTCGACAACTTTACAATCGATAATACACAGATTGAGACTTATCTCGAAGAATCCAATACCACTGCCTTCATCGTCCTTCACAACGATACGCTGCTCTACGAAGGCTACTTCAATGGCTCCAACCGAGAGGCGATACAAGCCTCACTCTCAGTCGCCAAGTCTTTTTCGTCGACCCTGGTGGGGATCGCTATTGACGAGGGTTTTATCAGCAATCTGGATGAACCTGTCACCGCCTACATCCCCGAACTGCTTGAGCGTGATCAACGATTTGGAAATATCACCCTAAGGCACCTGATCATGATGTCATCTGGCATACGTTTTGAACGGGAGGGAACTAATCCCTTCAGTGATGACTTCATCACCTCCCACTCTCCAGATCTGCGGAGGGCAGTATTAAATACGGATATCGTCGAGGATCCTGGCAAACGTTACCATTACAACGATTACAACCCCCAGCTTCTAGGAATGGTCCTGGAACGCGCCACTGGGATGTCGGTCTCTGAATACCTTGAGACACGGTTGTGGAAACCGATGGGCGCGGAAGGTGATGGATCATGGGATCTGGATAGTGAGCGATCAGGTTTTGAGCGTATGTCGGTTGGGATTAATGGCCGGGCAGTAGACTTCGCCAAGCTGGGCTGGCTGTACCTTAATGGGGGCAAGGTTGGAGACCGGCAGGTGATCCCGCAAGCCTGGGTTAACCAGATTTCGCGAGGAACTGATGCGATCTTCACCAATCGAGGTGAGCATACCAATTACTACTTGAATTACTGGTTTCTGGATGTCGAAAACAGGGCCTATTACGCCGAGGGAAATTTCTGCCAGTTTATTTATGTATATCCAGCAGCTGATCTCGTCCTGGTGCGGCATGGCTTTGACTGCGGAGGCACTTATTGGACGGGCCTGCTTGGTGATATTGCTGTCGCGATTGAGGCAGAACTCAACCAATGATTACCAGTATGCATCTGAGCAGCCAAATAAGAGATCCATTGCGAAAATTTTTTCAAGCGAAGTATCTTGAGAGCTACCCTCTAACCCATTATGCAGGAGAAAATCATGTCCGATATTCAAATTTCAAAGGATGATGTCCTGTCAAATCCCAAAGTGATAAAGACGCTAAAAGGAAATGCGAACGACCAAAAAGTTTCTGGAATTAGACCACTTCCATTAGGCAAGACCATCATCTACGGGCTGTTACCCGCAGTGAGTTTATATACCATCCACTATTTCCTGATCCCAGCATACGTGGAGTATTCTGGTTTGCCATACTTCAAGGGCTACCTGGTCGGTTATGTGCTCTCGATGGCATTCTTTTTCGCGGCAGCATTGATCGCTTATCGAATTGAGGGCAACCCCTGGAGATTAAAGGTCCTGAAAGATCGTTTTCGTCTGGCGAAGCTCAACCGTAGTGACTGGTTGTGGATAGCCGGGATAATCCTCTTTGTGCTGATAACCTATTTCGGCCTTGCCTTCACCGGTAATTGGACCAGATCAGTGAGTTTTCTGGCGCCGAGGGCAGCCTGGCCAGCGGAGTTTGGTCCTGGTGGTACAAACAATTGGACTCCGGGAGAATTCATGGAAGTGCCGATGAAAGGACAGTGGCACCTGGTGCTGTTCTATTTTATTGGCTGGTTCTTCAACATCTTTGGAGAGGAATTCTGGTTTCGCGGTTATATCCTCCCCCGCCAAGAATTGGCTTTCGGATCAATTGCCTGGTTGGTTAACGGGCTGATGTTCACGATTAATCACTTATGGCAGCCCTGGATATTTATCGCAATGCTTCCTTCAGCGCTATTACTGGCATACGTCGTCCAGAAGCGCCGCAATACCTGGATCAGCATCATTCAGCATGGTTTGGTAAATCTAAGTCTGGTGATTATTTTGCTTGCAGGAGCAATGGGAATTTTCCAATGAATTGGGATCCAAGCTAACGCCACCTCTTTTGCTCAGCCTGCATATCCATGATCACATCATGGAGCAGTGCCATGCTCCGCCGATAAGAACTTGGATCACTCGCTTCCAGCGGTGCCGGATTGCTTAATCCGATCCCCTCAACATGTCCCTTCAATCTCGCCCAGCGATCTTTAAAATCCACGTATTTTCGGTTGCCGGATTGCGACCAACCTACCTCTGCCTTGGCAGCCAACCTGGGAAAAGTATTCCATTGAATCCGCTCTTCATCCGTCACGAATTCAGTCCACAGCGCTCCCTGCACACCTAACACCCTGCTCCAACCCTTGGTTGGTATCTGGTCGAGGGATTTAGCCCGGTAAACTTTCTTCATGGGGATGAAGGAATGGGCATAATCGAAATACGATTCCCAAAAAGTTTGAAAGATAATGTGATAGCCATCCACAAGAGCCCGTTTGGTCTTTAATAATGAAAATGGACTGGGTGTCCAATGCATGATCACAATCTCTTTATCCAGGGTTGGGCACAGTGCTTCATTCCAGACGATTGGAGTCTTCCCTTTTGACTTTAAAAAAGATCCTAAATCGTTCATTATCAAGGGATTCAAATCAGAAAAATTCTTCAGCCCGTATTCTTCCTTAACCTGCCGGCATTCCGGGCATTCTCGCCAGTGGTTAGTTTTGACCTCATCTCCACCCAGATGGATGTAGGATCCAGGAAAGAGATCGCTGAATTCATCCAACACATCATGGAGAAACTTTCTCGTCTCCCGGCTTCCGACACAAGCCACATCGTTAAATATCCCCCATTCAATGGGAACATCCATAGCCTTTTTGATGCATCCCAGGTGAGGATATGCAGCCAGCGCGGCGCTGAAATGCCCTGGCAAATCCAGCTCAGGAACTACAGTAATATACCTCTCAGCGGCATATTGGATAATTTCCCGGATCTGATCTTGTGTATACCAACCCGCGTGGGGAGTCAAATCCATACCACGAAACTTCGTACTGAAAGAACGGGTCTGGCTCCCTGATCTCCGCCCACCCACCTCCGTCAGTCGCGGGTATTTCGAAACTTCAACTCGCCAACCCTGATAATCGGTCAGGTGCCAGTGAAACCGATTGACTTTGAAAAACGCCAGCCAATCTAAAACCTTTTTGACCGTCTGCATTCCAAAGAAATGACGCGCTTCATCCAACATGAAGCCGCGCCACCTGAAGCGAGGTTTATCAACAATGGTCAAGCAGGAGATAGAATATCCCTCCGGCTTCGCTTTATGGGGCAACAACTGGCGAAAGGTCTGCATCCCATAAAATAATCCAGCCAATCCAGCAGCTTGGATGGATACGAGCTTCCGGGTGATATCGATCCAGTAACCTTCGTCTCCAATTTCGTTTCTTAAATCTTTCCGCAAATTAAGAAATACAGGCGAAGGTGGTTTGATAGAAGCGTATTTGAAGAATTGTGGGTATGTCAGTGAAAAATGAGCCAAAATCCTCTGTATTTCGTAATCTCCGGAGATCTCGATCGGACTATCCAGGTGAATTTCACCAGGGAAGATGGAGAGTTTCTCGGGCTTTGGGATGATTGCATACATCATAAATAAAAAGCCAAGCAGAAACAGAGCTGTTTTCTTATCCGAACTTGATTATCCTGCCAGATAATCCAAGATCTTCCCAATGTGATTGTTAATCGTGGAAAAATGACCTCCATCTTCAACTTCAACAAGTTTTGCTCGCGGGATGCTTTCCGCAAGATAACGACCCATGCCAATGGGAACTTGCCGGTCATAAATTCCATACAATAAAAAAACCTCAAGCGGGATTGAATCCAATCCAAATCCCCAATTATTGACATATAATCGCCACTCCCAAG
>CP070785.1:1891404-1899405 GCA_020346705.1 Chloroflexota bacterium | reverse complement strand
GACGATGTTTTTTAAACTGCTGCCGGGCGATCGATTCAATAGATTTCGTATTAAAACGGTAAAGTTTTACCCCGTCTTTGTCTGAAACAACCACTAAATTAGCCTGCTCCAAGATATCCAGGTGGCGGAGTAATATTTTTGGATCTTCATCCATCTTTTCCGCCAGTTCTAAAATTGAATAAGATCCTTGAGAAAGGTGGGGTATGAGCTTCAATCGTTCTGAATCTAAAGTCGCGGAAATATAGCTTTCTATACTTGAGGTAGGTTGGTTTCCCTGCATAATTAAATCCGTAAAACTATTTCGATGATTATCGAAGTAATTCTACGAAGTTAGAATTATTTTGTCAAGGGTAAAAATGAAGGATTTTGTTTTGGTTTGTGAGGTGAAACGAGACCTGGATTGTTTGCACTTCACATACAGAATTGGCTGAGAAACTGACCGGTATAGGATTCTTGCACGCCGCACACTTCTTCTGGAGTACCTTCAGCAACGATCTCACCGCCTGCATCGCCACCTTCTGGACCCAAATCGATCAGGTGGTCGGCGACCTTGATGATGTCCAAATTATGCTCGATGATCACCACGGTATTCCCGTTATCTACCAACCGGTGGAGAACTTCGATTAATTTATGGACATCCGCTGCATGAAGACCGACTGAGGGCTCATCCAGAACATAAAGAGTGCTCCCGGTCGAACGTTTTGACAGCTCTCGAGATAATTTAACTCGCTGAGCTTCACCGCCAGAGAGAGTGGGGGCGGGTTGACCGATCCTGATGTATCCGAGACCGACATCTTGCAAAGTTTGCAGTTTCTTGATCATTTTCGGAAATGCGCTGAATACCTCCACCGCGGTATCAACGGTCATGTCTAAAACATCGGCAATATTGTATTCCTTAAAGCGAACCTGGAGGGTTTCTCGGTTGTAACGGGAACCATGACAAACATCGCAAGGTACATACACATCAGGGAGGAACTGCATCTCGATGCGCAGCTGCCCCTGCCCCTGGCAGGCCTCGCAGCGACCACCGCGCACGTTGAATGAGAAGCGTCCCATCTTGTATCCACGAATTTTACTTTCCGGCAGCTCGGCGAACAGGCTGCGGATCTGATCAAACAAACCTGTGTATGTTCCAGGATTTGACCTTGGGGTACGACCAATTGGGGACTGGTCGATGTTGATGATCTTGTCCAAGTTTTCGACACCTTCCAGGTGGTCATGGTCTCCAGGTTGAACGCGTGAACGGTTTAGCTGCCTGGCGAGTGCTTTATATAAAACCTCCACCATCAGGCTGGATTTTCCAGAACCGGAAACACCGGTTATGCAAACCAGTTTACCGAGGGGGAGATGTACGTTGATGTTCTTTAAGTTGTTTTGACGGGCACCGATTACAGAAAGGGATTTGCCATTTCCAGGACGTCTTTCATCTGGTACCGGAATCTTCTCCCGCCCCGTTAGATATGCCGCGGTCAATGATTTTCTCGATTTCTGAATTTTCTCAACCGGACCTTCGGCGATCACCTCGCCACCCTGTTCCCCGGCTCCAGGACCAAGGTCGATGATCCAATCGGCGCGCCGGATCGTGCTTTCATCGTGTTCGACAACCAGGACGGTATTTCCCATATCGCGCAATCCCTCGAGAGTATCAAGCAATCGCGCATTGTCCCTGGAATGTAAACCGATTGAGGGTTCGTCAAGCACATACAGGACACCCATCAAGCGAGAACCGATTTGGGTCGCGAGGCGGATGCGCTGAGCTTCACCTCCGGAAAGCGTGGCTGCTGTACGATCAAGGGTGAGATAATCAAGTCCAACGTCTACCAAAAATCCCAGGCGATCAATAATCTCCTTGAGTATGCGAGAGGCAATGACCTTTTCCCTCTCAGAAAACGGCGAATCCGGCCGGTTCAATTCTTCGATCCAGTGTAGTGTTCGCTGTACTGGCCATTTTGTGATAGTAACAATGCTTTGATCATCAATGGTGACTGCCAAAGCTTCAGGTCGCAATCGTGCCCCATGACAGTTGGTGCAGGTAGTCTCACTCATGAATTCGGAGATCTTTCCGCGCATGTATTCGGAATTGGTTTCATTGTAGCGCCGGTGTAAATTGTTTATTACTCCTTCAAATGGGGTTCTGAAAGTTGCCTTACGCCCATTGCGATTCTTATAGTGCACAGTAACTTCTTTGCCATTTGTGCCATTCAAAATGATATTTAGCTTATCTTCAGAGATTGTGCGCACTGGTGCATCAAGATCGATCTTATATTCGTTCGCTGCCGCTTCCAGAGTCTGCCAATAATAGCCGCCTTCCTCTCTCGGTCCGCTCCACTCAGAAACAGCAATGGCACCGCCACTCAGAGCTAGATCACGATCGGGAATAAGCAATTCGGGGTCGATCTCAAGTTTTCCACCTAACCCCTGACATTCGGGGCAGGCTCCGTGAGGGGTGTTAAAGGAGAACGTGCGTGGTTCGATTTCTGGCAGGCTCACACCATGTTCTGGGCAGGCTAAATGCTCGGAGAAATAATATTCCACGGGTTCTTTAGGATTGGAGATATCCTGGATGATCAGATAGCCGTCTCCAAACTTTAATGCGGTTTCGATGGAATCCGTCAAGCGGGTGCGGAAATTCTCGGCTTCCTCATCATCATCTGGTTTTCTTAATATTAGCCGGTCAACGACTGCCTCAATATCATGGATCTTGTAGCGATCTAACGTGATTTCCTGATCTAGCTCGTATATTTCGCCATCTACACGGGTGCGGACGAAGCCTGATTTTTGAATTTCGTCCAAGACTGCCTGGTGGGTACCTTTTCTCCCCCGGACAACCGGCGCCAAGATCATCAACCGAGACTTCTCTGGTAACGTTTCGACAACATCGACGATTTCCTGGGCGGATTGTCTTTCCACTTCCCTACCACAAATTGGACAGTGGGGGATACCTACCCTGGCAAATAAAAGACGCAGGTAATCATAGACTTCGGTGACGGTGCCGACTGTTGATCGTGGATTGTGGGAGACACCTTTTTGATCAATTGACACCGCTGGGGACAATCCTTCGATATAATCGACATCTGGTTTATCCATTTGCCCAAGAAACTGCCGGGCATAAGCAGACAGGGACTCAACATACCGTCGTTGACCTTCGGCGAAGATGGTATCAAAGGCCAAAGAGGATTTTCCTGATCCAGATAAGCCTGTGATGACAACAAATTTATCGCGCGGGATATCAACCGTGATATTTTTCAAGTTGTGTTCCCGGGCACCAGCAACATGTATAGATTGTGATGACATTTTCTTCTCAACAAATTCTGATTTCGGTTTCTTTAATCTCGATTATAGCACAACAGTTCTAATATTAGCTCAATGCAAGTTGATTAGCAGGCAAACCTTCATTATACCAGCCATGAAAATTGTCAATTTACAATTAATAACCAAGTGAACCATGGATTTAATCTACAAGTATACGAACTGACGATATCATCGAAAATATAACCAGGAAATTTCCGGAAGGTTATTCATCAAATAAAAAAATTGAAATCCGAATACTAGAATTTTAGTGCTTTGCAACCACTGGATAAGGGACTTATGACACAATTAAAAAAATCTTGGAGATGGGCTGTATTCTTAAGCTTGATCCTGGTGATCCTTTCTGCGGGGTGTGGAAATAATGAAGAACCCGAGAAAGTAATTGATGCCGCGCCATCTGAATTGGAAAAAGCTGAGGACGAAATTATCCAAAGTCAGACGATTTCCAGAGTGATACAAGATTGCGATGTTGGCTCACAAGAAGCTGTGTTAATTCCTGACCAAATTCCAGATTGGTCGATTCTGCCGATTAATGCCTGCTACCAACTTTGGCTGCAGCTAAAAGATGATCCCAGAGCATATGATGGAAGAGCCCAGATCACATATACCAATGAGACGAAGGAATCCTTAGATGAACTGGTTTTCCGGTTGTATCCCAATGCAGACCGGGTTTACGGAGGCAGTCTTGATATCACATCTGCCCAAATTTCCGGAAATCACCTCCAACCTGAAATATTCCTTGAAGACAAAACAGGTTTACGTCTCAATTTGGAGAACCCAATCCAACCAGATGAGACAGTAGTCATAGAACTGGAATTCAATGGACGCTTAACAGATGGCTTTGAAGACTCTCCGGGAACATATGGGATATTTAATTATTCCCAAAGAGATGATGTCGCCACTTTTATCAATTGGTATCCAATTCTTGCCGTAAGGCAGGATGGAGACTGGCAGTCCGAACCTGTAATTGGAATTGGGGATGCTGTAATTAGTGAGGTCGGACTATATCTCGTTGAAATCACTGCGCCCGCTGATCTCCAGGTCGTCACAGGAGGTTCCCTGATTGGCGAGGAGAGCCAGAACGGAGAAAAGGTTTATCGATTTGCTAGCGGGCCAGTGCGGGATTTTCCAGTTGTCGCCAGCCCAAATTTCATTATGATCCAAGATGAAGTGGATGGAGTAAACATTCAACACTGGGGCTTATCAGGTGGAGAGGAGCTATGGGATGAAGCTCTACAATCATCAGCTAATTCTCTGGAAGTTTTCAACGAATTATTTGGAAGATATCCATATCGAGAACTTGACATTGTCGTTGTACCATTACAACTTGCCTCTGGTGTGGAATATCCTGGTTTGTTCTTGATGAGGGATGATCTCTACAGTAACAGTCAGGGCAGGTCATTTTTACTCACAACAATCATTTCTCATGAAACTGCTCACCAGTGGTGGTATGGGTTGGTAGGTAATGACGTAATTGAGAATCCATGGCAGGATGAAGCCCTGACGACTTTTAGTTCACTGATTTTTTTGGAGCAGTTCGAACCCCAAGTCCACGATGGCACGGTTGATCATTTCGAGCAAATCAGTAAGGAAGTGAACGATAATCTAGCCAATTCAGATGTCAGACAGCCTGTAGCTGCATTCATCGACCAGGCCGAAAATTACAGTCCAGTGGTTTATTCAAAGGGAGCGCTATTTTTTCTGGAATTAAGAAAAGAGATAGGAGATCAGGCATTCTTCACTGCGTTGCAAGAATACTTCTCCAATAACTTGTACAAAATTGCCTCGCCAGATAGTTTGTTAGATGAGTTTGAAAATTCCTGCCAATGTGAATTGCAGAATTTTTATTCCGAATGGGGATTACAATAAGTGCAGATAAGGTATAACAATGGGCTTTTTCGATAGGATAACGAAATACTTTTCTTCATCCAACACTGAAGATGAAAATGCACACTGGGTCTATGTCCGCTGCAATCGTTGTGGGGAGCAGCTACACAGCAGGATAAATCTGTATAATGATCTAAGCGTTGAATACGGAGGAGAGAACGACCAGACTTACCACTGCCGCAAGACGATTGTCGGTCGAACGGGTTGTTTCCAGCGAATTGAAGTCAAGCTGAATTATGATAAGAACCGAAAATTGAGCGAGCGCCAAATCTCAGGGGGAGAATTTATTACTGCAGAAGAATATTTGGTCGATAACGGGGGAGATTAGAGAAGACTAAAATCAATCACTTGCTCTAATCCGGGAGCTGATAAAGCTCGACGAGAACACCGTTTGTGCTTTCTGGGTGGATGAAAGCATATAAATTCCCTCCCTTGCTGATGCGAGGAGTTTCGTTGATCAATCTGATCCCCATTTTGTCTAAATGCTCTAGTGTTCCGTATATATCATCTGTCTCGAAGCAGACATGGTGCATCCCCGGTCCGCGTTTCTCCAGGAATCGGGCAACACCTGAGTTGTTTGAGGTGGGTTCGACAAGCTCAATTTCTGAGTCGCCTAAAGGAAGGAATGCAACCCGTGATTCCTGTTCTGGGACATCCTTGATCTGCTCCATTTCCAAGCCAAGACCATCCCGCCAAAAGTTCATGGCGTCATCGATATCCTTAACGACGATTGCAACGTGGTTGATTTTTTTGGTGTTTGTCATGAATATGATTTCCTCAAATCCAGGCTGGTGGTTGGTATTCTCCCCATATCTGGCGCAAAGTATCGCACATTTCGCCTAAAGTGATTTTATTTTCAACACATTCAATAAATAGCGGCATCAGATTTTCTGTTCCCTGCGCAGCTGTCTCTAAATTTCCCAGCAATTCGACAACTCTGGTTTGATCCCTATTTTTACGCAGCTCAGCCAGACGATCGCATTGCTCTGCTTCGATGCTCGGATCAACCTGCAGGCGTTCTAACTCAATTTCTTCGTCGACTACGTATTCGTTCACTCCTACGACAACCTGGTCACGCGATTCAATTTCCTTCTGGTTTTGGTATGCAGCCTCCTGGATTTCTCCCTGGATAAAGCCCTGGTCAATCGCGACCAATGCGCCGCCTATCTGGTCAATTTTTTCAATGTATGTTTGGGCTCGCTTTTCGATTTCATCGGTCAGATATTCAATCAAATATGCACCACCCAATGGATCGGTGGTATCAGCAACACCCGACTCGTTTGCGATGATCTGCTGAGTGCGTAAGGCCAAGGTGACTGCTTTCTCAGTCGGCAGCCAGAGAGCCTCATCCATACTATTTGTGTGCAGTGATTGGGTACCTCCCATCACGGCAGCCAGGGCTTGTAATGCTACCCGAATGGCATTGTTCTCCGGCTGTTGGGCGGTAAGTGTGGAACCGCCGGTCTGCGTGTGAAACCTCATTCGCATGGAGGCTGGATTTCTGGCTCCGAAGCGTTGTTTCATCAGGCGAGCCCACAATCGTCTAGCTGCGCGGAATTTGGCGATCTCTTCCAGAAAATTGTTATGGGCATTGAAGAAGAACGACAGCTGCCTGGCAAATTGATCGATATCGAGACCAGCCCGGAGGGCGGTTTCAACATAAGCGACAGCATTAGCTAAGGTAAAGGCAACTTCCTGGACTGCGGTCGATCCAGCTTCGCGGATATGATATCCGGATATGCTGATCGTGTTCCAACGGGGAATTTCCCTTTCGCAGAAGGAGAACACATCGGTGATCAGGCGCATGGATGGTTTTGGTGGAAAAATATAAGTACCCCTGGCGATGTATTCTTTCAAAATATCATTTTGGATTGTCCCTCGCAGTTGATTGGTCTCCACACCCTGCTGTTTGCTGACTGCGATGTACATAGCAAGTAATATCGCTGCAGGGGCATTGATAGTCATGCTCGTGGAGACTTTATCAAGGGGAATCTCGCGGAATAAAATTTCCATATCGTCCAGAGAGGAAATCGCCACGCCAACTTTGCCTACTTCACCGTGGGAGATCGGATTGTCCGAATCGTATCCGATTTGTGTTGGCAAATCGAAGGCTACGGAAAGCCCTGTCTGGCCTTGTGCGAGTAAATAGCGATACCTTTGGTTGGATTCATTCGCGGAAGCATACCCGGCATACTGGCGCATAGTCCAAAACCTACCGCGATACATCGACGGTTGAACTCCCCGGGTGAAAGGGTATTCCCCAGGAAAGCCAAGTTGATCCAGGTAATTGTCTTCAGATTCGGGTGGAAACTGAATCGGGGGCAGTGGAATGCCGGAGGGTGTAATAAACTCTTTCTTTCGCTCTGGAAATCGCTTACTCGCAGGTGTGAGCGTCTTCTTCTCCCAACGTTTACGCTCAGAATCAAGGGACATGGATTACCTCTTGAAGCAGAATAATTGAAGTATACCGCGATAAATGTATCGGAATAATTATCTGTAAATGATGAGGATGATCGTTTATCCGCAAATAACACTCGAATTATCCAAATTCCTACGTTCAGGCTGATACTTTGTGCTATGATAGCCACGATTATTTGAATAGAGTATTGATTTATGCAAATATTGACAGTCGATGTTGGTACAGGAACGCAAGATATATTTCTCTATGACTCGCGCCTCGATCTGGAGAATGGCTTCAAATTAGTGGTCCCTTCTCCCACGATGATGGTTCGCCATCGGTTACAGACCGCCACTCGCAGGAAAGAGGCTGTATTATTAACTGGAGTCATTATGGGCGGTGGGCCC
>CP070785.1:1880450-1891304 GCA_020346705.1 Chloroflexota bacterium | reverse complement strand
GGAAATTCAAATCAAGTCAGCTGAACACTTTTGGGGGATGGAAACCTATCAAACGCAAGAAGCAGTTATTGAGGAAATCAAAATCTCTGGAACCAGAGTAGCCTGTATTGGACCTGCAGGTGAAGCATTAATCCCCTATGCGCTAATTTTAAGCGACCATGGCAGGGTTGCAGGCAGGACTGGTATGGGAGCACTTATGGGTTCAAAAAACCTGAAAGCTGTTGCGGTCAAGGGCAGCGGATCGATACCAGTTCACGATCCTGATCAATATAATCTGATGAGATCACAGGTCAATCGTGAATTACGAGATGATCCCATCTCACAGGTTGCCCGCGAGCTTGGCACAGCGGGCGTAGGTGATTATTTCGATTACTTGATGGTTATGCCCAAGCGATACTATACTCAGGGAAAATCAACAGGCGAGTTAAAGATCTCAGGAGTGAACATCAAGAATTCGATCAATGTCGGATTATCCGCCTGCCATGCATGCGTTATTGCATGTGGGAGGATATCAGATCTTGGTGATGGAAAGAAAAGGAAAGGCGCTGAATTTGAAACTCTGGCTGGATTTGGACCGAACTTATTAATCAATGATCCAATTCGCATCACTGAGTTTGGCGAAATGTGTGATCGGCATGGTCTAGATAGTATCAGCATGAGCAATGTGATTGGCCTGGCAATGCTGCTGTACGACCTCGGATTGATTAATGCAAATGACACAGACGGTATCGAGATTAATTGGGGAGATGCGGCTGTCGTTGAGGAACTTATTCTGAAAACCGTCAAGAGGGAGGATTTCGGAAGATACCTTGCTTTAGGCGCTCGGGATTTTGCCCGTCAATTTAATGCTGAGGAAAGAGCAATCCAAGTCAATGGTCTTGAAGCTGCTTACCATGATCCACGTGGGGCGTCCGGTATGGGACTCGTCTACGCAACTTCCCCCAGGGGAGCCTGTCACAATCAGTCAGACTATTATCTGGTCGAGGTTGGCCAGGTCTATTCGAGCCTGGGATTGACATACCAATCGCCCAGGGGAAGTGTAGAAAAGACAACGAATGTTGTTCGCCATCAGGATTGGCGTACCGTTTTTAATTCCTTAGTGATGTGTTTCTTTGCGAACGTACCTCCAGATAATCTTGTTGACCTGATCAATACATCTGTCGGCTTGGAGATATCCGTCGATCAAATGCTGAAAATCGGTGAACGGGGTTGGAATTTAAAACGAGTGATCAACAACCGATTGGGATTGACCAGCGCGAATGATACTTTACCTAAAGGATTTACAAAACCATACGATGATGATGATAGTGATTACGTGCCAGATTTTCCAGCAATGATGCAGGAATACTACCGTCTCAGAGGATGGGATGAGGTCAGCGGTATTCCAGGTAAAGAGAAATTGGCTGAATTAGACCTGCACTGGGTTGAGAAAGATCTGGAAGGGTTAGTGAAAGTAATAAAATCATAACCAGGATAATTAGTTGGTTATCACCAACCATGGAGGCATAAGTGAAATTAGTCAGCACAGCAGAAATGATAGCTGTTGAAAAAGAGGCAGATGCTAACGGCTTGTCTTATTCTGAAATGATGGAAAATGCGGGGAGAGGTCTGGCGGAGACGATCAATGACAGGTACAGCTCCTTAAAGAGCGCTGGCATACTCGGTCTTGTGGGTTCGGGAAATAATGGTGGAGATACACTGGTGGCCTTAGCCCTGCTCTCTGATTGGGGGTGGAAAGCGACTGCATACATAGTGAGACCACGACCTGAAAACGATCCCTTGATGGAACGCCTTGAGTCGAGCGGTGGCGATATCATGGATAGCGCCGAGGATAAAAAATACAAGCTGTTGAAAACTTCTCTAGCAGAGCATGGTATCTTGATGGACGGAATCCTGGGGACCGGAATCAAGCTGCCGCTGCGAGGGACTATAAAAGAAGTGCTTGAGATTTCAAAGAAGACTCTTAACCGATTGTTGCTTAAACCGATTATCGTAGCAGTCGATTGTCCCTCAGGGGTGGATTCTGACACAGGAGAGGCGTCTCCAGATTGCCTGGCTGCTGACCTTACCGTGACCATGGCAGCGATAAAACGGGGCTTACTCGAATTTCCTGCAAACGATCTTCTCGGAGAAGTGATTTTAGTTGGCATCGGTCTGGCAGAAGAGGATAAAAGGTCCAAGACCTGGCGGGGCATAAAGCGAAATGTTGTGGACGCGGAGTTTGTCCGATCAACCTTACCAGAAAGGAAACGGGATGCCCATAAAGGCACATTTGGCACAGCTTTTATCATATCTGGATCAGTGAATTATACTGGCGCTGTCCTCTTGTCAGGGAAAGCTGCATATCGAGCTGGCGCAGGATTAGTAACGTTGGGCGTACCCTCGCCGCTCCACAACACCTTGGCGGGTCATATTCCTGAGGCAACCTGGGTGCTGCTTCCGCACGAGATGGGAGTGCTCGCGGATAGTGCAGCAGATGTCGTTTATGAGAATTTGGGAAAGACCTCGGCGATGCTGCTTGGACCAGGTTTTGGGTTGGAAGATGCCACCAAAAACTTCATGGAAAATCTATTCAGTCCAAGAGTTCCAGGTGGAAAATCAGGCATTGGCTTCGTTACCACCGCAAGAGAAGCAGCGGCAGGTGAAAAACCAGAGCTGCCACCACTGGTTATTGATGCGGATGGATTGAAGCTTCTGGCGAAGATTCCAGAATGGCAGCAAATATTGCCTGGCCAGGCTATCTTGACTCCTCATCCTGGTGAAATGGCGGAGCTCACTGGCCAAAAGGTAAGTGATATCCAGGCAGAACGAGTCGCCATTGCTGAAAAATATGCCAAAGAATGGGGACATATTGTGGTATTAAAAGGCGCTAACACAGTTATTGCAGATCCAGCCGGAAGAACCTCGGTGATACCGGTTGCCAGCGCAGCATTATCAAGTGCTGGATCAGGAGATGTGTTGGCGGGGATAATTGTTGGTTTACTTGCTCAGGGGATGGAAAGTTATGAGTCTGCGGTCAGCGGTGCCTGGATCCATGCCCAAAGCGGGTTGAAATCTGCAGAATATTTGGGAACTGATCGATCAGTAATCGCAGGAGATCTAATATCTTCGATGGTGGACGTTCTCCAGGAATTAGATAATTGATACATATAAAAAAAGAGATCGGTCTACCCGATCCCTTTTTTAAGCTCTTGATATTTCTGAATCAGATTAAGATTCTGCTGGTGCTTCTTCAGCGGGAGGTTCTTCACTTGCTTTAGGGGGTTTCTTACCGGCATCAACTGCAGCCTGAATGCGTTTCACCTGTTGGTCATACGCTTGAGCTGTTTGTGAGGCAAATTCACCTGCCCTATGTTGATAATCAGTAGCAGTTTCGGCAGCAAGATCGCGCAGCTCAATGCCTTTATCCGCAATTAATGCACGTGTTTCTTCACCTGATTGCGGTGCCATTAAAAGCGCAACCCCTGCTCCAATCAAACCACCAATTACAAAACCAGCTAAAAACGAACCCAAATCTCCACTATTGTCAGCCATCTCGTTTACTCCTTTCAGTTTTCTTTGTTGACGTAAGTAGATTACCTCTTACGGGTTAAACCAATTAACTCAATGAGCCTCGTAAACCCTGCAAAATACTGATTAAGTTTAATAACCGGCTCGGTTAAGTTCTCACTTAAGAACTCTGTTGTACCTCTCAAAGTATTTGCAGTTTCATTTGTTGATTCGACTATCGGTATGATTTCATTTTGCAGCAAATTTATCAAAGTAGCCAATTGAACGATCAATACCATTAACGCTATGCCAAGGAACATAAATTCCAATGCCATGATGATGATCATGATATCGCGAATACGTTCGGTGTTGGTGTCCGGAAGCGCCAGATAAATCACTGCTGTGATTAACAAGGCAAGGAGGAGAATTACGCCAACGACCAAACCTGCGACTGCCATTTGTCTGCGGCGGAGTTCCTCCTGGTTGACTGGAAGTGTCTCAGGTAGGGGTTCCGATTCAGAAACGGGTTGTGGTTCCAGCGATGTTCCTTCCGAATCCATGGCGTGGAGATTATACCACAATCAATATTAATTATTTGTTGATGGTTGTCAATAAAAATGGAATTATTTGATTCGAGATTGGGTGGGATTCAACCAGGCCTTTAGTTATCTAGAACGAATTATTGATCAGGTTGCGGTTCTGGCATAAATCCCTCAAACCAATTCCTAAGTTCGTTTTGGGTTGGTTTCCCGTGAATAGAATTCGACTTATCTCGCAATTCTGCTGGAGAATAGAAGCCGGTGGAAACAAATCCATCAATCCATTCCCGTTGATTTATTGCGGAAATTAAAGACTGGTATGCGGATAATTGCTCACCCAAATCGATAGAAACCTCCGGATTATCCTGAAACGGAGGTTCAAGGTATCTGGGATCGAAACAAGTTTCTTCGCCAGCTTCATCTGGCACTACAAGACACCCATGCAAGCTTCCAGTGGCTGATGGATATGCTGCTGCAATGACGATCGGCATCTCCAGGCTGATATCCAAGAGGAAGACTTCGCTATCCAGATATTCACCAGCAGCAGCATTCATTTCAGCAACTTGGACATCTGGTTGATCGCTCAGTGGAAGAGACCAGAGTAAATAAACCTGGTCTAGATCTTCTATGAACGGAGGAGGTTTGATGTCAGAATCTGTGATGGGTAAAGCCCAAAACAGCGTGCCTTGATATCGCTCTCTGACTTGTGAGATTATCTTTCGCCAGCGGTCTTCTGCATCCGCAGGAACACCTGATGGCGAACCATCTGGCAGCAATCCTACTGGCAGTGCGGGGGAAACCCAATCTCCCCCCAATACCAAGCCGCTGGCTCCGTCTTGCTGGGCTTTATCTGCATAAGTCAGTATGAAATTCTCGTATCTTTCAAACCAGACCTGCCACCATGGGAAATCACGAGGTGAGCTGGACCACCAATCCTCGATACTTTCGGGGAAATTTGGGGTGGGATTAAAAACCACATTTAGGTTGAATGATTGGGCTTTTTCTGTTGCATAACTTAGATCCGACCAGGAGATGTCTTTCCCAGGAACTGATTCCAATACAGGAGGCGATTGGCGAGTAAAAGTCCAAGTGGGTGAGAGGAACAGCCAATCTGCTCCAAGATTGGTAATCTCCCTGAAAGCGATCGGAAACCGAGGAGTGATGGATGGATGGTAGTACTGCTGGAATTGAATCCCATTAATAAACCCTTCCTCCCGTTGCTCAATATCGAGGGTATCGTCCTGGTTGGGATTTTCGAAAGATTCCATCCAGTACCATGCGTCAACGGTATCTTCGACTGTTTGGGTGCCACCTGTTATTGCTATCGAGCGTCCAGATGGACTATTACCTGGCGTTAGACTGTCATCGGCTCGTCCGCATTGATCGTTCCTGCAGTAGCGATAAACGAATTGTTCTAATTGTGTGATTGGGCTGAACAACATGTAAACCCAGTGATCTTCACCGAGTTTCCACATCGGAATTGGTTCTGTCCATCCAAATGGGTTGAATTGAATTGAAACGCTATCGAAATCGGGCGAAGATTGGGGTACAGTAAGATCAAAAAGTATCGGTCCAACAGCGGAGTTATCACCCCAATTATCAATCCGGTCTTCAATAACGGTATCTTCATCCGGAACGGTCATTGTCCGAACTCGAAAATCCCCATTGGGTGTGTATTCAGAATTCCAAAATCCGTCCCCAAGAGTATATTTGTATTCAAGAAAAGCGCCAGCGGGAAGTTCAATTTCTAGCGCGTAGCGGCCATCCTGTAGAGGAACTAAAGAAGGCATCCGTGCGGCGAGGGTATTAACTCCACCAGATAAATCAGCGAAAGTATTCCCGAGTTGGTAGAGATTACCAGCCAGACGTATGGGTACTGCCGGTAAGGTATCTTCAGGAACGGTCGCAGTGAAGATTAATTTCACTAAAGGTGCAGGAGTCAGCATCATATCGGCAGGCGTGGTTGAATTTTCTGCAACGATAGCGCCTTGTTGGTATGACTGGTAAGCTCCATCAAAAGCATAGAGGACCAGGTTGTGGAGTCCAGGCGGCAGACCTTCCAGGAGATAATCACCCGTAGATGAGGTGACTGATTGTAACCCCCCCGCAGTGACCAGCAAATTGGGAATCGGCGAACCATCTTCCTGATTGGTCACTTTACCCATTATCCTGCCAGTTGGACCGGTATACGTTCCATCACTCCAAGCACTGACAGTATCCTGCACGATCCCTGGTCCATCGACCCGATATATACGGTACCTGACAGGTCTCTGGTCAGTGGTGTGTTCCTCAAAAATTACCTCATCTTGGCGCGCATAACGATATTTTATGTTGGCGCCGACCGGGAATGGGAGGGTGATCGAATAAGTTGCGTCGTTGATTTTTTGCATTTCCCTGCGACTGATATTCAGGGCCAATCCGGTGACCTCATCCAACAGGCTGAGCAAGATAGACTGCCCTGACTGGGTGTCCTCAGGTACTTTCACCTGAAATGTAACTGTCGCCAGTGGGTCGATTTCAATTTGGTCCGGTGTCGCCGAGGGAGATTCCGTTTCTAAGGAGATCAAAGGTGGTAGAGCTTGCGAACAACCTGAGAAAGCGATGGCGATACTGATTGTCAGACCCAACAATAAATGATGTACATGATGTCTGGTTGGATCGCACTTGAGAAATTTCATGATTGGAAACCCCAGTCTACAATCCTCAATAATAGTTCTAAATTAGTAATGTGCGAGATGGGTACCCGTCCATTGGATTCTTCCCGTACATTTACGACCAGGGACCCTGAATCTACCCAAATCGAATCAACTGAACTCCAGGGTATCTTTTCCTTAGCTAATAATAAATAATCTTTGTTTACTGAAATTCGTCCAAATTGGATACTGGCCCCATGGAGAAATTCGCGTTTCATCTCCGGCCATAGCAAAGGATATATTTTGGATTTGACGATCTTGATCAATCTGGGAACTCCTTGAATTCTGCTGGATAAATCGATCGGTTTGCCAGATTTTGGAAAAATTTTTCCGCCAGGTATCGTGCGCAGATCTCTTCCAAAGAAGGTTGTTTTTGTTGCCGAGGAGGTTATCCCAGACAGGTCTGACCATTGGTAAATACGTGTCTGCAAGAGGTAATT
The DNA here is from genome assembly GCA_020346705.1 of Chloroflexota bacterium. GTDB lineage: Bacteria > Chloroflexota > Anaerolineae > Anaerolineales > UBA4823 > PFL25. Next base: position 1,884,143 of record CP070785.1, on the reverse strand, counting down.
TCGATATCGAATGCCTTTGCTGAACACCTCTAGGCGTTGGAACGACTGCATGATCCGGAATAAAAAATAGGTTACCAACACTAAGAGTAAAACCGCACCTAAAATGAACCAGCCACGACCGCGCAGCAGGGCAAGCGCAGGTCCGTGCTGCTGAAATGCATTTCCAGCAAGTAGAATGCCATATATAAAGCAGAACAGGATAAATAGACCAGCCGGAAAAATAACAAGTAGCCAGGTTATTAACCTTATTGGCCTGTTGCGAAATGTAGCAAGTTTATTGCCTAAGGTTGAGTGGTTCCCCTGTCGATTCATTACCTGTCTGTCGATTATGTCTGGTCCATGTGCTTAAGATAATCAGAAAGTTTAGCTGGTCATCAGCTCAAAATGAAGAATATCAAGGATTGAACCTGCTCGTTCTGTCTTGGATTTGAATACAGCCCGGGCTGACATTCCAATTTCTATTTGTTGAGATTCATTTGATTCTATTCGATGGATGATGCCACCATCCCCAAATTTGATAAAAGCGATAGTTTCTGGTTCTAAGAGAGGAGAGCCATCATAATCAACATATAGATGGGTGAAAGTTACGATTTCACCAGTGGTTCCAACATCAATCCATTCATCGAGATGATCCAAACATCGCTCACAGAATAGTGAGGCAGGCACATAGGTATGCTCACAGTTGTTGCACCGAGTGCCGAGGATTTTTGATTCATCTTTAATCGCCCTGAAGAAACGCTCTCCAGCAACACCATAGGTGTACCGATTAGTAACTTGCATTTCGTCTTGCCAGGCCTTCGGGGCAGCCGGTTCACGTTCTAAATAAGTCATCTCAATGGCTCCCTTCGTGCGGTTTGAAATAGAGTATGTCAGTAATGGCACCTTGACGCATTTCCGCAGATTTCCATACCGCTTTCACCCGCATACCTATTTTAATCTCTTGTGGTTCGACTTCACCAAGCTTGTGCATTATTCCGTGAAGGGAGGAGGCTCCATCGATTTCGATTACGGCTGGCGTCTCAGGCTCTTTTATTCGGCGGACATCCCAGGTCACATAACACAGTGAAAATGTGTTGACAATCCCAGTGTCCTCCAAAGGAATGTAGCGATCCATGGGCTGGAAACACCATTCGCATATGGTTCGCGGTGGCACAACTGTTCTCCGGCAAGTGGCACAATAAGAACCAAAAATGACGCCATCCTTCAATCCTGCAAGATATTTGCCAATTGCTATCCCGGTATCCCAAGAAAACTTTCCGGGCATTTGATCCTGGATTGAAAGCACTTTTCCATCGCGAATTTCCTTCTCACTTAATGATGTCCCAGGGTAGGTTGAAATTTTATCTGACATATTATGCTCCTCAACGTCCCATTATCACAACAGTTCCGACCTGCATCAAATCTCCCCACGCCTGGGCAAGACCACGTGTAGGTTGTCCAGGTACCTGGCGGTTGCCAGCTTCTCCACGCAGCTGCCAAAATAACTCTGCGATCTTCATCAAACCTGCTGCGGCAATCGGGTTTCCAACTCCCAATAAACCGCCTGATGGGCATACGGGCATATCCCCATCCCGTTGGGTAACTCCATCTGCGACCATTTGTGGTGCTTCACCACGGTCTGCAAGCAACAATCCTTCCATGTGATGGAGTTCTTTGTAATCGAAAGGATCATAGGGTTCGACGATGTTTATCTGTTTGCGAGGTTCTTTAATGCCTGCCATGTCGTATGCCATCCTGGCGGCATATTCAACATACCGGGGATAAGCAAGATCGCGATTTGTCCAATAAGCTGTGTCCAAATTCCAGCCAACTCCCTCTATCCATACCGGTTTGTCCGTTATCCTCTTGGCAACATGCTCAGCTGCGAGGACTATAGCCACAGCTCCATCAGAAACGGGACTCACATCAAGTCGGTTTACTGGCCAGGCTAAAACCTCTGAATTTAGCACGTCTTCAACAGTTATATTTGGATCTCCAAGCAGGGCACTGGGATGATCGGCAGCATTACGTTTATTCTTAACCGCGACCTGGGCGATATCCTCCTTGGAAATGCCATAAGTTTGCATATAGCGGTTCATTTCGAGTGCGAAAATCCATAGTAGATTTGGTTTGAGTGCCCGCTCTGTTGTATGATCAAAAATTGTCAAGAATGCACCTTGAGCATGTGGGTAATAGCTGGACATTTTTTCTTCCGCGACGACTAGCACCACATCAAATAACCCAGATGCGACATGATACCAACCTTGAATAGGTACAAAAACTCCGGTCCCACCACCGACATAAGAACGCATATAAGGCTTTCTCCAGGCGCCGGCACCATCACTTAAATATTCACCATTCATATGGACTCCATCGAAGGCATCAGGGGCTGTCCCGAGGCAGACGGCTTCGACATCATCCATGGTCATTTCGCAGGATTGAAGGGCCATGCTGGAAGCCTGCCAGGAAAGTTCCTTTCCGGTTTCAAGCGCCCTACGGACAAATTTTGTCATCCCCGCGCCGACAACTGCAACTTTTCGCATAGACATTTGAATGCTCCTCAATTGCTCATTATCATTACCGCACCGCTGGCTGTCGGCACCCCCCGCCAGGAATGAGCAAGACCGACATTGATTCCTTCTAATTGCCTGGGTCCGGCTGTACCTCTTAGCTGTAATACAATTTCGAGCGCCCGGGCAAGACCATTGGCATCAAGCAAGTTTCCCATACCTAAACAACCTCCGGAGACATTAACTGGAAAATCCCCATCCTTATGGGTGAGGCCTTCTTCTGTGACCAAACCTGCTTCTCCAAATTGGAAGAAACCTAATTCCTCTAAAGACTGCAACTCCTTATAAGCATAAATATCAGAAACCTCGGCGAAGTCAATAGTTTGGTATGGATGATAAATGCCAGCTTGGCGGTATGCCATTTTGGCCGCGTTTTTTGTGTAGTTGGCACTTGACCAATCGCGATTCTCTAAACCTGGAGAATCATTGCTCCACCCTGCTCCGAGTATCCAAACTGGTGTTTCTGATAAAACCTTCGCTTTTTCTTCACTAGCAAGCACCATAACAATTGCGCCATCAGCATGTTCGGCTGTTTCCCGTACACCTAGCGGCCATGACAAAGGTGGCCCCGAAAGAATGTCTTCCACTGATAGATCAGCTCCAAACGGCGCAGATGGATTCTCTAAGGCATTACTTCGATTTTTGACAACCACCTGGGCGCATTGTTCTTGGGTTGAACCGCTCTCATAAAGATATCGGTTCATCTCCATCCCACCAACAAAGTGGGTGTTCATCCGTAATGGTCTGTTTAACACAGGATCTTGGGCGTAAGCCGTCACACCATCTGGTGTAAGGAGATTTGAAGCTTTGCTATGTCCTTCCACGGCTACCAGGGAGAACTGTCCGGTCTTAATCAGCATATAGGCGGTTGCCAAGCCGTGTAAGCCATCCCCTGTAATGGTGTGCATTGGCTTGAGAACTGCGCCAAGCTGGTCTGGTGTATATTCATCGAAAATACTGGTCCCTTCATGAAAATCCTCGGCCACAGTTACAAAGCTTTCAATGTCCCGACGGGGATCAACACCAGCATCGGAGTACGCTCGTCTAGCAGCCTCATACATCAATTCTTTGTATGAATACTCGGGAGTGACCGGACGAAACCCTGACCACCCAATCCCAATTATTGCGACGCGATCGCTCATTG
>CP070785.1:1877013-1880350 GCA_020346705.1 Chloroflexota bacterium | reverse complement strand
TGAAGGTGAAAACATGTTCTGGGTGGATGTTGGCTCTGGTCAAAAAACTGGATTCTACCTTGACCAGCGTGACAACCGCCTGCACATCCAGAAATTAGCCGCCAGTCGTGCAGTTTTGGATTGTTTCGCTTATTCGGGCGGTTTCTCGATTCCAGCATTGGCGGGTGGTGCTAAACATGTTCTGGCCATCGAATCATCTTCAGAATCAATAAATCTTGGACGCGAGAATGTCCTCTTGAACAAATTGCCGGAAAACAGGATTGAATGGATTGAAGGAGATGTGTTTCAGAATTTGCGAAAACTACGTGATCAAAACCGGAAATTTGACCTGGTGATTCTTGATCCACCGAAATTCGCACCCACGGCAGCTCATGCACAAAAAGCTGCCCGAGGTTACAAAGATATAAACTTGTTAGGTCTTAAACTACTCAACCCAAATGGATTATTGGTCACTTTTTCGTGTTCTGGAGGGGTCAGTGAGGATCTGTTCCAAAAAATTATTGCTGGAGCAGCACTAGACGCTGAGGTGGAAGCCAAGATCATCACCAGGTTAGGACCGGGAATTGATCATCCTGTCGCTCTGAACTTTCCAGAAGGGGCATATTTGAAAGGGTTTGTTATCCAGATATAAAATGAGCTTCCAACATCGAATTTGGAAGCTCATCAAGAGGTGGAGATGGCGGGACTCGAACCCGCGTCCGAAAGATTAAGTCCTCGAATGTCTACGAGCGTAGTCGATTGAAGTTTGTCGTCAGATGAGGCTCAAACGACAAAGGAACTCATCCAACCAACCACTCAGATCCTAAGATCCTCTTTCGCACGGTTAGTGGTGTGGCGTGCGGCACTCCGACTTTGTGTCGCCCGGGCTACCTCCGGTCGGAGATCGGGGTAGACGGACGTGACCCCTTATGGGATCATACTCTTTAGCTCACCGACTATGCGGCGAGGGGGAGAGTAGAAAGGTTAGTGCGTTTGGCACTTAATTGTTGCGCTGATTTTTCGAGATCGGCGCCTCTCGGCTCGCAATCCGGAACCAGCCTCCTCCGTCGAAGCCTGTCATCCCCGTTTGCACCCTCATTATATCGTGAAATTGATACTTTGGTTTATAAAATAGATGTTAAAATGCCCCCAGTGATATACTCAATGAAACTTTTAAACCATGGCGGTGTTACCTTAAGTATCTTGGTGCACCTTGCCAAAAATGGTGAGGATAGTGCCTGAATTAAGTGATGAGATCGCACTTAAATTAGCTGCTCAAGGAGATCAAGAAGCATTCGGAATCCTCTACGAGCGCTATGTCAGTCGAATATACAGCTATATCTACTATCGAACTGGAAACCAGCATGACGCGGAAGATCTAACTGCCAGGGTTTTCTTTCGTGCACTTCGACATGTAGAGAACTATAAAGACCGTGGGTTACCACTCTCCGCCTGGCTTTACCGGATTGCACATAATTTAGTAGCAAATTGGCACCGTGATAACAGCCGTCGAAAAGAGATCCCTTTGGATGAAATCATCCTCGTTCGGCATGGCGGTGATCTACCCGAAATGGTCTTGATAGAAAACGAAGAAAAGGAGAATTTGTTAAAAGTCCTCCATCGCCTGCCAGCAGATAGGCAGCAGTTGATCTTGCTGAAGTTTGTTGAGCATTTATCGAATGCCGAGATTGGGCAGGTGATGGGGAGATCTGAGGGTGCTGTAAAAAGCCTCTACCATAGAACACTTCTCTCATTGAGAGATGAGTTTAACCATATTTTATAAGTGGATCAGACGAAGGTAATGATCTCGAATGAGGCCGAGAGAATAATATGGATAACTCCCAAACATCTGATTTTGAAGCTATTGAGAAAATGATGGTTTCTTCCTTGCAACCGGTTAATCCTCGCCCTGAATTTGTTGAAGGACTTCACAGACGTCTAACAGATCCTATGTCTCCAACTGTTCGCTTTACCCGCAGGTTTTCATCCCAATTCTTGTTGTTAGTTTTGGCTACGTTATTGAGTGGGGTAATATTCTTTCTAACAGCCAGCCGGGTGATAATTTCTCTGGTTAGAGAATTCAAGCTGGTCAATCCCAGATAACCTGCATTGTTGAAGTGGGGAATTGAATAAGTCAGTCCAGTGAATCGTTTAGCAGCTGCCGAATCAATAAGTGAACATCAGCGATCAGATCCGCTTCGATCGGCAATTTATGTTCAGGGGTGGTATGGATCAAGAAATGCCGGATAATTTCAACTTCTTCCGGTGAAAGATCGGGATAATCCTCTAAATAACGCAATCTTTCAATTGCACTTTCATTTCTGACGGCAACTCCTTGACGGTGTAGATATTCACCGGCAACATGCCCAGCAGCTCGACGAGCACAGACTCTCGCCCGACCTTCGTTCCCAAGGCGGCGTGCACTTTCAGCCATGTCTAATTCAATTGAAGTTAATCGCTTCCAGTCTGTTTTTGACATTATCAATTTATAATCAGCAATAGTATATCAAGAACGAGCTGCTTGTAATAATCTAATTGACCCGATCTTTAAGATTGAAGTAAAATTGCCAGGTTACCACACAAAAACCGGGTACTGGTTTAGCTAAACAATGTCCAGAGACCTCAGGAAATATGCTCGCCAAACGAATGTTAGATTGATCACAGGAGGTCTTTTTGTTTTGTTTGTGGTGGGCATTGGGTTGATCTATGTCTTTTATGGTCAGTGGGCAGCTTTGACTGGATTCTTATGCCTGATGGTGGGTTTGATCCCCCTAATCTTAGTCTGGTTAATGTTATTGCTTCTTGATTTGATCACGAAACGAGCGAACAGGGAATGAGTGGTGAAACAAGTATTCAACAAATAGGAAATATTGTCGTTCGGGTCAGAAATCCCGAAGATTCCAATCAGAGTAGATTACTCATCATGCTCCACGGGTGGACTGGGGATGAAAATTCGATGTGGATCTTCTCTTCGCGGATACCAAAAGACTATTTTCTTGTTGCTCCAAGGGGAATAACAAGCACCCCTTTAGGCGGATATGGCTGGCAGAATGCAACTTCGAAAGGTTGGCCCGCTGCTGATGATTTTAAAACAGCAATTGAGACAGTTCTGGATTTGGTAGATAAGATCGACCACCCCAAAATGGATCGTGCTAAATTCGATTTGATGGGTTTCAGTCAAGGGGCTGCTCTGGCGTATACAATAGGTTTAACTTATCCAGATCGGGTTGGAAAGCTGGCTGGCTTATCAGGGTTTTTACCCGAAGGGCTTGAAGATGGCATAGCACGTGGACCTTTACTAGGTAAAAAGGTGTTTGTGGCTCACGGACGTCAAGATGAAATGGTTCCAGTAAGCAAG
>CP070785.1:1867009-1876913 GCA_020346705.1 Chloroflexota bacterium | reverse complement strand
AGGATGGGCGCATCACTAACGAACAAATCAATCACGAAATTAACCGAAAGGTTCCAGCTGTGGAGGAATCTCATGCGTGAACTACTCCTGGCAACAAGCTACCTAAAAGGCCGGCCGATCCGGAGCATCATGACCATCCTGTCCATCGTGATCGGTGTGATGATTATGTTTGGTTTGAACGGCCTGGCGCCTGCGATGCAGGAGCTGTTTATTTCTAATACCCAATCGGTAGCGCTGTCCAATGTTGATTTATACGTCACCCGCCAGGACGGCAGCTTCTTTCGCCAGGAGTACGAGCAAAATGTGGGGGCGGTTCAGGGCGTGGAATCAACTGCGGCGATGGTCTTGCAGGCAGTAAATCTACCGCCCGAGCATTATCAGACTCCGGATGGCAATGATGTGAGCAGCATCCAGGTCTACGGGATCGATACTACAGTTGTGGATGAGACGTTTAATGTGGTGACTGCCGGGGGACGCCGGCTTACATCAGGACACAACCTGGGACAAGGAGATCGCGGGCAGCAGGTGCTCATCTCCGAGCAGTTTGCTGAGGGATTAGGAATCAGTGTTGGTGACACAGTCGAGCTGCCTGGAGCTGGCGGATGGCTGACATTCGAAGTGGTTGGATTTCTCGATGATCCCGGTCTGCTGCTTGGCAGCCAGCAGGTTTTCATGCCAATCCAGGCAGCACAGAACCTGCTCAACAAACCAAATCGGATCAATATCATCATGGGTCGCTACACAGAGGGTAGCGATGCGCGTGCCATCGATGCAGCGGTGCAAGCGATTTTCGGTAGGGGATACGAGCTGAGCCCGCTGGAGGGTGGGGCTGATGTATGGGCGGCGCTGCTGGAATTCATGAATGTGATCTTTACCATGTTTGGTTTGCTGACTCTGGCTTTAGCCGGACTGATCATGTATAACACCTTCCGTACCAGCGTTGTAGAACGACGCCGTGATATTGGGATGCTGCGGGCAGTCGGAGCCAAAAGAAGAGTCGTTATGCGGACCATTCTATATGAGGGCATAATCCTGGCTGGGCTGGGCACTTTGATAGGGATATTACTCGGTTTTGCGTTTGCCTATGGTGCCCGGGCGGGACTTGGCAACATACTTGAAAGCTTAATGGGCAGTCCACTCGGGCAGCCCCGGTTCGATGCCCTGACCTACGGTGTAGCCATTGTATTTGGACTGGGTATCCCACTGGTCAGCACAATGATGCCTGCTCGCTCCGCCAGCCAGATCACACCGCTCGAGGCGATGAGTCCGCTGACCGTTTCCCAGGAAGCCGAGGTCCGTCGCAGCCGACTGATCTTTGGCGGCATCAGCCTGGTGCTGGGCCTGGCTGGCCTGATCAGCGGCATATTCCCACTCATGGCGCTGGGAGTGATGATCTTTTTGCTGGCCATGGGACTGCTTGGTCCGCTGCTGATCACCCCGATTACGTCATTCTTCAACCGGGCTTTTCGGCTTATCTTCGGACAAGAAGGCACCCTGGCAGCAGGGAACATCGCCCGCCAACCACGCCGAGCTGCCATCACAGCTACGTCGCTGATGATTACCCTGGCAATTCTGATCGGGTTGGGCGGCATGCTGGCTTCAACCTATGGTGGTGCACTGCGCTTCCTGGATGACAGCCTGAGGTCGGATTACATCATGGTAGCTGGTGGATTGATTGTCACCAATGACACGGTGGGCGCCAAGCCTGAACTGGCTGAGACTATTCGCAGGATTCCTGGGGTGGAGGAACTAACCTCGATCCGACAGATAGACGTCTTCAATACTGATGGCGCAGGTATCCGTTTGATCGGTATTGACCCGCCAGGATACGAACAGATCGCGGGACTCTCCTTCCTGGAAGGCGGAGAACAGGCTTACGAGAGGCTCCAATCTGGGAATGCGATCATTGTTAACGGCCGATATGCTTCTCAGTTTGGAGTTGGCGTCGGTGACACCATAACCTTGGACGGCGATCACGGTGAGGTTGAGGTCGAAGTCGCGGCAATCGGACTGGATTACCTAAATATCAAACTGCCAACCATCTACATGGACCAGATTTCGCTGACCCGTGAGTACGGCGTTCGCAACGATGTGTTTCTGCTGATCAACAGCGAGCCGGGCGCCGACCTGGAGAAGCTGGAAGAAAACCTGCTGGCGGCGACGCGTTCATATCCCGGATTCGGTATTCTCTCTCGCCAACAGCTGCGGGAAAGCCAGGAGAATCTGGCCCAGTCGGGGACGATTGGGATGAATATTATGCTGGCTTTGATTGCTCTACCGGCCTTGTTAGGCCTGGCAAACACTCTCGGCATCAATGTCATCGAGCGCACCCGCGAGATCGGGATGCTGCGGGCAGTAGGCGCCAAGCGGCGCCAGATTCGCCGCATGATCGTGGCCGAGAGCTTGCTGCTTTCATTGATGGGGATTGCCCTCGGAGTACTGGGCGGCATACTGCTGAGTTTCGTGATGACGGGCGTGCTCGAATTCGCCGGACTGCACATACCCTACAGTTTCCCCGCGGTGGGTGTTTTAACGGCCATAGCTGTCGGGCTGATCTGCGGCATCCTGGCTGCACTAATCCCTGCTCGCCGCGCTTCAGACCTCGAGATCGTCTCGGCTCTAGCGTACGAGTAGCTGTCGATTTTGGAGCCCCTTGGTCGGACGAGAGTTCGAACTTATATATCTTTGCTATTTAAATGAGGGGTCAAGCAATTCCCACCCCGGAGTGAGATTGTCACGCTTCGCTCACAATAACAGATTGCTATTTTCGTTTTTAATTCTGTCTGATTTTTTTCGCAGATTGAGCGGGGTGAATTATGGGCAAAATGGAATTACGTTGACGATTTCGAAACGGTTCGAAATCGACAAGAGTTTTTATTCTTTGACATCTACTACGGTAAGAACGACATTTCCCTTCTTATGCCCTTTTTCAACATACCGGTGAGCCTCGACCACCTGTTCCAATGGGTAGCGCCTGTCGATGACGGCTTTCAGCTTTCCATCCTCAATCAGCTCTTTCAGGAAAATTAAATCCTCTGTCTTTTCGCTGGTGGATTCTGAAGCAGAGAGAAAAATTCCGTTTTCTTTGAGCGAATGCTTACAATCCGATTCTGAAATCTTTCTTACCGCATCGAAAACCACATCATACGTCTCTCCGCTCCGGGTAAAATCCTCTTTTGTGTAATCAATAACCTGGTCAGCGCCAATTGATCTCACCATATCCAGATTGGAGGTGCTGCAAATCCCCGTAACTTCCGCCCCATAGTATTTGGCCAGCTGGACCCCATAAGTACCAACGCTGCCAGAGGCGCCATAGATAAGCGCATTTTGTCCTGGTTGGATGTTTCCTCTTCTCAGAATCTGCAAAGCGGTCATTCCTCCAATCGGGACTGCAGCGGCTTCTTCATATGTCATGTTAACCGGCTTCATGGCAAGCATGCCTTTCTCCCGTTCTTCCGGAAGGCATACATACTCGGCACAAGATCCATTTTTCAATCCAGAAGTTGTTCCAAAGACCTGGTCACCAACTCGAAATCGATTTACGTCTTTGCCAACCGCTTCAATTTCACCCGCAAACTCGTGCCCGGGGATCTCTTTTCTGGGCATCCCAAATAGGCTGAAGACCATGGTGAGAGGAAATTTCATCTTACGAAGGAACACATCCCCTATCGTTACGGTTGCAGCATGAATCTTAACCAGGACTTCATCATCCTTCGGGGTTGGTTTATCTACCTCTCTGAGTTCGAGAACCTCGGGAGGTCCAGATTTAGTGCTTATGACCGCTTTCATAATATTGCTCCAAGACTACGCTGATTATTGACTGGCTAGCAGGTTTTCATCTAGTCATGCTCCATAGTAATTACTACTTTCCCTTGGGCGTGTCCCCCTGCGAGGTAGTGAAAAGCTTCCGCTGCTTCACTCAATGGGTATCGTCTATCGATAACCGGCACAACCTTACCGGCTTCAAAAAGCTCAGTCAACAAATCCAGATCGTCTTTTTTGTTCGCCTCCCAGGAGTTGATGCCTATTTTCTTGCTCCCGGTTCTGGAAATCAAAGTTCCTAGCGTTGCAACCTGGATAAATAATCCCAAGGAACCTCCGACGATGATGAAAATCCCCTCCAGATTCAAGGCTCGCTGGTAAGCGAAGACTGACCGATGGGCAACAACATCTAGAATCAAGTCATAACGCTGCCCGGTTTTGGTGTAATCTTCTTGGGTGTAATCAATCACATGATCAGCACCAAGCGAGCGCAGCAAGTTAAATTTATCCCTTCTATCTACACCAGTCACTTCAGCTCCAAAGTGCTTGGCCAGCTGCACTCCAAAGGTTCCCATTCCACCCCCTGCGCCATTGATCAAAACCTTATTGCCAGATTCGAAAGAAATCTTAAAATCAGATCCTGATCCCAATGGAGGTCTAGTAAGAGCTTGCAAGGTGACAACTGCCGAATGTGGGTAGGTTGTGGCTTGTTCAAATGTCATGCTGGCTGGTTTCAGCGCCAATGCCTTTTCCGAAACACTGACGTACTCTGCAAAAGAGCCAAAACCGTATGGAAAAGACAGATCTCCCCATACTTCATCACCTGGCTGAAACTGCTTTACATTCTCCCCAACCGCTTCAACCATCCCCGCGACATCGGTACCGGGTATTTTATGCATCGGTCTAAATGGTCCACTAAAGCGAGCAGGCCACTCACCTCTCAAGTTTTCCAAGTCCCCTGCATTTAGGGAGGCTGCATGAACTTTTACCAGTACTTGATCCTCCTTAGGAACAGGTTTTTCCACCTCCTGGAGCTGCAGGACATCCGGAGATCCGTATTGTGTGTACACGATGGCTTTCATCATCTATCTCAATTTAAAGAATCACTTTCGAAAATATTCCTGACTAGGGAACGATCCACTTCCAGGCATACCAAACTGTAATCCCGTTTAAAACAAGGCTTACAAAGATCAAAAACTTGTCATAGGCTGAAGGATAGGTTGGTAACCCAATCAGGTTGAAGATAAACAGTAAGATAGCGGCGATGATGGTCACCCAGCGAATCGCAGGGTAAGGTAAAGTCAGGGAAAGGACAAGCATGACGATCGGGATCAACATAAGTAATGCTGCTGCAAACCATATTGCCTGACTTGCCTCCATGCCCATCATTTCCCCAGATTTAAAGTCACCACTAAAAATGCGCAGCACATCCCCCAAGAGATAAGTCAACATCAGCGCTACCCATAATCCTGAAAGGACTATCCTTGTATTTACCATAATTCAAGCCTCCTCGTTTGCTTTATGGTCTACGGATATGGCTACATTTCCCTTTTTTTGTCCCGATTCAACATAGCGGTGCGCATCAGCCATCTGCTCCAATGGATAAATTCTATCAATGACAGATTTTATTTTCCCCGCCTCAATAAGCTCTTTGAGAAACATTAAATCTTCTGTCCTATTAGACGCGGTTCCGGTAATCACTTCTTTACTGCTTCTCCCTGATGTCCATCTCCCACGAATAATCTTTAATAGCCCAGCATTACCAAGCAGATAGCGCCCATTTTGATTCAGCGATTTTATACTCCCCGAAAAAGAACTCTTTCCAACAACATCAAAAATTACATCATAGGTCTCACCTCGCTTGGTGAAATCCTCTTGAGTGTAATCAACAACGTGGTCCGCACCAATCGAGCGCAGCATATCCAATTTCCCCGAGCTGTCTACGCCGGTCACTTCTCCGCCATAATATTTGGCCAGCTGTACCGCAAAAGTGCCGATACTCCCACCGGCACCATTAATTAGAACCTTTTCTCCGTTTTTGATATTTCCTCTTCTAATAAAAAACAATGCTTCCAGTCCCCCGACTGGAACAGCGGCGGCTTCCTCGAAGGATATATTGGCTGGTTTTGTTACCAAAACGCCGTTCATCCCATCTTCGGGAATGCATTTGTATTCAGCATAGGCGCCCATCCAGAATCCAGTAGTTCCAAAAACCTGGTCACCGACTTTAAAACGTCTTACATCTTTGCCAACCTTTTCAATTTCCCCGGCCAGCTCCTGTCCCAATATAGTTATCCGTCCAGGTTTTCTGAGGCCAATGTATACTCTCATGGGCAAGCGGTATAGGAGCGGAGTTTTTAGATTGCGAAGTTCGCTGTCACCTGCGAAGGCTGTGGTTGCATAGATCTTGATCAGGACCTCGTCGTCCTTTGGGATCGGTTTATCTACCTCCTGGAGCTGGAGGACATCCGGCGATCCGTATGCTGTCCAAACGATTGCTTTCATGAGTTTGTCTTGAAGGTTTGGTGGCTAATTGGCTGGGTGATATCTTTCATCAGGTTTTGTTATTATGCTCAATGGTGATAACTACATTACCCAGTTTGCCCCCTTTGCCGACATACCTGTGCGCCTCGACAATTTGATCCAGCGGAAAAGTTCTGTCTATGACCGTTTTGAGCTTTCCGTCCTCAATAAGCTCCCTGAGGTAATTTAACTCAGCTATTGTCCCGCTGGCGGTCTGCATGATTACGTTATGACTGCTTGTCATTCTCGTCCAGAGTGCCGGAATCATCTGGGCCACCGGGTTTGCTAAAAGATAGGTTCCGTTTTGTTTGATCGATTTTTCGCTGCGCGAGAAAGAAGCCTTGCCGATCACGTCAAAAATAACATCATAGACCTCACCGCTTTCGGTGAAATCTTCTTTTGTGTAATCGACAACGTGATCGGCACCAAGCGAGCGCAGCATGTCAAGTTTCGGGGCGCTGTCTACAGCAGTCACTTCGGCTCCAGATAACTTGGCAAGCTGGATTGCAAAGGTGCCAATGCTTCCACCTGCGCCGTTAATCAGAATCTTTTGTCCTTCCTGGATGTTTCCTAATCTGAGGAAATGCAATGAATCCCGTCCCCCAAAGGGAACAGTGGCGGCTTCCTCAAAGTTCATATTTTCCGGCATTATCGCCACCCCACCTTCCATCTCACCAGGTTGTTCAGGGAGACTTATGTACTCAGCATTCGTACCAAAAGTCATACCCGCGGCGCCGAACACCTGGTCACCTTCTTTAAATCGTTTTACATCTTTGCCTACAGCTTCAATTTCCCCTGCCAGCTCCGTTCCTGGGATTTTATTTCGTGGTTTTGTGAAACCAAACCCCAGGCGCAACACGAGTTGGTACAAGAAAGGCAGTTCCAGGCTTCGCATTTCAACATCGCCTGCTGTTACTGTTGTAGCGTAGATTTTGATCAGTACTTCATTGTCCTTGGGAACAGGTTTTTCTACTTCCCTAATTTCAAGAACCTCAGGTGGTCCGTATTTTGTCGTGATAACTGCTTTCATCAGCTTGCTCCCAGGTTGCTTTGATTCAGTCACTTTCTGTCTCCCTTGCTTTTAATCATTGACAGCCAATGTATTCAGATTTGACCTTTTAGCCAATCGAAATGAATTCTTTCACGGGAAAATCAAATCTTAGTTCTAGTGTGGCGGAATAATACAGCACCTATCTTCAAATGAGGTTGCAGACAATCTTAAATGAAACAATGCCATCCCCGAAAATCTCCGCGATGGCAATCATTGAGAACAGATTATCTCCTTCATATTTGGTATTATCCTGAACTTTGGGTAATTTCTTTCCAATCAGTATACAAGCTATTTCCTGCTCATACAAGTACCCCGCGTTAGTTTATTTAAAATGTTACTGAGGTTATCGATGTCTGATTTGAACGTCATTACAGTTATGATTTCAGAAAACTGTATCAAATTATGGAGTGAATCCCAAAGCTAGGGTAAATCTCTCAGTGGAAATTACCCAATCTGCCGACCAGGGACATACTTAGATCACTACTGGCGTTTGAAGGCTCCGCTGAGAGCAGGATAAAAGCCGCTCAGCACGGCCACGAGCACGGCTAATTTCAACGAGGCCAGCCAGGTCAGGTTTGCGGAAATCAAGCCCTCGGCGACTGCTCCGGGGAATAGGTCGGGAACAACCCACGCCCAAACGAACTTGAACAAGACCACCGCGATGACAAAGGTCACGACGACGGATACCAGGATGGCAACTCCCGAGCTTACCCCTTCTTCAACCTGTTTTTCTACATGTTCAGCGATCTGTTTTTCGATTTCGTCAGCTATCTGTTGTTCTACATCGTTTCTTGACTCATCCATTGTCGTGCCCTCCTTTATTGTTTGGAATTGGTATCATGATTCATCTTTATGACCACCTGTCCCTTTTTTCGCCCTGTTTCGACATATCTGTGAGCCGCGGCAGTCTGTTCCAATGGATAGATTCTATCAATTACCGGTTTAATCTTTCCCGCCTCAATCAGCTCCTTAAGGGTATTCAAATTTTCGTTATTCGGTTTGGCTGCACCAAATATCACTTTCTTGTTGTCCTGCTGACCAGGCAGGCTGCCAATCAATCTGAACCATTGTTTGCGAACCATATGTGAGAGCCCAGGATTGGCGATCAGATAGCGGCCATTTGGGTTCAGCGAATCGATACTGCCAGAAAACGGGCTCTTGCTGATCACGTCGAGAATAAAATCATAGGTAGCACCATTTTCGGTTAAATCCTCTTGAGTGTAATCGACCAGATGGTCTGCACCAATCGAGTGCAGCATTTCCAGTTTTTCCGTGCTCTCCACGGCGGTGACTTCAGCCCCAAAGTACTTGGCCAGCTGGACCGCAAATGGACCTATCGTTCCACCCGCTCCGTTAATCAATATCTTTTCTCCACGCTGGAGATTTCCTTGCCTGAGAAAAGACAATGCTTCCAGCCCCCCAACTGGAACGGCAGCAGCTTCCTCATAGGACATATTGGCTGGCTTTATCCCAAGCGCCCCTTCGGCAGGTTCTTCAGGCAGACAGATGTACTCTGCATTTGCACTGAATTTAATACCGCTAGATCCAAAAACCTGGTCACCAACTGCGAACAATCTAATATCTTTACCCGCGGCTTCGATTTTCCCGGAAAAATCCATCCCTAATACCGTAATTCTCACTGGTCTCCTGAGACCTATATATGCTTGCAGTGGGAGGCGATACCAGAATGGCATTTTCATACTTCGCTGTTCACAGTCCCCAGCGGTTGCTGTTGTCGCATGTATCCTTATCAATACTTCATCATCTTTGGGAGTTGGTTTTTCCACCTCTCTGAGCTGCATTACTTCCGGTGGTCCGTATTCTGTCCACACGCTCGCTTTCATAAGGGGGTCATTCATGATTTCCGGTGTGCTCATTTAAATCTGTGGAAACAAGCTCGAAAGCGAAACTGTTAATTGAATCCTTTAATTACCAGCCACAACCCTAGAACTAATTCGAATGGGAGATATGGAAGGGCCAGTATTCCTGCTGCGGGAAGGAAATCGCGATCATAGAGTTCTAACAGGACAGGAATTGTTAGCAGGCAGATCGCTACAAGACCCCAAAGAGACAATGCCCGAGGAATAGCGTTAGACACATACAAGAGGTAATACCACAAGATTGCGCCCGCGCAGAAGAACAGCATATGAATATCGTATCCCCGCCGATCAACACCGTAATACAAGACATCACCCAAGGTTTGATAGTAGGAGGATTCTGGAGCTCCCGCCTCAATGAATTCCTGGCTTAACGGTATCAAACTGTAGGTACCGATCTTGCTTACCGCTAAAGTAATTCCTTCTGCCAGAAAACAGCCCAGGGCTACAAGGGCGATGATCTTGTATTGATCCTTAAAGACGATGTAGAACAGAACTCCGAGGAGGACGATTGCAAGGCTGTTTAGCAAGGCAACCAGGTTACTCATTCGCATACGTGTAAAGCTTTTTGATATGTTCACCAGGATATCGGACATGTTTCCAGAACCAACCACCGATGCGAGCAAGCGCTCACTGAGCAAGCTGGCAGTAAAAACGAGCAACTGCGCAGCGCCTAAAAGCCGGACGGTAT
>CP070785.1:1851030-1866909 GCA_020346705.1 Chloroflexota bacterium | reverse complement strand
ACGCCACATGGCAATCCCATCCAGCATTTGTTCATACCCCTGCTGATAACGCCCTAAAAGACCGTCGATGTGGCCTAAATTGTAGACAGCCCATGCTTCAAGCCATCTTTCATTGTTTCGCCGGGCAAGCATCAAGCCCTCTTCCAGCAGCGATCTTGCTCGTTCGTATTCGCCTTGTAAATGGAGGATGGTTCCCAAAAAAACAAGGGAATCGGCTAACAGAGTCTGGTCTCCAGTTGGGCGCAGGATGACGATGCTTTCTTCGTACAGCTTCTGGGCAGTTCTGAATTCACCCTTTCGAAAATTGAGTAATGCCTGGTGGAGAAAAACAAGCCCTAAAACCC
This sequence comes from Chloroflexota bacterium, assembly GCA_020346705.1. Taxonomy (GTDB): domain Bacteria; phylum Chloroflexota; class Anaerolineae; order Anaerolineales; family UBA4823; genus PFL25. The sequence continues at coordinate 1,866,565 of CP070785.1, read as the reverse complement.
TATCCCATTGGTTGGCTTGTGGGCTCCTTTTCAGAGCTTGCGCAAGCATCTCTAGTTGATCGATCCCTTCCTGGTACATACCGGCAATCTCGAAGTACCAGCCAAAAGCGCGTCCAGCCTGCCCAAGTTGGGCGAATTTTTTGTTATCGATCCCCCAAGCCCAGGCGGCGTAAATATTGTCGACCTCGTTTGTCAGTTGTCTCATGGTCTCTTGTTGAGAGGCGCTTTTTAAAAATGGTCCCTGGTTCTGCAACATTGCCAGGTAGTAGTGACTATGACGGGCGTAAGTTTCTGAGCTGGACGGATGATGGTTAAGGTTGGAGGAGGTATATTGGCGGATGACCTCATGAAGGTCATACCGTCCGTTCTCGGTGCGGCGCACGAGCGATTTGGCGCTCAGGGATGTCAGGAGAGGCAGTGACGCCCCTGCAATCTGCTCGGCAGCTTCTCGGTCAAAGCCACCGCGGAAAACAGATAGCTGGCAAAGGACATCCCGTTCTTCACCGGATAACAATTTCCACGAATGGTCAAATGTGGCTCGGATGGAGCGGTGGCGCTCGGGGATGTCGCGCATGGAAGTGGTCAAGAAATCCATGTTGGCCTTGATCTCTCGGGCAATCTCATGGCAGGACAGCATACCCACCCAGGCTGCCGCCAACTCGATCGCCAGCGGAACCCCTTCGATCAATTGAGTTATTTCAACCAGAGACTGCTCTTCTTCGGCCAAGACTTGAAAATCCGTTCGAGTTCGCTGGGCGCTCTTCAAAAATAGAACGATCGAATCGTAGTTCTCCATTCGCCCCACAAAATCGGGTGGAGGTACGGAAAGGCCGTGCAACTCATAAGTCCATTCGCCTCGTATATTCAGGCGCTCACGAGAGGTTCCCAGGATCTTTACATTCGGCAAGCATTCCAGGATCTCGCGGGTCAGCTCCACCACACCGGAAGCTCCGGTTGGATTCTGGATGAGCAAATGTTCCAGGTTATCGAAGACAAAAAGCGCTTCCTGCCTGATGTGACTCGCGATGTAATTCAATAATTGTTCCTTTGGATCCCCGGGTCCGGAGAATCCGAAATCAAGCACATCTGCGATAGCAGGCACAATTTTATCTGGAGAATTTACTGCGGTTAGAGGGAAGTAAAAAATGCCTCCGGGATAATTCCCTTGAATTCTCAGTGCAAACTCTATTGCTAGGCGGGTTTTGCCAATCCCGCCCATGCCAGTTAGGGTGAGCAAACGACATTGTGGGTCTTTGAAAAGCTTCTCCATTGCAGCCAGCTCGGCTTCACGACCGATCAAGGGAGTGGTTTGCAAAGGGATGCGATGGTAAATTGATAAAGGTGGCGGTCCCCCATCTTGCGATACGCTGGTTGGCACCTGGAGAAGGCTGGCCACATCCGGGAGCGAGGTAGTTGATTCCAGCGCAGGCTTTCCCAGCCGCCTGAGGCTAGTCTCACCACGTGCAACCCGCAGAAAAGTCTGTTGATCTTGATCAGGGATTTCAAGCGCTATAGCTAATAATCCCGCTAATTGTTTAGAAGGTCTTCGTTCCCCCGACTCGATTTTTCGCAAAGCAGACACAGAACACCCCGCTCTTTGTGCCAGCTCTGACTGTGTCAAGTCGAGCGCCTTTCGGCGAACCTTTAACCACTCCCCAAAGAAGACCGGTCGATAAGCACTGTCCATCTCAATCAACCAATAGCCATCTCATATGTCCTGAATTGTAGCACATTTTGGGGCAGTGCTTGGGGCATTGACCATCCCCAATAATCTCCGATCTGGTTGTTTAATGAGACCAATATATTCAACCCATTCTCAGGCGTAATTGGAGGCCAAAATGTTGATCACTTATCTTCTCGTTCTTCGTCTCATCCATGTTATTGCCAGTGTATGCTGGGTGGGCGGCGCGTTCATCTACTTCTTATTCATTACGCCCACTGCCAAAGCCCTGGCACCGACCGGTATGCAGTTTGTCCAGCACATGGTTACCAAGCGTCGCTTCAGCATTTTCATGGTCATATCAAGCACATTGACCGTGTTGAGTGGAGCGCTGCTCATCTGGCAATTTGCAAGCGGTAATTGGCTCGGTTATGTGAAAACAGGTCCCGGGCTTGGGTTTACACTCGGGTCAATAGCTGGGATTGTTGTCTATATCATTGGCATGGCTGGCATCACTCCCCGCGCGATAAAGATATCAAAAATTGATGGTGACATACAGGCTGCCGGAGGCCCACCCACCCCAGAGCAAAGTGCACAACTGCAAAAGCTGGATCGAGAATTGTCAGCCCTTGACTTAGCAGACTTTGTGCTTGTTGCTTTGTCCCTGGCACTCATGGCTACAGCCCGCTATTGGGTGTTCTAATAAAGCTGGCTTACGATGCGATCTAGCAACTTCTTCATCACCATCATATTCGACGCAGTTTTCGTTGCGATCCTTGCGATGCAAGCCTCATGTGCTGTTCCCCCAAGCATCGGCACGCAAATAGCTTCACCTCCAGATGCTCAGGATGCGCTGACGGAACATACCGTTTCCCAGGCAGATACCGGTGATCTTGTCTTCACAATAAGGGAACCGGATGCAGTCCAAGGGACACCACTGCTAGACGGTCTGAGAATACTAAAATCACGTTGCTCCAAGTGTCACGTACCCGAATGGTTTGACCAGATTGAGAAATCCCCTGCCGAATGGGAAGCGGTTCTTGAGCGGATGAAATTGCTGGGCGTACAGCTGAGCGATGCCGAGAAAGACATCTTGCTCGATTATCTTGCCGCTGCTGATAAGCCTTGAGAATTCAAAATAATCTCCCTCATAGAAACGAGCTTGCCCAAAATTCCTTTCCCATAAGGGGGAATATAAACGAAAAATGAATAAGGAGTTACTCATGCCACACAATAATAAAGCCAAGAACCAGGTTTTCACACGATCTTTTTTTGCAGGCGGAGGATTTCCATCCAATTCTCTGCCATCCCAAATGTCGATTAAGAGTAACAGGTTGAACGGCGTTTCAACCGTTGATTTTCACATCACCGCCAAATGCAGTCAGGCCTGCCCCTATTGTTGGGGGCCACGCCGCTTTAGAAATCCCGTGGATACGGAAACTGCGGAACGCATCATCGCCCGCATCAAGGAGCTGGGGGTTCGGCGCATTGTCTTCACTGGCGGTGATCCTCTTCTTCGTTTGGACGCGCCAGACCTGATCCGCTTTGCTAAAGAAATAGGTCTCGAAACCGCTTTGTCCACAACGGGTGATCACTTGACGCCTGAGATCCTGGAGGATCTTTACCCCTATCTTGATTTGATCTCGCTTCCGCTGGATGGATCAACAGAGGAGATCAATTCCAGAACGAAACATCCGGGACATTTCGCTGCAGTCATGCAAGCATTGGGTCTACTGCGCTCTTATCCGGGCATTGACGTCAAGGTATGCACTCCGGTCACACGCCACAACCTGTGCGACGTTCCAGCCATTGCTCAATTCGTCGAAGCGTATTCCCATAGCACGCAGGCCAGGGTTTTCTACAACATTTTTCAGGCTTTCCCGCGTGCCATGTTCTCCGTCAAGTGGGAAATGTTGATCGTGAATGATAAGGAGTTTTCATCGTTGAAGAGTCGCATTAGCACGAAAACAAACATCCCCATAAATTTTCTGAGTCATGAAACGCTGGACAAACTGTACGTAATGGTCTTCCCCGATGGAAGCATGACCATCCCGAGAGGTGCAGATTACCTTAATTTTGGCTCCTTCCTTGAAGTGAATGACTTCGAGCATGCCATGAACTCCAGCCAGTTTGACTCAGCCAAACACCTGAGGCACTCGCGCGGCTGGAGAAAAGTGTTAGCCGCATCAGGGCAGGTCGCAACATCAACCAGTATTTCCCAGTCAATTTTCCTTCAAGTCTAAATCCCCAATTTAAAAGGAAGTAAAAAATGAAAAAACTGACCACAAGTGATGAAATAAACATGTTGCTCCATGCTCCTGCTGCATCGGCGGCTTTGGGTGCGGCAATCACAACGGGACTTCTGTGGATGCTTGCAGAGAGGCCGATGACCGGTGAGGAAGTAGTACAAGCCTTGAATATACCCGGCAAAAGAGGTCATTACTGGCTGCAATATCTGCAATCGTTCGGAATCCTGGAAACTGTTCAACAGGGATACATTACATCTTCTTTGGTTCAGACCGCAATTCTGGATACCTACAGTCGCGAGAACTGGCAACATCTCGTAATCGATGAACAGGAAAAAGACGCCTGCGTCCACGGTCTCCCACAGTTGATTGGTGCACCTGGCTCGCTGTGGAGCATCCAAGGATTCGATGAACCAAAAAATTATGTCGATAGAATGCGAGCCAGCCCGGAGAGGGCGCGTGAATTCACCCGTATGCTCTTCGAGGTTCACCAAAACCTTGCAAACAAAGTCGCAGAAGTCTTGGATTTGACAGGTGCCGAGCACATGATGGACTTGGGTGGAAATTCAGGAGTGATCTCTATGGCATTGCTGCGAAAATATCCCGCCCTTAAATCGACGATTGTGGACATCGAGAACGTCTGTGAAGCAGGCCGTGAGATTGTGGCAGAGCAGGGCTTTTCCGACCGGATCACGTATTACCCCGCAGAGTTCGCAGACGACGAATTCCCCTCCGGTTTTGACCTGGTTATTCAATGCGACGTGGCTGTTTATAACATTGAACTACTGCGCAAGCTGTTTAAATCACTAATACCCGGTGGGAGATTGATCTTCGTGGATCACTTCTCTCCGGCAGAAAATCTGGCGCCTCCTACCAGGGTGGAATGGACTTTCCTGGATTCCCTGCATGATCCCGATTTCGGTTTCCCAACCCTCAAAGAGTTCAAATCATTATTAGATCAAGCGGGATTTGATGTTCCGGAAAAGCACCAAACGCTGGGCAAAGGCATGGTTGTGCTCCAGGCGTGGAAAAGGGATGTATAAAGGGTCATGATGGAAATCCTTGAATACAACGATGTCGACCCGTTAAAGGTTATGTACCTAACCCAGCTGGCGCTCGATTTCGCGCTGACACCGGAAATGGTTGCGCGTATCCGCCAATCCGATCCGCGTCCATTTCCATTCCTAGCAATTTATGCTGTGGAAAATGATATCGTCCTGGGGCAGGTGGGCGTTTTTCGCCTGCCGATGATTTCAACCGAGGGAAGAGAAGATGTGGGCGGAATCTGGGCAGTCTCCACACATCCGGAATACGCAGGGCGTGGAGTTGCTTCCCGCTTACTGGAGGAAGCCCACACCCGCATGCGGGAGACCGGATTGCGCTTCTCCACGCTAGGAACAAATCGCTATCGCGTGGCATATAATCTTTACCGCCAGCATGGTTATCAGGAAACGAACGTTTGGGCGATAGCGCTGGCACCCTGGGAAACAGTGCACCAGCCCACACGCTTGCGCGCCCAACCTCTAGGTACAGATGGATACGATTTCGTCGATAAAATTTACATGGATATTGCTCAGGACTATCTCGGATTTGCCTGGCGATATATTCCCTTTGCCCGTCTGCGGCGGGTGGTAAATTCATCGGACATCTGGATCTTAAGGGAAAACAATCGCGTTATTGGATATGCCTTGACCAGCTCAGATCAAACCATGCTGACAATCAGCAATCTGGTCTTGCAGAGAAACATCGATATCGCCGAGGCAACCGCAGCTGTCGCAGCAGAATTGAAGTCAGAGTATGTTCAGGTGAAACTCAGCCGCCCGAGCGAAATAACCAGCCTGCGCAACGCAGGATACAGAGTCACCCACCCAACTTGGGACGCATTCATGGTTAAACCTCTTGTCCCTGAGGTAACTTTTGAAGACGCACAGGAACGCTTCGGCATCGGCACAGATCGGTTTTTGATCTCGTGGTTGGATACCACTTAAGAACGCTGCCCTCATCACAGAAAGAGTTGCCGTTAACCGTAAATTATTCTATGAGGCATTAAAAACTAATGGAAATTTATATGCTGGAGATGGTTTTCATAGACAGAGAAGAATTCATCCGACTGGATTATACAATTGATTCCACCTGGATAACATATAAGAAGAAATTTATAATTATGTCAAAGCAGCATAAACCAGAGAAGATTTTGACAGGTCGGAATCAACGAGTCTCTTGGGGAGAAATAGCGGCCTTTGGAAGAGAGATTCGTTTCGCAAACATTCGTTTTTTAGGAGAAATTCGGGCTCCAAGTCCGGGAAAAGAAATCTTAACGCATCGCATTCCTGAAATCTCATCTCTTGGGTATCACAATAATATGGCTGTGTGTCAAGGAGTTCCCAAACTGAACAACAATTTAGCGAAGTCGCATTAAGTACTCAATAGAGATTATTAAGTGATACATATGGCAACCAATGACGCATATGCGAGTAACCTTGCATCTCTCCCTACAGGAACGCTGACTTTTCTATTTTCTGATGTTGAAAAAAGCACCAGATTGTGGGAAAACTATCCCATTCAAATGAGGGCGGTTATGGCTCGCCATGATGAGTTGATCGAGTCAAGCGTGGCATATTATCTAGGCCAGGTGGTAAGACCACGGGGAGAAGGTGACAGCCGTTTTGCTGTCTTCCAACGCGCCACGGATGCGGTTTTAGCCGCCAATGATATCCAGCAACAGATTTACATGGAAAATTGGGAGATTCCTGAGCGAATACGCATCAGAATCGCTCTGCATACTGGCGAAGTCGAATTGCGCGAAGGTGATTATTATGGACCTGCTGTCAACCGTTGTGCAAGACTGCGTAGCCTGGCACATGGAGGTCAGACACTTCTCACTCAGGTCACCTTTGGACTCGTGAGCGAGTGTTTACCCCAGGAAATTGGGCTGCGCGATCTGGGTGTATATACTCTTAAAGATCTCAAGCATCCTGAACGCGTATACCAGCTAATAAACCCAGGCTTGCCTGCAAATTTTCCATCCCTGAGAACATCACAACGATTCATCGAAAACCTACCGATTTCACTTACCAGCTTCGTTGGCCGAGAAAAGGAGATTGCAGAAGTAAAACAACTGTTAGAAACTAAGCGTTTGTTGACAATATCTGGCTTAGGAGGTGCAGGAAAAACAAGATTGGTGGTTCAAGTGGCATTAGAATCACTCGAACAATATGATTCTGGCGGTTGGTTCATTGACTTGGCACCCCTTTCAGATGCAACTTTGGTACCGCATGAAATATTGAACACCCTGGGTATACGCGAAGAGCCCGGAAGAAGCCCATCAGATATGCTGGCGCAATTCTTCCAGAATAAATCTGCTTTAATGATCCTTGATAACTGCGAGCAAGTTTTACAAGGGGTTGCTCAGCTGGTAAAAGCATTAATTGGGAGAACAACCGGATTGAAAATCCTGGCAACCAGCCGCGAACCATTGGGAGTGGCGGGTGAGACAGTATGGTGTATTCCTTCACTTTCTGCTCCTAGCGCAGGAGATGAATTGCACGTTGAGAAGTTGATACAATACGAAGCCGTTCAACTCTTTGTTGAACGCGCCCTTGATGCCAGACCTCATTTCGCGCTTACAAACCAAAACATGCATTCAGTCGCACAAATATGTGCCAGACTGGACGGCATTCCATTAGCAATTGAGCTTGCGGCAGCTAGGATGAAAGTATTATCGGTTGCCGACATCGCAGCCAGATTGGATCATCGTTTGCAATTCCTGGTTAGCTATCAAAATATTGTTCCACGCCAAAAAACATTACGTAATCTGATCGATTGGAGTTATGAATTACTCCCTAAAAATGAACAATCTTTGCTTAGGCGGCTATCCGTATTTACAGGTGGCTGGAGGCTTGAAGCCGCAGAGGAGGTTTGTTCAGGTGAAAACATTGGATCATTCGAAGTACTTGATCTACTTTCTCATCTGGTGGACAAATCCCTTGTGATCGCCGATATTTCCGATAGTACCGAACGCTACCATATGCTAGAGACGATTCGCCAGTATGCACATGAACACCTTGAAGAAAGCGGAGAGAGCTCCTCAATTGCCTTTAAGCACGCATTCTATTTTACAAAAACGGTAGAAAGATCGTACGAGGAAATTTGGGGCAAGAACCAAGGATACTGGATAGAATATCTGGAGGCGGAGCATGACAACTTGCGCACCGCCATGGAGTGGATGTCCCAGGAGGAGGATGCTCACGAGATGCTCCTGTGTCTGGCAGGTTCCCTTTGGCGTTTTTGGTGGGTAAGAGGGTATATAACCGAAGGGCGAGCTCGCTTAGAAGCAGCTCTGAGATTAAATCCCTATGCTCAGCAAGCATTGCGTGCAAACGGCCTGCGAGGTGCAGGCAAACTGGCCCTCCAACAGGGAGACTATATTCAAGCAGCCGCAATGTCGCAAGAGAGTCTTGATTTGTTTAGAGAGATTGGAGACAAATGGGGGATCGCACGCCAACTCGAAGTGTTAGGTGAGGTAGCCTATTATCAGGGAGACTATTCTCAAGCGGTTGAGCTGCATAATGAAAGCCTTTCCATCCGGAAGGCAATACTGGATAAAGAAGGTATCGCGGCTTCTCTTCAGCACCTTGGGATGATCGCCCGCGATCATGGCGACTCTCAACATGCCAAGGAATTATTTGAACAGAGTTTGGAACTTTTTCGCGAATTGGAAGACAAAATATTCACCGCACAGATCCTAAATAATTTGGGGATAGTAGAACACTCACTGTGCGAATATGATCACGCCACGATGCTTTTCGAAGAAGCCGTCTCTCTATACCGTGAATTAAAAGACAATTTTGGCGTTTCAGATGTGCTTCAGAACCTGGGAAATGTCGCCAAAGATAGAGGTGAACTGAAGCAGGCTAAATCAATCTGTGAGGAATGTTTGCAGCTAAAACAAACCCTCGGAGATAAGCGTGGAATCGCTCACGCCAAGGCTACGCTAGGAGAAATAGCCATCTTCCAGGGTCAGTACAAGCTTGCATCTGAACTGGTTGAGCAAAGTTTAGCCAATTTTCAGGAGCTGGGTGTAAAACGCGGTGTCATGTTCTGCCTTGGGCTGCAGGCATTTGTTGTTTACTATAGAGGGGATTATGAGCTTGCTACCTCTCTGGCCGAAGAGTGCCTGATGATTTCAAGAGAAATAAGTGCTCCACGAGCAGTAGCATACTGCACAGAGGTTCTTGGGCTGGTTGCATTTGCCCGCAATAGATTTAAGGAAGCAGTTGATTTATTGAACGAAGCAATTATTATTTTTGATGAGATTGGTGATCGCAGAAATGTAGCCATTGCTTTGATTAATCTGGCAAGGACAGCATATCGCCTAGGGAAATTTAAGAATGCAAGGAACTATATTGATCAAAGCCTGGCGGTCTCTCAACAATTGGAGACCGAATGGACCCATGGTCTGGCTCTGGAGATATTGGGATTGCTCCAGCGTAAGCAAGGCGACCATGATCAAGCCCTCCATCTTTTTCAGGAAAGCCTGGAAATATCGGTTATTCAGGATAATCGACAGGGTATTGCCAATTGTTTTGGGGCCATCGCAGGCTTAGCCATCATAGCCAATCAACCAGTTGAAGGGATGAACCTGTTTGCTGCCGCACAAATGATCAGGGAGGAGATTGGGGCGAGAATGGGGGAAGGGGACCAGGAAGAATATAATGAATATTTAAACCTGGCTCGCCAGCAGTTGGATGACGAACAAATCCAGAAAGCCTGGTCGCATGGCTCTTCCTTAACTTTGGAACAAGCGATCGAGTTTGCTGAGAGGATATCACTCTCTCATCTTTCCAACAACGGAAAGGTATTGCATGAAGTAAAGAACAATCCAAATTGACCCGTATAGAATTTATTGATTGGGAACACCTGTCTAAATGAAGAAAGCGATAACCACCAGAAAAATGGGAGCGTCCTGTGGATATTGGACACTCTTGGACATGGACATTGCGCCAGTCGTAAACCCTTTGATCTTTGACAGACCGAGCACCAAACTGACTGCAGTCTGCGATAATAAGTGACTTCAGTCACCAGGGAGTTTTTACGATCTGCGGAAAGGGTAGGATTCCGACCCACGGTGGCGAAATTAATTTAATCCCTCACCCATATAGCTGAGTCGTTGCTGGGTGAGAGGGGGTACACACTACCCGCTGAATGCACAGAGTAGATGAAGCCAACAGCCTGATGCGTTAAATGTCGTTACTGCGTCAGGCTGGTAGCTCTTCTGTTACAGCGCGAGGTCAATCGAAATCAGACTTACTGGGTAAAGCAGTCACTCACATTCCCAACCGGTAGTGGAATATGCCGGTAGATTTTCCTAATACTGGAAAATAACGCATCCAGTGATAGGGACGCAAACGCGGCTCAGGATCATCGAAGTAAAACCACTCATCCAGCAGGACTAACCCATCTCCCCAGCTTTCCACATCTTTACCATGTTTCAAACCCCAACGGAGGCGAGTGGAGACTTTGGATAAAGCAAGCTGGATGTTATCTGTCCAGATGATAAATGGGGTGTGTGCATCGCAAACTAACTCTGCCCCAGAAAAGCAATCACGCAATTTCAGGAATAGTGATTTGACCTGTACTTCATCAAAATATGGGAACACTCCTTCTGCCAAAAACATGAATTGGCGTGGTTTGAACTGGCTTACTTCTTCAAGCCAATCATCGTTGAAAACGGACGTAACCAGGGAGTGGTAACGGCTGCACTTGCTGTGGATCAATCTTTTTCTCAGCGCCATCACAGCGGGCAGATCCAGGTCGAACCATTCAACGCAGCCGTCATCCACGCGCTCAAAGCGTGTATCCAACCCGCAACCGATATGAACCACGACCGCTTCCTGGTTTTGGATCAGGAAGTCGCTCACGTGGCTGTCGAATTTGTTCGTGCGCATGATGATGCCGACTTCGTCATGCTGCTGCAATCTGATCCGCGAGAAATCGTAATCGAACTGATTAATCATCGCCACTGCAAAGTCATCTTTTAGTAACGCGTCCGGGCGTTGTGATTCGCGCGCCCGCACATACAATGGTATGAGCAGAGTTTCAGATACGCCTTCCAGGGATTCGAGTATTTTTTCGGGCATAGATTTGTTCCTTTTAAAATTTTTGAATAATACCTATTGGTGCGTTGCCTGCAGGCTTTGTAATCGTCTCCATAGGCTTCGATCATCATTTACTCATTTATTAAAACGCATCGAAGAATTTTTACCATTGAAAGCATTTGCGCCACGACGAAATACGGTACGCCGCCTCAAAAATCATGAGTATCACCCTTATCCAAACCGCGGAATGAATGCCGGGACATTCTTGCAGTATTCCTGCCACATATCGCCAAATTCCGCCGACAATACCACTTCCTCGCGCCAAGCGCGGGCAAACATCAGTGGAGCAAAACAGACAAAGAAGACCGTCGTCCAGGTGGAGTAAATCAACAGACTGCCAACAGCGGAAAGGACCAGCCCGCCGTACATAGGATGGCGTACAAAGGCATATGGACCGGTTGTCACTAACTGCTGATCAGAATACAGCTGCGCTCCCAGCCCGGTGGAGACGAAATAACTCCTCCCAAGAGCCAGCCGGCCCCATATTAATAAAGACATACCGGGGAAGTAGAGCAGTGAGCCAAGTGCGAGCATCACGATACGGGTGGATGTTGAAAACACCAAAGGCAGTGGAGTCCAGCCCAGGTAGGCAAAGCCAAAGAAGAAAGCTGCAGATGCAAAGTAAAACCACGGCGAGCGCAACCAACTTCCACTGAGTCCGGTCGTGCGTCCCGTTTGGCGTTGGGTTCCGCGCCATATACCGTAGAGAACAAACCCTAATGCGACAAACGCCAGCAGCCCACCAAACCATTGAATGATCAATTGTATCAATTCAAGGTTCATCAATTTTTTGCCTTCCTGACCGAAATTACCTGGTCAATATATCAACAGTTCCGCGTGCACCATCCACGCGGACGCGATCGCCCGTTTTGAGGACTGTGGTGGCATTAAAACAACCCACTACGGCTGGGATACCTAGCTCTCGGGCGACAATGGCGGCATGGGAAAGCGGGGCGCCTACATCGGTGATGACTGCTGCAGCAAGCGGGAAGATTGGAGTCCAACCGACGTTGGTGGTATTAGCTACAATGATTTCACCTGGCTGGAGTTGGTCTCCCTCCCTCGGAGAATTCAAGATACGAACTCGCCCCTCAGCCTGACCAGCGGAACCTGGTAAACCTTTGATCTGACTTGTAATCCGATGGTTTATTCGCCCAGTCGCATCATAAATGTCGGTACGGCGGTTGGGATCAGCCATCCATACGAAGGGATCAAAACTGCCCATGATGATGGTTGGATATTGTGGCAGGGCGGAAAACTTTTGATAGGCAGCTTTGCGGACGGATATTTGGCCGCTGGCATCATCATGCCCTCTCAGCAGGTTTCTGAGTTCGTCATATTCCAAGAAGAAAGCCTGCTCATCCAATCCACACAGGCTCCCTGCCCGCAAGACAAAAGTGCGCAAAACCCAAAAGGTGCGCACGACTTCAGACCGCGCCGCTTCTCTCAGGCGGGTCAGTCGGGCAGCTTCTTGCAATCTATCCAAAAACGCAGCAAACTTTCCCGGATCAGCTTTTCGTAGATTTTTCAGTGCGGCATTGTAACGGGCGCGTTGCTCATTCAATAATATGTCTACATCTACAAGGGAACGTTCCAGACCATCTAACTGCTCGTCAATCCAATGTGAATTCTCTGCCGGGCGGGGAATGTACATTTCCACTTCATGTGGTCCACGATGCCCGTACTTTTGCAAATATTCCTCAAGACTAAGTTTTCCGCACCGCAGCTTGTCTAACCCAGCCACGATCCCCAGGCTGGACAGCAATTCATCTTCGCTGCTAACGTTCGACAGCAGCGCAACAGTATCGTCTGGGCTGACGATATTGGTAAGATTGGCGCGCAGTTTGCTGATCAGGTTCGCCTGCGTGATCGCGCTGCTGACCATCCACCAGAAACATTTAACCACGTAAGGAAGAGTGATCTCATCCAACCAGCGGACAAGTTCCCCCTTCCCATACTTAGGCAGCTCAGCGAGGTGCGTCGCACACCAGCCCGGGTTGGTTGATACAAACATATCTACGCTCTTCAGTGCCTTCCTCACCTTCAACATGATCCGGATGGCATTGCACAACACCAGCACCCGGTCCCGAAAGTCGAACGGGATCAGCGGCACATTCCACGCATCGATATCATTCGGATCAATGCCATATAGTTCCTTGCTGGAAGCGTCAAACGAATTGCTCCTGCCAAGCGCTCGAAATGCAGTTGCGCCTACGCTGGCGTTATTGTAGACGCGTCCGCATATATTCCCCACCGGAAGGTGGCCGGGCAGCATGGTCATCTGCGCGAAGCCATATCGCAATGCCGACCATGTATACGGTGTAGTCACATCCGGAGTTGCCTCGCGGGTGTTAACGCTCGACCAGAGATAATCACCAGTCAGGCTGTCGTTCCATTCGCCTGTAATAGAGTTGTATCCGGATTTTGGAAATTTCAGATCCATGATAGTCTCCAATGTTTACAAACGCGTCTTGCCTCGCCGGGTGTTTTCCATTGGAAATTAAGTCAGTGATACGATCCCTGCCCCCCCGTCAACCGTTATCATCTGTCCGTTAATTATTCGCTTGGATGCAACACCGGTGGCCATCACGGCAGGAATGCCATACTCGCGGGCAACGATAGAGCTGTGGCTAAGCGGTCCGCCGATGTCAGTTACCACAGCAGAAGCCATGGCGAAGAGAGGTGTCCAGGCGGGCGTTGTGGTTACGGCAACGATCACATCCCCCGGATGCATCCGCTTGAAGTCATCTGGGCCACGCATGACACATGCCCGAGCAGTGATCTTGCCCGTGCTTGCGCCATAGCCTTTCAATGTCTTTCCTTCCGGGTTGTCATGGACCAAAAACCTGGATATCCAAGATCTCTCGGGCAGCGTGGTTGGGGGGGTGATACTGCGCGCCTTCTGCCAGAAGGATTTGCGACTTTCAACCAGATCAAAGTAATTTGGAAGGGGTGTGCCTTTTTCTAGGGAGAATGCTAGTTCATCAACTTCCTGCACCTCGAGCCAATAGATATCTTCGGGTTGGGCTAAAGCACTACTCTCCGTCAGGCGTTTGCCAAGTTCCTTCAATAATCGTCTAAGTTGTGGATAACCTAGGCCCATGTCTGCAATACAATCTTCACGATCAGGTGCATTGTCCTTCGCCCAGTTGAGCAATTTCAAGAACCATTTTCTACGCAGTGTACCAAGCCGTTTGGTTATGACCTGTTCTGCCTGCTCCCGCCGCTCCATTTGATTCTTTTGACGCTCGTGAGGATTTACCCCCTTACCTCCGAGGTATACCTTCAGAGCTTCCACAAGCGGCAGGGGATCATCCGCAGGGACGGATTTAGCAAAGTCGAGGTCATACAGGGTATGACCGAATTTTGCTAAGTGTGTAGCAAATCGATCTGAGAATCCTCCCGAAAGAGGGTCAGGGACTATGTCGGCTTGTAGCGCTGAACAAATTGTTTGGCTTGGAGTCTGCCTTAGGTAATCCGCCAGTTCAGCCTGTTCTCTAGCCCACATTGCCAGGTCATAAAGCGATTTCTCTGCCCGCAACGGCAGGTTCTCGATCCCGAGCAGGAAAGTTGTACAGGCAGGATCATCCTTACGTTTGACAAGCATGTTATAAAAGCGGCCAAATGTGACTTCACTGGACAAGGCTGCTGGGATTGGTCCCGACTGCGCAACAGTATAGTACTCTGCAGTGGCGCTAAAGATCTCGCGCACACCGCTCATCAGTTGCGGAGCTGACAGGGTTGTCAGATCATTTATTTGCCATTTGGTTGCCGCCTCGCGGCTTCTAGTGCGCACTGCTGCCCAGCGCTTTCTACTGTTCCGCAACATCTTTTTTGTATAGGTAATTGTGGCGATGATCATCTTCAAAATGTATTTGGACTTCATGCCGACATAGACATACCCGTTGACAACCTCAAACAGGTAGCTGTCGTTTTCTTTTATCCCAATAAAATCAGCCATCATCTTTTGAGTTGCATCCTGAGCAATCGGCACAGCCAGAGTGGCGAACAGGGGTGAAACTGGATCCGGTACGAATTCTGCAAAACTGCCGCGTGCCATAATTGCAGCCTCGACCGCACGGGTTGTCCATTCCAGTGGTTCTTCTGGCAGAGATGTGATTGGTCTTGCCTGGATAATGGCGAACTGGCCACCCTTTAGAGTCCACTCAATATCCATCGGTGTTCCATACAGCTCTTCGATTTTGATCCCATAGCGTGTAAGCTTTATCGCCTGCGCATCGCTGAGTACCGGTTTCTTTTTCAGAGAATCAGGGACTACCTGTTCATGTGTGCCTTGATCCTTGCGGACAGTCATCAACTGCTTCTCATTCGTCTCACGCTGGATCACCTTACCTTTCAGCTTACTGACCGTTACGGCGTCAGGTGTCACCGCTCCACCCACGACCGCTTCTCCCAAGCCCCAAGCTGCATTGATGATTGCTTCATTACGTTTCCCGTTGATCGGATTGGCA
>CP070785.1:1848078-1850930 GCA_020346705.1 Chloroflexota bacterium | reverse complement strand
CGTGAAGGCAAGAATTGATGAAATTTGGGACGATCTTGGCATATAATTGGGACCAAATCACTCAATTTCTGATTGATTTGAAGCCCCCAAGGGAGAATAGATTAATGATTAAGCGACGATTATCGTTATCGGTAAGAATGTTTGTGATGGCACTATTTATTATTATCGCGGCCTGCAGTCCACAAACCCAATCATCTGAACCGGTAAAACTGCGCATCGCAGTGCTTCCAATCCTGGATGCGCTTCCAATGTATGTGGCTCAAGCCAATAACTATTTTGAATCACAGGGTGTGGAAGTGGAATTTATCCCAGTGAGCTCTGCGGCTGAACGCGACCAGGTGATGGCAGCCGGCCAAGCAGATGGCATGATCAACGATTTGGTATCTACAGTGCTATACAATCAAGACACGACCCAGATTCAAATTGTCGCTTTTGCCCGCACAGCTACACCTGAATTTCCCCAATTTCGTATCCTGGCAGCAAAAGATAGTGGCATCAGCGAAGTCGATGACTTGAAAGGTGTCGAAATTGGCATCTCAGAAGGATCAGTGATCGAATATACAACTGATCGCTTGCTTGAGGCGGAAGGGTTTTCACCGTTGGAAATAGTGACTGTCGCGGTTCCCAGCATTCCTGTCCGGATGTCACTCTTAGATTCTGGCGAGCTCAGTGCTGCCAACCTGCCCGATCCACTGTCATCGTTGGCCATCCAGGGCGGTGCTGTTGCGATTGTTGATGATTCCTCTCATCCAGAGTTTGGCAATAGTGAGATTTCCTTCCGGAAAGCTGTGATTGATGCCAACCCAGACGCAATCCGTGGCTTTCTGGCTGCGGTGGATCAAGCAGTCCAGGAGATCAACGCTGATCCTGGGAAGTGGGATGAACTGCTTACTGAGCAGAGCCTGGTTCCTGCACCATTGATCGGCAGCTACCAAATCCCGACCTTCCCCTCTGGAACTCTGCCAAGTGAAGCACAATGGGAAGATGTGGTCGCTTGGAGTTTGGAAAAGGGTTTGATTTCTGAATCTGTTTCTTACAATGATTCTGTGAACTCAGATTTTCTCCCATAAATATCTTTTTCTGTTTGCTCCAATCTGAAGTATCTCGATGATCCAGATTGAATCAGTAAAATATACTTACCAAGAAAGCCCACCTGTTTTTGATGGATTTGATTGGTCTGTTGGGCGCGGGGATGCCTGGGTGATCTTAGGACCTTCGGGATGTGGGAAGACAACGCTGCTTTACTTGATTGCAGGATTGCTGGTACCAAACTCCGGAACGGTTAAAATTGATGGCAAATCTCTCGATCGCCCACGTCCCCAATCTGGTCTAATACTGCAAGATTATGGATTACTTCCCTGGTCGACTGTCCGTCAAAATGTTGAATTGGGACTAAACGTGCGTGCATTCTACGGACCAGATGGAAAGCACGCTCCCACAAACCACCACCAGCCGCTAGATGTTGATCACTGGCTGGATCGCCTGGAGCTAACCCCACATGCGGGAAAATTTCCTGGTCAGCTATCTGGCGGACAAAGACAGCGTACTGCAATTGCCAGAACTCTCGTGCTAAATCCTGATCTTCTGCTGATGGATGAACCATTCTCCTCTCTGGATGCGCCGACCAGGGAAGGCCTGCAGCTCCTCACGCTTGAATTAGTTTCCGAGCAAACAATCACCCTGGTTCTGGTGACCCATTCAATCGAGGAAGCCGCTTTCGTTGGAAAGAAGATACTCCTGCTGGGCAAGCCCCCCAACCAACAAGCAATGATAATCGAGAATTTCTCCTCAGGCTCGGAATCTTACCGGGATACGGACGAATACCAGCTATTGTGCAGGGAGCTGCGCAGCCGGATGGATGAAATATGAAAATTCAGAAAACCCATCTGCTTCTGGCCGTACTCGCGCTGCTGGCGATTTGGCAGCTGTTCGCCATGTTTATCAATCGACCTATCCTCCCTTCTCCTATTGAGGTAGGCAAGGTTTTCTTTCAAGAATTACAGGACGGATTGATTGACCATTTCCTGGCCAGCTTATGGCGCGTGCTGGCCAGCACTGCTCTGGCGATCCTTATAGCCGCACCGTTGGGATTGATTCTTGGTCAATCAAAAAGGCTGAACTCTTTCATATCCCCAGCCATTTACCTTATTTACCCTATTCCCAAGGTCGTCCTAGTCCCAATCATTCTACTCATTCTTGGTATAGGTGATTTCCCAAAAATCACCATTATCTTCCTGATCTTGTTTTTCCAGATTTTGGTCCTGGTTAGAGACCAGGCAGCTGGACTTCGCCCAGAGCTGATTCAGAGCGTCCGCAGTATTGGAGCTGGGAGAAGAGCACTTTTTCGCTTTGTTTATATCCCAGCCAGCCTACCAGCGGTTTTAACTGCCTTGCGCCAATCTATCGGAACCGCAGTGGCAGTGCTGTATATTGCTGAGCTGTTCGCCACCCAAAAAGGACTTGGATACTATATTTATCTCAATGGCAGCACTTTATTCAATTATCCAGCGATGTACGCAGGTGTGGTCGCCATGAGTCTCTTGGGCTTGGGACTTTACTTTACCGTTGATTGGCTTGAACGTAGGTACTGTAACTGGCAGTTTGTCACCTGAGCATCTAATATTCCCACATTTTTCGACTGATATAATCGAACCGTGAAAGCGATCCGCGACTTCTTTGAATTAATCAAATTTGAACATACGATTTTTGCTCTGCCCTTTGCCTATCTGGGCATGCTTTTAGCTGCGGGTGGTTGGCCGACCTGGAGCCAGTTTATCTGGATCACCATCGCAATGGCAGCGGCGCGGACCTTGGCGATGGGCTCAAATAGGATTGTAGATCGATGGATAGAT
>CP070785.1:1846614-1847978 GCA_020346705.1 Chloroflexota bacterium | reverse complement strand
TCTGCTTTTGGGGATCTTCCTCCCAGGTTTGAATCCAAATTGACTGACCTCGACCCACAAAACCCATGTCATGAAGTAGCAAATCCCTGGGCGCGCTGGCTGTGTTGGGGATAAACGGCAAAAACGATAAACCAACGATCTGCCAATCCCGTTCTTCATACTCCGCGTATTGCAGCGTAACCCAATCCCCCACGCCTACACCGATTTCCTCCGCGAGTTGCTTATCTATGACGATCGCATAGCTATCCCTCGGATCCAACCAGCGTCCTGCAAGAATCTCGGCACCGAAAAGCTGGGTAGGTAGCGGAACTCCAAACAGGATATTAATGGTCTCATCGTCTTCTGATTCCTGTTGTCCAGCCGGGCGAATAGTTGGAGCTGCAAATCCCCACATTTCCATTGCCTTCACATCTGGATGGGACGAAGTCAGGTCTTCAATGTAGCTGAAACGCTGAGGATTTTCGAAAATCAGGGTTACATCTGCGTTTATTATCGAGAAAAAGACATCCTGCGTAGTGTACTCAACTGCTTCGCGTACCGCCACGACCGCCATGAACATCAGGCCGCTGAGCACCAGTCCAACCTCTAAAAGAACCACGCGACGTTTATGGCGGAAGGTATTACTGATGGTGATCAGGACCAATCGTGAGATAAAGCGCATCTTGGCAAGGGCACGCTCCAGTAGGCCGGTGTTGGTGCTCAAGCCATAGGTGCTGATCGCCTCTCGCACAGTGATCCGCGCTCCAGAGATAATTGGGATCAAGGAAGCAAGCACCGGTGCCAGCAGGCAGAGCAAGACAACCAGAATGATGATGGGCTGCGAAACATCAAAGGCTCCCAGATCAGCGCCAAAGCTGTTGGACAACCATGTTGAGATCCCCCAGGCACCATATATGGCGAGGGGTAGAGCCAACAATAAGGCCAAGAGACCATAAATAAAAACGGAAATGAAATATAGACGCAGGATGTGCCACGTTCTCGCACCAACCGCTTTCATAACCCCAATCTGGTCTACCTGCTGGGCGATGAGCACATTGATAGTATTATAGACCAGGAGAAGACCCAAGCCCAGAGACAGAAACCCCAGAATAGTCAGGACCAGGAAAATCCCATCCATCTGGGATTGGAAAATGTGCTCATTGGGATCGAAGATGGCGCGACCAGAATCGTAACCCTGCTTCTCTAATTTATCTTGCAAGCGGTCAGCCAGATCGGTTACCGCTGCTTCTTCGTATTCGGGTGCGGATACCAGAATCTGATTGAATCCATCTATTCCAACGAGCTTCTCAAAATAATCATTGGTCGCGTATAACTGGAGCATACCGCCAAAATATGCTGGCTGGATGAGCTGGTCGTATAACGCG
>CP070785.1:1842718-1846514 GCA_020346705.1 Chloroflexota bacterium | reverse complement strand
GCGCTTCGAAACTACCGAACCACTTGTGAACATCGTAGCATTGAATGATTGGTTCTGAATTACCGATCGCTCGTTTATTGCCTTTTCCCAGCACTCACTAGGGGATAAATTATTGGTCAAATACCTAAATCAGATAAGTTTCAACCGGAGACATGATCGCAATCTCACCTGCTGATCGCCGCAGTACTGGCATTGGTCAACTCGATCAGCTCGTTTGGTGGCAGGCTGATGTTGAGCCCTCGCTGTCCACCAGATAGATAAATTTCTTCCAACGATCGTGCACTCGAATCTATGACTACTTGAAACCCGCGCGACAATAATGCCAGCGGTGAAATCCCACCAACTCGTAAACCAGTTATCCGTTCGGCATCCTTTTGAGATGCGAGATAAACTTTCTTCTCCCCCAAAACTCGCGCCAGGGCTTTCAAATCCACTTCTCTAGGTGCGGGGACTAGTGCCAGGACAGGTTTTCCCCTCTGAGCGCGAGTAACCACAATAGTTTTGAAAACGAGTTCTGGATCAACTCCCAAGTATTGTGCGGCTTCAAGAGCGCTGAGTTTTTTCGCCGGAAGATCGAAGGCTTGAAAAGAGATTCCCTTTGCCTCGAGCATCCTGGTAACATTATTCTTCACCATTTGAGCATTTTATCCAATTTGGGAAGGAAATGTTAATTGGAAAATTGCACCCCCATCAGGGTGGTTGTTTACAGTCAATTCCCCACCCTGTGCTTCTGCCAGTTGACGCGCGATGGCCAAACCGAGACCAGTACCACCTTCAGCCCGGCTGCGGCTTTGATCAACGCGATAAAAACGATTGAATACAAGTTCTGTAGAATCGCTCGGGACACCTGGACCATTATCCTGAACCGTGAGAACCTGTTTATCTGGAGAACAGGCCAGTTTGATTTTCACCCAACTCATGTCTGGTGTATAGCGGAGAGCGTTCGATATCAGGTTTCCAACTATCTGTTCAACCCGCCCGGGATCAATCTCAATCTCAAAGCATTCTCCAACCACTGAATAGTGCAAATCGATGCGCTTTTCATCCGCCTGAGATTTGAATCGATGGACGATCCGTTTGACAAGTGCACTCAAATCAGTTGGGGCCATCTCAAGCTGCAACTGTCCAGCATCCACCAGAGCTAAAGTACGCAGATCTTCGACCAACCTGGTGAGCAATACATTTTGTTCAAGGATTGAGGTTATGTTTTCGTCAGAGGCAGGATAAACACCATCTTGAAGTGCTTCCAGCTGAGCCCGCTGCACAGCCAGGGGGGTACGCAGCTCGTGGGCAATATCAGCCGTCATCCCCCTGCGGCTCTCCTCAGCCTCCTCTAAAGAAGTTGCCATCTGATTGAATGTCCGGCCTAATGTGGCCAATTCATCATCCCCCTGAACTGTTACCCTGTTGGATAAATCCCCTCCAGCAAGTTCAGAGGCTGCTTGGGTTAATGCTTGGATCGGTCGTAATAAGCGGTTACTGAGCAAAACCGCTAAAACGAGTGCAAATACGATCGCCACTCCGGCCGCAATATAGGCAGCTCTGGTCAACCTGTCGATCAGGACAGTGTCGTCACCTGTGGAGAAAACCATCCCCCCTTCAGGAAGCAGGTAGCCAACGGTTTCATTGCTCACTCGAAGCGGGATTGCTTGCTGCAGCTCAACCATCTCGAGCGAACCAGCTGGGTCAGCGTTTTCAGTGTCCAGAACCAAATTGCCTTCCGCATCAGCCAGTCGGATACGCTGGTTCATCATCCCAGCCATCATGCCTCCAAAACCGAATTGACCTCCCCGATTACCTCTCCTGCCGGGATTTTGACGAGCAAATTCAAGCACGCTGTCAGCACCTACCCAGGAGTGATTGCTCGCATAATGATTCTCGAGTCCAGCAACCACTCCCTCCAAGCCAGCCATCCCACCGCGAAACATGAAAGTACGCACTTCCTGGATTGCGGACTGCCGAATCACAAATAACAGGCTGGCTATAGAAACCAAGGCAACCACGGTGAATGACAGGAACAATCTTAAGCGCATTTTATCTATACAGGAAGTGCTTTTTTCAGCTTAAAGGATTTACAAATCACTATTACTCGAAAAACGGTAACCAATGCCAAATACTGTCTCAATGTAAATCGGATTTTTAGTATCAGGCTCAATTTTGGCCCGTAAATTTTTTATATGGGCATCAATCGTCCGCTCATAACCCTCATAGGCATCTCCCTGGATTGCTTCCAAGAGCTGTAAACGGCTGAAAACCCGACCTGGTTGTGAAGCCAGAGTTTCCAGGAGAGCAAATTCGCTGGGAGTCAAGTCAACCTCCTCATCAGCTCGGATTACTTTATGGGCATCCACATCGATTTCCAGCGAACCGAAGCTCATCACCCTGTTTTTAGCAGCTGGTGCTCCTGTCCGGCGGAGAACTGCCTTGACGCGGGCTACAACTTCACGGGGAGAAAATGGTTTCGTAATGTAATCATCAGCGCCCAGCTCCAACCCTATCAAGCGGTCGGTCTCTTCGACGCGTGCGGTGAGCATGATAATTGGAGTATCATCTTTCCTGCGAATCTCCCGAGCGATATCCAATCCGTCCATCCCAGGTAAATTTAAATCGAGGATCACCAGATCCGGATGCTCTTGAGCCCACAGCGCCAAACCATGATCACCTTTACCCGCAGAAAAAACCGTGAAATTTGATCCTTCCAGATAGGAGCGTAAAACTCGAACCAGCTCAACCTCATCCTCAATAATTAATATCTTCGGCATTTGAACTCTTCAAACAGAGGAATTTAATCCCATTCGAGAATTTTCTCTTTTCCCAGTTTGGTTGATTATACAATACCAGTGGGTAGCATTGGATACTACCCACTGTATTCAAATCCAAACAATGCTTTTTTATCTCGCCAGAATTACGGCGTATTCCACCTACTGCGGGGTCCCCGTGACAATCCACTCTGAGAACCATATCCTGAGCAGTTCCCAAAACCTGCACCAGCGCCTCTTGATATCCATCTTGATGCCATGAAATCCGCCTGCTCTTGGCTCAGAAGGCCATCCGCAACTGCCTGGTCCAACATTACCTGGCGAGCCTGCAGCATCAGGCCAGCGAATTCTTCCGAGCTCAAACCTTCAGCAGCTGCAATCTGCCACATCGTTTCGCCTGAGTCTAACCGGGATTCAATCTGGTCAACTGTCAGACCCAGCACTTCAGAAAAAGCCTCCAGCATATATTCATGGTATGGGCCATGTTCCTCGCCCTGCCATGCACCCCGCATACCACCATAGCCACCTCTACCACCCATCATTCCATAACCATACCCATAGCCTGTGGTTGGTGGAGGGGTTCCTTCTTGGGCAAATACTTGGCTAACGACTCCCAATGTCAAAACAGCTAATCCAATCACACCAGCAATTAAAATAAATTTCTTCATGTTATTTCTCCTTGAGAATTTTTAGCGATATATTTCACATATCTGGGAAAAGAATAACTTACCCATGTGAAGAACTTGTGAAGACTATCTGAAGGAGGTGTGAATATTATCCAGGTCGAAAAAACTAGCATATTGCAAATACAACCCCCCAATTGTTCTTTCCAGCAATAATTTCTTTTAATCTCAACAGTATGAATGGCTTGCTTTGCCAGTTAATGCTGTCCAGAGATCAAAGTAAATAAAAAAACTTCCTTGAAATTCAAGCAGGAGTGGATATGTTCGTTGGCTTTTATACGAATTTTCCCTTGAAATTACGAAAAAAGCCCACAGTGTTAGCCACTCCCATTTAAGCCATCTCAGTTAATGAAG
>CP070785.1:1817639-1842618 GCA_020346705.1 Chloroflexota bacterium | reverse complement strand
ACCTCTCGTATTGATTTTCTGGGGAGGAGTAATCTTTTATGCCATTAAGCAAACCAGGAACGATCTAAGAACTGAACCCAATGATCGGAAATATTCTCATGCTCCATTGTTAATGGGGGTGATAATAACCGTTTTTGCTGGTTTTATCCTGTCACCATTTGGCGCTGATCCCTCTGGTAGATACTTTTTACCGGTTGGAGTTATTTTGGCTATATTCGCTTCTCAGTCGGTATGGAAATGGCAGGAAAGATGGGGAAAATTGGTATGGATTCCGGTTGGTCTGATAATGTTGTTTAATGCCTGGGGAACATTACAAGTTGGTCGGGCCAATCCACCCGGCCTCACTACCCAATTTGATGCTGTTACGCAGATTGATCACAATTACGATCAAGATTTAATTAACTTCTTGTTGGATCAAGATGAATATATTGGGTACACAAATTATTGGGTGTCTTATCCGTTGGCTTTTCTCTCAGAGGAACGGCTGATCTTTGTACCCAGGCTGCCATACCACCAGGATTTACGCTATACCTCCCGAGATGACCGTTATGAACCTTACGATAAGATCGTTCAGCAATCCGAACGCATTGCCTATATCACGACCAACAATGAGAACCTTGACCAGCAGCTGCGATCTGGATTTTCATCTTTGGGAGTCGACTGGCAAGAGGCCAGAATCGGAGATTTCCAGATTTATTACCAGCTCTCCCGGGTGGTACACCCAAGAGAAATCGGACTGGGGGGGATTGAGGGATGACCACCATCGCTGGAGAAATCACGCAGAAAATTAAGCAAGTTTCTTGGTCGCAGGTGTTTATGCCGCGCCTTGAGGATATCTTGTTCCTGACCTTATTCTTTGCCGTGATCATGTTGGGACCTCGCTTGATGAACATGGATGGAGATCTAGGGCGCCACTTGACCATTGGCAAATATATTGTTGAAAATGGAACAATCCCAACCAGGGATATATTCTCTCATACCATGCAGGGATCACCCCTCACCCCACACGAATGGCTTGCCCAGGTGACCTTTGCACTTACTTACCAGACGGCTGGATTAAATGGTGTTGTCATTTTCTGCGCTTTGCTAATTTCGATAACATTCACTCTCGTATATCGGCAATGTCTAGCCCGGAGCAAAATGCTGCTCGTGTCTCTGGGGATGACAGTAATTGCAGCTGCTGCTGCCAGCATTCATTGGCTGGCTCGACCGCATCTATTCACTATGCTTTTTACCGTAATCTGGATCGGGGAATTAGAAAAATGGAGAATCACAGGAAAGTGGCGGATGTGGATATTACCTATTTTGATGTTAGCTTGGGTGAACTTTCATGGGGCTTTTATAGTGGGCATATTGATCTGGCTAATTTATTTTCTCGATCATTTATATACAAAGCATAACCTGAGCTCGTCAAAAAAAGAGCAATCTTCCCAGCCAAATGAGCGTAAGAAAAGTAATTTGCAGACCAGAAATTTCCTGATTGTTGGTTTTGTTGTTATCCTTTTGACTTTTCTCAATCCTGCAGGTTGGCGGATATGGGAAACAACATTTGGTTTTTTACAAAACCAATATTTGGTTAGTCACACAATTGAATACCAATCTCCAAACTTTCAGGAAATTAACGCCTGGCCATTTTTAGGAATGATCTGTCTTTCCATTCTTATGTTGAGTCTTCATCGGCGGGAATTATCGCTTGCTGTGGTTTTGCTACTGACATTTTGGACAGTATTTGGATTGGTCAGCGCTCGCAATATTGCTGTCTATGCGGTTGTCGCAGCACCTTTATTGGCGGGAATCGGTGCCACTATCCTGCTTGATAACTACTATTTGAGGAATATTATCAATTTTGACTGTAAGCTGAGGATTATAGATCGAAACCTACTTGGTTATCTCTGGTCATTGGTGGGAGTTTTTGTAATTGCAGGATTAGTAATTGGTGGATTTACACTCGATACTAGCGGATTGGGAAACAGATTCTCCGAGAATGTTTTTCCCGTCGAGGCTGTGGACTGGATCCTCGAGCAGCCTGAACAAGGTCGGGTTTTTAACTATTTTCCCTGGGGAGGCTACTTACTTTATCGAGCCTGGCCGCAGCAAGAAGTGTTTATTGATGGTCAGACAGATTTCTATGGCGAAGATCTAACTCGCCAGTATGAGAAGGTGATTGTATTAGAGGATGGCTGGCAAGAGGTCTTGGAGAAATATGAAGTTGATTGGGTGATAATGCCGGTAGATTCGGATCTGGCTTTAGAACTTAATCACCACCCATCTTGGGAAAAGAGGTATGTCGATCAAACAGCTGCTATTTACTTTACAATTCCTTAGGTGGGGCAGTTATCCAAAAAAAGGATAAAATTAACCTTGCCGCTCACTAAGGATAATACGTGCTCTCATGTCAGCGATTTTTAGTCGATTCTGGTATTTATCAATACTATTGATCATCTTAGTTTTGGTGTTGATCACCTGGGGGAACTATAATTTTGTCCAGCAGAATCCGGGGGGGAATGATTTCCTGGTCCATTGGGTTGGCACACGGTCGCTGTTTGTAGATGGATTGAGTCCATACAGTGATGCAGTGGCAGAGCGAATACAAACAATAGCATACGGCAGACCTGCCTTGCCAGGCGAACACGAGCTGCGGGTAGCCTATCCCTTGTATTCAGTGGTTATTTTCTTGCCTTTTGCTTTGATAAGTGATTATGAGCTCTCCAGGGCATTATGGATGACCCTACTGGAAGTCGGATTGATAGGTTTGGCGTTGCTAAGCTTGAGGTTAACCCGCTGGAAAATGAGCATTTGGCTGCTACCATTCTTCTTGATTTTTTCAATTTTTTGGTATCACAGTTTGAGACCCTTGATCAACGGAAATGCGGTGATTCTGGTCGCCCTAGCCCTGGTAGCAGCACTCGCAGCCTTGCGAGCAAACCGTGATGAACTTGCGGGAATCCTGCTAGGATTCAGCACAATTAAGCCACACCTCGTCCTAGTGCCAATTATCTTTATCCTTATCTGGACAATCGCAGTTCGAAGATGGGGTACTTTAACTTGGCTGGTAATAACTGTTGTTTTGGTCTCAGCAAGTGCGGCATTATTCGTTCCAGATTGGCCATTACAAAACTTGAGAGAAATCCTGGCTTATTCAAGCTACAATCCTCCTGGTACTCCTGGGGCCGTCTTTGAAGCTTGGCTCCCAGCCACGGGTAGACAACTAGGTTGGGTATTAAGTGGGATCCTGGGATTGATCTTAATTGTGGAATGGGTTCTCGCCAGAAGGAAGGATTTCCGCTGGTTTTTATGGACTGCAAGTTTGACCCTGGTTATCAGCCAATGGATAGGAATCCAGACTGATCCGGGAAATTTCATCTTACTATTTTTCCCGCTGGTGCTGGTCTTCTCGAAATGGCCTGAAAGATGGGGGAGAGCGGGGAATATAGTGATCTCAATCGCTATGCTGCTGCTGTTTATCCTCCCATGGGCAATTTTTCTCCAGACGATTACCTATGGTGATCAGCCGCTCCAACATCCAATTATGTTCTTTCCCTTACCGTTGTTTCTATTACTGACATTGTATTGGGTCAGATGGTGGGCGATTAAGCCGCGAAGACTTATGGTAGATGAGCTGCGAGAGTATGAACAACAAATATGAATTAATAGGATCATTTATTATTGGCGCCAGGATTTTTTGATGGTTGGGAAATCGGGGGCGAGATAAATAATAGCTAAACTATGAAACTCTGGTATTACATAGTTATTTATCTAATAAATTTCGTACTCATGGTGGGGATTGCGACACAGGAGTCAGCCCCGGGATACATGGATGCGGATTATTATTATGCGAGCGGTTTGCGCATAGCCACAACAGGGACATGGAGCGAACCATTTATCTGGAATTATTTGAATGATCCGCAAGGTTTACCCCATCCCTCATTCTCATATTGGATGCCTTTAGCGGGCATTATTTCTGCTTTTGGAATAAAACTTTCTGGATTGAACAATTTCTGGGGTGCCAGAATTGGATTTTTCTTGATTGCTGGTTTCTTGGCTCCATTGACCTCATATCTGGCTTATACATTCACTCCAAGCAAATGGGCTGCAATTCTTGCGGCTGGTCTCTCATTATTCTCTGGTTTTTACTTTGCATACTTACCAACGACGGAGACGTTCGCTGTCAATATGGTGCTGGGCTGTATCTTTTTTCTGCTGGTGTTGAGGATGCAGCAGGATTATGAAAGATATTCTAAAGACTCCGAATTTCACCAAAATGAGTTGAGCATCTCAAAGGGGCGATTGTTATCCCCACCTTGGATCTATATTGGTTTGGGGTTGATTTGCGGGATGATGTATATGACCCGCGTTGATGGAGTGGTCTGGTTTGGATTAGGAGTAGCAGTTGTTATTCTTCAATGGGTAAGTGGAAAAAATATCGAATTTAGGGAGAGTAGAATTTCTAATGGACTTTTCCGGATTTTGCTTCCTTTAGCATTATTGATTATCCCGTTCATCTTAATTGTTAGTCCTTGGTTCATCAGGAACCTAGATAGTTTTGGAACGATATTTGCACCTGGATCTGGCAGAGCCCTTTGGTTAACGAGTTACGATGAGATCTTTGCCTATCCTGCCACTAATTTGACATATGAAAGATGGTTGAATTCAGGAGTTTTTGGATTACTTCGCGATCGCGGTTGGGCTCTAGGATTGAATACGTTGACGTTGTTCGCGGTTCAAGGCGCAGTAATCCTTTTACCATTGACATTGGTTGGTTTTTGGACGAATCGGAATGACTGGCGAGTTTTGTTGGGTATCTGCGGTTGGTTAGCGACTTTCTTGGTTATGACGCTCATATTTCCCTTCCAAGGAGCACGAGGCGGTTTCTTCCATGCAGGAGCTGGGTTTCAACCTTTATTTTGGGCGCTGGTTCCGGCTGGATTGCTAATCATTACCAATTGGGTTGCAGTTAAGAGAACCTGGGATGCATCCCGAGCGCTGAAGATGTTTGCCGTTGGAACCGTAATCGTGATTTTTATCATGACTGCGTTTGTAACCAGGCAGCGGTTGTTAGGTTCAGGACAAACTGGTTCAGCGTGGGGATCAACTGAATTCTCTTACCAGGAAGTAGATTCATTTCTTGAAAATAACGGTGTTAGTGCGGAAGCAGTGGTGATGGTGAATAATCCTCCTGGGTACTACGCCATGACTGGTCGCCAATCAATTGTAATTCCTCATGGCGATCTTCAATCTGCGCTTCTTGCTGGAAGAAAATTTCAGGCCAGCTACCTAATTCTTGATAAGAACTATCCCCAAGGATTGGAGGAAATTTATCAAAATCCAGGAAATTATCCTGGATTGCAGCACCTACAAACCATCAACCAGATGCAAATCTATTTTATTGAACAATGAAAGTTTCCCAATATTTCTCCAATCAATATTTTGTAATCGCTGTCCTGGGTTTATGTGCTGCATTATCGCTTGGAAGTTATTTGGCTGCTTCGGAGTATGTATATCGGATTGGATTCCCGTTAGACGATGCCTGGATTCATCAAACCTATGCCAGAAATCTGGGGGAGAGAAGTGCTTGGGAGTTCATCCCGGGGCAACCGTCAGCCGGGTCCACTGCTCCCGCATGGACTTTGCTCCTGGCGATAGGTTATTGGTTGAATCTAAACGCCTATTCGTGGACTTTCCTGCTTGGTTGGTTGGTTTTGTGGTGTGTAGCCATTTCAGCCTACTTTGGATTCAATATACTCATTCCCCGCAATAAGCATCTGGGAATATTGGCAGGTATGCTGGTGATATTTGAATGGCACCTAACCTGGGCAGCTGGTTCAGGTATGGAGACTCTTCTTGCGGGTTTAATCGCATTGATGGTAATCATTTGGGGGATTCGTATTGAGGCTCAGAAAACACTGGCTGAACAAACTCTTAATTGGCAATGGCTTGGTATGGGGGTGTTGATTGGGTTAGGAATCTGGGTGCGACCGGATTTGATCTCGTTGCTAGTTTTTGCCGGTTTCACACTGATTCTTATCAAAGGCGATATGAAGCAGAAAATTCTTAATAGTTTAATTTTGACTGCGGGTTTCTTGATTACGAGTTTACCCTATATCTTGTTCAACATGGCAATCGCGGGCGAGATTTGGCCCAATACATTTTATGCCAAACAAGCAGAATATGCCATATTGCGATCCTTCCCTTTGTGGCAGCGATACTTAAACATGTTTGGACAACCATTAACAGGCATTGGGATTGTGTTACTTCCAGGTTTGGTCTGGTTTGGAGTAAATTCATTACGCAATCGAAGCTGGTCTCAAATATTCGCTTTCATATGGGTTTTTGGTTATTTGTTTTTATACGCATTGAGGTTACCTGTCACTTACCAGCATGGACGCTATATTATGCCGGTGATCCCATTAATTTGCCTGTTTGGGATAGTCGGAATGGTTTGGTTGATAGATCTGGCATTTAGATGGAATTGGGGACAGTTGCTTCGAACAACCTGGATAATGATTGCTGTTCTAATCACCTTCTCTTTCTGGATTCTTGGACTACGCGCCTATTCCAGGGATGTTGCGATTATCGAAAGCGAAATGGTCGAGATGGCTCATTGGGTAGCAAGTAATACTGAAGAGAAATCGTTGTTGGCTGCACACGATATCGGTGCATTAGGGTATTTTGCAGATAGAAACCTGCTCGATTTAGCAGGATTAGTATCTCCCGAAGTGATTCCTTTTATCAGGGATGAAAAAGCGCTTCAGCGACACATGAATGAGAGCAATGCAGACTACCTGGTGACATTTCCAGGGTGGTATCCAGAACTGGTGATGAATGTGGAGTTGATTCACCAAACCAATGGAAAATTCAGCCCACAAATGGGTGGTGAGAATATGAGCGTGTTTGATTGGCAGCAATGATCCTCCCCATATGATGAAAGTTGATGCTGATATGTTACTATGCTATACTTTCGAGAGATCAGCTGAGCCCATAGCGAGGAGTTCATGGAAACAATTCGAATTGTAGTCGTAGATGATCATCCTCTTTTTCGCCAGGGGGTTGTGGATACTATTTCACTTGAACCAGACTTCATCGTAATCGGAGAAGCGACCAGTGGTGAAGAAGCACTTGATTTGATCCGCAATCTAAGTCCCGATATAGCCATCGTGGATGTTAACTTGCCCGGGATCAATGGCCAGCAGGTAACCCAGCACGTGGTAAATGAAAAATTGCCGACCAGGATTATGTTGCTCACTGCTTATGATGATTCGGAACAAAAATTGCACGCCATGAAAGTGGGAGCTGCTGCCTATTGTGTAAAAGATGTCCAACCGGAAACCCTAGCCGAAAATGTCCGCCAAGTCATAAAAGGAAAATTTGTGATTGGCGATGAAGTTCTTGATACCGAGGAATTAGAGACATGGTTGGAACCAGAAAGTGAGGCAGACCACAGCTTCTACAGTGAACTTGGTGATCCATATGAGCCGCTTTCAAAGCGTGAGATGGAAGTGCTTGCTCAATTGACCAAAGGAATGAGCAACAAAGAGATCGCCAATGAGCTCGGGATCAGCCACCAGACAGTCAAAAACCATGTCACATCGATCCTGAGAAAACTGGGTGTAGAAGATCGTACCCAAGCTACTTTATATGCACTCAAAAGAGGTTGGGTACGTCTCCAAGATGATGACAAGGAGATTCAGTAATGGATCAAGCTGGTATCCCAGAAGTTGAAGAGACTGAGAAGACCGATTCAGAAAAGCTTCACGATGAGATTGTAGAACGATTGGCACGTACACGTCAGGAATATCAAGAGATCGTGATGCTCTTCGAGCAAAGCGAACTAGAGGTAAATAAGCTCACTCAACGGAATGCGACTGCAACAGGAACGCTACAGAGAGTGCAATCCCAGTTCGAACGTTTGCCCCGCGAGGAAATTCGTACTGCATATGACGCAGTCTTGGACGCCCAGCAAAGATTATTTGTAGTTCGAGGTCAGGTTGAAAAACTACAAAGCGAAAAAGAACATCTGGAAAAACAGATTGAACTCTTAGAAATTGCTGATAGCTTGCTTTCGGAGCAACCATTGCTGATCCAGGATGCTAAACCATCAGCGAATACCACTGAGCTGCTTGAAAGCTTGATTCTTGCTCAAGAAGCAGAGCGATTAAGGTTGTCCCGCCAAATGCATGATGGTCCTGCACAGGCGCTTTCGAATTTGATTTTGGAAACCGAGATAGCTATGCGTCTTTTTGATGTTAACAAGGAAGAAGCTTATCAGGAATTGGCTTCTCTTAGAGACTCGGCATCAAAAACATTCCAACAGGTTCGTGATTTTATTTTTGAATTGCGCCCGATGATGCTAGATGATCTTGGTTTGATTCCAACGGTTAAAAAATATACCTCCGCCATCCAGGATCACACAGGGAATACAATCCGTTTTGGAGTGACAGGACCTGAGAGAAGGATGGAATCTTATATGGAAGTTATGATATTCAGAGCCATCCAGGAACTTATGAGGAATGCCATTGGTCATAGTCAAGCGGACCAGATCGATGTTCAGATTGATGTTGGCGATGATTTTGTTATTGTCAAGGTTGAGGACAATGGAAATGGGTTTGAAATAGAAAACCTTGAAGATGGGCAAGGAATGGGTCTCAACTTGATAAAAGAACGGGTGGAAATGACGAACGGTGATTTCAACATCGAAAGTGAAATTGGAGAGGGGACAAAGGTTACGTTCAAAATTCTTGAATCTGTCACCGGATAAATCGAAGCATATCTTGCATGGAAGTAAGGATAATTTAATGCCATCTATATGGATATTAATATCTCCTTTCCCTATAATGTTAGCAACTTCGTAGGGAAAATTCTTGAAAGGAGGTAAAAATCCATGTTGTTCGCACCGAAAGAGAAAGGACAGGGCTTAGTCGAATATGCGTTGATCCTCGTGTTGGTAGCTGTCGTTGTTATTGTAATTCTTGCCCTGCTCGGACCTGCAATTGGCAACGTCTTCAGCGAAATTATGAATAGTATTTGATGTCCAATAGGAGTTTGATTTATGGTTGCTGCAGTAGGGCCCTGATCTCGGGGCCCTTACTGTTTCTGTAAGTTTGCATGCTTGTTAGCCAATTGTCCCTCGATTAGTTTTATCATATCGCCAAAGTGAATTTGTAGGTCCGCAAAGGAACTGGAGGTATTCATGCGTAAAGGCCGAATATTTTTCATCATCGCCTTGATATTGATCCTGGGGTTGGCCGCAGTGGCGATTTTCTATTTCCGAATTCTGCAACCAGCACCCAGTGAAGAAGTGACAGAGGTAGTCGTTACACCAGAGGTAGATTTGGTGGAAGTTATTGTGGTGACTCAGCAAACTCCTCGGGGGTATTTGCTTAATGAAACAGTTCTTGGCGTCATTGAAATACCTAGAACCATGCTTATCGAAGGTTATTTCACGGATATGGCACAGGTTGTGGGTCGCCAGGCGAGGGTTGATTTGGATGCAAATATGCTGCTAACCAACAGCATGGTTGTAGATAGCCCCGACCAGCTATCGACCACAGGATCGCTGGCTGCATTGTCCATCCCAAGAGGCATGGTAGCGATATCGATTCCAATTAATCGATTGTCAAGCGTCTCTTATGCGCCTCAACCAGGCGATCACGTCAACGTGATTGCAACACTATTGATGGTTGATTTGGATACAGATTACCAGTCGGTGACACCAAATCAAAGTGCGGCGGTGATTGGCGCTGGTCCTGGAGTGATCATAGGTGCAGAGACAGCTGAGGAAGTGGCAATTGAAGCGAATACGGACATGACCAAAGTCACCGGTCAAACAGTCTCAGGAGGCCCTTCGAGCTTACTCGGTCGAACAGAGATCGATCCTCTGCTGGAACAAACACTTTATGCTGTGCCATCTGAAGGCCAACGTCCAAGATTGGTAAGCCAGACTCTCCTTCAAGACGCAATCGTGCTGGGAGTAGGTGATTTCCCGCTTAATGATCAAATTGAAGAAGAGCCTGCTCCAACTCCGGAATTACCGCCGGTGGAAGAAGATCCTGAAGCAGTCGAGTACACCAGTGAGTACCCAGTTGAGGAACCAATTAAACCGGAACCCAAGCTGCCGGATTTGATCACATTAGTTGTGAATCCACAAGACGCAGTCACCTTGAATTATTTGATATATGCTGGTTCACAGCTTACCTTGGCTTTGAGACCGTCAGGAGACGACACTCGGGTTCAAACAGAGGCGACAACAATGGATTTCTTACTCAAGCAATATAACATTCCCGTACCGGTCAAATTACCTTACGGAATGGAGCCACGAGTTGATGATCTGACGCCGCCGCAACTAACGAATGATGTCGAGCCGACTCCGCAACCTTAATAAACGGCGACAATTATCCGGTGGGGCAAACACATTTGGAGTGAATCCATGAGCAATGAAGAGGTGATAAAGGTTTTAATCGTAGACGACATTGCGGAAACCAGAGAGAATATCCGCAAGCTGCTTCAATTTGAGGCGGATTTTGAAATTGTTGGTGCTGCCCGAAACGGCTATGAGGGGATAGAACTGGCCAAAGATTTAGAGCCTGATGTGATTTTAATGGACATTAATATGCCGGACATTGACGGCATCACTGCTACTGAAACGATCAGGCAGGAAGTTCCGCATTCGCAAATCGTAATCTTAACGGTACAGGCGGACCCAAATTATATGCGCCGGGCTATGCTTGCGGGGGCTCGTGATTTTCTGACAAAACCACCCTCCGTTGATGAGATGATTGGAGCAATCCGCAGGGCAGGTGAACTGGCCCACGAAGAGCGAGAAAAGACGAAAAATGTGTATTCTGTAAAACCGGGTAATGGATCGATGCCCGTTGGCACGCTTAAGGATGGGAAAATAATCTCAGTATTCAGTCCGAAAGGTGGTGTTGGGAAGACAACTATAGCTGTAAACCTTGCTGTTGCATTGCATAGAAAAGAAACACCAGTAGTTCTCGTTGATGGGAATATGGAATTTGGCGATGTAATGGTGTTTTTGAACAAACAAGCGAAGAACAGCATTGTTGATCTGGCACCACGAGCTGATGAGCTCGATCAAGATGTTATTGAAGAAGTGACGATGCTCCATCAAGAATCAGGTATTAAGGTTCTTGCAGCTCCCTCCCGACCAGAATTCGCGGAAAGTGTCAATGGGGACCAATTCGCCCAGGTCCTGGATTTTCTGCGTAACTTCTATTCGTACGTTATTGTGGATTGTTCCTCCTCCCTTACTGACGTAACACTTTCAACAATCGACACATCAGATTTAATCATGTTACTGACCACCCAAGAAATCCCGGCGATAAAAGATTCGCGGCTTTTCCTGGATTTGTTACAGCCTCTAAAGATTAACCGTGAGCGTTTACTGTTTGTAATGAATAAATATGACAAACGAGTCGCAATCAAACCCGAAAAAGTGAGTGAAAATTTCAAACAAGAACTAAAGGTAGTGATTCCGTTTGAAGAGAAAGTAGTTCTGCCGGCGATCAACCGGGGGGTTCCTTTTATGTTGGGAGAAAAATCCAAATCTATTACTCGTAGCTTTATCTCCTTGACTGAAGAAATTAGAAAGCGGCTCTCCGCTCCTGATAAAAAAACCGCGGTGGAGGTACCAGAAAAAGTTAGTGTTGCCGGGTAGAAAATTAGGTAGAGAGCGGAGGTAATCAGGATGTCACTCTTAAAAAGAATAGAACAGGGACAGACAAAATCTACAACTTCGGGTAACGGAAACAAGGAAGGCTCCCAATTGGGGAAAATCCGTTCCCGGAGCACTGCCGGCAGTGGGGTAAGTGCCCAGCAAGATACCTATTCAGATTTGAAAACAAGAGTCCAGAATCGGCTGTTAGCGGAACTTGATCCGACCATGGATGTCACCAGGGTGGGAGAGGTCCGGAACACGATTCAAGAACTCTATGAGCAGGTTCTCGCCGAAGAGAACATTGTCCTAACCAGGCAAGAGAGACACCGCCTATTTGAGCAAATAGCTGCGGAAATCCTCGGCTTGGGACCCTTGCAACCGCTATTGGAGGATGGCGAGATCACTGAAATCATGGTCAATGGAGCCAAAAACATCTATATCGAGAAGAAGGGCAAAATCCACCGAATGCCGATCACTTTCGAGAGCGATGAACATGTGATGCGGATTATCGACCGAATCGTTGCTCCCCTTGGAAGAAGAATCGATGAATCCAGCCCGTACGTTGACGCACGCCTGGATGATGGTTCCCGTGTAAACGCAATTATTCCACCAATATCATTGGTTGGTCCCGTCTTAACGATTCGTAAATTTCCTGAAAACCCGATCACACTCGAAGACTTGATAAATTACGGAACACTCACCGAAGAGATCATAGAATTTTTGAGAGCCTGCGTCATTGCTAGATTAAACATCGTAATATCTGGGGGTACAGGTTCTGGGAAAACCACCCTGTTGAATGTGATGTCGCAGTTCATCCCTGGAGATGAACGTATCGTGACGATCGAAAATGCTGCCGAGCTGCAGCTGAGGCAAGAACATGTCGTAACGCTCGAATCGCGGCCGCCAAATATTGAGGGACGCGGCGAAATTACAATCCGCCAGCTGGTGATCAACTCATTGCGTATGCGCCCAGACCGGATCATCGTTGGAGAGATTCGTGATGAGGCAGCTTTGGACATGCTCCAGGCAATGAACACTGGTCATGATGGCTCGATGACAACGGCACACTCAAACAGTCCACGCGATTCATTAGCCCGTATTGAAACCATGGTGATGATGGCTGGAATGGATTTGCCAGTTCGCGCTATTCGTGAACAGGTTGCCTCGGCAATCGATCTGGTCGTTCACCAGGAGAGAATGCGAGACGGGGATCGAAAGGTTGTTCAGATTACAGAAGTTTCTGGAATGGAAGGTGACGTGATCACAATGACGGACATCTTTGTCTTCGAGCAAACTGGATTTGAAGATGGTCGGGTGATAGGCCGGTTCCGTCCGACTGGATTGAGACCAAAATTCATTGAAAGTATCGAGGCGGCAGGCATTCATCTCCCGGCATCTACATTTGGAATTGGGCAGCGAAGAAGATAATTGAGGAGTGAGATACCAATGATGACAACAGTATTGTTTATCGGTGGAGGCTTGGTATTCTTCCTGCTGGCAATTGGAGCTATTGCTTCTTTCATGGGGGAACGATCCCTGGTTGAGGAAAGGTTAGGGCCCTATTTCGAAGAGCAGGAATTGAAAGAAGTAAAGGATAAAAGCTCCCCGGTAGGTGATTGGCTGAATACGAGGGTTGAAAAATCAACCTACGGGGGGCGAATTGCCAGGGAGCTTGCCCGGGCTGATCTAAAGCTGAAACCAGCAGAATATATCTCATTAATGGTGATATTTGGTTTTGGGGTTGGTTTCGTGGCATGGTTCTTTGGTGGTCAAAGCGTAATTGTTGGATTGTTGGGTGTCGGAGTCGGGATGCTTATTCCTCGTATCTATGTGAAGCAGCAGCAATCCAAACGGTTAATTAAATTCGGTGAACAGCTTCCAGACATGCTTGGGTTGATGGTCAATGGATTGCGGGCTGGTTTCTCGGTCATGCAAGCAATGGAAGCGGTAAGCAAAGAACTACCCCCTCCCATCTCGGATGAATTCCGAAGAGTAGTCCAAGAAATTCAGATTGGATTAAATATTGACCGGGCTCTCGAAAATTTGTACCGTCGAATTCCTAGTGAGGATTTGGACCTCACAATCACAGCAATGAATGTCCAGCGTTAAGTAGGCGGTAACCTGGCAGAAATTCTCGACACCATCTCGTATACAATTCGAGAAAGGGTCCGAATCAAGGGAGAGATTCGGGTTCTAACTTCCCAGGTTGTTTATTCCAGCCGCTTCCTTTCCAGCATGCCAGTGTTGATTGCGGTTGCCTTGTGGTTTATGAATCGGCCTTACATGATGATGTTTTTTAATCCGGACTCTAGGATGATTGGTATCCCAGTATTGATATTTGGAGCCTTAATGATCGTAGCTGGGTACGTGATCATGAGCAAGATCGCCGCCATCGAAGTTTAGGTGTGAGGAGGTAGCAATATGCTTTGGGTTGCAGTAATTGTTGGGTTCGCTATACTAGCGGCAGTTATCATGGTCATCATCGGTCTGCGGGATAACAGTGAAGGTGATCCCCTTCAAGATCGTCTTGTAGAATACGCAGCCAGAGGAGAGATCACTGACCTGGAAGAGATTGAGCTTTCCCAGCCAATTACAGAACGAATTTTATATCCATTAGCCCGAAAATTTGGTGAATTAGCCTTACGGTTTACGCCTCAAAATGCGATCCAACAAACTACAAAAAAGCTCGAATTGGCAGGAAATCCTGGCGGAATGGATGCAACTGTTTTTTGGGCTTTGCGAATGGCCGGACTATCTCTTGGAGCTTTATTGTTTTTTGTGGCGACAATTGCACCCGAGGGAAGCTTCCTCAAAGGGCGCGGGTTGATAGTTGGCATTCCGGCTGCAGCAATGGGCTTCTTCCTCCCAGAACTTTGGTTAAACGGTCGCATCAGCAAGCGACAGCATGACGTACGCAAAGCCATGCCAGATGCTCTTGACCTGCTTACAATTTGTGTCGAAGCCGGTTTAGGATTTGATGCTGCGATGTCGAAAGTTTATGAAAAATGGGATAATGTCGTGGCATTATCTTTCGGCAGAGTGATTCGTGAGATACAATTAGGGAAATTGCGCAGAGATGCATTGAAGGACATGGCCGATCGATTGGGCGTGGCTGAAATGACCAGTTTTATTGCGGCTGTTATTCAGAGTGAGCAGCTCGGTGTGAGCCTGGCCAGGGTATTGCGAATTCAAGCAGACCAGATGCGTATCAAGCGCCGCCAGTTGGCTGAAGAAGCCGCCCATAAAGCCCCAATCAAGATGCTCATACCGATGGCCATTTTGATATTTCCTTCGATCTGCATCGTGTTGATGACACCTGCCATTCTGATGTTGATGCAGTCTGCACTGAGTGGTATTTTGGGATTCTAATTTCGGGGAAAGCTTATGCCCGTGCCGGATCGACCGGCATATCACCTCTACAGGTGGTTGTGGGGCAGCCTGGATTTGTTATTTCCACCGTTGTGTGGTGGATGCGGCAGGCGTGGAAGCAACTGGTGTACTGACTGCGACGGTCAAGTTAATAAAATTCAATATCCCATTTGTGATATTTGCGGGCAGCCCAGAAAAGTATCTGGGCTGTGTTTTCATTGTTCTGATGATAAACCTTCATTTACTAAGCTTCGTTCCTGGGCTTTGTATAAGGGACCTGTCCGTGAAGCAATTCGTAATTTGAAATACCGCCGGAATGTCAGCCTTGGTCTCGTTCTGTCGAATCCTTTAGTGAAATTATTTTGTGATCTATGTTGGGATGTAGATATGATCCTTCCAGTACCATTGGGGGTTGCACGTCTGAAGGAGCGTGGATATAATCAAGCTGTCTTGATAGCCCGACCATTAGCATTGAATATTGATATCCCTTGTGAAACGCAAGGTCTGCACCGGGTGAGGGAAACACGCTCCCAGGTGGGTTTGACTTTAAATCAGAGACGCGATAATGTCAGGAATGCCTTTAAGGCGACCAAGGAAATAGTGTCCAATCGGCGCATACTAGTGGTGGATGATGTTGCCACCAGCAGTGCTACTCTGGATGCCTGCGCCTCCGCTTTGTTGGAAGCAGGCGCTGAGGATGTGTCTTGTTTGACGATAGCCCGCACCAGTGAACAGTTTTAGACATTTTTTTCTATAAATGATTAACTCTCTTTATTCAAGGTTTGTTTTTGAAAAGAGAGGAGAAATATTTAGAAATCATGGATTGGTCTCAACCCTTGGGGAATAACAAACGATAAACAAATTTATAAAGGAGGTGCATCCATGCCATTTCATATTGAAATTACTGGCAGGAATATGGAGGTTACCGATCGACTCGATGATTACGTCACGAAGAAAGTCTCTAAGCTCGACCGTTACTTAAATGACATTGACGAGGCACATATCGACCTGGCATTTGCAAAGTCTGCTCGTAGTGCTTCAGATAGAAACGTTGCTCAAATAACTATTAGAGGGAAAGGATTTATCCTTCGTTCAGAAGAGAGAGCAGATGATATTTATGCGGCTCTGGATACTGCGCTTGACAAAATGCAACGGAGAATTGAAAGGTACAAAGGAAAACGAAATCGAGGTCGGGGTGATGGGCGTTCGGCTGCGGAAGTTGCACCACTGCCTGAATTTGAAGAGGAAGAATACGAACCCCCATTGATAGCAAGAAGGAAACACTTTGTTGTCTCGCCAATGGATGAAACCGAAGCAATAGAACAGATGGTGCTCCTGGGACATGAAGATTTCTTTGTTTTTTTCAATGCTTCATCCGAATCGATCAATGTGCTTTACAAACGCAGGGACGGAACCTATGGATTGATCGAGCCTGAAGTAGGCTGATTTGAAGTAAATTGGATTGAATGATGGCGGAGTTTGATATCGTTCCGCCATCTTTTTATTCGGTAATATTGGTGTGACGCACCGTACATTCCACTTCGTTGACTTCGGATATCATTAGGGTTAAACTAACTACGAAATAAATTTAGGAGTTCGAAAATGGGCGATGAAAACTATAAAAATCTTAATGAAATCTCTGAATTAATCATGGAGAGGGAAATTGACAAGGACAGTGTTCAAAAAGCAATTGTGCAGTTGTTAACTGCATTTGGTGAAAATCCATCCCGGTCAGGATTAGAGCGAACTCCGGGCAGAGTTGCTGAGATGTACGAAGAACTCCTGATTGGGTATCGAACCGATCCGGTGGCTATGGTTAATGACGCACTTTTTGAAGTAACTTATGATGAGATGGTTTTAGTACGGGATATTGAATTTTATAGTTTATGCGAACATCATCTTTTGCCATTTATGGGCAAAGCACACGTGGCTTATTTTCCTCGTGGTAAAGTTATCGGTCTATCAAAGATTCCGCGCGTTGTCGATCTGTTTTCTAGGCGTTTACAGCTTCAAGAAAGATTGACCCGCCAGATAGCTGATTTCATCGAGGAATTGCTTGATCCGCATGGTGTCGCGGTTGTGGTTGAAGGGATTCATCTGTGTGCAATGATGCGGGGCGTTCAAAAGCATG
This sequence comes from Chloroflexota bacterium, assembly GCA_020346705.1. Taxonomy (GTDB): domain Bacteria; phylum Chloroflexota; class Anaerolineae; order Anaerolineales; family UBA4823; genus PFL25. The sequence goes on along the minus strand of CP070785.1, from coordinate 1,825,447 downwards.
AAGCCCGGATGACGACATCCGCGATGTTGGGTGCCTTCAGGACGAGTATTGCCACTCGCCAGGAGTTTTTAGACAATATCTCCCGTGGGGCTGGTCCCATGAAGTTCTAGAGAATATCGTTTTATATCACTCGATTCTTTCAGTTTTTCTGCGATAAAAATGGCTTTGTCCTCAGAATTCGGGACAATATATGCTGGCAGGATCTCAGCCACGGGAACTGCCATATGAGCATAATTCCATAGCTCCTCATCCAGCACTTGATTGTCAAAAATCAATACATCCAAATCAATCGTTCGTGGAGCATTAGGATCTTTCGTGCGTATTCTCCCTAATAGGTTTTCAATTGGACGAAGGATATTGTTTCGTAATTCTTCTGCTGACAGTTGGGTTGTGATCAATGCAGCAGCATTGAGGAAGTCGGGACCTGGCGAACCGATCGCACTTGTTTGCCAAACACCAGAGACCGCATGGATGGGTACTAACCTGCCCAGGAGGTAAATTGAACTTTTTAGGTTCTCTGGTGGAGAGATATTAGATCCCAGCCCGATGACAACTTGGTGAATTTCATTACTCTCTTGATCGTTCAATTTCAACCCCTACAGAGCTAGCGAACCGAACTGCATTTGGTTTTTCTACTTTTACGCGGGCCTTCAAAACTCCTTTCTCTTGAAAGCAAATTTCGGCGATATCAGCCGCTAATGCCTCAACGGTGAAGCGCTGTGCAGTTTCTGCCCTTGCCTGTGCTTTTTTTGATATCGTGCGGTAATTTACGCTATCAGCAATATCATCGGTTTGACCAGCCTTTGTCAAATCGGTGAAAATTACAATATTGATCAGGATATCTTGAGGTTTTTCACGTTCCCAATCATTAATTCCGATGATCCCACGGGCCAATAAATCTCTGATGATTACCTTGTCCATGAAGCTCTCCTCTTCGCAATTTAAGGCAATGAATCACATTCTTCGGTAGTTTAGAATCTATATCAGATGGCGACCCCCATCAAGATGGATTATCTCGCCAGTGATATAGGATGGACCATCGAGTAAGAATACAAGCGCCTGTCCAACCTCATCGAGGTCTGCCCAGCGTCTTGCTGGAATGTTATCAAGGATGCCTTCTGTAGCGCCGCCATCACTGGGTGGCAGAATTGCTCCGAAGGCAAGACCATTGACAGAGATATTTGGAGCTAAGGAGACAGCTAACGCCCGAGTAAGCGCCACAAGACCCGCTTTTGAAATGGTATATGGAAAATGGTCGCTTCCTGGGCGGAGGGCTCTCCAATCAAGGATATTTACAATGCGACCTTCCTGTTGCGATTCGAGTTGTGAAGCGAAGGTTTGGCTGAGCAAGAATGGAGCAGTCAGGTTTACCTGAAGGTGCTGCTGCCAATCTTTTATCTTAGTGGATTCAAGCGAGAGGTTCTCAAAGATCGATGCACTGTTGACTAAACCATACAAAGCTGTAGCTTGTGATATTTCTCGTATCAGGTTTTTGGCGCTTTGCGGATCGGATAGATCTGCCTGAAAAAGATAAGCTTTTCGGCCCAGTTTTTCGATTTCAACCTGGAGATTCTCAGCAGGTTCCCTGGAGCTGTGATAGTGAAGGACAACATCTCCACCAGCATTTGCGATTGCTAATGCCATCACCCGGCCGAGACGGATACCACTTCCTGTGATAAGGACAGTTTTTCCCGAAAGATTCATGCAGTTGCCAAGGCCTCTACTACACGTTCTAAAAACCCATAGGCTTCTTCAGAAACAGCTTTGATCTCATCATTTTCGCTTAAAGATCCAGTGCCAAGGATCACTTGAGGGTTGGCAATCCTAACTGTGGCACTGTTATCTGAATCTTCCTCAACCGTGACATTGCACGGCAGCACTAATCCTGCGGTTGCATCTTGGGATAGAACCCGGTGCGCCAGATGAGGATTACATGCTCCTAGGATCGAATAAGGTCTGAAATCGATATCCAGCTTTTCTTTCATCGTCTCGCGGACATCGATAGAGGTCAGTACACCAAAGCCTTCTGCCTTTAGAGCATCAATGGTTAATTCCAAAGCTTTATCATATGGATGATTTATACGAACTTCAAAACCAATTTCTTCAGTCATCATTTTCCTCCAAAGATTTTTACGATTACTATCTGAATGATGTTACAGATCCTTATTTGTTTGGGAAAGGAATGAAAGCTAGGATTGTGTCTGGATATGTATCTGTCATTGCAAGGAACCCAATGTCATCCAGTACTACCAATGCCTCCCAATTGCGTGCGTTCAATTCTCCATCCAGGACAAGCTGGATCGGCTCAGTCTCAGTAAGAAATGCCTCCTCTCCATTATATTGTAATTCAAGCAACCGCTCGACATTCAAGTTTTCAGAATGGGTTGCTCCTTTGCCAAAATTCTCGAAGATTGGATCAGAATCTGTAAACAGCCAAAACTCAATTGGCATAAAAATGTTTAAGACCCAAAAGCGTCCATTATCATCAATTCGTGTAGCGTCAGTCATGCGGTATTCAATGTTATCAAATCCCAATTCTAAAAATGCATCCAAAGTATTATCAGTTCTAATGGCGTATGGGTCCGGATTTAGTTCAACCCCATTGGCTTCGTAAATCATCAATAATTCGTCCTCTGAAACGATTAAGCTCTCGTATGCATAATTGAATATTTGCACCGGAATTGGAATTACGGCTAAAGAGGATGGATCGATCTGGATTGAATTCTGATCGACCAGGTATGTGCCTTCAACCAGATATCCAGCCATGCTGCCATTATCATTTGCTTCGATTGTCAGGAATATTTTATCGCCATCGATGGCGATTGCTTCGTATCCCTCGTAACCCGGAATATATGATTCTAAACCTCCACCCAGGAAAGATAATCTGGTTGGGATTAATGGTTCTGATGATCTCCCTTCAATAAACGAGATTACATCATCTTTCTCTAAAGTGAATACGGATGGATATGTTCCCAGCGCAGGTTCTTTTTCCGGATATTGGGGAAGCATAATCAGGGTGTCACCATGCCATGCCATACCAGAAATCTGCGCTTTTGGAATCGCGATCGGCCCGGCAAGCGGAATTTCCTGGATGGCCACTTCCTTCGGAGGGAGTGGTGTATTCGTTTGAGTCGCAGTGGGAGTAGAAGTTGGCTCTATGGTATCTGTGGGTTGGGGCGTGCTGGTTAGCGTTTGAATAATCGTGGGTGATGCAGCATGTGTAAGTGTAGGTGCTGGTCCTTCCTGGATTGGTTGGCTGCATCCGATGACACTCGTTCCAATGAACATCAGGAATATGAATTTAAGGATGAAATTATTGCTCACTCAATTGCCCCTTGTGTTCGATCGTTCCGTGAGATTCGCCAGCCAAGTATTCCCAGGCAAACAGCCAGAATAAGCCATGCGACCAATTGTGCCTGTCGAAATCCATTTGCGATTAAGATGCTGTCCCCCCGGAATGCTTCCAGGAATAGTCTGGATAAAGCAGTGAAAGCCAAGAATAAGATAAAAGTGTTTCCTGGGGTTTGGCTCCAGAGAGTTTTATCTATGACTAATACCGCGATTAAGATGAGTGAGGCGAGGATAATCTCGTAAACCTGCGTCGGATGCCTTGTTGCTCCCCATAAATGGATTCCCCATGGTTGTTCTGTCTGGATGCCAAAGGCATTTCCGGAGGCTAAATTTGAAAATCCAATTGCGATCGCCATCACTGCGAAAAGTGGGGTTAGGTTATCCAGGGTTGTCCAGACTGGGAGATGTTTGCGATACAAATAGATCGCGGTTGCAACGATCGCGATTAATGCACCAGCGAATGGATCTAGCAAACCAGGATTGAGTGATACAAGATTCAACAGGTTGCCCGCGAAGGCATCTGGAAAAGTGGCCGCGTAAGATAAACGGGCACCGATAACTCCTGCGATCAAACCAATAAAAACCAGGTTATATAAATCAGCAGGATTGGCACCAATTCTGCGAGCACGTCGTTCTGCAAGTATCAAGCCTAGCCACAATCCGGCAATGAGTACAAGGCCAGGGGCCTGGATAGCAAGCGGTCCAACCTGGATAATTGGAAACATTATGGATTACCTGCAAAAAGCTGTTCAGCTCGGATTTTTAACAGGGCTTCCGCCATTGGACCACCTATAACGACATCTTGGATGATCCCCTCCTGGTCAATGAAAAATGATGTTGGCAGGGATCGAATATCATAAAGGGTACCAACAGCGCCATCCCTGTCAAGGAGGATGGGAAAGGTCAGATCGCGAACTTGGGCAAATGTAATCGCATCCCCCAAGTTATCTTGATGGGTTGAATTGACAGCTAATACCTCGAAACCTTGAGTTCGATACTCATCATAAACATTCTGGATAGCCGGCATTTCTGATCTGCAGGGAGGGCACCAGCTTGCCCAGAAATTGATTAATACAGGTCTTCCACGGAGATCTGACAATCGGTATGTTTCACGATCAAACGTTTCCAGTTCAAAATCTGGGGCTAGAAATCCACTCTGGGGTGCTGGAACAGCACCCTGTGTAGTGGTACCCGCCTCCACTGAGCTCAGCCAAATCCAAACTGCTCCAAGCGATAAGAGCAGTAAGGAGAAGATGATCCACCTGGAAAGAGTGATTTTTTCCATGAATTTTTAATGCTTTTTCTTGAAAAAGATTTTCTAAGTGTAAATACAAGCTGGGAGACCTGTCAAGAACTTACATCGATGTATTAGAAAGTATTCATTTCCTCATATCGTGGTCTTCAAATCAGTTAATCAATATTTAATAGATTAGGTGAGCTGATTGTGATAACATACTCAACCATTAATACTTGGAGACTGGTTATTCATGAGAAATACCTCAGTTCGAAAAACTTCAGGGTTATTCATTGTGTTACTGGTATTGTTAGCTGCCTGTTCAGGAAGTGCAACCCCTCCGTTAAGCCAGGCCAATGCAGCGAATGAGAATCAGCAGGAGGAAAATTCTCAACCCGCTCTGATTGAACCTGTGGTAACAGAAGACAACAGTACCTCACCCGCTGACAATAATCCAGTACCTTCTACCGGTGAACAGGAAGGTGGATTTGCAGCGGATGATAGTTATCCTGCACCAAGTGATCAAACTGCAATATCTGGAGATCCCCCTCCAGAAGCTCAACCAGATGGTTCTCCACCGCCAGTGGAACAACCAGAAAATTATCCATCTCTGGAAGATGATTCGCCGAACGAGAATCCTGCCTACCCAGCACCTGGAGATGAAAAAGGGGATGATCCAAATCCAGATGAAGATAATCCTCCGCCAATCAAACAGGGATTGGAGGCGACCGATCCTTCAACAGTCAGCCTTGCCTCTGGAGAACTCCAATTCGTCGAGTTTTTCGCCTTTTGGTGAATAAGCTGCCAGGCATTAGCACCCATCGTGCATGGGTTAGAAGTAGATTATTACGACAAGATGAACTTCATCTACCTGGACATTGACGACCCGGCGAACGAAGAATTCAAGCAAGAACTGAGATTCATTTACCAACCGCATATGTTCTTACTAGATGGAAACGGACAGGTCCTTCACGAATGGGTAGGTCCACTTCCGAGGGAGGAATTTGAGAACGTGTTTCAGGTTGTCTTATCCCAATAACGTTTAAAAATGCTCAGGCAGCAGAGAATGCAATTTGTCCGCTGCCTGAGTTTCATTTTAGTCATCAGAAATACTTGACAGATAATAAAGGAAATAGTAATATTTCACTAGACCCACCCCCCATGGGGGGGGATAGGAGCGTGATTTGAGATGATGGATAATAAGGATACCCTGAACAGGCTGAAAAGCATCGCCGGACACGTACATGGTATTGAGCGAATGGTGGAAGAGGATGCTTACTGTATTGACGTTATCCGCCAGATCCAGGCGGTTCAGGCTGCTTTAGAAAAAGTAAGCACAAGAATCTTGGATAATCACTTAAATTCATGCTTGATCACTGCTGTGAGAGGTGATGACCCGGAAGATCGCGAACGCGTCTTGAAAGAAATTTCTGAAGTGTTCGCTACAGCTTCAAAAATATAATCAAAGGTATAAAGTCATAAGGAGATGAAATGACCACAACAGTAACTTATAGCATTCCTAATATCTCGTGTAATCACTGTGTACATACAGTGACGATGGAAGTTAGTGATTTAGAAGGCGTACAGAGTGTGGAAGCTGACGTTGAAGCAAAGTCAGCGACTATCACTTTTGTTCCTCCAGCAACTGAGGATGGAATAAAAGCTCTACTGGCTGAAATACATTATCCGGTTGCAGGATAGATTTAGGTTTTATTCCCGACTTGATTATCAGTTTCCGGGATTGAACTAAAGGAGGCGTTATGCCCGACGAACTGCAGGTAACGCTGCCAATCACGGGTATGACCTGTGCGAACTGCGTAGCAACTGTTGAACGGAATATCAAGAAAGTTGACGGTGTTAACCAAGTGGCTGTCAACTTATCTTCTGAACGCGCTACTGTTGAATACGATCCAGAAAAAGCGACCCTCGAGGACGTAATAAATCGGGTTGATAGGGCCGGATACGGTATCGCCACTGGCCACGCAGACCTTCTTATTCAAAGAATGAGCGACGACAATGACGCCCGCAGGTTGGAGAAAGCGTTAAACCAGCTGGATGGGGTTCTGTCTGCTCAAGTCATTTACGGAAATGAAAAAGCCCAGGTGGAGTATATTCCAACCATGATCAGCCAGGCGGATTTGCGCCGGGCAGTGAAGGAAGCGGGCTTTGAAGCAGTAGAAACAGGTGATGGGATTGAGGATGCTGAGCGCCAAGCCCGTGAAGCTGAAATAGCCAAACAACGACATCTGTTGATCGTAGGTCTTGTGTTTACTGTCCCACTATTTCTGTTATCAATGTCACGGGATTTAGGTTTCCTTCCCCCTTTGCTTGCCAGCGCCCCATGGTTGGATTGGGTCATGTTGGCTTTGGCCACGCCAGTCCAATTCTACGTAGGCTGGGATTATTACGTTGGCTCCTATAAATCGCTGAGAAATGGATCTGCGAACATGGATGTCCTGATTGCAATGGGATCATCTGCAGCGTATTTCTATTCGTTAGTGGTGGTTTTGGGGCTGATTCCCGGACACATATACTTCGAAACTTCAGCAGTGATTATCACGTTGATCAAGCTGGGAAAATACCTTGAAGCACGTGCTAAAGGCCAGACAAGTGAAGCGATTAAAAAGCTGATGGGCTTGAGGGCAAAAACTGCACGGGTGGTTCGCGATGGGCAGGAGATTGAAATACCAGCTGATGAAGTCCAGATCGGGGATATTGTCAGTGTCCGCCCTGGCGAGAAGATCGCTGTTGATGGTGTGGTAATTGAAGGTCGTTCATCGGTTGATGAATCGATGTTAACTGGAGAATCCCTCCCGGTTGAAAAAGGGCCTGGTGATCCGGTAATCGGCGCGACACTCAATAAGTTAGGTTTGATCAGATTTGAAGCCACGAAAGTTGGCAAAGATACTGCTCTGGCTCAGATAATCCGCCTTGTTGAGCAAGCGCAAGGCAGCAAAGCCCCAATCCAAAAACTCGCTGACCAGGTATCGGCAATATTTGTTCCAGCGGTGATTGCCATCGCGCTCGTGACGTTCCTCGTCTGGTATTTCCTGATCCCGATTCCGGCTGATTCAGAACTTACCCTGTTTACCAGGGCGTTAATCAACATGGTTGCTGTGCTCGTTATCGCTTGTCCCTGCGCGATGGGATTGGCGACTCCGACTGCAGTGATGGTAGGGACGGGGAAAGGCGCCGAGATGGGTATCCTCTTCAAGTCTGGCGA
>CP070785.1:1812792-1817539 GCA_020346705.1 Chloroflexota bacterium | reverse complement strand
GAGTGAGGAATACTACGCTGAGCGAATTGCAGCTGCATTTAACTGGCCGCACAGCGCTGAACCGGGAACGCAGTGGGTTTACCGCACTTTTGACACGTTTATCGTCACCAGGGCATTGCATAATTACCTGCAAACCCTGGAAGGAAAGGAAGCGGACATCTTCGATTACTTGGTGGACGAGGTGTTCACCCCGATCCACATCGGGCCCGGTGCTTATTCTACCCTCAGGACAAAGGAGGATAAATGGCAGGGCCAACCTTATGGCGGTTATGGTTTGTGGTGGATTCCCGATGATATCGCCAAGATCACCAACTTCCTTAACGTCGATAAGGGAGTAACAGGTGGCGAACAAATCCTGCACCCACAATACCTGGCCGCTGCCATGCAATCCGATCCCAACGATCGGGGTGTTGATATTGATACGCGGTCGAAATATAATAACGCCTTCTGGGCCCGGGTTTACGACCAACAGGATGGTTTTGAGTGTGAGTTTTGGGTTCCACACATGTTGGGGTACAGCGGGATCGTGATCGTGATGATGCCAAATGGCTCCAGTTATTATTATGCCAGTGATAACCGGGAATTCACCTGGATGGGAGCAATCCAGGAATCAGACAAAATCGTACCTCATTGTTCCCCTTAGATCAAAATTTTCCATATTCAACCATCGGGGATATAACTGCAAATTATTTGACCATTCCTCAGCTGGAAGCGGATTACAGCATAGGCGAGAACCAGTTCTAGTTCATGATTTAAGTCTCATTGGTAATGCTGGAATCGCTCCATATAAAAAGGGATTGCTTATACCTGAATTCATTTATGCTTTACGGAATTTCCAGTAGTAAAACCACCATAATAGGCATTTGCTCGGAAATGTTTTCAGTGTTTGAAGAATCGGTCAAATTTGATGATTCCAGTTAAGCCTTGTCTTCAAATCACCTGTAGTTACGACCAAGATCAATTGGTGTACATCAACCTGCTCCAATGGTAGATTATAAAGAAATCATTAGATATTTTGAATCTTGTCACAAATTTACCCCAAAAGGTGTTTTAATTTAGCAGGCCTATTAACAATAAGGAAGTTCGCTCAAATGTATAGGAGCTAAATATATGAATAACCGAAGAAATCTATTATTGGTTGTTGGAGCTGTGGTTTTGATTGCCGTTCTGGTGAGCGGTTTTGTTTTGATGCAGCCCACAGCTGAAGATATTCTCGTCCAGACCCTCGAAACCATGGAAACAATCGACAATGCCCACGGAGTTGTTGAAATTAATGTGGATACGGTTGATAAAGACGAATGGGCAACTATTGAATTTTGGGGACGCAGAGGCGAGGATAGCCCTGGCGCCTTCCGTTTAGTTGTCCTCGAATCAAGTAATGAGAAGTTTATTGAAGGCACTGTGGTTAGTGATGGCGAAAATCTTTGGGCGTACAGTCCTTCCGAGAAAAAAGTCTATTTTGGCACCATTGAAGAAGCAAAACAGATAATGGCTGACAAACGAGCAGAAATGGAGCAGTTCGACAAGGGCGAGTTTGACCATCCAGAAAATGCGCGCGAAGCAGTCGATTTGCTCCAGGAATACTTCGAGATCGCATTGTCAAATACTGAATTTGTCGCGGATACCGCCGCACAATTGCTAATCTTAAATCCCATTCCCGAACAAATGCCTGCTGAATACGCAGCAGTAGGTGGACAGGTAAATCTATGGATAGACGAGGTACGCAATCTACCTTTAGCGGTTGAATTAAATGGAAGCAGTTTAGGTAAAGGCAGAATCACAGTGAAAGATCTGGTGATCAACTCAGATCTTGATGATGGTTTGTTTATATTCGAGCCGCAGGAAGGTGTAGATATCGTAGCACTTGCCGATTTGGAACCCAAATCTACCACCCTTGCCGATGCAACCGCCTCAGCGGAATTCGAGTTATTAACCCCCAGTGAGACGCCGGATGGAGCAACCCTGGTTGATGTTTTGGAAGTTAAAGGAGCCATTGTACAGCGTTTCACTCTACCAGACGGGGGATCCTTTTCGATAGCTCAAGGATTAACTGAGGGAACTGCAAAACCTTCCGAAGAAAGTCAAACCGTTGAAGTCCGTGGTGTGACTGGATCGTTATTTGTTGCGGAAGATGGGAGCAAAGTTTCACTGACCTGGATCGACGGAGACCTGTTCTATATGGTAGGAGGAGACATCACTTCTGATCAGGCTTTGATGATCGCTGAATCTCTGCAATAAATGAATACTGCAATTCAGCTGAAAGATATCTGTCGCCAATATCAACTTGGCAGCACAGAGGTAAGGGCGCTCAATAAAATTGATCTCGAAATCGACCAGGGTGAGTTTGTCGCCCTGGTCGGTCCTTCTGGGTCTGGAAAATCCACATTGTTAAATTTATTAGGGGGGCTGGACACACCAACTCGTGGTGAGGTGAATGTACGCAGTTTAGCATTGCATCAGGCCACAGAAAAAGAGCTCACCATCCATCGCAGGCATAACGTTGGATTTATTTTCCAAACTTTCAATTTAATCCCCACATTGACAGCTTTGGAGAATGTCGCTTTACCGCTGATGTTAAGTGGTGTACAGCGGACAGAACGAGAAGTTCGGGCTGAAGAACTACTTGCTCGCGTTGGATTAACCCATCGCCTGGATCACCGACCAACCGAGATGTCAGGAGGCGAGCAGCAGCGAGCGGCGATTGCCCGGGCGCTAGTGAATGATCCAAAAATCATCCTGGCCGACGAACCTACCGGCAATCTGGACACAAACACCGGATCAGAGGTCATGGACTTGCTGCGAGATTTGAACCAGGAGCGCGAGGTAACTTTAATCATTGTCACCCATGATCCTGAAGTCGCTGCCTATGCTGACCGGATAATTCACCTGCGCGATGGTGAAGTAATCAACATTGAAACCACAAATCAGAAACCAGAAAACTCGGTTCACCAAAATTCCAAAATCTCCAAATCGATGATTTCCCTAAAAGAGGGTATTTCATTTCGAGATCTTTCTCGCACAGCAATTGAGAACCTTCGTCGTCGTCCAGTTCGCAATATTCTTACTGCGGCTGGGGTGTTGATTGGCATTGTCACTTTAGTGGCAATGGTATCTTTCGGAGTGGGAGTTCAAAACGAAGTAAATCGCAATTTCCAGGCGATCGGCCTGGAAAATGTATTCGTGTCGCCAGCATTTCCTGAAGATGAGAACGTGTTTGATCCCTTTAGTATCACCGAACCTGAGCAACCATTAACTCCAGAAATCGCCGCACAATTCAAAGAGATGCCCGATGTGCAATCGGTAACGCCAATTTTGAATCTGCCATCAAATATTGAAATCAGCTTATCCTATAATGGATTTTCAGCACCTATCAGACTATCGGGAGGATTTGGTAATGATCAAAGAGGGCCTGGGGGACCAGATTTCCTAACACCTCCCGAGATGTTGGCTGGATCTCCACTGGGGGAAGGAGATTCAGAAGGTTTGATACTTTTAGACGATATCGCAGATCAAATCATTGAAGAATTAAACCTCACAAATAAAGATTTGATCAATGAACAAGCAACCTTGATAGTTCGTTTGCCCAGAGGGGAGACAAAAGAATTCCCAACCACCATCCGTGGTGTTAGGCAGGGTCCAGGTTCGCGAAGAGTTGATCTTGGAACAATTGAACGGACAGCGATTAAAGCCTGGTGGTATGGCAGACCAGATACCCTCACCACAGATGGCTATGACATGTTAATCGTCAGGGCAACTGATGAAAATTCAGTGGAAAATGTTGTTGATATTGCGAATGAGATGAATCTCGAGGCACAATCCCTGGGTGCTATCTTGGAGCTCGCCAACCGGGTGTTAACAATCTTGCAGGTTTTACTGGGATCGGTGGGTGCGCTGGCCCTGCTCGTGGCAACCTTGGGAGTTGCAAATACTATGATGATGGCGATCTACGAACGCACCAAGGAAATCGGTATATTAAAAGCGATCGGTGCCACAAATCAAGAAGTCCGGCGTATGTTCACCGCAGATGCTGTTTTACTGGGATTGATTGGCGGGTTTGTGGGGGTGATCCTGGGCACTTTATTGGGTCGTCTGGTGGATTGGGCAGGACACCAGTACCTGGCTTCTGAAGGTGTAACCGGTATCGGTCAAATGTCTATAGTTCCTCCCTGGTTGGCGATTGGAGCACTGATTTTTGCGGGATTCATCGGTGTAATTGGTGGGATCTACCCGGCAACCCGGGCCGCGCGCCTAGATCCTGTAGAAGCATTAAGACACGAGTAATAAAGGTTCAGATTATCTAACTACTACGAATCGCCTCTTCACTGTCAAGTACTTTCCAACATATTCCTATCTCTCCTGGTCCCAACGCTGACAAATTAAACTCGACAAAATATCTGATCAATTGTCGGTTTAGACTATACTTGTGAACGTCCGGTTCATTTTAGCCAATCACTCGACCCGTCTTTCTAAATAGATGTAGTTTCTAAAAGAAATGAGGCAAGCACCTTGACTAAGATAAATTCTGTCGTAGTTCTCGGAGCAGGAGCGATGGGAGCTGCTTATGCGAGTAGATTTTATGATATGGACCCCGGAAGCGTCTCTTTCGCTGCTTCCGGAAGCCGATTTCATCGGTTGAATTCAGAAGGATTGATCGTAAACAACGAGCATTATAAAATTTCTGTATTATCGCCCGATGATGATACCCCACCCGCTGACTTAATTATCGTTGCCTTAAAACACCACCATC
>CP070785.1:1810991-1812692 GCA_020346705.1 Chloroflexota bacterium | reverse complement strand
ATGCGATCATCATGGCCCAGAAGCTGGCGGGGGAGCTGGGGCTCGGGGTGGGTATCTCTTCCGGGGCGAATTTCTTGGGCGCATTGAAAGCACAAAATGATTTGGGTCGTGATGCAGTTGTGACAACAGTGTTCTCTGATTGCAACAAGAAATACCTCAGCACCGACCTGATGCGCGAGGAACCCGTAGAGGATGATTTTCTTTCCCCGCATGTCCAGCTCTTGAATGTGCGCGCAATTAAACGGGTCTGTACCACCTGCTACGATCCTCAAGAGTGTTCCGTCTTTACGGGTATAGATGTGGATGGGGAAGAATTTATTCCTTACTGCCAGCTGGCAAGAGAAGGAATTTTTGATTAAATCCCGGTATATCGGTCAGAACTCGCAATTCACCAATTAAGGGCTCAACTTGCTGGAGGGGTGATCACCTGTTTTTCTCAAGGATGGCGTCAATTTCAGACATTTGATCCGTGCTCAATGGTCCAAAATCCATCGCACCGGCATTTTCCTGAACCTGGGCTACGGTCTTAAAACCAGGGATGGGGATTGTGCGTCCACTGCGAGCCCAGATCCAGGCCAAGGCTCCTTGAGCGAGTGTGCGCTCTTCACTGGTAAGTATTTCGCGGACTTGTTCAAGTTTCTGCAGCCATTCTGGATTTGGATGACCATCGACCAAGCCCACAAACCATTCGGCATGTGCCCGGACATCATCATCGGGAAAGCTGGTATCCGGGACAAAGTTCCCTGTCAGCAACCCCATGCCCAAAGGGCCGCGGTTGATGCTGGCCAGATCGTATTGATCACATATTTCTAATATCTCATCAACTCCATCAAAGATATTCAATTGCTGCTGAACGACTGAACAATTCTCCCCCTCTGCAAAAGCGCGCACCGCGTCAGGTCGATCGGTGCTCCAACCGTAACATCTAATCTTTCCCTGTTGAACTAAATCCTCTAATACCATACGGATCTCGAGGGATTTTTCGACATCATACCCCCAAACATGCAGCTGGTAGACATCAATATAATCGGTGTCCAGACGCTGCAAACTTTGTTCAAGATCTTCTCGCAAGTGATCAGCTACCGGGGCTGTTTCAGGTGGGTCTGCATAGGGACGGGCATTTTTGGTGACCTCGTCGATCTGGTCGCCAAATTTTGTGGCGATAATCCCCTCCCCTCGCCTGCCTTTCAAGGCCTGACCTAAGATACGCTCACTGTAGCCACAGCCGTAATTGGCCGCGGTATCAAAAAAATTTGCACCCATATCTAAAGCTGCGTGAATGGCGCGAATGGATTCGGAATCATCCACTTCACTCCACCCTGCGGGGGATCCATCATAAGTCCAGGGACCACCGATCGCCCAGCAGCCCATCCCGACCGCGGATGATTCGATACCTGATCTACCCAACGTCCTTTTCATCTTTTTCTACTCCTTTTCCGGTATGGATTGTATCCCCATTCAGTGCTTTGAGAATCTAACAGTCTTCATAAGGCGGGCACAAACAATCGCTGATGAACCTGGGAAGAAAAATTAATATAAATTACCCTTAAGCAATATCTAATAATCATATTGATATCTGCGTAATCCTGTGTCAATCTGCTCTATAATGGAAATGCCCGCAGCAAAATTTTCATTAGATCAATTCATGAAATCCTGTAATTTTAGATAATTTAGTACCCTGCGAGAAAATTCCTGGTGGGA
>CP070785.1:1809245-1810891 GCA_020346705.1 Chloroflexota bacterium | reverse complement strand
AACTCGCTGGCTTCCTGGTCGTAGAAACTTAATCCCTGGGATGAGCCAACCCACAGGTCTCCCTGCCGGTCAGTGTAGACTGTGTTTATTTCTACAAAGGAGAGGATCTCGGTGTTACCTGGATCAATTTGATAGTTTGTAAATTGGTAGCCATCAAATCTGCTTAGCCCATTAAGGGTGGCGATCCACAGGAAACCGATCGAATCCTGGGTAATCGTGCGGATAGAGCTGGAGGGGAGACCTTCTGGAATGGAAAAATGTTCAAAGCGTGGATTCACCGGCTCCGAATGATCAGGGTTGGCGTTTCGCTGGTTGTGGTAGCCGGATTTGGAAATGAATCTGTTATCCTGGATGGTTGAAATTGCAGGATATTCAAAAGGCGCGGGTTTTGCCCCCATGGCTATATCCATTGGGATAGAGGCAAGGAACAAGATGATGCCGATGAGAATCATCCTGCGCAGCGAGGGGTTAGCAGTGAGGGTGGGACCTCGATGGTTCATTGATTTTTGAGCAAATTGAGATTGGATAGTGGTTGCTCGTGTTAAATTATACATGAAGCGAATGACTACTTTTATGTAATCAGACATCAGCCAGATACAGTTAATTGCGAATGATTATGCTGCAAATGCAAAGAAAAGTCTTTTCGCAAGATCGAAATCTAGACATGTTTATGCAAAATAAAATGAGAAAAATCGCCATTTACTTGATTTGGGGACATTTTTAGTCTATAATAACAATGAGAATTCAAAATTCATTGCTGATAAAAAGCAAGGAGGGGTATCGGACTTTTTCAAAGAATTTAAGTTCAAAGGTTACTACATGTGGAAGCGACGATCCAAGACCATTGATGGTCGCTAACCCCCTTGAAGTTGGACCCAAATAAGTAAGCAAACAAGGTGGGGATGGTCATTGGGGAGCCAGTAGCGAAACCGGCCACGCGGGCCGGTTTGTTTGTTTAACCAAATAATTGAATAATGTGTGAATGGAGGTGATGGTGGGGTTTAACTTCTAGTTTTGCGGCAGGAAAGGTAGAAGGAACTAAGAGGGGTTGGGTGACCTGGGGGGTCAACCAACTGGAAGAAGAACAAGCTGTTGAAATTTTAATTGATTTTACTAAGTAAATTTCCTATTTAATAGGGAAGGGATGTGAGGAATGAGTAGGAAAACTTTGTTTGTAATACCCCTTTCGTTATTTTTCGTTTTGATCTTGGCTGTGGTGCTGATCACTGGCACGTTCGCCAATCCCGACTATTCTATAGAAGTTGCCGATCGAACTGGTTTTGCTGAAGTTGCTCTTCCTGATGGTGCTATCGTCCAGTATATTGGTGACCAGAATACCACTTTTGGTTCTGCTGGATCGGGCGTCTTTGATTCATTTGTGCGACTGCAAGGTAACAACAAAAAGACGGAAGTTCAAAAGGGTTATAACACCGACGGTGCGCGCGAATGGGACACTAAAGCTGGTGCGTTCACCCATTCAATCCTTCTGAGCGAGATCCCGACGATTGAAGTAGGCGGAGTGCTTTATTGGGAGTTTTTTGCCGATATCAATGATAGTGATAGTACGCCGCGCATCTCGCTCGACGATCTGGAGCTGTACCTTACGCTGATCCCAAATCTAACCGGATATCCCTTCGTCAGCTCAG
>CP070785.1:1802316-1809145 GCA_020346705.1 Chloroflexota bacterium | reverse complement strand
GGTTTCCTTGGTCCATGTGATCGGGTAGTATTTAACAAAGATCACTTGTATTCAGAAGCGAAAAAAGAAGTGATCAACCTGGTCAATTCAGGTTACGTAGCGCCATTGCCAGAAAAGATTTATGCTGCAGGTCGGGATGGATTGGCTGCTCTTCAGGTTTTTGCCTTTATGTTCCAGGAAGGAAAATACATGAGCGAGCATGATATCTTGATCGTGAATAAGGCCGCCCACGTCATGACTGGAGGCAATATCAGCCGAGCGGCTTGGGTTGATGAACAGTATATTCTAGATCTTGAGCGAGAGGCTTTCCTTTCCCTTTGTGGCGAAAAGAAAACACAAGAGAGAATGTGGAATATCCTGCGCACTGGAAAACCATTACGGAATTAGGAGAAACATTGATGAATAATCAAGATCCAAACAGGGATGCAGTAATTGTGGCTGCTGCCCGTACACCTGTTGGTAGAGCAAAGCGAGGCAGTCTGGCGACTACACGACCGGATGATATGGCGGCAGAAGTGATTCGAGACTTATTGAGACGGGTAGAGGTTTTAGATCCTGCCGATGTTGATGATGTCATCCTTGGATGTGCATTTCCAGAAGGGGAGCAGGGCATGAATATGGCCCGCATGGTTGCCCTGAGGGCGGGTTTACCCCAGTCGGTTCCTGCACAAACAGTCAATCGCTTTTGTTCTTCTGGACTGCAGACCATTGCACTGGCTGCCAATGCAGTTATGGCTGGTCAGGCGACGACAATCATCGCTGGCGGCACTGAATCGATGACGATGCTTCCGATGACAGGTCTAAAATATGCTCCTAACCCATTCTTCGCAGCACAATCTCCGGAAGTGTATACAAACATGGGGCTTACAGCAGAAAACGTCGCTGAGAAGTATGGTGTCAATCGCGCAGATCAGGACGAATTTTCTTACCGCAGCCATCAAAATGCGATGCGCGCAGTTAATAGTGGCTTGTTTGATCCCGAGATCACTCCGATAGATGTAGAGATTGTTGAGCCAGGTTCAAATGGAGATTCTCCAAATACTCGTCAGTTTACTTTCAAACGAGATGAAGGTCCTCGGGAAGATACCTCCCTTGAAGCACTGGGGAAATTACGACCCGCGTTCAAAGTTGACGGAACAGTTACGGCTGGTAACTCATCGCAAATGTCGGATGGTGCCGCAGGTGTCATCGTGATGTCGCGCGCAAAGGCTGAAAAATTGGGGCTTAAACCAATGGCAAGATTTATCGCCTATGCAGTCGGCGGTGTGGCACCTGAATTAATGGGCATTGGACCGACTGTTGCTGTTCCAAAAGTGCTCGAGCTGGCCGATATGGAGCTAACTGATATCGGTTTGATTGAACTGAATGAAGCTTTTGCGGCTCAAGGGTTGGCAGTAATGCGTGAATTGGGTCTCAATCCAGAGATAACCAATGTGAATGGCGGCGCGATTGCATTGGGTCACCCATTGGGTTGTACCGGCGCTAAACTTACCACCCAATTGATTTACGAGATGAAACGTAGGGATGTCCAATTTGGATTGGTCACGATGTGCATTGGCGGCGGGATGGGCGCTGCCGGAATATTAGAAAATTTAAACTAAAGAGGAATAAAATGCCTGATGAAATCACAATTGAAGAAATGATGAACCGTATGCCGAAGGCTTTTCTCCCAGAAAAAGCCGGTGATGTCGAAGCAGTTATCCAATACCATCTCACTGGCGCTGAAGCAGGAGATTGGGTGGTACGAATTGGAGATGGAAAATGTGAGGTGGAGCAGGGGACAACCGATGATGCGACGATGACCTTGCGAGCAGATTCCCAGGATTATAAAGACATCATCCTCGGCAAGCTTGATCCAATGGCTGCCTTCATGCAACAAAAGGTGAAATTGACCGGAAATTTAAATATGGCCTTGGGATTGACCAAGTATTTTAAATTGCGTTAAATCAGCCCAAATTGAAATAAAACAAGTTAAAAGCGGTGTGTTCGATAATGAGCACACCGCTTTTAGATGGACAATCGAAATCTACTCTTCGAAGGGGATTTCTACCACTGTTTTGTCTATGTCGGATTGTAGTTCAGCAATGATCTGCTGGACATGAGTAACAGCCTGAGCTAACTCGATAATGGATTTCTCAGCCTGATCCCTGCGCTTCAATTCTATCCCTCCGGCTTGAAGGGAACGGTCGCTGACCGTCAGCCGGATGGGGATGCCGATTAGATCGGCATCATTGAATTTGACACCAGGACTCTCGTTACGATCATCATAAAGTGTTTCAATCCCGGCTGACAGGAATTTTTGGTATAGTTCCTCTGCGACTTCGACGGTGTTTTCGGGGGTAGCCTCAGATTGTGATTTACTGCCCAAAACGACCAGGTGCACGTCATATGGGGCTACAGATATGGGCCAGATCAAACCATTTTCGTCGTTGTGTTCTTCGGCAATGGAAGCCATCAAACGTCCTGAACCGATGCCATAAGAGCCCATAATGACAGGTTTCTTCATACCATCTTTATCCAGAAAGGTCGCACCCATGGATTCGGAGTACCGGGTTCCAAGTTTGAAGATGTTGCCGACTTCAACACCTCGCTGGATTCCCATGGGTTGACCACAATCAGGACACATACTGTTATCTTCCGCTGCAGCGATATCTGCAACAATATCAGCTTTGTAGTCACGTTCGTAATTCACGTTTAGAAAATGGTAGCCCTCATCATTCGCACCAGCAACCAGGTTGGGTGATACCGGAATCACATCATCGACAACAACCAACACATCATGCAGTTCAATAGGAGATGCATATCCAGGCACTGCTCCCACAGCAATGATCTCATCTTCACGAGCAGGTCGCAGCTCTTTTGCTTTGAGTGCATTGGTGAGCTTTGTCTCATTCAGATCCATATCCCCTCGAACAATGGCGAATACCAACCGGTCAATACTTTCAATGCCCTGGATGATGCTTGCAACCATAAAAATCGCCTTAGCAGTTTTCGCCTTAGGGACTTCCAAATAATTCGCCAGGTCTTCTATTGTCTTTGCATTTGGAGTAGCAACTTTTTCTAGAGGAAGTGGTTGTTCTGCATCTGCAGCTGATTTCTTAAAACGAGCGATCTGGCGGTTAGCAGCATAGCCGCAATTATCACAGACAAGCAGGGTATCCTCACCAATCGGGGTGAGATACATAAATTCATGCGCCATGGTGCCGCCCATCATGCCGACGTCCGATTTAAAAGCCTGGACAGGGATGCCACAGCGATGGAATATGTTGTAGTACGCCTGGTAATGAGCCCGGTATTGCTGGTCAAGTCCTTCCATGTCCATATCCAGACTGTAGCTGTCTTTCATGGTGAACTCTCGAACCCGGATCAATCCAGCCCGGGGGCGAGGATCATCTCGCCATTTGGTCTGGATATGATATACCAAAGCTGGCAACTGTCGGTAAGAGTGGATTGTCTTTCTCACCAGATCGGCAACCACTTCTTCGTGAGTCATCGCCAAAACCATATCACGGCCAGATTTATCATAGAAACGACCCATCTCAGTACCAATCTGGTACCAACGTTCGGTCTCTTTCCAAATCTCAGCTGGATGAACGACTGGCATAGTGACCTCTTGTCCACCAATGGCGTTGATTTCTTCCCGCATGATGTCTTCGATTTTGGTCAAGACGCGCTTTGCAAGGGGCAGGTAGGAAAAAATGCCTGCCGCAAGCTGCTGGATAAATCCCGCTCGAACCAGAAGCCTGTGACTCTCCACTTCCGCATCAGCAGGTGCTTCGCGTAACGTCTGGCTGAAAAGTTGACTCATTCTCATAATAACTCTCCCTGGTTAATAAATAACACCCTCAGTTTCGTAAAATCAGCTGAGGGTGTCGGATTCGCGTGAAGGCGCCTATCAACAACCAATACTCAGCCCGTGAAAAGCCCTGGAGGGCTTAGGTGGATAAGGAATAAATAATGGATCCAGCAGATTAAATAACAACATGGATATTAGTTTACCACCCAGTTTGGGAGATGAAAAGGTATTTTAGAATATCAATCAAAAATTTATCCATAATCTTGGTTTCCGCTGATCAAGGCGATTTAGACCCGCCTTATGGGCTGCATCAACCGCAAATTGATATTCTTTACTGGTCAACCTCCTGTCAATTTCTGGATACAAATGGGATCTATAGGATGGTCGATATTGATCCATCAGGTTTAGATAAGTTTCGGTAGAAATTTCATTGGCGAGAAATTCAACCACTTCCCTCGTGCCGGCGAGTCCTTCGGGAAGGACCAGATGCCGGACGAGCAAGCCTCGTTGTGCGACACCTTTTTCATCGGTGACCAGATCGCCAACCTGGCGATGCATTTCCTTCACCGCAGCCTGGTTGATTTGTGGATAATTACGAATTTTCGAATATTTTCTAGCCGTAGCTGGATCGCTGTACTTCATATCTGGCATATAAATATCGATTACACCGTCCAACAATTCCAACATCGCCATCGAATCATACCCGCCGGTGTTATACACCAGGGGAATTTTTAACCCAGCCTGGGCAGCGATCTGGACTGAAGCCAGAATTTGGGGGACGACATGACTGGGCGAGACAAAATTAATATTGTGGCAGCCCATCGTTTGTAATTCCAACATCATCCTGGCGATCTGTTCTGGCTGCATCTCATCCCCATGATCAGTTTGACTGATATCATGATTTTGGCAGTATTGGCAGCGTAAATTACATCGAGTAAAGAAAATCGTCCCAGAACCACGCCAACCCCGCAGAGGATCTTCTTCGCCCATGTGAGGACCATAGCTGCTCACCCTGGCGAGAACTCCGGTCCGACAAACTCCTATTTGTCCCGCGCGACGGTCAACTGGGCATTCCCAGGCACATACATCACAAATTGATAAATGCTCATATGCCTGGCTAACCCGGGTTTTAAGCTCACCTTTTTCCAATCTGGTCAGGTAAGCAGGGATAAACTCATTCATTATATTCAAACGATATTGGACGAGAAATCAGCTAAGAATTTACTGGGGATGCGGATAAGTTTGCGAGTCTCAAGATTGATCCATACTGCATGAGAATTAACGGTCGCGATATGTTGTCCATCAGATTTGCGTTGGATGACATAATGGCGAGTAGCAGTCGATCTGCGCACATTTGAAACCCAAGTAGTTATGACTAATATATCATCCAACATCGCAGGCAGGCGGTATTGGATTTGGTGGCGACGAATAAAGATTGCGAACTTCTCATTTAGCATTCGTGTGACCGGCCAACCGTGATAGGCAAGGACCTGCATGCCGCATTCTTCAATGTAATTCAGATAAACAGCATTGTTTACATGCTGGACGGGATCGAGATCATTCCAAGTTACTTGCAGCTGAGTTTCGAATTTACCTGCAGGTGGATTTATTGGCTCCGCAAACTTCACCCTCGGAGGGATTTTCTCAGGTGTTCCATTTGGGAAAAAAGCGTCGATCAATTCACCTGGGATTGTTGCTGGTTTTCCGGTTCCCGTCTCTAAATAAACCCAATCTGTGATTCCTTTGGCTACCTTCTCACTAGAGCCATTCCTAAAAAACTCATACGCCCTTCGCGAACGAACCCGGTGAAAATCCATCACCCAGGTCTTCACTTTCACATTGTCACCATAACTTACAGGTTCCAGATATTCGATATCCGTCTCCCGGATCAACCAGTGGTGTCCGAGTTGATCGTATTTCGCCTGATCGAAACCAGCAGCTGCGGAAGCATCAAAAGCAGTCTCCTGCATGTAGCGTACATAGTTAGCATTATTCAGATGGCCAAATGCGTCACATTCATAATGACGAACACGGAAATTTCGGCTGTGGATGAGAGGGACGTTATTGTTCATAGATCTCTGGATTAACACAATAAGGAAGTCGATTTCCCTCCAGACCGGCAAGAAGGTTTTCACAAGCTCTTTCGGCCATCCGGCGACGAGTATCCCAGGTTGCTGAACCAATATGTGGCACTATAAGACAATTGGGAAGTTCATATAGGCGGTGGTCAGGTGGTAAAGGTTCCGGATCGGTGACATCCAAAGCTGCGCCAGCAATCAAATCATCTTCCAGTGCTGTGGTCAGCGCCTCGGTATCCACAATTGGACCGCGGGATGTGTTTATTAGTAAGGATGAGGGTTTCATGAGTTCCAAGGCGGAGAAATCAATTAGATGGCGGGTATCGTCATTGAGGGGAACATGAATGGAGATAAAATCACTTTTTTGCAGAAGTTCTTCGAGCGCAACGTGGGCGGCGTCATATTTTTCAGTAATCTCCGGGTGTGAGTTCGGATCCGAGAATATGATCTTCATGCCAAATCCAGCCGCGCGCTCCGTGACTGCTGAACCGATCTTTCCCATTCCAACGATCCCTAACGTCGCTCCCTTCAGGTCTTTACCCAACCATCCGGTTGGCGACCAGGTTTGCCATTTACCCTCTCGGGCGTCCAGATTGGCTTCGAACAAGCGCCTTGCGGATGCCAGCATGATTGCCATAGTTAAGTCGGCGGTTCCATCGGTAAGCACGCCAGGCGTATTGCCGACAGATATCCCGCGCTTTGTGCAAGCCTCAACATCAATATTATCAAATCCCACCGCCATGTTACTGACGACCTTAAGATTTGATGCATTCGAGAGCAAATCTTCATCGACTTTAATCGTGAGCAAACTGAACAAACCTTCGGCATCAGGTAATTTTGCTAGCAGCTGCTCAGATAGTTTGTTTGCATCTTGCGGACCAATAACCATCTGGCAACGGCCCTCCAAGAGGTCTAACCAACCTTCTGGCAAAGTATGGGAGACGAGTACGAGGGG
>CP070785.1:1794902-1802216 GCA_020346705.1 Chloroflexota bacterium | reverse complement strand
ACCTTTTGGAGGGAATCCGGGGGTGAAAGTGCTTGCGTTTTTTGCCTACTGTTTTTCGTCTCTACCCGCCCTGGGCTGGTCAAGTGCAATTTTTTGATCATAGCTTATCTTTTGGAGTGAACCATGAGAGCGTTCCGAAAAATAGATATCTCGCGATTAAATATCAGATTCAAGTGGAGAAATTTCATCCTGCTGACGATCGGCGCGCTGATCCTGGCGGTTAACATAAACATCTTCCTCGCTCCGTCGAACCTGGCGCCTGGAGGGGTTATGGGTGTCGCGGTTATCGTTAATGCGTTCACTGGATGGCCTCTGGGCCTGATCATGCTGGTGGTTAATATCCCCTTATTGGTATTGGGTTTTTTCAACCTCGGACGTTTCAACTTCCTGATCCACACTTTATATGTTGTTTTGGTATACAGTTTTGGAGCGGATTTGATGACCGGCTGGCTGCCAGCAAGCGGCATCACGGAGGATTTGTTGCTCAACGCCATCTATGGTGGTGTCCTGGGGGGTATCGGGAGCGGCCTGGTCTATCGCGGCAACGGCACCTCCGGTGGAACGGGTATATTGGCGAGAGTGATCCAACTACGCACAGGGCTGCCAGTAAGCCAGGTCTATTTGTTCACTGACGGAGCTGTGGTCCTGCTGGCAGCCTTGCTGTTTGGATGGGAGATTGGTCTTTACTCGCTGATCACCTTATTCATATGGGGAGTGGTAGTTGATTATGTTTTGGAAGGACCCAGCATTGTCCGCACTGCCTTTATCATCACCGATAAACCTGATGAAGTCGGCCAGGCTGTTTTGAAACGTCTGCACCTGGGAGTCACCTCCTGGTCGGCGCAGGGGATGTTCACCGAAAAAAGCCACACTTTTTTATACTGTACGGTCAGTCGTTCGGATGTTAATACCTTGCGCAGGACAATAATGTCTGAAGATCCGAATGCCTTTGTGGTCATTGGGCATGGTCACCAGGCTATCGGCGGGGTCATCAGACATATTGATCCAGAAAAATTGACTGACGAAGGTGAAAGCCCTCCCGAACCAATTTCACAGACTGTGGAGTGAATCCTGATGGAAAACACCCCCATCAATTTTATTGACTTTTGGAGGGAATGACGGGATGAACGTGCTGGCCTTTTTCGCTCATCCGGATAACGGGACCATCCTGGCTGGGGCACGTTGGCAATGCTGGCCGAGAACGGCAGCCGGGTACATTGCCTGAGTGCAACGCGCGGGGAAGGGGGTGAACTTGGTGAGACCCCCTTATGCTCGGAAGATGAGTTGGGTCAGGTCAGGGAGAGTGAGATTGTATGTGCAGTTGGCGCGCTGGTAGGGTGCAGTTTAACATTCCTGGGATACCAGGATCCCCGCATGGGAGAGGACGAAAGCTCTATCCATATGAGGAAGTGGTTTTGAAAACGGAGATCCTTCGTCGGGTTTATCCTGGTGTTGGTGATAGATTTAGTGACCCATTGCTAAAAACCTTGGAGCTCTGGTCGATTGATTAATGGTGATACTCGATACTGACATCAGAAGATATGGTATTTTGAACAAATCACATGGATGACATGACCATCGATTTTTCAAGACCGAAATACGATCTTGAAATCTCACCACCGCTGATGAATGCTGCCGGGAGCCTGGGATATTTTCCTTTGCCGGGCGGGTGGGTAGATCTCTCGCAGTTGGGGGCATTTGTCACCAATCCCATCAGTTTGCGGAAACGCACACCGGCAAATAACCGCACCTGCCAGGCTTATCCTGGAGGGCTGTTGGTGCATTCCGGGTTCCCGAATCCAGGCCTGCGGTCAGCCATCCGTCGTTATGCCCAGCGATGGGAGCGATCTTCACTGCCCATCATCGTTCACCTGCTGGTTGACCGACCGGAGGACGTGCCAGGGATGGTCATCCAGCTGGAAGAGCTGGAAGGTGTCATGGGCATCGAGATCGGGCTGCCGCCGGATTGCGACCCGGAATCAGCCGTTGACCTGGTCCAGGCAGCCGTCGGCGAGCTGCCGCTGATTGTCAGGGTGCCAATGGAGCAGGCCGGGGAGATCACAGCCTCGTTGGTAAATTCATCGGTGTCCGCCATCAGTTTGGCGCCCCCGCGAGGGGCATTGGTGGCATCGGAGGGCCGGATAGTGCATGGGAGGTTATTTGGTCCAGCAGTATTCCCTATCGCCCTGGCCAGCCTTCAGGAAGTGGTTAAAACCGGTGTGCCGGTCATCGCTGCGGGCGGGGTATATGAACCTTGGCAGGTCAAGGCTTTCCTGGAAGTAGGCGCCAGCGCGGTGCAGCTGGATACAGTTCTATGGAGTTTATGTTGGGAGGATAATGTGGGGTAATACTATTCTATCGTTCGAGGAATATGGTCACCGGACCATCGTTGGCGATCTCGACCAGCATATGGGCGCCGAATTCTCCCCGCTGGGTTGGGACGCCCAATTCTTCGAGCAGGACCGCGAAACGTTCCACCAGGGGTTCGGCGATCGATGGGGGGGCCGAATCGGTGAAGGAGGGACGGCGACCTTTACGTGTGTCAGCGTACAAGGTGAACTGCGAGACGACGATGGCGCTCCCGCCGACCTCGCGCAGTGAGCGGTTCATCTTACCATCCTGGTCTTCGAAGATGCGCAGATTGGCGACCTTGTTCGCCAGATAGCGGGCCTGGTCTTCGCCGTCGGTGGGACCAACGCCAACCAGAAGCATTAATCCAGGGCCAATCTCGGCGATGACCCGATCGTCGACTGATACTCTTGCCTGGGAAACACGCTGCAAAAGGATGCGCACTGTAGGTTAAATAATAATGGCAAGGGATTCATTCCCTTGCCGGATGTTCTGGTCTACTTGATGACTTTGCGTAATAAACCGGCTACCTCGCCTGGATCAGCGTGGCGGTTGGTCTGCAGCTTCGAATAGATCAAATCACCGTTAACGCTGACTTCGAAACGCCCTCCATCGGAAGGGACTAACGTGAAGGCGCCAATTTTGAATTCAAATTCGTTCATCAATTCAGCTGTCAAACTGACAGCCCGATCTGTGTAATGTCAAGCCGCGCAGTAAATTAATTCGATATCGTATGTCATTAAAAAGCCTCCTAGAATTCTCGCGATGTGATCAGTGATTATACAATCTGATCTGAGGTTTGTCTCAAGCCGGGGTTAGTATAACATAGGTTCCAAAAGGGATTCTGGTGTGAAATCGGCTTCAATCAACGGAGATTTCACCACAATGAAATTTTCAATTTGGGTGTCATCCTGGTATGGGATTTCAACCCGCATAGATACCAGACACCGAATCCATTCGGTGTCTGCCTGCTAAAAGCTGAAACTGCCAGAATCCAAAACCAGATGGAATATGTCCAGGATGGTTTATGTTAAAATCTAATTGTGGATCAATCTGTCGTTAGTGAATGCAGGTGAAGTATGGATACTCGACCTTCTCCAATCGCTGGCCGCTGGTATCCCGGTGATTCGAGGCAGCTGGCCAGTAGCGTTGATGGCTATGTTGGTGCTGCCGAGCTGCCCGAGATTAATGGTGAGGTGATCGCGGTGGTTGCTCCCCATGCGGGGCATGTCTACTCTGGACCAGTCGCAGGCTATGCGTTTGGCGCTGTTCAAGGGATGCAGTTCGAGCTGGTCGCAGTGGTGTCTCCGATGCACCAGCCGTATTCCCAACCTTTGCTGACTTCTGCTCACCAGGCCTACCAGACTCCCCTCGGATCGATTGTGATTGACCTTGACGCAGTGGCTGAATTAGATCAGCAGCTGCAGGCTGAACTTGGGTTTGGTCTGACACAGGTTCGCAATGACGCGGAGCACTCCTTGGAGATCGAGCTTCCCTTCCTGCAGCGGGTAATTGAAGGCGAGTTTCGCCTGCTGCCGGTGATGGTGCGCGATCAATCCACGCAGGTGGCCGAAGTCCTTGGCAAAACATTGGCAAAAATCTTATCTGGGAAAACTGCCTTGATCGTGGCCAGCACCGATCTTTCTCATTTCTATAACCAGGATCAGGCGGTGAAGCTGGATCAGGAAATGCTGCGCCAACTAGAGGCGTTTGATCCGTTGGGGGTTTTAAAAGCTGAAGAAGAAGGTAAGGGATTTGCCTGCGGCAGGTATGCTGTGGCAGCCGCGCTCTGGGCTGCTAAGGAATTGGGTGCGAACGAGGTGAAAATCCTCAAGCATGCCACCTCCGGGGAAGTGACCGGCGATTATACAGGCGTAGTAGGCTATGCTGCGGCGGTGATCACCCGTCGAACTTCTGAGGTAAGCCTGAACTAGAAATGCTGAGCCCGTTAACGCTCGATCTGTTGGGGTTGGTCGCAGTCGTATTCCTGGTCTTGCTCAACGGTTTCTTTGTGGCGGCTGAGTTTTCACTGGTGAGTGTACGCCAGACGCGCATCACAGAACTTGTAGAAGAGGGAAATCCCACCGCGCAGGACGTTCAAAAAGCGCTCGAAAATCCCGATCGGGTGATCGCGGCCACCCAGTTGGGCATCACCCTGGCTAGCCTGGGGCTGGGGTGGATTGGAGAGCCGGCACTTTCACACCTGCTTGAACCGATTGTGGAATTGTTTCCCGTCGAATTGCAGGCTGGGGTATCCCACAGCATATCGGCTGGGATCGCCTTTGTCATCATCACCTTCCTGCACGTGGTCGTGGGGGAATTAGCCCCAAAATCAATCGCTCTGCAGAATCCTGAAGGAACTTCACTGGTTATCGCCCGGCCGACATTATGGAGTGAGCTGATTTTTAAGCCGTTCATCTGGGCGCTCAACGGTACGGGAAATGCCCTCCTGCGCTTGGTTGGTGTACAGCCGGCATCAGGGCACCAACTGGTTCATTCGGTTGAAGAGATAAAAATGCTGGTCACGGCTAGCGCTGAAGGTGGGGTGGTCGCCCCGCAGGAGAGGGAATTGCTGCATGCCATCTTCGAATTCGGCGACCTGCTTGTCCGCCAGGTGATGATCCCCCGCACCGAGATCATTGCCGTGGAGGCCGACCTGCCATTAACCGAGATCATCCCTCTGATCACTGAATCTACATATACGAAATTCCCTGTTTACGATGATGATCTGGATAACATCCTGGGGATCATCCATGTCAAAGATCTGCTGCGTAGGATGCAGGAACCAGCCTGGCGGGATTCAACTGTGCGCTCATTGGTCCGTGAACCCATGTATGTCCCTGAGACGCTCCCAGTCAGTAAACTGCTGCACAGGTTTCGAGACGACCGCCAGCATATCGCTATCGTCCTGGACGAATTTGGAGGCACGGGAGGCCTGGTGACGCTGGAAGACCTCCTGGAGGAGATCGTTGGAGAAGTAAGCGATCCCTTTGATAAATTCACGCCGGAGATCCAAACGCTGACCGATGGATCATTGTTGGTTGATGGCTTGTGCCTGATCGAGGATGTGAACAACCACCTGAACATTAACCTCGAAGATCCTGCCTATGATACGATCGCAGGCTACACGTTGGGGAGAATGGGTCGCATTCCCAAGGTCCACGATAGCGTCGATTGCGGTAAGATCCGCATCCAGGTGGAAGCGATGGATGGATTGCGGATCGATCGTTTGAAATTGATCCGCCTGGATGAGAAATCGGTCGGCACACAATTGCCACTGGAAGTTGAGTAATATTCTCCGGTCGCGAAACTATACTGAGCGATAATGACAGTTTATCTAGAAATTGTGGTTAATGTCCCTCGAGTGGAGGGCGTTTTTCATTATCACCTGCCTGCAGAGCTGGAGGGGAGGGTAAATCCTGGACATCTGGTGGAAGTACCCTTTGGAAAACGGTATGTTCAGGGGGTGGTGTTGAGACAGGTATCACAACCATCGGTCAGCGAAACGCGCCCTGTGCGGGCATTGATCGATGGGTCAGTAGTATTAACCCCCGCGCAGCTGGCCCTGGCAGAACATCTCGCGGAAAGCACCCTGGCACCATTATCTGCGTGTATCAACCTGATGCTGCCAACCGGGTTGACTCAATTAGGAGACACATTGTATTTGCTGGACGGTCGATCGGGATCCGCAGGCACGAAACAGCCGAGTGATCTGCAGCGCCGGGTGCTGGATTTGCTTACCAAGCGCGGCCCGCTGACAGGGCGCCAGATCGATCGGGCGATCCCGCGCGCAAAATGGCGCCAGGTGGTTCGCCCTTTGATCCGGCGGGGTCAGATCACGACTCAACCAGTACTCCCGGCGCCAAAGGTTCAGCCGAAGTCAGTGCGCACGGTACAGCTGGCCTGCACACCGGAAGTGGTGGCGGCCAAAAGGGACGAGTTAGGTCGCCGGGGTTCTCAGGCGCGTGAGCGTAGGAATGCTATTCTGACCTACTTGCTTGAGGAACCAGGACCGGTAGATGTCAGCTGGGTGTACGCCGCCTCGGGAGGCAACCTGCAGGATTTGCGCTATCTGGCAGAGCGCGACTTCATTATCTTGGGCGAGAGCGAGGTGTGGAGAGATCCCCTGGAGGGTCTGGAATTCGTCACCAGCGAGGCCCCGACCCTGACGAAAGATCAGCAGGTTGTTTGGGGTGAGATCTCATCTGCGCTGGAGAGGTCAAGGCAGGGCGAGAAAGCACCACCATACCTGCTTCATGGGGTCACCGGATCAGGCAAAACGGAGATTTACCTGCGCGCAGTAAATGAAGTAATTGAGGCGGGGAAGCAAGCGATCGTCTTAGTTCCTGAGATCGCTTTGACCCCGCAAACAGTACGCCGCTTCTTGGCTCGCTTCCCTGGGCAGGTCGGACTGGTCCATTCGCGGTTATCCACCGGTGAACGATATGACACCTGGCGCAGGGCGCGACAGGGAGATTTGGGTGTTATCGTTGGACCGCGCTCGGCTTTGTTTACCCCGCTGCCTGATCTGGGTTTGATTGTCGTGGACGAGTGCCATGATGATACCTATTACCAGGGCGAGATTCAACCTTATTATCATGCCCGCCGGGCTGCTGTGGCTTATGACATGTTGGTAGGAGGCGTTTGTTTACTGGGCTCAGCCACGCCAGACCTGGGCAGCCAATACAAAGCCGAAAGAAGTGAATGGCGCTACCTGCACCTGCCAGCACGGATCTTGGCTCATCGCCAGGCTGTTGAACAGCAGCTTGAGCGTTTCTCTTTGCGGTCAAGTGCCTCCCATTTCCATCCGCTGGAGCACCAGGTGGAAACAATCGAACTGCCACCGGTGCGCGTGGTGGATATGCGGGAGGAGCTGAAAGCAGGCAATCGCTCCATCTTCAGCCATGCTCTGGGCGATTCTCTGGGCAGGGTGCTCGAGAACAACCAGCAGGCGATCCTCTTCCT
>CP070785.1:1783418-1794802 GCA_020346705.1 Chloroflexota bacterium | reverse complement strand
AACCAGCGATAACTCCAGGAGGTGATGGCATGAAATTCACGCCATCCATTTTTCGACGGGCAGGGGTTGAGCGAGACCAACTTGGTTGGACAGTCTGATTTACTTTGCGAACTGCATAAATCCGGTAACTGATCAGCAACACAAAAACCGTTATGAAGAGGATAGCGAGGCCCATTGTGTTTATCCTGCGCTCAATTTTCTCTTAAGGGGAGTTTAGACGATTTCTAAGTGGTCATCCAACAGAGTCACATCAGGCCATGATCGGTTAATCCAGCGAACAACCTCTTGCAAGCTGCGCTGGGTATGGCCGTTATCATTGCTGATCAGTGCACATGCAATGACTGCTTCCTGCCATTGATCCTGACTGTCGACCTCTGCTACGGAGATATTAAACTCACGGTGTAAGCGATGAATGAGAGGTTTTAATCGTCGGCGTTTTTCCTTCAGCGAGGTACAGCCAGCCAGATGTAAGTGAAGGGTTAATAATCCAAGGCTCATTGATATTTACAATAACTTTTCTGGCTCTGCAAGAGTCTTCGGCTAGATTTCTCTATTTTGGACGTATGAAGAACATGACTGATGTCTATTTCAAGCGATGTTTTTGGTAATTAATGGATCATATCAGGGTTCAGTAAATTCTATCCCAAAACCTTATTTCAATTCTTCTCAATCCAATCGGGATTATTGTACTTTTCCGAGTAAAGTTCCATTGCTCTGCGGCCCTCTTCAATGGTCAAGCCCATATGATTCAGGTCTATTTCTAAAATCGTGCTGAAGGCTTTTCGAAAGGCCTGGGCAGCGATCCACCAATCTCCCGGATATCCAAGCACTTCTTCTACTGTGGTAGCGTGATCGAGCAGTTTTCGACCAGCTTCCTGCCTGTGGATTTCGTCTGGATATATAAGAACCTGGATGATCCGGGTCAGATCACCTTTCAACGGTAGCGTTCCATGTTGGAGAACGCCGTTTTTCTTACGTGCCTGGGCGCTCCCGATGAGTTTTTTGCCATGTACCGTGATTTCATAATTCGAAGGTACCTCGAAGCATACTGGATTGTTTTTATCTTCGGTGGTCAGGGGAGCAACACTCTTCGTAGGATCCGCTTTGATATTGATCAATTCTAATGCCTTGAGCAATGCAAAGGAGAGATCCTGGTAGCTTTCCAGGACACCCCCGGTTAAATGTGGTTCAGTTTGCGGTCCACAAACGCTGTACGTCAACTCATCCGTATGCAAGATCGCCCTTCCACCTGTTGGGCGACGGACAACATCCCATCCCTTCGTATTTAAACTCTCCAGGTCAACATCACTTATCGGCTGACCATAACCAAGGGATAGACAAGCTGGGTACCAGGAATACAGTCGCAAGGTTGGGGGGACTGCCTTTTGCGCGGTGAATTCCAGGATCGCTTCATCGATCGCCATATTCCAAGCCCCTTGTGAGGGTGGGGTTTGAATTAATCTCCACATCCTTTTAGACGTAGTCATGATTGCCGTTTTATATTGAGTGATTGAAAGATACGAAGAATTGATTATCTTTATGGAGATGGATATCCGGATTGTGTACTTGTAGGTGTATCACTTGGAGCGGGATATCCAGGTTGTGTATTAGTAGGCGTGTCCGTTGGAGCGGGATACCCAGGTTGAGTATTGGTTGGAACTAAGGTGGGTGCTGGGTACCCTTCTGGAGTATCGGTAGGTACGTCTTGTGTGGAAGGAGGAGTCGGGGTATCGCTTGGCTTAGCGGTGGATGTTGGGGTAGGTGTAAATATTGAGCCCAACTTGAAGCGTGCCATTGTTGTAAATGGGCTGCCAGGAAATTCACGCCACAGTTCGAGGTAAGCAGCTACTGCGGAGAATTCATCATTTACCAGCTCACTTGCCAATCCTAATAGATACAAATATCTGGGGCATAAAAGGAACGAGCATGTGAAGTGAGGCGAATTCCCCAGCACAATTAATTCCGTGCGGACGAATTCGGGATCACCACCAGCCAGGAGAAATTCTTCCAGCTCATCCAATTCGGCCTCTGTACGATCGGAAGAGAATACCACCTCTACTTCCACCATCACGACAACCGGGTTCTGTCCATTGCCACCTTTAATAAAAGTAAAAGTAATATCCGGTTCTAACAATACTGTAGGAGGTTCAGTGACAGGTTCAATATAACTCAGCCTGGCATTTTCCGTTTCAACCTGGCTTACAAACACGGCTTCAAATTCGGAGTCAGTGGGGGAGATTATCCAGAATTCGAGCGGGGAACCAGTTTGATGACGGATAACAAACCAGGGTTCGGTTTCACCATCATTATCAAAGTCAAAGAAACCATGTGAGCGGACGGTTACACCCGCCTCCTCGAGCGTGTTCTTCAGATCTGAATATTCTGATGGGGTGATCGTGCGGACTAAGCTCTGGAAGGCGAGTCGAGGATCACAAAAGGTAGATGGCAGACAAGCTATATAAATATCCCGCTGCTCCTGATAGGTCTCAAGGAAATCCGCAGCAGGAGTAATCCAACTGCTGTCGGGAGATGCGGGTTCGGTGACAATTAATTCTGCATATCCACGCGCCTCATCTTGATTCGCAATAATGCCATGATAAAGACTCAATCGGTATCGCCATTCATCAAGAGCATCGTCAGGATACTCAGCGCCTGTGCTGGCTAGCTCGGGAGGCCAGATCGGTAGCAGTGTTTCCATTAATTGAATTGTGGGTTCCATCCCCCAAACAAGCGCAGAGTGGTTGACAACTATTTCACAATAACCAAGTAGATCGGGATCAGGATTTATTTGGTAGCTGTCACTTTGGAACGAAAATGAAGAATTATTCCATTTATAAGTATGAGTAACCGTAACCGGACATGCAGGAAAAATTACATCTAAAAACTGAAGATCGCCATTTGGTTGAGCTGGTTCAATTGGTTCCCAATTATTAACAAAATCCGGACCAATAGCAGGTGGAAAGTCTATTGCAAAATCAAGACCAACGGGGGGTTCTTGGAGTAAAGCGAATACATCCGGTTGTTCATAGAAGACAGAATCGTAAACCCAGATTGGAAAGGTTCCCACTACAGTGCGGCTAATGCCAGGTAGTTCAAAAGTAAAGTGATCAATATCACTTGGCAGCACAAAATTAAAATCGCTGGTCAATGGATGGGATACATATCTGTTTTGTTCTTCTATCAACCAGAAATAACTGCTTCCGTTTTCATCAGCGCTGACTTTGACCAAACTGTTGCTAAGATCATCACTATCCGACATTAATGGGATTACTTCGACGATCACAAAAGGCTCGTGATCCAAACCCCAAAATGGGAGTTCGTCAATATTAATCTTACCGCTGTTCAAGTCTTGGGTAATCAGATCAGCATAGACTTCTCCAGCCGATGGATCACCGGTTCGCGCAAGGTTGTAAGCCATTTGTCGCGACCAACCATTGGCTTGAGGCGCGGTTGGAAAGCGGAGTAAAGCTTCTTCTTGGGCGAACAGTGCATACTGAAAAGCATCATAATAGCCTTGATCGTCCTCTCCACGGGCAAAACTTGAGAGAGATTCTGGATACTCTTCCAGAAGAACGATAAGCTGATCTGCCAGCTCTGGCGTCCAGGGAACGAGTATGTATTGATCATTGTGTTCGCTTGGAAACGCGGGTGTCAGTGAGGGGATCAATGTCGGTTGAGGTGTGCCTGTAGACGTTGGCCCGGAAGTTGGGGTGCGAGTTGGTTTGAGTGTAAAAGTGGCACGCAAACTCGGAGTGATAGAAGGTGTAATGGTGAGGGTTGGTGGAACGTCTGTAGAAAGGGAAATTTCCATCTGGTCAGTAGGGGAAGGTGCCGGTGCAGCTTCGGATCTGGTCAGAATGAGAATTGAGATCACTAAGACAATTACTAACACTATTCCCAATAAACCTATCAGGAAAACCTGTTGGCTTGTTACCTGGCGATCGTTTTCAGGAGGAGATTGAATAGATTTGGTTGAATTGTTATCAGTCATTATGCTCAGTTATTTTCAAGTACTGGGCAATTTTACGCTAAATTGAGCATCCCGGATACACGATCTTCGGATTCTTTTGAAAGGTTTGTTAAGGGTGGGCAAACTGGCCATCTTGGGAAAGGGAAATATTTGTTAACTAGGAACTTGATTAATGGCGGGAAAGGTTGAAATTGTTCACAAGTGCTACGAATAGAATTAATTCTTTCTTGTATATGATCTGCAGGTTTATTTTCCTGGAAGGAGTCCCACAATTTTCTAAGCTCCGGTGAAATTAGGTTTGCTAGGGCTGTGATGCAACCAGAGGCATTGTTCTGAATTGCTTCGGTGAAAAGCCGATCATTACCGGTGAAAACCCGTAAATCTTGCCCAAAACGCTCACCCAGCTTGTAGGAAAATTCTTTATCACCAGAAGAATCTTTTATTCCAATGAATTTTTCCTTTTCAGCATCATGTAATCTTGCGATCAGGTCGATGGAAAGTGAAACCCCAGATACGGCAGGGATGTGGTAAGCGAGTACGATTCCATCACTAGGTACAGAGGAACTAATGATCCGGAGATACCAGGAATATAAACCTTCATCTACCGAATTCCGGAAGTAGAAAGGCGGCAGAATGACGACACCATCCATCCCCAAATCAAAGGCTCCGCGAGTTAATGCTGAGGTTTCATCTAAGCTAGGAGTACCTGTACCGGCAAGCAATTTAAATTCTGGGTGTTGCTGCCTGACCTCCAACGCAGCATGGAAGATCTCCATTCTTTGATGCGGGGAAAACGAGGGCCCTTCACCTGTGGTACCTAAAATCAATGCACCGTGACAGCCTCTCTCTGCTAAATGACTTAGGTAATGGGGAAGGGAATCGAGGTCCGGTGAAAAATCTTTATGGAGTGGGGTTATCGATGCGGCGAAAACACCTGAAATCATATTAAGATTTATATGCAAGCCACTGGCATGAAGATCATATGTGTCATAATTTCCAAAGTTTGATCAGGATAAACAACAATCTGGTTGGATGGAATATATAGATAATTCAGGCCAGATGTAATTCATTGGTTAATCTTTTTATATGTGGTATTTTTGATCTATTAATCACGAACACCCCACATAATGAACTTCCAGGATCAATATATTCTTCAAGTCCCAGATAATATTGTAAACGATATTCGGATATAATCCCCTGATTATCAACTGACGTTTAAAAACTAATCTTTACCGTAGCTTGGAGTAAAATAATAAATCACTGATCACACGGTATCATGTGAATTAAGATGGACAGCGATTATGGATTGCATCGAAAGGTGGGAGCTAAATCTTGATGGACTGGGTTTATGACGGAGGAAATATAATTAATAGATACCTTACCTTACCTTTCTTATTGGTGCTTATATCGCTTGTACTTCAATCCTGCGCGCAAGATGAATCTCAACCAACAGATATGCCTGTGGTCACTAAAGAGCCAGAAATTGAACCATCGCCGACTTTAATACCTGTGGTGACAGAAGAATCTGAAGACGAGCTGACCGGTCAAGTTTCTCTCTGGCATTCTTTGGAAGAAAGAGAAATGGCGAGTTTGAGCACCGTAATCGCAACTTTCCAGGAAATACATCCTGATATTGAGTTCGATATCTTGTATGTTCCAAGTTATGATAATTTAAATAAATTTGAAACTTCTGCTAGAAATGGTGGTGGTCCTTGCATCCTGCTTGGCGCATATGACTGGGGACCATCTTTATTTGATTCTAACCTGATAAGAGACGTGACCGAATTTACCAATGAAGAATTCTTGTCAAATATTAATCCTGTTGCCTTAGGCTCTGTCCAATATTCCAAAGCAATAATTGGTTTACCTTTGAACACGACAGGGGTTGTCTTATTTCGAAACAAAAGAATTATTCCGGAGGCGCCCACCACGTTTGATGAATTAGTCACAATCGCGCAGGAATCTACCTCTGGCGACGAGGTTGGTGCCTATTTAGATTATGGTCTTTTCTTCTCAGGTGGCCATTTGAATGGAGTTGGTGGTCAATTAATGGATGCAGATGGCAATCCAACATTTAATGATGAGAAAGGCATTGAGTGGATAGAATTGGTCCAAAGATTCGAAGAAGCTGGACCTATCGAAAATAATAATGATAGTGATATCAACCTATTTGTTGAAGATAAAGTGGGCTTGATACTTGCCGGATTTTGGAATGCTGCCAATCTATCAGAAGCGATTGGAATGGAGAATTTGGCTATCGATCCTTGGCCGGTACCCATGTCAGGTTATGTGCAAACGGAAAACTTATATTTAAATTCCAATTCATCTAACAATGAATTGAGGAGTTGTTGGGCATTTATGGAATTCTTATTGTCGGTGGAGGCGCAAGAAATTTTTGCAGATCCTTCAATGGCCGGGTCTATCCCATCGATAACGCAAGTTAATTTAGCAGATCCATTTCAGATGCAGGTGGTCGAAGTCTTTAATGGTGGAACAACTTTCCCAATATTACCAGAGATGAGTTTTTACTGGGAACCATTGAATAGTGCATTATTTTCGGTTATGGAGCAGGGCATTGAACCAGCCGATGCTTTACAAAATGCTTTTGATATCATTATTGCCGAGTTAGAATCAAATCAGGAAGAATAAAAAGCATTAAAGATCTTTAGAAAGAGAACTAAACAGGCTGCTGATTCTTGACACCATTGGGTAGTGTCACTCATCCTCTGGATATATCATCCCAGGTTGATCGACATTAAGTACCTTTCCGTGGATGTCGATGGTAATTCGGAATCCCATCATACCCATGTAGGCGCGACCCTCTTCTGGAATTCCGGCTTCAAAGAGGGCATCAAACTGCTTGTCGATATTTTTTAGTTGGGATTCGATCATGGCTCGTGTGAAGATATCCTCTTGTCCGAGCATCTTGGCTGTCTGTTCGCTGAGCGCATCTTCGTGACCAGAAATTAATTCTCTCATAGCCTCAAGCACCTGGCGATCGACCTGCTCTGAAGGGATGTGGCGGAGAAATCCATCATCATCAACTACGTAAAATGGTTCGCCACCGACATAAGTGACGTCCACTGGATTGTCATTCTCATCGAAGACAAGTCCCGAAAATAAGGGCTGCCGAGTCATAAGCGTCTCCTTAGCTATTATTCTACTATATCGACCCGGGTGCCAAATTTCTTATATACTTTTTCCTCGTTGGGTGGAACGGAAGGAAGAGACCAGCGATAGATCCATTTTGCAGCGGCTGGGGTCAAATTAATACAACCGTGACTGCGTGGGCGTCCATAATCATTGTGCCAGTAGGTGCCGTGGAAGGCAACGCCTTTTTCATTGATATAACAAATCCAGGGAACTCCCGGGAGATCGTAACCATTTGAGGCCAAATCTCCAGCTGCCATGTGGCGTGATGGGCGCTTGTGATAGGTCTCGTGCCGTCCAACCGGGGTCAAGAAACGCCCGTTGCTGAATTCAGCTCCACTGGCGACGCGAGCCATGAACACTGGGTTGTCCACCTCGTACGCAATCGCCAGCTGATCCCTCAAACGAACTTCTAGACGTTTCTCATCAGATGGAATCTCTGGCGATAAAGGTGAAAGTTCATCATGAGGAATCACGCGTAAGTGTGTTGCAGGTGCATAAAAAGTCAAATCCCATTTATCCTCTATGATACGGTACCAAGGATTTCCTTGATTATCCTGGACTAATGCTGTAGCCCAGTGAGTGGTTTCATAGTAAAAACGATAGGCGAACAGGTTGTTCTTTCCTGGACCCCAGTGGACATCAGTATATGGAACAGTAACTTCAACCAATATCCCACCGAGGGGAATATCCCCAACCGGCTCGTTTAGTCGAGTTTGAACTGGTTGAATGCTCCCCGAATGGATAAAACCCTCACTGCCAATACGATACCAGATGCGGTTATGTCGTGGTTCAACATCACCAACAGTCACCTCGGTGATGGGCAAAATCATATCTCGCCAGTAAACTTTTTGCCGGTTACCCTCCAAGGAGGGGCGATCATAAATGGTAGCTTTTATTTCCGCGACCCGTCCTAATTGGTCCTGAAAGAGATCCTGAAAACTCTTCAATGGCTGGAGAAATAATCCAACCATCCCCAGGCTGCCTAATTTGAGAAAATCCCGACGAGAAAATGATATCTTATCGAACTCTAGCATTTCAGATTGCTACTTAATAATGGACAAAGACTACCGTTCCGACCGAGGCAAAATCAAATATCCAACCCGAATCACCAATGGTGAAGTTGACGCAGCCATGACTCATTGGTGTTCCAAAATTATTGTGCCAGTAGGTGCCATGCAGACCGTACCCTTTATAAAAATACATTACATAAGGTACATCTGGGAGGTAATATCCAGGGCCGGCCATGTCTGCATACCGGTATTTGACGTAAATCCGGAATGTGCCCGTGACAGTAGGGGTGCGCCATGTTCCGGTTGAAACCACAAATGTGCGGATGAGGTTTTTCCCCTCATATGCCGATGCAGTTTGGTTAGTCAGATTTACTGCTATCCAACGTTCGCCACTGCCAACTCCATCAGGTAAACCGGGAAAATTTGAGGCAGCTGGAGGTGGAGGAGGATCAGTTGGTGCTTGAGTAGGAACAGGTGTAGCAGTTGGGGTTTCGGTAGGAGTATTGGTAGGAGTCTGGGTGGGAGTTTCAGTTGGAGTCGGTGTCGGTGTGAAAGTGGGGGTCGGCGTGTAGGTTGGTGTGGCTGTGGGGGTGCGAGTGATTTTCACCACATCAACCTGTGCGATCGAGATTGGGTTTTCAGAGGAGAAAGCCTGGGAAATTGTTGGTGTTCCATACCAGGCAAAGAATGCAGCGATAATCGCAAGAAGAACAAGGACAAGTGGGATTATTGAATTTGCGAGGAGGGGTTTGGTTCTTGTCAGGGCTGAGGCAGTTGGTTTTACGACCACAACTTTGTGACGAACTGGTGGTTTCGTTGGTTGTTCCCGGATCCTCTGGATTGCCCAATGCATTCCTTCCCGGGCACGTTGGCTGTGTGGATTTATCTTTAAAGCATTATTCAGGTATTGTAAACTTGCTTCAGGGCTGGCGACTGCTGCAAGCAATAACCAGGGTTCTTCTTGGTGGGGAGCTACCGCCGCAGCTTGTTCCGCTATGCGACGTGCTTTCCTTCGCTCTCCGGCACGCAGGGCCAAATACGCTTCATTGATGAGTTGCTTCACTTCTCGGGACTGGTTTTTCATGGCTCGTCTGAGGTAGAAATGTCCTCATTTCGAATATAGCAGAGGATGCCATCTGAAATACCATTGGCAATCTGGTCTTGACCTTTGGTCAGAATCTGCCGGTCGAGGTTTAGAAAGCCGGTTTCGATGATGACTGCATTCGTGTTGTTATCAATTTCATCAAAAGCGTGGTAACTGCTCATATCGTTGGTCACTGTGTTGGAATGATAAGCCAGACCAGTCGATCTTCCGTACCGGTCAACAATACAAGCCGTCAAGCGAGATGCTCTTTC
Organism: Chloroflexota bacterium; assembly: GCA_020346705.1. Lineage (GTDB taxonomy): Bacteria > Chloroflexota > Anaerolineae > Anaerolineales > UBA4823 > PFL25. The sequence goes on along the minus strand of CP070785.1, from coordinate 1,785,313 downwards.
GGGGTACTGATTGGAAAGGGCTGCAGCGACTTTAAAACCGGTCGCATCATCATTGATGTATTCGCACGAGTCAGCATGTATTGATACCAAGGTTAAGGCTTGATAACCTTGAAGTTTTTCGTCGAATTCGCGCAATAGGTCAACATCGAAGCCCTCATTTACCAAAATTTGTCTTACCCGGGTCGCAATTGCCTGGTTGACCTCGATCTCGGTTAATCCATCAGCACACACTGCACCGGGATCTTTTGTTTTATCATCCCAATGCCCGATAACCAGACCTATTAATGGTCGTGGTCTGGCAGTCGGTGTAGGAAAAGCAGCGGTTTCGGTGGCCTGAAATGCCAGGACTTGAGCAAATCTTTCGCTTAAATTTCCGGGTAGCAGACTGGCAGGTGTCCATGCGGTGAACAAGGTCGCCAGGATGAAAGCAACAATGATGACAACCTGCAGCTGGTAAAACATTCCTCGCTGGGGAGGATTTGGTGTGGAATTTGAGGGCGTTTCTTTTGATTCCATATCAGTGTCAGAATCCATAGTACCTTAAAGCTATCCGAAAAGCAAGAGTTTTTGGATAAGCAAGGTAACAATTCTTATTGTTTTGAATCTTCGCATAATTTCGTTTGTTAACAGGTAGATCCCAAGTGATTAATTGACGAGAATTACAAAATTATGTCCATAATTCTCTCTTGACGTCCTTTACCACGACATGTATCATGAACACACATTTTTAGTGTGAATCAAGTTCTATCGCAAACTAAAAATTTTTTGCCAATATTTAGAGGTTTTCATAATGCCAAGTGAGCAGGATCAATTCCGGAAGGTAATGCGCCAATGGGCATCTGGGGTCTGCGTTGTAACGACCAATTATTTTGATGTCTATCATGGAATGACCGTAAGTTCTTTCTCCTCAGTGTCTATCGAGCCCCAATTAGTAACCATCTCGCTGATGAAAAATTCACGGACCCATGATTTTGTGCTTGATGCGAAAATTTTTGGGATCACTGTATTGTCAGAAACTCAGAAAGAGATATCAAAAATATTCGCTGGGTTGACCCCAGAAACAGAAAACCGTTTTGACGGTCTTGAAACCTGGACACTAGTAACTGGTTCGCCATTCCTTAAAGAAGGTCTTGCATTCCTCGACTGTAGGTTGATAGATGTCGATGACTTTGGTACAAACTCTCTGTTCATTGGAGAGGTAGTGGCAGCCAAAGTTGGAAATGGTGGCAAACCATTGCTTTATTTTGACCAACAATATCACTTGTTGCAAGAATAACACCAACGGGGTTTTTGATATGGAAGAAAATTTCTTCCAAGAACAAGGACGGGTACGATTATCTGAAGATGAACGGCGAATTTTGCTCATTCTGGCCCGTGAAGCGCTTATTGAAGGAGTCAAGGGAAACTCGCTGGAACCATTAGATTTGAAAAGCTTACCCAAACAATTGACCCAACCGGGGGCTACCTTTGTTACTCTTACCAAGAATAATGAATTGCGCGGATGTATCGGATCCTTAGAAGCAACGCGACCTTTGGTTGAAGACGTTCGTCTGCATGCGGTCGCTGCTGCCTTGGATGATTACCGATTTCCACCTGTCAATGAGCTTGAAGTGGAGCACATCACGATCGAAATATCAAGATTGACTCTCCCACAAATTGTTGAGTTCAAAGATGCACAAGATTTGGTTTTACGAATTCGTCCAAATGTCGATGGTGTCATCCTCAAGAAAGGGATTCGCAAAGCGACTTTTCTGCCACAAGTGTGGAAGAAAGTCCCGGAGGTTGAAATTTTCTTAGAGATGTTATGCCGAAAAATGGGATCAGGCTCAGATTGTTGGAAATTACCTGGTGTAGAGGTTTATACGTACCAGGTTGAGAAATTCCAAGAATAAGGT
>CP070785.1:1780157-1783318 GCA_020346705.1 Chloroflexota bacterium | reverse complement strand
GTGGGAGAATTCAGGTTAAGGAGAATGGGGTGATTAAATTAATCCTGCACCTGAAATTTTTCCATTCCTTCTGCACGCAATTGGATTTTCTTTTCTACAGCAGGCCTGTGATTTTCTTTATTTCGATCGGCAAATTATCGAATCAATAAATCGTAGTAATTCCTATCTGTAGAACTAGATTTTATTCATTCAGGTGTGGGTCACGAACAAATATTAGATCAAGACATTTAACAAAATCCCAACATTAAGCATGTAGTGAAAGGACCTATGCCAGCCCACCCACTCTCATCATTTGCATAATTTCTTTATGGGAAAGTCAAACCAGGGTAAAACGATGATATTTCAACTCTTTCATACAACAATCATGTACATAATCCCCCTCCTGCATACTGGGTACGATGGCGGAATTTTTGCCGGTCTACTGCATCCCATCCTTGGCATCGACCACCTCTTAGCGATGGTTACCGTCGGCCTGCTCAGCGCCCAGATGGGCGGCCGTGCAATCTGGACGGTACCTGCAACCTTTGTGTCGGTGATGGCCGTCGGCGGCATCCTCGGCATTGCCGGAGTCCCCTTACCATTTGTAGAATATGGCATTGCTTTGTCTGTTGTCATTCTCGGCATAGCATTGTTTGTCCCCAAGAAGATTCCGGTCTGGCTGGCGATGGTCTTTGTTGGCATATTTGCCTTGTTCCACGGTCATGCCCATGGTACGGAGCTGCCTGCCATATCTGAGACCATGCTTGATGTTTTCGCTTACATTTTTGGCTTCCTGGTCGCCACAGCCTGCTTGCACCTGATAGGGGCATTGGTTGGCCAGGCAGCAATCAGCACACCTCGAGGAGCAAATGTACTTCGTATCTCTGGTGCAGTGATCGCCGGCGTTGGGGTATTTTTGGTTATTGGATTGTGATGCGACTAATTATAAGAATTCCTTGGGAATAGGATCATATGGTTGTCGAAAATGTTGACGGCACAGAGTTAAGATTTAAGAATCCAGGTCGTTTACTCCTGGTGGTGATTGGCTTCCTTTTCTGGGCAGTCGGTTTTATCGATTTGATCGGCCATACCAGTGCCGATCCTGATGTTTTTGGACTATATTCTCTTCCTTTTTTCATTCTGATCATTCTCTATGCCAGCACTATCATCATCTGGTTTTTGCTGTTCTTTAACTCCAGGATCCTTTCCAGGGTTGTAGATGGAGTTAGGTACATCCAGAACCATGTGTGGTCGGCCCTCCCTATCCTGGCTGGGGTTGGAATCGCTCTGTGGATTATCTTCGAATGGGACAGGTGGTCGCGCTTGCCAGGATTACAGGTGGCTGCCCTTGGTCTCGTTTCGCTGACCGGGTTCATAATTCTATTCACCAATTGGGACGAAAGTAAAGACCGCCAGAAGTGGAGAAGGGTGATTGCATATGTATTGATCGCGCTTGTGGCTGTTGAGACTTTTATCCAGCTGGTTGCCTATTTGGGCTTCCTTCCCGGTGTTCACACCATAGGTGGAGACTTCACTCCATATGAGCGGGTTTACCACAACGCGGAGGGCTACAGAAACGGATATGCTAACCGCTATGGCTGGTATTATCCTGATTCTGAGCTGGAGGAGGAAAGCCACAGAATCCTGATCCTAGGTGGAAGCAACGTCCAGGCACTACAAGTGTCTCCTGAAGACCAATTTTCCGCCCTCCTGCCGGAATTGATAAACCAGAGTCAGGTAGAAATAGGGACTTCAGCTGAAGTAATATCGATTGGGCTTGCTGGCTTTGGACCGAGTCCTTACCTTTACGAAGAATTCCTTTCCGAGCTTCTTTTGGATCCAGGAATTATTTCCGTTGATGAAATTATCGTATTGTTAAATTTGGGCGATGATTTTCAGAGTCCCGAAACCGCAATCAATCCGATTGTTTACACAGTTGATGAGACAGGTGGCGTTGATGTTCACCCAGGTAGTGCCAGACTCCGCCACGATTTAACCCACTATTTTATGCGCAGCTATTTATCGTTTCAGCCCGTGGAGACCTTGCGCGGTAATTACCTGACGCCCAAGGTGATCGAAGGGTTGTTTAGCAGTTGGGGAAACGCTGCTCAAGCCTCTACTGATTCTATCCCAGCAGATAGTGAAATAGATTTCCCCAGATTGAGAGGGTCAGTCGCCAGCACTTATGCGATCAACGAACCGGGACACGCCGGCATCAAATCTACCAAGCAGCAAAGCATTGCGTACGGGAATAATTTCATTTTCAAGTTGGATGATGATCAAGAGAAACAGGACTCCATTGCCATTCTAAATAGCTTGTTAGCCACCGCTCAAGAATTTGCTATTAACAATGATATTACCTTCCGGGTAGTCACCATCCCCTTCTTTCCGGAAGCTTTCTTCGATCAGTTCCAGGGCGATAATTGGGAGCCGCAAATAGATGGTTATGATCTTTTCCAACCGGAGCGGATATTGATCGAAATAGCTCAGTCGGAGGGGATCCCTTTGCTGCCTATGGGACATTATATGTCCACGGACAAATTGAATGTTGAGGCTATCAGAAGCCTCCATTATTCAAACGGGCAGGGTCACTTTACTCCTGTCGGACATGAGTACTACGCCAAGGCCATTTATGAATGTTTTTATGCAGAGACTGAGAACGATCGCTGTTCTTGGTAATTGGGAGAATCTGGAATAATGACGGTAGACAACTTATCATTTTATTGGAACCAAATAATTCAGGATGCATCCATACGTTTAAGACTGCCCACGGATCATCCGAGGTCAGCAGTAGAAAGCCACCGGCGAGCTATCTATCCCTTCACCATTTCGCCACCCCTCTTCGAAGTTCTCAAAAAATTAAGTAAGAAGGAAGATTTTCCTTTATCAATATTGCTGTTGACGGTATTTAAAGTTTTACTTTACCGCTACACGGATCAGAAAGATATCATGCTTGGCTCCCCAATTGCCCAGGAAAATCAATATCGTGAAAAGAATCCAATCGATTTCTTCATCAATAACCTTATCTTGTACACAGATTTATCGGGTCAACCCAGCTTTCGCGAATTGCTGGCCCGGGAACAAGGAGTATTTTGGGCTGCAGAAGAAAATCAAAGCCTGATCAAAGATCAGAAACCGGAGTTAGATCAAAATGGACTCGCCTTACCTCAAGTCATGTTTAT
>CP070785.1:1773600-1780057 GCA_020346705.1 Chloroflexota bacterium | reverse complement strand
GCATCGTCACGGTTGCGGATGGATTCGATGCAATCACCACCGACCGGCCATATGCCAAAGCGCGCTCGCTGGATCAGGCGCGCCAGGAGATCAATTCTGGCTCAGGCACTCGCTACGACCCAGAAGTGGTGGGGGCCTTCAACCGGGCTTGGGAAACCGGCCGCATCCAGGAAATCGCCACCCAACCCCCTGAGACTTTGTCGTAAATAAAAAAAACGGAAAATTAAGGAGATCAAGGCTTCCCTGCTTCCCTGGTTAATCAAATCTTCCCCTTCCCCATCTAGGGGGGAGGGGAAAAGGGGTAGGAACAATTCTCTATCTTGATTTTCAGAGATGGATTAAATTCTGCGTTTCCCAGTGCTCATCCGTGTCCAATAATCTAATATCAAATCAAAAACGAGTCTGTCTTGGATTAATCATTCCCCCCGGCTAATTGGGTCTCTTCAATTGTGGCAGCCTTTGATCTCACCGGTTGCCTCATGGTGATCACCACCACCGAGCCCAGGATAAACAACGCTGCCAGTAAGACCCGTGGAGTCAGGGTTTCTCCAGCCAGCAAGCTACCTAACAGTATCGCCACCAGTGGATTCACATACGCATAAGTCGATACCAGTGTGATCGGTGCCACCCTCAGCAGCCAGATGTAAGATGCAAACCCGACCCATGATCCGAAAATGACCAGATAGCCAAATCCAATTAAGGACCTGGTTGAAAATCCAGCTGGGTCCACCAGATTCCATTCACCAACTACTGTCCCCAGGATGAACAATCCCAGACTTCCGGCCAGCATCTGCATACCCGTTGCCAACAAGGGCGAATCGGGTAGCCTTGCTCCGCGATTGTAAAGTGAGCCGATTGCCCATGAAAAAGCGGCAAAGGTGAGCACCGCGATCCCCAATAGATCGACCTGATCCTGGCTGCCAACCATCTGGGAAGGTCCGATCAGGATAATGATCCCGATAAATCCCGCGATAACGCTCACCACCACCCAGCGATTAGGCCGGCGCCCACCGGGGCGGATTGTGTCTAACAAGGCGATCCAAAGTGGAACCGAGGCGATCATCAGGGAAGCAATCCCGGACGCCACGCGCTGTTCCGCCCACATCACAGCTCCATTGCCGCCCACGATAAGGAACAAACCAATAATTGCTGCGGAACGCCATTCAATACGTATCGGTGCTTTATCCCCGCGCAGCCTGGTGAAGGCATACAGCACCGCACCCGCGATCAGGAACCTGAAGCCCGCGGCCAGGAATGGCGGCATGGTCTCAACCACAAAGCGGATCGCCAGGTAAGTCGAACCCCAAACGATGTAAAGTGCGATCATTGCAGACCAGATCGCCAATCCAGAAGGAGAATTTCCCTTCGCGGAAGAGTTCATCAGGCGCCAACCATCATGTTATTTCCTGCTCCTACCAGATCTGCTTTCGCCATTTCCCAACCCAGCAGTGCTTTCTTACGGCTGGATCCATAGCGGTAATCCCCGAATTCGGCGTTCTTGCGGATTACCCGGTGGCATGGGATCAGCACTGGGAGTGGATTGCGGGATATCGCATTTCCCACAGCTCTGGAGGCGCCAGGCATGCCGATATGGATGGCTACGTCCTCGTAAGAAACCACTGAACCGGAAGGGATATTCAAAAGGGCTTCCCAAACCTTGATTTGGAAATTGGTTCCTTTAATATATAGACGTACTGGGGCTTCAGGTTGATCCTGCAGGAGGTCCAACATTTCATCGATCACGTTTTTGGTTCCGGCATGATCAAGGGTGAATATTGCTGCCGGCCAATCTTCTTCCAACCTGGAAAAAGCAGCCTCTCGATCCCCGTCTTGGAGAAAGGACAGATGGCAGACCCCGCGGCTGGTAACAGCCACCAGGCACTCCCCAAATGGACTGGAATGAAATCCGTAATGAATGTCCAACCCCTGCCCCCTTTGCTTGTACTCCCCGGGTGTCACCGCTTCATAATTGACGAAAAGGTCGTGCAGCCGGCCTGGACCTGAGAGACCCGTGGCATAACTCACGCTCAGTAGATCCTCGGACTCCGCCAGCAATTGCTTTGCCTGTTCTTTGGTCAGATATTGCATGAACCTTTTGGGACTGATCCCGACCCACCGGGAGAACAGGCGCTGAAAATGGTACTCGCTGAGGTTTACGCTGCGCGCCAGTTCATTCAAACTGGGGTGTTCCTGGTAATGTGTTTGCAGGTAGTCGATTACCTGCTCAATTCTAGTGTAATCTTGGGATAATTGCTGATAAGTTGTTGTATCCATTTTCCTCATCCAATATTTATTTCTGCAAATTCGCTCCATCCAGATATCAGCAATTATAGAGATTTGAAGGGAGATAACCACCCGATTCTTGCTCTGATATCCCGCCATGATACCAGAATTTATTCCCAAAGGATATGCATTGATGGACGGAAAAAGTGGGAAATCATGAGTGGAGTATGAATTATAGGCTCTGACGTTGCGCCTATGCCGCCCCCATGTTAAAATACGAACGCGCAGGTGCTATTTTGGTTTCCCCAGAGATACAACAAAACACATTATTTTTGTGGTATAAAGCGGGAACAATCGTGCTGGAGAGCTTTTAATGACCGATATGGTAGAAGTTGTGATCGACAGCATCCGTGTCAGTCTGATGTCGCAGCAGCGGATCGTCATTTTACGTGAGGTTGATGATGAACGCTACCTGCCGATCTGGATTGGTACCCCGGAAGCTGATTCGATCACGCTCGCGTTGCAAGAAGTCGAAGTTGCCCGTCCCCTGACTCACGATTTGCTGAAAAATATCTTCAATTCCCTGGATGCCCGTGTGCTGCGGGTGGAAGTTGTGGCTTTACGCGATGATACATTTTACGGCAATATCGTGGCTGAGTTGAATGGGCGGACGGTTAATATCGATTCGCGCCCTTCAGATGCTTTAGCTCTGGCCGTGCGCACACATGTCCCCATCATGGTCACCCGATCGGTGATGGATACTGCAGGGATCATCCCTGAGGAGGACATGCAGGAGGAGGGTGAGGAGATCCTTGAAGCCCCCGAGGTTGGGTCCGAGCGGTTGTCTGTGTTCGAAGACTTCCTCGAAAACCTCCAAGATGAACCAGGTGACGAAGACGAAGATGAAGGGGATGCAGAGGATGCAGTTTAGGCTCCTTTGACGTCGACTCGACCGGGGTCAGCGGCATACAAGCCGGTCACCCCGGTTTTTTATCCATCGATCCCGTGAAAGTCGACATTAGCAAAAGGATTAGTGTTAACCAAATAGGTAGCTATGACTGAGTTTTCCGCCGCTGAAGTTGACACCTCTCCCGGTCCACAGGTTGTGCCTCACAGCCGGGAGGCCGAGGAAGCTGTGATCGGCGCGATTCTGATCAATCCAGAAGCCTATTACGATGTGGCTCAATTCCTTTCAGGGGATGACTTTTATATCCACCGTCACCGCTGGATCTGGGATGCATTTACTCGTCTGCAGGAAAGCCGAACGCCGATCGATTTCTTGACTGTGACTGAAGAATTGGACCAGATGGGGCAGTTGGGCGAAGTCGGCGGCCCGGCTTACCTTACCGCCCTGGTCAACAATGTGCCCACCTCGCTGCACGCGGAGGCATATGGGCGTGTGGTTGAGGAGACATCTGTCCGCAGGCGCATGCTGGAGGCTGCCAATCAAATCGCCAAGATGGCTTATAAAGAAGACAGCAGCATCGATGAAGTGATGAACGATGCTGAAAAAGCCATTTTTGGAGTCAGCGAGAGACGGTTGACCCGCGACCTGCAGCCCATCCAGCAGGTCTTGAGCGATTACTATGACCGCATTGATTACCTCATGCGCCGCGGCGATGATTCATTTGGTGTCCCGACCAACTTCATCGATCTCGACCGTCTTTTGGGCGGCATGCAGCCCTCTGATTTCTTGCTCATTGCCGGTCGTCCCGGGATGGGCAAGACAGCCTTCATGCTTTCGGCCGCCAAAAACGCCGCCCAGATTCACAAGAAGCATGTCGCGGTCTTTTCATTGGAAATGGCTAATGAACAATTGGTCCAGCGCCTGATCGCCCAGGAGACCGGCATCGATATCCACCACCTGCGCACCGGAAAGCTGACCGAGGACGAGTGGCCTTTATTTGCCCATGCCATCGAGGTATTGGGTGACACCCGCATCTTCCTCGATGACACTCCTGGCTTAACCCCGCTGCAGCTGCGCACCAAGTGCCGTCGCCTGCATCTTGAATTCCGCCTGGATCTGATCCTGGTAGATTACCTGCAGCTGATGAGCGGCGGGATGCGTATTGAAAACCGGGTCCAGGAGGTTTCTTATATCTCTCGTAATATGAAGATCCTTGCTCGGGAGTTGAACGTCCCCGTGCTTGCCGCTGCCCAGCTATCGCGGGCTATCGAACAGCGGGCGGACAAAGAACCACAGCTGTCCGATCTGCGCGAGAGCGGCAGCCTGGAGCAGGACGCGGATGTGGTCATGTTCATCCACCGCCAGGATATGTACGATAAAGACACCACCCGTCCCAATATCGCAGAAATCAAGGTCTCGAAACACCGCAATGGCCCGACCGGATCGATTGAATTGATCTTTAGAAGCGGGCTGGCTAAATTCGAGAATGCCGCCACCAGGGATGTCGATCTATCCAAGCTTGCCTGATCGGTATGGGAATGAAGTCATTTACAGGTTTCTCCGAAGGTAAAGTCCACTTCACCAGCATCCCGGATCCGTTTTTCCGCAGCCTGCTGCCTCTGATCGACCACCTGGGTGAGTTGAAAACCACCCTTTACGCATTCTGGATCTTGGACCACATGGAAGGGGCTTTTCGCTACTTGAGGCTAACAGACTTTCTTGAAGATAAGGAATTTATGGCCAGCCTGGGGGAAAACCCTCAGCAGGCCCGGGAGAACCTGGAAGACGCGATCCAACGCTGCCTGGAGCGCAACACCTTTATCAAAGCCACCCTCGAGCTGGATAGCGGTCCGGAGGATTTATATTTCCTCAATACCCCCAAGGGTCGGGCTGCGGTGGGTGCAATCGAGAGAGGCGAGTGGCGCCACTCTGGAGACCCTGCTTACCCGGTGGATGTGATCAGCGAAACGCCGGGTATCTATCATTTATATGAAGAGAATATCGGCCCGTTGACGCCGATCATCGCCGAGACTTTGGAAGATGCTGAGCAGACTTACCCGTACAGTTGGATTGAAGAAGCTGTGCGCATCGCAGTTGAAAATAATGTCCGCCGCTGGAGCTATGTGGAAGCCATTCTAAAACGTTGGCAGGAAGGAGGCCGGGATGAGCGAGAGGATCGACGAGACACTGAAAAGGATCGCCGCCGCTACGTCGAAGGAGAATTCTCCGACTTCATCGAACACTGAAGATCAGCCAGAACCGAGGCGGTCCGACTTATTGGGCGATCCCGAATGCCCGCATTGCGGTGGCCTGGGGTACTTACGGGCTGACGTTCCCGTCGAAGATCCGGATTTCGGAAAGGTCCTGGTATGTGTTTGCCGACAGGCCCAGGTGAGCAAACAGATTCATAAGCGTTTATATTCGCTCAGCAACCTGGAAGAACTCTCTCACCTTACCTTTGACAACTTCGAACCTCGCGGTCTAATTGGGCTGAAAGAATATCAAGCCAACTCCATCGAACTGGCTTACAACCAGGCTCACCAATTCGCCCATTCGATGCAGGGCTGGCTATTCATTGAAGGACCTTATGGCAGCGGCAAGACGCATCTGGCGGCCGCCATTGCCAACACTGCAGTTGGCTTGGGTATCCCCACCTTATTTCTCACCGTTCCCGATCTGCTGGATACCCTGCGCTTCTCATACGAAGATCCGGAGGCGACCTTTGAAGGACGCTTTGAAGAGATCCGCAACATTAAACTTTTAGTGCTGGATGATTTCGGCACCCAAAACGCCACCTCCTGGGCTCAGGAAAAGCTGTTCCAGATCATCAATTATCGCTATATCAACCAGCTGCCCCTGGTTGTCACCACTAATCTCGCCTTGGAAGAGATTGAAGGGCGTATCAGCTCTCGCTTGCAGGATCCAGAATTGGTCACCAGGGTGGAGATCACCGCCCCGGATTACCGCCAGCCGCTTGATGATTCTGGTCACCCGGAGCATTCCTCACTCGATGAGCTGCAGGGATTAACTTTTGGAAATTTCAGTGACCGTAAAGGCGAAGGATTGTCGCCTCAGGATGTCCAGAGCCTGGATAAAGCCCTCCGGGCTGCGCTTGACTTTGCCGAAAAACCTCAGGGCTGGTTGGTTTTTACCGGGCCATTTGGCTGTGGGAAAACGCATCTGGCAGCAGCGATTGGGAATTTTCGCAACGAGAAAGGCAAGCCGCCCATCTTTGTGACCAGCACGGAACTGCTCGATCACCTGCGGGCAACCTTTAATCCTGACAGTAAGGTCCGCTTCGATCGCCGCTTTGAAGAATTTCAGACT
>CP070785.1:1769932-1773500 GCA_020346705.1 Chloroflexota bacterium | reverse complement strand
TTCTTTTTCGTCGCCCATCAGCTTCTCCTTATCAATTGTTATTGTCCCAATACATCAGCAATTCGATTATAGCCTTACTTTATCCTGTTGGCAACATTAGGGGGGCAATCTTACAAATTATTGATATTATGGATATTTCTCTCAACGGATATATAATAAGATCATAGTATCAGCTCATCACCGTCACACTTTGATTTAAAGGTTTTCCGTGCCAAGCTCTGATCAGGGAGTAAATTTAGATCATTATCTTTTGGTACCCCGTACCTTGATTTTTCTGGTCAAAGGAGATCATGTTTTGCTCCTGAAAGGCGGTCCTGAAAAACGACTCTGGTCAGGGTTGTATAACGGTCTTGGCGGCCATGTCGAACGCGGAGAGGATATCATTTCTGCAGCCTACCGCGAACTCATTGAAGAAACCGGTTTTGAGGTGAAGGATCTTTGGCTTTGCGGTCTGATCACGATCGATACTGGAGAAGAAATCGGCGTCGGGATCTTCGTTTTACGCGGGGATATTCCTGCCTCTGGATCGGATTACTTTGAATCACTGCCCTCCTCACCTGAGGGCAGCCTGGAATGGGTCCCAATCAACCAGCTTTACAGCCTACCTTTAGTCGAGGATTTACCTGTCCTGCTTCCCCGTGTCCTCGGAGCCAATCCCGGGGATCAACCTTTCTCAGCTCACTATCTATATGATGCTTCAGATCGTTTGATGATCGTCTTTCGTGATCAATGATCCGATCCCCAATGCCCATATTTTTTACGCAACCTTTTTGTGAGATTAAACGTATATATTAATAGAAATCACCGTTGATATCAAAAATTGTCGATGAATAACTGTTGGAGTAAAGAATGTCTCAATTAAATACAGCTGAACAGGTACCCTGGTATTTATGGCCATTTTGGGCGATCTGGCGTTTGCTAACCTGGATCGTCAGGCTCACCGGCCGGCTGATCGCCATCCTACTGGGCCTGGTCATGATCATCGTAGGTGCAGTCCTGAGCATCACAGTAGTACTGCTGCCTCTAGGCATCCCCCTGATCGTTTTTGGTTTTCTACTCGTCCTGAGAGGTTTGTTCTAGCCCTAGAGCAAGCTGCGCAATCTTTCAGCTGCCGATTCTGCGGTCAGATCCCTTTGTGGTGAAGCCAGCATTTCAAAACCCACCATAAATTTTCGCACTGTTGCAGACCGCAGCAGCGGTGGATAAAAATGGGCATGCAGGTGCCATTCCGGATGAAGCCCATCATTGACTGGCGCCTGGTGAAATCCCATGGAGTAGGGGAAGGATACCTCGAACAAACGATCATAACAAGCTGTGAGTCTTTGAAGTAAATTTCCCAAAGCTTCAATCTCAAGCTGGGCTATAACCGGCATCGAGGCGAAATGCCTTTTCGGCAGCACCATGGTCTCGAAGGGCCAGACTGCCCAGAAGGGGACTAAAGCGCAGAAATGCTCATTTTCAACGACAATGCGCACCTGGCTGCTCACCTCAGCTTGCAGGTAATCGCATAATAAACAGGTCTGATTTTCTGCCAAATATTCCTTCTGTGATGCGAGCTCCTTCCATGGTTCATTGGGAATACTTTCCGTAGCCCAAATCTGGCAGTGAGGGTGGGGATTGGAGGCTCCCATCATCGCTCCCTTGTTCTCAAACACCTGCACATAATGGATAAAATCATGTTTTTGCAGATCGAGCGATTGATCTATCCACGTTTGAATAACAGCTTCAATTTGGTCGATTGATAAGTCTGGCAGCGAGGCGTTGTGCTGTGGGGAGAAACAGACCACCCGGCAGATACCTGATTCATCTTCTTTTTTGAATAACCTTGGGGGGAGAGAGAGCTTCCCGGTAAGATCGCTACTCCTCCGAGGCTCAATTTCTTCTTCCCCGAGTGATTTGCGATCAGGTTGGAAGAGCAGAGCCGGAAAATCATTATCTAACACAAAGGTCCCAGTATACTCTTCATTGATTTTTCCACCAGAGCGCGTATTTCCAGGGCAAAGGTAGCATTCAGGATCATATTCAGGCAGTTTCACTGGAGACACTTTTTCCATCTGACCTTTCCAGGGGCGCTGCGTACGCTGGGGTGACACCAGCACCCACTCATTGGTCAGGGGGTTGAATCTTCTATGAGGTGTATTAGACATCGTTGCTTTACAAACCGTTATTCGTCCCTTACCTGGTAGAAAATTAATACCGTACTGCCGTAATTCCGGCGGTCGAACTCGACCAGGTGGTTTAGATCCGGGTCTTCGATCTCCTGGGGATGGATCTGGATGATCACCCAGGCATCCTCAGAAAGCCATTCCAGGTGATCATCAACTTTACGCAAAGCCTCGATCCAAATTCCCTGATACTGCGGCGGGGCGATATAGACATAGTCGTACTGCAAATGTGGAGGGCCATCCAGGATCGCCAGTGCATCTCCACGGACAACCTCTGCCCCATCGGTGAGTTTGGTCAGCTTTAGATTCTCGTTGACCGTTTTGACTGCAACGCGCTGAAGATCGATAAAAAGCGCAGTTTTTGCCCCCCTGCTCAAAGCTTCTATGCCCACACTACCGGTTCCAGCGAACATGTCCAGGAAGGCTGATTCCTGGATGTCCGGACCAATAATATTGAACAAGGCCTCTTTAACCCGATCGGTAATCGGTCGCGTGCTCTCTCCCGGCACGGATCTCAATTTGCGACCTTTTGCACTGCCTGATATAACTCTCATAACACAAGCGGCGATCGAGCAATCCCGATCGCCGTTTCATCTTTGTCTAGTAAAAAAAACACTCACTTTTCGACGCTCAGCCGGGCGGCGAAAATATTCCCACGTGGCACAATGGTGGGCATGACGCATCCCGTACCCAGGATCATGCCTCGCCCATTTGTTTGCTGAAAGGCGTCTTCCGCTTCATCCCTTACCTCAGCCGGGGAACCTAAGACCATCGTTTCCAGGCGGCGTAATCCCCCACATACTGCGCCGGGAAATTTCTGGCTCGCTTCAGCCAGAGTGGGGGGTGATTCTCGATCATGCCAGTTGATGATCGCCACTGGGTAATCCATAAAACGGTCAAACATCACCTGTTCACCGTGCAGGTGGAGCATATTAAACCGGAACTCTGGTGCTGGCTCCAATGCCTGAAAATCGAACTGCCGCCCAAAAACTTCATACTCTTCTTCGGCAAACAAACCATACTGGGCATGCTGGACGGCATAGAATATACCCGCAGCTCCCGTTTCCTTCACCGCTTCCACAAAACGCTGGATGGACTGCGCGATCGTCCGAAGCCCAGCTGATAACTGCTCGGGATAACGTCTTAAATGTATTGAAAGTTTATCTGCCCCCACCAGGTTCTTCGCCTGCGCTAATGGGCTGAATACAGTTTGAATAACGGGCACATCCTCCCCGATCTCTTTGACGATCATGCTTAAGCATTCGAGCTGCGCCCCAAGTGAGCCTTTCGTAGGATCAAGGACAGACAGTTCACCCCAATCCTTCGGATCCTGGATGACCCGCCGGGTATATTCGCGAGTTCCTTCTGCGGCCCCACGCCACTCGTCCATCGCGCCCCAATCC
>CP070785.1:1760244-1769832 GCA_020346705.1 Chloroflexota bacterium | reverse complement strand
ATGGCAGAGAAAATACTTGTAGTTGAGGACGACCCTACCCTACAGGAAACTTTAGCCTATAACCTCAAAAGGCAGTGCATTGCCCGAACGATCGCGATTAAACCGGATATAATATTAACTGATGAGCCCTGCTCGGCATTAGATCCCATTTCCACGCTTAAGATTGAAGAGCTTATGCGGGATCTATCGCAAGATTACACCATTATCATCGTCACCCATAATATGCAGCAAGCTGCTCGGGTTTCAGAGAACACGGCATTCTTCACTTTAACCGAGGACCGCTCGGGGACCTTAATGGAGTATGGACCGACTTCTGATCTGATCACCAAACCTTCAAAGAAGTTAACCGAGGATTACATTACAGGTCGCTTTGGTTGATATTCCAATGCTGCCGCAGGAGGAACGAAAAATGACCGCAATCAACCCAAGAGAATCCCTGGATAGAGCACTTCAGGAAGTGCTCGATGAGGTACTCGTATTAGGTAGCATGGTTGAAGAAGCAATCAGGGCTTCGGTAGACTCCCTTAAGCAGCGGGATATCAAAGCTTCTGGCAAAATATATGCCAATGACGAGGTCATCAACGAGAAACACTTTGAGATTGAGGATCGTTGTATCACCTTGATCGCGACTCAACAACCTATGGCAAAAGACTTGCGCTTACTGGCAGCAGTCTTAGAAATTAGTACAGAGCTTGAACGTATCGGAGATTACGCTAAAGGCATCGCCAAGATCAATGCCTTAATGGGTGATGAACCGCTTGTAAAACCTCTCATCGATATTCCTCGCATGGCAAACCAGGGTTTGAATATGCTACACAGAGCACTTGGTGCCTTTGTTGCCGGGGATGTTGAAACTGCTCGCGCAATCCCTTTGGAAGATGACCAAATTGACTCGCTCTACAATCAGGTATATCGCGAACTGGTCACATACATGATTGATGATACCTCGACCATTGATCGGGCTAATTATTTATTGTGGGCTGCCCATAATCTAGAGCGCATGGCAGATCGTGTCACGAATATCTGTGAACGAACAGTTTACATGGCTACAGGTGAGATGCGCGAACTAGATCGCAGAGATAATGATCTTGACTTATTTGAGAAATTCAATAGCTAGCTTCACCAATTCGATTAATGCCAGAACCTAACATTCCAGAGCACCGAAAAGTTCTTTTCCTGTGCACAGGAAATTCATGTCGATCACAAATGGCCGAAGCCATAATTAATTCCATCAATGGAGATAAATGGCAGGCATACAGCGCAGGAACAAAACCTGCTGGTTATGTCCATCCATATGCCATTGATGTATTAAAAGAGATCGGAATTACCCACCAGGGAACATCAAAAGATGCCTCCCAATTTAACGCTTTAGATTTTGATTTAGTGATAACGGTTTGCGATTCAGCTAGAGAAGAATGCCCGATTTGGTTGAAATCCGGCCGTCAGGTTCACCTTTCATTTATTGATCCGGCAAAAATTGTAGGTGATGAAGAGTATGTGCTTGACAAATTTCGGGAGGTTCGGGACGAGATTAAACAAAAAATCCCCCGCTTATTAGAAGAAGAGTACTCAATTGATTAAAAAAAATACTAGATAGAAAGTAGCGAAAAATTATCCCATGCGCCCAGTGATATAGTCTTCAGTAAGTTTCTTCTCTGGGCGGGTAAACATCTCTTCAGTTAGCGAAAATTCCACCAGCTCACCTAACCAGAATAAACCTGTTTCTTCGGAAACACGGGCCGCCTGCTGCATATTGTGGGTTACGATAACTATCGTGTAATTTTCCTTAAGTACCGCAATCAGCTCTTCAATTTTGCGAGTTGCGATCGGATCCAGCGCTGACGCAGGTTCGTCCATCAAAATTACATCGGGTTCAACTGCTAGGACTCTGGCGATGCATAACCGCTGCTGCTGACCGAGGGATAACCCGAGGGCATCATCATCCAGGCTGTCTTTCACATCATCCCACAAAGCTGCATTCTCAAGACTGGTTACCACCAATTCTTCCAGCTGTTTTTTATCCGTGATAAGTCCTTGGACCCTTGGTCCAAAAGCTACGTTATCAAAAATCGATTTTGCAAAGGGGTTGGGTTTTTGAAATACCATTCCTACCCTTTTTCGCAGGTCAGTTAAATCGACATCTGGAGCATATATATCCTCCCCATCAAGTAAAATCTTGCCTTCAACTCGAGCGCCAGAAATGGTGTCGTTCATTCGATTTAAACATCGCAGAAAAGTGGATTTTCCACATCCAGAGGGACCGATTAAGGCTGTGACGGACCGGGGTTTAATGTTTATGTTGATATCAATTAATGCCTGGAAGGAACCGTAATAAAAATTTAGCTCTTGTACTTCAAATGAATATTCAGAATTTTGCATAGAAGCAATTCTAATCTATAATGCTGATAATTTTGGAAGAATTGCTTGATTCGTTAACCGAGTATTGCTATAATCACCTGGATGCCAACCAAATTAATACTGTTGTTATTCACTGTTTTGCTGGTCATTGCTGCCTGTTCTTCGCAGCCTGATTCTGAACTCGACTCCCCCACCGATTCAAGCGAATACCTCAATAATGTCGGCTCAGACACCATGGTTAATCTTGCTTTGGCCTGGGCGGAGCAATTCCAAAAAGAGAATCCACAATCTAACCTCTCTGTTTCAGGAGGTGGCTCAGGCACAGGAATTGCATCCTTGATAAATGGCACGACCGATATCGCCAATGCGTCTCGAAAAATAAAGTCTGAAGAAATCGACAATGCGCAAGCGAATGGAATTGAACCAAACGAATTTGTTGTAGCGAGGGATGCCATTGCAATCATCGTGAATCCGAATAACCCAATTGATCAGTTATCTCTTGAGCAGCTTTCCGATATTTACAGTGGGAAAATCAACAATTGGCAGGAGCTCGGCGGAGAAGATCGGCCTATTGTCCGTCTCTCTCGCGAAACAAATTCCGGAACCCATGTCTATTTTCTGGAAGAGGTTCTCAGATTGGGCGATAAAGAAGATAAAACTCTATTCTCGACGGATACCCTCCTGCTGCCCTCTTCGGAAGTTATTGGTGCTGAAATTCGACAAAATCCAAATGCAATCGGGTACGACGGACTTGGTTACGTTACCGATGATATGAAAGTGATCGGAGTATCAGATACCTCAGCTGATCCATCCGCATATATATATCCATCTCCAGAATCAGTCAATGATGGCAGCTACCCTATCGCCCGGGATCTTTTCATGTATACAGCTGGCACCCCTGAAGGTTTTGTGAACCGATACATGGAATGGATATTTTCTCAGGATGCCCAGAACACTGTTACGGAACTTGGCTTTGTTCCTATCATTACTCAATAAAATTGGTACATTTGTTCACAGGTTAAATCTAAATAATTATTGGTGGGAGAAAAAATATGCGAATATCTCGAATTAAACCAGAATCCTTCATCACCTGGCTCATAAAATTTACTGGATACTCAGCAATAATTTTTGTTTTTCTGATCTTTTATTTTTTGTTGAGTGAGGGAATACCCGTCTTCGGAGAAGTCCCATTTAAGGATTTCTTTCAAGTTCGTTGGTATCCAATCGAAGCTTATTTTGGTCTTCTTCCTTTACTGGTTGGATCATTGATTGTCACCATTGGTGCCCTTATCATCGCGGTGCCTTTGGGATTACTCACGGCGATATATATTGCTGAAGTCGCCTCTCCGAGAACCAAAGAAATCCTTAAACCATTGGTCGAATTGCTGGGTGGTTTCCCTTCCGTTGTATTAGGATTTCTTGGATTACTGATCCTTTCCCAATACCTGCGGGAGATATTGGCTTTACCAACTGGTCTCTCTGCTCTGACAGGATCTTTAATCCTTGCTGGCATTGCCCTTCCAGCTATTGTTTCGATATCCGAAGATGCTCTCGATACAGTTCCGCGCAGTTATCGGGATGCCTCTTTAGCCTTAGGTGCAACGGAGTGGCAAACTATTTGGTGGGTCACCTTACCTGCAGCTAAATCGGGCGTTCTAACTGCCATAATGTTGGGAATTGGCCGGGCAATTGGTGAAACAATGGTTGTTCTGATGGTAACTGGCAATGCTCCCATGATGCCCCAAGGTTTGGCCACATTTGTAAATCCCACCCGAACGATGACCGCGACAATCGCGGCAGAGATGGGCGAGGTAGCCAACGGTAGTACTCACTACCATGTTCTCTTTTTCATCGGCATCGTATTATTTGTCATTGCATTAATCGTAAACGTTTCCGCTTCAACGTTCGTCTTCCGCCGTAAAAAGCGCTCGGAGCGCATCCTTTCATGAAATCAAGAAGTTCTGCTCAACGTAGAAATCTCACCCAGCAAATTGGCTTCATATTCCTGCGCCTGGTGGCAATCATCGCGGTTTTGCCGATCATAGCAATCATCGTCTTCATCATCTATCAAGGAGCACCAGCTATCTCATTGGAATTCATTTTTGGGTTCCCAAGTGATGGCATGCGATCCGGCGGCATCTGGCCTGCGATCGTAGGAACATTCTTTTTGACACTAATTTGTGCACTTGTGGTATCTCCACTTGGGATTGGAGCAGCCATTTACTTGGCTGAATATGCACCTGATAATCGTTGGACCCAATCAATTCGGATTGCGATTATCAATCTGGCAGGCATTCCATCCGTTGTTTATGGGTTGTTCGGATTAGGCTTATTTGTGATCTTCTTAAACTTTGGTATCAGCATCCTTGCTGGCTCACTGACCCTCGCTATCATGACCCTGCCGGTGATTATCACTACAACTGAGGAAGCTTTACGAGCAGTTCCCCAGTCATTCAGAGTTGTAAGCAGGTCGGTTGGTGCGACCCAGTGGCAGACCGTTCGCCGGATTGTTCTGCCTCAAGCGCTGCCAGGAATATTGACGGGAGTTATACTAGGCCTCGAAAGGGCTGCCGGTGAAACAGCGCCGATTCTATTTACCGCTGCTGTCTTCTTTTTGCCACGTTTACCATCATCCCCAATGGATCCGACAATGGCATTACCCTACCATCTATATGTGATCTCCACTCAGGTACCTGGAATGTCACCTCAGATCCAATACGGTACCGCTCTTGTGTTGTTGGTTTTTGTCCTTGGTATGAACTTAATTGCCACAATTATCCGCTCTCGAGCCAGAGCTCGACGGCAGTGGTAGATATTAAAACAGAGCAACATTATTAATGACGATAACAAATAAAATTGTCACTGAGAACCTGGTTCTCCAATACTCAGATGGAACCGAGTCACTAAAAGATATATCCATGAATATCCCGGTCAATTCAATCTCGGTGATATTCGGTCCTGCTGGTGGCGGAAAATCGACATATTTACGAGTTTTAAATCGCTTGAACGATCTCGCTAACGTCACAACGGTTTCAGGAAAAGCGCATTTATACTCAGAATCCGGTGATTTTATTGATATCCTTGATCCCAATCTAGATGTAACTGCGTTACGCCGACGAGTTGGCATGGTCTTCGCCCGCCCAGTCGTGTTGCCGATGAGCATTCGTGAAAATCTGACCTATGGATTAGAGATTGCAGGCGTGCGGAAGAGGAGCCTGCTTCATGAAGCAATCGAACGCAGTCTGAACCAGGCAGCGCTTTGGGAAGAAGTTCAAGATCGTTTAGATGATCCTGCAATGGAATTGTCCGGTGGTCAACAGCAACGGCTTTGTATTGCGCGCAGTTTGGCTTTGGAACCGGAAGTTCTCCTGCTTGATGAACCAACCTCTGGATTAGATCCAATATCCACCGGAAAAGTTGAAGCTTCTTTGCAAGAATTGAAAAAAAACTACACCATCGTCCTCGTACCTCATTCTGTCCAGCAGGCTGCGCGCGCAGCAGATTATGCTGCATTTTTCCTTCAGGGTAAGTTGATCGAATACGCTCCAGGAAATGAAATGTTCACCACTCCTCAGGTCCAACAAACTGCTGATTATATTGAAGGTCGGTTTGGATAAGAGAAACAAGAAAAATGAGACTCGTTATTAAAAGGTGAGGAAAAAATGGCATCAATTTCTCCACGAGAAACTTTAGATCGGGCGATCGATGAGCTTCTGGCTGAGGTTATTGTTCAGGGGGATATGGTAAAAGATGCGCTGTTTAATGCAGTAAACGCGTTAAAGGACCAGAATATCTCAAAAGCCAAGGTGATTTATGATGGGGATCGCCAGATCAACCAGAAGCATTTTGAAATTGAGGAAGAAGTGATCACCTTGATTGCCACCCAACAGCCAATGGCGCGCGACTTACGATTACTTGCTGCAATTCTTGAGGTAACCACCGAATTAGAACGAATGGGTGATTATGCCAAGGGGATCGCCCGCATCACGGTCCGCATCGGTGAAGAAGATCTGCTAAAACCTGTGGAATCAATACCTGCCATGGCTATGGTGTGCATCGATATGCTCGACCGTGCCTTAAAAGCATTCGTGGAACGGGATGCTGATGCAGCCCGATCCATCCCTGATGAAGATGACCAGGTTGATAATTTTTACAACCAGATTTATCGTGCATTAATGGATCACATGATATCCAACCCTTCGAACATCGACCGAGCGAACCACTTGTTATGGGTGGCTCATAACCTCGAGCGGGTGGCAGATCGCGTGACCAATGTTTGTGAACGGATTGTCTTCGTCGTCACCGGAGAAATTCTTGAAATGGACCGCACTGACGATGAGTGGTTCGCAGATGAGCCCTGGTGATTGAAGTCCATCCTTGATTATCCGTATCAGAAATTTAAATAATTCAATACGCTAGATCATGGTTTCTTCTGGTTGAAGTATCTCGAGCGGCAGTTGGATATGATCCTTTTCCGACACAAACCAAAATCGAGTTAGTAGTCCTTCAATTCTTACATTATTAGGTGAAATAACGGTCAAATGTCACTTGATATGCCTTAAATTGATGGGTAAACTAAAAACACGCTAAGGAGGTCATTATGACAGCTGGAAGAATTATTTCCTATGTGGGGGCAGCTTTCTTTCTAATATTTGGTTTCCTTTTCATCTTAGCTGCGTTTGGAGAACAATTTAATTCCGGCTGGTTGATCGTTGGATTCATTCTGGCAGCAATTGGATTTGGATTAATTTTCCTTGGGGGAAGACTAAAGAAAACTGCCCCGGCTGACCAGAGCGTCACATTAAACATCGACCTTCCCGCGAATGTTGAATTTGATAGTTTTAAATGTCAAAATTGTGGTGGTGCCTTATCCACAGATAATGTTGAGATGGTAGCTGGTGCCCCCGTTGTTGAGTGCCCATATTGTGGAACCTCCTACCAACTCACCGAAGATCCTAAGTGGTAATCGTCCAATCCCGTCCGTCAAAGTGGTTCCCCAACTTATTTATATGAGGTAGCTATGCAGAAAAGAAAAGCGTATATTGTTACCGCATTAGTTTTGTTTACCTTAACGGCTCTGTTGTTACCTGGAGCAGCACTTGCCCAGACATACACTTATAGCTTGCCGCAGCAATTTATCGATGTTTACTGGAACGCAGATGGTACTAGCTCGATTGACTATGTCTTCATTTTCGCGAATGATCCTTCTGGCCCAACAATTGAATATGTAGACGTGGGAGTGCCTAACAGCAATTACGACATGAATAGCGTTGTTGCCTATGCGAATGGCGTTGAACTTTCCGATATTGAATCCTCCCCTTATGTCCAACCAGGAGTCGCGGTTGGATTGGGTTCCCAATCGATTCCTGCGGGGCAAACAGGGGAAGTACGAGTATTCATTGGTCGAGTTCGCGATGTGCTCTATCCAGATGATATCGACGAAAATTATGCCAGTGCAGTATTCATTCCGAACTACTTTGAGGGTGGATCAATATCTGGTCCAACTGAAACGGTACTCATCTACCATCTGCCTCCCGGTGTCCAACCCGATGAACCGCGCTGGCACGAAGCACCTCCCGGTTTCTCTCCTGAACCAGAGGGTGGCATCGATAATGAGGGACGGATCACCTATACCTGGCGCAATTCAAGCTCTGATGCAACCAGGAGATATCAATTCGGTGCCTCATTCCCAAAGCAATATATCTCGGAAGGTGCTATCGTAACAGGCGCAGGTCCGGGAAGCGTCGGAGCTGTCTCCGGATTTTCCGATCTCATTGGATGTTTGAGCCCCTTCCTGATTCCACTGCTTTGCTTTGGT
Organism: Chloroflexota bacterium; assembly: GCA_020346705.1. Taxonomy (GTDB): domain Bacteria; phylum Chloroflexota; class Anaerolineae; order Anaerolineales; family UBA4823; genus PFL25. The sequence goes on along the minus strand of CP070785.1, from coordinate 1,761,656 downwards.
GGTATTGCAGGATTGGTCGTGTGGGGTGTGGTTTCAAGCAGCAGGCGTAAATTAAAATATCTACCACCAAAAATCGCCATCGAAGGACATGGGATCAAACGCGGCTTGACAGCCGTTGAAGCTGGAATTTTAATGGAAGAACCAATGGATAAGATCATGACAATGATCTTATTTGGGGTACTTAAGAAAAATGCTGCTACAGTTGTGAAGAGAGATCCGTTAGAAATTGAGTTGGAAGAACCGCTTCCGGATAACCTGCACAACTATGAGGTGGATTTTTTAGCTGCCTTCAAGGAAACCTCCAAAGGTAAGCGCAAAAAAGCATTACAAAAGATGATGATTGCCCTGGTTAAATCCGTTGGTAAGAAGATGAAAGGTTTCAGCCGCAAAGAAACTGTGGCATATCATAAAGACATCACCCGGCGTGCCTGGGAACAGGTGGAAGCTGCAGATACCCCCGAAGTGAAAAGTGCCAAATACGATCAGCACATGGAATGGACCATGCTCGATAAAGACTACGATGACCGCACGCGCGATGTATTCCGCACTGGACCCGTATTCGTCCCCATCTGGTGGCCACGTTACGACCCAGGTTATGGACGGGCGCCAACCGGAACTGCGCGACCGTCAACTCCGACGACCGGTCGCAGTGGTCCAACGATGCCCACATTACCAGGCTCTGCTTTCGCAGGTTCAGTGGTAACCGGAGTACAGAACTTCTCCAGCAATGTCGTCGGAAGTATTTCAGACTTCACCAGCGGGATCACCAATATAACCAATCCTCCGCCGAAACCGCCTGCATCAAGTTATAGTCGTAGCGGCGGCGGAGGTGGAGGGTGTGCCTGTGCTTGTGCCTGTGCTGGTTGTGCATGTGCCTGTGCTGGAGGAGGCCGATAGTTTATTGGTTGAGCAGACTCAGGATCGAACGCCGTGAAGACTAATTTCTTGAAAAAGTTGTTCATAAATGGAAATCGTGATGAGAGCCAGGTAGCAGGTGACTCATTGATAGAACTCCCTATCCAAGGAGTGTATCCATTTGATTACCAGGCAGCCGGAGAAAGAAGCCGCATCCATTTACGTATTGACGGGGATTTATCCAGCGGTCAAGGAAACGGAATTCTCCTTGTCAACGCTAACCGGGTAGTTCATCTGAACAGCACCGCAGCATTAATGGCGTATCTAAAATTAAATGATCTCTCTGATCAGGACGTAATTGGCACTTTAAAAAGAATTTACCGGGTTTCTGAGGGACAAGCGGCAAGTGACTATGCGCATTTTACGGAGAATTTCTCGGAACTTATCCGTCCTGATGGCGCATGCCCGGTATGTGATTTAGATATTGACATAAAAGCCCCATTTTCGTCCACCCCTACTGCCCCTTACCGGATGGACCTGGCCGTCACCTATCGCTG
>CP070785.1:1753866-1760144 GCA_020346705.1 Chloroflexota bacterium | reverse complement strand
AGCCTCGGTTAACAGCACCACCTTGCCCCTTGCTTTACCATCGCGCAGGTATTCCAGCGCATGTCTCCCTTCTTCCAGCGGGAAAGTGGTGTCAATCACCGGATGCAGCTGTCCTTTCGCCAGATGGTCACTCAACAGCAGCAGGTCTTGCGTATACATCCCGGGGTTCTTCTTGTAGTATGGAGTGACATCGAAGAGCTGTGCGGAACGCCCGTTGGGCCATAAATTCCAAAGCTGGATGCGTAGCAGCCCACCCACCGTCTCCAGCGTCCCTGACTTTCCCAAAGCCGCCGCATAAGAGCTGGTCGAAACCAGGGTTCCCCCTGGACGCAAGCATTTGAACGAGCGCGCCAGGTGGCTGCCGCCGATATGATCGACGACCAAGTCCACCCCACCATCCCGTTTAACCACCTCCACAAAATCCTCACTCTTATAGTCGATCGGTATCCCACCCAGACTCTCCACCAATTCATGCTTGCCCCGGGAGGCGGTGCCAAAAGTCTGGATGCCCATCATCCGGCACAGGTCCAACATGGCAGTGCCCATGCCACCGCCCGCCCCATGCACTAAAACGCGCCCCCCGGTCTCCAGCTTCCCAATCCGTGTAACCAGGGCATAGGCGGTAACGTAGTTTAAGGTCAGGCAGATCTGTTGGGCGGGGTCTAGATCATCGTTTAGGGGTGTAAGCGCCTCTGCTGGCCAGCAGCTGTACTCGGCATAACCCCCTGTTCGGACCAGCGCGGCGACGCGCTGCCCAAGTTCTAAGCCTACTGTACCGGCTCCTAATTTATCCACCACGCCCACAAAGTCGTAGCCTGGTGAAAACGGGGGCTTGGGTCCACCAGGTACTACACCGGACATCCACAACAGGTCCCCAAAAGCAACACCAGCCACTAATACTTTGACTCGAACCTCACTCTGGCCGGGTTCTGGAATCTCCTCTTCAACCATGCGTAAGACTTCCGGTCCACCAGCACGTTCTGCGATGATTTGTTTCATCCTTGATTCTCCTTTTCATCTTAAAACAGTTTAGCAAACATGCTTATCATCAATCTGAATAATGACTAAAAAAAATTATACTGCCTATCTGCACGAAATCCTTTTCTAGAAACTGCCAATTCACGATAAAATAGACCTTAATTAACCGCACTGGAGATCATGATATGTATCATTCATTGGAGATCGACACTCCCACGCTGCAGGCCTGGCTGGAAAATGGACATTCGATCGAGGTGATCGACATCCGGCCGCGGGCGGATTACGAGACCTGGCACATCCCGGGCAGCCTCAACGTGGATGCCTACCAGGCGATCCATGCGCACAGCCCTGGCCCTCTGGCGCACTACCACCCAAAAGATGGGAAACAGGTCGTGGCGGTGTGCTACGTGGGGCAAACGAGTAAGGTCGCGGCCCAATATCTGGGCTCGCGCGGCATCGAAGCCCTTTCGCTTGCCGGTGGGATGCAGTCATGGAGCCTATCCTGGAACACAGCGGAAGTGCCTCTAACGCACAGCAAAGCCGAGATCGTGCAGGTCCGCAGGACGGGCAAGGGCTGCCTGTCCTATTTGGTGACCTCAGAGGGCGCGGCGGTGGTTATCGATCCATCGGTGGATCCGCAGATATACCTGGATATCGCCGCTCAACGGGATTGCCGCATCGTCAAAGTGCTGGACACCCACATCCACGCCGACCATCTCAGCCGCTCGCGGGCTCTGGTTGAACTAGCGGGGGCTATGCACTATCTTCCCAAACAGGATCGCGCCCGATTCGAGCACCAGACTCTTGAACCCGGCCAAACGATCGACTTTGGTGGTTCGATACTGGAAGCGATCCATACCCCTGGACACACTTTCGAATCGATGAGTTATTTACTTGACGACAAAGCGCTTTTCTCGGGTGACACGCTATTCCTGGAAAGCGTCGGCCGCCCCGATTTAAAAGCCGACCGGGAGGGCAGCGAAGCCCGCGCCAGGGCACTTTATCACACGTTGCAAAACCTGACTACAATGAACCCCGCGATCATCATCCTGCCCTGTCACACCAGCCAGCCGGTAGCCTTTGATCATATCCCACTGGCAAGTCCATTAGAAACCGTCGTAGGGAAAGTACCTGCGCTGCATTACGATGAAGAAAAGTTCATCACCTGGATTCTAGAACGCCTCCCAGCCAACCCCTCGAATTACGAGAAGATCGTGCAGCTCAACGAGCAGGGTATCTTTCCAGATCTGGACCCAACCTTGCTGGAGGCTGGCGCTAACATGTGCGCGGTTTGATAGATGTAACGGGAATTTTCTGAATTCGGAAACATAAACACCCATCCATATTGATGGGAAACAAACCTTCTCAAAATTAAAATCGAGAAATTTTGAGTAATTTGCAGATAATTTTAGGCTTCCGATACAATGAGATGATACTCATTCACCAGCTTTCGGCGACTGGGTTTGCATCATCGCAGGGAGCCCCGCCGCCCAGGTTCGGATCGCTTCCCAATTTCGCCGGTCTCCAGCCGGCGCCTGGATGACCAGCATGACGAACAGCACTGCCCACCACTTCAAGCGACCGTATTCCAGCCGACCACCGAATACCCCGATGCTCACCGGTTTGGCCGGGCGGGTCGCCTTGATGACCGGGCGCAGGTAGCTCTCCAGCCTGGCATAGCGCTCTTTAAAATTCAGGCGCTCTTCGTTTGCGGGCGGCTTGGGCAGATCTTCATCCAGGTAAACCGGGACGCCTTCCACGCCCGTCTCACTCGTTTGCGTCAGGCTCATCGCCATGACAAACACAGCCAGGGGGATACGCTGAAAAGCATCACGATTTTTGCGGAGGAATCTCATCGCCTCGCGGTGCCAGCCCATGATCATCGGCCCGCCAACGACCACGCCATCATATGACTCGAGATCCTTGTCCTCGCTGATCGGCAGGACATCCACCTGGGCACCGCTGCTGGCGATCTCCTCGCCCACAGCCTGGGCAACCTCCTCCGTCGAACCGGCCATGGTGGCATAAGCCACAAGTATTCTGCTCATCACTGGAACTCCAAGGATATCGTCAGCCGCTAACTTAGCGCCTTACTCTTCTACTCGCAGAAAGCCTATCGTGCCGAACATCCCGCGCATCAACCGGTGCCCGAAATCCGGTTTCAGAAACTGGTTTGGGCAGCTGCCGGGGATCACCGTGATCCCGTTCTCACGGCACAGGCGCACCGCCTCGGGTGACACGCTGGTCATGTTCGCCGCGAGTCCGGGTTTGGTGCCCATCAGGCAATGCATCCACACCCGCTCGATGCCCAGATCGACACACTGCTGGACGATCTCCTCCGAGATCTTGGGATTGGTAAGGATGAACACTGCATCTGGCTTCTCGGGGATCGAGCCCAGGTCCGGGTAGCAGGGGTCATCCTCAAAGCTGGTCAGGCGCGGGTTGACTGCGCTGACGGTATAACCATTTTCCTTGAATTTGCGGTAAGCCAGATTGCAGCCCGTCTCACGCTTATCCGAGACGCCCACCACGGCGATCTTTTCCTGTGCCAGGAAATCTTCTACCAGAGGATCGATCTTAGCCATGAGAGCTCCTTTCTTCTTTAAACAGTCGCATACAGGTTTGTATAACCTTTTAAATCACTTGGTTAATTGTCAGTATAGGGGAAAATCTTGGCAGGATGAAGGGACAAATATCCTTTAATCGGTTGGAATATGTCACAAATATGAAGAGCCGAGAACCGGATCCAATCGTCAAATAACACCCAGCCGCACAGCCTGGCAACTATTTAACCGCCCATAGGAGAAAAATTGGCGAAATATTTGGGATTCAACGCCTAATTTCGTTAGAGAAGATGAGTAAACCCTCTCAGATTGTAAGGGAGAAAAGGCCTAGAATACTCCAACTCGCTCAGGCAAAATAGGGTATAAGTGCCGTCTATCAACTTTAATTGTTCAGCGCAGCCAGGTGACCAGCCAGGTCTTCCAGGCTGGCAAGGTTGTGAACAGGCAGGAAATCATCCGTATATGGGAGTGCGATTTGCATGCCCCGGGTGAGAGGTTCGTATAACGGGGAACCAAGCAGCGGGTTGAGCCAGATCAACCGGTAGCAGCTGCGCTGCAGGCGCGCAATTTCTCGCTCCAGCAGGTCCAAATCACCCCGGTCCCAGCCATCGCTGATGATCAGGACTACAGCTCTGCGCCCCAATACCCGGCGTCCCCAGTTGAAGTTAAAATCCTTCAGCGCCTCACCCGTGCGTGTGCCGCCAGCCCAATCCTGGACAACTTGGGATACTCCCTCCAGCGCCTGGTCGATATCCCGGATGCGCAGCTGCCTGGTGATCCGCGTTAAGCGGGTGCTGAAGACGAATGCCTCCACCGGATGGCTGCGGGATTGAGCCAACCCAAAGATAAAATGCAGCAGCAGCCTGGTATAACGCTCCATCGAACCGCTGATGTCGGCGATAATCACCAGCGGGCGCGGTTTAATCCTCGGCTCGCGCCTGGCCCAGATCAGCACCTCCCCGCCGTATTTATAACTTTTTCGCAGCGTCCGGCGCAGATCGATGCTGTGGCCATTGCCAGGTCGCTTCCGTCTGGTACGCCGCTCACCCAGATGGAAGCTTAACTGCTGCATCATGTTCTTTATAGATTCGATTTCTTCCCCGGTTAATTCGGCAAAGTCTTTCTTCCGCAGCATCTCCCTGGCGTCGTAGGATTTGGCAGCCTCGACAACCAGCCTCTCTTCAGACGCCGATATTCCACGTTCCCTTCCATCGCGTTTCGCTTCTTCAGGTAGTTTCAACGCTGGTTGGGGCAAGTGGTGTCTTTCTGGTTTTCTTCTAATCGGAGAAGGTAGTGAGAGGTCGCCGTGAGCATCTAAGGGTTGGCGCCAGAATGTTTCAAAAGCTTGGTCAAATAGGGGGATATCCTCCCGTTTATGGACCAGCAGGCTGCGGGAGGCATGGTAAAAATCCTCTTTGTAGCCGATTTCGATCAGGTCAAGGGTCTGGACAAGGTCGATCATGCGACCAGGATTCACATCTAATCCCAGCCCGCGCAGGAGACGGCCAAAGACCAACAAATTATGCAGGAACTGTCCAGAACTGTTTATTTCCTGGGGTGCATTTTCCACCACGCGCTTAATCCTTCCCCCACTTTAGGCTCCTACCTGGACTTTAACTCTTTCCATGATTGGCTTGATATGTTCATGGGTGATCTTTTCGATATCGTCTTGGTATTTCAGGATCACGCCCAGGGTTTCTTCAACGACATCTAGATTAAGAGCTTTTTGATCCAGCATAACCATCACACTTGTCCAATCCAGAGTCTCTGCCACGCCGGGGATCTTGTACAGGTCTACCTGACGCAGTTCCTGAATGAAAGCCGTGATCTGGCGGGCCAATTTTTCTGGCGCGTCTGGAACTTTTGCCAGGACAATCTCGTATTCCCTTTCTAAGGAGGGATAATCGATCCAGAAATACAGGCAACGCCGCTTGAGGGCGTCGTGAACCTCCCGTGTGCGGTTAGAAGTTATCACCACGAATGGAGGCCGCTGGGTCTTGATGGTGCCTATCTCTGGGATAGTAATCTGGTAATCTGAAAGTATTTCCAGCAAGAAGGCTTCAAACTCTTCGTCGCTGCGGTCAATCTCATCGACAAGCAAGACAACCTGGCTTTTCTGGGATTTTTCGATCGCCTGCAACAATGGCCTCGGCAGCAGGAACTCGCGGCTGAACAGCTCCGCTTCCGAGATGTGTTCGCCGCGAGCTTCCATCAGGCGAATGTTCATCATCTGCCGGGTGTAGTTCCACTCATAAACAGCATGATGGACATCCAGGCCTTCGTAGCACTGCAAGCGGACGAGTTCTGTTTTGAAGATATCTGCCATCACTTTGGCCACTTCTGTTTTTCCCACTCCAGCTTCTCCTTCTAGGAAGAGTGGTCGCCCGAGTTTGTGTGCCAGATAAATCGAGGTGGCCAGGCCGCGCTCTGCTACATAAAGCCGTTCCCTTAATGATGTCAGCAGGTCGTCAATAGAATTAATCACTAGTTCGCATCCTCTTGGCTTTATACTAAAAGATTTTACCCCTAAAGGCTTCCCATGATCAGATCAGTCTTAATCTCGATGCAATCACAGATCGAGCGGGCGACCAAGTAGAATTTCGCAAGAAACCCGTGAACCATTGACGAGATTCTTAAAGAGTTTCGGGTATTCTACGGTTTATCTACGATTCCTATCGCATCGTGATCCGCGATCTGGGATCCATCCACATTCAAACCATACCCACTCTCGATCAG
>CP070785.1:1749870-1753766 GCA_020346705.1 Chloroflexota bacterium | reverse complement strand
GACCTTTCAGAAAACGATGTACACCTTAGTCCGTTGTGCCCGTCAATTCAATATGAAGTTCTCCTTCGATTCCTTACAAGATGGAAAGGATCGCTAATTAGTAATAAATTGGTTAGAATTTGGTGTAACAAAAGTAATTGCATGCCGTTATCTCAGGCATATAGGAAGAAAGTACTAAATTCATTACTAAAGTACTATTCGCATTCCTTTGGGGAGGTGCTCATAAAGTAAAGTTCAACATACAGCACAGAAACGGCAAACCTGTTGAAAAGCAGGGACGCAAAGCCACGATCTAAATAGTCTTTCGACTACAGGATGGACGGGCTGCCTAGGCTCATAACTTCGCACAGAAAAGGTAAACCTGTCGAAAGACAGGGACACAAAGCTACAGTCTAATTGGTCAACTGACCATATGACGGATGGGCTGCCTAGGCAAATCTAATTCATTAGCCCCTCAGGCGCCCCAGAACCTGAGGGGCTCAATGTTTTAGGAAGTAAATGAGATGAAAATATGAAACTATCACAGAAAATCTTTCAAACATGCATAATCGTTACCATTATCTTCAGCCTGTTGGCGCCAGCTGTGTTGATTTTCAAGCCCCGTTACGTTCGGATGAGCGAGCAGTTGGATCAGATGGTTGCCGAGGATCCTGGACAAACATTGCGCGTCATTGTTCAAATTGGGGGAACATCGTATCCCGCTGAGCATTTTGTTGAGAAAATGGGTGGTCGCGTACTCAAGGATCTCCCACTGATCAGCGCCTTTGCTGCTGAGGTGCCAGGTGCTGCTGTTCCCAGTCTGGCTGAGATGACGACTGTGAATTGGGTTTCATTGGATGCACCTATCAAACCATCCGCAAAACCGATAAAAGATCCGAAAACCTCTTTGGCACTGCTCCCCGAAAATTATTTCTTGGATACCCTGAATGTGCGACAGCTATGGGATTTGGGTTATCTGGGCGAGGAAATTGGTGTCGCAGTGATAGACAGTGGTATTTTCACTGACCGGGATTTTACTATCACACCAAAAAAGCCGCATACTCGCATTAAAGTAATGAAAAGTTTTAATTCCGAATCCTCCTCAGATCATTTTGGACATGGCACTCATGTGGCTGGCATTATAGGTGGGCATGGAGGCGCTTCTGACGGAAAGTACTCAGGAATTGCACCGAAGGTGAATTTGGTCAATCTAAAGATCAGCAACGAGCAGGGTCTGGCTTATGAGTCTGATACTGTGGATGCCATGCAGTGGGTTTTTGACCACAAAGATGAATACAACATTCGGGTTCTGAACCTGTCGATCCAGTCCACCATTCCGCAATCCTACCATGAGAGCGCGCTCAATGCCGCAGCAGAGATCTTGTGGTTCAATGGAGTGGTGGTTGTGGCAGCTGCCGGCAACTGGGATGATGACGACGAGTTTAAGGCAATTGAAGCTGCACCAGGAAATGATCCTTTCATCATCACTGTGGGTGCCACCGATGAGAACAATACCTCCAGCAGGACAGATGATTTCATTACCTCGTTTACCCCATTAGGACAGACAATTGAAGGGTACTCCAAGCCAGAGATCTTCGCTCCAGGTGTAGACATCGTCAGTGTTCTATCATATGGGAGTGATTGGTTTTTTGAACATCCCGATCGGGTCGTGATGGATGGGGAATACTTCCGTCTCAGTGGCACATCGATGGCCGCTCCAATGGTTACCGGCGCGGCAGCCCTTCTGCTGCAAGCAGAGCCAAATCTGACCCCTGACCAGGTTAAATATCGCCTCATCCAAACGGCCGGAATTGTTGGGTCATGGCCTTACCTTGACGTTTACGCCGCACTTACCACGCGCACCTCGGAGGCTGCTAATCAGGGCATTGTACCTCACATGCTTTTGGCTAAAATGGCGCTGATCGCTTACTGGTCCAGCCAGAATGGGGAGGAAGAAATCGATTGGGAGCAGGTCAATTGGGACGCGGTCAATTGGAATGCAGTCAACTGGAACGCGGTCAATTGGAATGCGGTCAATTGGAATGCTGTCAACTGGAACGCGGTTAATTGGAACGCGGTCAACTGGAACGCTGTCAACTGGAACGCAGTAAACTGGAACGCGGTCAACTGGAACGCGGTCAACTGGAACGCGGTCAATTGGAACGCGCATACCTGGGAAGATTAGTTTATAGAACTGGCCTGAAGGTCAACATGAGGCCAGATTGGATTACAACAATCTAAAATTGGGCGACCATATTTGGAGTAGAGGCTCTTGAGCGATCTATCCTGGAAAGCAAGAATTTTCATCCTTTCAATAATTGCAGTTGGCGTTGGGCTTTCGGTGTACCACCTGACCAATATCTATTGGAAAAACTATTGGTTGTTGATCTTGACCGGTCTGGCCGCTATTGCCCAAGTCTACAAAGTCGAGGGTGCCACCCATAAATCCAGCTACAATCTTGGTTGGGTAGCATACGGTTTGGCATTTGTATTCTTCGGCGGCGTTGAAACCCTGTTCATTATCCTGGTAGCTCACCTGGTTGATTGGGCCTGGCACAGGTACCCCTGGTACATCCAGATATTCAATATGGCAACTTTTGCGATTGCAGTCTCCGCGGCTGCCTTGATATACTCCTGGATAATTGCCTTAGATCTGCCCCCGGGTTCTATCAGTACGTTGGCCATTCTCGCTGCCCTATCTGTCTTCACCCTGGCGAACCACTTGCTGATCGGGATGGCTATCTGGTTTGCCCGAGGTCAAAACTTTGCCCAGTCGGGAATTTTTGGCATGCTCACCCTGATGATCGACTTCACTTTATTAGGGTTAGGCGCAGTCGCAGCCCTGATCTCGACTATCAACCCCTCAGCGGTCATCTTCGTTATTATCCCCTTGTACCTGATTTCGGTGACACTTAAAGTCCCCAACTTACAACGTCAAACCGAAATCGATCCGAAAACCAAGCTCTATAATGCCCGGTACTTTGCGGAGGAGCTGGAGAAGGAATACGATCGCGCAACGCGCTTTGACCGTCCTCTCACAGTTGTTATCGGAGACCTGGACCTGCTGCGCAATATTAATAACACCTACGGGCATCTAGCTGGGGATGTAGTCTTAATCAAAGTAGCTGAGATATTAAAGGATCAGTTCAGAGGTTCTGACCTGGTTGCCCGATTCGGGGGAGAGGAATTCGCCATCCTGATGCCGGAAACAACTGCGGAGGGTGCTTTTCCCAGGGTTGAAGCCGTCCGCCAGGCTATTTCAGCAGCAGAATTTGAGGTTTCAACCAGCGTTACCCCGATCAAAGCCAGCATCAGTTTTGGCATTGCAGAACGTAATGGACAAGGTTCAGCAGACGAGATTATCCATGATGCAGATATCACCCTCTACCGTTCAAAGTTGATGGGTCGTAATGTAACCTGTATTTATTCTTTGGATAAAATCGATCAGCTCGTCGATAGCGTTGACCGAGAGGAAAATGATCAACGAGTTCTTCCAAAAAATGACCGGATTACAGTACCACAATTTTCATATCAATCTAATCCGTTGCGAGAAAAATCGAAAAAAAAGGAATCTGCTCCTAATCTGGTATAGACCTCTCCTGACCGGCTGGACTCAAATCGCATCCTTAGGGAAGACCCATAACCCAAACCCGAATGGACATAACTCTGCTGGGTTGTTTCCCGTATCGTCCTGCAGGACTAACGATTTAGAAACGAAGAAATCAAGATTTCTATCTCATTTCCAATAACGATTGTATGAGTTAAATGAAATAACCGCCCGAAATCTTCGAGCAGTTCAAGTTGTAACCTGCAACGGACTGATTCCGTACGCCTTATTTATCAGGATTGATTCTTTCGAAGCTGCTGAGCTATTTATCTGCCCAGACTCGTAGATCCCCATCCCCACCGCTAGCAAC
>CP070785.1:1741252-1749770 GCA_020346705.1 Chloroflexota bacterium | reverse complement strand
GGGCGAGGATGACAGCTGGTGGGCAGTAAGGGCAGGTTGGGGTTACGAATACCTGCAGAGAGACTGGCTCGGTTAAATTCGACAAAAATTCCCGGGTCTGGTCGCTCAATCTGGAATCACGTCCAGAGACCAGGATAATATCCTGGATCAACGATGAGAACTCATGCCCCGAGGGGACTCCAGCATAACGGACGCCGAAATCAACTAACTGATCACCTTCACGTCCGGTGATCACCAGGCCCGGAGTTTTATCAACATTGAACTTGTCAGCCTCGTCTGCGTTAACATCAACATCATAGACTGTCAGGAACAGCTTACCGGATAAATTTGTAACCTCTTCGATCAGCTGCAAAGTCTGATCGCAGTACTCACAACCTTCCTGGCGTCCGAAAAATAATACTTCTACTTCTTGATCCAACTGCTTGAAGGCTTCCTTCACTTGGTTTGAAATCTCTGTATTGAGCAGTGCTTCCACGAATTTATTCTCCTAAATAATCGTTAAATTTGACTACCCCACCGGGGTAGGTTCGACTCGCTATCAGGTAAAGCATCCTCCGATTGTGTACCTGCATTCTTCGCATTCCAGATTCAGCAGGCCGTTATAATCCAAGCGTCCATGCTGACAGGAGGGACACAAGTCGCCAGATCGAAATCCGGTTGAGATTACCTGCTTGTCATCCTGTTTTACGGTCATCTGCAGGACGAAAGGCAGGTCTCCGGATTTGGTCTTGGGCATTTCCACAATTATTTAGATGCAGGAAATTCAGGATGGTTACAATTTCAGGAATTCGTCCAGGTTGAGGCTGTGATAGAGTCTCTCGCGGACATCATCTGGGACAGTTGCAGGATCGGCAGATGTTTGATATAGGGAGACAGTTTTACTCAGCGTGTCGACAACTATGCGGCAGTTCTCGCAATCTTTCATGTGCAGCTCTATTTCGTCGCAGAGCTCCTGTTGTAAATCCCCATCAACATAGTCCGAAAGGGAATTCAATAATTGACGACATTCTTCATGCCTATGCATAGCCTATTCCTCTTCTACCAGCTGGCCAAAGTACTCGGTAAGGTCTTCTCGCAGGCGTAAACGAGCCCGTGAGAGACGTGTTTTAACCGCCATTTCGCTGATATCAAGCACCTGGGCGGTTTCCCTGGTTGATAACCCTTCAATATCCCGTAGGATAAAGACCACGCGCAGGTTTGCTGGTAATCGCGCCGCGGCTTCGTCCAGGCGAGCTCTTCCCTCAGCGGTGAGAAACTCCTCTTCAGGGAGACAGCACCAATCCACAATTTGCAGCGGTTCCTGGGGTTCGGATTCATGCGCCACTGGATTTTCGAAGGAGATTGCCTCAGGGCGTTTACGGCGTATGGACATTAATGCTTCGTTGGTACCTATCCGGTAGAGCCAGGTAGATATATTCGAACGCCCATCAAATTTCCCGATATTTCGATAAGCTTTGATAAACGTCTCCTGGAGGATGTCTTCTGCATCTTGCGGGTTGTTGAGCATTTTCAATCCAAGGCGATAAATCATCGGGGAATAAGCTTCTACAACGCGGGCAAATTCTGCCCGGTCTCCATTGCGAAGTGCGTCAAGTGAGAAAGTTTCTTGATCTTGTTTGCTGATCATTAGATGCACTGAGAGTGAAAAAGGTTACCCCGAACCCTCCGATTTTGTCTCCAGCTCTTCAAGCTTTAACATTAGTTCTTCCAGCTGTTTGGATAATGCTTCTAAATCACCGCTGGAGGGTACTCCGCGCTCATCTAGCAAACGTTGAACTTCAGATTCGTCTATGCTGCTGGGATCTGGTTCTGATATATCATCTAAAAGCTTTTCGCGCCAGAGACGGCCTTCCTCTTCTGCCAGCTCACCCTGCTTTATCAGCAGGTCAATCCGATGAGCGATCTCTTCATCAATTTGATTAATCAGATCCAGTGGATTGGCAAGGGCACGCCGCATACGTGCCATAGTAAGGCCACCAGCTTGAACCAATCCAGTCAACACGGAGCGCGGAATGAATCCTTCCCGCTTCTTTTCTTGTTCAAAAATAATCTGGCTTAACACCACGGAAGTGATCTCTTCCCCTGAGGCTTGATCGATGACCTGGATCTCGCGACCACTGCGAATGCGAGCGCTGATATCCTCTAAGGTGATATAGCGCTTCTCTTCAGTATCGTAAAACTTTCGATTGGGATAGCGTTTAATTGTCAGCATAATTTGCAGTTATTAATTTGTCTTCAGAGTTAAGATTATAAATGATCTGGAAATTGTAGGTAATTGATTTGTAAAACGGCAGCAAACTCTTTGTGAAATATAGATATAACCGTCATGTGATAGAATCCACATAGTTTCAAATCGTGAGATCAGGGGCCCTATCTCGACCTGGTTCGAGATCACCTTCAATTCACTTCTATTCAAAGCAATCTTATGCTGATCAGACCTCGCTATCTCCGTCGCTACCGTGAAATTGTCGAAATCTTGGCAGATTACGGTTTCGGGGCGGTCCTGGCGCAGATGGGTCTGAGCGATCGGTTGAATATCCCGCGCAGGTGGCGTCGCAGGCGAGAAATGCCTAGTGACGCAATGACCAATCCTCGTCGGATCCGATTGGCTTTAGAAGACCTGGGTCCGACGTTTATCAAATTTGGGCAGATTCTATCCACGCGCTCTGATTTGTTGCCGCCAGAATACTTGGAGGAATTAAGTTACCTGCAAGATGAAGTCGCGCCAGTATCTTGGGATGAGGCTCGCCAGGTTGTTGAAGAGGAGCTAGGTGCACCCGTAGAGGAACTTTTTGCGCAGGTTGATCCGGTTCCGATCGCTTCGGCATCGCTGGCTCAGGTTCACGTCGCCAAACTGATCGGTGGCGAAGAGGTGGTGGTAAAGATCCAAAGACCTAATATTGAAAAAACAGTTAATTTGGATCTGGATATCATCTATGATTTGGCTCAGACAGCCCAGCAGCGGATTGCAGCAGCTTCCCGCTTCGAAGTCGCTGACCTGGCTGAAGAATTTGCCTCAGCTTTGCGGACCGAGATGGATTTTCGGCGGGAAGCTTGGAACGCGGACCGTTTTCGGCAGAATTTCGCTGACGAATCTCACCTTTACGTTCCCAAGATTTATTGGGAATATTCTACACAGCGATTGTTGGTCATGGAACGCATCCAGGGTATAAAGATCGATGACCTGGAGGGCCTGGCAGCTGCAGGATACGATCGTAAGCGCTTGTCCGCTCATGCGGCAAATTTTGCCCTCAAAGAAGTATTAATTGATGGTTTTTTTCACGCGGATCCCCACCCTGGTAACATGCTGATCTTACCTGGAGAGGTAATCGGTGTGCTTGATTTTGGGACTGTTGGACGATTAGATGACACGGACCGGGCAAATTTAGCCAGGTTGTTCATCGCCGGGGTGCAGCTGGATGTTGATTCGATTGTTGACCAGTTGCAGCGGATGGGCGTGGCGGATTACCGGGTAGACCGGATTGGATTGCAGAGAGATTTGAAACGTGTCCTGATGAGGTATTACGGTTTACCAATTTACGAGATCGACGCCCAAGAAATCGCCAAGGCAGTGCAGCCGATTATGTACGAGTACAAGCTCTTCATCCCAACCGATTATTATCTCCTGATGAAGACTGTAATAATGATGCAGGGTGTGGGTTTGAACCTGGACCCAGATTTTGATATTTTCGAGGCAGCCCAACCTTATATCGGGAAATTGTTCCGCCGGATGTGGCTGCCTTCATCATGGGCTCCTGAGGTTGCCCGTTTAGCCCTGGACTGGAAAGATTTTGCTACTATTCTGCCGCGGAAAACTTCTCGCATACTTGATCAGGTTGAGCGGGGGCAGCTGACTGTCCAGGCAGAACTACCACAGCTGGAACCGACGATTAACATGATCGATCGGTTGATCAACCGGATCATCTTTAGTGTTCTGGTAGCGGCGTTACTTGTCGCCCTGGCGCTGCTTCTACCGCGATTGGATTATGCCTGGCCATGGGGATTGGTGACCTGGGTCATCGTAACGGGATTCTTCGTCTTGCTATTCTTAGCCATCCGTTTGGCGTGGTCGGTTCTCCGATCGGGACGCTCGAAATTTGATTAACGATGATTCAATTACTAGACACTTAATAAAGAGGTGCGCTTTGACAGCAGTTCCGAGTCAAAGCGCACCTTTTTGGATTTATTCTTTTTGATATTTATTCGCTCTGAGCTTTCTTCAGGTCGTCCACCTTCTTGGATAGAGCATTGATCTTTTTGCTCAAATCATCGATATCTGCCTTAGTGGGGATATCCATTCTATCCAATGCTTCCCGCACGCGGGTCGAAGCAACTTCTTCTGCCTCATCAGTCTTCGTCTTGCGCTTTTCCTTAATTTCTGCGATCAGCTTCTTGCCTTCTTGCTCTGCAATCTCGCCCCGTTCAACGAGTTTATCAACCAGATGGCCAATTTCTTCGATCGTCAGCGCGACAACACCCACACTGGCGAGTAAAACACGGCGCAAACTATCCAAGATGGATGGTTCTTCCACCACAACTTCCTCTTCACTGACTTCAACGACCTCTGGTTCTTGCTTTTCTGCCATTTTTTGACCTCCTGAATACTTGATTTTGACGCAATGCGTCATTAAATATATCGCATGTTGGCATCCAAGTCAAGATTGCCAGATATTTCGACTAAAAATTTGGATCAGCCCTGATCCAATATCAGGCGCGCTCTTTTGAATCGCTGGGTTGCAATTCCGAGCAGAATCAGGTCCAACACCAGTAATATCCCACCTGCGATGGTAGCAATGGATTGGAACTCAAGTATCTGGAAAGCATTGGTCACAGAAATTTGGAAACTTTTAGTGAGGAACGGCAGCACCAAAAGGGGGACTAACAGGAACAGGAATGCCAGGCTGAGCGTTTTCTGGGCCTGCCGGACGGAGGCCGCCCTTAAGGAAACCAGGATCCCTAATCCTGCTGCCAGCCAGGCGACCAGGAAGGAAAGGATCAGGATGGCCAGGCCGTTTTCCAGGGGAAAAAACAACAGATCCCCGGAAAAAAAAGGATAAATTGATGATCACCAGAACAATCAGGATACCGGCCAGAGTTATTCCCCAACCATAGGCGATTGCTGAACAAATTTGCCGATTAAAATCGCTTGGTCGGAGAGACGGGAGGCTAGCAAGGTTTCCAGTGTGTGGCGTTCACGCTCGCCAGCAAATGAATCTGCAACAACGCTGTTGACCAGGATGAAAGGCACCCAGGCCCACATCAATATCGTCGTTGGAGTGACCAGCCAATCCGGACCAGATTGGAGAGGAAACAGGACGCCAAATACGGCAATGAGGATCAGCAATCCAATCCAACCTCCGCGCAGCCCCGATCGCTGCAAAATAAGCTCCCTGATCTCTTTCCACATTATGGAGAGAATATCGTTAATCATGGTTTATTCCTGAATTTTCTTCTTCGTTTACCAAGCTGAGAAAAACCTCTTCCAGGCTGGATTGGGATTTTATTACTTCATCTACCTGCACACCTAAATTTACTAATAAGCTTACCAGTGGGGCGGTGTCAACCGACTCTCGCAGGTGGATGGTTAAATGATGATTATGATGAGCAGCTGAAACGACTTCCGGTCGATCCTGCAGCGCGCGAATTACCTGCCCGGTAAATCCTAAGCCTGTGACCTCCATCTGAGGATTACCTGCCTGAGCGCGCAGCTGCCTGGGTGATCCCTTGGCAACCAGACGTCCATTGCGGATAATGCCAATTTGCTGGCATAGCCGTTCAGCTTCAGCCAGGTTGTGGGTATTAAGAAAAACTGTCACGCCTTCTATCTCTACCAGTTTTTCAAGGTCGTCACGCAACCTGGCAGCGGAAGAAGGGTCTAATCCAGCAGTTGGTTCATCCAGGAAAAGGAGAGCAGGTCGGTGAAAAAGGGCCCGCGCCATGGCCAGTTTTTGTTTCATCCCTCTGCTCCAATTGGAGACTGGTTCTTCCCTCCGCTCCCATAATCCTAAATTGGTCAGCAGCTCACGGATGCGTACCTGGCGTTCAGCTGCGGGTATCCTCCAGACCCGTCCGTAGAACTCGAGATTATTTTCTGCACTGAGCCGTTCGTAGAGACCATTGTGCTCAAGCAGTGCTCCACTTTGTAAACGGATCTGATCGGCCTGGTTGACTGAATCATATCCCAGCACCGTAGCCTTTCCCTGGCTGGGTTCGAGCAGTCCTAGCAGCAACCGGATAGTCGTCGTTTTACCTGCACCATTTGGGCCCAGGAAGCCAAAGACGCTTCCTGCTGGCACCTCAATGGAGAGCATGTTCAAAGCCTGGATCGCACCAAATTCTCTGCTGAGATTCGTAGTCTTGATTGCAGTGGATGCCATTGCAAAATTCCTATGTATTCTCGACAATATATTTCAATTGATCGCGGTAATTCAAAAAGGCTTTTTCTCCTTTTTCGCTGAGCTTGCATATTGTGAGGGGAATTTTGCCGCGATAGGTCTTCTCGATTTCGATATAATCAGCCGCTTCGAGTTTGGAGAGGTGTGAGGAAAGGTTTCCTTTTGTCAGACCGGTTTCCCGTTCTAAGTAGAGGAAATCCGTGCTTTCAACCGTAGAGAGGATCGTGATGATCATCAATCTGGCTGGCTCGTGGATCAAGCGGTCAACTTCCGCTACTCTGCGTGGGTTCAATCTCATTGGTAATCTCGCCGAACAAAATGGTTCTGGAATAATTGATACATCTATGCCGGAGAATCGTTCTCAACAGCTGGATGCTGACGGAGATATTTCGCCAGTACGATCCCACCTGACAAAGTGAGGACAATCCCCATCACGCCGTAGTAGATCGCCAGGCTGGGATATGTATTCAGGTTTGCCAGGGAAATTAGCACACCCAGGGTCAAGGAAAGTAATGCTTGCAGATATAATCTTAATAAGCCGATCCTAATGGCAGATATCAACCAAATGATGCCCACGAGCAACCCTGTGAAAATGGGAATCCAATTGATTGAGATCGAAGTACCGAAAAACATGACTATGGGGAGTGCGGCGATAATCGCCGCAAAACTTCCGCTGAGTAGCTTCTGTTTCTTGCTGGCTTTTTTATAGCTGATATAGCCGGTGCGCGGATAAGTTATTCTCGTTTTAAACTTGTTCAAGATGTACCGGCTGATAAAGATCATCCCAAAAAGGATGAATACGAAACTCAATTGGAAGATGATCAAGGTTGTTGAGCCATCGGGGAGCATGGCTTGGATGGAGAAATAGACCGCCAGGAGGATAAATAATCCTCCCACTGAAAGTTCAGCCAGACCATCGCTGAACCAGTATTGGCGTGTGCGTTGCACGGTATGATTAATTTTGTCGTTCATTTATTTATCCTGTACAGACTAGTTTGTAGCACAAACTGATTTGTAAGAATTTTAGCAAACATTTCTGTGTATGTCAAGCGCGGGAAAACTAATGGAGGCCTTTCCGTTGAAGTGGTGTTTTAGTAGATAGCAATTCTGCCAGGAACATACTATGTCTAAGCAACCAGTCATAATCGTGACCGGTGCCTCTTCCGGAATTGGGGCCGCGGTAGCAAAGTTGTTTGCCAGTGAGGGCTATCGGGTCTCAATGGGCGCCCGTCGCATCGAGCGCTTACAGGCTCTGTCAACCGAGATTAAGTCTGCCGGCGGAGAATCGATTGCTGTTCAGGCTGACCTGACCAGGTTCGAGGATATCCAAAGATTGGTCAATAGTACCCTGGATGGATTTGGTCAAATTGATATATTGGTGAACAACGCCGGTTTTGGGAGGATAAAATGGCTTGAGGAACTTGACCCGATCAAGGATATTCAGGCCCAAATCCAGATAAATCTAATATCCGCCGTAATAATTTCGCATCAAGTGCTTCCATACCTGATTGAGCAGAGATCTGGACATATCATCAATATAGGTTCCATGGGCGGGCTCGTTGCATCGCCCACATATACTGTTTATTCGGCCAGCAAATTTGGCCTGCGGGGCTTTACTGAATCGCTCCGCAGAGAAGTTGGTATTTATGGTGTTCACGTATCCGGTATCTATCCTGGTGCGGTAAAAACAGAGTTTAAGCAACACGCAGGCATAAACAGAAAAACCGGGCGAACAACCCCTAAGGCACTGCTTCTAGAATCAGAGGAAGTCGCCCAGGCGGTATTAAAAGTTGTCAGACGCCCCCGGCGATCGTTGATCATCCCCTGGCAGATGCGCTTTACTGTCTGGTTGAACATGTTGTTTCCAGGAATAGTTGATCGGATAATAGAGCGCAATTTCACCCGCTTGGAACGGGATATCTAGCAAATAGCTGGTCAGATCATCTTTACTTTTCGCTGACTTCGACCTTTACCATTTCGTCTCCCTGACGGATCGAATCGACAACTTCCGTCCCGCTGACGACTTTCCCGAAGACAGTATGTTTCCCATCTAGATGAGGTTGGGGGGAATGTGTGATGAAAAATTGGCTGCCGTTTGTGTTCGGGCCCGCATTTGCCATTGA
>CP070785.1:1737795-1741152 GCA_020346705.1 Chloroflexota bacterium | reverse complement strand
CTTTTCTAAATCCGCTGGGGAGAGGTGCGCCTCAACGAGCTGCGCTAACTGGTTGAATTCGACTCCATTTTCATCCGCGGGAACAACGGCCAGGATGGCGTCATGCACGAGATCGTATTTCCACTTGTCGATGCGGGTGGGCAGTTTTCCTGGCGTAGGTGTTTCAACAACGACTTTTTTACCTTTGGTCATCAAAAGTCTCTCCTTTGGGTATCGTGATTGGCGATCACCTGGCTTGGATCAAGAATACTAATCACATTCGAAATCGTTCATCATCGAGGGTTGCAGCTGATAGCAGCTCGAAATCCGCTCTTGATTGAATCTCAGACAAAATAGAGGTCCAATTATAACCATTGCGCGATCAATAAATTATAGCGAAGTGAATACCTTCCAATGGTAAGTAAGGATTCAGCGAGGAGCGAAGCTCATAGAATCTGGGATTTTTCCCTCATGGCATTGCCATCAATCCCAAGCTGGGTTACACTCCTTGCTGGTATCTCCAAAACTTGAAAGTTAGCGGTAAACATCAAATGGATATCCACCGCCTGGCACGAAAAATTACCGTGACCCTTTTTACAGCGATGAGCCTGGGTTCGGCCGGCTTTATCGTTGCGGCGACGGTCAACACGATCGTCGGAGCGGATATCAGCGGCAATCTTGCCTGGGCTGGGCTCCCAGCTGCATTTTTCACCCTGGGTACGGCTGTCTCCGCTTTCTTATTGGGCTTCGCTATGGACCGCTTCGGCCGGCGCATGGGGATGGTGATCGGCTTGGTATCAGGTCTGTTTGGGACGATCCTGGCTGGAGTGGCAATCGGGGTAGTATCATTTCCGATCTTCCTGGCTGGGATGGCCTTCAGCGGGGCTGCCCGCGCTGCGCTGCAGTTGGGGCGATTCGCTGCAGCAGAGGTTCACCCTCCGGAACAGCAGGGACGAGCCATCTCAAACGTGGTGATCGGCGGCACAGTCGGTGCTGTCCTGGGTCCCTGGCTGGCTGGTCCGATGGGTCAGTGGGCGATCGGGGCTGGTTACAGCGAGATGCTGGGACCTTATGTAGCTTCATTTGTTCTGATTGCGTTGGCCACACTGCTGGTCTTCATTTTTCTTCGCCCTGACCCGCAGAAATTGGGAAAGGAAGTTTCCCGGCTGCATCCAGAATCCTGGTCCAATGGAGGACAGGTCCGCACATTCTCCCAGATAATTCGCATCCCCGCGGCTGCGGTAGCTGTAGCAGCAATGGTGCTCAGTCAAGCGGTGATGGTGATGCTGATGGGCATCACTGCTTTGTACATGAAGCAAAACAATCACGAGCTGTTTGGAATTTCAATGATCATTTCCTCGCATACCTTTGGTATGTATGCTTTTTCAATTTTCTCAGGCCAGCTCTCAGACCGCTGGGGGCGAGGTCCGGTTATCCTGATCGGTGCAGTTGGCCTGATCTTTGCCTGCCTGTTAGCACCTGTCTCACCGAACTTGGCTCCGCTGGCGATATCCCTTTTTTTATTGGGTCTGGGATGGAATTTCTGTTATGTGGGTGGATCTTCCCTGTTATCTGATCAGCTTTCACCCCTGGAAAGATCGAGGACTCAGGGCATTAACGATCTATATATTGGATTAGCGACGGGGCTTGGCAGTTTTGTCAGCGGGCTGATCTTCGCTGCTTGGGGCTATGGTGTGGTTGGCCTGGTGGGCGCTGCATTGGCATTAATCCCCTTCGGTATGACCCTCTGGTGGCAGGTGGGGCAGCGACGATTGGCAACCTCCACGTAAGCTGTTGAATATTTATTTACGAATAAGCACAATTCAGGCAAATCATGGGCCAGGGTAACTCAAAAGTGGACTCAACTCCAGTCACCGAAGCACTGGATGAACTGAATATTCCATACCGTTTCTTCCGTCATCCAGGAAAAGTAACTTCATTGGAACAGGCTGCCAGTGAACGGGGACAGAGACCGGAGCAGATTATTCGCAGCCTGGTCTTTCGCCTGGCAAAAGGAAGTTATGTGATGGTGCTGGTAGCCGGTCCCAGCCAGATATCCTGGCCAGGACTGCGCGCTTATCTGGGGCAATCGCGCTTGACGATGGCGGATGAAGCCGAGATCCTGTCAATTACAGGCTACCCAATTGGCGCCGTATCTCCATTCGGGCTGCCAAAACCGATCCGCATCCTGGTAGATCGCAGCGTGCTACAGGAAGGAGATGTTTCGATCGGTTCAGGTGAGCGCTATACGACAGTCATCTTGAAAGGTCCTGATCTGATGAGAGCCCTGGGTACGGTCGAGGTGGATCAATTCGTTAAGTAAGAATTAGCACTTTGGGGGATTATTAGAAGCGCTTCCCGCATGCTGCCAAACGGTATTGGAACTTGTGGCTGGAAATCAGCGTCTGATCGAAGCCGGGTTGGCAGACCAGGCAAGAGTAGAACTGCTGGATTATCGTGAGATCGAAGATGAAGACGGTTTTGATGCCCTGGTCAGTGTCGGCATGTTTGAAAATGTCGGTGCGGCTCTGCTGGGCACTTACTTCCGTAAAGCGGTGGAGCTATTACGCCCAGGAGGGGTATTCCTCAATCACGGCATCGCTAACAAGGCGACCATTAAACGCCGCAAGGGTCCCACCTTCACCCAACGGTATGTGTTTCCAGATGGGGAACTGACGCCGATTAATATCTCACTCCATGCAGCTGAAGAAGCGGGATTGGAAGTGCGGGATGTGGAGAGCCTGCGTGAGCATTATGCGCTTACCCTGCGTCACTGGGTACGCAGGCTGGAGGCTGCTCACGAAGAAGCTTTGCACTACATCTCTGAACCGACTTACCGGGTCTGGCGGTTGTTTATGTCTGCCAGTGCATATGGTTTTTCGATCGGCAACTTGAATGTCTACCAATCTTTGCTGGTGAAGCAAGGTCAGGTAGGCGCCAGCAACCTGCCGTTAACTCGCACAGATTGGTATAGGTGATCTGTTATCCTGATCCCTGATAGCAAATCACCGTTCAATTTTGATCATTAGTTTGCTTAGGTGTGTTGCTAACTTCATCCTTCTTTATTTCTATCTCTTTGAACAAATCTAACTATTAAAATCACACCTACCGCTACTGCCACTGACAATATCGCCAAAACGACGCTACAAATCAATAACTCCATTACTCCAAATCCACCTTGCATCAGTGCCACCTCCTCGTAGTTCTTATCTCTCATAGTAGGCGATAAAACAAAAAACACTGCGCCTACTGTGGCTATTATTATTTGCACTGCTATTAGGTAAATAAAAAAAACTATATGTTTAGGCTCGTGATGAGATCCCGCGCTTATGGTATACGCTCTGGGACTTTGCGTCACTCGCCATGAGCGAACAGTTG
>CP070785.1:1724751-1737695 GCA_020346705.1 Chloroflexota bacterium | reverse complement strand
CGCTGGGAGATCTTCGTCCCAGGGGAGGCTTGTCTGGTGCAGGTGAGCGAGGGCGACGCGCCAGGGCTCGCGAATGGCCTGATCGCCACCGGGCAGTGGGACGTATGCCAGGTGATATAGCCGGTCAAAACCAGCATAATCGGCGAGCAGGATTTCGCCTCCCCAGATGGCCCCATCATCCCCATAGCCAGTGCCGTCTAGTGAGAGGCCAATAACAGGACGGTCCCCTGGGTGGGAATTCTCAGCCAGGCAGGCGGCGATATGGGCATGGTGGTGCTGCACGCGAACGGCAGGTATATCCTCCTGCTGGGATCGCTCGAGAGCGTAGCGAGTAGCCAGGTAATTGGGGTGCAGGTCGTAGGCGATGGCCTGAGGTTCGATGCGGAACAAGCGTTCGTAATGCTGGATGCCATCTTCGAAGGCGCGCAGCGTCTCGTAATTTTCTAAATCACCGATATGGTGGCTGAGGAAGGCGTAGTTGTCCCTGGTCAGGCAGAAAGTGTTTTTGAGTTCTGGCCCGGTGGCCAGGATTGGCGGCAGCTGCAGATCGAGCTGTACGGGATTTGGGGCATAGCCCCTGGCGCGACGCAGGGGGTATTCTGCAGATTGTGATTCTGAACCATTTTCTCGATCCACTGAAGTAAGGTTAATCGTGCGGTAAACCGAATCATCACAGCGGATGTGAATATCTCGATCGTGCATCAGGAAGGCGTCAGCCAATTCACCCAAACGCTGGCGTGCTTCATCGTTGCCGGTGGCGATGGGTTCCTCGCTCAGGTTGCCGCTGGTCATCACCAGAGCTTCAGGAAAACCGGCTTCAGTCTCAAGCAGCAAGTGATGCAGTGGCGTGTAGGGCAGCATCACACCCAGAGTCGTCTGATTGGGCGCCACCTCGGGGACGATCGCTGATTCAGGACGTTTATCCAGGATGACGATCGGCCGCTGGCGGGAGAGGAGCAGTTCCTGCTCCGCTGGGTTGACATAGCAGTGCTGGGCGATGTTAACCAAATCGGCCATCATCAAAGCGAAGGGTTTGTCGACGCGCAGCTTGCGGCGGCGCAATTCAGCCACCGTCTGGGAATCAGTCGCATCGCAGGCCAGGTGAAAGCCACCCAACCCTTTGATGGCGATGATCTGCCCTTGGGTAAGCAAGCGGCGTGCCACTTGGATAGCTTCTGTCTTGTGGAAATCACCGGCCGGGGCTTCAAGCCAGATATGCGGCCCGCAATCCGGGCAGGCTACTGGCTGGGCATGAAAGCGACGGTCGAGAGGATCTTCGTATTCGGAGGAACAAGCTGGACACATCACGAATTCCGCCATGGTGGTTTTGGGGCGATCGTAGGGGATATCCTTGATGATCGTAAAACGGGGACCGCAGTTGGTGCAGTTTATGAAGGGGTAGCGATAGCGCCGGTCATGCGGATCGAACATTTCCTGAAGGCAATCCGCGCAGATGCTGACATCGGGTGAGATGGGGATGAAGTCGCCTGATTTCCCTTCTGAATGGACAATCTCAAAAGTTGTGAAGCCATTTGCTGCGACCCAATCCACCTGGAAGGAGTCGATGCGGGCGAGAGGCGGCGTTTCCGAGTTCAAGGCATCAAGGAATGCCTCCAAATCCGGCTGGGGACCTTCCACCTCGATGTCGACTCCAGCGGAGGTGTTGCGCACCCAACCATTTAACGCATGGCGGGTTGCGAGTCCATACACGAAGGGTCGAAACCCTACCCCCTGGACGATGCCAGTGATGTGGACCCGAACACCTTTCAATGTCATTTAGCTGCTTGCAACAGGGTTGTGGTTGGCTACCTTTTCCTGCAGCCAGGTGAGCCAATCTTCAAGCCCTTCACCGGTACGGCAAGAGGTGGGGAAAGTCACCAGGCCGGAGTTGAGCACCTCAACCCCGCGCTGGAAATAGTCCATATCGAAATCAATATAAGGCAGGAGATCGATCTTGTTGATCACCAGGGCGTCAACACCCCGATACATGGTGGGGTACTTGTAAGGCTTGTCGTCCCCCTCGGGGATGGAGGCGATCAGCACATTTAAATGAGTGCCGAGTTTAAAGGAGGCCGGACAAATGAGGTTGCCCACGTTTTCAACAATTAACAGGTCATATTTGGATAATTCAAGCTGCTTAAGGGCACTCTGGAACATGACTGCATCCAGATGGCATTCGCCACCGGTATTGATCTGGATCGCTTGTGCGCCGGCTGCCGCGGCGCGATCGGCATCAATACTGGTAGCGATATCACCATCGACAACAGCCAGATCTAGCTGGCCGGATAATCCTTTTATGGTGTGCTCGATAAGGGAGGTCTTTCCCGCCCCGGGAGAGGCCATCAGGTTGAGGGCGAATACATCTGCGGCTTCCAGGCGGTTGCGGTTCTCTTCTGCTAGCTGGTCATTCGCACTCAGTATATTTTCTACGACAGGCATGCGTTGTTTCACGATATTGCTCCACCGGTAAATAATCGCTGGTACGTTGGGTCATTATTATAAAGGTTCTAAAGAAAACTTGGTAGCGATTTTTTTAGATGCAGTCCCTACAGCTTGAGCAGTCAAATCCGTCAAACCAGGTTCAATCCTTTGTTGTAATTCACCCACATCGCAAACAACCACATTAACGTCTACCTGACAATGTTCCTGTAATTCCCTCAGCATATTGGAGGTTGGAATCTGGTGTAATGAAAAATCGTCGATTTTCGTGGCTGGCAGCTGGTCGGCAGAGATAATCTTCACATTGCCGATCTGGTCACCCCAATCGACAGCATCGACGATCAAGATCTCGTTTGGATATGTGTCTCCTAAAATCAGGGTAAATAAGAGCTTGCGGACACCAGTGCCCACATCCATCACGTAGATATCATCAGGGATGGCATAATCATTCAGGAGCGCTTCAACAACCGCGGGACCGAAGCCATCATCCCCGAAAAGGACATTGCCAACCCCCAGGATGAGCACCCGTGCCTGGCAAAAAGATGGGGTGCTGTCGATTACCAAGGATCGTTCAATAACCATTTCGCCTAGTCGCCCGATGAGAGAACCCCCAAGGATGGGTATTCCTCCCTGGGGGTCGATCAGCCCTCCTTAGTTTGCCAGGGTGTCGATCACTTCGCCGTTAGGGGCGAGGATTTCAATTTTCACGGGGATGGTCCCATCCATACGATGGGTGGCGCAAGAAAGGCATGGATCGTAAGCTCGGATGGCCATCTCAACGGTGTTGAGAGTGCCTTGATCGTAATTACCATCTTTGATCAGAGTTTGGGCTGCCTGCTTGACAGACAGGTTGATGGCTGAGTTGTTTTGACAGGTAGCAACCAGCAGATTGACATGAGTAAGCAGGCCATCTTCATCGGTGGTGTAATCGTGGATCAACGTGCCGCGAGGGGCTTCAACCACGCCGACACCACGCGCTGCACGGGGCGTTACCGAAGCACGGATGTCAGTACTCGTGATCTCTGGGTCGTTTAGCAGCTGTACAACATATTCAGCATTATAGAGCAGCTCGATCAGGCGAGCCCAGTGGTAGAGCAGAGTCAGCTGAGCTGGTCGACCGAAGCTGGCCCGAAATTCTTCCAGTTCCGCCTGAGCCAGCGGTGTCGGTATATAGTCGGCGACATTGATGCGCGCCAGGGAGTTCACCCGGTAGAGGCTGGGGGCATTGTCCTCCAGTTCAAACGGACCGCGCTGCTTGGCATAGGGGAATTTAAGGTAGGTCCAAGGTTCGACGTGCTCAC
Organism: Chloroflexota bacterium; assembly: GCA_020346705.1. Lineage (GTDB taxonomy): Bacteria > Chloroflexota > Anaerolineae > Anaerolineales > UBA4823 > PFL25. The sequence continues at coordinate 1,733,955 of CP070785.1, read as the reverse complement.
CGATGTAATCGGTGTATTGATCGTAAGGAAACTCCTCAAAAGACCCATCCGCATACATCATGCGCAGCTTGCCATCATAAAGGTCCAAGGCCCCATCATCGGCGACCGTTCCCAAAAATCCGCTGGTGATTGTACCGACGGTCTTGACCACGTCCAGGTACTTGGGGAAGATGTTTTCCTTGGCGAAGGAGATGGTGAACTTGGCCAGTTCCAGGGCTTCTTCTGCCATGGGCAGAAGCGTCTGGCGTTCATCTTCCGTGAGTGGACGGCTGAAGCCGCCTGGCACAGCGGCTGCGGGATGGATCGCTTTTCCGGCGACCAGTTCCAGCATCTTGGCACACATATGGCGGACCTTGACGACCTGCCGGCCCACATCGGGAACAGCATCCAGGATGCCGATCACATTGCGGATTGGATAATCCGCGTCTGGACCCAGGACGAAATCCGGTCCGGCCAGAACATAGAAATGCAGAATGTGTTCTTCCATGTAAGCGATGCTGTTGCATAATCGGCGCAATTTTTCGCCTGCTGACGGCAGCTCGACACCAAAAACCGCGTCGGTGGCTTTGGCAGAAGCCAGATGGTGCGACCAAGGACAGACACCGCAGATACGGGTTGTAATGCGCGGCATTTCCTCAACCGGTTTGCCAACGCAAAATCGCTCAAAACCTCGCAATTCAATCACGTTCACCATGGTATCAGCGACGTTGCCGGTATCATCCAATTGAATGGTGATCTTTGCGTGCCCCTCAATGCGACTGACAGGTTGAATAACCAGTGTTTGTCCCATTTTTACCTCCTCTTCGTTCGCAGGCGTCCAGAACCTGAAAACCGGTTAAACTGGGCCGCCCGGTCGGGGATTTCTCGCGGGTTGAGGCCGATGGTCGAGATAGCGCCCATCATGTCTACCATTGGATTAGCCTGATCGGTGAGAGGACCGAAACAACCCCGGCAAGGCATGTAAGCGCGGATGCAGCGAGGCGTGCCTCCATCCATACCGCCACAGCCTGCACGGGTTGCAGGTCCCTGGCAGAGGTATCCCTGTTCCATGAAACAGCGCACGGTTTCGAGCGGTTCTCCAACTCCCTCGACTGATTCCAATGGGCGCTTGAGGGTGATGCCCTCACCAGCTTTTTGTTCGCGAATGGTTGGACATTGGTCGCAGACGCTCTTCGTCTCCAGCGCAAATGGCGTCCCCTTAAGCAGATGTAACACCGCGGCAGCGAACATATCTGGTGTGGTCGGGCAACCCGGCAGCATCAGATCAACATCAACGACCTCATGGAGCGCATACACACGGTCGAGCAGGGCGGGTAATCCCTCTGTAGGGGTATCGCCCGGGTCTGTGGTGGAGTTGCCTTGAAATACACGCTCATAGATCTCATCGACTGCAAACTGGTTTGCCAACGCCGGCACCCCTCCGTAGCAGGCGCATGATCCCATCGAGATCAGGAAATTTACCCGAGACCTCATCAATTCTGCGAGTTCTTTGTTTTCTTCATTACGGACGCTACCAGTGATGATACCCACATCCGCTTCAGGGATATCCGCCTTGCTTTCCTCCCCAGTTTGCCCATATACTTTATGGTCCATTATGACCGGCATGTGGACAAATTCGAGCTCCGGTAGCAAGTCAATCAATGGTTCACCGACATCGAGCACGGTTACTTCGCAACCGCCGCAGATGGCAAACCATTCTTGGGCTACTTTTACAGCCATGTGGTCACCTCCTTACTTGCTTAATAACTCTTCGATATCATCGATACGACCTAGAATTTTCAATAAAGCCTCCTTTATGCAAATAGCGTTTGCTCGAAATGACTTTGATAATGTAAATCTAGAATCAATTCACTTGTAGATACTCGGGCCAATCTCTCGAAGATCTTCAACCATGTCTCTAACCACCTGGGCAAATTGGGGGCCTTCCGAGGCAGCCACCCAGGAAAGACGATAGCGCTCAGGTTCCAGGTCAAAATCTTCCAGCATCATGTCCAGGGCATCTGCTCGGGCTTGAGCCCGCAGATTTCCTTCACGATAATGGCAATCGCCAGGATGGCAGCCGCACATCAAAACGCCATCGGCGCCGTTGGTGAGCGCATCAATCACTAAATTTGGGTGGACCATGCCGCTGCACTGGACGCGGATGATTCTCACATTGGGAGGATACTGGATACGAGATGTGCCGGCCAGATCGGCAGCGGTATACGAGCACCAATAACATGTGTAGGCGATGATCAAGGGTTCGTAATCATTCAAAATTACACCTCCAAGGCAGCCATGGTCATGGCACGTAAGTATTCCAACTTGAAGTGTGATACGAATATCGCATCCTTGGGGCAGGTAGCCTGACAGGTACCGCAACCCTTGCAAATCGTCTCATCGACGACCACCCGTTTTTTTGTCTTTCCAGCTTCATCCTGGTATTCGATCAATGTAATTGCATCAAACGGACAGGGGTCAACGCAGTAGGCGCAGCCATCGCACTTGTCCACAAGTACATGGGAGGTGATTGGTTCAATTTCGAGGTCACGTTGTGCGAGAATGGTCGCGGCCCGCCCGGCAGCTGCTTTGGCCTGGATAACGCTTTCGGTGACCGCTTTCTTGGGGTAATGCGCCATTCCGCAGAGGAAGATCCCTTCAGATGCGAAATCGATCGGCGCCAGTTTCATGTGGGCTTCCTGGAAGAATCCATCCTGCATTTGCGGAACTTTGAGCAGCTGGGCCAGCTGACTGGCATCTGCCTGGGGGGTAGTGGCGACAGACAAGATCAGGTGGTCTGCCTCGAGCAAGATATCCGAATCAAGCATGCCGTCATGGACGATTACCTGCAGGCTGCCGTCTGCTGAGACTTGTGGGGGTTGTTCGGGATCGAAGCGTAAGAAGAGAACACCCTCCTGCCGAGACTGGCGATAGTATTTTTCCAGAAGTCCATAGGTGCGGATATCTTGATACAGGATGTATACTTCGCAATCCGGGTTAATCCTTTTGAGCTCCAGGGCATTCTTGATCGCTTGCCCACAACAGATGCGACTGCAGTAGGGTCGCTGCGCGGTGCGAGAACCCACACATTGGATCATGACGATCGATTTCAGCTGGGAGATTTCTTCAGCTCCTGAGGAGAGCAAATCTTCAAGCTCAAGTTGAGTGAGAACACGATCATCCTGGCCATAAAGGTACTCAGATGGCTGGTAGGGTTGAGCACCCGTTGCGACAATCACCACACCATGGTTGATTTGCGGCGCATCGTCATTCCCTGCAATCTTCAATGTGCTTTTAAACTTGCCCAGGCTGCCTTCAAACGAGTCCAGCTCAGCATTGAGGAAGGTAGTGATGTTGGGATGATGGGTAGTCTTTTCGATCAATTCTGCTAACAATTTTTGGGGATTTGCATGGCTGAGCAAGAAGTGCAGATGACGCATATTTCCACCCAGTTCTGCCTGGCGTTCAACCAGCGAAATCTTAAATCCCTGGTCAGCTAATTCGAGGGCGGCAGTCATTCCAGCCAGGCCCCCGCCGATGATCAGGGCATCGTGGTTAAATTCCAACCACTTACGCTGTAGCGGTTCTACTAAGCGGACCCTGGCGACTGCCATGCGCACCAAATCTTTGGCTTTCTCGGTAGCCGCGTCAGGGTAATCACGGTGAACCCAAGAACATTGGTCGCGAATATTTGCCAACTCGAACAAGTAGAAATTTAAACCCACCTGGCGAATTGTGTCTTGGAAAATTGGTTCATGGGTGCGCGGTGTACAGGAGGCGACCACAACGCGGTTGATGTTATGCTCTTTGATTGCTTCCTGGATGCGTGTTTGCGAGTCTGTCGAGCAGGTGAAGAGATTGTTATCCGCGAAGACTACATCAGGAAGTGTGCGTGCATAATCGGTAACCGCATTAACATCGACAACCCCGGCGATGTTCGTCCCACAATGACAAACGAACACACCAACTCGCGGCTGTTGATCGGAGACATCAATCTCAGGAGGATATTCTTTGGGTTGGACCAAAGAGTGACGACCCTCTGCCAGTAAGGTCATTGCCCTGGCGGCAGCGGCGCTGGATGACATAACAGTCTCTGGAATATCCTTTGGCTCAGCAAATGGTCCACATACATACACTCCCTGACGAGTAGTATCCAGTGGTGACAAATTGGTTGTCTGGCAGAAGCCATCTGGGGTCAGTGAGACACCCAAATCAGCTGCCAGCTCAACCATGCTGTGTGGCGGCTGCATCCCGACTGAGAGCACCACCAAATCGAATTCTTCTTGGATCTGGCTCCCATCAGTGAGAGTGTATTGGATCTCCAGGTTTTCGCTTGAGGGATCTTGTTTAATTGTTGAAGGCAGTGCTCTGATGTAACGCACACCTTCCTCTTTAGCCCGTTCGTAATAGGCGTCAAAGCCCTTGCCGTAAGCTCGGAAATCGATGTAGAAAACCGTACATTCAGTTCCTGGAGCGTGTTCCTGGGCGATGAGAGCTTGTTTAGTAGCGTACATGCAGCACACCGCAGAGCACCAATTGCGTTCGGCCTCCCGGGAACCTACACATTGGATCCAGGCAATTCGCTTTGGTTCATGACTGTCTGAAGGCCTTACCAAGTGACCACTGTATGGTCCGCTTGGAGAAAGTACACGTTCAAACTGCATGCTGGTAACGACATTTGGAAAGCGTCCCAGGCCATATTCACCGCTCAGCCGCGCATCATAAGGCTCAAAACCACTGGCCAAAATAACAGCCCCAACATCAATTTGCTCCTGGATTGGGACTTCGTCGTGATTGATGGCGCCTGCAGCGCATTTGTAATAACAAGACAGACATTCTGAGCAAACACCACATTGCAGGCAGCGGGCTGCTTCGGCTTGTGCCTGTTCAGGGGTATAACCTAGATTTACCTCATCGAAGGTTTGGCGGCGATGATTTATTTGCAAGGTGTTCATGCGCACCCGGGGATTCGCCTTGATTTCCCCTTTTGCCATGCGCAGCGACACTTCTGTGGGACTCATTTTGACCACCGGCAGCTGTGGTTGATCACGGATTTCAAGTTCCTCGCCCTGGAGATGTTTGCGGATGTTCTCAGCTGCCTGGTGACCTGCAGCGACAGCCTCGATCACGAATGCTGTGCCGGTGGTAGCATCGCCTGCAGCGAAGACGCCCGGTCTGCTGGTAGAGAAGGTATTGGGATTCACGGCAACGGTTCCACTCCGGGTGGTGCCAACCCGGCTATCTTCAGGGATAAATGCCAAGCCAGCAGCCTGGCCGATAGCGAAGATCACCTGGTCACCATCTAAGATGTGTTCGCTGTTTGGTTCAGTTTCCAGGGTTAGCGATCCATCGGTTTCAAACTGCATGAATTTCACATCTACAGCTTCTACCCCGCTGATATGCCCGTTGGAGTGGATAATCTGGTTGAAGGCTCTTCCAGGAAAAACGCGGATGCCTTCTTCTTCTGCTTCAATGATTTCGTGTTCATCAGCTAACATCGCCTGGCGTGCTTCCAGGCAGGCGACGTCAACTTGTTTTGCTCCCAGGCGGACAGCTGTGCGGGCACTATCTAAGGCAACGTTCCCACCCCCAAGGACCAGTACATGGCGGCCTTGTAGATCTGGTCCATTTCCGAGGTAGACATCCCTCAGGAAATCCACGGCGGTAAGGTTTTCTGGGTGATCTGCACCTGGAATAGGCAGGCTTTTACCTTTGTGAGCACCAACCGCGATCAGCACTGCCGCAAAACCCTCTGCGAATAAATCGTCCAGGTTTTCCACGCGGGTGTTCAACCGCAGTTCAATACCCAGATCGATAATCTCCTGTACTTCCCGATTTACAATCGCAGTTGGTAAACGATATTCTGGCACTCCCACTCTCAGCATTCCCCCGGCTACCGGGAGTGATTCGAATACGGTGACCCCATAGCCGGTCAGGACCAGATCTTTAGCAGCAGTCAACCCACAGGGTCCAGAACCAATGATAGCCACCCGTTCCTTGTACTTTCTTTGCGCAGGTTTTGGCGGCTCGTATGGTTTCGTATATACCTGGTCAGTCACGAACCTCTTCAGGGCAGCGATGGAAATAGGCTCATCGACCAGATTGCGATTGCAGGCTGTTTCACAGCGGTGATTGCAGATGCGACCGCAAATCCCTGGGAAAGGATTATCCTCTTTAATTACCCGCAGCGCATCCTCGTAACGTCCTTCTCTGATCAGTGCAATGTAGCCCTGGGCGCGCTGACCGGCCGGGCAGGCATCCCGGCAAGGTGCGATGCCTTTCTTCTCGATCGCAAATGCGTTGGGGACAGCCTGAGGGTAAAGTTTGAAGGCTGCCTTACGCTGGTTGAGACCCCCGTTGAAATTATCTTCCAGAACGATGGGACAAACTTCCGCGCAATCACCACAAGCAGTGCATTTGTCAATATCGATATAGCGGGGATTGCGGCGGATTGTTGCTTTGAAGTGCCCTGGATCGCCATCTAATGCGAGCAGTTCTGTATCGGTCAGCACCTCAATATTGTTATGACCGGCTGTGGTGACCAGACGAGGGCTGATTGTGCACATTGCGCAGTCGTTAGTAGGGAAGGTCTTATCGAGGGCTGCCATGTGACCCCCGATGGCTGGCTGTTTTTCAACCAGGTAAACTTTGAAACCTGCATCTGCCAGATCCAGGCTGGCCTGCATTCCAGCAATACCGCCCCCCACGACCATCACTGCGCCGACCGGTTTACCGTTCTGCGAGCCTATCAGCTGGAGGTCGTCTTTTGGAATGATCATGCTGATACCTCCTGGAGGACTGGGGAGCCATTGCCCCATGGCTGGCATTTTTCGAGCATCAAAGGCAGCGGATCAACGATGTGCTTTTTCATCCCGAGAGTCTTTGGTTCTATACCGAGGGCATATCCCAGCACCTGCGAGAAGTACAAGATGGGAATGTCGATGGATCGTCCTAATTTTTGTGCAATTTCTCCTTGACGGGTATCCAGGTTGGCGTGACACATTGGGCAGGCAACCACAATTGCGTCAGCGCCAGCTTCTAAGGCAGACTCGATTATTTCGGTGCACAAGTCCACAACAATGTCAGGCTTGATCAAGCTGAAGTGTGCCCCGCAGCAATCTACTTTTCGCGACCAATCAAGAGTCTGCACTCCCACCCAACTCAGCACAAGATCCATGCTTTGTGGGTCTTCTGGATCGTCAAACTGCATGACATCTGCCGGACGAGATATGTGACAACCGTAATAGCTGACAACCTTTAGGTCAGACAAATCTTGCTTAATTCCAGATTTAATCCGCTCTTCAAAGCCGTCGTTGACCAGGATTTCTAGAGGGTGAACTGTGCGCGGCAGCCCTGTGAGGCTCGTCTCTAAAACTGCCTCAACTTCTGACATTAACTTGCTGTTGGTGTTTACCTGATTTTCCGCATTTTTAAAGTGGTACACGCAGGCACTGCAGGGTGCGACGAGCTGTTCAAAACCTTCCTGTTTGGCTTTGGCTACATTCCAAAGAGGCGTCGCAATTCCCAACAAGCGGGAGATAGATGGTGCTGCCAATGTGCCGCAGCAGATCCAATCGGGTAAATCTTCGATCGTCACTTCCAGTGCAGTGAATAAGCTGCGCATTGAATGGTTATATTCCACACTGATGCCTTCGAGGGAACATCCGGGGTAGTAACCATATTTCATGTCGAAATCCTTTCTATAGTGAAGCAGCAACCGTGAACATAAATTACGCGGCTGTCTTAAAGAGCAGAACCTTCCTCTATCTCAAACGATTTTCGGTAGACTTTGCGAAAATCAGAACCACCGAAAGGTAATGGTGGGGGTTTAACCCGGCCGCGCTTGAAAAGCTTCCAGGCCAAAGGAAGATTTTCTACCAGCTGGCCTGTCAGCAGTTGGGTAATGCCGGCGACAGAGGCATCGTGAATTTTGCCATTCAGACGCATGTTGTCCACAAAGCCGCGGTAGTAGATGTCTACTTCTTTGATCTGGGGAGGGACACCTTGCTGCATGGCCATCAGGCGGGCGGCATTAATCGCCGCGGCTGGTTCAACACCCTGCGGGCAGCGGGCTGAACAGGTCTCACAGCCAACGCATAACCAAATAGCAGTGCTGTTGAGCACTGCTTGTTCTCTTCCTAGACGAATACTATGCATCACTTGAGCTGGTTTGAGATCCATCTTGTCCCCCAAGGGACAACCAGCAGAGCACTTACTACATTGGAAGCAGAGGTTTGTATTTTGCCCACTGAGGGCTTCAATTTCAGATCGAAAATCCATCTTGGGCTCCGGGCGGGATGATCAGTTCAAAAATACAAAAAGAGACAGGCGCAAGGATTACGCCTGTCTCTATTGTAGAGAATAGGGATACTAGCTGACAATTCCCGAAGAGCTCAAAGAATGAACCAAATGGTTCAAACCCCTCCTAAATCCAACCTCGTCGAACGGCCTCTGCCGTCGCCTGAGCCCGGTTGGATACTTCTAATTTTTCTAAGATTTCCTGAATCCGCCGCTTGACCGTTGCTTCGCTCCAGAACATTTCTCCCGCGATAGATTTGTTGCTGGCACCATTGGCAATAAGGGTTAATATTTTAAGATCGTCGGCAGTTAATCCTACCTCCCTTTTAGCCTGTTCTTGAGCGAGTTTCTGATAGTTGGTCATGACTTTGCTCACTAAGGACGGGCTGAGCAGCTTTTCTCCCCGCATAACAGCTCGGATTGAGTCTGGTAATGTATCATGAGAGACACTCTTGAGCAGAAAGCCATGGACTCCGGCCTCTACTCCCTCTTCCAGGTAGGCCTCATCGTCGTAGGTCGTCAAGATGATTATTTTTACCTGGGGATATGATTGGAGCACGCGCCGGGCGACGTCGATGCCGCTTTGGTCGCTCATCTGGATATCGAGCAAGATCACATCCGTTTTGTGCTCTGCGAGAAGGGGGAAAACCTGGGCACCGTCTTCCGCTTCACCGACTATCTCGAAATCTGGGTGAATGCTAAGCAGGTTTCGCAAGCCATGCCGAACCACGGGATGGTCATCGACGATGAGAATGCGGATCGGTTGCCAAGAATTCGAGTCGATCATTGATCAAAATAAACGGGGTTCTCAAGGTTTAATTTAACCTCGGTGCCATCTTGAGTAGAAGATAAAACAACAAGTTGTGCGCCCATACCTTCTGCACGCTCTTTCATACCCAACAATCCGAGGTGATCACCGGGTGTTTC
>CP070785.1:1722998-1724651 GCA_020346705.1 Chloroflexota bacterium | reverse complement strand
TTGTGCACGACCACAATGATCGGGATACCATAACGCACGGCTGTCTCCATCTCCATTGCGCCATAACCGAACGAGCCGTCACCGGTATGCAGGATGACCTGGCGATCAGGGTGGGCGCGTTTAAGCGCCAGTGCTTGCGGGACACCAGCGCCGATTGCTTCCAGATCCCCCATCGTGGAGACGATCAGCCCGCCACCTGGTTTGGGACGCGCGGCCAAGAGTGCCCAGAGGATAGAGTTGGCGCCGTCCAGCACCAAAAGTGAATCATCGCTGCGCAGCGCTTCTAGCTCCGCAACCAGGCGCATAGGATGCATGGGGATGTTTGTGGAACCGGCCAGCTGGCGGAGCTGGGCATCAAACGCGGCGAACTTATTTTGGAGTCGTTTTCGCCAGCTCTCAAGATTGGGCATTGATAGGTTAAGCTCGTTAAACACCTGCAGGTTGGTGCGAAGATCGCCGACGATGGCCAGATCCACTTGGCGGTTGGTGTCGATCTCTTGGGGTTCGATATCGAATTGGACGAAACGCTGATTGGCGGAGAAAAAGGGAGGCTGGCCGAAGCCGAGTAGGAAATTTACCCGGGTGCCTAACAAAAGGATTACATCCGCCTCAGCGATCGCCTCCATGGATGGCCGTCCTGCGCCCATGCTGCCGAGACCAAATGCTGCCTCGCTAGGGAAAGGCATCGCCAGGGCGCCGGTGGTCAGCAGCAACGGCACCTGGGTCCTCTCGGTGAAGGTCAGGAGCTCAGACTCGGCTTGAGACCAGAGCACACCACTGCCAGCGATGACCAGCGGTTGCTTGCATTCCGCCAGCAGGTTTGCAAGCTCAGCGAGGGTGCTGGGATCGGGACCCGCGTGAAATTGGGCAGGTTTTTGGGGGTAGACGATCTCGCTTTCATCGCAGCTTGCTTCCATCACATCGTATGGAATCTCGATATAGGCTGGTCCAGGCCGGCCGCGTAAGGCCTGCCGATAAGCAGTGGCGATATATTCAGGAATCCTGCGGATATCATGGCAGCTGCGAGCCCACTTTGTGAATGAGCGCACGACCTGCAGCTGATCCATATCCTGGGGGAATCCTCTATCCCGTTTCTGGAGCGTATTGGTGCCGCTGATCACCAGCAGGGGGCAGTGGGCGTAATAAGCCTGGGCGATGCCGGTCAAGGCATTGGTCAGCTCGGGGCCGCCGGCGATTAATGCGGCAGCGGGAGCCCGTCGTGTGTAAGCCAGGGCCTGGGCCATATAGATGGTTGAGACCTCGTGACGGGTCGAGATCAAATCCAGCCCCAAGTCGAGACAGGCGTCGTAGACCGACAGGATCTGGTGCCCCGGCAGAGAGAATAACTGCTGGATGCCAAACTTCTTGAGCGTCTGCGCTACTAATCGGCCACCAGTGATTTTCATGGGAATCCTCCTTTCTGGGTTGAGCTGTTATTGGTTTACCCCCGCGCTAACCAGCCTTGGGACATATTTTAGGTGAATTATTCGGTTTCTGGCCTAGACCATCCTAGCTTGCAGACCTGTCCTGCCTTCCAAGACTCATTATAGAGTAAAGCATCCATCAATCGGTCTTTTCATACCACCTGAATATACTGATAATGTACTTGCAGTGTTTGTTCAAGCCACGCATTTCACTGCGCTGCAAACGCAA
>CP070785.1:1720964-1722898 GCA_020346705.1 Chloroflexota bacterium | reverse complement strand
CCCAGGATTACATAATTAAGATTGGAAGAATACTTTGCGGGGCTGCCATTCACCAGATTCTGCATTATATTCAAGCAACGCAACAAGGTCGCCTTGCTGGCTGATCGCACGTGACCAGCCTTCTGAATCCGGTTCAGCTGGTATACGATGACCGTGGCGAACCATATCAACCTGGTCGGCATCCAGCTCTATCGCTGGCCAATCTCCAAGTGCATCTGCAGCCGGTATCAAGAACTTATACCAGTCGCCTGCTTGAAAGGCTTCTTTTATTCTCCTTAATGGGACGGCTTCACGCAGAGTAAACCTACCGCTTTTTGTTCGCCGCAAACCGATCAAATAAGCTCCCGTACCCAACGATTCGCCGAGATCATTGGCCAATGAACGCACATAGGTGCCGGACGAGCAGTAGGCATCTATCACAACTTCCGGAGGATCCCACTCAAGGATATCCAGGCTGTAAACCTGGATTTTTCGAGGTTCAAGCTCGACTTGCTCGCCTTTGCGCGCCATTTCGTAGGCTTTTTTACCTTTAACTTTGACCGCTGAATACGGGGGTGGCACTTGCTCGATTTCACCGACATAAGTTTGCAGGATCTCGTCGAATCTTTCCTCGGTTACGTGATTTGCCGGTGATTCACTGGTAACCATGCCTTCTGCATCATATGTATCTGTTGAGCTTCCCAGCCGGATTGTGGCTTGGTAGCGTTTGTCTGAGGCAGATACATACTCACTCAATCGAACTGCTGGTCCGATCAATACGACCAAAACGCCCGAGGCCCGAGGATCTAATGTGCCTGTATGTCCGGCTCTACGAATTCCTGTTCCCCTGCGGATGATCTGTACTACGTCGTGTGAGGTCAGCCCAATGGGTTTATCAATGACCAACACGCCGGAGACAACATTTTTAATCTGTTCGTTGTCCATTTCCTCTTCCCATTTATAGATTTGACCGCCAGATGACCTTAAGCTGATTGGACTACATCATCCCTAGCATAGTTTTGGTCTGGGCGATCACGTTGGCCTGAATATCCTTCAGGTCTCCTTTGATACTTGCTCCTGCTGCCGCAGAATGTCCTCCACCATCGTAGTGCATAGCCACTAGAGAGACATCATAGGCGGGTTGGGAACGCCAGCTTACTTTAACTATTCCATTCCCTTGTTCAACGAACATGATCACGATATCAGTATCTTCGATGGTGGAAAGAAAGTTGATCAAGTCCGCGTCATCCCTTCCTGGATACTTCACTATGCGCCTATCTTCCAAGGTAAGCGAGGCCCAGATAATTCGCCCTTCTCGCTCTAGATTAGATAAGCCTGCCCCCCAATAGCGGGCAGCTTTAAAAGTTTTATTCAGCAATCCCCGCTGATACAATCCTGGTAAATTTCCACCGGCTTCCATTAATTTGGCGGCTAACTCCAATGCTTTTGGAGTCATATTGAATGTACGGAAACCAAGTGTATCTGTGATCATACCAAATAATAGCGCATTTGCAACCTGGCTTGATACAGGAAATCCGAATTTCGGTAAGTATTCCGCCAGGATTTCTGCGGTAGCCACCGCTTTTACATCTACAAGGTTATATTTTGCAAATTCCGTGTTTGTCGGATGATGATCAAGGTTGATATCCGGTACAGGTTGATTTGTTAATGCGTCTCCAGTTCTCTTTAAATCTGAACAATCGACCACAACAATCTTATCAAAATTTCCATTGGCCTGTTTCCGTACTTGATCAGATCCCGGTAAATGGCGAAAAATGACCGGAATACCATCCGACAGTACGAATTGGACCTCTTTATTCAGCGCCTGTAATGAAAGTCCCAGGCCAAGCAATGAACCGACTGCATCTCCATCTGGACGGATGTGTGAGATAACCAGAACCCGCTGAGCTGAGTGCAGTTCTTGAAAAGCGCCATTTAGGAGCGATTCGTCCATA
>CP070785.1:1715771-1720864 GCA_020346705.1 Chloroflexota bacterium | reverse complement strand
TGGATTTGTGTTCACAAGATGAACACCAAAGAAGTCAATCTGTCGCCTTAATCCAAAAGACAATTAACTTAACCCGGGAGATGGGACCCCATTTCATTGATGTCCCCAAGGTGGTTGTGCATACTGGTGGAATGAGCCTCGATCATCCAATCGAGGATAAACAAGCTCTGTACGATAATTTGCGCAAATCTGTTGAAGAATTGGATTACGACGGAGTAACGCTCTTGTTGGAGAATCTGCCACCCCATCCCTGGTACTTTGGTGGACAGTGGCTGACAAACGCGTTTATGGACGCATATGAGATTGTTGATTTCATCAAACCTTTGGGACTTGATATGTGTTTTGACACTTCTCATGCAAAACTGTACTGCAACTGGGCTCATATTGATTTTTATGAACAAGTGAAGGTGTTGTTGCCATATATCAATCACCTGCATTTGTCAGATGGAGCAGGCCTGGATGGTGAGGGATTACAGATCGGTGAAGGCACGATAGATTGGGTACACTTCTTCGAAGTCATTGGAGCTGGAACAACCGATGGATATCATGGGACAATGATCCCTGAAATTTGGCGAGGTCACCAGCGGGGAAACGAAGGTTTTGTCATTGCAATCAAACGATTATCAGACGCATATGCCGAAGCGGAGCAGAAACTGAAGTTAAAGCAAGTTTCAATTTGATGGGAAAACCGAGTCTCTATACCCGATATGGGATGAAAAGGGAGGATTTAAAGCGTGACTGGCGGCTGTACCGGATCAATCGTCAAATAGCAAATAATGCGCGTCCGAAACCAGATAACCCAACAGTAGGCTTTTTTATCGCTTCCGCGCGATTATCCGGGATCAGTTTGAATGCTGCTTATGCGTATTTAACTGCCTGTGGCTTGCAAGTTGCCGGTATCCCGGTGGCGTATTTTGCCTGTAATGCGGGGATGAGCAGATGTGTGTTGGGGACATCCTGGCAAGACCCATCCCAATTACCACCATGCGCGGCGTGTGTTTCTCGTTCCCGAAGATTGTACGCCCATGCACCAACGGTGGATTTTTCATATGATGAAGACCGTTTACTCAGGGAATTAATTGGCAAACTCAATGTTCAGGAATTGTCTGGATTTACTCATCCATCAATTGAGAAAATGGGTGATGTTGGCGATCTTCCCCTCGGTGAGATCGTATTACCTTCTCTACGCTGGGCAACCCGGCAGCATACCTTGGAAGATGATGAGCAAACCCGGTTCTTATTTCGTGAATTCATCCTCTCGGCTTGGCAGGTCGCGGTTGAGTTTTCGAATTTCCTTGAACAGGTCGATCCCCGAACAATGGTCGTATTCAATGGAGTACTTTTTCCAGAAGCGATTGTGCGTTGGCTGGCACAAAAAAGGGGATTGCGTGTAGTTACTCACGAGGTAGGTTTCAAACCATTTTCAGCATTTTTTACCGACCAGCACGCCACATCTTATCCGGTAAATATTCCTGAGGATTTTCAGCTGGCAAGTGAGCAGAACGAAGCTCTGGATGATTATCTCGGGCAGAGATTTCAAGGAAAATTTACCATGGCGGGCATCAAGTTCTGGCCGGAAATGCGTCAGATGGATGATGAGTTAATTGAGAAAGTAGAGGGATTCAAACAGATAGTCCCAGTTTTTACCAATGTAATCTTTGATACCAGCCAGATACATTCCAACACAGTCTTTACGACAATGTTCAGCTGGTTGGATTTGGTGAAGGAATTAATCAAATCTCACCCGGAGACACTTTTCGTGATTCGTGCTCATCCAGATGAGATGCGTTCCGGGAAGCAAAGCCGGGAGAGTGTCCCTGATTGGGTAGCCAGAAATGAAGTTGATCGAATTCCAAACGTAGTCTTCATCAATCCGAGAGAGTATTTAAGCTCCTATGAGTTGATCCAGCGATCGAAATTTGTAATGGTTTACAACTCTTCAATTGGTCTTGAGGCAGTCCTGATGGGTAAGGCTGTCCTTTGTGGTGGTAGGGCACGGTATACCCAGTACGATATCGTGTACTTCCCCGAAACGCCTAAGGATTATCGCAGACAGGCAGAAAGATTTCTATCAGCTAAAGGTTCGCTCGAAATCCCTGAAGTTAAGTTGAGAAATGCCAGAAAATTCATGTACTTCCAGCAGTTTAAAGCCTCAATACCTTTTAATGATTTCCTTGAGGATCATACTCAACCTGGTTATGTGAGGTTAAAACCGTTCAGCTGGCGCCAACTAAAAGCAGAGAATTCACCTACCATGCAGGTATTGATAGACGGCATTATTCACGAAAAACCTTTCCTTCTATCCGAGTCAAATAGTAATGGCTGATAAAATCGAAATCCTGCCAGTATCTTTGTTAGAGAGCGAAAAAACCACCATTAACGAGCTCAAAATTCTGGCTGAGGAACTGAAACTCGAATTTGGTTGGCATTACCTGCTTGATTTATCCTGGATTATTGGCAATCTGGACCAGATCGATGGCCAGAAAATGATCGACGCTGGTGCAGGGACGGGAGTGATGCAATGGTATCTGGCAAACGAGGGTGCCACTGTAATCAGTATCGATCGTGAAAGCCGTGCAAACTTATCGCCCAGGTTCAGGCGCAGATTCAATGTCGAAGGATTACGCGAAGACGATTTTCAAGAAAAGTCAAAGTACCCCAATAACGTAAGTCAAAGCTCGCTAAAAATGCGAATGGCAAATTTTGTCGATGCAGTGAGCTATGAAACCAAAGCACTTACCAAAAGTGAAGGCAAGCGTGATACTGGGATAGTATTCATCTACAACCAGGATTTAACAGAGCTTGCTGATATTTCCGAAAACTCAATAGATGCAATTGTGGCAGTTTCGTCTTTAGAGCATAACTCACCAGAAGGATTAGAGGAGGTGATTGCTGAGTTATTAAGGGTATTAAAACCCGGGGGGGCACTCCTGGCCACACTGGGCGCTGCAAATGGAGAAGACTGGTACCATGAACCATCTCAAGGTTGGTGCTACAGTGAAGCGACTCTGAGGCGGATATTTGATATTCCGAAAGATGTTCAATCCAATTTTGATCAGTATGATCAACTATTCGACGCTCTTCGTGACAACCGGGAGCTAAAAGAGAATCTGGCCTCGTTCTATTTTCGTTCTGGCGATAATGGTATGCCGTGGGGTGAATGGGATCCGAAATACCAGCCAGTTGGTATCGTAAAGATTAAAGCAGAGCAGTAGGGTGGATGCCAATTCTAATTTTGTCGATCAAGATAATTCGGTAAAGCACTGGCTCAAAATAGTTCGCTGGCGTGTGAGGAGGATGCTTACAGCAGTCCGCTGGGGATCCCGAAAATTGTCCTCTACCCCAGCCGTGTTCGGCAACGCGATGCCAAAATCGGGTTCACATCTCATTAATCAGGTTCTGCAAGGGTTAACGGAACTTGGACCGTTTGTAAATCCAGGATTCCCGCCAGTAAACCGGACAGAAAATAACCAGCAGCTCTCAGATAAAGCGGTTTTAGAAAATCTTTCCCGGATGCGGTCGGGGGATATCGGGTACGGGTATTTAAAAGCGAGTGATAAATATATCGAGGCCTTGACACGCAATGGTATTGTTTCAATTTTCGTTTATCGGGATCCGAGAGACATGATCGTCTCGCACGTGTTCTATGCAACAGAAATGTTTGCAGATCATGGTATGCACCATTATTACAAAGAGAAACTAAAGACAATGGAAGAGCGAATTAATGCTGCCATTGGTGGTGTAACAGAGGAGGGGTTCGAGCTGAAAGGCGTTCGAGCCAGGTATGAAGGGTACCTGGAGTGGCGCGAGCAACCGGATATATTGTGTCTCCGATTTGAAGATTTACGATTGGACCAGGATGAATCCTTCAACCAAATACTGGATTATCTGGAAAGAAAAGGATTTCAGCCTGAGATCGACCGCCAGAATTCAGTAAGAATCCTCGCCAGCGCTATACAACCCAAAAAATCTGGGACATTCCGGAAGGGAGTGCCAGGAAGTTGGAAGGAGCACTTCACTCAAAAGAATATTGACTTCTTTAAACAATCAACCGGTGATCTATTGATTAACTTGGGCTACGAAGTGGACAATGACTGGTAGCAGCTTTCGAGGATTTTCGATTTAGTAGATGACCCCATTCAGCTGCTCAGTGGTGGTTAGAGCATTCAACGAGGAAAAACACCTTGGCCGACTCTTTACAGGTCTTAGCCAGCAGTCGAACCAAGATTTTGAAGTCATCCTGGTTGACTCAGGATCAACTGATCAAACAAGAGACATCGCAGCCAGTGACGAGTGGGAATTCCCAGTACAAATAATCCAGATTGAGCCGGAGAGATTTTCATTTGGCAGATCGTTGAATCTCGGCATCCGCCAAGCTTCCAGTCAGCTTATCGTGATAGCCAGCGCACATATCTATCCAGTCTATCCAGATTGGATTGAAAAATTAATCCATCCTTTTGAAGACTCGCGTGTTGGTTTGACCTATGGTAAGCAACGTGGTGGTGAGACTACACGTTTTTCTGAACACCAAATCTTCTTACGCTGGTTTCCTGATCAATCCAAAATTCAGGAAACCAACCCTTTTTGCAATAATGCCAATGCTGCTATCCGGAAAGACCTCTGGATAGAACACCCCTATGATGAGACGCTAACTGGATTGGAGGACTTGGAATGGGCACATTGGGCGGTAGAGGGTGGATCAAGCATCTCGTACATTGCTGAGGCTGAGATCATCCACGTTCATGAAGACTTACCGAAGGGGATTTATAACCGGTACAGGCGGGAAGCGATGGCTTTCAAACGGATATTTCCCCAGGAAAAATTTAACTTTTGGGATTTCGTTCGTCTTTTCACAAGGAATGCATGGAGCGATTTTTTACACGCTCGACAGCAAGGGAAAATTATCAGCGAGGTTACAAGTATTATTTGGTTCAGGTTTATGCAGTTCTGGGGAACATATCGAGGCTACCAGCAAAGTGGTCCATTAACCCAGGAGCTGAGGCAGACATTTTACTACCCAAACATCCCGCGGGATATCCAACAAGCCGAATCGAGGGATGTTAAGCCAATCCAATATCATGAGTAAGGTTGAT
>CP070785.1:1703596-1715671 GCA_020346705.1 Chloroflexota bacterium | reverse complement strand
CCCAAGGCCAACCAAAAGCGCTCTTAGATATTGCTGGTATGCCCATGGTGCAGTGGGTTTTGGATGCCTTAGGAGGAGCCGAGACCATACTTCGGGTAGTATTGATCGGACTCTCTGAAGGTGATGGTTTGGAGTGTGCGAAAGAGATCACTTATGTCCCCAATCAGGGAGGAATGCTCCAAAACGTGAGAGCAGGGATCGAAAAAGTCCTGGAAATTAATCCGCAGGCGCGGCATGTGCTGGGCGTCTCCTCTGATATCCCAACGATCAACTCAGAGATGGTTGACTGGATGGTGAGAAAAAACCAGGAGACCGATCTCGATCTTTATTATACGGTGATCAGGCGCAAGGTGATGGAGGAGCGGTTTCCCAATTCCAACCGATCTTACACCCGGCTGAAAGATGCAGAAGTTTGTGGGGGAGATATGAACATGATCCGGGCAAACACAGTTAGATCAAATGATGAATTATGGGATCGCATCATCGCCGCTCGAAAGAATGTATTCAAACAGGCCGCTTTGCTTGGTTACGGGAATCTGTTTCTATTACTTTCTCGCCAGCTGACGATAGAAGGAGCGGTGAAACGGGTGACCAAGCGAATGGATATTACCGGAGAAGCAGTATTCAGCCCGTATGCCGAGGTTGGCATGGATGTTGACAAACCACACCAGCTTGAGATCGTCCGGGCTGAACTGATGCACCAACAGCAGGTTGCGAGCGCCTGATTCCCCCCTATGCTGCGACGGATCCAAGAGCTGGACGAGCGTTTTGCTGGGGCATCAAGAACCAGTGAACAGACCAGTTTAATTCGCGCTTTAGCAGTCGTCCTGGCTCACTCGGGTGATTCATGGTTTTGGCTGGTCGGATTAGGATTACTTTGGTGGCGGGGACCTGAAGAGTGGAAGCAGCTGGCGCTGGTAATGATCATCGGTATTGTTATCACTGCCGTGGTCGTCATGGTGATCAAGTTCACTGTGCGGCGGAGCAGACCGCAGGGTGAATGGGGGCAGATCTACCGCAGCACAGATCCACATTCCTTTCCATCTGGACATGCAGCTCGCAGCACTATGCTGGCAGTGATCGGAGTTGGGTTGGGCCCATTGTGGCTGGGTTTGGCATTGCTGATCTGGGCGCCGCTGGTTGGCCTGGCACGGATCATTCTGGGTGTGCATTATCCTTCAGACATCCTGGCCGGTATGCTGTTGGGCTTGATAATCGGAGTATTGGTGGTGTTGTTTGTTTGAATTAGGGTGCCGTGATTAAGCGCTGCTGGACATTTGTCCTTTGAGCATGTCGATCGTGGGGATTGCAGTGGGATCGACTTCATAGGCCATCGCTAAATAGTAAGCCGTGTAATCCCCGAGATGGATCACGGTCCATTGCTGGGCAAGTAGCGTATCTCCCTGCGCATCAATAAAATCTGTATTGAGACCTTCTACCATGAAGGTCGATTTGGTCAAATCGGTGCGCAGCATGTTGCGAGGATGGTATGAGGGAGCACGCATGAAAAGCGCCATGGTTTGGGTCAAAGCAGCCTCGGGGAACATCAATCCGGCCAGGGTGTTGTGGTCAACTTCGGGGAGACCTTCGAATTGTCCCCATGCTTTGCCGATCTCGCTGATCTGGCATTTCCAGCGTCTTGCGACAGGTTCAAGGATGTCAGCACCAAAGATCGCGACCCAACGACCATAGATCTGGCCAGCCAGGCGTTTGGCGAGGTTTCCTGAGGCAGGCACCTCGGGTCGCAAGTTCTCTTGTTGGTGGCGCATCGCGTCAACAGCGTCCCTGATCTCAATTTCAGGGTTCGGGATTAATCCCAAACGGGAAAAGGCTGCCAGTAAAAGTCCAGCAGAAAAACCGACCGCTGCCCGGGGTTGTCCGTGGTGTTCGAACTGCCACAGTACACCTCCAGAGTCCTGGATTAACTCCGCCAGTTTCCCTCCAGTCGTCAGGGCGAGTAGGCGGCAGTTTCTCTCTTGAGCGGCCTTGAAAGAGGAGATAGTCTCCTCTGTGTTGCCCGAATGTGAGGAGACGATCACTAAGGTGTTCTCGCCATCCGCCCAGGCGGGGAGAGAGTAATTACGGTGCACGGCAACCGGTACGGGACATTGCATGGAGATATAGGCTGCTACCAGGTCGGCGCCGATCGCTGATCCCCCCATGCCCGCCACGAGGACCTTTTCAATGCCCTCCCAGGTTGGAAGTGGTAGACTGTTTCCAAGATCCCAGGCAGCATCCAGTTGGCTGGGTAAACCATCAATATGCGCGTGCATGTCCTGTAGATCGATGTTCGTAAAACGGGCGTGATCGTCAAGATTCATCTGAATTCCTCAATCCATTTCAATGATTAGCTGGTATATTTCTCGTCTTGGCCAGTTCGATTCGGCAGACAGCTGGCTGGCGATCTGGGCTGGAGGCATGTTCTGAGATCTGCGCTCTTTTATGCCCGCCAATAGTTCTTCTTTCGACCAGGTTTTCACCTCCGGAAGACTTCCAGCCAGAACCAGGGTGATTTCACCCCGGGGAGGATGGTCGGCAAAGTGGGCCAGTGCACTGGAGATTTGGCCCCGATAAAATTCTTCGTGCAGCTTAGATATCTCCCTGGCGATGACCAGGTCCCTGTCTCCCAATTCCTCCAACAAGTCCTGTAACGATTCTAAAAGACGGTGAGGTGTCTCAAAGAATATCAAGGTATATGGCAAAGCAGCGACTTCCCGTACAGCCTGGCGCCTTTCCGAGGATTTGCGCGGCAGGTATCCCAGGTAGAGGAATCTGTCCGCAGGAAGTCCAGAAGCGATTAAGGCACTGATCGGGGCGCTGGGACCGGGGATGGGGCTTACTTCATGCCCGGCCTCAATCGCTCCCCTCACCAGTTCGTACCCGGGATCATTGAGAACGGGTGTACCTGCATCTGAAACCAAGGCCAGGTCACCCTGATCAAGGTGTTTCAACAGGCGCTGCAGCTTGCCGGGTTTGCTGTGCTCATGGAAGCTGGTCAAGGGGCTCTCGATTTCGTAGTGGTTCAGCAGCTTTGCAGTATGACGAGTGTCTTCAGCCGCGATCAGATCGACCTGTCCTAGGATCCGTAGGGCCCGCTGGGTGATGTCCTCCAGATTTCCGATCGGGGTGGCGACAAGATATAACGTGCTCACTCAAGCTCCATTCAGATGAACTTTACCTTTTATCTTAAGAAACAACTCTATGGTATCAACCAGGTGAAAATCTCCACATTCAAATTGCCATTTTCCGGGTCCAAAGAATTGATATACATCCATCCTGGTAGAGCCAGGTTCGTGCGATAGCATATGTAACTTCCTGCCAGATTATTGACCGAGATCGGATCTGGACTCAAATTCGAGTTCTGGCAATCGCTCAATGCAGGCTGGTTGGGGCCGAAGATGGACATGACCGTATTGTTAATGGTATTGAGCGTGGCTACCTGGGCGATTTCTTGGTATGATAGCTCTTCACCACCAAGGTTGACCTCATTTTGGTCCAGGTCATAAAGATCGCCGAACTGCAAAGTGGCGGGTCCACTGACCTGAATTCCTGGAGTCGGGGTTAGAGTAGGACCGAGGGTCTCGGTGACTGTTGGCGTTCCAGTAGTTATTGGTTCTCCTTCTACCACGATCCTGACCCAAAAGGCAGCATCGTAGTTGGGGCCAATGCCGAATAGATCCCCGGAAGGGTTGCGAAGTTTCCACCAGCTTTGGTAAGTCCCTGCTGTTTCCGGGGCTTGCATTTCAACAGACAGATCTACGGAAGCACCTGGAGCAGTGTTTCCAACAATGGGGACGCCTTGCGGTGCATCGAGCTGTTCCCCGGAAAACCATACCAAACTATAATCACTCGTCCAGTCACAGGTCCCAGCATTTTGTAATCGCCAGACCTTGGTGAATTTTTCTCCCGGACGTAATACGGTGTCATCGGGGATGGTTACATCGATCGGTACACCTGGCATGGCCCGATTACAGGAAGCTGAGGGGGATTGGGTAACGGCCTGCGTTACAGTTTGCACTGATTGTGTGGCTGAGGGGCTTGGCAGGGCCTGGGTGGCGGTTGGCCTGGGTGAGGTTGGTGAAATGGTGGGTGTTCGTGCTATCGCTTCCGTTAACCTGGCTTCGACAGTCTGGTAGGCCTGGGTAACATTCAGGGTTGCGGTTGTGGTGGCTTGAGCAGGCAAATTACAACCCACAATACCCACAGCAATGAAGCCAACGAGCAGCACAAAATAGATTTTGGTCGTGCAAAATTGTTTCATCGGAATAACAATCCTTGGTGCTTTGTGAGTTAGTGGGGGGATCAAGGAGCCGGGAGATCATCTCCGTGTGGGATTACCACTTTCAAGCGACGGGCCAGGTCACGCCGAGGGAGTAAGATGCGCCGCCCACAGCTGGTGCATTCCAGGCCGATATCAGCGCCCAGGCGGACCACATTCCATTCATATCCTCCGCATGGGTGAGGTTTGCGCAAGCGAACGACGTCACCCAATTCCAGGGGGGGCAACATGCGAGGCATTATATCACGGGGTGGTATAATCGCCGAAAAGGCCAATTTAGATGTTTGATCTCAACTTACCTACTCTCATATCACGAATTTTTGTATTATTAACCGCATTTGCAGTGCACGAATTCGCTCACGCCTGGACAGCAGACAGGTTTGGCGATCCCACTCCGAGAAATAATGGACGGCTGACATTGAACCCAATGGCTCATCTCGATCCCATGGGCTCACTGATGTTGATCGTTGCTGGTTTTGGTTGGGCGAAACCGGTCCCAGTCAATCCATATGTCCTGGGGCGACGATCGTCTGCAGCTATGATGTGGGTTGCCCTGGCTGGACCTGCCTCGAATCTCTTGATGGCGCTCATTGCGGCGATCCCCTTTCAGCTGGGACTGGTATCAGCCTTCGATGCTTTTACGAACCCCGGAACGATAATTCCCTCGCTGGATAAGCTGTTCTGGGAGTTTGTGTACATCAATTTGCTCTTGATGCTGTTCAATTTAATCCCCCTGGCTCCATTGGATGGCGAGAAGATCCTCTATTACTTGATGCCATTTCCAGGGAAAAGAGTCATGGATAATCTCCGTCCATATGGGCCGTTGATCTTGCTTGCTGTTGTATTTATGGGTCCACTCCTGGGATTTAACGTCCTTGGGTCTGTAATCGGACCGCCATTAACAGGGTTGATGTCTGTATTGGTCGGATGAGCACCTCCCGCCTGGTATATCGCACGCGTCAATTTTGGCAGGCAATCAGCACCCGGGCATCACGGGAGGACATGGAGCTGGCTTCTACAATCCTCTCTTCCTCCGAATTCGAGTTATTCCAGCAAATGCATAAAAGCGAACAGGCTCACAGCTTGCGGGTCTTGAGAGGATTGATCACCCAGGGGGAAGAAAATCCCGATCTGCATACCGCAGCGCTCCTGCATGATGTTGGCAAAATTCGTGCGCCTTTACGCGTTTGGGAGAGGGTAATGGTGGTATTGGTGAAGGCGTTCTGTCCGGGTTGTTTACAGAAGTGGGGAACAACTAATGATGAAGATTTGCCGGAAGAGCTGGGCTGGCGCAGGGCTTTCATAGTTTCCGAGCAGCACCCTGCGTGGGGGGCTGACTTAGCCTCCCAAAGTGGTGTTTCTGAGCTGGCGGTGTCATTGATCGCTCGCCACCAGGAGCAGCTACCACTGGCCAAAGATAATCAAGATTCTGTAGAAGATAACCTGTTGTACAAACTTCAGGCAGTCGATAATCAAAGTTGAGGTGAAAAAATGGCTGTCCAATTAACGATCGTAGGATTGGGACAAATCGGGACCTCTGTGGGTCTGGCGCTGGCTGACAAGATTGAGGTAATTCATCGCCTGGGGCATGATCGAGATGTTCGCATTGCCAAGAGAGCAGAAAAATTGGGAGCCCTGGACAAAGTTTCCATAAACCTGCCTTCTGCTGTAGAAAAGGCGGACCTGGTTCTGCTGGCATTACCTGTGGATCAGATCCGGGAAACATTAGAAGTTGTGCGCGATGATCTCAAGGAGGGAGCAGTGGTGATGGATACTGGCCCGGCGAAGCAAACCGTCGCTACCTGGGTTGGAGAACTGCTTCCATCAGGACGATTCTATGTAGGATTATCGCCAGTTCTCAATCCAGTCTATCTGCACGATATCGATTTTGGGGCCGAGGCTGCTCACCCTGACCTGTTTCGGGATGGTTTGATGGGGATCGTCTCGCCTCCCGGAGTGCCATCAGAAGCAATAAAACTGGCAGCGGATTTGACCCGCCTGCTGGGAGCGACACCGCTCTTCGCGGACCCACTGGAGATGGACGGTTTAGTGGCTGCCACCCATATCCTGCCGCAGCTAATAGCCGCGGGTTTATTAAATGCCACTGTCGGACAGCCAGGTTGGCAGGAAGGGCGCAAGGTTGCTGGGCGCTCATATGCTGAGGTTACCGCACCGGTGATGTACCCAACTGAACCCAAGACGTTAACCACCGCAGCGATGCTCAACCGTGAGAATGTGATGCGAGTTCTCGATAGTCTGGTCGCATCTATGAACGCCATCCGGAACGACCTGTCAACTGAAGATGGCGAAACCCTCGAAGAGAGGCTCAACCGGGCCCGAGAGGGTAGAAAAACATGGCTGCAAGGCAGGATGGCGGCTGATTGGGCTGCCGAGGCAATATCCACAGTGGAAGCACCCACTGCTTCAGAAATGTTTGGCCGCTTTATTGGCAGGGGTAGAAAAAAAGAGGATTGAAAGGGACAACGATGTCAGCAAAACTGCAATGGATTCAAGACGAACTTCAAAATCTGGAAGAGAGCGGCCTTTATAACCGCATCCGCACACTGAGCTCGCCGCAGGGAGCCTGGTTGGAGGTGGATGGGCAGCGGGTGTTGAATTTCTGCTCAAACAATTACCTGGGACTTGCCAACCACCCGCGACTAGTGGAAGCTGCCCGCCAGGCGGTCGCTGAATATGGTGTCGGGCCTGCCGCAGTGCGTACAATTGCCGGGACGATGGACCTGCACCTGGAGCTTGAAAAAAGATTGGCCGCTTTTAAAGGAGTCGAGGCCGCGGTCACCTTTCAATCCGGGTTTAATGCCAATGTTGGCTGTATTCCAGCCTTGGTTGGCCGGGGTGATGTGATTTTTTCGGACGAACTCAACCATGCCAGCATCATCGATGGCGCACGCCTTTCACGAGCACAGATCGTACGGTTTGAGCATTGTGATGTAGAGGATCTCAAACGAAATCTATCTGAGAAAAGGGGTGAATTCAATCGGGCGCTGGTTATTACGGACGGGGTTTTCAGCATGGATGGCGATGTGGCCCCGTTGGATGAGATCTATGAAGTGACCAAAGATTACGATGCTGTCTTGATGGTGGACGATGCCCATGGAGAGGGCGTACTTGGCACGGGCGGCAGAGGGATCGTCGATCACTATGGGCTGCACGGCAAGGTGGATGTTGAGATTGGAACGCTATCGAAGGCTTTTGGTGTGGTAGGCGGGATTGTCTCTGGTGATCCCCTGATCGTCGAATGGCTGAACCAGCGCGGACGCCCTTTCCTCTTTTCCTCTGCGATGACGGTGCCCGATGTGGCTGCCTGTCTGGCGGCGGTGGATATCCTGGAGGAATCTACGGAGCTGGTAGATAAACTCTGGCAGAATACCCATTACTTTAAAGAGCAGATGCGCATTCTCGGGTTTGATACGGGTTTGAGCACCACACCGATCACACCGGTTATGCTTGGAGAGGCACCGCTGGCGCAGCAGTTCAGCCGAGAGCTCTTTGAGGCGGGCGTGTTTGCGATGTCAATTGGGTTCCCAACAGTGCCGCGCGGCAAGGCGCGCATCCGGGTGATGATCTCCGCCGCTCATGAAAGGGAAGACCTGGATCAGGGCTTGATGGCCTTTACCAGCGTTGGTAAGAAGTTGGGTGTGATTTCCTGAGGGATATAAAAGCACAATCGAAGGTGGTCATGGCGGGATAGGAATCCCGCCCTACTTTATTTTATTGTGTAGGTTCTTTGCTGTCATGGGAAGTAAAGGCCGGTTGATTGCCTGTGCCGGGAGGTTTTTATATGAGTGGAACACATGAATTTATCCAAGATGAACGAAACAAGGAAGTCTTAATTTATGTGAATGGTGAATTATATCCACGAGATGAAGCCAAAGTTTCTGTATTCGACAGTGCATTCTTGGTTGGAGATGGTTTTTGGGAAAGCTTTCGGCTTCATAACGGGCAGCTCGCTTTCGTCGATCGACATCTGGCGCGTTTAAAAGCCAATGCAAAAGCCCTGGATATCGATTTGGGAATGTCGCCGGATGACCTGATTGATGAAGTGTACAAGACGATCCAGGAAAACAATATGACCTCCAATGATGTGCACATCCGCCTGATGATCAGCAGGGGGACTAAAAGATCACCATCCCAGGATCCGCGCGCAACCATCAGCGGCCCAACTATCGTGATCATCGCCGAGTATAAAGCGCCAGCCAGGTTGGGGGAGGAGGGTATTCGGCTCTTCACGGTCCATGTGAGGCGTGGAAGACCAGACGTTCAGGACCCCAAGCTACATACGCATAGTAAGCTGAATTGTGTGATCAGCTGTATCCAGGCGACGAAAGCTAGTGCAGATGAGGCGTTGATGCTCGATCCCCACGGTTTCGTCAGCACCTGCAATTCAACCAATTTCTTTATCGTGCGCAACGACCAGGTTTGGACCTCGACTGGAAAATATTGCTTGAATGGAATCACGCGGGGGAATATCATCGAGCTTTGCAAGAGAAACGAGATCGAGGTATATGAGAAGGACTTCTCCTTGTTTGATGTCTACAGCGCCGATGAAGCATTTGTTACCGGAACATTTGGGGGTGTTGCCCACGTTGCGGAAGTTGATGGACGCATAATTGGCGATGGCAGCTTAGGTGCGATGACCAGGCGTTTAAAGGAATTATATGCTGACCTGCTGGAGGAAGATTGTCCTGCCAGTCATTGATAACCTATCCAGAACCCTCCATAGGAGAATTGATGAAGCCACAAGAAAAGGTCTTTGAGCTGCAAAAATTGATGAAAGATCACCAGATTGAGGCCTGGATTGTGCCCAGTACCGATCCCCACCAAAGCGAGTACGTTGCTGAACATTGGAAAGGAAGAGCCTGGTTGTCGGGTTTCACCGGATCAGCTGGAACCATTGTCGTGACAGGTGATAAATCTGGGCTTTGGACCGATCCGCGCTATCACCTGCGGGCGGAGCAAGAGTTGGAGGGATCCGGGATTGAATTATTCCGGGAGGGATTGCCCGATGTGCCTAACTTTAGAAAATGGCTTATACAGGAGCTGAATTCAGGTGATACGGTCGGATTTGATGGCAGCGTACTGTCCCAGCAGGAGGTGAGGAAGCTCGAGCGCGCCTTCCAGGAGAAAGACATCCAGCTAAACTATCAGCATGACCTGGTTGGACAATTGTGGGATGATCGTCCAATAATCCCCAGGAATCCGATATTTCTGCATGGTACAGAATTTGCTGGTGAAACTCGAGGATCGAAGTTCCAGCGGGTCCGTGAAAAACTAAAAGAAAATGGTTTTCAGGCGCAGGTGGTCACAGGGCTTGATGAGATCGCCTGGTTGTTCAATATTCGTGGCAGTGATGTTCTATATAATCCGGTGGCTATTTGCTATGCGGTGATTTCCGAATGGGAAGTACGGCTGTTTATATACCGGGATAAAGTACCCCCCGAGGTAAGAGCCGCTCTAGTTGAGGAGGGAATTGAGTTTTCTGAGTATGAGGATATCTTCTCTTATTGGCAGCAGCTACCCGAGGAAACAATGGTCTTGATTGATCCGGAAAAGACCAGTTATAAGATGGAAAGGATCATTTCGAAATCATGCCGAACTAAAAAGGGGATGAGCATCCCTTATTTAATGAAGGCAGTGAAGAATGAGGTGGAGCTGGAAGGACTGAGACAGGCGCATATCCGTGACGGTGTGGCCATGGTTAAGTGGATGTACTGGTTGGATCAACAGGGCGAGAACTTTCAGCACACCGAAATTACGGTCGCCGATAAATTAACCGAATTCAGAAGCCAGGGCGAGTATTTCCAGGGATTGAGTTTCGGCACAATATCCGCTTACCAGGCTAATTCTGCAGTGGGTCACTACAATCCCCAACCAGAAACGACACCAACTCTCAGGCTGGAAGGAATTTTTCTCATCGATTCGGGCGGGCAGTATCTGGATGGCACAACCGATATCACCCGAACTCTGAGTCTCGGGGGTGCGACCGATAAGCAAAAGCAGGTCTTTACACGAGTATTAAAGGGTTTGATCCGGCTTTCCAGGGCGAGATTTCCGAAAGGGGTAAAAGGCAATGAGCTGGATGCAATTACCCGAGAGCCGCTCTGGCAACAAGGGTGGAACTGCCGACATGGTATCGGTCATGGGATTGGATCGTATTTAAATGTCCATGAAGGCCCCCAGAAGTTCGCAGTTGGCAATAAAACCCCCTTTGAGCCTGGTATGGTTGCCACCAATGAGCCGGGTGTCTATTTTCCGGGCAAATTCGGCTGTCGGATTGAGAATGTATTGGTGACTATCCCAGATGAAGCGACTGATTTCGGTGAATTCTATGGTTTTGAAACGATCACACTCTGTCCGATCGATCTGGAATTGGTTGATGATTCCCTGTTGACCGAGGGGGAGGTGTCCTGGTTGAATGAGTATCATCAGTGGGTGTTTGATACGCTCTCTCCGTTCTTATCCCAAGAAGAAAAGGAGTGGTTGGAGCAAGAAACACGCAGTATCTGAACGAAGAATTGTTGAAATCATAGCTGGTTTTTCTTGAGGGGGTTTTGCAGAAGGCATGATGGGAATCCCGCTCTCCAGGATTCCGGTCAATGGAAAGTGAGTGGACCAGAATACAGGGATTATAAATCCTCTACGAGCGGATTGCAAAGTGATGACGGCGGAGTCGACATCCCCCCTACAGGAAGCAGATCGGTGGAAAGTGAGTGGACAAAGAAACGGAGATGTAAATCCCCTGCGAGCGAATTGCAAAGTGATGACGGCGGGAATGGAATCATGCCCTCAAGAAAGTAGATCAATGGAAAGTGGGTGGAATATGAGACGGGGATTACAAATCCCCTCCGAGCGAACGGCAAATCCCCTGCGAGCGAACAGCAAATCTCCTATGAGGTAGAAGATGAAAAGACCCCGAACTCTTGTTGGGGTCTTTGGGCCGTGCGGGATATTCTGCGCAATTAACTTGCAGATTATCTATTCCTTTTGAGTTAGGGGATCATAAGTTGGGTTGGTGCCAGCCCAGATACAACTTGGTCTGCCATCCAGGTTGCAGGCCAGGCCGTGCGAGCAGCGATGGCCCAGAATGCGCGGTGGTTGGTCTGGCAGGTGTTCTGGAGGGAAGACGACTTCAGCTTCCAATCCAACTTCGGTGTCTGCATGATGGCAGTACTGGATTTTTAATGTTTGCCAATTCTTTTCTGTCATCGGAAATCTCCTTAGACGATATTAATAAACCTTTTTTGATTGTATCACTCGTATTATAATACTCCCAGTGTCAGGTGTCATGTTTGAAGTTGACAAATTGCGTATTTTTTGGTTGATAATCTGTTGAACCAAGGCGGATATTTATCAGTTAAAGATATATGGTCTCCATCGGAAGAATGGAGACCTGTGTGTCAACTTCGGCAAGAGTATTGTATAATACTGGCATCTCAACCCAATTACCTTAAAGATCAATAATAAAGGAGGTGACGTGGAACGATATATTAATTATTGCATGTTAAGAAAAAAGATTGGAAATTCATACTAAACTTGGAGAAGATAGAGATGAAACACAAGAAATTTTTTGCACTGCTGGCAGTGTTGGTAATGGCCAGTATGGTGCTGGCAGCTTGTGCACCTGCTGCGACTCCGACTGAGGCGCCTGCAGTAGAGACCGAAGCACCCGCTGAACCAGAGCCAACTGAAGAGCCCATGGAAGAGCCAACCGAAGAGCCCATGGAAGAGCCGACCGAAGAGCCCATGGAAGAGCCAACCGAAGAGCCCATGGAAGA
>CP070785.1:1698763-1703496 GCA_020346705.1 Chloroflexota bacterium | reverse complement strand
AGCCAGGGTAAGTGTGTCTGTGGCTTTGATGCACGGATTACCGGGAACGCCGGTGGTCGCATCCAGCCCCGATGGGGAATCCAGCGCCAGGACCGGGATCCCGGAATCATTTGCCTTTTCAATCCAACTCGCGACGGGTTGGCGGGGATCGCCGCTCAAACCATAGCCGATTAATGCATCGATGATCAAATCTGCCTCGGGGAGATCTGAGTCTATTCTATTTTCTAACCCCATTTGGGTGAGAATCTTGAATTGGTGAGCGGGAATATCCTTCAAACGGGAGATTTCGAAGGCGAGTACCAGGCTGATCTCAGCTCCCCAATTATGTAGATGTCGCGCCGCCACCAGGCCCCCACCACCATTATTACCTGCCCCACACAGGCAGGCGATCGTTTTTCCGGTCACCTTCCCGCCCAATTTCCGCTTCGCTAATTCAGCAAGGTTGCGCCCGGCATTTTCCATCATTTGAATCAGTTCAATCTGGTATTCTTCAATCATCAAGCGGTCTACTTCCACCATCTGTGAGGTGGTCAGGACCGGAATTTCCCCTGGATTTTCCATGCGCTACTCCTGGCGTACCTGTACTCCATGCCAAAAAGCAATATACCCCGTGATCTTCTCTGCTGCTGGTTGGGGAGCAGGGTAATACCAGGCAGCGTTATTAATCGTCTTGCCGTCGACCTGGATATCATAATAACTGGCAACACCTTTCCGGCTGCATATGGTATGGCTGTCGCTTTCAACAAAGTACTCTTGGTGAATTGAAGCTGGAGGAAAGTAATGATTTCCCTCGACCATGATCGTCTTGTCGCTTTCGGCTAAAACTGCTCCATTCCAAATTGCTTTTACCACAGCATTCGCTCCTCTATTTTATTTCGTTATTCGATAATTCGTAATCTGTACCCAAATTATGACGTGAACTAGCTAAGAAATCTTACCTGAATAATTTGCAATATGGGTAAACCAAAATCAACTCGGATTAAAACATCCATAATGATCCCCACCGGGTTATAATACCCCTCATCATGGTTGACAGATCTAATGAGCAATGGCTTGCAGATCTAAAGTCCGATGGTCCCGCAAAAGAAAATGCGCTGGCAGACTTGCGGGCTACCATCTTAAAAGGTTTACCATACGCGCTCTCCAATTATTTATCTCCAGATAACCCACAATTCAATTCCTTGACCGAGGAGGTCGCCCAGGATACCTTGCTGCGGGTGATGGATCACCTGGATACATTTGAAGGTCGCAGTCGCTTCACCACCTGGGTCCAAAAAATTGCGGTTCGCATCGCATTGACCGAACTGCGCCGCCGCAGGTGGCGCGACTTCTCGCTGGATTCCTTAGTAGAAGAGAATGAGGATGGTATCTCATTCCCCAGCCTGATGATCGATCCAGGGCCAGATCCAGATGCCCTCACCCAGCAAAGTGATATGCTCCAGCGTGTGGCCAGGCTGATCGATGAAGAATTAACTGAGAAACAGCGCACGGCAATGGTTGCAACTGCGATCGAAGGTGTTCCCTTAGAAGAGGTCGCCCGGCGGATGAATATGAAAAGGAATGCACTTTATAAGCTGCTGCATGATGCCCGCCTGCGACTCAAGAAAAGACTGGCAAACGAGAACCTGACCACAGAAGATATCTGGGCTGTTTTTGATCGTGGGTAAGGAATGATCAAATATATGCGTCTAAAGAGAAGAAGAGGCAATTTATGAAGCTGAGAGAAGCAATTAATCGCCTTGTAGAGAGAATGCGACCGAACAAAGAAGAGAGTGAAATGCAACTGCCAGCAGAGTTTAAGAAGTTAATTGGAATGATTGAGAAAACGCAAGAAATTGAATTATCTTGCGACGAAGTATACAATTTACTCGATCAATACACTGAGATCGTCGACCGGGGAGAGAATGCTCACAAACTGATGCCCCTGGTTGAGCACCATATTGATATCTGTCCCGATTGCCGGGAGGAATTCGAAGCTTTGCTGCGCATTTTACAGGCTTCGCCAGCGTAATTAGACACTAGCTGAGTAAAAATTTAAGAGAGATGGGTATTGCGTTCACCCATCTCTCTTTTTGATTTTTTCGTCGTGTTGTTAAAGCGTCTTAATCTTGACTAAAATTTTCAACAGCTTGAAAAAGGCAATCTTTTTTACTGACCTGAATCTCTATCCTTCTAAACCCAATTTGGTTGAATTTAATCCCCAATCATAAGGTTTATAACGAAAGGAAACCTCATCGCCATGCTCTAGGAGCCAACCTTTACGTTTACCATCTGGCAGGTGTTCGACCAGGAATTTGAGCACCCCTTCCGGACCACCAAAGTCTTCCTTGAACCACTTGAAGATAGCCGAAAGACTCAGCTGTTTTCTTTCTACGTCGAGCTGGACATCATTAGCGACGAAATTCCGAGCTGCCATATCGAGCTGCTCTTCAAGATGATCTGCAGAGTACACCTGGATTGGGGGACAGGACCGGCTTGCACAGTTTAAGGCAAAATGAATCCTGACCTCGACCGGATCGATGACCCAGGCCTGCCTAGAGTCCGTGGAGGTGAATTGTGGACCAGGCACCATGGGGTGCCCCCGGTTACCGCGCAAGATGCCATGTTCGATGTCGTCACAGCTCATCCGTTTTCCACCGACATTGTACGCAGTTTGTCGGAAAAAGGCTAACAGGCGTAAAGGATTTGAACCGACACTTTGGGCTACTCCTTTGGTGATTACACCATCCACTACGAGGGCGTTGTATAAATTGATCCAGAATGCCAGCCGTTCTTCAACGGTGCTAAGCATACCCGGATCGAAGGATCCCAAGCGGGGCGAACACTCATGCCGGTATTCGTTATAGATTGTGCTGTTATTGAGCCGTTCATAATCCACGAAGTAGCCCTGATCATCCATCGCGTCCAGCCTGGCCATGTCCAGGAAACGCTTTAAATCTGCAGTCAGCTCCAATCCTTCTTGCTTAACTATGGAATCAGGAGCAGTGAATTCATTCAGGACAGTCAATGAATTCGTACCCGTGGTCAGATCCAGGATGGATTCACGGAAATTAATCAGGCGATCTCTTTGAGGAGATCGCCTGATTTCCAATGACCTTTCAGCAGAAGGAGAATCCTTCGCCTCAGAAGTCACCAATTGTAGATCGTTCATTGAACCTTTCCGTTGCCGTTCTCGGCTGCGCTCTCGGAAACCCCATCCAAAAATGTCGCCACTCTGGATTTCAATGCAGGTGCAGGACCAGCACCAACCTGGTGATCTTTCACCTCTCCACCTGCGATGAACAACAGGGTTGGTATTCCCTGGACGCCGAAGGTCATCGCCCACTGTGGGTTCTCATCGGTGTTCACCTTGGCGATCACGATTTTGCCTTCGTTTTCATCGGCGACTTCTTCCAACACGGGCGCAATCATACGGCAGGGACCACACCATGGAGCCCAGAAATCTACTACCACCGGCAGATTGGAGTTCAACACTTTATCCTCAAATTCTGCATCGGTTACATGAATTACGTTTTCCATTTTTGCCTCCTCATTCAGCATTCTTCATATTTATAGATGCGAATCCTAACCCAAATCTTACTGAGCAAAAATCAGTCATTTTTTAACTTATGGGGTGTGTAAGTTCAACTTTTCTCCGCTGTATATCATAACCTGTCCCGTAGAATCTAAGGGAATGAGGCCATGTATCCCATAAACCAAAGCCTACCCAAGCTTCAGAGATTCTTCTCCACATTTAGGAACAGTTCAGTCGATACAATCCTTCAAGATACTAATGACAGTTGTTCTCGCTATTTGTATAATGAACGACCAATCTGCCCGTCGGGTTTACTTGTCACGAGTAAGAATTCTCACATACATATCATCTATCATTATGAAGATAGCAAGTCGAAACCAAAGGAGTTCAAAAGGATTGTTATGGCACTTTTCATTGCGATAGTCGTTGTTGTTATCGGTACGTTGATTATTGAACGGCAGTTAAACAATCCAAACCGGTTAGAAATTCGGATCCCTGTTCGCAATGAAGAGACACCATATATCCGCCGTCGCTGAAAGTAAATAACATCAGCAGTACTCCTTTGCATACCAAACTTGAATTCACTCCCTAACTATTGGATTTGGAGTTGTGGGTGAAGTACTTAGTCCCGGAGCCTCCTCCCTCCGGGGCTATTTTTTTGTTGGAATGAAAATATTGAACTATAATCCTTTCGAATCAAAATCGGGGAATTAGGACTTTGGGAGAAAGATAAATGCCGCGCGACATACCTCTTGGCAATGGAAATTTACTGGTTGCTTTCGATCGGGACTACCAGATCCGAGATCTTTATTGGCCGCATGTAGGTCAGGAAAATCATGCACTAGGACATATTTTCCGGTTGGGCGTATGGACCAAGGGTGAGCTCAGCTGGCTGGATGATCCCCGGTGGAATAAAAGTTTAAAATATATACCCGACTCAATGGTCTCAGATGTCATCCTAAAACATGATGGTTTTGGGCTTACGATCAAAGCCACTGATGCGGTTGATTTCCACGAAGATCTTTTAGTCAGACGTTTTGATGTGACCAACCTCGATGTCGAGAGTAAAGAGGTACGTCTCTTCTTCCACCAGGATTTCCATATCGCGGAAAGTGGATTGGGTGATACTGCCTATTACGAACCAGAGCGAAGGGCAATTATCCACTATAACGGTGCTAATTGGTTTTTAGTTAATGGAGCAGTGCTGGAAAACGAAGCC
>CP070785.1:1693573-1698663 GCA_020346705.1 Chloroflexota bacterium | reverse complement strand
GGAGACGTCGAAGGTCACCTTGTCTTCATCCACCACCCAATCCAGGTCTCGCCAGACCTCACAACCATATATTTTTTGAGGTCGATCCTCCACCTCTAATCCACGGAGCGCCTCGATAACTCGCAAGGTGACCCCCACGTGGGTATCGTGCTTGTCCGCTAGATTGTGGGTAAATATCACCTCTGGTTTGGCAGTTTTGATCAAACGACTGAGATCTTCCGTGACCGCGCTTTTGTTCTCCCCTTTGACTGCAGAACTTGGGTAATCAAGTAATGCCAGGGCAGAGTACTCTCCAACCAAGGCAGCTTTTTTCTGTTCTATGCGCCGGATCTTACGCATCTCTTCATCCGTGTATTCCTTGTAGATATCCTCCCGAGGTGATCCGCTTCCATCGGTGACGATCACCCCGCAGAACCCTTTATCTTCCCGTTGGAAACATTCCAGTATGCCGGAAAGAGCCATGATCTCCAGATCGTCCTGGTGAGCTCCAATACCCATGTGAGTCGTCTGTGCCAAAGCTTCATCAACAGATCGGTTATCAGGAATAAAAATCTCACCTGAATCTTGGTTAAGTTCCATCAATTGGACTCCTTGTCAATTAAAGGTAGACTGGCAGCCGCGATGGCCTGGCCTACCCTCCTGCTTTTTTCGTCTGGCAGTTGGATGTTGACATTCTCAGCCACTTCTGTGAATTCCGCGTTTAACACCTCGAGAGCACCTTCTAGGATGAATTTCCCACCTCTTCCGGATGTGCAGCGCCCCAGGATGAGCACATGTCGCAGGTCATAAAAATCAGCGTAGTGGGCGATTCCATACCCCAGATAACAGCCTATCGTCTGCCATATTTTTTCTGCTCCCTCGTGACCACGCTCCAGTTTTTCCTGGACGTATTGCAACTGCTCAGCTTTAGAGAAATCTTCAGGGACCTCGATGCCAACTTTTGGTGCCAATCGAAATACACATTGTTGCGAGAAATAGAGTGAGCCAACTCCCCTGTCGCCCGACCATTCATCTGCTGGAGCTTCCGGGTTGTAGTCTATTGGGGCAAATGCCAATTCGTTCAACCAGCCAGTGATATTTCCCTCCAGGTTGACATATCCGCCCGCTTCACTCGACCCCATCGCAATACCCAATACGCCGTTATCATTGAGAGACATCGAACCGGCTAAGGCGGTGACATCACCATCGTTAGCAATCTCCAGCGGGACGCCCATCTCGTCGCGAATACGCAGAAACAATCTCCGCACCTCCCCATATCGCTCCGCTGGGATACCCCGGAAAAGTGAAGCTATGCGCACCTGATTATCGATATAAATACCGGCTGCGCTGCCCCCGATCGCATCCAGGCGAGGCATTTTTTCAGCTGCTGCTTGCAAAGACTTCATGATCTCTTGATAATGGTATTCCGGGTCTGCCTGTACCTTGGGATTCCAAATGATTTCCTCACTGAAGACCGCTTCACCATCGATAACCGCGGATGATTTCCGGTCGGATGCCCCCAGGTCAAAACCGATCCGGCAGCCATCGAGGTGCCGACCCAGAGGTTCCCCACTTTCATTTTCAGATGGCACCTCATCTACATTACAGGTGACAACTGTGAACTCCTCCTCATAAACGTCTTCTGCCATGAAGTGGTAATCAAACTTACATTTTCCATCTGGTGAATAACATTCACTGATGTACTCCCCGATTTTTCTGGAACCTCCAACGTAGATTTTCCAACCACCCTTCTGCCATATGAGGAATTTGATTATTCGCTCGATAAAATCCAAGTTTGCATCTGCGCGTGGATGATCATCTGGGAAAACCTTTGTTTGATAATGTGATATGTATCCATCACATCTCTCCAGGCCAATCAGTAATGGCACTCCATCACCAGAACTGTTAACTTCATCCAGATATGCGCGGTTGGCTAACACCGCTGGCCGGAACCCACTGTCTAGTGGGGGAACTATCTTAGGTTTCACG
Organism: Chloroflexota bacterium; assembly: GCA_020346705.1. Taxonomy (GTDB): domain Bacteria; phylum Chloroflexota; class Anaerolineae; order Anaerolineales; family UBA4823; genus PFL25. The sequence goes on along the minus strand of CP070785.1, from coordinate 1,696,695 downwards.
AGTTTAAACGCATCCTTCATATAAACATTCCTTTCCACAAGTTCAAACACCGATCCCCGATTTCAATCGAAAATCGATGGATTCGGGGACAGGCACATTTTCCTTTATCTTTCTAATTAAGTCCTCATCAAGAGGAATATCTTCTGCAATGCTCACCCTCTTGGCCTGGAAATCGAACCACAGGTCCGTGAGAGATCCTTCCCCCTCCCTGAGATCAGCAACGATGACACCATCCTTGAAGAATCTCTTAACCGTCTCCAAATCCCCCACTAAAAGGGAAGCCTGCGCTTCCAGCAGGCGGATCCGCCCGTTGGAACGCTGTGAGGCGCTCATTTCTTTCACTAAGTCTAACCAATCTTTAGGTCGGTTACTTTCAATCATGTAGCGACCGCATTCAACAGCCAGGGGGAGGATCTCAGGCGCAGCTCGATGAGCTTCCAGTATCAAGTCAGCTGCCTGGTCCAAATCACCTTCGAACCTGGCGATGTAAGCTAAGTTTCTCACTGCCCAGGGGGTCCAGGCTTGGGCCAAGGATTTCTGCCAGGCCTGCTTCGCCCCGGCGCGATCTCCGGCATGGTACCTGATTAGACCGAGATGGTACCAAGCCATCCAATTACCAAATCCATCTTCTTCGCTTGCCTGCTCCAACAACGCTCCTAATTTGGGAATTACCACAAACCCAGCGGGGGGGTATCTTGGATTGCCCTCCGGGAATGACCCCTTATCGAGCAGGCTGATCCAGGGTGCTTGTTCTTCACTAATTGAATCATCTCCAAAACTCAAACCGGAGGATAAGCGATTTGTTTGGCTATTTGCTTCTTGGAGGTGCCGGGCTAATGCTCCCCAGCCCGAACCAATCTGGTAATTTTCAACTGGCTTGGCATCCACAAAACCCGACCAGCGTTGATGCTCTGCGGTTAATTCATCCGCTGAGATGAGATCACCGACTTTCTTTTCCACGTGCTGGCATGCGCGGCGCCAATCCAAACCATGGACGATATCGGGATCGGCTGATAGCAATCCGTATGCTTCTACCCATGACCAGGTTTCACTAGCGGGCATTGGCAGGTGCTCAAGCTGGGTGCGGGTTAAGCCAGCTTGAATTTCGATATACCCATGACCATGTGGAGAGAGAAACTTCTGCCAGTTGCGCCCCCCGGTTCCCTGTCCCCAAACCCACAATTTCCTGCCTTTCATCTGGCTGGTTGATACCTGGACTAATCCAACACCTTCACCATCCAGTGCTGCGATCCAGGGGATCTGACCATCAGGCAAATCAAAAAAGATGTCAGCTGCCTGGATGACAGAACTCGCATAGGTGTAGTCGACACCTTTGTACTCCGGGACTGGCACGCGAGTCAACTCACCAGGTTCACAACCCAGGCAGTAGGCAGATTCTGCTGGGACAAGCACGCGGGTATCACTTGTTTCCGGAACGGCAATGTTAGACCACCAGTACATGGGGACATCCCACTCATTGGGATTCTGAATCCTCACCTGGATGAATAAAACTTGAGATGTCTCAGGTAAATAAGCATCAATTTGGAATGGTACCTCTCGGAAACGCTCCCATTCGTAGAGCCGCAAGACAGGCGTCCCATCAAAACCTTCAACTCTACAGGCAAACAATGGTGAACACGTAAATGGCGAATGACCGATCGTGCCAATGTTCCACTCCACCCCGCCGCTGAACCAGGCTTTTCGCACAGCCAGGTTTGCCAGTTGGAAGACAGGATTTACTGCCAATAATTCGCGTCCAGTTGGTTTGTGCACCAGCGACCACAATCGCCCCCCAAATTCGAGCAGGAAAGTTGCTCGCAGGAACTCATTTTCTAATACCGCAACTTTAAACGCAGTATCTTCAAGATGCCGGTCAAATCCATCCTGGAACGAATATGGCAGCAGGTTGGTGATCCGGCCATAACCCATATTCTCAACCATCTCATCTGGAAGATCGGGTGGAAAATTTATACTTAGATCAGTTTTCAAACGCTCAAGGGGAGGCAGCGGGTTTTCAGGACCGAGCTTAGCAGCAGGCATCGTCAGAGATTCGATTCTTATTTCACTCATCCCAATGCCTTTCTTGTAAACTAGGGTATCTCTCCCTAGACTGTTAGATTAAGATTGAGCCTCGCGAATTTTCGTCAGAGACTCGCCAACTCGCCGCATGTCGCTATATTAGAATCAACCAGCGATCACAGCACCCCCAGTTCATTGTGCAGGATCAATGCTGAGGCACCCTGGATAACAATGTCCGATCCGACACTGGCGATGTCCAGCTCGGTTGCTCTGGCCAGCGATGGAAGAGCACGTCGATCCAATTCTTCCCGCATTGGGTCAAGGAGCAGTTGGCCGAACTGGGCTACGCTTCCGCGGAGCAGTATCCGGCAGCTACCGACTACCCCTACCAAGTTTGCCGCGGTAATCCCTAGTGCCTCACCTGCCTCTATGATGACTTGGCGAACATCTTCATTCCCTGCTTCCAGCGCGGTCATGACCGTTCGCATATTGATCTCGTTTGTTTCCGTCACGAGATTATTGATAGATGATCTTGGATTTTCCTCTGCGAGCATCCTCACCCTTCTGATGATCGCCCGGCTGCTGGCGATAGTTTCCAGGCAACCATAATTTCCGCACGCGCACTGGTCACCTCCGGAAACAACCGTAATATGGCCAATTTCACCAGCTCCAACCGGGCTGCCATGCAGCAGGTGCCCATCGATAATTATGCCAGCGCCAACGCCCCAACCCAGGTTGATCACCACCAGGGGCAGATCGTCTTCATAACGTTTGCCAAATGTATACATGGCGAATGCGCCTACCTGGCTGTCATTGGCCATGTAAACCGGTAGGTCATATCGCTTTTCCAATAGAGTGCGAAAGTCGATATATCGCCAGTTCAAGTTGACCGATTGCTGTAGTACACCATTGGCAGCATCGACTAAGCCTGGTGAACCAATCCCGATCCCCAATAAGGGTTTAGTCGCAGTATTCAGCAAGGCATCCACTAATTCATAAACCAAGTCCAGGGCCGCATCCCCATCGCGACCTTGCAAAGGCAAATCAATGCGGTGGCTGATCTGGCCGCGTAAATTTGCCAGCGCGCCCCGAAAATCCTCTCG
>CP070785.1:1691860-1693473 GCA_020346705.1 Chloroflexota bacterium | reverse complement strand
TTCAGCATATATTTCTACTTCCTGGTCAGCACAAACGATCTCAGCTATGCGCAGCTGGCCATGACCCATGTGCTCGTCTTTTGTGGGGCATTGACGATCTTGTTCGTTGAACCTCCTCTACCATTTTTTGCTGGAGGCGACATTTATCGGGGAAACATATGGCCATCGATTGTAGTCATTGTCCTTGTAGCTATTTTCCTTATCTTGACCCCAACCTGGTTGGGAAAGGAATTATTTGATTTGCAACCATTGAACAATTTCGCAGATTACCTGATCATCCTGGTAACGGCTACTGTTTTTGGACTATTATTAAAATCCTTCTGGCGCTTCCGTATCTTTGATCGCTACATGAGAATAGATCTCAACGAAAACTTTGACGCATAATTCATTCAGTAGTGTCGCCAATTCCTCTTCCAGGAAATGATCGTATCCTCGAAGAAGGATTTGTAGGAGAATAATTTATGAAGGCACAAAACACTCGCCGGCGTTCCTGGATTACCGTCCTCGTGATTTTGGCCATCGTGGTTGTATTCCTGTTATTGATCGATATCGGAGCTGTGATCGACGAGCTTCGCAATGCAGACTGGTTCTTCCTTGGTTTGGCAACTGCCTTTTTAATTATTGGATTTTATATTCAAGCATTACGCTGGCGACACCTTTTAGGAAAAATCCCTTCCATTTCCTACACATTCCACACAATAAATGTCTCTACCTTTACGAATCTAATGACCTTCATCCCATCCATAACAACTCGCAGTTTTTTTATGGGGGAGTATGAAGGCTTGTCGATTCCTCAATCCGCTTCAAGCCTTTTGATCACCTTTGTATTTGATTTGGTAATCAAGTTAATCGCAATTTTAGGGGCAATGGTTTTACTGGCTCCGATTGGCTCTAACATCATTACGGTGGCGATCTTCATTGGTGTAATTATCCTGATATTCGCTGGTGTGCTCCTGCTAGTTCATAATGTCGATAAGATTATTTCATTGATAACAACTTTATTGTTTAGGCTGGGGATATTTCAAGAAGAACAGGCAGATCGGATGTTAACTGGTTTAGCAGATGGTTTAAAAGAAGTTGGAACAACGAAAAAAGTGGCAGTAATCTTTCTTTATTCTCTGATTACCTGGTCATTTTTTATAGCATTTTATATATTCGGGTTGCTGGCATTTAATATCAAACCTGGGCCAGAAGTGCTGATAGCCTCCGCGCTGGTAGCAGCATTTTTCGTTAACCCAACTGGACCATATTTACCAGGCATATTTAATTTTCTGCTGGTGGTACCCATTGCGCTGATTTCCAATATCGATATTGAGTCTCTAGTTGCATATTCGATAGTGATTTATGCAGTTTTACTGATCCTATGGATTGTATTAGGAATCTGGGCTATGAGGCATTACAAGTTAACCTTCAGCGAATTAAGAAATCGCGCCAAGGAGGGTATTGATCAAGTTCAGAATGCAAATGATTCCAGAAACAATAATCTTCCAGAACTAAATTGACCATGGCTAGCTCATGACATTTACTAATACCCTTCGATATAAAATCAAAATCTTTTGGTAGGATTACGCTATTGTTGCCTCAATTAAAAAAATCGTGATGAACAAGGAAAA
>CP070785.1:1667685-1691760 GCA_020346705.1 Chloroflexota bacterium | reverse complement strand
CTCTTGATTGGATATTACAAGCGGCCACAAGACAGCAATCAACAACACCAATGCAATCACCCAGCGCATGACGTTCTGTTGGGAGATGGCCTTGCGCCCTGGGAGCGGCTGGGATTGACCTTCTTCCGCTAACAGGCCTGTCAGCAATTCAATATGTGCCTGTTGACTCGCGGATATTTTTAGATTTGATGAATACGCTTTTGGTTTTCTGGCCCTTGCAGCGCCAGCTTCAGGGGATAGTATTCCTTTTAAACCAGCCAGCGGTCCCGCACTTTCCAAATCACCGAGGGTTTCCTCGCTGAAAGGAGTGATCGGTAAATCTTCCTGGAGCTCTTCTGACTCATCACCAGGAACAAAATCACTTTGGACACTATCATCTTCCAAAGCCTCCGGTGATTCCTGTTCAATCAAGGCTTCATTTAACCAGTGAGGGATTTCCTGTGATTCATTTATCTCTTGATCCGGTAAAAACGGTGAAATAGAATCTTCTTCCTCTGGTGTACCATGCATGTCCCCCGAAACTTCGCTCATCCAGTCAGATACTGCCTCTTCCTGCCCCCCCTCAACAACCTCGTCCTCAACTGGTTCTTCGCTCCCGGTCTGAGAAGATTGCTGCAGTTCGCTCAACCAATCAGGCACCGCTGCATCAGATTCATGACCCCCAAGCCCTTCACGATTTTCCTGCCCTCCAGTCTCCTCCTCTCCATGCCCGGCTGGATAAAGGTCAGAGAGACAGAAATCACAAAATTTATTATCTGCGGGATTCGATTTCCCACATGAGGGGCAGGAGATTTGATCCACTAAGATCCCCCGTAAGGTCGATCAGCGCCCATTAATATCCGCAACCCCGCCGCAACAATACCCAACGAAACCCCAAGCAAAATACCCCGAGCGCCTGCCACTGCGGGGACTTTCCCAATCCAGATTCTCAATTCGGACAGCCCTGGGATGTCTATGCCGAATAATGGGCCGCTCATCAGAAGAATGATGACCGCAGTTGCAATAAATACAATTGTGAGCAAGTTTGGCTTCCGGCGTAGCAGTCTTACACCCGCATAGATCAACACCACTGTCAGGATGGCCATCAAACTTGCCTCTATTGGTATCTGGATATAGTTGAAAATCCATAGCGAGTAAGGATGGGTAGGACCGAACCAACCCGCCACAAGCAGGGTAATTGTCATTGAGACCAATAAAAAAATACTGTTCAGGCGATTTTGCTGATCGGCGGCAGACTTTCTAAAATGGACGATGAAGAGATTAATAATCCCAACCAATAATGCCACCGCGACCAAAATGGTAGCCCACTCAAGAAGCACAACTCGCAGATTAACCAGTAGGTCAATCTGCAAGAAATAACCTAGGAGGACAACAATCCCAACACCAATGGCGATAGCAGCAAAGACAGGATTTCTCACAGAACACCAAGAAGTTTCAAGATAGCTCCGATCAGGATAAGTCCAATGATGATCCAGCGGAGGATGTCTTGTGCATACAGGCTGGCAACGTGCATGGGACCAGCATCCAGGTAAGCTCCACCGGCATAGGTCTCTTCTCCAATCAGCGGTTCCTGAGCAGTGGCGAACATGACTGCTTGACCAGTCAAGTTATCTGTTCCACCCAGAGTCATACCATCCGTACGTTCGGCAGCATCTGTAATTAATGCAACTTCATTGCCAAAACTGCCAATAAGCAAGTTCGCGCCAATGTCTTCCTCTTGAATGAATGAGAGTGTCCCTGCGGCATAAGAATACGGGGTCAATCCGGTGATCCTTCCCCGTGTGGGATCAGACTCAACTCCCAGGTATTTTGCCGCATCCCTTTGAGTATCCTGTGAAAGTATGCCCAAAGAACCTTCACCCGAGGTGGATACCGGAGGGCGATCACTGATTGAGGTTGAACGAGCGATGCGACCTAAAATACTCAATCCAACGAAACCAACCGCACTTTGGGTGGACAGCATGTGACCTCGACCTAAGGAGATATGCAACCGGCTGCCTGCTTCAACTGCCAATCCTATTGCCCTCCCCAACCGGTCAAAGGCAGGAATATCTCTTAATCTGCGACCCTCCCTCGTGCGCAGGAAGATGGAAGTTCCCAAGATCAACCCAAAAAATATCAGTACATAAATTAAACCCAAGATATTGAGACCATTCATAATTAAGTCTCCTCTTGCAGATACATAACAAACTCCTCCCGTTGGCTGTCATCCTCAAGCATACCAGTCAGGGCGCTCAAGTGTCCCTCAGGCAGAATACCTCTTAAGATTGGTTGACCTACATAAACCGCCTGGGCACCAATCAGTGTCAAAGGGCCAGCTGCTTCGAGGAATGAAGCCACCAGGTTCTGTAACCCCCACCGGTGCAGGGCATTCGCCCATACCCGCCAGATATGGTGGTTAGAATCCATTTTCGCTAGTATAGCATAAATCCCAATTCGACATTAATCGACAAAATATTGATTAAATTCTAAATCTGCTGAGGAAAGTGGTCAAGTACGTTTGCAGAATTGTATAGGTATTGAAATTTGACACAAACATTCCATAAATTGTCTAAAATATGACAGGTCACAGGTCTTTTTGATGTCATATATTACTATTTGGTTAGCTGTGATAAGGCTAAACTAGTAGTTTAGAAAGTCTTTTAAACTGTCCTTTTTTGCCTGAAAAAACGTGTCACTTTTGAGTGGCATTTAACTTTGAGGTTTGGAGAAATAAAGATGAAAAGACCGACTATCACTGTAGATGGAACCGAAGCTGTTGCGATGGTTGCCCATAAAATCAATGAAGTGATCGCCATATATCCAATAACCCCCTCTTCAGGGATGGGTGAATTTGCTGATGCCTGGTCCGCAGTTGGCCGGACCAACATCTGGGGAACGGTACCCCTGGTTGTTGAAATGCAATCGGAAGGCGGTGCGGCAGGAGCCGTTCATGGTGCCTTGCAAACTGGCGCTTTGACCACCACTTTCACCGCTTCTCAGGGATTATTGTTGATGATCCCCAATATGTACAAGATTGCCGGGGAGTTGACCTCCACCGTTTTCCATGTCTCTGCTCGATCGTTGGCCGCCCAGGCGCTCTCCATCTTTGGAGATCATTCAGATGTCACAGCCACAAGGTCAACCGGCTTTGCACTGCTGTCTTCTGGTTCAGTCCAGGAAGCACATGATTTCGCGCTGATCGCCCAGGCAGCAACGCTTGAATCCCGGGTTCCATTTTTGCATTTCTTCGAAGGATTTCGCGTTTCGCATGAGGTGAACAAAATCGAGCAGCTGCTGGATGAAGATATGCGGGCGATGATCGATGATGATCTGGTTCAAGCCCATCGCGCCCGAGGGATGTCACCGGACAATCCCGTATTGCGAGGTACAGCCCAAAATCCGGATGTTTATTTCCAGGCCCGGGAAACAGTCAATCCTTATTATGCTGCCTGCCCGGAAATCGTCCAGCGTAATATGGATAAATTCGCCAAGCTGACCGGTCGCCAATATCACAATATCGATTACTACGGCGCCCCTGATGCAGAGCGTGTCATCGTCATGATGGGCTGCGGAGCGGTAACAGCCGCGGAAACAGCTAAATATCTCAACCAGGAAGGCGAGAAGTTGGGCATCATTGCAGTCCGCTTATATCGACCATTCCCCGTGGCAGATTTTCTGAAATCCCTTCCGCCCTCCGTCGAGACGATTGCCGTCCTTGACCGCACCAAGGAGCCGGGATCGACTGGGGAACCACTTTTCCTGGATGTGAGTGCTGCCGTTCAAGAAGGCATGGAGAAAGGGACGGCACCATTTACAAAGAAACCGCGCATCATTGGGGGGAGATACGGGCTCTCTTCTAAGGAGTTTACCCCCGCTATGGTGAAGGGCGTCTTTGAAGAGATGCAGGAAGGTAGCCCGAAGAACAGCTTCGTGGTCGGGATCCGTGATGATGTCACGAATAACAGCATTGACTATGATCCTGGCTTCTCAATCGAAGATCCAGACACGGTACGGGCAGTATTTTTTGGCCTTGGGGCGGACGGAACGGTGGGCGCCAATAAGAATTCGATCAAGATCATCGGCGAAGAGACCGATAATCACGCGCAAGGATTTTTTGTCTACGACTCAAAGAAATCTGGTGCGATCACCATCTCACATTTGCGTTTTGGCCCCCAGCCAATCCAGGCGCCTTATCTGATAGATAATGCGAATTTTGTCGCCTGCCACCAGTTCACCTTCTTGGAGCGATACGATGTGCTTAAATACGCCGCTCCAGGAGCTGTATTCCTGTTGAACAGCTTCGTCGGTCCTGATGAAGTTTGGGATAAGCTGCCAAGACAGGTACAAGAAGCGATCCTTGAGAAGAAATTGCGCTTTTACGTTATCGATGGTTATCAAGTTGCTGAAGAAGCCGGTATGGGTCGCCGGATCAACACCATCATGCAGACCTGTTTCTTCGCCATTAGCGGCGTCCTGCCTCGGGACCAAGCCATCACAGCGATCAAAGATGCTATTCGCAAGACATATGGTAAACGTGGTGAAGCGGTCGTTAAGCGCAATTTCGACGCGGTCGATAAAACCCTGGCGAACTTGTTCGAGGTTGAAGTTCCCCAGGCTGCGACCAGTGAATTGACCATGCGAGCGCCAGTATCTATCGCAGCACCCGAATTCGTCCAGGAGGTACTCGGCGAGATCATCGCTGGGAGAGGGGATGATCTGCCCGTCAGCGCTTTCCCTGTGGATGGGACCTATCCTACGGGTACATCCCAATGGGAGAAGCGCAATATCGCCCTGGAGATTCCCCAGTGGGAAGAAGATATCTGCATCCAATGCGGGAAATGTGTGTTTGTTTGCCCCCATGCGGTAATACGGGAAAAGGTCTACGATCCTGCGCTCCTTGCTGATGCGCCGCCAAGTTTCCAATTTGCCGATGCCAGGTGGAAAGAATTCCCCAATATGAAATACACACTGTCTGTCGCACCTGAGGACTGCACCGGGTGTGCGCTTTGTGTGGAGGCCTGTCCTGCTAAGGATAAGTCCCAGGTGGGGCGCAAAGCGATCAACATGGTCGATCAACCTCCCATTCGCGAGCAGGAAGCCGCCAATTGGGATTTCTTCTTATCCCTTCCAGAAGTGGATCGCTCGGCGATAAATATCGGTAACGTCAAAAATTCCCAGTTGCTGCAGCCGCTCTTCGAGTTTTCCGGTGCGTGTGCTGGTTGTGGAGAAACTCCATACCTCAAGCTGCTCACCCAATTATTTGGAGACCGGACGATTGTAGCCAATGCAACCGGCTGCTCATCAATTTACGGCGGCAATCTACCGACAACACCCTGGGCTGCAAACGAGGAAGGTCGCGGACCTGCCTGGTCAAATTCCCTATTTGAAGATAATGCTGAATTTGGCTTGGGAATGCGCCTCACACTGGATAAGCACCAGGAATATGCCCGTGAACTGCTGCCCAAATTTGCTGATCATCTTGGGGAAGATTTGGTCTCAGAAATCCTCAATGATGATCAAACCAGCGAAGCAGGGATTGCTGCTCAACGCAGTCGAGTCGAAGAGGTCAAAGAACGCCTTTCATCCCTGGATGATCCTCAAGCCAAGGACCTGCTCAGCGTGGCAGACGATCTGGTCAATAAAAGCGTTTGGATCGTCGGAGGGGATGGCTGGGCGTATGACATCGGGTATGGAGGCTTAGACCACGTTCTGGCGATGGGCCGCAATGTAAATATCCTGGTACTCGACACCGAGGTTTATTCTAATACCGGTGGACAGGCCTCAAAAGCCACGCCAAGAGCAGCAGTAGCCAAATTCGCCGCTAAAGGCAAGGGTCTTCCGAAAAAAGATTTGGGGATGATCGCCATGTCGTATGGTTATGTCTACGTGGCAAAGATCGCCATGGGAGCCAGCGACCAGCAGACCCTGCGCGCTTTTCTGGAGGCCGATGCTTATGATGGACCGTCTCTGATCATCGCATACAGCCATTGTATTGCCCATGGATATGATCTGATCAAAGGACTTGAACAGCAGAAGATGGCCGTCCAGTCTGGGTTCTGGCCCCTGTTCCGCTATAATCCGCAATTAGCAGAAGAAGGTAAGAATCCACTGATCATTGATTCGAAGAAACCGACGATATCCTTCTCTGATTACGCATACAACGAGACTCGTTATCGCATGCTACTGCAAAGCGATGAGCAACGAGCTGAAGCGCTGATGAATCAGGCTGAGAACGATGTCACCTCCCGCTGGGAGCTTTACCAACAAATGGCCAAGATGAATTATGATGGCAAAAATGGTAAAGAAGAATAATTTCTGAGTGTACAATCTTGGAAATCTGATAAGGAGTACTGCATGGTAGACCTTTCCACAAGCTACTTAGGATTAGATCTAAAAAATCCCCTCGTCGCCTCAGCCTCACCTTTATCCCAGAAAGTTGAAACGGTTCGCAAGCTGGAAGAGGCAGGGATCTCAGCCGTGGTGATGTATTCACTCTTTGAAGAACAAATCATCTACGATAGTTTGCGGCTCGATCGAGATTTAAGTCAGGGCACAGAATCATTCGCAGAAGCGCTTACATTTTTCCCCGACCTTGCTGCTCAAGGAGATCTCAACCAGTACAGCATTGGTCCGGATGATTATGTTGAAAACCTGCACAATCTTAAGCAGGCCGTGGATATCCCAATCATAGGCAGTCTAAATGGGATGACCAATGGTGGTTGGATTGAGTATGCCCAGAAGATCGAAACAGCCGGCGCAGATGCCTTGGAGCTCAACATATATAATCTCTCCACTAATCCAGAGGTGTCCTGCCTGGAGATTGAAAAAGAATATCTCGATCTGGTCCGTGCCATCCGAGATTCGATTAATATTCCAATCGCGGTTAAATTGAGTCCCTTCTTCACTAACTTACCCAATTTCGCCAGGAACCTGGTGGAAGCTGGGGCAAATGGGCTGGTACTCTTCAACCGCTTCTACCAGCCTGACCTGGATCTCGAAGAGCTGGAAGTTGTACCGAGGCTGGTGCTGAGCAGCTCTCAAGAACTGCGACTGCCGTTACGCTGGATCGCTATTCTATACGGCCGCATTGCGGCTGACCTCGCCTTGACGACCGGCATCCACACTACAGAGGATGTACTCAAAGCCACAATGGCAGGTGCCAGTGCCAGCATGACTGCTTCATCCATCCTCAAATACGGTATCGAACATGTTGTCGAAATCCTCGAGGGCCTTGAATTCTGGATGGAAGAACATGAATACGAATCTATCAACCAGATGAAAGGCAGTATGAGTCAGCAAGCTGTTGCCGAACCAGCTGCTTTTGAACGGGCAAACTATATAAAAGTATTGAGTTCGTTCGACCTTCGATTTGCGCCCTAAGTGGGCATAATCCCCCAAAAAAAGACGTGGGGAGGCATATCCGCCTCCCCACGAATTAATTAATGACAATAATTCCGGAGTATTTAGATCAGAGAATTATTCTCTTGGTTCTGGCATTGGAGTGTGTTTCTTCTGGCGGTAAACAATCCGCCCACGCGATAAATCATAAGGAGACATCTCAAGACGGACGCGGTCCCCAAGTAATATTCGAATGTAATGTTTTCGCATTTTTCCTGATAGATATGCCAGAACTTCGTGATCATTATCCAGACGAACTTTAAATTGAGTCGCTGGTAAGGCCTCGATCACCGTGCCTTCAACTGTAATCTTTCCTTCTTCCTTAGCCATTTTCACCTCCGGAATATATAGCTATCGATAATTATCAGATGAGTATCCTGGATGCCTGCGCCTAATCCGGCGAACTGCTTTTTTCTTCTGGATTCGGCGAAGCTCACTCTTAGAAACAAACCATCTCTTGCGTCGAACGGTGCTCATGACACCGCTTTTCGCAACCTTCTTGCGGAACCGCCTTAGCAGTTGATCCTGACTTTCATTAGGTCTTAGTTCAACTGAAACCAATTATCTCACCTCCTTCACTTAGGCAACAAAATAGCCCGGCTGACGTTCAATCTCTCAGCCGAGCTTGGCTAGGCTTTCTTTTTACATTATTTCCGAAATGTTAACCGTCTTCTACGCGTTGTCCTCCGGTAAAAATGTATTATCTAGTACTTGAACGTCTTTCAAATTATAATGCAATAAAAAATATCTGTCAATTAACGTGAACGAACTTCATGACATTTTGCTCAGAAATCCTGTAAAATATCATATGATCGATCAAAAAATCTTGATTAAAAACACTAAAAATAAGCAACCAATGCTAGAAAATTTGAAGATCATCACCAATTTTCTTGAATTGTCAAACAAACTAACAAAATAGCAAACAATGCCAAGAAAAAATAACCGAAAAATAACCGAGCCTAAACTCGAGCCTTGCGTTGGCTGTGGAGCGCAGGTCCTCAAGAAGCAAGGTCCAACTCACGAGTTTATTGGGGCTTCGCCGGGATGCTGGGAATTATTTGGTCAACTGCTTGCCAAGGAATATGAAGAATACAATTACCCACCAGTCCACCGTTTAACCGTGGACACATATGCTGTCCAACACCCAGGATCTCCATCAAAAAAATCAATTCAATCCGTAGCAATTCATTTGATCGGCCTGCACCTTACACTCGATTTGAATTACGAAGCCCACCATGCAACACAAATACTCGGCCAGGCCGCGGAGACATTTACGGAATATCACTGGCTCGAACCGCCTCCATCCTTGGGCAGCTTGACGATCCTGGATGTCCAGGGCGCTGCGAATATTAAAGAACACACCGACCGGGTTCATATCTGGGCCCATACTGTATGGCAGGCATGGCAGCCTCATCATGAGCAAATTCGCGCCTGGAAAGAATTGGTTCGGTGAGTTTTCTAAATTATTCTTGCTAAGTGAAACCTAATTATCAGTTCAGAAACCATTATTAACAGCTGTGTGTGGAGAGGAGAGCAACAATGAACCGGAAAGATTACCAATTACCAGGCTATCTTCTTGCGGCAGGATTGGGAGCCCTTGGCGGGGGGATATTGGTAGCACTGGTAACGAAAGCCATCCCGAGGATGATGAACAAGATGATGTCCGGCATGATGGAGAACATGATGTCCCAGATGGGGGAAGGCAATTGTGATCCAGCAGAGATATGACAGAGGATGATGACTGCTTCGGTGAAGCAAGATTAAACATACCAAAGACAACCAGTTCGTGTTATTTCAATTCGGGGTACTGTAATTAATTGCTGCCCTGAAACGCGTTTTCGAGATCCTCGAGCAAATCGTCTACATGTTCCAGACCCACCGATAGGCGTACCAGTCCAGGATCGACTTCCAGGGATGACCCTGAAACAGAGGCATGAGTCATCACTGCTGGGATTTCAATCAAAGATTCAACTCCCCCGAGAGATTCTGCCAGGGTGAACAGTACTGTACCTTCAGCGACCCTTTTTGCAGCCTTGGCTCCCTCTTTCATCACGAAAGAAACCATGCCCCCGCCGTTCAACATTTGAGTCATCGCAATCTCCCGATGCGGATGGGAGATGTGGAATGGGTAATAAACCTTGTCGACGAGAGGATGAGCAGCTAGGTAATTTGCGATCGCCTCAGCATTGCTCGCATGCCGGTCCATGCGCACAGGCAATGTCTTGAGTCCGCGCAGTACCAGGAAACAATCGAGAGGACCTGGCACCGCACCCACAGCATTCTGTAAAAATGCCAGCCGAGTGTAAATCTCTTCAGACTGAGTTACCACCGCCCCACCAATCACGTCTGAGTGTCCACCCAGGTATTTCGTCGTCGAATGAACCACAACATCCGCACCCAATTCAATTGGGCGCTGCAAGTATGGCGTGGCAAAGGTGTTGTCGACCACCAATAAAGGCGGATTCGAGGCCGACTGGAGGATTTCGACCACCTTTACCAGATCGGTGATATTCAACAGGGGATTGGTGGGGGTTTCCAACCAGACGATCTTTGTAGTCTCTCGCAAACCCGACTCTACCTGGTCCGGGTTGCTGGTATTGACATAAGAAAAAACTAACCCGTAACGCTTAAACTCTTTATCGAATAAACGAAAAGTGCCTCCGTAGACATCGTTGCCTGCCAGTATATGATCCCCTGGTGAAAGCATGCGCAAAACCGCATCCGTCGCAGCCATACCAGAAGCGAAGGCCAGACCGTATTCTGCTCCTTCGAGCGCGGCGAGGTTGGCCTCCAGGGCAGTTCGCGTTGGGTTGCCGGTCCGGGAATACTCGTATCCTTTATGTTTACCAACGCCCTCTTGAGCATACGTGGAGGATTGGAAGATGGGCGTCA
Source organism: Chloroflexota bacterium (assembly GCA_020346705.1). GTDB lineage: Bacteria > Chloroflexota > Anaerolineae > Anaerolineales > UBA4823 > PFL25. The sequence goes on along the minus strand of CP070785.1, from coordinate 1,681,488 downwards.
TCACCGCCCCAGTTATCACCTCCGGTTCTTGTCCCGCGTGAATTGCTAAGGTTTCGATATGTTTGGACATAGATATCTCCTTCAATTGAGAGAACTATTATATCCAGGACTGGAATAGAAACCAGGAGCCCTATCAGTCCAACGTGGTGTATTTTCCCTTAAGTTATAATCTACTTTGTCGATCTCGCCTTTCTTGCCTTTAATTCCCATGGATATATTCTTCCAAGATCCCAGCGACATCCCCCTACCACCTGACGAAGTCCAGATCAGGGAACTGCGGGCTGAACCTTATCCTGATGGACAGCGGGTGCGCATCCTTCTGGAGATCACTCCTTTCCAACAACGACCAAATTGTGAAATCAGCGTCACGGACGATAAGGACAATGTAGCAGCGTCCCTATCGATTATCGAATCGATCGATGCAAAGATGGATTTCACCGTTCATCTCAAAGGAGCAGATCCATCGGGAGTATTTACTGTTTCTGTGGATATTTATTATTACGAAGACGACCAAGGAGCAAATATTGATGCTTCAAAAGAGGAGGGCGAGACGCATCAACTTCCCAACAAGATAAAACTCGTCGACCAGCGCCAAGCATCCTTCGAGATCGCCGATCGACCAAGCTCAGGATAGCATCATTCCTCCCTTTTCCCGATTGGTATCTCACCATGCGACCCCTTTTACGTATGCGCCCCCTATTAAGTCCTTAGTGGAAACAGGTGGCCCTGGCGCGTTTATTGCACGGTAGAACTTCGTTCGTCATTTCTCATCGCCTGTCAACGGTAGTGAATGCAGATATAATATTGGTAGTTCATGATGGGCAAATAATTGAAGAGGGCAACCATTCCGAATTACTGGCATTAGGTGAACCATTTTTCCGTTTGTACAGCTCTGGATTCGAAGAACAACCATTGATTGCAGAAATGTTAGGAAAATCCTGACATTAGGGTGTTAAACTTCAGATATTGGCCGGTTTGACCGGGCTTTCCGGTCGTTAACCTCCCACCATTGAGGATCAACAAATTATGCCTACGGGTCACGAATGGAGATCGCTGGTTGAGGATGGAGAGTATCTACCCTCGCGAACCCGGATTTCCCGGGGGGTTGTATTGACAACTTCCTCAATTTTGCTGCTGATCGCAACACTGATCTTATGGCCAGTATTACAGTTTACCGTCAGCTCGGTCAACGCCGGAGATTCAACTCCAACCGCCACCAAAACTTTCAGACCCCCAAGCATTACCCCCTCTCCAACTGCGAGTATAACCCCAACGATTATTCCAACCGCAACGAACTCCCCGCTGCCTCCCTCCCCAACATTTTCACCAGCACTCCCCGCAAAAGAGAACATCTCGCCCCTCCAGGATGGTGTAGTGATCCTGGCGCTATATGAAGCGGGTCACAGTCACCTTTTCGCATACCAGGCGCAGGATTCCCCGTATCTGCGCTTAACTTCAGGACCGTGGGATGATATCACCCCTGCGCTCAGCCCAGATGGGAGGTGGCTGGCTTTTGCCTCCAACCGGTCTGGACCATGGGACATCTATCTGCTTGACCTACAAAGCGGAGATCTAATTCCGATAACCGAAACAGATCATTTTGAGGCTGCACCTACCTGGTCCCCCGATGGAAAGCTGCTGGCTTATGAAAGCTACAATCAAAATTTTGAGATCATTATCCAGTCCGCGTTCGACGATCAAACTATGATCAATCTCAGCCAGCATCCAGCCGCAGATTATCATCCCAGCTGGTCACCGCATGGCAGGCAGTTGGCATTCATCTCCGACCGGACAGGAGAACCGGAGGTCTGGCTGGCCGATTTTGATAAATTTGACGACAACCGGTATTCCAATCTCAGCTCGACACCAGATATGGCCGAATCACACCCCATTTGGTCGCCCGATGGTTCATCTCTGGCCTGGGCAGGACAACAAGAGCGGAATCGCAGCTTATTCACCTGGAAGCCCGATCAGGGTTCGCGCTATATCGGAAGCGGGGATTGGCCAGTTTGGAGCCCTGATGGCAGCCTCCTGCTATCGACCCTCAGCGATGCCAACCAGTCGATGTTGACGGCTTACCAGGCTGAGGATTCAATGCTTGTCTTGCCGCCGGTGATACTCCCGGGAGGATTTACAGGGCTGACCTGGGGCAGACAACCCCTGCCATACCCATTACCCCTGGGACTGCTGCAGATCAGCTTAGAGCAACCGCAGCCACTGTGGACTTCTGGTTCAGCGGACAACAATAACTCAGGTGAGGGATTGAACAACCTAGCCTACTTGAATGGAATCCAGGCGCCACACCCGCAGCTGCACGATTCCGTTGATGAAGCCTTCCATGCTTTAAGGGAAAAAGTGTCACAAGAAGCCGGCTGGGATTTTCTGGCCACATTGGAAAATGCCTTTGTCCCGCTCTCCGTGCCGCTCGGACCTGGCATGGGTGAAGATTGGCTCTATACAGGCCGGGCTTTTGCCTTTGATACTTTGCCCATGAATGCAGGTTGGCTGGCAGTTGTACCAGAAGTCTATGGCCATGAGACTTATTGGCGGGTTTATGTTAAGGCACGCTTCCAAAACGGCTCACAAGGGAAACCAATGCGGGCTATACCCTGGGTTTTTAATGCGCGTTATGCAGGTGATCCCTTGCTTTACGAGCAAGGGGGTGAAATGGGATCAGGAATCCCAGCCGGCTACTGGGTAGATTTCACCGAGATCGCCCAGGCACTTGGCTGGCAGCGCTTACCTGCCCTGCCCACTTGGCAGTCTGCATACTTTGCTGCCCGTTTCAACGAATTTGTCATCCGGGGTGATAGAACCTGGCAGCAAGCCATGCACGAACTCTACCCGGCTGAATACCTGATCACTCCCACCCCAATACCTCTACCAACCTTAACCCCAACCCGGACCCCCAGCTGGCCAATAATTTCCAACCCCGCACCATGATCTCCTGGAAGAACCTTACCAGAATCGCTTGGTTTATCGCTACCATCCTGCTGGTTTGTGCAGCATGCCAGGCACCTGATGTTCCCACAACCCAGGCTCCAACGGCAACTGCCCCGTTACCAACCGCCACCCAACCTCCACCGACATCGACTCCCGTTGTAAGCAATCCAATTCCAGCACCCAAGGTTCAGGAAAGCATAAAAATAGAAAATCCGAACCAAGAAGTTGCGGTCAAATCAGATAAACCCACACCTGAACCAACGCTTGAACCTTTGCAGCTTGACTTTTCTCCACCCAGCCAGGAAATGGTAACAGGCTGGCGACCTCCCCTTTATCCAGCACCGTTGGCGCTGACCCGATTCGACCATTTCTATTTCACCCGTCCTTTCGCGGTAAACCAGGCAGGGTGGCCGGTAGAGGATTACCGCTACGGCGGCTCCTTCTACGAGGATGTGGTCCACAGCGGTATGGATATAAAAATTCCAGTCGGGACTCCCATAATCGCAGCTGGACCAGGCATAGTCACCTGGGCGGGTTATGGTTTGTTCGCTGGGAGATATGATCCTGACGATCCCTACGGCAAGGCGGTGATGATCCGGCACAGTTTTGGTTATCAGGGAGCTTTGCTCTATACCGTCTACGCCCACCTCGATCAGGTATTTGTGGAGCAGGATCAGCAAGTCGAGGCAGGCGATCTACTCGGTCTCAGCGGCCAAACCGGTATTACTTCCGGCCCTCACCTGCATTTCGAAGTCCGCCTGGACGAATCGGGTCAGGGGTTTTTCTCCACCCGAAATCCTGAATTGTGGTTGGTACCCCCGCAAGGATGGGGGGTGCTAGCCGGGCGGGTGATGAATACCGGTGGGAGAAAAGTTAAGGGTCAATTGGTCATCGTGCGCCCTCCCGAAGGTGAGCAGTTCTGGCGGGCAAATTCTTACTATGGTGGCACGGTCAACCCTGATCCCTACTACCAGGAAAATCTCGTGATCAGCGATTTACCCGCCGGACGATACGAGATCCAGATCAATTACCTTTCCAGAATATATACCAGGGAGATTGATATTTATCCTGGCCTGGTAACATACTTTACCTTCCGTGGGCGCAGTGGATTTACTTCAGAAGCTCCGCCACTACCCGGGGCCGACTTTAACCCTCCGCAATCCCCTTGACAAACAGAACATCTGTGCTAAACTTAGGGGTGAGATCTAAGCACATTGCTTCTACATAGGTTTCAATCAACTGGATTGCGATTTTCATAACATCCAGATACAATCCCGAATAATAAACAATCCCCTTCAAGAGGAGAATCCATAAATGGCACGCAAGCAATCAACCAACCCCGAAGAAATTGATGAGTCCCGCCAGGTCGCCCTGGATAAAGCGATCGGCGATCTTACCAAACGCTATGGCGATGGCACGATCATGCGCCTGGGCGAATCCCATTTGCTGGATGTTGACATCATTCCCACAGGTTCTTTATCCCTAGATATTGCCCTCGGGACTGGCGGTATCCCCCGCGGTCGGATAACCGAAATCTACGGTCCTGAGTCATCCGGAAAAACGACCATCTGCCAGCACATCGTTGCCGAAGCTCAAAGCCTGGGAGGCACCTGCGCCTTCATCGACATGGAGCACGCGTTAGATCCTTCATATGCTGCGCGCTGCGGGGTTGACGTGGATAGTCTATTAATCTCCCAACCAGACATGGGTGAACAAGCGCTCGAAATCACGGAAACACTGGTGCGTTCTGGTGCAGTTGATATCGTCGTCATCGATTCAGTGGCTGCCCTGGTCCCGCGCGCCGAAATTGAAGGCGACATGGGCGATTCACCGATGGGCATGCAGGCACGCCTGATGTCGCAGGCATTGCGAAAACTATCAGGAGCGATCAAGCAAACCAACACTGCTGTAGTCTTCACCAACCAGCTGCGGCAGAAGATCGGTGTTATGTTTGGAAATCCCGAGACGACAACTGGTGGAATGGCGCTCAAATTCTACTCTTCCGTGCGGATGGATGTACGTCGGATCCAATCGATAAAACTCGGTTCTGAGATTATTGGCAACCGGACCCGGGTGCGAGTGGTAAAGAACAAAGTCGCGCCGCCATTCAGAACTGCGGAATTTGACATCATGTACAACGAAGGTATCTCCAAGTCTGGTGACATTCTCGATCTGGCCGTTGAATTATCATTGATCGATAAACGCGGTTCCTTTTATTCCTATGGTGACATTCGCCTTGGTCAGGGACGCGAAAATGCCAAGGGATTCTTGCGGGAAAATCCAGACATGATGGAAGAGATCGACTTGGCTATCCGTCAGCAAACGCTCAGCGGAATCCTGCCGATGGCGATCAGTGAGGACGAAGAGCTGGAACTTCCTGAAGAAGAGCTGGAAAATTAGAGTCGAAGCATATCTCGCCAGCAGATTTTTTTGCACACGGATTTTCTCGGCAGTTTATAATTAATCGCGTGATCAAATACTTGATCACGCTTCGATCCTCGCTTGTCTGCCTGCCAATCATGAATCTGTCGTATAGATAGATGAAAATTCAATGTGAAAGTAAACATCTTGCCGGGTTGTGCCTCGTCTTTCTTTTAGTCGCCTGCTCTGGTCAGGCGACGCCCACGCTTTACAGCCCTCCCACGAGAGAAAGCCCAATCAATGTCTCGACCCAGACACCTCCATCCGAACTGGAAACTGAGACGCCAATAATACAACCTTCTCCTTCCCCCGATTGTTCTGCTGGATTGATTTATCTGGAAGATATAACCATTCCAGATGGGACACTTGTTGAACCAGGTGAAATTCTTGACAAGCGCTGGTTAGTCGAAAATAGCGGCTCATGCAATTGGGATGATCGTTTCAGCCTCAGGTTTATTGCTGGATCCAATATGACTGACCAGCCTGAGTATGCCCTATTTCCTGCTCGCAGCGGCACCCAGGCTGAAATCCGCATCCTCTTTACTGCTCCACAAGAGCTGGGTATTCACCGCAGCGCCTGGCAGGCTTATGATCCCCAGGGCGAAATCTTCGGTGATACGATATTCATCGAAGTAGTTGTACAGAACCCATAAAAGCAGTGAACGCGACCGCAGGTTTGCTCTTGTACTCAGATTTGCTCACCCCAGATCCTATTTCCCTAAACTGTTTTATTCAAATCAACCAAAACTTGAATTATCCCCTCGAATGATATAATCAGGGCGAGGAGGACAAAATCCACCTCATGCAATATTTGGTGGTGGACAATCCAAGTATTAAGGACTAATAATTATTACAAAAGTCCGCATTATGTACCCTCACCAAAATTATCCTCGTTTATCAACCAGGGACTTTTCCAGGGCGAATAACTCAGGTATGATATTCATTCTGGAGGCGCAAAGTTGAGCGAGGATTATTCATTTGGGGGTGAGTTTATCTGGTGGCCAACCGCTGAATATATTGACCAAGCGCATCTGACTCGCTTCATGCTCCAAGAAGATATCGCTGATTTTGAAACATTAATGCAGCGCTCCACTGAGGATGTAGCCTGGTTCACCGAAGCAATCCTCCAATATCTCGATATTCAATTCCAGACTCCGTATCGAAATATACTCGATCTATCGAAAGGCATTGCCTGGCCGCAGTGGGTTAGCGGGGGAAAGATGAACATCATCCATAATCTTCTCGATAAGTACATGGGCAGTGATATTGAACACTGGCCTGCACTGATCACTGAGGATGAGACAGGAGAGGCCAATACATTCACTTATGGAGAGCTTTACCGGAGAGTAAACCAGACGGCCAATGCGCTGCGCAGCCTGGGATTGGGCCCGGGGGATGCGATCGGTTTGTATATGCCGATGACCCGTGAAATCGTAGTCGCCATGCTGGCAATCGTAAAAATCGGGGGGATCATCCTGCCCCTGTTCTCCGGATATGGCTCTGGAGCAGTTGCCACCCGGCTCGCTGATGCCAATGCCAAGGCACTTTTTACCGCAGATGGTGCCCAGCGAAGGGGGCGACTGATCGGGATGAAATCGGTCGCTGATCAGGCTGCAGAAAGGGTGCCTTCTCTGCAGCATATGATCGTGACCAAACGGGTGGGAATTGAATCGGAAATGGTTCCTGGTCGTGACCATTGGTGGCATGAACTGGTTGATGTGCAATCCACGCATGCCGCAACCGAGATCATCGATGCGGAATCTGTGCTGATGATCATCTATACCTCAGGAACGACCGGACGCCCAAAAGGTGCGGTTCACACCCACGCAGGATTCCCTATCAAGGCGTCCCAGGATATGGCTTTCGGCACTGACCTTCACCCTGGTCAGCGATTCTACTGGATGACAGACATGGGCTGGATGATGGGTCCATGGCTTGTTTTTGGGGCAATGATCCTGGGCAGCACATTTATTTTGTATGATGGGGCACCGAACTATCCTAGCCCCGCAAAACTCTGGGAGCTGGTTGAAAAGCACCAGATTACCCAATTAGGGATATCCCCAACCCTGATCAGGACTTTAATGTCGGCCGGAGATCAGCATCTCAAAATGCACGATCTCTCATCGATTAAGCTGTTTGCTTCGACCGGTGAACCCTGGAATCCAGACCCGTGGATGTGGCTGTTTGAGAAAGTCGGGGGTGGGAGCAAACCGATCATCAATTATTCCGGCGGCACTGAGATCTCGGGGGGAATCGTAATGGGAAACCCGCTCCTACCGGTAAAACCAACTGCTTTTTCGGCTCCCTGTCCTGGAATTGCGGCAGATGTCTTCGATGAAGAGGGTAATTCGGTGCGCAACCAGGTTGGAGAGCTGGTCATCAAAGCTCCCTGGATAGGCATGACGCGTGGTTTTTGGGGTGATCCGGAACGCTATGAAGAGACCTATTGGTCGCGTTGGCCTGGCGTGTGGGTGCAGGGAGATTTTGCGGCCATCGATTCAGATGGTCAATGGTACATATTAGGTCGCTCTGATGACACGATCAAAATCGCAGGCAAGCGTCTTGGACCTGCCGAAGTAGAATCATTACTTGTCGCGCACCCTGCAGTGGTTGAAGCAGCTGCAATTGGAATCCCACATGAGGTCAAAGGCAGTGCGCTGGTGGTTTACTGCGTATTAACTGCAGACCAACAACCAAGTGATGAGTTAAGGAGTGAGTTGAAGGGATCAATCGTATCTTCACTGGGAAAATCACTCACACCAGAGGAAATTCTCTTTATCGACGATCTTCCAAAAACCCGTAATGCGAAAGTAATGCGCCGCATGGTCCGAGCTGCGCATTTGGGGATAGACCCGGGGGATACCTCTTCTCTGGTGAATCCTGAATCCATCACAGCAATCAAAAAAGCGACTTGACGAAGGAGGTTTAATGCCCGATTGGTGTCCTGAATGCAATGCAATGCTGGTGGAGGGAACAAAGGAATGCCCCCGCTGTGGTGCCAAAATTGCTGGTCCAGGAGGGGAAGATGATTTTAGCGGTTCAGATATCGCCTGGTTCAGCGCTTACACAATTGCTATATTGCTCATACCCATTATTATTGGCATTGGAGTTGCATTGCTGTGTTTGCTGGTATTTTTCGGCCGCAGTTAAGCCAATTTAAGACGGAGAAAACACATGGATTTCGACTTGACTGAAGAACAACGTAAATGGAAGGAAATTGTCCATGACTTCGTATCTCGGGAGGTCAAACCTCTAGCGCAGACGGTAGATGAAGAAGCGCAATTCAACTGGCAGGCGACGCACAAAATGGGTCCTGTTGGGCTGCTCGGTTTAAATGTGGAGGAAGAATATGGTGGAGCTGGAGTAGACGCGATCAGTGCGGCGATCGCCATCGAAGAACTTGGCTGGGGATGTGGCAGCACAGCCCTGTCGATTTCAGCCCATAATGGCCTGGGATGCGCGCCGTTAACTCTCTTTGGAGAAGCTGAGGTTAAAGAACAATTCTTACCGCCAGTAGCCACCGGAGAAGGGGAGCTTGCTGCCCTGGCGCTCACTGAACCAGAGGCGGGATCGGACTTGAAAGGAGGAGTTCGGACTCGCGCGGAGCTGGTCGATGGTGAATGGGTGATCAACGGAACGAAAATGTGGATCACAAACGCCAGCATTGCTGATTTCATCGTCACGCTCGTGCGTACCGATCCCGATGGTGGCTCCCAATCTCTCAGCCTGATTGTAGTGCCAACGGATATCCCTGGTTTAACTGTTGGTCCGCCGGAGAAGAAAATGGGGTTGAAAGGCAGCCCAACTCACCCGGTGACCTATGAAAATGTTCGCGTACCGGAGAACTTCCTGCTGGGCGAGGTCGGCGAGGGTCTGCATCAAACCTTCACTGTGCTGGATTGGGGGCGGGTGGGGATCGGTGCGCTTTCGGTTGGCTTGGCTCAAGCGGCATTTGAAGAGGCGATCCGCTATGCAAAAGAGCGGCACACCTTTGGTGTCCCCCTGGTATCCCATCAAGCCATCCAATGGATGCTGGCGGATGCAGCCACCCAGATCCAGACCGCCAGGATGATGATTTATTATGCAGCCTGGTTGAAAGAACAGGGGCGGTCATTTTCTGTTGAAGCCTCAATGGCAAAGCTCAATGCCACTGAGATGGCCGAGACCGTTTGCCGGAATGCGATCCAAATATTGGGAGGCTATGGCTACAGCCGGGATTATCCGGTGGAGAGAATATACCGAGACACCCGCCTGATGACAATTGGGGAAGGCACCAGCGAGGTCCAACGGATGGTTATCGCTCGAAAAGTGCTGCAAACTACCTAGCGCATGTTGTGAAACTTGCGCCAGATTCGATCCCAGGCGGCGAGGACGCCGCCTTGAGCATTATGCACCTAAAAACTATCTACGGTTCGGCTGCCACAGCATATGAGGTGTTGAGCAGCTCCCACTTATTTGGCGGCCAGTAGACTACCAGGGCTTTGCCGATTACATTCTCCAGCGGCACCACCCCCCAGGATCGTGAATCGGACGAATTGTTGCGATTATCGCCCATCACAAAGAGCGAGTTGGGTGGAACACTCCATTCTCCACCTTGACGGGTGGTGGACTCCAGATATGGTTCTGCAATGCGCACATCATTGACCAGAACTTCATTCTCCCGCACAATGATGTGATCCCCAGGCAGACCAATTACGCGCTTGATATATGGATCCTGTTCCGGATTAGGGGGGTAGTGAAAGACGATGATATCCCCTCTGCCGGGTTCGGTGAACTGGTAAGTCAATTTATTTACCACGACGAAATTTCCGGCATATAAGGTCGGTTCCATGCTGACCGATTCAATCCGGATGCGGGCAGACAGCGTGTTTATACTGATGAACAAAAACAAGGATATGAGGGCGATCTCAAGGACATCGCGAGTGAATCTTTTGATACCACCCCGTTGAGGATGCTCTTCAGGAGAGTCCGGGTATTCTATGCTGCGAAAATCCTTCAAGAATGACTCCTTCAACTTGTTACTTGCTAACTTGGCGATGACCAGCCTCTGCTCCCGGATCATCGGTCAATAATGCTGCGGCATGTTCAAATACAGGTAGGATGACTTGTAAATTTTCAACCGCCCCCCGCGGACTACCAGGCAAATTCACGATCAACGTTCGCCCCCGAATTCCTGCAGTTGCTCGAGACATCATGGCGTGGGGAGTAACGCGGAGGCTGGCCGCGCGCATGGCCTCCGCCAGACCGGGGGCTGCGCGTTCTACAATTTCGATCGTGGCTTCAGGCGTGATATCTCGCGGGCTGAAGCCCGTCCCTCCGGTAGTAAGGATGATATCCAGCTCACCTGAATCCGCCCAGAAAGAGAGCTTGTCAATGAGCAGCTGCCGTTCATCTGGCACGATCTCCATCTGACTCACCTCCCACCCTTGTTCAACGATCACTTCCTGAATCGCCGGTCCGGAAAGATCGGGCCGTTCACCGCGAGCAGATCGATCTGAAACAGTCAATATTCCTATACGCAAATTTTAACTCAGCCTCTTTTACTAGAGATCTTTTCCCAAAGGATATAAGTCCAACACCTGCCAGCCTTGCTTCAGATAAAACTCGATGGCCGAATTATCTTTTGTAATCATCAAATAAGACCTCAGGCAGCCTTTTTTTCTTAAGATCTCCTCAACAGTGTCCATCAGCGACTTCCCAATGCCCTACCCGCGATGTTTTTCCGATACCGCCAGGTGGTAAGCCAATCCCCGCCTGCCATCAAAACCACCTATTACAGCACCAATAATTACCCCCTTTTGATCAGCGACTAGAAAGCGATTGGGATCCCTTGTTATTTTCTTTGAGATTTCATCAAGCGTATCCGACCTCCCCACGCGTACTCCCGAGCCTGACCTCTCCCACAGGTCAATCACCGCTTCACAATCGTCAGGTTGTTGAAAAGAGCAGATGTGAACGGGTTGGTTCATTCCTCATCCTGACCTACCAGTTTTTTCCAAGGTCCGTGGATACCATCATCAGTGACACCGAAGTAGTATCGATAACCTTGGGGAGTACGCTGGACCAGATCGTAATTGGGTCGTTTTCCTTGTTTTCCTTGATGTAGAAACCCGAAATCGCCCTGCCATTGAATCTCGGCTTGCTCCAGGTTTGAAGGTAGACCAGCGTATTGGGTCAGGGCATAATGCCATAACCGGCGGGCGGACTTCAAGGTCACATTCTTGACCACATTTCCATTACGTAGATCGCGGACGGTAAAGAAACTACCACCATCACGCTCCTCGACACCTACCACTTCCACCCCGGTACGCGGCGACTGATCAACCTCCTCTTCCGCGGATATAACCGGAGAACCGATCTCTTTTTCAGTATCTGAATCCTCAGCTTTACTCAAAAGGGCAAGAGAATCGTTCTTGCCTCGCAAAACAAGGCTGACAATCTCATCCCTTACCGCCTGGCTGGTCTCAGACTCGGCGCGTACATAGATCTTATAATCATCCACCACATAGGGGGGATCATCGCCTCGCGGGACCAGCACCCGGAGAATCGTCTTCCCACCTGTCTTATGGGCATCAATCGTGCAGTGCAGGTGCGGGCTTATCCGGTTGCCGATTTCCTTTTCAAGCAGGGTGATGGCCTGATTCGGTTTCGAGATCCCGGTGATAGCTTTCCTCGGATCCGCGTTAAGACCTAAGAAAAGAGTACCCCCGTTGGTATTTGCGAAAGCGCTAATGTCAGCGACAACTGCATATAAGCGACCGCCCCGGATGGAAATGCTCTCATGAAAGTCCTGGACGATATTCGCACCTTCTTCCCGCGCCGATCGGATGAAGTCATAGGCTGGTTCAGCTGTCAAGCGATGAGGGCGGGTTCTCGAGAAATCGTTGCTGGAGAAGAGGTCTTTCAAGGCTTTGAAGCTAACTTCCGGGATTAATACATCTGTAGTTCGATCTCCCACCCCCAGACTGTTTTTCCTTTTCTCGTCCATTGTCAAACGATGAGCATCTGATCCCTGGATGCAGTGCATCCGGCGAGGGTATTCTGGCTTGGTGCCACTGAAGAACTTGGCTGTAGTGCGACGTCCTTTCTTCTCCAAATCGGTCACTTCTAAGGCACCCAAATTGGCATCTTGAGTATATGCTATCCTGGTTTGCCCACCAAAAGTGAAACCCCGCATAGCGACTCCATGAGTGGAATTCGCGTGCGCAGCGATTGCTAATCCATCTCCTTCAGCAATGGCCTGGTAGGCACCGATCACGTCGGTCGTAGCACCCACCGTATCTGAACCATAATCAAGCTGTTCAGCAGGAATATTCAAATTGAGCAATATGTGCTCAATTTCCCGCAAAGGTTTATCTTCAGGGAAAATCCCCAGGATGTGAAAACCGAATGTTGCGGTAAATTCGAACCCGGGCAGTACCAGTATCTTATTGAACAATCTGCGATATTCCTTTAATTGAAGTTGTTCCTCAGCTAATAAACGTCCTGATTTCTCCAGGAACTCTAACCGTTCAACGTGTTCCATCATCTGGCGATAGCCGGATATGGTATTGTGATCGGCGAAGGCGATGATATCCAATCCTCGCGTTTCAGCGCGTTGCAGTATTTCTAAATAAGTCACGCCTGGTTGCTGATAATCTACAGAGGCGGGTGTATGAATGTGCAGATCCATCGTCCGCCATTTCATCGAACCGCGTGAGTGTTTTTTTGCCACCATTTTCTCTCTATCCCAATGTTTTTTGAATTTTGTCGATCAATTCATCCGGCATAAATGGTTTGAGGATGAATCCATCTGCCCCAACCTGGCGGCTGCGGTCTGTCATATCTACTCCTGAAGCGATTAAGACCTTTACCCCATCCAACTCGGGTTCCTGCCGAAGCGAATACAGGACATCGAAGCCGTTCAAGTGACGGAGGTGGACGTCCATTAAAATCAGATCAGGCTTTTCCCGGCAAAGTGAATCCACCGTGTCTTGAATCTGTTCTCCTCCCTCCCATAAGATGACCTCATAGCCCTCGAACTCCAACAGCATTTGGAGCAAAGAGAACATATTCGCATCATCTTCAATCACCATCAATTTTGGCATAATCTCAATCCCCGCTGGATTTTTCGAGTTTCTCTTTCTTTTTCGTCTTCTTGGAATCAGGCTCTAATGCGCTTTTGATCACCTGGTCAACCGTATCCACAAACACGAAATTCATTCCTTTGCGTACTTCCTTGGGCAGGTCCTCCAGATCAGCTTCATTACGCTTAGGCAGAATGACAGTCTGTAAACCGCTGCGGTGCGCAGCCAAAACCTTCTCTTTAATCCCACCCACGGGTAAAACCTGCCCGCGCAGCGTGATCTCGCCGGTCATGCCGACATCGGCGCTTACGGGCTGTTTTGAGATCAGGGAAACGAGCGCCGTAGCCATCGTGACACCTGCAGATGGTCCATC
>CP070785.1:1661626-1667585 GCA_020346705.1 Chloroflexota bacterium | reverse complement strand
GCGGGGTGCCAGGAGGGTAATCACTGACCAGACAACCATTCTCAATGATCTGCTGCGCAAGCCGCCTATTCTCCGGGGGATAAATAATATCCACACCGCTCCCCAGAACGGCAACTGTCCGGCCACCCGCGTTCAAGGCAGCCTGATGGGAGATCGAATCGACGCCTCGCGCCATACCACTGACCACGGTAATACCATTTCTCGCCAGGGTAGCAACGATCTCTTCGGCGACCTGACGGCCGTAAGCAGTCACTCGTCTGGTACCTACGACTGCTACAGCCCATTCATCACCTTCGGTGAGCTCGCCTTTCAAGTAAATGACCGGAGGCGACTGGTCGATCTCCCGCAAGCGACGGGGATAGGCTTCATCCGTTTGGATTAACACGGTGACACCCTGCGCCTGGAGCTGCTCCCACACTTGATCCAGGTCAATCGAGGAACGTAATTCAAGTAAATTCTCGACGACCTTATCACTAAGTCCGGCCTCACGCAGAGCCTCGCCTGGAGCCCCCCAGGCAATCTGTGGGTCGCCAAAAAAATTTAGAATTGCCTGGAAGCGGACAGCGCCAATGCCTTTGACCAGAGAAAATGCCACCCAATATTGGCGGGGTTCACTCAACCGGTTTCTCCTTCATGAAGGATAGTTCCTTCATTTAATGCCAAAACATGGCGAAGAGAATACCACAGGACTTTCGCCGCTGTCAAGCAGCGCTTGAAAATCAATCCTCAGGGAGCAAGCCGGGGAGCAGGCGCACATGCAGCTGGTGATGCTCGAGGTCGATATCTAAGATCACTGATTCGATGGCTGGGATAAGCAGTTCTTTGCCCGATTCTCCCTGCACCAGGTAAACATCATTGGCTCCGGTCTCATGAATGCGTGAGATCGTGCCCAGCAGGTTTCCATCTTCATCAATCACCTGCATGCCCAGCAGCTGGTGGTGGTAATACTCCCCTTCCTCCAGTTGAGGTCGATCTTTTGTACGCACGTAGACCAGCTGGTTGCGCAACTCGGCCACCTCTTCTCGGGTCCCGTAACCTTCTAAAGACAACAACATGCCCCTGGAATGGGGTCTTTTTTTGGCGATCCTGACCTGTTGATATTTTGATCCAACCCACACGAAAATCCCAGGTTTTAATCGTTCAGGGAAATCGGTGAAAACATCCATAACGATTTCACCGTGAATTCCGTGCGGTTTACCAAGTTTTCCAACTACCAAGAATTCAGGCTCGCCGGGAATCGACGAGCCTGGTTGATCATCTTGCTGGTCAGGTGAGGATACCGGTTTCATTTCGGTTCCATGATATCCAAAGAGGCGCGTTTGCCTTCGCGAGCGGCCGCCACGCGGAGTAAATTGCGCATTGAATTGGCCACCCGGCCTCCCTTACCGATCACCCGGCCCATATCTTCCTTGGCCACCTGCAGACGAATTTCGACATTCGATCCCCGACGATACTGGCTGACACGGACCTGAAGCGGGTCATCCACTAGGGAAAGGGCAATATATTCGATTAAATCTTGCACGACTTACCTCCGCGTATCCTCTCAGGTTTGGCCAATCAAGGAATCGATCAACCTTTTATTCATCAGTTTCTTCTTCAGCCTCATCCGACTCGGCTTCTGCCTCATCTTCAGTTTCGGTCTCGGGTTCCGCTTCTTCTTCAACTTCTGTTTCGGCCTCAGCTTCCGCTTCGACGTCAGCTTTATCTTCTAATTCAGCCTCTGTCTCGGCCTCAGCTAATACCTCTTCTTCAGCTTCAACCTCAGCTTCCTCCTCGGCGGCAGCTTCTGCCACTTCCGCTTCGGCTTCTTCAGTTTCCACTTCTGCTTCGACCTCGGCGGTGATTTCTTCCGCTTCTACTTCAGTTTCTTCTTCAGTCTCTGTCTCGGCTTCAGCTTCAGCCTCGGCCTCTTCCTCGGCAGCAGCTTCTTCTACTTCTGTTTCAGCTTCAGATTCGACTTCAGCTTCGACCTCGGCGCCAGTTTCTTGCGCTTCCACTTCGGCTTTCGTCTCAGCTTCCACTTCAGCTTTCACTTCCTCCACCACCTCAGCTTCGGGTTCAGCAGCTGGCTTAGCTTTCTTCTTGGATTTCTTGGTTGGGGTGACCCCAGTGGTTTTCGGACTGCCAACACGCGCCTGGGCAGCCGTCTCGGCCTCTTCCAGTAAAACTTCGATCGCTTCACCCTCTTTATACCGGGCAAATCTATCCATCACTCCTGCCGAACGAAATAGCTGTTTGACAGAATCGCTGGGTTGGGCTCCCCTACTCATCCAATCGTAGATGCGGTCTTCCTTCATCTGCAGGGTAGCCGGCTCTGTGCGCGGGTTGTAGAATCCCAATATTTCCAGGAAACGACCGTCGCGAGGACTCTCTTTGTCCGCGGCGACAATCCGGTAGCTGGGCTGCTTTTTCCCACCAACACGGCGTAAACGAATACGAACCATAAATTTAAATCTCCTTCAAATATTCAACTAAATTTTTCTGCCGGGCAAACGACCGGGGCAGAGGGGGGTGTGGAAGGACACACATTAACACCGGTGCAGCTCAGCGGGCAAAAAACTATGGCCAGATGGCCATAGATGCCTTTCAATAGGGGTATTTTAACCGAAAATGCGCGGTAAACCTCCTCGCATTCCAGCTTTATTCAAGGTTTTAAACATACGTTGGGCTTGCTTGAATTGTTTGAGCAGGCGATTGACATCCTGAACTTCGGTGCCAGAGCCGCGGGCGATCCGCCGGCGACGGCTGGCATTGAGGATCTTTGGATTTCGACGCTCACCAATCGTCATGGAATTGATGATGGCTTCAGTCCTTTTAAGCTGCTCTTCAGCTTCCTGGGGATCAACCTGGTTAGCAATCTGACCCATGCCACCGGGCAGCATGCCCATCAGCTGGCCGATGGGTCCCATACTACGCACCTGGCTCAGCTGATCCCTAAAATCTTCCAGGGTGAATTGACCTGCGATCATCCGTTCGGCTTGCTCCCGTGCAGTTTGCTCATCTAAAGTCGCTTCCGCACGTTCGATCAAGCCGAGGACATCACCCATACCCAGGATTCGTGATGACAGGCGGTCCGGATCAAAGACTTCGATCGCCTCCAGGCTTTCCCCGGTGCCGAGGAATTTGATCGGCACTCCGGTTACTGAACGAATCGAGATGGCTGCCCCACCGCGGGCATCACCATCGATCTTGGTCAGCACCAAACCGGTGATTTCAACCGCATCACGGAAGCCAGTGGCGATATTGACCGCTTCCTGGCCGATCATCGAGTCGACCACCAGGAGGATTTCTACTGGATGCACGCGGGAAGTGATCGCCTGAAGCTCGTCCATCAGCTCATCATCCAGCTGAGAGCGACCAGCGGTGTCCAGGATCATGACCGTGTAACCGCCCAACTCAGCCTTCTGCTGGGCATGGACTGTCAGTTCCGGTGGTGCTATGCCTGCTTCAGAGAAAACGGGCACATTCAAGCTTTCACCGAGTGTATTCAGCTGGGTTACAGCAGCTGGGCGATAAGGGTCAGCGGCGACGAGCATCACCCGCTCACCTTGAGAACGCAGCATTCGAGCGAGTTTACCAGCCGCAGTCGTTTTTCCGGACCCTTGCAGTCCAACCAGCATGATCACGCGTGGTTTGGGACCGCTCAAGTTGAGGCGTTCTGGTTCTCCCAGGGTGGCGATCAGCTCTTCATTGACGATCTTGATCACCTGCTGGGCAGGGTTTAATGCCCTGGAGACCTCCTGACCTACCGCGCGCTCACGTACGCGGGCGACGAAATCCTTGACCACGCTGTAGTGCACATCGGCTTCCAGCAGGGCAAGACGCACCTCGCGCATCGCCGCGTCGACGTCTTTTTCTGAAAGCTTGCCACGACGGCTGAGCTGCTTAAATACACCGTTTAATCGGTCGGAAAGATTCTCAAACACAAAAAATCAACCTTAAAGAACTGAAATTTGTAGCAGTGCATTTTACTGTGGGAGGGGGGAAAGGTCAAGAGGAAGCGGGATCTGGTTGGAGAGAAGGGCGTTTCACTTTACTGATTTTCCCTACGGTTTTTTGGATAGACTCACTGTGGTGCTGTGAGGAACTTCTCACACACCGGGGGGTTAATTATTTTATGGAGAGATGTAATTATCCCCCATAATTCATACTTTATTCCGCATTAAATACGAAAGGAGAATCTTGTCATGTCAAAAGTCGCCATTGTGACAGACAGCACTGCCGGAATCCCCAAAGATGTGATGGACCAATATCCGTTGTGGGAGGCTCCTCAAGTGGTGATCTTTGGTGAGGAGACACTTGAAGATCGAATCGATATTCAGCCCAGCGAGTTTTACGTGCGATTGGAAAAAGATCCCATCCACCCAACGACTTCGCAGGTCACACCAGTCTTTTTCCAATCATTGTTTAGTAAATTACTGGAAGATGATTATGAAATCCTGGCAATACTGGTATCACCAAAACTATCTGGGACGATAG
The DNA here is from genome assembly GCA_020346705.1 of Chloroflexota bacterium. Taxonomy (GTDB): domain Bacteria; phylum Chloroflexota; class Anaerolineae; order Anaerolineales; family UBA4823; genus PFL25. The sequence continues at coordinate 1,663,106 of CP070785.1, read as the reverse complement.
AATCAGCCAATCAGGCCAAGGAGATGTATCCAGACGCAACCATTGAAGTGTTCAATTCAGAATCCGTTGCTATGGGATTAGGCTGGCAGGCATTAATGGCTGCCCGGGCAGCGAAAGATGGGGCAACCCTGGCGGAATGCAAAGAGATTGCTGAAAAAGCGAAGCCGATGACCGGCGTTGTGTTTGCAGTTGATACCCTGGAATACCTGCACCGAGGCGGGCGTATTGGTGGCGGAGCCAAATTCCTGGGTACGGCATTGAACTTCAAGCCAATTCTGGAGGTCGAGGATGGTGCAATAGATTCAGTTGAAAGGGTGCGTACACGCAAAAAATCCCTTGCACGGGTGATCAGGTTGATCGAGGAGCGCATTGATGGACGCAAGCCGCTGCACCTGGCGACGCTGCATGCCAAAGCCGAAGAAGATGCCCGTTGGCTGCTAGATGTCGGTTGTGCACATCTGAACCCTGATGAGAAAATATATGCTGAGGTGAGTCCGGCAGTGGGCACACACGCCGGTCCCGGTGTGGTTGGCCTGGCCTTCCTGGCAGGAATGTAACCTCCGATAATTCACGTTCAAAGCCTCCTTCTCAATCAAAATGAGAGGGAGGTTTTTTGACGTTGAATTGGATTCGTGGTAGGCTTAAATTCTCACCTGAATAGTCCAATTTTTGCTGGGAGGTAATAGACATGACCCTGTCCACCCTGAATAGATCTGACGATCTGCGGGTTTACGATAACATCCTGGAAGCAATCGGAAAAACACCCTTAATCCGCCTCAACCGGGTTGGGCGCAGCTTGCCCTGTCCGATCTATGCCAAGCTGGAGTTCCTCAACCCTGGTGGCTCGGTCAAAGACCGCATCGGCATAACCATGATAAATGAGGCAGAAGAGGCAGGTCGCTTGAAACCGGGCGGCACAGTCGTCGAATCAACATCAGGAAACACAGGGGTAGGATTGGCGATTGCCTGTGCAATTAAAGGCTATAAAGCGGTCTTCGTCATGCCGGATAAAATGAGCCAGGAGAAAATACAGCTGCTGCGCGCCTTTGGAGCAAAAGTGGTGATCACCCCAACCGCGGTCGCACCAGATGACCCACGTTCGTATTACAGCGTTGCGGATCGCATCGTGGCAGAGACCCCGAATGCGATCCTTGCCAACCAGTACCATAATCCAGAAAACCCAAAAAGCCACTATTTGACGACCGGGCCTGAGATTTGGGAACAGACTCAAGGAAGGGTGACGGATGTAGTCGTTGGCATGGGGACTGGTGGAACGATAACCGGAGTTGGCCAGTATTTGAAGGAACAAAATCCCGAGGTACGCATGATCGGGGTAGATCCTACCGGATCGATCCTGCTGGAAACCTGGCAGCGGGGGCACATTCCGGAGGATGTGGAGGCAACGACTTATAAGGTAGAAGGCATTGGCGAGGATTTTCTTCCCACCTCCCTGGATCTTTCGGTGATCGATGATGTAATC
>CP070785.1:1648977-1661526 GCA_020346705.1 Chloroflexota bacterium | reverse complement strand
TCTGTGAAAAATATCAATGCAGATGTGATTTACTTTGGAGAACAAAATTGTGAATGATATATCAGGAAAAGTCTTGCGTACTGTAGGGATAATCTTCTTTGGTTTCGCTGCCATCATGAACCTTCTAGGAGGAGTAGGAACTTCATGTGCTGCATTCTTAACCAGTGATTATCCATCATTTATCGCGTTAGTTGAACAAAATATGCAGTGGTTGTACCAGGGTTTAGTAATTACAACGGTGCTCATTGGACTAGCGGGGATCTGGGTTCTAATTGAGTTAATCCGGGGCAAAAGGAATGGCTTCCGAAATGCGCTGATCGTTCTCGTTATCGGCACAGTTTTAGCTGGCATTCAGTATTATTTTTCCCTTCAGTTATTTGGTCGCGCAGCCCCGGCGAATATTAAGTTTTATATCAACGTGGTCACTCTTAGCCTGTTCATGATTTTCCTGATACCTGGTGTTCGGGAGAGAGTTAACTTTTCCCGGGATGAGATGAGCATGGACATGAACACTGCTGGAGGGTTGGCGGCGATTGTGATGGGTTTGATTTTGCTGACCACACCTTATTGGACAGGTCCATCCCACACCTACCAAGGAGAGAATTGGGTCAATCTACTGCAGGTCGAGTTGAATATCAGTGGGATTTTATTAGTAGTAGGAGGGATCGCTCTCCTGGTCCAAGCAATCGTTGATATTCTCTGGCCTACCTATGCCTATGCCAGGCTGGGTGTTCCCAAGGATTCCTAGTGAATTAGCCAAATTTAAATGAAAAAGCCCCGTGTTTTAATGACAACAGGGCTTCATTTTATAATTTGAATAGTTCATCATCGACTTGGGCGAATTCTGCCAAGGTATCTGGACAATTTACAATGATTTGCGAGCGGGTTGTCTCAATTGCACCTGTATCCCGCAGGATCTTAATAGAACGACTAATAGCTTCAGGGACCGTCGATATGCGTGCAGCCAGAATTTGATTAGAGTGCGTAATTCGGTCCACTGGTTGAGTTCCATAAGAACTTAGATCCAGTAATAATTTAGCGGTACGAGCTTTTACTGGCCTGGCAATCAAATCCTCATATTTGGAGATCAGCCTGCGACTGCGACTAGCCAGGACATTCAGCAGACTGATGCCAAGAATCGGATATTTTTCCATGAGAGGTTGAAACCTTTCCCGGGAAATGTGCCAGGTAATGCTCTTCTCAAAGGCAATTGCGGTAACCGGATTCACATCACCATCCAGAGCAGCGACTTCATTAAACATAATCACCGGATCGATCACTGAAATAATCGACTCTTGACCATGAAAGCTGGTCTTGCATAAGTGCACCCGTCCGCGAAATAGCACAAAAAGACCAGCACACTCCCAACCCTCGCGGTAGATTATTGAACCGACAGGATAGGTCTGCACCTGACCAGAGGTGACGATTTCTTGTATCGCAGGTAGGGGCAGGGCTCGAAAATGTCGAACTTTGGCTAAGCGGGAAGCTAAATCTGGAAACTCAAACATTATTTAATCCCAATTAAGGATTTAAGCAACGACAAATTATTAAATTTGATCCTATCACGCCTGATTTTAAGTATCAAGTGATATCTATCACGAATTGGATCGACATTAATTAATTCTGTGCAAGATTGGAATTTCAACTTGCTTTCAACCTCGATCATTGGCTATACTTATCCTAAATATCCATCCGGTAATCTGAAATAATAACCTTTAGTCAGGAAGTTTAGAGATGAAAAAACAGTGGGTGTTTGTCCTGAGCTTTGGTATTTTCTTCTTGTTGTTTGTTCAATCCATTGCAGCATTCATTGAGGGGGTTTATATACTTGAGCTGTTGAGCACCTCCTTGGATGAAAAGGTACTCGCGGTGCTCTTCTTGTTTTCACCGCTCTTGCTGCCGCTATTTGGAAAGGGCGTCCCTCGCTGGCTTATTTGGGTGGCTTTCTTGGCGTTTGTCTTAGGGAGGGGGGCTATTCCTTACCTGGACACATTTGGCAGGATGCTAGCTGCCGGGATTTCCTCAGCTGCTTCATTAATATTAATCCCACTCATGCTGGTCACATTTCCCGATGCCAAAAAGGGGAGCCGCTGGTTGATTCCAGCGCAAGGTCTCGCCTTGGCGGTTGGTTTATCAGTCATGCTACGCACGGTTAACTTTACATTAGATCTCTCGCTGACAAGTGAATACGGTTGGCTGGCCTGGCTTCTGGCTATCACACTCGGATTAACCCTGACTCAATTCAGCTGGCAACCGATCGCTGAAGATACCCAACCAAAAAAAAGTGTCTCAGCAGCTGCAGTTGGTGTGATGGGTGTTTTGGTGTTGTTCTATTTCATGCTCTCCAGCCCAGGGGTGATAGCTCGCTGGACAGAAGGCAGCTACCAGTTGATCATAATTCTGGTTAGCCTTCTTTCATTATTATGGTTGTTCAGCACAATCGCCCGCCCCGGATGGGTGAGTGAAATCAATTCCGGATTGCTGCTGCTCTGGAATATCGTATTTACTTTATCTGTACTCGGTACGATCCTAGCCCATACGATCAGCTTTCCGCCAACTCCTGAATCATCTCCAGTAATCGTCAGCAGCCCGGCCTGGTATCAGCAAATTCCTTTGCTGTTCATGCTGGTTACATTTCCTGTCCTTTTTATTGATTTTGGAATATTCAGTGGGATCATCAGTGATTATCAACCTTCCCCACGAAAAATGACACTCGGATTCTTAATGGGGGCATTACTCTTGGTGCTCTCTATTTTCATGAACATATTCTCGAATGTTTGGGCGTATGTCGGACCAATCAGTTTATTCTTTCGCAACAAATTTTGGTTCGCTTTCTTATTTAATCTGGCATTGATCATCTTGTTGGCAGCTTTCCTATTTGTGAAAAGAATTCGACCCCAAGAAACAGGTGAAACAAGGAAAAAGCTGGTATGGTCTGCAATTCTGTTGGGTGCTATATTTGCCGCGATCCTGATCACCGCGCTATTGACGGATAGCGACCAGGTACCATTACCGGTGAATAGCTCCTTGAAGGTCATGACATACAACATTCAACAGGCAAATGATGTCTTTGGTGAGAAATCATATGAAGATCAGCTGGAATTGATCAAACAGGTTGATCCCGATATTATCGGTTTTCAGGAGAGCGATTCGGCGCGCATTTCTTTGGGGAATAATGACTACATGCGTTATTTCGCCAACAAATTGGGTTACCATGCATATTTCGGTCCTAAAACAGTTACCGGAACCTATGGGACAGCAATCCTATCTAAGTATCCCCTGGAAAATCCAAGGTCTGTGTTCACGTTCAGCGATCAGGATGAGATAGGTACCGCTGAAGCAGAAATCACTATGAATGGCAAGGTAATCACAATATTTAATGTTCATCCTGCTGGATCGGATGAAGCTAAGCTGGTCTTTGCCAGGACGTTGGTAGACCGAGCTGGTCAGGCGACAGATGTTATCGCCATTGGTGATTACAATCTTCGCGGCTGGGAGGTTCCCTATCTCCTGATCGATGAATTTTTTAAAAACGCCTGGATGGATGTTTACCCATCTGGTATTGACGATGATGGACTCGATATGTCTGGAGAAAATCGCATCGATCATATTTTTGTCTCTCCACACTTCTCTGTATTCAACCCCGTTTATATCTTGCCGCCAGAATCCTGGACGGACCATCCGGTTCACTGGGCAGAAATTTCCTGGGATTGATAGAGCGCTTTCTTTAGGGAATATCAACTTCATGTTGCTTTGATCTCTTTGTTCCTAGACTTGGTGACATTACATAACGAGGCAATTTGGGGGTGCCATTCATCACTTGACCTACATTTGTGGAGGGAATAAAATTAACTAGCAATGTCTAATACCCAGACAGGCTCTCTGATGGGTGGAAGGTTGGTCGGATCGATCAATGTCTGTGACGATTCAACATGTAGATCAATGCGACAAATCCCAGAAAGGGATAGTAGTCCATTTTCGACCAAAAAAATTCATAATTTAATATATATAAATTCCAGTTCAGGAGAACCACATGAGTGATTATCTCTTCCGTGGCACGATTGCTGATCTTGATCCAGACCTGGAGAAGCTCCTTCAGGTAGAGGCGGAACGCCAGTATCGAAAATTAATTTTGATCCCTAGTGAGAGTACTTCCCCAATCGCTGTTCGCGATGCTCTGACATCTGCCTTCCACAATATTTATGCGGAGGGTTATCCAGAAGAAGCCTCGCGTTGGCTGAACGAAGGTGAAATTTTAGATTATAACAACCGGTTGGCATATTACCGGAGATATTCCGATCCTCGCTATTACAAAGGCGTTGAATATGCCAACATATTGGAGGCACTGGCCCGACGGCGCTGTGCGGAAGCATTCGCTGCAAATGGTGTCAATGCTGACGATCTTTATGTCAACGTGCAAGCCTTGTCAGGTGCCCCGGCAAACAATGCCATTTACCATGCTCTGGTCGAGCCGGGAGACACGATCATGGGAATGAATCTGCTGCATGGAGGCCACCTGACCCATGGTTCACCCGTAAATCGCTCCGGCAAGTATTACAATGCCATTCATTACACCGTCGATCCTGAGAACGAACAAATAGATTATGATGCAGTTGAGGAGACAGCCAGGCAACATAAACCGCGTTTTATTATTGCCGGCTACTCCTCATACCCGTGGTCGGTTGATTGGAGCAGGTTCCGCGCCATCGCAGACGCTTCCGGATCAATTCTATTTGCTGACATAGCCCACGTGGCTGGCCTGGTAGCAACTGAACAATTTCCTTCACCAATCGGTTACGCAGATGTGGTCACATTTACTACCCACAAATCTCTTTGCGGACCTCGGGGAGCTTGCATTCTAACCCAACGAAGGGACCTGGCCAGAAAGATTGACCGGGCAGTCTTCCCTGGTGAACAGGGTGGTCCACACGTGAACGTATTCGCAGCCCTGGCATTGACATTCAAGTTGGCTCAAACTCCAGAATTCAGACAACTCCAACAGCAGGTGGTCAAAAATTGTTTTACATTAAATGACACTTTACAAGCACGCGGGTTTCGCATTCCTTTTGGTGGTACAGATACCCATCTGACCAATATCGACTGCAAATCAGTGACAGGTCCAGATGGTACGCCGTTATCCGGAGACCTGGCAGCGCGGTTACTTGACCTGGCAGGTATCGTCGCCAACCGCAACACGATCCCCGGCGATGTCTCTGCCCTCAATCCATCAGGTGTACGAATGGGCACCCCCTGGGTGACCCAGCGCGGCCTGGTCGAAGATGATATGGTTGAAATTGCGAATGTGATCGCCGATTTGCTTCAATCAACAATCCCATATAAGATCTCCGGCAGACGGAGAAATCTACTGCGCACAAAAGTAGATTTCTCTACTTTTGAGGAATCCAAATTGCGGATCAGAACCTTGGCCGAGAAGGCAGGTATTGATTTTGAAGTTGAAAAGCATGGCTACCCACATTTCTACTACCTTGATGATTTTGATGGTTTCGATCAAACTGATTCGGCCACTTTCGAATTGAGTGGTCCCCTCATTCGCCAGTTCCTGAATTATGCGCTGTCAAATGATGTAGAGATCCTAAAACCTGGGGAGAGCCAAGTGACGCTGCTGCTGACACCGACTGGCGGGGTGAAGGGTATGCTTACCTGCCTGGAAGCTGACAAATTCCAAATAAATCTTCCGGGTGGCCGGAAGGCAGGAGTAAGCGCAGCCTGGTTGCGGGATCTCTCGGATGGATATATCAAATTTGATGACGATATAGAAAAAAAACTGCCCGGACCAATCTCGGTCCGTCCAATTGAGTCTACCCCTCCAGGGAAGGTCGCTACTGACACAGATGGTAAATTCAAGCCTTATTATGTTGGTATAGGCAGCCAACCGATTCCGGATATCGATCCTCTACCGGATTTTGTTTGGGAAGATGTTGAAGGTGAATTGAGACGCACACCCATTTTTGAAACGCATCGAAAATTGGGCGCTAAGCTGATCCCTTTCGCTGGTTGGGAGATGCCAGTCTGGTACAGCTCGGTGACGGAGGAGCATCTCGCAGTCAGAGAGGCAGCTGGTCTTTTTGATGTTGCTCACATGGGTGTTTACCAGGTTGAAGGACCAGAAGCGGCTGTCTTTCTTGACAGCGTGGTTGCCAATGATATTGCTGGCCTGAAAATTGGGCAATCGCTTTATACGCACTTCTTGGATCCAAATGCCATTGTGATTGATGATTTGCTGGTATATCACCGGTCCGAGGATAAATTCTTAGTGGTGGTGAACGCTTCCAATGATGATAAAGATTGGACCTGGTTGAACGCGGTTAAGGAAGGAACCGTGAAGATTGATCTTGAGCGCCCCTGGGCACGTGCTTTTGGCCGGGGAGCTACCCTGCGGAATCTGCGTGATCCGGAGGCGGGCGATGATATGCTGGTTGATATCGCCTTACAAGGTCCACGTTCCAGGGAAATTCTTCTTGCTTTGGGTGGTGATTTCGAAACAAGGAAGCGGATCAAGTCTCTCAAGCGGACTGAACTGTGTGAGGCGAATATGGGTGGTTTTAACCTGGTCGTCTCCCGGACTGGTTACACAGGGGAAAAGATGGCGTTCGAGCTGTTTGTGCACCCAGACAGGGCTGATGCGCTGTTCAAAGCATTAATTGAAGCTGGCGAGCCATATGGATTGAAACCCTGTGGATTGGGAGCACGCGATTCGCTAAGAACTGAAGCGGGTTTGCCGCTTTATGGTCATGAAATGGGCGGGAAACTGAACCTGGGAGTTGCAGAAGGAGGTTTTGGCTCCTATGTAAAGACTTATAAACCCTGGTTCATCGGTCGTCAGGCGTATATGATTCGCGAACAATCCCGGAAAGGTGTGGTCGTTCGCTTCCGCTTCAATGAAAAAGGGGTCCGCATGGCTCATACAGGTGATCCAGTCATTGATAAGCGTGGCCGGGTTGTGGGAGAAGTGACATCCTGTGCGATCGACCGGGACGGATACTTAACTGGTCAGGCATACATTAATTTTAAGAACTCAACGGACGGATCTCAGATTTTCATCTATCAAGGTTCACCTGATAAAGCAGGCAAGGCGCCAGCTGAGATGAATACTGGTGATCGCGTCACTCTCCCGGGTTCGGCTACAGTAGTCAGCCGTTTCCCGAAATAAAAATGAGTTTGCTACGTTATTAAGATTAAACGTTTCGATAGGAGAAATGAATGAAAACTCCCTGGGAGTATCGTTATGCTCAGCGAACACAAAGGATGGAAAGCTCTGCAATCAGGGAACTTCTGAAGTTAACGGAGCAACCAGACATAATTTCATTTGGCGGAGGACTCCCCGCACCGGACGTTTTCCCGGTAGAGGAGTTCAATGCGGCTTGTGACAGAGTGCTGCGCAACCATGGCGCAATGGCGCTCCAATACAGCACAACCGAGGGATTTCTCCCCCTTAGGGAGATGATAGCCCGCCATTCGGCTCGTTATGGGATCAAAATCACCCCGGATAATGTGTTAATCACCTCCGGTTCTCAGCAGGCGCTGGACCTGCTGGGCAAAATTTTTATCGATCCAGGGGATCGGATTCTGGTTGAATCTCCAACCTATCTGGCGGCAATTCAAGCTTGGAACGCTTATGGAGCGGAATTCATCACTGTTCCGATGGATTCTGACGGCATGAACACCGATTACCTGGAGGAGGCGTTGAGGGCGGGACCTAAGTTCATTTACGTGCTGCCCAACTTTCAGAATCCAACTGGAGAGACGCTTTCTTTAGAACGGCGGCGTAAATTGCTCGCACTGGCTGATCAATACGGCGTACCGATTGTGGAAGACGACCCATATGGCCAGCTGCGTTATGAGGGCGATCATCTTCCATCGATAGTTGTCCTGGACAGCCAATTTCGTGATGATACTACGCCATGCTATCGGGGTAATGTGATCTACTTGAGCACATTCTCCAAGACATTAGCACCTGGATTACGGTTGGGATGGGTGGTCGCACCACCTGAAGTGATCAGCAAACTGGTACAAGCGAAACAAGGGGCTGACCTTCACACGGCCACTTTCAACCAGCTGGTGGCTTTTGAAGTAGCCCGGGGCGGGTTTCTCGACCGGCACATCCACACGATCCGGGATGTGTACGGGAGAAGACGGAATCTGATGATGACGGCTATGGAACGGGAATTCCCGTCCGAAGTAAGTTGGACTCATCCACAGGGAGGTCTATTCATTTGGGGAACTTTACCAACCTATATGGATGCAAAAGATCTGTTGAAGACTTGTCTTGAGAGGAAAGTTGCCTTTGTGCCGGGTGAGCCTTTCCACCCAACCGGTGGGGGAAAGAACACAATGCGCATCAATTTTTCGAACGCTACCCACGATGAGATTGAACTGGGCATCCGCCGGTTGGGGATTTCTATCGGCGAAAAGTTAGCCAGACAAATCGCCTGATAAATTTTTCGATGGCAAGAACAACGACCAATCCAACCGCGCAGGTCGGTGAATATTCCCCTAGCTTGCGCTTTGATTTATTTGGAGATTGTGGGCAAATATATTTCCGGCTGTCTGGCTGTCGTTTTGATCTCCGTGATTGCATACTTCGTCGAATCGCTTTTTGATACAGCATTCAAGATGGCCATGTCTTGATCCCCCACGGCGGCTGAACCAGGAATAGTCACATGGACCCAGATATCCTGGCTTTCCATGGGAGCCAATGGACCGGTCGATCCTGGCAAGGGTGCTATTTCCCAGTTATTACCCGTGATGCGGAGATCGAAGGAGTCGTCCATGGTCCCTATATTTCTTACTCGGACAAGATATGGCACCAGTGAGCCTGAAGTGCCCCTTCCCTGGATCTCTGCTGGGGATAGCTCGGGTTGGAAGTTTTCCCCGGTGATCCAGAAGAATTTAGCGCTTGTCACACCCCAATTACCATTAGCATCCTGACTTTCAATGAAAATCGTATGGCGACCAGGTGTGAGTGAAGCGGTATCTATGTCCCCCGATAAGGATTCTACAGAATTATCGAAGCTGCCATCGACGGGAGAGAGGGGATAAGTTTGTGATCCGTCGCCCCAGGATGGTTTATCAATACTGTAGCGACCAGCATTGATATTTTGATCTGGCTCAGATCCCCATCCACCGCTATCGTACCGAGTGTCATCAGCAATGACAACCAATGATACGCCTGCTCCAGGGGCGATTTTCTCAGCGGAGAGAGAAATGTCGATCGAATCTGGACCAGCTGGATTTTGATATGGTCGGCGCGCAGCCTTAAATGCGTATAGCAGTGCATTGATGTTCTTATCAAGGATAGAATTTTCAAAATACGAGCATGATTCGAAGAATTGGGTGCCCAATTCAAAGGTAAACGAAGCCACACCCAACTCTCCATAAACCCAATCGTCGTTAGTGCCGGAAGTCTGGTATAAGCAGCCATCGCCTCCTGAGCGGCAGACCTGGTAGCTGGTGAAGTATCCGAATTTCCTCCCCAATGTCTCGAAGGAAGCATCATTTGGCGACGGGCTGTTGGTCCATCCCCAGGGATAAAGGACTAATTCTCCATAGCTATGCAGGGTGATGAATATACCTTCAGAGTTATCAGACGCCGGATCAGAGTCCCCAGGACCACGCTGATCTGGGAAGAGCGATGCGGCATAATTTTGGATGGACTGTGTTTCTGGTTCAGAAGCAGCCGATGATCCACTAAAGGTTTCATCACATGAATTTGGACTGGCACCGACTCCTCCCCATTTAAAGCTGCTGTTCCGGTTCAGATCTGTCCCCCAAAGTGAGGAGTCTGAGCATCCATTGCTATTATTGGTATTCTTCCGCCAGTAAATTCCATTCTCCGCGATTTTGCGACCATCAGGATTGCCATACGGGGTGATATGAATCTCGAAATAATCTAACAACCAGGTCACATCTGGATCCTGATCATAGTTTGCGAGGAGATATTCTGCGAAGCGCAGCGCCAGTTCTGCGGTAGCGTACTCTCGTGCGTGAACTGCGGCAATTAAATAGAATTTGGGCTTTTGTCCCGGTTTATTTTTGTTGGTGAGCACAAGCGTTTGAAGATCATACCCGTTGGCTTCCCCAAATGTAGATTTCTCCCAACTATCCCCGATATCTACTAACATGGTCAGTTGGGGATAATCGTTAGATAACTGGGTCAGACTGACATAAGTTTCTTCAACCGTGCGATAGCAAGGGTAGCCTGGTATACCAGAGATCTGACCGGGAAGCAGCTCCCGGATTTTGTGAAGGCTGGCATTAAGATCGGGATCTGTCTCTAACCGCAATCCCAAAGATTCGATCGCGGAGAATTCTATCGGCGAAACATAGGCCAGTATATAGCCGGATGTGTGATCTACTTCCCAGATGTCGTATCTGGCTGAAAGCTGGTTGAGCTGCGTCACATCATCAAAATAGATTCTAACGATTTCACGAGATTGACCAGATTCTTGTTCAATTCCAAATGATGAAGTTGGAAATAACATTGCGGGAATTATTGAACCCAACAGAATCAGGAGTGAGAGGAGATTTCTGGTGCTCATCAGTGATTTCCTGGTGTGATTTGCAGGTTAAAGGGAAACAGGCATCAACACATCAAATTGATTATACTGGAAGACCGGGGAGCCACTTTTTTCGGTAGTAGGTATAGATTTATTTTTTGGTCAGGAATATTAATACTGAGAGAAGATCATATTTAAAAAATAATCGATCAACGCCCATTCGACCAAAGCTTGAAATCATGCAAAATCGAGTCTCCAATGAACTCCCTCAAGATGGAATTATCCGGTACCAGATGGTCATCGCAAGGAATGAACCATTCCAGGAATGCCAGCAGGCGTTTGGCCTCGATGAATTCTGGTGTGCCCAGGGGAACTTGCAGCAAGAGCGGTTCGGCAAGCGACTTCAATACCGGCAGCTCATATGCCAGGGCAGAGTTGAACATCGAATCCGCATTCTCTTGATATGGGAAAATGTAACGTTTTTCACCTCGCCGCACAGATTCCCAGCGACTGATGGTCGCCAGACAATTGTAGCCCCGCTCGCGAGCATCGCGTACAACCCGACGCAGCAAGCGCGTGTCCGTCGTCGAGACCCGGTTGTGCCGATCCAGGTTCAGCTGGGTGAGGGCAGAGACATAAATGCGAAAGGTCATTTCCGGTGAAATGTCTGGCAGCAAATTGGGATTTAGGCCGTGAATACCTTCCATGATGATGATTTGGTCTGGATCAAGCTGGACTACCTCTCCCACCTCGCGCATTCCGGTGACGAAATTGAAGCTTGGCATCTGTATCGATTCACCCGCGATCAGGTGTTTGAGATCATGCGCCAGCTGTGTGAGATCGAGGGCGTGTAAAGATTCGAAGTCATATTCGCCATTTTCATCTATAGGAGTGCTTTCGCGCTCAACGAAATAATTATCCATCTCAAATGAAAAGGGAGCAATCCCGTGGGCCAACAGCTGGACAGAAAGTCGTTTTGCGAATGTAGTCTTGCCCGAGGAAGAGGGTCCTGCGATGAAGATGAGTCTCGCTCGGTCCATATTGTCAGCAACTTCATCGGCGATATCGGCCACCCTTTGTTCGTGGAGCGCCTCAGAAACCAAGATCACCTCCCGAATTCGCCCGGTGTAGATGGCGTCGTTTAATGCGCCGGCACTGGAGATGCCGAGGCGATTCAACCAGTCGCCGTAGCGCAGGAAGGTGGCAAGTAATCTCGAATAGTCTGGCAGCGGGAGCAGCTCGGTTGGCCTGTGTCTCCGGGGAAAGCGCAGCGTGAAACCATGGCTGGTGGGAGCCAATGCAAACCACTGTAAGTAACCAGTAGAAGGAACCATGTAGCCATGATGGTAATCCCGGCATTCATTCAGCTGATACATGGTGACATAATCTTTGCTGCGGAAAGCCAGCAGTTTGACTTTATCGTCTTGTCCCTTTGATTTGAAATAATCGATCGCCTCCTGGAGAGGAAGGACGTAGCGTTTAAAGGCGATATCATCTTCAACAAGGGCGTGCATGCGTGCTTCTAATCGTTCAATTTCGCGTGGGGTTAATGGATTGGGAATTGATACCTGACAGTAATAACCACCGGAAGAGACGGAATGGTCGATGGCAACCGTACCTTCAGGATAAAGTTCCTCAAAAGCCGTTTCGAGCAAGAAAGTTAATGATCTTCGGTAGATCCGCATCCCGTCTGGTTCGTTCATCGTAACCGGTCTTACTTTAGATTCAATTTCGATTGGATAGGTTAATTCCCGCAGCTGACCATTCACCACTGCGCCGACGATAGGCGCAGGGAGTGGAGACCCATTTGGATAATTTCCTGCAGATGGGGGACCACCATTTAAGGAAGCCAAAAATTCACCCACCATAGACCCACGCGGCCCACTGAGAATTTCTCCATCAGGGAGATAGATCTCTACTGAGGGGCGGGGTTCTACCTTTTCGAATTTTTTAGAGGCAGGCATCCTAAAGTCACCAATCTTTTAATAATCGAACATTCACCAAGGGTATTTAGTAATTTGATGTTTTGCTG
>CP070785.1:1644825-1648877 GCA_020346705.1 Chloroflexota bacterium | reverse complement strand
ATCGGTTCGATAAGAATCACCTGCAAGATCTCAATCTGCGCGATCAGCAAACATCCAAAACGACCAGGGGGGTTAAGGCAGGAGTTGATCCGCTAAAATTGTCCAGCGCCGGGTGGGGGATAATTTTTGCCAATGAGGATGACGATCAAATAGCAGAAGTTAAAGAAGCACTAGGGGGACTTCTTGACTTACGAAAATCTCAGGCCGGCGAACTTTATCAGGAATTCGCTGGTGAGGCTGGCTACCAGCGTGGGGAAAACTATCTTGACTTTTTATCCAGGCACAGCATGGGCCCTGGCCCAGCCGATCCAGAGAGAGTTCCTTATTATTTATTGATTATTGGTAGTCCTGAGATTATCCCTTTTGACTTTCAATACCAGTTAGATGTTCAGTACGCGGTCGGGCGAATTTATTTCGATACGCCGGACCAATACGCACAGTATGCCCAAAGCGTAGTTGCGATGGAGACAGATCAGGCTTCAACTTCCCGGCGGGCGACATTCTTTGGAGTCCAAAACCAGGATGATCCCGCAACCCAGCTGAGTGCCACGCAACTGGTCCAACCACTTTCCGAGAATTTTTCAACTGGTGTGCTTAGTCCTGGATGGAAAATTCAATCCATTGTCGGTGAACAGGCAACCAAATCTTCTCTGACGGGAATCATAGGTGGAGACAATCCTCCAGCACTTTTCTTCTCCGCCAGCCATGGCATGGGATTTCCGAAGGATGATCCCCGCCAGCTGCCCCACCAGGGAGCTTTACTGTGCCAGGATTGGCCTGGACCACAATCCTGGAAGGAGTCGATTCCGGAAGATTATTACTTTTCTGCTGACGATATCCCCAGCCGTGCTAAATTAGCAGGATCGATTGCCTTTTTCTTTGCCTGTTACGGCGCTGGTACACCCCAGATGGACGATTTTGCCCACCAGGCCTTCCTGGATCCAAAGGCAATTGCCCCGCGCAACTTCCTGGCACGTTTGCCGCAGGGCTTGCTGAGCCATCCTAAAGGAGGGATGCAGGCCGTGATCGGGCATGTAGAGCGAGCCTGGGGTTATTCCTTCACCTGGGAGCAGAGCGGCAGTCAATTGGCAGTATTCGAAAGTGCGTTGAAATCCCTCATGGATGGATTCCCGGTTGGTTATGCAATGGAATACTTTAACGCTCGCTATGCCGAGCTCTCAACAATCTTGAGCACTGAGCTGCAGGGTGTCCAGTTTGGGAAGCTGGTTGATGACGTGGCGCTGGCGGGCAAGTGGACTGCAAACAATGACGCCCGCAGCTATGTGGTCATTGGTGATCCAGCGGTGCGCCTCCACTTTGAGCGCGCTGAAATTGAAAAGACTTCAGCAAGTGAGATTGCTGTCTCCCCCGGGAGGGAAGATTTAGACCGTGAGGAACCGCCAGGTCTCTCTAAATCAGATGAGATCGAGGTTGCCCCGTATTCAGTTGCTGATGTAAAGAGCACATTCGATGATAAGCAATTGGGCAGCCATCTGGAAAATCTTAACGCAGAAATTGTGGAGTACCAGGCTGAACTGGCAACCATTCCTGCGAAAAAAAGGATAGATCAGCAGCATACTCAGATCCGGTTGGCCAATTCTTATAAAACGCTCTACGAATTGACAGATAATCCCGATTTCTACGACGAGGCGGAGCAATTATTTTCATTGCTGCTTGATGACTTATCCATTGAAAAACAAACTCGTGAATTGGCCGCCGTTCGATTCAATCTGGCTCATCTTAACCATCTTAAGTATCAAAAAAATGGCGGCATTGAATCCGCTGATCGAGCGATGCAAGCATATCAGCAGCTTTTGGGGGAAATTACTTACGAGGATATGCCATTCATCTGGTCTCAGACACACTATTATCTGGCTAGTTTACACATCATTTTGGAATCCTCGCATAATGATCTCTTCAATCGAAATGCAGCAATCGATAGTCTTGGCCAGGCGTTGGCTGTCTTTACCACGGATCAGCACTCGTACCAGTTTGTAGATGCGAAGATCAAGCAGGGTGATCTACTCCTTAACCAAATGGAGGGTGATCGGGAAGAAAACCTCGAGCTTGCCATAAATGCTTACGAATCAACGCTTGATAAGCTCTCAGCAGTTGTTAATTTGATCTCCGAGGCCGCTGTCTATGTGCGCCTTGGAGATGCGTTCGCGCAAAGGATTAAGGGGGATAAGAACAACAATGAATTCCAGGCGTTGGCATACTATAAGCAAAGTCTGGCAAGCATTGGGGAGAAGCAGGATCCTGTTGTAGTGGAAGAAATTAAACAGAAGATCTCCCAATTGCAGTCCAGAAATTAGATCAACAGGGATTTATGAGTGATAATTTCTGCTTGAATAGTTTTCCCGATCTAGGCTTAT
The DNA here is from genome assembly GCA_020346705.1 of Chloroflexota bacterium. Classification (GTDB taxonomy): domain Bacteria; phylum Chloroflexota; class Anaerolineae; order Anaerolineales; family UBA4823; genus PFL25. The sequence continues at coordinate 1,646,502 of CP070785.1, read as the reverse complement.
GAGGTGAAGTTTACCCTTCCTCTGCTGAGTAGCCGATCGTTGGTCAGCTCCCAGAGTGCCACGGCGGAATTCCCCTGCAGGTAACGACCTCCGAAATGAAGGCCGATGACCTGGTTGGTCTCCAAGTCAACCACGCAAGAGCCGGAATTGCCTCCCAAGGTCGAACAATCGTGCATCAATATTTTCCTCGTTCCAGAATAGGACATCACTTTCCCTGGCTGGAAGCGCTTCACGTTGAATATATTGGAGAATATTTTGCGCATTATCTCAGGATCATTGCGGCGCCCATCCCAGGCTGGGTAGCCAACGCAATAAACCATCTGTCCGACGAGATCGCTGGGAGGTCTGGATGATATTGCCAGGGGCTTAGGGCGATCCACCCCGGAGGATGAAATTGGTTCTGCTGTGAAGAGCGCCATGTCAAAGGCATTGTGAATGCCGATCACACTGGTCAAGGAAAACTCCGCTGAAGCCAGCGAGCCAAGTTCTTCTATGTAATCAATTTTAGCAGTCATCGTTGGCTCAAAATCCCAACGACCGAGGCAGCCACGTTTGCAGAATATTTCCGCGACATGCCGGTTCGTCATGATTACATTTTCACCCACGAGGAAGCCTGTCCCGACCCATTCATATGTTGGGTGACCGTTTACTTCGATCCGTCCCACGCTCTTAAAGGCATGCTCAATCTGGTCGCGCGATCCTTCTAAGATCTGCCATTCAACTGGAGGGGGGAAGAAGCGTCCGTCTTGAATGAGAATGGCAGGGCGAGCTTCGATATGGACGATCGCCTCCAGGCCAATTAACTCCTCCCCGGTCAAATCCGCAGCTTCTCCCTCTTCTTTCAGCTTGGTCACTGCCCTTACGCCCGCGTTGATCCAGCGTTCGCGATCGACTTCTTCGACCTGTGGCAGGTCTGCATCCCCCATCTCCTCGAAGCCAATACTGAATGAAATATCACCAGCTGAAGCGCGCGCGATATCTTCGGTAGGAAAAGCCCTGGCCATGATCTCCGAGGAGTCCTGGTCGAGATTTTCAGAAAGCTGGTCGAGGTCAGGTAGCTGTTTAAGTAGGTTTTTTGGCGCCTGCATGAGTTTCTCCTTTCGCAATAATCAGGCAATTGATCTCAATCTTGAAAAATCAACGTGTAGGGAGGGCGATAAAACAATCATCATTAGCTGCCTCCTCACAAAAATCTATCTTTCAAATAGATTTTTAAGTTAAAAAAGGTGCCAGGATGCCAAAAAATCAAAAAACTAAATGCAATTATTTGCCGCGATGTATAGGTGAACGTCCCCAAACTGCCCCAGGAACATTATACACAAATTATCCAGTTTATTCATTTGGCTTGTGGGTTGGTAAATGGTGGAAAGCAAAATGCAAGGTGAGTATGGTGACTGAGAAGAGGATCAACGCTGAATTTGATTCACACTCATGCATCCTTGCGCCAATTCGATGCTCAACTTCCATCTCCGGCGATTCCTGGCTGAGCAGTTCAACAGTCTGACACAGAAAACCAATGTCTTTATTCTTCGCTTCAATGTGAGGGTGCTCTTTCTATGCTGAACTTGGATCCATCATCATGTGCCTCCTCTTTCTGGATTTGATCTGTGTTTTGGATGCATATGAAGGTTCTATTCAACAGTCTATGAGACATGATTTTCAAATTTAGGCTCTCAT
>CP070785.1:1630864-1644725 GCA_020346705.1 Chloroflexota bacterium | reverse complement strand
GGTGGTCAGACAGGCGATCTGCCAGCCATCCTGGAGCGCATTCGCCTGTCGCGCGCATTTACCTGTTACCAGCTGGTGGCACTTCTGAAGCAAACTCCCGCTGAGCCAGTTCCCACGCTTGTCCTGGATTTACTATCCACGTTTTATGATGAAAACGTATCTACAGCCGAGAGCTTGCGTTTGCTGCAGGATTGCCTGGCTCAATTACAGCGGCTGAATCGTCTGGCGCCGGTTGCCATCAGCGCTCGCCCAGGCCCGCCTGACAGTCGTCCCGAGCTGCTGGATGCGCTGCTGGGGGCCGCCGGTCAGGTCTGGACGTTAGAGCCAAATGTGCCCAAACCGCCTCCCCGTTTGTTCTGAGGCTCGGGTCACGGAAAAAGTGTAGAGAGGTTTTTACTAACTGCCTATGGGACGCACACTGCCTTCGATCACACAAGCTTTTTTGCAGGAACAGGAATCCTTTTCCCGCTTCCGGCGTGCTTTACGGCGCAGCGATCAGCTGGCGCTGGACGACCTGTTTGCCGCAGCTCACAAACACCTGGCTGCGGCGGCCTATGCTGCTCACGCACTGCCCTTCGAGACTTTTTTGCTGGCCATGCTGCTTGAGGAGCACAAGGAGGTCCAACGTCTGCGCGGATTGCTTGAGAACCGTTTGGAAGCGGGAAATGGGGGGACAGCAGGGGAATTCTAGCCCTGCAGTTCAATACTTTGACAAAGTATCTTATACATGTTAAACTCAGTCCGCTTTTTACAGGAAGGTGTCTCCAAGAACGGGCACCTTGAAAGGGATAAAAATGCGGACGGTTAGCTGGGATGAAACCCACCAGCAAGTTAAGATGATCGATCAGCGGCTGCTGCCTGGAGAATTCCAGGAAGTCAGCTTCACGAACTACGATCAGGTCGCAGAGGCAATCCAAACGATGGTTGTGCGCGGTGCCCCAGCAATTGGGGCATCGGCCGCGTTTGGGATGGCGCTGGCGGCGCAAATATCTTCTGCCAGTGAGGTTCCAGAAATGCAAGCTGATCTGGCAGCTGCGGCGCAAGTATTGCAAGCGGCTCGCCCAACGGCAGTTAACCTCGCCTGGGCGATTGAACGCATGTTGGGGGTAGCCAACGACCCTGGAATTGATGATGTCCGCGCGCTGCAAGCTGCCATGCTTGATATGGCGCAGCGTATTGCCGATGAGGATGTGGAGATCAATAAACGGATGGCAGCCCATGGGGCTGGGATAATGAGAGAAAACGAAGTCGTAATACATCACTGCAACACTGGCGCCCTGGCGACTGTTGATTGGGGGACAGCGCTTGGCGTGATCAGGATGGCGCATGAACAGGGTAAAAACCCGCATGTGCTGGTCGATGAGACCCGGCCGCGTTTGCAGGGTGCACGCCTGACAGCCTGGGAGTTAGAGCAGTACGGTGTCTCCTACGAGATCATCACTGACAATGCAGCCGGGTATTTCTTGAGCAGCGGCAAAGTAGACCGGGTGCTGGTTGGCGCCGACCGAGCTGCTGCCAACGGAGACGTGGCGAACAAAATCGGAACTTACATGCTGGCATTGGCGGCAAAAGACAACCAGGTGCCATTTTTTGCTGTGGTGCCGACTTCTACCGTCGATCTCGAGATTCCCGAAGGAAAGCTAATCCCCATCGAGGAACGCAATCAGGATGAGGTTTTGGGCATTGAGGTTAAAGGTGAGCAGGTTGCACCTAAAGGCGCAGAAGCGCGCAATCCGGCATTCGATATAACACCAAATCGATTGATTACCGGGATAGTTACCGAGAATGGGGTTGTCTACCCGCCTTTCGAAGTGAATCTTCGCCAGGCGGTGATAGGGAGTCAAAACTGAGCGTACGCCTCAAGGAGATTGGTAGATGGAAATCGTGTTGACCGGCTCGATCGCCTTTGATTATTTGATGAAATTCCCCGGGTATTTCAAGGATCACATCTTGCCGGATAACCTGGAATGTCTCAGTTTATCTTTCCTGGTGGAAAGCATGGTCCGAGAGCCTGGAGGCATTGCGCCTAATATTGCCTATAACCTAACCCTGTTCGGGGAACGCCCGCGTCTCTTTGCTACTGCAGGCGAAGATTTTGCTGTCCACCGGGATGTGCTTGAAGGGAGAGGTGTGGATACCTCGGGCATCAAGTTAATTGAAGGCGAGTTCACCGCCTCGTTTTTTGCCAATACTGACCTGGCAAATTCACAAATCGCGAGCTTCTATCCTGGCGCGATGGCTGCCGCTGCGAACCTGTCTTTGCATGATCTGGAGGGTGATCCTCCTGAACTGGTGTTGATCTCCCCTAACGATCCACGAGCCATGGTGCGCTATGTCGCTGAGTGCAAAGAATCGGGAATCCCCTACATATACGATCCCAGTCAGCAGATTCCACGTTTGAGTGATGACGAGCTCAGGGAAGGATTGGATGGTGCTCTGGCATTATTTGTCAACAAGTATGAATTTGGGATGGTGCAGAACAGGACCGGATTGTCTGTGGATGAGATTCGGGAGATGACCCAATTCTCCGTGGTGACTTTAGGAGAGGAAGGATCGCTTATCTACCAGAAAGATAAGCAGGCGCAAATTCCAGTTGTGGTACCAGACAAAATCACCGATCCGACTGGCGTGGGTGATGCCTTCCGAGGCGGTTTTTTGAGCGGATATGCCCACGGTTGGGATCTGGAATTATGCGCACAGATGGGGACTGTAGCAGCTGCATACTGCCTCGAACAAGAAGGACCACAAGGGCATTCTTTCACCCCGGCTGAATTTGTCGATCGCTACCGATTGCATTTTGATGATCGTGGAAAGCTCGACGAACTAATCGTTTAATTCAATAAAGATGGTAGTTAATTACTTCTTTGGAGCTGATGATGGAAAATTATGATGTTAAAGATATGAACCTGGCGGAGGGTGGCCGGAGGAGAATAGACTGGGCAGAACATGAAATGCCTGTGTTGAGATTGATCCGCGAGCGCTTTGCAAAAGAAAGGCCTCTCAAGGGGATGCGAATTGCAGCTTGCCTCCATGTAACCACGGAAACTGCGAATTTGATGAGTACGTTGCATGATGGCGGTGCAGAGGTCGTACTCACGGCCTCAAACCCGCTCTCTACACAAGATGATGTGGCAGCTGCCCTGGTGACTCATTTCGAAATTCCAGTATTTGCCATTAAGGGTGAAGATAATGTGACTTACTACAAGCACATCAATGCAGCACTTGACCAACGCCCCCATATGACGATGGATGATGGCGCGGATTTGGTGAGCACTTTACACAAGGATCGGCGTGAAATGCTTGTTGATGTCATTGGAGGTACGGAAGAGACCACGACCGGCGTCATCCGTTTGCGAGCGATGGCGGCAGATGGCGCATTAGCTTTTCCTGTCGTGGCGGTTAACGATGCCATGACAAAGCATTTCTTCGATAACCGCTATGGGACGGGACAATCAACGATTGATGGTATCGTTCGCGCCACGAATATTCTCCTTGCTGGAAGAAATTTTGTCGTTGCAGGTTATGGTTGGTGTGGCCGTGGGCTAGCTATGCGAGCCCGGGGAATGGGTGCCAACGTGATTGTGACAGAAGTCGATCCCCTACCTGCATTGGAAGCAGTCATGGATGGTTTCCGGGTTATGCCCATGAGGGAGGCAGCGCCAATCGGCGACATCTTCGTGACCCTGACAGGCGATATTAATGTAATCGACAAGAATCACTTCGAGCTGATGAAAGATGGTGCCATAGTAGCCAATTCCGGCCACTTTAATGTTGAGATCAACATCCCCGCGCTGGAAGGGATGGCCAAAGAGAAAAGGCTGGTGAGGCCGTTTGTTGAGCAATACACTTTGGAAGATAATCGCACCATCAATATCTTAGGTGAGGGCAGGTTGATCAACCTGGCATCTGCAGAGGGGCATCCAGCCAGCGTGATGGATATGTCATTTGCCAATCAGGCGCTGAGTTTGGAATACATGGTCAAGAACGCCGATGGTTTGGATAATAAGGTTTATAGTGTTCCGGAGGAGATTGACAGAGATATCGCTCAACTGAAACTGGAGGCGATGGATGTGGAGATTGATATTCTGACTGAGGAGCAAATCGCCTATCTTAATTCCTGGGAAGAAGGTACCTAACCCGATATGCTAGTCAATTTTATTCGGTATAAGCTAATGGGAAATGTCCTGAGGGAGCAGAGTGACTGAAGAATCTCTTGAGAATTGGTTTGCAGTGGTATCAGGATATTATGAACCCATTTTACGGGAACTCAGCATGACAAATATGTGAGAAAATTATTACTTACATATGGCATAACCTAGTTAATAAACCTATTTCCTCAGCCCATGGAATATAAAGGTTGAGGGAAATGATTTTCAATGACTCCCATTCGATCACCGCAAATCGGTGGTGGCGGATTGGGGTCATTTTTTATTGTCTTCAGGATTGCAAAAAAAGGGAAATTTGCCAGTGGATGTCTCAGCGCGAAAGAAGCGGAATATAGCTGTGGATCCACCGGAATATCCAAATCGACTCAAAGTCCGAATAATTTCCTGCCATGTCGGTTGCCTGTGCAAAAATCTGGTTCCAGGCCAGGTTGATCGAATTGCTGTTGATGGTAGTTGCATATGGAGCCTGGCAAACAGTATCCAAATCGATATAAACATTTGTTATCGCATCCCAGCGAAGGAATTTGACACAATCTACCTGGAAATTATCTTCAACGGCAACCTCCAATCGGATGTTTCCATGTATGACATCAAAAGTGTCACCAATCTCAACAGGTGAAACCCAAATCACGGTTGGCGGGGATTGGTCCTCGATGATAACCGAGGCACTTGCGCAATCTCCATCTCCATCACAGACTGAATATGTAAACTGGTCGAATCCAACGAAAGTTTGAGAAGGTGTATAGGTTATCGTGTTTTCAGGTGCAGGATTGATGACATAGGACCCAAATAAGGGGTCGCTGATAACTCCCAATTGAAGGGGAGTGTCAAATAAGCCGGAATCGTTTTGTAAAACTGAAATAGTTATCGGTGAATACCCATTAATCGGGGGGAGATCGTCATTAGCAATCGGGAGGGAATCGTTAATATTCGTGATAGATACTGCGGGCATCTCGAGATTTTCAAAATTGGGATCTTTACTGGAAACAGTTCCGAGAACCTGGTAGAGAACATCCTCGTCCTGAATGCCATCTGCAACTCCAGTGACTTCAATTGTTTGGAGGTTATCCCAATTATTTTTATTGAAGACCACAGAGGTTGGCGAAACCGTCCCTTCGGAAACATCGCTGCTATACAGATCGATCTTTACATTTGCAGTAGGTAAGCTGTCCAAAACAATGGTAAATGAATCGGTACCGCCATTCTCATCTGTGAATAGGCCTTCAGTGCGGGAAACCAAGATAGCAGCTGTTATCTCGGCCTTCGCCGGTTGAGCATGCAAACTCAACATAACAAAAAGAAGGATGAAGGTTGAAATAACGATTGGAATGAGAAACCTGTGGTTCATCTGCCCACCCTGCTCAAGATTATTGTCGCGAATGGTTGAGAAATTTGACCGTTTTTTGCCGAGATTTCCATATTTGCTTGGAATGTTCCGGGGATTGATGAGAAATGGACCTGGTAGAACATTCAGTCGAAATTGATTGTTCTTCGATTATAACAAATTCTCCTGGCGGGCGTGCTATAATCCGGAAAATCCAACTGGTAATCTGAAATCTAAAACTATTTTGGCGAGGTTTACCCCACCATTAATATATGAGCACTATTTTGGTAACTGGCGGGACTGGCTTTATTGGACAGGCCCTGGTGCGCCATCTGGCGGATGCTGGATATAAAGTAAGGATTTTGTTGCGGGCTTCATCGCAATCCCCGAATCTTCCCCGCAGTTTGCCGGTTGAGGTCGCGATCAGTGGTCTCAATGACGAGCGCGGTCTGCGTGCCGCGATGGTTGGTGTAGATATCGTTTATCACCTTGCGGGAGCTGAATGGCTGGGTGCATACGCCAGCTTAATGGAGATCGATATCCAGGGAACTCAAAATATTGTTGCTGCGGCAGCTGATGCAAGGGTGAGGCGGCTGTTCTTCGTGAGCCACCTGGGCGCAGACCGGGCTTCTGCTTATCCAGTCTTGAAGGCGAAGGCAATAGCTGAAGAGTATATCCGCCGCAGTGGGATTGATTTCACCATTATGCGCACCGCAATTGTTTTCGGCAACAACGATGGGTTTACGACCGGATTGGCTCAGTTGGTATCCAGCATACCGACATTCTTTTTTGTCCCCGGTGATGGAGAGAATTTACTGCAACCATTGTGGGTAGAAGATCTGGCCACCTGCCTTGTCTGGGGATTAAATGATGAGCGGACATTTAACCAAATGTTTGAAATTGGGGGACCGGAATACTTGACCTTCAATCAGGTCGTTCAAACGGTGATGGAGAAGTTGAACTTGCGCAGAAGGTTAGTTCACCTGCGACAACCCTACCTGCGTGCCTTGACAGTTTTCATGGAAAACATCCTGCCTGCGACTCCAGTATCGGTTTACTGGTTAGATTATCTGGCAACAAATCGAGCCAGCAACCTTGACTCCATCCCGCGTTTTTTTAATTTGATGCCTTCACGTTTGTCACAGCGTTTGGCGTACCTGGAAAACCATGATTGGCGGAGAGAACTGTGGCGGACACTAATCCGCCGATCTGGAAGATAATGATTCTTATAATCGAAATTTGAGATAAAAGATGGAACATAATTGGCAAATCCGGATTCTGGACACGATCGAAGAACTGCATAAGGTGGAGGAATTGCAGCGCATCGTTTGGCCTGGCAGTGATACTGATGTAGTTCCTGCACATCTATTAATCACCGTGGTTCATAATGGTGGATTGGTACTTGGCGCCCTGCCTCCTGGTGATCACAATGGGAGTATCGACAGATTAGTTGGTTTCGTATTTGGATTTCCTGGTTTGTATTCAACACCGGATGGACCCCGTCCGAAACATTGTTCTCATATGCTCGGAGTTCACCCGGATTATCAGGGACAGAGGTTGGGATTTTCCTTGAAGCGTGCGCAGTGGCAAATGGTTCGCCACCAGGGAATCGACCGTATCACCTGGACCTATGATCCTTTGCTCAGCCGGAATGCATACTTAAATATCAGCCTCCTGGGAGCAGTTTGCAGCACATATCTGCGGGAGTTATACGGCGAGATGCGTGATGGTTTGAATATTGGCCTTCCATCCGATCGGTTTGAGGTGGATTGGTGGGTAAATACCCAACGAGTCCAGCGGCGATTGAGCAAAAAAGCGCGTCTAAACCTGGACCTGGCGCATTTCTTCGCGGCGGGTGCTGAGGTGATCAACCCAACCAGGCTTGATGATAATGGCTGGCCGATTCCCGCCGAATCAGTAAACTTCTCGACGATCGATTCAGCAGGTGATCAAGAATCTATGATCGTTTTAGTGGAGATACCTGCGGATTACCTGGCCTTAAAGGAGGCGAATATTGAGCTGGCTCGGAAATGGCGCTTCAGTTCTCGAGAAATATTTGAACGCTTATTTCAGAGTGGCTATTTAGTTACGGATTTTGTTCATCTGCGCGGGGAAAATCCTCGCAGTTATTATGTGTTCAGTCACGGTGAAGGGACTCTTTAGGAGAAGCGAGTGATCATTTCACAAATCACCTTGTACCATTTACGAATGCGTTTGCAGAGCCCTTTTGAGACTTCATTCGGAACGACCCACGACCGTGAATGTATCATTCTTGAAGCGCAATCTGGAGAATTTCTGGGGTATGGGGAATGTGTTGCCGATGCAGATCCGGGTTATTCGTATGAAACAGCTGCTACAGCCTGGCATATACTGCAGGAATTTCTCATTCCGCAGATAATCAATACTGATTTGCGAAGTGCAGAAGATTTGCAATCCAGAATTGCCAACGTTAAGGGACATCCGATGGCGAAGGCTGGCTTGGAGATGATTTACTGGGATTTGCTTGGAAAAATCGAGGGCAGATCTCTCAAGGAATTAATCGGTGGGCAGGGGAGTAATGTAAAAGTAGGAGTTTCGGTTGGTATCCAGGAAGATCCCAAGACCCTTGTTGGTACGGTTTCGACCTATATGGAGCAAGGTTATGACCGGGTGAAGATTAAGATCAAACCAGGTCGGGATGTATCCGAGGTAAATGCGGTACGCAGCGCGTATCCCAACCTGACCCTCCAGGTGGACGCCAACTCGGCATATGATCTTGAATCTGCACGCAACTTGATCCCCCTGGATGAGATGGATCTGCTGATGATAGAACAGCCTCTAGCAGAAGATGATTTGTGGGATCACTGCCAGCTGCAGAGGGATTTCACAACGCCAATTTGCCTGGATGAGAGTATCCTATCTGCCAGGCATGCTCGCCAGGCTCTAGAGATGGAGGCCTGCCGGGTGGTTAACATCAAGGCTGGCCGGGTAGGAGGTCTCAGTCAGGCGATCGCTATCCATGACCTATGCCTTGCGCAGGGTGTGCCGGTGTGGTGTGGTGGAATGCTGGAAACGGGTATTGGACGAGCAGCTAACCTGGCTCTGGCCAGCTTACCCGGATTTGTTTATCCTGGTGATATATCAGCAACAGATCGTTACTATTCAGAAGACATTACTGAGCAAAGGTTTGTTTTAAATCCTGGCAGTACAATCACGATTCCAGAAGGACCAGGTTTAGGAGTTTCAATCAATTATCGAGCCTTAGATCGGGCCAAGGTTAAAGAAGCAATCAATAACTGATTTGGATAGGTAGCATAGAGGGTGAAACTAGACCAGCTGGGAGATAGCCTCCCAGCTGCTGATTTATCATAAACAGTGTCGTAATAATCCTTGTTCGATCATAGATAAACCCATTGTGAAGGGTGTTTCCTCTCAATGGTACCTTGTTTGATTCGATGTCAGCAATTTAGATTTCCTCATCTTGAAGCTGCACTAATCAAGATTTGATGTGAAATTCCGGGATTGTTGCATTTTCACTTACCCTAATATATACTTTTAATAAAAGGTTTGGGCTGATTATCCGCGCACTATCAATTGGAGATTTCCTATGCGTACATACGACATAACTTTGACAATCTCGCCTGACTTACCGACCTGGCCAGGGGATCCTGGGGTGGAAATTGAGCGGGTGGAAAAAATCGAAGATGGGTCGAATGCCAACGTATCTCGAGTTGATATGGGCGTCCACACTGGCACGCATGTTGATGCGCCATACCACTTCCTCCAAGATGGAATCACGGTTGACGAATTAAATCTCAGCTTGCTCACGGGTCGCGCTTATGTCCTACATCTACCAGAAGTCGATCTGATCACCGCTGCTGTACTCGAAGAGGCTCAAATTCCACCGCGAACGCGACGAGTGTTGTTTAAAACGCGTAATTCGGAGCTCTGGGCAGGAGCGGAAACTGAATTTCAAACTGATTTCGTTGGCCTGAGCGAAGACGGGGCGGAGTACCTGGTGCGGCGAGGCGTGAAATTGGTCGGCATGGACTACCTTTCAATTGCGCCGTTTAAGCAAAGCCGCCCGACTCATGAAAGGCTTTTGGAAGCTGGAGTCGTCGTCGTTGAGGGTTTGAATCTAACTGAAGTGGATCAGGGTCGTTATACGATTTACTGCCTGCCGTTAAAAATTGCCAACTCGGATGGTGCACCAGCGCGAGCGATCTTGATCGGAGTTTAATTCCGAATTCCTCATTTATGGTTATACAGTGATTCTCAAATTGCTCAGTGGTGGCGCTAACCCGGAGCAATTTTTGCGCGTCCATTGCTTCACTCCAGGAGTGTATATCCGCCGTCGATCAAAATTACCTGTCCGCGAATCATGTTTGCTTCTGGGCTGCAGAGGAACGCGACCAGTTGGGCAACATCCTTGGGAGTCACAAGTCGTCCTGCAGGTGTCCGGTCCACGATATATTCGAATAATTCTTCCCCTGTTACCGCATCAAAATGGTCCAGCGCTTCTGTCTTAGCAATTCCGGGTGAGACTGCATTTACAACGATATTCTTCGCTGCTAGTTCGACTGCCAGATACCTAGTAAGAGTTTCAATAGCTGCTTTGCTGGCTCCCACAACTGCGTAATCAGGCAAAACTCGAAATGAACCCGGACTGGAGAGACTGACGATATATCCCCCGCCTTGTTTTTCCATCAATGGCACTGCACGTTGGGTGGCGAAGAGCAGGGCGCGCGCGTTAATGTTCATTGTCCAATCCCAGCTTTTTGGTTTTTGCTGGAGGGCGGGTCGATTGTAGCCCGAAGCTGCATTGCTGACCAGAATATCTAATGCCCCGAAATTATTCTCAACTTGCTCAAATAAGTGATCTAGACCCTCGTCCGAACCGACATGGGCTTTCACGACCAAAGCCTCTTGGCCGAATTCTCGGATGGCTGCAGCTGTTTCTTCCGCAGGTTTCCGGTTGCGAAAGAAATTGACCACGATATGTGCGCCTCGCTCAGCAAGGTGTAATGCTATCGCGCGCCCTATTCCCCGGCCAGAGCCAGTGATCAAGGCAATTTTGCCTTCGAATGGTTTCTCTTCTTTCAAGGTTGACGACCTTTAAGCGTTAAGATTAAAAGGAGAAGTAATGCTAGTTAAATGGCAGTTCTACAGTCTTGGCGAGGATGCCTTCACTTTTTTCCCCAACGACCAGTTCATTTCCTGCTTCATAAAAGGGCCGTTTGACGATTGCCAGTGCTACTGGACCAAACTGTGGTGATACAGCCAAAGAGGTCACTTTCCCGACCGGCTGCTGCGTATCAGGGGGATAAATCGTGTCTCCGATCTGTGCTAAATCGCCTAATTTTAATCCCACCAGCTTGCGGGTGATCTTGTCGTAATTAACCTGCCGGGCGATGACCTCCTGACCGGTATAGCAGCCTTTATTATCGGATACCGCCCAATCGAATCCGGTCTCTAAAGGTGTGTAATCATCTGTCAATTCATGCCTGGCAGTTGGGATACCAGCTTCAATACGCAGGATTTCATAACTTTCTAAAGACAATTGATCTACACCTTTGAGGATCAATTCCTCAGTCACCTGTTCTCGACCTGCCGTTGGTATCAGCATCCGGTGAGCGAACTTTTTATTACAAAGGACAGTTACAGGTACTCCGGAAATTTTGATGTTTTGCAGCTCTCCCTCACGAGAACTTTTATTTTCGCTAAAACCTTGCAAAAAGTCATTAATTCCTGTACCGATCAAGTCGACCTGGGAGATATCCTGGCTGGCGTCTTCCAAACTCACTTTATCCATGAAGAAGATGCGGCTGCGCAAGTAATTGAAAGTATCCTGACCTTGTCCGGGTAGAGTAATGATCCCGAAGGTTTCTCCCTCATCCACTACCCACAATACATCTAGAATTCTACCTGCAGGAGAGGTCAGCACGGTCACCAAGGATCGATTTGGGGTCAGCAAATCTATATTGTTCGTGGTTTGGCGTTGGAGAAAGCTATGCCGGTCTTCACCGGAGATGCGCAAGAATCCGGGATCCGAGTGCAGGAAATATGCTGTTTTGGTCTTGAGAGTATCCATCTGAAGGTTTTCGATTATATCCGCTCTAATAAACAGAACGAGGTTAAAAAAAACAAAAAGCGTGGAACAATTCAAAACATATTTGTTCCACGCCCGGTTTACACGTAATGATTTACGCCATTTGCGGGACGACTGATTGAGGCACTGGCGTTCCGCTGTTCTTAGGAACAGGGGGTGGGAACATTTCCTCGAATTCTTCGCGAGTAATTGTTTCGACTTCCAGCAATCGCTGGGCGACTGTGTCTAGCTTATCGCGGTATTGAATGACGATCGCCTTGGAATGCTCGTAGGCTTCACTAACCAGTTTGCGGACCTCTTTGTCAATTTGTTGGGCGACATCTTCGGAGTAATCTCGCTGCTCGGATATTTCGCGACCCAAGAAAATTAGCTCTTCTTTTTGACCATAAACCATCGGACCAAGCTCGGAGCTCATTCCCAGGCGAGTGACCATGGACCGGGCCATCCGGGTAACTCTTTCCAGATCGTTTGAAGCACCGGAGGTGATATCGTCGAAGACGATGGATTCAGCTGCTCGACCACCTAACAGACCGACCATGTCCGCATAGAGTTTTTTGCGGGACATGAGGGTGCGATCTTCCTCAGGCAGCATAATCGTATATCCACCTGCCATTCCACGCGAGGTGATCGAAACCTTGTGTACCGGATCAGCTTCGGGGAGAGAGTTAGCCACGATCGCGTGTCCAGCCTCGTGATAAGCGACGATCCGCTTTTCCTCTTCACTGATCAGGCGGCTCTTGCGTTCGGGTCCTGCAATCACGCGTTCAATCGCTTCTTCGAGATCGGTTTGACCAATGACTTTCTTATTCCGCCTGGCAGCAAGAATTGCTCCTTCGTTTACCAGATTCTCGATATCCGCACCGACAAATCCGGGAGTTGAGCGGGCCAAAACGGCAAGATCAACCTCGGGCGAAAGGGGTTTGCCTTTGACATGGACCCGTAAAATCGCCTCGCGACCACGCATATCAGGTCGGTCGAGAACGACTCGCCGGTCGAATCGACCTGGACGCAGCAGTGCCGGATCGAGGATATCAGGCCGGTTTGTGGCGGCCACGATGATCACATTCGTGTCAGTATCGAAGCCATCCATTTCAACCAGCATCTGGTTCAAGGTTTGTTCGCGTTCGTCGTGACTTCCGCCAAGACCAGCGCCACGCTGGCGACCGACGGCGTCGATCTCATCGACGAATACGATGCACGGTGAGTGGCGTTTAGCCTGTTCGAAAAGGTCTCTCACTCGGCTGGCGCCAACACCGACAAACATCTCGACAAATTCCGAGCCGGAGATTGAGAAGAATGGCACCCCGGCTTCACCTGATACTGCTTTCGCCAATAAAGTCTTGCCGGTTCCTGGTGGGCCAACCAGCAGTACACCTTTCGGAATTCTGGCGCCAAGGGAGATAAACTTCTCCGGTTCTCGCAAGAACTCAACCACCTCAGCCAGTTCTTCTTTGGCCTCTTCTACACCGGCGACATCTTCAAACGTGACTGCCGGGTGATCACCCGAAAACATACGTGCCCGAGATTTGCCAAAGGACATGGCTGCATTGTTGCTGCCTTGAGCCTGGCGAAAAACAAACCAGAACACACCTGCCAGCAGGATGAAGGGGATGAAATAACCCAATGCTGTGGCGATGCCCAACCAGGCGCTTGGTGGTTTAACTTCTATCTTGATGTTGTCAGCGGAAAGTGCGGCTGTAGTTACACCAAGTTCTTTTAGCTGCTGGATTAAAGTAGCATCCGACTCTTTCTGAGATTCTCTTTCTGTGCCATCAGAATATGTTACTCGAAGCCGGTTATCGTCTTCAATAACGCGGTTTACTTGACCAGCCTGAATGTCAGCAGCTAATTCATTTATCGTTAATGATTCTTGGGTTGTCGCCTGTTGTTGGAATTGGTAAACCACCATGACGATGATGGCTACAAAAAGCAACAGGTAAATTATTGATGATCGGTTGCGGGTCGGATTCACTTATACCTCCAAAATTGTTGACAGACCGCAGATTGCATAATCATTATACCAATCTCTGACGGGGAGAGGTACATTTGAATTACCTTTACTGCGAAATTCTAACGTCGTTCTAACAATTCCAATTTGGCCTGGAATTGGCGCATTTCTGGATCTTATTATGCCAGATTTCAAGACTTTTTCCGCTTGATTTACAAAAATGAGGGTGCATATCGATGCACCCTCATAGGGTTTTACGCGCATTTCATGTCTCGGATTATCCGTTCCCCCACAAAATCCCTTCTACACGCCGGCGAAGGCGAGCCAGTACCGAC
>CP070785.1:1628219-1630764 GCA_020346705.1 Chloroflexota bacterium | reverse complement strand
ATAGCGTTATCGCGTCGTTGGCTGTCTGAGGTAAACTGGCTGATGTCGACCGTAATCGGACCAATTGAGCTGTTTTGTGGATTTGCGCGATCGACGAAAATTTCTCCATTCACCTCATTTGTTACCCCAACTGCCAGATTGAAAGCATTATCCTGGTTGAGAAATACCTCTCCGACTTCGTATGTGACAGACGACTCACCAGGCACGATTAGGAAAACCCCAACCCCATCTTCCGGTGCGGGATAAGAATTTCCTAAAGGGACTAAGGGTGTGGCGGTATTGTGCGGGGGTGGATAAACAGAATCATCTGTTTGCTCTTGTGGGGATGGATTTACAGCAGATTCAGTCTCTAATGGAGCTGGATAATTTTCAGAAGGTGCTTCTGTTGGAGTCTGGGCTTGAGTTCCACAGGCTGCAACGAGTAATCCGGTTATGATTAACAATAAAATTTTCTTCGACATCTATTCCTCCAGGACGTAATATCAGGAGTATTTTATCATTCAGGGGGTATTCGCAATAGATATTTCTCTCTTAATCTTATATATTCCTCATAATGATGCATCCTCTGGCAGATGAATTGCTACTAAGCGATCGAAACCAGATAAATCCTTATTTACAATAATTTCGGCACCTGTAAATACTCGCTGGGCAAGTCTTTTGACTTCTTGACCTTGAATCCGCTCAATTTCGATCAGCATGGTTCCCCCTGCCGCAATTTTGTCTGGAGCTGATTCCAGGAATCTAGCAATAAAATCAACCCCTTGGGGACCACCATTGAGGGCAAGTTCAGGTTCTCCTTTAGAGACTTTCAGAGTGGGTAAAACCTTCGTTGGAATGTAAGGTAAGTTTGCACATATCAAATCGAATCTATAATTCACTGGTAAAAGTAAATCAGATTGAACAAATTTAACCTGGTTTGCGACATTGTGGCGGGAGGAATTCTTCCATGCGACTTTCAAGGCAGGGAAGGAAATATCTGTGGCAACCATCGATAAATTTGGCATATTTTTTGCCAATGTGATGGCAATACAACCAGAACCGGTCCCAATATCGGCGGCCCATCTTTTCTCAGGATGGCGGTCAAGCCAATCGACAGCAAATTCGACCAGCAGCTCGGTTTCGGGTCTGGGTATTAATGTGTCCCTGGTTAGTGAGAAGTCAAGCCCATAGAACTCCCAGTGTCCCAACACATATGGTAGGGGAACTCCAATTTTTAACTGTTCTATATCATCTTGAAATGACTTGTAGTCCCTTTGTGTGAGATTAATATCAGGATGAGCCAGGATCCATGCTCTTGATTGACCCAAACGGTCTGCCAATAGTGTTTGACAATCTAAGTTGGGAGAATCGCTTACCTCAACCAGTGATTCTGTGCATATTTTGAGTACTTCCCCCAAAGTGATCAAGCTTCAAATCCTGCAGCTGCCAAGCGCTCAGCCTCTTCTCTTGTGGCAAGTTCGTCAATAAAGGTACCTATCTCACCATCCATAACAGCAGGCAAATTGTAAGAAGAGAGGTTGATCCGGTGGTCGGTGACGCGCGATTGAGGGTAGTTATAGGTGCGAATTTTTTCAGATCGCTCGCCAGTACCTACCTGGGCGCGACGATCTTGATCGATCTCTGCTCTGCGTTTTTCTTCTTCGATCTCGTAAAGACGAGCACGTAGAATGCTCAAGGCGCGGGTCTTGTTCTGTAATTGAGAACGCTCATCCTGACATTGGACGACGATCCCTGTTGGTAAGTGGGTTATGCGAACCGCGGTGGCATTCTTTTGAACGCTTTGACCTCCGGCGCCGGCCGATTTGTAAACATCAACCCGGATGTCGTTCTCAGGAATGGCGATCTCGACATCATCCACTTCAGCCAGCACAGCTACCGTCGCGGCCGAGGTGTGGATCCTGCCTTGAGACTCGGTGATGGGGACGCGCTGAACCCGGTGAACCCCTGATTCATACTTCATACGAGAATAGGCGCCATTACCCTTGATCAAAAAAGAAACCTCTTTAAATCCCCCGATGCCGATCTCATTTGATGAAAGAATCTCCACTTTCCATCGTTGAAGTTCAGCATACCGACTATACATGCGAAAAAGGTCCGCCGCAAAAAGGGCGGCTTCATCCCCGCCTGTGCCAGCGCGAATTTCCATGATGACATTGCGCTTATCGCGCGCATCTTGTGGGAGCAGCATGGTTTTTAGCTCCCGCTCGAGATTTCCCAGCTCGGTTTCCAACTCTTCGATTTCCACAGCTGCCAGCTGGCGAATCTCATCATCCTCTTCATCTGCCAGAGAACGAGCTTCTTCCAATTGCTGCAGAACCTGGCGGTATCGTTCAGCTTTCACAATCAGGGGTTCAAGTTCAGCCCGTTCAATACTCAACTCGGTGGCGCGCTGATAATCATCCCCGACTTCCATCAATAATTGGTTTAATTCCTGGTAACGGCTTTCAATACCTGCGATTTTATCTAACATATCTCTTTCTTATTTCCGAGTGGAAGGCAGATTTCTCTGAATTCTCGGCGGAATTATACCATTGGAACTTTTTAC
>CP070785.1:1622921-1628119 GCA_020346705.1 Chloroflexota bacterium | reverse complement strand
ATGTTTTCAATCCGCCAGGCATCTGAATCAGAAGCCCAATGGATTTGTGGGTAAGTGCAGTTTATTGAGGGTGTATCCGTTGGAACGATGATAGTTGGTGTTATGGTTGGCACCGGTGTAGATGTTGAAGTGGGTATTACAGTAGGTGAGACAGTGATCGTGGGAGTGGAACTGACAGCTGGGACCGGGTTGTTGCCGCGTAGATAATTTGGGTAAACAACTCCAGCCAAAATCCACCCGGCGATCAAGACAATTATGGCGAGGATGAAAAAGGGGAACCAAAACCGCCTGATTTTATTTGCCGGGAAGCTCATGGATAGACTCTATCGATTGGTCGGTAAGAACCTGTTTCAAACTGCCACAATCGAATCAACCCACGATTATACATCATATCGAATTGGGGCAAAATCACTGGTCAAATCAGCTTTCCAGACGTGATAATGGCTTAGAAGTTATAAATTCAAGCATAATTTTTGGTATCGAGGAGGATAAAGCCGCAAATAAAATTCCTTTTACCAATAGGTTACTCTTATTGAGTTATTTGGGGAATGCAAAAAAGAGAAGACTGTAAATCTTCTCTTTTGGAAAGGTTGTTGACCTTGAAAACTTCCACCATATGTGAGTTTCGATTTATGCAAAAAAAAATGTTCAGGAATCCTTGGCGAGGAGGAGGCTCCGCAAACCGGAACCGAAGTATCCTTTAATAAACCATCCTCCTCAGGGGGGTGGCGGCGGGGGCGCTTCTGTAGGTGGTGATTGGGTCGGTGCAGGAGTTGGTGGAGGAAGCGTCGGTTTCGGCGTGGGAGGAGGGGGCGCGTCTGTAGGTGGCGGAGGGGGAGGATCAGTGGGGGGCGGACTGGTTGGTGGATCGGTTGGTTTCGAACCACCACCACCAGGTTTCTTTGTGGGAGCGCTGGTTTCGGTGCTGGATGGTATGAACGGGGCTGGAGTATTAGTTGCTGTGGCAGGTGGGGTATAGTTCAGCGGGGTGGGAGTTGCCCCAGGAGTTGGAGTGAATGGTTCATTCAGGCAGGGACCTGGTCCAGTAACCCCATTATTGAAATCTTCGAGAGCTTCGGCCAAGTTTTCCCCCTCAAGACTCTCAGATTGGGATAAACCAACTTCAGGCGGGTGAAGGATGAGCCATTCAAGAGCCGTTTCCAGGGTGCTTTCAATCTCAGTTGGATCAGCTCCTTTTAGCGTATTGAGCAAGGCAGTTATATACTGCTGCATTAAGCGGGTTGTTGCCAGGCTTGGATCTTCTATATTTAAAATGGCTAGCGCCTGTACTTGGGTGTATGCTCGCTCGCCAAAAATGATGCGATCCGTTTCCCAGGCACCTGGATAAGCTCTCCAGAAATGAATTGTAAATGTACAGTTCTGATTTGTATCTAAATCGGGGGTAAATTCAGCTGCAGGATCAGTGGGCAGGCTCGAAGGAGTGGGAGAAGGATCATCGCTATCTGCAAGAGTTGATGACACAGTATTTTGAGTCGGCTCAATTCCAGCAGTAGCCGTTCCGGTCGGTGCGGTTGTGGGTGTACTGGGAACCAGGACTACCGGTTCCTGATCAACACCAAAGAAGCTGAAAACAACCTCATCACCGCCAAAGATCCAACTTGCAGTAAATATGATCGCCACAAGTATGAGGAAGGGCAGCCATAATTGCCTATTCTTATTTGCTGAAGAATTCATAACTACTTCGAGAATTGATAGTGATTAACCCTGAATGCTGGTTGATCTAATAAGCATTAATCAACCCCTCGACTTATCTCCTGGATTGATTATACATCAAATCGAATTCGTGATAAATAAAATGTTCTTTAGAATAGCATGAGTGAAAATAAATTGATACTTCCCAAACTCATTAAGGAACATCTTATTTTGGAAAGATAATTGGTTTGTTAGATGATGATTTGATTAAGGACAAAGATATTTACTTCTGGATATGATAAATTTATCGCAATTACGGATTGATTTTGAGCGTCTGACAATTTTGCAAGTCACAAAGCTTGGAAAATTGCGTTATCTACGTTATATTTATCACTGAAAGAATTCGTGTGAACCTTAGCATCAAGTAGCAAAGAAAAGGCAAACTTACTGAAAGGTAAGGACGCAAAGTTACGGATCTAAACAGTTTCAAACTGCATGATCGCCGGACCGCCTAAGCTGACAACTCTATTGTTGGACAGTTTGGCACAAGGGAGTTCCACCTCCCACAGGATAAGGTTTACGATTTGTTGGTTGGATTAAGGAGTATGCCATGACTGTCTTGATAATCTCAATCGTCGCTGCCTGGATATTGTTCTCTACCTTGCTGGTGACAATCATCTGTATCAATTCTTCGCGTCTCAATCGAATTGACGAGCCTTTCAAGGACTCAGACCAGGTGGCTGAGGAAAGAAAAGAAAAGCTCGAAGAACTTTTTCATAGCGCCATGCAGTAAGCATTGAGATAAGAAAATAAGTACGTAACAATCGACAAGAAAGCAATATATATTACCGGTAATACTATAACCGCGCGAAGAGTAGCAAGCTGGTTATTGAGAAAAGATCGCCTCTTTGGGCGTTCTTTTTTTAAACAACCGAATTTATTGATCGGCTTTCCCCCAGAAGAGTAATCGTGAAGAGGGGGATAAAACGGATTCTCACGCGTAGATCACAAAAGGGGGAGAGTTAAGCAATATGTGGAATCCCAACGCCATCGTTATTAAGTCCTTCGAAAGTTGCCAAGATGATACGCGGTTAGCTGAAACCACCAGTGGCATTATTTATCCAGCTCAATAATGAAATGAACCGGGATTTATCAGGGGAGATGAGAGAAAATGTTCGCAAAATAATTAGAGAAAAATTGTAACATTTACGCCTTGAAAACGTTTATTAGAGAAATAGCTGCACGTGGATTGTAAAGTCAGGCATTCGTTGGGGATTGAACAAGTCTCTTGAATGAGATGAAATTCATGCCCATCTACAATCCATTTTTGTACGTCTTCAAGGAGATAATTCCCTGGAAGATCGTATATGCATGCGAGTGTAACATTATAAAATGCGAATCGTTATAGAAAATAACAATCGCCACCCAAGGATTGGCAGGGAATTTGTTCTTTGGGGTCAGGAATTCATTCAATTTTATTAGCAATTAATAAATATCATGAAAGAAGGTTGGATTATTTAATATTGGAAGGTATTTGAGAATTAATAGCTCATTTCTCAATTTCGCCCCATGATCAGGGGCCTTACCGATTAGCTATGGCGACAAATTGGACCCAGTTGCAGAAAACAGGAAATATCGATAACAGGTCCATGTCAAAAGTTATTTTGTTTCCGGTTGATAAGGGTATGTCGGAAGGGCGGAGCATGCCTTAGAGGAAGTGGAGCGATAAGTACTGCGGAGGGAAATCGAATGCATCCTAGCCAACAAAGTGCACAACTACTCGTAGAGACGCCGTTAAAGGCTAAAATCCGTAAAGCGTCTGAGAATGTGCCGCGCCACACACAATGGCGTTTATATATAACCAGTTTGGTCATCGCGGACATTATCATGATAGGTGTTGCCTTCCGCCTAGCGTATTTCATCCGATTCCAATTATCGCTCAGTATATTTTTTGAGAAACTCAACCCGGATATATTCTTTTATCAGACTGTCTCTGCGATCCTGATCCCGATCTTGCTGATCATCTTCATGCTGATGGGGTTATACGACCGGGAAAAGTTACTCGGTGGGACAAAAGAGTATTCGATGGTCTTCAATGGGATCACCCTTGGGATGATGCTGGTAATCGCGGTTAGCTTCTTAGACCCTGAATTCATCCTTGCCAGAGGCTGGTTACTTCTAGCCTGGATCTTTGGATTTCTTTTCACCGCCATTGGGCGATTCTCTTTACGAAGGGTGGTGTATGCGTTAAGGCATAAGGGCTATTATCTATCATCTGCACTGATTGTTGGTGCGAATAATGAAGGCCTTTCGCTGGCTGAACAACTAAATGGCTGGAGAGCCTCGGGCTTTCATATCCTGGGATTTATTGATAAAAAATTACCTGTTGGCACGCAAGTCTTGCCTAACCTATATGTTTTGGGATCCGTGGATCATTTGAGTGAGTTGATCAAACGATATGACATTGAAGAGCTGATCCTGGCCAGCAGCGCCATCTCATCACGCGATCGAATGCTGGAAATATTCCAGAGATATGGAATTTCCAGCAAAGTAAACTTGCGAATGTCGTCTGGTTTGTATGAGATCATTACTACTGGTCTGACCGTCAAAGAGTTTGCGTATGTACCCCTGGTAGGGGTTAATAAGGTCAGGTTGACCGGGGTTGACGAATTTCTAAAATACTCACTTGACATCTTACTGACCTTACCAGCTTTAATCCTGCTGGGACCAATCATGCTTTTACTCGCTTTGGTGATCAAATTAGATTCACCTGGACCAATCATTCACCGTCGAAGGGTGATGGGTATGAATGGAGTAGAGTTTGATGCCTTTAAGTTCCGGTCGATGTATGAAAATGGGGATGAAATCCTCGAGGCACATCCGGAATTACAAGATGAGCTAGAAAAGAATTTTAAAATCAAGGATGATCCTCGGATCACGCCAGTTGGTAAAATTTTTAGGAAAACGAGTCTGGATGAGCTGCCGCAGCTATTCAATGTTTTGAGGCGGGAAATGTCTCTTGTAGGACCAAGGATCATCACTCCAGCAGAAGTAGAAAAATATGAGAAGTGGGATTTAAACTTGATGACAGTACGACCGGGGATCACTGGTTTGTGGCAGGTGAGCGGCCGGTCAGATGTGACTTATGAAGAGCGGGTGCGGTTGGATATGCATTACATAAGAAACTGGACCATCTGGTTGGATATTCAACTGCTATTCCAAACAATTCCAGCTGTTTTCAGAAGTCGGGGGGCGTATTAGAATAAGGGCACCTTTATTCGGATAAGGAGTATAAATATGAAGATAATGGTAACAGGGGGTGCAGGTTTTATTGGATCTCATGTGGTGGATACATTTGTTAGTAATGGACATGAAGTTGTCGTTGTGGATGATTTATCCACTGGTCGTCGATCAAACTTGAATCCTGCGGCAACATTTTACAAGGTAGATATTCGCAGCCCAGAAATGGAGGAGATTTTTGAAAAAGAACGACCACAGGTCGTAGATCACCACGCGGCACAGATGGATGTTCGTCGCTCGGTCGA
>CP070785.1:1618245-1622821 GCA_020346705.1 Chloroflexota bacterium | reverse complement strand
TCAAAAAGGAATCAAGATATCGGGTATTCTTCCAAGAATTTCTTCTCATCGGGAATCGATATTGACGTTTTGTTAATTATATATTGATTTCATTCAAAACTTCTAATGGTTATTGCCCTGGTGGTGAAAAGAATCTAGATGAACTAGCTGATCCTAACAGGAGGACGGGCCTGAGGGGTGACTGCCCGGCGACGTCTGCGGCGCCGCTTAGGGCGCTGCCAGCCGTGGCAGTCTTTAAAGCGCATTTCGCTGCCGCAGGGACAGTTATCATCCACCTTGGCTTTAGCGAAGGATTCCTTGAAATGTATTTCCCGATCGGCAACGATGGCCATCACGTCCGAAGCCGGGCGGCCAGAGCGCATCAGCATGGTTAGAATCTTGAAGGGTTCATTGATGCGGTGGAAGAAACCTTTATACCCGCCGCAAAGGTAATTGAGCCCTGGTTCCCCGGTGGGGGTTTCGATAAAGCGATTTTTGGGACATTCTCCATGACAGGCAAAGCGCACGTCACAATCCAGGCAGTATTGGGGCAGCGAATCGCGCTTGTCCTGCCCGAACTTAGTCTGTTCGTCCGAAGCGACCATCTGCAGCATGTGCTCTTCTTTTATGTTGCCCAGCAGGTAATCTGGCTCGACGAAATGGTCGCAGGAGTACAGATCCCCATTATGCTCAATGGCCAGACCCAGGCCGCAGGTCTCTTCGAAGACACACATCCCTGAAGAATCAAGTCCCATCCAGTTGCGAGCCGCAGCTTCGAAGGTCTGGACGAAAATCTCGCCCACGTCTTCCCGAATCCACTCATCGAACACCTGGATCAAAAACCTGCCGAATTGTTCTGGTCGTACAGATCTTTCGGTAACGGTGTTGCCCATCTGGTAGACATTGTATCCATCCGGGTTAACCCGTTCAACAATGGGGATGAATTGGATCCACTTGGTGCCAACTTCGTCACGCATGAAACGATAGATCTCACGCGGGTAATCGGCGTTGAGGCTGTTTACTGTCACCAGGACGTTGTACTCCACCTCGTGTTTTTGCAGCAAGCGCAGCCCGCGCATGACATTATCATAGGTGCCCTGACTGCCTTTATCGACCCGGTGGGCATCGTGCAGGTGCTGGGGTCCATCGATGCTGATGCCGATCAAATAATCGTTTTCCTTAAAGAACTCGCACCACTCATCATCAAGCAAAGTGCCGTTGGTCTGCATGGTGTTCTCGAAGGTCATGCCGGGTTTACGGTGTTTCTCCTGGTATTGGATCGCCTTGCGGTAGAAATCGACTCCCATCAGGGTTGGTTCTCCGCCCTGCCAGGCGACGGTCACCTCAGATGTGCGGTGAGACTCGATTAACTGGCGGATGTAGTTTTCCAGCACTTCATCCGTCATGCGGAATTTGCTGTTTGGATAAAGCAGCTCCTTATCCAGGAAGAAGCAGTAGGAGCAGGCCAGGTTGCAGGTGGCGCCGCTTGGTTTGGCTAAGACGTGAATGCGGGGAGGGGGAAGGTTTTGGGGCATTTGCAATGGTATTTCGATGGATAAATTCTACTAAGTATATCCCATTATTTCAGTAAGATTTTACCTTCTCCTGGCATCAAGGGACGGGTTGGAATGGCGAACAACTGGTATCATTCCACCTGGAAAAGACTGTTATTTACTATTCGAGAGTCGAGATTGAATGTTGCATTAGTGATCCCCGCGCTGAATGAAGAAGAGAGCCTGGGAGCTGTCTTGGGACAGGTTGATCGGAACCTGGTCAACGAGATCATCCTGGTTGATGGAGGCTCCATTGACGGTACGGTTGCCATTGCAGAGGCGAATGGCGTCCGGGTAATCCAGGAAGACCAACGCGGCTATGGCCGCGCCTGTGCTGTTGGTGTCGCCAATACACAAAGTGAGGTGATCGTCTTTATGGATGCTGACGGCGCCGATGATCCGACTCAGATATCCGATCTCCTGACACCGATCATGCGGGATGAGGCTGATATGGTCTTAGGATCCAGGTTGGCCGGGGCGATCTCTCCAGGTGCAATGCCTTGGCATCAAAAATTTGGCAACCAGCTGTCAGCCGGAATGATCAGATTTCTGTACGGACTGCCGATCAGCGACTTGAGCCCTTTTCGCGCGGTTCTGCGGTCGAAGCTGCAGGAACTGGACATGCAGGAAATGACCTATGGTTGGCCGACGGAGATGATCACTAAAGCAGCCAGGCGGGGATGGCGTATCCTTGAAGTCCCAGTGAACTATCACCCTCGCATCGGAGGCCGATCGAAGATCAGCGGTACCGTGAGGGGGACAGTCCTGGCAACTTACTATATAATGCGCACGATTATAAAATTTTCATGGTCAAAGGACTTGCAGTGAAGAATCCCATCCTGATCATCATCGCCAAAGAGCCGCAGGTTGGCACCACCAAGACTCGCCTCAGCCCTCCGTTGGAGTTATCCCAAGCCGCGGCTTTGTTTGAGGCGCTGCTTGAAGATACCATTGACCTGGCCTCCAGCATTGAGGGAATCGACCTGGCAGTGGCGGTGACTCCGCCCGAGTCAATCGGCTACTTCGAAGGGAAAACACCTGCCGGCACGCTGCTCATTCCTGTGACCTGTGAAAATATTGGTGACTGTCTGAAACAGGTCTTTGAAGAGCTCTTCGAACGGGGATATCCCAAGGTTCTGGCCTTCAATTCCGATGGTCCCAGCCTGCCCAGTGAGTATATTCACCAGGCGCTTGAGCTGCTTGACGGGCATGAGGTTGTCTTTGGGCCCAGCGATGATGGCGGCTATTACCTGGTGGGGTTGAAAAAACTCTACCCAGGTCTGTTCGACGATATTCAATGGAGCACTCCCAAGGTTATGGAGCAGTCTCTCGCCAAAGCCGAGGCAGAAAAACTGGGGGTAGCCTTATTACCGGAATGGTATGACGTGGACACAGCTGACGACCTTGAGCGTCTCTTGAGGGAAGTTCAACGCTACCCCCAAGACCGGCTCAAGCATACCCGGCGCTACTTCACCCAGCTGTCGCTGGATTTGAAAGCGAATCTTGCTGATTCAGGGCAAAGTGATTGACACAGGCTTCGTTTCCTGCTCTAGGTGGCGTCATCGCCGCCGAACATGTCCCGCACTAGCTGCGGGAGACGGCGGTAGGAACAAACTTTACATCAGAAGTTTAGTTCTAAATTCGGGATAAGCGGTGACTTTTCAAAGAGTTAAATCCTGGGGTGGAATATCATTGTTCTCAGGACTCATCCTGGCTGGCAGCTTGATTTTCCTCATCCCGCTGCCAGATTTACGCGGGCCGCAAGTCACAGCTTTTCTCATTTTCTATCTGATCGCTGCCGCAGCATACATCGTCGCCGTAATCAGGTTGGACCGGGACAAACTACCCTTGAGCCTTATCTGGGCATTTGCGATCCTGTTCAGAATCCTTCTCCTCTTGACAGAACAATCATTATCAGATGATATCTACCGTTTCATCTGGGATGGGAACCTGCTCCGGCAGGGGGTCAATCCCTATGCTTATGCAGTCAACTCACCCCAGCTGGATACTTTTGAAATCCCGTTGAGGGCATTGGTGAACCACGACTGGATGGCTTCACCTTATCTGCCAGCTGCACAATTACTTTTTCTACTGGTGTCTGGTATCGCCCCGGAGAGCGTGTTGTCTTTCCAGATTTCCACAGTGATTCTGGACTTGGGGATTGGCTGGCTGGTGTTCGATAGCCTGAAACGATTGTCGATCAACCCGGCAGGCGTATTGATCTATCTCTGGAACCCGCTGATCATTTCGGAATTCGCCAACGGTGCGCATGTAGTTGATGCCTGGATGATCTCCCTTGTCATGCTTGCGTTTTGGCTGCTGATTCGGTCTGCGGATAAAACCAGAAGCAAAGGATGGATCAAATCTGGGGTTGTTCTGGCAATGGCAGGGGCAACATTAACGAAGGGTCTTGCTGCGCTGCTGGTGCCCGTATTCTTAAGACGCTGGCGGTGGAAGTGGCTGCTTATATACCTGGGGATAATTATTGGCTTTCTGGCCCTATTTGCAAACGGTGCAGGTTGGGGAGTTTTGGGTCCCCTGAACGGTACGGGTGTTTTCGGTGCGATGCGAATTTATCTTAGCCAGTGGAACTTCAACAGCAGCCTTTACCATTGGTTAGAGGTGTTGATCAGCGGTTACAACACACCTGGGGCTGTCCCGGTAGAGGTGGTCGGGAGGATGCCGATCCTGGTGGCGCGATCTGTCACCTCGGCTGCTATAATGCTGATCTCTTTGCTGACTGGGTGGTGGGCCTGGCGGCTGGATGATCCGCAGGGGGCGGGCTATCTTACACGGACATTAAGTTTGATCCGCCTGTCAGTAATTCCGATCGGCGCTTATCTCCTTCTGACTCACACGGTCCATCCGTGGTATGTAACCTTTGTTGTTCCCCTGCTGCCATTCTTGTTGCCGAGAGAAGACGAAGAATCTCAAGTCAGGCGCTTCATCTGGCCCTGGCTGTACCTGTCACTTGCGGTTTCAAGCTCGTATTTAACGTATCTTGATCCGGAAAACCTGCGTGAATATGACCTGGTCCGGCTGGT
>CP070785.1:1613228-1618145 GCA_020346705.1 Chloroflexota bacterium | reverse complement strand
CATGATATCTGCCGCAAGACAAGTTGAAGCGGCTGGTGCTGATTTTCTCTTGATCGCTACGAACACAATGCACAAAATGTTCAATGAGGTTAAATCTGC
The DNA here is from genome assembly GCA_020346705.1 of Chloroflexota bacterium. Taxonomy (GTDB): domain Bacteria; phylum Chloroflexota; class Anaerolineae; order Anaerolineales; family UBA4823; genus PFL25. The sequence goes on along the minus strand of CP070785.1, from coordinate 1,618,046 downwards.
GATCAACATTCCGATGCTGCATATTGCCGATGCGACTGGGCTGAAAATCAAGGAATATGCTCTTAAGCGGATTGGTCTTCTGGGGACAATTTACACTATGGAGCAGGATTTTTATCAGGGGCGGCTTCAAAGGAGTTTTGATTTGAAAATCCTGGTTCCTGAAGAAAATGATCGCGAGATCGTAAACCAGATAATTTTCGAGGAGCTGGTTATAGGCTTGATCAAAGAAGAAAGCAAAGCTGAATATAACAGGATTATCACCAATCTGATCCAGAGTGGGGCTCAAGGCATCATCCTGGGTTGTACGGAGATTCCTCTCCTTGTGAAACCAGATGAGTTTGATGTACCTGTTTTTGATACAACCTATCTCCATGCTGAAATGGCTGTTGAAATCGCAGTGGGAGAGCGAAGTATCCTTGAATTAATGTAATGTTACCGTACCAAAATTCCAATGATAAGTCAGTACATATCGAAGTTCAACTTCCTGCTTGACATATCGATGATTATCGATTAGAATTACATCGAAGGTTATCGATATGAATGCGGAGTTTAATAAAACAAATTCAGTTGAGTTTGCCAAAGCGCTTGCTGATCCAACCCGCCAGGAGATTATGTCACTGATTTGCTGTCGCGAATTGAGTGTTGGAGACATAGTCGAAGCGGTTGGGGTCAGCCAACCAACGGTTTCCCATCACCTGGCCATATTGAAGGAGGCTGGTTTGGTGACCATACGTAACGAAGGCAAACATGCCTATTACACCCTTAACCAGGGCCGAGTGGTGCGTTGTTGTGGAAATTTGATTGAGGTGTTTGCGCCTCAAACTGAAGCAGCAGAGATAATGACCGATAAGTCAACCATGGATCCAAGCAGTATTTAATTGCTCTTTTTTTGATAATATTCATCGATAATCATCTATATGAAAACCAATTGAATGCAAAACATCAAATATTTATTTACAAAAAAGACAATTGTCGATGAGTGTGATTAAAAATCCAAAAAGTTAAGGAGTGACGAATGTCAAAAAACATCGAAGGTAAACAATTTGAAAGGATTGAAGGTTTGGAATTATTAGCCTCTGATCAGACCTCTTGCTGTGGTTCTTCCGATCAGGTAATCAAGGTTCCTGAAGGGGAATCTATCAGGGAGAATGTGCGCGAGTTTTATGCAGACCGGGCGCGAAATGACAGTTCCTGTTGTGGAGATGGCTCCGAAAGCCAATTCTACGAAACAGAACTGCTCACTGAGATGCCAGATGAGGTGGCCGGATTCAGCCTGGGATGCGGCGATCCGATCACCCTAGCCGAGCTGCAGCCAGGCGAAACCGTGCTCGATCTGGGTTCAGGTGGCGGGTTGGATTGCTTTCTCTCTGCCAAGCAAGTTGGAGAGAATGGATTCGTAATTGGTCTTGATATGACTCCTGAAATGCTAGAACGTGCCCAGAGCGCTGCCATGCGGATGGAGATCAATAATGTCGAATTTCGAAAAGGCTTTTTGGAAGAAATGCCTGTTGAGGGGGATTCAGTGGATGTGATCATCTCGAACTGCGTCATCAACCTCTCACCGGATAAATACAAAGTATTTGCTGAGATGTATCGCGTCCTCAAACCAGGTGGACGAGTTTCTGTATCAGATATTGTCACCAATGGCGAACTGCCTGAAGAGATTAAGCGGGACATGGTCGCCTGGGGAGCTTGTATTGCCGGTGCTCTTAAAAAAGAGGAATACATCCACGGTTTAGAAGAGGCTGGATTTGAAAATGTGGAACTGATTGCCAAAACCGGAGATGGTGAATTGATGGAAGGAGTTCCAGAAAACTCATTGTTTTCCGCTTCGATCACCGCATACAAACCTATCTGACTCCTTCTAGTAAGTTACGACTTTAAAACGTCGAGAGGAGGACCTTGATGTTTCTGCCTCATAGTTTGATAAAGATGATTGCTGATGAGCGGCACAAAGAACTGCGTGCACAATACAACATAGCAAATCAATTCAAGAAATCTGAAATTCAACAGTCGGGTTCAAATAGAACAGCAGTATTGAGATTCCTGGCGGATAATAGATTTCAATCTGTTATTGACTGGTTGTTCCCAGATTCAAATGCCTCAAAAGATATCGCGTGTGATGTGCAGGAATTTCAGATAACACCGGAATGTCAATCCTGCTAATCCCCAGTGATATACTCGGTGCATGAGCACTCCTGTGATAAAAACTCCTCGCCTGAAATTGAGACCATTTTCACTCGACGATGCCGAAGATTTACACCAGATTTTGTACACTCCAGGGGTTCTCCAATACTACCCAAGTTCAGATCCACCTGATCTTGATCGCGTCCAGAAGCTGGTCCAGCGACAGATAGAACACTGGAAGGAACACGATTTTGGTTGGTGGGCTGTGGAACCACTTTCAGATCATGGATTGATTGGGTGGAGTGGGCTGCAGTACTTACCAGAGACGGACGAGATTGAGATCGGTTACCTGTTGAGTAAAGATTTTTGGGGAAAAGGTTTGGCGACCGAGTCCGCAAGAGCTGGGATAGATTACGGGTTTGATCAGCTGGGGATCGCAGAGATTATCGGAATCGTTCACCCGGATCATATTGCCTCCCAGCGAGTTTTAGAAAAAATCGGCTTGAAATTTCAGGAGAGATCAGTTTACTTTGGGATGGATTGCTTCAAGTATCTAGTGATTAATCCCAATAGCGAGCTGATCTAACTCCTGCAGGTGCTTAGAAGATTAGAATCCGGGATATGGTTTAACTATCCATATCCCGGATTGGTAATTATTCTGTCGGTTGAGGACTAGATAGTCGCGAAAGCTTGCTTAACCAGTAGAAGCTGGATTGTGAGCCAGCAGTTAAGAACGCCGGCGCCTGTTCCGATTAACGCGCTACCAATCCCCGTCCACCAAAATCCCTTGGGGGCATCTTTAGCAAAGAATGGCTCCAGGAAAATCACGAATCCAGCAACGCCATGGAAGAGTGGGATAGCAATTGTCTTCAATGTCTCCGGGTTTGTGATGGCGAAGACGGCGATAGCAAGGCAGCCCACCAATGTGAACCAGTTAAAAGCGCTTTTCCACTGCAGATGATAATCTTTGGCGATCCCGAGTGAGATACCTGGTGGGATTAAACTGGCGATAGTGAACACATACGGGGAAGCTAAGCTGCTCCAACCAGGTAAAATCAACAATAGGCCGGAGACAAGTAATAACCCAAAATCAAGCATGCAGTAAATATCGTATAATGCCTTTTCCTTCTGGTAGCATCGGTAAAATTGCTAAAGCAAGTATATGGCCAATAATCCCGTGACGAGTAATAATATTCGGTCTAGCATAGTTATGCTCGTTCTCTTTAGAATTTTTAATAGCCTTCCTGTGAATAACTGCAATAGGATTGGCTATTGTCTATGACTTTGTCATATACATTTCCAGATATGTAAATATTAAATTTCTAGGGGTTAGATATCAGTGATGGTAATTTACATTAACAAAGGAGTGAAAATTGCTCCAAAACGATAAATTGATGATTGGAAAAGTGTGCCTGGTGACTGGAGGGACCTCCGGAATTGGATATGTAACTGCCCGTGAGCTGGCGAAACAAGGTGCAACTGTGATTATCACCGCCCGCAACGAGGAAAAAGGAAAGCGATCGGTAGAAAAGCTCCGCGCTGAGTCTGGCAATGGTGGAATTCATGCCCTGATGGCTGATTTTGGATCGCAATCCCAGGTGCGCGACCTGGCTGAAGCCTTCAAAAAACAATTTGATCGGCTGGATGTGTTGGTCAACAACGCCGGGGCAATTTATCTTCGGCGAACAATAAGTCAGGATGGGATCGAAATGACCTTCGCCGCGAACCACCTGGCACCATTCCTGTTAACTAATCTGCTTCTGGATAAGCTAATTGAATCTGCTCCAGCAAGGATCGTCAATGTGGCCTCAAACGCCCATGAGGGGCGGCAGATCAATTTCGATGATCTGGAAGGGAAGAGAAACTACAGCTTCATGAATGCATATGGTCAATCGAAACTGGCAAATATACTCTTTACATACGAGTTAGACCGTCGTCTCCCAGGAAATGAGGTGACAGTCAATGCAGTCCATCCGGGTTATGTCGGCACGAATATGGGTGCAAATAACGGTTGGTTGGTTAGACTTTTCCTGCCGATCAACAGACTCTTTGCTATAGATGTTGAAGAAGGGGCTGAGACGGTTACCTACGTGGCCTCTTCCCCCGAGGTGGAAGGTGTGAGTGGAAAATACTATTACCAAAAAAGGGCAATTTCATCATCACCACTATCGAATGATGTACGAAGCGCGCAGAAGCTGTGGGCGGTAAGTGCGGAGATGACTGGGTTGCAGGACTGATCTCCCTTTACCTGTTTGCAGCTCTCCAGGTAAAACGAATAATCAGATAATCAACTAGTAAGATGAGGAAAAGCCAGACCAGTGGGATCAAACTTGAGCCGGAGAGAGATCCCAAAAATGTCCATCCGGTGAAAACCAGGAATAAACTCAGGATAATAATGGGATAGAAAAGGCTGACGAAGACAGCCAGCGGTAGACCATATATCCTGCCATTCGAATTGCGAATTTGGGAAATGCTGATCAATCCCAGGGCTGTTGAAGCGAACGGTGCTATCACAGCCAGCAAGAGGGCTGCATACCTTAATATCAATTGCCAGGCAGGCGTAATTGTGGGAGTCGTGGTTGCGCTGACAGGAATGAATAAAAGCCCGAGTAATAACCCAAAGGGTAGTATTGCCGCTCCAACAATAGCCGACCTGGATATTTGCCTATTCTGTGGTTCATTTTTTGGGGA
>CP070785.1:1607401-1613128 GCA_020346705.1 Chloroflexota bacterium | reverse complement strand
AATCATTATATAAATCCATCCCCAGCAACTGAGCCTGAGAAAGATTTACTTTATCAGAAAAGAGGATTGGCAAATGGTTCCAATGGTCTCCGCGAGCTTGAAAAGGTTGGCCGTTTTAGCGAGATTACACCTCGTTACTATGTTTTTGATGAAAACAAATATTCCTCCCCGAAACGCAAACTAGATCCATCCGAATGGGATGAGACCAACCGGCACCTACCGATCAAAATCGATCCAGATGTAATAAACAAACCAGGCGAGCGCAGCCCGGCAGCAATCAAGCAGGTAGTTAATTACACTCAATTCAACAACCCCCGTTACGTAGCTGCGCCCGGCGAGCGGGTAACCATGTGTAATATCGCCGCCTGGGATTGGTCGCGCGCCCTGCAAGTCCACCTGCCGCACTGGATTGGGGAGACCGAGATGAGTGCCAACATGCTCTTCAGGTGGATCTCGCACCCTCAGGCAGGCGGTATTTACGGAGAAGGTTGGCAGCCAATTAAGGCTAAAATCGCGCAGCTATTGGCAAACCAAGGCATACCTGTCTTCGCCCTGGCCGAGAATCCCAACCCGCGCCGGCACGGGCATGTCTGCATGGTTTACCCCTCCCTGACCAACGATCCAGCCGTTGAACCGTATTTTGCTTCCGTTGCCAATGGGCGCTCGCGCGGCGGAAATGGGATTAAGACCTTGAGCAGCACTTTCCGCTGGCTGACACCAAGCTATTTCGTACATAAACTAGATTTCATTGTTTATCAAAAATGATAATTGTTTTGCGTGTGGCTGATATTCCCAATTGAGTGTTAGGCGCATCACTCTTGAGAGCAACCCTGAATCTGAGATTCAAGTATCGGTGAAGCACCATCCCGTGATTGGAAACAGGGAAGGAATATAACTCAAGCGGGTATACCGATTTTTCTTTGCTACTCTGGCATCCATTCCTTAAGCCACAATTTATCGATGACATCATTTTTGATGAAGGGGTCATGATTAATTAGGTCGGTCGCTTCTTCCAGATTTTCAGAGGCAAAGGTGATTAATCCGCCAGTACGGTCAGAAAAAGGACCGCCCTGGTAATGATCAAGTTTTTTACTTTTCCAGTATTCGACATGAGAAGAAACAGTATTTTTAATTTTTTCCGGTTCTCTTTTCATGAAGTAGATGAAGACAAACTTCTTCATTTGTTTATTCTCCTTAAATTTTATGTTTAAATGGGCATAACGGTTGGTTTCACCCGCATGGCGGGTTTTCAGCGAGCTTTTTCGTTGCTGCATCCTACAATAACCTTGCAGGTTTCGAATTCGAACCACGTAAGCCTGGTCGGGTGATAGCCAGGTTGGGTGATTTTTACGAGCTGCCGCTACTGACCAAATTATATCTGCCTGGCTTTATGCCCTCTCGCCAGTTATTACTGCTCGATCTCTCTAATCACCCGGGCTGGATTCCCAGCCACGACTGAATTCGCAGAAACACTCCGGGTGACGACCGCCCCTGCGCCCACCACAGCATTCCGGCCTATCCTCACTCCTGGCAAGAGGATCGCTCCTCCCCCCAACCACACATTGTCCTCGATCACTATCGGTTTGGCGACTTCCCATCCCTGGATCCGGGCTTCCGCTTGAAGGAGATGGGCAGCGGTATAAATCTGGACAGAAGGCCCGATCATGACATGGTCGCCAATATGCACCTCATTATTATCCAGAATGGTACACAAGACATTAAGATAGACATGATCGCCGATATAAATGTTCTGACCGTAGACACAGAAAAAGGGTGACTCAACGATCGAATTTCGACCGATTTGTCCTAACATTTGCTGGAGGATGGCTTGTCGTTCAGGCTCTTCTTCAGTCAGATTGTAGAGCCGGAGCAATCCCTTGACCTTTTGGCGTTCAGCTATCAATTCAGGATCAAGGCAGTTGTATTTTTCTGCGGCTAACATTTTATCTTTTTCGGTTCTTATGGGCATCCAACGACTCCTCTTTTACGAATTCGAGCATATTTATTCGATTGCTCACCGCTGCTTTCTGAATGTGGCAAATTTTTCGATCAATCTTCTGGGGGGATTATTTTCAAGGAGCAACGACTCCCAATAAGGATTCTCAATACAAAGTTTATCCTGAAAACATTCCTGGATTCACTCTGGTTCAATGTGAACACAGTTTCAATATTATTGATCCAGACTCAAGATTCCCCGGCGCAGGGCCACCGTAACCGCTGCTGTGCGATCAGAGACCCCTAGCTTATCAAAAATATGGATCAGGTGCGATTTGACCGTCGCCTGGCTGATGTGCAGGCGATTGGCGATCTCGCTGTTGCTGTCCCCCTCAGCCACCAGCTGCAGCACCTCCAATTCCCGAACGCTCAATTTCTCTTCTGCTGGGGCGCGCATCTGGCCAATAATTCGGGCAGCCACACCAGGCGAGAGTACCGATTCACCCCGCGCCGTAGCCCGGATGGCTGAATAAAGATCCTCCCGAGAAGTATCCTTCAGCAGGTAACCCACTGCGCCAGCTTCAATAGCCGGCAGGATATCCGCATCGCTGTCGTAGGTGGTCAGCACCAGGACTTTCACTGTTGGACTGCTGGTCTGGATCTTTTCCAATGCCGCCACCCCATCCATCACTGGCATCCTTAAATCCATCAACATCACTTCCGGTCTTAACGAAGCCGCCAGCTGAACAGCTTCCTGGCCATTGGCAGCCTCGCCAACCACCTCGAAATCTGGTTGGCCCTCCAGCATGCCTCGCAGACCGTCGCGTACCACAGGATGGTCATCTACAATCACCAAGCGGATCTTATTCATCCATTACTCTCCGCACTTTTATCCTCACCGATAGGCACCTGGATCGCCAGGGTAGTGCCTTTGCCAGGTGTGCTCTCCAGGATAACCACTCCCCCGATTTGTTCTACGCGCTGCTCCATAGCCCGCAGACCGAATCCGCCGTTTTTCTCCGCGGTGGTGTGCTCAGAATCTTGAACATCGAAGCCACAGCCATCATCCTGGATATCCAGCGCCACCTGGTCAGCCATATAAGACAAGGTAATATTGACTTCCTTTGCTTCAGCGTGCTTATGCACGTTCGCCAGCCCTTCCTGCATGGCGCGCAACAGGGTCACCTCCACCTGTGGGTGCAGTGAGATCGGCGTTCCGGTGATGGAATAGCGCGCCTCGATCTTGTTGTCTTGCGACCAGCGCTCTGCCTCCCTGCGCAGCGCTTCTGCCAGGGGTGCTTTTTCTAAGAGCTCCGGTTGAAGCGCTAATACAAGCCGGCGGGCTTCCTTCAAACTGTCTCGCGCGGTATCGCGCGCTTTGAGGATATGATCCTGGGCAGTCGCAATCTCTTCAGGTAATGCCTGTTCCGCCGCTTCCAGCTGCATAACAATGCTGGTGAAACCCTGGGCGAGCGTATCATGGATCTCGTGGGCCATGCGCTGTCGTTCCTCTTGAACCCCAGCCTGGCGCTCAACAGCAGCTAGTTCCTCTTGCGCTGCTTCCAGCTTCTCAATCAGTCGTTTTCGTTGCACGCTTTCGCGCATGATGGTCCGGATCCACAAGGCCAGCAGGACCGACCATCCGATAATCACCGCGCCGATAATCAGCATATTAGCTGATAATTCCATTGATCCGCCCCGGCCTAGTGATTGCAATAAGATAATTACCACGGTCAGGATTACATTGCCGGCGATCGCCACGCTAAAGCGGAGCGTCCCCCACATCAAGCCATAAAAGGAGCTGGCGGTAAGATAATAAGCCGGGTGGGCGTTGGCCAGGGGAATCCACATCACAAGCGCACCTACCAGGAAGACCAGCGCTGAGGTTTGCTGGACATTTCCCTGCACCCTGGGAAGCAGCCAGATGATCATGAACGCATACCACAGACCAAGCGCGAGGCTCAATCCCAAAACCAGCCCCAATGATATGCCTGTATCTCGATAAATTAATACGATCAGCGTCGGCAGCCCCAGTGTCACGTAGAAAACCGCGTGCCAGATCTTTGCCCAGCGATCCCAGGCATTGGGTTTCGAGGTGGAATGTGAAGGATTTGAGATGCCCATATTACTTCTTCACTAGTTTACTATGATCTCCCGGCTACTCCCAACGGAACAATCTGGAGGAGAGGCTGGTGCCCACGACCAACATCCCGGCGAGAACCAGAACCGGCATCCATAGGTCCGCCCAAGTGTCACCGAACCACAAGCCCTGGATCAATCGGACTACATAACTCATCGGTAGGAAGTCACTCACCTTCTGCAACCCTTCGGGAAGGATCTGCAGGGGTAGCCCCGCTCCGGAGAGGAACATCATTGGGAAGAAGATCACCATCCCAACCGCCTGGGCGATGCGTGAGGTGGGAACTACACTGGCGATCAGGTAGCCTACTGAGAAAAAGGAAAACGCGCTGAGCACAAAAGCCACCAGGATGCTTAACCAGGAACCTTCCATGCGCAGCCCGAACACCAGCTTCCCGGTCAGGACCAATAACACCATTCCAAACAACGCGATCACCAGATAAACTGCGAGGCTGGCGATCAGGTAGGCTACCGGATGCAGTGGTGTCGCCCGGTAGCGGCGTAATACGCCAGTTTCCCGGTTGGTGGCAGTATCGATCGGGATGCCCATCAGAGCTACTGTCCCGACGATGATTGCCGCATAAGCTGGTACGCTGGCATCCACTGTTCCGAAGTTCCTGCCCCAGAATTCAGGGGCTGGCTGGTTGCCGTAGATAAAGCCGAACAGCAGGAGCAGCAGCACCGGATAAGCCAACGAAAAGAAGAAGGCGACTGGCTCTCGCAGGTAAAGTTTGAACTGCATCAAGAAAAATTTTCCTATACCACGCATGATAAAACTCTCCATAAGCTCAATTTAGAAGCGGACTTTCTGTTTTTTCAACCTCACGACCGGTCAGCGCCAGGAATACATCTTCCAGATCAGCCTGTTCGGTGCGCAAATTTTGAAATCTCACCCCACTGGTCTCGAGCGAATTGACCACCTCGCTGACCAGGTTGGATCCATCTCCATACACCATCACTACATCTCCTGATTGTTCTACCCGCTGGACGCCGTCAATTACACCGATCTTCGTCCCATAGAAATGCGTCTCGGCAGCGATATTACCTCTGTCAGATATAGCGGTTCGACCATGTCCGTTTACCTGGAAGACGATCCTGGTTCCCATACCCAACTGTTTCACAAGCCGTTCGGGTGTATCCATAGCGATGATGCGCCCATAATCGAGGATCGCGATCCGGTCACACAACTGTTCAGCTTCATCCATGAAATGCGTAGTGAGGAAAACCGTTGTACCCTCCGCCCTGATCTCGCGCATCAAGTCCCAAATACCGTGCCGAGCCCTTGGATCTAGACCCGTGGTCAGCTCATCCAGAAAGACGATCTCCGGCCTGTTGACCAGCGCCAGAGCTACGAACAACCTTTGCTGCTGTCCACCGGAGAGCTGGCTGAAATAAGCTCGGTGTTTATCCCCTAAACCCAACCCTTCCAGCAGTGGACGCCAGTCTCTGCTCGTCTGGTAGAAGGAAGAAAAGATATCCATTGCTTCTTGCACCCGCATGCGCCTGGGCAAGTTCGCCGACTGCAGCTGGATGCCTGTGCGCTCGCGCAGTTCGTACACATCGCGCCTGGGATCCATTCCAAGGACGCTAAGTTCTCCTTGATCTGGCTCTCTCAAACCCTCGATGCATTCAATGGTAGTCGTTTTCCCAGAT
>CP070785.1:1604010-1607301 GCA_020346705.1 Chloroflexota bacterium | reverse complement strand
TGTATGTGCTGTCTGGAAAGAAGTTCAACCCCTTGATAGGGGCAGCCGGGATCAGCGCCTTCCCGATGTCTGCTCGTATTGTTCAAAAGGTGGGGCAGGAGTACGATTTCGAGAATTTCCTTTTGATGCATGCCATGGGCGCCAACACCGCTGGGCAGTTAGGCAGCGTAGTAGCAGGGGGTGTGATATTGATCTTAATGTTGGGTGTCATCTAAGAAGAGATTCCAGGGGCAAATCACCAGCACATTTGCCTTGGGAATCTTGTCCTGATGGGGAGATTGGGCAGTTGAGCAGTGTGCTATTTACTTGATCTCCTGCCATACTTCGAAAACAACCTCTCGCAACAGACCAACCATCACATCAATCTCAGACTCGGTGATGATGAAGGGAGGTGCGATAAGCAGATGATCACCGCGCACTCCATCCACGCTGCCAGATCCTGGATAGAAGATAACCCCCCGCTCAAAAGCCAGGTCTCCAACACGACGGCTGAACTGTGCCTCCGGCGAGATTGGGTCTTTTGTCTTCCGATCGGCGACGAACTCGACTCCCCACAGCATTCCCAATCCACGGATATCACCAACAAAGGGGAGCTCACCCAGTTCAGCCTTCAGTTTTTGACCCAGGTAAGTGCCGAGATTGGCCGCTGCTGTCACCAGGTCGTGCTGCTCAAGATAATCCAGAGTCGCTTGAGCGGCAGACGCGCCGACGGCATGGTGAGAAAAGGTGCCCCCGTGGGCGAAGTCTCCGTGCGCGTCAAGTATTGTCTGGACATCTGAATCCCGGACAGCAGTGATGGACAATGGGAAGTACCCTGAGGTTATTCCCTTGCCCATAGTGATAATATCCGGTTCCACGCCGAAGTGCTGAATACCAAACCAGCGCCCGGTGCGCCCAAAACCAGCCATCACCTCGTCCACGATAAGAAGCAAGTCATATCGCTCACAGATCTGAGCTATCCTGGGCCAATAATCCTCCGGTGGTACCACAGCCCCGAGTGTGGCGCCCCCCACCGACTCGGCGATAAAGGCCATTACCCGGTCTTTTCCCTGGTTCAGAATCTCGGTTTCTAATGCCTGTGCACAGGCCAGGTCACAGGAGGGATAAGTAGCCCCAAAGGGACAGCGGTAGCAGTAGGGTGGAGGGATGTGCGGGTGATCGCGCATGAGCGGAGCGAACGGAGTGCGCATCTTGGGCTTTCCAGTGACAGCTAAGGCTCCCAATGTTGTCCCGTGGTAGGAGCCCCACCGAGAAATTATTACATCACGAGCGGCTTTGCCCCGTGCCAGGTTCACTTGCCGGGAAAACTTGAGCGCAGTTTCTACAGCCTCAGAACCACTTGACAGATAATAGAAGCGGGGAGTCTCTACAGGTGTAAGTGCGGCTAACCTTGCACTGTAATCTTCAATTGCTTCAGTTGAGAACATGGTACCGTGGGCATAGGCGACACTGGCAGCCTGCTCGAACATCGCCTGGGCTATCTCTGCCACGCCGTGGCCTGCATTGACAACAGCCGCGCCGCCTGAGCCATCAATATAACGTCGGCCATCCTTGTCCCATAGATAAATCCCCTCCCCCCGCTCAGCAAGCGGATGGAGATGTGCCAACCGGCGGTAGAAGACATGGCTGTCTGGTAGCTTTTCCCCTGTCTGGTTTTGATCGACTCCCATTTCTCAACCTCGGATGGATTACTTTTTCGGGATCTCTATCACTCCCTGCACCGCGAGCTCTTCAACCTCGGTTTCATCGTACCCGAGCAAATCCCGAAGGATGGGGCGGGTGTGCTCTCCCAGTTGTGGGGCAGGTGTGGTCGGGATATCTGGGGCCGATGACAGGTGGAGCGGACTGCGGGCATACTTGCGGGGTCCGGCAATGGGGTCATCGACCGTGACCAGCATGTCTCGGGCAGCGATGTGCGGGTTCTCAAAAACATCCTCAGCGGTGTAGACCGGTCCGGAAGGCACCCCTTCCTGCTCCAAGAGGTCCACAGCCTGTGCCCGGGTTTTATCAGCCAGCCAATTCTCAATGATCGGACGGATGAAGTCAGCATTGGTTCCCCGCGCTGTGCCATCAATGGTGCGCGAGTCGCTCTGCAAATCCTCCCTCCCTATGGCAATACAGAGCCGTCTCCATTGGATATCGTCAGGTACATTGAGCGCCAGGTAGCCATCCTGACAGCGAAACGCACCCCTGGGATAGATGTGTTTCATCAGCCCTCGTTCAGGCGATTGACCCGTGAAAGAATACTGGACTACCATGCGCTCATTGAGCGCCAGCATATTATCGAGCATGGCACTATCTACAAACTGTCCTTCTCCCGTTTGCTCGCGCATAAAGAGGGCTAACATCACCCCATAAGCTGTGACCATTCCAGTATAGATGTCGGCCATACCGTAAATGGTCCACGAAGGGGGTTTATCAGAAAAGCCAACCAGGTTCATCACGCCGCTCATGGCCTCGGCCACAATGTCAAATGCTGGACGCTGAGCATAGGGGCCGGTGTGGCCTTCCAGCCGTCCAAAACCTGAGATTGCGGCATACACAAGCCGGGGATTAATTTTGCTTAATTGCTTGTAGCCCAATTTCATCTTATCAGTGGCACCTGGTCGGAGGTTCTCGACCACCACGTCGGATACACGTACTAAATCTTTTAAAATTTGACGACCTGCCTCTTCTCGCAAATTGAGGGCCAGGCTCTTTTTGTTGCGATTGTAGCCGATGAACCCCCCGGCCACACGCTGACCCTGATCGTCGACTGCATAGGGCGGAATGGAACGGCGAGGATCACCCCGACCGGGCCTTTCGATCTTGATCACTTCTGCGCCAGCGTCAGCCAGCAGCAGAGTGCAATAGGGCGCGCTCATGTACTGTTCCAGAGCAACGATTCGTATCCCGGTTAAAGGACGGTGCATAAACCTACCCTCCCATTCTCCATTTTAACTAATCCAGCCACTCAACAACTGTCGAGACCCCCATGCCTACACCCACACACAAGGTGGCAAGGCCATAGTAAGGGCGTTTTTCGTCGGGTGCACGACGCTTCATCTCATGTAAGAGGGTAGTGAGGATACGCGCACCGGAACACCCAGTGGGGTGTCCCAGAGCGATAGCGCCACCGTTCACGTTTGTGATTTCGTGATCCATGTCCAGTTTGTGCATCACCCCCAATGCTTGGGCGGCAAATGCTTCGTTCAATTCGATGAGGCGAATATCATCCAAAGTCAACCCCAATCGCTTGAGAAGCTTCTGGGTGGCTGGCACAGGGCCATAGCCCATCACGCCGGGGTCTAC
>CP070785.1:1601122-1603910 GCA_020346705.1 Chloroflexota bacterium | reverse complement strand
TCCCAGTAATTCAGTAACCCGCTTTCAACGCGTTCGATGCTGGATGGTGTGGAAGGTTTGATGTCGTATGGTTTCCCAGCTTCCATCACGGTTTCCCACAGCTGGTCGCCATAACGGCCGTCCCGCAGGTAAAGCTCATATCCACCCTGCTTGCTCCAGCCTGACCGGGCAAGTACCAGTGGAATGCCATCCAATTCGGTCTCCTGGAACCAGAAGTATTTCAAGGTTCGCACCCAATCCCCAAACAAATCAGCCACAACGTCGAAGGATATTGGTCCCTGAACTGCCAATGGGGAAACGTCCGGTTCTTGAATTGTTACTTGCATACCGAAGCCAACTGCGAGTGCTCTTGCCCAGAGCAGGATATCCCGGTCTGCGATCGACAACCAGAATTGATTTTCTCCAATTCGTAGGACGACCGGGTCATTGAGTATGCCGCCCTTTTCCGTGGTCAGGGGTACATACTTGCACTGCCCAATCTTCAGATCCCCCAAATCGCGCGGGGTCAAATGCTGGAGGAATCTGAGCGCCTCTGGACCGGTGATTTCTACCTGTCGCTGGCAGCCCACGTCCCACAGGGTCACCCCTCGCTTTATGTACCAGTAATCGCTCACCAGATCTTCATAGACCAGCGGCAGGTACATATTGTTGTACGTCGTATATGCTTTGCACCCGTAACGCTCAGTCGCCTCAAAAAAAGGGGATTTCCGGATCCGGAAGCTGTACAATTTTGGCTTCTTGCTCTTTGGTCGCGTTTTGCTTTTATCTTCTGTCATCATCGCCTCAGTTGATCAGTGCTTGGTAGACTGCTGTTCGAAACTCTTTTCGGATCGGGTAGGTTTGAGATGGCAGGTATTGGCTCATCATGATTGCGATCATGTCTTCCCGTGGATCGATCCAGAAAAAGGTCTCCGCGTACCCGCCCCAGCTGTGATCGCCCACCGAGCCCATCATACCGGATTGTGGCGCATCGAGCATCACGCCAAATCCCAGGCCAAAGCCCATTCCCATCATCGATTCCGCCCCTTCAAACGCAATAGGCAGTAGCGGATCAGGCAGGTGGTTGCGGGTCATGAAATCAACCGTTTTGGCTCCAAGCAGTCTTGAGCCGTTCAACTCGCCTTTGTTAAGGATACATTGAGCGAATTGCAGGTAATCTGAGGTAGTGGATACTAATCCCGATCCGCCGGAATGGAATGCCACCGGCGGCAAATATTCGCTGGATTCTGGCAGGTCCAGAACACCGAAATCACTGTCTTTAGTTTTGCCGTACAGGGTACAAAATCGATCTAACTTAGCTGGATCGATCTGAAAAGCAGTGTCTGCCATCTCCAATGGATCGAAGATCTTTTCCTGCATGAAGTCACCCAGCGGTTTGTCTGACAGCACTTCTACCAGGTAGCCGACGATATCTGTGGCAACACTGTAATGCCACTTGTCTCCCGGGTGGTACATAAGCGGCAAGTCAGCGACCCGTGCGGTAAACTCTGTGTTTGTGATCTGCGGATTGAAAAGCTCCGCTTCATCGTACAGCTTATCTACAGGTGAATTTGATTCTATGTGACCACCATAGCTCAACCCGGCGGTATGGCGCAGAAGATCCTGGACCGTCATTGGGCGTTTAGGATTCTCCAATTCACCATCTGGCCGCATGACTTTCACCTGATTGAATGCAGGTATGTATTGGCTGACCGGATCGGTCAGATTGAACAGGGCTTCTTCATACAGCATCATTAACGCTGCGGAGGCGATTGGCTTGGTCATGGAATAGATGCGATAAATCGAATCTTTTGATAGGGGAGTCTTCGTCTCCAGATTTTGATAGCCGAAGGTTTCTCGATGGACTACCTGACCTCGCTGCCAGACGCAGGTCTCTACCCCGGCCAGTTTTCCGCTCTCAACATAGCGGTTCATCAGGACGTTGATGCGGGTTAATCTTTCAGCAGAGAAATGCAATTTGCCTGAATCGGTGTGTTTCACGAGGTATACCACCAATTCGTTAAGTACCGACCACCAGGCCGCCGTCAACCCGGATGACTTCCCCAGATATATAGCTGGCCTCATCTGAAACCAGGAACAAGTAAAGGTTTGCCACCTCCTCGGGTGTGCCAAGACGGTTGATCGGTACGCTTCGCTTGAATGCTTCCAGGTTCTCCTCTGGCATGGAGAGCAGCATTTCGGTCAAGATCATCCCTGGGGCGATCGCATTTACCCGGATATTGTAGCGCCCAAGTTCACGCGCCCAAACCTTTGTCATGCCGACCACGCCGGCCTTCGCTGCCACGTAATTTGTCTGGCCGAAGTTGCCATCCAGGCCAACTACTGATGATGCATTGACGATCGCACCGCCTCCTTGTCGGATCATATAGGGGGCAACCGCCTGGGTGCAGTTGAACACGCCTTTTAGATTGACAGAGATAACCGCGTCGAAAGACTCTTCGCTCATCTGCTTGACGAGATTCCCATCTTTGACCTTGACCAGCGTGGCGTCGCGTAAGATCCCGGCATTATTGACCAGGATGTCCACCCTCCCGGCTTCTTCGATTACCTGCTCAACCCAATCTTGGACGATCTGGCGATCAGAAACATCGACTAAAGAAAACACACAACTCTCACCGAGCTCGGCAGCTGTACTGAGCCCGGCCTGCTCGTCGACATCACATATGTGGACTTTTGCTCCCTCCAGGAGGAATCGATTGGCAGTTGCTTTCCCGATCCCGGCTGCTCCACCAGTGATCAGGGCCACTTTCCCATCAAGTCTCATCAGCTGTACCTCGGTTGATTAGCA
>CP070785.1:1590714-1601022 GCA_020346705.1 Chloroflexota bacterium | reverse complement strand
CCTGGAAGTACCCATCTTCATCCATCACACCAATATCACCGGTGTGCAGCCAGGCATCCGAGGTCAATCCAGAGCCAGGTTCTGGCCAGTAGCCTTTCATAACCTGGGGGCCTCTGATCACAATTTCGCCGGGTTTTCCGAATGGCACCTCATCACCAGTCTCAATATCGAGCAGGCGGCATTCTGTATCCGGTGTGGGGATACCGATCCCATATTTCTCCAGGGACATAAAACCGGTGATCTTTGAAAATGAGGAGACATTGAAGTGAGATCCGGACGATGTTTCGGTGAGCCCATATCCCTGCGATACGGGCATACCGATCTTACGCTTGATCGCCTGTCCGATCTCGTTCGGCAGCGGGGCTGCCCCGCTCCACAAGAGCGTGTTCATACGGCTGAGGTTCGAATCAGCGATACGCATCAGCTGGGTGGGGACAGTGGGGATGAACAGTGGGCGAAACTTCTCAATGTATTCGATCATCAATTCTGAATCCCTTGGATCTGGTAGCACCAGCACCCGGAGACCCATCAGAATTGCTGATTGTTCGCAGAAACGCCCGTAAGAATGGAACATGGGGACAGATATTAATACGGATGCTTTACCAACGAAGCCCTTCAACAGCGGTTTGAGCACCCAGGGCATCCCCTGGTAGAGAGAGTTCAAGCGGTTGGCATGGGTGATCATGACCCCTTTGGGTACACCTGTCGCACCTCCGGTGAAGGATAATTCGCAGAGGTCCTCCTGTGGATCGATATCTACCTTTGGGGGTTCAGGATCATAATTGTTCAGCAAGGTCCTGAAGTCAGAGACGTCCTTGGGCAGTTGCTGCGAGACTGGTTCAAGATCATAACCAGCGTTAGAGGTGACGATGATGTGTTCAAGATCACATTGATCTTGGATGCCCAGGACGAGATCAAGATTTTCCTCCTGGCAAATCAGGATTTTGCTGTTGGAGCTGCCGGCCTCGTGAAGCAAGCCTCCTTCTTTCCGTAGAATGCTGGTAGGAACAGTAGCTGCACCAGTCTTTTGGATCGCCCAGTCGCTTATGATGAATTCTGGGCAATTGGGTAAATATACGCATACTCGATCACCTTTCTCGATACCGAGAGCAGCCAATGCGTTTGCCAGCCTGTCGACGCGGTCTATTAATTGTGCATAATTTATGCTTCTCCCCAGGAAGTAAATCGCAGCCTGTCCGGGGTGCTGCTCCGCAGATTGATCGAGAATTTCGAAAACAGGTGTATTAGGATAGGGAACTAAGCTTAGGTCAAGTTTATAAGGTCCAAGTTTATAGCTCTTCAGCCAAGGTTTTTCTAGATATGACATCGTTCTGTTTATGCCCAAATGTCTTGGACCAGGTCCTCCAAACCCAATTCCACCAGCTTCTGCGAAGTAGGGTAGCCATTGGTGGAATCCCAACCGCGATACTGGTAGTAAGCATCTTTCATTTTTTCCATTTCATCGAGCTCGATGAACATATTCTCGGCGGGACCGGTAGGCAGTGGGTCCTGCATTAGCCGATCTGGCAATCTGTCGGCATGGCGGTCGATCCCCTCCCTGATGCAAAAAGCCCGCGCCAGGTTGTAGGTACGTTCTCCACAGGTGATATATTCATCTAACGTGATGTCCCAACCTGTGGCAAGGGCGAGTAAATCGACCATGTCCTGGGAGGTCAATCCCATACCCATGAATTTGCAGCAGCCGATGGCGTCTAAAGTTGCCATCGCATTCTCCATGTCTACGACCACTTTCGCTTCATGCGGGTCAGCGATTAACGGATCTTTTATCGCGCTCTCCTCGATCACCAACAATGGTACATCAATGAAAGTGGGCGCTTCCACGTAGCTGGTGATGTGATCGCCGCCACGATTGGCGGTCACATACCCCAAACCGCAGATCTTAGCTGCCCGGGGATCGTAGGCGGGCAGTTCAAGACCCTTGACGTGCATGGCGAATTGCTGAGAATCTTGACCCAATTCTTCTGACATAACCCGAGAGCCCTCGGCAAGCAAATTGCCAATCCCTTCCCGGTGGGCGATTTTTTCCACCAAATCGACGATTACATCCGGATCGCCAAAATTGATTTCCAACCCATCCGTATCTTCTTCAGTGAGGATGCCGCGCTGGTAACATTCCATGCTAAAGGCGATGGTGGATCCGGTGCTGATTGTGTCCAGTCCATATTCGTTGCACAAGTAATTGGCCATGGTAATGGCATTGATATCAGAAATGCCGCACATGGCACCGAAAGTGTTGGTGGTCTCGTATTCGGGACCTTCACCTGATTTCCCTTGCCATTTACCCTCCTTGATCTCCGTTTTCCGTCCACAGGTGACCGGACAGGCGAAACAGGGAACTCCCTCAACAAAGACAGTATCTGCGATGCCTTGTGCGCTGACTGAATCAATCTCCTCAAAAACGCTTTCCTGCCAATTATTTGTTGGATAACCTCCGCGCACATTGACCATGTCGGCGATCATATTCGTGCCGAAGGTATCGAAGACGACTTTAAGCATAGATTCATCCAGGAAACCGATCTGGCGTCTGGCAGCAGCGCTGAATCCTTCCGGGTCTGTGATGCGTACCGGTTCTTTACCAGAACAAGCGATTGCTTTCAGATTCTTGGAACCCATCACGGCACCCAACCCACAGCGACCCGCCGCACGGTGCTTGTTGTTCATGATCGCCGCGTAGCGGACGAGATTTTCACCGGCGGGACCAATGGAGGCGAAGGTGTATTTTGAATCAGAACCCTCTTGAAGGGTGTCTTCTGTTTCGGGGACAGTTTTCCCCCAGAGATGTCCTGCATCACAGAGCTCGGCATGTCCGGATTCTATTTTTAGATATACCGGGCGCGGTGAAATTCCTTCAAAGATCACGCCATCGAATCCACTGCGTTTGAGGGCAGGTCCGAAACTACCGCCAGAATTTGCCTGACCCCAGATACCGGTTTGTGGTGATTTGGCAACCACTGAGTAGCGGCTGGCGCTCGCAGAGGCAGTACCGGTTAATGGTCCAGTCATGAAAATCAGCGGATTCTCAGGCCCAAGTGGATTTGCACCCGGCGGCATCTCGTCATAGAGATACTTGGTCGCCAGACCTGCTCCGCCGAGATATTTTCTGGCCCAAGCATCTGGAATTTGTTCTGTGCTGAGGGCACCCTCATTGAGATTTACGCGTAGTATTTTCCCCATAAAACCATAATTCATGGCTCGGCCTCCCCGTAAAGCTAAATCAAATGCCGCCGATATCACACCGGCGGCATGGATGGAATCAAGATGTCTGGGATGTGTGATTTCACCGCCGATATTATTCGACGCTGAACTGTTGATCTGATTATACTCCCCGAAAATATTTAGTCAATAAGGAATTTGGCTGATCTTCATTGATCGGTTTCATTCGCGATGTAATCATCCACCAGCCGCTCCAGGATCTCCAGGGGCAGGCTGCCATTGCCGATAACAATATTGTGGAATTCCTTGATGTCAAATTGATCACCAAGGGTATCTATGGCACGCTGGCGTAATTCTATAATCTTCAACATGCCGATCTTGTAGCTTGTAGCCTGGGCAGGAATGACCACGTAGCGCTCAACCTCGTGGGTGAAGAAACCAGGACCCATTGCCTCTTCCATGTAAGTTCTGGCTTCTTCGCGAGTCCAACCCTTGGAATGGATGCCAGTATCCGTCACCAGGCGAACTGCCCGCAGCAGCTCCATTTGCAGACGGCCGATATTGCCATACGGGTCATCCTCATAGAGGCCCATTTCGTAAGCCAGGCGTTCGGCATACAGAGCCCATCCTTCAACGAAGCCGTTATAACCACCTTCCTTGCGGAACATGGGCACATCCAGCACCTGGCCGGTGGCGATCTGGTAATGATGCCCAGGGATCGCTTCATGGCAAGCGATGGTGGGTTGGATGAACTTGTTGTGGCTCGATCCCTGGATGCCGACATGGTAGGCGCCGGGGCGGGAACCATCCGGTGCACCTGGGGTGTAGTAGCCACCATAAGGTCCTGGTACCACCTCCACACCCCACCTGGGACCGATGTCGAAGAGATCGCCCATTTTCTGATCCGCTTCTGCGATCATGGCTTCCACTGCAGCGATGTATTGATCTTTTCCAGTCTGGGACGATATATTGTAGGTCCCACCTTCCCGAATAGCGCGTCCCAGTGAATCAGCAAAGCTCTCATCCTCTGGGTAGCCCAGATCATTGAATACCTGGCGCATTTCACCCTTTATCCGGTCAACTTCCGCCAGGCCAAGCTGGTGTATTTCGTCCGGTGTCAGATCGGTGCTGGTTTCATCACGCAGTTTGTACGCATAATATTCTGCTCCATTGGGGAATTTCCATACGCCAGCATCGCTGGTGGCGATTGGTTCGAGATAATTCAGGTAATCGACCAATTTCAGATACCCTGGGATGAAGGAGGCCTCGATTTCTTGGAGAGCAGTTTCCCGGAGGGCCGATTTTTGGTCTGCCGATAATTCTGGAATTTCATCGATCGCCGCATTGAAATGTGAATATACGGGCAGCTGCCTTGGATTGATCGTGTCTGGATTATTGCCGCTCATCCCCAGGTAACCGCGTAAGTTGCTTTGCGCCATCCCGATGATGAAATTGGGGGCTATCGCCCCCGCATCTTCGCGTAATTTCATTCCTTCAAGCAGCTGGTCAACCTGGCGATTTACCTGGGATAAACGTGAAACGTAATCTTCTGCATTTTCCCTGGTGTTTAGCTCGTGAAGTTCAGTGAATAACTCATTCAATGCGAAATCATAGCTGAAGATAAAATGGGTTATGGGGTAATCGTAGTACATGAACTGGTGGCCGCGCACCCGGTTGTCCAAATCCCATTCGTAGATATCGTAAGACAGCTGCTGTTCAGGGGTCAGTTGATCCCGATCATAAGTGCGTAGTAAATCAAGGATAGCAGCTTCTAATTCTTGCGTCTGACGGAGATAAGCGTCGGAAATGTTGTCGAGCTGGTCATCCCGGAGCCCAAATTCTTGGGAGAGATGAGCATATGTCAGGGTTTCCGGTTCGCGCAGCAACAGCTGTTTATACGATTCATCGAAAAATTCGTCGATCGGCAGTCCTTTGAGTCCAGCAATAACGGGTTCGATACTGGTCTCAAGAGGTAAAGGTTCGATCGATTCTTCATCTTCTGGTGGGGAGATGGTTGGGGTGATCTCCGGTTGTGTTTCTGTGATGGTGATGATTGTCGGTGTGATTTCTGGAACGTCGGTAGTGAGTTGTTCGGTTGGTTCTGCAATACTGCAAGCAGCCAGCAAGATGCAGAGCATCAACAGCGGCAAGGCGAGGGTGAATTTCTTGGCTGAGTGATTCATGTCAACATTTCCTTTCCCTTGGTTTGCTCTATAGATATACCATCCAGGATGAGACACAGTTCAGTAGTTTCACAATCTGCCAGAATAATCTGGATGTCATGAAATCACCAGCCTCCCAGATGATGGTTTGGCTGGTCCTGGGGAGGGGTTTTTGTGAAAGATAGAAATTTTTGGAGAATGCGGGAAGAAGCTACGGATCCGTTACCAAAAAATCCCGGTCCTGAGACCGGGATCTTTAAGCAAAAGGAGATGAGTGTTTTACTTCTTCTTTTTCTTCTTACCCTTTTTCTTGTCCTTTTTCTTGCTTTTCTTCTTTGCCATCTTAGCCTCCTGAATGAATTTGGTTTTGAAGAACTGAATTCCTTAATATTTCCCGGAATTCTATCACATTCTTGGTTAGAGAGGATCATCCTCGAGCAGAATCTTTTGCTCGGAAGGCGGCTAAAATCGTGTAAACTTGTATTGTTACTATGCCCAATTTCCATTATCTCATCAAAACAGTACATGCTTGATTTAGAGCGCTTTCGACCTTATTTGGTTTACATTTTGAGCGCCTTGATGTTTGTGGCGGTCATCAGCAGGGCAATCCCATTAATTGTTGAGCTCAACTATGATTACCTGTGGCTTGCGGTTGGTTTACTGAGTATTTATGCTGTTTTAATAGCAACCGAATCGTTTATCCGGCGGAGGTTCTCCTGGTATATCAATATCTACTTCCTTATTCAAACATTAATTATCGTCATCTTATTGTTCATTCCAATGTATGATGATCGAACGACAGATTTCTATGTGCTGTTGTTCATCCCGCTCTGTATTCAAGCCATTTTCGATTTGCCGCGAAGGACGAGTTATGCCTGGATTGCAGGCTTTACCCTGGTGAGTGTAATCTCCTTGCTCTATTTGTATGGATTGGGACTCGGATTACAGTTTGGGCTGAATTATATCTTCGCATTTTTCTTCGTCACAATGCTCGCTGTGCTTTATCTCAATGCTGAAGAGTCAAGAAAAGAACTTCAGGAAGCCCATCGTACGCTGCAGGAGTATTCTGAAAAGGCAGAGGAACTGGCTACTATCCAGGAGCGCAACCGCCTGGCGCGCGAGCTGCACGATTCAGTTACTCAAGCTCTGTACAGCCTGACCTTATATTCAGAAGCCGCTTCAAGGGAGCTCTCAGCTGGTGACCTGGATGTAGTTAGGAAACATCTAGATGAACTGCGATATACCTCGCAGCAAGCGCTGCAAGAAATGCGCTTATTGATTTTCGAGCTGCAGCCGCCGATTTTGGATCGAGATGGCCTGGTAGTTGCGCTGCAGGAAAGGTTGGAAGCGGTTGAATCACGAACTGGGATCAAGACGGAAACTGACCTGACCCTTGAAAAACGTTTATCATCAAAATTAGAAGCAGGGTTATACGGCATCGCCCGTGAAGCATTAAATAACATTCTCAAACATGCTCAAGCAACTCAGGTAAGAGTCAGTCTTTCGGAAAACGATGAGCTGGTACTGCTTGAGATAGAAGATAACGGGATCGGTTTGGCTAATAAAGGGGCAGCAGGCGGCGGTGGGATGGGCATCAAGGGTATGCAGGAACGAGCAAACCAGATCAACGCCAGCCTGACTCTGGAAGCAAAGGCTGAAGGAGGTACTCTGTTGCGGGTGGAGGTTCCAAATGACGGAGAAGATTAGTGTCCTCATCGCGGACGATCATGCAATTGTACGCAATGGTATTGCCGCGCTTTTAGCCACAGAAGAAGACATTAACGTTATTGGTGAAGCATCGAATGGGAAGGAAGCAGTTCGTGCTGCGAGTGACTTGCATCCAGATGTGATCTTGATGGATTTGGTGATGCCGGAAATGGATGGCATCCAGGCCATTCAACAAATCAGGACCGATGATCCAGATGCTCGCATATTGGTGATGACGAGCTTTGCTACTGATGAGATGGTCTTTCCAGCCATAAAATCTGGAGCTCTGGGGTATTTGTTGAAGGATTCTTCTCCAGAGGAGCTGGTCGCGGCTATTCACCAGGTATACCGCGGGGAACCTTCTCTCCATCCACAAATCGCTCGTAGGGTGCTCCAGGAGATCTCACAGCCTCCAACCCAAACCCGGACTGACGATCCTTTGACAGAGAGGGAGGTTGAGGTCCTGAAATTGATCGCCCGCGGAATGAGCAACCAGGAGATTGCTGAACAGCTGGTGATCAGTGAGACCACCGTGCGGACCCATGTCAGCCGGATTTTGAGCAAACTGCACCTGGCCAGTCGGACCCAGGCCGCGCTTTATGCTTTAAAGGAAGGGTTAGCAGAACTCGATGACGAAATCGAGACTTGACATACAACATTTGTAGTATTGTTGATTGACACCATGATGAAAGGGATCGCTGAAAATGCGGTCCTTTTTCTGTATATATATTCATTTATTTGCAAGACGACTTTATGGAGATAATTCGCGATAATGTTCCAGAGCGTATGAAATCTACTTACTACGACAGGTATGAGAAATGAAAAACTCCATCCGCATTGTGGTCTCCGATGACAGCAGAATGGCACGCAAAGGATTAATTGCCCTCCTGCACTCCATCCGCATTGTGTCGGATCATTATTCAAAATTTGAAGTGGTAGGGGAATCGTCGAATGGACGAGAAGCGATTGGGCTCACCAAGGTGCTTAATCCAGATGTGGTTATTATCGATGCTCGTATGCCCGTACTGAATGGCATTGAAGCGACCAAACAAATCAAAGCTGAAAACAATGATGTGAAAGTGATCGTTATGTCAATGCATGCCGAAAACCGGCTGCCTGCTTATGAAGCTGGAGCCGATGTGTTCCTGGAAAAAGGAATTGATAATGTGAATTTTTGCGAAATAATCCAGAACCTATTGTTGAATCGAAGTTGATCAGTTTGCAATCTTCATAAATACAGAGTATGGAATGATTAGAGGATATCATGAATAAAAAAATCAGAAAATTTGGGAAAGTGTTGATTTGGGGAGTGGGAATTCTTATCGGGGTCGTATTGTTTATCCTTTTGTTCTATTCGGTAAGGTACTCTCCCGAATATGTCGTACGCGTTCTCCGGTGGGGCGATTCTGATGTATATGATTATCAAAAATTTCCTGAGAGGATGATGGATGTGGGATCCGAAGGATTCACCTTCGATCAACAGCTGAATAAAGCATGGGTAAGTTCACGCTTTGAATCGCATCCCCTGATTGATGATCTAGACTCCTTCGTTGAGGTGTCAGACTCCCAAGCGCTAATCGTGATCCAGGATGATGCAGTGCTGTATGAGGAATATGCCCATGGAGCGGAGAGAGATTCTTTTGTGACTTCCTTTTCGATAGCGAAATCTTTCACCTCCGCCCTGATCGGGATTGCTATTAAGGAAGGTCATATCGACAGCGTAGAGGATCCTATCACTGTATACATCCCAGAGCTGGAAGAACGCGATCCCGAGTTTAGAAACATCACCATCAAAGATCTCTTAAAAATGTCCTCAGGAATCGATTATCGGGAATTTGCCTTCTTCAATGGGGATAATTCCTTGACCTACTACCATCCCAACTTGAGGCAGTTAGCGCTTAATGAAACCGAAATCGTAGACCAACCGGGAGAACATTTTCTGTATAACAATTTCCATCCATTACTGTTGGGGATCATCCTGGAAAGGGCAACTGGCCAACCTGTTGCGCAGTATCTGGAGCAGAAAATCTGGCAGCAGATCGGGATGGAATTCCTGGGAAGCTGGAGCCTGGATGAAAATGGATTCGAGAAGATGGAAAGCGGGATCAATGCCCGGGCAATCGATTTCGCTAAGTTTGGTCGCCTGTATCTAAATAATGGTCGCTGGGGAGAAGATCAGATTATCTCTGAAGATTGGATAAACGAGTCAGTACGAGGCAGCCATACAGTGGAGGATAAGACTTATTACGAAACGAGTTTCGGGCCTGAGATATTCAACGCTGCTAATGGGGGTTACTACCGATATATGTGGTACGGATTGGCCCGGGAGGGTGGTGCAGACGACTTCTTTGCTGCAGGGAATAAGGGCCAATTCATCTACGTTTCACCCCAGGCGAACCTGATCATCGTCCGCAATGGAGTTTCATATGGTCAAGGTTTAGGAGAATTCGACTGGATTGAGATCTTCTACCACTTTTCCACTCAGGTTCTCGATGAGCAGCTCGCTTCGAATTGATGTTTGAGTTTGATAGCGTTTTCTGATTAATATGCTGGGAGGAGAGACTAATGATTAAAGGAACTGCACTCTACCTGTTTTCTTTGACGCTCTTGTTTTTGTCAGCCTGGCAGACTGCCCTGTAACTGTCCCATAAGTGATAAGTTTTGAAAAAAATGACAAACTCCTTGTAAGATGGAGATTGCTAAAGTCAACATCTACAGGAGTTCGTCATGTCTATTGTTGTCCTCAAGCTGCCAGATGTCAAGCGCAAAAGCAAAACTTGTTCGCGTGAATGCCCATATTGTCAAGGTGTGACCTTGCAGCTCTGGGGAGGTAAGCGGAAGCCAGTGAAGGATTCTCGTCTACGGAGTGTGAAAGTGTATCATTATCGTTGTTGTCATTGTCGACGCACCCCAAGACAAGCTCGGGGCAGGCAATTCCGGCACTATCCACAGGGGGTAAGTCGGGCATCCTGCCTGGAGTCCTGAATCTGGTATCTTGGGCCTTGCTCTTTGGTTATTTGGTGTGATTATTGTTTGTGTTCTGATGATAAAAGCGAAAAATATATCGCCCAATAAACAAGCTATCGGTTCAAAACTCTACCAACATCCCTGATGACAATAACCAACAAGATTAGCTTGAAACGCGTTTCGCCATCATGATGTCGGGTTTTCCCGGCCCATTGGCATCCGGGATGACGCCCACGATAGTGAAACCCAGTTTCTGGTAGAACTCGTATGGGTGGCGTTTCAAGTTTTTGATCTGAGT
>CP070785.1:1575944-1590614 GCA_020346705.1 Chloroflexota bacterium | reverse complement strand
CACACCAGACTGCCCCTACCCCAACCCGCTCCAGGCCGATCTGCGATTTTGCAGCCGTCCGGAATACATTGAATTGTTGGAGGAAATTGGTACCGACGTCGTAGAACTGACCGGCGATCATTTTGGTGATTGGGGGCCGGAGGCTATGCGCCACACTCTGGACATGTACGAGCAGCGAGATTGGATTTATTATGGTGGGGGATACGATCGCAAAGATGCTCGAAAGGCCAGGTTAATCGAGCATAATGGAAACAAAATTGCTTTCATTGGATGTAATGGGAAAGGCGGAGGCTATGCGACCGCCAGTGACCAGCAGCCTGGAGCCGTTAGCTGTGATTTTGATTGGATGCAGAATGAGATCACCCGGTTGGTAGAGGAGGGATATCAGGTAATCGCTACTTTCCAGCACTTCGAGTATTACACTTACAATCCGCAGCCCGACCAGGTGAGAGATTTTCAGGCGCTGGCTTCAGCTGGTGCATCCATCGTCAGCGGGAGCCAGGCCCACCAACCACAAGGATTGGAACTTTATAAGAACTCATTTATCCATTATGGTCTGGGCAATCTTTTCTTCGACCAGTACCACTTCTGCACGGATTACGCCTGTGATGACGGTTTCATCGACATGCATGTGTTTTACGATGGACAATACCTCGGTAACGAACTGATCACCATCGTTTTTGAAGATTATGCCCGTCCTCGCTTGATGAATCCGGAGGAAAGGGCAATTCTGCTAAACAAAGTATTTTCGGCAAGCAATTTACAGTAAAAAAAACAGTTTTTAAGGAGGTAATCGTGGGATTAAAACCCGATCATTGGATTCGCAAAATGGCTAAAGAAAAAGGAATGATCGAGCCATTCGCTGACAGCCAGGTGCGCGACGGAGTTATTTCTTTTGGTGTATCTTCGTACGGTTACGATATTCGCGTGGCGGACGAATTCAAAATTTTTACCAATGTATATTCAGCAGTCGTCGATCCAAAGCATTTTGATCGACATTCGA
Source organism: Chloroflexota bacterium (assembly GCA_020346705.1). GTDB lineage: Bacteria > Chloroflexota > Anaerolineae > Anaerolineales > UBA4823 > PFL25. The sequence goes on along the minus strand of CP070785.1, from coordinate 1,589,611 downwards.
TGGTAGATTTTAAAGGTGATATTTGCGTGATCCCCCCCAATTCATTTGCTCTGGCTCGCACAGTGGAATACTTCAGAATTCCCCGGGAGGTGCTTACCGTTTGTTTAGGTAAATCGACTTACGCCCGCTGCGGGATCATCGTCAACGTGACTCCTTTCGAGCCCGAGTGGGAAGGATATGTGACCCTGGAGATCTCCAACACCACCCCGCTCCCGGCCCGGATTTACGCTAATGAAGGTATTGCGCAAGTGCTTTTCTTCGAGGCGGATGAGGTGTGTGATGTCTCCTATGCGGACAAAAAAGGTAAATACCAGAAGCAAGAGGCGATCGTTCTACCAAAGTTATGAAGGGAAAATTGCCGTTCGCCAGCTTGCTGATCAACTATTGAAAGAGGTAGAGTAGATTTTTCCCCAGGATTGATTTTGGTGAGCATAGGGATTTATTAAGTCAGAAGTTTAATTCCCTGATGGCCCTCTAACGGTGATGAAAGGCCTGATTTTTTCGAATGTAACCGGTCCAATCCCCTTAACCTCTTGAATATCTTCGATCTTTTCGAATGGGCCATTCTCCAATCGATATTGAATGATGGCTTTGGCATACACTGGACCAATGCCTGACAAACTCTCCAGCTCAGATTGCGTGGCAGTATTGATATTAATCAGGTTTGAGGATCGACTCGAGGTAGGTTCTATCCTCACGATCTCCGAATCAACCTGAGGTACATTTTCTTCAATCAGGTACGGAACCCAGACCTGCGAACCGTCTTCAACGATCTTGGCAAGATTGATCAACGAAGCATCTGCGCTGTCTGTCAGTCCCCCAGCCTTATCTATTGCCTCACCTACCCGTGATTCCGGGGGTAAAGAGTACACCCCTGGTTTATTTACAGCCCCGGTGACATGGATAATGAGGGGTGCAGACGTCGGCGGTGGAGATAACTTTATCGGTTCTCCCCGAGGTTTACCGGTAGTCAAAAGCAGTAATCCCACCCCCAAAAAGCCAATGACTACTCCAAACGCGATCCCCCATAAGTATTTCATTTTTTAATAGAAGTGGTTTATCTCGGGATACTTTATTTGCCAGCATCCCGATAAAACCGATGTCGTTGTGGGCGTCTCAGTTCATTTTAACAGGTACAAGGCCTCCATAAATATGGAACTGGCCTAGGCTGCAGGTCTACTTGCCAGGACCATTTAAGAGACATACCACGAAGAAAAGAAAATTGCTTTCTCTATTATCTTCCTTTTGCCCCGCTGGACTGCAGGATAGGTCTGCTTACATTTGCGGATTGGTGATCAGGCTTAAACCAAGCCTCTGTTTCTCTGCATCAACGTGCAGCACCCGCACTTGAACATGCTGACCTTCAACCACAACCTCTTGAGGTCTTACCAATTCGTTCCCAAGACTCATTTCCGAGACATGGATCAGGCCGTCCAATCCCTCCTCTAAGCGAGCGAAGGCGCCGAAAGGCATCACGCTTGTGATCACGGCTTCGACCTCCTGCCCTGAGTGATATCTTATTTCAGCGGTCTCCCAGGGATTTGGATTTAATCGCTTCAAGGACAATGCCACCCTTTGGCGGTCCTGATCGATACTGATCACATAGACCTGAACGATTTCCCCTACGCTCAACACCTCCGTGGGGTGTCGTACCCGTCCCCAGGACAATTCTGAGACATGGATCAAACCTTCCAAGCCACCCAAGTCAACAAAAACACCGAAATCAGTGACGTTTGTGACAGTCCCGGAAATACATTCACCGGGTTGTAGGTTTTCGAGCAACTGCATCCGCCGTCCGGGTTCAAACAGCGCTGCCCGCTCAGATAATACAACTCTCCCTCTAGCCGGGTCACATTCGATTACTTTCAGGCTTAATGATGTTGTCAAATAACCGCTCAAGACTTGTTCTCGCTCTTCATCCGTTTGGTCGCCTGGATCACAATCGATATTCACCAGGTGGGAAATTGGGACAAATCCCTGCAGCTCATCGCTTTCGACCAGTAATCCCCCCCGGTTATAGTCAACAACTTCCAGTATCACCGTCTCATCCGAATCATAAATCTTGCGAGCCTCTTCCCAATCAACCATCGCTTGATGGGGTGTCTCGGTTTGAGATTGCGTTCCAGATGCAGAATCAGCTCCTTCTTCCTCTGCCAGGACTGCCGCCCACCAAGATTCATCCAACGGCTGCGGACCCCCTTGTAATCCTTCTGAATATGTTTTGTTTACCATTAATCGTTACCTCTTTGATTGATAGTGCCTGCTGGTGCCCTCCATTACGATGACTGTTCTATTTCTTGTTTTTTCGTCTCAGTATTATCCTCCTTTCTGACTTGTTGTTCCATATCAATAATCGCGCCAGCAACAGCTTCGATCGCAACTCGTTGTTTGCGGTATAAATCCGCCTCCGACATCGCCAATCGCATCGCGATCTCTCGCACCTTACGGCCCTACAGGAATTTCAGATCTAGTATATTATAGAGGATCCATTCCCCGGTAAAACGACGTTCACCACGGGGTCTTACCTTCTGAATTCCCTCCAGCAAGATCGCTCGCAGTGCATTGGTTGGGTTGCCCTCATGCTGGTCAACCGCTCTTTGAACCACTGCCAATTTCATGAGAGGACTTTGGGAAAGCTTGGGTCCCCCCCAATAATGGCTGAGGGCGTCCTTTACCCATTTGGACATATCCCGGTCATCCAATGATATTTCAGATGCAGTGAGCACCTCCGTCCCATCATAGCGAGCAGCGGCGCGCAGTCGCTGGATCATTTCCACTTGGGGCGCCAATTCTTCGACCGAGGTGAATACCTGCTGCTGCATCCGCACGTCAAATAGGGCCATTTCCGCTCTGCGGGATAATATCATTATCGCTTCTTTCTCATCTTCCGAGAGCGTCCCATCCGGATTACGTTCTACCCCAATAATTCCCGATAAAAGTTCTTCTCCGTTATTCTCCTCAAAGAGGGGTGCTAACCAGTAGTGATGCCAGGTAAATAACCTCTCCGCATCAGCGCGTTTTACCCCTGCGCCACCATTATTGGCGACGGCATCGAGTAGATCGGCTTGCGATTCGATTTCCTCGAATGGGCTTTCATCTCCCAGGGTAAGCAACATCTCAGGACCCCCAGCATTCAATACCACAATAAAAGCATTTGTAACTTGCAGCCTGTCACAAAGAGCAGCCAAAACTGATTCCAAGAAATCTCGCAAGTCCCCGGTGGTTAACAAACGCTCTTCCAGAGATTGGATCAATTGAAGTTTATTAGGATTACCCCCATGAAACAACCACCTCTCCCAATAGGGTGCTGCCAGGGTTATCGAGTGTTCCATGATCAATAAACTGGTTACGGTTAAGATGGGGATCACAACAGGATTTGTTATACCTACCAAATCTCCATAGCGGTTAACCAACGTGACGAGGGCAAGAATGACAGAAGCAGTCACTGGACCCCGCATCAACCATTTAAACAGGCGACGCTTCACTACTCGATCGGGCCAGGAAACGCCAAAAAATGCAACTGCATAGGCCATTAGAACCAGCAGTACAGAAACCAGCAAATTGCTGATCGTTGCTGCAATCCAGAAGAGCAGCGGGTTGTTAACTACTAAATTTGAGCCAAATAACAAGAAAGGATATGAACCCAGAACTGGAGCCAATGCGCCCAATAGGAGGTAACGCATCCTGCGGCGACTGGTCCTGGTCACCGTTCGCTGATATGCCCGCCATAAATTTATTCCAGCTACGGCGATTGCAGTGACATAATAAGCAGCAAACACCCAGGTCAGCCAGGTTCTTTCCAAGTGAGGTGCGGGTCCAACATTTTCGACAATGGGACCAACCAGCCAGTTTGTTGGCAGAGTAAGGGCAAAAGCGAATGAAACTCCGTATAAAACCCATACCAATCGACGTCGGCGACCGCGTGAAGGCCGCCCAGTCGTCTCCAGGAGCGCATCAGAAAAATGCAAATATGCCGGTGGAAGGAAGATGATCCCAATCCACTCGACACGCATCCAAAATTCCCACTGCAAGCTAGTACTGGAATTGCTGGCGATGGCGTCCCCCACAGAAACGAAGACAACGCACAACAAGATAATCGCGAAAGATCTCGCTACCCGGTCACGTAAATTAAACGACAGAGCATACAACAGCAGAGAAAATGCCGTGATGGCAATACCTGCCGTAAGCAGTTCATTGAAACCTTTTAGCATATCAATCGCGAATTCGACCATTATCAATAATTTAGTACCTTAACCTACTATTATATTATCCATTTTGTGAAGAAAATTGCAATATCCCGGTTTGGGTAATAATGATCGATATAACCACAATAATCAAACCCCATTCGCTGAGCAAGATTGATGGCTGGAAAATTTTTGGTCTGCATACCAAGAATTAAGCGTTGGCTCTTGGTTTGTGCGCCGGTCCACTCCAACGCAGCTAGAACTAATGCAGTTCCTATCCCCTGTCGGCGAAGGTTTGGGTGAACGACCAGATCCATCACCCAGGTCGTAATTGGGATCATATTCTCCACCAAGCTCGTGTATCCTACTGGTTCTCCTGCATGGACAGCAACTAGGACTCCAGAGTAGTTTTCCCAATGTTTGGCCAATAATTGTGGCGATCGTGGGTAATCAACTTTCGCTTTTCTGGGTAAATTCACCTCACGAAATACAGCACCAGTTTCTCCGGAAGTGAAATGGGGATCCATCTGCCAGACATGATTACTTAAATAACTATGATCCATCTTGACCAGCTGCTTTATATCTTCAGCATTCGCGGGACGGATTTCGATTTCAGGCATAATAGCATCCTTAATCTTGCAAGGATTTACGGCGCGGAGGGGTTATTAACAAACACCCGAATCACACATGGTTCCAAACTTTCTCCCTGATTATCGGTGACAACCAATCGTAACATATAATCACCAGGTGCTAACGTACGGGTATCCCATTGACCCAGATCACCATCCTGGATGATATCCCTCCCAGCCTGGATCGTCAACCAGACTGGCTCCCCGGGTCTGGCCAGCTCATATTTATAAAATCCAAAATTTTGAATATTGGCCGTTCCTTTGACAACGATCACATCACTGATTTCCGATCCATCAACAGGTTCTGTCAGCATTATCTGGCCCGGGACACAACCTTCTCCGACAACAGCGATTGTCGGTGTCAGTGAAAGATCTTCCACGGTCGGGGTTGCATTATTTTGATCAGTTCCTTCAGCGAGCAATGTTGTTGTTGGGGAAGCCAGCAAATCCATGGTTGGCGTTAATAACGGATTGGAGGCTGGAAAGCTGGGCGCAACAAAGGACACCAGAACAAATATACCGACCCCCATTACAAACAGCAGTACCAGCATCCCGGCTGATTGGTTCAGGCTTGATTGAGCACTTTCCCGCTCCAATCCAAACGCAGCCTTGCGGAGATCCTCCCAGGCGAGGATAAACTTGCGGATATAGACCAATCCTGCCAGTGCCAGGATCACATACATCCACATCTCATAGGTTCTGAAAAAGCGTAAGGCTTCTTCCATCTCTTACCGTATATTCCAATAATCGTGTCTAAGACCAATCCCCCACTCGGATTACAGCCTTTGCAAAACACCGGTAACAATTTGAGTTAATCGCGGGAGGACGATCTTTCCCGCTTCAAGAACCTCTTCATGGCTGGTGATAGTCTCGCCATCCAGGTTCGCTTTATTACTGATTGTAGACAAGCCTAATGCTCGCATGCCACCATGCACTGCTACTGTTACCTCGGGAACTGTCGACATGCCTACTGCATCAACACCAATTGCTTTCAAGAAGCGCAAATCTGCAGGCGTTTCAAATGAAGGTCCAGCCAGACACACGTAAACCCCTTCTCGCAGTGCAAAACCGCTTTCCTTCGCCACCTGGCGAGTTAACTCACCCAGCTTTCGATCATACGCGAAACCCATATCAGGAAATCGGGGACCGATCTGGTCAAAGTTGGGGCCTCTCAGGGGACTCTCACCTGCCATTCCGAGAAGATTTAGGTGGTCGGTGATCAGCATAACCTCACCGGGTTCGAAATCAGGGTTCACTGCACCGGCTGCGTTCGTGACGATCAGTATTTCCACGCCAAGCCGTTGCATGACTCGTACCGGAAAGCCAATCTGCGGCATGCTGTAACCCTCGTAATAATGGGAGCGACCTTGCATCACCATCACTTCCTGATTTTCAAGAGAACCAATCACTAGCCGCCCTTCGTGCCCTTCGACGGTGGATACCGGCCACGGAGGAAGAACACTATAGGGGACAAACACCGCATCCTCAACTGATTCGGCAAGACTGCCTAGCCCAGAACCAAGGATCATACCCACTTTCGGCTGGTTGGTGATCCTGCCTCTAATAGTATCTACTGCACGATCGATTTGTTCCAATGTGATAAATTCATTCATGACCATAATCCCTTCAATTGAATAGTCTCTGGTTAGAGTTGATCAAGACAGTCAGCTTGCAAGCGCCGGATCAGAGCCCGGGTGGAAATCGGGTTGCGATGACCCAAACGCAGCTGTATCTCGGCTGTTGAATAGCCAGTTTTGCTCATTCGTAAGACAGCAGTATGTCTCAATATCCGCGGTGAAAGAGATATGGGAGGGTGTAACTTTCGTCCCCAATGGTTGAGGATCTGCCAAACTCCCTGGCGGCTCAAGCGGCCATCCATTTGACTGATAAATAAGGCCGGCTCACCAGGTTCGAGCATAAGATCTGGTCGCCCTTCCTCTAAATATGATTTTACAGCATCCTTAGCCTGACCCAATTCCAGCCATACATCGCCTTTACCAATCAGGTTGAGGTGGAAACGCCCCGTATGCAAATCCAGATCGTTCAGATCGAGAGCAGTCAAATCTCCAACGGAAAGACCTGTTTCTAAAAGGAGCATCAAAATCGCGCGATCTCTCAGAGCTCGGGGTCGCGGTGAAGAATCAATAATCGCCAACAGAACATCAATTTGGTCTTGATTCAAGCATTTCTGGGAGCGCTCGTGCGGAATCTCCTCGATTACCTGTTGGATTTCTTCATCCTGCACTGAAAATGAATTAAGAGGAAGTAATCCTTCTTGCACCAGATATTTCCTGAAATATTTGAGTGTCGCCAGGCGGCGGATCAGTGTGCTCTTTCGCCGACCTTGTTTGCTCTCTGCTTTCAAGAAAGCAGCCACCTGTTGAGTGTTAATATCTTCTGGTGCAGGAGTCTGCTCTTGAAACCCATCTAAAAATGTCAAAAAAACACGCAAATCATTGGCGTATGCCATCCGCGTGCTTTCGGAAGTCTCTAAATTGTCCAGAAATGCGTGTACTTCTGTCTCCATAAGCCACACATGACTCTTGAAGATACCCCTGGGATCTCTTGCCCAAGGCTCATAGAGCGTTCACCACAAAAGGGTTTCGCCCTCCTTAGGCGCAATATTATATCATACACCCCCCATTACCTCTTGAAACGCGCCAATCGCTACTTCGATATCACCGTCTTCGATTCCGTGGTGTGTGACTAGGCGGAAGCGATTCTTAGAAACAACGCCCACACGCACTCCCTGTGCTTTCAGCTTGTTTGCCACCTCAGTTCCTGAAAGGGGAACCTCCTCACCCAAGGACAGGAAGACCATATTGGTATGTGGTGTCCCTGGATCCAAGACCAGGCCAGGGATTTGTGATAAACCTTGCGCAAGCAGCTTTGCCCGGGCATGATCTTCCGCGAGTCGGTCAATCATGGTTTCCAGGGCCACGATTCCCGCCGCAGCCAGAATACCTGCCTGGCGCATACCTCCGCCGAGCTGTTTTCGGATTCGTCTGGCCTGCCTAATGAAATCATCTGACCCGCATAACACAGACCCTACCGGTGCGCTCAATCCTTTACTCAAACAGAAGGTAACTGAATCAGCTGGATCGACCAATTCCTTTACTTCAACACCCAAAAAAATTGCCGCATTAAAAATCCTGGCACCATCCAGATGCAGCTTTAGCCCGTGTTGGTGTGCCAGATCGCCTGCTGACCGGGTATATTCCACACTGAGTGCGGTTCCACCGCAGCGATTGTGCGTATTCTCCAAAACCAGCAACCGTGAAATCGGTTGGTGGATGTCATCAGGTCGAATCCCATCTTCAATCTCTTCCAGTATCAAGCTGCCGTTAGTCTGGTTTTCTAAAGTATGGGGGTGTACACCACCCAGTGCCGCTGCCCCACCGGCTTCAAAGATAAAAGTGTGCGACAAATCCCCGAGTATGAATTCGTCTCCCCGGCCACAATAAGCCAAAATCGCAGACAGGTTTCCCATCGTCCCGGATGGCACGAAAAGCCCAGCTTCCTTCCCCATCCGGGCAGCGGATATCTCTTCTAGCCGGTTGATCGAAGGATCTTCACCATAGACATCATCACCAACCTCGGCTTCAGCCATCGCGACCCGCATTTCGGGCGTGGGAAGTGTCACCGTGTCAGAGCGTAAGTCAACCCAATCCATGAGAACCTCTTTGTCTTGTTTATCTGTACTTCAATGAAATAATAATTGCCCGAGATTTTTTATCCATCCACCGGGCTGCCAGACGAATCAAGCACTGCAAGGATACTGGAAAGATCCTTCGGCAGCGGTGCTTCGAACTCAGAAAGATCATCATCCCCAGGCAAACGAATCCGAAGTCGCGCTGCGTGAAGGAATTGACGATCCAAAGGAAGACTGGGGTGCCGGCGCCCATAAACTCGATCTCCTACCACGGGACATTTCAGGAAGGCCAGGTGAACTCGTATCTGGTGCGTCCGTCCAGTTATCGGGTGTATTTCAAGCAGGGTGTGGGCTTGAAAATTGCGTAAGGTAGAATACTCGCTAACTGCGGCTCTTCCTTTTCCCGGCGGAACAACAGCCATCTTCTTGCGATTATTCGGATCCCTTCCAATAGCGATTTCCACCTTTCCGCGAGGAGTAGGTGGGTTTCCATCCACCAGTGCCAGGTAAACCTTATCCACCTGGCGCGAACTGAATTGGTCCTGCAGCCATTGGTGAGACTCATCATTTTTCGCCATCAGGATCAATCCAGAGGTATCTTTGTCCAGACGATGAACTACACCCGGTCGCTGGACTCCACCAACGCCTTCAATATCGTCAGCGTGCGCTAATGCAGCATGCACCAATGTCCCCGATTGATGCCCGGCGGATGGATGAACGACCATCCCAGCCGGTTTGTTAACCACCAATAAGTCGTCGTTTTCAAAAACAATATCTAGCGCAATTTCCTCTGCGACCAGCTCAGATGGTTGTGGGGGAGGAATCTCAACTATGATATGTGAAACGCGATCAACGGATTGACCACTCTTTGAGGCGATCACACCGTCTACGGTCACGCGACCTTCTTTGATTAGTGATTGCAGGCGAGAACGAGAAAATTCGGGTAGCTGTTCTACCAGGTACTTGTCCAAGCGTTGAGGATGTTCTTGTTCATAGGTCAACCTGACAATGCGATCATTCACCCATATTCTCCTCAGGTACTTGATCGCTGCCCGTGTCAGGGGTTATATCCACCTCGGTTTCGCTCAAATCATCATCCAAATTTCTTTCCTGCGACCACACGCCGAGCAATAAAACAATCACGCCGAGAGTTATGCATAGATCAGCAATGTTGAAAACCGGGAAACGCCAGATTGAGATAAAATCCGTCACCCAACCAATCGTCAATCGATCGAACAAATTTCCAAGAGCACCACTGAAAGTTAATCCCATTGCCAATCTAAGGGTCCAATCCTCACGGGGAACCCGGGGGAAATAATAGACGATGGCAATTGCGACGATGATAGCCAAAACCGCGATAGCTTCTCCAAGGCTTGGGAGAATCCCAAAAGCCGCGCCAGTATTCTTCCAATTTACGATGCGGGCATAAGGCTCCAGCCACTCCCAAGGAGACCACCACTCTCCCAGAGCCAGGTTCCTCCTGACCAGGACTTTCGTCGTTTGGTCCAAGATGATTATCACGCCACCGAATCCGAACAGGGTTAAATAATCACGCAAGTAATTAGGTGTGATTTTCGCAGATGATTCCATGAATTAAATTTTACTCGATGTACCCCATCCCAGCCTGAGAATCGGATGTGAATTGGCAATAGATGACCTCCAATCCACTGGCCTTGGAAAGTTTCTTCTGGATACTCTCCTGATATCTTCCCGGTTCTAACCGGAAAAGGTGAGCAGGACAAGGGTATTTCATCCCCCTGCAATCACTGGCTCCAAAACGAGGTACCGGGATCCTTACATTTGGATATTCCATAAGCGCCTGGCTCCATTGACACTCTAACCGACGATCCGTGACCAGGAAATAATACCCAGTTACAACTGCCTCGGCTCGCAGCCAATCAATGTGCCAGTGATGGCGCCCATCACCACGCAGGTGACGATCCAGTCGGGCGCGCAGCCCACCAGGTCCCAACGCGCTGCCAAGATAAATATACTCTCCTGGGAAAAATTCATGCTCCCCCAGGCTACCGACCTTTATATTTTGTTTATTGGCAAGGAATATTCTTAAGGCATAGCTGCCTGGTTTTAAAGGGATCGAAAAATGCATAATGACAATACGTTTTAAATTTACGCGAAATTCACCAATAATTACGCAGCCAATCCCATCATCACGGCCAGCTGTTCGAATATTTCCAATACCTGATCGAGCTGCTCATCCGTGTGCGACGCCATGTAACTCGTGCGGAGCAGCTGCCGGCCGGGGGGGACGGCTGGTTCAACAACACAATTGACATAAACGCCATTATCGAACAGGTATTTCCATGCCACCGCGGTTCGCAAATCGTCGCCGATAATAATTGGGATGATCGGCGTGACGGAAGATCCAATATCAAATCCTATCTCTCGATAGCTCTTACGCATCCTTTCCCCAATGTCGTTTACCCTTTGGACTCTATCCTGCTCTTCCTGAATCACCTGGAGAGCGGCCCTTGCAGCAGTCGCATTGGGGGGTGATATGCTGGCACTAAAGATGAAGGCACGCCCAAAATGTTTGATATAGTGAATGATATCTTCAGTCCCGGCGATAAAACCACCGATTGAAGCCAGGGATTTGCTGAAAGTGCCCATAATCAAGTCGACATCCTCGGTCAAGCCGAAATGCGCCGCAGTACCGCGACCGTTTCCCAAAACACCAATCGAATGAGCATCATCGACCATCAGGCGGGCTCCATAACGTTTGCAGAGCGGCACAATTTCTGGCAATGTGGCGATATCTCCTTCCATGCTGTACAGCCCATCAACAACCACCAATTTCCCCCGCTCATCCGGGATGCTTGCCAGAACGCGTTCCAAATCCTCCATATCGTTGTGGCGGAAACGTTTTGTCTCCCCCCACCCCAATCGAGCCCCGTCGACAATACTGGCATGGTCGAACTTGTCCAGGATCACCGTATCCCCACGACCAACCAATGCACTGATGGTACCCAGGTTGACTTGCATCCCAGTGGCAAAAACCAGGGCAGCTTCTTTACCGACAAACTCTGCTAAATCTGCTTCGAGCTGCTCGTGCAAGTCCAGCGAACCGTTAACAAAACGGGATCCAGTACAGCTTGTCCCGTAACGATCTATTGATTCCTGAGCAGCTTTGCGGACCTTCGGATGTGTAGTTAGACCTAAATAATTATTCGAACCACACATGATAATCCTGCGACCCTCATATTCAACCTCTGTACCCTCGTTTTCAGCAAAGGGGATGAAATAAGGATAGAAGCCTCCCTCCATGGCTTCTTTGGCGTAGGTGAAATCAGTGCATTTATCAAAGATATCCATAACTTTAATCTCCTCTTTGAAGATTACGCTGTGCGCGGGCGATCAACCAATCTAAAATGGGATAAATCCCACTACCAACTAACCTGCTCAACCAATAAAGCATTTTCATCTCAAAACCCGGCAGGATCATATATTTTCGCTGCTCGATCTTAGGCAAGATCATATCAGCAACCTGTGCCGGGGTGAAAAGGGTCGCTCTGCCATCCCAATTTGGAGAAATGAGATTGGCGATCCCTGAAAGGGCTTTGGTCTCCGGCGGTTGAAGCTCTTTCTCGTATTTTAATTGGGGTGTGTCTGTGTCAGGAGGGAAAACAATAGAAACGTCAATACCAAGTGGTTTCAATTCCGCGCGCAAGACATCTGAAAAGCCCTGCAAAGCATACTTGGTAGGTGCATAGGCTGAATAGCCGAAGCGCCCGATAAACGCTGCACCAGATGAAATGTTAACGATCTGGCCTGAACCACGAGCCACCATTCCAGGGAGAACGGCTTTGCATACATAAACTGTTCCGTAATAATTTACTTCTGTCATCCAATGAAAGATTTCAATCTCAAGATCCTGGAAATATCCCGGGTGCGCGACCCCTGCTGAATTGATCACCAAATCCGGTACCCCAACCTCTGTCTCAACCTGAGCAACTGCTGCAGAAACTTGATCCCAATCGGTGACATCCGCGGATATCATCCCGCAGTGCTGGTTCTCTCGGCAGTTTACTGATTCGAGGGCAGACTTCAATCCCTCCACACCGCGCGCCAATACCCACACAGAGGTTCCTTGAGCTGCAAGTGATTGAGCAATGGCAAATCCAATCCCGCTTGATCCCCCGGTGATCAATGCAATTTTGCCCTGCCAGTAATCTTTACTAGGTGCCATACTTAACTATTAACTTGAGGTCTTTTTCAATCTGTTGGAAATCTAACAAAATATACCACAATAGTATTGCCTTTAATTCTACCTGTAAGTGTATCCAATTATCCAATTCGAGTCCGAGGAGACCCACCAATGGAAAGTCCGGATAGGCTCCCATTATAGAGTGATTACTTTGCTGTCTAGGAGATAATATAGACTTTCTTCAACAAGAATTGTGGATCATTCTTCAGGGCAGATACCGAAGTAATCGAGTTGATGAGCAATGTAAACCAATTTATGCTGATCAATTTGATCATGCCGTTGGCGGATCCAATCAGCAAACTTCTGGTTATCTAAGTCTGCATGATGTTCCAATGCCCGGTAAATTGTATTGATGATGAAATGTAGGAAATATGCTTCATCTTCGGGATAACCTTCGTCTTGCGGGTATACTACCCAATCCGAGCTACCCGAGGCCAACACACGGCCGCCTGCGTATTGGATTTGTGAGATAAGGCTTCGTCCAGTATTCCTGTCCCCATATTGTTGACCATCCCTGAGCCTCTGTTCCATTGTTCGGTGATAAAGTTCAAGAACGAAATGGTCGAATTCTTGATCGATGGCTGGCTCAAGAACGGTCAGGCCATCGTAATTGATCGAGAAATAGTAGAAGCCGCCAGGTCGGGCTATATCAAAAATGCGCGGTAAAGTGGTTGGCACATCAATTAAATCAAGGAATGCATGCGCGACAATTAAATCCCAGCACCTGCTCTTACGCTGCTGATCAAGGAAGTCGAAGAGGTCAACAGCCAATAGTTTCACCAGGATTGTATTCTTATGCAAGGAAAAATGTAGTTCATTACCTTTTTGAACGATTTGAAATTGGTTTTGTGTCCCCCAATCCAATAATCGCTTTCTGGCGAAATCTATATTCTCTAATTCGGAATCGAGAGCTGAATATTCTACATCCCCCAGCAGCTCCCATTCGACGAGACGCTCGATCATCGTCCCAATACCAGCCC
>CP070785.1:1569015-1575844 GCA_020346705.1 Chloroflexota bacterium | reverse complement strand
TTAGAAACCATAATCATACCCGGCGTACAGAAGCCGCATTGAACCGCAAATGTTTCATAGAAAGTCTGCTGAATAGGATGCAAATCTCCATTACTCGTCAATCCCTCCAAAGTGAGAACTTCCTGGTCCTGAATGTTTTCAACTGGAAGCAGGCAGGACATCATGGGCTCACCATTTACCAGAACTGTGCAACTGCCGCATGATCCCTGCTTGCATCCTGATTTTGTGGCAGTAAATTTCAAGTCAGATCTGAGCAGTTTTTGCAGAGTGGTGAGTGGAGAGACTAAGACCTCGATAGGTCTGCCATTTAATTTGAAACTAACAATTTTTGCTGACATATCCATCTCCTACCTTTGAATACTTTCAAGGCAACGACTCAGAATTATCGGGATCATTTTTTCACGGTACCAAGTACTCGCAATTGGATCTGTAAAAGGTTCACTTTCACTAACCGCAAGAGCACCTGCAACTTGAATGTTTTTCTCGGTCAGGGATTTTCCTACCAGAGAATCCTCTGCTTTAATAGCCCGGAATGGATGAGGGCCGACTGCGCCAAGTGCAATTTTTGCATCCTCAACCGTCTCTTCTGAGATTCGCAAATTCACAGCGATGGTGACGATTGAGGGGGTGTTTGCACCTCTACGACCAAATTTTTGATAGCTTGTCTGGCCAGCAGGTAAAGGAATCCGGAGTTCCTTTACAATTTCTCCTGGATCCAACACGTTCGTCATAAACCCGGTGAAAAATTCGTTGATCGGAATTGTTCGCTCTTCTCCGTTGCTGGCAATTACCACTTTCGCATCCAAAGCTAACAGAGCAACTGCAAAATCGCCACCCGGTGGAGGAGCGAACAAATTTCCTCCCACAGTGGCCATATTGCGTATCGCCCATCCACCAACTGCTTGAGCAGCATCTTTAAGAATTGGCAAGTCTTCCTGGGATTCCATCTGGGTTAATGTAGTTGTTGCCCCAATAATTAATTCGCCATCAACCTGGTCTATATAATTGAGACCCGCATTCTTTAGTCCCACAACTTTTTGGGGAGTTGAGATTCCCTCGTTGATCAGGGGCATGGCAAGTGTTCCACCTGCCAAGACTAGCAAGTCTTGACCAGGATCATCCAGGATGCCAATCGTCTCTTCGATCGATTTTGGTAAATAATATTCTTCGATACTCACATCAACATCTCCTTTCTAATCAAGAATTGCGAAAAAACGAGCGGGTGATCCTTCAGCACCGCGCAATTTTACAAATGGAGCAAAGAACTTGAATTTTTGATCGACGGGTACATTTGACAGGTTCGTCATCTGCTGCATAAGAATTGAACCACCTTCGAGGATCACTTTATGGATAATAAAATCTTCCGAAGTGAAATCTGGTAGACGAGCGCAGTACTCACTAAAACAATCAAACCCGATTGCCTTCGCGCCCGCATCTACCAGCCATTGAGCTGCTTCGGGAGTGCAGTATGGTGATTCCATATAGTATGTCGGGAAATTCCCCCAATGCCTTTCTGTCCAATCGGTCCTGACCAATACAATATCACCTTTTTGAATATTGAGATCCTTTTTCTCTAAGTCTTGAACTGAAATCGCATGGTTCGCGTCCACGTGACTCAAATCGATTACTAAAGCATCCCCAAAGACTCGTTCCAACTCAACGTCAACCTGCAGTCTCACCATCTTCCTGGACATGGCGCAAAAAATCAACATGCGAGCCGGTATGTAGGAGCATTTCGACCTTGCTGGCTTGCCAAAAACCAGGCCCGCGGTGATAGCTAGTCAATTCTAGTTGAAGATTTACTGAAGGTGGACTTAATGTGTCTTCCCCAATTGGCACCGTCAAATCAACAATTTCCATCTGACCTCCTTAGATATTTTTAATTCTTAAACTGTGAAACTCTTTTTGAGAGTCGGGTTAATCGTGACAGATTGCTTATTTCTGTCATGTACGTTCCATCACAATCTATTATATGTCGATATCCAAAATTATTTTGCTTCATTTTGATCAAGAATTCATCAAACTAATATAATTGTAGTTGGTATGATTTTGCGATCTTTCTTCAATTAAATCAATTAGCAATCTTCTCAGGATAGATTATCATATGACCTATGACTTACGTTCCACTCAAATTTATTAATGAAGAGATCGAAGCTCTGTACCGGATTCCCCCAACCTTGGAAAAGAAACCAGGTTGTCCTGATGGGTTTGTTTGGCGAAATGACAAATACGTTGTGGATGAGTTAATAAGTGAATGGCATGTTTACCAACGTAAAGGCAGGATGGCACGTAATATGAAACCGGCACACGCAGCGACTGCTGAGCGAAGGGGTTCGTGGGGTGTAGGTCAAGATTACTACCGGATCAAGACTGAAAGTGGGCAGATTTTTGATATTTACTACGATCGCTCTCCGAAGGGCTCCGATAAACGCAAGGGAGAATGGTTTGTTTATCGAGAACTAAAATTTGAAGGAGATTTGAATTGACTCATGGAATCGGTTGAGATTGAACCACAAACAAATAAAGATCAATATCTTTGGCGATGGAGAGATTTGCTCATCATTTTGGTTGGTATCGGATTTTTTCTTTTTATTGGAGTGCTCATATTCCTTGCCATCTATATCGCGACTGGAAATAGTCCTGATGATCTGTTGGAACCAACAGTTTCTCAAACCTTAGGATTAACTGCTCTCGAAGCAATTGCCCTGATTGGCGGAGTATATTTATTTGGTTTGCGGAGAAGGGGTTTGAATTGGGACTCAGTCGGGATACGACCCACTTCAGGTGTCTGGTATGTAATCTCTGTTGTGGTGACCTTGATGGTTATCCCGATAGCCAGTTTGCTCACGTTGTTGTGGTTTTTTCTGATTGGTCAACCATTTGAGAATCCCCAATTGGACTTCCTCCTTCCTGAAGGATTATCTGCAATTGACGCGCTAATTATGCTCTTCTTAGCAGGATTTGCCGCTCCTTTTGGTGAGGAATTATTATTCCGAGGGGTCCTTTACACTATGTTCCGGGAAAGATGGGCGATATGGTTCAGTGCGATATTCAGCGCGTTTCTCTTTGGCCTCATTCACGGTAATGTTGCCGTAGGTTTGACAGGATTCTTACTCGGAATCATTGCTGCGCTGGTTTATGAGTTCAGCAACTCGCTGTGGACCGCATTTGTGGTTCACGCGATCAACAACAGCCTGAAGATTGGTCTTCTTTATTTGCTTGTGACACTCGGGATAAATATTTAATACAGAAGTGGGGAATAATTCAATATACGGGATTTGCCCGAAGAATCTCAACAATTAATTGCGAAAGACCGAATGGCCGCATCTCAATCCATTCTTGCTCTCCAGGCATACGCCTTAAGCCACGCGAGCCATCCGGGGAAAAGGCTACTAATTTTGCTCGCGGTAAGACATCCGGCAGTAAACTAGTCTTCGGCTGTCCATCGCTATCTAAAGGTAAGATCACAACATCGACATTTTCGAGTGTATCAGGTGAACCGTTATCGCTGTCATCAAGATTGTCAGTAACCTCAACAATATCAAGTAATCCTAACTGCTCAATCAATTCGTTGATTAAATCTGAATACAAACGGGGTTCATAAAGGATGAGTACTCGCGAAATTACCATTGGATACGGGCCCTTCTATTGAAATATACATAGAAACGGGCAGGCAAGAAAGGTTCAAGCGAGGTATTATCTCTAATCCAATTGAGGTAGATTAACCAGATAATATTTTGATTCTACGATGGAGGATCGATCAACCCGTTTTTCATTCCAAAAGTAACAGCTTCCAGCCGGGAATGAACACCCAATTTTGACATCAAATTGCGAATGTGGGTGCGCACTGTCAGTGGTGCAATGTGCAGCTCTTCTGCAATTTCGTTTCCGGATTTCCCCGCCGCCAATAACTCCAAAACTTCATGTTCCCGCATGGTGAGTCTTTCCCACCCTTTATCTTCCTGATAAGCTGCTGCTTTATCCCTCGGCAGCCTCATAAGTAGTCCCATCAGGAGACTGGTAGGCATCACAATCTCGCCATCAGCTGCTTTCCGAATGGTCTCCATTAATTCAGATAGCTCGCTATTTTTAGAAACAAAACCACTTATTCCGCTATCGATAACCCGCATTAAGGTGGTTTCATCAGATAAACTCGTCAATACCACGATATTGGTATCTGGGCTTATTGCGTTGATCTCTGGAATTAGATCTAATCCATTTCCATCTGGCAATCCAACATCCAATAGCAATACATCCGGTGTTGTCTCTTTGATCAAGTTGTGCCCATTGGATATCGAAGAGGCTGAACCCAAGAAATCAATATCGGACTCATATCTAAGCATCAGGCTTAAAGAGTCGACCAATATTTGATGGTCTTCGATCATTGATACTGTAATCATGGGAAACCCCCTGAATTCAGGGATTTATTTGCTTGCCATTTCCACAGGCAATAGGACTTTAAAAGTGGAACCAACTTCGGGTTGTGATTCAATCAAGATCTCACCTTGATGATTCAGAATGATATTATTCGCAATATATAAACCAAGACCATTACCAGGAATTTCACTGGTATCTTCATTTCGGATCCGGCTGAACCTTCGGAATAATATTGATGTATCTTTCGCTTCAATTCCAAACCCATGGTCAATTACTGATATTTCAACCCAATTCGGGTTGTTTGCTGCTGTCAAGCGAACTTCCACTGTTGAATCAGAATTGGAAAACTTAACCCCATTATCAACCAATTTATTGAATGCCTCTCGCAGGCCTACCGGATCGGCGATTATCGTCACTACACCAATGCTATTTTCGAAAATAATCTCCCGCTTGTACTTCTTTCTTGCTTCATCAACAATATGCTCAATTAACTGGTCGACTTTAGTTGGAGCAAACTCAAAATTATAATGGCCTGAACCAATTCCAGCAGCTAAAACTGCATCCTCGACTAAACGGCAAACCTGGTTCCCTTCTTTCCTGATTATGTGATAACAATTATCGATGAAGCGATCATCATGGCGAAGATCTGCATCGGTGAGCAGTTCTGTGTAGCCTAAAATAGAAGCAAGTGGGGAGCGAATCTCGTGAGAAATTTTTGCTAAAAATTCCAGGTTATGGGTCTCGATAGTATCTACATGTTCAAGGAGAGAATAATATGCCTGAACGAAGGGTGCATTCTTAATCTCAGACTCTTCAGTATGTTCATCTAACCGATACATCCCCGTTTCGACCATCTTTACCAGGGTATCTTCCACATGTTCAATATTCTTTAATGGGCTGCTCATCATCCTCAAAATGAGCCAACCGTTTATTAATAGACCCATAATAAAGAACACACCGACAACCGTGATCGCTTCAGCAAGATTAACAAAACCACTAGCATAAAGGAAAAAACCAACAAGAATAGAAGTCGAACCGGAAAAAAGGGCAATCGAGATCGAAATTACCATCCGGCGGCGGATAATTCCTGCCACACCGCTGTAGGTTCTAAAGCGGATCGATGGTCTTCTCACCAAACCTCCCAATTCCTGGACCAAGGAAGTTAGCTGTTTCTTTAATTGTTGAAAAATTAAATCTATGCGGAAATCTGTGCCATAGGATAATTTTTCCATTTCCAAAGGCTCCATTCAACGTGTAAAATCGAAGAGTAAGACTTTTGTAAAGATCTTGACACTTTTGAGGTGGTCTGCACAATGGCTTCATATTCCCACACAATCAGTGCATGACCTGAGTACTACTCTTCACCAATAAATAACGAATCTCTGAGGTATCTGTTACACTTGGTCACATCTTTGCAATTATGTTGACGTCATTCTTTTTAGAGCAGGTACAGATATGACAAAAACGAATTCTGTAAACATCATAAATAGAGAAACCCGCCAGGTCATCATTGAATCCGCACGCTGGTGTTCGAGTCGTTTATGCCGGTTGAGAGGATTACAATTCCGTCTAAGGCTAAAACATGGAGAAGCTTTGATATTAGTTAAGGATAAAGACTCGATCGCTAATTCGTCCATCCACATGTTTTTTGTTTTTTTCCCGATTGCAGCGATATGGATCAACCAAAAAGGAAAAGTCACCAGTGCTCAATTGGCGAAGCCCTGGCGACCTTATTATGCATCTCCGGAACCGGCAAGTTATGTACTTGAAACCGATCCGGAAATTCTTGAAAAAATCTCAGTCGGAGATTTTATAGATTTTGAAGATTCTAATTAGCCACTACAGTTGATGTCTCAAATATATTTGGGGGTATCTCGATATTGTTTACTGCGAATTTCTCAGCAAACTTGGGCCTTAGTCCGGTTGACTTGAGCTGTCCGATTACCCTACCATTCTGGAAGGCAGTCTGTTCGTACACGAACATATCCTGCATCACAATGCTGTCACCTTCCATTCCTTGGACCTCTGAAACTTGAGTTACTTTCCTTGTGCCATCTCGCATACGATTCATGTGAATGATTAATTCAATCGCAGAGGCAACCTGTTCCCGAATAGCTTTGAGCGGCAATTCCATACCGGCCATGAGGACCATGGTCTCGATACGCCTGAGTGTATCCCTGGGACTGTTGGAGTGGATCGTGGTCATTGACCCGTCGTGACCGGTGTTCATCGCCTGCAGCATGTCCAGCGCTTCTGCACCACGGGCCTCGCCGACAATTATCCGGTCTGGACGCATACGCAAGGCGTTAATCACCAGCTGGCGGATGGTCACTTCACCCCTTCCCTCTACATTGGGAGGCCTTTTTTCCAACCTGCCGACATGCTCCTGCTTCATCTGTAATTCGGCAGTGTCTTCGATGGTCAGAATACGCTCACGATTGGGGATAAAAGC
>CP070785.1:1565304-1568915 GCA_020346705.1 Chloroflexota bacterium | reverse complement strand
GGTGCTAGAGGCAGCCCAATTGCTGGTCAAAACTCCGTTGTTCGTGGTGGTGATTGCCATGGATGTTCGTTATGTCACACGCGCGTTGGAGAAAGTTTACCGGGATGTCTTGATCCGCAGGGGCGAACCCTCCGGCCTGGATTACATTGAGAAGATCTTACAAATTCCGTACCGAGTGCGACCAGTGGCTGCATCAGAGGTAGGCAGCTTTCTTTGGTCGCAGATGTCTCCTGAGGTGCCGGAGGATGAACTACCAGAAACAGATGTTCAAAGTCCAGCACCCGTCGGGGATGAGGGCGAGGGTGACCTACAAGAGGATTTCGAGAGTGGTGAAGCCAGTCGTTTACCAGCTGCACGTTCCAACCAGACGGAATTACGCATCCTGCCTACAAAGACACTGCGTTTTTCGATAGATGATCACAAGCTTATCAGTGAATGCTGCGCTTCATTTGAAGTAAGCCCCCGCACAATGAAACGATTGGTCAATGTGTTCAAGTTGCTCAAGATCATCTGGTATCGGGAGGGAATGGATGAAGGACCAGAATACGATATTAAGCAGGCCATGCTCGCGCTGCTCGTGATCGCCGCGCGGTTCCCGGAACCGATGCGCCAATTACTCCATGACATGGAACGCTTGTATATCAATCCTGTTTTCCCCCCTGAAAAGCAAGTGGTCCAATATTTACTGGAGACCTGTGATGAGTACAGAAAGAATGCCCTGGTTCCACAAGAATGGGATGGAGTACGAGCAGCACTCAGCAATCCAACGCTTATTTCGCAGGAAATTACCTTCGAATCGCTTCACGATCGCCACCTGCATCTGGTTAGTACCTTTTCATTCATCGGTGAAAGTGATCCAGAGCGTTCGGCAACTTTACAGCGTGATCTGGCTGCACCGTTGTTGGTAGCAGAAATGGCTGAACAACTGACCGACCGGCAGGATATTTCTGATGTTGAATCCCCTCAGCAAGCGGACGGAGAGTGATGATGTTGGAATGATATTCTCCTGTTTTTCTGAATAGTTCTTATTGGAAGAAAGTATTTTAGTGCTCTGAGATGATAAATTTCATCGATGGTTCTCAATGCTGTCTCGAATCGCGTTCCAGCTGAACCTGCAGATTTGAAAATCTAAGAGCAAACGAGCTTACCTGGAACCCAACTCGATCCCCGGCTCAGCAGCCACGATTGCGAACCAGAAGCTCACCTTCGAAGGTATTGCCTCCAGTTGTGTACCGGCCAGCGATCCCTTAATAGCTTGCCCGGAGAGGTCCCAAATCGAACCCGTTGCCTCGTCCCAGAATTTTCCATCCTCCAGGATGAAAGTGTGCTCATCGCTGTCCAGATCAGCAAAAAAAGCTGAGCCTGAAGGGCCACCGGGGGTTGAAAAAATCACTATTCGGCGACCGTCCACCTGGTCCTGGTAAATTCTGGGAGTTTCTGGATCAAGCAAATAAGCCCGCATCTCTTCACCAAGTTGGATCGAGATGACTTTATCCCCCGGATTGAGGCGATTATCAAGCGCCTTCCCGCTGACTGGAAAAATAAAACGACCCTGGTTGGCTAACTCACCAATATCTAAAAATGGATCTTGCTCATAGTTGCGTGCGAATCCTGTATCTCGGGAGAGCACCAATGTATTTGGATGGGTCTCTCGCCACTCAGCCCAGGTTGCCATCCTGCTTGGCAGCACTCGCAGTTTCTCCCCAGCCAGCTCCCCGACGATCGCCTGGCCAGCTACCTGCCACCAGTAGCTTCCGGTCTCGTAATCCAACATGACCATATCCGATTCGTAGAGCGCGCTCGTGTTGCCGAAAATTAATTCATCCCCATCCAAAACTCGGCTTTGTGCAGGAATAATGCCTTTCTCGTTAATGAGTAATGAGAATTATATTTATTTTTAAGTGAGAAGGACTTGATTGGAAAGATAATTTCGGAAAATGATTTTCTATACGTTGCGTAAGTATCACCTACAAGGATAATAATCAGATTTTTTTTCCTCAATTTAGATATAATTACATACAATATTAATCCAAATTCTAAGATGAAGCAGCGAAATCAACTATCGTGCATTTTTGGTTGAATTCATTTGGCCAGGAAAACATAATTATTCATCGTAGCATTGTACATAAGTTCAGACAAAGCAAGGAGGTAATCTTATGAATGAAGATAGCAAGAACCTGGTAACTGACGGATCTAAGAATCCCACTGTTGGGCGTGGCACATCGAATCGGGACTGGTGGCCGGATCAGTTGAACCTTAAGATTCTTCATCAGAACTCTCATATGAGCAATCCGATGGGCGAGGAGTTCAACTACGCCGAGGAATTCAAGAGGCTTGATCTGGAGGCCCTGAAGAAGGACCTTTATGCGCTGATGACCGACTCGCAGGACTGGTGGCCGGCGGATTACGGTCACTACGGGGGACTCTTCATCCGGATGGCGTGGCACAGCGCAGGCACATACCGCATCGGCGACGGCCGCGGGGGTGCGGGGACCGGCACCCAACGCTTTGCGCCTCTCAACAGCTGGCCCGATAATGTGAACCTTGACAAGGCACGCCGTCTGTTATGGCCGATCAAGCAGAAATACGGTAAGAAAATCTCCTGGGCCGACCTCATGATCCTCGCCGGTAACTGCGCGCTTGAGTCGATGGGATTTAAGACTTTCGGCTTCGGCGGCGGGCGTGAGGACGTTTGGGAGCCAGAAGATGACATTTATTGGGGGACTGAGAGCGAGTGGCTTGGTGACGAGCGCTATTCCGGTGATCGAGAACTCGAGAACCCGCTTGCCGCTGTGCAGATGGGCCTGATCTACGTGAACCCGGAAGGGCCGAACGGCGAACCGGACCCGGTCGCCTCTGGGCGTGATATTCGCGAAACCTTCGCACGCATGGCCATGAACGACGAGGAAACAGTTGCACTCACCGCCGGAGGGCACACTTTCGGCAAATCCCATGGCGCGGGCGATGCTGCCCTTGTCGGTCCTGAACCTGAAGCCGCCAGCATCGAAGAGCAGGGCCTCGGCTGGAAGAGTAGCTTCGGCAGCGGCAAGGGCTCTGATACCATTGGTAGCGGCCTGGAGGGTGCCTGGACACCGAACCCGATCCAGTGGGACATGGGCTATTTCGACATGCTGTTCGGCTACGAATGGGAACTGACGAAGAGCCCCGCCGGCGCCTGGCAGTGGAAGGCGAAAGACGTAGCCGAAAAGGACCTCGCGCCGGATGCGGAAGATTCGTCGAAGCGAGTTCCGACCATGATGACGACCGCCGATATGGCGATGCGGATGGATCCAATCTATGAGCCTATCTCACGGCGCTTCCATGAGAATCCCGAGGAGTTCGCGGAAGTATTTGCTCGGGCGTGGTTCAAGCTGACACACCGCGACATGGGTCCCCGCGCGCGCTATCTCGGCCCGGAGGTCCCAGCGGAGGAACTGATCTGGCAAGATCCGGTGCCTGCAGTCGATCATGAGCTGATCGATGCCCAGGAAATCGCAGACCTCAAGGGCAAAATCCTTGCCTCAGGCCTGTCGATCTCGGAATTGGTTTCAACCGCCTGGGCGTCGGCATCCACCTTCCGTGGTTCTGACAAGCGCGGCGGAGCGAACGGG
>CP070785.1:1562718-1565204 GCA_020346705.1 Chloroflexota bacterium | reverse complement strand
ATTCAGCTACTTCGATCCAAACAGCGAAACTTACCAGACATCCACTACCCAACCAATAGAAATCAACGTTGCCCCAGATGGATCGGTCACAGCTCCTGTGGGAATTGATAATGACCCGATCGCTGGTGATCCTTTGGGAGAAATACGTCCGCTAAAAGAGACCCTCGAATCAAACAGCCTGCCACTTAATCTAACCAAAAATTTCCGCTTCTGGCTGCTGTGGACAGTGCCTTTGTTCTTACTTATCGGCCAATATGGCTGGCACAAACGCAAAGAAAATTTAATGAAGAATCCCGAAGCAAAACGCAATAAAAAAGCTGCTAAAAAGGCGTACCAAGCATTAAAAGCGGTTGATGTTCATTCACCTGAATACTACAACACTGTCGGAAGAATCCTGCTCAGCTATCTATCCGATAAGCTCAATCGTTCTGTTGCAGGACTCACCCAGGCAGAATTATCCGGCTTACTGCTCTCCCATGGTGTAAGCAATGAGGATGTTGAACAGGTTCGCACCTGTTTAACCATCAGTGAAATGGGTCAGTACTCCCCAATTGAACAGGGGGAGATGAAAGATGTCCACCTGGAGACAAAGGCTCTCATAGCCAAACTAGATAAGGTCTTATAAGAAGAACTCTGTGATTCGGTGGTCTCATCGGGGTTTTCTAATCCCCACACGGATAATTTGGGTGGTACCACCGACTTAAGGAAATCGATTATGAAACGAAATTTAATCTCAATTGTGATCCTTGGCATAATGATGTTCGCCGGACTCGCTGCCGCAATCAAATATCTTTCTGGAAATGATAGCGTGAATCCCGAGACGATATCCGTGGCCAACCAACTTTACGAAACGAGAAGATACCAGGAAGCCGCCCAGGTTTACGAGCAGCTTCTCTCCCAGGGTTTAGTGAACAGCTCCTTATTTTACAACCTGGGGAATGCTTACCTGGCACAAGGGGATCATGGCCGGGCGATCTTGAACTACCAGCGGGCAGCCCGATTGGATCCACGAGATGCTGATATTAGAGCAAACCTCGATATAGCGAGGGCTCGATCCGCCAGTGAATACACACCGGAATCAGCTAACCCAATCCAAAGCGTTGCCCGGTTTTCCAGTTCATGGATGACATTAAATGAATTGGGACTGGCAACCCTAGTTGTATGGTTCAGCCTCGGATTTCTCGTGTTTGCCTATCGCCAGCTGCAAGCTGGTAAATCACGCACATTTCTGCAATATGGAATCATCCTTACAGCACTTCTTTTCGTGACCGCAGGTCTTTCACTGGGATCACGTCTGTATATGGACTTGACCACCCCCGAGGCAGTCATCGTGGATGAAGTAGTCACCTTGAACAGCGACCCTGGGGATGAATTTGCCACTGAATTTCAATTATTCAGCGGCACTGAAGTCAAGCTTTTGGGGACTCAAGGCTCCTGGGCTCAACTCTCTGGGTACAATGAAGCTGTAGAAGGCTGGATACCCCTCAGTTCGATCGAGACTGTCTCATGGAGAGCGGATTCCAGGCAGGACACACTATAGTTCAATTTTCGCAGGAATTGTTGAAATCATCAGAGTCAGGTACTCAACTATTGGTAAAAAACAAAATATTGGTTAGCATTGAGCACTTGGGCCCGGCCTTAATTTTCATTTTTTCATATAGCCCCAAGAGATGAATTTAAAATTAGTGTAGAATCATCCCTGACGTGGGATATATCCTCTCTCTATTTTGAGTGAAAACATCGCAAAGGGAGCTAGATGGCGAAACACATCCTGGTTGTTGATGACGACACCCTTCTCCGCCGCAGCCTTAGCCTGCAGCTCGAACAGGCTGGCTATCGGGTGTCCCCTGCAGAAAAAGCTGAAGATGCGCTGGCCATCGCGCAGCGCGATCGCCCCGACCTGATCTTGCTGGATATCGGCCTGCCCGGCATGGATGGATTAGAAGCCATGCAGCGGTTTCAAAAGGATATGGATGTGCCAATCATCTTCGTAACTGCCCGCAGGCGTGAGCTGGATACAATCTTAGGTCTTGAGCTCGGGGCGGACGATTACATCACCAAACCTTTCAATCCAGATGTTTTGTTAGCGCATATTAAAGCTGTCTTGAGGCGCAGTGCTCGCCAGGATGATCCGATCCCTGAAGTAGAAACTCTGGTCTTCGGTGACATGGTCATCGAACCAGCTGCCCATAACGTAACAATCGGGGGAAAACCGGTCGAATTGACCGCTCGCGAATTTGACATCTTGCATACCCTGGCATTAGAAGATGGTCGCATCCTCAGCATTGACGATCTCATCCGTCGTGTCTGGGGAGCAGAATATATTGGCGAACAGCAGGCGGTGTATGTACATATCCGCTGGTTGAGGGAAAAAATCGAGAGCGATCCACAAAAGCCAGAACGCATTGTCAACGTGCGTGGAGTCGGCTACAAGCTCGTCGCCCAGCCGGGGTGAACATGAATTCCCTGCGCAGCCGCCTGATCCT
>CP070785.1:1559185-1562618 GCA_020346705.1 Chloroflexota bacterium | reverse complement strand
TAAACGGGAAAATGGCCAACCTTTTCATCCCAAGGGTGCAGGTAATGGATACATCCTGACTTTTGGCGAGGTGCGGGTTTATATTGCTGCGGACACCGAGAACACCCCAGAAATGAAAGCCCTTACTGACATCGACGTAGCTTTTCTGCCGATGAATTTGCCCTATACCATGACCCCGGAGATGGTAGCCGATGCCGCGCGGGCATTTAGACCTGCCATCCTTTATCCTTACCATTTCGGCAGCACAGATACCAACGAGCTCTTGGATTTACTTCGCGACGAAGATGCGATCGAAGTGCGCATCCGTCAGATGGCGTGAAATGTAATTGGGAGATAGGTGTTCTATTGCTCAGAGGGGATTTGTAATCCCCGCGTCGCGATACTACCCCATTTTCAGCCTTATGGGGTAGTTCGTTTGTTAATTAAACCGCGGGGCAATCTTGGGATCTATTCCTCCAGCGATCCTTCTCAAACAAGAATATTATGTCTAGGTATATCGCAATTTTATCTTTAGGCTGATTAAACCTCTTCGACGGGGAACGCCTCATCCGGAAGCATGCCGCCCTCTGCAGCTTCGAAGGCCTCCCGGGTATCTTCCTTAAGTAGATACCAGATGATCAATGCTCCGATGACGGTCCCGACCGGGAAGGCAAACAGGCCGAAAATCGCCAGCACAAATGTCAACCAGCGAGCCCACTGCTTCATGCGCAGCAAGCCCCACCCGGATAACACCAGGGCAACGCCCATGACCAAGAGCCAGACCACCCCGCAGGTCACGCCGAAACCAGCCCAGAACTCACCGATCGGATCGTTGATCTCTCCAAATACGCCGCTGAGGGGAATGGCGAGCAACGAACAGGCCCCTATCAGAATGAATAAAGCTTGTACAAAATGCCAGACAGCAATTACGGTAATTCCATCGGGTCGCTTCATGGTCGCATCCTCCTCAATCCATCCTGCACTTTTGATCTATTTTACACGAAAAATCAAGCAGGAGAAATCCAACCTTCATTACATATTCAACAAATTTTTGGATAACCATTCTGCGAAGGTATGGTAGGATACAGTTTATTGTGCCCTGGTGCACAATCAAAAGGGGTTTGAGATGTGGAAATTGGACGAAATCTTAATCTCCCGGAGGATTGAATGCAAATCATTTTCGGAATCTTTTTAATTGCCCATGGCATTGCCCACCTGGTGGGATTCGTAACTTATTGGAGGATTGCCTCATTTGAAGAAATGCCATACAAGACCACCTTGCTTTCAGACCGTGTGGATGTTGGTGATGCAGGGATTCGCATTGTGGGGATCTTTTGGTTGCTCACTGGTCTGGCTTTTGCGGTACTCGGTATCGGAGTGATAACCCTGCAGCCCTGGTGGTATCCACTAATAATATACCTGTCAATATTCTCCTTACTGATGTGCATCCTTGGTTGGCCTGATGCCCGTTTTGGCGCCTTGATTAATCTGATAATTCTCGCGTTTTTGGTCCTGGCAAATAATTTCGGCTGGCTGCAGCTGACCAGCGTTTAAACAAATTTCGATCAGCATCGTAGTTCATCCTGGTCGGTCAGGGAGGTACCGTGACAAAAGAATACCTTGTTGGTAAGGCGGAAAAACACCTGCATATTCTTTGCAATGATATTCCAAATAGATGTGTTGGTAGCCCTGGAAATCGCCAGGCAACGGATTACTTCGCGGAGATGATGATCCCCTTCGGCTTCCAGACCGAAACCCCCCAATTTGATTGTATCGACTGGTCCCATGGGGATGTGCAGCTCACCCTGGCTGGAAAACATTTCCCAACACATGCCAGCCCTTATACGCTGGGCTGCGATGTCAGCGCGCCGCTCGCAGTGGCAGCGACCGTTGATGAATTAGAGAAGTTGGAACTTACCGATAAGATTCTCCTTTTACACGGTGAAATCGCCAAAGAGCAGCTGATGCCGAAGAATTTCACTTTCTATAATCCCGAGCACCATCAGCAGATCATCACCCTGTTGGAGCGCAAAAATCCTTCCGCGATTATCTCGGCAACTTCCCGCGATCCTGAGCTGGCTGGTGGGATTTATCCTTTCCCCTTAATCGAGGATGGCGACTTCGATATCCCTTCCGTTTATACGACAGAAGACATAGGCCAGCAGATGGCTCAGCATCGCGGCCAACAGGTGATTTTAAAATTCGAGGCTACCCGCACACCATCCACGGGGTGCAACGTAGTTGCCCGGAAAGGGCACGATCCGGAGAGGAGAATTGTTCTTTTTGCACATATCGACGCCAAAACCGGCACACCGGGTGCTCTCGACAACGCCACTGGAGTCATAGTGCTGATGCTCCTGGTTGAGATGCTGCAAGATCACTCAACCTCGTTCACGACTGAGATCGTTGCTTTAAATGGTGAGGATTATTATTCCGCTCCGGGAGAAATGCTCTACCTCCAGCAGAATCCCAACCAGCTGCAGGATGTCGTTTTGGGGATAAATTTAGATGGCGCTGGCTACATCGATGGAATAACTGCCTATTCTCTATACAATTGCCCACCAGAAATTGCTGAAAAGGTTCACCAATCCTTCGCAGATGGACGGGCATTCTTTGAAGGTGATCAATGGTACCAGTCCGATCACTCACTTTTCATCATGAACAATCGTCCTGCCCTGGCGATCACCTCGGAGAAATTCATGCATCTCTCCACTTACATCACCCACACGGAAAAAGATTCCCCTGAGCTGGTTGACCCCAACAGGCTGGCGGAGACAGCAATTGCGCTAAAGAATTTGCTCCTGAGCCTGGATGGCCAGGCAGTTTGATGCATGTGACCGTTCCTCTTCGAAAAAGTTCAGTTTGAATAATTAATCCCTTGCGCAAGTATTTACATCTTAATCGACCATCAAAGTAAATTATCTTTGATTACTCCAGCGTAGCGGGCTGAGCTGAAGGAGCGAAGCGACTGAAGAATCCGTTTAACTTTGGTTGGCAATGGTCTAAGGCATGCTTCAGCCCCGTTTGACGGAGCCTCAGTCCGGCAGAGAACCTAGGGGCAATATTTGGAGTCATTCAACATTTTCACATGGTGATAATTAATCATCAATTCCCAATAACCTAAAGAATTGATGGAAGGCATCTGGTTATTTCTCTCTTGACAAGAGATCAGAAAATGTGTATAATCATGGCAATTATATTTGCAATACAAAGTTATTGATAACGCAAATATATTTACAAAATCTAAGGAGCAAAAATGTCGTACGAACTTGATATGAAAGAAATTGAACGCCAGGTGTACCTGTCCTACTCAGAGGATGGGCTGGTAGATATCGCCATCGGCCTGGTGATCATGGCCTGGGGGTTCACCCTGCTGGCCGAACCTTCTGGCTTGATCGGCCTGCTCGGAATTTTTGGCATGGGCATCTGGTACCTGGGGAAGCGTTTCATCACT
>CP070785.1:1554053-1559085 GCA_020346705.1 Chloroflexota bacterium | reverse complement strand
CCTTGAGCAAACGGGAAATGGACGTGCTTAAATGCCTGGCCAAAGGGATGACCAGCGCTCAAATTGCGTCCGAATTATTCATATCTGAGAACACGGTAAAGACCCACGTCAGGCATATTCTTGAGAAGCTGGAAGCTTCAAACCGGGCAGAAGCGGTCAGTCGCGCGATACAACTCGGCGTTATTCGCCAGTAGCCACTAAATTTATTTATCCGAAATTATGTTGAAAAGGGTGATAAATCAAATCACCCTTTTGTGCATTTAAAATAATTCCTTTTCTCAATCTTGGGGGCATGACAATTAAGACCTGTTTTGGTACATTAAATGGGCATTAGAAACGTCAAAACCAACCTCAGTTCTCTCACAACTATGAACTCGTCACCAGATCAATTACGTGTCCTGATCGCCTCGAGCCATCCTCTCTTTGCTCAGGGGATCAGCAGTTTATTGGAGAAGCGTCCAGAGATGGATACCGAAGTGGTGGGGATGGTTTCCACAATTGACGAGGCAATGGACGCATTGAAGAATCTCCACCCGGATCTGGTAATTGTCGATTACGATGACGACCAGGTGAACCGGGAGGAATTCTTAGCGCGATTTGTGGAAGGTGAGGGGCGTTTACGGGTCGTTTTATTTTCACTGAAAGAGGGCGGAGATGAGGCGATTGTATATGACCGCCGAACAATGGCCGCCTCCCAGATTGAGGACTGGTTGGATGGGTTGTCGCAACGAACTGGGGAGCCTGAACCCTTGCCAGTTGAGCCAGACGAAACCCCAGAGCAACCGAAGAGGAGAGATAGCATGAGACATTTAATTCTTGCTGGACTGCTGGTGGCTGTCTTGATTGTGGGCAGCTATTTCTTGCTGACCACTATTGAGTTGTTGCCTGAACAAGCCAGCTTGCAAGCAAAGCCAATTGATGATCTTTTCCGATTGGATTTCATCGCAATTGCAGTTTTGTTCTCGCTGATTATTGGATTGATGGTGTACAGCATCGTTGTTTTTCGCAGGCGAAAAGGCGATGAGACGGATGGACCACACATCGAAGGCAATAGCAGGCTAGAAGTGGTGTGGACGTTGGTACCATTGTTGTTTGTCCTATTTCTCGCTTATTACGGTAGCGTTGCACTTGGCAAAACAACAGCAGCCGATCCGCAACCATTACGAATGGATGTGATTGGCACGCAATGGTCCTGGCGATTTGAGTATCCAGCTTATGGGATTATTTCGACAGAAATGGTTATGCCGGTCAATAAGCAGGCCCTCTTGAATTTATCCTCGACGGATGTAATTCATTCATTTTGGGTTCCCGAGTTTAGGGTGAAGCAAGATCTGCTTCCAGGAGAAGATTTTGAGCGTGAGCTGAGAGTCACACCCATTGAAGTCGGAGAATATAAAGTCCGCTGTGCAGAGCTTTGCGGGAGGAATCACTACGATATGTTGGCACCAGTCAAAGTATTATCTCAGGCGGATTTCGATGCCTGGGTAGAGGCTCAAACTGGACCAGTTTCTGATGATCCAGTCCTGCGCGGACAGGCAGTTACCCAGCAATACGGGTGCTTGGCGTGCCACAGTACGGATGGTTCGGAGATGGCAGGACCGACCTGGTTGGGAGTTTATGGAAGTCAAGAAGCATTGAATGATGGCACATCTGTGACTGTCGACCGAGAATATATCATCAAGTCGATCCGCGAACCGGGAATTCAAATCGTCGCTGGCTTTCAAAATATCATGCCAGCAGGAATTGGTGCCGATTTGACTGATGAACAGATCGAAGATGTGATCGCTTTCATTGAGAGCTTACAGTAGGAGGATTAAATGAGATTTTATAAATTATCACTATTTCGCGGCCTTGGCTTTATGCTGGTTGGAACTTTCATTGGAGTGGTGATTACCATATTAATTCGCTTGCTAATCGGGCTTCCCGCCTGGAATGCAGAACCCATCTTGGTTGTCGGGGCCCTATTTGGTGCAATAGCCTTCATGTTTGGAACCCGCGTCATGGATGACTGGTTTAAATGGGCAAGAGGGATCGATACTCCTGAACCAGCGGAAGATTCTGAAGCCGAGGGCTGGAAGCGCTTCATCCACGTTTCTTTTGACCATAAGGTTATCGGTATCCAGTATGGGTTGACCTCGATCCTGATCCTATCTGTCGCAGGTCTTTTTGCCATGATCTTCCGGACTGAGCTGGCTCAACCCGGTTTACAGTTTTTGACCCCAGATGGATTCAATACCTTGATCAGCCTGCACGGCATAGTAAATATTGGTGGAATATTACTCGGTGTGGCCGCGATGGCGAATTACCTGGTACCGTTGATGATCGGTGCCAACGATATGGCATTCCCTCGCTTGAACGCCTTTGCTTACTGGATCAATATCCCCGCTATTGTAATGCTACTCAGCACGATTCTTCTCGGTGGCGTCGATGCCGGGTGGACTGGTTATCCGCCATTGAGCGAAAATCTGGCCAAAATCGGCTTTTCTATGTTTTTCCTGGGTGTATATCTGATCGGTCTTTCATCGATTTTGGGTGGATTAAACCTGATCACTACTATCATCCGGATGAGAGCACCTGGAATGAGCTACTTCCGCATGCCGATTTTCGTCTGGTCAACTTTAGCCACTATGATCATTTCCTTAACTGCTACCCAGTTGATCGGTCTTTCATTCCAGATGGTGCTTTTTGATCGCGTATTCGGCATGGATTTCTTCAATCCGAACCAGGGTGGCAACGTGCTACTTTTCCAAAACTTGTTCTGGTTTTACTCGCATCCAGCGGTCTATGTCTTCGTCCTGCCTGGGTTAGGCATCATCAGTGAACTGCTGCCCGTGTTCTCCCGCAAACCACTCTTTGGTTATCGCTGGGTCGCGCTTTCATCGATGGCGATCGCTTTAGTCGGCTTTTTCGTCTGGGCGCACCACATGTTTACCTCGGGCATGGCCGATTTCCTGCGCGTTCCATTTACCTACTCGACCTTGCTGGTAGCTGTCCCGACGGGTATCAAGTTTTTCAGCTGGACGGGTACGATCTGGCGTGGAAAATTGTCCTTCCAAACACCAATGTTGTATGTATTGGGCGCGATATCGATCTTCTTGCTGGGAGGTTTAAGTGGTCCTCCCAACGCAACGGTTGCCACCGACCTGCACATCCACGATACGTATTTCATCGTGGGTCATTTCCATGCCACAATGTTTGGCGGTTACCTGTTCCCCTTCGTGGCCGCGGCTTACTTCTGGTTCCCATTGATTACCGGTCGCATGTATAGTGAAAGGTGGGGCAAGATTGGATTTTGGCTGATGTTGATCGGTTTTTATTTCCAGTCGCTGTTCCAAATGCAAACCGGTCTGCTGGGGATGCGCCGCAGGATAGCAGATTATGATCCAGCGCTTGGTGTCGATTTCCAGCAGCTGGTCGTTTCGATTGCGGGCTTTGTTGTTGGACTGGGTCTTCTGGTCTTTATTACGAACATCCTGGTGAGCGCTAAAAGAGGTCAGGTTGCGGAACAAAATCCCTGGCGATCGCGTTCACCAGAGTGGTATATTCCCACTCCTGTTTGGGGACACAATTACGAAAAACCATTTGAAGTTGTTGGCGAACCATATGATTACGGTTTAGAGGGATCGGACTACACCTCCTTGGGAGGTGTTGCAGATACACCTGCTGATTCAGCAGTTCCAGAACCAGCAGCCGCGGACTGATTAAGTGACAAATTAAACCTCCATTCTTCATTCAAGTCAGGAGTTATTGATGGACGAAAATAAAAAAACTGAAGAACAGAACAATGGCGATTACAAAGACCAAAAAAATATAGGCATAGCTGTTTTTCTATTGCTTGTAGCACTCACGATTGGTGAATTCTTCATTGGCAGCATCGCAGCCGATTGGAATTGGCCCCTTTGGGGAATAGCGATTTTCAAAGCCGTTTTGATCATTTACTACTTCATGCATGTGACCAGGCTATTCGGGAGTTCTAAGGAGGAAGGTTCATGACAACCCAAGTTGAAGCCCATAGCGGCTATAAATATAAATCGGATTCCAACCGGTTGGGATTGTGGCTGTTCATCATCTCGGATGCGTTTGTATTCGGAGGATTGCTGGTCAGCCGGTTCTACCTATTCGCTGGCGAACGCCCTGAGCTGAACCAATGGCTCGGTGTTATCGTCACTTTTGTTCTGCTGACCAGTAGTTTCTTCATGTACCGAGCGGATACGGATATCTCATATGGAAATGTGAAAGGCTTTACCCGTAATATTCTAGTAACCCTCATTTTGGGTATCCTGTTCCTCATTGGAGTGGTCGGTCTTGAGTGGCCAACGGCGCCTTTCTCTGCTGGTGAGAATGCCATGTCCTCCATCTTCTTCACCATGACTGGCATGCATGCCTTGCATGTTCTCAGCGGAGTAATATTTTTATATATCGTTTACCGCAATGGGAAAAAGGGATTGTACTCAAAAGAACGCCATTTTCCTGTTGAAGCTGCTGCCATCTACTGGCACTTTGTCGATGTCGTCTGGGTCTTCTTCTATCCTGCGCTTTATTTGATGGGCAACCCGGTATAGGGCATTTGGATTGATTTTTCTTCTCGATTATGATGTGGAACAACCGGGCATGTCGAAAGTTTTTCAGGTAAACGACTGTGCAACCTCGTAATCTGCTTATTTTCGGCTTCGCTCTTCTGATTGGGCTGATCGCAGTTTTCGTTATCCTGGGACCGACCCGCCCATATACCTTCCAGGGTTCGCTGATCGACCCGCCAGTAGCCGCGCCGTCATTCGAATTGACAGATGTCGATGGTCACCGGGTGCAATTGAGTGATCTGGATGGCCAGGTCGTTATTATGTTCTTCGGCTACACCAGCTGTCCGGATATTTGCCCGGTAACACTTTCGGATTTCTTAAAGATCCGCTCACGACTCGGCACTCAGGCTGACGAGGTCAGCTTTGTATTCGTAACTGTCGATCCTGAACGCGACACGCCGGAAAGGATGAAAAAGTATCTAACAAATTTTGATCCAGACATCATTGGTTTG
>CP070785.1:1549720-1553953 GCA_020346705.1 Chloroflexota bacterium | reverse complement strand
GATGCCCAGGTCGGTGCCCTTGCTGAACAAGGCGCCCATCAGTGCGCCGAACAAACCCCAGAAGATCGGCGCCAGGAACAGCAAGCCGATCAGCAAACCCCAAAAGCCGCCAAACAGCGCGGCGCTGCCGGTGTTCATTTTCTCGAGGGTTTGGGTGACCTTGACCTTACCTTTCTGGTCTTTTACCGCAACGGCTGCATCTTCCAGGGTGACCAGCTGCATCTTCTGCAGCTCAGCCAATTTTTCCAAAGCCTGGGGGGCTTTCTCTGCGGTGTCATACGTGATGGCGATTAACGTGCTCATAAAAACGTTTCTCCCGTAATTGAATTTTCCTCGCCCTTCATTCGTCAAGGAGCTGACTGTTTATCTATTTTTGCTGGCGAGGATTACGAACAATTATAAAGAAAGAATATTAGATGTGTATATGAATTCCTCAATTATGACCTCAGACCAAATCTAGGATATACGAAGAGTTTGTAGGTACAAAGCTTCGACCTAAGGAATGAAAGAGGTATCGTGGCTAGTCGATGCTTCGCCCTTACCGAGGTTGAATTATGTCGACAGGAATCAAAAACGGGCGTTCGAAATTATTTAAGATACCGAGTTTCTTCGAGAAACTCGGTATCTTACAATTCGGTTTCTTAATGGGGTATCAATAATTGAATGACTTTGCTGCCTGGTTGACCAATTCCTGGACGTTGTTCATCAGTTTATCGGTCAGCTCACGGAGGTAGCGGTAGCTGCGATCGGTCTTCTCCTGAACCACCAGCTGCCATGGTTCACCGATGTTCACCATCATCTCTCCGCCGAACTGCCACCAGCCGACCGTGTCACGATTGTGAAAATGGCCCTTAAGCTCTTTAATAAACTGTGGCTCAACGTAGAAACCTACCGGTACCAGCGGCACACCTGTTTCCATCGCCAGTAGCGCTGCGCCAGCACCTGCGCGCCTAACCTCCCGAGAACCGCTCAAGCGCCCCTCAGGGAAAATCCCAACTGCGTTACCCATCTGCAGTTTCTCACGCGCCATAGCGATTGCGTCCTGTCCTTGACCAACCACAACTGGGATCTGGTCTGCTAATTCGAGAACCTTTCCAATTATCGGCAGGGTAAAAGTCTCTTCTTGGATGAAGAAGTGTATCTTCTCTTGAACAATGAAAGGCAGCACAAAAGCATCCGTCACATGTGGGTGGTTTCCGACGATGATCTTCGGACCGGGCGGTAAGTTTTCCCTACCATCTACCTTGACACCATCCATAAACAGCGCCATATATGTTCTGACGATTCCTTTTGTTATGCTGTACCAGACATCCATTTCCTGACCCCTTACTCGAAGAAAATTGCTTGTGTAATTTACCACTATTTTAATAAATTTTACAGGTGGATGTCAAGTGATAAATTGGTAATAATTGGATTTTATGATCAAGATCACCTAAAAAATCATAACATTTCTCGTCATTTATTCAAAGTACAGGAAAATCAGTTAAAGAATATCGATTAATGAAGAAGGTCCATGATACTGCATGCCAGCTTACGGAAAAATTATTCGGTGCACGTATCTTCTTGATTATCTATCTTGCTAGAATCTATCAATATCTTCGGACTCTCACTGGTTAATTGCCTTCCACTTTGGATCATAATATAATCAGTGAAACACCGAAAATCACAGATCTGGATGAAATATTAACGGTTTTCTCAGGCTTTCAACTAACCCAAATAAATTCCATTAATTCAAAGGATATCAACTATGACAATCATGCTGGATGGCTCTGGTCTGACCATTGAGAAGCTGGTAAGCATTGCCCGGGATGGTGAACAGGTGGCACTGCATCACGATGCATTTGAGAGGATCAATATCTGCCGGGCGATGCTGGAGGCAAAGATCCAGGCTCGAGAGATCATGTATGGTGTGAACACCGGCATCGGCGAGTTTTCCGAAGTCGTGCTGACCGATGAGCAGGTGGAACAATTCCAACGCTACCTGATCTACAACCACGCGGCCGGTATAGGCGAGCCAACACCAATAGAGTATGTCCGGGGGGCGATGGCGGGCAGGATTAATGTCCACGCGCACGGCAAATCCGGCTGCCGGCCGGAGATCACCCAAACACTGGTCGAAATGCTCAACAAGGGGGTGACGCCGGTTGTTTGCCAGAAGGGGTCGGTTGGCGCCTCAGGTGATCTGGCACCGATGTCCCAGATCGCATTGCTGATGATGGGTGAAGGGGAAGCCTTTTACCAGGGCAAACGGTTACCGGGTGATGAAGCCCTACAACGGGCTGGCATCCCCATCCCGGGATTGCAGGCTCGTGATGGCCTGGCAGTAATCAATGGCTCAAATCTGCTTACCGCGATGAGCGCGCTACAGCTATATGATATGAACCGCTGGCTCAAACAAGCCGAGATCGCCTGTGCGATGAGCCTGGAAGCCCTGCTCGCAAATCTCAAACCATACGATTTGCGTCTACATGAAGTGCGGGGATTCTCCGGTGCAGTTCGCACAGCCAATGCGCTTAAGCAATGCATGCAAGGCAGTGATCTGGTCACCGGAGCGATCAAAACCAAAGTCCAGGACGCTTACTCGATGCGCTCCTCTCCGCAGGTAATCGGTGCAGCACATGATGCACTTGATTTTGCCCGCAGCCAGGTGGAAATTGAGTTAAACGGCGTAGGTGATAATCCAATCTTCTTACCGGAGTACAACCTGACCCTGACCGGGGCAAACTTCCAGGGAACGCCAGTCTGCCTGCCGATGGATATGGCCGGAGCGGCGATCACCATGGTTTCCGTAATATCTGAAAGAAGGCTAAATCGACTGACAAACCCCGCACTGAGTGTAGGATTACCGGCTTTCTTGACGAAAGGTGCCGGAATGTTTTCCGGGATGATGCTCAGCCAATACACCGCGGATACCTTGATCGTTGAACAGCGCATGCTTTCTGCCCCAGCCAGCATTCAATCCATCCCGGCAGCTGCTGACCAGGAAGATTTCGTTTCCATGGGCATGAATACCGCCATCAAGAACCACCAAATTATAGATAACAGCTATGGCGTGCTGGGGATTGAATTCATGGCGGCTGCCCAGGCTTTAGACTTCCGAGATTTCACCCCAGGGAAAGGAGTCCAGGCTGCCCGCAAGGTGATTCGTAAATATGTCCCCCATCTGGACGAGGATCGACCTCTATATCCCGACCACAACCTGATGAAAACATTGGTTAAATCTGGTGAGATCCTTGAAGAAGTTGAAAAGGAAGTCGGTTCTTTGGGCTGAGAAATCCGGTGTTGTAAACAGATTTTTGCTTGCTCCAGTTAAAAGAAACCGAGTTTCTCAGAAAAACTTGGTTTCTTTTGGTCATGTTGTCTGCGGGTAACTCTCCGCCATCGCAATGCGTTTGGCTAGAGCCGGATGAGAATAAAGCAGGGTTTCAACCCAGGGCTCTGGATCAGCTTCGGCCAGGTTCTGATTTGCCAGGCGAGTCAGTGCAGATGCATACGCAGCGCCTTTACCGGTGACCTGCAGGGCATATTCATCCGCACGGCGCTCTCGCTGGCGTGAGTAAGCATTCCCCAGCGGCATGGTCACCAGACCATAAATCCCAATCACCAGGACAAAAAGTGGCATTGCAGCGACATCTGATATGCTCTCAAAGCCGAATGCTGCCACTCCCCAATTCAATACCAAGGAGGCCAGATACAAACCTCCCAAGGTGATCAGGCTTTCCACCAGGATACCAATGGGAATATCATGGTGGACCTGGTGACCCAATTCATGTGCCAGGACTGTCTCGATCTCGTCTTCGGTGAATTCATCGATCAGGGTATCACCAAGGATAATCCGCCGGGTATTACCCAGCCCGGTGATGGCCGCATTGGCCGCCTTGGTCCGGCGGCTCATATCAAACTTGTACACGCCTCGCACCCGGGTACCTGCCTGCTCCGCAAGGTTGATCAGCCTGGCTACCAGGTCATCATGCTCCTCCTCCAAAGGCACAAATTTATAAAACATCGGCAGCAAGAGCACCGGCGCCAGGTTCGCCAGGATGACATTGAAAAACAACAATATAATTCCCGCCCACAACCACCACAAGTCTGGTGAAATTCGGAGCACAAAATAGATGATCTGAACCACGAACAATCCCAGCACCCCACCCACCAGCACACCCTTGAACATGTCGAAAATCCAATCTTTCAAGGATTGGGTTGAGAGATAGTAACGGTGAGGGAGAACAAATC
>CP070785.1:1498787-1549620 GCA_020346705.1 Chloroflexota bacterium | reverse complement strand
AACAAATAATCTTTCACTTCATTGCAGCTGTCGTTGTCGAATACCAATAAATCAAATGGTAAATTGGTATTCAACCAAAGGCTGTCAAGACAGGTTTTTAAGACTTCCAGGCTCTGCGAATAGTAGCCTTTCAGGTGCGGAATGAAAGTGGTCGTTGCCACAGTAATCTTTTTTGGCTGAGCAACTTGCTTCATCGATTTTGCCGGATTTTGACCAACTCGCATCTGGAATTCTAGCTTCTCATGTATGGAACACTGGAGGATCGCGATACTTTGATTGCCAGCTATACTTGTGCAGGATTTCCAAATTCCTTGAGACCATCAGAAACAAACCTGACCCTCAAGTCAGTTATCTCCCACAACAAGCAAATCCCCGAGCAGATATTTGTTCAGCCAGATGGTGGCATGTTTGACTTCAGGAAATTGTCTTGCTGTCGACCACACCTGGGCTCTGTAGAGCAGTTTGTCACAGTCTTCTTTTGGCTTAGTAAACGATCCCGTAAAGCGGACCGTAACATTACCCGAATTCTTCTTGAAACTCACATCATTCACTCTCAGCTTCGACTGGTATAGTGGGTTATAGAGGTTTCCAGCGTATTGCGTTCCAGTTGAAAATAAGCTGTTTAAGGCTATTTTCACATCCTCTTTTACGTCACCCGTGCGAACAAAACCAGCGCTTACTGGAACCAGGCTGTCACCACATCCTGTAGGACCCCCGGTACCTTGAAGAACCAGGTATTTTACGATTACATTGGAGGGAATCCCAGCTTGAGGCACCGCGGTATTCGTTGCTGTTGGAGTTGGGGTGGGTTCTTCAGTTGGGGTTGGGGTTGCAGTATTTGTTGGAGTCACCGTGGGTGAAGCAGTCGGTGTAATCGTCTCTGTGGCTGTTGGTGTTGGTGATGGGGGTAAAGGAGTGTCCGTCGGTGGAACCGGGGTGAATGTGGGCGGTTCAGGGCTGCTGGTAGCTTCAACTTCAGACCCCGTGGAACATGCTGCTAAGACCATCAACAAAATTATTAATGAGCTGTACTTCAGTGCGAGCATTAGCGTTCTCAATTACTCATCTCCTTCGAGCTTTTTAGGGTTTATTCAATTACATCCGGTATTCAGGGAGCCATGCCTGGCGGGGTAACAATCTTTCGATTACGCGCCGGTGAGCTAAACCAGCATTTCTCTTTATTCCGATCCATCGTTCTATTTCAATCTCAGGTTGACCACCTTCTACACCTACTGGTCTGGCCAACAAGCTGATGTATAGGGGGATCATACTTGAACGTGGTCGACCATGAGGTTCTAAATATTCCGTAACAAAACCTGCCATTTTAACCACCTCCACGAGCGAATGGCGACTGAAGGAGGTTAAATGAGCGACTTCGAAACAATCATGGGCGTACAAATTTGGCACTTCAATAAGAATTTTTCCATCTTGAGAGAGATATTTGTCTCTCAATTCCCTTAAATAACCAACAGGGTATGGGACATGTTCCAAGACATGAATTAATGAGATAAGATCAAATTCACCTTCTCCTGCTGCATCAGCTGCTTCAAGACTATCAAAGACTTTAAGATTCCGGGATTTGGCATATTGCCGGTATGCATCACCAGGCTCAATGCCGACCACCTGGCATTGGTAGACATCCCTGATTTCCTCCAGGAGAATACCGGTCGAACTCCCAATATCTGCGAAATGTTCGACCTTATCAACGCCACTTTCCTGAAGAAGATTCACAATTGCATGAGCCCTGGCTTTCTGGACAAGGATATCTTTTTGTTCAGGCCCTTCGCTTCCCTGGTAAATTTGACGATATTCAGCTTGATAAAACACCTTCAACTCATCTTCTGTCATTCGTGGAGACTGGTAAACCAGACCACAATTTGAACACAACCTGTTTTCAACCTCATAACCACGGAATACTCGCTTGTCGAACAGTGTGCTCCGCTCATCTTTGCACAACGGACATTGGGAGAGAAATTCAGGCATTAAGTTGTGACTCTATCGTTTGTGCTGAGATTCTAGAGATTGCGTTCGTATCTCCGCCGGTTCTTTTTTAACCAACGCACGAGTGATTTCCGGGGACCTTGCAGGTCATCATTCGTGACCAGCAGTTCAATTCGATGCAGCAGCTTGGGCATGCTCATTGGAGCAGGCTTGAGCTCTCCATCAACCAGGATATTGTTAGCCTCTAAAATGGTATACATCGATTTCATGCCGCCCGCGATAGCGACATTCTTCTTTGTCTCAGGTAGATCATAAGGTGGCTTGTTCCCTGGAAGGTGGCTGTAATCATGATTTTGATGCACAATCATCGCGGAGCGAGTTACATCTACCACCGGCCAGCCAGATTTCACGGCATGGTATATCGTCCAGTTATCCCAACCAGAACGTCCAATCGCGAATTCGGGCATATCATTGAGCAAATCTCGTGGAACCAGAAAATAATCGCTGCCAACTGGGCCATGCAAGGTGCCATTTCGGTCAACTTCTTCCCTCAAACGAGCATCCCAACCGGGGGAGAAATCCAGCTCTTTTTCTACCTCCAGGTCATATCGCCGGCCTAAAAATAAAAACTTATCTGCCAGAGAACCGACCTGTTTTGCGGCCTCCAAAAAATCTGGCATCAACATGATATCGGCATTCAATATCGCCAGATATGGCGCATCACTGGACTCCCTTGCAAAATCAAACATTGAATTTATATAAGGAGTCCCTTCTTCACTGCATTTTACTTCCGCAAAATGACGGACATTGAATTCACTGGCCACCTCTGCCATCCCCTGCTCGTTTCCCATTAACAGCACTTCTACCTCAGATCCCAGATGAATCCAGGATTGGATCGCATTTCTTTGAATGTTATTGATATGGGGATTGGTAAATGGTTTAGGAGCCGTGAAAACCGTCAAAAATGTCATACCATGAATCTTCGTAATGTTTCGGATTCGATAAACAACAAGAATAATTGGATGAGATCACGCCTTGAATTTTTAGGAAGTCTCAACATATCTCCTACTCGTCAATCTTCTCCACATCCTGATAATGCTTGTGAAGAACTTCAGCATTGATCTCCGCCAGCTCGGGTTCTCGCTCAAATAATTCAAGCACTTCCAGCCAGGAGAAATCATCCCGGCCCCCAAAGCGGCTGTAGATCTCCCTGAGCAGTTCCAAATCTTCGGGTGTATCAACTGTCCAGCGCAAACTTCCCAGGTCAGGCTCATGATTGACCAATAAAATTCGATATCGTTGATCATTTTCATATAGAAAAGGCATCACGTGCTCTCGCTGGTGAGGTTTGTCCGCTTCTTGCCAGGCAGTCTCTAGTACAGCGAATGTACAAACCTCTGTATCAAGACCGATCGGAAATGTGCGCTTCCAGGGGGGAGGCAGCCGGTTGGCTGCAAAGTCCCAGGCAGGATCAGGTATAGGTGTCACGCGTTCTGGGGCAGAAACTCGTTCTGTAATCAAATGAGGTCCGCTTCCAAAGAATGCGTCCAAAGTTTGATCAATAACCAGCGGATCGATGATCGGACAATCCGCAGTGATGCGAACCACGACTCCTGCTGAATGGAATTTTGCAGCTTGATAATAACGGTCCAAAACATCGTGTAAACTGCCTCGGTAACAATCATATCCCTGCTGATCACAATACGTCTCTATCGGGTCATCAGCTTCTTCCTGGCTTGTTGCAACGACCACCTGATCGACAAAATCAGATCGGCGGGAACGATCTACGACCCGCGCCAGCATCGGTTTTCTCCCGATGTCCAATAACACCTTCCCGGGCAGTCGAGAAGCGCTCATCCTGGCCTGAACCAGGGCAACAACTTTGTTTGATTTTAGTTGGTGGTTTTCCATTATGCGTGTTCTAATGCCACCTCATAGGCCGCCAGGAGTTTGGAGAAATTCTTCCCCCAGTCCGCTCTCTCTTCTGCGGTTTGACGGGCTGCACGGCCCATCTCCGGAAAATTCTGGCGCTGGTCTGCAGCAGACAAGATTGCCTCAGCAAGGTCATCCTCGTCGCCATCTATGAACCACCAGCCATTAACTCCTGGTTCAACCCACTCCCTGTTTCCGGGAATATCAGAGACAATTGCTGGCCTACCGCTCGCAAATGCTTCAATCAGGGAAATTGAACTCCCATCAGTCCGCGAGGCGCTCACATATATATCTGCCATCTGGAAATATTTCGGCAAATCTGTGTGGGTTACCTGTCCAGGGAAGATCACCCGATCCATGACTCCTCCCCTGGTGAAGGTTTGTCGCAGTTGGTTGGCTAAGGAGCCATTGCCTAGCATGATCAATCTCAATTCATCATTCTTCTGGGCAGATTTGACAAATGCCTTCGCCAGGATTTCCACACCGTAAATTGGTTCCCAGTTTCGGGTCGATAACAGAGTATATTGATCACTCCCTTGAAATGGGAAACCACCCGGGATAAACGAATCTAGTTCGATACCCCAAGGAAAAGTGACAATTTTATTGTCAGGCATCCCAAATTCGATCGCTTTATTTCGAACTGTGTCGCAATCACCAATCAAGATCGCGCTTCGCTGTAAGGTATATCTGGTTGCATCACGCCAAAACAAATTTCGATCAGCATCATGCAATAGATCATATCCCCAGGAAGCGCTGATCAACGGTTTAAAGCCTGACAATGCGACCAAGAAGGCACTCCTCTGAATCGGTCCTGCGTGGATCAGGTCAGGTTTTACTTCCTTGATAACCCGGCGAAGATCGAGCAACAGATTTGGCCCATCAAAAAAATTGACCGTCTGTTTTCCCCCCGCCCATTTGATCTGGCGAACTGCAACTGGTAGAGGTCGATCTTCGAGTTGTTCGCGTCTCCGCTCCAATCTGAGATAGTAAACTTCGTAATCTGTACTGGCTAGGGCTGAAAGAAAACGAAGATCGTGGTTTGTATAATCCCTCGAGAAGTAAATTAGGCGGGTCAAAGGAATTTTGTTGGCAGGTTATTCGCCTAAATCCGTCCAGCGCAGCTCTTGCCCGGCAGTGATATCCGTGATCGCCTTCGCACCAATTACCTG
Source organism: Chloroflexota bacterium (assembly GCA_020346705.1). GTDB lineage: Bacteria > Chloroflexota > Anaerolineae > Anaerolineales > UBA4823 > PFL25. Next base: position 1,544,578 of record CP070785.1, on the reverse strand, counting down.
GCTGATCTCATAAGGGTAGATAGCCCCCTTTGTCGCCGGTCGGAGCACGGCGATCATCTTCCTTGAAAGAATCTCACCTTTGGCGATATCCCTGGCTGCTCGCAAGCAGCGGCGTTGAATGACGACCGTTTCTTGTTCATTCTCCCCAACCCGCTTATCAGCCGAACCCAGCGCGCGTTCCATTTCTCGCGTCCGGTCAACCATGTCTCGCCAGGTTGTTGGGGTCATGGAGAAGGGATGATCGGGTCCAACCCGGTCGTTATCATCTGTAAAATGTTTTTCAATCACTCGCGCCCCGAGTGCGACTGCGCCTAACACAGTTGTTGGCCCAAATGTATGGTCCGATAATCCAAGGATTACATCTGGAAACATCACCCGGAAGGTCTCTAAGACTCGCAAATGTATATGATCGAAGTTTTCATCGCTGGCTGTGTAGTTCGTATTGCACTGCATCAGTACCAGCTGGGGATTGATTCTCAAAATTGTATGTACAGCCCTCTGAACATCCCCGATGTCCGAAGCGCCAGTTGCCAGGATCACCGGCTTCCCCAAATTCGCCATCCGTTCTAATGCTTCCAACCAGGTAATTTCACCCGATCCGATTTTGTAAGCCGGCACATATTGGTCAAGCATATCAATTGCTTCAAAATCATAAGGCGATGAGAAATAATCTATTCCTGCCTGGTCACATTCCTCTTTGAGAATGGGTGTCCATTCAAAGGGGATTGAAGCATCCTGGTATACCTCGAAGACACTTTTCATCCAGGTCGCCTGGTGTGAAACTTGATCCTGCATTGAGCGAAAACCGAAATCGGAGACGATCTCAGGAGCCCGGAAATTTTGAAATTTCGCTGCATCGGCGCCTGATTCAGCTGCTAACCGGATCAATAATTTGGCTCGTTCCAGATCACCATCATGATTGGCGGAGATGTCTGCAATGAAATATGTCGGGTGGTTTTCACCGATTACGTTGGAGCCAATCTTAATTTCCATAACCGCCTCCTGATCTCTCAAATCAGACTTTCATCCCCTGTATGAATTCTGGATACCCATCACGATATTGCGAGTAAAAACCTGCCAGCCCTTCTGTTAACCCGGGAGTTGGTTCTCCCAACTCTCGAATAAGCTTGTCAGCTTTCAAAGTCAGCATCGGTGATCTGGCTGCACTCAAACCAGACTCAGATACCGAAGCTGGCTCGATCAAAGATTCATCAAAACCGAATAACCTTGCCAGCCTCACACCGAAATCGAACTTGTTTGCGCATTCGCTTGAGACAACGTGATAAAGCCCATGCAATTCAAGCTCCAGCATCCTCAATAATAAAGTGGCCAGGTGGTTGACGAGTAATGGACAGAAATAAACGTCCGTGAAGCCCATGATCTTGTTACCAGCGGATAGATTGTTCACGAACCACTCTGCCAGGCTTCTCTTCCCACTCAAACTCCATCCAAATAAGTTGACCCGGGCAACTATCGCCTCCGGATTGGAAGCCAATACTACCTGTTCTCCGCTCAGCTTTGTCCTGGCATATAGGCTGAGCGGATTTGGTTTATCCTCCTCGGTGTAATTTCCACGCTCGCCATCAAAAACAGCATCGGTCGAGAGATGCACCAGGCGCGCTCCGCCCTTGGCGACATAATTTGCCAGTTTTCCAGGTAATTCGCTATTCAATTTTTCAGCCAGAGCCGGATTGGCCTCACAGGCATCGAGGTTTGCTAGCGCAGCACAGTTTATCACCCAGTCAGGTTTGCTCTCATCGATCAGCTTTTCCAGAGCACCGGGCTCTGTCAAATCTGACTGAATTACGGTGAAAGTTTTTGACTGAATTACATTCTTGTTTACACTACCGAAAACCTCGTGCTGCTGGCTGGCTTCAAGAGCCGTGTTAAGACCAAGCAGGCCGCTGGCTCCGGTAACCAGTATCCGCATCCTAACTACATGACTTGGTTAAGGTCGTAAAGACCTGCGGTTCAGGTACCGGTGAATTGAAACTAGGTATCATTCGCCTCATCTTAAAAGCCAGAACTTAGATCTTGTTCAGCTTCAACCGTGGAAACAATATCCCGAAGTTGTTCGATCGTTAGCCAATCGGTATTATTATCACTGGCATATCGATATCCATCTGGGAGAGTTTTCCCTATTTCTTGCCATTCGTGTCCAAACCACAGGGCTTCAGAAGGCTGGACAACGAACATATCCTCCAATTCGAGCGTCAGCCTCGCTTCATCCTCGTGGATCAACACTTCATGCAGCTTTTCTCCAGGCCTGATGCCGATCGATTTCAATTCTGCATCAGGCGCAATCACCCTGGCGACATCAACCACCTTCATGCTGGGGATTTTTGGTACGAACACCTCACCGCCTTGCATTTGTTCAATGCAGCGGATCACAAATCTTATCCCTTCTTCCAAAGTGATCCAGAAGCGGGTCATCCGCTCATCAGTAATTGTGAGTTTATCTTTGTTCTTTTGCTTCAGGAATACAGGTATGACGCTTCCCCGACTACCGACTACATTTCCATAGCGAACACTGCTGTATCGAGTTGCGGTTCCACCAGCATAAGCATTGCTTTGCACGAAAAGCTTTTCTGCCGCCAGCTTCGTGGCGCCATACAGGTTGATCGGGTTGACTGCTTTATCGGTACTCAGCGCCATTACTTTCTTCACACCTGTATCCAATGCAGCCTCAATGACGTTGCTGCTCCCTAACACATTGGTCTTGATCGCTTCCATAGGATTGTATTCGCAGGCCGGCACCTGTTTTAATGCCGCGGTATGAACGACAATATCAACACCCTGCATCGCCCTGCGCAACCTGTTCAAATCGCGAACATCACCGATGAAATAGCGCAGATCCACGTGGTCAAATCCGCTGATTCTCATCTCGTGCTGTTTCAATTCATCGCGGCTGAAGACAATTATCTTTTGAGGGTGATAATCCTTTAACATTGCCTCGATGAATTTTTTTCCGAAGGAACCCGTTCCACCGGTCACGAGCACGACTTGATTTTTCCAATCCATACCAGAATTCATATCCACACCAATTAATCCTTCTTAATCACGATCAATGGGTACTGTCCGTGTTCACCAAAAAAATGCGGGAAGCGTTCCTCCAAACCATACAATTTGCGGAGCAGCCACTTACCGCCCAGGTCGGGAAAGATATATCCTCGTAGAAAACGAACACTCACGCTTCTCCAGACGAGAATTTCAAGATTCATCAGAGATCCAACTTCCCTTTTGAGCCACTCAACATCATGTTTGCTAACAAATGTTCCTTTGCCTTTCTGTTTTCGGCTCCCATTAGAAGTGTTAGATCGTCCACGACGAAAATTATTAACGCTTCTCCTGATCCATTTCCTGGCGCGATTCTTCCATTTAATTGGTAGGACGAAAAAACGCATTAATGAAGAATCTTGCCAGCCATTGACAACCACTGCTGATTTCGACGGCGCCAGTACCCGGTACACCTCTTGATAAGCCTGTTTGTGTTCTTCAATAGGTAGATGATGGATGGTGTGCAACGAGACAACCCCGTCAAACGCATCTCTCCGAAAAGGCAGGTTGGCGATATCTGCTACAACGAAAAGACCGTTGCCGCCAGAACTTCGATCTCCTATCCGTTGTCGCGCTTCCGCAAGGGCAACGATTGAAATGTCTGCACATACTCTTGCCTGGTAGCCTTGCGAATATTCTAGATACTCGGGATATTGGATGGGACCTGAGCCAGCATCAAGAAAATATCGACCTTCTTGATTCAAATGTCTGCAAACTCGCAAGTGACAATTATGAATATATTCCCAAGAGACGGGACGCAAATCTTCATAGCGCGCATTTTGATAAACACCGTCACCAATTTCCTTCCAACCAATGTCGTCATAGAACTTGCGTACGTCTTGTTTAATTTTCAGCTCAGAGCTGTTTTTCATAATCGAATTACTATGATTCATCAAAATCAATACAACCTACCATCCAAAATTCGTTCCTAGAAATTCATATAACTCGTAGTTATATGAAGTGAAATATTCCTTCAACTTGTTCTCAGTTCTTGAATCCATTTCCTCATACCGACCCAAATTGATAATCTTGAAATTTTCAAGCTGGAAATCTGGAAGTCCTAAGTGATCCAATACGCGTGAATATACATTTTGTGGGTTGCTGAATAAATCCTCGCTCTTTTGAATAAGAATTTGCTCGCGAGGAAAGGATTTCAACCAATTCTTGATTTGGTCGATATACACACCTCTAGAAAGATATGAATATACCAGGTACCTGTACATTGGATAGTGTTGATCAGCAATAATTGCCTCTCTCTCTCCATGTAGTCTGCTTTCCTCTCGTTCGATGGCCTCTTCAAAAGTGAGTTCCTCCTGTCCTTTCCTCAAGTTTCCCTGGTAGTGGGAATAGGCTCTGGAAACAGGATTTCGAAGCAGCAAGACCAGCTTAATATTTGGCAGTGCTTCCTTAATCCTCTCGGGTACAAGCGGGTGGAAGACATAACTCGGGCTTGCTTCACCCGTCCGAGCCATCGAATCACTCATCTGAGTCTTTAAAGGGAAGTTGTAACGATACCAGTCAAGACCCTTATGATAATTTCCATCGAAGAATTTAACCTCCTTCTTGTATCCAGGAAGGATGTTCGGGTGTTGCAACAAATAATTGAATAAAGACGAGGTTCCACCTTTTTGGACGCCGATAATAATAAAACTGGGAAGCACCCGGTCATGGGCAGTCAATTTACGATACTGCCTCGAGGCCCATAAGGTGCTCCGTCTCTTTAGATAACCAACCGATTTCTTGTTTTTCATCTCAATTTCTGATCCTCGAAAACAGCTTGTGGAAATCTATATAAATTGAGGATCTTTCCATAATCTATTCAACGCTGTATCTGTCCCATTGGACGTATTTAGTGCGGCAGCATTCCGAATCTTTGTTTCATCATTCTAGAGATATCACCTCGTAAAGCGGGTATCTGTTTGAGCCTCCAGCTCCAAAGGAGGTATATCGAATTCAACCTAGATTTATTTTCAACCTCATAATTTTCCTTGCGCATATTATCCGCACAAATCGATTCGATAATATTTACATTGCGATCATCAAGTTCCTGTTTCCAGCGGCCAACGGGTTTGCTGCTGATACCTTGAAACTTATCACCGAACTGAGAATTTCCTTCCCAGGGAATTCCATCACTTGTTGGGATGCGTAAGACTTCATCATCAACAATTTCGAGGAAGCCGATCAGTTCCTGCAATGTTTTTTCAGGCTCAATCGTCAAATCCTCGTACCTCAAAAGCAGGTAGTGATCCTTGCCGAATTGCTTCTCATTTTGGTATCCGGTCTGTAAACTTGAATTCCAACCAATAGAAAAATCTTCCGCTGACAACCCTTGATGTTTTCGTTGGTATGTCAGGTAATTATCTCGCGGGTCACGCACAATATGGATGCAGCGCGCATCCGGCCACCAGGAGAAAATCAGCTCAGCAAAATGCTCGTTATACGGTGTTTTCTCGATCCAGTATTCCGTGTCCGCGGATATCCTTCCATACACCCGTCCGTAAGCAACAATCGCCGCACTGAGCAAATCGCCATCATGTCGTATGCCATTCTTGTCAACTTCATGGATCATTTCTTGACATGTCTGGGCATAATCCATGAAAAACTGGTTCTGTGATTGCTCCTCAGCATCTTGATTATCTGGATCGATTAATCCCCGTTCAAAAAAATGAAGGAGATACCGTTGAGCCAGCGAGATTTTTTCATCTAGATCGCGTTTTCTCATCTCTGGAACAAATCCCCGAAAGAAGAAGGTCTCATTCGGGTAAACGATCAATTGTGGGTGAGAATCCAATAGAGAAACCAGTAATGTAGTTCCTGATTTAGGGTGACCACAAATAAAGATGGGATGATCGCGAAGCTTATCTTTCTGGTTCATTTGAAACCCAATTACTTCCTGATAATCCGGTTATGTTTCTTAACCGTTGATTACTCATAAGACAGCTCAAAAACCACCTTCATTAGTTTGCCCAGCTGCGTGGTTCTCCAACCAGGTATCTGAAGGTATCACCATATTCAGCCATCCCCTCAGGGGACAGTACCCGTTCAATAGGCCATTCTTCCAATTCCTTCCAGAATTTCGGCATTGGCCATGGAAATGGCGCCGGATACTCAAAGAAAAAGACATAAGCATAATGCCAGGCGAGTTTTACCTGGTCTGAAGTCAATTTAAAGGATTCTTGATCTTGTGAAAAAGAAGTCAATAAAGAGAAATACTCTTCCCACGAATTCGGATCAAAAGAAAATCCCTTCCCCCGGTAATGTGTCTGACCGACCACAAGAACGGGCACACCACTCATAGCCATTTCTAAACCAACTGTAGTTGTGTATACCAATCCTATATCGGCAATTTCAAGCAGATCATAAGTATTGGTCTGGTCGTCAGCCGCGATCAAATGGATGTTCTCAGGGACAGATTTTAATGCGTGATTTACTGTGTCGGCAACGGAAGGTCCCTTCGTGTATCGTTCACCAGGATGAATGCGCACAACTAGCTGAAGATCTGATCTCTCTGCAAAGAATTTCACCGTCCGCTCAAGCCATTCAGTCATGCTGCCGCTGAACAATGCCCTACCGAGAGTGAGGCTGTCTCCGATGACATTCGCCGCAAGAACTACAACAGGTCGCTCATCCAAACCAAGCTGTTGACGAACCATACTTCCACCCTGAGTGGGAGCAATTTGCCATTGCCTGGAAAAATTCTTCCACAAATCAGCTTTTTGTCGAGAATCGAACAAATCCCGAACTTTCTCTATCTCTCCGCTGGGCACTGAACGATCCTTGAATGAAACCCATAAATGGTCCGTTTCTTGTCGCATAACTTCTTTATCGAGGGCTAACCAGATTCGGTTGCGCTGTTCACCGAATTCATAAGTTATCCTCGGCAGATCCAGATATTTCGCTACTTCATACACGATTCCCATTTCGAGAATGCTTCCGTTGGGGATCACGACCACCTCAGGTGTTTTCTCCCGCATCCAATGGAGGGCTTTTTGGGCTGCTTCTTGATTACGTTCCAGCCTGAGTCGATAGAGCGCACTATCCTGGTCAACTTTTTCTAGCTGTTCCGTATATTGAGTGTCGCGCAGCGAGATTTTTTCAACCACCTCTATCAATTGATCAGGTAGCTGATCGTTGTATGTTTTCACATCCAATAATGAGACCGGTTTCAGGATTGTGTCAGCTTTGCGAAGAACGCTTTTGGTATATAAGTTTTGCTGGCGCAGATCAAAGCGATTGATGGGCTCTTCCCACCGGGCGTATGGCAGGTACATCAAATTAACTTCGTGACCCAATCCGGACAAGGTAGCACCAACCAGGGTAATATGAGAAATCCAATAATGGAGCGCCGCGAAAATCAAAATTTTCTTACCTTCACCATTTATCTGAGCCCTGGATTTCGCCACTTGATCGACCCATCCTGGAAGCGCATTATCAAGCTTGTTCAGATAATAATTCTTTGTTGGGGGTTCCTCTGACTGCCGCATCAACCAATAAATATCAGCAGAAAATGGCACTTCACCCAGAATTTTTTTAGCGGCTGCTTTTGATTTCATCTTACGTCTATATCCCATTCCAGGCGAGGCCGCACTGGTCCAAGCCTTCTTTCCGGCCATTGTTTCCCAGGAGCACCAGCACCATCCACTGAGAAGGCGAGGGCATTTTCATCTTGAAAATATCGTTTCACCCGGTAAGAGCTGGCATTGATTCCAAGCACATATTGACCTTCGTTCAAGAAATCTGGAGGTAAGGTACATCTGCTGATGTAATGTCCTTCTGGTCGCACGCTGTAATTCTCGAACTGCTGGGCGTTGTCAGTATCAAAGGAGGTAAAAACAAATTCTCCACGCGTCGTCTGCATGTACACGCCGACTCTCAAACCCTTGATGGGCGCGTCTATAGCGTATTCCACTTCAATTGTTATCGGATTTGTAGAGCGAACCCGATCGTAACGGCGCTGGTCATTGTCGCTGACTCGTAATGCAATCGGTCGAAATGGAGCTGATTCCGATGGTATCTCATCAATAGACCAGGTGCGTTCTCCAGATTGTGAAAACCCAGAAGCCATATAGTGATCCACGGCTTGAGGCGTCGGCGCACGCAAGACGATTCGTCCCTCGTCGAGAAGGATCGTCTCGTCGGTCAATCGCAGGATCGCGGACATATTATGGCTGACAAAAAGGACGGTTCGTCCCTCTTTTGCCACATCGTTCATTTTTCCTAAGCATTTTCGTTGAAACTCAGCATCCCCTACTGCGAGAACTTCATCCACAACCAGAATTTGAGGTTCTAAATGGGCTGCGACCGCAAATGCCAATCGCAGGTACATGCCACTGGAAAATCGTTTTACAGGAGTATCGATGAATTTTTCTACTTCTGAAAAGGCGACGATCTCATCGAATTTTTGATCAATCTCCTCGCGCTTCATACCAAGGATGGCGCCATTGAGATAAATATTCTCTCGCCCGGATAATTCAGGGTGAAATCCGGTCCCAACTTCAAGTAAAGATCCTACTCTGCCTCTTATTTCAGCATAACCTTCAGTTGGTTCAGTGATGCGGGATAAAATCTTGAGCAAAGTGCTTTTTCCTGCGCCATTACGCCCGATAATCCCCAGAACCTGACCTTTGTGAACTTCAAAAGAAATATCACGCAAAGCCCAAATTTTCCCCTCTTCCTCTTTGCTTGCAGCCCTGCTCGCTCGCCCATTCCGTGTGAACGACTCAGAAATCGTTTCTCGTAGCGTTCGGTACCGCATTGGCGTTAATCCAATGCGGTACTGCTTACTTAAATTTTCTACCCGAATTGCAATTTCATCCATAATGATTTTTAAAATAGAAAGGGGCTGTATTGTCTGCCCTATTAATCCATATTAAGTCGTTATCAAACCATATCTGCAAAAGTACGTTCCATCCTTCGAAAATAAAACATCCCGCTAATAAATACAATTAATGCGATAACTGCTGAAACTCCAATCATTGGGCTTGGTGCATCTGCGGTACCTAATAATGCCCAGCGAAAACCCTCCACTACACCCACCATCGGATTCAAGGCATAAAAGAACTGCCACTCTTCTGGTACCTCACTGGCTGAATAGACGATAGGTGTGAGATAAAACCATAATTGGGTGATATATGGGATCATATAGCCGATATCTCGATAGAGGACATTCATGGCAGAGAGCCATAAGCCAACCCCTAGAGCGGTTATCACAGCCAGGAGTAAAAATAAAGGCAATGTCCAGATATTCGAAGTTGGTGCGATTTGGTAGTAATACATCAAACCCAGCATGACCACGAAAGCGATCAGAAAATCCGCCAGACTTGAGAAAACAGATGCTAAAGGAATTACCATCCGGGGGAAATAAATTTTCGTCAGCATTGCCCGATTTGAGACCAGAGAACGCCCGGTGTCATTCAGTGCTTTTGCAAATACCCCCCAGGGCAAGATAGCTGCGTAAGAAAAGATCGGGTAAGGAACATCTCCTGAATCGACATTGAGAAGACCCCCAAAGAATATTGAAAACACCACCATTGAAAGCACGGGCTGCAATATCGCCCATCCTGCGCCCAGGGCGGTCTGTTTATAGCGCACCTTGAGATCTCGCCAGGTGAGAAAATAAACCAGCTCCCGATAAATCCAAAGCTCGCGCAGATTAAGGGAACCCCATCCCTTGGAAGGTTTGATGAGGGTTATTTCCTCTTCTTGTTTCGTGATGGCTGATGATTCAATCATGTATGCTGTTTACGCCTTCTTCTTGTTCGATCAATCTCAAATACATACACACTAGCGATCTCGATTTTCCCGATACCATTCAATTGTCTTGCGAAGTCCTTCTTCAAAATTTGTCTGTGCGCGAAATCCAAAATACTCCTCAGCTTTGCTTGTGTCTAATATCCGCCGGGGTTGGCCGTTAGGTTTGGACGTGTCCCAAACTAATTTCCCTTCAAAACCTGTTAATTGAGATATTGTTGTGACCAGGTCTTTTATGCTGATCTCGTATCCTGAACCAAGGTTTACTGGTTGACTATCGTTGTAATTTTCGGTTGCCAGCAGGATTCCTTCTGCTGCATCCTCAACATACAAAAATTCACGGGTTGGAGAGCCATCTCCCCAGACGACGATCTGATCCTCCCCACGATCTTGTGCTTCAACGCACTTGCGGATCAAGGCAGGGATCACGTGTGAGGTTTCCAGATCGAAGTTGTCTCCTGGACCATAAAGGTTGACTGGCAGTAAAAATAATGCATTGAAACCATATTGCTGGCGATAAGCCTGTGCCTGCACCAGCAGCATCTTTTTTGCCAATCCATATGGGGCATTTGTCTCCTCCGGATACCCATCCCACAAGTTTTCTTCTTTGAACGGCAACGAAGTGATTTTTGGATAAGCACAAATTGTACCGATAGCCACAAATTTATTCACCCCTCGTCGCCAGGCCTCATGCATCAATTGAGTTCCCATCATCAGGTTAGCATAGAAGTAATCCGCAGGTCTGCGGCGGTTCGCCTCAATTCCCCCGACGAGTGCTGCCAAATGAATGATGACAACTTTCTCTTTTTGTTCCGCTTTTTCAGGCTTGTGAATATCGTGATCGTCAAACAAGCGGTTGATCGATTCGATCTCAGTCAAGTCGTACTCTTCAATTCGTGGAATGATGATATTGTCCGCTCCACGTTTCTTGAGCTTCTCAATCACATAATTCCCCAGGAATCCTGCTCCACCTGTAACGATCACTCTTTTATCGGACCAAAAAAATGAAGATTTCCTATCTGTATGCATAATCATCTATTCTCATGACACAATAAATTTCGCATTACGGTACTTTTGGTCTTTAGGATTATCAATTAACCCAGAACGCAAAGCATTTAGCACTTCTCTCACACCATCTTCAACCGTGAATTGAGTATCAAAACCTAATTTATCTCGAACTTTCTCGTATGAAATATGGAAATCCCTCATATCTCCCCCAAATGTCAAGTCCTTGTAACGTACTGTCGTTTCTGGTAATCGTCTCAGTATAACCTCAACGATCTTGTCTTTTGACAGATTGCCATTTTCTGAACCCAGGTTGTAAATCTGACCCCGAACATTTTCGATTTCACTTTGCAGACCGAGGATCAAGCCTCTCACCGCATCACGCACATGCATGAATGACCTCGAGTATCCCCGTTGGTATATCAGCAGATCACGTTGGGTATAAGCTTCCAGGATGAACTGGTTTACAAGTAGATCAAACCGGGGTCTGGGCGAGAGTCCGTATAAGTGAGCCATTCGAAATATCAATGGTGCGCAATTTGAACCAGCCTGTGCCTGCAAAAATTTTTCTACCGCGACCATTGTTTCTGCGTAGAGAGATTGCGGATTGACAGAAGATTCCTCTGTTGCGAGGTCATCCTGACTTGAAGTGCCGTAATTGCTATAAGTGGATGCGAAAATAAACCGCTCAACACCCAATTCCTCCGCCTGTTCGAATGCCCTTTGCGCTGCTTCAACATTGTATTGCCAGGCAACATGTCTCCCGACCGCTTGGCAGGCTGGGAAGCCAACAATTCCTGCTAGATGCATAATTGCCACCGGTACCGGCAAGTATTGATCGATCGCGGACCGGATTGTACGCGCTTCGCAAACATTCGCCTTCACAAAATTAAATTCAGGGTGGGATAAATATGCCAGTAGAGATTCACCCCCATAGAGCAAGTCGTCTACCACAGTCACTCGATACCCCAATTGCAGCAAGTGGCTACAAGCCAGCGAGCCCAGATATCCAGCTCCTCCGGTAATTAATACGTGCTTTTCTTCTTCCACCTTATGCATTATTTTTCCAATCCATGCCTGATGGGGAGCTGTTCATCTTGAGAATCGTCGAGATGCAGAATTACTTGCAAGTTCTGTAATTCTATTAATGGTACCTCTGGTGACTCTTTAATCGTGATCCGTTGCTCAAGACAGGTTAGCCGGCAAATATCGGCTATGTCTCCATCACCCTGGATACGTACAGAGTCGTACCCCGCCAGCTTCAAGTCAACGATCGCCTCACGGACGCGCTCACGGACCAACCTGTACATCTGCATAGATTGATCAATATAATTTACAGTCAAGCGCGCTCGGAAGGCGATGCCTTCTGGGGTAATGATATAGCGCAATTTTCGCCTTTGAGCACGCTTTACCTTCACGTACCCTTTGGAGACCAAACGCTTTAGATGCCAGTTGACGGTACCAACAGCAACTCCCAATTGCGCTGCGAGTGAGGCTTGAGTGATATCTGGGTCGTACTCGATCTTTTCGAGCAGGACCATTTCACGATTCGGATCAGGGGATGTTTCCATAAAAATTTCCAAAATTCAGTGGCTGAATTATAACTCCAGACCGGATTAGGTCAAGGGCATCTGGCCTGCATTCTTGTTAATATAATTCACCAGATTAATTACTTTTCTCTAGAATTGCTGAATAATAACCCTATCGACTTTCGATCGAAAATCCAGATCAATCAATCTCGAGGGCCAGGCGCTTGAGATCTTCATCAACCATCATTTGAACTAACCCATCGAAGCCAATTTTTGGTTCCCAGTTCAAATCTTTAATAGCCTTGCTGGGATCTGCAACCAATATATCAACTTCCGCCGGGCGATAAAACTGTGGATCTTGGACAACATAATCCTTGTAATCTAATCCAACATGACTGAAGGCGAGTTCACATAATTCTCGTACAGAGTGGGTTACTCCTGTACCGATGACATAATCCTCGGCAGCATCCCTCTGCAGCATCAACCACATCGCCTCTACATAATCACCTGCAAATCCCCAATCCCGGCGGGAATCCAGATTTCCAAGACGTAGCTCGTCGGTTAATCCGAGTTTGATCCGGGCCACCCCGTGACAAATTTTCCGCTCAACGAACTCTAATCCACGCCGTGGGCTTCCATGATTGAATAACAGTCCTGATACAGCGAACAAATCGTAGGATTCGCGATAGTTTACTGTGATCCAATGGGCATATACTTTCGCCACCCCATATGGGCTGCGTGGATAGAAGGGTGTCGATTCGCTCTGGGGTACTTCACGCACCTTGCCAAACATTTCACTTGAAGAGGCCTGATAAAACCTTGTCTCAGGATTGATCAGACGGATCGCTTCCAAGAGACGGGTTACACCCAGGGCAGTCACTTCTCCAGTGAGCACAGGTTGGTTCCAAGAGGTTGGGACAAATGATTGGGCAGCCAAATTGTAAACTTCTTGAGGACGATACCTTTCAATGACATCCACTAACGATGATTGATCGTGTAAATCACCTTGAATAATTGTGATGTCGTCCTGGATCTGTTTGATTCGTTGAAAGGTCACCGTACTCGACCGGCGAACCATTCCTATCACCTCATAGCCTTTGGCCAATAAAAACTCAGCCAGGTAGGATCCATCTTGCCCGGTAATACCGGTGATTATTGCAGTCGGCATCAAAAGCCTCCCAATCTAAAATTCAGCGACTGAATTATAACCGTTCTTTGATAAGAATCAACCCTAAATTTCCAGCTCACTCACTTTCAGAATGTTTTCCCCTCTTCCTTCTCCCCCACAAATACAGGCCAAAAAATAGGATTATCACACTGACCAATCCCAGTCCCAGGGTTTCAAATACATTGTCGAATGGCCATATGATCAGATCGTTTCGTTGGAGGTACCATGGAATAAACCAGGCCAGAATTATCGCCAGACCTAAGATTACTCGCCACAGCCATGGATTTTTGTTATCTCTTTGGGAATACCACACCCAGGCTACTAATCCTGCTTGGAGACTGATAAACACTACCCGGTATCTGGGATTGTCCCAAAGATCACCGCCACTTCTGAAAGCCGCGATCAAAATCCCCATCCAGACTACGATCGCCAATCCAGTCACGAGTCTTCTCTTTTCCTGTAACCTTATAAGCAATAATGGTGCTGCCAGCAGGAAAGGTAGCATCAAAGTCCAGCCGACTGATCGCCAGATTGCAATCCCCTTCCATATTGGGAAACCTTGGTCCAATAACGCTCCTGGAAGAAATGGCTGCAGGACACCGTAGCCGATCAAAATTGGAGTATTGACCCAATCTGGCGTGGTATTAATAATTCGACGAATTAATTGAGAAGAACGTTTTACAAAGTAGGCCTGCCAGCGTGCAGACTCCTGGAACCACCACACCACCAGTGCCACAGGATTATTGATCCCTTCTGGAGCGATTTGTTCCCACGCCAACCAAATACCTATCCCAGCAACGAGCGCGATCCCAGCTAATATGAGCCAAAATCTTGTTTGACGCAGAAGCTGCCAACCATCCATCGATAAAGCAAGGATGATGATCATCAGTAGAAAAACTCCCGCAATTGGCGATGAGAATGGCAGCATCAACAGAATTGATGCAACCAGCCATACTAAACCCAACCTGCTTCTATCCTGCACGTACCTTACCAATCCATAGAGTGCAGATGCGATCAGCGTCATCAAGAATGCTTCCCGCATCTGGGAACTCCCCAGAATAACCGCATCTGGGAACAGCACCAGTATCCAGGCAGCAATTTTCGCAGCTCTGCTTCCCCATAACCTGCTGACGAAAGCCCACCCAAATAGAACTGCCATAGAAGATATAGCTGCAGTGATTACGATCATTTGTAGCGGCTGATGGTATTCACCGCCCAAATATCGATAAACTAATCCACTTAGGTAAACCATCCCGCCATATTGATCTACCTGCCGGTTTACACCGAATGCTGATATTAGCTGGTTATTCGATTGGGCCAACTCCCAGGCAGCCTTATCCCTCACATGCGCATCGGCCATGATATATCCCCCAATCTCTACATCGGATCCATAACCCCAACTCGGTAATCCTGTATACCAGATCACTCCTGCTGTGAGGCGTAGAACTGCAGCCCCAATTACCAGCCATGCTAACCATCGAGGTGGATTTAGTGAGTTATCGGCTTTTATAGCCAACCAACCCCCATACATCATCCCGCCAGATACAAAGCTGATGAGTAAATAATTCCCCCAATACTGTACACTAGTAAAACCACTGGATATCCAGGCCATAAGCATTGAGAGAACAATTATCAGCAGCCCACCAGTGATGAGCGGCCAATATTGATTTCCTCTGCTTTCTGTTTGGCTTTGGTTATTCATATATTATTGGTGAACTAATCCAAGGGGAACTAGTTCACAACCCTACTGGTATTTAGACACCAGCCAGTATTTTACTTGCCCTTTTTTCCCAGGTATATTCCCCAGCAGTCTCTTTTGCGCGCAGAGCTAAATCTTTTCGCATGCGAGGAACTTCAATTAGTTGCTTTATCGCTTGAACCCACGCGCTGACTTCATCTGGAGGTAATAGAAGAGCATTTTCAGCTGAGAGTACATCTCTGAATACCGGTAAATCGCTGGCGCAGATCGCCCTGCCGCATGCCAAATACTCAAATAATTTCATTGGGCTGAGATATTTTGCGATATCACCACCAGATGAAGCAGAAACTTGTCTTTGGTAGGGCATCAAGAGCACATCACAAGCAGACTGGTACAGAGGCAATTCTGAATTTGGTACAAATCCCGTCAGGAATACGTTCTCCAGATTCTTTTCTCTCGCCATTTCATCCACTTTGGCGACATCACTTGGCTCGCCACCTGCAATTAAAAAATTCACCTGGGGCATTTGTCCTGCAATCTTAATGATCAGCTTGACGCCTCTTCCTGGGTAAAGGTGACCTGTATATCCAACGGTAAATCGCTCAGGAAGGAATTGCGAACTGAATTTATCATCCTGTTGGTTATCCTCAACAATTAACCTGCGTCTGCTTTCCTCAGGTTCAGGCAAATCTGCATATCGCTCAAGGTCTACCCCATCAGGACTGATCAGCATGAAAGGGGTCTGTATGTGTGATCCGAACCTATCTCGCAAATCAGCGGCTAATGGACTGGATATCACGATCAACCGCTTGGCTCCACTTCCCTCTAAGAATATCCGCAAAATCAGTGGTCCGAAATTTCCTTGGGGGAAATCATGGACTTCCAGGATTGTGTTTATTCGCTGCCAGGCAGAGATTGCAGCCGCTTGTGGCAGGCGTGTATAAATAATCTCGGCTCCCCATCCTCGCGCCCAGCGAACGGCACGCCAGGCATAATCGTATTTTCGTAAACCTGGATTAGCTGGCAGCCATTCAATCTGAAACTGGACAGACAGGCCATAATGATGGGCGAGTGAGTCCCAACTTCGATCTCCAACTTCAAGTTCGCGGTCTCCTTCCGGGATTGCCAAACGGACATCATGTCCTAGCTTTACAAAAGCCTGACTCATTTTCATCACCTGCAATGTATTGGCTCTCCTGGATGGCATCGACGTCGGAGCGAAAATCGCTAATTTCATCCCGGCTGCTCCTGGTGATTTTTTAACTCTCGGAATGTCTTGCGCACATTCAAGGAGACTGAAAAGATATAATAACTTGACAGTAGAGCAGCACTACCCAGATACCCGTAAATCGGTACAATGGCGAGAATTCCAATTATCTTAAACAATGCTGCGATCGAGTTGATCTTAGCTGGATAATCTGCCAGACCTAGGGACAATAAGGAGATCCGATTCCAATAAAATGTGTTAGCCACTAATAATCCAACCATCAAGATTATTAAAGCTGGAAACGAAGGTAGAAACTCTGGGGTGTATAGGAAAGCGATCAAAGGTCTGCCGAAAATTAACAAGAACAAGCCAGCTAATGCAGAATAAGCGAAAGCCATCAGGGAACCCTGGCGTAAAACGTAGCGCATATTATCCCAATTCTTTCCCGCCACTTCCCGGGACAACTCTGGATAGGTAGCCTGCGGTAGTGGGCTTACTGGCAGCTGGATTAAATTTGCCAGACTCAACGCAAGTTTGTAATAGCCCGCCCCAGTCGGCCCGGTCAGGGCAGAAACCCAGAGCAGCTCACCATCTTTATTTACCAGGTTTATGGTAGCACTAATATTTGTGCTGAAAGCGAAGCGCACGATTTCATTCGTACGATCTCTGAGCAAACCAACTGGTACACGCCACCAACTCGTACCCCATTGTTGTGTCGCCAGGACAACTGCTGCCGTTGCAGAGGCTATCGCTCCAGCGATTTTTCCACCCATATAAGCCAGAACAATTTCGAATAATCCACCCTGGTTGATAAAAACAAACCCGACCAGGCTTAATGTGAGAATACTTTGACCAATTGTTATTCCAGCGATGATCTTGAAGCGATCGAATATCTGGATCAAACCGGTAGAGCTCTCGGCCATGAAATTTGCCAGGACGATCAATCCATATAGCACAAACCAGAAAGTTGCTCCTGAATCCTTGGCGAGATATTGAGCACCGAGGGGAGCCAACAACCAGATCAATCCAAAGGCAAAGAACGAGGTCAGTGTCTCAAGGATCCCGGCTGACTTGAATACAGCAGCCGCGCGAGTTTCATCCCCCTCCACGGTGTACTCCCCAACATACTTGATCACTAATTCGCTCATTCGAAATGATGCGAATTTATTGACCACGCTGGTAAAGAGAGTTATCGTCCCAAGAATCCCAAAATCAGTCACTCCTAATAGGCGGGCAACAAGAATACTCTGCACCATGCTCAGTGCTGCTGCAATACCCGTCGCGCTGAAAAGGTATCCTGAATTTTTTAGAACTCGCTGGATTAATTCATTCCCAACAAGGCGGTTGAACAGGACGCTAATTTTTCTGGTCGATGAATCAGGCATGGACGCTAACCGGGATAAAACCTCATCCCTTATCGGTCTGGATCTTACTCGCCCAATCTCGCTCCTCCTGATACCAGGAAATCAGGTTTGAGACCCCTTCGTTGAGTTCAACTTGCGGCTTCCATCCGAGAAGTTCTTCTGCTTTATCCACATCTGCTTTGTTTGATTTCATGTCTGCAGGATGGAGGGGGAGGTGGACAACATCTGCCTGTTTTCCGATCTTCTTTTCGAATAGCCTGATCAAATCATTGATCTTGATAGTTTCAGATCCCCCTAGATTGATTACTTGATAATCTAACGGTTTAAGCCCAAGGATCGTCCCCCTGGCGATGTCATCTATGTAAGTAAACCCACGCGTTTGTTCTCCATCCCCATTAAGCTGGATCGTCTTCCCCTCGTGGATCCATTGCGCTAATCGAAACATTATCATATCTGGACGAGCTGCAGGACCATAAACAGTGAAATAGCGGAAGACGGTTACGTCGATGCCATACAAGTAATGATAGGTGTATGCCAAAACTTCAGCACCCTTCTTGCTGGCGGCGTATGGTTGGAGAGGGCGATCGCTTCTGGCTTCCTCGCTTGTCGGAAGGGGAGCATTAGCACCGTAAACACTCGATGTCGAGGCGAGAATAAATTTTTCAATCCCGTAATTCCGGCAGAGCTCCAATAAATTTAGTGTTCCGGTTATGTTGGTTTCCAAATAAATCCAGGGATCTTCAACAGACTGCCGGACACCTGCTCTGGCGGCGAGATTTATCACCGCCTCAATTTTTCCTTCTCGAGATTCACCTGCAAATAAAGAAGACAGTTCATCTTGATCAGAGATATTCAACTTCGTGAACCTGAATCGCTCGCGATCAATCAAGCGACCCAGGCGATAATCTTTCATGCGGACATCGTAAGCATTGTTGAGATCATCCACTCCGATGACTTCATGCCCACTTTCTAATAACAGCTCCGCGACGCGGGCAGCAATGAAACCAGCCACACCGGTTACAAAATAGCGCGCCATTTAAGAATTTAAACCTCAAAAGTCATAATAATTAGAATTTCACAAACGTACGACTCGTGGATCGTCTCGACCAACATTCCCAAGGGCGTTGCGCGTATCTACGACTAATGTGGCCTTATTTAAGATATCCTCATAATTATAGGTTGAATGATCCGTAACGATCACAACACAATCCGCTTTGCTCACACCCTCTTCAATATCATCCACGCTTTCCAACATCCAGTCATCGTGAGCTATCGTTGGGATGAAAGGATCATGGTAATCCACCTCAGCCCCTTTTTGAAGCAACAATCCGATAATATCCAATGAGGGTGATTCACGGACATCATCTACATCAGGTTTATACGCAGTGCCGATCACCAGAATTTTGCTGCCTTTGAGTGGCATCTGGTGCTCGTTGAGTGCATCTTGAATTTTACTGACCACGTAACGCGGCATGCCGGTATTGATTTCGGATGCCAGGTCTATGAAGCGCGCTGTGTAGTTTAATGCTTTCAATTTCCAGGAAAGATAAAGAGGATCTATAGGTATACAATGCCCTCCCAGTCCTGGACCGGGAGTGAATTTCATGTATCCAAATGGCTTTGTGGCAGCAGCATCAATAATTTCCCACACATCTAGCCCAAGTCGATCACACATGATCGCCATCTCGTTGACCAGGCCAATATTGATCATGCGGAAAGTATTTTCAAGCAGCTTTGCCATTTCTGCACTTTCAGCTGAGGATACCGGTACGACGGTCTGTATCGCCTGTTCGTACCAGAACGAAGCAATTTCAGAACATGCGGGGGTGATACCCCCGATCACTTTTGGCGTATTGTATGTTGTCCAATCTTCACGTCCGGGATCAACCCTTTCAGGCGAAAATGCCAGGAAGAAATCCTCCCCAACTTCTAATCCGCTATTTTCAGTCAGCTTCGGAAGTAAAATTTCGCGAGTTGTTCCTGGATAGGTCGTGGATTCCAACACGATCACCATACCGGGGTGGACGTATTTCACCAGCTCATCTGTCGCAACTAAGATGAAGGACAGGTCCGGATCTCCCGTTTTCCTCAATGGAGTCGGAACGCAAATACTGACCGCATCTGCATCCTTGATCACAGAAAAATCTCCGGTTGGTTTCAATTTACCGGATTGAATTAATTCTTTAACCTTGTGGCTGGGGACATCTTGAACATAGCTTTCACCACGGTTGAGCGTCTCGATCTTGCTGAGATTTGGTTCGACACCTGTGACCTCAAAGCCGGATTCTGCAAAAAGGGTTGCCAGCGGCAACCCGACATAACCGAGTCCCAGGATGGCGATCTTTGCAGACCGGTTCTGAAATTTTTGCTGTAGTTCTTCCTGATAGTTTTCCATCGACACCTCAAAATAGACTGAGCTGCTTCGGTTCCTGCTCATCTGTTACCTCTTCATCAATTGCTGCGGGGAGCTTGTCAGCATCTGCAATCAGCTTGGGTAGTAAGTGGAAATCATTCTCAATTACTGGTCTCAGAGAGCCTTGATGGAGCGCAGCAGCTGGATGGTACATTGGGACAACCAATCGCCCTTTTACTTGAACAGGTTTTCCATGCACATTACTGATTTTGACATTGGGAATAAACAGGTTCATTGAGAATCGGCCGAGAGTGACAATCACTTTCGGATTGATTGCCTGAATCTGTCGGTCAAGATAGGTCTTTGTGCAGGTTTCGACCTCCTCAGGTTGTGGATCGCGATTCTTCGGCGGACGGCATTTGACCACGTTGGTGATGAATACATCTTCCCGTTTCAATCCGATTTTTGATAGCAATTCTTCCAAAAACTTCCCTGCGGCACCGACAAATGGTCGACCCTGTTCGTTTTCGTGAAAGCCAGGACCTTCACCAATAAACATGATCTCTGAATTAACGGGTCCCTCTCCCGGTACAGCATTTTTCCTTGAGTGATGGAGTTCGCACAACGTGCAAGAAGATACCTCCAACGAAATCTCGCTTAACATTTCTTCAACGTTCACTCTTCACCTCTCCACACAGAATTCACATCGGATAACTTCTGATTATTATCGGTCCGTTCCGCTGAGATTTCATCCTTCCGATAAACAAGTTCCTCCAAATTATCAAGATTCATCAGAAGTGCATCCTCGTTGTTATCGCGGTAATAACGTCTACGCCGGGAAACAACTTTGAATCCGAAATCCTTGTAAAGCGTTTGGGCAGCATGATTGCTGGCCCTAACTTCCAACATTGCTCTGCGAGCACCCAGCTGGAAAGATTCGAATAACACCTTTCGTAGCAAACCAGCTGCAATACCATGGCCTCGATAATCAGGATGAATCGCCAGCGTAGCAATATGGGCTTCTTCTTGAACCAACCAAACATCTATCATCCCGACCACAATTCCACCTTTGTCATCACTGTGCTTCTCCGCTACCCATAGAATCGCGTTGGCATTATTCATTAGGTCATGTCGGTACGCACTTTCAGGCCAGGGCATCTGGAAAGAAAGATGGTCGATAACCATCACAGAATCAAGGTCATCTTTCCGCATTTCTCGGAAAGTTATTTTAGAATTCTCAATCATCCAGAGTTTTGTTGATCGTAATGCAGGTATTCAGGCGCCAGAGCTGCCGGATCATCTGACATCCCTCTTTGCCAGCGATGCCAACCCAACTCTGCCAGAAAGGATGGACGCCTCAAGGATTGTGCCGGTGATGCCAATATCACGTTTATTCGCTTCCGCCTGAATAGCCGCCTCTCATCTTCTGATAACTCCCCGCATACAATCGTTGGAGATTTTATTCTGCTGGTAAGGTCCCTTGGTGTCATGACCTGGACTTTCTTATCCGCTTTCCATTCACCAGAATAATTTTTATACCATCCAACAGCTATTCTCCCGCGCCCTGCCTGCAAAATTGCCGCTAATGGCTTATCATCAATTGGTTGGGAAGCAGCTAAGATATCTAATGACGGAATCCCGACTATCGCCATCCGTCCTGCTAATGCCATTCCTTTTGCCAGAGACATTCCAATTCTTAAACCTGTAAACGAACCTGGACCTATTGCAACAGCCACCACTTTCAATTCATCCATTGATATTCCTGCTTGATCAATGACCTCGGAAACCGTGGGTGCCAGCTCTACTGTATGGAATTGTCCACTCAACCAGATTTTCTCACTAACGACCTGCACCCCATCATATAAAGCGACGCCGACTGTTCGTGTGGATGTGTCAATTGCGAGCAGCATTATAATCCACCATAAATTCGCGTACGGAAGTTTTCCAGCAGATTCTCGTAATAGGATCCTCGGGCTGAGAAAATTAAATCACGTTGATCGACATCCACCATCCGCAGATTCACCCAAAGGTGATCTGTCGGTAAAGCAGATTTGATTCGCTCAGCCCATTCTATGACTAATGGTCCAGTCTCAATAAAGACCTCTAAATCAAGGTCCCGAGCCTCACCAGCATCTTTCAATCGATACGCATCCAGGTGGTGAAATTGGCCTCCATCTAAGCGCCGGTAAAGGTTCATCAGAACAAAAGTCGGACTTGTTACTTGATCAAGTGAGCCCCAACCAGCTGCCATTCCTTGAACTAAGGTCGTTTTTCCCGAACCTAAATCACCTTCCAGACAAATAATATCCCCGTCTTTTAATATCGTACCCAGGCGAATCCCCACCCGCCTTGTATAATCAGTCCCCCGGCTGATAAACTCTACCGAATTTTGATCGAGGATTGGCATGACTGGATTATAAGCTGTGCAGGTAACAAAGTGAAGGGCAATTGAACCAGCGGATTGAGTTTCGGCAGCTAATTCTTGATTTCCAACCGGGCTAACGACGCGGCCAGGCGTTTCAAGCCCTCACCAGCGAAAAACACATCAACAATTTCATCATCGTCTTGGATTCGACTGTTGAGCACTAGTCCTTCTCCCCAAACTGGATGCATCACGGTTGCTCCAGCCTGGTATTGGGGTTCGCTTCTGGCAGTTGTCTGAGATTCGCTTTTCTCCCAACGCAAAGCGCTAGACCTAGTCACGCGAGATGTTCTCTTTGAACGGGTGCTTTCTTTTATCAATTCGTCTGGGATATCTTTCAAGAACCGCGATTCGTCGACTGGCTCCGAATAGCCAAAGGCGCTGCGATTTAGGGGCAGGATCAAAAACAATCGATCCATCGCTCGGGTGATGCCAACATAAAACAATCTTCGCTCTTCCTGCATGCTTTCCGGATCATCGAAGGATCGTACATGGGGTAATGTGCCGTCGCTAAGCCCAACGATGAACACGGTTGGAAACTCCAGACCTTTCGCAGCATGCAGGGTGAGTAATGTAGGCACGTTATAATTTGAATCCAAGGTATCCTGGTCGGATACAAGGGCAACCCTTTCCAGGAATGGATCGAGCCCATCTACCTTGAATTCATCCGCCAGGCGGCGTAGTTCCATCACGTTTTCCCAGCGGTCGCGACCCTCATCGCTCCCATCGTCAATGTAGTCACGATAGCCGGTATCCTCAATAATTTGATCCAACAGTTGTAATGGCGTTATGTCATCCTTAATTTCCCGCCATCCAAGGAATAGAGTGCCGAATTTTGATAATGAAATCCCCATCCTGTTTTGGAATGCCTCAAGATTGGCAGAATTCCCTTTCCCGAGGTCTAACAACAACTCGCCTGGGGAGACTCCTGCTTGTTGGGCTACCGTTCTCAACGCAATCACACTTTTAGTCCCGATCCCCCGTGCAGGCACATTGATCACCCGTGCTAAACTGATTTCATCATTTTGGTTAAGGGCTATGCGCAGATAAGCGATAAGGTCCTTGATTTCACGCCGGCCATAAAATCGCTGCGCGCCAACCAGCTTATAGGGTAGATTTGCCTGTAAAAACGCCTCTTCTAGCAATCTTGATTGGGCATTTGTCCGGTACATGACCGCGAAATCACCGGGTTGTGATTGGTTGTTGGCCACATAGCGGGCAATATTCTCAACTACAAAATTAGATTCTTCCCTATCGTCGTATGTTTCATGCACGGTAATTTTTTCGCCAAACCCACGATCGGTTACTAATTTCTTTGCCGTCCGGTTCGGGTTTCGATCAATGATCGACATGGCAACATCCAATATTGCTTGCGTTGAGCGGTAATTCTGCTCAAGCAGTATCACTTGCGTCTCCGGGAAGTCTCGTTCAAATCGCAAGACATTTTTATAGTCAGCTCCCCGCCAGGCATAAATGGATTGGTCGACATCACCAACAACAAATATATTTCGGTGAACAGAAGCCAAGTGGTGGAGCAATCTATACTGGGCCAGGTTAGTATCCTGGAACTCGTCGACTAGTACGTATTCATAGCGACGCGCATATTTTTCCCTCACCTGGGACACTTCTTCTAATAGACGCGCAGTCCAGAGCAGCAAATCATCGAAATCAAGACCATTATTCGCTAAGAGCATTTCCTGGTAGCGAGTGTAAATTCGCTTTACTACCTCATCTCGATAATTATCTGGGACAAACTCATCTGGCAGGAGCAGCTCATTCTTGGCTTTCGAAATCGATGCCAATACACTTTGCGGTTGGTAACGTTTTTTATCCAGGTTTAAATCCAACAGTGCCCGCTTAACTACACTGAGCTGATCATCCGTATCGAATATGACATAATTTGATTGGAAGGGAAGATGCTCTGCTTCGATTCTTAAAATTCGTGCGCAGGTTGCATGGAATGTCCCAAGAGTTAGACCGCGTGTGTTTTGTCCCACCAGCTCCTGCACCCTGCTTTCCATCTCTTTGGCCGCTTTATTCGTAAAGGTAACTGCCAGGATATTGTAGGGATGGACGTCCATTTGTCCAATTAGATAGGCAATTCGCTGGGTCAGAACTCGCGTTTTACCGGATCCTGGCCCCGCCAAAACGAGCACCGGACCAGATCCTGCACTCACAGCTTGCTGTTGTTGGGGATTCAAATTGACGAGATAATCCATATGCGAGGATTGTACTGCCTGCAATGAGGAGTGTCAACTGAAGGAGACAATCCGGAAAAATCGAAACCGATTGTATTGTATAATCCTCAAAAGTGAATTGATTTCAACGATTATGGTCAACCAGATTTTCCCCCATTCATGTGAAAGTATGTCCGAGATCGAGGATGATCGTGTTTCTTTAACGGTTACCTCACCGCCTTACTGGAATGCGATAGATTACGACATTCATTCTGACAATAGTGAACAGAACTATCGCACCAGGAATTATTCAAAAGGTTTTTCTGACTACCAGGATTATTTAGATTGGTTGGAAGGTATTTTCCAGGAGATATACCGGGTGACAAAACCCGGTGGTTTCTGTGCAGTTGTCATCGGTACTGTTCTGCTGGATGGAAAACATTACCCCGTACCTTTCGATCTCGTATCCCGATTATCGCACAGAGATTGGCTTTTTCACCAGGATTTCATCTGGCACAAGTGTACTGCTGGCGTCAAACGTGCAGGAGTTTTCATTCAGAAACCGTTCCCGGGCTATTATTATCCCAATATTATGAATGAATATATTTTGGTTTTCAACAAACCTGGTCAAAAAATATACTTGGATCGTTCACCAGAGGAAAAATCCAGGGCTACCCACATGGTTGATAGCCTTTTCACCATGGAAACCGCAAATAATATCTGGCATATTGCGCCTGTGCCACCGAGTACTATTGACCATCCTGCCCCTTTTCCAGAAGAAATACCCTATCGGTTGATTACTTTGTATTCATACCCTGAAGAGATAATCTTGGATCCTTTCGCTGGCTCAGGTCAAACCTTAAAAGTTGCAAAGGCACTCGGTAGGAAATACTATGGTTTTGAAAATATTCCTGGCTATGTGGAATTAGCGCAGAAAAGGATCACTGAACCTCTGGCAATCCGACCTCAACAGCTGATTGCTGTATTTGATAAGGTCAAGCCGGGTGAAGAAACTGGAAAGAGGGAGAAAAATCATCTCTAATGTTTGATCCTCCAGGCAATAAATGTTAATAGATAAACTCCTTTTATCAGTATGAATTGGAATTTGATCGGTCATGAGTGGGCTGTCCAAATGCTCAAGCAGCATGTAGCCCAAGGAACGCACCGGCAAGCCTATCTGTTTACCGGGCCTGAAAGCGTGGGTCGGAGCACAATCGCATTAAGGTTCGCACAGGCTATTAATTGCCCGCAGCCAATAGAATTGGGAGAACCTTGTCTCGAGTGCCCAACCTACAGCCAGCTGGAAAGATACGTCCATCCAGATTTAGCTATCATAGAGGCTGATCATAGGGGTGGCCAACTAAAAGTTGATCAAATCCGCGCCCTGCAACATGGGTTAGCATTAGCCCCTTATGACGCACAATACCGCATTGCCATCCTGCAGCGATTTGAAGAGGCTAACCGCCAGGCCGCGAATGCCTTGTTAAAAACTTTGGAAGAACCTCCACGCCAGGTGGTGATAATATTGACCGCGGTTAGTACAGACCGGTTGCTTCCAACAATTGTCTCGCGTTGTGAAGTTATCCGTTTGAGACCGGTTCCGGCTGCTGTTTTGATCCAAGGTTTATCCAATAAGTGGCAAGTCGATGGCGATGAAGCAGAATTATTAACTCACTTATCGGGAGGCCGACCCGGCTATGCTTTTCGACTCTTTCAATATCCAGAAGAAATGTCGAATAGAAAATCCTGGCTGGAGGATCAGTTGAATTTGATTTCTTCAAGCAGGGTAAATCGGTTCGAATATGTTGAGAGCATGGCAAAAAATCCACAATCCGTTTCGGAAATCCTAAAAGTATGGCTCTCATTCTGGCGTGATATTATGCTGCGCACAAGTAATTCCAATTCTCAGATTACAAATATTGACTACCAGGAGAAAATAAACGAACTGGCTCAGCGGATCAATTATGAGCAGGCATACCGCATGGTTGTCAAATTGGAACAGGTTTTTGACAACCTTGCTCGCAATGCAAACCCACGGTTGACTCTTGAAGTACTGATGCTCGACCTGCCAAAATACCATCCCCAATCACAAACTTCAAGAGAATAATCACCGCATTTCAATAATCACTTATGCTATACTCGATGAGAGTTTTACTTAATTGAATTACATAAAATAAACTTTTCAGAGTTTATGCAAGCTTGGTTATTGTCATCCAGCCAACCAGAAAATACCATAACTCAATTAGGTGTCTGTTGGTAACGTATGCAACATGATGGGGAAGTAACGACAACTCGCGCTTCACTTGAATTGCTCTATGATATTAGTCGAGAGCTGACAGAAGCTTTGGATTTAAGCACAGTTCTCCGGCGAGTGATTACCTTGTCGATGAGTAATGTAGGTGCAGTCAATGGGAGTATTATTGTTTTCGATAGCGGCGGTGACCCTGTTGAAGGAATTATCAGTGTCGGCGATCGGGTGATCGAAAACGCCGCTAAACAGCTTTCTGAGACCCTTGATGACGGGCTGGCAGGATGGGTTATCCGCAATCAACGCGGGGCTTTAATTCCCGATACCAGTCAGGATGATCGCTGGCTGCGGCGCCCTGATGATCACGAAAAACAGACTGGACCGAAATCCGCAGTATGCGTCCCTCTGATCGCCCACCAACAATTGGTTGGTGTTATGACCCTCGTTCATCCATCGCCAAATTTTTTCTTACCTGGGCATTTGGAATTGATCCAGGCTATTGCCGATCAGGCAAGTATTGCTGTTCAAAATGCTCAACTCTTCGCAGATAGCCAGCGCAGGGCAAGGGTAATGACTGCCTTGGCAAAAAGCGCTTCTGTGATAACTGCCAGCCTGGACCTGGATGAGGTTCTGCAAAGCATTCTTTCCCAGATCCGTGAAGCCTTGAACGTTGAAACCGTGTTTTTGGCTCTCTTTGATACACAGGGAGAGTACTTGAATTTCACTGCGACCTCAGCTGGCAATGATGCTGAATATGCAGGTCTCCAGACGAAGGTGGGCATTGGTTTTGCTGGTCAGGTAGCAAAATCAGGGCAAGGTATAGTAATCCCAGTTACCGAAATGGATGAAAGTTTTTCCCTTGAATTTGAACGGAATATCGAAAGCGACATTAGAGCCATTATTTGTGCCCCGTTGAAATCCGAAGGAGAGATCATCGGCATCTTAGAGGCGATCAATCCGATTGTTGGAAAATTTGATCCTGATGCGCTTGAGGTTTTAACTGGTATTGGTAGTTTGGCAGGCACGGCTATCAACCACGCTCGTTTGTACGAACAAGTCCAAAATACAGAACAGCGCTACCATGATTTATTCCAGGACAGCATTGATCCAATCTTGATAACTGACAATCAAGGCAATATCTTGGAAGCAAACCGGCAAGCTGAATTATTCACCGGATTGGACAATATTACTTTACTGGCAAAGTCTATTAGCCAGTTGGTTTCAAGCAAAGAACCGATCCCAGGTTTGGAGACAGACGGGGTAACCATTGGAGAAATTCATTCTATTGAAGCTGAATTTGCCTCCAGCGATGGGACTCAAACACCAATTCGTTTATATGTCCGCTCTTCTTATGTCGAAAATTACCAATTGTTGATCAGAGATATCAGCGAAAGGCGCAGATTTGATCGTTTGCGAGAAGATTTAATTTCGATGATTTACCACGACCTCCGCTCTCCGCTGGCGAACATTGTCTCCAGCCTGGACGTTTTCAATACCATGCTCCCCGATGATGGCGACCCGGCTTATCGATCACTGCTCAATATCGCTTTGAGATCGACCGAACGGATCCAAAGGTTGACAAATTCGCTATTGGATATGAGCCGCCTTGAATCTGGACAACCAGTGATAAACCTTTATTCAACATCGCCGGTTCTTCTCGCCGCAGACTCAGTCGAAGCTGTCTCTCCAGTTGCCGCAGCGAAAAATCAGATAATCAATCTCAAAATTCCATCAGATGTACCTCAAGTTAAGGTAGATGGGGATATGATCCGCAGGGTCTTGATCAACCTCTTGGAAAACGCGGTAAAATACAGCCCACCTGATGGCGAGATCACTCTGGGTGCAGCTTTAGAGTCCCAAAATGCGGTATTGTGGGTGCAGGATTCCGGACCAGGAATTCCCGCAGGAGAAAAAGACTACATTTTTGACAAATTCACCCGCTTGAATCCCGCAGGGAGCCAAAAAGGATTTGGGTTAGGATTGGCTTATTGTCGGCTGGCAATTGAAGGTCATGGAGGTCGTATTTGGGTCGAAAGCGAGCCTGGGAAAGGATCTCGATTCTCCTTTACCTTGCCAATTAATGATCATTAATCCACAAGACAGCAGGTCTTCCTGGTAGTCTATCTACCTTATTCTACTGGACATTTTCTGATTTTTCTCTGGGAGTGTATATGCGTCAAATCGCACCCGGCATCTACATCGAAGACGCTTTTGCGGGAGTGACACTTGGTGCCTTGATCCTTCCTCATGGGACAATTATGGTTGATGCCCCTTTGAGGGCTGAGGACGCCCGTACCTGGCGAGCCTCAATTACCAATCTCTCCATTGGTTCGAATAGGCTTCTTGTCAACCTGGATGCTCATCTCGATCGCACGCTGGGTTCTCGTGCCTTGGATAGCACGATTGTAGCTCACCAAACAACCGCGCAGGTTTTTCGCAACCGCCCCTCCGTATTTAAAGGCCACAGCGCGGACAGTGGATCAGAATGGGAAGTCAGCAACGATGTATTTGGAACTCGTTGGGCGATACCAGACATCACCTTCTCAGATCGACTCCTGTTCCAATGGGGTGGTCCGCAGGTAATTCTTGAACACCATCCTGGTCCAACGTTGGGATCGATTTGGGTTTTGATCCATTCCGCAAAAGTGATATTCGTTGGGGACACCATCCTGAATGATCAACCTCCTTTTCTCGCCTCGGCAGATCTTCCCGCCTGGATCGAATCACTTGAATTGCTGCAATCATCTTATCAAGAATATACAATAATCAGCGGCAGGGGTGGTTCGAAAGGGAAAAATGGGATTCAATCCCAATTAAATATCCTAAAACAGATACTGCACGGACTGGAAAAACTATCCAAAAAAGATGCTCCCCCTGAGATGACAGAAGGGTTAATTGCCGACCTTATTTCTGGGATGTCGCTGCCTGGGAACCGGAGAAAACATTACATCCAGCGTTTGCGTCATGGTCTTTATTATTACTATTCACAACATTACCAGTCTATTGAATCACTTGAAAATAATTAATAAAGTCCATCAATCTTCATGCCGAAAACAGACCAATTACCGCTTTACGAACTCACCCGTGGCGAGCTCGTAGAATCAATCCATTTTGGTTCGATCGCCATTTCCGATAATCAGGGTCGTTTGGTGGGTTGGTACGGCGATCCCAATACGCGAACTTTTCTTCGTTCTTCAGCCAAACCTTTTCAAGCGATTCCATTCATAGAACAAAATGGTCAAGCATATTTTGATCTATCATTGGAAGAAATTGCGCTCATTTGTGCTTCTCACTCAGGGACGGATAAACACGTTGCGTCAATCCA
Organism: Chloroflexota bacterium; assembly: GCA_020346705.1. Lineage (GTDB taxonomy): Bacteria > Chloroflexota > Anaerolineae > Anaerolineales > UBA4823 > PFL25. The sequence goes on along the minus strand of CP070785.1, from coordinate 1,514,274 downwards.
GGCTATACAGAAAAAAACTGGGGTCAGTGAATTGGAATTGATGTGTGGGACTCATCCAATCCATGACAAATCCACAGTTGAAGAAATGCGTGAACGGGGTGAAGAAGCTACACCGAACCGCCACAATTGTTCCGGAAAACATACTGGTATGCTTGCCTTCGCGCATATGCATAATTGGTCAACATCAGATTATTTGGAACTGGAACACAATGTTCAGGTCAGCATATTGAGGGCTTTCTCCGAGATGAGCGGAGTTCCAGTGGAGAATATCATCATCGGAATAGATGGTTGTTCTGCTCCGAATTTCGCCGTCCCGCTTCATAATGCTGCGCTTGCCTTTGCCCGCCTGTGTGATCCGCAGGATTTTTCGAGAGAACGCGCCAATGCCTGTAGGATGATCACTTCCGCAATGATGGGAAACGCCTTCATGGTAGGTGGTCCGGGAATGTTTGACACCCAACTCATGGAAGTAACCTCCGGTCAAATTGTATCTAAGGGAGGCGCTGAAGGCTACCAGGCGCTTGGAATAATGCCGGGAGCACTGGGGGCTGATTCGCCAGCCTTGGGAATTGCATTCAAAATATCTGATGGCGATTTGAGATCGAGAGCCCGCCCTGCGATCTCCATCGAGATTCTGCGCCAATTGAATGCACTTACCCCCGAACAGGAAAGTAAATTGTCTAAATTTGGTCCATCTCGGACGCTCAAGAATTGGCGAGATTTAGAGATTGGTGACTCAAACCCAGCATTTAAGTTGAATCTTATCTCACCCTATTAAAGAAGCTTCTTTTTTCAGTATGGATTCTCGCGAACATGCTCTCGAAATATACCAGCGGCTGGCTGATTTCTATGGCCACCCAGACTGGCGAAATCCTCTGCCGCCCTTAGATGAGCTGGTGTCCACTATTCTTTCACAAAACACGAACGACACAAACCGGGATCGAGCTTTCGAATCGCTTAGAGATAAGTTCTCAACCTGGGAAGAGGTCCGAGATGCTGATCCCAATAAGGTCATAGAGGCGATCCGTACTGCTGGCTTAGCCAATCAGAAAGGGCCGCGAATCCAAAACATATTAAAAGAGATTACAGATCAGCGGGGAAGCTTGGATCTTTCTTTTTTATCTGATATGTCGACCGAAGATGCACGAGAATGGTTGCTGCAGTTCAAAGGGGTTGGCCCTAAGACAGCTGCCATCGTTCTGCAATTTTCCTTGGGTAAGCCAGCCTTTCCCGTTGATACTCACATTTATCGAGTCACCGGTCGTCTGGGTCTTCGCCCTGCGAAAATGAACGCCGATCAAGCACACGACTATCTGGCAGAATTATTCCCTGAAGAAACATATTACGATATTCACCTGAATTTGATCCGCTTGGGTCGTGAAATTTGCCATGCTAGAACACCGAACTGTCCGGATTGTCCTCTCCAAGACATATGTGATTATTATGTCGAATTGCTCAAGGTGACCAATCCCGAAATTTGATCCTCGTATGAAGATATATTTTGCTTGTTCAATTACCGGGGGGCGTGATGATGAGGCATATTACAAAATTATCGTCGATACACTGCTGGCCGATGGTCATGAAGTCCCCACTGCCCATCTATCCAGTTCTGATGTAATGTCTCTCGAAGATAGTGCAGATCCAGTCGATGTTTATGAGCGTGACATGGCCTGGATCGAATCATGCCATGCTTTAGTGGCCGAAGTGAGTACTCCCTCCCATGGGGTAGGCTATGAGATATCAAGTGCCCTGACAAAAGGTAAACCTGTGTTATGCCTGCACAATGAAGGATTACGTGTATCAAAGATGCTTACCGGGAATATCGATTCGAAAATTCTCGTCCGATCTTATCGAAATAAAGACGATATCCCCCATTTACTCAAGGAATTCCTCTCACAAATCGAAGCCTAGTGCATGCATCTCCTATGGTGAGTATCATCACCTGATAATCATGACGATTGGCATTCAACGAACGCAAGTTTTTTGTGTAATATATGCTAAGAATTAAACGGGAATCAGGCTATGTCCTGATACTCATCGCTGTTTCCTCCTTTGGCGAACGCCTCCGCTGGGCTTCCTCACCGCCCCGGCGGAGGCTGTTTTTAGTTAACCGAATGAATGATAGTTTGGTTAGAAATATGTAAAAAACAGAAAATTTGCTTGACTTCACACCCTTGGTCAGCATACAATCTAGGTAAGAGTATCAGATAAAACTCATCGCATTTCCCCTCTGGAGAGCGTTGTTCTCTTCAAGGAAAACAAAACATGGAGTATAAAGACTATTATAAGGTTCTTGGTGTTGATCGAACAGCCACCGATGATGAGATTAAACGTAAATATCGAAAGTTAGCCCTCGAACACCATCCGGATCGAAATACAGGGGACAAATCCGCAGAAGAAAAATTCAAAGAAATCAACGAAGCCTACCAGGTACTGAGCGATCCTGAGAAAAGAAATCACTACGATCGTTTGGGTGAATCTTATACCAGCTGGCAGCAAAGAGGAGGGACTCCTGGGGGATTCAATTGGGATGAATGGTTTGTTCAGAACCCGCGTGGCGGTAATGTACGCGTGGAAGTTGGTGATTTTGCAGACCTGTTCGGGGACTCGGGATTAGGGAATTTCTCAGATTTCTTCCGTAGCATTTTTGGTGGCATGTCCAATATGGGCGCTGCTCAAAGAAGTTCGGGAAGCGCAAGGACCCGCACAGCTGCTCGACCGCAATCCTTTCAACAAAACGTTACCATCAGTTTATTGGAAGCATTTCAGGGGACGACTCGCAGGATTAAGGTCGATAATCGTGAAAAAGAGGTTATTATTCCTCCTGGAGCACGAACCGGCACGAAAATACGTGTATCAGAGGCGATTTCCACCGCGCCAAATGCTCCAAAAAGTGATTTATACTTAGTTATTCAGGTGGCGGATGATCCGCTCTTTAAACGCAAGAAAGATAATCTGCATACAGAAGTTGATGTGGACTTATACTCAGCAGTTTTAGGAGGGGAGATCAAAGTACCAACTTTAAGTGGCATTGTGGTTTTGTCTATACCAGCAGGTACACAATCAGGACAAACATTCCGCCTGTCCGGTCGTGGCATGCCGCATTTGAAAAACTCAAATCAATCTGGCGATTTATACGTCAAAACAAACATCCAGATCCCACGAAAATTATCCTCAAAAGAAAAGGAGTTGTTTTCTGAGCTAAAAAAGCTCAAGGAATAATTTCTTCATTCAGACAATTCTGAATAATATTAGCTGAGGGTTCACCTTCTGAAAGGAACCAAGGTAATGAAGAATCGTAATAAATTATTGGTGATTTTTATTTTAGCAGCTATGATTATGTTCGCCTGTCAGGCGATAACAAACTCCCCCTCAATAGTAATATCGGAAGAACCTCCCCAACCTACCTTGACCTCTGTGACTGAACCAGTTCTTATTGAGTCGCCGGTTGTTGAGGAACCAGTCATTGAGGAAACTCCAATTCAAGTTGTTGAGCCTGCAGCGGTCCAAAATCATGATATTAATAACAACAACATTTTAGTTGATATATATGAGCGGTCCAATCCCGGAGTTGTTGCCATTCAGGTGCTAACCGAAACCGGGGACGGTCTTGGCTCTGGTTTTGTGATTGATAAAGAGGGGCATATCATCACTAATTTTCATGTTATTGATGGGGTATCAGACTTAGAGGTCGACTTTCCTTCAGGATATAAGGTTCGTGGTGAAGTAATTGGCACTGACACTGACTCTGATTTGGCTGTGGTCAAAGTCAATGCCCCTGCAGAAGAACTCCACCCTCTGCCACTCGGAGATTCCAACGAGATCAAAGTCGGGCAAACAGTTGTTGCTATCGGCAGCCCATTCAGGTTCAACGGTACTATGACGACCGGGATAATATCAAGCCTGGGTCGTACACTCACTTCCTTGAACGAAGCGCCTGGTGGTAGTTTTTTCACCGCAGGCGATATCATCCAAACCGATGCAGCCATTAATCCGGGTAATTCTGGAGGTCCGCTGCTCAATCTTGATGGGGAGGTAATCGGCGTAAATAGGGCGATTGAGACATACAATATCAATTCCCAAGACGATCCAATTAACTCGGGTATCGGATTCGCCATCGCTATCAACATTGTTAAACGAGTCGTTCCATCGCTGATTAGTGAAGGAAGTTATGATTATCCATATCTTGGAATCAGCAGTTTGAACGATATCAGTCTCCTCCAGCAGGAAGCCTTGGGCTTGCCTCAAGCCTCAGGGGTTTATGTCACAAGTGTTACTCCCGATAGCCCTGCCGATCGGGCAGGAATTCGTGGAGGGACTACGTCAACCGAATTCTTTAACTTGTCTTCCGGTGGAGACCTGATTATTGCAATCGATGGTCGAACCACGCAGACTTTTAGTGATTTGCTTTCTTATCTCATGCGAGAAAAAAGTCCTGGGGATATTATCACTTTCACCATCCTCAGAGACAACCAGGAAATTGAAGTTGATTTGATCCTTGGCAAACGCCCGTAACCAAAATAATTCATCGAGTTCTATCTTGTCGCATTCCAGTTAATCAGGTACGTCCCCGAAAGAGTATCTTTCTGCCAACATATTCAAGGAGATGCCGATGTTTAGCCAAAAAGATTTGCAAGAATTGTTGGATTTTAAGACCGAACATCCTGTATTAAGCGTATATCTAAACACTGACCCATCAAAAGGCACAGCAGATGCTTATAAACCACGCTTACGTAGCATGTTGAAGGATGTCGAATCGAAAGATGATGTCGGAAATGTAATCCAATATGTTGATTTTGAATTCGATTGGTCTGGAAGGGGTGTTGTTTTATTCTCCTGTGCAGCTGAGGACTATTTCAGAGTGTTCTCAATCGCCGTACCGATTCGCGATCGGGTACGGATTAGCGAAAGACCTCATGTCAAACCGCTGGCAGACATCCTCGATTTTTATGGTGGTTATGGGATCGCAGTGGTTGACAAGATTGGCGCCCGGCTGTTTTACTTCCACCTTGGTGAAATACTCAAAGAGAGCGAGTTATCCGGGGAGAGTGTCCGCCGCACCAAAAGAGGCGGCGGCTCTCAGGCTCCTGGTCGGCGCGGTGGGACAGCGGGACAAACAAATTACACAAAAGAAGTCGCTGAGCGGAATATTAAGGAAGCAGCTGATTTCTCCGCCAAGTTCTTTAGTGAAAACAACGTCCGTCGGGTGATGATCGGTGGTACCGATAAAAACGTAAATGCCTTTCGCAGCCATTTACCAAAGGCGTGGCAAAGCCTTATCGTCGGCACATTCCCCATAAGCAAGACTGCCAGCCACGTAGAAATCATGGATCGTGCCCTTCAGGTGGGTTATGAGGCTGAGCGCTTGAAGCAAACCAGGCTCGTTCAAATGATTGTCACCAGCGAGGCAAAAGGCCAAGCGGGAGTTATTGACCTAGAAGACACTTTGAATGCTGTCCATGACGGTCGCATTCAAACCTTAGTCATCCGGGAAGGCTATCGTGCTCCAGGCTATCGCTGCCAGGGATGTGGATACTTAACCACTGAAGTACTCTCCAGCTGCCCATTCTGTGAAAATGAGTTTGAAGAAATCACCGATGCAGTTGAATTGGCCGTCCGCCGCGTCATGCGGGATGGTGGTGAAGTAGAAGTTCTACGTGATATCGAGGTGGAGCAAGATTTCAATCAGGTTGGTGCTCTTCTTAGATATTAAAGAAAGCAAATTAAATCCAATTTTTAAACCAAAAAAGGGAAGGTGCTTCGAGACCTTCCCTTTTTTCTAATTAGAAATTCTTCAACTAATTGGCACTGATCTTGATTACTTTGGGTCGATCTTCCTCTGCCTTGGGTACCCGTAATGTGAACACGCCGTTCTTCAAATTGGCATCCGCTTTGGCAGGATCGAGCCTTGTTGGTAGGGTCAGCACCCGGCTGAAACTCCCAAACGGAAGTTCGTTCACCAATAGGTGGTCTTGATCATTCTCACCGTTTTCACTGAATTCGCCGCGAATTGAAACTGTATTGTTTAAAATTTCAACATTGATCTCTTCCGCCTCGATTCCAGGAATTAGGGCAGATATTGTGTAGGCTTCGTCATCAGATTTCACATCTACCGCCAGGACCTTTTCCCGTTCCATCGGTTTTGCATTGCGGATTGAACTATCGACTCTGCGGTCTCGACGAACAAACCTTCGATAAGGGGAAACATAATACGCCATCATTTCTTCAATAATCTCCTTGGATACAATTGATTAAGTATGTCCACAATCATACCTGGGGAGTATCAGATATTCACAAATGGAACGTTGGTTTTTCATTAGAATCTTGTTCTCTTACCAGCTACCAGGATCAGATAAGGAGAATCCCCGTGATATTCAGATCGGTCAAAATCACCAAGAATCTCCACAGGAATAAGATCTGCTGCTTGCAGTTCCGCTAAGTACTCATCTTTCTGCGTCAGGTAGTGCATGATTTCAACCGTTTCCCGCGCGACTTGACCATCCGGTAGCAGATGATCGTAATGCCAAGTAATAGCAATTGATTGATCAACTCGCTGCCATCCACTGCTAACTTGAATAGGATTGGCAGATTCAGGGTGAAGAAACGAACCTTCAACTTCCGAATCGCCCTCCTCAGGTAAGCTTGCCAAATAGCTCGGATTTGGCATACTTGCTGCGAAGACACCATTTTCCAATAGATGTCTGTTTACCCCGGTAAAAACCTTAATCAGATTGATTCGCGGAAATGTGCTCAAGGTATTGCACGCCATGATCACAAGCGAGAACTTTTTGGCAAGGTGATATCGTTCAAAATCAGCCTGGAATAATTTGAGCTCGGTGGCCTGTTGCTCAGATGACTGCTTTCTCAAAAAATGTAATGCTTGATAACTGATATCTATTCCAGAGACATCGTATCCGGCTTCAATGAGCGGATGCAGGACTCTCCCAGTTCCACACCCTAATTCCAATATTGGATTTCCCATCTCTTTTGCCATTCTTTTCCAAAATGGAAGATCCTCGGTCATTTCTCTATGTTGAAGGTGGTAATAGATTGGATTGAACTTCATAATGTAATCAATTCAATAGATTTTATTGGTTTTTCAGGTCGGTTTTGAATCAATCAAAACTCATTCTTTCTCCAGGATTTTCATTATAGCCCGATCGAATGTTTTCACTCAACAGGATTCATACACCCGGAAATGGAAAATAATTTGGATTCGATAGAAACAAATCTTGATGTAGATTTGACCATCATACGGCTACATGTTAAACTAGAGGATTGCGATGATCAGACTGATTACCAGCGTTTCGATCCTGCTCATGAGCCTGATTCCTTGGATTGAAGTTGACGCCCAAGAGATAACCGATAATTCAAGGTCTCAAATCATCATCATAGCACCTGAACCGGGAGGTGCACTGCAAGGCACAGTACTGGTTACTGGCGAGATCAACACGGAGGGAGCCCTTAAATTTGAACTGAGCTTTTCTTATGCAGAGGATCCACGCAATACCTGGTTTCTAATTCATGAGATTGATGAGGAGATCCCACAAGAATTCAGTCTGGAATGGGATACGAACACCCTGACAGATGGACAATACACGCTCAGAGTGGTCCTCACAACCAGCGACGAACAGTATATCAGCTCCATACCTGGCTTGAGAATTCGGAATTACTCAATCATCGAAACGAGCACTCCTCACCCAACGTCGACTCCCGCTCCAGAAGATACACTTGCACCGACAATTTCACCAACAATGACTATTACCCCTCTACCTTTCACAGCCACGCCATTTCCCCCTAATCCGGCACGAATCGATACTCGCGATATCGGCTTAAGTCTCGGTAAAGGTGCTGCGGCTGCCTTTGGTTTATTCGTCGTTTTCGGCTTATACCAATTCGTTCGTAATAGAAGGAGAAGTGGAGATGGATAAGGGAATTCTCCTGGAAAGAAATCTGGTCAATTGGATTGGACTACACTTTTGATGGAATCGACACCTGCTACTGCTGTTGTTTATTTAATAGTCGGGCTTGGAAACCCTGGCCGGCAATACCAATCCAACCGGCACAATATCGGATTTATGTTGCTGAACCAATTAGCAGAAAGGTTGGATACCTCATTTTCACGTTTAGAATCAAAAGCTTTGGTCACAAAAAAGAAACACAACAACCAAAACATCATCCTGGCTAAACCACAGACTTATATGAATCTATCCGGCCAATCTGTCGCCTCGTTGATCAAATTCTACAAAATCCCACTGGAAAACCTGATGGTTGTATACGATGATGTCGATTTACCTTTTGGCAGGATCAGGATTCGCCCTTCTGGTGGATCAGGTGGCCATAAAGGTATCACATCGATCATCGAACGCCTTGGAACAAATGATTTTCCTCGCATGAGGCTTGGTGTTGGTCGTCCGCCGGGCACAAAAGGGGCCGCATCTTATGTTCTTAAAGACTTTTCTGGTGAAGATGCCGAATTTCTTCCTCATGTTCTCGAACGAGCTGGTGAAGCCATCATTACATTTATCACCGAAGATTTAGAAACAGCCATGAATCGGTATAACCCTAAAACCGATGGAGATAATGAATAATATCGCTGGTTATTGCCATCCCTTCTTCCATTTCTCGAGGTCAAATTGACAGCTCCTAAAATCCAAGATGTGCTGATTAATCCAATCATTGACTGTGCAGACGATTTGATTGAAAATCTTCGCACAGTCGTTGAACACGGCTTGGACTCGCAATTCAGTTCCTCCGTCAGTGGAACAGCAGAATTTCCAGGTATTGGCTTGCGCCGTTCAGCAAGACTTCCCGTTCTGGCAGGGATCTATGAGAAGCTGCAAATCCCTATCCTCCTGCTCACTGATCGCACCGATCGCGCATTAACACTATATGATGAGCTAGGATTGCTTTCACCGGATGCTGATCGTCTCTTCTTTCCAGAACCCGGTCCGTTGTTCTACGAGAATTCTCCCTGGGGTGAAAGAACCCGCCGCGATCGTCTCCTGGTATTGACAAAATTAGCCTCATTCCATATTCCCGCTGCCCAATCTCCCTTACCACCACCGCTGATAATTACCCCAGCAAGAGGTGCAATCACGAGGACAATTCCTCGCAGGGAATTTCTTAAAGCCGTGCGAATTCTAAAGGTAAACCAGAATATCCGCTTAGAGGACTTAGTTCGCCAGCTAATAAAAAGGGGGTATGAATCAGTCAACACCGTGATTTCACCAGGCCAGCTAGCTCGCCGGGGAGGTATTATCGATCTTTGGCCGCCTGCTGAATCTCATCCGGTCAGGTTAGATTTTTTTGGCGACGAGATTGACAGCATGCGATTGTTCGATCCTGCTACCCAACGCTCCACAGATAAAGTTACTGAGTTGATGGTTTCACCCGCCAGAGAATACCTGCTCCCAGATGAGCACACTCAACCCGAAGATAGAGACTATTCGGAATTTCATATCCCTGTCCTGCATTCCTCTCCAGCCAGTATCCTCGATTATATGCCCCGGAAATCACTGGTGCTTGTCGATCATTATGAGGATATGAATGATACGATCCATGAAATCGAAGAGCAGGCAGTTGAAATGCGCACAGATTACATTGCAGAAGAATCCCTATCCCCTGATTATCCAATCCCATACCTGACTTTGACTGAAATCCATGATTCACTATCTATTCATCCCACGATTGAGCTTGGCCCGTCGGCGATGCTGGAGACAACATCATTTGCCAAACAATTTTCCTCTGGTCCCCGTTTCGGGGGACAGTTAAAACCTCTCTTGGATTATTTTGGTCAACAATTCACAGCTGGTAACAGAATAGTCGTAGTTTCTCGCCAGGCAGGACGGCTGCATGAATTGTGGTCCGAAATCTCTATCGAGGGCGAGAATAACTCTATCCCGCCTGTATTTGTCGAAGGGAGTCTTGCAGAAGGATGGATATTAACCCAGCCTTCCTGTCCACCCCTCCAGTTACTTACTGATGGGGAGATATTCGGTTGGCGGCGTCCCGAACCACGTCAACGATATCGCGCCTCTGCTGAAGCGCCCGAAGCTGCCTATACTGATTTAGCAATCGGTGATTGGGTTGTCCATGTCGATCATGGTGTTGGTCGATTCTTAGGTCTTGTCGCCCGTACGGTCGACGGGGTCGAGCGAGATTACCTGACCATTGAATATGCTGAAGGAGATCAACTGTATGTACCAGTCCATCAGGCTGACCGGGTAACGCGTTATATCGGATCGGATAAGCGCACGCCCTCTCCTAGCAGATTAGGCAGCCTCGAATGGAAGAATGTCAAGGAACGGGTCAAAGAAGCCGTGGAGGAGGTGGCTAAAGATCTACTAAGCCTGTACTCACAGCGGCAAATCGTCAGTGGATATTCGTTCTCTAAAGATGGACCCTGGCAGAAAGAGTTGGAGGCCAGCTTCCCTTATATCGAGACGGAAGATCAAATTCGTGTCCTTGGAGAGGTAAAGCTGGATATGGAACGCAACCAGCCTATGGACAGGCTAATCTGCGGTGATGTGGGTTATGGAAAAACCGAAGTAGCTTTGCGGGCCGCATTCAAAGCTGTCATGGATGGCAAACAGGTCGCCATGCTGGTACCAACCACAGTGTTGGCCCAACAGCATTTCAACACTTTCCGGGAACGTCTGGCTGCATTTCCAGTAGAAGTCGAGATGCTGTCTCGCTTCCGTTCCACACAACAGCAGAACGATATCCTGTTTCGCTTGGCCCTTGGCAGCCTGGATATTATTATTGGTACCCATCGCCTGCTTCAAGCGGACGTCGAATTTAACGATCTCGGTCTGTTGATCATCGATGAGGAACAACGGTTTGGGGTAACCCATAAGGAACATCTCAAACAAATGCGTACCGAAGTGGACGTGCTCACCCTCACTGCTACGCCCATTCCAAGAACGTTGTACATGGCACTCACCGGAGTACGTGATATATCTACCATTAATACCCCACCTGAAGAAAGGCTGCCGATCATAACCCATGTTGGTTCTTACTCACCTCGATTGGTCAGGCAAGCGATCCTGCGCGAGCTGGAACGAGGGGGACAGGTCTTCTTCGTTCACAATAGGGTTCAAACTATAACGGCTATGCGCAGCCATCTCGGTAAGATCGTCCCTGAAGCCCGCATTGCTATTGCCCATGGTCAAATGGATGAAAATTCCCTTTCTTCAAGGATGGAACAGTTCACTGCCGGTGAAATTGATGTCCTATTGAGCACCTCGATCATCGAATCTGGGCTTGATATTCCGAATGCCAATACCCTCATCGTCGATCGCGCCGATACTTTTGGTCTCTCCCAGCTTTACCAGCTTAGAGGCCGCGTCGGCCGTGGTGCCCAACGCGCTTACGCCTATTTCTTCAAACACCGGCGCAAAAAGCCTACCAGAGATGGTCGCCAGCGACTGGAGACTATCGCCGAGAATATCCAGCTTGGGGCAGGTTTTTCTATCGCCATGCGCGACTTGGAAATTCGGGGAGCAGGTGATATTCTGGGAACGCGCCAACATGGACACATCGTCGCAGTTGGTTTCCACCTGTACACTCGCTTGTTGGCTGAATCGGTTTCCCGCTTGCGAAAAGACCGCGGTCTTCCACCAGATCCAACCGCGGTAAGCATGGACTTGTTAAGACCTCTGGTGAGCGTTGATCTGCCCATTAATGCAGGTATTCCCTCCGAATATGTCCCCGATAAGAACATGCGCATTCGCCTTTATCGCCGGATTGCTGATCTGAGATCCTTGCCCGAGATTGACGCCATTTTCGAGGAATTCACCGATCGATTTGGGATCCCCCCAAAACCAGTTCGAAATCTATTGTTCCAACTGAAAATAAAACTTCTCGCCGAAATAGCAGGCATATCGAGTGTCACCGTTGAAAGCAATCAGATTGTATTACGGTATCGCGATGAACAGCTGCCTCCAGATTTACCACCTGATTTACCACCACAGGTGAGGATCGGGAAAACCGCGCTCTGGATGGCTTACAAATCACTCACCAATTGGCGTGAAGATTTGCTGAATTTATTTGATATATTGATGGCAGAAAAAGTGAATGAAGGTGTATCTTAAACGATTATTAATCATCTTTGTTTTGACTTTTGTTACTTCGCCAAGTATAATACTCTCCTGCGGGCGTTGCCCCCACATCGCCCTATTCCATTCTAGCGATAGTATCGCCACATGTAGGCGAGTGTGTTAGAAAATTTTATATTGGAGTGTGCGCTATGGAAGCTAATGATGTAGCGACCCCTGAAAACGCGGAGATCAATGATTTGTCGGATGTGAAGCGAAAGATGAAGTTCACCGGCACAATTGTTAAAACTACCCTGGCTGGTGCCTTAGTGGATATTGGCCTCGAAATGCCAGGAGTCATTCACATCTCACAACTGCAGAAAGAGCCTGTAAACCGGGTTGAAGATGTAGTCGAAGTCGGTCAAGAAGTGGAAGTTTGGGTCAGGCGCGTAGAACCGCGCCGGGACCGGCTTGAATTAACCATGATCGAACCTCTCCCTCTCGAATGGCGCGAGCTTGAAAAGGGCATGGTTGTCAAAGGAAAAATCACACGCATTGAAAAATTCGGAGTTTTCGTCGAAATCGGTACTGAACGACCGGGATTAGTTCACATCAGTGAGATTACCCATGAATACATCAAAGATCCAAAACAAGAGGTTCAGGAAGGCGATGAAGTCGAAGTTAAAATTTTGGAAGTGAATCGCCGCAAGAAACAGATTAAATTAAGCATGAAGGCTCTGGAAGATAAACCTGTCTTCGAAGAGAAGCCAGTTTCTAAGAAGAAGCAATCCAAAACCAGTGAGCCAGAAGAACAAGAAGAAGAAATTCCCACTGCTATGGAATTGGCGCTTCGAGAGGCGATGGGAAAAACTCAATCTGATGTTGATGAAAGTGAGCTGGAAACGAAGACCAAATCACCAGGCGTTGATCCAGAATTGGATCAGATACTATCCCGCACCTTAGAGCATAAGGTTAAGACCGCTTCTGAGTAGAAAATAACCACAAAATAAACAAAAAAAAGGGCTGTTCGGAAATCTGGACAGCCCTTTTTTTGATCTCTTAGACTTTATACAAAATATCTATATTATCAATACCATCTTAATTTGTTGCTGTTAAATGAACTAACCAAATAATTTTGGCTAATCTCGCCAAACGAATCCTTCATCCTCACTCTCGATCTTATCGATCTCATCAAACACCCTTCGATTTCTACCACTGGCTTTGTCCTTCGATGATCTATTGAATGGCCAAAAGGAGAACCTTTTTCGACCCCCTTTTTGCTGACCGGATTTCGCCTTGTTATCTTCTACTTGAGAGTAATAAGACGAATAATATGAACTCCCGGTATAGTATCCAACCCGTCTGGCTGGAATACGATTGAGGGCCACCCCAACTACCTTAGCACCTGCCCGTTGAATTTGATCGATCATCGCTTTAATCGCCAGTTCCCTGGTGTGCCCTAGCTGGACGATCAACAACACACCATTCACCTTGGAAGCCAGCAGAGGTGCATCAGCGACGAGAAATGGCGGCCCATCGATGATCACCAGATCGGCTTGAGCACCCAAGATATCGAGGATTTCCTCCATTCTCTTGGATCCAAGCAACTCTGAAGGATTTGGAGGTGGATTTCCAGCTGTAATCACTGAAACCGAGCCGCCTGACCAGTTCTTTGCGACTTCATCAAGGCTAAATTCACCTCGAAAGACATCACTAAGACCAAAGTTGTTCGGCATACCAAAATAATTATGCACATTCGGTCTGCGCATATCTGCATCGACCAGGATTACGTTCTTCTCAGCCTGGGACATAACCACCGCTAGGTTTGCAGCCACAGAGGTCTTACCCACATCCATCTCTGTTCCGCTGATCAGGAGCGTCTTTAATGGTTGGTCAACTCCGGCGAATTCGAGATTTGTCCTCAGTGCACGCACTTCCTCAACACTTGGGTGACGAGGCTTCTCAGCTGCGAAGAGTAATCCGTTCCCTTCAACATCCTGCTCGGATAAGTAACCAATAATCGGAACGCCGGTTAATTTCTCCACATCTTCTGGGGTCTTCACTGTGTCATCAAGGTACTCTAATAAGTATGCCGCCAGCACTGCCAGGGAAAGACCAATTGCAGCGGCGAGAGAAATCGTCAGCAGCTTATTTGGGCCAATCGGTCGACTCGGCACATAAGCTTCCTCAATTACGCTGATTGTATTAACGGCTCCCCCTTGGGTATTTGCCAGCAAACCCGAGAAAATTCCCTGAAGATCGGCTAACTTCGCTTCCAATGCATTGATTTGTGTTCGTGTATCTGATATTTGGCGAGCGCTGTCCATCTCACCTAGCGCTTCTCGTAAAGTCTGGATCTCTGTCTCTGTCTCCGTTATCTGCTGCTGCAGATTATCGAGTTGATTTTGGATAAATGTCAGCCGATCCTGTTCATCGGATTGGTTGCCTGTCGGGCTGCGCAGGACCAGCTGTCGCGCTAACTCATTGGCCACCGCTTGCGCTCTTTCTGGGATCGTGTCAGTGACCACGATCTCGATAAACTGTCCATTCGGGAGGGCAGTTGCCCGGTAATTGGGCAGCCAATTTAGACCTAAGGCTTCCTTGGTGGCGATGCGAACTGGTTCCCGGTTTGCGATTTCCGCGTAATTTCCCGCCAGCTGGCGGCTTAATGTGAACTCTGCACCGGTTGGATTCGGATCGGTGATCACCTGACCGATCATCAAGGTGGTCAAGGTTTGATAGATCGGGGGCTGGCTCAATGTCGCCAGGTAGCTTGAGATAGCAGCTATCAAAGTGGCAGCTGCCAGGAGCCACCACCACCTGCGTAAAGGCAGAATATATCTTTTAAGTTCCATAATTACTTTTTCCTTCTAATATGCAATAACTCTAACAATTCAGACCGAAATTTTAACTTCTGGATTGCTGGATGGCTTCCGCTGCCTGATAGATTGAGTATATAATTCCTCTAGGCGGGTAGCCCTACCAGCCCAATCATGTTCCTTTTCTACGTATCGCCTACCAGATTTCCCAATTAACTCACGCTTCTCAGGATCATCTAGCATAGAAATCAATTTATCAGCGAAATCAAGGGATCCATCTGCAATGATGATTTCTTTACCATTTTCAGCTGTTAATGCAGATGCCGCTTGGCTGGATGCGATCACCGGAGTTGCGCAGGCCATCGCTTCAAGTACCTTGTTTTGAATTCCTACGCCGTAATTAATTGGCGAGGCGGATATTGTTGCTTTCCTAAGGAATGGACGAATATCTCCAACAGTCCCGGTAACCGTCACCCTTGGATGGTGAGCAAAAGCTCGTATCCCTGGCGAGGGATCTTTTCCCACAATCCAGACCTGGACATCGGGACGACTTGACCAAACATGTGGCATGATCTCCTTGATAAAACCAACCACCATGGATACGTTGGCGTGGTAGCTCATTTTTCCGCT
>CP070785.1:1484783-1498687 GCA_020346705.1 Chloroflexota bacterium | reverse complement strand
ATTTGTGACATTTGTCACTAATAGAATGACACTAATCCTATCCCATTAGTGATAATTATCACTATCTAATTCTGACAATTTTTGTAAAATAAGAGCAAATATTTACCGGTTCAAAATTACTAGTAAAGGAGTTGAAAATGGCAAGCGTTTCTATTTATAAAGATAAATCGATAAAAGATCCCCCCTTTATGTTCTGGTTGTTCAACAGCCCAAAGGCGGCCTGGATCTGGTTGGTTTTGCGGGTGTGGCTTGGCTATCAATGGATTGATGCCTCTCTACATAAGATCAACAATCCTGCCTGGACACAGACAGGAGCGGCTCTGAAAGGCTTTTGGTCCAACATCGTGGTTGTACCCGCAGAAGGCCGCCCGCCGATCGCTTTTGATTGGTATCGCACCTTCATTCAAGTCCTGCTGGATGCAGAAGCGTACACCTGGTTCGCACCGTTGGTTGCATATGGTGAGTTGATCGTCGGAGTTGCATTAATACTCGGTGCATTCACTGGCTTGGCGGCGTTTTTTGGCGCTTTCATGAATTGGAACTTCATGATGGCAGGTGCTGCGAGCACGAATCCGATGTTGTTCATCGTAGCACTCGGTTTGATATTAGCCTGGAAGGTGTCTGGATATATCGGATTAGACTACTTCCTACTGCGTTGGATTGGTACACCCTGGAAAGGAAAAGAGGCTTCAGAGACACCTTAAATATCCAACCAATTTATCAACTTGAAGGGCGAAGGCTGGCACGCAATATAACTCGCGTGCCAGTTTTTTTTTAATCAATGAATTTTCGAAGTTGCATGAATTGTTCAATATTTGTCACAAAAAAGGACTGATCATTACCCCCTGCTCAAATTTCCAGCTGCCTGCCTAGCCATTTGGGTGAGGCGGGTTTCGCCGAAATTAGTTATGATGGCAATAAGTATCAACAACAAGGAGTAGTTTATGTCTAATTCTGATGGCAACAACTTGCTGGAAGGCCTTTCAAAGGCTATGGCTGATGCAGTTGAGAAAGCCGGGGCAGGAACCGTGCTGCTCAACGCCAGGCGGCGATTCCCAGCCAGCGGTGTCCTTTATGACTCGGATTTGATTCTCACCGCCAGCCACGTGGTCGAACGTGAGGATGGCGTGCCCATAATTCTGTGGGATGGCGCTGAGCACACTGCGAACCTCCTGGGGCGCGACCCAGGGAGCGACCTGGCGGTACTGCGTCTAAGTAATCCGGTCTCACCGAGGGCGGAATTTGCAGCCCAGGAGGCGCGAGTCGGGCAGCTGGTCCTGGCGCTGGGCAGGCCGACCCCAGAAGGGATCCAGGCCAGCCTGGGAGTGGTCAGCGCGGTGGCGGGACCTGTACATACGAGGCGTGGCGGTCTGCTTGAGCGTTACATCCGCACCGATGCGATACCCTACCCGGGTTTCTCTGGAGGACCATTGATCGACAGCGCCGGGCAGGTGCTCGGGGTGAATACCTCCGGTCTCACGCGGGGCGCATCAATAACAATTCCCTCAGGACTGGCACTGCAGATTGCCAAGTCTTTAGCCGAACATGGCTCAGTGAAGCGTGGTTACCTGGGGGTGCGCAGCCAGCCAGTCGAGATCCCACAGCACCAACAAGATGGGCTTGGTCGCCAGCAGGCTTCCGGTTTACTACTGGTGGGTGTTGAGAAGAAAAGCCCAGCCTCTGAAGCCGGTTTGATGGTCGGCGATATTCTGGTTGGATTTGCAGGTCAACCGGTTGCTGATCCGGATGAACTTTTCACCTATTTAACAGGAGAGGTGGTAGGGCGCCCGACGGCAGTTGAAATCGTGCGGGCAGGTAAACTGCAGAAGGTTACGGTTACAATTGGGGAGCGGAAATAATTTCGCGTTTGGAAGAGAAGGAAATGAATTTAGGAATAGATTTATCGGTGACACTGACAGATTCTTTAGCTGATCTCTGCCAGCGTGTAAACCAAAGCCTGGTGGTGGTACAGAACGGCCGCAGTGGGGCGGGGGCAGGTGTGATCTGGCGCTCTGGAGGTATTGTGGTGACGAACTACCATGTCATCCACCGCGGCAGGCCGCGGGTATCCCTCTTAGATGGCAATGAGTTCACAACCAGCGTACATGCCAAGGCCAAACATATCGACCTGGCAGTGCTTAAGCTGGAGATCCCGGAAACCGAACGTTCTGCGTTGCCAATCGCCGAGATAGCCGATTCGCGAAATCTGAGAGTTGGCCAGATTGCGCTGGCGCTGGGACACCCTTGGGGCCAACTCGGTTCGGTTTCAATGGGTGTGATCACCAGCCTGGGCAGGGTGCCGCTGCGATGGCGGAAAGGTGCGGTCGATTTGATCCGTACCGATGCTGGTTTGGCGCCTGGGAATTCTGGCGGTCCATTAATTGACGCCAGCGGGGCCGTAATGGGGATAAATACCATGATCGTAGGAGGAGATCAGGGGATTGCGGTGCCCAGCCACGTAATTAATGAATTCGTTGATGAAGCTCTTGGTCAGGCTGAGCTCCCGGTAGCCAGTTAATGGCGGTGGATGATTTTCAAGATCGGTGGATTGAGGATAAAGGGGAGGGGCTCACCGTGTGTGTGGTCGCCCCCTCTCCAGCCTTGCTAGCTGGACTGCACAGCTTGTTGAGCTATATTGAGAGTATTGAATCCATCTATGAATTGAGCTCTCTGGATGAAATTGATCCATACATCGCCAATACGGATATCTTGGTCCTAACCCCAGGCTTTGGTTCGAATATTGAATTGAGGGAAGTGCTGGATAACTCGCCGGGAATGGCGGTTCTGATCATGATTGCAGACGATTACGATCAGAACAGGATTATTGCAGCGAGCTCGGATCATACCTGGGGTGTCCTGCCCCTGGAAGCCTCCGGTGAGCAAATCGAGGCCGCAATTCAAGCGATTGCAGCAGGTCTGTCGGTGGGGATGCCCTCCCTGCTCAATCTCCCTCTTGTGGATTCTGGGGTAGGGATGGATATGCAAATCGTCGATCCCCTGACCGACCGGGAAATGGAAGTGCTGCAGCTGCTCGCCCAGGGTCTGGCGAATAAACAGATCGCGGTGAAGCTCTCGATCAGCGAACATACCGTTAAATTTCATGTCTCCTCGATTTATACCAAGCTGGGGGTCGCAAATCGCACGGAAGCCGTCCGGATGGGGGTGCGAAAAGGGTTGATTCTGCTCTGATTTGGACAAATCGCATTAAACCGAAAACCCCCTCCAACCTGCGGTCGAAGAGGGTTCTGGCGACTAATCCGGGGAATCGCCAGGATTAAGCCTAATAGTTACCAATAATCTTTACCGTTAATTTTCGCTGATTACTTCCTCAGCACTGGCGTCGATCACTTCAGGGGCTGAAGTCTTGATTGTAATTTTCTTCGGCTTGACTTCTTCGACCTTGGGAAGGTGCAGCTTCAAGATACCACTGTCATACTTGGCCTCGATCTTGTCAGCCTCTATGCCGGAGGGCAGCTTTATACTGCGGGTGAATGAGCCATAGCGGCGTTCACGCAGATGGTAGTGGGCTTCTTCGAGTTCCTCTTCTTCGGTCACTTCGCCTTTAATGGTCAGCCTGCTATCGCTGAAGGTGATCTCCAGGTCATCTGGATTGATGCCAGGTAGAGAAGCCTTGACGATGAACTCATCATCGTTTTCAACGACATCCAGTGCGACACTCCAATTGAACGATTTCCAGGAAGAAGGAGCAACAGCCAAATTGCCATCGAACCTGCGGTCCCTTGCGTTCCTTACAATCATCATTTCACGGAATGGATCCCAACGAGTTAACATTTCTTTTACCTCCAATTAAATATCCTTTTCGAGTTAATGTTATTAACAAATCTCTATGCTGAGAATCTTAATTGGAGAGTGTAAGATTCAGGTTTGACAAGTATATGCAACGTATAAGAATCCTGACCCAGTAATATCCCCCAAACAAAGACTTGAAAACGCGATCAGGTCATTTCTTCCAGATCGAACACGACCTCCTCTTTGCCAGTTAATTTTTCCTGGACCTTGGAGGCGATCAGTTCAAGATGGCTGGAGTTTGCCACATAGTCAAGGTCGTCAGAGGGCACCGTAAGCACCGGGCATAAGCTAAAGCCAGCAATCCAACTTTCGTACAAATCATTCAGCTGCTGCAAATACTCGGTGGTAATCTGCTGTTCAAAATCCCGCCCCCGGCTGGAAATTCGCGAAAAGAGGGTCGGCACGGAGGCGCGCAGGTAGACGACCAAATCTGGGGGCGGTAGAAACTCGGTAACTACCTCATACAGCTCGTGGTATGTGCTGTAATCCCTGGCATGGATCAGTCCCTGCCGGTAGAGGTTGTCAGCAAAGACTTCAGCATCTTCATAAACTGTCCTGTCCTGGATCAGGGAAGTGGGGTGATCGAGCAGCTGCCTGTGCATTCGTAAGCGATGGGTGAGAAAAAATATTTGGGAGTGAAATGCCCAAGTCTTCATGTCAGCATAGAAATCAGCCAGATAGGGATTTTCGGCGACGGGCTCATAGAAAGGCTGCCAACCGAGTTTTTGACACAGCATGGTGACCAGGGTAGATTTCCCAACGCCGATGTTTCCGGCTACCGCGACAAACTTTTTCATTTGTCCTCCGCAAATGGCACCAGAAATGCCGTTGCCCGGCCGCGTTCATCATCCATCACCAGACTCAAGTTATGCCCGGGACGATAAGAGCTGACCTTGATCAGACGTAAACAATTTGAAAGCTGATCGTCTACGGGGATGAAATCCACCAGATTATTGGGAGTATTGTAGAAGAAATCCCGGTTGAAGATGACACCCTCATCTTCCAAGTCGACAGCTAGGGGGAAGATGTTGGCTTCAACCAGGTCCTGGAAGAAATGCGTTCCAAATGATGGCTCTGGGGACAGACCTGTCTCTTTACCTGTTACCTCAATAAGAGCTCGTGTATTGTAGATATCCGAATAACCAATGTAAACTCCTAGGTCGAGGTTGCGGGTGCCCCAGCGACCTGGACCAACGCAGATGAATACCTGGTCAGCCAGGGCTGCGTTTAGCTTGCTGATAGCACGCCCCACCTCGGAACGGGCTGCTACTGTGGGCAGCGCAAAATATCCCTCTGCATGCACGTAAATCACGTAGTTAATCCAATCGACTCTGCCCCTGGGCACCATGCGCG
Organism: Chloroflexota bacterium; assembly: GCA_020346705.1. Taxonomy (GTDB): domain Bacteria; phylum Chloroflexota; class Anaerolineae; order Anaerolineales; family UBA4823; genus PFL25. Next base: position 1,493,524 of record CP070785.1, on the reverse strand, counting down.
AAGTCGAAAAGATGATATCTTCGGTGGGGATATTTTCAGGCAACCTGGCCTGGCTTTCTTCCAGGTGGGATTGAGGGCGGCACTGCAAGATGCATATTTCCACTTCGGGCTGGATGGTATCCGGATCAATAACCTGGATGGTGAATTCGGTGTCTACTGGAGCCAGGTAATGGGTCTCGAGGATTTTAAGCATCTTTCGTAGCCGGTCTGCAAGCGGAGTCCGCTTCAGCAATTCATCAAATGTCAGCACCAGCTTATTGACCTCATCTTCCTTGATCAGACTGCGGATGGGGGCTAAATATCCACCCTGGTCGATCTCGGCGATGTAGCGTAGAACCTGGTAATGGGGGTGCAAGATCTCCGTGATAGGTAAAGTCTGGAAGGAGTTTTGCGCCAGATTAATAACGTCCACGTACTGCTGAGAATAACGCCGGATCGCTTTGGAAGAGTCCTCAGGATGGAGCAAGGGGTGGCTTAGAGCAACCAGTCGGGGATAATCGTTGCCGACACGATCGACAGCGCGCGTGCCCAATCCCCACACCAGGCGCACAAAGCCCTCCTCTTTCCTAATTTCAGGTGACCAACGGAATGAATTTCGACTGAAAGCAACACCAGCTGCCTGAGGTAGATAATACTGCTCAGCACTTTCACCTTTTACGACCTGGATCAGTATCGCCATGCGCTCGTCATAATCTTGCAGGCCTTTGCTGCGCCGATAAAGCAGGGCGTCGGGATTCAACGTGCTGGCGTAAACATGGGCAATGGCCCTGGTCAGCTCAACCAGGTTTTCTTCAAGCGTGCCCTGGTTTGGACAGAAAATACTGTCATATTTACCGGCAAAAGAGGTGCCGAAGTTGTCCTCCAACAGGCTGGAGGAACGGATGATCAGCGGATCGTTTCCGAGAGATTCGAGTAGGCTCCTGAGTTCATCTGAGATATCGCTTGGGAAATACCCCTGGAGATATTCTTCCTGGATTTGGGGATACTCGGCGCGAATTTGCTCCTCAGACCGGTATTTCTGATCGTTCCAGTGCATTAAATTGTTGACCGACATGAAGGTATACATCACATCGGCGCCTAAAAAATATGAATCTGGGATGCATAGGTGGGAGGTGATATCTTCGTCAGCAACTTCGCTAAGAATGCGTAATGCAAGCAGCATCCCGGCAGCTTTACCCCCGATTTTCCCCTGACCTATCTTGCGCTTTTTTATTTCAGCCAGATCGTTTACTGTGAACCAATCCTTGGCGATGTTGATGTATGCTAATTGGTCGCTGATCATTCTGCGGATCAAAACAACCTTGATCTCCCTCATGCGGGCATCCACCCGCTCCTGCTTTTCTACGGGTAAGTTATCAATCGCGGCAGCCTGTTCGAAAAGCATATTTTGTGGGGCAAGCTCGGGATTAAAAGAAACTAGCAGATCATCGGCCTGGGCACCCCGCTCAGCCAAAACTTCACGCACAATTTCTTCGAATACCTCGAAGGGGAAATTGTAGGCAAAATAGAAATCTGTCAGGTGGCTGCGGGTGCGTTCGCGACGAATTTCCCACACTTCAGTCGGTTCTTCATCGAAAGGATTGTGTAAACCTTCCCGGGCCTGGGATTCGATTGCCCTATCGCGTACTTCCTTTTCAAACTGCTGGGGGCTGATCACCCCGCGTTCGAATAACTCTTTGCGCATGCGAGCCCGCATCCTGATCCTCAGTATTGGGTATTGGGCCAGGGCGGTGTAGATCCTCAAAACACGATCGGTGGTTGCTGCGGGAAATGTCATCGGAAGTGATAAAACTTGGATTTAGCAAAATGGCACGTCACCTTTAATAACGTGCCAGCTGCAATGAATCGAGACGAGAATAGGGGATGTTCAGCTGCCCAGGTGCATGGGCATGATCACATGCAGAAAATTCTCGTCTCCTACCGGGCGGATTACTCCTGGTGCGGTATCGACAGTGGTCTCAAGGGCGATTTCTGGGGTTTTGACCACTTCTAAAACCTCCCGCAGAAAACGGACGTTGAAGGCGATCAATAACGGGGTTCCGTCGATGGAGGCATCCATCTCTGATTGGCTGGATCCGGTCTCTTCGGATTGTCCGCTGATCATAATCGAACCGGGTTTCAATTCACCTCCCGGAGTGATATTGATCCGGGCGATGTGTGATCCCTCCCGGGCGAAAATCTCTGCCTGTTTGCAGGCTTTGAGAAATGAGGAGGTGGAGAGGACGCTGCGTGTCTCTCTGCTGTTGGGGATGATCTGCTCGTAATCCGGGAACGTGCCATCAATCAACTGGGACATAAGCTGGATATCTTGCATCTGGAAAACAACTCGACTCCCGTCGGGAGGGAAGATCATATCAACCACCTGGTCACCGTCGCTGATGATGCGCGCCAGTTCACTAAGGGCGCGGGCGGGGATTACGGCCGACTGGGGGCGTGAGGTTGGCGCCGAGAGATTCGCTTGCCGAACTGAGAGCCGGAAGCCATCCGCTGAAGCCATGGTGAGCTCTTCGCCATTCACTTCCACGAGGACACCGGTCAGGATGGGACGGGCTTCGTCGGTCGAAGCAGCGAAAGCCACTTGCTGGATCATCTCCTTCATATCGGTCACGTTGATGGGGGTGCCATCTCCCAAATCCGAAGTTGGCATTGGTGGAAACTCTTGCGAGTCAATACACTTGAGATCCGTGTTTGATGATCCAGAGTGAACGTTTAATGTTTGGGTACGCACACTCAAAGACATTTCAACCTGCTGATCGGATAAAGTTCCAACCAGTTCAGTGAAAGTGCGGGCAGGAACTGTGGTCGACCCCTCCTCCTCGATTTTGGCACCGATCCAGCAAGTGATCCCTAACTCAAGGTTAGTGGCAGAAAGTCGCAGCCGACCCTCGTCTGTGGCGACCAAGACGTTCGATAGCACCGGGAGTGTGCTCCTGGGTGATACTGCTCTTGAGACGATATTTAGCCCTTTGGCAAGGTTCTCTTGTAGAACGGAGACTTTCATGGTTGCTGTCCTCTCATCAATGTAATTGCCAACAGTATACAACGAGTGACGTAAAACCGCCAGACGATCATCACTTTGGACCTTCTAGATTCATGATATAGAAAGCGTTTTTGTCCATCTGGAGACTGGTTAAGCCGTAGTTGACAATTTCAGCACACAAGTCTAAACTTGTGTGCAAGGAAATCCAGTTCAAGTTATAATTTTCACCAATTTCCTTCAGGAGCAGAATGTGTCTGCATCAATTTCATCCAGACCAATTAAAGTGCTGGTAGTAGAAGAGAAACAACCAGAGTACGCGCCCTGGTTTCAGGTCGTTTTGGCCGGTCTAAATACAGACCAGTTCGAAGCTGAGCGGGTCTCGACATTATCGAAGGCTATGGTTCTGCTCGAGAAAGAACCATTTGATGTTATTTTATTGGATCTGGCGCTTCCAGACAGCGCCGGTATCGCAACTTTTTCCCAGATTTGTGTAAGAGTACCGGAAGTGCCGATCGTGGTGGTCTCGGCCCTGGAGCATAGCAACCATGCCTTGGAAGTTTTGCGAGAGGGCGCACAAGATTATCTGGTCAAAGGCGAAGTGGATGTCAAGCTGCTCCGCCGAACCTTGTTATACGCTATAGAACGCCATCGCTCAAGAGTGCTGCTGCAGCAGTTATCTTTCAATGATGAGCTAACTGGTTTGCTCAACCGGCGCGGATTCCTGTCTATGGCACAGCAGCAGCTGAAAATTGCCCTGCGAGAGGATTGGGAATTGGTCCTGCTGTTCGCAGACCTGGATAGTTTAAAAAATATTAATGATAATTTTGGTCATCCCGAGGGAGATCGCGCCCTGAAATCAATCGCCACGGTATTAAACCAAACGTTCCGGACTTCGGATATTATTGCCAGGTTGGGGGGGGATGAGTTCATCATCCTGGCGCTGAATGCCCCCGCGGCTGGCGTACAGACCATGATGACCCGCTTGCAAAGCAACCTTGATCGCCATAATTCTCAGAATCGCTATTACCAGTTGTCATTGAGCATTGGTATAGCGCAGTTTGATCCTAAAAAAGTCAGCTCACTGGAGGCGATGATCATGGAAGCGGATAAAGCCCTCTACGAGAATAAGAGAAAGAAAAGAAAATCCGGGGGAGAATAATAAAACAGACCTGCCAGGTAGTTTCTCTCAATCAAGCAGGTCTGATGGTGTAATTCTTTGTGACAATAGGTTAAATCAACACCTCTAGTCGGAACTTCAGGGAGTAGTTGTTGGCTCCGAGACAGTGACCTGTGTTGGAGTTCGAGTCGGAGGTGGTGCCTCTGTCGGAGCAGCTGTTGGTGGCGCCAGGGTGTTGGTCGGTGGAACTGGTGTGTTGGTCGGCGGTACTGGCGTATTGGTTGGCGGTACTGGTGTATTCGTCGGCGGCACCAGTGTTTTGGTCGGTGGAACTGGTGTATTCGTCGGTGGAACCGGTGTGTTGGTCGGCGGCAACGGAGTATTGGTTGGAGGTACTGGCGTATTTGTAGGTGGTACCGCGGTTGGCGGTTTCCTGGTGTTAGTTGGCGTTGGTTCTGGCGGCTGCGTTGGCGCGGGAGTCGGGCTGGGTCTTGGGGTTCGAGTGGGGAGAGGTACAGGAGTTGCAGTAGGTGGTGGCGCCGGCGGCGGAGGAACGATATTTGCAATATCCTGTGCAGTCAACTTGACCACTTCAGAGACGACCCACACCCGGGTAATGTTCAGTCCTATTGATTCGGGAGCATTTTGGCTCAAAATTGCCAGGATGCTTTTTTGTTCTGCCAAAATGCCATCCAAGCGGGCGGCCAAATCGTAAGCCAAGAATCGGTTCTGATCCGACACTTCCTTGATAGTCTCGAGTGTTTCGCTGACCTGTTCCTCGTATTCCTGGATAGTTTCGGCGACTTCTTCGTATCGCTCTTCAACGATCAAGGCTTGAACTTCTGACAGCCTGTTTTCTACAAACTGGATTTGCAGTTCGGCATCGTTTTCCTCATCAAGTGAGGTTGCCAGCGCAATTTGTTCCAGGGTTAACTTCACTGAGTAAAGACCATCCCCGGGGATGGCTTTCTGAGAGGCGGAGACAACCGTCCCGCTCACAAAAAGGAACAGCATCAGAACCAATACGAACGCCACGGGAGCAACCTTCTGGATCGAAAAGAACTGACCCAGCCGCTCACTTATGGTGATTGGTGGTGGAGCAGCAGGTTGACTTTCCATCTGGATCCGCGAGACCAACCTGCGGCGCGAGGCAGAGACGAAGCCCGGGCGAGGATCCAAGGCTGGACCAGAAGCGGTCAACCAGGTGGCGATCTCAAGTTGTGCCCGTAGCTCGTCTGCAAACTCCGGGTAGAGAGCGACAACTGAGTCGATCGTTTCGCGTCCGCCTCGGATCAAATCGAGGCAAGACTGTAATGCCTCATCAAATTCTTTGTTCATGTTCTTCTTTTTGCATTGTCTTTCGCAATGCTACAATGGCTCTATGCTGTAGAACTCTTACCGCCCCAGTCGATCGATTCATCACCTTGGCGGTTTCATTAGGGGATAAATCATTCAAAAATCGCAGTACAAGTACTTCCTGATAATCTTCCCGAAGTTTTGTAAGCGCCTGGCGAATTTCATCGTGTTTCAAATTCCTTGCGGTTACTTCACCAGGTTCGGGGTTGGTATCTCTTAATTGAATATCCTCAATGGTCACTTGTTGGGGTGACCTTCCATTCCTTCGATAGTGATCGATAAGCACGTTCCGAGCGATGATCAACAAAAAGGCAAGAAACGGCACTCCCCGTTCACGATAGCTGGGCACGGAGTTCCAGGCGCGGAGAAAGACTTCTTCTGTGAAGTCTTCGGCATCCATGCTGTTGTCTAGACGAGCATAGAGAAAGCGGTAAACTGCGTTAACATGCCTCTCGTAAAGCTCGCCAAACGCTTCCGCTTCACCGTCCTTTGCTAACTTAATTAGTTGATCGTCATCAATATCATGCCATTGAAGCATGATTCCTATCCTATTAAACGCTTACTAATGAAATTTGTTACTATGATTCTAGTCTTCTTATCGAGCCCTAATTCTTGATTCGCTGAACTTATGGATGGATTTTCCTACCGTTTTTTCCATAAGGCGGTTATCGAGGACACCCCGACCCTCAAGCTAACACGTTAAAAACCGTGTCAAGGGGATTGTAACATGAATTGATACTCAAGTACTAACATTGATGCCCTTGCTCTTCTGAAATTCAGCCAGAATGGACACGTTCATAAGAATATTCTCATTCTGGCGCACAATTATAATAATAAAATTGGGCCTGTCTATATGCTCTCCAGTTGACAGGCCCAATTCCTTTACAGTGTGTTCGGCGCGAGTTACATCCAGCCGCGCAGCTCCATTGCTTTAACCACTTTGGCGATGGCCACCATGTAGGCAGCATCACGCATATATACTTTTTCACTTTCGGCCATCTCAACCACGCTGTTAAAGGCCTTTGTGATGGTTGTATCCAAACGCGAAAGGACTTCATCACGGGTCCAGTAATAATTCATGTCATTTTGGACACCCTCAAAGTATGAGACTGTGACGCCTCCCGCATTGCACAAGAAATCTGGAATCATAAAGATGTCGTTCTGTTTGAATACTTCATCTGCTTCCGGAGTTGTGGGACCATTGGCACCTTCGGCTACCAGTTTTACCCTGTCGCTGATGTTCTTGATGGTCTCGGCGTTTATTTGACCTTCCAGGGCGCCTGGGATGAGCACATCAGCCTCTTTGGTGATCCAGGCGTCGCCATCTTCGATTGTGTAGCCGGCGTTGTGCCCTTTTTCCTTGTCAATCGACCCGTAGATGTCCGTGATGGTCTGCAAGAAGTAAGGGTCAACTCCATCGGGATGGCTGATCGTGAAAGGGGCTCGATCTGCATGGTCCCAGCAAGAGACGCAGGCTACTTTGCCACCCAATATCTCTTTGAATCCGATGGCGGAATACTGAGATACGTTGCCAAATCCTTGGATAGCGGCGACCGATTTTGTCGAGTCAATTCCTAGGTGCTTCATCGCCTCGCGGACTGTATAAATCAATCCATATCCAGTGGCCTCTTTCCGCCCAAGGGAACCGCCACCACCGACAGGTTTCCCAGTGATCATGCCGGGGGTATATTCTCCCACCAGTTTTGAATACTCGTCCATCATCCAACCCATCATGCGCGGGTTGGTGCCTACATCTGGGGCGGGGACATCCTGACGGGGACCGATATTGCGCCAGATTTGATCAATCCAGCCACGGACAAGCCGTTCTTGTTCTGTGACTGACAATGAGGCGGGATCTACAGCGACGCCTCCTTTGCCGCCCCCCAAAGGGATATCGGCCACTGCTGTCTTCCAGGTCATCCACATTGCAAGAGCCCGGACCGTGTCCAGCGTCTCAGAAGGGTGGAAGCGGATACCCCCTTTGCAGGGGCCGCGGGCGTCATTGTGCTGGATGCGGTAACCGAAGAAAACGCGAATCGATCCATCGTCCATTGTTACGGGGATCATGAATTTAAATTCGCGCGTCGGCCAGCGCAGCATTTCGGAGATCTGTGGATCCAAGCTCAGCATTTTTGCAACATTATCAAACTGGCTTTGGGCCATTGTGAACGCATTGATTGGTTCAGTCATTAATTTGTTCTCCTGGTCGAAGTTGATAAGTGAAAATATAAACGGGCACCTCGGTATGGTGCCCGCTAAAATCTCCATCTACGGAGGGGGAATGTCGGCTTGGTTGCACAAGGCAGTTTCCCATTATCCCTGGAAATTCTGTTTAAACCTTAGCAGAGGTAAGGGGCTTCGTCAAGTGATTTAAGACATGTAATTATTAAGCGCTAATGATCCTTGCCCTGGCGGAGGGCGGTTAACGTTTTATCTAATTCCGTCTGCACCACCTGGGGATTAGCTTGACCTTTTGCCAATCGCATGACCTGTCCAAAAAGCCAGCGGGCAATACTGTCTTTTCCATGTATGTACTCATCAACCTGCTGCGGGTTGGCAGACAGAACCTGGTCGACCAATTTGGTTATGAAATCGCTGTCCGAAATCTGGGTAAAACCGCGTTCGGCGATGATTTCATCCGCTGGTTTTCCAGAGGCGAACATCTCACCCAGAACTACCTTAGCCGTGTTCTGGTTGATTTCCCCTTGGGAAACGAGCTGCATTAGGGAAGCTAAACCTTGTGGGGTGAGAGCTGCCTGCTCGATCGTGACGCCGTGAAGATTCAAAAGCCCAAACAGTTCACCTGTGATCCAATTTGCGACAGTCTTCGGGCTTACCTCCACCTGGGGCATACCCGCCAGCGAAGCAACTGTGTCTTCGTAATAATCCGCAACGGATCTTTCTGCTACCAGGACGCCAGCATCATATTCGCTAAGGCTGTACTGCTGAGTAAAGCGTTGCAATTTTGCATCAGGAAGTTCGGGCAGCGCATTACGAATGCCCTCGATCCACTCGGGATCGAGCACCAATGGCGGCAGATCGGGCTCTGGGAAGTAGCGGTAATCATCCTCTTCTTCCTTGGTGCGCTGTGGGACAGTCATACCCAGGCTTTCGTCCCAACCAACTGTTTGCTGAATGACCTGCCTGCCATTCTGAAGTTCTTTGATTTGGCGCTTGATTTCAAAGTCGACGCTCCGCTCGAGGGCGCGAAAACTGTTTAGGTTTTTAACCTCGACGCGAGTACCCAATTCATTTGAACCTGCGGGGCGAACCGAGATGTTTGGTTCT
>CP070785.1:1474555-1484683 GCA_020346705.1 Chloroflexota bacterium | reverse complement strand
CTGAACGGATAGGTCCTGCCAACTCAGCCTCTTCCCCGTAAAAAATCGTATGAAAGCGGGTATAGCCGTTGTTCTGATAGTAATCAAAAACAATATCTGCATCCGTTAATCCCCATGGAGGACGAGTACCATTGCGGGGGACGATGTTGATCTTTACAGCGACCGGACGCTTATCTAAGCTTTGAAAATCTTCCGCGATTAATCCCGTTAGTGGATTGACATCATTCGGAAAATTATCAGGCCCATAACCCTCTTCTGGATAGGGAGGCGTAGCAGAGGGGGTGATCGTTGGTGTGGGTGTGTCTGTGGGTGGGAGAGGAGTCGGAGTTGGCTTTAGTTTAGTGGGTGTCACAGTCGCAGCGAGAGGTTCTGAGGTTATCGCCTCAGTAGGTTCTGGCACGCCTTTCGAACAAGCAGAAATAAGCAACACCAACAACAGCATCGCGGAATATTTTTTCATCCGATTTCGCCTCCATTTTTCGGCAATCAAAGGGGAATCATACTCCAAATGGGTAAGTTTGCCAACTTGGCTTGTAATTTGGCTCATAACCCCCTATAATTCCAATACAATGCAGACCGATAAGGTGCAATTTCGGGTTCAAAGCCAATATTGGAAAGCTTTGGTTATTCTGGCTTTCTTAATAATTTCTATTGCCTGGTTGTTGAACACCCCTCCTGGATTCCTAGGGAAGGCAGATGCTGTTGGTTATGCCGTTTGCCACAGGATCGATTTGCGCTCTTTCCATATTGGTGATCGTCAGATGTCGCTGTGTTCTCGCTGCAGTGGAATGTATTTGGGTGCACTTCTGGGATTAATTTACCAGGGTGTGATCGGCAGGCGACGTACGGGGATCCCTTCATGGAAAATCCTCGTCCCTGTATCCATATTCGCATTATTATTCATTGTTGATGGGGTTAATTCTTTTCTTTCGTTATTCCCTGCAGCTCCCAGCCTTTACGAACCTAACAACACCCTGCGTCTCTTTACAGGTGCTGGAATGGGTCTTGCGATCGCAATCGCCTTATATCCTGCTTTCAATTCCACAGTCTGGCGATTGATCGATCCCAGACCAGCGCTGCTCAATATGAGATCATTTTTGGTCTTAGTTCTATTAGCAGCAGCGCTCAACGGATTGATTTTGCTCAATATTCCCTTTGTTCTATACATTTTGTCACTCGTCAGCGCAGCGGGCGTGTTGGTACTCTTGACCCTGGTATACACTATGATAATCATGATGGTATTTAAGGTGGAGAATGGATATAATCAAGCTAGGCAGATGGGTTATGCCCTGATTGGTGGATTAACGGTTGCGTTAATCCAGATAGGGCTATTGGATTTTTTGCGTTTTCTATTTACCGGAACATGGGAAGGTTTTCACCTCTAAAAGAGAATACCCACTTGGTCCTCGATTAGATACATCAGGAGGTAAATCATGGAATTATTAACCGGCGTTATGGCAGCATTTGGCCTCTCAGCAAGTGCTGGTTTGAATGCTTATATCCCCCTTTTGGTGATTTCATTGACTGCCCGCTATACCGATTTGATTCAGCTGAGTTCACCTTGGGACGCAATCACCAGCTGGTGGATTATTGGATTATTAATCCTGCTCTCCTTAATTGAGTTCTTTGCTGATAAAGTCCCTGCAATAAATCATGTCAATGATGCCATCCAGACTTTTGTTCGACCGGTTGCAGGGGCGATTGTGTTTGCTGCTTCGGCAAATGTGATAACTGAGATGCACCCTGTACTTGCTCTTGCAGCTGGAGTCCTGGTATCAGGCACTGTACATGCGGTGAAATCGGCAGCAGTGCGCCCTGCTGTTACCGCGACTACGGGAGGTGCTGGCAATGTGCCAGTCAGCATTGCTGAAGACATGTTTGCGACTTTTCTTTCTATCATGGCGATCATCATTCCAATCTTCATTGCCTTCGTCTTCATTTTGTTCGCTGCGCTAGTAGCATGGGTATTTTGGAGGCGAAATAAACGAAAGCAAATTGAACAAACTGTCTAAGCATCCTACTTAATGACATCAGATATTTATAATTGAGGAGAAATTTATGTCAGATCAGGGAGATTATACGGTCATCACTTCCGAAGAAGAATCCGGGAGATCGAATATCTGGTGGATTATCCTGGTTGTAATCCTGGTCATACTCTTCTGTTGTTGTGCAGGAATATTAATTTTCTACTTTTGGATTGGGGATATAGTTTTGCAAATATTTAACGATATTTCCAACCAATTGGGGACAAGTATCTATTAATTTTTGCTAGTCGATTTCACATTAGATGTGACTTGGCGGGATCATCCCGCCAAGTTTCGCGTTTCAGGATGAGAATTTCTGCTGCAGCTCAAGCAATCCTTGTTGTGCAGCAAGTTTCACTTCTTGAGATATAGGCAGTGCTTTGAATTCATCTTCATCCAACACTTTTTGATTTCCGTTTGGATAGACCAACAAATCTAAAGCCAGATCCCGGTACGCGATAGAGTTATCCCTTATCTCAGCAGGATAGCCGACATTGCAGTACCACAATTTTATTTTTCCACTGGATTGAAAATGAATTTCATAGATGTTGTACCAACGATCACTGTAATAAGTTTCAATGAACCGATCACCCCGCTTCAGAATGACCTGATCAACAGGTGTGTCTTCCCGATCGAAGAAAGCTTCGATCACGATCTTATTTGGAGACCTGGCAATCAATTTTCCTTCATATCGCCAGGTCTCAATTCCCTGGTAATCTTGTTTGACAACAGTAATCGTTTCCATAACCAAAGATTACTTCCTCCAAAATAGTTGGAAGGAGGGGGTGAATAATTCCTCATTCTTCAAATTGATACGCTCAAATTTTATATGCACTTATTGCTTCTTGAGGATCTAGAATGAGATTAATAGTTGCACCTTCGTCGGGAAGCTTGGAATTTGAAAGGAAATTAAATGCTAACTTGAAACCATTGAAATCAATCAAGGCCTGGCAAAGGTTACCTCGAAAGGTTTTCTCGATTAATTCCCCTTCGATCATTATTCCAGGCTGAGTGTTTAGGGAGGCGGCATCGGGACGGATGAGTACAGTAACCTCCCCTTCGAGAGGTTTAGCAAGGGGGAATACACCGAGTGCAGTCTCAACTGTGCATTGCCCACTCTGAACCTTCGCAAGACCAGGGATAAAATTCGTCAATCCGAGAAAGGATGCGGCAAAAAGGGTTGCTGGATGCCTGAAAATTTCTTCCGGCCGACCGATCTGTTCGACCTTTCCCTGGTTCATTAAAACTATTCTGTCAGCGATGGCAAATGCCTCTTCCTGGTCGTGAGTGACGTATATTGCAGTCTGATTGATTTTTCTGAGAATGGTTCTCAATTCCACCATCAACCTTTCGCTCAATGCGCGATCGATCGAACCGAGTGGTTCGTCGAGCATCAATAATTTGGGTTGCGGAGCCAATGATCTGGCGAGAGCTACTCGCTGCTGTTCACCCCCTGACAGTGAGTTTACATTCCTATCTTCCAGGCCTTGGAGATTTACAAGATCCAGTGTTGCTGACACTATCTCGTGAACCGAATCTCTTTTCACACCAGACATCTCTAATCCAAACGCGATGTTCTCAAAAACATTCATATGAGGAAAGAGAGCATTATCCTGGAACATCAACCCAAATCCCCTTAGATGGGGAGGTGTATCGTTGATCGAATTTCCCTTCCAGGTTATTTCGCCTCCGTCAGGCTTTTCAATTCCAGCTATGATTGATAGTAGTGTCGATTTCCCACATCCACTGGGACCAAGCAGAGCGAGGATTTCACCTTGATGCACATCAAAAGTGATATTATCGAGAACTTTTTTATCCCCAAATGATTTGACAATCTTGGAGATCTTAAGCGTCGGAGTATTGGTCACATTCAGTTCTTGTTCTTCAATCATGATCTGAAGCAGCTTAAAGTAGAGCTCTCGAGTCAGAATTCGCCGATATCTGCGATTCGCAAGCGTTCAATGGCGATCATGCTCCCGGCTGCAACCAGCATCAAGATAGTGCTGAGGGCCATTGCCTGACCATAATTGATCGCCCCTGGTTGGGAAATGAAACGGTAAATCACGATCGGAATCGTTGGATACTCTGGTCGGGATATCATGGCTGAGGCCCCAAATTCTCCAAGTGATATTGTAAAAGCGAAGGTTGCAGCGACGATTAATGCTCTACCCACCATTGGTAAGTCTACGGCTCTAAACACTTGCATGGGAGAAGCTCCTAAGATCGAAGCTGCCTGCCTCAAACGAGGTTGAATGCTGTGCAATGAAGGAGTTAAGCTGCGAACGACAAATGGAAAAGCGACTAAGGTGTGAGCAATGGGGATCAATATTGGGGAGGCGCGCAAATCAAATGGCGGGCGGTTCAAGGCCACAATAAAACCCAGACCGAGGGTTACAGCTGAAGTTCCCAATGGTAACATGAGCAGGGGATCGAGAAAACTATTTAAAGGAGATTTAGAATGACGCGCCAAAGCCCAAGCTGCTGGCAAACCTATTGCTAATGCTAATAAAACAGTTGCCGAGGCATATCCGAGCGAAATGCCAATGGCTGTGGTTGGGGGAACAAAAAACAAGGAGCTGCGCCGGTTGATGTTTAATTCCTGGTAAAAATCAAGTGTGAATCCAGGTGATTCAACTGTCCTTGCGCCGCGTTCAGGTTCAAGGCGGGTGAACGATCTCATCACGAGGGCGAATAATGGGGCGATGAGAATTGTGAACAGGAGGATAATTATCATGGTAGCAAAAAACCTGCTTCTCCAGGTTGTGAGCTTTTTCTGGGTGAAAGATCTTGATCGAAGCTCCAAGGGTTGGGTTATTCTCCTTGTTAATCGTGTGTATATGATCGTCATTGCCAGGGTGCAGCTAAGCTGCAACAAAGCCAATACTGCAGCCAAAGGTAAATTGAACAGGCTTATCGTTTGGTAATAAATCTCTACTTCAAGAGTAGCAAATCTGGGACCTCCAAGTAACAAGATCACCCCAAAAGAGGTGAAATCGAAAATAAATACCAGCAAGGCAGCTGCGGCGATCGCGGGCCCAATTATTGGTAAAGTGATTCTAAAAAAAGTGGTAAATTGGTTCGCGCCGAGAGTCCTGGCAGCCTGATTTATGCGAGGATCAACGTGCGACCAGAAATCGCCCACCATGCGAAGTACGATGGTCGTGTTATAGAAGATGTGTGCCAGCAAGATGGCATAGATGGTATTCATCAATTGGATCGGGGCGGTTGGTAGGTCAAAAATGTGCATCGCTGCCAGATTCAACCAGCCTCGAGGTCCGAGCAGGGCATAAAATGCAGCCGCTACGACGACGGTTGGGATTACGAAAGGAACGGCAGAAAGAGCTTGAAGGAGTGATTTTCCTCTGAACTCATATCTGGCGAGCAGATAGGCTCCTGGTAAACCAACAGCAAGGGTCAAAATTGTCGATAGAGCAGCTTGCCAAATAGTAAACCAGAGTATCTGGCCCACAGACTCTGATTGAATTGCCTCAAGGAATGGAGAAATGAGTCCCGCTCCTCCTCGGGAAAAGCTCATTTGTAAGATGCTTCCTAGAGGAAAGAAATAAAAGATTACCAAGAAGGCTATCGGCAGCAGCCACAATCCAGCATAGGTAAATAACTGACGCAGGTTGAACTCAGTGCTGAATGTTCTGGAGGGTAATTTCAACGCAGCACGACCTCTGTCCAATCGTTGATCCAGTTCTCCCGGTTGGCCGTGATTTGTTCAGGGCTGACGAAGGAAGGATTCTCGGGAACAGCTAAGAACTGCACGAATGTTTCATCCAGTTCGGCGTTCTGGTTGACTGGAAAAACAAACATTTGCAGGGGGATATCTTCTTGGAAAGTTGGCCCCAGCATGTAGTCGATCCATTTTTCGGCCAAGTCACGGTTTTGTGTACCGGACAGGATGCCTGCGAACTCTATCTGACGGAAACAAGCTCCGTCACTCACGATTGCCGCTGTGGGAGGCTCATCAATGGGAGTTTCAGCATAGATAACCTCGAATGGAGGGCTGGATCCGTATGAGACCACAATCGGGCGAGAACCACCAGCGCGGCTGAATTCCTGGTAATATGCCACTTCCCAATCATTCACTACAAGAACATTGTTGGCGACCAGATCTTCCCAATAATCAAGGTACCCAGGGTCTCCATACTTGCCGATGGTAGCTAATAGGAATGCCAATCCTGGTGAGGAGGTGGCTGGATTTTGGACTACAACCAAATCTTTGAATTGGGGATTAATCAGATCATCAAGTGTCGCTGGGGGCTCGAGGCCGTTTTCAACGAAGTATTCAATATCATAGTTTAGACAAACATCTCCAAAATCAACTGGTAAGGCGTCATAATTTTGATCAAGTTCAAATTCATCAGGGATATCTGCCAATAATGGGGATTGGTAGGATTCAAAGATGCCTTCAGCCAGTGCGCGGCTGAGAAAGGTGTTATCTATGCCGTAGAAAATATCTGCCAGGGGTTTGTCCTTAGCAAGAATCGCTTTATTGACCGCGGTACCCGTATCACCGGATTTAATGAATCGAACATTTACGTTGTGTTCATTTTGGAATTCATCCAGCACTTGCTCAGAAATCGAAAAAGAGTCGTGCGTCATAATGGTGAGTGTTTGGGGTTCAATAGATGTCGTCTCGGTGGTACCACATGCGGATATTGTGACTCCTACAAGCGAACAAACCAAAATAATAATGAATAAGTTACCACGCATGAATTTATTCCTTTCCTTCTACTTCAGGAGTGGCACGATGCACTAGAAGAAGTTTTCCATTACCAATATCGATTTCGGCTGAATTCTGTGATAATTCATTCGAAATACTTAATGTGCTGCCAATTTCTAAATTGGCATTCAACAGGGGCCAGCGCAACCCACGGGTTGTTATATTCAAAACTTGATCAGTGAGCGGGATAAGCGATACAACATCTCCAGGATTGCCAGAAAGTGAGACGTGGCCGTGATGCCGCATCATGTAGGCTGTATCCAGACCATCGATAACCTTAAGTGACATTTTTTCCCAATCATCCCTTGCCAGAAGAAGCAGATTCGCCAGGCTGAGATCGAGTCTGCCGCCAAGAAGGCCGAACAATAAGACCTCCTTTGCATCCTTTTCCAATGCCAAGCTTAACGCCAGCTCAAGATCGATTTGATCTTTATCGCGCGGGTAAACAACTAATTGAGTCCCTTCAGATTGGAAATCCTTGATCAATTCGGGTTGTACAGAATCCATATCACCGATTAAGAAATCCGGGATTATTCCCAACTCCAGGCAGTGATGCGCACCCCCATCAGCAGCAATTATCAAATCATGATCAGATAATTCAACGCTGAAAGTTGATGATGGATTGAAAATTCCGTTCGCAAAAATCACAGCTCGCAAAATAAAATCCTCCTCCGGGCTGGAGGAGGTTTATTCCTAGTGATGAATCTGCATTCCCTCCGCCGGTATTACCCGGATCAGGTTTATGGGTCGAGAGCTATCAGCTCTCCTCTCAGTCTGGTTTGCCCAGACTCCCCAAGCAATTTGGTGATGTATTCAGAGTATAAGCTGGCTTGATCAGTGTGTCAAGCAGGGGTTATCTAATCCTTCTTTTCCAGATCGGTTTGATCTCCAGCTGCCGAGGGTCTTCCTCCGGAGGCAGATGAATAAAATCGGTTAGAAGGCGGTTGAATTTATCAGGTTCATCGAGCATCGGATAATGACCAGAATCGGTGAAGTTCAGGAATTGCGCCTGCTCAGGTAGATAATCCAGCTGGTCACCATTAGGATTACTGATAGCTGGATCATTATCACCATGAATCCAGATCGATGATACAGGCACACTATTGATCAACTGCCGCCAATTAACTTCTCGATATTGATCCAAAGACGCAGCTATTGCCTTATGATCGGTTTTTTTGGCATCCTCAAGAGATTCAGCTTTGGGAGGATTATTTCCCAACAGCCAATCAGCAGATTCTGCTGGTGAGAGGGTTTGAAGCCGGGAATTTGTACTCTGAACACCCATCGGAAAACTAATAACCATTAACCTTTCAATTGAATTGGGGTGTTCTGCAGCGTAATAAAGAGCTATTACGCCACCTAGCCCATGACCAACGAGGGTAAGTTTTTGCATCCCCATTTGTTCTATGAACCCATCTAATAATCCTGTCTGTCCTTCAAATGAATATCTGGTAAATTGTTTTTTTGTGGCCCCAAATCCCCAAAGATCGACGGCATAGGCACGGAAGCGAGTGGAAACAAACTGCATGCTAGAAATCCAATATCGCCATGAGCCGATCCAAGTGTGAAGAAAAACCACCGGTTTTCCATGCCCCAGCACTTCGTAGTGAACTATGGCGTTATCTTGGATAATCGCGCTCATAACTAAATTAGTTTTCCCCACCCATGAAAGGTTCGAATTAAATTTGAAGCTAAATTTCTTTTTCAGCTTCCAGATTGGCCAGAATCTCTTCCAATCGATTCAAGAGATGATCTGGTGCAAAAGGTTTTAGAATGTAATCAATCGCACCTTTATCAAATCCGGTTTTAATTTCTGCTTCCTGGCCCTTTGCTGAAAGGAAGACAATCGGAATGTGTTGAATTTCCAGGTCAGCTTTAATTTGTGAACAGACTTCATAACCCGACATGCGGGGCATACGCACATCTAATAAGACCAAATCAGGATATTCTTTGCGGGTCATCGCCAGGGCCTCTTCACCATTCGAAGTAGGAATGACCTCATAGCCACCAAATTGCAAAGTAAAGATGATCAATTTTAAGATATCCTGCTCATCTTCAGCGATTAATATCCTTTTTGGCATCTCCCTATCTCACCTTGATCGCCTTTCTTGCAGTGGTAAACAGTGGCAAAGTGAAAGAAAATATACTTCCTTCACCTTCTATGCCACTGCTTTGAACCCATATTCGCCCATTGTGCATGTTGATCAACTTTGCAACAATGCTTAAACCTAACCCAGTACCAGCGGTCGCGATCACCATGTGGTTTTCACCTCGATAGAACCGATCAAAGATCCTTTCTTGTTCTTTAGGTGGTATTCCAACTCCGTTGTCTTTAATATCGACCTGGATTTCTTCACCAGTTTGACGGGCTGATAAACTTACGTTTCCATTGGAGGGTGTGTAATGGAACGCATTCCCAAGGAGGTTGATCAGGATTTGCCGAATCCGTTCTGCATCCCCTTTTATAAGAGGTAAATCCGGTGGTAAATCAAGCTCGAATTGCATCGACTTATTTTCCGCTACAGTGAGTCGATCTATTTCTTCCATCACCTCCTCGATCAAGTCAGACAGATCAATCGAACCCATCGACAGGATCACCTGCCCTGCTTCAATGCGGGAAAGATCAAGCAAGTCATTCACTAAAATTGTTAACCGCTCTGTATTCTCCTGGACGACACGCAGGAATCGAAGCTGCTGATCGGAGAGCTCTCCAGCGACCCCCATTAATAGAATGTCAACATACCCTTTGATGGATGTCATTGGAGTCCGTAGTTCATGGCTAACTGTGGCAACGAATTCTGATTTCAGTCGGTCTACCTCGATCAAGTGAGTGATATCTCGGAAGACAGATACTGTACCGAAAAATTCATTGTTGTTTATCACTGGGGCAAGGTTGACGGATAAAACATTTCCATTATCTAAACTGACTTGTTCAGAAAAGGTATTCATGGGGTGAAAAGATCCATGATCCTGAATCCAGGAATTTATCGTGTTCATCCATGCCAGGGCAATTCCGCCAAATAATCCCGAAAAATGCTCTATTGATCGACCGATCACTTCAGCCCGTTTCAATTCAAGCATTCTCTCTGCAGAGTGATTAAAAAGTGTGATTTCCCCATGCTGATCTGTGACAAGGACACCGTCAGCAATTGCCTCGAGTATTGACCGGGAACGACTGGTCTCAACCCTTTGATCTCTTAACAGTGTGCTGAGCTCCTCCTTCTGATCGCGGGTCAAGTGGTATAGCTCAGCATTTTTAATTGCAACAGCCATCTGATTGGCGGCAGCGCGGATCAAATCGAGCTGTTCTTCTGAGAACCTTCCTACTTCCGGGTAATACAGGAGAAGTACCCCCAGGAGCTGATCTCCGAT
>CP070785.1:1466072-1474455 GCA_020346705.1 Chloroflexota bacterium | reverse complement strand
TTGTTGGCGCTCTTCATGCGAGTTGGGGGCGGTATTTATACGAAAGCCGCAGATGTTGGTGCTGACCTGGTTGGAAAGGTTGAAGCTGGTTTAGCGGAAGATGACCCTCGTAATCCAGCAGTCATCGCCGATCTCGTTGGTGATAATGTTGGTGATTGCGCGGGGATGGCAGCCGATATTTTCGAATCTTATGAAGTTACGATCGTATCGAGCTTGATCCTCGGCGTAGCACTATTCAGCCTAACCGGTCATGTTGAGTGGATTATCTTCCCGCTCCTGGTCCGGGGAATCGGTGTTCTTGCCTCCATTATTGGAACTTACAATGTTCGCGGCAGCAAAGGCATGAGTGGAGATGCAATGCGGGCAATTTTCACTGGCTTTCTCACCTCTGCGGCGATATCGGTGGTCCTGTTCGGAATCATTGCTGTGCTTTACATGCAAGGAGTTCCAGGTGGCTGGTGGCGACCATTTCTAGCTGCCACAGCCGGTGTATTATTGGCAATTTTCATCGATCGGTTGACGGATTATTTCACCGGTTCACATGCCAAACCCGTACAGGAGATAAAGAAGTCAGCTGACACCGGGACCGCAACTCTGATCCTCTCTGGTATCTCAACTGGTTTCGAATCATCAGTGTGGTCCATCCTGCTCTTGGCTGGCACAATTTTTGCATCCGTTGTTATATTTGGCGACATCACCACTGATCCTATGCTCGATTTCACATATATCCTCTATGGTGTCGCTTTAACTGGTATCGGGATGTTGACTTTAACTGGAAATAACGTGGCAATGGACTCATTTGGCCCAATTGCAGATAATGCTAATGGTATAGGTGAAATGGCCTGGCATAAAAAGGATGACGAGGAAACAAGAGGCGCCAAGAAGATCATGGCTGACCTCGATGCAGTTGGCAATACAACCAAAGCTATCACGAAGGGAATCGCCATCGGCTCTGCAGTTATTGCCGCAGTGTCATTGTTTGGCTCATTCATTACTGAAGTCAGTCGGGTCGATCCCACCGCGCTCGTCGACGGCATCCGGGTATCGATGCCAACTGTATTTGTTGGCATGTTGATTGGCGGAGCTGTTCCCTGGTTGTTCTCTTCGTTCGCGATATTAGCTGTCAGCAGAGCGGCGTCATTAATAATCATGGAGGTCCGCCGCCAGTTCAGCCTCGGCGTCCTTGAGGGGAAGGTGGAACCTGATTACGAGCGTCCAGTGGAAGCTTCCACCAGCGCTGCACAGAAAGAACTGGTTCCATTAGCCCTAATTGGTGTTCTATCTCCAATTTTCGTTGGCCTTGTCTTCCAGGTGGAAGCTTTGGGAGGATTCCTGGCTGGTATAATCTTATCGGGACAACTTCTGGCAGTCTTCCTCAATAACTCCGGGGGGGCATGGGACAACGCAAAAAAACTGATTGAAGATGAACCAGCAGAACCAGAAAACAACTTGGGCAAGGGTTCCGAGCGTCACAAAGCTGGTGTGGTAGGCGACACAGTAGGAGATCCTTTCAAAGACACTGCTGGACCAGCGCTAAACCCGATGATCAAAGTTGTAAATCTGGTTGCGTTGATCGTGGCACCGATTGTTGTCGTTTATAAAAGCCTGGGTTTCACTGGCTGGTTGGTCGTAGCACTGGCTGTAGCTGCATTGATTTGGGCAATCTATCAAAGCAAGAAACCCGCAGCTAGTCTCAAAGAAGTCGATGCAACACCATCGACGGGAGATTAATTATCACCTCTAAGTATTTTGGAAAGGGGTAAGTATATGGCTCGTATATCTCTACGTGCCTATAATCGCGATATTGAAGCGATGATCGATGGAGGTCAGATCGACGAGGCCTTCGCGCACTGCCGGTATATCCTCGAGAGTTATCCAAAACATATTGACACTTATCGATTAATGGGAAAGGCACTACTAGAAGCCCAACGGTTTGGCGATGCATCTGATGTATTTCATCGTGTCTTATCGAGCGTACCCGATGACTTTATTGCTCATCTCGGGATGAGCATCATCCGAGAAGACGAAAGCAATCTTGACGCTGCGATCTGGCATATGGAACGTTCCTTGGAAGTCCAACCTTCTAATGCGGCAGTTCAAGTAGAACTGCGCCGGTTGTATGGCTTGAGGGATGGACTCACTCCCCAAAAAATCCAACTCACGCGCGGAGCCTTGGCCCGGATGTCTGCCAAAAGTAATCTATACACTCAGGCGATCGCAGAACTCAGAACTGCGTTGAGTAATGACCCTCAACGACCTGATCTATTGGTGGTATTGGCCGAGATGTACGCCCAAACTGGTGCACGCATGGAAGCCGTGGAAACGTGTAACTCTTTAATCAGTAAACTGCCATATTGCCTGGTTGCCAATCGTATTCTGGCAGATATTCTCCCCGAAACAGAACATGCGGATAGAGCACAAGAATACAAGGATCGGCTAGCCGAATTAAATCCTTATTACGCCCAGTTATCACCAGTTGCTCCAACGATCGAACAGGTCCCTGATGGTGCAGTGACCATCGAACGCTACGAATATCCCGGCGAGAGGATCGAAACACAACAAGCTGCACAACCTGAATGGGCAGCCACTTTAGGTGTCAATATTGATGAGGAAGTTGACATCGCAGAAGAGACTCCTGATTGGTTGAGGGAAGAAGATCAACCAGGCGCACCTGCACTGATTCCTGAGGATGAAGCCCAGGTCTCCACTGATGAGCCATCAGAATTGGTGATGGAAGAAGAACAGCTCCATAGCGAGATTTCAGAAGAAGATGAAGAGCTGCCAGATTGGATGAAATCGATTGCTGAAGGTGATGAATCGAGCGAAGAACTTTTGGCCGAAGGTGAGCAAGAAATTGAGGTGGAAGAAAGTGATGAATTGGTCGATAGCGAACCAACAATGCTTGAAGAACCCTCTCCTGAAATCGAACCTGATCAACAAGCTGATGAACCTCTTGAATCAGAACCGCTACCAGATTGGATGAGTGAGGTTGAGGTAGCAGAGGAGGATGATCTCCCGACCGAAGTTACCGCATCAACAGTCGAAGATGTACCTGATTTTGAAGAAATCACTTCTGTTGATGAGGAAGATGTTCAGGAATCTATAGAAATTGTGGATGAATCCGAAGAATTAGAAACGCCTGATTGGCTGCGTGAAGCGATGGAAGTACCGGAAGATGACGAATCTCATCTTCCGGCAGCTGCTGGAGTAGCTGCTGCAGCTGGGATAACTGCTCTCCTATCTGATGATGACGAACAAGATGTTTTGGAAGATCGGGAAAGCTCAAAAATTTTGCCAGAGGACGAAGATCTCACTCCAGTATTCGACCAGCCATCGGAAGAAATCATCGAAGCCGAATCCGAAGAAAAAGAGGCTGAAACAGAATTTCTAACTGAAGAGCCTGTAATCGAAGATGGTATAGAGTCTGCTGCAGCAGGTATTGCTGGTGCAGCTGTCGTGGCGGGAGCAGCATTAGCAGGGGATGATAAAGGAGAAGACAAAGACTTAGAGATTGAATCCGCAATGCTCACAGACGACTCAGCCGTAGACGCTGAAATACCGGTTGGTGATGCCCAGGCAGATGCCGACATACCAGATTGGCTGCAAGACCTTGGTGAAGATATTGGTGAGCAACCTGCTTCACAGGAGGAATCTGCCCTTCAAGATGAGCTCATTCAGGAAGATGAGCCAGATATTCACCTTCCAGTCCCTGGCGAAGATTTTGCGGAACCAGAGCCCTCTGAAGAGGCTCCTGTGGCTTTTGCTGAATTAGCCAGCGACCTGCCAACCGAAGTCGCCGGTGAGGAAGATGAATTAACACCTGAATTCACCGATGCGATTCCGGATTGGCTATCCGAAGTCTCTCCTGAAGGTATACCCGATTTAACTGCTAAAGAAGAAGGCTTGGAGGATGAGCCAGCTGAAATTGTCCAGGCTGAAATACCTGGCTGGCTGCGCAAGATGGAATCAGAGCACAAAGCCGAACTTGCTGCAGCTGGTGAAACTGAAATTGCTCAGGGCCTTGAATTTGACTCAGATGTCACAGAAATCGCCGGAGAGGATGTTCCCTCCTGGTTGATGTCCGCCATGGAAACTGAATTATCTGAAGAACCTGCTGAAATCAGTGAGGTGACTGATATTGGTGAAATTATTTCTGATAAAGAGCAAGTCGAGGATTATCTTGTTGAGGAAGATATCCTGCCAGAACCTG
Source organism: Chloroflexota bacterium (assembly GCA_020346705.1). GTDB lineage: Bacteria > Chloroflexota > Anaerolineae > Anaerolineales > UBA4823 > PFL25. Next base: position 1,470,245 of record CP070785.1, on the reverse strand, counting down.
AATTTGAGGAAGAAATCGTTCCAGAGATTGAGCCTGCAGAAGCAATGGCCGCCACGGCCGTCACAGCTGAGATTCTAGTACCAGACGATCAAGATGAAATCTCCGAACAAACGATTGAACCAGAAGAGCAAGTTGAAGTTGAGGTAATTGAGGAAGAAATCGTTCCAGAAATTGAGCCTGCAGAAGCAATTGCAGCTGCTGCAATTACGGCTGAGATTTTATCAACAGATGATGAGGATGAAATCTCCGAGGAAGTGATTGAAGCGGAGGGGCAGCTCGAAATGGAGGAACTTGAAGAGGCAGTCGAGGCTGAAGTTGAAGAGCCGATCGATGTTTTTGAGGAGATCCCTGAACCTGCTGTCCAAGAACTCACTGCTGATGAAATTCCTCTTGAAGGGGATACCCAACCAGTCGCAATCCGGATCCCAGAGAGTGAAATTGAAGACGAACTTGTTGCTGAGATTGAAGAAGAAGAAATTGCTGAAGTCACGATAGACGATGAAGTTGAACAACCCGTCTCTATAGAGGTTGATGAAGCACCATCCACTTTAGCTGAAGGCGAACCGCTAACTCCAGAAGATGAGGATGCAGCGATGGCTTGGCTCGAAAGCTTAGCTGCCAAACAAGGTGCTGCGGAAGAGGAGCTGTTGACCGCTCCCGAGGAACGTCTGGAAGAGCCGCCAGAGTGGGTACAGGAAGTAGCTGGCGAAGAGGAAAGTCTCGAAGAAATCGCGCAGGAAGAAAAGGTAGACCCTGCAGCTGCTGCAGCTCTGGCAGGTTTAGCAGCTGGAGCGATCTTGAGTGACAAAGAAGAGGATGAATTGGCCGCAGAAGAGGTGACCGAGTCGTTTGAACCCACCTCTGAATGGATTCCTGAGGTTGTTGATGAGGTTGAAGAGCAGCCAAAACCTGAAACCGAGGAAATTACCCCAACTACCGAGGAAGAGATCGATCTCGAAGAAGAACCAGAAGAGCAGATCGAACCCGAGGTTGCAGTTGCAAAACCAATAGTAGATCATGAGGCGGAACTGGAGGAAGAGATTATCACTCCGCCTGAAGAAGAGATAATAACCGAACAGATCGCTGAAGAACCTGCCGAGGAGATTCCTGATTGGCTAAGTGGATTGGCTGAGGAAGAAGAGGCTGCACTTGAACCTGCACCAGAGGAATGGACTCCGGCAATGCTGGTTGAAGAAGAAACTGCACCCGATGAGATCAAAGAGCCAATAGAAGAGAAAATTGACTTGAACGCTGCTTCTCTCGCACAGCTGGAGAGAATTCCTGGCATCGGTTTCATACACGCGCAGAGAATTTTGGAATACCGGAATCAATCCGGCGGTTTCAAAAGCCTGGATGATCTTGAAAAAGTGCACGGGCTTACTACCGAGATGGTTCGTGAACTCCAGGATCACCTGACTGTGGAAGTGGTTGTTGAGGCCATACCTGCAGTATCTAGCCACCCGGATTTGCAGGATGCCTGGACCAAAATCAATGATGGTGAAGTCGATGCTGCTGTCAGCCAGTACACCGAGATGATCAATCGCGATGAACATCTAGATGAAGTGATCCGCGACCTTCAGGAAGCGCTGGTTAAATATCCCCAGGATGCTTCCCTTTATCAATCCTTGGGGGATGCATACATGCATTCAAACATGCTTGATGAAGCCTTGGATGCTTACAACCGGGCTGAAGATCTAATAAAATAACTCAGGAGGAACATTGGAGCGCACACTCGTTTTAGTAAAACCTGATGGAGTTCAGCGCGGCCTGATTGGAGAGGTGATCTCCCGGCTTGAAAATCGCGGCCTGCGCATCGTTGGGGCCAAATTCTTGCAGGTTAGCAGAGAATTGGCTGAAACTCATTACGCGATTCATAAAGGAAAACCTTTCTACGATGGCTTGATTGCTTATATTACCTCCGCCCCCGTTATGGCAATGGTGTGGGAAGGACCGAGTGCGATCACCGCCGTCCGCCAGACGATGGGAAGCACACGTCCCACAGAAGCAGCCCCGGGTTCATTGAGACATGACTTCGCACTTGAAGTCGGTCGAAACTTAACCCACGCCTCTGATTCAGTTGAAAATGGTGTCGCAGAAGTGTCTTTATGGTTCACTGAACAGGAGTTAGTTACCTGGGAACGTGCCACAGATTCCTGGATATTTGAATAGACTCTCCCCAGATAATTGAGCTGCCTCCCTGAGAGATTGGGAGGCAGCTTGTGATTTAACCAAAACACAAATCCATAAAAGATAAGACCTTTCGATATTTTTTAAGTCCAAATCGAGCCAGGAAGATCAATTTTCATTTTTTCATTCTAGGTTATAATCACCAAATTAGGTAATATTTCCTTCTTTCAAGAGGTATTTAATGGTATCCGCAACACCCAATATTGAAGCACGCCTCCAACGCATCTTACCTACAGTCCGCAAACCTGGTCGCTATACTGGCGGAGAATTGAACCAGGTTTTGAAGGATTGGGATCAGGTCAAAACCCATGTCGCGCTGGTTTTTCCTGATATTTATGATCTTGGGATGTCCAATTTAGGGTTGGCCATCCTCTACGAAATTTTAAACCGACGCCAAGATACATTAGCGGAACGTGTTTTCTCTCCCTGGATTGACATGGAGGCAGCCCTTCGCGATAGTGGCATCCCGCTATACTCATTAGAATCCAAGCACCCGGTAGCTGATTTCGACATCCTGGGGATATCTCTCCCATATGAGACCCTCTACACGAACACCTTGAATATGCTAGACCTAGCAGGTATTCCGCTATTCAGTGCTCAGCGGACAGAAACTGATCCGCTAATTATCGCCGGAGGTCATGCGACTTTCAACCCAGAACCGATGCATCCTTTCATCGATGCTTTTGTCATCGGTGAAGGCGAAGAGGTTATTAATGAAATTGTAGACACCCACCAGGATTGGAAACTGAATGGCTCAACCCGGGATTCTCTTCTTGAAGATTTAGCCCTGCTCGAAGGCGTCTATGTACCATCATTTTATGAGACTCGCTACAACGATGACGACACCTTGGCAGGTATTGATAAAATCAATCAGGCCGCATCTTTGCCAGTTCTTAAGCGCATTGTCCCGGAACTTCCACCACCCCCAACCAAACTGGTTGTGCCTTATGTAGATACCGTTCATAACCGCATTCCAATTGAGATCATGCGCGGCTGCACTCGTGGTTGCCGGTTTTGCCATGCCGGCATGGTCACCCGTCCTGTGCGCGAACGCTCCGTGGAGGAAATCGTCGAAGCAATCGAAGAAGGGGTAGCCAATACTGGCTTCGAAGAAATTGGCCTGCTGTCCCTATCATCGTCTGACTACACGCACATTTTGGATCTTGTGAAGGCGGTCAACCAGCGTTTTTCTGGACGCCACTTATCCATCTCACTCCCCTCACTGCGCATCGAGACTGTTTCAGTTGATTTAATGGATCAGATCATGGATGAACGTCGCAGTGGATTCACCCTTGCGCCAGAAGCAGCCACCGAAAAAATGCGCCAAATTATTAATAAACCGGTCAGTACCCAGCAAGTTCTGGACACTGCCCGGGAAGTTTATTCCCGTGGTTGGCCAACACTCAAGCTGTATTTCATGATCGGGCACCCATCCGAGACCTTGGAAGATGTACAGGCGATTATCGATCTATGCAAGGCTGTACTCAAAGAAGGACGGCAGGTAATTGGTCGCCGCGCGAAGCTGCATGCCGGGGTAAGCACATTTGTTCCCAAACCGCACACGCCATTCCAATGGTCTCCCAGCGATACCAAAGAAAGCATTCTCGCCAAGCAAGAACTGCTCAAGAGCCAACTGCGCGGCAAAGGCCTCAAGCTGACCTGGACCGATCCGGATGAAACCATGGTGGAAGCCTGGCTTTCCCGCGGAGACCGCCGTTTAGCTGAGGTTGTGTATCAGGCCTGGTTGCACGGCGCGAAATTTGATGCCTGGAAGGACCAGCACGACTTCCAGGCCTGGATGAACGCCTTCGACAAAGTTGGTTTAAATCCAGATTTTTATACTCATCGTGAGCGAAATGTGACCGAAGTGCTCCCGTGGGACCATATCAGCACTTCGGTTCGCAAGCAGTTTATGGTCCAGGACCTCTTCCACAGCCAGGAAGGTGAAACCCTGGATGATTGCCGCCACAGCTGTTATGCATGTGG
>CP070785.1:1462436-1465972 GCA_020346705.1 Chloroflexota bacterium | reverse complement strand
GATCAGAGGGCTTCGATCGATTTATTTAAGAGTCCCACTCGGTTGCAGCGTGATCTTATGGCTGATGGTGCTTCTGCCCATTTAGAAGTCTTGCTGCCAGATTGAATTTAATCACCAGTTTCATTTGTTCAATAAATAACACCATACCACTGCATCCTGGGGTTCTAATTACTGCCTAACCTGGTTCTAAGCAATATCCATCCCAAAAAATCGTAGTTATTAATTGATACCTTAACCACACCAGCTCTCAGAGCCCTTGCTCTGGGGGTTTCATATTTCACCGATTCCCAAAGAAAAAAACCTGCCTTATCAGCAGGAATAATTCATTAATGCTTGTCGGGGCGGCCGGATTTGAACCGGCGACCTCACGGACCCGAACCGTGCACTCTAGCCGGACTGAGCTACGCCCCGAACGTTGAGATTATAATCCAGCGCTTACCCCTTGACAAGGAATATGGGGATCCAGTGGTATTAGAATCCTTTTGCCAGGAAATATCGGGCACGAGTATTTGTGCAATGTCTCCATGGATTGGCTGGTTCAACCTGTTAAACCATGTATAATTGTTTGGGTTTTTAACCTGAAACCAATAATTAATAGATTCTGGAGTGGAGAAGTTATCAAACCTCCAAGTTCACAAAAATCAGGAGAGGCTAATGACAGACAACGGTAAGGTGCGGGTGGCGATCATCGGCGTGGGAAACTGTACATCTGCGCTGGTTCAAGGAGTGGAATTTTACAAAAACGCGCAGGAGGATGAATTTGTACCCGGTTTGATGCACAATACCCTTGGGGGATACCACATCCGAGATGTGGAGTTCACTGCCGCGTTCGATGTGGTGGACACCAAGGTTGGCAAGGACCTTTCGGAAGCGATCTTTGCTTTTCCCAACAACACGATTAAATTCGCAGAAGTTCCCCATATGGGTGTATCAGTTTCGCGTGGTATGACTCACGATGGTTTGGGGAAGTACCTGCTGGAAATTGTCAAGAAAGCGCCGGGACCTACGGCGGATTTGATCGGTATCTTGAAGGATACCAAGACTGACGTTGTGGTAAATTTCTTGCCCGTCGGTTCAGAAATGGCCACCAAGTGGTATGTTGAGCAGGTAATTGAAGCGGGCTGCGCTTTTGTCAATGCGATCCCGGTGTTCATCGCCAGTTCTGAATACTGGTCCCCACGCTTCAAGGATGCCGGGCTGCCGATTATCGGTGATGACGTCAAAAGCCAGGTCGGCGCCACGATCATGCATCGTGTGCTGACCAGCCTCTTCGTAGACCGGGGCGTGCAGCTGGACCATACTTACCAGCTAAATTTTGGCGGCAACACAGATTTTCTCAACATGCTGGAGCGGGAGAGGTTGGAATCAAAGAAGATTTCTAAGACGAACGCGGTCACCAGCATGCTGCCGTACGATCTTCCCAAGGAAGATGTTCATGTCGGACCGAGCGATTACGTGCCCTGGCTCACCGACCGCAAATGGTGCCATGTTCGCATGGAAGGCACTACCTTTGGCAATGTACCCTTGAACCTCGAGACAAAGCTCGAAGTCTGGGACTCGCCAAATTCAGCTGGCGTGATCATTGATGCAGTCCGCTGCGCCAAGATTGCACTTGATCGCGGCATTTCTGGTCCGCTGATTGGGCCATCTTCGTATTTGATGAAGACCCCACCAAAACAGTTTCGAGATGACATCGCACGGGAGATGACAGAGGCCTTCATTCGCGGCGATGAATAAGCCGGCCAGTGCCAGAGTTAACTTCATACGAACGTTTTAAGCGTCGCTTAGGTGGTGAGCCGGCCGACCGGACACCAAACTTCAATATTATGATGACCTTTGCGGCGCATTTCATTTATCAACCCCTGTCAAGATATTATCAGGATTACAGAGTACTAGCGGAAGCCAATCTCGCGGTTCAAGAGGCCTTTGACCTGGATATCCTCCAGGTCATCTCTGATCCGTACCGGGAGGCAGCTGATTTTGGTTTGAAAATCACCTTTCCAGAGGATGATTTACCTCTTGCCGAAGAATCCCTCATCGCCAATCCAAAATATTTAGCGCAGCTCAAATCGCCTGATCCAGGATCAGGTCGGCGGATGAGCGACAGGTTGGAAGCTATTCACTATTTACGAGAACGACAGGGTGGTCAGGTGCCGGTCATGGGGTGGGTCGAAGGTGCCCTGGCGGAAGCTGCAGATTTGAGGGGCGTCCACGACCTGATGCTTGATCTCACGATTCGCCCGGAATGGGTGCGTGAATTGCTTGAGCAGATCGTAGAGGTGGAGATCAAATTTGCTACCGCACAAGTAGAAGCCGGGGCAGATATTGTTGGATTAGGAGATGCGATCGCTTCTCAAATATCTCCGAAAATGTACCGGGAATTTGCTCAACCTTATGAGAAACGGATTTTTGAGGCAGTGCACGAGGCTGGAGGGGTAACGAGGTTACACATTTGTGGGGATACGACTCACCTTTTAGAAGCGATGACGCAATGCCAGGCGGATATTATCGATATTGATTGGATGGTTGACATTAACCAGGCAAGAGAAGCTTTTGCTGGTTCTGCTGCCCTTTGCGGTAATTTTGATCCAGTATCTGTCATGTTGCAGGGAACTCCGGCCGAGGTGAAAGCAGCGGTTCTGGGTTGTCAAAGTCAAGGGGGAGAGAATTATTTTAGTGCCGCAGGATGTGAGATCCCTGATCAAACTCCACACGAAAACCTGTTTTTCCAGGCGGAAGCTCTCCGCAAATCCGGCAGTGATTAATAGGTATTCGACTGAATCACCAAAATCCCGAAACAGGCTGAATTAAGTGCGCATGGTATAATTTCGAATATTCATTTCAATCCCCATGCAGGAGTAGGCCAATGTCTGGTCATTCAAAATGGTCGACAATCAAACGTAAGAAAGGCGCCGCGGATGCGAAAAGGGGTCAGCTCTTCACCCGTTTAGCCCGCGAGATATCAATCGCCGCGCGCCAGGGCGGTGGTGATCCGGATACAAACTTTCGGTTAAGGCTGGCTATCGATCGCGCCAGGGCAAATAACATGCCCAAGGACAATATTGAGCGGGCTATTCAGAAGGGTACTGGTGAAGGCAAGGATGGTAGCGTTCAAATCGAAGAAGTCATGTACGAAGGGTACGCTCCGCACGGAGTGGCAATGTTGATTGAGTGCGTGACAGATAATCGCAACCGGGCAGTCGCTGAGATCAGGCATACCCTGACCCGCTTCGGGGGAAGCATGGGGGAAACCGGATCGGTCGGATGGCAGTTCGATCGCAAGGCATATTTCTCATTTCCACTGGCTGACCATGACGAAGATCAGATATTTGAATTGGCGGTTGAAGGTGGGGCGGACGATGTGACCTTTGACGATGGTGTAGTTGAAATTATTGGTGGAGTCGATAATTTTAAAGCCATCAATGACGAACTTGAAGCTGCGAAAATTGAAACCGACGAAGCCGGGCTACGCATGTTTCCCAAGAATGAGATCGATTTGAATCCATCTGATACAGCTCAAGTGTTGAGAGTGGTTG
>CP070785.1:1459290-1462336 GCA_020346705.1 Chloroflexota bacterium | reverse complement strand
ATACCCAATAAAAATCGGTCTCATAATTTTGTCGCTGGTATTCATTATTGCAGTTGGTGCTCCAAATGGCGTTTTAGCGCTTCCTACCCAAGGAAGTAGTCAGAATTCTCAACTTGCGACTCAAATTACTACTTGTGATGTGATCACCTTGCAGGATGATGCCGTTGTACCGACTTCCAGTCAACAACCCTGGACCTTGGCAAGAATGCAGGCTGCCGAGCCGTATCCAATCCCCAGTAATGAGCTCAATTCATCCCTAAGATCCAATCCACAACAACCAGCTGGCGATCCGATGTATATTCCAAGCGAACCCCCCAAAGTTTTCTCGCCAGCATCCCAGGAACAAATTCAGGGAACTTTATCCGCCGATTCCCTGCTTGGCTATACTTATCCGGCTCCGTACACCCGGTTCGAAAACTTTGATGATTACACGGTATTTCCGTACTCAACCACAGGGGTGTTGTTCTTCTCCCAAAACGACCAGGATTTCCGCTGTTCAGCTGCCTCCATAGGCAATAACGCCCTGTGGACAGCTGGTCATTGTGTCCATGATGGTTCCGGATCGCCAGAGGGCTGGTCCGAAAACATTGTTTTCGTACCAGCATATAAAGACGGCGATATGCCATTTGGGTCCTGGTCTGCAAACAATGTGGCCACTTGCAGGGCATGGCACGATGATGGGAATTTCCAGGTTGACCTTGGAGGGGTTCTGCTTGATGAAAACACTTCGGGGCAAACGGTGAATGAGGTGGTGGGGAGCCTTGGTTTCGCATTCAATCTCAACCCAAACCAACATTGGTTCAGTCTTGGATATCCAGCAAATACCCCCTTTAATGGAAAGACCATGCAAATCTGTGCCGCCTCATTTGCCAGAACAGATCCGCTTTATACTTTTCCATACCCGATAGCAATTGGATGTGATATGACTGGTGGCTCAAGCGGTGGACCATGGATCATTGAGTTCAACGGATCGCCGGGCAACACGAATTACATTAATGGCATCAACAGTTACCGGTATATCGGTTTCGGTGAGGAAATGTATTCGCCTTACTTCGGTGAGCAGGCAAAAGAGCTGCTTGATTTCCTCTCAAATGAGACAAGATTAAGAACAAATTACCACATACCAATCGTCATCACCAAATGAGTAAATGTTAGTTAAAGATCGACATTTGGGTACTTGGAACTTTATTTACCGACAATTCGTCTAAACACTGATAATTGTGGAGTGTTAACTGGGAAGTGGAGGTATTATGAATCGGACGACGATCGGGATCATCGTCTTAGGATTTCTTTTCCTGACCACTGCCTGTGTTCCACAAAACGGCGATTCAATTCCCCAAAATGAACCAATTCAAGCAAATGAACAGGGAGGCGACGAGATCCAGCTCCAATATGAAGGGATCGGACCGATAGAAATCACGCCCCCTCCTGGCGGAAGAGAAATCGCAGAAATCCCACCTTCAGATGAGATGGAAGGATACATTAGTTCTGCCGGGGAAAAATCATCCTCTGATTCTCAGAGCTCTGAACCCGGCTTCGTTGACTCTGTTGCCCCCAACAGCCTGGGCCTCGCCCAGGAGGAGGGCATCACCATGGAGTGGCTCACCTACACTGATCAGGTCTACTCATTTTCGATCGATTATCCGAACATATATATGATCTTGCCAGAGTCAGCCGGCTCAATTCAAGGTAATCCGCTAAAAGTTCACCAGGTCCGCTTTCAGGATATCCAGCTGGCAACTGGAGAAACAGCTGAGTTCGAAATCCCAAACTTCAAGATTGAAGTCTTTGAACTTGGTGATCAATCCCTGGAAGATTTCATTGCCAAGACAGAACCAGGCGGATATGTCGAAGAATACCAGGTGAACAATCTCCAAGGGTTCCGGGTGGCCTACAAACAGCTTATCGCTCCGAATGAGTTTTATTATTTCTCCTCCCAAGGTTTTGCATACAAGCTTACCCCGCTTGGACCGTTCGGCCCAGAAATGGTGCAAAGCTTCAATATTCAATAACTAATTTTCTTATAAAATAATTTAAGTTGCTACCAACCGGACATCACATCATTTTGAGCGAGGTACGAGCGAAGAATCTCTCCAGAGTTCAGCTGATTCTTCATCCAGGACTGAGATTCTTCGTCGCGTAGTTTATCCTGAAGTACTGAAGGGCTCCTCAGAAAGACATCCGCATGGTAGGTGGCAACTTGAGGTAAATAACAACAGGACTGGCGATCAATTGCCAGTCCTGTTGCAATTTTCTATGGTGGGTTAAATCATCCTTGCTGGTGTTTTGCTGCCCGGACAGTGTTTGCCAGGAGCATGGCGATCGTCATTGGTCCTACCCCGCCTGGGACAGGCGTGATCGCACCGGCGACTTCCTTGACCTCGTCATAGTGCACATCGCCCACAAGCCGATAGCCTCGTTCCCGAGATGGATCATCAACCCGGTTGATGCCCACATCGATCACCACGGCACCGGGTTTTACCCAGTCACCACGCACCATTTCCGGCCGGCCTACTGCTGCGATCAGCACATCCGCTTCCCTGACAGTCCCGGGCAGGTCCTTGGTACGCGAATGGCAGATCGTCACCGTCGCATTCTGCTTAACCAAAAGCAAGGCAACTGGCATGCCAACAATATTTGACCGGCCCAGAACAACCGCCTCTGCTCCTTCAAGGGGTGCTCGGGTCTGTTCCAGCAAGTACATGATCCCCGAAGGTGTACAGGGAACAAACAGTGATTCTCGCCCTTTCTGAGCCAAGCGGCCAATATTCACCGGGTGGAATCCATCCACATCTTTCTCCAGGTTGATCGCCTGGAGCACCGCCTCCTCGTCAAGTCCATCAGGGAGAGGCAGCTGCACTAAAATGCCGTTCACACTTGGATCGGCGTTCAATTCTCTGACCAACCCCTCCACTTCCTCCTGAATGGCAGTTTCTGGTAATTTGTGACCAAAGGACTCGATCCCCGCTTTTTCACAGGCTTTGATCTTAGAACGTACGTATACCTGGGAGGCTGGATCCTCCCCAACCAGGACTGTGGCCAGACC
>CP070785.1:1442894-1459190 GCA_020346705.1 Chloroflexota bacterium | reverse complement strand
CGCCAGGGTGCTGGGAGTTTACCGGTCAGTATAATGACCACCAACTGTCATTTGTTCTCTGGGTGCCTGAAGGATAGGTCCTTTCCCAGCCAATTATTCTTTCAAGATGTATCGATATATAGGGCTAAAGATAAAGGAAAGACTTTTTCCTGTGGGATAGCATCTTGTCTTCCCACCCGATGGACTGAGTTGGTAATTACAATCCATTGATCGAGTCTAGATTAACACTGCACAATATAAAGGATTAATATTGCTATTTTTTTAATATTAATTCGGATAAATTTCATATATAATATCTATATGGTGGGCTATCTTAAGTGCGCCCAAGATTGTTATGGGAAAACTCTTACAACAGCGCCTCATAAACGGGGTGGGATTTAGCCTTTTCTCAAGAGCTGACTAGATTAATGGGAAAGGGAGAGGAGGAACATAAAATACCATATTTGTTGGCATAAAAAAGTAGTTGCATGGTTGCTTGATCTTGCCAACGGGATAGTTTGCATGGGCACGGATCAATACAAAGTAAGTAATTACACTCATTAATGGTTTTTACCAAAATATTCTTAGGAGAAATAAACGATGAAATATATAAGAATTCCTGTGATCGTAATCCTTATGGTGACTCTCTTGCTCACGGGCACAGCTTTTGCACACGAAGATGAAGACAGCCCTGAGATCGACCACCTGGCAAATCCCCTCGCTCTCATTATGGCGGACGACGGTGTTTCCAGTTTGCCTGTCTTCAAGGGACCATTTCCGGATACAGCGAACATGGTATTTCACAGCCAGCTCTCGCCGGACGATCTGGGCGCGCTCCCCCTCCCAGGCGTTTGGGTTAAGGGCATGATGAACGATCTCTGGGGTTGGACATCACCGGCTGGCGAGGAATATGCGCTTGCCACGAACTCTGGCGGCATCGCCGTTGTAAGAGTGACCGATCCCGCTAACCCTGTTTATCTGGGCAAAATCCAAAGCCAGTCCCCGGCCAATTTTGGCAATATCTGGGGTGACCCGGCTACCTTTGGAAATTATGCCTATTTCGTGACGGAGATCGTAGGCTCCAGCGTCATTATTCTGGATATGTCGGGGTTGGATGCGCTGGGTCCAGCATCTTCGCCGGATTCAATCCTCCCTGCACCGGTAACCTTTTTCAATGGTGGTGGCTATCTTGGTTCGCACAATGTTCGCATCAACGAAGCCAGCGGCTTTGCCTACCTGGCCGGTGTGCGTCTGGCGTCAAACAATGCCTGCGGGAATACCACCCCGCCGGATTTCAATACCTTGATCCTCGATCTCAACACTGACCCGACGAATCCAGACGTTATTGCCTGCCTTCAAAATGTCGGTGAACATGATTTCTATGTTGTAAACTACACTGGGCCTGACACAGACCACCAAGGCAAAGAGATCGCCTTTGTTTTTGACGGCCGTGATCGGACCGGCGCTGCCATCGGCGGATTCACAGAAATCTGGGATGTTACCGACAAAGCCAATATTGTCCAACTGGCCAGATTCCGACTCCCAGGACTGGTGTTTTCCCACAATGGCTGGACCACAGACGAACAGGATTTCCTCTTCATTGGTGATGAATTAGATGAGCTGGTCCTGGCTGGCTGGGCATTCACACCGTTATTCGCCCAGCCACCGGTTGAGACGACCAATAAGCCCCAGACGGGAACTTATATTGTCGATGTCAGCGACCTGGACAACCCAGTTTTCGTCGAACGGTACGAAGATGGCACCGTTGGTCTCGACCACAACTTCGTCGTGGAAGATAATAAACTCATCATCGCCTCTTACACTTCAGGGACCAGGGTGCTCGAGATCAACCGGGATTCAGAAGGCAACGTAAGCTTGTCGCCGTTCGCGCATATGGACACCGAGCCCCGCCTGCAGGAGAATATCCTGAATATAAAGCAGCAGGAAAATTTTGGCTCAGCGTTCCTCGGACAGTGGGGCATCTACGCCTTCCCGAATAGTGATACGATCATCGCTTCGGATCTGAACAACGGACTGGTAGTTATGAGCCTTAGCGATGAACCCTGCTTTGGCATGAAGTGCAGCCTTGAATAGATCTCCCGAAGTTGGCGGAATTAGCCTGTCTTTCTAAATTAGTCTTCAACGGCTACTTCCGCAAATCTCATTTCTCGATATGAACAAAAGGGTCTGGAAACCTGTGGAGTCCAGGCCCTAATTTATTTGAGGCATCAGTGCCAACATCTTACCCATGATATTGAGTGGTCCTTAAAGGGGAGATGGACCTGCTTCTTTTGATTTAGGTTGGGCCGCAGTCGGGCTGCATCTTATTATTGCCAGTGGCTTCGATAGCTTCTGCTATGGGGTAAGACGAGACCCAAAACCAACTTGGTTGAGTATGCATGTTCAATCTTTGAAGATTTTTGTGTCATAATTTCCTGATTTCCTCTATCTGCTATTTAAGTTGGTGGAGGATCGCTTCATTTGAGGGTAATGTGGTCTTCTCTCTCTTTCGCTTTGTAGTCGCGAAATTATTAGCTGAAGGATCATCCAATCAGTCGTCCTCCGGAACATATTCAAGCAAATCCCCTGGTTGGCAATCCAGCTCTCGACAGATGCTCTCCAGCGTAGAAAAGCGGATCGCCCTGGCTTTATTCGTCTTCAGGATCGATAGGTTTGGTAAAGCGATATCGATCGCCTCGGCCAGCTCGGAGAGCTTCACACCGCGTTTGACCAGCATTAAGTCCAGGTTTACTCTGATAGCCATAGTTGCCTCAAATTGTCAGCGCTTTTTCATGCTCGAGCTCGAGACCGTAGCCCCACACCTGAGCTAGCACTAAGATCAACAAGCTGGCCAGGATAACTTCGGCTTCAAATGGAGACGGCAGGCTGAGTGCGGGACTGGTTATTGTCAACTGCCTCAACACCTCTCTGGCAGCGAAATACTCCACGACAGCTTGCAGGAAACCTACCACCAGCACTGCATATCCAATCCGCCGGACCTTTTCCACATTCTCCTGGGTAAAGACCTCTCCCTGGAGCAGGTCTTGGAAAACAGATCGCAGCAGGTAGACAACATAGACTAGCCCCAGGGCGATCAGCAGTTTGCTGAGGTTGCTGACGAAGATCAAGTACCAATCAGTGGTTTCCAGCCGCAGCGTACCCTGCGCCTCATCTACAAATGCATTGCGGATGCCCTTGGTTTCTGCCCCTGCAATCTGCACCTCGAAGCGAGGCTCATCACCCGACCCAACCGCCATCGGGACGGAAGATGTGATCGCAATACCGCTCACATTGAGCAGAATGGGTGAGAAGGCGATCCACAGGATCAGAAAGGCGATCACGAAGATCAGCAGCCAGAAGAGGATATCAAGCAATATTTTCACAATTCTGGGTAACCTGGAATTTAGTGTTGAAGACATACCAATTTCTCCTTAGATTTATTGAATAACATATAAAATTTAATGATATTCAATAATATTATAGCGATATTCGTTATCTTTGTCAAGAGCCAATTTCCCCTTCGTACAAATACATCATTCGCGCCCTTCCCCGCTTGCCGCAGTTGCTGATGGGCGGTACAATCCTTGAGATATATTGGAAACGCCAATCATGAAACCATACAGTGAACTCACCCGTCTTGGCAAACTGCGACGCCTGCATCGTTTGGCGGTCAAAGCGCTCGAGAACTATGCTCTCGATGTGAAGTGGATTAAATTCTTCACCATTGAGACCAATACCATGTTCAAGGTACAGTCGCTTGAGGGCGAGAATTTCGTACTGCGCATCTATTCTGATGAAGAGACCACGCTTACCGAAAACCAGACCGAGATCTTCTGGCTGCATGCATTGATGAGGGACACGGATTTAAGAATCTCAGAACCAGTGGCTCGCAAAGATGGCGAGTTTATCAGCATTGTCAATGTACCCGGTGTGCCTGGCGATAAACGCTGTGTGCTCTTCCGCTGGATCCCGGGTCGCGTCCTTGAGAATTACCTGAATCCTGGCAATTACTTCCAGCTCGGTGTGGTGATGGCCAGGCTGCACGATCACGCCGAATCGTTGCGCCCACTCCCGCCATCAATTCAGCCGAAAAAATGGGACCGCGCATTTTACTACCCCGATGAGCCGGTAGTGTACAATACCGCAGCTTACCAGCACCTCTTTCCTCCCGATTGCATCTCAATTATTGATCAAGTGATCTCCATCGCCGATGAAGAATTTGCCCGGCTGTATGCCGATCGAGCGCGCCAGATTATCATTCACGGCGATTTGCACTTCTGGAATGTGCATGTGTACCGCGGTCAGCTCTACATATTCGATTTTGAGGATGTCATGCTCGGTTACCCGGTGCAGGATGTGGCTATCACTTTGTACTATGGACGGGACAGGGATGATTATCACCAGCTTCGGGGAGCCTTCAAGGAAGGGTATACAAGCCTGCGCCCCTGGCCGGTCGCGAGGCAAGGCCAGCTCGAGACCCTGATGGCAGCCCGGAGTGTCAATTTCGTCAATTACGTTGCCCGTATAGATTCCTCCCCCGAGGATTACATAAAGGAAAGATGTGCTGACTTGAGAGATTTCTTGAAAAGTATTCGGTGACGCTCTTTTTTCCCCACATTTCTGGGATCGATCTTTACGATAACCAAATTCTTTAGAGCCTATCTAATATTAAAGCTCAAGCAGGCTTTAGTCCCGCCTTGGCGGGGATTTGGAATCCTGCGTTCAAAAAAATCCCCCTATACCATTTATGCAAAAGGCATGTCCCGGGAAGGAACTGACCGGGGCTTGTCTCGAGAGTGTAGTGAACGGGGGGTTGTGGGATTGAAGGCGAATATAAGAATCGTGAAGGTAACTCTCAGCTAATAATTTATCTTTGCTTACCAGTGAAAAACCTATCCTTCCTTAACGTAAGGTTGTCCCAAGGCCTCCGGTTTAGCCGCTCCCCACCTGGTTCTGAACCACTTGGTCGCCATTAACAACAGCACACCAACTGTGATCACGAAAGGTACCGTCCTCCAAATATACCTGGAAAGGACTCCGGGGAGAACCATCTCCGGGTTAAACGAGAGCTGCCACAGTGTGCCAAAGAGGAGCGAGCCGCCCAGCAAGATGAATGGATTCCACATTGAGAAAAAAACCAAGGCTAGTGCGATAAAACCCCAACCCATCAGAAAATTGTAACTCCAGACCGGGTTGTAATCCAACGAATAGATCGCCCCAGCAAATCCCATCAGCATCCCACCGACTACCACGCACAGGTAGCGCGTTCTGGTTACATTGATCCCGGATACTTCCGCCACAGCTGGGTTTTCACCCACAGACCTGATCCGTAATCCCAGGCTGGTCTTGGAGAGGACAAACCAGGTGATCACAACCAGCGCTATCCCGACGAAGAAGAACGGGGAAAGTCCAAGCACACTGGGGATTCGCTCCAGACCCAAAAGCCCTGTATAGGCACTGCCGATGTAGGTCGTGAGGCCGAATCCCAGGATCCAGATCCCCATCCCGCTTACCACCTGGTCTCCACCCAACGTAATTGAGAAGAACCCGTGCAGAAGCCCCAGAAATCCACCAATTGCGATTCCGACCAGGAATCCCAGCAGGTAGCTGCCGGTGGTTTGGGCGGTGATGAAGCCCAGAGTGGCGCCAAAGAGCATGACCCCCTCAATGCCAACATTGAGAATTCCCGACCGCTGTCCAATCAGCTCTCCTAAAGCAGCGATGGTGAAAATGGTCGAGGCGTCCAGGCTTCTAATTAGAAATTCCCACATCCAAGCTCTCCTTGGTTACTTTTGTCCACACGATCTTGTACCTGTAGAAAAATTGGAAGGCAACCAGGGTGATCATCAAGACGCCCAGCAGGGCGAAATCTACCCCGAAGCTCATCCCGAGTTTTCCCTGGACATTCCGGCCGCCAATCGATAATCCACCAAATAAAAATGCGATTGGGATCGCCGCCAGTGGATTTCCCTGGGAGATCAATCCGCAGATAATCCCATAGAATGCCAGGTCACCAAAAGTCCCATAGTTTCTGGCAATTTTATAAACACCCGGGACGGCGGCAAAGTAGTGGTACCCGGCTATACCAGCCAGTGCGCCTCCGATGACAAAAACCAGGAATGGAATTTTGAATTTGCTGATCCCGGCGTAGCTGGCCGCGTCCGGATTCTTCCCAAAAGCTCGAATTTGATACCCGAACTTGGTTCTGGCGAACATGTAGTAGAGCAGCACGGCGGCCCCGATGGCGATAATGATCGTGAAGGGCACATCCATGAACACAGGCGCTCGCAGCGAGTTGGGCAGCTCGAAGCTCTCGCCTCTCCCGCCGGGGTTCATAAACAAGCCGCCCTCTTTGATAAAGAATGACACCAGCCAGAAAGTGATGAAGTTCAGCATCATGGTCACCACGATCTCGTTGATATTGAAGCGACCTTTCAGGAAACCAGCGATCGATCCTAGGAAAGCGCCGCCCAGCGCAGCCGCGATCAGCATCAGTGGGAGCAGCAGCCAGGCTGAGTAATTTGTTTCGGAGGCTCCGCCAATTCCAAAAACAAACAAGACTCCATAAGCAGCCAGTGAGCCTACATAAAACTGTCCCGTCATGCCGATGTTCCACAACCCGGCCCGATAGGGGACGATGAAGGCACAAGTACACAGCAGCAGGAAGATGAAGCGGTTGAGAGTCAGGGGCAGCCCGAATTGGTTGCGAAACGCGTAGTCGAAGATCTCACTGTAGGCGGTCAAAGGATTGATTCCAGCGAAGATGAAGATAAAGCTGAACAATATCAGCGCTACGAAAATCGCCAGGATGGAAATGCTGGCTGCCCGCCACCCGGTTAACGATTCTCTCTTTGCGAGTTTGAATTCGTAGCTGCCCACCCTCATGGTTCATCCTCGTCCAGATAGATGCCAGCACACATCGCACCCACGCTTTCCCTCTTGACCTGCTCACCAGGGATGATGTCCATGAACTTCCCTTCGTAAATCGGCGCCACCCGGTCGCTCAAGGACAGCACTTCATCCAAATCCTCAGAGATGAGCAATATGCCAGTTTTATCTTTTTTGGCTTCCATGAGCTTGTTGCGCACGAACTCCGTCGCGCCAATATCCAATCCCTGGGTTGGTAGATGAGCGATCACCAGGCGCGGCTTTCTCGAGAGCACGCGCGCCAGGATCAGTTTCTGCAAGTTACCGCCGGATAGACTTTTTGCGGTTGTTTCCGGACCAGGAGTCTGTACATCATACTCAGCGATGATTTCTTCAGTCAGTGCTCGAATTTTCTCGTAATCCAGGGATCCTTGCAGCTGATAATCGCCGTCGAAGTAATAATTCATGGTGGTATTTTCAACCAGGGAGAAATCGGCGATCGAACCAACATGAATGCGATCCGATGGGATGTATCCGATGCCTAGTTTCCATCGTTCTAAGGCTGTCTTTTGGGTGATATCCTGCCCATCCAGGCGTATCTTGCCCCTTTCAAGATCTCGCAGTCCAGCGAGAACCTCAACCAGTTCGTTTTGGCCATTGCCGGCTATTCCCGCAATGCCGAAGATCTCCCCTTCGCTTATCGAGAATGAGACCCCATTTAATGCCAGGATATCTTTGTCGCTGAGTGCTGAGAGGTTCTCTACCTCTAAAATGGTTTCCCCTTTCTCCACCTCGGTCCTCTTGAGCCTGAAAATGACCTCCCGGCCAACCATTTCCATCGCCAGGCTGCGTTCAGTAGCCTCCGTAGTATCCACCGTTGAGACGACTTTACCGCGCCTCAACACTGTCACCCTGTCGCTGATTGCCAGCACGATGGCCAGTTTATGGGTGATGAAGGGAACGATCGATAAGTCATCCTTCGCCATGGCCTCGATCGATTCGAGCAGCTTCTCCGTCTCGGTTGGCGCCAGAGCAGAAGTCGGTTCATCCAGGATCAGGATCTCAGCACCCCGATAAAGTGCTTTCAGAATTTCTACGATCTGTTTTTCCCCTTCAGAGAGCTGCCAGACCTTCGCCTTGAGGTCTATATTGAAGCCATATTTTTGGCAGAGTTCGTTTATTTCGTTCTCAGCCCTTTTGATGTTCAAAATCTTCCCCGCGCGGGGATGCCCGAGGATGATGTTCTCGATCACCGAGTGAGCCGGAACCAGTTTGCGGTGCTGGTGGACCATGCCGATGCCCCGATCGATGGCATCCAGACACGAGCGGAAATTAACTGGTTTTCCGGCAATATAAATTTCCCCTTCGTCGGGTTGGTATTCTCCGAAGAGGATTTTCATCAAGGTCGTTTTTCCAGCACCATTCTCGCCGAGGATGGCGTGAATCTCGCCGGCTTTTATTTCGAAATCAATATGGTCATTGGCAACAACACCGGGGAATCTCTTCGTGATTCCTCTCGCTTCTAAGACTGTATCACCACGTTCGACTTTCACCTGGCTCACTTGATAAGAACTCCTACAATTCGGATTTTTAAATTATGATGAGTAATTTTATCAGAGCTCGTATACTCGCCTTCGATAGTTTTGGCCAGAAATCTCCTGCCTGGCAATCAGCAGTCTCCCTTCTCCGTTCCAAGGGGAAGGGAGAGGCTTGTTTTTGGTACCAGATCCAGCAAAAATCCGTTTTTATAGCTCAAGCCGACGTCCTCAGCGGCGAGGCCTGTGCTGAACGCAGTCTTTAGTCCTGAGCCTGCGAAGGGGAAATGACGCCACCCAGAGCATAAATTGAAATACCTAGTTGATTATTCTTACAAACAATGAGACTCCCGCCATTGTGGGCTATGCCACAATTTTGGGAGCCTCTGTGCAATTATCTTACATCAGGTAGTTGTGCATTAAAGTTGGTTTTGATGCCTACCAGTTAATCTTCACTCCAGGATCGTCACACCCTGCAGGTCGAAGTTGAACAAGGAGAGCAGCCATTCGGCGGTTGGTGCTTCACCTGCTGGTTTTACTTCTGTTCCCGCAGCTGGGATGGAAGTCCCTTCCAGCTCAAGCCCCGTCCCATTGCTGATGAAAGCATGTGCGGTGAACGGATCCCACGATCCAGCGATCATCTCTTCTCGGCGCTGTTCGACCAGATCGACGATCTCCTGTGGGATGGAAGGCAGCGCGGCCGGGCTGATGGCTTCCACGCCCACCTTACCATCGTTCATGATATCGACTGTGTAGGCTACCGTACCGTCAGCCAATTCCATCGAGTCGTCCATACCGAGGTAGAGGATCGTGGTGGGGTTCTCTTCGCCTGCCAGGAATTCATTGAGCATGTGCTCATAGAGCACCTCCCAGCGTGTATCGAAGGAAACGGCCACGGTGTTTGTATCCGACCAGCCGTACTCGCCGACGATATCCATATCCTTGCCGACGAACCAGATGCCCTGTTCCACTGCCACGTCCAGGGGAGAACTGGAATCTGTCTGATGGGTGATTACATCCACATTATTTGTGGATACCAAAGTCTCCGCGATCGCTCGTTCTTCGGGAGGCAAGAACCAGTCACCCGCATACTTGACGTAGATGTTCACATCCTTACCGAGTAACTCGGCTGCATCCTGTACACCAAGTGTAAAGCCAGCCTGGCGTCGGATGACTTGAACAGATGGGAAAGCGGAGACGACACCGATATTACCGGTTTGGGTTAATGCTCCAGCGATGAGGCCTTCCAGATAAAGCGCCTGATACTGCTTAGGGAAGAGCCTGATGAAGTTCCGCTTGGTGGACAGATCGCTGGCGATGATCGATCCGAAGTAAACCTCCGGATACTGGTCGGCAATATCTATCAAGGGCATGCCCATAAACTCGGCGTTCCCGACAACGATGTTGGCCCCATCTGCAATCAACTCTTCAGCATAGGGAACGGTGAGATCGGGACCAACTTCCTCCCTGAATACGTAATCAACATTGTCAGCTTTTTCCGCGATTCGTTTCCCAGCCCGGTCGTGAGCCCCGGACCAGGTTGTGCCTTCAATCGGGCTGAAGTGCTCGATTGCCAAGGTGGCGCCTTCTGTCTGTTCAGGTGCAGCCGGCGCACATCCAATGACCAACCCGGCCATTAGGATTAAGAAGGCAAATGTTCCGATAAACTTTAGTTTCTTGTTCGGATGAAGATATTGGTTCATTTCTATTCTCCTCTTTTCGCTTCTTCCTGGTAGCGGCTCACGGAGATGGTCTTCCGCATTTCGAGCCCCGATATGAATGCTACATTAATCCCCCTTCGCTTGAAACAAATTTTACAGAATAATTTTTTGCTTGTCAATTCGAGCATGTGCTGTTTTTTGTTCTTATACATCCTCCTTTGAATTGAACAATTGTGAAATTGATAGAGACAGCATCGATAAGTCTGACCCTATCATCCGCGAGACATCAAGTAAATCGCAAGGAGGATCACGATCACGATGATCGCGCCTGCAATCCACAGCATCCTCCGGGAAGTTAATACATCCCCCGCCATGTCCTTGGCGACCGAAGCGGCAAACTCGCTTTCCGATGGCGCCTGGTATTCAACCTTCTCCCCGGTAGATTGCGCTTCCTGGCGAGCCAGCAGAGCATTGTTGATCGAATCCAAACCTTGCTTGAGCAGGCTCTTGCTGACCGAATCCATCATCCGTTGACCGACGCTCGCCAGCCTGCCGCCTACCTGCAGATCACCCTCATACTGCATCAGGGTTTTATCGGACTCCTGGGCGATCAGCTGCACTGCGCCAGTCCCCTTGACGAATCCGGGTTTCCCTCTTCCTTCCACGGTCATGGTCAAGCTTTCCGGTGGCACTTCATCTGTAATAGCGACATTTCCGGAAAACAATCCCGCCACCGGCCCAATGCGAACCTGCATTTCTCCCTGGTATTCATTTTCGCTGACCTGATCTAAGCTTTGGGTCCCTGGTAGTGCTGAAGCCAGCACTTCGGGATCGCGCATAATCTCCCAGACCGCCTCCCTGGGACCGTCAAATGTGTACTCCCCTTCAATTTTCACTGCCCTACCTCCTTCTTGTGCAGTATCTCAAACAATTTGTTTGGACTGAGCGGCATTTCAAGTATCTCGAAATCATGATCCGGAAAGGCATTCTCGATCGCTTGGGCAAATAATGACGGTACTGGGATAGTGCCTGCCTCGCCGACACCCTTGGTTCCCAGTGGATTGAGTGGGGAGCGAGTTTCGAGATGCTCAACCTCAATCGTGGGTATTTCACAGGCCGTTGGAACGAGATAGTCTGCCAGTGAAGCGTTGAGCAGCTGTGCGTTTTCGTCGTAGATCAGCTGCTCGAAGTATGCGTTTCCGATGCCCATCGCCACCCCACCGTGGATTTGACCTTCCAGGATCAGTGGATTAAGAATCGTACCGCAATCCTCAGCCACCACGTAACGTTTAATATCGATCATCATCGTCTCCGGGTCGACCTCGATGATCATAGCGTGTACTCCGAAGGCTGCCGCGCCGTACTGAGGACCAAAATACGCCGTTGCCTCCAATCCCGGCTCAGTGCCTGGTTCGACTGCACCTCTCAGCGGGTTGGCCTCTGCAGCCAGATCGCCCAGGCTGATCGACATGCGCGGGATGTCAGCCACCCGCACGTAACCATCCTCCAGCTCGAGCTCCTCTTCAGGCGCTTCGAGAATTTTGCTGGCCAGTTTGAGCACCTTTTCGCGCACGATTTTCGCTGAGGCGTTGATAGCATTCGCCGCCACCACCGCCCCCCGGCTGGCGAAGGTGCCCGTTCCCCAATGGAACTCCGTGCTGTCCCCGGTGACCAGGTTTACATCCCCAACATCAACACCCAGCTGGTCAGCTACGATCTGGGCGAAGGAGGTAAAGTGCCCCTGGCCCTGCGTGCCGACACCTGTCGCCACATTGATCTTTCCGCTGGGTTCAATGTTTATTCTGGCTCCTTCGTATGGGCCGACACCTGTCGTTTCTACAAAGGGGGTGATACCGATACCAACATGTTTGCCCTCCGCCTGCAGTCGTGGTTGTTCTTCGTTGATGAAATGGTGATAACCAATCGTCTCGACCGCTTTATCCATCACGGGCTGGTAGTTGCCGCTGTCGAAGATAAGCGGAGAAAATGCCTGGTCGATGATCTCCCGTTCGTATGGAAATGCTTCCGAAGGGATGAAATTAAGCTTGCGGATTTCGACCGGGTCCATCTCAAGTTCTTTGGCAGCGATATCAAGTAATCGTTCAACGAGGAATATGCCCTGAGGTCTCCCAGCTCCGCGTACCGGGGTGGTGATCATCTTGTTGGTGAATGCAACCTTGACCTCGCTGTGATAATTGGGGACGTGGTAGCCTCCGGTGGCATGCGATTGCGTGTTGAGCGGAATCGTCAATCCGTAAGGATCGTAGGCGCCGGTATCATGCAGGAAAGTGTGGCTGACCCCCAGGATTTTCCCTTCTCTGGTCAGGAGCATTTCGGCTTCGTGAACCTGTCTCCGTTCTTGGGTCGTGGCATGAAAATTCTCCCGCCGATCCTCGATCCACTTGATCGGTTTGCACAGCTGGATGGATATCCAAGGGATCATGATCTCTTCTGGATAATGCAGCAGAATTTTTGGCCCGAAGCCTCCTCCAATAAAAGGCGCGATCACCCTCACCTGGCTCTGGGAAAGGCCGTGCCTTGCTGCGAGACCATTGCGAATGGGGATCGGTGCCTGGGTTGTGTCCCATACCGTTAACTGCTGGCCTTTCTCATCCCAATCTGCAACCACGCCCCGGTTTTCCATTGCTGCAGCAGCCCCTCGGTCAATGTCGATCTTGCGGGTTACAATCACGTCTGCGGTAGCTCTGGCTGCCTGGTAATCACCTTTGTCTTGAATCAGGTGTGCGGCCAGGTTTGAGTCCAGATCATCATGTACGAGCGGTGCATCAGGATCGAGGGCGGTCTCCAAATCTGCCACAACGTCCAGCATTTCTAAATCTACAAAGATATCCTCCACAGCATCTTCAGCGATGTAGCGGCTCTCGGCGACCACGACCGCGATCGGTTCACCGACATAACGGACCTTATCCTTTGCCAGGGGTACATGGGTGCGGGAATGGAAGACAACGTCACCAGGGGGTGGTGCAACATTCGAAGGACCAGGAGCCCAATCTTCCCCCATGTCCTCTGCTGTGAACACCGCCACTACTCCAGGGTGCTCTCGGGCAGCGGATGCATCGATACCCTTGATCCTGGCGTGGGCATAATCGCTGCGTAGGAAGGCCGCATGGAGCATTCCTGCAAGCTGCACATCATCCACAAATAGCGCTCGGCCGGTCAGCAAACGGGGATCTTCATTTCGTTTTATTCGTTCACCGATGGATTTTTTCATATCAAGCCCTCATATTCTCGGCGGCCAGCTTGACTGCCTCTACAATATTCTGGTAGCCAGTACAGCGGCAGATGTTGCCGGAGATGGCATGCCGGATCTCGGCCTCATCTGGATCGGGGTTTTCCTCCAGGAAAGGCACTAGAGTCATCAGGAATCCAGGCGTGCAGAAGCCGCACTGCAGGCCATGTGCCTCCCAGAATGCTTCCTGGATCACGTGCAGGTCATCGGGAGTACCCAAACCTTCTACCGTCAGAATTTCATGCCCATCCGCTTGCACGGCGAACATCAGGCAGGAGCGGATTGGCTGCCCATCGAATAAAACCGTACAGGCACCGCACACACCATGTTCGCAGCCAACGTGCGTTCCAGACAAGCCAATATCGTGGCGTAAGAAATCGCTCAGCAGCATGCGCGGCTCCACCGAGCGCTGGTATTCCGTATCGTTTATGGTCACCGAGAGTTGGTAAAGATCGCTCATAATCATCTCCTGATTGGCTTCATGGATTGACTTACCATCCAATAAAAAACCAAACCTTATCCTTTTGCTCGTTCGATCGCTGTTTCCAGTGCCTGGCGGGTGAGCACCTTTGCCAGGTGCCGCCGGTAATCTGCGCTGGCATGGATATCGTTGCTTGGATCGATATCTTCAGCAGCTGCAATTTCCGCCGCCGCGCGCAGCAGATTGGGGGAGGGAGCCTGATCCCGCAGGCTCTCGGCGGCCTTCTCGGCCACCACCGGTCCATCGCCTACACTCAGAAAGACGATACGGGCATTTTGAATGCGCTGATCGCTGTGTAAAGTGACCACTACCGCCACACCAACCAGGGCGAAATCATGCGGGCGCCGGGCAATTTCCTCAATTGCCCATCCCGTCCCGGGAGGCAGGGAGGGAAAGCTGGCCTCAACCAGAATCTCTTCCGGTTCGAGTTGCGTGGTGAACATGCCTAAAAAGAAGTCTGTCGCCGGCACTTCACGCTCTCCCGATTGGCTTCGCAGTCGAAATTTCCCCTCCAGTGCGACGCTGATTGCCACCAGCTCAGCGGAAGGATCGGCGTGGGCGATACTACCTCCGAAAGTTCCTCGGCTGCGGATCTGCGAGGTGGCGATCATGGGCATCGTTTCATGGATCAGGGGTGCCCGTTCGGCAATTATTGGATCACGTTCTACCTGGGCATGCCGGGTCATTGTCCCCACCTGGATGCCGCCAGAGTTCCCTGCCTGGATGTAAGCCAGGTCGGCGATTTTATTCAAGTCAACCAGAACCGCTGGCTGTGCCAGGCGAAAATTCAGCATAGGCACCAGACTCTGACCACCGGCTAAGATCTTGGCATCGTAGCCGTGTTCAGCCAGGTGAGACAGGGCTTCATCCAAAGACCGTGGGTTGTAATATTCGAATGGGGGTGGTTTCATACAAGGCTTCTCCTTAGTCAGGATAAATACCTATCAAGTTTGTCTAAATTATCCCAATAATACTCGATTAATAAAGATTTCTACTCAATAACTTTCAAATCCAAATTTCCCCTGAACGGCTCACCACTTGAAGAATTGTTTGCACTTTGGTTGTTCTCCAGTATATACAGCCTTCAACACCTTTTCTGCAAGATGCATATTTGATAAATCTCGATCAGGTTCCCTCAATCACCTGCTGGTTCTTCTCCTGCAAAGTGCGTTTGACAAAAGTTGAGAAGCTGGTCGGCCTTCGTCCTAAAAGCCAGCTCAATACTCGTGGATTGCCTCGGAAATCGTAATCCTGGTAATATTGGAACATTTTTAGCAGGGTATCGATCTGCTGCGAACCCAGACCTGTCTTTTCTGCCTGGCTCCTCCAGGTCTTGAGGGGGATGACTTCAATCCTGACTGGCCGATCCAACTCCTCGCTCATGATGGCCGCTAACTTGCTCGGCGTTAAGCTGCCATTACCCACCAGTTCATATATGGCATACTCGTGTCCAGTCTCTGTCAGCACGATCGCAGCTGCCTGGGCTATATCCTCTAGGTCAACCAGGCTCAATCTTGTTTCTTCCGGGTAGGGCACCGGGTATATGCCTTTTTCTCGAATGCTATCCCAATGAGCCAGGATGTTTTGCATGTAGGCTGCTGGTTGTAGGATGGTGTATGGCAGCCGGGATTCGATCAGCTGTTCTTCAACCCGTAATTTATTCCAATGGTGCGGCATGGCTTCGGTTTGTGGTTTAAGTACCGAGTGAAAGACAAAATGCTCTACTCCAGCTTCCTGGGCTGCCTTAATCGCTGTCTCACCGATGGTGATCTCGTCTGGGCTGACATTAGGGCAGATATGGTAGACCGAACGGACTTCATGCATGGCGCGCGCCATCATTTGGCTGGATTTCATATCCCCGACCCGAACCTCTGCCGCACCGATCGATTCAACAACTGGGGCTTGCTCTTCTCGACGAACGAAAGCTCGCACGTCGGCGTCTTTCTCGACCAGCGCCTTAATCACACTGCGCCCTGTCTTCCCAGCTGCACCAGTCACAAGGATCATATTGTTATTTATCCTTCTTCAAGGCAATCTAATCTCCAAAACCTGTCCCGGGAGGAATGACCGGGAGCCAATATCCAATCTCTAATTCCCCTCCTTCCAGGCGATAAACCTGCCCCACATGGAGGCGATCTCCATCCCCTTCTGCAGGTAGCAGCCAATATAGTATCGGCCGCTCTCAGCATGGGCGATGTCTTTGCCGAGATTTTCGGCATGCACGATCTTCTTGGGGAACAGGTTGAGATGGGTGTCCTGGTAGTACTGGTCCAGCGGGTACATTTCATCCCAATCCTTACCGAAATCCTCGATCAGCTTGCGGTTGGCTTCTTCAAAGGTTTTGGGGTGCCAGATACGCTGGATAGTGTTCATGGGGTGGTCCTGGCTGACCGCGTCGATGGCCAGCCACTTGATCTTCTTGTCCACACACCATTGAGAAAAATCAGGAGATGGGCCAGGATGCTTGATCATATAGCGGAACTCATCCGAATCAGGGCTGATCCAGCCGTACTTGTTCCAGCC
>CP070785.1:1432952-1442794 GCA_020346705.1 Chloroflexota bacterium | reverse complement strand
TTATGATGCGGGTGACTACCGAGGTTCTCCTTTCATTGTCATGGAGCTGGTTGAAGGGCAGCCACTCTCAACCGTTATGCCTCGCCCTGTTGACCAGGTGATCTCCATCAGCCGTCAAATTTGCATTGCCCTGGATCATGCACACAATCACGGTATAGTCCATCGCGATCTCAAGCCCGAGAACGTGTTTTTACTGCCTGATGGCACAGCCAAATTGATGGATTTTGGTGTTGCCTGGTCTGGTATCTCCAGGGTCACAATGGAAGGGGAGATCGTTGGCACCGTTTTTTACCTGGCTCCCGAACAAGCGCTAGGTGAGCAATTCGATCACCGGGTTGATCTTTATGCGTTGGGTGTCATCATGTACGAGCTGCTCACTGGTGAACTGCCCTTCTTCGCAGATAACATGTTGGCGGTGATATCGCAGCATATCAAGCAACCAGTCGTCCCGCCAAGCGAGAAGAATTCACAGATCCCAGCCTTATTAGATTCTCTCGTCTTGCGATTATTGTCCAAGGATCGAGAAGATCGACCATTTTCTGCACTGGATGTGCTGAATGAGCTAGACAGAATTACAGAACATCTGGGATTGGGGATTGATCGCATCTCTGGTGATGGCGCAGGCAAACAAGCCAAAGAAGTGGTAAAAGTTGAAGCGCTGCCCGATTTCCTGATTGAAAGTGTCCAACCCGATGAGATCGGAATTGTTCCTTTTGTCTGCCGGGAAAATGAGCTTCAGGAGCTCAACCGATCCATGCAAAGCATGCTTTCGGGCGCGGGCAGTACAAGATTCATCTCTGGCGATGTGGGACGCGGTAAGACCTCCTTGTCCACCGAATTCGCCAAATTGGCGCAGGAATCTAATCCCGAATTGATTGTTGTCAAGGGCAGCTGTGACGCGATCACCGGAATGGGTGATCCTTTCCTACCGTTTCGCGATATCCTGAGCATGCTCGCTGGGGGGATTGAGACCCAGTGGGCTGCTGGCAACCTGACCAGGGCTCAAGCTGTTCGCATTTGGAATTTTTTGCCGTCTGCACTCAAAATACTAGTTTCCCATGGTCCGAATTTGATTGATAAATTTGTCCCTTCCCAGGAAATTACCAGCCGCATCGCTTATCATGGATCGATTGATACTGCCACCAGGGATGAGATCGAATTCGCATTGGCCAGCAGTCGGGAACTAGCCCGGAGGGACATACTCGAACAATCTAGTATTTTCGAGGAGTATACCGACGTCTTACAGACCCTGTCAAATGCGCGCCCGCTGCTGTTAATTTTGGAAGACCTGCATTGGGCGGATTCATCTTCCCTAAGCTTACTTTTTCATCTGGGGAAACGCATCGGCCGCAGTAGAATTCTTATCATCGGCACCTACCGCCCTCAAGAGATCGCCGACCCTGGCACAGATTCAACTTCCACCCTCCAAGATGTGTTGAGTGAGTTTAAACGCGATGCTGGCGATATCGTGGTCGATCTCGATCAGGATGACCAGGTAAGCGCACGCTATTTCGTCGATTCTTACCTTGATGTGACTAGGAATTATTTAGGTGAAGAATTTCGTCAAAAAATGACCTTGGTAACCGGAGGCAACCCACTCTTCACCACCGAGTTAATTAAGGATCTGCAGGAACGGGGTGATATTTTCAAGAATGAAGATGGCTATTGGGTGGAAGGTTCCCAAATCTCTTGGGATATCCTGCCAGCCAGGGTTGAGGGGGTGATTGAGAAACGCGTGGAACGCCTGAATAAATCCCTGCGGGAGGTTTTAGCGGTCGCCAGTGTGGAAGGTGAAATCTTCACCGCTGAGGTTATCGCCAGAATAACTGATCGTAGCGAGCGGGAGATAATCAAGTTGCTCAGCCGTGAATTGGGCCGCAAACATGGCTTGATTATGGAAGGCCGCACCCGCCGTATTGAAAAACGCCGTCTCTCCCATTTTTTGTTCCGGCACAATCTGACCCAAGTATATCTTTACCATAATCTGGGAGATGCGCGCAAAATTTATTTGCATGAGGCGGTAGGCACCGAATTGGAAAACGCCTACGGCGCTGAAACCGAGGAAATAGCCCTACAGCTTTCGCGGCATTTTCAAGAAGCTGGCATCCCTGATAAAGCGATTCAATACCGCTACCAGGCTGGCGTGAGAGCGCTTAAATTGTCTGCACCACGGGAAGCAGTGGTTCACTTCTCCGAAGGTCTTGACCAGCTGCTGGCCAATCCAGATATTTTTGAATCCCAGGAAGATAGTGCTGGTCGCTCTGACCCGCGCCGCCTGTTGCACCTCAAGTTTGAGCGGCGCTTAGCAGAGGCGTATTATTGGTCAGGCGATTTGAGCGAAAGTTTGCTGCATCTCGAGAATTTGATGCGCTTGCTGGGCAGGCCAATTCCTCGCAGCCAGGTACGCCTGGTTGCCGGTCTGGCTTGGCAGGTATTCAAACAAATCGGCCATCTTATCTGGCCAGGGCCTGTTCCCAGACGCATCCGGGAGGGTACACCATACCACATTGAATCGGTGCGTGCCTATTACCAGTTATCTGAAATTTACTTCCTTTATAACAAACCCTTACCACTCATATATGCCCTGCTAAACACGCTGAATCTGGCTGAACGGCAGGAGCCATCCTCCGAGCTTAGTTGGGCTTACGCTGGTGTGGGTAACGTCATCGGTTTGATCCCGATTCACTCTCTTGCAAAGCTGTACATCCAACGTGCCAGGTCAATTGCGGAGCAGCTGGAAAATCCATATGACCAAGCTTATGTCGCGCTTGTCGCAAGTTTATATTTAAGCGGTTTTGGGTATTCTGCCAGCACCCAGGAAGACTTGGAGAATGCCCTCCAGATATTTGAAAGAACAGTAGATCATCGCAGAATGGGGGAAACCATTGCCACCCTGGCGGTCTTAACCGGATTCAAAGGAGATCTAAAGACAACAGAAGCTTTGTACGATCGCCTTTTCTCTATGGCCATGAAGCGCGACAATGAGCTTTTTGAAGCCTGGGCACTGGTCGGCCAGGCAGAGCTAAATTTTCTGCACAGTGAGTACCAATCTGGGATTGAAAAATTGACTCGGGCAAGGGAGCTGCTCCAGGAAAATATCGATCGTTCAGAGGAGATCCGCGCGGCTGGTTTGTTAGCCAAGACTCACCTGTATGCCGGCCAGTATGACCAGGCACTCGAAATCGCCGAAGAAGGCTATAAGTTGATCGCCCAATCGCAGCCGCCCACCGTATTCTCGATGGCTGTCGGCTATTCCGGGGTGATGGAAGTTTTCTTGCGGCTATGGGAGTTAAAACTTTCAAATCCAGCTATTATCGATCAATCTCCATCTCAGCTGCAACGCTCAGTAAAAAAATCTTTACAAACCCTGAGGAGTTTTTCGCGTGTCTTCAAAGCTGGTCTGCCCTATAAGCTTCTCTGGGGAGGGGTCTACGACTGTCATAAAGGGAGAAAATCTAAGGCATTGAGCAGCTGGCAGGAAGGGCTTGAAATTGCTGAACGGCTTGAGTTGCGTTACGAACAAGGGTTGATCCATTCAGAGCTCGCTCGCTGCCTGGACCCCGGAGATCCTGCTCGTGAGGACCACTTGCTGGCGGCACGTGAGATATTCGCTGAACTTGGTACTTCCGCAAAATTTAACCCGCCTCTAGTACGGCATGGATCAGGTTGAATTTTTGTAGTCTCAGTAACATAGCCCCTTGAGGGCGTTATTCCAATCAGCCGTGTTGGCAGAAATTCGGGTTATTGTCTCATTCCCGATTGCGAAACCTGTTCTACACCTCAGTCAACGGAAGCATTTGAATTAATATCTCAGAAGCAGGAGGTAGAAAATGAAGATTGGTATCCTCGAGCTCCAGTCCTACCCGGCCAGAGACGCCTGGGAGCGTATCGAATACTTCTTCTCCAACAAGCAATTCGTCAGCGTGACCACCCAGTCTATCTCCGTCTGGTGCCGTGGCATGGGACACCAGGTGCACTATGCCACCTATTCAGGTTTTGGTGATCCAATATCCAAAATCCCATCAGATCTGGACCTGGTCTTCATCGCTGCCCATACCATTACCGCCCCATTAGCTTATGCCCTCTGCGTGTATTAT
This sequence comes from Chloroflexota bacterium, assembly GCA_020346705.1. Classification (GTDB taxonomy): domain Bacteria; phylum Chloroflexota; class Anaerolineae; order Anaerolineales; family UBA4823; genus PFL25. The sequence goes on along the minus strand of CP070785.1, from coordinate 1,438,697 downwards.
CGCCGCCAGGGAGTACGCACTGTGCTTGGCGGACCACATGCCAAGTCCTATCCCCAGGATAGTATGCGCTACGCAGACCTGGTCGTCCTGGAGTGCGATCGCGACCTTGTGGCTGACATCCTCCAGGATCAATTTCCGCCTGGATCGATCATCTCCAGCCCAGAACCATACCGTCAGGTGCCGTTGATTGAGGAGCGGCTGCTGGAGATCAAGAATTCCTCCTTCGTTGCTGGCCGGCCGCATCCTGGCAGCTTCATCCCTCTCATCTCCAGCATGGGCTGCCCTTATACCTGTAATTTCTGCAGCGATTGGGATAACCCATACCATCCGCTCTCTAATGAAAGACTGCTGGCTGATCTTGAATTTGTCTCCAGGAACTATCCAGGAGTGCCGCTGGTTTTCCACGATCCCAACTTCGCTGTCCGTTTTGACGAGGTCATCTCAATCCTCGAGAGTATCCCGCCAGACAGGCGCAGCCCTTATGGCGTGCAATCCACCTTTACTATCCTTAAACAGGATCGGCTGGAACGCCTGCGGGATACGCGCTGTATTTTCCTGCTGCCCAGCATCGAGTCCTGGACTAGCGAATATTCAAACAAGCTGGGGGTCGGCAAGATCGAGGCAGACGAAAAGCTAATCCGTATGGTTGACAAGTTCCGCACCCTTAAGGAATATATCCCTTACCTGGGCACCAATTTGATTTTCGGTCTCGATCACGATTCAGGTCCCACTTCTTTTGAACTGACGAAGCAATTTCTCCTCCAGGCGCCATTCGTATATCCCACTCTACATATACCTCTTCCTTTTGGTGGTACGCCTTTATTTGCCAGCCTGCTTTCTGAAGATCGTATTCTGAAAACAATGCCATTCACCTTCTACCATATACCGTACATGACCATCCGCTTCAACCACTATGATCCGATTGAATTCATGGAGAATATGGTCAGTCTCTTCGGTGTAGCCAGCTCTTCCGCCCTGCTTCGCCAGAGGTTCAACCATGATAAACACCTCCTGGCCCGCGGTACGAACACCATGCGCACCATCACTGCGAAGAGACGTTATAAAATTTTCCAGCTGGTCCTGGCTATGCTGAAGGAAGATGCCCAATTCCTGGCCTTCCATCGCGGCGAAACTGAAGAATTGCCGGATTACTACGCCCGGGAATACCAGCGCATAATGGGCAAATATGCCGAGCTGGTTCCCCTGTCTGAGAGCACCCGCCACGATTTTGATCGAGGGGAGGTAATCTTAAACAGGGAAATCCTGCTAGATGTGAGCTTGGAAGAGGAAATTGCGACCCAATAATTTCTGGAAATTGGTCTGTCGAATTGGTTATTATTCCACTATCTTGAAATCAAGTCATTCACTTGGGATTTTGATTATTGGTTATTCCTGAACTTCCATTGACAGGCTGCGGAAATCCATGATAGAGATGCGACATTCCAAAGTAACCAAATATTGCAAGAAAAATAGCGTACATTCGCATAATTCGAAGATTTCTCCACAGACAAATTATTGACGCCGCAATTAAATCGGATTATGATCATATCACCACAGGTCGGCTGAGTGGTCGCGGCTCTAATTATCAGGGTCGAGGAAAGTCCGCACTCCACAGAGCACTTTGCCGGGTAACTCCCGGGGCGGGGTAACCTGCCGGATCGGGCCACAGAGACATACCGCCGGATTCCGGTAAGGGTGAAAAGGTGGTGTAAGAGACCACCGGCGTCCCCAGTAATGAGGGCGGCCAGGCAACCCCCAAAGGGAGCAAGGCCAAGCAGGGACCAGAGACTGCTCGTCTCACTGCCCCAGTGATGGGGTTGAAGTCCCGGGTAGGCTGCAAGAGCTGCGTGGAGACATGCAGCCCAGACAGATGGCCACTCAAGCGGTACCAACCGCTGGACAGAATGCGGCTTATAGGCTGGCCTGTGGGCATGTATCGGTTCGGGGGAAAAACTTCTAGCTGATCTTAATGGTGTCGATCCCAGAAACTTCTTTAGTTATGATCATGGAAGGGAGAGCACGATGCCTGACGAAAAAACCGAAGAAAAGAACGAAAAAGAAATGGAGAAGAGGGAGGAAAAGTCGGCCGAAGAGAAATACCGGCGCGATCCTTTAGGCGCGATCATCTGGGCCTGCATCCTGATCTGGGCTGGGGCGGTTTTACTGCTCAACCAGCTGGGCTACCTGGAGCAGCTCAAGGATCTTTTGTTTGCTACCCAGGCAGAATGGACGATAGGATTCCCCGGAGATTTTTCTGTCTGGGGGTTGATCTTCCTCGGCGCTGGTGTACTTCTGCTGTTTGAAGTGCTGATCCGTTTGATTGTCCCGTCTTACCGCAGACCGGTTACCGGCACGATCATCCTGGCCTTCGTCTTTATCGGCATTGGCCTGGGGAACGTGCTGCGCTGGGAGTTTATCTTCGCCCTGGTGCTGATTGCGATCGGTTTATCAATCATTGTCAACAGCATCACCCGCCGCAGGGAATGAGGTTATAAGCGACCCAGGTTGAACGACATAAATTCGTCCCAGCCATAGCGCAGGGGCACCCACCATTCTTCCCGCCCTATACAGCGGAAATAAGGCGCTTCCTTTGCCAGGATCAGGTCGCCGATGCGATAGCGCGGCAGGATCGGTGTGGAAACCACCAGCGAACCCCGCTCCCCGGGACGCATTTCGTACAGCACCTTCATCTTGTTCCCAACTAAAACCTCGAAGAAGAACAGGTCGTAATTTGGCACCCAGGCGCGTTTCTCATCCAGCTGCTGCCCAAACATGCCCTCTGTAGCCCCGTAGATCTCACGGATTACGGCCTGTCCGTACATGGCGTTCAAGGCTGGCTGGTGTTTTGTATTTATCCCCGGCACGCTTCCCAGGGTCATAATCTGGGTCTTCCACAGGTCTTTTGGATAGACCTTGTGGGTGCGCTGCATGTATCGCCCGAAGCGCAGTGCAGTGGGGCAGACCCCTCCAACCAAGGTTACATTCTGCTCTTTGCATTTGTTATAGGCCAGTTCAAAGCGCCGGTTCCAATCGCTCTCTTTTTTCCCCCCTCCCAGTTCATCGATCTCCTCTTGAGTAGGAGAGGATTTGATCGGAGTCGTTTTGGCGACGAATTTCGTGTAAATCCCGGAGCTGTAACCATACTCCACTTCATCTTCCCCGACACTGACTTTGCCTACGACGGAAGGGAAGTTGAGGTTCAAATTGACCCCAGCGAAAAGATCAAAGCGCTGGGAAGTAGCAACGTAGTTCATCATCGCCCGACCAGCGCTGGTGCGTAAACCCATGTCAGTTGGAGTCATGGGGATAAATTTGGATTCTCCCTTCGTCGTACCCCGCGTGATTGCCCAACCAATCGGCTCCTCCCACAGCAGCAGCTGGATGTCTCCCGCCATAACCTGTTCAACAATTTCTTTGAAATCACCATCATAGGTGGTCACCGGGAAGGCGCGCTGGTAATCCTCTAAAGTTTCAATATTTCCGGCACCGTGCTGCTGCCCGTATTTCGTTTTGGCATAATCGCCAACCAGGTTGTGCAGGACCCTGTCTTGAGCAGCAGCTGGATCAGCGATTGCCTGATGCCAGGGTTCTAGAAAAGCTTTTAATAATTGCGCCCCGCTTTCTGGATCGAAATTCATTTCTGCCCTCCTTTGAGCATGAAACTTGAATGCAGATCCATTTTATAGTCGAATTGTTGGCAAAGCAAGTATTTCTTCAGGGAGTGTTGTTGTTCAGGGAGGGCATTTTCTTGAATATATCTGGAGTGATATACTTACCAGATATCTGGGGTAATCCATGCTTGAACGATTCGTCCGCTTACTCAATCGATTGCTCATAAAAGCTATCCTTGATCTGGAATTCTTAAATCTGGAAACTGCTCCCAGGGAAGGCGCTCTGATCGTGGCAGGGAATCACCTGGGTGTGCTGGATGCGTTGATCGTTTATTCAGTGATCGACCGCCGGGATTACATCGTGATGGTAGCGGAGTACCACCGAGAGTATGCTTTCCGCAGATTCCTGGCGAACCTGGTCGATGCCATCTTTGTCGACCGCTACCAGGCTGATTTCACTGTGCTGAGGGAAGTGCTGAAGCGGCTTAAAGCTGGGGGCGTGCTGATCATCTCGCCAGAAGGCACCCGCAGCAGAACGGGAACGCTGCTGCCGGGGCAACCTGGAACAGCCTACCTGGCAGCTAAGTCTGGTGTATCCGTACTCCCGGTGAGTATTATCGGATCTGAAGATCGCCTGGTGATGCCCAATCTAAAACGCCTGCGCCGATCGCCCGTCAAAGTCACATTTGGCGAACCGATAATTTTTGAGCCGATTGGGAGGAAAAATCGTCAAGAGGTTTTACAAAACTATACTGATGAGATTATGTGCCAGATTGCGGCCTTGCTCCCAGAATCCTATCGTGGAGCTTATTCTGACCATCCACGTCTCATGGAGATCATCCGCGAACCTGACTACAAGGCTCCTGAGCCCATTATGGAAATCAATAATAACTGAGGACGATACGCAAGACAATTTGTTATTCCCAGGATCCGAATCTGCCAGCAAGATATCCGCTCCGGTTTTGACGCTCCATACTATCCTGAGGAACAAACTCCACGCCGGATACAGCGCTCCAGCGTTGTACCCAGATTACGAGATGCATGAAATTTCTCTATCCATGCAAACACGCTGTTGCTTGTAACCTTTTTCACGTTTCTGCATCTAATCTTGAGAAATAGAGTATAAATTCCGTTGAGATCAATTTATAGATTCTCGTCATCAAGGAGTATTAATGCCGATCTTTGAATTCGTATGCCAGGAATGTGGGACACCCTTCGAAGAGCTGGTTCGCAGCTCAAGTGCAGTTGGGGAGGTTTCCTGCCCCCATTGCGATAGTTCCCAGGTCACAAAGCAGATCTCGACATTCGCCTCCCAGGTAACAGGATCGACTGGTTCATTTGCAAGCACATCTTCATCAGCCGCCTGCAATAGTGGGGGTCTCTGAGGGATTTAAGCAGCTATCGACCGTGCGTCGATTTATATAAGTCCCTAAGAAAATATTGAATCACCATTTTCAACAAAACCCCTGATAGAATACCGGCATAATAGAGTATCTTATGCCGGTAACTTCCGATATTTCCAAAGCACGCCCTTTTCTCAAATGGGCTGGCGGCAAGCGACAGCTGCTTGAGCAGCTCAAATCACATTTTCCACCCGCATTGGAAAGCGGTCACATTGCCCGTTATGTAGAACCTTTTATTGGCAGTGGGGCCGTTTTCTTCGACCTGGTCCAAACTTACCAGGTGGGTGAATGCCTGATCGCGGATATCAACCCGGAATTGATCCTGGTTTACCAGACCATCCAACACGATGTGGATGGGCTGATTAATCTATTGCGGAAGATCGAAAGCGAATATTTGGTCCTGAGTGAGGCTGAGCGGCGTGATTTCTACTACCAGATCAGGGATCGCTACAATGGACAGCGCAGGTCGATCTGTTATTCAACCTTCGAGACTAACTGGATAGAACGATCTGCTTACATGCTGTTCCTCAACCGCACCGGTTATAACGGCTTGTTTCGGGTGAATTCAAAGGGAGAATTCAATGTCCCCTGCGGGCGTTATAAGAATCCCCGCATTCTGGATGAGCAGAACCTGCGCAATGTTTCAGCCGTGCTCAGCCAGGTCTCCATCCAGTATGGAGACTTTGAAACTGTGGCGGAATTTGTTGATGTAAACACATTGGTTTATTTCG
>CP070785.1:1422836-1432852 GCA_020346705.1 Chloroflexota bacterium | reverse complement strand
ACCAGAAAGAGAGTTGATCGATTGCCAGGTTTTGGAGGATATCTGACATGGTCAGCCTGCATAAAGTATCCGCCCGCAGGTCGAACACCGGGTGATCTTGGTGGGGACCTGGGCTGAGCTGAATATGGTTGCAGATAACGTAGACCCGCAAGCTCCACAGGTTTTGTCAAGCACTCTTGCGACCGCAATCCCTTTCTTTTGCTTTCGCAAAGCCTCATAGATGCTCAATTCTGCAGGAACAATATTTGCAGATGCTGCATTTCGTTCATTCTTCTGGCGCTCAATATCTTGAAGCAACTCGGTTTTTTCTTCGGAAAGCTCGGCTTTTTGATCTGCAACTTGCGTTTTTGTGGTAGCGTGGGCTTCCGCGGCTTCGACATAGCCAGCTTCAGCATCGTCCAGTGCTAACATTGCCTCGAGCTGTTGATCTTCAAGAATACTGAGGTATTTTTTCAACGACTCAGATTCTTGCTGAAGGTCTTGTAATTCTTTAGGATTGGAGACCTTGCCGCCATACAAAGCAGCTTGGGATCTTTCTATTTTTATGCGTTGATCTTTAACTTTCTGTTCTTCAAGTCGCAAATTTTTTTCTGCATCAAAATGTTCTTTTTTTGCGCGGTCCAATTTGAGTTGGGAACGACGAATTTTTTCATCATCTGCGAGCAGCTGATCAATTGCTTTTATTCGGGCATAGCTCTTGTCAAGCTCGCTGTCTATTTGCTGAAGTCGGAATAGTTTGAAAGATTCGCTCATAACGAAAATTATAGAGGTGGATTTCGATATGTACAAGAGGTAAATGAATTGTAACCTCTCGATCACCAGATTCATGGGCAAGGAAGCTGCAACTTACGAATCTGTCAAACTGGAATGACTTCTAGTGAACAGGATTACAATCAATTTATGCTGCGCAAGGACGTCTTTTTGTTCTTACTCCTGGGTGTAGTTTTTATCATGCTTATTTCTGTCCCTTACGTATGGGCGTTTAATAATGCAGGAAGCGATCATGATTTTGGTGGTTTTTTGCTCAATCCTATCGATGGTAATTCTTATCTGGCAAAAATGTACCAGGGTTGGCTCGGTTGGTGGAAGTTTTCTCTCCCATATACACATCAACCGGGATCGGGTGGATATTTGTTCTTATTTTATTTAGCTTTAGGTCAGATCACCAGACTGGTCAATGGATCATTGTTGGGGGTTTTCCATATTTCACGTATCATCGGTTCAATTATCCTGGTACTCAGTATTTGGAATTTCTTTCACCAGACTATGACGAGCAGGAGGTCTCTTTGGTTTGCGTTTAGTCTGGCCTTATTAGGTTCTGGGTTGGGCTGGGTGGCGGCAACTTATGGTTTGTTCACTGCAGATTTTTGGGTCGCAGAGGGGTATCCATTCCTTTCTGCGTATGCCAACCCACACTTTCCTCTTGGCACAGCAATTCTAATCTGGGTTCTTTCACCAAATCGTGAGTTTGATCAAAAAGCACGCAAAATTTTTCGATTTATTCCCGAGATGCTATCGGTATTTTTGGGGTTGCTCCTGGCTCTCATCCTCCCATTTGGTGTCGTCCTCGCAGGAGTTGTTCTTGGTGGATTGGGGCTCTGGGAATTTGTTACTGGGTATCCATTCAAGATCAGAGAACATAGAACTAAACCCGGCATTGCTGAAGTCTTGCGTGATATAAGGTCATGGAAGAAACTAATTTTTGTATTGTTGGGTGGTTTACCAATGATGATTTATCAAATTTGGATCACTCAATCGAATCCGGAATTAGCAGCCTGGAATGCTCAAAATTTTACCGCTTCGCCGGCGATATGGGATTTGATCCTATCTTATTCTCCAATCATTCTCTTGGCAATTCCTGGTGGGTATCTGGTCTGGAAAAGTAAGGAATCGAAAGCTATGCTGCTCCTCATATGGGCAGTTTTAGGATTGTTGATGCTTTATATTCCCTGGAGTCTCCAACGCAGATTCCTTCTGGGATATATGATCCCTTTGGCTGGTTTGGCAGCTGTCGGATTAGACCACCTCTTCATGCAACATCGAAAATCTGCCCTGGTGTTATTAATTCTGGTTGTATTGTTAATTGTTCCCACGAATTTGATGATTTTAGTGGGTGGTATCCAGGCGGTGAATGTTAATGAACCTAAAATTCTATTAAGTCACGAGGAGATAGCAGCTTTAAACTGGATCGCTTTAAATGCTGATCAAGAGGCTATTGTTTTAGCCAGTCCCGAGATGGGTCTTTTTGTCCCTGCTTATACCGGAAGGCGGGTGGTGTATGGCCATCCATTCGAGACAATTAGCGCAGCAGAGATGCAGGAAGCAGTGGAGGATTTCTTTTCAGGGCAGATTGACATAGAAGAATTACCTGTATCAAAAGAGGTGGACTTGATCTTGTATGGTCCCAGAGAAAAGGAATTTGGAACCATTACCCTTGCTGGGGAATTTAAACTTGTCCACCATTCGGGAGATGTCCGGATTTTCGAAATTACCAGCCAAAATTAGGTTTCTTCGTTCGAGGATTTTCAATAAGGGACAGATATCAGCTGGAGCCCGTGTGAGCACCCTAACTTTATTGATCAATGAGCTTCGCAGTAGCAGATTATTTCTGCAGCTAAAGTGGGGGGTATTAAGACTGCCAACAACACGCTGGTCCCTTTTGCTGCTGGCAATACCATTGCTGATTCTGCTCCCTTCCTTGGATTTATTTCCTTACCCGAATTCAGATTCGCAATTTTCAGACCTCACGATTTCCCATTTCCCTAACGCGTGGTTTTTGAAAAAATCCTTATTCAATAACCAACAGGTGCCGCTCTGGTCGCCGACTATCCTCAGTGGGTTTCCATTTGCAGCGAATCCCTTATCAGGTTTATGGTATCCACCTGGTTGGCTGGTTTTATTCACTCCATTGCCATTGGGGTTTAATATCTTGGTTGGATTCCATTTGATCTGGGGGGGATTGGGTTTGTATCTCCTCATGAAGGAGGAAGGCTTAAGGCACGCGGCGAGTTTGTTCTCCGGCTTTTCCTTTGCACTGCTACCGAAATTTTTTTCCCATTATGGCGCGGGTCACATAACGCTTTTATACGCCATTCCATGGATGCCTTGGCTTTTATGGAGCCACAGAGTTCACACAAATCCGAGAGAGAGAATAAGAAAAATCCCAGTACCACCAGGTCTCATACTGGGCATGATCATACTTGCAGATGTGAGGTGGGGAGCATTCGCGTTGATCTTGTGGTGGTCATATTCAATTTTCCATAGGCCTGGCAAATGGAGAAAGTTGATTTTAGATTTGGCTGTTCAATCGGTTCTCGGTTTGCTGATAGCGGCGCCTTTGTTAATTCCGTTGTTCGAATATTCTTTACTCTCAACCAGGTCAATGCTTGGAGCGGAAGATGTCCTTATATATTCCCTGCCCATAGAATATTTATTAGGTCTTCTATTTCCAAATAATGAAGGATTACATGAATGGGTACTGTACAGCGGGGGAATTGTGATCTTACTGGCAGCTGTTTCGATGGCTGCGAAAATGAGTAGAAATAAGCAATTTTGGATGGGGGTCTTCCTGGTCAGCGTAATTATCGCATTAGGCTCTGAAATTCCAGGTTCAAGTTTCATCGCGAGTCTACCTTTGGTAAGCCTGTTTAGAGTTCCCTCAAGAGCATTATTCCTTACTGGATTCAGTTTGGCAGCCTTGGCCGGGTATGGAGTCGAAACCTTGATCAGCTTACCGGGGAAGGAAATAACCCGTAAGATTTACATCATCTTGTTGATACTGCTTGGTTTCTCAATTTCACTCCAAGTGGGTTTTTTCGTTTTCCAAGGTGAGATTCTTCAACCAATGGTCTGGGGCACGACCGGAATTTTACTTGCTTCGGTATGGATATGGCTTTGGTTAAATGTGAAGCAGATGCCAGTTGGTCTGTGGATATCTGGGCTATTCGTCTTGGCTTTGCTGGATTTGGGTGTTGTTGATCTGAACAGTTTCCAGGGAAAATCAAAGTCACAGGTCTTGGTCGAGGGAGAGGCTGTCGCTGAATACCTATCTTTGCAGCCGGGATTATTCCGGACTTACTCACCCTCTTACAGCGTTCCCCAGCAAACTTCAGTTCGATATGGCATTCAAACAACTGATGGAGTTGACCCGCTTCAGTATCTAAATTATGTCAAATTCATGGATGAGGCTACAGGTGTTCCAAGGGAAAGTTACAGTGTTACCTTGCCGCCTTATGCTGATGGTGAACCAAAATCGGATAACCTTAATTACACTCCAAATGCGGAAAAACTTGGATTGTTGAATGTAGGCTATGTGGTCTCGGAATATGAAATAAACGCGCGAGATTTAAATCTCGTTGCTGAAATCCAGGATTCCTTTGTTTATGAGAACACGAGATTTATGCCTCGTGCCTGGATGTCTGGCGAAACAGGGGTTATCGATAATGCATCCTCTGTTGAGATCATTGAATCAAGTCCCAATCACATGGTCTTTGCTGCTACCGGTCCAGGATCGCTGACAATCTCTGAAATATCTTATCCAGGCTGGAAAGTTAAGGTCGATGGGGTTGATGAACAATTATCAACCAGGTATGGATTGTTAATGGGAGTGGATTTGAGCCCAGGAAGTCACGAGGTCGAGTTATTTTTTCGGCCACTCAGTGTGGTTTTTGGAGTCATCTTATTCCTCATTGGGTTGAATTCATTGGTCTTGATGATCAAGAGAGATTATCTGAATTGAATCCTGTGGCTAGATCTTTGGAAGCAAATAGAAATTGATTTGAAGGATGAAGTCGACAAGGGGACTTAGTTCAATATTCAAAAACAAACCAAAACAAAACTTAAGGGTTGTAAAAGGGCCGAATTGATGATAAAATGGTAACAAATCAATAACAGTCGTGTAAGAGAATGGGTGTTTATACAGGAGGATAAGGATGCTCAACCTCCCGACAGAATACCAAGATGGAGTCGCATCCCAAAGAGGGATGGATCTGGACACCATTCAGACTAGGCAGTCTGCCCGGCGAGCCCTAATCATCGACGACGATCCAGATACGGTTGATCTAATCAAAATAATATTTAGAAATGCGGGCATGGATGTGGTGGGTGCTTTCAGTGGAAAAGAGGCGATCCAGAAATGTTCGGATTCAGTTCCATCAGTGATTTTGCTTGATTTAATGATGCCTGATATGGATGGATGGGAGACATTCCACAGCATTCGCCAAATGACTGATGTCCCGGTGATCGTTGTTTCGGCTGACACGAAGAAAGAGAACGTAGTAAAAGGCCTCAATATTGGTTTTGATGATTATGTAACCAAACCTTTCTTCCCGCCTGAGTTGGTTGCAAGGGTTAATACAGTCCTTCGCCGGGCGAGTGGTGCTACTCCGCTTACCAGACGCGTATACCCGGAAATTGATCTGACCATCGATTTCGAGACCCATGAAGTGCAATTGATGGGTGAGGATATCCACCTTTCATCTCGTGAATTCGCTTTACTGGAAGTGTTGGCCATTAAAGCTCCACGCTTGGTGCGGTATGAGGAGATAGCTACAAAAATTTGGGATACCGATAATTATAAAGTTCGCAACCGGATTAAATACTTGATTTATCTCCTGCGGCAAAAAATCGAGCAAGATCCAAATAATCCCCAATTGATCATTAATCGGGAGGGATTAGGGTATCAATTAAATATCGGGTATAGTGAGGATAACTAAATAAATATCGTTCAATATTAATCCTGACGAGACCAGGCAAATTGCCTGGTCTTTACACTTTTGTACTTAATTATTGGCTTTCCAACTACTGGTAATCTGATAGAATTTTTATGAATGTCCGAGCGCGCATCCTGGTATACCTACTTACCCCTGCTCGTTTTCCCTTTTCTCATTTTTGCGCCAATTATTTTGAGTGGGAAAGCTTTATTTTGGGGGACTCCACTTACTCAATTCATCCCCTGGTGGAACTTTGCCTGGGAGGCTGTTTTTAAGGGTGTAGTCCCAGTTTGGAATGATCTGCTTGGCATGGGCGCCCCGCTGATTGCAAACTATCAATCGGCACTGTTTTATCCTCCTACATGGCTGTATCTCTTAATGTACAGTATCGGGGATATTTCCTTGATGGCCTGGTTCCAGGCTGTCATGGTGGTGATTAACCTCGTCTGGGCTTCATTCGGTATGGCTTTTCTCGTCCGGCAGTTACGACTTGGTAGGCTTGCCCAGGTTATTGGGGGATTATCATTCGGACTTAGCGGCTACCTGGTTGCACGAGCCGGTTTCTTGTCAATCAACGCGGCAGTTGCATGGATGCCTTGGATAATTCTGGGAGCTACAAAACTTGCTGAAGCAAATGTTCGTCGGTGGTGGTTTCGAAGAGAAGGACATTGCACACGATTCGGACTCATCAACCAGATTTTCCCTGCAATATTGGTTCTTATTGGCTGCATGGCAATGCAGCTGCTGGCTGGTCATGCTCAGACGACCTGGTACTCAGTTCTTCTGACTTCGATCTGGTTTCTTTACTTCTCAATAAGTCGACAATGGAATCCTCCGACGAAGGATGTTGAGCAAGTCTCAAAGAATGGTGAAGTTGAATTACTCCAGCAACAACCTACTACCAAAGATCCCAGAGCCAACCACATAAGAAAAAAAATCTTACATCCAGTAATCTCCGGGATTCTACTTTTCGGTGCAGCCATGTTTATTGCAATTGCCTTGGCGGCAATCCAACTTCTACCTACATTCGAGTATTTATTGGAATCCCAGCGCTCTGCTGCTGTAGATTTTGATTTTGCCATGAATTATTCTTTTTGGCCGTGGCGATTCTTATCTCTCCTCACTCCAGATCTTTTTGGTAATCCTGCTTTGGGAGATTACTGGGGTTTCGCCAATTACTGGGAGGATGCGATCTACATTGGCTTGATCCCATTTGTATTAGCCGTAGCTGCTTTGTTGACTCAGGGTAAAGATGTCCGAGATAACTCAGTTGTGAAACCAGGCTTCACAATCTTCTTGCTGATTTTGATTTTGATAACATTTATCATTGCTCTGGGTCGGAATACGCCGATTTTCCCCTGGCTTTACAAGTACATCCCTACCTTTGATATGTTTCAAGCTCCGACACGGATTTCAATCCTAGCAGTGTTTTCTCTTTCGATTTTAGCTGCGATCGGAGCTGATTCCTGGCATCGCCCTCGGGATAGAATGTTGTATTGGTTACGCCTGGGGATCATGGCAGCAGCGGCGATCACGATTGGTGCTGGACTTGCTCTATTACTATCCAGATCTTTTCCCTTGGGAATCAGACCATCATTCATCCGTGCAGCGGCATTGCTCGGCATCTGGGGAACTGGATTAGGAATTTTAACTTTGAAGGCTCCCTTGAACAAAGCTATTCATCCCCATCTGAAATGGGGATGGTGGCAGTGGGCGGTGGTGCTCTGGGTTGGAATTGATCTTGTCGTGGCTGGATGGGGATTGAATCCGGGGGTTAATCTTGAGGTATACCGAGAAGAATCTCCAACAACACAAGAGATAAAAAGTATGTTGGATGACGGGCGTTTATACCTTCCGGCTGATGACGAGGAGCAATTGAAATTTGATCGATTTCTCAGATTTGATACATTCCACCCGTTCAAAGAAGGCGGAGAATGGGTAGATTTGCGAGCGGTTCAACTGCCTAATGTGACAATCCTTGATGGGATTTCATCTGTGAATAATTTTGACCCGCTGCTCCCTGGTCGATACACCAGATGGATGAATGAGCTGGAAGGAGCAAATTTAGAAACGAAAGAACGTATGCTGAACCTGATGGGGGTGACGGTAGTAGAAACCATCGACTCAAGCCAACAATACGGCATCCGTTTTGACCAACGCGAAGCATACCCTCGGATCAGATGGTCATCATGCGGAATTCTGGTAGATTCGGGTGAAGCTGCCCTCAATTTGGTATTTGATAATTCGATTGACCTTGAAGATAAAGTCATATTGGAAGAGTCTGCCGAATTTTGTTCTCCCCAAGGTCAACCCACCTTGGGCATCATATCTTCTACAGCAAACAAGATTTCATTGGAATCATCTTCACAGGAATCAGGCTATCTCGTTATCGCAGATGTATGGTATCCTGAGTGGCGCGCTTATGTGGACGGGAAGTCAGTCCCTGTATTACGAGCAAATTATTTGTTTAAAGCGATCCCGGTTGCGAATGGGGAGCACGAAATTACAGTAGTTTACCAACCAAAAACGTTTTATTTGGGAGCTGCATTGAGCCTTGTGGCAATTATCGGTTTGATGACACTGGTTGTCATCTGGTTGCAAAAAAGTAGATCGAAGATCTATAATTGATCTCAGCATCCAATTTGTATTGAAGAACGTATATATCACTGCAGGAGATGGATTGCTGTTGCGATTCATTAGGTGAGTAGATATCTAGAAAATCAAAAACCATCTTTGGAGAATTCTATGTCAAATGTTCAGGACTTTTCCGATCGGCTGGTGACGAATATTGAGAAGGTCATCATCGGCAAGCGGGAGACAGTTGAATTTGCAGTAATCACATTATTGTGCCAGGGGCATCTCTTAATCGAGGATGTACCTGGTGTTGGCAAGACGATGCTGGCGCGCAGTGTCGCGCGTTCGATAGGCTGCTCATTCAGCCGCATCCAGTTTACGCCAGACATGCTGCCCAGCGATGTAACTGGAGTTTCGATCTTCAATCAAGTCAGCCGGGAGTTTGAATTCAGGCCTGGACCTATTATGGCACAAATTGTGCTTTCAGATGAGATCAACCGCGCAACTCCGAAGACCCAGGCAGCTTTACTGGAGGCAATGGAGGAGAGGCAGGTCACTGTAGATGGCCTGACACACTTTCTTCCCAAACCATTCATGGTAATGGCCACGCAGAATCCGATCGAGTATGAAGGCACTTTTCCTCTTCCTGAAGCCCAATTGGATCGATTTTTGCTTCGGATTAGGCTGGGGTATCCAGGTCCATCCGATGAGGTCAAGGTGCTCGATCGCCAACAGTTCCTTCATCCAATCGACTCTTTGGAAAATGTAATTACCGAGGAGGAAGTTCTTGCTGCACAGGAAGAGGTGAAAAAGGTTTATGTTGCCCGTGAGGTGAAATCATATATGGTGGAAATCACCCGAAGGACAAGAGAGTTTCAAGAAGTATATTTGGGTGCCAGCCCACGGGGAAGCTTGACCTTATACCGCACCGGCCAGGCACGCGCGGCGATGAATGGTCGCGATTTTGTACTTCCAGATGATGTAAAAGCACTTGCAGAGTCAGCGTTGTGCCACAGAGTAATATTAGGCCCAGCTGCAAGGTTAAGAGATCTTGATGCAGCCGAAGTGATTCGCGAGATTATTGGCAACTTAGCGGTTCCTGGTGGAGATTTGACCAGAGGAAACTGATATGACGGTGGGAGCGCGTATCGTCATCGTCCTATTGCTGGTTAGTGTTGTTGCTGGTGTGGTAAGCGGCGAGAGCACCTACTTTCGGCTAGCATACGTTTGGGCGGGGTTATTAATCGTTAGCTGGCTTTGGTCCTGGCAAATATTACGCGGGGTGGAGATGGTCCGAAAAGCGAGATCAACACGCGCGCAGGTTGGGCACATAATGGAAGAAAAGATCGAACTTGATAATACAGGACGGTTACCGCGTTTGTGGTTGGCAGTCAGTGATCGGTCCTCCCTGCCTGATTCAACAGCTTCACGTCTTTTTCCTTTAGTCGAAGCCAGACGAGGGAGAACTTATCTTTCCAGAACCCGATTGCTGCAAAGAGGTGTATATCCCCTTGGTCCTACTTCCTTGGAATCAGGTGATCCATTTGGTTTGTTTCCAGTGGAAAGAGTGTACCCTCCAACTGATGCTTTGTTGGTTTACCCGTTGCTGGTGGACATACACGATTTTCCAAATCCAGCCGGGATACTTCCTGGAGGTGAAGCGTTACGAAGAAGGACACCTCAAGTCACTCCCAATGCAGCAGGAATCAGGGAATACGCTCCCGGCGATTC
>CP070785.1:1412357-1422736 GCA_020346705.1 Chloroflexota bacterium | reverse complement strand
GCATAAAATAAATGCTCTAAGCGAAACCAATTAATTATCATGAACCGCAAACTCGTCTTCTTGTTATTCCTTATTTTCACTTCGATCTTTATTGCGCTATATGCAGTAGCTACCACTGCAGCTCCGCCACAACCTACTCCGCCTGTAAATGAAGAACAGGTTAAATTAATCAAAAACGCCGTCAAAGTTGCGATCGATGGCGAAAGAGAATTTGTCCTTGGTTACCTGGTAAATGATGTCCAGGTTTCCAATGTTCAAATCTCCCAGGATGAAACCTGGGGAGTCATTTATCTAGAAATGGTGGACCCTCAAACAGGAGAATTACTCCCCTCTGAACCAGGTCTTGCCTTCGCCAGGTGGACGGGAACAGAATGGGAGATTACGCTCCCATCCGATCCTGGATGGATTGATTTAGTGAAATCTGCTCCTCAAGAATTATTAACTGATGAATATAAAGTCTCTTATGAAGAGATGTACCGGACAGAAATCTTGACCAGCCAAGCGACCTATTCCGGCTACCTTCTCCCCTGGGAAGCAGGAAAAACTGTCTATCTATCCCAGAGCACAGGCCACGACCAGTACATTAAATCTGGAAGCGGCCATTATGCATTCGACTTTTATATTCACAAAACCATGTACAAACTGCGCGCCTCAAAAGCTGGCACAGTCTGGCGCACCCGCTGGGATGTCCCAAATGGCGACGATTCTGACATGGGCAATTATATCGTGCTCAAAGATACCGCTACCTCGCCGACAACTTACCAGCTTTACCTCCACCTGGCCCAAGATAGCATCCCGACTGAATTAAGGACCCAAGGCGTGTATGTTCCACAGGGCCAGTTTATCGGGATTGCTGATGATACCGGGCAGAGTACGGGTCATCACCTCCATTTCCATGTGCACACAAATCCAAATTCTTATTGGGGAACTTCGGTCGATATTACCTTTGAGGATGTGGATATTAATGGTGGTCGCCCTCGCCGAGAAAGCGATCTTCCTTACTGTACTCGACCTGGAGATGTTTGCAACAAGTTTCGTAATGCTTATGTGTCCCAAAATGGTGATCCAGTGGACACCAATCCTCCGACAGGTGATTTGTTTGAACCGGTGACAGGGTCAGTTGTTACCTCACCTTCAATTCATGTTGAAGGTTGGTCATTCGATGAAGATAGTGGATTTAACAACACTCAATTGATCGCATATTTCGATGAGGCCTGGCACGATGTGGGTCCAGTCATGACGGATATGGCCTTCTCTGCCGATTGGGATATGTGTGCAGACCAGGTTCCGAATGGACCAGTAAGTCTTGCTTTACGTATTCAGGATAATGAAGGCAATTATTCACAAGGTTTACCAGGGCTTACTCATGTGATCAAGAATTTTGATTGCACAACAGTCAACCCTGCCTGTACGCCGGGTCCGGACCAGATTGGCATCTACAGCGATTCAGATTACCGTGGGCAGTGTCAAATCTTCAATTCAGGCAGCTATACTGAATTGTCCACCTGGAAGAACACAATCGAGTCCATTCAAATTGGTTCGAACGTACAGGCACAATTATTCTCTGAATCCAATTTCTTAGGTCGGAGTGAAACTGTCATTCTCGATGAGAGTGATTTGGAGGATAACCCCATTGGTGGTAATCAGATCACTTCCCTTAAGGTACTATCTCGTACAGATCCACCAGATTCACCGGTTACTCTTCTCTCACCTGGCAGCGGAGATCAAATCCCTGCCCGTTCCTCACTTAGCTTTTCCTGGAGGGATGCAGGTGGTGGAACCCAATTCCAGGTATCACTCTCCGGACCGGGTGGTGATATACCTTCAGAATGGCTATCCACAGCAAACTGGCAATTACCTGGAACCGATCTGGTTGAAGGATTATATTCCTGGAAAGTTCGGGCTCGTAATTGCCCAGATGCTCCCTGCGTGAGTAATTGGAGTAATTCGTCAACGTTTTCTATCATCCCCCCACTTCCAGATATCCTCTCAACTTCAGCTCCTTTCGTCGATGATTTGGAAAGCGGAGCAGGGAATTGGCATGCTTCTGGTCCTTGGAACTTACTGCAAGATGCTGACAGATCACACAGTTCAGACCATAGTTGGTATTACGGCTCACCATCTAATCTTAATTATGATACCGGTGGAGCAAATTACGGGGATTTGACCTCGAGACCCATATCCATACCAGACAATGATTACGTCTTGCGCTTCTGGTACCGTTACGATACTGAAGAGAATTGGGTCAACTGGGA
Source organism: Chloroflexota bacterium (assembly GCA_020346705.1). GTDB lineage: Bacteria > Chloroflexota > Anaerolineae > Anaerolineales > UBA4823 > PFL25. The sequence goes on along the minus strand of CP070785.1, from coordinate 1,420,481 downwards.
TCAAAGGTGGGTTCAAATATCTGCTGATGGCGCTCCATTTGAAAACATTCTTCAATTGAAGGATGATAAAGAGAATTATTGGCTTCAAAAGACGCTGGATTTATCTGGTTATAGTGGTCAAAATATCCAGATTCGATTTCATTTCGCGACCCTTGATGAATTGGAGAACAACACCCATGAGGGTTGGTTAATTGATGATGTTGAAGTCGTTCAGGAAGTTTTACCCGGTTGTTTAGATACTGATGATACGCCTGCCGGAGCGAATCCAATCGACTTTGGGCAGACTCTTAGCCACAAGATTTGCCCAACCGGCGACATCGATTATTTCAAGTTTGATGGTCAAGCCGGGGACCACATTGTCCTTGATATAGATACCCCTCATAACAATCCGGTCGAGTTTCTTGATCTCTACCTATTCCTGCTGGACAACGACGGAAAATCTGTAATCTCTAAGCATGACGACGAAATATTAGGCATTGAATTCGATCCCCACCTGGGCTACCAGCTGGGTCGGACTGGGACTTACTATGTGCGGACTCGGCTCTGGTCTCATCCAACGCACGGAGGGGGAGATTTTACTTACGATTTGACACTGACAAAAGACAATACACCTCCCCAGGCAATATTTGTTTCTCCTGCTTCGGGTTCGTATTTAGCAGATGATCAAAACTTTACCTTGTCTGTAAATGCCATCGATCAAAACAGTGGTATCAGCCAGGTAGAATTCCTTTACCATTCAGGTGATTGGTTGAATTCAAACTGGCAGGTTATTGGTACAGACTTAGACGGATCTGATGGATGGGAAATATCAATCGATACTACAAATCTGCCAGAACAAAAGGATGCTGCCTTCTTTGCAAATGTCTATGATTGGGCAGGAAATTGGACTGGCGTTGGCGCCTGGGAATTGGGTATTGACAGAAATTCGCCGTTATCAGAGATGAGCACACTCGATCCAATTCAACAGAGCACTGCGATCCACCTTGAATGGAGTGGGACGGACAATTTATCAGGGATTGATTTCTACGATTTGCAATCGCAAACAGATAATAGCAGCTGGTCTGCCATCAATCCTAACCCAACCAATTCAGAAACCGAACGATGGTTCATTGGGCAACCGGGTAGCCAGTACAGTTTCCGCATCAGAGCTGTAGATCAAGCCGGAAATCAGGAACCATTTCCATCAAACACCGATACAAGCACAGAAATCCCAGCTGCATCAACAATCTGCTCAAATCCTGACCAGTGGGATTCATCCAGTAATGATAACTCCCCTGCTACTGCCACACTTATTGATCTAACTGAATCTGGCCAGATACATAATTTTTGTAATCCCTCAACAGGCGATCGCTTGTATGACGAAGATTGGGTTAAATTTGATGCAGTTTCTGGCGATAAATACCTGATTGAGAGCAATCCTTTGTCTGAAGTTACTGGAACAATTCTAGAACTTTACGCTGCAGATGGAACAACGCTGATTTCCAGCTCCCAATCTAAAGATTATGATGAAAAAGTAAGGATTATATGGACTTCAGACAGGAATGGTCTGATCTACTTGAGAACACGTCATCTAGATGGAGCAATTGCGGGAAATATCGTTTCATACAAATTAAAAGTCAATAAATTCCTGCCTATATTCCTTCCATTCATCCATTAGATAGCATCTTTCTAGATTTTGAGGGGAAATTGGGTCTATTCTATCAATGGTATACTTTTCACTGATCGTCCAAAAGTTCACGAATCATATTTGGTGTGCAAACTTCATTGAAACTAATCATCCAAATCCCTTGTTTAAACGAAGCACAGAACATTGCTCAAACTGTTCAGGTCTTGCCGAGGGAAATTCCCGGGATTAATGAACTTGAATATTTAGTGATAGATGATGGATCGACTGACGATACATCGCAAGTTGCTCACCAGAGCGGGGTCCACCATGTAATCACCCTTCCCCATCATGTAGGATTGGCAACCGCTTTCACCATTGGCTTAGAAACTAGTCTGGGATTAGGTGCTGACATTATCGTCAACACGGATGCAGATAATCAATATAATGCTGAAGATATCCCTCAGCTTATCGAACCAATTCTCTCCGGAAGAGCAGATATTGTCATTGGCGACCGTGGGGTTGGCAGCCTCGAATTATTTTCTCCTGCTAAACGCATATTACAGAGATTTGGCAGCTGGATAATCGGCCAGGCTTCAAGTTTGGATACCCCAGATGCCACGAGCGGATTCCGGGCATTCACTCGCACCGCTGCTCTTCGAACTCTCGTCATGAATGATTATTCATACACACTAGAAACATTAATTCAGGCGGGTGCTCGTAACATGGCTGTCGAATATGTACCTGTCAGGACGAATGAACAAGTGCGCCCTTCCAGGTTAATGCGTGGTATCCCAGATTACTTAGCCCATTCCAGTACGATCATTTTGCGTGCCTATACGATGTATCGCCCCCTACGGGTATTCACCATCATTAGCCTGATTTTCCTCCTAGCTGGATTGATCGGTTCCGGCCGATTCTTGTATTTTTTCGCAATTGGGCAAGGAGCAGGTCATGTACAATCACTGATCCTCTCTGCTGTTATGCTAATTGTGGGATTCCAGATATTTTTAATCGGCCTAGTAGCTGATTTGATCGGTTTTAATCGCAAGGTTTTAGAAGAAGTTTTATACCGCCTCCGCCGTCAAGAACTGGACAAATAGCGTTCCCGAAAAATCAATACGTTATTTCACCGACTTCTGATTAGAAAAATCCTTTGCTCAACCCCAAAATACAGATCATCAACTGGAAATATAATACAACTATGAAGAAGCTCTTGGAGATTTTTTCTTTCTTCATAATTGCTATCCTTCTCGTTAGCTGCACTTCTTTCACTAGAAATGAACAAACCGCGAGAACTGAATTCATACGCATTGAAAACAGCCAACAAGTCGGACAAACCTTTCTCTCCCGATTCGACGGTCTGCAGGGAATTTCGGTCTTCTTAAAACCCATCCAGGCAGATTCGGGAGAGATTACTCTGAATTTATTCAGTGAACAAATATCCAGTGAGCCAATTCACAAATCATCTCTCCTCCTCACGGATATCTCAACACCTGGCTTCTATACCTTCACATTTCCTCCACTAAGACAAAGCACAAATCAAGATTATTTTTTCAACTTATCCATTAACGAACCCGGCGTTATTGAAACTGGTTCTGCACCTGGCAATTCCTATTTATCTGGCGCACAATATATCGACGGGCTTGCTCAGAATTCACAAAGTGCTTTTCGTCTTGATTATGCCCCAGGACTGGCTTTATGGGGCTTGATCCAGTCAGGATTTAATTGGTTCGGATTTTTGATTGTTGGATTACTCCTCCTATCAATTCCTGGCACTGCAGCCTTGATGTGGCTGTACCCTCTGTGGAGCTCAATGGACTGGATATCAAAGCTCGGGCTCACACTGGGAATTGGTTTGGCTTTTTATCCAGTTCTTTTCCTTTGGACTGATGCAGTTGGAATTCAATTGGGCAGATTAAATGCCTTACTGCTGCCATTATTGGGCACGATATTAATCGTAATTAAGAAAGTCTTAGATGCTAAAGAGAGTAATTCCAAAGGATTTTCCTTTTTCGGTAAACGAGACGATCAAACCGATAACAACCAATCTTCCCAATTCAATTGGGCAAATCTGATTCCGGATTTAGTTTTTCTGGTCATCATTGCATTTATTGTATTTACTCGTTTTTGGCCGGTAAGGAACCTGGATGCGCCAATGTGGGGAGACTCTTACCAGCACACGATGATTACGCAGCTGCTTGTGGACAATGGGGGATTGTTTACGAATTGGGAGCCGTACGCTCAACTTGGTTCGTTCACCTACCATTTTGGATTCCACTCAATTGCTGCTTCAATGCATTGGTTGACCAACCTAGATATCATTCAAACAAATTTATGGACAGGACAGTTATTAAATATCTTTGCCATTATTGCCCTATATCCTTTGGCAGTAGCTATCGGGAAAAATCGGTGGGCAGGAGTTATTGCAGTATTGATTGCCGGGTTGATATCACCAATGCCAATGCTCTATGCTAATTGGGGGAGATACACCCAATTGGCCGGGCAGATCATTCTTCCGGCGATCATTGTAGTACTCTGGTCTAATCTAAATTCAAAACAGGTAAACCTGAGGTGGCAAAGTTTGGTTTGGTTCGGGCTGGCAGGTTTAGCACTGACCCATTACAGGGTTACGATCTTCATGCCACTCTTTTATGTTTCTTATTTTTTATTCCAGTTTAGGAAATCTGGCGCGTTTCAACTGATAAAACGAATTGTTATCCATTTGGTTGGAGTGGTTATTCTTTTAATCCCCTGGATCATGAGAATATTCGAAGGTAGCCTGCCGGATATTTTTGGTGCACAAATCTCAACCGCCGCCTCTCAGGTTTCTCAAGCATCCCAACAGTTGAATAGTATCGGGAATATTACTTCGTATTTGCCGTTTTACGTCTGGGTTTTACTCCTGTTCTCAATCATTTGGGGTGTCTGGAAGCGGAACAGGGAAAGTAATATTTTTATCGTTTGGTGGTTATTCATCCTGCTGGCGGCAAATCCCCAATGGCTGCGATTACCTGGAACTGGAATATTAACGAATTTTGCTGTCTTTATCGCCGCTTACATCCCCACCAGCGTGATGATTGGATCTGGTTTGGCAGGTGTTCTCAATGAACTAAAATTATTCCTGCCTGAGATGGAGGCAGATAAATCTGAATTTGGATCAGATGTAAGATCAAGAAATAAAGTATATTGGACAATATTCTTTTCAATCATAATGATTCTGATCAGTATCTGGTTTGTCAGACCCAGAACCCGGGACATCAGACCAATGGAACATGCACTTCTCACTCGGCCGGATGTAAACGCAGGAATGTGGATCAATCAGAATCTATCCCAGAATGCAAAATTTCTCGTAAATTCATTCTTTGCGTATGGTGGTACTTTGGTCGTTGGATCGGATGGAGGTTGGTGGCTGCCACTAATAACAACTCGACAATCTTCACAACCCCCTCTGACTTATGGCTCGGAGACTGGGCTTGATCCTGGTTATGTTGAATTTACAAACAGTTTAGTCGCCTTAATCGAGGAAAAGGGAATTGATCATCCAGATGTCCTTGCAGAATTAGAAAAACGAGGTTTTACCCATATTTACCTTGGCCAGCAGCAAGGCCAGGTTAATGCCAATTCACCACCTTTGTTAGATCTCAATAAGCTAATGGAGAGCCCAAATTTCGAGCTGATATACAATCAAGATCGGGTCAGGATTTTCAATATCGTGAGAGGTGAAGGTTAGCGATGAAAATTGTATTGGTTGGGCCGGTTTTCCCATACCGGGGAGGGATTTCCCACTTCAATACCCAGCTCTCCCGTGGACTACTTGATCGTGGACACGATGTACACATTTATTCATTTCGCAGACAGTACCCAGGTTGGCTGTATCCAGGAGTTACCGATAAAGAAGTTGGATCATCAGCAGTACCTATTGAAGCCCAATATACTTTAGATCCAATGTATCCCTGGACCTGGGTAAAAACTTCTTCAATGATTGAAGATATCGCTCCAGAGGTTGTAATTATCCATTGGTGGACAACATTTTGGTCACTCGCTTATTGGAGTCTTGTCAAATTATTACAACGATCGAATCACAAAATAATCTATATCATCCACAATGTTGCACCACACGAACCGATGCCTTGGGACAATTGGCTTGCCAGGAATGTGTTGAATCTTGGTGAATCACATATAGTTCAATCTCCTAATGAGAAGCAGAGATTGGAAGAATTAATTCCCGGCTTGCATCCAGTTCTCTGCTCTCATCCAGTTTACAACCAATTTTCTGGTGACAAAGCTTTGACAAAAGATGAGGCGCGCCGACAACTTGGATTGAAGAATGACGGTCTAATTGTTTTATTCTTCGGAATTGTTAGGCCATACAAAGGATTAATTTATGCCCTGCAAGCCATATCGATACTTAATAAAGAGGGTATATCAATCCGCATGTTAGTTGCAGGAGAGTTCTGGGAACAGATCGAAGTATATGAGGACCTCATTATCCAATTGGGGATAACCGACCAAATTCTCATCTACAATCGCTATATCCCTAATGAAGATGTAAGCCTGTTCTTTTCAGCAGCGGATGTCTTTATCGCACCATATACCGGTGGAACCCAATCTGGATCAGTAAAAATTGCCATGAGTTTTAATCTGCCAATCATAGCTACTGACCAAATATCTGATGACATTATGCTCGAATCTGAGTTCGTGCACACCGTTCCGAGCGAGGATAGTCAAGCCTTATCCGAGGCGATAAAAGAACTAATTGTCCAAGAGTCACCGGAGATACCAAACACCACAGCTCCGGATACATCTTGGGTAGATCTGATCACAGCCATCGAGAACCTAGTTGATCAAAATTTGGAAATCAAAGGCAGTGTCTAAAATTACTTTCCTTCTGTCCCAAAGTCTGGATAGCCCTAGTGGTTTGGGTCGTTATGGTCCACTTGCTAAGGAATTAGTAAAACTTGGTCATAAGGTAGAAATAATTGCTCTACATCCTACATTTGAGGATCTAAGCACAAAAGAATTTGAACAGGACGGTTTCCGATTGCATTATGTCGCCCAGATGCATGTCAGAAAAACTGGTGACATAAAGAGCTATTATCCAACCACTCAACTGCTGAAGATAACCTTTTTAGCAACCTGGCAGCTTAGCAAATCTGTCCTTGCAGGCAAATCCGAAATAATCTTCGTTGGGAAACCACATCCCATGAATTCTATTGCTGGGTTATTGGGTAAAGTCATCAATCGCAGCAAACTCATCCTGGATTGTGATGATTTTGAAGCTGCCTCCGGCCGGTTCGGATCAGGATGGCAGAGATCCATCGTGACATGGTTTGAAAAATGGATGCCGCATCAAGCAACTTTCGTTACCACAAACACCAAATTCATGCTTAACAAACTCATTAATTGGGGTATAGATGAAAACAAGATCGTCTATGTTCCGAATGGAATCGATAAAGATCGCTTTTCCCCTCCAGATCATCAGGAATTGGATTCTTTACGCGAGGATATGAGTTTAAATGCTCGAAAGGTTGTCTTATTCGTCGGAAGTTTGAGCCTTCCTAGCCATCCGGTCGGTTTGCTGCTCGGAGCCTTCAAGAATTTGATCGATCAAGGAGAAAAAATCGTCCTGATATTGGTTGGAGGGGGAGAAGACCTCCAAAACTTAATCGACCAGGTTACTAAACTAGGATTGACACAACATGTAAATTTCTGCGGCAGAGTTCCGCCGGAAAAGGTGCCTTTGTATTATTCTCTTGCAGATGTTTCCACAGATCCTGTGAACGACGATGACGCTGCGCGAGGCCGCGCACCGCTCAAGCTTTTTGAGAGCTGGGCTAGTGGAGTACCTTTTGTTTGTGGTGATGTGGGTGATCGGCGTTATTTACTTGGAGATCCCCCCGCCGGTGTTCTAGTCCAACCTGGGGATCAAGACGCTTTTGCAAAGGGGATTTATAGTATCATATCCAATCCCGAACTGGCGGGTGAACTTCGTCAGCGTGGAATTGAGCGGATAGCCTCCTTTACCTGGGATCAGTTAGCAAGATCCCTTGATGAACAAATCTCAGTCCGAATACCCAACTGATAAAAGATGAATTCCCCTGGAAAACGAGCAAAAGTTGAGGTGGTGATCGTAAACTGGCAAAGATCCCAGGATACTATTCAATGCATACGATCGATCAGGAGATCTGAATCAGTAGATATCCACATCATAGTTGTCGATAACGGCTCTCGCGACGATTCGGTGGAAAAGATCTCTGAAGCATTTCCAGGCATATCCGTAATTTCTCTACCTGAAAATCTTGGTTTTACAGGTGGGTATAACTCGGGCATTGAAAATGCATTAAAAGGTAATGCTTCTCACATTTTTTTACTCAATAATGACACAATCATCGAGAAAGGTACCATCAAGCACTTTATTGATTCGAATTGGGACATCGCTGTGCCGAAAATCAACTTTTATGATGAACCAGAAGTCATTTGGGCTGCAGGTGCCAAGTGGCGAAGTTTCCCTCCAACCA
>CP070785.1:1402894-1412257 GCA_020346705.1 Chloroflexota bacterium | reverse complement strand
CAATCCGAGCTAGTGATCATTCCGTAGAGAAACCAATTTTGCGATGCGTTCCGTCACAGAAAGGTTTTTTCCCAGATCCACCACAGCGGCAGAGCGAGGCTTTCGTACCGTGAAAAGTCGAATTGCCGTCACTGGCGGTGATCTTGAAATTACCTTTCAACCTCACCGGTCCGTTTTCAGCCAGGTGAATCTCTAGAATTCCGCCAGGGTGCAGCTCACTGATTTCTGAACGATCGTCTTTCACTTCACCGCTTGCCTGAAATCCGATTTTTAGGTGAGAGTTGTCGCAGTAAGGCTTGTTCTGTGAGGCTCCGCAGCGACACAACGCCAGTCGAGTTTCTTCTTTTATAATCGTGCCATCGGGTGATATCAGCAGCACATTACCATGCACATAAAGAGGACCGTTATCTGTGATCCGGATTGTGTTTGCTCCCGGGATGGCTTCCTCATCACCGTCATCATGACGATCGAAAGTTAAAGCGCCAGTGGGGCAGCGCAAGATGATCTTTGAGATTTGTTCTGCAGTGGCATTGTTGGGCATTATCCATGGTCGTCGCTCTGGATCAAAAACCTCTGGTAGGCCGCGAACACATTCCTCTGCGTGAATGCAGCGCCTCAGGTTGTAATGGACTGTGATGTCGTCCTCTTGATAGGAATAAATGCGTTCTATTTTCATGGATTCCTCGTCTTTTTCGGACAGTTGATGATAGGTACGAATTGTGTAAAATCAATAGTAAGATATAAACGTATTATTTCAGGAAGCACCCCAACTTATCTGGTTGATTTTCATCTACTTGCTGGTTACTCTGGTGATTCAATTTTCACGATTTTCAGGTGAACATCTACCAGAATTCTTCCAACCAATTACCAATTTTCGCAAAAACGATCGATAAATTTCACATCCCTCTAAATTTGGATCCCCATTGGTAGTTAGTCCATTAATAAATTAATCTGTTGCTAGAAATGAATCTTGGATGTGGGTCTATTTCTTTCGCTGGTAGTGTCGTTGGGCTTTTGCCCGATTTCCACAAGCTTCCATACTGCACCAGCGGCGGCTGTGATTGCGGCTGGTATCGATAAATAAATAGCCGCAGCCGCGATCATCTGCACACTCTCCTACCCGTTTGACTTCTGGTGAAATGAGCAAGTTTGCGGATTCGCGAGCAATTGGCCAGAGCATACTGTCAAGCGTTTCCCCCATATTTTGCCAGTCCCAGTTGAACCCCTGATCAATGTTTGTAACGCGGGAGTTCTTTAGTGAAGCAGCCAGGGTTCGGTTGAAGTTGGAAAGGTCTGTTTTGACGGGAGCCTCATTACCTGCCAGAGCGGAAAAAATACGATAGATTATTTCCCTGAATTCCAAAGCCTCTTTAAACACCTTCCCTGCGATTTGTGGTTCCCTTCTCGATTTGGCGAGTAATTTTGTTCCAGCCTGATGAGGAAGGATGCCAGCAGCCTCGGACCATGAAACCAGGTCTGCATAAGTATTTAACCTCTCATCGGGGTGATCGCTGGCGTGAAATTCGGCTGTGTTAGCGAAATCGAGTGCTAAATGGCCTGAATCAAAGTCCCAATCATTGTTTGTCATATTTTTTATTTCACCACAAGTCTTCAAAAAATCTAACCATCTAAAATCTATTGACAGGTTAGATATTTTTTGATATAATCTAACCAGTAAAACAATTATAGTAGGTTACAACAATGTTGTCAAGAAGGTGGTTAGAGTGATGATCTTTTACGAAGAGTATAAGAACGTACGCCAGAAGGAGTTGCTCGCAGAGGCTGAGCGTAATCGGTTGGTTAATAAATTTACTCAGTCACCCATTCCTTCCAAACCAAATTTTTCGCGAATGGTTACTTGGCTTGGAAATCTGTTGTTGACTTTAGGTACATGGTTGACATTGCGGTTCGAAGAAAATACTATGCTTACCGAACCCGAATCGATATCAAAATCCTAATCTCTGAAAAATCCTTATCCATCACGACTTATAGGAACAATTATGTATAACAATTCCCTCTATTTGATTACTGTCCTAATCTGGGGTTCTACCTGGCTGGCGATTAAATACCAGCTGGGAGTGGTATCCCCAGAATTGTCGATCGCCTATCGCTTTGGATTGGCAGCTTCAATTCTGATCGTTTTTAGCCTGATCCGCCGTTTACCTATGCGGTTTGATCTCAAAGCGCACGGTTTTTTTGCCTTGCAAGGATTTTTCCTGTTCTCTTTGAATTATCTTCTGGTTTACCTGGCGGAAGGATACCTGACCAGTGGTCTGGTAGCGATCATCTTTTCTTTGATCATTATTACTAATGTCATTTTTGGATCTATCTTCCTCAGGAATCCAATCCGCTCCAAAGTTGTGCTTGGCGCAATCTTCGGAATGGCAGGCCTGGCATTTGTTTTTTGGCCTGAATTATCCACCCTTGATCTTTCCAGTCAAAAGGTCCTGGGAATGGGATTGGCTTTTATCGCCACAATATCGGCTTCCTTGGGCAATGTCGTCTCTGCACGCAACCAGCGCGATGGTCTGCCTGTTATCCAGACAAATGCATATGGCATGCTCTATGGAGCTTTCTTCATGTTTCTTTTAGCACTATTCAGAGGCGCTCAACTCGAATTTGATTCATCGGCTGGTTATATTCTTTCTTTGCTTTATCTGGCCATCTTTGGTTCGGTGATTGCATTTGGCAGCTATTTGACATTGTTAGGTCGCATCGGTTTAGACAGAGCTGCTTATGTCACAGTCCTATTTCCAATCATCGCACTATTACTTTCCACCTTGTTTGAGGGTTTACAGTGGGGCGCAGCCCAGCTGGTCGGGATTGGCCTGGTATTGCTTGGGAATGCGGTTGTGTTGTCCAAGAATGGTAGTTTAAAATTGTTGCAAAGGTTTGAAAGGAAGACGGTGACAGGATAATCTTGTTCGAGAGGATTGGAGTTAGCTTTCTTCTATAGGGATGGAGACATCTGAGACCAGCTTCCATTTCCCCTTAACTCTTTGATACACAGATAGGAATCTGGCGGAATAGTCGAATTCTTCACCGGAGTTTTCTCCAATACTCCTCCATCTCCCAATCAGGAGAGCAACATCCCCAAGTATTCTAATTTCGTGATTATCGCTCCGGGCAACTTCCCACTTGCGATTTCCTGAGTGATATGAATTTAACAATTCTTCCCTGCCAATAACGGAACCGTCAGGCTGGATCTGGCGGTAGTTATCACCCAAGATACTGCTGAGAACGTCAAGATCCATCGACCGATGAGCAGCTGCCCAATCCCTTTCTACAGCCAGAACTTCTTTAATTAGCTCGGATTCATTGATTATGTTCATAGCATGTGCTCTCTTCCGGTCATCGAGATCCTTTCAATCAGGGCAAGTTCTCTCCTTCTAAGGATGTCCATTTTACCGATGGCATAGGGTGTTCATTAATGTTCAATTGAAATACGTCAGGACGGGCATAGTGGCCGACAACGTCAAAATCTAACTTTGCCCGGGCGATCTCATTCATATCCAGATCGGCATAAAGGATCCCTTCCTGGTCGTAAAGTGGACCGGCAAGAACTTCTCCCAGAGGTGAAATTATCACGCTTCCCCCGCGGCACATCACTTCTGGTTGACCGTCTAATTCCGGATGGTCTTGAAAACTTTGGGGATACATATCCTTAGTGACGAACTGGTTGCATCCCAATACGAAGCAGCGCCCTTCACAAGCGATATGGCGCATTGTCGCCTGCCAGGTATCCCTTTGGTCTGCGGTGGGGGCAAGATACAGCTCAACACCTTTGCTGTACATCGCCATTCTTGCCAGCGGCATGTAGTTCTCCCAACAGATTAATCCACCGATGTTTCCAATTTCCGTTGGGAAAACGGGCAGTGTGCTGCCATCTCCCTCTCCCCAAATCAATCGTTCGGAGCCAGTTGGTTTTAATTTTCGATGCTTGCCAATGATTTTGCCCTGTTGACTGAAGTAGAGCAAAGTACAGTACAAAGTACCTTTGCCGCCCTGTGAATCTCGTTCGATGACTCCAATTGCGGAGTAAACGCCAGCTTCACTTGCCGCCTCGCCCAGGGCATCAGTTGCAGAGCTGGGGATATCAACTGCGTTTTCCCAATATTGGCGCCAAATTTCTCGACCTTCCTGAGTCCGGCTGCCGACCACCATCCCGAAACTTAATCCACGCGGATATCCAGGGATAAGAGCTTCAGGGAAGAGAACTAATTGAGCACCGTTTTTTCCTGCATCACGGATCAATTGGCAGGCTTTTTCGAGCGTGGCCTGGCGATCAAACAGAACTGAGGCTGCTTGAATTACGGCTACGCGTACAGGAGCAGGTTGCTTTGTCATGGTTTTTTCTCCTCTCGAATTGATTTCTGAAATCCGGTGCAGCTGATAACCTGGATAAGGCTACTTCAAGGCTCTTCCCGAAGAATACTTGATTGCCCCTGTTAGATTCACCGATGAATGCTTGCAAACTTTTACGCTCATATTTTTCAAAATCTCCGACGATGGCGATTTTTTTAAGATATTGGGAGAACTTTTGCAGAATTTCTCCTGCCACGCCAGTGTTTAAAGCAAAGAAATCTTGAGGTAGATTGTATTCGTGAATAATGATGCCTTTCGCTTCTTGGGAAGATAAATTAGCCATGATATCCAAGGCATCCTGACCACTGGTGATAATCACGCCCTCTGCTTCAATCTCTGCGATTTGTTGCTCATTAATCTCATGGATTTTGATATTCATTAATTTCAATTCCGTTCATCCCTGACCAACTAAATTAATACATACCGTGATGATTCTCCCTATCTTTTGACCTATCATACAACAGATATTTTCTTCCCGTGTAGAATCTATCATTTCATAACCATCCATATGACATTGATCTCACCATCGTGGTTATTACAAATCGAATAGATAATATTTGTGTGAAGCGAAACTTCCACATGTATTTTGGAACCAATCGAAAAAAACTTGCCTGGCAAACTCCAGGCAAGTTTTTGCTATGTATTCAAGTAATACAGAGGAAAAATATGTGTTGTCGAGATATGAATCAATCGACGTGAAAGGCCTCCAATTTTGCCCATTCCCCAGTCGGCAATTTTTCTCCTGCCTCGATGGGCACTTTCAAGCGGTTTTCCCACGGGGTTAGGGGACAGGAATAGAGGTCGTTATAGGCACAATAAGGGTTGTAGGCATAATTGAAATCCACCAGGACTTTCCCATTTGGTAATTCAAGAGGTTCTAAATAACGACCGGCACCGTAAGTCTCCTTGCCCGCATTAGAGTCAACGAAAGGCAGGAAGTAGCCGTGCGGGTCTTTATACAGCGTCAATTCAACATTTTGTCCAGATGTCTCGAAGCGGATTTTTCCATAACGGGTGTGATTCTGCATATCCCCGGTAGAGGTTTGCATCTGGATCACCTCTTTCTCCGGAAATTCTTCAACCTCAAGTTCCAATCGTAAATCCGGATTCTCTGCGTAATACTCCAGACCCCCAAAATCATGTCTTTGCTCGTGCGTCAGTGGGCTGTGATGATCCCTGGCCAAAAACTCATCCTTCGAGGCGCGAAATCTATTTAATTCACTCATATTAATCTCCTGTTTGAATGGGAAGCTGGTCATAGATTGACCAGCGAAAAAATATTCAACTTTTTTGGGTGAAATGTTCTCATCTATTGACGTTCACAGGTTCAATAATCTTACACCAGTTTATTGCCGAGATTTGATTTGTTATTTCAATCACAAATACTTGACAGAGAGGTTAAAAATTGGTATGCTAAGTCATCATCGCAATCGTTTGCGCAATCGTTTGCAGAGAAGGTGCCCTATCGTCACCATGCGTGAAGTGGCAGAGCGCGCAGGCGTTTCTGTCACCACTGTCTCTCATGTGATCAACAATTCCCGCCCGGTTAACCCGCAAACGCGCGACCGGGTCGAGGAAGCAATGCAGGCGCTCGGCTACCAGCCGAATGTGCTGGCTCGCAGCTTGCGCAGGGGGGTGACGCATACCATTGGTATTATCCTGCCAGATAACTCCAATCCTTATTTTGCCGAAGTCGTCCGTGGAATCGAAGATGCTAGCTTCGACCAGGGATACAGTGTGATCCTGTGCAATTCTGACAACGACCTGGAAAAGGAGCACCATTACACAAATGTCCTGGTGGAAAAACAGGTTGATGGAATCATCTTTGTTGCAGCGGGCCTCAGCGCTGAGAACATTATTGCCTTGCAAAAACGCGGTGTGCCACTGGTCCTGGTTGATCGCCAGGTTCCGGATGTCAGGGTTGACAACGTTTTAGCTGACAACCAGCATGGTGGATGGTTAGCAACTAACCATCTGATTGAACTCGATCATCGCGTAATTGGTTGCATAGCTGGACCAAAAGGTGTACGCTTGAGCAGCGAACGGATAAATGGCTATCGTCAGGCCTTGGAATCCGCTCACCTCAGCGTACAACCTGATTTGATTGTAGAGGGCAATTTTCAATATCAAAGCGGATATGAAGGCGCAAAAGAACTATTTAGCCAGGAACATTTCCCTACCGCGATCTTCGCCTGTAATGACCTGATGGCAATCGGCGCCTATCGGTTTGCCCATGAAAACAACCTGAAAATTCCTGAGCAGATTTCCATCGTCGGTTTTGACGACGTCCGTCTCTCGGCGTTTACCAATCCTCCTCTCACGACTATTCACCAATCAAAACATAAAATGGGTTCCAGGGCTGCCGAACTTCTGATGGAGCGCATTGCTGACCAGGAATTAGAACCCCGCCAGGAGATATTAGAAACCAATCTTGTGGTCCGTGGTTCAACCGCCTCTTTACCGATTCGAGAAGGGGAGGTCGTATGACTTCCCGGATCACGATCGTCGGCAGCTTGAACATGGATCTTGTTATCCGTTCTCCACATATCCCCCAGCCTGGTGAGACGATTATCGGCCGCGATTTTCAAACCATACCCGGCGGCAAAGGTGCGAATCAAGCTGTCGCTGCTGCGCGTTTAGGGGGAAAGGTGAACATGGTTGGCAAAGTCGGGAATGATGCCTTCGCAGATGTTCTGCTCGACAATCTGAGAAATTCCGGTGTGAACGCGGATTTTGTCCAAGTAGATGATAATTCAGCGACAGGAGTCGCCCTGATTGTGGTTGATGATTCAGGAGAAAATATCATCGTTGTTGCCTCCGGGGCGAATATGCAGCTAAGTGAATCAGATATAATGGCTGCCGAGCAAGTAATCTCCTCCTCGGATGTATTGCTGCTCCAACTTGAGGTGCCCTTACCGGTGGTGACTCGCGCAGCACAGATCGCGCAGGCAAATGGTGTGAAGGTAATACTTAATCCTGCACCCGCCAGGCAACTGCCTGCCGAGCTGCTTAAAATGGTTGATATCCTGGTTCCAAATGAAAGTGAAACAGAATTATTGACCGGATCAATGCTTGGATCCCAGGTTGATCTGGAAAAAGCCGCCCACAGTTTATTCGGATCAGGAGTTGGTTCCGTGGTGATAACTTTGGGTGGACGCGGGGCGCTTTACCTGGATTCTGATGGTGAGCAGGAGAAAGTCGAAGCATTTCAAATAAAGCCGGTCGATACAACTGCTGCCGGGGACGCATTTATGGCTGGATTAGCCGTCACCATTGGTGAAGGAGGATCACTTTCCGAGGCAATCCGCTGGGGAAACGCGGCCGGTGCCCTGGCTGCCATGAAATTCGGGGCACAGACCTCCTTACCTTCGCGGGATGAAGTCCTCCACCTAATCAACGGCGAGAATCCTGAATCCGTCATAGGGAGAGATACATGAAAAAGGTGGGCACACTCAACCAACCACTCTCGGAGGTTATTGCTGGTTTAGGGCACATGGACCAACTCGTAATCGGAGATGCCGGTCTACCAATTCCATTGGAGACCCAAAGAATTGATCTTGCCCTCACCCAGGGGGTTCCATCTTTCCTGGAGACGTTACGGGTCATACTGGAGGAGATCCAGGTAGAAGGCGCGATCGTCGCTGAGGAAATGATCGACGTGAGTCCAGATATTTACAAAAAGGTGAAAGAACTTCTGCCAGAAATTCCACTTGATTCAATACCCCACACTGAGTTTAAAAGACAGACCAGGGGTGCTCGGGCGGTTGTGCGCACCGGTGAGTTTACCCCATATGCCAATATCATCCTTATTTCCGGGGTTATCTTCTAATGATCAGGGTTGGTCATAAAGGGAGCAGGAAACAGTGAGCAGTTCACGCCTGAAGGAATTCTTGCAAAGTTACGGCCTGGTAATTTCGTTTCTGCTGTTATGCCTGGCGTTGAGCCTGCTTTCAGATCGCTTTCTCACTGTTGGCAACCTGACGAATGTTTTGCGCCAATCCACAATAAATCTGATCATCGCGATTGGGATGACTTACGTGATACTGACTGCAGGGATCGATCTGTCGGTAGGCGCTGTTTTGGCCCTTTCAACGGTCGTCACGGCAGATTTGCTCCAGCGTGGTATTCCAATAATTCCCACAGTCTTGGTTGGGCTTACGCTGGGAGGCATACTTGGGATGGCGAGCGGTCTGCTGATCTCGCGGGTCAAAGTGCCCCCATTTGTGGCTACGCTCGGTATGATGACAGTGGCGCGCGGCCTGGCGTTAACTTATACCCAGGGTCGTCCGATCACAGGAATGCCAGATGCATTCAGGTACATTGGAACTGGTTTCCTGGGACCGATCCCCATGCCGATCATTGTGGCTGGAATTGCATTTGTTGCAGGATACATCCTGTTAACAAGAACCAGGATTGGCATGAACATCTATGCCTTGGGTAACAATCCAGTCGCTGCGCATTACACGGGCATCGCAACCAGCAATTACATAACAGGAGTTTACGTTCTGGCAGGAACTTTAGCCGCCCTGGCAGGAATGATTCTGGTTGCTCGCCTGGATTCTGCTCAACCTACAGCTGGGATCAGCTATGAATTTGATGCTATCGCAGCGGTAGTTGTTGGCGGCACCAGTTTTGCAGGTGGAGAAGGCTCATTGCTGGGAACCTTATTGGGCGTGTTGGTAATATCCGTGCTCAATAATGGTCTCAACCTGTTGAATGTTTCTTCGTTTTACCAACCAGTGGTGACAGGCGTTGTAATCGCGCTGGCCCTATTGCTGTATAAGGCAGTACGCTAAACCGTCTTTTGCTACAAATTTGGAGATAAAGACCTTCAATCTCAGTGAATATAAGACCTGCGTTTAGATGTCAGATAATTATCTGGAAGGAGGAAGAAATCAAAACAAGTACTATCCAAGCAAGAACTTTCTGTAATTTCAGTGAATCCTACTCAATCAGGAGGAGTAAAAATGTACCAAGAAGAACAAGTTAGTCCAGAAG
>CP070785.1:1388214-1402794 GCA_020346705.1 Chloroflexota bacterium | reverse complement strand
CGTTTATTCTATCTTGCAGCTCCGCCCAAACTTGATCACCTCTAGATCCATACAAGAACCGCAATTGCTCCTGAATATGCTTTTTGTCATTCATGATAATTTTGCAGATCTTCTATTAATCAATTCGAATTTGGAGAGCCAGTAAATGGGAGCGGGATTTGAATCTCCTCCCAATATGCATTTGGTAAGTGGATGGTTCTAACGATGTCGGGATCCATCTTCTGAAAGCGAACTTTAATCAAGGCGATCGGTATGCGGTGGGTGACCAGACCAATAATATTATGGGTTTCGCTGTTGATAATTTCATTCATGGCAGCGTAGACCCTGGCCTGCACCTGCGATAAATGCTCTCCACCGGGAGGGGTGACTTCCCATGGATTGGTCTCCCAATCAGAGAATAATTTTGGATATAATGCCTCAATTTCTGAGCGCAATCTTGTCTGCCAATCACCCTGGTGGATTTCCATCAGCCGAGGATCATCGACTACCGGTATTCCGAAGTTGCTTGCCAGATAATTCGCTGTTTGTCTGGTTCTTCGCAGGGGGCTGGTATATACTATCTCGAGGGAGGAATTACTCAATTCCTGCACCAAACTCTGGGCCTGAAGGATCCCCTCTGCATTTAAAGGTGGATCAGCCTGACCCTGGTAGCGCCCTTCAATATTCCAATCCGTCTCTCCATGTCTGATTAGTATTATCGAAGGCACAGAATTTAGAGCTCCAACGAATGTTTTTTGCGGTATTCAGGTATAGATATCATTGGTTGTCGTTCGTGCTCGAGTATTTCTTCTTGGTCGAGAAAATATCCACGACGCTTACTGTAACGGACAAGATTCATCGTCAAATCACTCTGCTCAAGCAGATGAAGTTTATGTCGCTTTTCTAGTCGACTGAACACTACCTGCATGATGGCAAATGACATCTTAGAAAGTGATGGGAGTGGTTGATTGTGATGGATGCGTTCAAGCAGATCTACTTGGGCGATCCCCTCAAGACCATATTCATCCAGCAAGTCGATCAGTAATCCGGTCTCCACACCATAGCCGGTAAAGAACGGCATTTTTTCAAGTGCTGATCTCCTCCCGGCATATTCCCCCGATAATGGTTGGATCAAACCAGATAACTCTGGGAAAAAAAGATTTATGAAAGGCCGGGCAGTTATCTCAGTCACTCTTCCCCCTCCTCCTGCGACGGTTTTACCCTCTTGTCGCAATGGGCGCCGATAGAATCCTTTCACATAACGAATATTCGGGCTATCGAGCAGCGGACCAAGGATACCGTATACAAAACGAGGATCGATATTCTTGATGTCTGTATCAATCCAGGCGATGATATCGCCATCAACGACGTAGAGACTCTTCCATAACGCCTCACCTTTCCCTTTATAAGCACCGTGATCTGAGAGTATCTCCTGGTGGATAAATACAGGTATACCCAAGTCAGCCGCGATATCCCGGGTTTGGTCCTCAGATCCTGAATCGATTAAAACCATTTCGTCAAGCAGTGGGATTTCATCCATAAGAGCTGCTTTAACCGTTTGGATTACATTTCCAACGGTTTGCTCTTCATTCAGCGCAGGTAAAGCTAAACTGATCGAAACTTTTTGATCCTCCTTGAGCTGCACAAGTCTTTCTAGATCCATAAATTCACGCGTATGGTAGGTGTTTTCAGCAAACCATTTATCTACAACAACAGCGAGAGGGCGATCTCTACTTTTTGAAGTTTTTCTGGTTAAATGGGGAGATAAATCACGGGGAAAATACTCATTGACAACCACCAGGGTTTTTGTTTCATCTGAGAGGATTTCATCAAGTAAGGAATTCATCCAAACATTTGGTTGGATCTCATTTGAAGGAGCACCAACAGTTATGGCTTGATGACCTTCTGATTCCGCAACGATAGCTTGGGAAATCTCTCCCTTGGCTGTGATCGAGCGGGTAATCTGTTTCAAGCCATAAATGGCCGGGGAGAATTCCTCAAAAAACCTTTTTTTGCTCTCTTTCGTATTCGGCGAGGCGACATTTAACAATGTAATAGAGGCATTATCAATTCGGGCAAGTGCATGCCCCAGTCTGAGAGTTAAGCCAGCGTTGACGCCGCCTCGCACTGGGAGGAGGATCTTGTTTAATGATCCCCAATCTTCCTCTTCTGTGACAGATTGCGAAGGCCTTACCAATGCAACATCACATGGTAGAGAAAAGATACTATTTTTACTCAGGTTTTTTATAAAACTCTTATCCAGTGATGTGGCGCTCCAATGAGCGATTAAAAGCTGGATATTCTCATCCAGGATGATTCTATGCACACCTTCCCAAAAATCTTCTTCTGTCCTAACTAATGTTTTAATTCGCGTTGGAATGGGAGTGCGTTCAAAGTAGGTTTTCAGCTCCTCGCGGAGTCGACTGGCTTTTTTCGCCACTCCGCTAATATGTTCCTCTTCTGGAACTAATAGGATTGATAGAATTGTAATTTTTCCTTGACGATCAAGCGCTATCCTTTCTGCCAGAGGTAATAATGTCTTTGCCTCTTTGATATTTGTTTCCAAAAGGAGAATGTGATAGGCTTGCGCAGTGCTTGAACGTCGTCTTCTTTCTTTCGTAGCAGTTGTCATTTGATAAGTGGATCAAATTCTTGCAAGAGGGGAATAATCTGTTTCTTTAGAACTGATTGCCAGGTGTAATTTTTTATAACATGACGCCGGAGTTGATAAGAGCGATCTGTTTGAATATAAGTACTTATTTGATTAGCTGCAATGGATGGATCACTTGAAGGATCAAACAAATTGATAAGATCGTTGCTGCTCTCCCGGACAGGGGGTATATCGGAGGCAAAAACCGGCACTCTACTTAACCCGGCTTCTAAGACAGGGATGCCAAACCCTTCGCGGTGGCTGGGAAATATGATCACATCAGCCAGACGAAATAATTCAGAGATTCTTTCTTCTGGGAGGATCAAGATATCCTGTTCACCTTTTAATTCATAGAGGAAATGGACATTGGATATAAGCTTTAAATCCTGCCTTAGTCCTAGCAACATGTCTAAATAAGCGATATTCTTGGGATTATGTGGACCAGGCGGACCTGTGATTACGAGTGCCACCTGAGGGTGTTCGTTTTTTAGAGATTCTATCACCTTGATCGCAAACTCGATATTCTTCCGTCTTGTGATGCGCGCTGGGAGGAGGATCAGTGGGTCCGCGTCTAACAGCTGCAGCTGGTCGACAATTTCCTGAACTGTGGGAGTTATATCGAGAAATTTATAGACATCCACTCCGGGAGGGATCACTTCAATGTTTGCTTCGGGGACTTGTAGAAGTTTGGCTAATCTTGTTCGACGGTGTTGGGAGACAGTGACGTAGCGGAGGTTTGGCCATGGTGATTTCAACAGATCCCATGGGTACCCTGCATGCAGGTCCGGTGTATAAAGTGAGTCTTGCCAAGCAAAATCATGGCACCACGCAATCATCCCAAGGCGACTGTTTTTGGAAATTGTCTCCAATGCTGCTGTTAGTGGCAGGTTCTTATGGAGGGTCGGAACATTGTGGGCGATAATGACATCCGTGTCTCCAATAATCCCATTTAACCTATCGACAAGCTCGTCCCGTATTTGGTAGAACTCATCTGAGAGAATTCCTCCGGCTAACTCGTTTCCCACCTTCAAAATAGAAGGATGGCGAGAGTTGATTTCCGGAATTTCGTAATATGGGATCTCATCGTCAAAGGATTCCCCTCTACCCGCGATGACAGAAACTGAATACCCACTCGATCTTAAAAGGCGGGCATGGTGGTAGATCGTACTCTCCACACCACCCACAATAGGTGGAGAGGCATAATGAAGGATGGATATATGCATTTTTAGATGACAGTCGAATAGCTAAGTTGCGTTCTGATAGTTATGATTCACAATTGCCGCACTGAAGTAGGCTCCGAATACGAGGATGAGGCAATCCAAATAAATCCAGAACATAAGCGCAACAAGCGTTCCAAGTGATCCGTAAAGGAAATTATAATTGGCCAAACCACTCTGGAAATACCAATTGAATCCATAAGCCGTTATTTCCCAGGCCAAGGATGCAAATAATGCGGCAAAGAAGGCGGCTCTTTTTTTGACTCGTGTTTTGGGGACGAAAAAGTATAGCGCCAGGAATAAAAAGAATCGCATTACAAAGATGGTGAAATCCGAAAGCATTCCTACTGGAGGGCTGATTGAGATGTAAGGCAGTTCGAATTGGGTGAAAAACGCGATCACCGTAGAGAGGACAGATGTGAAGGCGATGAACAAAATAAATGCGCCGATCATCAAGACAGCGATCAGCCTTTTTTCGACAATATTGCGGACCTTGGCCGTCGGCCAGGCGCGGTTTATGTTGGCGGTTAACGACATCAACAATCCCGACGCGGCCCAGGTAAGACCGATTAAACCTATGATCCCTACCGCACCACGCTGGTTGAGGATCCCCTCGAGGAACTCGATGATCAGGTCAGGGGGGATAGGAATGATCTCCTCAACGACCTGAATGATGTTCTCTTGGATATCTGGGATTTCGAGATAGTAACTGGCTACAGTCACGATCACTATCAATAGCGGTGGAAAACCAAAAATTGTAAAGAAGGCGATACTTGCCGATCCTTCAACCCCGCGCATTTGGGAAAACCGTTCAACTGCATAGCGAAAGATACCCAAAATGCCAAAGCTCTTTTGATTGGCTTTGGTAAAGAAACCCTCAAGCTGGTTGATGTATTTATTGTCCACTTCTTTCCTGGAGATTATTTCAATTATTGATCAATTCCCGAGACAATCATTCAATAGTGATGACAACAAATATTCCAAGGTGTTGAATGAATAATGACGCTGACCAATCGAGAAGTTTATATCCGTCATCTCCTTTGCCTGCTTCGAATCTGCCAGAATTTCCCTTGAAGCGATGATGCATCCATTGTCAATATAATCTCCAAAGCCGATGATCTTGAATCCTTTGGGCTGAATATCGGTCTTAAATATTTCATATGTACTCATGACAATCGGTCGCCGGTAATATACAGTCTCAAGAAAGGCATTTCCGAAACCTTCCACCCTTGAAGGATACGTAACCAAATCCGCCTGAAGATAAGCATCTTCGAGTGAATAAATCTTCTTACCTTTAGCTGTTATACCACGGACATAATCAAACCGGTCAGCTCCAAATATTACTTTGACACCAATAAATTTGGCATAATCTCCCAGATATTGCTCATAGTTTTTTCCTTCATCCCCAGCTCGATGGGAGATCAAAATAACACATTTCCTGTCTATTCGTCGTGCAAGCTCGAGGGATAACTCGATCCTTTTCCTCGGAACGATTCGAGTGGGCTGTAAGAGAATGTGTTCGTCGTCTTC
Organism: Chloroflexota bacterium; assembly: GCA_020346705.1. Lineage (GTDB taxonomy): Bacteria > Chloroflexota > Anaerolineae > Anaerolineales > UBA4823 > PFL25. The sequence continues at coordinate 1,397,418 of CP070785.1, read as the reverse complement.
GATACCCAACTCAGTTCGCATGTCCTGTGAATAATCATCCACTTCGGGAGGGGGTTTCTGGAATTCCATCACGTTGGGGATCAATGTCGAACTTAGCCCGGTTCGCAAGGCTAGTTGTCTCTGAGCAAAGGAGTTTATGACCACATGGCGAATTTGCCGTAATGTGGGTGGGAATGCTGCCCTCAGGTAATCTTCGGCCCCAGAAATCGCAAAGCGATCGCGCTCCCAACTGAAATCATGATGGTGAGCGATAGAGGGAATGTCGGCTTCGACAATCACCTCTGTAAGGGCTAGACCCAATGGGATATTCATAGGGATAGCAAGGATATTCTCTGCAATTAGAACATCCGGAGAAAACTGGTCAATGAAGTTATGTAGATGGGTTTTAAGGACCTCTTTTAAACGATTTACCTCAGCAGAGGTCTGCTTCAACCGCTGGTAATCATCAAACAGGTCGTGATTCAACCCATCGATATCAGGATGATTGAAGTGGGCTTCCGGGAGCAAATATGTTCGTTCTTCTGGCCAATCCGACTCGCCAGCGAAGTAATAACATTCATAACCTAAGGAGTCTAGAACCTTCACCCATTTTACGGTTTCCAATGAGACACCATCCGTGCCGGCCAATCTAGTTGAGATTATGCCAACTTTCTGCCCAAATTTCATTTCTCTATACTCCTGGTTGCAAGTCGCTAGAAATTTGCAAGCAGTTCTTTTAATTTTGATTCTAGCACTTCAACAGAAAAATGCTCTTGTGCCAGCTGGTAATTCTTAGCCGTAATTTTTTCCACCTCATCGGGCGAGTTAAGCAGAATGCGCGTTTCCTGTATGCTCTTCTCGTTTACAAAACCGTCCAGTTCAATAAATTCAAATCCGAGGGGTTTGATATCGGCGTTATAAACCGGGTAGCGATTTATGATAGTCAGTCTTCTAACATATATTGATTCAAGTAATGCATTACCAAAGCCTTCGTAGAGGCTTGGGTAGGTGATCAGATCGGAATTCAGATATGCATCCCACAATGAATATATCTTGTGACCGTTGACCGTCTCCCGAACTGGTCCAATCATATGATCGATCAGCTGCACATCAACATCCATCACTGAAGCTTCTCTTTTCAACCAGCGCCAATAAGATGTACCTTCATCACTAGAGCGGTGAGATATAAATAAAAGGGATTTGGGGAGTTCTAATCGCTTAACTAATTCAATCGACATCTCAATCCCTTTGCGTTGAACCACCCTGGTGGGCTGTAAGATTAACAAGTCATTCTTACTCAATCCCAGGTCTGTACGGAGCTGCTGGTTGTAATTATCCAGAACTGGGGGGGGAGTGGCAAAATCCAACACATTGGGGACTACTGTTGAAGAAATTCCTCGCCTGGCATTAAGCCGAGCTTTAGCAATGGAATTAATCGTGACATGTTGAATATTGGGCAACTTGGCAGGGAAAGCTGTATCCAGCAAATCAAGAATAGCATTCGTCTGGTAGCGTTGGCGCTCCCAAAAGAAGTCATGATGGTGAGCTATGGTATCTATACCCAGCTCAGCGATTAAACCGGTCAGTGAAACGCCGAGTGGGAGATTCATCGGGATGGTTAATGCATTTTGAACGATGATCAGATCAAGATTGTTTGAACGAATAAAGGAACGCAGCGGAGCGCGCATTTCATCGGCACGTGAATAAATTTGGTCTGCCAGGGCATGACCGTCATCATCTGGATTTGTATCGAAAGCTTTCTGACTGAGGGCGAATACGGATTGATCGGCGAAGTGAAGTTCAGGGATTAAAGTCCCGTCTTTTGCATAGCCCCCGAGTTCGCCGGCGCAAAAATAGATCTCATGCCCTAATCTGGTTAAAACTCGTGCCCATTTCTCAACTTCGAGTGTTACGCCATCCGTACCGTGCAAGCGGGTCGCGATGAATCCGATACGCATAATTTATCCTATTCTACGGAGATTATCACCTCAGGAGTATCGTTTTGAGGGCTGTTGACTTTTGTTGAGACTGGATAGGCTGCCATCTCCTCGCTGGGGTAAGGATGAAGAAGCGATTTTAATAGTTCAGGATCATTCTCTCCTTCCTGGATCCACGCGGCATAACCTTCTGGAGATAGAATAACAGGCATCCGGTTATGAATCTGCTCTACAAGTTCATTGGGTTGGGTTGTGATTATGGTGCACGACTTAATCTCTGATCCGTCTTTGGAATTCCAGCTGTCCCAAAGACCGGCAAAAGCAAAGGGTGCTCTATCTTTCAGGTGAATGTACATGGGGATTTTCGTTTTCGACCCAGGTTGTTTCTGCCATTCATAAAAACCATCTGCTAATATGAGGCATCTTTTATATTTAAAGGATCCTCGAAAAGACGGTTTTTCAGCAATAGTTTCTGACCGGGCGTTGATCAAACGACTCCCAATTTTGGGATCTTTGGCCCAAAAGGGGATCAATCCCCAGTTAAAGAAATCCATCCGGTTCAATCCATCATTTGGAACAACTGCAACGGGTTGGGTTGGGGCAACGTTGTATCGGGGAGGGAAATCTTCAGGAAATTCGACCCATGGAAACGCTTCCTGAAGTTGACCTGGGTCGACTGTCAGGGTAAATCTTCCGCACATAATGTTCCTTTCTGGTTAATTACTCGCTAGCATAGATAATTCCACCACCGATGCAAATCTCATCCTGGTAGAAAACTGCCGCCTGTCCAGGAGTGATCCCATTGATCTTGCGATCAAACTGTATTTTAACTTTTCCAACATCTATGGGATAGATAGAAGCTGGTTCTTCACTCGATTTGTACCTAATCTTCACTTGGGCCTGGAACGGGTCTGCCGGGAGACCAATGGATACCCAATTCACATCCTCAGCCCAAAGTGTGTCTCTACCAAGAAGCTCTCGCTCTCCGATGATCAAAGTGTTATTGGCTTGATCCTTTTCAAGAACATACATCGGTATTCGAGAAGAAACGCCTAAACCACGCCTTTGACCAATCGTATAATTCATTAAACCTTGGTGATATCCCAAAGTTTCCCCCTCCGTGTTTAAGATTAATCCGCCATTCGCCGTTAGGGTTGAATTTCTCTGCAGAAATTCTCTGTAATCTCCCTGGCTGATGAAGCACAAATCCTGGCTTTCAGGTCTATCTGCAACGGGAAGGTTGTAATTCCTGGCTAATTGTCTAACCTCAGATTTCGAATACTCCCCAAGGGGAAAGACAGCCTTTGCAAGTTGATCCTGATTTAGAACATGCAGTACATAAGATTGATCTTTTTCCCTATCGACAGCTTTCAGTAATTGAATGCGCGAGTTGTTATGCCTCAATCTGGCGTAGTGTCCAGTCGCCATGAAATCCGAGCCAAAAGCAAGCGCATGATGCAATAAAAACTCCCACCTGATATGCCGATTACAACGTAAGCAAGGATTGGGAGTTATCCCTTGCGTGTAGCCATCGATGAAGAAATCGACTACCTGGTTGAAAAAAACATCCTGGGCATCAATAGCATAGAAGGGGATGCCAAGCTGGGCGGAAACTTGCCTTGCTTGAGCCATTGCCTCAGGTGAGCAACAGCGGTTAACGCTGTCAGTTCCAGGTTCACTCCACAACCGCAGCATCATGCCAATTACATCATATCCCTGGTCGACCAAGATAGCTGCTGCAACTGAACTGTCAACCCCTCCACTCATCGCAACAGCGATTTTTATTTTCTTATTGCTTTTCGCATGATATTGGGAACGGGAAACTGGGGAGATATTTACTGGCAGAATATTCTTCCTATCGATATATAAAGGAGTTAGTGGGGAACGAGTTCACGGATCTGGGTTATAAGATCAGGTAATGCTGTTAAAAAACCATCGATTTCCTCAGGTTTAGTAGGTTGTCCCAGGGTCACTCGCAAGGAGCCTAATGCCCATTCCCGAGGATATCCAAGGGCGGTCAATACATCCGAGGGTTCCGGATCTCCAGTTTTACAGGCTGAACCAGAAGAGCACGCATATCCAGCCGCATCGAGCATCATCAATAGGGTATTTCCATCAACATTTTTAAATATGAAGCTGGCATGATTTGGTAATCGCTGTGTAGGATGGCCTGTCAATTTAGAATCTTGGATGGTTTCAAGGACTTCATTAACAACCTGGTCGCGCATTTGGATGTAGTTATTATGGCGAGCTTTGTAACCGCTTCGAGCGAGTTCGAACGCTTTTGCTAAACCAACGATATAGGGAATATTGTGTGTACCGGCTCGCAAGTTCTGTTCTTGGCCTCCACCGGTCAATATGGGGTATATCGGTGTCCCTTCCCGGACATATAACACTCCAACCCCTTTCGGGCCATAGAATTTGTGCGCACCGATACTGATTAGATCCACGTTTAGTTCATCTACGTTAACTGGTAAGTGTGCGGCTCCTTGGACAGAATCGGTATGGAAGCAAACACCCCTGGAGCGACAAATTTTGCCAATCTCTCCGATCGGGTTGATAGATCCAATCTCATTGTTGGCATGGATCACTGAGACGATCGCGGTATCTGGGCGGAGCCGCCGGTCAACATCATCCGGATCGACTATGCCATATTGATCAACTGCAAGAAACTCAACCTCGAATCCATGCAATTCCTGGAGTTGTATGGCGGTATTGGAGACAGCATGATGTTCTACTGGGCTGATCAGAATATGGGAGGCTCCCCGGAGATCTCTTTCAGCAAACGCAACGCCGCGCAAAGCTAAATTATCACTCTCTGAACCACAAGAGGTGAAAACAATTTCGCTGGATTTTGCTGCGATATAATCTGCGACAATCCGCCGAGATTCTTCTAAAGCATGTTCTGCAAGCTGTCCAAATTGGTGGGTTGATGAAGAGTTTCCATACATCTGGTCGAAAAACGGCATCATCGCTTCCACCACTCGTGGGTCAACGGGTGTAGTTGATGCAAAATCCAGGAAGATTATTGAGTTATTATGCATATATATTTTCGATCTTCAGGATGACCAAGCAAGATTATAGCATGTCTCCATCAAATGACCAGATTCTGTTATTTGTAGGTTAATTAGTTTCTGGCAGGTTAATTACACCTGAAGAATAAATCTCCTACTCCAGCAAATTCAACCTTGTTATAATAGGCGAGTTCTAAATTCCATTATTTGGAGGTCTTATGTCGGGGATTATCCGATTTGGCACTGATGGCTGGAGAGCAAGAATTGCAGAAGGTTATACCTACGATAATGTTCGCAGGTGTGCTCAAGGATTTGCAGAGTATCTATTAGCAAAAGGGCATCAAGGGGAATGGGTAGTTATTGGCTATGACAAAAGGTTTCAATCAGAAAGTTTTGCTGAGGCCTGTGCAGAGGTCATGGTGGCCAATGAAATAAAGGTTTATTTAACCCAAGAGGCAACTCCGACACCGGTGATCTCTTACTCTGTGGTGGACAAAGGAGCGGTAGGGGCAATCAACATCACTGCTTCACATAATCCCCCGGTGGATAACGGATTTAAAGTACGCAATCGTTATGGTGGCGCGATTGCCCCTGAGGGATTGAAGGATATCGAAAGTCGTATACCAGAATCCATCGCCGGGGTAAAGGTTATGGGTTATGCAGAAGCAGTAGAAGGTGGGAGGATTGAAAAATTCGATCCAAAACCAGCATACATGGCTCAGATCAAGAAGTTAGTAGATTTAGAGCCAATTAAATCAGCTGGGCTAACGATCTTGGTCGATCCTATGTGGGGGAATGGTGCAGGCTGGTTTTCGGAGTTGTTAGCTGGAGGAACAACTAAGGTCATTGAAATCCATAATACGCGTAATCCAATATTTCCCGAAATGACCCGACCGGAACCAATCCCACCAAATGTGGATGTTGGTCTCCAGAATACGAATGAATACGGGGCAGATGTTTTGATTATCACTGATGGCGATGCGGATCGCCTGGGGATCGGTGATGAGAATGGGGTCTTTGTCGATCAACTGCGGGTTTATGGATTGCTGGCTTATTATCTGCTGGAAGTACGTGGTGAACGTGGTCCAATCGTAAAGACATTATCAACCACCAATATGCTCAAGAAACTGGGAAATATGTATGATGTACCAATTATTGAGACTGGAGTCGGGTTTAAGTATGTTGCCCCAGCGATGCTTGAGCACGATGCGCTAATTGGTGGAGAGGAATCTGGTGGCTATGCCTTTCGGGGTCACGTCCCTGAGAGAGATGGGATTCTCGCTGGGTTATATATCCTGGATATGATGGTCAAGCTCGAATCAAAACCTTCAGAATTGATCGATTTGCTGTTTTCCAAAGTTGGCGCCCATTATTATGACCGGATCGATACCAGATTTTCGGGTGATGCTGAGGCGCGGAGAGAACAAATTCTGGCATCCGACCCAAAAACCATTGGCGGTTTTAATGTCGAAGAGTTAAACACCAAAGATGGATTCAAATTTTCTTTGGGAGAATATGGTTGGCTGCTGATCCGCTTCTCGGGGACGGAACCAATTATCAGGGTTTATACGGAAACAACTGATCCTGATCGGGTGCAGGCTATTCTTGAAGATGGGCTGCGGGTCGCAGGAATTAAATAAGTGCTGGTAGACACCCATTGTCATCTGGACTTTAACAGTTTCGATCAAGACCGGGATCAGGTAATGGCTCTCGCCCGGGAGGTTGGAATAAAAAGAATCCTGAATCCCGGGATCACTTTACGATCAAGCGAGAAAGCTATCAGGCTTGCGGATGAATACCCAGAGGTTTTTGCTGCTGTGGGTGTCCATCCAAATGATGGCTTGACCTGGGAAAATGGGACAAAATCTCACTTACGTGATTTAGCTACTCATCATAAGGTTGTCGCAATCGGTGAGATTGGGCTCGATTTCTACCGGGATCGCACCCCACATGATTTACAAGAGAAGATTTTCTGGGAACAGCTTGAGCTAGCGGCAGAATTAGAACTACCGGTAGTTATCCATACGCGAGAATCGATTGAAAAGGTATTAGAAGTCTTAGCAAATTGGTGTCGGGAGCTAGAAAAATCACAATCTGAATTATTAAGCCATCCAGGGGTCCTGCACTCATTTTCGGGTGCTGAGGATGATGCTGAACGAACTTCAGCATTGAATTTCTTAATTGGAATTACCGGGCCGGTCACTTTTCACAATGCAAGCGATCTCCAGGATTTAGTGATAAGATTACCTCTCGAGGATATGTTAATCGAGACTGATGCTCCCTTTCTAACGCCCCACCCTTATCGAGGAAAAAGAAACGATCCAGCAAAAGTTAAACTAGTTGCAGAAAAAATCGCCGGATTAAAGCAAGAAGCTTATAATACTGTGACCTATATCACAACCGCGAATGCAGCGCGGTTATTCGGATGGTAATACGCAATTGAAAACAGCCACTTTTTTCACCCCTGTCCAAGATAGCATTCTCCAGGTTGAAACGAGGATGCGGGATGTAACCAATGGACACCATCCGGATTTAAGGGCTGCGTTAGAACATCTACTTTCGTCTGGGGGAAAAAGGGTGAGACCAGCTGTTGCTTTACTCACCGGGGCGATGTTAGGCGCTGACAGAGAGAAAATAATTTCCCTGGCGGCTTCCATTGAACTACTTCATACAGCCACTTTAGTTCATGACGATTTAATTGATGGGGCTTTATTGAGGCGCGGCATACCGACACTGAATGCCCAGTGGACTCCCGGCGCCACTGTGCTTACAGGGGATTTTATCTTCGCCTGTGCAGCTAAATTAGCTGCCAAAACCGAATCGGTTGAGTTAATGTACCGATTTGCAGAGACTTTAACGATTATCGTAAATGGCGAAATCACCCAGATGTTCCAACGCAAAGATGAAGGATTTTACGATGAGTATTTGGAGAGGATTTATGCCAAAACTGGATCGCTTTTCGTCTTGGCGACAACCGCTCCCGCCATTTTAAGTCCAATTAGGAAATCAACCTATGATGCAGCCAATCGATTTGGATACGGAATTGGGATGGCCTTTCAAATCATCGATGATGTACTCGATTTCACTGGCGAACAATCTTCAGTTGGTAAACCTGTTGCCAATGATCTCAGGCAAGGCTTGATCACCCTGCCGACAATTTATTACCGTGAAACAAATCCAGATGATCCAAATCTGGACCAGATTCTTTGCGGCAAGAATATCAAGAATGAGGAATTAAACCAATTAGTCTCGGCAATTCAAGAAAGCGGCGCTGTAGATAGAGCAACAAGCCAGGCTCAAGAGTTTGTTGACCAAGCATTGGATGCTCTCAATGAGTTGCCACTAACGCCAGAGCGACAAGCTCTGGAAAGCCTGTCAATGTACATTATCGATCGACATCTCTGAACCAGTAACCAAGAAAATTAGTATTGGTAATAGAATTTCCTTGACGGTATATTTTTCAAATGATATAGTTGGTACGGAATGATAACCGTAGGATTTACCCAAACAACTAGCGACACTAATCCCACCACCAAAACGGGCCTGGGTATTTTCGTGCGGTGAATTGAAGATTGCTAACAGCACTTATTGGAGTAATCCAACGCCCCGAATACCCCGGGGCGTTTATTATTAAGGAGACTAGATCTAAGGAGTGAACAATGAAGACCACAATTTCCAACGAAACACCAACCTTTGCTGTGCCTGAGGATACTTTGGTTCCAATAAGTGATCATCTCAGGCAACTTACACCCATTCCCCCCTCGCGAATGTTTTTGATAAACAAATCACTCGTCGTTTACCAGGAGCGGAATCCGGGAAGTCCAATCTACGATGCCTCGCAAGGGGATGGAGGGGCCAGCTTACCCGGCACACCAAAAGAGATCCTCGAGCAAGCAGCCGAGATGCAGCTGGAAAATGGCACTGCTTACGGGATGCCATTTGGAACAAACGAATTCAGAAAATCTGTCGTCGAGGATTACTGGAAATTAGATCCAGACACGGGGATTGGACCTGCCAATATCATTGGAACTGCCGGTGGGCGCGATGCGCTGGTGAAAGCCTACCAGGCGATGCTTGCTCTTGGGCATGGTCGGTCAGGGGATGTCCTGGTAGTTTCCAGGGTTCCGTGGATCTCTTACAACTGGGGACCGTATGGGGTAGGTGCCAACGTGATGTGGGCACCTGGCGATCCTGATCAGGGTTGGGTCTATACAGAAGATTCGATCCGTGCCTGCGTTGAGTATGCAGCCAAATCTGGGAGAAAGATTGAAGGT
>CP070785.1:1379985-1388114 GCA_020346705.1 Chloroflexota bacterium | reverse complement strand
ATCTAGTAACTGGATTGGTAGGTTTACAAGGCATAAAAAATACGACCGCTAGAAATTTGCTCCAAGAAACTATCAGCTTTCCTTATTTTCTTGGTTCTTTTCCCAACCACTCCCAATTGATCTCCCAAACTATAAGATTATTTTCTCGCAACACCTCATTATCTGTAACAACAATTAATAACTTGCGAAGCATTGAACGAAAGCTTGGTGGTCTAGAAATAGCCCAACGCCAGGATCAAAATAAAGTCATTCTCGTTGACGAAGGACCATTCCTCACCGCACATATGTTTGCTTTCAATGACACGCCAATAACGAAAGAAGAGATTAACGAATATAGTAATCTTCTGCCGTTACCGGATTTGATCATTTATATCAAAGCGACAACGGAGGTCTTGCTTGAACGTTCATTGAACCGATCGAGACCCCCAAGGGAGATGAAAGCTAGAAACCGTTCGGAGAATGAAGAATATATCAAACGCGCCGAGTCTCTATTCGACCTGATGGTCAAATCCAGCAACATTCAATCAAGGATGTTAATCGTGGATAATTCCAGCCCTGATCTAGATGCAATTGACCAATCAGTAGAGAAAATTTCTGATTTCATCTTATCTTCTGCAAAAGGTCTGAATTGAAAATCGTCCAACCTGTCCAGATAACTGAAAAATTATCTTATTATCCAAATACATTATCCAGGATTCAAACTCTTTTTGATGAATTGAATTCCAACAACCTGCGCTACTGCCATTGGAAAAGCAATATTGCACTTGGTAAATCCGTCTCTGGGCAAACGGACATAGATTTGCTCATCCATCGCAAAGATGCTGATTTCTTCAGAACGATTTTAAGCCGGCTTAGTTTTTCTCCAGCGAAAGAGAAGAATGTTGCCAATTTCCCTTCCGTTGAGCATTATTACGCCTTGGATGATGAGAGTGGCACCCTTGTCCATGTTCACGCATATTTCCAAGTGATCACAGGCGAAAGCTTGACCAAGAATTACCACCTTCCGGCTGAAGACATGCTCTTAGATAATACGAGAAGTGAAGGTGAAATTCGATTGCCAACGAAAAGTGCCGAGCTGGTCATTTTTGTGATCCGGATGATGCTGAAACATACTTCAATTGTTGAGCTGCTGATGCTTTCCCGGTATTGGAATGAGGTAAAGCAGGAAATCAAATGGTTGATGGATGATGATCCGATTGATGAAACCATGGGCTTAGTTGAGGAATGGATGCCTTCAGTTGACCTTGATCTTTATTCCCAATGTCTCCAGGCAATATCGTCCTCCTCATCGCTTTATCGCCGGATCACTTTAGGCCTTCGTTTGAGATCTCAGCTGCGACCATACGCCAGGCACTCATTTTTTAGGAACCTGTGGGCTGGAATTAGGAAATTCTCAACCATGTTCTTCGCCCGATTGTCAGAGTCACCCCGAGGGATGATCCCAGCCTCCGGGGGTGCAATCATCGCCTTTGTTGGCCCTGAAGCAACCGGGAAATCAACTTTGATAAAAGAGATGCGAAAATGGTTAGGGGAGCATTTCGCTGTAGAACAAATCCATGCTGGAAAACCACCCTCAACCCTGCTGAGCTTCATCCCCAATTTACTCGTTCCCGCCCTACGCTCCTTGCTGCCAAATTATCGATCGACGCGCATTGAGGCCAAGTATACATACCGAGAAGACGAAGAAAACCCTCAATCAATCTACCCGTTTTTCTTTGCACTTCGTTCTGCCCTGCTTGGCTATGACCGGAGAACTTTACTAACCAGGGCATTTGCCCGGGCCGCAAATGGACACATTATCTTAAGTGATCGATATCCATCTTCCTCTCCTGGTGCAACCGACAGCCCTCAGTTAGCCCGCGTCTCACTCCCAGAAAACAAATACCCAATCCGGCGACGTTTGGCACAATTAGAGGACAAGATGTACAAGGAGATAGCGCCTCCTGATTTAGTGATTTCATTATCTGTTCCCTTGGAAATTGCCATCGTCCGCAATAAAAACCGGGGTAAAGAGGAACCTGAGGAGCTACTTCGCCTGCGACATTCCCAAGCCTCAAGTCTCGATTTTGAGAAAACCTCGGTTGTCAAGATAAATACCGATCAACCCCTTGAAGAAACGCTCCTGGAAGTAAAAAAGGCGATTTGGAACGTCTTATAAGTTCTAACTCATAATCTCCCCTAATCACATCCTGAATCTAAATTCAATAACAAGCAAGTGTGAACTCATATCGGTGTATCTAGTTTATGTCGAGTATTGACAAACTATCCCATCAAGGATCCATCATTACAGAACAATCCGAATATAAGCTCGGAACATCACCTAGTTCCAGTCGCAAGATCCGGGTGTTGGTAGTGATCACGGTTCTAGGTACGGGCGGAGCTACAAATGTCGTCTTAGACCTGGCGAACCATTTAAACCAGAGCCCAGATTTCGAAGTGCTTTTATTGACCGGTCCAATTCCTCCCAGCAGGAATGACTTGACCCCGCTCGCCCATGAGATGAAGATCCCCACCCAGATGACACCAAATTTGATTAATCACATCAATCCTTTGGTAAATATTAAGGCTGTTACAGATCTTAGAAAAATCATGGTTGAGGGAGATTTTGATATCGTACACACCCACTCTTCTGTGGCTGGCGTGGTTGGAAGATTAGCCGCTTATATAGCCCGGATTCCTGTCATCATTCACCATGTACACGGATGGGGTTTGCATGAAAAGATGTCCACATTTTCCAAGTTCTTGTACTTGAATTTAGAACGGCTATGCGCAAGGTTTACAAATCAACTGATAGTCGTTTCAAAGACAGACATAAAGAAGGGATTGGATTATCGGATTGCGGATGAGAATAAGTTTGCCCTGATTTACAATGGAATCGATCAGGAAAGATTCGAACAGACTGTCAACGAATCGCAAATCCGTAAGGAATTGGGATTAAAACCGGATAGCGATTTGGTGGGGATGATCGGCCGCTTAGATGAACAAAAGAATCCATTAGATTTCATAAGAGCTGCAGCAATCGTGGCTGATAATTACCAAAATGTTCAATTTGTTTTTATCGGAGACGGTCCTCTCAGAAATGAGAGTGAAAGGTTAATCAAAGAGCTTAACCTCGTCGATAAGTTCTTCCTGTTAGGTTATAGGGATGATGTCACCAGGATCATACCCGTATTAAAGATTACTGCCCTAAGTTCACTTTGGGAAGGATTACCGATTGTTTTTTTAGAAGCTTTATGTGCTGGAAAACCAATTGTTGCCAATGATGTCGATGGAGCGCAGGAGATCGTTATCGATGGTGAAACAGGTTATTTGGTGACGCCAGGTGAACCTTCAGAAATGGCAGAGAAAATACTTACTTTGCTCAATGATGACTCACTCTGTCATGACATGGCGAGTATCGCCAAGCAGCGATCGGAATATTACTCTGTCGATAGAATGGTGAGCGAGATCGAACAACTTTATAAAGATCAACTAAAGAACTCCCACCAATTAGTTGATGCTTGAGGAAATATATTCAGATTGAAATCGCGGATATTCCCTTTTGTGATCATCCACTTTTATCCCAATTAGTTGAAATTAAGGTCAATTCATATATCAGCTCAAAAAATAGTCGAAATTTTCGGCAAAATTTAAGTAACAGCGCCCTGGTTAATTCGTTTAATTTATAGGGGTTGATGCTCGCCAGGTGGGGCGCTCACTCCCGGAATACTCGATAAACACATATTCGTAAGCTTGTGGACTGTCAGGATGCATATGCGAAACAAAACATTTAAAGATCACAAGTTACCCCTCTATGTGTGAGAGTGAGGTTTTCAATGATTTATTCTACAAAAGTTCAAACACAACTCAGCAGCAGCAGTAGAAGTAGCGCGGTTCAACGCAGAACCCGTTTTCCGCTGCAAATCTCTCAACGAAAAATTCTTTTAATTTCCGTTGATCTCTTCTTGCTCAACCTCTCGTTGCTGTTAGGTCTGTATATCAGTGAGGAGTTGCCATTTTCTATAATGACTGTGGCCATGCAGCCATTATGGTTTGTCACACTTTCGCTGATTTGGATGATCATTGCTTCAGCCAATGATAACTATGAAGTCAAACAGGCTGCTAAGGTTTCAAGCAGTGTACTTGGAATTTTCAAAACTCTAATCACAATAGGTCTTTTATACGCTTTTATTCAGCTTTTGACCCCACAATTGAGGGCAGGATGGACAACCTTTCTAATTGTAGGGATGCTATCTTCCTCGTCGATTATTCTCTGGCGAATAGCATATGCTCTCATTCTTGTACAGCCTAATTTCCAGCGCAGAGCACTTATTGTTGGGTCAGGAAAAGCCAGCAAAACTATTTACCAAGTTATTGAAGATCACGATGTCGGGTATGAAATCGTTGGTTTTGTTACCGAGGACAACTCTGATCACGAACTAGAAATTAAAGGTAATACGGTTATTGGTGAATGGTCCAACCTGACTGCATTCGTGCATGAACATGAAATATCTGATCTTATCCTGGCAGTAAGCCGTGAAATGCACCCAGACCAGCTTCAAGCGGTGCTAAAATGTTTTGAACAGGGAGTTCGAGTTGTGCCAATGCCTGAAGTGTTCGAAGAAATCACCGGTCGGATACCTGTCGACTACATCAATGAACGCTGGTTGCTCTCGTTGCCAATAGACTGGGACTCCAGAAGGCTGTACTTGCTGGTAAAACGCGCTATGGATATTATCCTGGCGGGAAGCGGATTACTAGGCCTGGCTCTCTTTTTCCCCTTCATGGCATTGATAATCAAACTTGATTCACCGGGACCGATTTTCTATCGTCCTAGGCGCTTAGGAAGGGGTGGAAAATCATTCCGCTTGTGGAAGTTCCGCACGATGGTATCTAATGCCGACAAAATCGGGAACCCCACCTTCACAGCGATGAATGACAACCGCATCACGCGAATCGGTCGTATTCTGCGGACAGCTCATATTGATGAGCTGCCACAATTGATCAACGTCGTTGCAGGTGATATGAGCTTAGTCGGCCCACGCCCTGAACGTCTGGTTCCCGAGCTAGAAGAGAGCATTCCTTATTATCGGACCCGTTACGCGGTTAAGCCTGGTGCAACTGGATGGGCACTCGTTAATCAAGGATACGCTGAAGGTGTTGAGGACACCCTCGTCAAGCTGCAATATGATCTTTATTACATCAAGCATCTGTCCTTATCACTTGATATCTTGATCATCTTCAAGTCAGTCATCCATATGCTTACTATGAGGGGACGGTAATCTTTGCTTTCATTTGGGTGGGAAATTTATTTGGTACTACCCATATTTTACAAAATCGCAACTTTACTGGAACGTAAGCTATCTGGTGATAATGTCATTTATCATCAGGATAAGAAAATCATTTCTTGCGGAATAATGAGTGTTGAAACATTAAGACTCTCGTTGGGCATTCAAAACATGGTGAAAATATGAGCATATTAGAAAAAATTGAAAACCGCGAAGCCGTAATTGGGGTGATCGGGCTGGGATACGTAGGTTTGCCCTTAGCAGTAGCTTTTGCTGAAGAGGGATTCCGGGTCATCGGGATTGAAATCAACCAGGAACGAACAGATGCAATTAATCGAGGTGAATCCTACATATCCGATGTACCCTCAGCTCAATTAGCTCCATTAACCACCAGCACAAACCAAATTCCAATAAAATCCTCTCAAGCTGGAGGGGATACCCCCGCATTAGCAACACTGAATACGGTGGATGTTCAAGCTACCAGCCGGTTATTTGCGACCACTGATTACAGCATTCTCACCGAGGTAGATGCGGTGATCATTTGTGTCCCGACACCCTTAGGAAAAACCAAAGACCCAGATTTGACCTATATTCTTGCGGTGACTGATGAATTAAGCAGCTGCCTGCACCGGGATATGATCATTATTTTGGAAAGCACAACCTATCCTGGTACCACAGTTGAACTTATGCTCCCATACCTTGAGACGGGTATTAAAGCTACGGAGTCAGATGGAAACGGGAATGGTGAATTGCGATCGGTCAACCTCTCCCCTGATGAAATGCAACGCCAGGAAGTGGGTAAGGATTTCTATCTCGCCTTTTCTCCAGAACGAATTGACCCAGGTCGAACAGATTTTACAGTCCGTACGACCCCGAAAGTAATCGGAGGTGTCACACCACGCTGTACAGAGATCGCTCATGCCCTCTATGAAACCATTATCGAACAAATCGTTCCTGTCTCTTCACCTAAAGTTGCTGAAATGGTGAAATTGCTGGAAAACACTTACCGGGCGGTAAATATTGCCTTGATGAACGAGATGGCGATGATATGCGATAGGCTTGAGATCGATGTTTGGGAAGTCATCGAAGCTGCTAAGACTAAACCTTATGGTTTCACACCTTTCTATCCTGGCCCAGGAGTCGGGGGCCACTGTATCCCGATCGACCCACAATATCTGGCATGGAAAATGAAGCAGCTGGATTTCGATACTCAATTCATCGAATTGGCATCAGAAATTAATTTTGGGATGCCAAACTTTGTATTACGTAAAGTCGCTAAAAAGCTTGAAGAGACTGGAAAATCCCTCAAAGATTCGAAGGTATTGGTCTTAGGTGTGACTTACAAAGCAAATATCAGTGATATGCGCGAATCTCCTGCACTTGACTTGATCCACCTTTTGAGTGAAACGGGTGCTGATATCACCTACCATGATCCCTATGTACCAAATCTGGTTACGAATGGTCTTACCATGAAGAGCGTCGTATTGGATCAAGAGACATTGCAAGCGGCAGATTGTGTTGTTATCGCTACAGACCACAATTCATATAATTGGGATTGGATAGTTGAGAATAGTCAACTAGTAATGGACACCAGGAACGCAACAAAATCTGTAAAAAAGAACTCATCCCGAGTTGTAAAGCTCTAAAATCAAACCAGGATTATTCATAAACTCATCGAAGAATCCGAAAGGACAAGGAAAAAAATATATGCCAAGTTTTAATTCCCGATCAGTATTAATTACAGGAGGCGCCGGATTCATTGGTTCTCATTTAGCCGAGGCTCTTTTGGCAAAAAATTACCATGTAACGGTCATCGATGACCTTTCGACAGGACGATTTGAAAATATTGCCCCGCTGACTGACCACCCCAATTTCCGCTTTGCCATTGATACTATCACTAACGAGGTTGTCATGGACCGCCTGGTCAGTGAGTGCGATATGATCTTTCACTTAGCAGCCGCGGTTGGTGTGATGCTCATCGTTGAACAGCCTGTTCACACGATCCAAACCAACATCGCCGGAACTGAAGTAGTCTATAAAACCGCGCTGCGGTACAAAACAAAGGTATTAGTTGCTTCCACTTCTGAAGTATATGGAAAAGGTAACCAGATTCCATTTAGCGAAGATGATGATGTTGTCCTGGGTCCAACATCTCGCAGCCGTTGGAGCTATGCGGTTTCTAAAATGGTGGATGAATTTCTCGGCCTGGCCTATTATCGAGAAAAGGGATTGCCCGTGGTGGTTTTCCGCCTCTTCAACACCGTTGGACCTCGCCAGACAGGACGATATGGAATGGTGATCCCTCGCTTCGTTCAGCAAGCCCTGGATGGAGAGAAAATTACTGTCTATGGAGATGGAAACCAGACACGGTGCTTCCTGCACGTTCGTGATGCAGTGCGAGCGATCATCGCCCTCTCCGAATCATCCGAAGCAGATGGACGAGTATTCAACATTGGCGACACCCAAGAAATATCAATTTTGAACCTGGCAAGAAAGGTTATCCAGATGACCTCTCCAGAGGAAGATAAGTATCAAGATCCAGATGAAAGGATCCAATTTATACCCTACGATCAAGCCTATGCTGAAGGTTTCGAGGATATGCACCGGCGAGTGCCTGATGTATCCAGGATCTACGAGACTGTGGGTTGGGAATCAGATTGCCAGCTGGAAAATATTTTGAATGATGTAATTTTCGATATTAAGCAGACCAGTGGAGGTAAAATCGCGGTTCCTGTAAGATAATTTTCAACCTCGAACAGAAAATTTTCAAACTGGTGTTGATAATGAATTAACTTAGTGTTGCCTAAAAACCATTGTAATTGCGGTTTGCGGGTATAAGGTAAGAATAATATCGACCCTTCC
>CP070785.1:1360496-1379885 GCA_020346705.1 Chloroflexota bacterium | reverse complement strand
GCGAACCCCCGGTAATCAATTGGTACTTCCACCTCTCTCCGTTCAGTTTTATCCAGCAGGGTGCAGACTTTAAGGCTGCGCGGATGTCGGGTTGCCAGCAATTCCAGGACAGAGGCGATCGTATAGCCACTATCAACGATGTCCTCGACCAACAAGACATCCCGATCGTGAATGTCTTCTTTCAAATCCAGTGCTATGCGTACCTGACCAGTGGAATGACGGACTCCGCTGCCGTAGGAAGACACTGCCATGAAGTCAATGGTATGGGGTAGATCAATATGGCGCATTAAATCTGTCAGGAACATAACTCCGCCACGCAATATGCAGATCAAATGCAGGTTTTTTCCCTGATAATCCCGGTTGATCTCTTCACCCAGCTGAGCGATTCGTTCCTGTAATTCATCGGCAGGGATAAGTACCTCTTCAAGAAATACTTTGTAATCTTGCATAGTTAGTCTCTTGGTACCTCGTGGTGTTTCCTGCAGCGAGCCTCATATAGTTCTGAGGCGCCTATAACTACCACCGGATCATCATAATGAGCGGGTTTGCCGTCCAACAGGCGTTGCGTGCGGGAGGCTTCTTCGGCACAGACCATACAAATGGCGTGCAGTTTGTCAACCCTCTCAGCTTGCGCCATAAGGGTTGGTATTGGGCCAAATGGTTCCCCGCGAAAATCAGTATCCAAACCGGCTGCGATTACACGCATACCGTCATCCGCCATGCGTTGAATGATTTGGACGATTTCCAGATCGAAGAACTGAGCTTCATCAACTGCCACAACGGTGGTGTCATTATCCAGGTGATCAAGTATTTGTGCTGCAGATCGAATCGGGAAAGCATCGAAATCATTGCCTGCGTGAGAGGTAACCTTCGTTTCGCCAAAACGGTCATCAATTGCTGGTTTAAACACCTGTACTTTCTGTTTGGCGATGGTCGCACGTCGTAATCGGCGGATTAATTCGTCCGTTTTGCCGCTGAACATTGAACCAACAATCACTTCAACAGCCCCAGAATGGTGTCGCATAGTAAAACCTGCCCTCCTTTTGAATAGATCTCAGTTTAAGTTAATTGTTCCGGCAATATTGAATAATTATCAGAGGTGAAAGTGCCGTTCCTCTTCCGAAATTAGGAATAATTCTCGGATCCGGCAAGCAAATTTAATGGTTAATCAATTCTACCATAGACGTATTTTTGAGTTATTTTAAGCTGAGCTTCAAGCAAACAAAAAGGCGGATGTTGAGATACATCCGCCTTTTTCTCATGCATAGTGCCAGGAATTAAACCTGAATCTCCTTGACTGCTTCAGGTAATTCATAGCCAAACTGCCGCAGTCGTTTCTTGAGGTCTGCCAGGGATTTCCGGCCAAAACCTTCAACGGCGAGCAATGAAGCTTCACCTGTTTCCATCATTTCCAGTACTTGCCCAACCTTGACGATATCAGCTCTAGCGAGGGCATCTGTAGCTCGAGTGCCCAAATCGAGTTCTGAAATTGGTCGCTCTGGAGATACCTTAGCAGCTTCCCGGGCTTCAACTTCATCGATGTAATCCTGCCGGGCTTGCAGCTTCTTATAGAATCGGTCAACCTGACCTTCCGTGTCAACAATACGCTGTTCGCCAGTGAAAAAGGGGTGGCAGTTCGAACACACATCGGTGTGTATTTCTTTAGTTGTCGATCCTGTAGTCCAGGTGTTGCCACACGCACAGGTAACGACAGCGTCCGGATAATATGTCGGATGTATTCCTTCTTTCATTATTAACTAGTCCCTCAATTGCAACTAAATACCAATATTGTATTCTTGCCTAACTTTGAGCTTCCGGCAAGACATTTACTCGTTTGCGACCATCACGGATTGTCTCGTATAAGACAACACCGTCAGCTGTCGCAAAGAGAGTGTGATCACGGCCTAAACCCACATTCCGGCCGGGTTTAATCTTTGTGCCACGCTGGCGAACAAGGATATATCCAGAGAGCACCTGCTCTCCACCATATACCTTTACTCCTAAGCGTTTCGATTGGCTGTCTCGTCCATTACTACTGGAACCGCCACCTTTTTTATGAGCCATTTTTGCCTCCGGATTTTTCAACAATCGAACCGATCCGCAGCCGAGTATACCTTTGGCGGTGACCCGTCTTTACGCGGTAGCGTTCTCTTGGTTTGTATTTAAAAACAACAATTTTTGGACCTTTGATCTGGGCTTCGATTGTGGCCTCAACCTTGGCTCCTTTCAGGAATGGAGTGCCAATTGTTGTATTTTCACCATCAGAAATCAGGAGCACCCGATCTAGATCGATTTGTTCACCAATATCTGCTTTATAGCTGTCAACTTCTATCGTCTCGCCCTCAACGGCTTTGTATTGTTTGCCGCCATCCTCAACTATGGCGTATTTCATAATTTTTCTCCAATCTTCACTTCACCTTACTCTCCGCGCAATTCACAACTGTACGCCGAGGTAAGGGGAAGTTGGGGATACACGGTACCGCCCCAGCGGTTTTTTGCCGGGGCCGCATTATTATAACGAGGAAGTATTTCTGTGTCAACAAGATTAATTGATGTAATTCTGTTCTTCAGTAACGCTTTTGAAAGGTGGCTGGGGTCTTTCCCATGGTATATTGATTGCATGTAGAGCAGGTTTGATTGGAAAATCAATCTGCCTCCTCACCGAGTTCCTGGTCATCCGATCGGTGGGCTGCTCGTGGAGGGGTAACTAAAATCAATAAGGTGATTTTTATTCCATCATTATGTCCTTAGATTGTTCACAATGCGGCTTTCATAATCCCCCGGGAATGCGTTTCTGCGGAAATTGTGGTTCCAGGCTTAATGGTACCTATGCAGGAAATGCAGTTTCCGCGCCTGGATTTACTTCCCCAAATTCTGAGGTAGGTCTGTTGTTAGGATCTGATCTAAGGCAGCGTTTCCACCAGGCAGGTTTAGAAGCCACTGGGAAGAGGCGGACGGTCACAGTTTTATTTGCTGATTTATGTGATTACACAGGTTTAAGCGGAAAAATTGATGATGAATCACTTTATGAGATTATCCAAAGCTATATTCGCATGCTGGCAGAAAAGGTTTACCAGTATGAAGGGCTGGTGGACAAGTTTACCGGCGATGGTGTGATGGCATTGTTTGGGGCACCGATAGCGCTGGAAAATCCAGCTGAGCGTGCGGTTAGAGCAGCATTGGATATGCAAGCGGGAATTGAGCAGCTAAATCAGAATACCGACCTGCTGCAAGGGGAGAAATTACAACTGCATTGCGGTTTAAATCGTGGTACCGTGATCGTTGGTGGAATCGGTTCTGACCTGCTACTAGATTACACAGCGATTGGTGATTCGGTTAATCTCGCCAGGAGACTCCAGGAGACGGCTGAACCTGATTCAATACTCGTCAGCGAAAGTGTTTTTCAGACCACCCAGGCATTGTTCGATTACCAGGAGCGGTCTGGATTAGAACTTAAAGGCTACCAACATCGGGAAAAAGGGTACCAGATTCTGGGGATAAAGTCTTTGCCTGGTTCGTCGCGCGGTGTTCGCGGTCTCCATTCTCCAATGATAGGCAGGCGTGGGGAATTGGAGGAGGTAAAAACAGCCCTTGAAGAATTGAAAAAAACAAATCGCGGTCAATTTGTGTCGATTATTGGTGAAGCAGGTATTGGGAAAAGTCGCTTGACCACGGAGTTTAAATCATTTGTAGATCCTGAGCAAATGATGTTGCTTGAGGGGCAGAGCCTTACTTACCGAAAATCTGTATCATATTGGATCTTTCAGGAGATTATCCGCGATTTTCTAGGATTAAAAAATGATGCTGGGAGAAATGAAGTTCACCGAAAATTAGTGTCTGAAGTAAACCAACTTTTTGGCAGCGATTCAAACAATGTGCTCCCTTTTCTGGAGAAATTACTCTCCTTAGAACCGTCTGATCCAATATTCATCCAACGTCTATCACATCTCGATGGTGAGCAATTACGTCAGCAAACCTTCGTTGCAGTTCGAAGGTTGCTGTTGGCATTAGCGGATCGGCAACCGCTGGTTTTGATCTTTGAGGATTTGCACTGGGCGGATGAGATCTCCCTCGACTTATTAGCATTTCTCGTTGAATCGATTGATGACAAGCCGGTTTTTGTGCTGGGTATCACCCGTCCAGCGATGGATGTTAAGTTAAAAGATCTTCTCAATACGACCAATGCGCGTTATCAGGATCGATGCAGGATAATTCAGCTTCAATCTCTCTCGACTGAACAAAGTGATGAGCTCCTGATTGGCCTGATCGGCATTGCGGACATCCCAGAGCAATTCAGAAGACTGATCTTGAGCAGGGCATCGGGTGTTCCCTTCTATATCGAAGAAATTTTACGCATGCTGATTGATGACCGGATCTTGATATCTAATGGTGAGCAGTGGTCGATCGCCGATGATAAAGAAATACCCCTTGATGTCCCTGAAAACTTACAGGATTTGATCCTGACACGTTTCGATCGCTTGATCCCCATCCAGCGCAATGTCCTGCAAACAGCTTCAGTAATCGGTAGAAAATTCAACGCACATCTCCTTAACGAAGTAATGCAGTTCGATCAACTGCAATCCCTTCAAAAAATATTGTCTACGCTTGAGGAGAAGGCATTTATCCTCCCCGCGGATGAGCATGATCCGGAGAGTTTTATTTTCCGGCATGTGTTGACCTCTGACGCTGTTTACAAGACTTTGTTGCGCAGGGATAGGAAGAGATTGCATGGTATCGTAGCAGAGACGTTAGAACGTGTCCATGAGGACGAGCTCGAAAGTCAGGTCGAGGTTCTGGCTGGTCATTATATGCGCAGTGTGTATCTCGACAAGGCGCTGCATTATTTGCTCCTGGCAGGAGAAAAATCTGCTCGGGAATATGCGAATCTTCAATCCAGACATTATTACGAGGAAGCTCGCGACTTGCTTTCAGAGGTTCCCCATAGCATGGAGCAAGAACTGCAGGTTTGGATGGGCCTTGGAGATGTGCTTGTGTTTGTTGGAGAATATGATCTCGCCCGAGATTATTACCAGGAAGGATTAAATATAGATCGTAATTTCTTGGGAGGAAATTCGGATTTCGATCTCAATGTGATCCATAGAAAGATCGCAGTTACGTTTGAGCGCCAGGGAGAATTTGACCTGGCCTTAGACCAGCTTTCGATGGCGAATGAAACACTTGGGTCCGATAGGAACTCATCGCATGTAGCGAAGTCAAAGATCTTGAACGAGATCGGATGGATATATTTCTTGCGTGGTAATTTCGAGCAAGCCAGGGATTCCCTGCAATTGGCTCTTGAATTGGTTGAAATAACGGATGAATACAGCACGATCGCATCGATCCACAACAGGCTGGGTGCAGTCGCTTACCAAATGCGAGATTATGAAAAAGCTGCAGTGTATGTTCGTAACAGCTTGGAGATGAGGAAAACTTTGGGTGATTTATCGGGGGAAGCCCGTTTATACAATAACCTGGGTTTACTTGGTTTAATGTCCGGTGATCTTCGTGAAGCAGAGCAGAATTTCAAGCAAAGTCTCACACTGCTTGACAAGGTCGGAGATACTGAAGGTATTGCATTGGCGAATATTAACCTGGGATTAGTGAAACACGATCGCGGAGAGTATGAATCTGCGAGAATCAACCTAGAAAAAGCAAGCAAAGTTGCCAGCAAGATAGGTCATCGATTTTACCTGGGTTTAGCAAGTATGTATTTAGGACGGTTGGAAACCACTTTCAACGAATATCCACAAGCGGTGGAGCATTTAAGTCAGGGGAGGCAGATATTTGAAGAGCTTGGAGCCCAGGATAACTTAATTGATGCCATGTGTTATCTGGCCGAATGTTATCTCGCTTGGGGAGGTGTCGAAAAAGCAATTTTGTGGAGTGACAAGTCGTGGGAAGCTCTTACCAAAGAAGGTGCTGAATCCACAGGGGAATCGGTCCAGGCAGGGAGAGTTTTGAGAGTGCAAGGCGCCATCAATCGTAAACAAAGAGACCTGGATGTTGCAGGTCAGAGACTTCGAGATAGTGCAAAGATTTTTAGTGCTGCGTTTGAGAAACTGGAGTTGGCGCGTACAGCCTACGAACAAGGACTGCTGGCTATCGATCTTGGTGATCTCTCGAAGGCAGATGAGTACTTCGAGCTGGCAAGAGAGGTCTTCTCCGAGGTAGGAGCTGATGGGGAGCTTCGAAAACTGGAGAGAGAGTCAAATCGAATTCGGGTTCACGGGTAGTTTTTTAATCACAATTAGAGTTTATTCGTTAAAAATATTCCGGGGCCTAGAGTTTTCCAAGCCCCGGATTTCAATTGGGTTTAATTCTGAGCTTACAGAGTTCAATGTGAGATTATTGTTCAACCATCAAAATCAACCCAATCACCAGCCCACGGAAGTTGCTCCGCATCTTGGGAACCGAAGGGGGTAAACCCGGCGACTCCTTGATCTGGGAATGAGCCTGCCCACGCCCCATCATGACCTGCCCAGGCACCATAGCCGCCTGCCCAAGCTCCGTAACCACCCGCCCAAGCTCCATAACCACCCGCCCAAGCCCCATAACCGCCTGCCCAGGCTCCGTAACCACCCGCCCAAGCCCCATAGCCGCCTGCCCAGGCCCCATAACCACCAGCCCATGCCCCATATCCACCAGCCCAGGCGCCATAACCACCCGTCCAAGGTCCATATTCTCCTGCCCAGGCCCCGTAGCCACCTGTCCAATCAGCATAATCCCCACGTAAACGGAACTCACCTGTCTCGACATCGAAGTAGGTATAACCTTCGTAATGCTCTTCATCCGCAAGGTCTTTTGAGATATCCATACCTGCATTTGCACTACCTTCGATATCTGCAAAGACTGCGTCAGGGGCGTTTACCCGGCCAGCACCTTGCTGCCAGAGGCTGTATATTGCCTCAGTGCTATCCATATCGACCCAGGGTAAAGCGGTGACCATCAGCCGATACTTAACTTCATCAGGTGTGAGATCTGGGTTTTCAGCTAATGCCAATGCTGCCAGCCCAGATACTACCGCCGAAGCCTGGGATGTGCCTGCCATCCAGAAATACTTGTGGGGCAGGGCGCTGTCCGGATGCTCGGTCTCCAGTGTGCTATGTTTCGGTAATGTCGATGCCATGTGAGCACCCGGAGCAAGCACGTCTGGCTTGGTGAATGCATCCAGCGTTGGTCCTGCTGCCGAGAAGGGAGCCAGATAATCGTCACTCCAATCATCCGGAGTGTGATTGTCTGTAAAGGCCCCCACTGTAATCACGTAAGGGTTGTTCCCAGGCACACCAATCGTCAATGGATCCGAACCGTCATTTCCAGCCGCTACAACCACGGTAATACCACTCGCCCAGGCCTGCATGACGGCATTGTTAAGTGGATCAACCCAGTATGGTACCTCAGCAGTGGACACCAACGACAGGTTCATAATCTGGATGTTGTATTCATCTTTGTGATCGATCACCCATTGAATACCTTGAATCACATTTTCGTAATCGCTGAAACCATTCTCATCAAGTACACGCACTCCTACCAGGCGGACACCTGGTGCGATGCCATTCCATTCATCATCTGGACCTTGCTGAGCGTTGGCGATAATTCCAGCAATATGAGTTCCGTGTCCATGTGGGTCACGTGGTGATTGGCTGCCTTCAACAAAATCGACCCAGCCCGAGATCTTGTTCTTAGTAGCACCATTTACTTTCTTCAGCAAACCAGGATGATTGCTCAATCCAGTATCAACAATTGCTACCGACACACCCTCTCCAGTGACACCTGCTTCCCAGACTACATCCGCCCCGATCACATCAGGGTAATCGCTTGCTGGAGCAGGGTTGTTACCATTGCCATTTCCAGTCATCCTCACAGAAGCATTTGGAAGGATGGAGCTGATTTCAGGTTCAGTCAGCAGCCTGGCGACTGCGTTCTCAGGTAGCAATGCCCCAACGCTATCGATCAATTCAAGCTGTGATGTAACCATACCACCATTCGAAGTTACCAGCTTGGTGACGGTCTCCAGATTCGAGCCCTTGACGATGTATGAGCTGAGTTCTGCCTGGGTGATAGGTGTGGTGAAGGATAATGTTGCCAGTAATACAAGCACAAGTAATAATCCGGCACCACGTTGTATTCGTTTGACAGTTTCTGGAGTCTTCATCTGATTTCTCCTTAGCGGATTTTATCCCGCCAACTAAAAATGGCCTGGAAAGCCAGGCCATTAAACTGCAGACATACAGCATGTCAACAATCTCGGCAGCCTGGCGATCTTAGACATCACGAAGATGTCGTTAGACCCATGGCTTTGCGTCCCCAGCTTTCACTGGGTTTGCCTTTTCGGATCGATATGATTTTAGCATGAAGGAGTGTTAGGAAACCATAAAATTAAACTGACATAACTGCAAGCCGGATGAAATGGTGGATAAATCTTAAACATGGATTATTTACAAGGTATTGGGTTATCCGGATTCATAATCCCCATAGCAGTTGTTGAATAAATCTGGTTATGTACTAACTGATTTGATGCTAAAAATCACCCATTGTGCAGACAAAATACATTTTGTGAATTCTCAACCACAGTGGTAAACTATACACCGTGCGTCTGAAATTATAGAACACCCAGTTTGTGAATTTAGCTTCCCTACCTGGTAAAGATAAAATGTCTGATGCATAATTTCCCCGGTTGAATCCCCGGGTGATTGAGAGCGCAAAGATAGCAATCATAAAAAAACTTTTAGGAGAGAAAGATGACTGATAATAAATGGGTTTACCTCTTCAGCGAGGTGGAAGCTGCTGAAGAAACTGTTGGGGGTGAATGGGAGGAGGTACGTGCCCTCCTGGGTGGAAAAGGATCAGGATTGGCTGATATGACCAGGGCAGGAGTTCCAGTACCGCCCGGCTTTACCGTAACTACTGAAGCCTGTAATGCTTACCTGGATGCCGGGGAAAAATTACCCCCAGGCATGTGGGAACAAGAGCTTGAAGCGCTGAAACAGGTTGAACAAGCAACCGAAAAATCATTTGGTGATCCGAGTAATCCGCTATTGATCTCTTGCCGTTCTGGAGCAAAATTCTCGATGCCAGGCATGATGGATACCGTGCTCAATATCGGCCTTAATGACGAAACCGCATCAGGGATGGCTGAACTGACTGGCGATGAGACCTTTGTTTTTGATGCCTACCGCCGATTGGTTGAGATGTTCGGTGAGGTGGTATTGGGAATCCCCGATGAGGCCTTTGAAGGTCCAATGGACAAGTACAAAGAGGAGAAGGGAGTCAAATCGGATACTGAACTGACCGCAGAGGATTGGAAAAGTCTGGTTGAGAAGTTTAAATCCGTGGTTAAAGAACACATGGGCTTTGAATTTCCGCAAGATCCATACGAACAGCTGCGGCTTGCAACTGAGGCAGTTTTTAAATCCTGGAATGGGAAACGTGCAGTGGATTACCGCAACGCAGCCGGAATAGAACACGATCTGGGTACAGGGGTTAACATTCAGACCATGGTATTCGGCAACATGGGTTGGGATTCGGGAACTGGAGTTGCCTTTACTCGTGACCCGGCTACTGGTGAAAATTTGCTTTATGGTGATTATCTGCTCAATGCCCAGGGAGAAGATGTGGTCGCTGGCATTCGTAATACGAAAAAAATCCAGGATCTTGAAAATGAAATGCCGGAAGCCTATCAGGAATTCTTGCAGATATGTGACAAGCTTGAGTTGCATTACCAGGACATGCAGGATGTTGAGTTTACCATTGAGAAAAATAAGTTATGGATGCTGCAAACCCGGACGGGAAAGAGAACCGCGAAAGCAGCAGTGAAAATTGCCGTTGATATGGCAGAAGAGGGATTGATAACGAAAGAAGAAGCAGTTCTTCGTGTGCTGCCAGATGATGTTGATACTCTCCTGCATCCCCAATTTGACTTGCAAGCAATCGAGAAAGCCCGTCAGGCCGGGGCACAGTACGCTACGGGAGTAAATGCCTCACCTGGGGCAGCAGTTGGACAGGTCTATTTCGACGCAGATACCGCAGAACAGATGGCTAAAGAGGAAGGCCAGGATGTGATCATGGTGCGGCCTTTCACCAAACCGGACGATGTTCACGGTATGCTGGCTTCAAAAGGGATCTTAACCAGCGAGGGCGGTGCCACATCCCATGCAGCCGTAGTCGCTAGGCAATTCGGAGTACCTTGTGTCGTAGGTGCCTCAATGATCCAGCTTGATCTGGAAAATCGCCTGATGACGGTAGATGATAAAGTCGTAAAAGAGGGGGAATGGATCTCAGTTGATGGTACGAGTGGTGAGGTCTTCCTGGATAAGATTGCCACCATCGCTCCAACATTAGAGGAACAAACCGACTTGCTGACCTTGTTATCCTGGGCTGATGATATCAGCGCTACACCTGGTATCCGTAAAGCACCAGAAGGTTGGCCGACGACCGGTCTCCAGGTTTGGGCTAACGCTGATTACCCTGCGGATGCCCGGCGAGCGCGATCCTACGGTGCAGTTGGCATCGGCCTTTGCCGGACGGAGCACATGTTCTTTGAACAGGAACGATTACCAACCGTTCAGCGCATGATCCTTTCAGATACTTCCGCTGAAAGAAAGGCAGCTTTGGATGAATTGCTTCCTTTCCAGCGTTCGGATTTTGAAGGATTGTTCGAGGCCATGGATGGTTACCCGGTCATCATTCGCCTGATCGATCCACCTCTGCACGAGTTCCTCCCGTCTGAGGAAGAACTTCTAGAAGAAGTGATCACGATGCGGGTAAAGGGTGAAGATCAAGGCCTGGCTGAAAAGGAAGACCTTTTAAGCCAGGTACAGGGACTGCATGAGAGCAATCCTATGATGGGTTTGCGCGGTATTCGCTTGAGCATTATGATGCCCGAAATCGTGGAAATGCAGGTCCGTGCAATCTTCGAAGCTGCAGCAAATGTAACGCTAAAAGGTGTGAATGCCAAACCGGAGGTAATGATCCCATTGACCGGCACAGTGAATGAGCTTAATGTCATTCAACCCCGGTTGGAGGTGATCGCCAAAGAAATAATGCGGGATAAGGGTGTCGAATTTGAGTACAAATTCGGAACCATGATCGAAATTCCGCGTGCGGCGGTGACTGCCGGAGAGATTGCTGAGGTTGCAGAGTTCTTCTCTTTCGGTACCAACGATTTAACCCAGATGACTTACGGTTACAGTCGCGACGATGCCGAACGCAATTTCCTGCTTAAATATGTTGAAGATGGCATCCTGCCGAAGAATCCCTTCCAGACGATCGATTTCGATGGCGTTGGGAAACTGATGGAGATCTGCGTGCAGATGGGGAGGGAAGCCCGAAGGGACTTGGAAGTCGGAATTTGTGGTGAACATGGTGGTGATCCCGAATCGATCGACTTTTGCTATTCAATAGGTCAGAATTATGTCAGCTGCTCACCTTTCCGAGTACCTATTGCCCGTCTATCTGCGGCCCATGCCGCCCTGAAATATCGAGATGTCCCGATTATGGCGTAAAATATTTCTTGATTGAAAAATCGGCTGCCTTTGTGATTTCGCAAAGGCAGCCTTTTGATATTAAGCCACATCAGGTGTGAAGTTGTCTCGGCAACGCTGTTTCCTTGAAAATACTATCAAAGGATTACTACCGTTTTCTGATTACCCAAGTGGCGAAATAGAAAGGGGATTTATTGATAAACTCCACTGGGAAAGCTTTGATAAGCTCCAATTGCAAGTAAGAGATAGGCTCTTACTGGCATTTAACGAGCACGAGGTCCTATACTACTGCATCAGATAGATAATAATGATGGATGCATGCCAAAAATGTTAATTAAATACAAAAGCCTGGAGCGAATCCAGACCTATGTAAAAACTGCGTTGAAAATTTTTGTGGTAAAGAAGGTCCTGAATTAATTCCGATCGCGGCTCAATGCCTCTAGATACCAAAGTGGAGCGCGAGAAACCAGATTACCATGTTCGTCGGTGACAGGCTTACGACGCTCATCGCCAGGGTGTCCCGTTTCACATAAAACCATTATGTGTTCATGGCATTTTTCTTCAGTTTCACAAACTCGGAAGCAGATTGGGCATAAGTAGATAACCTGCGTCTGATCCATTTAATGCCTCCACATAACTTTGGAGAAGTTTATCAGATAATTATTGGTTGATTTCTATTGTACCTGATATCTTTGAGGGGGACATTAATTGTCAAAAAATTCTTCTGTTTAGCGTGAACGAGCTCACACTGCCCCACTGTTTGAGAGGCATTTCCTGATCAATCCAGACGAGTCAATCTAAGAGAAAAATTGCGGGGCTGCCTTTTTTGGCAGCCCCGTTGCAAAAGAGTTTCAAGGACGTTTATTGATGTTCGAAGATGCAGCTTGGTTCCCGATAACCATACGAGTTATGAATGCCTGGCGGAATGATCTGCAATGAAGCTTCTTTGAGCAATATTGTGGGATGTATATTGCGTTGGATCAGGAACCCAGAGGGTGAATCCGTTATGATTGTTGTCCTATCTGCTCCTTATGCACTAAATCTGCACCTGCGCGTAGTGCCTGAAAGTTGAGCGGGAGAAGTTTCTTGTGCCGCTCAGGCAGGTGATCTTCTAACGCCTGTTCGATGGCTTCAAGCGGTAAGACAGGCACTGCAGTCAGCAAAGCCCCGACCATGACAATGTTTGTTAAGCGCTTATCTCCCAAAGACTCGGCGATCTCATTAGCTGGTATGAGCACACTCTTGAGGTCTTCCCTTTGGAGTGAGCGTTCGATCAGTGAAGAATTTATGATCAAGGTACCTTCTTTAGCTACGAGTGGCTCATATTTGTCCAAGGAAGGCAGGTTCATCGCGATAACTGCCTGTGGGTGGCGAACCAGCGGAGACCCAATCTCTTCATCGGCGACGATAACGGTGCAGTTTGCAGTTCCACCTCGCATTTCAGGTCCATAAGATGGTATCCAGGTAACTTCTTTTCCGCTATCCATGGCTGCATAGGCGAGAACCTGCCCGGCAAAAAGCACCCCCTGACCGCCAAAACCTGCAATAACGATTTCGGTTTGCATTGATTTTCCTTTACGGCTATATCCTTACCTGGCTGAGAATCGGGGAAACCTTGAAATCTTCGAGGGGGAAATAAGGGATCATATGCTCTTCAATCCATTGCAGAGATTGGATTGGGTTCATCCCCCAATTCGTTGGGCATGTTGAGAGCAGCTCAACCATAGAAAAGCCAAGTCCTCTTTCTTGAGTTTCGAATGCTAAGCGGATCGCTTTTTTCGCTTTGCGGATGTTTGTAGGATCATGCAGGCTGCGACGGACGATATACCCAGCGCCATCGAGCGTAGCCAGCATCTCCGCAGTACGGATAGGAAATCCATTGTTCTCTATGTCCCGTCCCATCGGCGAAGAAGTGGTTTTTTGACCAGGCAAAGTTGTAGGAGCCATCTGCCCGCCCGTCATGCCGTAATTTGCATTGTTAATAAAAATTGCGGTGATATTTTCACCCCGAGCAGCAGAGTGTACGATCTCTGCCATGCCGATTGAGGCAAGATCTCCGTCTCCTTGATAGGTAAAAACAATCCGGTCAGGCAGGACCCGTTTTATGCCTGTGGCCATAGCTGGAGCGCGGCCATGTGCTGCTTCGACGAAGTCGCAATCGAAATAATTGTAGGCAAACACAGAACAACCCACTGAGGCTACTCCGATCGTCTTTTCTTGGAGGTTCATCTCCTCGAGAACTTCAGCCACCAGACGATGAGCAACTCCATGAGTGCAACCAGGGCAGTAATGAGTTGTAGCTGGCGTGAATGTTGTAGGGCGTTTGTAAACCGTTTCAACCTGTGGATTCAAACCCATATATTTTGACTCCTAGTTCTTGGCCAGGTCCATGCGGTCCATCCAGGACTCTCTTGGATCTGCGCTCGGAGCTACCGGCTCATAACAAAGCCGACTAATTTCTTCATGAATTTCGTCTGGTAGTGGGACGACACCACCCATGCGGCCGTAAAATTCGACCGGGATTTTCCCACCAACAGCTGCCTGAACATCAAGCAGCATTTGGCCGGTATTCATTTCAACCACCAACATGCCGCAGGCTAGATTACTGAGTTCTTTTATCCGGGCGTAAGGGAATGGGCTGACGGTAATCGGCCGTAGCAATCCGACTGGAATACCTTCGGCTCTTGCTGCCCGGACTGCAGAAAGAGCAACCCGTCCGGCAGTGCCAAATCCAACCACGACCAATTCGGCGTCTTCGAGATAATACTCTTTGTAGCGCATCTCGTTGGCTTCTATCTCTTTCCAGCGCTCTAAAATGCGTAAGTTTGTCTCCTCTTCGTTCTCCGGATCAATATAGATCGAACTGAGGATACGGCGATCGCGATCTTTAGCGCCTGTTACTGCCCAAGTGGGACGTTGTCGATCAATATGCCGCATGGGCGGCAGCTCAGCAGGTTCCATCATTTGACCGATAGATCCATCGATCAATACTACGACGATCGCCCGGTAGCGATCAGCCAATTCGAAGGCCTCTACTGTGAGATCAATTGACTCTTGAACGGAGGCTGGAGCAAGGACGATTGGGCGAAAATCTCCGTGGCCTCCGCCATGGACGATCTGGTTGTAATCGCTTTGAGCTGGAGCGATGTTTCCCAAGCCTGGTCCAGCACGCATCACATCCACCAGCACAACAGGCACTTCAGTGCCAGCGATGTAGGAGATGCCCTCCATCATCAAGCTGATTCCAGGACTCGAGGAGGAAGTCATCACTCGAGCCCCAGTACACGCGGCGCCATAAACCATGTTAATCGCGGCCAGCTCGCTCTCAGCCTGCATAAATGTGCGTCCTAATTCGGGCATTCGTTTCGAAAGCCACTCCAGCAGCTCAGTCTGTGGGGTGATCGGGTATCCGAAATAAGCCTCCAGCCCAGAGCGGATGGCTGCTTCCGCGATTGCTTCGTTTCCTTTAAGCAGTTCTTTTGCCATGCAAATTTTCCTAAACGTTTGCTTTAGCTCGCCGAGCGGGCACCTCGCGGTAAATTGTAAGGGCTGCCTCCGGACAAACGATAGCGCAAATTGCGCATCCGGTGCAGCCCTCCGAGCTCAGAAAAGCCGGGTGATAACCTTTTGCAGTAAGGCGATTAAGGTCCAGACTAATTACTTGCTTCGGGCAGGCGTTGACACATAAATCGCAGCCTTTACAGTAGAGTTCATCGACTTCTATCCATCCCTTGACGGGCATCCATTACCTCCACTTGCTGACAAAAAATCACAACTGGTCGATATTTTCTACCTTTATTATCAATTTATTATGTCCTAACGACTAGTGCTAACTGTCACCTATCTACTATACAAAAGTCCTATATTCCATCTCAAGATTTATTGAATAGATTCGAAATCACATTGTGAAAATTCTAGGTTGCTTGGTTAACATTACAGAGCCATTTCGTATAGCATTGCTGTAATTACTGTTGAAAGGCTAAAACTGGATCTTAGTCAATCTTCGAAGCGGGAGTCTTCAAGGTCTCTGCGAAGAGTCTCCTCTTCAGAGATTTGTGGTTCGAATATGCCTTCCTGGGCGGCTGCGATCTCAGCTGCTTCAGCTGCTTCCAATTCTTCTTTCGAGGCTCTCTTCACCAGGCTCCATTTTCCGCAATAAGGGCAGCGATCATATTTGTGCAGACCAAGATTCAATCCGTAGATATGACGGCTGAATGGTCGACTGCACTTCGGGCATATTGCCCCCCCATAATAACCATAACTGCGTGGCGCTCCTGCTGGCAGCTGCTCCTTTTTTCCACGAGTGAAGATCAGAGGAACGATGACAGCCAATCCTATTGCTGCCAATATAACCACCACCAGGGGGATAATGATGTTTCCTGCAGCTTGCCATCCTTGATCAGCGCTGACGAACTCTACCTGGACAAGATTTGAAACCAGTTCATCACCAGACGCTGTGGTGCCAATGGCAGAAATCTGGTGGGGACCTAGGGGGTAATCATCCGTGGCAAACCGATGATCAAACGGGGACTCATCTACTTCCCCGATTATTTGATCATCTATGTAAAAGACAACCTGGGTAAGATCTTCCGGTCCGCTTGCCATGATGGTGAAGTTGCCCTGAATACTGCCAGTTCCGGATGAGAAGCCCCAATTCCTACGCATTCTAATCTGGAGTTGTTCCTCTTGAATACTCCCGCTTAAGCTGGATATCAGAAACAGAATCGAAAGCAGGACATTTAATATCGCGGTCATTTTTTATATCGATTAACTCATTTCCAGCGGGTAATGATCGTCTCTCGTTGGAATAGGCGGATTGACAAATAAACAAGGATGGCATCCACCAGAGCGAGTACGATAGCGCTAGTCACCATGAAGGTGACATTTAATATGATAATGCCGGCCATCTGGCCAAAGAATGCCGCCAGGACAGGCAGAATGATGATCATCGATACCTGCTCTGCCACCCGAGGGTCATTCACCCGGGAAGAGATGATGATGCTGAAGCTTACCGCAGATAATGCCATCAGGGGGCCAATGATGAAGATGGCGATCAACCAGCGACCATCCAGGAAATTGCCGATCACGACCGGATTTGTGATCATGATCCAGGATCCGATTACAAATATCGCAAATCCCAACCAGGTTGCGATCAGAGCTGGGATGATTGCAGATAGACTTTTGCCAATCAGTAGCTCCGTTGTGGTAATTGGTGTGGCCAATAGTGGTTCCAGGCTGCGGTTAACTTTCTCTCCAACAATTGAATAGGAAGAAATGGCTGCGGGGATGGCCAGGGGGATGATCATGAACATGATCATAAACTGGCTGACGATGAAAACCTGAAAGCAATCCCCCCCGCTGAAATTTTCAGGGCAAAAGGCATTGAATTCACTCGGCATGTCCCCTGATATGCCCGAGAAATCGCCGGATGAGCTCGTCGCATAAATGATACCAAGGGGGATGGCGGTGAGCAGGAGCGGCAAAAAGGCCGTAGTAAACAGCACCATCCTATTTTTGAATACTTCCGACCACTCTTTATGGATTATGGTGTTGATCTTGTTCATTGCATATCGAAACAGATGTACGGTTTAATAAAATTCTCAATAGCGCTTTTTGTACCTTAGCCAATCGTGGGCGTTTTAGCTCACAATTTTGAGTACAAAGCGCCAAGATATGCGGTGGGCTCTTAACTTCGAAAATAAATTACGCTGAATATTTATAGACATGGAGTTTTCAGAAATTCACGCATTCTTGACTAGTTGCAGATAGACATCTTCCAGCGAGCGGCGCAGTTCTCCGATGAACTGGATATCGGCACCCTCCCTGACTAAGATGCGGATCAATTCTGGATTGTGAGCCTCCGGATCATCAATTGTGACCACGATTTTATGGTCGATCAAATTAGCTTCGCTGACATGCGGGTGGGCTGTGATCTTGTCAACCAAGGCTTGATCCGCCTGCACGAGATGAAAGACGACTTTGCGACCGAACACCTGCCTGCGCAGCGTGATGGGTGAATCAACCACCAGTAACCTGGTTTTAAATACACCGATCCGGTCGCACAGGCGATCCGCCTCATCCAGGTTGTGAGTGCAGATGAAAATGGTCCGTCCCTGCTGCTTGATCTCCAGGATGAACTCCCTAACCAGGCGGGAGGCCTCAGGATCGAGTCCGGCAGTAGGTTCATCTAAAAATAAGGTGCGCGGTTCGTGCAATAATGCCCGGGCAATAGCCAGCTTCTGTTTCATGCCTTTTGAGAAGGTTGCGGCCACGTCCATCCTGCGATCCCACACACCTAGAAAACGCAGGTATTTTTCAACCTGGCCTTTGATGTCTCCGACTTCGTAAAGGCTGGCATAAATCTCCAGGTTGCGTTCCGCGCTCAAATTATCAGACAGGCCTGGAGTTTCTGTGAGCAGGCCTACGCTGCGTCGGATATCGATATCCTGTTCACCAATCTGAAATCCATTAACAGAAGCGCTGCCCTGTGTAGGGCTGATCAGACTGGTCAACATGCGCACTGTGGTAGTTTTGCCAGCCCCGTTGGGACCCAGAAATCCGAAGACTTCCCCTTCAGGGATTTCCAGGCTTAGATTTTCGACAGCCGTTATTTGATCAAATTTCTTGGTTAGATTTTGGGTTGTGATCATGACTTAGTCTGTGAATCGGGTCTGGTCGATATTTTCCTCAGTCACTTCAATAGGGCTCAGTTCTAGCTGGTCGACTTGTGGACTATCTTCCGGATAATCTTCCTGCTCCGTTACTTCAGGTTCATCCGATTGCAAAACAAAAATCATGCCGAGGCTGATCAGGCTGAAGAACAAGAAAAGCGCTTCCGTGATGTAAACTCCCCAAGTTCGGACGCCGATGACCGCGACAGCATCAAAGAGTGCGTGTAAGATGATCGCAAACCACAACCATCTGATCTGCCTGCGGATAAAGACTTGTAACACCAGGATGGTGAAGGCGATCTGAATGGGGATCACCAAGGTCCTCTCTATTGCACCCAGTAATGAATCATACCAGGCGACTCCCCAGAATATTTTCAGTCCTTCCTGCAGGGGCGCAAGCTGTTCGGGTGGAAGCATTCCAGAGAGGTCCTGGGTGCGTAAAGCTAGAAATATTACATAGTTCAGCAGGAGGGGAATAGCAAAGAATAAAACCGCTTCCATCCCACCCCAACCAGAGCCGAAGAGTAAACCTTTTGCCCAGCTGCGCGCATCCTTCGCCCACCAGCGGAAACCAATATAGCGAGTAATCTCTTCGAAAAGCGCGGCGCTAAGACCCAAAAATACTGCACTAAAAAGCAATTGGTATTCTCCAGGAACACTCGGTAAAACTCCATTGCGGAAAAGTCTATCGATTAGCAGGTTGAAAGGGATGTGAAATACCTGGGCGATAATAAACAATGCCGCGCCGATCCAATAAAGTCGCCAACCCAAATCATATTTCCGGGTCAGGTAGACGCCAAGACCTATAACCAGGGTCAATACGACCAATATTCCAAATGGATAAGTAAACATTAAGATTGAATTCACGGAGGGGTCCCCTCACCTTCAGGTTTGAGGGCAAACATCATCAACATGCGACCGAGTTCACGAAAGTCTTCCTCGCTGCCATCCAGCTTGTAGCCCATGAAGCGGGCCAGGTTCATCATGGTGGATGTATGCCGCTGGGAATAATCCAGGATCACAGCTTCACTCTCATCCGGATCGAGCTGTACCGCGACCCTTTCCAAACTTTGCCTGCCAACCTTGACTTTGATCTTTGGGTTTGTCTGGATATTTTTAACCCAATCGCTCTTCTCACCCCAGGCCGCAGCGACATAGTACGTATCGTTTGAGGGATCATGCTTTACAACTTCCAAAACTACATACCTGGGCTGACCGCTTTTACGACCGGTATGCGT
>CP070785.1:1353315-1360396 GCA_020346705.1 Chloroflexota bacterium | reverse complement strand
GTGGGCGTTAAATGTTGAAAGCGCATCCGCATCCGATAGTGTAGCCTGGCGCAAAACTAGCCCATCGCCCAATTCCTTGATCAATAGACTCTCTCCTCGACTCATAACCTAAGCCTCAATTAAACGTAATAATTTTATCGCGAACCACCTATCCATAGCATGTTTTCGCGGATACGTGGCGACGATCTCAGCCACTTGTTATTCAGATCAGGATAATCATCCCAAATTCAATAATAGAGAGCAACCACCTTCTCCAGCCTCCCCGGAAGGTCAGACCACAACTACGAATTTGGTTGAGACTTACTTTTCTCGCTGGGAATAATACTTTACGACAAAATGGGCAAAACGATGGTAAATGTTGTCCTCTGGCCTGGTTGGCTGTCAACCAAAATTTGGCCCCCATGTCTCGTGATGATCTGGTGGCATACCGCCAGGCCTAATCCAGTTCCATGACCAGGTTCCTTGGTCGTATAAAAGGGTTCAAAGATGTGCGAAATATTCTCAGGGGAGATGCCCACGCCATCATCAGCAATTGAAACCTGGATGGCTTCTCCGGTGTTTACCGTCTTGATCGAGATTTCCCCGGGACCATCTTCAATCGCATCTATGGCATTAATCAACAAGTTTAGCCAGACACCTTGCAGATGATCCTGGCTTGCGTTGACTTTTGGCAAATCCATTGCTGGGTCAAACTTTAAGGAGATCCTCCGCTTACCCAGCTCATGCCCGATTAATCCTAATGTCCGGTGAATAGTCTCATTGAGATCAGTAGGAGCGAGCTCATATCGTTCACGCCTGGCGAAATCGAGCAGCTCGCGCACAGCTTGGGAAGCTCGTGCTGTTGCCTGGATGATTAACTCCGTCATTTCCAGCAGATCTTCATCTTGAGCAGGTAAGCTGCGTTGAAGAAGTTGTGCATTAGCAAGGATGATCGTCAGGGGATTGTTTATCTCATGGGCGACACCAGCAGCCAGCTGCCCTACCGAAGCCAATTTCTCGGACTGGGCTAAAGTAGCCTGCATATGCTGGCGTTCGGTAACATCTTCCTCGAACAAAAATGCCTGCGTCACTTGCCGCTCATTATCCCAGATCGGAAAAGTGCTGATCTCGTGTTCAATTGGGCTAACTGCGCCCATTCCTCGCCTTTCAATCCTCCTGGTAATCTCCCCTGTCTGGAATGTCTTCCCGACCAGGCATCCTGGACAAGGGTTTTCTCGCTGGTGAAGTACAGAGAAGCACTGCCTCCCAACCAATTCCTGTGGCGCTTTGCCTGCCAGTTCAGCCCGTCTCATATTAATTGCCATCAGGTTATAAGCCGGATCGATGATATAGATTGAACTCGGGCTGCTATCGAAGAGTGCTCGCAGTGTGTTGCGGGAATTAAGCAATTGATCCTGAAAAGTTTGCATCGCCCGGATCTTTTCCTCCGTCCGGTAAGCGAGTTTAGACCTGGCAATATTATGGGCGATCCCTTCGCTGACCGCAATTAATAATTCTGGATCAAAAGTCTCCTCCTCAAATTCCAGCTCAATGACCCCAACGGTCTCTTCATACGCAACCATGGGGGTGTAAATGAGGCACTCCCCTGGAGATCTGAACTGGGTTCCTGTTTCAATCACTTCGCGGATCACCTGGTTGTCATCAAGGGGAATCAGTTGGTGATTAAACTGCCCTCCTGAAGTCTGCGACAATTTGTCCACGAATTCAGGCCTGGAATCTTCATAAAAATACAAACACACAGATTTAGCATCCAGTATTTGCAAAATGCTCTCTACCATCCAGGCCTGTACCTCTTCCATCTCGGTATCGAGAGAGGACAGTTTTGCGAGGAAGCTCAGTCCAGCAAGATTTTCACCCTTCTCCATACTACTCACTTTTTGTCCCTCTAAAGTGGGTGAAATCATAGCCCGGAAATTCTTTCTTTGAATGCCAAACAGATCACTCCTATGGGGATTTATTGTCGATCGTATAACCGTAGCCAGGTACTGTGCGGATAAAATCTGGAGATTTTGGATCCGTCTCCACCTTATCCCTTAAGTTCTTGATATGTACCCGGACCAAATCTGGGCTGCCCGTATCGAGCGGATAATTCCATACTTCGTCCAGGAGCTGTCCGGGTGAATAGATCTTTCCAGAATTGCTCATCATGTGGTGAACCAGATCGAATTGAATGGGGGTCAACCGCACCACACCTCGGCCTGGAGTATGCAGCTCGTAAGACTGGGTATCCAGGACAAAGTCACCTGTCACCAGCGTGAAACTGCCAGCCGGTGTGTTCTTTTGTGCTTGGAGTTCCTGCAACACTTTACGAGCGAGTGGAGAAGTGATCGTTTCTGGAGAAGATAATGGCTGTTTTGTTTCCAGTTTACTCGTTCGTCTTAAGATCGCTCGCACGCGCAAAATGAGTTCATCAATGTTGAAGGGCTTGGTGAGATAATCATCCGCACCAGCTAAAAATCCATTGACTCTATCTTCCTCCTTGATCTTGGCCGTCAAGAACAGAATTGGTATTTCAGCGAGCCGGGCATCGGCACGCATGGAACGGCAAACCTCATAGCCGTCCATTTCCGGCATGATCACATCCAGAATAACCAGATCTGGCGGTTGTTTGCGAGCTAAATTGAGCCCCTCTAAACCGTTATCTGCCAGGCTGATCTGGTATTCTCCGTTATTCAGGCTGCGTTCAACTGTCCGGGATACGAGATCATCATCCTCAATAATCAAAATTTGAGCTGGTCTCATGCTCTTCCTTATTTCGCTTGCTCTCCCCTCCCAATAAGAATTAACGTCGCCGGGATTGTATCATGCAGCACACCCAATTTACCTGACCCCCTTAAAAGGTGACCAGACAATCTTGTTAGGTCTTCTCTGCAGTTTTTTGTCAAGGTAGAAGGAAAATCGCGCTTTTCACCTTTGGAGATCAATCAAGCTGTCTCTCAACATGACCATCCGGTGACATTTGGACTATGATTCCGCCGGCCAGTTCGCTTTCCAGTGCCAGTTCGAGATGATCCAATCTGACGATCGTGATCGGTGAATGCTGGAGGACCTGCACCCAATAATCCATCACCAGCCCGTACGACTGCAGATAAGCTCGCCTGTCTGGGGGAAAGTCTGCTTCAAACCTGACCACCTTCGCATGACAACCCGGGGGCACATCTGCCAACGTCATTTGCCCATTCTGGTCAATAGGTTTGCTCGCCGATGAGCGTCTTCTGGAAATAAATCGCGCCAGACGGACCAATTTCGATCTCCGTGGGTCAATAGTCTGGTAGCCACAATTTGGGCAGCAGACCAGGTCGCATCCTGAATGCATCGGACAATTTTGACAGGCAAGATGCAGTTCAGGATCATATTTCTGGCCGCACATTGAGCACCGAATTCGTTGCTTTTTCATATTCCCCACCCCACGAGTGCTAATAGCCGGTATAGCAGCCCGCCGATAAAAAATGCCAGTGGGATGATCAGGACCACTAAGCTGAGCGCGGTTTTCCAGCTGCGCTCTTTGGCAATCATCAATACACTGGCAATGCAGGGGATGAACAAAGTAATCGTCACCATGGCCACAACTACCTGCATTGGTGAAAGCATACCTTGAGATTCCATGATAAACAGGCCGGTTGCGCCGAAATCACGGCGTAGGAAGCCAACCAGGAATGCAGCGCTGGCTTCCGGTGGCAATCCCAACCATCCAGCAACCAAAGGTTCACCTAATTCGATGAGCTGGTTCAGGATACCTGTCCGATCAAGGAGGAAAAGCAATGCGGTTCCGAGCAGGAATAGCGGCACCACTTCCTTGAGATACCACTCTATCCGGGCAACTGTCTTAATCACCACATTTGAAAGAACCGGCCAGCGCATCGGCGGCAGTTCCACCAGGAGCTGTGTGCGTTCTCCAGGGATTAGGCGTGCTGCCAGCCAACCAATCGTGAGCAGGACCAACGCTACCACGCCGCTCCAAATCATCATCGCCGTAAAGGAGACTCCAGCCAGGATACCCATCACCACGCCAAGCTGGGCGGAACATGGGATCGCCAAAGCCAGCAGCAGAATTACCAGCAGCCGCTCGCGTTTCGTTTCCAGCACCCGTGTGGTCAAAGTAGCCATGGTCACACAGCCCAGGCCAAGTACCATTGGCACGACAGCCTTTCCGTTCAGCCCCATGCGTTGGAATAGGCGGTTGCTCAAAGCGGCTAACCTGGGCAGATAACCCGAATCTTCCAGCACGCCAAACGCCAGGAAGAAAGTAGTCACGATAGGAAAGATCAAAGCCAAGGCATAGGTCATCCCCATTGTCCAAAGCCCATACTCCCCAACCAGTAAATCAACAACGATCGGCCAGGGAACAATTTGACTCACCCAAGACACAACCCAGGGGTTGATCACCTGCCCAAATAGACCCTCCTCCATAAACCCGACCAGAATGCCAGCCCCAAAAACGCCCACAAACCAGTAGAGACCGTATAGCACCAACGCCAGTATCACCCAACCCCAGATCGGATGCGTGGTCAGGCGGCTCAAGGAGTTGGAAATCCCCTGCCAACCCCCGCCTGCCTCCTGCACGACCATGGACACGACCCGATCAACGTATTCCAAACGGGCTCCCTGGATCACGATTGAGAGCGGTTCAACGAAGGATAGCTGCAATGATTGGCGCATAGCAACTAGGTGCTGGATTGAATTCACGCTCAGGTGCTCTCGCAGCCAGCTTTCCGAAACAGGATCACCGCTCAGCCAGAGCAAAGCCAGCGACCTGTGGGATATTGGGACCTCCATCCCGCTGAAATGCGTGCAGACGCTGGCAATAGTGGTTTCGATTTCAACCGGATAAGTCAGGCGGAAATTCGTGGGTTGACTCACATTCAGCGCGGCGGTCAGGTCTTTCAATCCGCGTCCACGAACCGCAGTGGTCGGAATAACAGGGATAGACAGGTATTCTCCTAATAATGCATGATTGAGGCTGACCCCTCTCGAGTGTGCTTCGTCCATCATATTCAATGCCAGCACCAGGGGCAATCCCATCTCAGCCAGCTGGACCGTGAGAGTCAGTGTGCGGCGCAAATTTTTTGCATCCCCAACCTGCAGGATAGCTTTGAGCGGCTCATAGAGCAGAACGCGCCCCGTAACCTGCTCATCCTCGGAATGAGGCGGAAATGCGATTACTCCCGGAGTATCAACCAGGGTGATATCCGGCAGGCCGCGCAGGTTGCCGCGTACCAATTCGACCGTCGTGCCAGGGTAATTTGCTACAATCACCCGCTGGCCAGTTAATTTTTGGAACAAGACTGATTTGCCGACGTTTGGATGGCCAACCAGGGCAATGCTTCCATCCCGGCTTTCGATCTGATCAGGGATTGCGGCATGACATTCCATGCTCAACCAACCTCCATGCCAGTCTCTTGCACAATTGATCTCTGGCGACAGTCTGGACACAATCCGTACAGCTCAATTGAACCAGTATCAACGCTAGCCCCACTCGAATCCTGAAATTGAGTTTTTATTTCATCCAACAGATCGGTGTCAAACTCAATCACATTTTTGCATCTGGTGCATATGAAGTGGTGATGTTCGCTCGGTAAGGCCGCGTCGAACCGTTCCTGGCGACGACCTTCAGCAAACAGGCGGGTACTGACCAGGTTCTCAGCTTCCAACCAGCGCAATGTACGGTAGACGGTTGAAAGGTTTAAATCCGGGTCTTGTTTGCGAGCGATGAGCAGCAATTCTTCAGCGGTAGGGTGCTCCCCAAGAGAATCCAGGATCGATAACAGCAAGCGACGCTGGGATGTCATCCGTCCACCTTGAGAACGCAGCCTTTCGGATGCCTGGCTGACTAACTCATTCATGAAGCTTGCCCTTATTGCAAATCATTTGCAATAATTATAGGAAGAAGCTTTTTCCTTATACAGTGACATACTTCACATTCCCCCACGACATTCATACCATTTCTTTTCCGGTCAGATATGATCAGAATTCCGAATTCGGTTCGATCACCACCCACTAAGTCAAGGGTAGAACTCGAGAACTTGCCTCAGCGCCTGTTCCGCATGAGGCTTATCAACAGCCAACCAGACTACCAGGCCGTTCGAGCGGAAGTAAAAATGCTGCTGTCCCATCCCTTGCAGTTCATATACAATTCGTCCCTTATATTCTCTCTCCGCAACCGGAGTAAAAGGTGTCTCCGATCGAGCAATTTTGTCATGCATGGCTGCCAGCAAGCGGCCTGCCATAAAACTTATCGGTGTCCCAGCCACGTAGAGGGTTATCTCGTGCCCCTTACCATAGGTGCCCACCGCACCTTTATTCAACTGGAACTCCTGGTCATGCAGCCAGGAAAGCTCATCCAGGGCTGATCTGCCCAAAACATTCTTTTTTATGGAAAAGCTCGCCAATGCCTTCGGCAGGGGTGCAATGCTGATCCTGGTCGTGACTTGCTGGTAGTACAAGAAACCCAGGGTGATAACGATGATGCATAAACCAAAACCAATCAGGAAACGCGCCAGCCGTAACTTGGACATGCCTTTATTATCTTACATTCGAAATTGATGATCAAGGCGGGGACATCTCACACTGAGCTATTTTAAGTGAATTGGTGACAAGACCTGGCAATATCGAACAGGTAAACTGTAAAAGTTGAACAGCAAATTTCTGTTAAAATCATCAATGCAAATCCCTTTTACGCGATTTGCAGGTTTTATAAGTATCCCTCAATGCAGTGAAAGGAGTAATTTCAGTGGCGATTGATCCAGTTTGTAAAATGGAAGTTGACGAAAAGACCGCCCAATGGACTTCTGAGTATAAGGGCACGACCTATTATTTCTGCGCTCCTGGGTGCAAAGCATCCTTCGATAAGGACCCTGAGAAATATCTTCATGGCGACCATCACGAACACCATGATCACCACGGGCACCACGATCATCATTAAACTGATATTGTTGCTTGAATAAGAGATGGAGTCTTTTGACTTCATCTTTTCTCTTATATCGGGAACTACACCAATGTTTTCCAAGAAAATTGCGCCCAGTTTCCTTCATCTTAGTTGAGAGGGATAGCCTTTTTCTCAAGAGAAATCAATGGGGGAATG
>CP070785.1:1344284-1353215 GCA_020346705.1 Chloroflexota bacterium | reverse complement strand
AGCCCAAGGCAAAGGTAAGTGCGGCGATCTGGTTTAGCGGAACACCCATCAGCGGCACGACTACGAAGTCATAAGCCGTAGCCCGCATGGCCATACCCCATTTTGTCCGTTGAACAAACTGGTGGAGGGCGAGCATAAGCAGCAAGGCGACCAGCACAATCATGATTTTCTTATTGGTAATACTGACCCCCGCGATCTGGTAAGTTGATGTTTCGATCAAGGCTGGGAAGCTGTAATTCTCGGCACCCAAAAACGCCAAATTGGCAGTTTCTAGAATAATGCCGATCATCAATCCAGTAATTGCCGCAGAAGCACGTGGTGCATTGCGCAGAGGTCTATAGCCAATTCGTTCAACAGCAATCCCGAAAAAGGAAGTCAGCAGCATTGCTGCGAGAATTGTCAGAACTAAGATCAACCAGCCGGGAATTGTAAAGGTAGTTAATGCCAACAGTGCAAGGATAGCGGTGGCTACAAATAAACCAATGTATGCCCCGACCATGAAGATGTCCCCATGTGCGAAATTGAACAGCAGGAGTACACCATAGACCATCGAATAACCCAGGGCAATTAATGCATAAAAACTTCCTAATTGAAGGGCGTTTACCACCATCTGGAGGAAAAATTCCATAATTTTTAAACCTCCTCCTCAGACGAGGGCGGGCTTCATAACTGCCCGCCCTCTTAATTGTTGTTCACAGCTTCAAAATCTGTGACAAATTGAGCGGTTATGGGACACTCATACTTATGGGCAAACTTGTTGATAAAACTCAAATTCACCAGCATCACTGATTTTTACGATCACTGCGCACTTAATTGGATCGCCTTCTTCAGTGAAGGTCATTGTTCCGGTGATGCCTTCGAAATCCTGAATTTGCGCTAAGGCCTCCCGTACGCATGCTCGATCAGTGGCGATGTCTCCGGTTATTTCACCGCAATCCTGGATGGCTTTTTGGATGATCAGCATCGTATCCCAGGTGAGCGCACCAACATCATCTGGTACATAGCCGTGTTTTTCGTTATAGCGATCAATGAAC
The DNA here is from genome assembly GCA_020346705.1 of Chloroflexota bacterium. GTDB lineage: Bacteria > Chloroflexota > Anaerolineae > Anaerolineales > UBA4823 > PFL25. The sequence continues at coordinate 1,352,181 of CP070785.1, read as the reverse complement.
TCCTTCGTGGCTCCAGTTGCACCAGCAGCAGCATAGTGAGTACTGAAGAACTGTCCTTTGCAGTCATCTCCACACAAATTCATCAGTTCAGCAGAACCCCAGCTATCGCTGCCCACAATGGGTGCATCCCATCCTAATTCGTGCGCTTGTTGGGCGATCAAGGCAACCTCGTTGTAATATTGGGGTGTAAAGATGAATTCAGCACCAGAATCCCTGATCTTGGTTAGCTGGGCAGAGAAGTCGGTATCCTTGGTGGTGAAGCTCTCATATGCCACAACAGAGCCGGATCCGTGAACATCTTCCCAGGCACTGCTGAAGAATTCCGCCAATCCCTTTGGATAATCACTGGCAACGTCATAAAGCACTGCTGCCTTACTAAAACCAAACTCGTCGGTAACGAAATTGGCTACCACAGGACCCTGGAACGGATCAAGGAATGGAGTGCGGAAAACCCAGGGACGGTCCATGGTCGTATTTGGGTTGGTTGACCAGGGGCTAACCATTGGGGTTTCGTTATCGTTGGCAACGCCACCTGCAGGGACTGCCTGCTTGGAAGATTGTGGGCCGACTATCACCAATACTTCATCTTGCGTGATCAGTTTGGTATTGGCTTTGGTAGCAGATTCGGCTTTAGATTCATTGTCTTCTATCACCAGCTCAACTGGATATTTCGTTCCCCCGACATCTAATCCACCTGCGGCATTAATATCTTCAAGCCACATTTCTGCCGCAAATTTTGTGCCTTCACCAACCTTTGGAATGTCACCAGTCATGGGGGCATTTACACCGATTACAATTGCCGGCTGAGCAGCTTGAGCACAGGCGCTCACAACAAACGCACCGATCAAAATCAAACTAATAATGATCATTAAGGATCTTTTATTCATTTTCTCTCTCCTCACTAATGGAAATAGAATTACCGAATAACCATTTATTTGTCAACAGCGTGGTTGGTTTTTAATATTTATTCCAGTAACATCACCTCCTAATAAAGCTTTGAGCAATTCAATTGCTCCATCTGGACATCCTGATAACGCCAGGTTGCACACTATATCAAGAAATTGGATGCGCGCAAATACGCGTGAAATTATTTCTACATCAAAGATTCTGCAGAAATAATTCACCCACATTCTTCAGATTTGGGACAATATAATCCATTTACAGGTACAGACCACCTAGAATGAACTTCAGGAATATTGATACGAATGTGAATTGGTGTACCTACAACGGTTATTTTTTTGGTTGGTTTGAAATACTTTATGAGTTTATATCATCTTAAACTAACTGTCAACAAAGGGAATTGGTCTCTAATATTTGGGAAATCTTTGACACTTCGACGGATATCTTTAAGAAATTCAGCTTTAAGATGACAGGTATTTAAATAAAAAAGGGCTGTAGTGTTTAGACCGCAGCCCTCTTTGTTAGCGTTGATGTTTAAAACAATCCCCAATCAGCGCCAGCGCCTTCTTCCATCATCGTCGGATCCCACATTTCCATACCCACTTCTATTGTCGTAGTTAATGATAGCGAGTCTTCTACCTTTTTTCGTGCCATTTCGAGTAAGGCAGGTCCATATGGGCAAAATGGGGTGGTTAAAATCATGATTATGTGAGCTTCTTCATCTGAGATCGTGACATCCCGGATCAATCCGAGCTCAATAAGGTTCAACCCAATTTCAGGATCAACAACCTCACGTAATGCTTCCTTTGCTTTTTCTGCGAGATCGGGATGGGTTGATTCAGATTGCCAGATCACTGCTTGTCGTTCATCGGTCATGAGGGTTCCTCCACGGGAGTTATTTTTTGTATATCTGGCACAACATATGTGCATTGATTGTCACCATCCAAAATACACTTAACCTTCTCTGTGGGGAGGTCGAGAACAGTTGAGATTAATGTTTGGTCAATAACACAAACTTCGGGGTGAGTTTGCCCAACGTGTAGATATGGACAGCTGATTTCTCTGATAAAGTATTGATTATCTCGTTTTTCCCATTCTAGGTCGAAACCTTCATCTTGCAAAAGATCGTTGACCAATTCCAGTCGCTCTTCAATGCTCATATCCTCCTGTTTGGCGGTATGAGCATATTCTTGAACAAGATCAGCAGCCATTTGTGAGAAAAGCTGATCGACCATACTCTGGGGTAAATTCTCTTTGAGCTGCTCCAAAAGCCGGATAGTTAATCGTAGATATCTGGTCGGGAATTCCTCTAAACCAGCTTCAGTAAGGAAGAATACCTGACGTGGCCTTCCGACGCCATGTTTTTCTTCTTCCGAAGCAACCAACCCTTCTGCTTGCAATTTTGAAATATGGTGCCGGACCGAAATGGGGTTGATATCAACGGCATCTGCCAGCTCAACAATTGAGCAGCGATGTTTTTTTAGCAAAGTTTGCAATACTTTCTGACGTGTACTTTTGGCTAAGTTATCTTGCATTTGAATAAACCTGGAATGATATTTGCGGTCAAAAATACCTAACTCAGAGACTTTTGTCTCAGGTTGACAGAACGCAGTATAACAGTGCTGATTATTTCTGTCAATATTTAAGATAATTATCCTAAATATTGACTTAACTCACTTGAACTGCTATAATTCGGCGTCGGTTAATTCACCGTTTTTGTCAGTACGGTTTTCGACAAAACAAGATTTTCATCAAAACTTATCGGAGTGTTAATTCAGATGTCAGAAATTATGATCAGAAACCTGCATGCAGGTGTGGAAGGCACGGAAATCCTCAAGGGGGTTAATCTTACCGTAAAACAAGGTGAGATTCACGCCTTGATGGGCCCGAATGGAACCGGAAAATCGACCCTGGCTTATATCCTCATGGGGCATCCAAAGTATGAGGTTACTGAGGGTGAGGTATTTTTTAAAGGCATGAATATCCTGGATTTGGACCCAGATGAAAGGGCAAGATTAGGCCTGTTCCTGGCATTTCAATATCCAGTGGCTATTCCGGGAGTCAGCGTGGCAAATTTCTTGCGAACTGCAATTAATTCCAGAAGAAAAGCAGATAACCCCGAGGATAAAGGTATACCCATTCCGCAATTCCGCACGATGCTGAAAGAAAAAATGGATTTGCTAAAAATGGATCATGAATTTGCAGGTCGATATCTGAACGAAGGCTTCTCTGGTGGTGAAAAAAAGAGAGCCGAGATTTTACAAATGGCAGCTCTCCAGCCTGAAATTGCTATTCTCGATGAGACCGATTCAGGCCTGGATATCGATGCCTTGCGGATCGTGTCCGACGGGGTGAATGCATTACGAAGCGACAATTTGGGCGTGTTGGTGATCACGCATTACCAGAGGATTCTCAACTATATAAAACCGGATTTCGTCCATATCATGCTTGACGGTCAAATTGCAGAATCTGGAGGTCCTGATCTTGCTTTGGTGCTTGAGGAACAGGGTTACGATTGGGTGCGTGAGAAGAGCAATCCCGTCTCAGCGTAAATTATTGGTTGATTTTTGTTATTACCTCGGAGGTAATTTATGAGTTCAGATGCGCAGATTCTAGAGGGAGTCGGTGATTATAAATGGGGATTTCGGGATCCGGAGAACCTTGTTTTTAAAGCACGAAAGGGTCTCGATCGTGAAGTTGTTGAACAAATCTCCTTGATGAAAGGCGAGCCAGAATGGATGTTGGAATTCAGGCTCAAAGGCTTGGAGCATTTCAACAAACGACCAATGCCAACCTGGGGAGGAGATTTGGGCCAACTTGATTTGGATGAGATCTATTTCTACGCCAAACCCGCTGATGAAGAAGGCAAGACCTGGGATGATGTACCCGATACGATCAAAGATACATTTGACCGTTTAGGCATACCGGAAGCGGAGCAGAAATTTCTATCTGGAGTAGGTGCTCAATATGAATCTGAGATGGTTTACCATAGTATTCAGGAGCATTTAGAGAGCCAGGGAGTGATTTTTATCAGCATTGAAAATGGGCTCCGGGAATACCCCGATTTGTTCCGGGAATACTTCGGGAAAGTTATCCCCATCGAAGATAATAAATTCGCAGCTTTAAACAGCGCAGTTTGGTCAGGTGGTTCATTTGTTTATGTACCCCCAGGTGTGAAGGTTGATCTGCCGATGCAGGCTTATTTCAGGATCAATACAGCTGAGCTAGGGCAATTTGAACGCACTTTAATCATCATTGATGAGGGCGCCCAGGCTCATTATGTTGAGGGATGCACTGCACCGATTTACTCGACAGACTCTTTCCATAGTGGTGTGATTGAGATTGTGGTAAAGAAAGGCGGGCGGATGCGATACACGACCATCCAAAACTGGTCGACAAATATGTACAATCTGGTCACCCAACGGGCATTAGTGCACGAAAATGCGACTATGGAATGGGTGGATGCCAATTTAGGGTCGAAACTGACCATGAAGTATCCTTCCTGTTACCTGCTCGGAGAGAATGCTCATGGTGAGATTTTGTCGATGGCCTTTGCAGGAACTGGGCAGCACCAGGATACTGGAGGGAAGGTTCTTCATTTCGCTCCGAATACCAGCAGCAAAATTACTTCGAAGTCGATCAGCAGAGGAATGGGTCGGGCCTCATATCGCGGTCTGCTAAAAGTGCACAAAGATGCAGGTAACGTTAAATCAAACGTAGTATGTGATGCACTTCTCCTTGACGAGGAATCGCGCTCCGACACATACCCGTATATTGAAATTGATGAGGATGATGTCACTATCGGTCATGAAGCCTCTGTATCGAAAGTTGGTGAAGAGCAGCTATTCTATTTGATGAGCCGGGGATTGAGTGAAGAAGAAGCCACTTCGATGGTTGTTTCAGGCTTTATCGAGCCCCTGGTAAAGGAACTACCGATGGAGTACGCCGTCGAAATGAACCGGTTAATCCAACTTCAAATGGAAGGTTCGATAGGCTGATTTACAAGGAATAATGTCAATATGGCACGAACTGTTGTAACCACGACACGAAAAAAATCAGGAGAAAGGGCGAAGGAATTCAACTTCACCAAAGAAATGATCCCTATTAATGATGGTTCATCGGACTTCGTTCGGAACTATAGAGAGAATGCCTGGAAAGCTTATCAAGAGCTGGCAATGCCGACAACAAATGATGAACCCTGGCGGCGAACGGATCTCCGTAAGTTGAAAGCAAGTTCTTTTCGCTTGCCAGTGAATGGTGACCGGAGCGGTTATCAAGAAGTTCCAGAGGAGCTTCTTGAACCATTAGTAAGTGATAAGCATGCAGGGCAGATCATTATTACTCCTGAAGGTGCTGAAACAAGCACCGACCAATCATTAACCAAGCTTGGTGTGATCTTTTCTGATCTGAAGACTGCTGAAAAAGAGCATCCCGAGATTCTCCAAAAAATCCTGGGTAAGGTGGTCAAATCAGATGAAGGTAAATTTGCAGCCTTAAGCAGTGCATTCGCAGAGGATGGAATCCTTGTATACGTCCCCAGGAATGTGAGGGTTGAACAACCTTTGCACAGTGTCCTTTGGGGACCGGGAATTGATGTGGCGTATTTCTCCCATATCTTAATTTGGTTGGAGGAAGGTGCATCATTAACTTACGTGCATGAAGCAGCTTCGACTGATGAACCACAAGGTCAGACTCTACATGCAGGATTGATTGAAATCAATGTTGAATCTGGAGCAGATTTGAGATTTGTCGAACTCCAATCATGGGGTGAACACGTCTGGAATTTCACTCACAAAAGGGCGCTTGTAGGAAAGGATGCTAATATCGATTGGGTTTTTGCTGCAGTCGGCAGTCATCTGACGAAGGACTTTTCCGATTTAGATTTAGTTGGTGAAGGTGCTGTAGGCAAGATGTCGGGCTTTTATTTCACTGATAAGAATCAACATCTAGACCATGATACCCAACAGAACCATTTTGCTCCCAACACAACCAGTGATTTATTGTTCAAGGGTGCGTTGATGGAAGAGAGCCGGTCAGTGTGGCAAGGCATGATTTATGTGGCCCCAGGAGCTCAGAAAACGGATGGCTACCAGGCAAATCGCAACCTGGTCTTGAGCCGCCAAGCACGGGCTGATTCGATCCCTGGATTGGAGATCATGGCTGACGACGTGCGTTGTACCCATGGAGCGACCGTTGGGAAAATTGATCCGGATGAGTTATTCTATTTACGCAGTCGGGGAATCGCTCTCCCGGAAGCTGAGCGATTGGTTGTAGAAGGATTTTTTGAACCGATCATGCAGCGCATACCATTTGATGGAGTAAAGAATCGGTTAAACCAGGCAATAAACAGAAAGATGGCCCAAAACTAGGAAATTGCAAGTAAGGTTGGAAGTATTCATCAACGTCAATATGTAAATTTATACAATTCTTCAGTCAATTGGGAAAGGACTGGAAAATAAATCTCTAAGGAGAAGAGCGGAAACTAATAGGAGGCGGCATTGTCGGATATTTATTTTACAAGTGCTCCAAATCAAAAAGAAGCATACAAGGTTGGAGATCGGGTAGAGGTGTATTGCGACCACGAAGACAAGGATGGAAACCGTATCCGTGATTGGTTGGCAGGTACGGTTGTCCAGGTCGATCCAAAAATGATTGCAGTTCAATTTGAGGAAAATGTTTATTTGACCGATGGTTGGATGGTCCCCGATCATGTTTTGTGGTGTCCTAAAATCTCAAGTAATGTAAGGTTATACCAGCGAAAGAAAAAGCGTTCGCGACCCAGATCGAAATAGAAGCCAACTATGGACTCGATAAAACCAGCAGATGTTCTCGATATTGAACGAATCCGGGTTGATTTCCCAATTCTCTCCCGGGAAGTAAAACCTGGCGTCCCGGTAATTTATCTGGATTCCACTGCCACGGCTCAAAAACCGATCAAGGTGCTCGCCGCGATGGACAATTATTATCGATTGTCAAATGCGAATATTCATCGTGGAATTCATTTTTTGGCTGAAGAAGCGACTGCTCTTTATGAAGATGCCCGTAAGATCATTGCAAGATTTATTAATGCACCATCTGCACGACAGATAATATTTACCCGCAATACGACAGAATCGATCAATCTCGTTGCGCAATCTTGGGGGCGGTCAAATTTGGAAGCGGGTGATGTCGTTATCTTGACCGAGATGGAGCATCATTCGAACTTGGTACCCTGGCAGATACTCGCTGCCGAACGCAATATTAAGCTTGAATTTATCCCAGTTGATGAACGTGGTTTACTGGGTCTGGATGAGTATCATCATCTGCTCGATCTGGAACCGAAGTTAGTAGCGTTTACCCAAATGTCCAATGTATTGGGGACGATTAATCCCGCGGCGGAGATGATCCAAAGCGCGCATGATGCTGGGGCACTCACTTTAATCGATGCTGCTCAATCCGTCCCTCATTTCCCAGTAGATGTCCAGGAATTAGATGCAGATTTTCTCGTATTCTCTGGGCATAAGATGTGTGGACCGACAGGTGTCGGAGTTCTCTATGGTAAGAAACATCTTCTTGAAGATATGCCTCCATTTCTTGGTGGTGGGGATATGATCAAGAAGGTGGAGCTGCGCAACTTTATCCCAAATTCACTCCCACACAAATTTGAAGCCGGCACCCCTGCCATTGCAGAGGCGGTCGGCCTGGGTGCAGCAGTTGAGTATTTGGATGAAATTGGGCTGGATAGAATCGCTGCTCAGGAACACGTTGTCGTTGATTATGCACTGGAGCGCCTGAGTGAAGTCCCTGGGGTGTTTGTGTATGGACCGGAAGCAAAAGACCGGGGAGGTGTTACAGCGTTCAATCTAGATGGAGTGCATGCTCATGATGTAGCTCAGATCCTGGATGGTGATGGGATCGCAGTCCGGGCTGGACATCACTGTGCAATGCCTCTGCATGATAAATTACAAATACCTGCTTCCACACGGGCCAGTTATTACTTATATAACTCTATCAGTGA
>CP070785.1:1331272-1344184 GCA_020346705.1 Chloroflexota bacterium | reverse complement strand
GCGCTTTTCCACCTTGCAATAGCCACGGGTGCACGTCAGATGGAACTGCTCGGGTTGAAGTGGACCGACCTTGATTGGATCCGACAAACACTAAAAATCGAGCGGCAACTAATGCGACCAGCTGGGAAGGGAGTACAATTCTCGGCTCCAAAAACCAGATTCGCAAAACGCTCCATCGCACTTGGCAGTAAGACTATCAATGTCTTGCGCTCTCACCATGAACGCCAACAAAATGAGCGTTTGGCAGCAGGTGAGAAATGGCAAGAGCATGGACTGGTATTCACGACTTCATTGGGTACACCGATCCATCCACGTAACCTGCTGAGAGATTTCAAGAAACTGCTTAGAGATGTTGGCTTACCAACCATACGCTTCCACGACTTGAGGCATACCGCTGCCTCTTTAATGCTGAACAACAACATTCCACCCATTGTTGTGTCCAGACGCTTGGGTCATGCTAGAGCATCAATAACTCTGGATGTCTATGGTCACCTCATCCCAAGTATGCATACCGAAGTAGCAGATAAGATTGATGAACTGATGATGCCCGTCGCGGTGCAACTGAACAAAACTAATGGCAATCTTTGATTACGGTTGCAAACGGTTGCAAATGAAACCAGCCCTGAAACAACCAAAACCCATTCAGATACCTACATTTAGGTCTTATTAAGACCAAAAACCCCCATCCCTGGGGGTTTCATAAGTGGGCGGAACAGGACTCGAACCTGCGACCTCTTCTGTGTAAGAGAAGCGCTCTAACCAACTGAGCTATCCGCCCGTCCGCCCAATTATACCCGATCCTAAATTTATCAAATTGACATTCTGGTCAACTATTCCGCAATATGGATATGGGAATGATTCTAAATACCGCAATTTAATTTGCAAAATCGCCTTAAATATGTTAGACTCATATGGCAATCTATGCCGAAAAATTGCCCGATCCTGCAAAATGGATAGCATCCTGCCCCACCCCAGAATCATTTATTATTTGTCATACATACCAGGATGGATTGCAAGGAGTAAGTCATGACATATGAGGATCGCATCCGTCAAGAACGACCTGGCATGTCGAAAAGCTTCGCCAAGCTGGCAGACTTCCTGCTGGATTCTTACATTGAAGCCGCTTTCATGACCGCCAGTGAACTCGCCCACCGGCTCGATCTGGACGCGGCCACGGTCGTACGCTTTGCTCAAACGCTGGATTACAAGGGATTTCCCGATATGCAGCGAGAGATCCGCCAGCGCGTCTTGAACGACCTGCTGGTCCGCCCTGAACAGGCCAAGGAAGCCGAATCAGTCCCCGGCGTGGTGGGTAACGCGATGGAGGAATTATCGCTGGCTCTGGAACAAACACGAATTTCCCTCGACACGGATGCCTTGGCAGATTTGGTTGACCAGATCGGCGCCGCCAGGAGAATCGTCGTTCTGGCAGAGAACCCAGCCCAGGCAGCAGCTTACAACCTGGTACACTTCCTCGAACAAGGTGGATTCCCAATTTACATCGCCCGTTCCGGTGTAGAAGACCTTGCGCGCACTGTCCATACGGCGACCTCCCAGGATTTGCTGATCGCTTTAGAGGTTTCTGGCCAATCCCCTTACATTGCCGGCGCTTTAGAAGCCGCAAACAAGAAAGGCCTGCCCACAGCAGCAGTATTAGGCGCAGCATCGCTAAATTCCGCCCGGGCAGCGGATGTGGTTTTAGCCGCACGCTCGAATCCTTCTCTGGGTGTTGGCATCATCACTATAGAATCGATCATTTTCGCTGTTTGCCAGGCCCTGCGCTGGCGTTTCGCTGAGCGTTTTGCCGGTGCCGAACAGGCCATTGCAGGATTATCAGCAAATATTCAACACGCCAACGATTGATATATAATTAATCACCCTGCCAGGAGATACCCATGCGCATCGTCCGTTATCAAACCGCGTCTCAACGAGCAACCTATGGGTGGGTTTTAGGAGAAAGGATCGGCGCTCTAGAAGGTTCACCCTTCACTCAATTCAGCCGCGCAGAAGCTGACCTAAAACTGGAAGATGTTGAGCTTCTGTCCCCCGTTCGACCGAGTAAGATCGTCTGCGTGGGTCGCAATTATGCAGCCCATGCTAAAGAACATGATGCTGAAGTGCCTGAAGTTCCCCTTATCTTCTTGAAACCCCCATCGACGATCATTCCCCATGAAGGGACAATTCGCCTGCCACCACAATCCAACCAGGTCGAACATGAAGCTGAGCTTGCAGTAGTGATCGGCAAAAAAGGACGTTGGATCCCTCCCGAAGAAGCCCGGGATCACATTCTTGGCTACACCATCGCCAATGATATTTCCGCACGCGATCTCCAATTCCAGGATGGCCAGTGGACCCGGGGCAAGGGTTTCGATACATTTTGCCCTGTGGGACCCTGGATCGAAACAGATTTCGATCCCGCGGATGCAGTGATAACCTGCCACGTTAACGATGAACTGCGCCAGATGGCTTCGACCCGGGATATGGTATTTAATGTCCGCCAGCTGATCGCCTACACCACGTCAGTAATGACCCTTTATCCAGGGGATTTGATCCTGACCGGTACACCGGCGGGTGTAGAGACCATTGTAGATGGCGATATTGTTGAGGTGGCGATAGAAGGCATCGGATCCCTCAGAAATCCCGTAGCAAATGAGCCCGATCATTAATCGTGGAATTACCTTTTGATTTAGATTCCCTTTCCTTAGATATTCACGCCGCCGTACAGGTAGCGATTATCCTTGCAATCGCAGGATTGCTAATCAGTGTCTGGTTGGGAATCCGTTCAATCCGCAAGGCCAGAACTTTGCGCTTCTTCCGGATGCGCAGGGATAGCATGGTGCGTGGTTGGCGTTTACTCTTTTTTGCTATCTTCTTGGGAATTTTTGCCTTTGTAATCAGCCGCTATGCAGAGCCGGTCGCATACAGTTTTTTTCCACCCACTCCAACCGCTTCTCAAACACCCACAATTACCATCACTCCATCGATAACAATCACGCCATCGATCACTCTCACTCCAACCATCACACTAACACCTTCTGTAACAGATACTCCCACGGTAACTCCCACACCAAATTTGCCTTCTGAAATTGAGAGCCAAATTGAGAGCATTGTCACTCCCAATCCAGATGCGATTTTCAGCCAGCTAATCTTCAGCCAAGGGATCGATCAGGACTCCTACCAACCCCTCAACCCAGGAGAAGTTTTCCAAAATCCAATAGGACATATGTATGCCTTATTCAGCTATGACGGTATGCTGAATGGCTCTCAATGGAGCGCACTCTGGTACCGGGGAACCGAGCTCGTATTCTTTGAAAGCGAACCCTGGGATGGTGGGACAGGCGGTTTTGGCTTCACAGATTGGAATCCAGAACCCTGGCAATGGCTGCCTGGGGAATATGAGGTGCAGATTTTCGTCGGCACAGCCTGGAACATCTCCGGACGCTTCCTGGTTGAGGGTGAAGCCCCAACGCCTCCACCAAGCCCAACAGCAAGTCGGACTCCAACTTCCACCCCCGTTCCGACAAGCACCCGGACACCCACCCCAACCCCCACACCGACACCAACGCGCACAAGCACGCCTACCCTCACCCTGACACCAACCTTTGGTCCTTCCCCTACGCCACTCCCGCCGACAGCCACAAACACCCAGGAGCCAGCACCAACTCCCTCACCGACAAAAACACGCTGGCCGACTGCCACTCCAGTTACACCTACCCCAACCAAGACTCGCTGGCCGACAGCCATCCCAGACACGCGTACACCAACCATTACCCGCCAACCATCGGCAACCCCATCTCCTTAGAGATGTTTGTTAGGCCAACTGATACAATCCGTAAATATCAAGAGATTAGATGGGAAATGTAGTCATGATTAATATCTCACCCAAGTGGGAAGCAACTTATCCAGGAGCTGCGCTGGGAATATTGTCTATGCGCAAAGCCCGCTCCGTGGAAAAGGCCCCTGCTCTGGATGCCAAACGGGTGAGCCTGGAAGAGAAAATTCGCGATCGTTATCAATCCCTGGATCGGCAACAAATCCTGGAATCGACTGAGATGGCAGCATATGCTACCTACTATAAGCGTTTCAAAAAAACTTACCATTTGCTTCTGCAGCTCGAGTCCGTTGCTAAGAAGAACAAAGCCATCCCACAAATAAATCCCCTGGTTCAAGCCGTATTCATGGCAGAAATGAATAGTTTCCTGCTCACTGCTGGTCATGATCTTAACCAAGTGATTTCTCCAATCAAGTTGGAAATAGCGGATGGAAGTGAAATCTATACCTCTATGCGGGGTGAGAAATTGATCTGCAAATCTGGGGACATGGCTATGACCGATTCACAGGGTGTTATATGCAGCATAATCCGGGGACAGGACCAGCGGACAATGATCACCAATAATACAGAGAACGTCTTTTATGTAGTCTATGTCCCTCCTGGCATTCCTGGAGAAGCTGTCGAAAATCACCTCACCGATCTGGCTGAAAATGTAAAGCTGATTTCACCTCAAGCCCAATTAGATTACCAGCACATATACGTCGCCTAAAAACCCCATTCAACAGTCTTTTTAATTATAGTACAGGGATATCAAAACCCCTTCCCCAGAGAAATTTGAATTCGAATAGGAGAATTGAGATCCGCGTCAGACCGCGCTAATTTGGTTATCTCGCTGGAAACTGCGCGCGATCTGGGCTGCGATCCCAGCATTATTACGCAGCAACCCCAGATTGGCAATCATACTTGCATTCCCCGTGATCTCGCTGACCCGTTTCAACAAGAATGGGGTAACTTGCTGGCCGCGAATGCGTTCTTCTTTCGCATCTCTGAGTGCCTGCTTTACCGCCTCCCTCATTTCATCATCAGGTAAGGCGACTTCCATTGGAGGCGGGGCTGTTACAAGAACGGCACTCAGCATGCCCAGTCGCCAGTGTGTAAGGGCGATTTCAACAACCTCCTGGGGATTATCTGCTCGAGCACTAGTTGGCAGCCTGCTTCGGGCAGAGTAGAATGCCGGGAATTCATTGGTCTGGTATCCAAGCACAGGAACACCATACGTTTCTAAATACTCCACAGTAGCCGGTAAATCCAGGATCGCTTTCGCACCAGCGCATACAACGATGACCGGAGTTGTGGCCAATTGGGGCAGGTCGGCGGAAACATCGCCTCGCGGTTGGCGGTGAACACCGCCGATCCCACCTGTAGCAAATACTCGGATACCGGTAGCATACGCCACAACCAATGTGCCCGCTACTGTAGTTCCCCCGCTTTCTTCATTCACTATCATACGAGAAAAATCACGCGGGCTGGCTTTGCGCATGCCCCTTCCGCTGGCCAGATATTCAAGCTGATCAATACTTAACCCTACCTGGATAATGCCATCTACTATAGCGATTGTAGCGGGGACAGCTCCCCCTTGGCGAACTTCGTTCTCCATATCCTGGGCCAGCTGAATGTTCTCCGGATATGGCAGCCCATGAGTGATTACTGTAGATTCCAAGGCCACGACCGGGGAACCAATGGATTGGGCCCGGGTAATTTCTGGCGAAAAACGAATAAATCTTTTCAAATTTGAATTCATAGACAGTTGATTGACTAGAATTAGATGTTAGATGACCAACTGGTCATACAACATCTCTAATGATAAGTCTTCGATCACTGTTCCTGGATAACGAAGGGTCAAGGAGGCCGCCGTGACCCCTAAACGTATGGCATCATCCAGGGAGAAGTTATTCAAGAGAGAATGGAACACCGTGGCATTCAAAGCATCCCCAGCCCCAGTCGGATCGACAATCGTCGTTCGCACCGCTGGAACATGACCGCTGGTTTCAGACGTTGCGTAAACAACTCCGAATTCGGCTAGGGTAATCAAGGCGATATCCACCCCTAAACTCACCAAGCACTTTGCCACCTCTATGGCCTCCTCTGGATGGCTGTTCTCAAATTCTCGTCCACACAAGACACTTGCTTCTCCCTGATTTGGGGTGACGAAATATAATCTTTCAAGGAACGGACGTAAGCGTTCAGCCAAATGAATGGAGGTCGGATCTGCACAGACTGGAATTTTCGCTTTCCGCGCCTGGGAGAAGACAGCTTGCATGGTTTTTTTTGGCAAATTGGCGTCAATCACGACCAGTGAAGCTTGACCAAATTGATCTGAAAGCGAACGAATATAATCCGGGGTTATGGTGCTGGTTGCATTGATATCATCGAGGGCGAACTGTAATACTCCGTTTGGATCGACTACTCCCAGATAAGAACCCGTTGGATGATCACTTGTTGTTAAGACATAGCTGATGTCGACTCCAGCTTCCTGCACCTGTTTGAGCAACTGCTCCCCATTTTGATCATCTCCAACCGCAGTTAATAGGGTTACATTTCGACCCAGCCTGGCTAAATTTTCAGCGACGTTGCGCGCTGTACCACCGAACGAAGTCCTGATTCTCGCTGGATTTGATGTGCCTACCCTCAATTCTCCTTCCAGGCGGCCGATCAAATCAACACCCGCTCCACCGACCACAATTATCGAACCACTTGAAGAAGCCGAATCCGGTAAAACCATGTTAAATATCTCCCGCGTATCGAGTGACAATATGCGCTAAATGGATCCAGACATTTCGTATGTTGCGTGCGGCAGGAGAATTAGATCCATCCCTGCGATCATAGATTTCCAGCGCAGAATGGAGTTTTCCTCGATATGCATTGACCAGATCAACCATATGTTTTTGCCTGGTTTTTTCACCAGGATTAAACCCAGTGTGGATGCTGATTGGGGTATCCCGCACGATAACAACCAATTGCTCAGACTGGCTCATTGCAGTTATCGCGCTCAAGGCTGCTTCGCTCCCCCTGGCCAGGTTTTCATAAGAGATCCTCCAGGCTTGCAGGTGTCGTTCGGGGATAATTTCAGATGGGAACGTCCAGGTCCCTAAACCGATCCAACGTAATTCCACCCCTTTCTTTCTTGTTCGGGCAACAAAATCGCTATAATCGTAAAACAGGTCACTTATACCAGGGCGAGGCACGAAAGGCGGCGGATCAGGTACATCAATCTCGTAAGATCCATTTAATCCCGCCATCCGGTCTGCTTCTTTCTGCATCTCGGCCCGGAATTCAATCGCCTGCTCAAGTTCCGGTCGACCGATGGCAGCCAGGAACTCGCTTAATGTATGCCGGGCTATGAAAGCACCCAACTCCCGACGAATTTGAGATAACATCGTATTCGTCCAGGGAGCCCTCCCGAGACCGTAGATAAGGGTTTCAAGGGAACTTGGATTGAATGGGTATGGTCTACTGAGAGTGGACTCTTTACCATCGCGATGGACACTGTAGATCACCCGCAAATTCCTGGCCTGAATGGGGATACCGTCTCTCGTCCGACCTTCGACTGAAATTTCTTGCACCTGATCACGTAGGTCGATCACACTTCGCAAACGTTCGAAGCTTTCCAAGATCCTTGCGCCATCTTTTACTGAGATCTGTTCCTCTTCTTCAACCCGCTTCACGGCGCCCAACAATCCTCTTGATCGGGCGAGCAGAGTAGTGCCTTTTGCTTCTTCTTTACTCTTATTTCCACCTTTCTTCTTGGTTGTCGGTTCGATCACGTGGGGCATGCCACCTATACGTTCGAAAACAGCCGCATTCTCAAGGTAGACCCTGATCATCCCTGGTCCACCGATCAGGAATATTGGAGATTCTTGATCCTTTAATGCGACTTCCCCGTTCTTTATCTCGATAACATCATACTGGCTGGCAAAAGCTGATTGGCGAATGAATTTTTCAGCAATGCGCACATTTTTTAATTCGAAGATATCATCCAGATAAATCGCCGCGGCGCGATAGGCCAACCAGAAAACCAAACCACCCACCAGAACATGCTTAAATACATCAGGGGCAAATAGCGCCCGGAATGGGTATTCCAGGAAACTAAGCATCAGGTCGCTATTAGGGACAAATGGGTGACGTATGTATGCCATGACAGCCCAAGCGATCCCTCCAACTGCGATCAAAGTAGAGCGGCGGAAAGTTGCCCCACGTGGTGTCGTCACCACTAGAGAACCAATCAGATGGGAAAACACACTCTCCCAAAGAGATCGGGCTAACAACCGGGAGTACACTTCACTCTCTCCTGATCCATTCAAGCAACCTGTTTAAATCTGCTTCCTCGTTCAACACCCATTGTTGATGTTTTGTGTTCCGGATGAGCAACTGCTCAGTACTTGAAACTAACATTTCCAAACTTGCTTTTAAGTCTGGGCGCAGCTGACTATTGAATGGAAGCACATTTCCTTCGTCATCAACCAGAGTTTCTCCTAGATTTTGAGCTACACCCTCCGCGAATTCCAACAATGCAGCATCTTTCCCTTTCTCACCAGCCAATGTACGGCGATTTTCGATGGCATCTCGCTCAGCGATCGCACGTTCTAACCAGGTTGATAACCATTGTTGGACCAACTGAGATTCGACCGTTCGCGGGAATCTAGGATTACTGATAGAGACATCGATTACCTGGATGCCCATCTCCTCAAGAATTTGATATTCCCGGCTGGCTTGACTTCCATTGCTTTCTCTACCATAGTCATCAAGCAGAGGTACTTCAGGTTGAGTCAACCTCATCCTGATCATGCGCAAAATTAATTCGAACCGGGTCTGATCTCCAGAAGTCGGGCTTTGTTGAACATTGCCTCCACTCGAATATGATTGGAAGCCACTCTCTTCATTGGGAGAGATGAAGAGTTCAGTCAGAGTAAATTTACTCAGATATTCCCGCCATAATTCAACGGTCAGATATGCAGGTATCTCATACCAAGCTACATTACGAAGCCCATCTGGAACAATCCCCTCTCGGGTGATCGCCAAACTGACTGATTTGGCATTAAACCCAAACCGCGTTCCGCCTTGTCCTGGTAAGCTCTTCGTTTTTGCCACCGCCAGGATATTAGGAACAATTTCCACGCCATCCCGGGTCAAACCGCTGGTTTCCTTGCGCCGATTCTGCCGAGCCTGGTATTCCTTCTCTTCTTCTTTCTTCTTACTCCAGGGAGCATAAGGATCTTCTGTCCCAAGAGGGCCTAGTGGTGGGAGTGGGCGGATCTGGGTATGCAGATCGACCGCTTCCTGGTGGAGGAATTCTCCCCCTTCTGTGAATATCACCCCAGGACCAACTGCCCGCACAAAAGTTGTTTTTGTGCGCAGCATAGCCGCGCTGGCAGTATCCAGCAGGATAACGCCAGGGCTCTTCAATTTCTTTTCATGATGGCTTTGAATCACCTTGCCATTTTCGATCCTGATTGCAGGTCCATGCATCCATAAAAAATAGCGGACCAGCCGACCGATTGCTGCCCTTCTCTCGCGCAAGCTGTTCAAAGGAAGCAAATATTGGGCAAAAAATGCCAACCAAATCGATAGGCCCAAAATCCCAACGATGAATACATCGAATGCTGTTTGACGGACTGTTCTGGAGCTTTTCTCCACACCGGGCCTACTAATGATCGGAAAATTATCTTCAACAACCTGCCGCAGTGGAGCCATACCTGGTGTTTCATAAAGCCCGATTGTTCCAGCTTGAACCCCCTTGCCCACAGTCAGTATTTCCAATCCGCGATCCCCTTTGGCCACATAAACGAAGAAGCTACCAGGGCTGCCACCATCTCCAGGTCTCCATTCCACGTCCAGGTCGAGGCTGAAACCATCCAATTCGACCCCGCCAACAAGTGAAGGATCGGTTGGATTGAGGATGTATATAACTTGGACGCCTGCTTCACCATCAGCAACAAATAAATAAACTCCCGAGGAATCGAGATCTAAAGCAATTCCTGGTGTATCCACAAAGGCAATCGTTTCGGGGGCAACTGGTTTGCTGACATCGATGACCCAGACACCATTGGTCTCATCCGCTAAATATGCATAATCTCCTATTACGATGACGCTGTTTGCGTTCTGAAACTGGTCAATCACGCTGGCAGTCTTGGGATCACGAGGATCGGCAATATTTATGATCATCAATCCCGCTTCGCCATCAGCAATGTATGCATAATCGTTGGCCACGAATACATCTTCACCAGAACCACGAGTGGGATGATTACTCAATGAAAGGATTGCAGCCGGATCGCTTACGTCGGCTATACGCAAACCAAATACACTGTCCGTTACATACGCCAGATTATTTACCACAAATACTGAGTTTGCCCGGCCAGTTGTGCTCAACTCGCCCATCCAGGTGGGATTCCTAGGATCGGCGATATTTACTGTTTGCAGTCCAATTGAATCAGCCAGGTATGCCACATTTCCCTGGACCTTTAATTCCTCGACGATACCTCCCTGATCATAATGACCCACCTGTCTCAATCGGCGCGGATCGCTGATCTCGGCAATGCGGAAACCATTTTCTACATCTGATAAATAAGCGAAATTCGCCGCAACGGTCACCCCTCTGACAACACGCGGCACGTCGTAAAACCCAATCTCCACTGGTACAGAAGGATTGGAAACATCCACAATCCGCATACCCCGGGTGTTATCTGCCACATATGTTATCTCGTCTTCGAACGCAAGACCTCTGGCTTCACCTGGGGAATTATAAAAACCTACCTCCGCTATATCGGTGGGATCGGCTATCCGGACGATTCGTAAACCGAGGCTTCCTGCTGCCAGATGGGCATTCTCTCCAACAATGATCACATCCTGGACTGTCTCATAAGCCGTAAAGGAACCAACTTCTACCGGCACCACAGGATTTGTTACATCTATGACTCGCAATCCGCCACCACCATCAGCAACATAGGCATAAATCCTGTTGTTCGGATCTGGTAATTGCCTTACAACGACTGCCTGGGCATCTCCCGGCGTATCGATCGCTGCAACTTCTGCAGGTTTACTGCCGTCTAAAATATTGATCACCCGCAAACCAGCTTCCCCATCGGCGACATAGGCGAAATCACCCAGAACTGCGACACCTTTTGCAATACCTGGTGTATCTTCAGTTCCCAGGATCAGTGGTTGTGCAGGATTGACCGTACTGATCACACTTAGTCCACCGGATCCATCCGCCAGATAGATTGTTTGACCCACAACTGCAGCATGGTTTGCCTCACCAGGGGTATCAATCCCTGCGATGACTGATATTTGTGGGTTCTGAGATCCAGATGATTCTAAAAACAGGACTTGCATACCTGCCGCGCCATCGGCGAGGTAAATAAAATCTCCAGAGAGGGTGACATCTATTGATGCTCCAGGGCTGTCATAATTAGCGACGTCAGAAGGTGTGCTTGGATTGGAGACATCAATTACCCGCAAGCCTTGATCGGCAAACACCAAAAAAGCAAGGTTATCATTTACAGCAACAGCGCGTGCATTCCCTTGCTGCTGCTCAGTGGTGGAAACACTTTGGGCTGCAAGGGTTACTTCCGCATCCACCACATACAATGCGCTGTCTCTATCTGCCAGGTAAAGTGCGCCCTCATCCAACACAACCCGGTTTGCATTAAAGAAATCGTCAAATGAGCCCGTCCGCTCAATCGCATTCAAATCAGTGATATCGTAAACTAATAAACCGTCCTCCCCATCAGCCAGGTAGGCAACAATATCCTGATTGACAGCCACACCCTGAACATTTCCAGCCGTCTCAATGATCGTCAGCACCTGCGGTATTGTGGGATTTGAAATATCTACAATGACCATCCCCTGGGTTCCAACTGCAAGGTAAGCTCTGTTCTCAGAGAGCACGATATCTTGAATTTCACCGCCAACATCCAGGGTCGCCACTTCTTCTAGCTGCTGAGGCTTAGAGATATTCACCACACGAAATTGGTTTTGGTTATCACCTAGGTAAGCATAGTTCCCCTGGACGGCTACCCTGCGAATATTTCCTCGAACCGAATAACTGCTGACCAAAAAAGGGTTCTGCTTATCTCTTACATTAACTAACAGTAAACCTGAACCCCCATCTGCAATGTAAACCCTGTTATTTACCAGATCGAGGTCTTGCGCATACCCGGGAGTGTTATATGCACCAATTTCACGAGGAAAAAATGGGTTCGAGACATCCATGATGCGCAGGCCATCACGCCCGTCAGCAATGTATCCGTTCTGCCCATCAGTAGCTACCGCGTTCGCTGAACCCCGGGTATCAAAGGAACCAATTTCTTCTGGGCTACCTGGATCGGAAGCATCAACTATCACCAGACCTGCCCTTCCAAGAGCCAGGTAGGCTAAGTCGTCCTTAACGATTAGATCATTTACTGGCTCTGCTGGGCGAGCAAGGAAGATATAGAAACCTGTCACCCCCAAAAAAACGAAAAAACTCAGCCTCCATGGACTTCGCTTGCGTGGTTGATCGCTCATGTTGAAATGATTGTATAACAAAATCACAAATTATGGTAAGCCATCTTCTCGTAATTCTCATCAAGAATTGTTACAATTGTAAAGGCAAAAAACAATGATCTGAGCAGATCCTCAGACAGCAAATCTTGGATAATCAAGTGATAAACCTTATTTGTTTATCAAATCAGCGAAGATATTTGGGCATGGTAATTGCACCCAAGCAATGAATCACAAAAAATTCAATAAAAATCCAGATCGTGTCTCATCACCAAAGAGTGTATTAGGAGTAATCACAGATGCCAGATTTCGAAGGCAAAGGTAAAGTAGCCGTATTGAAGACAAAACCAGAAACAGTTTTGCAAGACATTGAAAAACTGATGCAAATGGCTGGATTTGAAGCCGCTCTGCCTAAGGAAAACCTAACCGGTTTAAAGATCAATATCTCTTGGCAGACCTGGTATCCCGGCTGCTCTTCCACTCCCTGGCAGTTAGAAGGCGTCATTTGCACACTGCAAAATGCTGGTTACAAGGATCTGGTTGGTGTGCATAACGACACCGTTGTCGTGAATACAGAGGACGCAGAGATTAATAACAAACAC
>CP070785.1:1321756-1331172 GCA_020346705.1 Chloroflexota bacterium | reverse complement strand
GGGTAGGCGAGGTCAAGATCGTCTCCATGGACCGCAACTCAGATGTGCTGGAGAAAATTCGGGAAGGCGTTGTGACTGGCACAGTCGCCCAGAACGATGCCGCAATGGCGTATTGGGCGCTGCTGACATTGTACACGAACAACTACAACCAGGCGCCGCTGACATCGGATAATGAGGCCGCGGGAGTCAACCCTGGTCCAAGCCAGGTTTTCATGGCGGTCAACTACGTAGATGAATCAAATCTCGACTACTTCTTAGAAGCCAACGAGATTTACGTGCCTTAACCAGACAAACGAATCTTCGGGGGTCCCACAAACGTGGGGCTCCCGGAACCTTATTGGGTAAACCACGAAGTGGAAAATATCTTACGAGCCGATAATCTATCCAAGCAGTTTCCTGGCGTGCAGGCTGTCGATGACGTCACCTTTGGCCTGCGTAAGGGTGAAATTCTGGCACTGGTAGGTGAAAACGGCGCTGGCAAGAGTACCTTGACACAAATATTGTGCGGTGTTCAAAGACCTGAATCGGGTGAAATTTATCTCGAGGATCTGGCAGTGGCTTTTTTTTCTGCCTATGATGCGCTTAACGCAGGCATCAGCATGGTATTTCAGGAACTGTCATTGGTGGATGGGATCACGATCGGCGAGAATATTTTCGCCAATCGTCAACCGGTCGGGCGTTTCAACAATATCAAGTGGAGAGAACTTCGCCGGATGACGAGAGAATTGCTCACCAGGTTCGATCTCGATTTAGATCCAACAACATTGGTAAAACGCCTGCCTATGGGAAAACAACAGGTCATCGAGATCCTAAAAGCCATCTCAACTGATCCAAAAATCTTGATCCTGGATGAGCCAACCTCATCCCTTACCGAAGCAGAGGTATCCGACCTGTTCGAGATACTTCGCAACCTTCAGCAAGAAGGAATGTCATTCATTTACATCACCCACAAGCTTGGAGAGGTCTTCGACCTGGCCGACCGCGTCATGGTTATGCGCGATGGCAAGAACGTCGGATCTCGGTCTATCGGTGAAGTCACGGAGGATGACCTGGTGGCGATGATGGTCGGTAGGGAAATCAGCGATATGTATGGGGATACCACCCAAAGGGAAACTGCTCAAGATGAATATTTCCGGGTGGAGGCCTTTTCTCGCCGAGGCGTCTTTCAAGATATTCAGTTCGGCTTGAAACGGGGTGAAATTCTTGGATTAGCAGGGCTGGTCGGTGCAGGCAGAACGGACCTAGCGCGAGCGATATTCGGGATCGACCCGAAGGATCAAGGAAATGTCTTCCTAGAAGGCACAGAAGTTGAAATTCACCGCCCGCAAGATGCCATCAACCGCGGGATTGCATATCTCACCGAAGACCGCAAGGGACAGGGTTTATTCCTTGATATGACTATCCTGGAAAATTTGATCTCCCCGGTACTGAAGGAATTTACCAACCGGTTTGGATTCCTAGATCGCAATAAGATCAACGATGATGTATTTACCCGGATCGAAAAATTCGCCATCGCCACCCCAAGTGCAAATCAGAAAATACTCAATTTGTCAGGTGGCAACCAACAGAAGGCAATGATTGCCATGTGGATGGGGATTGAACCAAAAGTGATCATATTCGATGAGCCCACGAGAGGCGTGGATGTCGGAGCAAGATCGGAAATTTACCACAAGCTGCGGGAACTGGCAGAAGTTGGTACTGGAATTATCATGATTTCATCCGATCTGCCCGAATTGATTGGAATCTGCGATCGAATTTTGGTCATTCATCAAGGACAGATAACTGGTGAAGTACCAAGAAATGAATTTTCTGAAGAACTGATACTGGCATATGCAGCCGGAATAAAAAACCGCAATCAGCATTGAGGTCTTACATGACAGAACAAGAAACAAGGACCGGGAGGATCACAACGAATTCTACAGAGAGTGGATTGTTAGCCACTTTAAGGCGGCTGGCATCATTTCGCGAGTTTGTCTTGCTGCTGGTCATCATCGCCTTCACGATAATCATGGCGTTAGCTTCTCCTATCTTCATAACCCGTTTGAATATCGAAGCAATTTTACTTGCCCTTTCTGTAGAAGCGACGATCGCGGTTGGCATGGTAGTTCTCCTAATTTCTGGCGGATTGGATTTATCAGTTGGTTCAACGCTCGCCTTTGTTGGAGTGGTCACCGGATTAGCATTAACTGCAGGGATCAGCTCACCTCTGTCGATATTAATTGGATTACTTGCCGCGCTGAGTGTCGGATTATTGAATGGTTCGCTGGTAGCAAAGTTAAAAATCAACCCATTCATCACCACGCTGGGAACGATGATAACCATCCGGGGATTGCTGTTGATCCTGGCTGAAGGAAGAGCGGTTCTGAATCTGCCGAAATCCTTTACGGTAGTCGGCCAGGGCAGACTCTTTGGCATCCAATACCCGATCTTTATTCTCTTAATCCTGGTCGTTGGCGGAGACCTGCTGTTACGCAATTCACGATTTTTTCGTCAGAGCTATTACATCGGCGGCAATGAGAATGCTGCCCGGCTCTCCGGTATTAATGTCGACCTGGTGAAGATTTTCAATTACTGCCTGGTGGCAGTGCTGGCTGGGACTGCCGGACTGATGATCACGGCTCGTTTCGGATCATCTTCATTGACGGTCGGCACTGGAATTGAATTGCGGGTCATCACCGCGTGCATTATTGGTGGTGCCAGCTTGAGTGGTGGTGAAGGCTCTGTACTGGGTGCATTCCTGGGTGCATTATTTATGGGCATGTTGGCAAATGCGCTGAATTTATTAGGCGTTGATGTGTACTACCAAAGTTTTGTCACCGGCTTGATCCTTATTCTAGCCGTCGTCTTCGATGTATTAAACGAGCGTCGGAAGGCGAGCCGAAGTTGAGACGAAAGCCATCCAGGTCATTACAACCGGTTAAATTATGTCCCGTGTATGTAAGGAAGATGAATAATTACAGCTAGGAATATATTTTAGCCAGGTTAAAGGAAGAAGGAGGTGAGCGGAAAATCAACAAATACTGATCGCCCTAACACAATTTCCAAGTTGCGAACCATGGAGGATTTTAAAATGATTAAGAAATTGTTAGTGATATTGCTCCTTCTGGCGATAACGATAGCTGCGTGCACTACTGCTGCACCAGAAGAAGCAGCACCTGCTGAGGAAGAGGCTGGAGAGATATCTGCAGCAGATTACACCGCCCCTGAGCCGGCATTCAACCCGGTCCCGCTTGATCCAGGTGCCCAGGCATCCTGTGCGGTAGTAGGTTTTGAGGGTGGTGCAGCCAAAATCGCCTATATGCCGCCAGCGACGGAGTTTAACTACTACCAGGCCATTGGCGCAGGAATTGAGGATCTGGCTGGAGAATTGGGTGTAGAAACGTTCATGCTCGCCCCGCAAAGCGGATCAGACATCGAAGGTCAGATGGGCATGATCCAGGATGTGCTCACCCAAGATGTGGACGCGATCATTCTCTCAACCCATGACGAATTTGC
Source organism: Chloroflexota bacterium (assembly GCA_020346705.1). Taxonomy (GTDB): domain Bacteria; phylum Chloroflexota; class Anaerolineae; order Anaerolineales; family UBA4823; genus PFL25. Next base: position 1,327,677 of record CP070785.1, on the reverse strand, counting down.
AGCCGCTCCCTTAGTTGAGCAAGCTGTAGATGATGGTATCGCGGTCATCATTGTCAATTCCGATATCCCGAATTTCCCCACCCCGGTACATGGAGTCGTAGGTTACAGCCAGCGTAGAGGCACGTACAAGGAAGGCATGTACGCGATTGGACAGGCTGGTGGTGAAGCTAAAGTAGGTGTGCTTGAAGGCCTACCTGGCTACCACTCCACGGAACGTATTGGTGGCTACCTGGATGCCTTTGCAGACTTCCCAGGTATGGAAGTCGTCGCCAGCTTGCCGACTGAGTGGAATGTTGAAACCGGGAACACGGCCATGATGGACCTGCTACAGGCTAATCCTGAGATCGAGATCGTCGTCACTGCCAACGACTACATCTCCATTGGGGCAGCCCGAGCCGCAGAAGCTCTCGGGCGGGAAGATGTGATCATTTATGGCAATGATGGCGACACCACTGGATTGGAGGATATCGCCGCAGGTCGCTGGCACGCTACTGTCAACACAACCCCATATCTGATGGGACAGGTAGCTCTGAACGTCGCCATGGACTGCTTGAACCAAGTTTATCCTGGTGGCTGGACCGAGACGCCGACGGTAATTGTTGATGAAACAAACGTTAACGATTATCTCTGCCATCCCGAAAACCTTTACCCTGAACCGTCTCAGTCATATCCTTGTGTGTCTGAGTAGAACCAGGAAGTAAATTTAGGCCGTCAATCAATCTGCCCCGGCCGCGATTTTGTTTGTGGCCGGGGTGATCATTGATGTAAAATTAATAACCAACTAATCTGGTAATATCGGATGAGAGTTTTACCCGGTAAATTTAACACTTTCTAAAAATGAATGAGAATACCCAGCCCTTATGGGAACTGCGCAAGGTCTCCAAAGAATTTCCGGGCGTTCAGGCTCTGGATGATGTGTCTCTGTCCATCAAGAGGGGAGAAATCCATGCCCTGATCGGAGAGAATGGGAGTGGAAAATCAACCCTCGCCAAGTGCATTGCCGGCGTCCATCAACCGGAATCTGGGTTGCTGGTTCACGAAGGTGAGCCAGTAGAATTATTTCATCCCTTCGATGCACAGGCTCATGGCGTGGCTACGATCTATCAAGAATTCTCACTTGTTCCAACCCTATCAGTGGCGGAGAACATATTCCTCGGGCGACCGCTTAAAAAAACCAGGTTCGGTGGTATTGATTGGGAAGAAATGCGCAGCCGGACTGCGATTATCTTGGATCAGCTCTCGATCCATATTGATCCTGAGGCAATCGTTCGCAATTTATCCGTTGCTGAGCAGCAGTTGATCGAAATCGCCAAGGCCATGGCGATGGATTCCACCTTGCTGATCATGGATGAACCCACGGCTGCCTTGGGATTGCGGGAAACGCAACGCCTTCAGGAGCTCATCCGTAGGCTGGTTGAACAGGACCAGGGTATTTTGTACATTTCACACCGACTTGACGAGGTTTTTCAAATCGCCGACCGGATTACTGTCTTGAAAGATGGTCGCAGCGTTGGCACAAATCCGACCGAAGAATTGGAAATGAACGATGTCATCAAAATGATGATCGGGCTCGAGATCGGTCAGCACTATCCAAAAGAAGTCAATGTCACTTCAGAAATCTGCCTCGAGGTTAGCAATATTTCAACGGAATCTGGCGTGGATGAGGTGAGTTTTAATGTCCGGGTTGGAGAAGTCTTTGGTCTGGGTGGGATGGTTGGTGCTGGAAGAACGGAAATTGCCCGTGCCCTATTCGGTGTCGACCAGCTGACCAGCGGAGAAATTATTATTCATGATAATCAAGTCAATTTCTCTTCTCCCTCAGACGCGATCAAAGCTGGTGTGGGATTAGTCCCGGAGAACCGAAAAGAAGATGGCTTGTTATTTAACTTCGAAGGTGCAGCCAATATCACCCTCTCCCGGTTGGATCTTCTGCTGCGGGGCATGTTCCTGAACCTGGCAAAAGAGGAGCAAACAGGCAGAGAGTATGTCGACAAATTAAACATCACTCCCAGTGCATTAGAACGATCAGTTCAGTTCCTCTCAGGTGGAAACCAGCAAAAAATCGTTATTGCAAGGTGGTTATTTTCCCAGGCGAAATTGTTGATATTTGACGAACCAACTCAGGGCATTGATATCGGCGCCAAAATTGAGGTATACCGGGTGATGAACGAGTTAACTGCACAGGGAATCAGCGTGGTGTTGATCAGTTCAGATTATCCGGAATTGCTTGCGATGAGCGACCGTATTGCAATCGTGAGAGACGGGCGCATACTACATATATCTGATTCAGATCAGTTATCTGAGCACCGCTTATTGTCTATCGCCTCCGGAGCTGAAGCGAACAACAACCAGATGGCAGCCGCTGGAGAAATTTCATGAAGGTTATTTTGTAACTTAACAATGAAAGCTGTAAAGAAAAATCATTAATGGGAGTCTGGAATGAGTAACCTGGTCAAATTCTTTCGTTCCGCCATAGCAGGACCACTGGTTGCGCTGATCATCGCGGTGATTATTATCAGCTTGACTACCGATCGATTTTTGACGACCCAAAACTTGATCAACGTATCACTCCAGGTCAGCACAGTTGCGATCGCAGCCATCGGGAGCACGCTGGTCATCCTGACTGCCGGTATCGACCTTTCACCTGGGTCGATTGTAGCTTTGACAACCTGCGTACTTGCAGTCCTGGTCAAGAACATGGGTATACCGTTGCCATTAGGAGTGGTCGCCGTGCTGATCCTCGGAATCGGGTTGGGATTATTTAATGGCTTTTTCAGCACTTATGGGCGCATCCCATCCTTTGTGGTCACGCTGGCCACGTTGGGCATCTATCGCGGTCTGGCTTTTCTGATCACTGAAGGTCACCCGATCTTTTCTATCTCGCCCATGCTTGAGAATATTTTTTACGGAAAGATTGCGGGAATTCCACTGCCATTTCTTTACATGCTGATCCTCTATGCAATAACGGCCGTTTTTCTGAGATTCACGAGAAGCGGTAGGTCGATTTATGCGATTGGTGGTAACGAATCAGCAGCCTACTTATCAGGTATCCATGTCAACCGGACCAGGTTGCTGGCCTTTATTCTTGCAGGACTGACAGCTGCTTTGGCAGGTGTGTTGATCGCAGCCCGCTTAAATTCTGGCTCACCGAACTACGGGGTTGGTCTGGAACTGGCCGCAATTGCTGCAGCAGTCATCGGTGGTGCAAGCCTTGCAGGTGGTTATGGGAATATCATCTCGACCCTCTTCGGCGCGCTGACCGTGGCAGTAGTGCAGAATGGACTCAATCTCAATGCAGTGCCAGCTGCCTGGCAGAACATCACCCTGGGTTTGATCATAATCCTGGCGGTTGGATTGGACATGTGGCGTGAGGATTTTGGTCGTTGGCTTTCGCGTATATTAAACTTCCGACGCGGGTCTGAAGAGGTGGATTAATCAGAAATTGGATTGTGTGGTAATAAACGTCGATTTTAGTGATATAGCAGATTACCCATTTGAGATCTCTGAGTAAATGGGGGAGATTGATACAGACAAAATATTTACACAAAAGGATGGTGGGATGTCAGTCACGCGACTTGAGCACATAACCAGAATTGGCGTTGAACAAATGGGTGATCTGGCTGATAGCCTGGATGATATAGAGGTATTGAGGTTAGAAAACCTTGATACAGACCTGCGTCCTCCTCAATCTGCGATAAATTTCACCAAGCAGGCGGTGGAAGATGATGATGCCAACAGTTATCTGCCATTTTTCGGTCTGGACCCGATGAGGCAGGCTGCTGCGAATTTGGTTGGGAAGCAAGCTGACCAGGAATATGACTGGAAAACCGAGTGCGTTATCAGCGCAGGTGGACTATCGGGGATTTTAAATGTCCTGCTGGCGATTTTGGAACCCGGTGACCAGGTCTTGATAACCGATCCGATCTATGTTGGTCTAATCAACCGGATCCGGTTGGCTGGGGGTGTACCCAAATTCGTTCCACTTCTACCGACTGATGGGGGATGGCGGTTAGATGTTGAGGCCTTGGTAAAGCTCGAACCTAAAAAGTTTCGCGCGGCTCTCTTGATGAGTCCCGCCATGCCGACAGGCGCCGTGTTCACCCATGACGAATGGGCAGCGCTGATCAATTTTTGCCAGAAGGCAGACTGTTGGTTGATCAATAACACGGCCATGGAGCGCATTCTTTTTGATGGACGGAAGGTCATTCATCCCGCTTCATTCCCTGAAATGCGCGAGAGAGTGATCACCGTCGGTTCAGCCTCCAAGGAATATCGCATGATCGGTTGGCGAGTAGGTTGGGTAATCGGACCAGCAGAAATTATTGCTGACGTGGCGCGGGTTAGCATTAGCAATGTTGTTTGTCAAACCGGTATCGCTATGGGTGCAGCGGCGACCGCAATCAACGATACCAATGATGGCATCGCAGAAAGTGTCGCCATCTGGCAGGAACGCCATGATATCCTGCTTAATGAAGTCGCTGAACTCAAAGCCATCCCGGCACATGGTGGCTGGTCTTTTTTGGTCGATGTATCCCCACTTGGTTATGATGGACCGACCGCTTCAAGGCGTTTACTAGACCTGGGTAAAATCGCTGCAACCCCGATGAAAAACTGGGGCAGCCAGGAAAGCAAAAAATATGTGCGCTTGGTGTACTCCAATGAACCAGTTGAGCGATTACGAGGCAGCGGTCATCGTTTTCACAAAGCGCTGATTTATTCGTAAATTATTTTCTATAACAACAATTCCAAAGGAGTCGAGAACATGGAAAAAAGGAGATTCGGTCGCACAGGACACGAGAGCACGGTAGCCATCTTCGGCGCGGCTACTTTTTTTGATGTAACCCAGGAAGAAGCCGACCAGGTGATGGAGTATATTTTGTCCACGGATATCAACCATATCGATGTCGCCCCAGGTTATGGAAAGGCAGAAACCAGGCTGGGACCCTGGCTGGCAGAAGAAGGTGACAGGTTCTTCATTGGCTGCAAAACCCAGGAGAGAACTAAAGAAGCTGCTGCGGCTGAGCTGCGTCGCTCGCTTGATAAACTGCAAATCGACAAGTTTGACCTTTTCCAACTTCATGCGGTCACCAACATGGAAGAATTGGACCAGGTGACAGCTCCTGGTGGTGCTTTGGAAGCCATCATCGAAGCGAAAGAGGAAGGTTTGCTGGAATACATCGGCATTACCGGTCATGGATTGGAGGTTCCGGACGTATTCCTCGAGGCGCTCGGACGGTTTGATTTTGATTCGGTGCTGTTCCCGATCAACTTCATCCTCTATGAGAACAGCACCTATCGGGAAAAAGCTGAAACACTGCTGCAAGTATGTCAGGAGAGAGATATCGGCTCGATGATCAACAAGCATATCGCCAAAGGACCTTGGGGAGATAAAGATCAGACTCACACCACCTGGTACCTTCCTTTCACCGAGGCAGAATGGATTCAAAAAGGAGTTAATTTCGCCTTGTCCCAACCGGTGACCGGGATTTGCACCCCGGGAGACATCAACCTGCTACCAATCGTGGTGGAAGCCTGCCAACAATACCAACCGATGGATCTCGATCACCAGGTTGAATTGATTTCCCAAACTCCACAATTCCAGCCCCTGTTTGAATGAGTGATCACTCGCCGCCTGGACAGAAACTTCCTTATAATCATAACTTTGCAAAATAAGGAATTAAGACAACCTAGTTTATTTATAAATTTGTGTATTTGGGAAAAACGCGAACCAGCCAAACCAGTACGCCAGGTGGCCTCCCAGCCGCGGCGCTGTTTCACCATTCGGCCCAACCAGTGCATCTTCGGTGACCTGCCAGGTATTCCCACCCTCATCCAGCAATGTATCAGGTTCAGGGCCCGGGGCAAAAGTATGTTCTCCCCGTTCGAAAGCGCGCACTTCGCCACCACTTCCATATTTCACT
>CP070785.1:1294394-1321656 GCA_020346705.1 Chloroflexota bacterium | reverse complement strand
AACATCTCCTCGGATTCCACCAGGAAATCTTCCGCCAGCTGAGCAGAGCGGATGCGGATCAGGTTGTTATCGCTGCGATAGGCACCGTTCACGGTGAAGTTCATTGGTATCTGATCCGATACCACTCACCAGGATTGAGATTGTAATTTGACTAAAATGGACCCTATATTCAAAAGAGGGCATTTCCTCGCTGTTCAAATTACAGTTATTTTGGCCCATGATGACAAATTAATACTAACCTAGACACATTTACTTCCCAAAACCAGCGAGAAAAAGGACTTGTAGCTTGACTTATCCCTCAGAAATGGTAAGAAAGAGAGCTGGCCTCCCCTCAGCCAATAAATCGGCCAGTCAAACACAGCCAAAAAAGAAGCCCCGGGTTCATTAAGATCCTGGGGCTTCAATTTGAAAGGTGAATTGCCTCTACTTAACTATGACCCAGCCATACATATCTGCTTCTACTAAGTGAGGCAGAATGGTGCAGATGACAAGGTAGCGTCCTGGCTCGTCGAACGTGCCAGCGGGTGTAGTCCATTCCACGTGCTCAAAAAAGTTCACGTCTGGTGACAGAGCCACCCTTCCAACTGGGTCGTTGATTAAGATGTCTGGGATGATGGTCTCGGGCGGAAAAGGCGGAGATGGTAAAACCAAGTCGTCAAGATAATCTGGGTGTAGATTGATATCTTCTGGCAAGGTCCCAGGCCCGTAGATTGCGATCTGATGCGGAGGTGTTATGTTAAAGGTAACACTTCCTCCCTGACTAATGACCACGGTTCTCGGCACCATCTTGTCGGTTGCATGGAACGACCGGTCGTGTTCTGGTGGGAATGGTGAGCCAGCATTTTCATCGCCAAAGTGGACGTGTGCATGCGTTGGTGGTGCCGCGCTCACGGCAAAAGGAAAGGCCAGAACCAATACAACAAACAATATAACAAATTTCTTCATGATATTCTCCTTGGGTGAATAAAGTGTTTTTAAATTGACCCACGCTAAAAGTTAGAAATTTACAGATTGGAAACAGATTACAAATTGAACCTTATAGCCCTCACCTCCTCTCTTCGGCTCATAAAACTTACTACTTGAAAAACCGCCCGAAGTCCAATCTTTAGTAATGAAACGTTTAGTTCGAGCGATTATATAACCATTATATACCTTTTTTATCCAAATTTCAACGCTGTTTGAAAAGCCACATATTGACAGATCAAGGTGTTACTTCAGAAATCCCACAGATAGGAACCCGGTTCAGAGTATAGCAAATACAAAAATGATAGATCTGATCTTTCTGAAAGCTTGGAAATGCCAGATTATCTGGATAGGAAGATAAATGAAGGGCTGAATAGAAAAACACTCAGACCAGAGGATGAGCTAGCAGACACACTCGAAGAAACGCCCATAGACATTGCCATGATTGAACCTGATCCATGGGATTGGGGAGGGTATGCAGTTAATGTGCTGGATCGACTTAGCTCCAACTTATTGAGATGGGTCCATAGCCACTAACCAGACCCGTTCAAACTCCTCCAGGTATAAGGCTGCGATCTCTGCACTGTGAATGATCAGCGTGTTTTCGTCATTACGCGTTTTAGCACTCTGGCTGAAATTGTAGGAACCCGTCACCACCACCTGTTCATCAATGATCAACACCTTGTGATGCATGCTGGCCGGATTGCCATCTAAGCGCACATTGACGCCATTCTCCAGCAGCGTTTCGTATTCCCCACCGGTATTACTCAGTGCCTGGGATTTTTCCAGCACACCTGAAACATGCAGACCGGAACCCACATTTTCGATGAGCGCGGCAGCCAGCTCATCATCCGTGAAAGAATAAGCCATAAACTTCACTGAATGCTGCGCATCCATCACCAGTTCAATCACCCGCTCTATGGTGTCATCATCCGGCGAGAAATAGACTTCTACCAGGGTGCCGCTTACTTTCACCTGGCGATAAGGCGTGTTGGCCGGGGAGTTTGGGCCAAACTGCCGGTCAGTGAACATCTCCTCGAACTCCACCAGGTAATCTTCCGCCAGATCAGGAGAGCGGATGCGGATCAGGTTGTTATCGCTGCGATAGGCGCCGTTCACGGTGAAGTTCATCGAACCTGTCCATACCTCGAGCCGGTCGATGACCGCGAATTTGTTGTGCATCAAACCGGCCTGACGGTCATTTTGGCTTGGAATTCCGTTCGCGATCAATTCCTGGACTTCTTCCGAGTTTAGATTATCAGTCTCGACCACGACCCGAACGTCCACTCCCCTGCGATGGGCCGCGAGCAGTGCCTCGCGCAGGCTCCACAAATCCAGGCTGTCCATCGCCATCTCCACGCTCAAGCGCGCCTGGTCGATCGCCTCCACCAGGGCTGCATCTGGTCCGTCGCGCAACGTGCTTGCTTTGGGAGATTCCGATTCAGTGAAATAGACCTGGTACCAACCAATGTGATCAGACGTATCGGGTGTTCCGGTCTCCTGGTTCACCAAGGTGCAGGCAGAAAGAACCACAATGACAAGTAATTCAGAAAGCAGCATTCGAACAGAATTGTATTTATTCATGAAATGGGAGCAGGAGTTAGGGAACCTTCTACTAAATGGAGAATAAAAACCTATTCTTATTTGTGACGAAATCCACACGTGCAATCCTATCTTACCAGAGAGAAGATATCATTCACATTATGCTTTGCTGAAATCCAATATGGCAGCGATTTCACACCTCTAGCGAAGCAACGTTTCACTCAAATCAATTCATCCAAAGCTATTTGCTTCATGATTCATTAAGCAGATTGTCGGTTGAAATGGTCACCAAATCCATTCGTTTCTAGAAATTCATCCCGTTAGATTATCTAAATGTGCAAAATTAGCTCAAAGCTGGCACGACAATTGCAACTTCAAATATCCCGGAGCATTAGCTTTAAACATCACTGGGATGACTCCAAATTACTAGTCTGGTTCAACGAACCTTTTTATCGAGTTACGGGGGATAGGAGGTGGTATACGACATGGTCCAAATGCAAATGAGTGCCCTGGATGAAATCCTGGCCATATTCAATTCACACGCCGACCAAAAGTCATCGCTCGTAATGACAAATTCATTTCGGGGGATGATCTTCAGTCAAGAAATTAAGCCCGTGGCTGTGGACAACTATCGCGCCGTATTTCAGGCATACGACCTCGACATTTGCGCCGCTTTAGAGGGTTGTGTCCACTTGCACAGCAGCATGCTCCCCAAGCCTGTCAAGGCAAAGGTGAGAGATCTTTCCATCCGGCAGGGCATGTTCTCGCTAACAGATTTTGATTATAACGATGGCGATTGGAAAGACCGCCTGCATGACCGGGTGCAGCCCAAAGAGCCAACCTATGTCTCGCTCAATTACCGGCAGATGAATATCCGCGCTTCGATGCTGGATATCTCGATCCGGGGCATGGGCGTGTTGGTGTGCAGTTCTGAAGAACAGGGTTTGGATTTCCAACCGAATTCATGCGTGTGCACGGATTTTGAAACTTCACCGAATTTTCGATGGGCTAAACTGGGTGGCGCTGTTCATTATCAGCAGAAATTGTCTAGCTCACTCGCCCGCCTGGGTATCAGGCTCTATCCCAAAATTGAGCAGGCTCGCCAGCTGGAAAAATATATTTCCATGCGCAAGGCCGAGATCATGGAAGAGCTAAACCAAGCTTATGTTTCTGCCACTGTCCATTCGGGAGTCGAGTTCCAATACTTTTAAACGCTGGTTGCTCCATCAAGAGATAATAGCGGACCTGATTCTTAAGGTTCCGCTTATCCGCGTCCCCATGAAAGATCGATTTATCAGCTCTCGATTCCCCTCTTCAAAACAATCATAAAAACCGACGAAAATCAGGCAAGATCCACAAGCTGGGTACCTCTACCTCAACCGACACACTGATAGTTTTGATATCATCGGATCTTCCGGCTTCAACAGCCAGGATGATGTATTCGATCAATGGGCTTAGATCTTGGGGGGAAAGCGTGACAGCCTCAAAAGGTGTCGCCGGGCCTTCAATTAAGTCAGGTGGGTTGGAAAACAGGAAAGTCGAGAGTTTAAGTAGCTCATCCAGGGAAGTGCTAAACGCCGGGATGATGAACTGCCTTTTTTGTCCCCAAAGTCGGTCAGCCTCACCATCGCGGGAACTCTTCCAGCTCTGGTGAACCTCCCGTATCAGGTCGACGCTTCCTCGAGCGATCCAATATGGTTGGCCTTTCTCCCCGGGGGGAACAGCCTTTGAGTAATTGATATCCAGGCTTTCGAGCCCATGCTGTTCAATTAACAACAATCCCTGCCCGCATTGCGAACAAACCCAGGCCATTTCATCTCCCTCAGCTGGGACCGGAGTTTCGCAGCGAATACAGCGCAGGGGAACCAGCTCAATCATAGCAGTCAAAACTTCACCTCATCATCCGCCAGATCCGATTTGGGATTCCGAATAATGCCCTGCGGCGAGATGGTCTGCGCTGGCGGTATTCAAAAATCTCGCCGTGTCGGAACCGTCGATAGGAACCAATCATAAAACGGAATCCGAGGCCCATCAATACAAAACCTAAAATAATCAGTATTAACGGATTGTCCCCCTCACCTTGAATCGCCATCCAAAAAACAAGCGCCGAGACATCTAACGCAAGAATGGCTCCCAAGGCCATACCGCCAACCAAGACAGCTGCCCTGTATACCGTATCGCCTGGAGCTTTTCCATAGAGAACCTTTCCAGAAGTTCCATCGACAACAACCTGGTATGTACGATTGCGGAAGCGGTAGCGCATCAACCACAAGGGGAAATAAACCAGCCCTTCCCGGTGATGAAGGAAACGGGTGAAGACCTGGCTAATCCTGTCGAGGTCGGCCATGTCGCTCAACTGCTGCTCAAAGTACTTCTCACTTTCTTTTCTGGCCTCGCTCCAAGAGGACATGGGTTCAAATACCATGCCGGTAGCATGTAGATCTTCAGCATCGAATGGAGCAAGGTCATGCGCCTTTAATCCTACAAATTCAACCCCGAATTCAGCCACATCGGCAGCAGCCGCATTCCAGCTCATTTCCTCAGCGGTTTTCACCTCACGCGGCTCATAGCGTGCATCATCCCCACTGCCAACCTTCTTCTCCCCGAATACCCAACCAAAAACGCGCGACCAGATAGCCCAAAAAGGAAGATATACCACGATAGCCTCAGTCATGCGGGCACGTTTCGCTGCCTGGCGGGCTATCGCCCGAGTTCCTTTAAGAAACCTTCTGACTGTTGCCTCAGCTGTTTGGCGATCAATCTGGATCGGCACCTGGTACCTCAACAATCCCCGCTCGCCTCGTACCAGTGAGCGCATATCACAATATGGGCACTTTACGACAGTCTGACCCTCGGGAATCGGCACCATCCCCCCGCAGTTCGGACAGGCCAGTCCTTGTAAAGCATTGTGATCACTCATATCTTTGCTGCCACCCAAGCCCCCAAAGCAAAGAGCAATGGGGCTGCCAATACACCTACGCCGGAACAGAGCAGTAAGCCAAGACCAAATCCTTCAAAGCCATTGATTATTCCCCCCACGATTGGAAAAGTGGCCAGACACAAAAGGTTATCGCTGCCAGGAAGCCAGCTAACCGGTATGGCGCTTCAGATTTCGCTGGATAAATATTGGCGTAAACTTCCCCTGTTGCCCCTTCGACAATGGCTGAATAATGATCTCCCTGATAAGAATATTTAAAGAAGTACAAAGGGAAATGAACCAGAGAACGTTCATTGATCTGTTCTTCTGAGATACCCTGCTGCGCTAACCATTTCAATGATGTCTCCAGCGGCACAGTTGGAGACTGGGATTGTGCCTCCAAGGCGTGATCATATTTTCGCAGATCCCCCGCAGGTAATTTTATCCGGCTGATCTCAGTCACCGACGTAGCTGCTGCAGGATAAAACCAGCTGTCTTCTTTTGAATCACCAATTCGATATTTCAGGTACCACATGGGAAAGTAAGCGAAAGACTGCTCGATTATTTGGGATTTTTTATCCAGATCTTTGACAGTACTATTCCCAGCCATCCAGCGCGCTAAAGATCCACGGGCTTCATCTCCATTCAGCGTAGGAGCCAGATACCAATGAAAGACCACCCTGGATTTATCAAGATAGACCGTCGACGTACAGTATGGACAGGTAATGAAGATCTGCCCCTCATCTGGATGTAATTCCCCCCCACATTGGGTGCAGTACAGATCACCGGTTGGAAATCCATCATTCATAAACCTATTATAGCAACCTAATCAAGGCTATAATAGATCCGGCTTTATGCCAGCCACAGAATTCTAAGATAAATCAATTTTATTACCCGCAGGGTGATTTTCTACTCGAATCCATATCTTCCAGTGGAAGCAAGATTGGCAGAATACCGTTTTGGAGGTTGTATCACATGGTTGCAGAACGAAATACCTACCCAATCGAGATTGCAGGAGTATATCGTGAACTGACGCTGATCGAGGTTCAACCTGGGTTACGGATCGCCGTGTTAAATATCTTAGGGGATAGCGAACTCGTTCAAGCCTGTGCCGAGGCCCTGTCCCAGAAGATGGGTGTTATCGAATACGATGTGCTTATTACTGCAGAGGCCAAGAGCATTCCTCTGGCGCATGCCTTGGCTGTCGAGACTGGTAAACCATACATCGTCCTGCGAAAAGTCTACCGTCCTTACATGGGGGATACGATTCATGCTGAAACGATATCAATCACTACCGGCAGACCCCAATCTCTCTACCTGGATGAAAAAGATCACAACTTAATCGCGGGAAAGAAAGTTGTCCTCCTAGATGATGTGATCAGCACGGGATCCACCTTGGAGGGTATGAAACAGATAGTGGAAAAAGCGAGTGGGACAATAACCGCTGAAGCAGCCATCCTCACTGAAGGGGATCAGGCTAAGTGGGAGCATATCATCTCCCTGGGTCATCTGCCCCTCTTTTCAACAGATTATGACTGAGATGGGAATGTCAAATCCCTGGTTGGCTTGGAAAACAAATCACCACGATCGGCCTGCCTTGCAGGTGGGTTAAAACCACTACCCGCTGATCATCCCCCTTCAATTTCAACATCTGGATCAATTGCTCTGGTTGCAGCGGTGATCCGCGCTTCTTGACCGTTATCTTCCCAACTCCGCGTGCCCGTAAGTAATGGCGCAGCTGCTTAAGGTTGAACGGGATCCAATCCTCAACCTGCCAGGATCGGCCAAATGGGGTTTGCACAATCCTGTCTGAACTCATATATGCAATATCTGGATCAAGCTGCCAGGCACCCAACTGATCTCCCAATTCGGCAACCAATCCAGCCCGGATCACGGCTGGATCTGGCTCATAAAGATACCCCCCTGGTTCTTTTAATGGAAGTCTTTCCTGCATATCATCTCTGGTAAGCATATGGGGGCCAGGGAGAACAGTTGCCTTGCTATCGGTTGTCTTCAGTGGGCCAAACCAGAGGACTGCCTCTTTGAGTTCGCCATTTAATGATATATATTCAAGTTCAGCCTCATAAGTTGTGAGCTCGGATTTATCTACCCCTGGCGAGATCTTCACGCCAAGTGCAGGAAAATCAGGCAGCCAGGCATTGATGATCTCCAATGGAGGCGAGTAATGCCTTGTGGAAAACGCTCGCATCCCTTGTTTCCGGCGTGCCGGATCGAAAAACACACCAACTTGGTCGGAGGCCGTAACCGGCAGTCCAGCGTTCAGGTCAGCCCGAACGAAATCCACGCGATGTGGCGTTAGCAGCGCCTCAGCATTCGCTCGAGCCATCGCCAGGCGCAGCGGATCGAGATCGATCCCTGTTGTGGGGGCAATTCTCGCCATGTTGATTGAATCACCACCAATTGAACATCCCAGGTCCAGCAGATATTCCCAGGGCTGGTATCGTTCGCTGCGGTACGCTGAAACCAGGTGGGAAGAACTCTGCTCCAAGGCTTCACGGGTGAAATACATTTGATCTGCCTGGAGGAACTTGCGCCTGCCCTCAATCCGCAATATGGCTGTCTCCAGGGCAGCCTGGGCCAAAGACCGGGGATACTTCTTCTCCAGAACCTGGAAATGGCGTAAATAGTTCTGCTCGCGCGGCGCCAGCGCCTGGGCATCTTCAAGCGCTTTACCTCCGGCGGCAGAAAACAATAGCTTGAAAGATGCCAGATCCATAGAAAAACCTTGTGGAATTCAAACGGGAAAAATCTAATTAGCGTTTTCGGCGATCATCTTCCGTGCTGCCCGACGCCCAATTTCAACCGCAAAATTTGTTCCCCGATCCCAGGGATATACCTGGCTCATGCTGGCAAAATAGAGCCCAGGGATCGGTGTTTCAATCGTTGGGATATTGCCAGAGTGGTTCAGCTCTGGTACGGGTTGAGCGTAAGCTGTGCGGAAGAGCCAGGTCTTCTTAACCCAATCCGGCTCGAACTTTGGGTTGAATCGGGTAAGAGCCGGTAAGAAGCGCTTCAGTAATTCTTCCTGGTTGAGCTGAAAATACTCATGATCAGGATCTAAGTAATCACCGCAATAGACGATATGATCCCCGCCAAATTTTTCGGGCGAGACATAGTTGGTATGTTCAACAAGGGCCAGGAAGGGAAATCCAGCCGATTTGGGGATGTTATACCAGTAATAACCTTCTTCAGAGAGCTGCTGCTTCAGGGACAAGATCATCACTACTGCCCCCATGCTCTTCAATTTCAACAGGCTGGACAGGTATTCTTCGGGCAGCGTAGGTACCAGCCGCGCCATGAAACCCGGAGATGCAGTTACCAGGCACTGATCGAATACTTGAACAGGGTGATCCACTTCTAACTTTAGCCTGCCATCATCCTGGGCTGCAATTAGAGAGATCGCAGTCCCCAGCTGAATGTCAACACCCAATTCGCGCAGCTTCTGTGCAAAACGATCAGCGAAAGCTTGAAAGCCTCCTTCAAAAGTACCCAGATTCGTGGTGCGAGCCTTCAACCGTGCCCACATCCATGCCATGTTGACCCGCTTATAATGGACGCCAAATTTTCCGATCACCAGGGGTTCCCAGATTGTCTGGTAAGTATGTTCACCTGCCCATTTGCGCATCCATTCATCCACTGTGTATTTCTCAAGGGAACGCCAATCGTTGGTCATGCGCAAATATAAGCCGACCAGGCCAAAGCGGATTTTGTTGATCCCCCACCCCAGGCCTGGAAATAGCAGCGCATTCAAGTAAGAGTCGAATGGGTAAAACTTGTCTTGGTGGTACACCACTGTATATGGTCGCGGAAAGTGAACATCTTCCCGCCAGCCCAGCTCGTCGATGAGACCGAGCATGTGTACATCGGTCTGAAACCAGTGATGGTAGTACTTTTCAACGGACCAATCCCAATGCGGCTCCTTGATGCCACTCGCTAACCCCCCTACATAGTCATCCTTCTCAAAAATCGTGACCTGGTGACCAGCCTGGACCAGATCATACGCAGCGGCTAAACCCCCAATACCAGCCCCAACGATCGCCACTTGTTTTTGATTGTCCATAATAAACTTCTAAGTTTGCGCGAATTTAACTTTCACCAACCCGTACCTGTTCCATACTCCGGTCCCACTTGATCCCGGCACGTGCCAGGTAGTATGCACCTAACACCGTTATTGGCACCCATAGCGCTACGTGCAGCACCAGCGTATATCCGGCCGCGATTGCCTTGTCGATACCATAAGCCTGCAGGACCGCGATTCCTGGAGCATCGAAGGTGCCAACATATCCCGGTGCGGAGGGAATGGTCGTCGCCAGGTTGACGATCCCGTTCATTAACATCAGGGTGAAGAAGTTGACCTCAAATGGGAATGCCTGCATCACGAACCAATACTTACCCGTCTCAAGCAGCCAGATCACAATTGAAGTAACGAAGATCATCAAAACGTCTCGGGGTGACCTGAGCGCAGCCAGGCCGCCCAGGAAATTTTCCGCTATACCGATTACCTGCTCTCTGAACCTGACCGGGATTACATACCGAGAAATCCATTTCACGAACCAGATCGCCCTTTCCGGGTACATCCCGGCCAGCAGGAACAGAGCCAGTACACCGAGAAAGGCACCAGCTCCCCATAACGCCAGGGTTTGGATGCTGCCGATGAAACCCGACGAGGCGGTCAAGCGTGCCAGCTCAGGCAAATTGAGGAACACGAAACCCAACATGACTACCCCATCAAATACTCGTTCCACGACTATCGTGGCAAGGGAGGCTGAGATAGCAACTCCTTCAAATTTCTTGAGCACGATGGCGCGCAGAACTTCTCCTGCCCTCGCCGGATACACATTGTTGCCCATGTAACCGATGGCAGTGATCGGGAATAAAGTCGTAGTCGGGATGGATTTTACCGGACGCAGGAGATAATGCCATCTCCAGGCGCGAGCAATTACGCCCACCAAATAGATCAAAATGCCCGGTATCAACCACCAATAATTCGCCCCTTGCAGGGTTGACCAAACATCTCCAAACTGCAATCCCCGCAGGGCAAAATACAGGAATAACAAGCTGATCCCAACACCAGCCCAGAATTGCCACCGTCTCATGGCGCGAATTCTACCATCCAGATCCCCCATAGGTTGATTATGCTCATCTGATTCCTATCTGATTCTTATGCTCACCAAACTATCCAACCGCTGATCATGCTGTTATCCGATACCCCTCTGAATTTATCAAGAATAATTCATCGCAGCATTTACAGGACGGTTGACAAATAACATTTCCTGAGTAATTCTAAGCTAATTTCTTCTAATTGCTATAACTGTTGCAAGTTATAATCCTATTATGGATTCCCGGCCGAAAATTGAAAATGGTTCCAAAGCCCCCGATTTCACATTATCCGATTTACACGATGAACAGCATTCGTTGACAGATTACACTGGTCAAATCGTGATCATTAATTTCTGGTCCGCGGAATGCCCCTGGTCGAGTCGTGCGGATGAGCTGATCCTCGAATACCTGCCGACTTGGGGAGAAGGGGTAATCTATCTCCCCATTGCCTCCAACGTCAATGAGAGCCGGGAATTGATCACGGGGGAAGCCAAAGCTCGCAATCTATCCTGTTTGCTGTTGGATGTGAATCTCCAGGTAGCAGACCAATATGGTGCAGTAACCACACCGCACATTTTTGTGATAGACGAGCAGGGAATTTTACGCTACCAGGGAGCGCTAGATGATGTCACATTCCGCCAGCGGACGCCCACCATTAACTACATGGAAATGGCAGTTAATGCCATCCTAAATAACTCATCGCCAGAACCTGCAATCATACCCTCCTACGGTTGTACAGTCATCCGGGCCACACCATAATTCCTCTAAAACAGATAACCTTGATATAACACCACTTCACGGATTGTCTTTTCACAAGCGATGGATTCGCTTGGGGAACCATATTTCATTAATTCCCGTCTCTCTTTGGAAACTACTCTGATTTCGGTGGCGAAATCTGCACTTAAAATGGGTTAGTGAAGATTAATACAAAATCAGCCTTTCTTCACCCTGTTGGAAAGAGCCTTGAAAATCGGGTAGAATCGGGTGGACTAACCTGCGAATCCAGCAGGCTTTCAACAAGGAAACTATATGAGTGATAAAGATTCAGCTCAAGATGTGATCGATTCATACCGCAAGCGGCGTCAGAGCACCACTCCCTTCTTGATTGGGGCCGCGGCGATCATCCTGATCGCCGTCGGAATCGCAGTTCTCATCCTCTGGCTCACCGGTTCGGATGGGCCTGCGCTCTCATTCATGGCCAGTCCAACCCCAACCCCCACCGAAACTGCCACACCAACGGCAACAGCCACGGAAACCCCGACCCCGACCAATTCCCCTACCATAACCAATACCCCAACCGCGTCAGCAACGCCCACTGCGTCAGGTCCCTTCGTTTATGTGGTCGTCGAAGGAGACACACTTGATTCGATCGCCGCTAATTTCAATGTGGATGTCTTGACGCTGATGGCCCTAAATAATATGACGGATAGCCTGATCAGGGTTGGCGACGAGCTGTTGATCCCCAATCCAGACCTAGCGCTAGATACACCTACCCCCATCCCCACCGGTTGGCGAGGGACGATCGAATATCGCATCGCAGTTGGAGATACACTGGAGTTAATCGCTCAGAGGTACTTCAGCACGGTTGAATCAATCTTGGAAGAGAACGAAGACCTGGATAACGCCAATGAAATCTTCGTCGGGCAAATAATCATCATCCGGGTAAATATCGCTACCCCGGTCCCGACCAACACCCCGAGACCGTCCCTATTGACTCCGACAGCCACACCATAGAATTATTCAAATCCCCCAGGCCAAAATCCGGGGGATTTTTTGATCACCACAATATTATTCCGAATTTTCAGCCCATATATCAGCTTTACGGTAATCGGCGGCTGGCCTCCTCGATGCGGGCCAATATCTCAGCTGCTTCCTGCTCACCAGCGATATGAACCCGTCCATCCACATCTACATGGGTGGGGACGAACTTGTAATCCACCAGCTCAGTCCCCTGAAAAGAGACCAACAAAATGACGCCTTGCTGGTGATCACGCGCCCAATCCTGGTCGAAGACGAAGTTACCCAATCCATAGAACACCAACACCCCGTCTATTTCCTGGATTGCCTGGACGACATGGGTGTGATTCCCGACCACTAGGTCAGCCCCAGCCTCAACTGCGATCTGCGCCAGGTCAAGCTGTGAGTAGTTGGGGGTGGGCACATCTTCTGGTCCCCAATGCGGCATCACGATCACCACATCTGATACCGTTCTAGCAGCTGATACCGCTGCTCTCAAGTTGCCTTCAGTTAATACGGCGATCCCGGGTGAATCCTCCCCGGCGAAAACATTGGGTTCAAGCTGTCCCTGGGAGATGAATCCATAACGCACATCATTAACTTCAACGACAACCGGTTCCATCGCCTGCCCTAGATTCTCCCCAGCGCCGATCGGTGTGATCCCAACCCTTCTCAGGTTATCCAGCGTGTCAAAGAAGGCCCGATTCCCGCAATTGCTCAAACCGCAATTCTTAATATGGTTGGTGGCCACACTCATCAGATCGAATCCAGCCCGTTCCAACGCATCCGCGTTTTCTGAACCGCCTACTAGGACATAGGTGGGGACGCAACCTGTGCGCGGTGGATAATCGCTGATTGTGGCATTCAAGGTACCAACTGCCAGGTCGGCCTGAGTGATTATCTCGCGCACTTCATCATATAAATAGTCGCTATCTCCGGAGGCATCGATCGCTGCTTGAACGCATCTGGCCGGCACGATCACACCGGTGAACAAGAAGGTTGTTGTCGGAATCTCGGTTGGTTCTGGCGTTGGGGTATTGGGCGGCACCGTAGCCGTACTGGTTGGGCTGGGTTGGATCGTCGGAGTTGGAGTTACCGGTGTCGGTGAGGGAGAATTCGGCGTTTTCATTGCTCGCCTCGCTGCTTCTCCCCCAATCGGGGGATTCGGCGGGGATTGGCAGCTAACTACGAAGAATATTAACCCGACCAGCAACCACCTGCGCTTAAACTTCAATGCTGACCTCCCAAAAATAATTCAATCTTCAAGCGCAGCCTGGATCTCAGCCAATACACCTGGTTCATCTTCGCTTCCTGCAGCCTTTTGCAGCGATCTCCGGGCATGAACATCATCGATTTGTCCAAGAGCCCAGGCAGCATGCCTGCGAACCAACGGTTCTGGCTCCACCTTCAATGATTCGACCAAAACCGGTACCACAGAGGCCTGCCCAGAGTTGCCCAAAGCGATGGCAACATTCCGCAGGTACCCCCGGCGCTTGGCGCGTTTAATCGGATTACCCTTAAACTTCCGATTGAATTCCTCCGGCGAAAGTGATAATTCCGCGGTCAATTCTGGATTTTCAATTTGAGTTTCCCCTGAAAGTCTCTCATCAGGGTTTGCAAAGCGTTGGTTCCAGGGACATACCTGCTGGCAGATATCACAGCCAAAGATCCAGTTATCCATCTTGGGGCGCAGTTCTGGGGAAATGGACCCCTTGAGCTCAATGGTCAAATACGAGATGCATTGGGAGGCATCTATCGTCCTATCCGGCAGGATACACTCCGTAGGGCAGGCCTCAATACAACGCGTACAAGAGCCGCAGCGATCAGCTGTAAAAGGTTGATCGGGTTCCAGATCGATCCCTAAGAACAGTTCAGCCAGCAGAAAGTAAGAGCCTTTCGCTGGGTTGATCAGGCAGGTGTTCTTGCCGATCCAGCCTAAACCAGCTCGCTGTGCCAGCTCACGTTCCAGGATCGGCCCGGTATCTGTATACCAGCGGTTGGGAACCGGCTCACCTACCTGGATTTCGACGAATTCTACTAGTTGTTTTAATCTCTCAGGAATGACATCATGGTAATCCTTATCCCAGGCATACGAACCGATCCTGCCATTAAGCTCCGGGCGCTCTTCCCCTGGATGGTCTTCCATGATTATTGGGACAGTATGCTCCCATCCCAGGACCAGGATTGATTTGCATTCCGGGAGGATTAATCTTGGATCAGCCCGACGGGCCCGAGCCCGTTCTGTAGACAGATAATCCATTTCCCCATGATGACCTTCATTTATCCAATGTTCATAGACATCCACATGGGGAGGTGGGTCAGGATGGGTCACGCCCACCAGATTAAATCCTAACCTCTTCGCTTCAGTAAATATGGATCCCTTAAGCGACATTGGAAAGTTATGAGCCACAGGACAATGAAAAACTCGCCTGGTTTGAGAACTCTTCGTTTGGAGCCAGGATGTGAAATTGCGCCCACCCGGTAACCGGATCCTGGATTTGCAGGTAGTAAACCACCGAATGGGTTCCGGCATCGAAAATCCCGGTCATTTCCGCCGGCAGGTTATAGGTAAAACCTGGGGTCTCGCTCCCCGCTTCCATGCGATAGGTGACCGTGGTTGCCTCACTCAAGGTGAATGATGCTGTAAAGGTGAAGGTGTGTGGGCAATCGTCCGGGGCTGCATCATCAACCTGAATAAAAGCATTGGTTACCTGACCATCTCCACTGGGTTTTGGTAAAGGGGTTCCAGATGGTGCGTCGCCCACCACATCGATCTGCACGAAAACTGCGTATTCAAAGAACTCTCCAGCTGGATCCTGCATCTTCCAAAAACCAGTATAAGTGCCCACAGCCTGGGGTGCAACCATATCTACTGCGACATCTATCGTTTCGCCGGGAGGTACATTTCCTGAAAGCTGCACTTTTTCAGAAGCCGACATTTGCTCACCGGTGAAGAAGGTCAGGCTGTACTCTGTGGTCCACGTGTTTGTTCCCGAGTTGCGCAGCTGCCAGACCTTCGTGAAATCTGCACCAGGATCAAAATCGGTTCCATCAGGGATGGTTACATCCGCTGAAAACTCCGCATAATCCACCCCTCCAGTTGCAGGAGTTGCGGTGGGATTAGTATTCCCTCCCGGAGTTTGTTGGGGAGCAGAATCAGTGGATTCAGGTGGGGTTTGCAATGTATCTGATCCTTCTGCGCCAGGTGCTGAAGTGTCGGTGGGCTGCGGTTTGGCCAATTCCGTCAGTTGTGCATTTGCTGTTTCCGCCGCGGCGGTCAGCACTGTTTCTGGTTCAGGGGTTGAGCTTGTATCACCTTCAGTGGAGGAACAAGCTGCTACAAGCAAGCAAATCCCAAAAAACAGCCAAAATCTTTTTCTATCGATCACCATAGTAAGGCCTTCTTACTCGCGCTCTATGCGGGCCGAACCCCAAACCACCAGGTCATTTATTACTTCCCCGTCGGCAAGTACATCCAGAACAAACTGTACCTCCCTCCCTGCATAAGGGGAAAGGTCGACATCGGTGAAGATAAGCAGCCCATCACATGAATCCGACCAACTGCCAAGCTGCTGTACCGTCTCACCCTCTTTGATGCTGAATTGGAAGATAACCTTGCCATCCGCGCAATTTTCCTGGAAGCCCAATTTCGCCTTAAAGTGGTCCTTATCCCTAATCGTATACCCAGGGAATGTGCCAGTTATTCTGCCATCATTAGTCTTCTTAGGACCTGTGACCAGGGCAACCCCGGAAAGTTTTCCATTCTCCAGGTTGAACTTATCTTTCAGTTTCGCCACACCATCCGGATTCTCGTCCGCCCCATTGAACGGCACCTCGGCGGAACTGCCACCACCAGAACCAACCCAGGTCGCGGATTTGGCTTGAATATTGAAGTCGTAGGTGATCCCACTCTGCTGACCAACTTTAATCTTGACCCAGAAATCCTTGTCCCGATCTTTCCCTAAGCCAAACGTCTGTCCAGCCTGGTTGCGTAGCTTCCAATACCCTTGATAAGTGCCCCCATCTTCCGGCGCGATGAGATCTACCGAGACATCTACGGCCTCTCCTGGGGCGATGGTGCCCGCAGTCAATGGTACTGAAGGCGGTCCATTCATCGCATCCCCACGATCGAAAACGATTGCATAGCTTGAATTCCAGGTGCAAACTCCATCATTACGCAAGCGCCAAGTTTTGGTAAACGATTGTCCAGCCTCAATTACAGTGTTATCTGGGATGGTGACATCCTTCTCGAAACCAGCCTGATCACAAACCCCTTGTGTCGGTGTTGGGGTCAGTGTAGCCTCGACCGGAGAGGTCGGTGAGGGTTCAGAGGGCGTGACCGTGGATTCGATCGCACCCGGGGTAAATGTCGGCTGCACGCCAGTCGCCACCAGGGTCAGCTGAACCTGGATCGTTTGCGCTGCATATGTTTTCAACATTTCTGGACCAGATGGGGTTGGGGTTCCCTCGCGGGGAAAATTACACGCCAGGGCAAGAAACAGCAAGACTAGAAGTGGAAAAACAAGTCGATAGTGACGTTTCTTTTGCATAGCTGTGTCCTTGAGACACGGTTAATTATCTATGTTCATGCCATTTTCAATTAATCTTAAGGGTACTATACTTTCCAAGGTTGGCGGTGTCAAGAATCAGATCGGTTGG
This sequence comes from Chloroflexota bacterium, assembly GCA_020346705.1. Taxonomy (GTDB): domain Bacteria; phylum Chloroflexota; class Anaerolineae; order Anaerolineales; family UBA4823; genus PFL25. The sequence goes on along the minus strand of CP070785.1, from coordinate 1,304,717 downwards.
AAAATAGAGCAAAATTGGCCTTTACCGGGAAAAATACCAGTAAAAACCTCTACGAGGTGAAAGTATCTGATTCTTAGAATATTTACTGGGCAGTTTGGACCAGGTCAAAAGTTATTGGAGCGGATTGCTGGTCGGTTAGACGACCCTGCATAGACCAGGGTCCCGTCCAGGTAATCGTAATCGGGAGAATCTTTCCCCGGAGAGACTTTTCCGACTCCACAAAGACGAGTTTATTGGTGGTTGTGCGTCCTTTCCAACGACCGCGCACCTCTTCTTCGAACAGTACCTCAACTGTTTCCCCCAGGTAATTATGGTTGATCTCAGCTGCTATCCCTTCCTGCAACTCCTCCAAGGCGCGGAAGCGTTCCCATTTCTCTGCCTCACTCACGTCATCCGCGAATCGACGATCAGCTACTGTTCCTTCGCGGGTTGAGTAGCGCGCCAGATGGGCCACATCCATCTTTAATTCGGCCAGCAAATCATAAGTACGCTGGAACTGCTCTTCCGTTTCACCCGGAAATCCCACGATGATATCTGTGGCGATCGACACACCAGGAAAATCTCCGTTTAAGCGCTGGCGGATTCTCTCGACCAGTCGGGTGTAATCAGACGCAGTATACCCCCGGCGCATATCCTCCAGGACCTGGTCATCCCCTGCCTGTACAGGGACTTCGATATGCGGCATAACCTTCGGCAGATCAGCCACCGCATCCAGCAGCTCATCCGTCATCCAGTTGGGATGGGAGGTCAGGAAGCGGATTCGCTCCAGGCCTTCCACCTGGTGGACGATACCCAAAAGTTTCGCCAGGTCAGGGCCATCAGGGATATCTTTGCCGTAACGGTCAACGATCTGGCCCAGCAGGGTGATCTCTTTAACCCCCTGATCAACCAGCATGCGCACCTCAGCAGTGATCTCACCAACCGGGCGGCTGCGTTCTACTCCCCTACGGTACGGGATGATGCAAAAGGTACAGGCATGCGAACACCCCAGGACGATGGGAACAAAAGCAGACACCAGACGATTGCGCTCGTGAGCCGGGAGGATGAGATCGCCATCCATTATGGCGTAACGCTGGTCGGTGTGCTTTTGCTCAACCGCGCGCGACTCGTCTTGAGTCAGGTGGGCGATCAATGGTCCTGGGTCACTGGGTGGAGAAAAGACGTCCACGAAAGGAAATCGCTTCTTCAGGTGTTGGCTGCCTTTTACACCCACCATGCAGCCCATCAAGTTAATCACCAAATCCGGGCGATTTTCCTTGAGAGGTTTCAGGGAAAACAAACGCCCCTCAGCTTTATCCTCAGCACTTTGTCGCACGACACATGTGTTGAGCACAATCACGTCAGCCTCTTTTGGGCTGGTGGTTAAATCATATCCAAGGCCTTCTAAAGCCGACCCTACTCTTTGGGAGTCAGCCACATTCATCTGGCAGCCTTCAGTCCAAATATGATATTTCATGTCCGGTATTATATCAGGGATGAAGAGTTGCAATATTTCCTGAACGACACTATTTCATCAAGCATTAATCATGGAGTGATAAAATTCGGGCCATGTCAAAATCGACATTGGGGAAGATCGGATTGCTTGGCGCTGCCCTGCTCGTGGTAGGTGTGATCCTTTACCAGATCCCGGGGATCAACAGTCGGGTAAGCTGGCGGTTAGATATTGCCAGGACATATATTCGCAATGTGATCAACCCGATTGGTCAAATGCCAACTCCCCTTCCCCAGCCGGTCGCAGCAGTTACTTCGTTCCCAACTCAAACGCCTACCGATTTACCCACAGCAGAAATTATAGCCACCGCGACTCCTGGACCAACCCCAACCCGAACTGCACCCCCAACCCCCTTGCCTCAATATATCAACCTTGGCTCACCCTCCTGGGAAAAACAAACCCCCAACAATTGCGGCCCGGCAACCCTTTCAATGTACTTGCGCATGCATAATTGGGAGGGAAATCAGGAGGATATTTCTGATTTGCTCAAACCGCTGACCGCGGATAGGAATGTAAATGTTGAAGAGCTGGCCTATTATGTGCGCACCCAGGCAGGCTGGTTGAATGCGGAATACCGCGTTGGGGGAGACATCGAACTAATGAAGAAATTCCTGGCAGCAGGCCTCCCCGTGGTGATCGAGGAAGGGGAACTGCTCGATGGTCAATATTGGCCCAATGATGACCAGTGGGCAGGACATTATCTGTTGCTCACCGGTTATGATGACAGTACTCAATCCTTCATCGCCCAAGATTCCTTTCGTTCTCCAGATCGGGAAGTCCCTTACCAGTCCGTAGAGGAAAATTGGCAGGCATTTAATTATGTCTACTTGCTGGTCTTCCGCCCCGATCAGACTGAGCTGGTCAAATCTATCCTCGGGGAAGATTGGGATGCAGATATCAACCGGCAGAAGGCTTTGGAACTGGCACAATCAGAAACCATTCAATATCCAGATTATGCTTTTACCTGGTTCAATGTGGGCAGCAACCATGTGTATTTCGAGAACTACAGCGAAGCAGGCCAGGCGTATGACACTGCTCGGCAGATTGGATTACCCCAACGCATGATGCGCTACCAATTCGGCCCCTACTTCGCCTACTTCTTCAGCGGGCGCAATGATGACCTGCTTGCCCTGGCTGATTATGCCCTCCAGCGCACGCCAAATTCGGAAGAATCCTTGCTCTGGCGGGGTTGGGGAAAATATCGGGCAGGCCAAACTTCGGCTGCAATTGAGGATTTCCAGACTGCCTTGGAGATGAATCCCCTTTACCAGGATGCACAATACGCCTTGGAATTTGTTAACTCCAATCCGTAACTTAATCGGCTCGAATAAAGACTTGGAGTTATTCGAGGTCCAAATTTAAGAAGGAGAATCCATGATGGGATTCAAAGAGGTTCCTCACATTATTGGATCCTCTTCGAGATGTTTGTCCTGAATGATTACCAATATCCAATTCTTACTTACACCCGCCCAAGGATTAAACGATAAATATTTCTGAGGCTCAGCGGTTGACCGGTCAACATTGTTTGAGCCCGAAACAAGCTTGCTACTCCACGCAAGATGATAAATGCCGCCAGGATAAGGAATATCACGGAGAGCAGCAATTGCCAGATGGGTACGAGGGTAACTGTCAGGCGCAGCATCATCGTAACCGGTGAGGTTAACGGGAATAAACTCAACACGATTGCTAATATCCCGTTCGGTTGGGCGATCATCACGGTGATAAACATCAAGGGGATGATCATCGGCATGATAACGACCAACGTTGCCTGCGAGGTTTCCCTCAAGTTAGGCAGCATTGCCCCCACTGCACCCAACAAACTGGCATAGACCGCGTAACCGAGGATGAAAAAGACACCTCCCCAAACCAACACATAAGGCGCCAATTGAAACTCTTCCGGCAGCCTGATTGTTGTCCCACCCAGGACCATCAAGCCATAGGCTGATCCAACCCAGAGGATATTTACCAGCAGACCCATTAAACCCAATGCAATGAATTTTCCAGCCAGCAGCTCCTTTGGAGTGACGGTCACCAGCATGATCTCCAATACCCGGCTCTCCCGTTCTTTGTTCAAACTGCTCACCAAAAATCCTGCGGACATCAAGATCAACATATAGTAAAGCAGCATCACCCCATATGGCAAGAAGAAAGATAATGGTGAGTCCTGGTTGAGGCTGGTGGAGGGATTTAGAACCATAACCTGCAAAGCAAAGGGGCTATTGACAAGTGCAGCCAGGGAGTCATCTCCATCAAGCAAATTAATCCGCAGCACCTGGTCGATGACCGATCCCCGGTCAAACACATTCATCGGGTTGAAATCGCTGCTGACATAAACCAGCTGGCCGCGAGCGAGATAATCCTCGGGAATCAGATAGTACCCACTGATCTCCCCTGAGTGCACAGCGTTTTTCGCCGCATCCTCATCTTGATAAGCGAATAATGTGCCTGCGGAGATATTCTCGGGAATGGTTTCGATCAAGCCGCTTTGATCAACATAACCCTCTGCTAAACCAGTTTCAGTTATGCCCGGATCTCCGAACCCGGGTATGGGACTAGGGTCAGGCCTGTTGAACAAGGCAGCTGCACCGAATATAGTGATAGAAATTAATGGGATACCAAATGCGGTTAACAGGAACGAACGTCTGGTTATCGTGTTAATCACCTCTTGGCGGAGGACAAGCCAGGTATTCTTCACACTGGTTCACCTTTCGGCTTGAGACCAAGAAATTCTCGCCAAGGTACCCGCTGGCCATACCTCAGCATGCCAAGCCGGAAGGCGCGCCCGGCAAACCAAACCGCTATCGCGGCAAATAGAATCAACATTCCCAGACTGAGTCCTATTTGCCAGGCTGGAACGACGGCGAATCCAGCCCGGATCGCGATCGTTATCGGCGCGGTAAACGGAATAAAACTGAGCACAACTGCTAAAGTTCCATAGGGATCATTGATCAGGGTCAAGGCGAACCAAAATGGGATGAACAGCGGCAGGGTGAACAGGCTGGTCACCTGTTGGGCCTCTTGAACATCCGCCAAGGTAGCCCCCACTGCCACCATCAGGGCAGACAGCATGATGAAGGCCGGTACAAACAGGACAATCGCCAAACCTAGATACCCAATCGAGACCGAGATCCAATCCGGCAAATTTATAAAAAAGCTACCGAATAATACCAACAATCCCGCCAGACCAAACCAAACCATCAGCTGGGTCCAACCAACCGCAATAATACCCATGACTTTGCCCGCCATCAGCCTGTTGGGAGAGATCGTTGTAACCAACAGCTCCATCGTTCGATTTTCCTTCTCCTCAACGACTGCCTGAAGCAAATAACCGGAAGTTGCAAAGACAGCCACCAAGAAGATGAACGCGACCAGGAACGGCATTAGAAATCCCAACCACTCCCCCTGGATGAACTGGCGGGTGCCATCGAATGATCGCACAACCAGCTGGCTGCCGCCAATTAAACGCTGGACGGTTTCCGGGGGGAAATCCTCCAGCAGGTGAGTCCTCACAAACTGGGCAAATTGACCGGTGGCGATGCCGCTGGGTTCATCCAGAGCAATCAGCTGCGCCTGCCGGGTTTCCAGGTAATTCTCCCCCAGCACAAAATAAGCTTGAATCTGCTCAGATTCTAAAGCTGCTTGTGCAGCCTGTTCATCCTTATAAGGTCTTAATTCCACCCAGCTGGCCAGGTTTTCCCCCTCAACCAAAGAGCCCAGAGCGGGGAGCAGACCAGATTGATCGACATAACCAATGGGTTTGAGATTGATCTCAGATCGAACCAGCAGCATAACGACGATCGCCATGATGCCGATGAATACCGGTAAGCTAAACAGCCCCAGCAGGAACCGCTTACGGAACACATGCCGGGCGTACTCAAAAGTCATTACGTGCCAGAGTGCGCTCATTAGCTGCCTTCAGGCTCCTGTACAACCTGGATGAAGATTTCATCCAGGGTAGGTACTGCGATCTCAAAACGTTCAACCGCCACATTCTCGGCTACCAGCTTGTGGAGAACGACTTTCGGTGAAGTATCCTTTGTCAGCAACAAGCGATATGCCGAATTATGCTTATCGACTGTGACGATCCCATCCAAAACCGGGAGCGATCCTGGGGTGCCAACCAAAATCGCATTGCCAGCATATTGGCTGCGGATTGCATTAATCTCCCCGTAAAGTAACGTCTGACCCTCATCGATCAACATGATCCGGTCACACAATTCCTCGACCTGGTGCATCTGGTGGGTGGACATGATGATCGCCACGCCTTGGTCGCGTAAATCGCGCAGGATATCTTTTACCATTTTGGTGTTCACTGGGTCCAGACCGCTGAAGGGTTCGTCAACGATAACCAGTTGCGGTTCATGGACCAATGTTGCGATGATTTGAGCTTTTTGCTGCATTCCCTTACTGAGCTGTTTAACCTGCTTCTCCCGGTAATCGTACAAATCGAAGCGCTCCAGGAAATCCAGCACCCTGCCTCTGGCCTCTGATTTTGGCAGGCCTTTTAATACTGCCAGGTAGACAAGGCATTTCTCCAGCCCAACATCCTGGTAGAGCCCACGCTCCTCCGGCATATAGCCGATTAGAGCCAGCTTGGATTCATCCATTTGCCCACCCAGGACAGATATTTTTCCCTTATCCGGTTTGAAAATGTCCAGCACCAAGCGGATGATGGTCGTCTTGCCAGCTCCATTTGGACCCAATAAGCCAAAAATCTCCCCAGGACCTAGGGAGAAGGTTACATCCTTAACGGCCTGAACAGCTCCAAATGATTTGCTCACCCACTGTACGTCAACTACTGGCATTTCTTCCATCAGCAATCCTGATACACAATTTCAACACAGCGTAGCGCATTATACCTTGTCCGCAAAGTGCTATAATCCTGGATCAATTCCGGTATGGTGAACCAAAATCGTATGAAATCAATTTGCGTGTATTGCGGATCTTCAGACAAGATAGATAGGACCTATACAAATGCAGCCTATGAATTTGGAGCAGAAATGGCTGCCCAAGGATTACAACTGATATATGGCGCGGGAAGCACCGGTTTAATGGGGGCTGTTGCGAATGGTGCTTTAGAGAATGGTGGCGATGTAGTTGGAGTTATACCAGAGATATTTAATACCCCAACCCTCGCTCATAATAGCTTAACCCGTCTCGAGGTCCTCCCCGATATGCATCAGCGCAAAGCGCGCATGGCAGAATTAGCTGATGCGTTTGTCGCCCTACCTGGTGGTTTTGGCACCTTGGAAGAGCTGTTTGAAATCCTTACCTGGGCCCAAATAGGCTTGCATCAGAAACCAGTCGGCATACTCAATATTTATGGTTACTTCGATCCATTGTTAACCATGATCCAACAGGCTAACGAGGAAGGATTCATTTACCAGGAACACCAGGCTTTACTGAACTCTTCGGATAATCCAGGATCTTTACTGAGTGCCCTGTTCAATCACGAACATCCCACCGGACTGGAACGCTGGCTCACCCGTGAAGGTTGAACCAATCTATAAGGCTGATTTTTCAATCAGCAAGGCCTGCCAGTCTTCTGACTGATGTATATCTTTGATCCGCATCCTGCTTCTTTGAACGGCGTCTTCCACCTCCCCAATCTGCTCTTCTAATATACCAGATAAAACAAGAAAACCGCGTGGCTCAACCAGCCCACTTATACCCGCTTCCAGCATTTTAACAATCACTGGCGCCAGGATGTTTACCACAACCAGAGGAGCACTTTGAATCGAATATGTGCCTGCCTTTATTTCTGCAAGTGATCCCGTATAAAACTCGATTTTCTCTCCTACACCATTGATGGCACCATTCTGACGGGCAGCCGCAATTGCGTCCCCATCATGATCAACTCCTAAAACGCGACCAACCCCCAGTTTGACAGCCGCGATACCCAAGATGCCGGAACCACATCCAATGTCGATCATCGCATTCAGGTTATCTTGGGTTCTTTCTCCCCGATCAAGCAACAGGTCTTCCAGAATTTCCAGGCACAGCTGCGTGGTTGGATGCGTTCCTGTGCCAAATGCCATCCCAGGATCAATTTTAATCACCAACCGCGCTTCAGAATCAAAATCGATCCAGGTTGGGCCGATCAATAAGCGTTTGCCAATTGGGACTGGGTGAAAGTGCTGTTTCCAAATCTCCGTCCAATCAACATCAGCTACCGGTTCAAACATTACCGGAGGCATGTCACGGATCTGTCCGAGGTGCCACAATCCTTCCAGCAAACTTTGCTTGGTATCTTCCAGGTTTTCATCCACCGGGAGATAACCACACACGCGCAGCGGTCCGGTCACCCTTCCCTGCCCATTGATCTGCTTAGTGATCTGTGTGCTCTCGATCACCACACCCCCCGTTACGTATCGGGTTAATATGTCTGAAACAGCCTCGGCCATCTCACCATCTACAATCAGGCTGACTTCCAACCAATTCTCTTCAGGCATAAAAATAAGAAAAGGGCGCAGCCAATATTTCGCTACGCCCATGGATGCATACCATTCTAGCCGCTAATGGCTTCTTTCAACCAATCCAGGAAACCTCTTTCCTGCGGCCTTACCTCACTGCCAAGACTCTCAGCCAGCTGGTCAAATATCTCCCGCTGCTCACTCGAGAGATTATTCGGGATCGTCACATTGACCATCACCAATTGGTCTCCCCGACCGTTTCCCCTCAAGTGAGGTACGCCTTTACCGCGCATGCGCAGGACTTTTCCTGGCTGGGTACCGGTCGGTATCTTCAAGATCGCCTCACCATCCACTGTTGGCACCGGTACATCAGCGCCCAAAGTGGCCTGGGCGACGTTGATCTCCAAATCCAGGAGAATATCCCTTTCCTTCCGGCGGAAATACTTATGGGGCCTGACATTGACCAAAATATAAAGGTTCCCGTTTGGCCCACCGTTTGTGCCAGGTTGTCCTTCTCCAGCCAGGCGGATCTGGTTGCCGGTATCCACGCCAGCAGGTACTGTGACGACTTTCTTGCGCGTCCGCCGTTCAAGACCCCTCCCATGGCATTGTTTGCAGGGGGATTCAACTGTCTCACCGGAACCGTTGCAGGTCGGGCAGGTTGTCACCTGGACCATAGAACCTAGTATCGTCTGGCGTGCTTGACGCACCTCTCCCCGTCCATCACAAGTACTGCATTTAACCGGGGAAGTTCCCGGTTCAGCCCGACTGCCATCGCAACGGCTGCAGACCTCATCCCGGGTGATCTCGATCTCCTTATCAACACCAAAGATCGCTTCTTCAAATTTCAGATCCATCCGGTACTGGAGGTCCTGGCCGCGGCGGGGTACATTGCGCGCCTGGCTAGTGGCACGCCCAAACCCAAAGAATTCGCCAAAGATATCCGCGAAATCCGAGAAATCGACAGTGAAGTCTGGGACTCCCCCGGCACCACGCACACCTGCATGTCCAAAGCGATCATAAGCGGCCCTTCTTTCCGCATCTGACAATACCGCGTAGGCCTCGTTGATCTCTTTGAATTTCTCTTCCGAATCCGGGGAGTTATTGACATCCGGGTGATACTGGCGCGCGAGCCGTCGAAATGCCCCTTTTAATTCATCGTCCGAGGCATCCCGGCCAACTCCCAGGACTTCGTAATAATCTCGATCAGTCATTTATGCACGCCAACGAAGGTCTAATCGTCTCTAAATTCACCTTCAACAACATCCTCACCATCTTCTTCATCAGTTTCTGCTTCACCTTGAACTTCACCGGCGCCATCTCCAGGTTCATCACTTTCTGGTCCCGCTTGAGGTTCGCTCTGCTGGTAAGCAGCTGCGCCAAGCTCCTGGACAACGCTCATTAAGCCATCGGTTGCCTCACGGATTGTGGTCGGATCCTCGCTGGTTAACACCTCCCGCACTTTTGCGGTTTCAGTCTCAACCTTTTCCTTCATCTCGGCAGGGATCTTGTCACCTAAATCGCGTACTGTTTTCTCAGCCGTGTATACCGCATTGTCAGCTAGGTTGCGGGCCTCGATCAGCTCCTTGCGTTTGAGATCTTCTTCTGCATGGGCTTCAGCGTCCTTACGCATCTGTTCTACTTCTTCGTCACTCAAGCCCGATGAAGCGGTAATGGTGATGTGCTGGCTGCGGTTAGTGGCCTTATCCAGCGCGGTGACCTTCAGGATACCATTGGCATCAATATCGAAAGTCACCTCGATCTGGGGTACACCACGCGGGGCAGGGGGAATACCATCCAGGATAAATTTACCTAGGGATTTATTGTCATTGGCCATCGGTCGCTCACCCTGCAGTACATTTATCTCCACCTGGGGCTGGCTGTCGCTTGCTGTGGAGAAGATCTGGCCCTTCCGGGAGGGGATCGTCGTATTTCGTTCGATCAGGGGAGTAGCAACCCCACCCAGGGTTTCAACAGATAAGGTTAATGGAGTTACGTCCAGCAGCAAAATGTCTTTGACATCACCACCGAGAACACCAGCTTGAATCGCAGCACCTACAGCGACAACTTCATCGGGGTTGACCCCGCGATGGGGTTCCTTATCAAACAACTTCCGGACAGCATCCTGAACTGCGGGCATACGGGTCATCCCACCAACGAGGACAACCTCGTCGATCTTCGTGCGGTCAAGCTCGGCATCTTTCAGCGCCTGGCGAACGGGTCCCATTGACCGTTCAACCAAGTCTGAAGTTAATTGCTCGAGCTTCGCCCTGGTGAGGGTCATCACCAGGTGCTTAGGACCACTGGCATCAGCTGTGATGTACGGCAAATTGATCTCAGTTTGCATCATGCTGGAAAGCTCGATCTTGGCTTTCTCTGCAGCCTCTTTCAAGCGCTGCAATGACTGCCGGTCTTCGC
>CP070785.1:1287080-1294294 GCA_020346705.1 Chloroflexota bacterium | reverse complement strand
TACAGAAAATTCTTCTTGGGGCAAAATGGGCTATGGCAGGAAATCCCAGGGATTGACCTTGCCGTAGTTGTCATGCAGCATCTCATAATGGATGTGTGGACCGCTTGATTTACCGGTACTGCCGATGGTCCCGATCGGGGTGCCCTGGAAAACACTTTGACCACAGCCGACGGTGATCACCTGCATGTGGGCGTAGGCAGTCTGCCAGCCATTTCCATGATCGATGACAACCATGTTCCCATAGCCGAAGTTGTTCCACCCTGCATAGACCACGACACCACTGTCTGAAGCCCACATGGGCTCACCGAGATCGCCATCAATGTCTATAGCGAAATGGTTTGTCGAAGGTGAGTAATCATATCCGGACAGGAAATGATTTCCGCTTGGCCAGATGAATGCACCCGTACCTACAGCCCCATCCACGATAGTGCCGCAGGCGCCAGGACCGATAAATTTAGCAACTCCAGGATTTGACCTGGTGATCTTAGGCGCACTCCAGGTGACAAATTGCCTTGAACCACCGGGAACAACTAAAAAAGTCCCAGGCTCAATATTGGGGTTCGCAAAATCACCTAGGGTTTCCAGACTTAAATTATTGCCCTCCCAATTGATGATATCCTCCGGGATGACACTATAGCCTTGAGAGACCCCGTTCAAACCTTCACCTGCCGACCACCTATGATATGTTCCATCAATAGGCAAGATGTTTAATTCCTGGCCCTCGACAAGAGCATGAGGGTTATCAGCAAGGATCAGGTAGTTGCCCCAGAGAATGGTCTCCGGTTTTAATCCGAACATTTCTGCAATGCCAAACACCGTATCGCCGGCCTCGACGACATATGTGATCACTTCCGTCCTTGGCCGGGTTGGGATGGTTGTGTGCACCTGCGCCAGGCGGGGGATACCAGCCTGATAAATATCACCATCAATGGATAAAGGTGGCAGATCTGGCATTATATAGGTAGGAGTAGGGGTGGACAGAACTGCTGCCTGAGCGGCTTGTTGGGGTGTTTCCGGCATCTGGATATTCAAATAATACACCCGCATCGCCCATACGACCAGCAGCGCAAGGGCGATAAAGAGCATGTGGGTCCCCAGGCGGAGCACAGAATCGGCGATACCTAGTTGAGAAAGATTCTCCACCAGCATGAAAAAACGGCTCTCTTGGGTAGATTCTGATTCAGGCTCTACTTGTGGGGCCGTATCAAGGTTTCTATCTTCATTTGTCGGAAAGAGCTCCTCGGAAGGGTCCTGGAGCTCTTCAGGGAGTGAATCATCATCCATGCAAAATGTCTCCGGACCGCATAATAACACTCCCCACCTAATTCGTCAACAGTTCCGATTAATGGTAGTTAAGTGTGAAATGGGCTCTCAAATAAGGGAGATTAGGGGCTTTCCAGGCTTGCGATGGCATCGTTGGCCGCCGAGACTGGGGAGGATTGCTGCTTTAAAACATCGATAGTGGCCTGGCTGAGCGCCGGGCCAATCGCTGCCATAATATCATTGGGAGGGATTATCTGGGCAGAAAGGATGATCTGTTCAACGAGTACGCGCAGGGCAACATTGGTCCATCCTTCCAATGCCGATTGGCGTGGGGGAAGATAACCAGCGGCCTGTGACCATTCGGAGAGAAATTCGCCATCGGTGAGGTATTCGGCTAAATCCACACTCAGCGCATGTCTTTCGGTCTGAGGATTGGATAGCGCCCATACCCAACCATCAGCCAGTGTTAACGGTGTACCGGTTTGGGTAATTATGGGAGCAGCCGCAGTATCACCTGGAAGCGTGCTCAGATAGCGGTTGATCCAGGTGACGACGGAATTAACCTGGTTTTCAGTATATGCCTCCCAGGATTGTCCATCATCCGTAAATTGGGTCAACCAGAAGGGCATCACCCCAGCTGCTTCTGCATCTCTGAAGAAGCTGAGCATTTCGGTTAATGGCGTGCTTTCCAACAAAGGACGTCCATCAGCATCCTGGATTTGGCCACCGGTGGACAGGTATTGTGCCAGAGGGAATATCGCATTAGGCTCAGCAGCTGGAAAAGCGATTGGGTGACCTGCTTCAAGCGCAATGGACCAATCAGCAGGATGAGTTTCAATTTCTGAGGGCCGGTAAAGAGAAACCAGAGCATCACCGGCGAAAGGTAACCCGAAGGTGCTGGTCTGGATTTGACCTAATTCTTGCGCGTAGGGGTACCAATCGCTATCATCGAGGGGGTCGGTTAACCCGTCAAAGGGAAAAAGCAATCCTTTGAGCGCAGCGATCTCCAGGCTGGCGCGGGGAAGAAGAATCAGATCCGGTACTGCTAATGGGGCGGCAGCATTGGCAGAACTCAGCGAATCGAGCAAACCGCCAGTCCCGCTGGAGGCCTTGACTCGGGTCTCGATGCGCAGGTTAGGTCTCTCGGCAGTGTAAGAGTCAAGACGCTGTTTGAGCAGGTCACTGGCGGGTGAATCACCTTCGGGATCAAACTGCGGTGGAACCCAGATTCGCAACACGGTAGGTCCGGGAGCAGGGGGTGTGCTTTCTGATGTCGATAAGGGGGTTGAGGTGGGCGTTTGAGGGGGTAAAGGTGTTGAATCCTCGTCCAAGACAGGTGCGGGAGTGCAGCTTGCCAGGGCAATGGCTATTAATACTAAGCCGACCAGGATTTGTTTCATCGGGTTAGAACCTTGAGACGTTGGTGAAGAGGCTTATCCCAGTTCCACCTCTTGGGAAATCAATTCCAGCAGCAGCTCGATGGCGTTCTTGACGTCATTGAGATCGACCATTTCGGAAGGGGTATGGATATAACGACAAGGGATCGAGATGCACCCGGCTGGAACACCAGCCCTGGTGAGCTGGATGGCACGGGCGTCGGTCGTACCGCCTTCGAGAACTTCCAGCTGATAGGGTATTTTAGCATCATCGGCCGTATTGACCATCCAATCTACCACCTTCGGATCAGAGAGCATGCCGCTGTCGCGCACCTTTATGGCTGGGCCTGAACCCAAGGAGACATCCATCTTATGTCCCTTGGGGGTATCGCCAGAACGGGTGACATCGACCGCTATACCAATATCTGGGTCCAGACCAAAGGCGGCAGTAGTAGCGCCACGCAGCCCAACCTCTTCCTGGACACTGAAAACGAAATAAACCTGGTTGGGCGATTTTTTGAGTTTTCGAAGAGTCTCGATCAACACCGCGACCCCAATGCGGTCGTCCATGGCTTTGGAAACTACCCGGTCCCCATAGGCAGAGAAATCACGATCGAAGGCGGCCACATCACCGACACGCACCGGGCAGTCTTTACGGCTGGCGGCTCCGACATCAACGTACATCTGACTGAAAGTTGGCAGCGAACTGGTGTTCTCCAGTTTTTCGTAATAGATGACACCCTGGGTGCCATCAAGGAAACGCACCCGACCACCTATGCAAGTATGCCGGGATACGCCGCCGATAGTGGTGAAGCGCACAAAACCTGCTTCATCGATATGCGTGGCGATGATTCCGATCTCATCCATGTGGGCTGCCAGCATGATCCTTTTCGCGCTCGATTCGTTACCTCCTTTTACAGCAATCAGGTTTCCAAGGGCATCAACCTGGACTTCGTCCGCAAGGGTCTCGATTTTTGTTCGGATCAATTCCCGGACTTTTGCTTCATATCCGGAGGGGCTGATTGTTTCGACGAGTTCTTGGATTAAGGATTTCATCATATCTCCAATGATTATGGATTATTAAATGTGTGAAAAGGCGGTTATCTGTCTATCGCCAGTAAATCTGGTGTCATTGTTGATAGAGCGGTATGCAATAAGGCCAGGGTATTCCTCCAATCGGAAACACGAGCGATACCAGCCGCGGTATGAGTATAGCGACCGGGAATGGAAACTGAGATACTGGGCACCCCAGATCGGGAGCGGCTGATCGCGCCAGCATCCGTACCTCCTCCGCCAGGTTGCCGGATTTGATAGGGAATGTTTGCTGATTCAGCAGTATCAACGAGGTGACGTACCAACCTCGGATCTGCCAATGTAGCACTGTCAGCGAGATAAATTGCAGGACCAGCATCCAGGCGAGTGTTGTAGCGGCTGTTCTCACCCCCATCACCTGCTCCTTCCCAGGTGGGTAGATCCATGGCGGGGGTCGAATCCACGGCGATACCTACATCGGGGTTAAATGCATAAGCCGCGACTTGGGCTCCACGCAAGCCGACTTCTTCCTGAACGGTGAAGGCGGCTAACAGGTCTATGTTTTCAGGAGCGTGTTTGACTAACTCGATCAGGGTAGCAACTCCCAGGCGATCATCCAGGGCTTTTGCCCTGATACTCGGACCAACCCGGGAGAATTTCGTGGCAAAAGTCGCCCGATCGCCAACTTTTACCTTGGTGTTGCTGCCAAGGCCAATGTCTATGCGGAGTGAGTCGATTGAGATGGTGCTCTTGCGCTCATTGCTGGTGGTCAGATGGATAGGTTTGGCTCCGATCACACCAGGGATGTGATCGTGTCCCACCCAGACCGACTTACCAGGCAGCTGGCGAGGATCAATACCACCAACAGTATCGAAGCGGAAGATTCCATCCCCATCATGGTGGGTCAGCATGAAGCCAATTTCGTCCATGTGGGCCGCGAGCATCACTCGCAGGCGTTTCTTTCTTCCCCGTCCAGGCCTGATGACGAGCACATTGCCGAGGGCGTCAACTTGAATATCGTCCGCGTGCGGGCGCACCTGCGCCAACACAATAGCCCTTACCTCGCTTTCGTCACCAGAGACAGCACAGGCCTCGCAGAGTCGTCTGAGCAGCCTGGTCTGGGCTGCGCGGATCTTAGGGGCAGGATTCTTTGTGGTGGAATCAGCGCTCATGATAACTCATCCAAAGTTAATTTATCCATGTAATCAATATCCAGTTGAGAGATGAACTCGCTCAATAAGTGGGCAGTGCGGCGGATATCCTTCAAGGCAACCATCTCTACCGGGGTATGCATGTAGCGAAGTGGGATGCTGACGACCATAGTTGGGACCCCGTGTGCAGCGACTTGCAGTGCAAAGGCATCTGTGCCTGAGTGACGCGGCATCACTTCTGTTGCATAAGGAATCTCGAATTGGTCAGCCACTTTTTTGAACGACGCGTGTAGCCCAGGATGAATGTTCGGTCCCCAACCGAGGGTGAGGCCTCTGCCCAGGGGGAATGTCTTATGATCGGGAGTGCTGGGGCTTTTTCCCCAGGTAACGTCTACGGCAACTGCAAGTTCTGGGCGGAGGTGGAAGGCGGAAGTTCTTGCACCGCCCATAGTCACTTCCTCCTGTGAAGTGGCCACTGCCCAAACGTCCCAGGCATGATCGCGTGTTTGGAGTTCATCGAGGCAAAGGGTTAATGCAGCTACCGAAGCCCGGTTATCCAAAGAACGCCCGGCCAGGGTCTCGCCTTGCATTTGGACTGGCTCCTGGGAGAAGGAGATCAAGTCTCCATTACGAACTTGCTGATTAACCTGTCTTGGTCTCAAGCCAACGTCGACCAGCAAATGGTTGAGCGGTACCGGCCCGTCTTTGGCTCCGGGGGGCAGCAGGTGGGCTGGCGGTTGGACGATCACTCCTGGCAGGTCCCGCCGGCCGTGAACAGTTACCAGCTGCCCTGGTAGGACGCGAGCATCCAGTCCCCCGATTTCGGTCACCCTCAAAAACCCATCCTGAATGCTGGTGACCATCAAGCCGATGGCATCCATGTGGGCTGCGATCAAGATGGTTGGCCGAGGGTCAGCGGAAGAGCCTTTTTTTAATCCGTGTAGGCTTCCAAGACGGCTGACGCTCATTTCATCGGTAAGCGGCTGCCAGGTAGATTCAATCAGCTCTCTGACTGGTGCTTCATGACCAGAGAGACCGGAGGTCGAGATCAGGGATTTTAGAAAGGGAAGTAATTCGGTCATGGTTTCCTATGGTTGGTTTTAGGGGGATTCTGTTTCTGACGTGATTGGGGTTTCACTGGAAGTTGGGGAAGAAGTGAGGGTGAGCTCCTCAGTGGGAGTGATGGTTGGGGTGATGGTGCTCGTTTCAGTGGGTGTAACGGGCTGGGTGTCAGTCTGGGTCGGCGAAGGGATCAAAGTCTCAGTGTTTGTGGGACTGGGTTGGATCGTCTCAGTCGGAGTAGGAGTGGGAGTCGGGCTCAGGGTGCTGGTCGGTGAGGGTGAAATTGTCATTGTCGCGGTGGGAGATGGACTCAGCGTTTGAGTGGGAGTGTTGGTGGGTGGCAAGGTTGGAATGGCGGTGAGCGTCGGTGGGAGCGTGGATGTGGCAGTCAAGGTGATAGTTGGGTTCGAAGCGGGCACGGTTTCATTTTCCGGGGCCAAAGCAACTGCTATCAATCCAAGGCAATAGCATGGCAGGGTCGCCAGGATAATGGCGATAAAGACCAGGCGCAGTCGAGTAAATTCAGGAAGATTTGAAAGCATAAATGCGCTTCACACTCATAGATGATAACACCGGCCTGCATGAGTGGCAAGGAGATGGGAGATTAGGTAAAATTCACTTGCTGAGGAACGGAAACTTTTATGGAATGGATTTATCTCTCCCCGCATTTTGATGATGTCGCTTTTTCCTGTGGAGGTCTGATCTGGGAGCAAACCGAATTGGGGGAAAAGGTTTCGATCTGGACGATCTGCGCAGGTGAACCACCACCGGGATCGATTTCAGAGTACGCGCAAAGTCTGCACAAACGCTGGGAAACCGGATCAGAAGCAGTTGCTGCCAGGAGAGCTGAAGACTTTAAGTCAAGCCGGTTGATGGGGGCGTCATCGCGCAATTTTCCCATCCCAGATGCAATCTACCGGAGTTCAAGAGTGGATGGTACCCCTTTGTATACGGCTGATGCAGACCTATTTACAGAGCTGTCGCGTGAAGAAGACTACCTGGTTGAATCTTTATACATTGATCTTGCGCAGGCTTTACCTCAAGAATGTGAACTGGTTTGCCCGCTTGCAGTGGGGGGACATGTTGATCACCGCCTGACGAGATCGGCGGCGGAAAAACTGGGAAAACGGTTGTGGTACTACGCAGACTATCCTTATACAGTTAATCCAGATGAAGATGTTCATGACAGGGAAATACACCCGGTCGTATTTCCAGTGTCAGACGCCGCGCTTGAAATCTGGCAGGATGCTGTCGCGGCGCATAACTCCCAGATAAGCACATTCTGGGCGAGCTCAAAGGAGATGCGGGAAGCCATCCGAGCCTATTGGCA
>CP070785.1:1265084-1286980 GCA_020346705.1 Chloroflexota bacterium | reverse complement strand
CGCGCGCATGAAACAAAAAACTCGCTATAACATCCGCCTGGCGACTCGCAAAGGGGTGACGGTCCGAACTGGAACGGTGAGCGACCTGAAGCTGCTGTATCAGATGTATGCGGAAACATCGTTGCGAGATGGTTTTACTATTCGCGATGAGGAATACTATTTATCCCTTTGGAGGAAGTTTATTGAGGCAGGCATGGCTGAACCTCTCCTGGCTGAAGTTGAGGGGACACCTGTAGCAGGTTTAATTGTTTTCAGGTTCGCAGGCCGGGCCTGGTATATGTTCGGGATGTCGCGTGAAATTCACCGGGAGAAAATGCCCAATTATTTGCTTCAATGGGAAGCCATGGTCAGAGCGAAAGAATCCGGATACACCGATTATGATCTATGGGGCGCACCGGACGAATTCTCAGAAGATGATCAATTATGGGGAGTCTTCCGGTTTAAGCGTGGACTGGGTGGTGAAGTAATAAGATATATCGGCGCCTGGGATCTGCCGTTGAACAAATTGCTATATCAATCCTATACCCAGTTGATGCCGCGCTTACTTTCCATCATGCGTACTCGGGGCAGGGAACAGACTGCTGGCTCTATTCAAGCCAGTTGAGATCACTCGAGGAGAAAAGACAATGCTACCAAGAATTCAATTTGCCCATTTACCTACGCCAATCGAAGCGCTACCCAGGTTGTCTGAAGCCCTGGAAGGCCCCCAGATTTTTGTTAAACGAGATGACCAGACCGGATTAGCCTTCGGAGGAAACAAAACCAGGAAACTGGAATTTCTCCTGGCAGATGCGAAAGCGAATGATTCAAGAACATTGATCACGGGTGGTGCAGTGCAGTCCAATCACTGTCGTCAAACTGTTGCGGCGGCAAATCGGGTTGGTTTCGATTGTATGCTGGTCCTGACGGGTGAAAAACCAGCCCGGCCGACGGGAAATAATTTCCTCGATCAATTCCTGGGGGCAGAGATAATTTGGGCCGGGAGCGGTGACAGGGAGCAATACCTTGATGCAACTTTCAAACAGGCTGAGAAAGATGGTAAGCAACCGTACCTGATACCGTATGGCGGTTCGAATGAAATTGGGGCTGCTGCATTCGCTTTCGCGATGAAAGAAATGCTTAATCAGGACCCTGATTTCGATTGGGTGATCATCGCGTCCTCTTCTGGTGGGACTCAAGCAGGTATGGCAGTTGGTCAAAGGATGTTTGGATACCAAGGCCAAGTCTTGGGTATCAGTGTTGACAATCCGGCTGTTGAATTGAAGGAGAGGGTGGCAGGTTTGGCAGGAGTAACGATTCGTACGTTAGGTGAACAGGATGAGTTTTACCCAGATGAAATCCTGGTCAATGATGAATTTCTCGGTGAAGGATATGGGATCATGGGTGCTCCTGAAGTGGAAGCGCTGACCCTGTTTGCACGATACGAGGGTTTGCTTTTAGACCCGGTTTATACTGGCCGGGCTGCAGCAGGATTAATCGAACTGATCCGCAGTGGATTTTTCACCGCGGATCAAAATGTACTCTTCTGGCATACCGGGGGCACAACTGCGCTGTTTGCCGATCAATACATGGATGCTCTGAGCGCACAATAAATTGATTAATTAATTGGTTCCGCGACGACAAACCTCAAGCCCCAGGTCTCTATGCCGTTTTTGGCAATACAGGTCTGGAAAGTCAGGTGATGATCTCCCTGGTAGTATTGACTGAATAGCTCGTAGGTTGTAAACCGCTCACCAGTCGCTAAATCAATATAATGACTCCAATTACTCCCAGGCGTCAATTTTTGGTATTCTTTTATTGAATTGATCCGGTAGCGGTCACGCGATCCATCACCATTAATGATGAATACTTTTAACCCCTCCATCAATCGGTAAAACTCAATACCAGATAGGTAATTATGGGCGAGGAGACCAATCACCCCGTAGCGAGCTGCGAGTTGGAATTGGGTGACCGTCTCGGGTTTTCCGGAGACGAATCCCGTGTCTCCCGCTGGCTGCTGGACTACTGGCAGCGCCAGGAAACCCGGAACATAGACCCCCCGAACCGTGTTCGCCTTTCCATTTTGGACAAGCGAGGTGAAATTGCTCAGTGAAGGAAGCTGCTCCCGTGAATTCCAAGAATCAATTGTTGGTGGGGGGAGATGGATTACGCTAATCAGGTTAGCAGAATCTCCACCTGTTTCTGGTAATAATTCTAGGGAGTATGTCTGAGGATCGCTCTGCTGATAACCGCTCTTGAGTGGGAGATAAAAGAGGGAGATTGATAAAGAAAGTACCAGTAATATAAGTAAAGTGTCTCGAAGAATAGAATTTTTATCTTGTTTTTGATACCAATCCATTGTTCACCAATTCCAATAACCTCTGGTAAGAAACTAGTAATAAAGTTGCTCTGTTTATACATCACAACTAACCAGATTCAGCTAATGGAATTGTAAGTTTATGTGAATTTTACGCGTGGGATGCAGGATTGTTTGCAGTCAGTCCTGTGATTTCGTATACCCGGATCAACTGCTTTTTCCCCTTAGCATTTAATGGATCGATCGGATGAGCCTGAATCGAATTGAGCAAGTGTTGGCAAGATTGGGCGCTAATTAATATCTGTCCAGGAGCTGCATTCTCCTGTAGCCTTTTAGCGGTGTTCACGCTATCCCCGATCGCGGTATATTCCAACCGTTTTTGAGTGCCCACCAGGCCTAATACTGCCTCCCCTGAGTGAATTCCAACACCCAATTCAAGCCTCAGCTCCGATGGCAGATCGTTTTGGATGGCGTTAACCGCATCTCGCATGTGAACAGCAGCCCGTATAGCTCGCAAAGTGTGATCACTTTGGGGTATTGGGGCGTTGAAGAACGCCATGATCGCATCGCCCATGAATTTATCTATCGTCCCCTCTTCCAAGAGAATCGCTTCAGTCGCCGCGCCCAGATAGCGATTCAAAACAGAAACTAATGTCTCCGGATCACAGCGCTCGCTGAGGCTGGTATAGCCGCGTATATCCGCGAAGAGCGTGGTGATGAATGTGCGCGTGCCGCCAAGATCTAGATCATCTGGATTCAGTTGTTCAATCACAGCTGGAGAAACCATTCGCTCAAATAAGCGCCTTTGACCCTCCAGATGACGAGTCTCTGTCACATCTTCCATCACGATCACAGCTCCCAAAATCGTACCGCTCGCATCTTTAAGGGGTGATAAGTTCAACCTCAGATGGAGTGATTTTTGGTGTGGAGGCTTTAAATCGAATTGCAAGCCCCTAATTTGGTGGTTGAACTGCCTCACACTCGCCAGGTATTATATATTGATCTTTTTTAATAATGGGATTTGACCAACATTCTTTCCCAACAAGTCAGCCCGCGAATCTCCCAGGATTTCCTCAGCAACACTGTTTGTAAGGGTAATCCGGTGATCAAGATCCGTCGTGATCACACCGCTGGCTATGGAGGCGAATACGTCATCCATCAAGTTTTTTAATTCAGTAACCTCTGATAGCGTCTGCCTGACAGATTCGAATAAACGCGCGTTCTCAATTGCAACGGCTGCCTGGTTGGCAAAAGTAGCTAACAGGTTTTTTTGGGTTTCGGTAAACAATCCTTCCCGAAGCCTGTTATCGGCGTATATCACGCCGATAATGCTTTCTTTAAGGATTAGAGGGACGCATAAGATCGACCGCAGGCTCAGAGAAATGACGCTTTCTTGAGCATCAAAGCGAGGATCTTGCAGGGCATTGGTGGTAAGAATTGGATGTCCTTCCGATAGTACCTGGTTTACAACGGTCCTGCTGAGTGCGGTGTCGGAAGGATCGATTGATTCTTGTTCCCAGTTTCTCGCAATATGGATGCTTAGCTCACCGCTGCTGTCGTTGAGCATTAGGAAACCCCGCTCTGCACCAGTCAAGCGGATGATGGTGTCCATTACAATTCGCAAGACATCGTCTAGCTGCAGGGATGAATTTACCACCTGGCTGATTTCGGCCAAGGCGATATGGCTGTTACGCTCTTCCTCCAGCTTGGCTACCCGGCTGCTCAATTGGGATAGCGAGCTGGTTAATTGGGCCAGGTCATCTAATACCGCGCCGATATCATCTGCGCCGTCCTGGATCAAGGTATTATGAATTTGTTCAGCAAGCTGACTGAGAAGAAATATTTGCTTTTCTAATTGGTGATTACCTGAATTAGATGAATTGCTTTCCATCAAGAATCCAATTATTTGGGCTCTGCCGATCGTGATTTACGCGTTGGGTTCTTAATACGTGTAATAATGTCCTGGAATTTAGCACGGATGGAAAGTTCACGAATCTCCTTACCCGCTCGTTCAGCATCTTCGCTGTCCGTAGTTTGATTTCCGTAAATCCATGACTGGTAAGGGATGAGAATCGAATTAACTGGCTGCTCGGTAACAGGGAGCATCTCCACCAGATCATTTGCTCTCTCGGAAGGAGTGTGTGAAATTTCCGGGGGTTGACCAAGTCGTGAAAGTGCCCGATTGAGTTCAAGATAGGCCCGCGAAAGTGGAGATAAGCTCGCATGACGAGACCAGCGGATTAGAATCTTTGGGGCTTTTATCCCTACCCGTTGTAAAGTTGATTCCAATTGGACTGGTATTGGAGGGGAACCACGCTGTTTCCGGATGCGGCGGGCGAACAAAGTTATTGAAATGATCAGGATAGCAGTAAGAGTGAGATAGATCAGTGTTGGACTGAAAGACCATCCTCCGATTGAAAGGTTTTGGTTTGAACCACCCTGAGCTGACAATTCATCAAGACGGCGTTGCGCGCGATCTTGAAGCTGGTTATTTAACAAATTTGGTGGCGGTGAATCGGAGGAATCTGGATCTAAACCTAGTGGGCGGATAATTGGTTCCTGAGAGACAGTTGGTTCAAATTCTACCCAGCCAATATTGGGAAAATATACTTCAGGCCAGGCATGCGCGTCTCGATGGGCAACGCTAAATAATTCTCCACTGGTCTGGATTTCTTGAAAGATATCGACTGAACCGGATTCCAAGCCCGGAATATCTTCAACATCCCCAAGCGAGGATCCCTCACCTTCAGCATATCCAACTGCGAGCCGGGCAGGAATCCCCAACGATCGCAACATTATAATTTCTGCACTGGCATAATAATTACAAAAAGCCTGCTTATGATCGAACAACACCCAATCAATCGGCTCCTGTCCATCTGGGGGTGCAGGGACTGTATCATTGTACTCTAACTGCTCTCGCAGGAAGCTTGTTATCGCTTGGGTAATATCGTAAGGATTATCCAGATCTGCAGCAATTTCTTTAGCCAGCTCAATGGTGCGATCCGTAATCGTATCCGGAAGCTGTAAATAGCGGGCAGTTATCCAGGAGGGGTAGTCCGTGCCTGCCTCGCGCAACTCTTTTTGCGTGGCCGCAGTCAATGAAGCGGTGACTTGATAGGTATCACCAGCCAGGAGGACTGGATCAGCTTTGACGTGGCTCAAATCAACAGATTCGTCAGGATTAACTGCATAAATCGCATCTCCAGGTCGGCTGACCCATTCTGGTTGGGACGGTGTGTGCAGATTTTGGATAGGAAATAATGTTGTTATTGAGAAAGTAGAGCTGGTCCTGTTCTCATATTCAGGTAGGTTGAGATTAAAATCGTCCGGGGAGACAAAATCTTGATCTGGCATCGTGTTGGACCAGCCCACATCGTAAGTATCGTACACCCGAGAACGCCAGTAATAACGGACATTCGTGGAGGCCCGTGGGGGAGCTTCGATGGTCATGATGACCGTGTCGCTGAGTGGATTACCTCTTCCTAATGGCAGATGCTCTCCATAGAAATCTGAGACCACACCCACCGATGCTTGAAGAGAATAAAACACGTTGCTCAAACTATTGCGAAAATCCATCCAGGGTCGGGTTGCATTCAACCAGGCTTGTTCGGCTTGAGGGACAGCAGATGCGACTGCGGGCACGGTCCAGGCAAAAAGAACGAGGATAACCGTGGTGATCAAGCCCAGGCGAAGTGAATCAATTCCCACATAAGGAGGTAAATAGGTACCGTTACGCTTCCATTTGTATTGGAGATTCACAAAATGTAAACGCGCCACGACCAACAATGCCAGGAAGATAAATCCCGCCATAAACCATGTTCGTACGGGCAAGAAGGAATCATATACCTGGATGATGATTATCGCGAAGCCAGTGGGGATGATTGCCCTCCAAGGATTTCCATACCGCGTTAAGCTGTAGCCAGCGTAAACGCTCAATATCCAGAATAGGGTAGCCATCAGCAGGTTGAAAAACAGGTTGTCCGTTACAGGTTTTTGTTGGAAGATCTGATCGAGGATGATTAGCATTCGATTGCCCATGCTGATCATTCTCTCTGACCATAATACCCCCTGACCGTAAGTTATTCCAACTTGCCAGAAGATGACAAATGCGCCGTACACAAAGGCAAAAAACCTGACCGTGCCAGCGGAAAATGTACTCTTGCCAAGGGCAAGTCCTGCGATGACTCCCCAAAATGCGACCGTTTGGACCAGGCTTAATTCGTTCGTCCAGTCGGTTGCATTCAATCTACTCGCGGCAACATATATCGCTGCGATTAGGAGAATCGCAGCTGGCCAATCCCACCAACGTGCTGGTTTTAAATCATTGAGTTGAGAATCCATAAATTACATCGCTAATAATGCAATCTTCACTAATTTTTGACTGGGATTCATCAAGATTACTAAATCGTTTGGGAATTGGTTCAGGCGCCAATTGCGTGAATGTATTATATCAGCCAGGGAAGTAAGCCTGGTCTCTCTAAGCTGTTGCTAATGGATTGGCAATGGGATTTAATAAGAAGGAGAGGTAAAAACTTGATAATGTTTTTTACCTCTCAAACCAACTTCTGAAATTATTTATCTGTAATCGAGAGCTAGCCGATCAATCCGGTGATTGACATTTAAGCGACAGGTTCAACTTCCTTACCGGTAACAACCGCCATGCGTTTGCCGACGTATCGCTCGAGACCAATTGATGCATTCGAGAAAGTCTCGGCTGTAGCGATGGTTGCCGGATGCGAGTTGAACTGGTCGACCTCCATCCCGTTTTCATCCCAGGATTGGAGCACATAAGGGATTTTACTCATCTTGTCGATAACTTCATAGGGGATATCTTCGTAAAGGATCTCTTCCTCAAAGTTAAGCTCTCCGCACTTATTAAAAAGTGGTTCAAGCACATAGGGCGGCATGGTGTAGACGATTTCGCCAGCGATCTTTTCAATATCCCAGAAGTGGTACTTTCCACCGACCAACGGGCCATGCCGCATTGAACAGGCCAGCATCTTGCTCGGTAATGCATTGTCCCTTAATAAGTGGAAAGCTTTCCTGAATACATAAATACCGAGCCAATGCTTATCCGCCCAGGATAATTGGATACCACGCCGCTGGGCCTGTTGTTCCAGGGCAGGATTTTCGGTGAGCCGGCCGATCATCATTGTGATTACCGCCCGCCATTTACCCATTTCAACGTCGTTCTTTTTGGCGATTTCAACACCCTCTGCAGCTGCGTTTGCCACAGCCCAAATTTGGGCCATCGTGAAGCAGGTTGTGACATTCGTTGGGATTGCCATGGAGGTGAGCGTGCGGACAACTTCAACACCCTCCGTACTGGCCGGTACTTTGATCATCAAGTTTGGTGCAATGGCCCGAATTTCCTGAGCGGTCTCAACCATTTTCGCCGTATCAGTCAGCAAGCGCGGATCAAGCTGCCCGGATATGTAACCAAACCTGCCGCCGGAAGCTTCCCAGATCGGCATCATCATCTCTGCCCCGCGCCGGATGACCTCTTTGTAGGTCAACCAGAAGTATTCCTCCCGGGAAAGACCAGGATTGGAAGCGATAAGATCATCAATCCACTCGTTCCAGGTATCGGGATCATTCTTCACTGCGGTCAGTGAAAGGGGTGGATTGGTGGTGCAGCCGCGCACTAGGCTCTGAGCTGGATCATCCAAATCAAAAATCCTGTTGAGCTGCTCCTCCAATATGATTTTCTTATCCTCTGGTGCGTCCGCAACCATGCTTTTCACCCAGGAGTCGAACACCAATGGTGACGAATCCCACCAAACTTCAAGATCTGGATTCACCTGGGTCAATCGCTCGAGTACACTCTCATTCATCAGATTTGCCTCCATTATTTATAGTAGTGCTGTAAGAACCGCTTTGATTTATCGCCATCCAATCTTACAATCGATGGTGGTTGGCAAACGTCAGCGATTTAGTGTCACGGTAAGAGAATACAAATCTCCCCGGTTATAACAATAGGTAAACTCCACTGGTGTGCCATCTTCCGCGAATACAGTGCGTTCTTTGAAAAGGATCGGAGAACCCTGTTTGATCTGCATCACTTGGGCGAGATTTGGATCTGCCAGCCGCGCTTCTAATTTTTGTGTCGCCCATTTGACCGGGTAGCCTTTCTCCGCGAACTTCGACCATAGATGTTGAACTTCGAAGGTGAGCGAATTTTCCTGCAAGAATTCTGAGAATAACCCATGGGGGATATAAGAATCATGGAGCGTTACGAGGATATCGTCAACTTCGCGGAGAGTTTTGATGTTGATCAATAAATCATTTGTCTTGAGCAACAATTTTTGGGCAATTTTTGGGATGGCAGGGATAACCTCAAGTTTGAGTATTGCTGCCCGCGCATTCATCCCTCGCCGATTGGAATTTTCGAAGAAATCAGTCAGCTGGCTGTGGTCTCTTTCAATATGGGGAAGGGTTACAAAGGTGCCCACTCCATGGCGGCGGTACAAGAGGCCGTCATCAATCAGGTCTGAAGTGCTCTGGCGGACAGTCATCCGGCTGACACCGTACTGCGCCGCCAATTCATCTTCGGAGGGCAGCTTCTGACCTCTTTCTATTTCCCCTGAGGTGATTTTCTCCCGCAGTGATTCGCGGATTTTCACGTAGAGCGGGATACCATCGGTTTTGGAAATATCATCCATCGAATTCTATATATATCGGGTCGTTCCTGGAAACATCTAGACGTATAGATATCTATATTATAATCCAGTTTTTTCTAGGAAGTATGGGAATTTATGAAAAGTATCACGATGTGGTTTATTTATGGTAAAATGTGCCCCATTGCCAGTATTGCTGCCCATTGCAGCATAAAATTTTAACTTGAGGTGAAAAACTCCTGGGAGAAGCCGATTTTAGGCTTTCTCCTGACGATTAAGGAGCGTCTATGCTTAATGATTGGATCTTCATCGGAGTTTTCTTAATTCTAGCCCCAATCTTCCCAGCAGCAGCACTGTTAATTCCTAGACTAATTGCCCCTCGGAAACCAAATCCACTCAAGACAGAAACTTACGAATGTGGCATTGAAACCTATGGTGAGACCAGGGTTCAATTCAAGGCCCAGTATTATATTTTTGCACTCGTCTTTCTAATTTTTGATATCGAAGTGGTATTCTTGTATCCCTGGGCAGTTGCCTTCGATCAACTTCCGATGTTTGCTGTATTGGAAGGGGTGCTCTTCATTTTGATTCTCGTCGCTGGCTTGTTGTATACATGGCGTAAGGGTGTCCTGGAATGGGCTTAGGGGGTTCAAGGTTTAAATTGAAAAAGGCTGATGGAATATTTTCCTCAGCCTTTTTGTGCGGTTTAATTTGGGTTGGTTTTTATCGATCAGGAGAGTCGAATGAGTGATCCGGTTAATTCCATTTCAGAATGGCTGCGGACAATTCTATCCGGTTGGGGATTATCTGAAGGATTGATCACAGTTATCTTAGCTGTGTTGGGGGTTGTCATTTTGGCAACCATTGTATTGGTTGTTGATATTATGTTGGTTTGGATTGAACGCAAGATGGTCGCCCGGTTCCAAGACCGCTTGGGTCCCAACCGGGTGGGACCATTTGGCATCATCCAACCGATTGCAGATGTAATTAAATTGCTGATTAAGGAAGACATTCTCCCCGATGGAGCGGATAGATTTATCTTCAATATTGCACCAATCTTCGCCTTAGCAACGGTACTGCTGCTTTGGGCAGTAGTCCCCTTCGCTCCCACTATTATCGGGGCGGATATCAACGTAGCCGTCTTGTATATCGTTGCCATAGGTTCAATCGGTACGTTGGCAATCATCATGGCAGGTTGGGCATCCAACAATAAATATGCTTTGCTAGGAGCATTCCGGACTGTAGCCCTGCTAATCGCCTATGAAGTACCCATGGTTATTGCCCTACTGGTTCCAGTTTTGCTGGCTCGCTCGATGGGCATGCAAACAATTGTTGCCGCACAAAGCCCCTGGTACATATTTGTGGTACCTCTTGCAGCATTGATCCTTTTTGTTTCCTCAATTGCCGAACTCGGCAGGACGCCGTTTGATATCAGCGAAGCTGAATCTGAGATAGTTGCCGGGTTCCATATTGAATATACGGGAATGAAATTCGGTCTTTTCTACGCGGGTGAGCTACTGCATGCTTTGACCGTTTCAGCTTTGATCGCCACTTTATTCCTAGGTGGGTGGCGCGGACCTTTTGTAGATCAAGTTCCAATCTTGGGTCCGGTTTACTTGTTTATTAAAGCATTCCTTGTTTACTACCTGATCATGTGGGTACGCTATTCATTCCCGCGCATTCGCATCGATCAAATGTTGGGTTTCAATTGGAAATTTTTAACTCCACTGGCATTATTCCTTTTGGTGGTGGTTGCTATTTTAGATAAAGCGATGGTGGGTGTATCACAGGTGCAGTATGTTTTGGTCATGTTAGGCGCCAACCTGCTAATCGTTTGGGGTACGGTGATCATCTTGCGTACTTATGCAAGGGTGGAGCGGAAACGGGTTGGTGAAGAGCGAGCGGTTGCGATCGCTCCGGAATCTGATTTGGCAGATCTTGTTGGACAGGAGTGAGTCGATGACGGTTTTCCAGGCAATTTTTCTGGTAGTAGCAGTCGTAACCCTGGGCGGCGCAGTGATGGTTGTCACTGTCAGAAATCTAATTCATGCGGCTTTATGGTTGATCCTATCTTTATTTGGCGTCGCAGTGATGTATGGTTTGCTCAGTGCCCCGTTCTTCACGGTGATCCAGGTAGTAATTTATATCGGAGCGATAGCAATTCTGATGATCTTTGCCATAATGCTCACTCGCCGGGTCGCACAGGAGCCGGGGAGCAGCGTCAATAAAGGCTGGTGGATGGCCGGATTGATGTCGTTGGTACTGTTCACTGCCTTGGTTTGGATGTTCAGCACATGGAGTGGTTTTCAAACAACCCTGCCACAATTACCGGAGGGAATCGATACGATCAAGGTCCTGGGTACCGCGCTGGTATCTCCTGATGGATATGTCATCCCCTTTGAAATTGCCTCGGTTCTGCTGCTGGCAGCTTTGATCGGTGCTGTTGTGGTGGCATGGGAGAGAAAAACATGATTTCACTTTCATACTTTTTGGTTTTCGCAGCTGCATTGTTTTGCATCGGATTGTACGGCGTGTTAGCCCGCAAAAATGCGATCGCTGTTCTCATGGGGATCGAACTGATGCTCAATGCCGTGGTGATCAACCTGATCGCCTTCTGGCGATTTCGCACTCCAGAAATGATCGCAGGTCAGGCATTTGGGGTTATTGTTTTCGCAGTCGCGGCTGCCGAGGTAGCTGTAGGATTGGCTTTATTCATCGCTATTTTTCGCCGACGCAACACGATCGCTGCCGACGAGATCGATTTATTGAAATGGTAATGGGAGGTTGTTAATGGAAGCATCGACACTCGTCTGGTTACTACCCGCTCCGCCTTTGCTGGCTTTTTTCTTGATAATTTTGCTGACCAACCGCAGCAAGGCATTAAGCCATATCATGGGAGTTGGCGCTGCGCTGCTCTCGTTTATCGGCAGCTTTGTGATCATCGTGCTGGCCCTCCAATCAGGCCACCTCGGTGAAGAACCATTTACCTCCGTCCTCAACTGGTTCCCAACCGGGGATACCTGGTTCCAGATCGGGGTTTGGGTAGATCCGCTCACCGTAGCAACCCTGTTTTTCGTGGCGATCACCGTCTTGATGATCTTCCTTTACAGCGTTGGCTATCACAATTACGGCGCACCGAAAGGCGATCATGATGCGCCAGGTTTGCAGCCCCACGGAGCCACTGTCGAAGATGAGCATGGACACAAACACCGCGTACCTTCCATCGAGCCGATGTACTCTCGCTTCTTTGCCTTTATCTCCCTGTTTGCATTTGGGATGTACGTCCTTGTTGTCTCGAACAACCTGCTTACTTTGTTTGTTGGCTGGGAGATCATGGGTCTTTGTTCTTACCTGTTGATCGGCTTTTGGTATGCCAAACCTTCTGCCCGGGCCGCGGCGATCAAGGCCTTTCTCACCACCCGAGTTGGGGATGTGATCATGCTGCTTGGATTAGCCTATCTATATTATTTGACTGGTAGTCTGAGCTACAACGTCATCTTCTCTGAAGAGACTCTCCACATGCTGACCTCCTCACCAACGCCATTCTTCGGCGTGTCCGCGGCGGTGGTGATCGGTTTATTTCTCTTTATCGGGACGATCGGAAAATCTGCCCAATGGCCGCTGCATGTCTGGTTGCCGGATGCCATGGAAGGCCCAACCCCCGTTTCGGCGATGATCCATGCTGCAACGATGGTCTCTGCAGGGGTCTACCTGGTGATCAGGGTATTTCCAATAATCTCTGCCGGTATGGTGCATGGTGAACCGACATTAACCATGAATATCATGGCTTTCATCGGTGCTTTCACGGGTCTCTTTGCCGCGACGATTGCCGTTGCCCAGAACGATATAAAACGCGTGCTGGCCTATTCAACCATCTCCCAACTGGGGTACATGATCGCCGCCATCGGTATCGGCGCCTATGTCGCGGCAGCCTTCCACCTGATGACGCATGCTTTCTTCAAAGCGCTCTTGTTCCTTGGTTCTGGTTCAGTCATCCACGGCGTGGAACATGGCGTCCTGCATACCGGCGAGGACATTGACCCTCAGAACATGTTCAACATGGGCGGCCTGCGCAAGAAAATGCCGATCACATTCTGGACATTCTTGATCGGTGGATTGGCGCTATCTGGTTTTCCGTTCATTACCGCCGGTTTCTGGTCGAAGGATGAGATCCTGGCGGATGCCTTCGCTCATTCCAGCTGGGCGGTATTGATTGTTCTGGCTTTCGCAGCTTTACTGACGGCTTTCTACACGATGCGCCAGATTACCCTCACATTTCTGGGAGAATCTCGTACTGAATCGGCTGAACATGCCCATGAGTCGAAATGGACGATGACTTTTCCGTTGATATTTCTGGCTGTTTTTGCAATCGTGGCAGGCTGGCCGGGAATCCCGATCGACTTTCCTGTAATCGGTGGTTTCATCCCTAATTTCATTCATGATTTCGTTGGCGAGACTTTAGCAGAACATCCAGAGACGATCACGTTTAATTTTGTGCCGTTGTTAATTTCCCTGGGAGTGTCTTTAGGTGGATTGGCTCTTGGCTGGTTAGTTTACAAAGATGTGAAGGCAGGAGAACCAGACCCACTTGAAAAACCATTGGGGCCAATTTACAGAATCTTGAAGAATAAGTACTACTTTGATGAGCTGTATGACTTTCTGTTCGTCAGGCCATCCATTTGGATTTCGAGACAATTCACTTATTTATGGCTTGACCAGAAGATTATTGATGGCATTTTGCATGCCATTTCTCGCGTTGCATTCAGCTTGGGTGGATTGTTCAGGAATTACATCGATAAACCAGTTGTGAATGGCTTTGGTGATTTTGTTGGCGAAAGCGTTAAATGGATTGGTCGCGCATCGCGCTTCATTCAAACTGGTCGCGTTCAGCAGTATATGGTCATGGCTTTGATCATCGCGTTCGGAACTTTGTTTTACTACCTGTTTTTCTTATCTCAACCATGATTTCATCACACAATTATGAATTTATTGAGGTCGATCTAGTACAGGGTTACAGGAGCCAAGAATGGAATTCATCATGAATCATTTGCTTACCCTAATCCTGTTTAGCCCAGTTGCCGTGGCTATCTTAGTCATCCTTTTGCCGCGGGAAGAGGTTAAACTACAACGTTGGGTAGCATTCCTGGGAAGCCTCATACCGCTGGCTTTATCAATCGTTTTATGGTTTGCGTTTAACCCAGACCAGCCTGGATTCCAATTTCAGGAGCGGTATATTTGGTACGAACCGATAAACTCTTCATTTCATGTAGGTGTGGATGGCATCTCGCTAACCATGGTGCTGTTAACCACACTGCTAACCCCTCTGGCCATTCTAGCCTCATACAGCATCAAGGATCGCGTCAACACGTACATGTTCTTTTTCTTGATGCTTGAGATGGGTATGCTGGGTGTATTCCTCTCTCTTGACCTGCTGGTTTTCTTCGTCTTCTGGGAACTTGGTTTGGTCCCGATGTATTTCCTGATCAACCAGTGGGGCAGCGAGACCGGAGAGAAGGAGATTTGGGGTCGCAAGATAAAAGCCCGGACATATGCTTCGTTTAAATTCATTATCTATACCATGGCTGGCTCGTTGGGTTTACTGCTGGCGATCCAGCTGATCGGGGTTGTCGCTGGGACCTTTGATATGCTGATCCTGTTTGAGCAAATGGGCAGCCTGGAAGGGACCCTGATGGGATTCCCCGTGAGCACAGTGAAAACCGTCGCCTTCTGGGCTTTTGTGATCGCCTTTGCCATCAAAGTGCCCGTCTGGCCATTCCATACCTGGCTGCCTGATGCACATACTGAAGCCCCGACTGCCGGTTCAATGATCCTGGCGGGTGTTCTCTTGAAATTAGGTGCTTACGGCTTCCTACGTCTGGTGCTGCCACTCTACCCGGACGAATCGAGGTATTTTGCTGGAGCTTTGGCCTTTCTGGCGACAATGGCGATCATCTTTGGGGCCCTGGCTTCTTATGGTCAAAACGACTTTAAACGCCTGGTGGCCTATTCTTCGGTCAACCACATGGGCTTTGTGATTTTGGGTGTGGCCGCAGCAGCATTCGCCATCAACTCGGATAATGCAACCATTGCACTCGAGGGCGCGGTGCTGCAAATGTTCAACCATGGCTTGTCTGCGGCTGGGATGTTTTTCCTGGTCGGTGTGATATATGAGCGTACGCATACCAGGAATCTCAATGAGTTTGGAGGGTTGTTCCCTCTGATCCCGGTATATGGAGGTATCCTGATTTTCACCTCGATGGCTTCCCTCGGTCTTCCTGGGTTTGGAGGCTTCATATCCGAATTCCTGGTAGTGCGCGGTGCCTGGCCGGTATTTACGCTCTTCACTATCTTGAGCATGATCGGTCTTTTCTTCACAGGCGCTTACATCCTCAAGGGGATAAAGCAGGTTTTGCATGGACCATTGAATGAGCGCTGGAAAGGGCATCTCCCCGAAATTAATGTTCGCGAGGCATTTGTCATCACTCCATTGATGGTGCTTATGCTGGTAATCGGTGTCTGGCCTGCTGTGCTTCTGGATGTAATCAATCGAGCAGTAATGATGTTTTACTCGCTCTACTCTTGATTGAGGTGAATGATGGCATTCCCATTTCTTAGCGTAATCATTTTTACCCCTATCATCGCCGGATTGTTTATTCTGTTAATTCCCGGTGAAAGGAAAACAGAGATCCGGGTAACTGCTCTGGCAGCTGCCTTCATCGCTTTGGCGCTTTCCATCTGGGTTTATTTCTCATATAACCCAGATGTCGGAGGGTACCAGTTTCTGGAGAAGTATGATTGGTTTCCCCAATTAGGGATCTCCTATTTTGTCGGTGTGGATGGGATGAGTACACCGCTAATTGCACTGACAGGCATCGTCATGTTTACTGGCGTGTTGATCTCTTGGGGTATCGATGATCGCCCGCGTGAGTTCTTTGCTTTCTTGTTTATTCTCGCTTCGGGAGTTTTCGGGGTTTTTGCTGCCCTTGACTTATTCGGCTTGATCTTCTTCTATGAGATCGCCGTTTTCCCAATGTATCTGTTGATTGCGATTTGGGGTTGGAAGGTGACCCGTGAGTACGCGGCGATGAAACTGACCTTATATCTATTTATCGGTTCGGTCATTGCCCTGGTTGGCATTTTAGCCATGTATTTCGGCTCTGGTCTGGAAACATTTAATATGCTCGAGCTTGAAGGAGCTGGTTTTTCAACGACCTTCCAAAGATTCTGGTTTCCCTTCATATTCTTTGGATTTGCGGTGTTGGGAGGTATCTTTCCTTTCCATAACTGGAGTCCAGATGGTCACGTTGCCGCGCCAACAGCAGTTTCGATGTTTCATGCTGGTGTGTTGATGAAACTGGGTGCGTTTGCCGCGCTGCGGGTGGGGATTATGCTGCTTCCGGAAGGTGCCAGGTTCCACCTGCCCTGGATTATCGTGTTGACATTAATAAATGTTGTCTATGGGGCGTTTATCGCTATGGTGCAGTCTGATTTTAAATATGTGATCGGCTTTTCCTCAGTTTCCCATATGGGCTTGGTTTTGATGGGCTTTGCCACACTAAATGGAGATGGCATGTTGGGAGCTGGAGTGCAAATGTTCTCACATGGCATCATGACGGCTCTCTTCTTTGCTGTTGTCGGTGTGATCTATGATCGAGCGCATACGCGGGAAGTTCCTAAGCTGGGAGGGTTCGCGAAATTGATGCCAATTGTTGCCGCGGCATTTGTCGTGGGTGGTTTGGTATCGATGGGTATGCCAGGATTCTCGGGATTTGTAGCCGAATTCCCGATATTCATGGGCTTGTGGCGCTACCAGCCCTGGATCGCTATTGTCGCCTCGATCTCCATTGTCATCACGGCATCCTATATTATCCGCATAACCGGCAGGGTGTTTTTTGGAAAGATGCCCGAAGAGTTCGTGGGACATTTCGGTGACGCCACAATTCTGGATAAAGTGGCCCTTGTATTCCTGAGTGCGATCTTGATCGTTGTTGGAGTTTATCCGGCCATCATGGTCAATATGGTTGAATCAGGGGTTGAAAATATTATGCGCCTGTTGGGAGGTGCCTAGGTGTTCAGTAGTATAGATCCTGTCATGATCCGGGCATTAATCCCGGAAATTGGCCTGGCAGTTCTGGCGCTGATCGTGTTGGCATACGATCTTGTCTGGCGGGGGGAGGCAAAGCGCGGGCTTGGCTGGTTGGCTGCCGGCGGTATCGCAGTCGTATTTTTTCTAACAATTACATTCTCCCGACCAGGTGAGGAATCTGTGCAGATCTGGGGTGGGATGCTGCGTCACGACTGGCTGAGCTTTTCCTTCACTTTGCTGTTCCTGTTTGGTGCAGCTGCCACCAGCCTGTTTGCTATGGAGATGAAACCGCTCGGACAAAAAGGTGAGTTCTATCTGCTGCTCTTAGTTTCCACGATCGGTATGATTCTGATGGCTTCCTCCGCTGATTTGATCATGCTTTTCCTGGCGATCGAAACGACCTCCATCCCATTATATATTTTGGCTGGATTTTACAAATTGGACGATAAGTCAACGGAATCTGGCTACAAGTATTTCCTGTTCGGAGCAATGACATCAGCTATCATGCTTTATGGTTTCAGCCTGATCTATGGATTTACCGGTACAACAGACATCTATGCTATCACTGAAATGGTTGCAACCGGTCAAATTTCGCTCACTTTGGCGATAGGCACGTTGATATTGGTCATGGTTGGTTTTGGATTCAAGATATCGGTGGTACCCTTTCATTTCTGGGCACCGGATGTTTATGAAGGAGCTCCGACACCAGTGGCAGGGTTTCTCTCCACCGCATCAAAAGCAGCAGGATTTGCTGTCTTGATGCGGGTTCTTCTGACAGTTTATGCCGATCCAACGGTGATCCCATACTGGGTTATCGTCGTTGCAGCTTTATCAGTGTTCTCGATGACTTTGGGTAACGCTCTGGCCATACCTCAAAAAAATATCAAGCGCTTGTTGGCATATTCCTCCATTGCCCACGCTGGCTATGCATTAATTGGCGTCGCAGCGCTGTCGGAGCTGGGCATTGCATCCGTAGTCTTTTACCTGGTTGTCTACGTGATTACGAACCTGGCTGCTTTTGGCATTGTGGCAGCCTTTTGGCGTATTTCCGGGTCAGACGAGATTGCAGACTACGCTGCCCTGAGCCGGCGCTCTCCGACCCTGGCAATCATCATGCTGGTTACTTTCCTTTCCCTGGCTGGCATGCCGCCTTTGGGTGGATTTGTCGCCAAATTTTTCGTGTTCGCGGCCGCAGTCAGAGCTGGTCTGGTTTGGTTAGCAATTATTGGTGTTTTGAACGCAATTGTGGGTCTTTACTACTACTTGATCGTCTTGAAGGTAGTCTATTTGTATCGATCGGAGGATGAAGATAAACCGGTCCCCTTGACCCGTCCCTATACCCTGGCTCTATCCGTCCTGGTGATCGGGATTATCCTCCTGGGAACTTTGTTTGGGCCTTGGGCTGAATGGTCAGCAAGAGCAGCATCAGCATTGTTCTAAGAAAAATAGCTTGTTAATATTCTACTGGCGATGATTTTACCCGGATTTTGTAATCTAACCTTAGTTTGTCCTTTTTTGCACATTGACGAGTGTTATTCCCCTGTGATACAATCGGCGCGCCATGAGCCAGACAAGTGAGCAGCCCGATAAGAAAACGGCTCTGCGCTCGTTTAACGTCGTACTGGCGGCGGTAACAGGATCAGTTGGTTGTTTAACGATAGTTATCATCCTGGTAGCATTCTTAGCTGGACGATGGTTGGATAATCAATTTGGTAGTGATGCGCTTTTCACTGTCGTTCTCATGGTAGCAAGTGTACCTGTGACATTAGTAGTAATGTTTTGGGTGGTGAGAACCATCACCTCCCGTTTTGCAAAATTACCTGGACAAAACTCAAAGGAAGCGGAGGAGGGCATAGAACGTGGAAAAACCCCCTAGGAAATGGCGTTATGGCATCAACCGATGGGTGATCTTAGCGTTAGTTATCCTTAACATCTTCTTTGTCTATTACGTTTATTATCCTGTTCTGCCGCACATCCAATTGCCGGCAGAAAATGTGTCTGAAGTGCCCCTTTTTGGTGATTTCTTTCTCACCAATACCATGGTGGCGACGGTTATCGCTGATGTGATCTTGATTTTGATCGCAATTGCTGTATCCCGTGCGGTGCGTAGCGGTGAGTTGATCCCGAAAGGTATACCAGGCGCGATCGAAGCCATCCTTGAGGTGATAAACAATCTTACTGAATCAACCGCTGGTAAGTGGGCAAAGAGCATTTTCCCTTACTTCGCTACGATAACTCTATTGGTGCTTATCGTGAATTGGATGGAATTGATCCCTGGAGTGGACAGCATTGGCAGATTGGAACATGCCGATCACGGGCATCAAGTTGAAGAGGTCATCCCTGGGAGTAATATCTGGACAATTTTAAGTGAACGAGATGCAGGGGAACATGCTGAGCACAATGGTGGTTATAACTTAGTCCCCTATGTCAGGGTTGCTTCAACTGACCTGAATTTTACCGTAGCCCTGGCATTGATATCCGTCTTGATGACACAGGTCATGGGTGTGAGAGCCCTGGGAGCGACCTATTTCACGAAATTCATCAACGTTGGAGGTATTTTCAAACGTCCTATATTTGGCTTCATTGACTTTTTCGTTGGCCTTTTGGAACTGTTATCAGAGCTTTCAAAACTGCTCTCATTCTCCTTCCGTTTGTTTGGAAATATCTTCGCCGGAACGGTGCTGCTTTTCGTTATTGGTACATTGATCCCGGTATTCGTCCAGTCGTTATTCTTAGGGCTGGAATTCTTTGTTGGTCTCATCCAAGCCGTTGTATTTGGAATGCTGACCATGGTATTTATGGCCCAGGCTACCCAGGGTCATGGGGAACACCATGAGGAAGAAGAAGCGCACGCATAATTCATAATTTGCCGGGATAACCAACCCGGACTGAAAATACATCTGTAACTAAGCATGGAGGTAAACAAAATCACATGGAAGTCGCAGCCGCAAAACTAATCGGAGCAGGTCTGGCAATGGTGGGCACAATTGGTGCGGGTATTGGAATTGGTATGCTGGTGAACGGAGCCGTGCAAGGTATTGCACGCAATCCAGATGCCAGTGGTGATGTGCAAACCAACATGATCTTGGGTATTGCATTTACCGAAGCAGTGGCAATTTACTGTTTGGTTGTGTCCCTCCTGATCCTGTTTGTTGGATAAACCTGAGGTGCAAGTGGGCGAGAAGGATAAATTTCTCACCTGCTGCAGGTTGAAAATCGAAATTATGATTATGAAAGGAGCACCCCAGTGGAAGGATTAGGATTAAATCTTGGTTATTTATTTGTTCAAATATTCAATTTCGCGATCATCTTCATCGTCTTGCGTGCCTGGGTTTATAAACCCATCCTGGGTCTCTTAGAGAGGCGCAGGACCGCCATTGCGGAGGGATTAGAAGATGCCCGCATTGCTGCAGAAGCCAGGCAGAACGCTGAGGAAGAAGCGCAGCAGGTGCTCTCCGAAGCACAGACCCAGGCCAGCCAGATCTTACGCGAAGCTAATGAAAGAGCCGAGGCTCAGGGTAAAGAAATCTTAGCTGAGGCCGATTCTGACGCTGCCAAGAAACGTGAAGAAGCTTTGGCCGAAATAGAGAGTGAGCGTGACCGGATTCTCGGCGAGTTGCGTGGACAGGTTGGCGCCTTAGCCATTGCAGCTGCTCAAAAGCTGATCAGTGCTTCTCTTGATGAACAACGCCAGCGGGCTTTGATTGATGAGTTTTTCTCTGGCGTGAAGTCTGGTCAGGTAGTTCTTTTGGAAGGTGAGCAAGTTGGCGGTGCCTCTGCAGAAGTTACCAGCGCTCTTCCGCTCACTCCAGAGGAAAAGGAAGCCGTGCGGCAGGATGTTCTCTCTAAGGTTGGAGATCAAGCAACTGTGACGTTCCGCGTAGATCCAGCGATTCTTGGTGGATTGATCGTTCGGATTGGTGATAAGGTGTTGGATGGATCGGTGAGTGGTCAGCTGGAGTCAATGCGGCGGAGCCTTTATTAGAGCTGAGCAGTTCAAGAATGTGATCTAAAGATAGTCTGTTGTATGAGTTGTTTACGCCCAGGGATCTTCCTTGGGCGTATTTTATAGAATATGCAACCGGTCAATTTATCTGAATTAGTCAGCCATTTTCCTCAGACGTTTGGCAGTGAACGATATGATTTGCAAATTTCTGGACTAGCTGTCGATTCACGTATTGTGAGACCGGGAGAGATATTTTTTGCTTTGGAGGGAATTAATTTTGACGGGCACCAGTTTGTTCCACAAGCAGTTGAGCGTGGTGCAGCTGCCGTGGTCGGAACGCAAGAATTTGGTGAACTAGAAATCCCATACCTTAGGGTAATTGATGGGCGTCTTGCATTAGCACAATTATCTGCAGCTTTCTATTCCTTTCCAGCAAGGAAGCTGGTTGTGATCGGAGTCACCGGTACGGATGGCAAAACTACCACAGCAAATCTAATTTATTCCATCTTGCAGGCTGCAGGAAAACAGACCGGGATGATCTCAACCGTCAATGCTCAGATTGGAAATCGGGTGCTGGATACGGGTTTTCATGTCACTACGCCAGAAGCGCCCGATGTGCAAAGATACCTGGCGGAGATGGCGGCTGCGGGGATTTCCCATGTCGTCCTAGAAGCGACCTCCCACGGATTGGCACAACAACGAGTCGCAGCTTGTGATTTTGATCTGGCAGTTGTCACCAACATTACCCACGAACACCTGGATTATCACGGTAGCTACGAAGCCTACCGGGCTGCGAAAGGTCTGTTGTTCACTTATTTAGCCGAAACCCCCACGAAGGTTGGGGGTAATCCGCGTCTGGCGATCTTGAATAGAGATGATGACTCGTACGAATACTTAAAATCCCTTTTCGAGGACTTGGAGGCTGAAGTTAATCAGGTTTCTTATGGATTG
>CP070785.1:1246231-1264984 GCA_020346705.1 Chloroflexota bacterium | reverse complement strand
ATCCAGGTAAGCCGCCATGTACATTTGAGAGGCGATAATTACATCGTGGTTTCCAGTGGCGATTTCGTCTTGAATGTAATTATGCAATTCGGGCACATATCTATCGACAAGCACCCGAGGTTTCCGATTGAATATCCCCATTATCGCTGGAAGGCTTTTTGCATTGTATTCCTTTTTTGGAATCGAATATACCGACTCACAAATTTCTTCCAATGGATTATCTTGTCGGCAAAATTCCGGTTCCGCAAAGCTGATGAGTGTAATCTTATGTTTACGGGCTAAGC
Organism: Chloroflexota bacterium; assembly: GCA_020346705.1. Lineage (GTDB taxonomy): Bacteria > Chloroflexota > Anaerolineae > Anaerolineales > UBA4823 > PFL25. Next base: position 1,264,700 of record CP070785.1, on the reverse strand, counting down.
CGCTGATTAAATTGAATATGCGGATCTTTGACCCATTGTCAGGTGGATAAGGAAACCAGTTGGATAGAAACAAAATTCGCATTGAATCGAAATCTTGTGAAAAAGTACCGCTTTTGAATTGAGCTGTGATTTTCTGGTTACATACTCTGAAACAACTAGGACTTCATCTGGCCAAAATTACCAATCACGAAATCACGCAGAGCATTCAAATTGGCGGAACGTAATTTCCGATATCGTTCATTTTGGTATTGGGGTTTGATAGACCAGGCGGCGATGCGCCTCAATGTGCGCAAGAAGATTGTGCCAACTGCGACAAACCGTAAATGAAGCGGTGAGTTTCTCCAAAAGAACAGCAGGCTGTTCCGGGTCATGTAATATGTATTTGTTGGTGAGGATTGCCCCAAAGTTCCTGAAACTTTATGCCACATGATTGAATCTGGTGTATACCAAACTTCATAACCCAGTCGCCAAGCTTTTATTCCCCAGTCAACATCTTCAAAATTAAGGAAATAGATCGGATCGAAGCCTCCAACCTCATCCAAGAATTTCCTGCTTACCAACACACAACACCCTGCGATGAAATCAACTCGTTCGGGAGTTGAAGTCTCTCTCTCAATTGAGGCATTCTGAAACATCCCTCGATTGTAGGTCTCCCCTTTTCCCCAATCAATAAAGCTTCCCTCGGCAAAGATCGTGTCTTCCTGGTTGGCGTAGAACATTCTCGGTCCAACAATCCCTGCGTTTGGTTTTGATTGGGCAAATTGGATTAATTCCCCCAACATATCAGGTGAAACCAGAGTGTCGTTGTTTAAAATTAAAACGTAATCAGCGCCATCGCTCATCGCATGCTTGATACCAACATTATTCCCAGCCGCATATCCTAAATTTTCCTCCAGCTCAATGATATCTATCGATGGAAAATTTTCCCGAATTTCTTCAACAGAGCCATTAGTTGAACCATTGTCAACAATAAGGGGTATCGCTGGTTGGTAATTTGACGTCTGCAGAGATTGGAGGCATTCTATTGTATCGGGAGCATTATTCCAATTGAGAATGATTACATAGACCAAAGGTTGATTATGAGCCTGGTTAATCATATGTTCCTAATTAGTATTGGGTAAATAATGGATTATGCTGTTATCAAATTCTTATAAATTTCGAGCAGCTCTTCTACCTCAGTTTTGATTTCTTTTACAGGTTTTATTCCTGCGCGTAATTTTTGGATCAAATCAGGCTCATCAATTATCCGATACATTTGATGGCAGAGATCATCTTCATCATTGCGGTTAAATAGCAAGCCATTAATCTCATGTTCAACAAATTCAGCAATCCCCCCCACATTTGAGCCAATTACTGGAGTTTTTGAAGCAAATGCTTCTTGGATAACACGAGGATTGTTTTCTTGCCAAATTGAAGGGACGATAAGAATATCAATTTCTGATAAGACACTTCCAAGTTGATCGTGAGAAAATTCACCTTTGAAGGTGATCATTTTTTCTCTACCTTTGCTGGAACTCATTATTTGATCAATATATGCTGATCCATCCTCGTAGTTTCCATAAATAGACACAGTAGCTTGATTAACGAATAATTCTTCCTTAAATGCAGAAAGTAATATATGCAATCCTTTAATGGGAGTCATCTGACCTATGTATCCAAACCGAACAGTCCCATTCGTTCGTGACTCATTTAATGGCTCAAGCCAAGTCAAATCATGACCACTATGAATCAAATAGATTTGTCGTGAAATTCCAGAATTTTTCACAGTCTCGCTCAAATGTAGTGACGGAGCTACGACAAATTCTGGGATATTGATCATTTTTCTCAAGTACTCCTTACGGTCGTTCATATCCAACGCCATTCCCCTAAAACCACGCAAATTACTCAAAGCCGGCTTGCTGCTCACCCATTCCAATGTTGCTGAAACTTGGTTTATATTCACAATTCGGTTGATTTGTCGGTATGTTCGATTTTTTGTGAGCATACAATCCAGGCATTCTTGACTTGTTGTTCGTCCATCACAAAGATTATTGTTACTCCGTAGCAAGGTATGTTTTGGGCAAATAAACCAGTAATCGGTAAGGGTTAGTACGATTGGAATTCCAAAATCATTGATTGCTTTAATGACGCTTGCAGTAAGTGTGTAGCAGGAGGTTATGTGAACAACATCCGGTTGCCAATCATTTAGCCAAATCTGAAATTTCTCGGCAATCAGCGGACTGCGGTATAAATATTCATTCGGATTCGGTGCCAACCTCCAATTTAGGTAAATCCTACGAACGGGAATGTCAAGGAAAATCTCATCACTGAATCCATTCCAGTATTGGTTCCCCTCATCCCATATTCCTGCACAAACAACCTGCACTTCGTGTCCCAAGCGAAGTAATTCAGATGCATAACCAAAGGTTCGTTTCTCCGTCCCTGCTTTATGGGTGGGTGGAAAGAAATTTGTAACTAATAGGATTTTCACTTCATAAATCCTTCATGATCTTGAAAATTTATAAAGAGATGCCGAATGGGATACTTCCTAAACTTAATTTCGTTAGTGAAGTTTGCTGCGATTTTTCCAATTGTCCATGCTTCAATCGATAGGAATCGGTGCATCAATTATGGTATATACAAAGAAAATTCCCCCAAAAGCAGTCCATTGACATCAGAAAATATACTCTTCTCATTCACACAATTCATTTTGTAATAATATTCATCCTCTGGATAAAATCCAGTTGGGTAATTTTCTCGAAATCCGCATCTTAATTTCTACATAGATATCAACGTTATCGAAACGATTTCCCTATTTATCGAAAACCGGCAAGTGGATAAGTGATAAATTGCCTTGTGATTATCACCCACAAAAAATCATGGTTGTGAAGAATTAATTAACTGGCAGTTGATTGAGAGATTCTTTGTAAAAAATGGAGCTTAACTTCTGGGTAAGGATTCTCCGTTCAAATTGATGAATATATTCCCAGTTTGGGTGATAATAAGTATCTACAAATGCCCCATAATCTAGCGCCACTTGTTCTAAGATCTTAACAAGGTTTTCTGAATCTCTCTGATTAACCACATAGCCGATCCCGGATTTCTTAATTAAATCGGCAACCGCTCCGTCTTGTGCTATTGCCAAAACTGGCCTGCCAACTCGCATATACTCAAAAACCTTTCCTGGGAAATATTCAAATGGTAAAGATAAGAGTAGAACATGAGAATTGCACATCAATTCCAAAGATTCCTCATGCGTTATTCTTTGGTGTTGATAAATTATTTTCCCAGGATAGCTGGTACTTGAAAGCATATCTAAATCTTGAGGGTGCATATACCCTATGATTTCCACCCTCAATTTTGTGATTACCGACTGATCAATTTGTGTTAGACCGTTCAAGAGGGGTTCTATGCTACCCTGGTACATACTTCCAATATGAGAAATTTTCACTTCCGAGTTAAAGGTCAAATCAGCCAAGGTCAGACTCGAAAAATCAGCCTCATCATAGCCATTCGTTATAAGGTAATACTTGTTTGACTTTTCGGTTTCGCCAGCTATATGTTGCAAATCATCAATCCAATTTGGAGTGACACCGATGACGCTATTTGCCCCTCTTAAGGTCTTACGCTCAACAAATTGATTGACATTTGACCTCCAGCCAGTGGTTTCATAACGCAGCTCTTCTGTAGTCCAAGGATCACGAAAATCTGCCACCCAGGGAACTCCGGTTATCATTTTTAGTATCAGACCCGTGATTAATGGTGAAAATGGAGGGGAAGTTGTAAAGATTATTTTAATGTCATTTTCTTTGATCGCCTTCCGAGCAATGGGAATAACACGGAGTGACCAAAATAATTCACGATCAATCGGTGGATATTGGACAAATGATAATGGTGCGAGTAGCACTTTCTTGATGAAATTCTTGAGCCTGGCAATAATACATATTTTTTTTTGATTACTCTGATCCTCATTGTTTCGAATGATACCCGAGTCTCGATTTCTTAATCTATCAACCAAATTGAGAAAATGATCCTTTGGTTTTGGCTGAGGCGCAGGTATTCGAATGATTTTTAGATCTTTGGGGAAATCCTTGGATAAGGTATTATCAATCGGATCATCCAAATTTGGCGATACCGTTATGACTACTGGTTTCCAATCGTATTCAGGAAGGTATTTTACAAATTTCGCTGGACGGTATGTGCCACTTCTAGTCAATGGAGGAAATGGATACGAGATCACCAGCACATTGTTCAATGCATTGCTCCAACTTCAAGGATATTCCTGCCAGGGTGTTTAGGGCTATCTACGGTTGAACCGCATCTTTGAGATTGAAAAAATTAAGATTACAAAACCTAAGAATAAAACCACGCTCAAAGATCCCCAGAAAAACGGAGTAGAGGGGTTGTTCTGTCTCAAGTCTGCTTGATCACCAATACCCGGGTCAGAAAACTCTAATACGTTTTGTGATATCGACTGATTAATCTGTGGATTTTCATCAGTTTGAGAGACCACTGAAACTTCACCATTTGTTTGAACTGGCCATGGTATCGGTGCAGCCACGTCTGCATCAATTTCTCTTGTTTGGTGGAATACGCGCCAGATATGATTGTTGCGATCTTCATCCTTTGAAAAATCATACGTCTCGAGAATGTAAAACGCATGAATGGTATTCCCACCGGTTATAGCAAGGCGGACACCAAATATTTCCACCCCCTTCATAACTTCAGGGTTATACAAAGCTTGTTTCGCTGTCCATCCAGTATTGGTTTTGGTACGGAAATACAAAGCGTCTTCTTCATGTAGCAAGACATGAACATTACCCACATTATCTAAGATTATAGCTGGAGGTCTTTGCAATCCCCCGTTTCCTCCCTGAGAACTTGGAGGACTAAGTACTTCGATTGCGCTCCATGTTTCACCTGCGTCAGGTGAGTAACGGTAATACCGGCCGCTTTTATTTACATCACCGTTCCATAAAACGTGCACTTCATCATTATTAACTACAATCGCAGGTTCACCTTCATCTCTTCCCCCTAGTTGAACTGGAGGTATCCAGCTTTTACCACCATCATCTGATCGGGAATAATAAACTCCGATCGGAGGATACGCATCTGGTGCTTGGCCGATGGACCAAACCAGGTGAAGTCGATCTTTCTGATCCACAGCGAGCATTGGCCCTAAGAGAAAATTATCCTGAATTTCTAATACCGTCTTGTATGCAGACCATGTTGAACCGCCATCATTGGACTGAATCAACCTATAAGATTGATTATCAGCTGAGCTATACAATACATAGAACGCACCATCAAGAGTTTGTACTGCTGATGGAAATGCTAATCCTACCTCATCAAGGCAACCAATATTTGTCCATCCACGTGCACTTAATGCCTGATCATAACCAGCGGTTGTGTAATTGAGACAATCAGTGGCTGAGAATGCATGAAGCATTCCTTCTATATCAATGAGAACGGATATCATTCGGCCTGCATCAGGCCAAATCATGACATCATTTGGGCTTCGCCAATCACCAGTGATATTTTGAGAATGAAATATCCTCGATTTTGGTTCGCTTACTGAAAGATCGTTTGGATCCGCCCTGAATGTTGACCACCACGAGTACACTATGTCCGCTTGATCAGTGATTACTGATAAATAATTGGACCGCAGACCATCTGTTACGAGAAAAAGCTGTTCCGGACTTGTCCATTCGGATGAAGAGTTTTGCGCCTCAATATTCTTGAAAATTGAAGTAATACCAAGCAGGCCAAAGATGATTGCTAGAATGATTTTAATTTTCATGCAAAATCACTTCTGATAAACCAGGACCAATCTTACGTAAGATGCTGCTTATGCTCAACTGTACGGAAATAATCCGTCGCATATTCATAAACCTGCATGTCGGGCTGACAGATTTCAGTTATTCGTTTAAGTATTTCTGGGGTGATGGTTGTTTTCTGATATTCTTTAGGGGCTGGGTTTTGATTCTCTTTCTTAATCCTCAAATTTACCCGATATCGATCATAAAATTCCTTTGAAAACAAACCTAAGTTGTCTAAGAATCCAACAATTTTAAATAGTTTCAAATTTTCTTTTGCGCGATTGATTGCTTTCTCAGAAGTGTAATCTCCTTCCTTATTCGCACCTCCGATAAATTTAACAAGTTGATAACCCTGAGAGATTCCAAAATGGGATTCGATATGAGCTTCAATGTCATCATTCACCTTCAATTGGTCCTTTGCAGTGAATTGATTGTAGAAATATGAAGATATCCAACGCTTCACTGGATCACGCAAGACAGTGATAAAACTAAATCTCTCACCATACTTCTGGAACGCGACTTTGCTGAATAAGAAATGACCAGTGATCAATCTGGTATTCGGTTGAGCCATGAAATATATCAGCAATTTTTCACGAAAATCAAGTATGGGGAAATCATCATTCGTGTCGGATGGATAATGAAACCCTTCAGTGTCTTCGATCACCCTTCTCGAGATAGGAGCATTGAGATTGACAATCCCACTATCATTCCGAAGATTAAGCGTGAGATATAAAGAAGCGATCGCATGACCAATAGAAACACCGCCGCATTTTGGAATGTGTAGAAAAAAGATGTTTTCAGAATTCCGCCGCGTGAAAGTGTTGGATACTCTTGTAATAAAATTCAACTATCTTCTTCCCAGTAAAGGAAAATCATTTGAGAAAAATTTATCCCATACATAACAATAACCCTGGCTAAATCATCAAGAATTCAAACAACAAAAATTTACCAAATTTCTGGAAATTGCCAGTAATTTTCACCTAAATGCCTAGCTAAAATGTTTAAATTTCTATCTGTCGATGAATTTTTACTATCTACAATAATGTCTGACATGAGTGGATACATCTCATGTAAAATTGTCCAATGTTACGTCTCACTGATAATAAATATATGAATTACTCGACGATTTTGAATCCTTGGTAATCAGCGTAATCGTTTTTGGAAGCTAGGGAGTAAAAATGCAAAACAAGGTGTTTCCGATGAGTAGCGAGGGAAATGATACGAACTTGAGGTTTCCAGATTTCATAATCGCTGGTGCTATGAAATGTGGAACCACCTCGCTTCATAATATATTGTCAACTCATCCAAAAATCTTTATCCCTGATCGAGAAATCCATTTTTTTGATATTGATGATCTTAGTCAACATCCGGATTTCTTCATGTATTCAAACGGAGCTTGGTATTATCCAAACCTTGAGAACGATTTTGAAAAATATCTCAATTGGTATGGAGCCTTTTTTTCTTCCAAGGATGGTACGTATGTAATAGGAGAGGATTCAACAACATACCTGGCATCTCAAAAAGCTCCAGAAAGAATTAGAAGATTAATACCTAATGTCAAGATAATCATAATGTTAAGAGATCCTGCAACCAGAACCTATTCTCATTATTGGCACTTATTACGGACAGGGCGCGCAACATATTCATTTGAAGATAGTTTGACATTGATGGCAGGTAATCTTATCCAACGTAGTCTATATAAAAAGCAAATTCAAAACTATCTTAATTATTTTGACCGCGAAAATATTTACTTCATAATTTTTGAGGATTTTATCCAGAACATTCAAAGAGTGGTTGACGAGGTATGTAAGTTTCTCAATGTATCAACAAATAGTATAGATATTCGCCAAACAAAGACTCACTATAATCCCACAAGATTACCAAGATATCCTAATCTCCAAATTTTTCGTAATCGAATAATGAAAATTTCTACTCATCCAACATACTTTAGTCATTTAGTAGATATACCAGATGATGGAGAATTCAATAACAAAAGGCTATTAAGGGTTCTTGATAAGTTGCATCAGAAGATAAATCCTCATAATGAGGAGAATCCGCCCTCAATGAATCCTGCCACGCGAAACTTTTTAAATGAATATTTTTTCCGAGAAAATTATGGTCTTGATAACTTAATTAACAGAGACACAAATTCGTATTGGTATTTTGAGTAATCAGTATTCATCCGCTAATCGCCAGAACAACCATCATCCTGTTTAGATTATTTACCTTCTAACATTAACCGATAATGGCAGAATTTTTCGAAATTATCAGTTTCACTATTTTTAATAATCTATCTAACCTTCCCCAATGCAATTGCGAATAATTCCCCACAAATTGTCAATGCTTTTTTCAATTGAATAATCCCTCTTAACCCGCTCCTGTCCCGATTTTCCAAACAGACCGGCTAATACTGGATCCTTCGCTAAATGACTCATTGCTTGAGCCATTCCGTTTATATCTCTCTCCTCAACTAAGAATCCAGATTCACCATCGACGATCACATCTTTAATTCCCGCATGGCGGGTTGCCACTACTGGCAATCCAGCTGCAGATGCTTCTAAAACAGCAACCGGAGTTCCTTCAGAATCACCATAACTCGTCTTCAACGAATGTTGTACAAAAGCACGAGCCGATCGCAATTCTTCTGCGACTTGATTGTGATCACAAGCACCACGGAATTCAATTGAGTTAGTAATATCTATGGCATAGGCTAATTGCTTGCTGGCTTCCAGGAGTGGACCATCTCCAATCATGATTAATCTAGCTTCTGGTTGTGATTTCAGCACAAAACTGAAAGCCAAAATCGTCAGATGGGGTGCTTTTTTATCAACAAACCTTCCGACAGAAATAAAAATAGGCTCGGAATTTTCAGGATTCGCCCCAGCAAATTGGGAAATTTCTACCCCATATGGATTGACAAAAATTTTCTCACTCGGTGCACCCAATTTGACCAGCTGACTTTGCATATCATTTGAGACAACGACGAGCGCAGACGCAATTCTAAACAGATCGGGATAGCTTTGCCCTTCACTACCAAGAATTTTTTGACTATAAGCATCGTGACCGTGAAAATGTACTATCAGGGGAATACCGACATTCTTACACACTTCCATCAAAGCTACAGCAGAATGCCCATATTCAGCCATTAACGCCCTTACCGAATTACGGGATAAGTATCTGCGCAAAATACCTTCCCTTAATTTTTGATCGGAATTCCCACCTCTCCTTTTATCGATCGTCCTTTGAATCCGGAAATTAAGTCCCGACGTATTCCCAATATATTCTCCATTACCAGTTTGGTTAGGAATAGGATAACCATAGAGGGTTATTATTTTTGCAGGCAGTCGGTCAATGTGCGCTTGGATAAAAGTCTCTGAATAAGCAGCTTTATTAGGAGAAACTATGCAAATTACATGCTTACTGTTCTCTTCTACCATCGCGGCTATATTTCCAAGAGTTCAAAAACCGATCTTTTTGAAGATTTTTTATGAATAATCGGGCTTAACCCACTTATGGGGAAAATAAACATTGGTCTGCTTTCGTTTCGGAATTCCCAATGGTCTCCCACGAACATCTCCAGGAAGAACATCGAGAAACGCTGCTGCATCAATACTATCTTGTTCTTCTCCCCCTGATCCGTAGATAGAGACATCAATCCTGTATCTTCCAGGAATGAGTAAAAGCTCTTCTACTTTGCAAATATAGCTATTTCCAAGCTTATCTGAATAGGTGTCTTCAGCACCAGCAGTCTTACTATTAAATGCGACAACTGAATGGCCTATCTCGTCTTTTAACGAAAATCTGCACCAGATATCTTTTTTTGGTAACTCGCTGAGAGTCAATTTAAAGCTCACCGGCTGACCAACTTTTATTGGATTCCCTGCCACACCCTCACCATCAACAACCTCCACCGCAGTTAGTTTGACATCTCCCTTCCCTTTTCTATCTTGTCTGATAGACAAATCCTGCGATTCTTTTTTCTCGAGTGTCTTCAAGTAAGTATTTATTACCTCGTTCATAGGTCCGATTGCAGCTATTCTTCCTTCCTCTAAATAAATACCCCGTTCACAAAAAGCTTGAATTAAAGCCATATTGTGGCTGACAAACAATACAGTGCGACCCTTCTTGGTGACATCATTCATTTTTCCCAGAGATTTCCTCTGGAATTTGGCATCACCAACTGCAAGTACTTCATCAACTAGAAGAATCTCTGGATCCAAGTGCGCGGCGACAGAAAATGCCAGTCGCACATACATGCCGCTGGAGTAATGCTTCACAGGCGTATCAATAAATTTATCGATTTCGGCGAATTCAACGATCTGGTCAAACTTACTTTTAATTTCCGCTTGTCCCATTCCTAAAATTGCGCCGTTAAGGAAGATATTTTCTCTTCCTGTCAGCTCAGGATGGAAGCCAGTCCCAACCTCTAGCAATGAACCGACCCTTCCATAAATATCTATGTATCCCTCGGTCGGATCAGTAATCTGAGATAATATCTTTAGCAAAGTACTCTTTCCAGCCCCATTGCTGCCAATAATGCCGATTGCTTCTCCAAAAGAAATATCAAAGGTGATATTTTTAAGCGCCCAAATGGATTCATCCAGTTCAGCAGCACCTGTGGCTTGGCCTCTTAGTAGTTTCCCTGCTCTTCGGAAAGGCGAGCCTAAAATATCAACGACCTGATCTCCAAACCGATCAAATGATTTTTGCTTACCCCCAATAAAGTATTGTTTACTGATTCCTTCTATCCTAATGGCGACATCATCCATTATTGTATATCCTACATAACATCCGCAAAACTTTTCTCCATTCGACGGAAATAATATGCACCACTAATCAGCAAGACAACTGCAACGACAGCCGAGACGGCTGTCATTGACCCGGGTTCAGTATCCGTTCCCAATAGTGCCCACCGAAATCCTTCCACCACGCCTGCCATTGGGTTTAATCCATATAAAGTCTTCCAAGGTTCTGAGAGTAAGCTGCTTGGATATGCGATGGGCGTGATAAACAACCAGGCCTGGACCACAAACGGCACAATGTAGCGGATGTCTCGGAACTGGGCATTCATTGCAGAAAACCAGAAACCGACTCCCAATGAAGTCACCAGGGCTAGCAAGAGGAAAAGTGGTAGCCAGACGATATTACCGGTGGGATAAATTCGGAAGAAGGCCATCATTAACAATAGAACGAGGAAAGCCAAAACAAAATCAACTATTCCCGCAAACACCGATGATATTGGCAGGATAAGTCGTGGAAAGTAGATCTTTTTCAACATGTTCGAATTGTTGACCAATGAGTTCGATGATTGGAGCAGTCCATTGGCGAAGAAGGTCCACGGGACAAGTCCTGCATAACTGAATATTGGATAAGGAATACCATCTGAGGGGACATTCGCTAATCTTCCAAAGAAGAGACTAAAGATCACCATCGTAAATAAAGGCTGGATCACCGCCCACGAAGCACCCAAAACAGTCTGCTTGTAGCGGATTTTTATGTCTCTCCAGATGAAGAAGTAGAACAGCTCCCGGTAATTCCACAATTCCCCTAACCTGAGAGAAACCCATCCTTTGGATGGTTCAATGTGGACATGAACTCGGTTTTCTATCCCGGGAGGATTATCTCCCGCCACATTTTTACTATTTAGTTGTTCTATTCTTTCATTACGAATTCTTGCCATTTACTAATTCTTTAGCTTTATTGATCCAGTTTTTTTCTGAAGAAGATTTTTCAGATGTCCATTCTTTATTTACGCAACCAACGAACAACAAGAACGATTAGTACAAGGGCGATTATTCCAACCAAAACTGGCCCGGCAATGACCAGCCAGTTTATATTTCCCGGGACTTCAGCTTCCTCTGGAAAATTGACTTGAGTTGGGGTTTGTTGGATGACTGGTTGAGCGGGTTCTGTTGCTTGAACCGTGGGTATTTGGGTTGGGATTACTTCCGTTGGAATTTCGGACGCAGTTGTTGTAATCGATTCGGATTCTGGCACATCCAATTCGAGATCGGTGTAGGAGAGCTGATACTTCCCATTTTCACGCACCCCAAGATTAGAATTTAAAAGCGCTACAGCCAACAGTCCGTCATCAGATATCTCACTGGATACCGACTTAATCTCTGTTTCTGGCGAAAACTGGAAATTATTGCTAGTCTCTGCAGTCCAACTTTGACCATCGAAGACCCAATGCTGCAAAAAGTAAGAATCAATCCCGCTTCGGATGACTAATAAGAGATGTAACCGCCCTGCAATATCTGATGATAAACTCGGATTTCCCAGGATTTCTCCGAATATCGAAACAGGTGCAATGCGCTCCCAAGTTTCACCACCATCAATTGACTGTTCATGCCATAGAGTAGAACCACTGCTACTTTTTTGCTGCCAGACTCGCTGGACAGTCCTTTCACCAACTCCTATAATTTGACTCCAGACTACGGGACCTTCCACCACTAGTTGGGGAGAAGACCAGGTTTCACCATCATCTTGAGACTTGGCGTAATGTAATTCTAGCGGGCCTTCCCCGGAGGGTAGTGAGTAGCGGGTCCAGATAATATGCAAATCACCGTTGTCTGTTCTGGAAAGAACTGGGCGATCCACCATATCCCATCGTGCGTTTTGAGCATCAAAAACTTGAACCTGATTACTCCACGATTGGCCCAGATCAAAAGAGTTTGTGAAATAGATTCCACGTTGCTCATTCAATGGAATTGCATAAGCGACATGGATATTATCTCTCTGGTCGACTATTATCTCTGGTGAACTCCCAATAGAAACCGGCGCTGGTAGCTCGACCGGTTCGCTCCAGGATGAAGATTCGAATGCCTGGTCACTATCAGCTTGGCTGAAGAATATTTCTCCCCCATGACCACCGCTCCAAACAACAAAAAAATTGCCAGCCGAATTTTCTGCCACACTTACCTGCTCTGCCTTCCCAGTTGGAGAAGATAGGATCCCAGTCGATGGCGACCACTGATCATCCTTCCGAACAGAGTAGAATATTTCTTTCCCCAGGCTGCTGGGATCTTGGCTTTCCGCTTGGCTCCAGAATAGGTGTATGCGCTCATTTTCATCATTGATTATTATTGGTGAAGCAATTTTCTCGAGTGCGGAACTGGCTTGCTCCATGGTCTTCCAGCCTGATTCAATAGGAAACCAATCGCCAACATCATCCATTTGCCGCTTCAACAACCAGATATCCCCCCCCAATTCTTCATCACATCCAATTACATGTAATAAGCCATTCCCGGTATGTGATGCTTGATTGCAGCCCAGCCGAACAAGCTTCTGAGTATCCGGATCAAGAAAACTTGTTATAGATTCCTGTGGTTGAGGGTCACTCCAACGTTTTCCATCCCAGGCCAAAAAATAAACCTGGCCTGCTTTGCCTATCAAAATAGGTAAGCCATTGACATCAATGAACTGGATATTTTCAAGGCATAATGGGGTGTCCTCAAAGACTGGTTGCTTTTTGCTCCATGTCTCTCCTCTATCTTGAGATACTTGATAATATTGATTACACGACTCATCTTGTTCGCCAACCTGCCAGACACGAATTACCGCCTCTCCACCAGAATGAAGCTTGATATTCGCCGGGCCAGATCCAATTTGCCCAGCTTCCGGTTGGTCAACCTCTTCGGCGACGTCCCAGGTTACACCAATATCATCTGAGTAGGTAAAAAATACTCTTTCCCGAGGTCGATTGTCCCAGGCAACAAATACGCGCACAGCCTCCCCAATTAAGCTGGTTGAGACCTCCACATTCGAACTATCTTGATCCAGGGCTCTGAAATATGGCGACTCATAAAGCAGTTTTGGAGTCAACCAGACACTACTTCCATTACGTAGCCGACGATAATACACACCAGCAGGTGATCCTTCTGTCCCCAATTGTTTCACATAACTAAGATGAAGATCACCCAACCCATCCAGGGTCGCATCGAAATCTAATGCAGTCTCACTGATCAATACGCTTGGGGACCAGTTAAATAAATTTGAGAAACCAGTTGCTCTTACCTGGCTGGAGAAAAGCCGGCTTTGCTCATCCCTCCAGAGGGCATGGATGTTGCCATTACCATCAGCTATTAGAAACGGAACGACCTCTCTAGATGGTAATTCAATAGGTATCGGTACGCTCCATTCGGATTCATCTCCGCTGACATAAATTAAACCTGAGTACTCATCCATCCAAACAATATGAAATGATCCGTCTGAATCAATAACAAATACAGGATTGCTTGCAGAACCGGAATTAGATAGATTTTCTGGGTCAGTCCATAAGTTTCCAGTTTGAGCCTGGACTTGAAAAACGAATCCTACAAGTAACAATAACAATATAAAAAATATCCCTAGCATGGGATAAATAATCCTGGCTCTTTCTATATCTTGTAATCTTGAATACATTGAATTTATAATCTACATCAAGATGGTATTATTGCTGTTTGGAGACTAAAATTTCTACCATATCATTTGCCTGGCTGGATAAGTCTAGTCGATCATTTTCGTTCCACCACCAGGTATAAACTTCCATCTCAGACTTTGCTTCATTTATCCCTATAAGAATTTGATTTGCCTGATCTAATCTGTCTCCCCAAACATATGCGTAGCCTAATGATTTGCGGATACCGCGGTGCTCCGGATCAATTAGGAATGCGTTTTCCAATTCTGCCTGGGCTGATTCGAAATCTCTTCTCTGCATTGAGATCAAACCCAGCCGATGCCACGCGGTTCGATGATTGGGAGAGAAATCCAGTGATTGGTTGAAAAGTTTCTGTGCTCCTTTGAGTGATGAAATATCTGGGTTTTCATTCCATTTATTGTGGGGCCAATTTTGAAGTTCATTTCGCGACATCTCCACCGCTCCCAGGTTTGCATACCAATTAGAAAGCAGCGGTCTTTGATAACCAATTACCAAGATCAGGAGCATGATCATCAAGCTTACGGGGAAGATAAGTTTTTTGCTGATAAAACCAGAAACCGCATTAGAACTTTCACCATCTGAATTCGTATCATTTAATGCCGGTGGGCTGCTATCATTTTTCGCAATCGCCAAAGCGATCCCAGGTATCAGTAGCAAAAGTGGAGATCCGAATTCCCCATACAGAGGATCGTCTGCTATACCATGGAGGAGAATAATTAGGGTACTGACTACGACCGCTTCAGTTAGCAACCTGGATAAGGAGCCAATTCTATGATTTGAATATCGTTTGATCGCCACCGCTGCTCCCCCGATAATTACTACCAAAATTGCCAATCCACCAATGAATCCCTGTTCCAATATTACATCCAAATAAAAATTGTGACTGTACGATAATAAGAAGTAAGGCGTGACCATGATGTATTGGGAATACAAACCCGGGAAGCTCTGTAAACCTCCGCCGGTAAAAGGGTAATCTCCAATAAGTTTTGATGCGTTTACCCTCAGGTCTGATCGGTTTTCCCAGCCATAAATTCCAGGAAGCAATTCTGTTAATCCAATAACACCTCCGGGATATGAAGCAATTATCCACACTGAGAGGAAAATTACGGCAGAGAAGATCAATATGATGATCACTGTCAGAGAGAGAATTGTCTTTCCAGCTAGATATTGGCTTGTGCGCCAAAAAATCCAGGCTACTAAGCCCAAAATCAATGCCATCCAAGCTGCCCGGGAGCTGGTGAGGAATAAACTCAGGATGACAACAATCCCAATTGCTATGGAAAAGAATGCCTTAGTTTTGTCACCAACAGTTAAACTGTGGGCTGCATATGCTGTCGTTATGGGAATGATTATCGCTAAAATGCCGCCAACAAAATTTGGACGGATGTTTATTTTACCGAATGATAGCCGGTGAGCCATAATCCATTTCCCAGCGCGATCGATTAAAACAAAATCGGTCGATTGAGTTGTCCAATCGTTATTAAATAGGAAAATGATGGCAATTATCACCCCCAAAAGCCCAACTAGGCCCGCGAGAACCCCCAGATTCGCCTTTGGCTGGTTGATCAAAGTGGCAAATATTACAATCGCCCCAATGATGATCCAGAATTTTTCCCATGCCGCCTGCCGATCATAAGCTGCCCAGATTCCTATTCCCGCCGTAATAAGGATCAGCGCAAGTGCGAAATTTAAGGGTGCACCCGTATGTATAAACCTGCCGGTCGCTAAACGAAACCCCCACGGTATCAGCAAAATAACTATCAGCCAACCGCCGATTTGGGGCCGAAACATGACCACAGCCCCATATGAAAATACCAGGATTAAATCAGCTAACGTAAACCAGCGGTGGTTTACAATCTGCTGCATGTGACTTATTCACCAGATTGAAAATCACGCTGTGACTGCCATGCAAGATGCTGGATGCCAACACTCAATGCGCTTTTAAAGGTCGAAAAATCCGACAACAGCATTTTCAAATAAGTTAACATTGGGCCTGGTCGGAATGCCCATTCACGCCAGGCCCTCTTTTGCCAATATAGTAATCGTTCTGCAGGTAAATTTGGATAATCGAGGACCGTACCCTTATCCATATCGACTTGTTCCCAACGAGTTCCCGGCCGAAACCAACCATTCTCTACAACTTCAAAGAAAAACGGCGTCCCTGGATATGGTGCCGCAACATGGAATAAAGCGATATCTAAAGGCAGCTTTTTCGAAAATTCGATCGTTTGCAGGATCGTCTCTTCGGTCTCACCAGGTAAGCCGATGATGAAATAGCCCCAATTCTTGATCCCAGCTTTCTTCGCCCAGCGCAGTGCCCGTTCAGCTTTGGTTGGATCTGCACCCTTATGCGCATGTTTGAGGATTTGCTCGTTGCCGCTCTCTATGCCCCAGGAAATCAACCAGCAGCCAGCCTGGCCCATTAACTGCAGCATCTCCTCATCAACGTAATCAACCCGGCTGTTGCACATCCACCTGATTTTGATATTCTCCGTAATCATCCGTTGACATAGCTCTACGACCTGCTCGCGATTCACAGTGAAAAGATCTGCATACATGTGGATGTTATTGATCCCCAGTCTCTTCAACTGCCAGAGCTCTTCCATAATTAATTCTGGGGATCTGAGCCGGGTGCTGTACTGGTAAGAAACGTGTTTAATGCAATATGTACAGCCAGCCGGACAACCGCGGCTGGTTACTATGAACGTAAAGGGACCCTTGATCATCGGCATGCGGTAATTTTCCAGCGGCAGCAACTCGTGTTTGGGGATCGGCAGGTCGTTTAAATCCTTGATGAATGCCCGTGGAAAGTTAATTACGATCTCTTCTTCATCTCTCCATGCTAACCCTTTTATCTCACCCAGCAGAACTTCACCATCCTCGTTGATCGCTGGAGAATAAGAAGGATCGTGCTCGAGGAAGAGATGCTTGATCTCTTCCGACCGTTCATCAAGCTTGCCCTCTAAATGATCTAACAAATCTCGGATGGTCAAATCTGGCTCCCCAACCAGGACATAATCCAGGCTCGGATATGGCCGCATTGATTCGCGCGGAATGGGTGTGACATGGGTACCAAAGGCAATCGTCACGACGCCGCGCGACTTTGCCAGAAAACAACCGTACATATCGTTTTCGAGAGTCGGGGCGGTGACCTGGGTCAGGTAGTATTTTGGCTGATATTTATCGATTAATTTGGCAAATTCCACCCAGCCCATGCGCTCCGCATTTGCATCGATAATTTTTAATTTGTAGGTGGGATGTAATAATGCCGCCATTTGAGCGAGAGAGACCTGCGGCCAAACCATGTTTTCACGGGTTCTCCTACCAACCCGATGTTGGGTCCTGATCCATAATCCCCCATCTGGAGTTGGCGGATTGACCAATAATATATCCACCGCTTCTTCAGATCTGGGAGTGTTGAGAATCACATCCCGCACAATTTCATCTGCGGTGGGAAAATTTGCCATGCGCAATTTAGGTATCCTGCGGGAACCTAAATTTTCCTTCAGATCCACTTCGACTTGAACCATTACATAAGCTCCTAAATCCATCTACCTAATAATTCGAGATTATCCAGCTTTTAATCCCATGTCTTTCTTTGTCATTTCCCCCCTTTGACTCAGCTCTTCTAAAACTCTCATCAAGATCCAGTAAATAACCAGCTGGACACCAATAAGGATGAACATTGCACTACCCAATAAGTATAGCCAGAGCCGGGCGATCTCCCAACCATTTACACCCAGGTAAACACTGACTCCGCCCAGCAGCAAGCCGACCAGGAATACCCCCAACCCAATCCAGCCGAAATAATGATCAATGGAAGGATTGAATATTGGGCGTCCGAACAACCCTTGACGTATAGGTTGCTTATAAAATAATGAGACCAGGTAATTGAAGGTGCTGCCAAGGGCAAAAATGCTGATCCCTGTAACGCCGAACACCAACGCGGCATACAATGCAATTACTCCCCATGGACCGAGTGTTGTCACCCCACTGATGCGTGCGGCAATCAACGCTACTGCGACAGCGAATGCAAATATTATCCCTGCCAGGCCGATTAAGCCTAATATGCGGACCGGATTATAAGTTAACACTGTCCATATCATTGATTGCAGGAAGAGAGAGCCATCACGAAAGACGCTTAATTTCGAATTTCCAACCCTTTCATCATATGGGATGGGCACCTCAACCATCTGGATTCCCTCATGAACAGCTCGGGTACTCATAACCGGGGTGAGATTTAAACCATCCG
>CP070785.1:1225543-1246131 GCA_020346705.1 Chloroflexota bacterium | reverse complement strand
GTCACCGGCGACCCGGTGGAAATTGTTGGCCTGCAGGAAGAGATGGTCAGTTCAGTGGTGACCGGGGTTGAGATGTTCCACAAGACCCTGGATGAGGGACAGGCTGGAGACAACCTGGGCCTGCTGCTGCGGGGCATCGACCGGGATCAGGTGGAGCGTGGTATGGTGATCGCCAAGCCGGGCAGCATCACTCCCCACACCAAGTTCATGAGCGAAGTGTACGTGTTGAAGCGAGATGAAGGTGGGCGGCATAAGGCCTTCTTCAGCGGTTATCGACCGCAGTTCTTCGTGCGCACGATGGACGTGACCGGGACCATCCAGCTACCGGAAGGGGTAGAGATGGTGATGCCCGGAGATAATGTGAACCTTGAAGTTGAGCTGATTGTGCCGGTGGCGTTGGAGCAGGGCTCCAAGTTCGCCATTCGTGAAGGCGGCCTGACCGTCGGCGCGGGCGTGATCACCGAAATTCTTAAGTAGAGGATTTATGGCAAAACAGAAGATTCGAATTCGCTTGAAA
This sequence comes from Chloroflexota bacterium, assembly GCA_020346705.1. GTDB lineage: Bacteria > Chloroflexota > Anaerolineae > Anaerolineales > UBA4823 > PFL25. The sequence goes on along the minus strand of CP070785.1, from coordinate 1,245,614 downwards.
GCCTATGACCATCGTGTCCTCGACCAGTCTGCAAAGCGCATAGTCGATACTGCGGAACGAACTGGCGCACGCGTTGTCGGCCCGGTACCTTTGCCGACGAAAATAGAGAAATTTACAGTGCGACGCTCAACTTTTATCGACAAAGACTCGCATGAACATTTTGAAATTCGCACCCACAATCGCTTGATTGATGTCTTGGACCCGGATTCGAAGACCATCGATATGCTGATGCGTTTGAATCTACCTGCGGGTGTCGATATCGAGATTAAGATTTAGCTTAGGAATGTAAAAAGAAATTATAAGCTTATTAGAAAGACAACAACAGGCAGCGTAAGAACGGTTCTGTGCGGAGAACTATAAAACCAGCGATTTTTCGGCAGACTGCTTGACTGCGTTGAACCTAGGGATGATGAAGCCTAGCCCAGGCTGGCAGTCCCTGAATATAGCATGTAGGAGTAAATTGAGATGATTAAAGGGCTGATTGGCAAGAAGATCGGGATGACCCAGATTTTCGATGAGAATGGAGCTGCGGTTCCCATTACCCTCATCGAAGCTGGGCCATGTTATGTTACCCAGATACGTAATCCTGAAAAGGATGGCTACAATGCCGTGCAATTGGGCTTTGAGGAAGTAAAGCCAAAAAGGCTTACCGGTGGTCAGCTGGGGCATTTGAAGAACAATGAATTACCACCATTGCGTTTCTTACGTGAATTCAGAGTAAAAGATCCTCAGGTCAGTGAAGGTGACAAATTAGAGGTTGGTGACGTCTTCAATGTTGGAGAACAGGTTGATGTTGTCGGTACGAGTAAAGGAAAAGGTTTCCAGGGTGCCGTAAAGCGCCATGGTTTTCGGGGTGGGCCAAAGACTCATGGCCAATCAGATAGACAGCGTGCAACCGGTTCAATCGGTGCAACAACCACGCCTGGACGTGTGTTCAAGGGCAAGCGAATGCCAGGTCACATGGGCTTCGAGCGGGTAACCATCCATAATTTGCGCGTGGAATATGTAGACGAAGAGCGCAATTTGATGGGAGTGCGCGGTTCCATACCCGGTCCTAAAGGTGGTGTCGTCATGATCAAAGAAGCGCGCAAACAGTAATTGGAGCGAGATGACCATGAAAGTAGATGTTGTAAATATCGAGGGTAAGAAAGTACAGTCGGTTGATTTACCGGCCAAGATTTTCGAAGCCCCTGTCAATACGAGCTTGATGCATCAAGCATATGTGCGGCAAATCGCTAATGCACGCTTAGGAACCCACAAAACCAAAACACGCAGTGAGGTCTCTGGTGGAGGTAGAAAACCTTGGAGGCAAAAAGGTACGGGACGCGCTCGTCAGGGTTCGATCCGGGCACCACAATGGGTCGGTGGAGGCGGAGTTCATACTCCCAGACCCCGTGATTACAGTCAAAAAATGCCTCGCAAGATGCGCAGAGCTGCGCTGAGATCAGCATTATCCGTGAAAGCGGCCGATCAAGAGATCCTGATATTGGATGAGATCGCGCTGTCTGAGCCGAAGACTCGTGAAATGGCGCAAGTGAAGAATAATCTTGCTGGCGAATCAAGCGTTTTGTTAATCATTCCTGAAAAGAATGAAATCTTTGATCAGATTCATAAGGCCGCAAATAATATACCGGATGTGAAGCTGCTCAACGCAAATTATATGAATATTCGAGATTTACTTGGCTTTGAAAAGGTGATTATTCCATTAGCAGCCTTGGAAGTCATCGAATCTTACTTAGGATAGGGAGAAGAAATTATGACTACAATACATGATATTCTCCGCCGTCCGGTGATCACTGAAAAATCGAATTACCAGGCCGGTGACCTTAATCAATATGTTTTCGAGGTCAGCATCGATGCCAATAAACAAATGATTAAAGATGCGGTAGAGACGGTATTTGATGTCGATGTGGCTCGCGTGAATATTATTAACGTCCCCCCGAAGAGAAGTCGCCGTTGGCGAAACCGGAGGATCAAGGTAAGGCGGAGTGCTTATAAAAAAGCGATCGTGACCTTGGAACCGGGTGAATCAATCGACATATTCGAAGGAGTCCGTTAATGGCTGTCAAGAAATATAAACCAGTTACCCCAAGTTTGCGGGGAATGACCGGGCATACCTTTGAGGAGATCACCAAGTCAAAACCAGAGAAGTCGCTAGTAGTCCCGAAGAAAAGGACCAGCGGTCGCAACATGCATGGTCGGATAACAGTCCGCCATCGAGGTGGCGGGCACCGGCGGCATATTCGGCAGGTTGACTTCAAACGTGATAAGCGCGGCATTCCTGCACGCGTGGCTGCAATTGAATACGATCCAAATCGAACGGCAAGGATAGCTCTGTTACATTATGTGGATGGCGAAAAGCGTTATATTATCGCCCCCTTGGATTTGCGAGTAGGTGATACGGTTGAGTCAGGTCCTGAAACAGAGATCCGCCCAGGCAACTCTCTGCCGATCAACAAAATTCCTGTGGGAACCTTGATTCATAACATCGAATTAAAAGAAGGACGCGGCGGCCAACTGGTCCGCGCAGCTGGTGGATCGGCGCAGCTGCTGGCAAAAGAAGGCGATTATGCACAAGTTCGATTACCATCTGGCGAGGTCCGCTTGATCCGGCAGACTTGCTATGCAACTATCGGGCAGGTTGGGAACCTTGACAACAGTAATATCAAGCTCGGTAAAGCAGGTCGCAAACGCCACATGGGTATTCGACCGACGGTGCGTGGTTCTGCCATGAGCCCTCGCGATCATCCCCACGGCGGTGGTGAAGGCCGTCAACCGATCGGGCTTCCAGGACCAAAAAGTCCCTGGGGAAAGCCAACTCTCGGCAAGAAAACTCGCCGGAACAAGAGTACCGAGAAATATATTGTTCGCCATAGAAGGAAGAAACGACGATAGTTGTTGGAGCAGGATTGGGTGTGCTTCCCAATACAAACTTGGGAATCAATATCCCACAGCAAGGTTTATGGAGATTGATAATGGGTAGATCGTTAAAAAAGGGTCCATATATCGACCTAAAGTTGCTCAAGAAAGTTGAGCTGATGAATGAGCGTGGAGAGAAGAAAGTTATCCGAACCTGGAGCCGGGCAAGCAGTATCTTCCCGCAAATGGTTGGCCATACAATCGCGATTCACGATGGCCGACGTCATGTTCCAATATATATTACCGAGAACATGGTTGGCCACAAGTTGGGAGAATTCGCACCCACACGTACTTATCGCGGCCATGTGGTTGAACGGAAATTAAGGAGATAAATCATGGCTGATGAAATTCGTGCACAGGCGAATTACATTCCTTTCTCTCCGCAGAAGGTGCGTCTGGTAATCGATCTTGTGCGTGGAAAAGATATTACAGAAGCGCTGGATATGTTGAGATTTGTCCAAAATAAGGCGGCTTTGCCGGTTTCAAAGGTGCTCGCCTCCGCGATGGCAAATGCAGAAGAGAATTTTGGTGTGAGTCGGGATGATTTGTATGTATATAAAATTCACGCCGACGCTGCACCATCGAGACGTTGGCGCAGATTTGGGGCTCGTGGTCGATTCAAGCCCATTATTCGGCGATCTTCGCATATCACAGTGGTTTTGCGTGAAAGAGAGTATTAATGAAAGCAGTAATTTTGTTGAAAACCAGATCAGTTTCTGAGCTGGAGAGGAGAAATCATGGGTCGTAAAGTACATCCGAAAGGTTTTCGTTTGAAAGTAAATAAAACCTGGGACGGTCGCTGGTATGCTGAAGGTCAAGATTACGTTGACCAGCTGAGCCAAGATATTAAACTACGTGAGATGATCCGTGAAGAAACGCAACGAGCAGGGGTATCACGAATTGAGATCGAGCGATTCCCTGGGAAAGTCAAAATCACAGTTCACACTGCCAAGCCTGGAATCTTAATCGGCCGCAAAGGTGAAAACGTCAAGAAATTGCGTGCGAATCTTGAAGAGATGGTCGGCATGAAGATCGATCTGGATATTAAAGAGATTAAAGCACCTGATATCGATGCTTATTTGGTTGCCCGCAACATTGCTGATCAGCTTGAACGCCGGATCAGCTACCAAAGGGCGATGAAACGTGCTATCCAGCAGGCAATGCGCCAGGGGGCGCAAGGGATTCGGATCGAGGTTGCAGGAAGGTTGAGCGGAGCTGAAATGGCACGCACGATTCACATGCGTGAGGGTCAGGTCCCTCGACAGACGCTACGTGCGGATATCGATTTTGCCAGAGCCGAGGCGCTAACTACGTATGGACGCATTGGTGTTAAGGTTTGGATTTATAAGGGCATCGTCCTGCCAGAGATGGAAGATGCGCTCGAATCAACTGAAGGTGTATACGTAAGTGAGTGATTTGCCTGAATATTCTGGCAATTTCCTCATCCAAATGATTGAATATTATTTGAGGTAGTAATTATGTTGATGCCAAAGCGAGTTAAGTATCGCAAACAAATGCGTGGACGGATGCGTGGCCAGGCCCAACGTGGGAATGAAGTCCATTTTGGCGATTTGGGATTGATGGCTCTCGAACCATCGTGGATTACAGCCCGCCAAATTGAGGCCGCTCGTCGAGCAATTGTCCGTGCGTTGCGCAGGCGTGGAAAGGTTTGGATCCGAATATTTCCTGACAAGCCAGTCACAAAGAGAGCGGCGGAGACCCGCATGGGAAAAGGCAAAGGAAATGTGGAGTTCTGGGTCGCGGTGGTCAAACCAGGACGGATCATGTTTGAGGTCGGTGGTGGATTACCGGAGGAGACGGCCAGAGAAGCATTACGATTGGCATCGTATAAACTCCCGATCAAGACAAAAATTGTCTCTCGTTATGGTGCGAAAGGAAGTGAAGGATGAAAGCTGAAGAGGTAAGAGCCTTATCCACTGAGGAGATAATGACGAACGTTGACGATGCCAAAGAGGAACTCATGAACTTGCGTTTTCAATTAGCGACTGGTGAATTGACCGATCACACCCGGTTAAGTTACACCCGCAAGTTGATCGCCAGATATTACACGATCCTGAAAGAGCGGGAGATCGAAGAAGAAATGGAAGGTGAAGTATGAACAACCGTCGTCGTTTGACTGGCGTTGTTACCAGCACTAAGATGGATAAAACTGTAATGGTTGTGATTTCGCGTACATATCGCCATCCATTATATAAAAAGGTGGTCCACAGCAAAAAGAAGGTCATGGCTCACGATGAGCTTGGTAGTGAAGTTGGTGACCAGGTAAAGATTGTGGAAAGCCGACCGGTGTCGAAGAGGAAACGCTGGGTGGTCGAAGAAATACTTCTTAAGGACACTCTTGGTGAAGAAGTTGAGTTGGAGGAGCCAGCATGATCCAACACGAGAGTCGTTTGAAAGTAGCTGATAACTCCGGTGCAAAGGAAATCTTGGTTATTCACGTGCTCGGAGGGTCCTCCCGTCGTTACGGATCGATCGGTGATGTGGTTGTTGGTACAGTGAAAAGCGCGACACCACATAGCGCGGTCAGCAAGAGTGATATCGTCAGAGCAGTCATTGTCAGGACTGCGAAAGAATGGCGGCGTGAAGATGGTTCTTACATCCGTTTTGATGATAACGCCGCAGTTGTTTTGGATACCGATGGACGCAATCCTCGAGGAACGCGCATATTTGGACCGGTTGCCCGGGAACTAAGAGAAAAGGGATATATGAAAATCGTATCTCTTGCCCCCGAGGTTCTATAAAGGGCAAGGGAACATTTGGAGTGAGTGCTGTGAAGTTGAAGATTAAGAAAGGTGATACCGTTGAGGTGATCAGCGGAACTGAGATCAATAAGGGTAAGCGGGGCGAAGTGATTCGCGTCATGCCGAAAGAACGTCGCCTGGTTGTGCAAGGTGTGAACATGCGGAAAAAACACCAGAGCCAGGTCCAGACTCAAGGCAGAACCATCTCACCTGGGATTATCGAGTTTGAAGGCTCGATTGATATTTCTAATGTTATGCTGGTTTGCCCTAAATGTGATGAACCTACCAGGGTAGGCATTCAAAGGGAAGATGGTGTGGCTACCCGGGTTTGTAAGCATTGTGAGGCATTGATCGATTAACCTGGTCGATCTGGAGATATATTATGGCCCATTATTTGAAAGAACGATATCAAGAAGAGGTTTCTCCAGCACTGATGAAGTCCTTGAATTTGGACAATGTCATGGAAGTGCCGCGTTTAGAAAAGATAGTTGTCAATATTGGTGTTGGTGAAGCCCTGGAAAACGCGCGCGCCTTGGAATCTGCCGTCGCGGATATGACCATCGCCACCGGTCAAAAACCTGTCGTGACGAAGGCCAGGAAGAGCATTGCGAATTTCAAGCTGCGTGAAGGTCGATCAATCGGAGTCAAAGTGACGTTACGCCAGGACCGGATGTGGGCGTTTCTTGATCGCCTGATCAATGTCGCCATGCCCAGGATTCGAGACTTTCGCGGTGTCTCATTGAATTCATTTGATGGACGTGGAAATTACACGCTAGGATTACGTGAACAGTTGGTTTTTCCCGAGATAGATTACGACAAGATCGACAAAGTACGAGGAATGGAAATAACCATCGTCACTTCTGCAAAAACAGATGAAGCAGGGGCGCAATTATTAGATATGCTCGGAATGCCGTTCAGGAAGGAAGGAATATAAATGGCAAAGAAAAGTATGATTATTCGAGAACAGCGGAGAAAATATCCAACCCGGGTACGCAATCGATGTTCCATATGCGGTCGACCTCGTGGTTATATTCGCCGATTTGGATTGTGTCGGATCTGTTTTCGTGAACTAGCGCTGGAAGGTCAAATCCCAGGCGTCGTCAAGTCTTCCTGGTAAAAGAGCGGAGGAATATTTACATGAGTATGACTGATCCTATTGCGGATATGTTGACTCGGATTCGGAATGCGGTAAGTGTAGGACATCCGACAGTTGCCATACCAAGTTCAAAATTAAAGGCAGAGATCGCGCGCATTCTTAAAGAAGAAGGGTTTATTGGCGGTTATGAAGTTGTCGATGGAGAAAGTCCGGGACATAAAATCTTACGGATGCAACTTCGTTATGTAGGTGAAAGACGGTTCCGGCGACCTGTAATTACCGGTTTGGAACGAGTTAGCAAACCTGGGCGACGGGTGTATACCGGAAAAAGAGAAATTCCTTGGGTCTTGTCAGGTATGGGCGTGTCCATACTCACTACCCCAAAAGGTGTGATGACCGGTCAACGAGCACGCCAGCTCGGAGTTGGCGGCGAGATCCTTTGTAAAGTTTGGTAAGGAGAAAAAAGTGTCACGTATTGGACAATTGCCAGTTGTTTTGCCATCTGGAGTCGATGTGAAGATCAAAGGCTCACATGTTCATGTAAAAGGGCCAAAAGGTGAGCTGCAACACACATTTCCTGCTGATATGGACATAAGTCTTGATGATGGAGAGGTGACAGTCAAGCGTCCCACTGATGAACCTACACATCGTGCGCTGCATGGCATGACCCGGGCGCTAATAAATAACATGGTTGTTGGTGTCAGCACCGGCTTCTCAAAGGTATTGGAAGTTAACGGTGTTGGCTATCGCGCGGAATTATCAGGTAAGAATCTGGTTCTGAATGTTGGATTCTCCCACCCAGTTGAAGTTGAACCACCCGAAGGAATTGAATTCGAAGTTGATGAACGTACAAGGCAGATTACCGTAAAAGGGTATGACAAACAAGCCGTTGGGCATATCGCGGCGAATATTCGCAAAGTCCGACCTCCGGAACCCTACAAAGGTAAGGGAATTAAATATCTTGATGAGAGGATCCGTCGTAAGGCGGGTAAAGCAGGTAAGGTGTAGAAGCATGGGTAAAAAATTATCTCGTTCAAAAGCGCGCCAACGCAGGCATTTGCGCGTTCGCAAGCGCGTCATAGGCACTCCAGCCCGGCCAAGGTTGAATGTTTTTCGCAGCTTATCTGAGATTTACGCCCAGGTTATCGATGATGAGGCTGGTAATACACTGGTATCGGCATCATCGATAGATAATGAATTGCGTAAAGATTTGTCAGGAAAGACAAAAACAGAACAGGCTGAGTTAGTCGGTCAGACATTAGCAAAAAGAGCAAAATCCCTTGGCATTGATCAAGTGATTTTTGACCGTGCTGGTTATCGATACATCGGACGAGTGAAAGCATTCGCTGATGGCGCCCGGGAAGGCGGCTTGCAGTTTTAGTAAGCCAAACAGGAGAACAGAATGTCAGATTACAAATCGTCAGAATTCGAACAAGAGTTTGATGAACGCGTTATCGAGATAGCGAGAGTTGCCAAGGTTGTTAAGGGTGGACGGCGATTTTCCTTCCGGGTAACTGTCGTGGTTGGAGATAATCGAGGAAAAGTTGGCGTTGGGATTGGAAAAGCTAACTCGGTACCAGATGCGATGCGCAAGGCTTCAGAACGAGCAAAAAAGGAGATGCATCGAGTGTCTCTGTTCGGTTCTACGATTCCTCATGAGGTTCTTGGTCGAGTATCCGGAGCGAAAGTATTGCTAAAACCAGCTTCACCAGGTACAGGCGTGATTGCAGCTGGTGGCGTTCGGGCAGTTCTAGAGGCTGCGGGTGTTTCAGATATCTTGACCAAGTCTCTTGGAAGTAATAATTTGCTGAATGTGGTTTACGCGACCATGGATGCACTTGACCAATTGAAATCCCCAGAAGAAGTTGCCATGCTGCGCGGAAAATCTGTAAAAGATGTGACACCATTCTGGGAACGAAGGAAACAAAATGCCTGAGACGAAGACAAAGACAAAGCGAAAATCAAAAAAGAAAGAAAAAATGGTCAAAGTAACTCTGGTTAAGAGTCCCATTGGTTATAACCTTTCGCAAAAAAGGACAGTGAGAGCTCTGGGTTTAAGGAAGATGAACCAGACGGTTGAGCATAAAGATTCGCCCACATTCAGAGGTATGGTGGCTAAAGTCAGCCACTTGCTTCAAGTGGAAGAATAGGAAAGCTTATGAAATTGCATGATTTAAAACCTAACCAAGGTTCTAAGAAATCAAGGAAGAGAGTAGGACGTGGGATAGCCGCTGGCCAAGGCAAGACTGCTGGTCGGGGAATGAAAGGACAGGGTGCTCGCGCTGGAGGTGGAACACGCTTATATCACCAAGGTGGCAATTTACCATTTTTCCGACGTTTGCCATTCGTTCGCGGTAAGGGCTTTACACCAATAAACCGGGTTGAATACGATGAAGTAAATGTTGGACAGTTAAGGAACTTTGCTGCTGGTGAAACTGTAAATCCAGAGACCTTGAAAGAAGCACGTCTTGTAAAAGATCCTACCAGCCCGGTAGTATTGCTCGGGGAGGGCGAAGTAGATGTGGCATTAAATGTCAGCGTGCATAGAATATCTAAAGGTGCGCGAACAAAGATCGAAGCTGCCGGTGGAAGTGTGGAGATCATATCCAATCAAGATGGTGAATAAGGAGCCCTAATATGAGGCGTTCAGCGTGGCGCTTTCTTTGGACTGCACAAGATATCAGGAGAAGGCTGCTGATAACAGTCGGATTATTGGCTATTTATCGGTTCGCAGCGCACGTCCCTGTTCCAGGAGTTAATAGGGAAGCAATTGCCGCAATCATGGAGGGGGGAGGGGCTCAGGGAACCCTTGTAAATCTATTGGATCTGCTTTCCGGGGGTACTGTTTCCAATTTCTCGGTTCTGGCGATGGGCGTCTATCCATACATTACGGCGCAAATTATCCTGAACCTTCTCGTCCCAATCATCCCTTCTCTGCAGAGAAGGATGGAAGAAGATCCCAGGGAAGGGCGAAAATGGATGGAGAAATGGACCTACATTCTGGCAGTCCCGATGGCGGCCCTAAACGCGATCGGTCAAATCAACCTGTTCACCCAGTTCACTGGAGGTGTGCCGATATTGGATGATTTCGGTTTGAGCAGCGGGAATATTCTGTCTTCGTTAGCTGTTGTCGCAAGTATGACCGCCGGGACGATGTTCGCCATCTGGTTAGGGGAGCTGATCTCAGAATTCGGTATCCGTAACCAGGGACTATCGCTGATCATTTTCGCAGGTATTGTCTCGCGGGTACCGATCACATTGGCCAGCGTCTTGGCTGATGAACAAAACCGATTGATTGGTTTGATTTTCTTGCTGGTCTTTACTACCTTGACGATATTTGCGATCGTCTTCGTACAGCAGGGCCAGAGAAATGTCCCGGTTATGTATCCGGGTCGCAGAGTCGGCAATCGCATGTCTATGCCAGTTAAAGGAACGTTACCCCTGAGAGTGAATATGGCCGGGATGATCCCAATCATCTTTGCCCAGGCTCTGCTAACATTCCCAGCCATTATTGCCAGCTTCTTCGGTAACTCTCAGACTGAATGGGTGGCCAACCTGTCCGCTAGTATCCAGTCAATTTTTGGCGGCACAAGTGATGCCTATTGGATTCTATATTTCTTCATGGTAGTTGGATTTACATTCTTTTACACCGATGTTTTATTTGCCCAGCAAAATTACGGTGAAAACCTAAAAAGGGTGGGTGCCCAAATTCCTGGGGTAAGCCGGGGGGCGCCAACTCAAAAATATTTGACCAGGGTGTTGCGGCGGATTACTTTGCCAGGCGCCTTATTCCTGGGTTTGGTCGCCATTTTGCCCTGGTTGCTTGGATTGATCGTGCCTTTTGGGTCGCAAACCGGACTGCTGCTGGTGTCATCCGCAGGATTATTGATCGTCGTTGGTGTGGTTAGAGATACCTTCTTCAATATTGAGGCTGAGCTCAAACTGCACGGTTATGATGATACTTTGTTGATAAGGTGATGGAAAAACACTTGAGAGACTTCTACGTTTTCCTAGGTCCACCAGGAGCAGGCAAAGGAACCCAAGCAAAGGTCGTTGCTTACCATTTGGGAATCCCGCAAATATCATCAGGAGATCTTTTCCGGGAGAATCTCAAAAATCAAACCGAGTTGGGTCTATTAGCTAATGAATACATCAAAGTTGGTGATTTGGTACCGGATGATATCACCGTAGCGTTGGTCCGGGAAAGGATTTCACGTACAGATTGTGCTAATGGTGCAATCCTGGATGGATTTCCACGCACACCCGCCCAAGCAGAGGCGTTTGACGAAATGTTGTTGGAAACGGGATGTAAAATTCACAAGGTGCCATATATTAAAGTCCCGGAGGAAGCCTTAATCAAGCGCCTGTCAGGAAGGTTGACCTGCCGGGATCAGGGTCATGTTTTTCATAAACAGTACAACCCACCAAAAAAACCAGGTGTGTGTGATTTCGATGGTTCAGAGCTCTACCAAAGAGAAGATGATAAACCGGAAACTGTGGCTAATCGAATTCGGGTCTACGAAGAACTAACCCGACCCCTGGTGGAGTATTACCTGGATCGAGGAGTATTGGTAGAAGTTGATGGAGACAGGTCGATTGATGCGATAACTGCTGACCTGGTTAAACTACTAGAAGTGGATGAGAGTGATGTCTGATCGACCTATCGTGATCAAGAATACACCTGAGATCGAAACCATGCGCGAAGCCGGTCGCGTTAATGCTGCCGTGCTCGAGTTGGTAAAAGATATGATCCGGCCCGGAATAACCACGCAAGATTTAGATGCCGTCGCGGAGGATTACATCCTGAAAAATGGCGGTAAGCCAGCTTTCAAGAATTATCCTGGACCGTATCCGTATCCAGCAACGCTCACCATATCGATCAACGAAGAATTGGTGCATGGTATTCCTGGAAACCGGAAATTGGTCGATGGCGATATCGTATCTGTGGATTGCGGCACAATTTTGGATGGTTTTGTGGCTGATTCTGCCTTCACCGTTGGAGTTGGAGAAATTTCAGCTGAAGCCCAGCAATTATTAGATGTCACGGAAAAAGCCTTATACAAAGGTATTGAGAAAATGCGACCCGGCAACCGGATCGGGGATGTTTCCGCGACAATACAGCAGTTTGTGGAAGGATATGGTTTTCACGTTCCACGCGAATACACGGGTCATGGTGTGGGTCGTGCGATGCATGAAGGTCCTTTGGTGCCAAATTTTGGCGTTAGTGGTCGTGGTATTCCATTGCGACCAGGGATCACGGTTGCCATCGAGCCGATGGTGATGGTTGGCACTCATAGGACACAAGTGCTTGATGATCGGTGGACTGTTATCTCAGCAGACCGTTCATTGACAGCCCATTTTGAGCATTCGGTCGCCGTAACTGAGGATGAACCGATTATTTTGACCGCTCAATAATGCAGGCTGGACATCGAAGATTAGGTTATGTATAATTGAAACTTCGGCTACTGACCGTTTGTGATGAGAGAATCACAAATTGAAGCAAGGAGAGTATAGCCAATGAAAGTATCTGCATCCGTGAAAAAACGCTGTTCGAAGTGCAAAGTTGTAAAGCGACGCGGCGTTGTATATGTAATTTGTGAAAATCCGAAGCATAAACAAAGACAGGGATAATGAATTATGGCGAGAATTGAAGGCGTTGACCTCCCACGAAATAAACGCGTTGAGATCGGGCTGCGTTACTTGTATGGTATAGGTCCCACCCGGTCAAAAGAAATTCTACAAGCAACTCAGGTTAGTCCTGATACTCGGGTGAAAGACCTCACAGATGGTGAAGTGGCATCAATCCGAGAATTCATCAACCAGAATTATAAGGTTGAAGGTGAGTTGCGGCGTGATGTGCAAATGCACATCAAACGCTTGATTGAGATCGGAAGCTACAGGGGATTGCGCCACAGGCGCAACCTGCCGGTTCATGGGCAGAGGACTCGTACCAATGCCCGCACTCGTAAGGGACCCAAGAAAACCGTGGCAGGTCGTGGACGCCGACGTGGAGCAAAGAAGAAATAATCCGGATGTTAGATGGGGTATTACCCTTCCATCCAGAGAACAATTCCAAGTTAGGATAGCGAGGATTTATGGCAACAGAAGGACGATCGCGCCGTTCAGGTGGCCGAAAAACAAAGAGAACTTTATCCGCTGGTCAGGTGCATATCAGTGCAACTTTCAACAACACCATTGTAACGATCACGGATAAACAAGGAAATACTGTAGTTTGGGGCAGCTCTGGTTCTGCTGGATTTAAGGGATCGCGCAAGAGCACCCCTTTTGCGGCCCGTTTGGCAGCTGAGCAGGCAATCAAGAATGCCCAGGCTATGGGTATCCAGGAAGTAGAGATTTTCGTCAAAGGGCCTGGACCAGGGAGAGAATCGGCAATTCGAGCTGTACAGGCGGCCGGGTTGAAAGTAACGGCAATAACTGATAAAACCCCAGTCCCGCATAATGGCTGTCGACCACCTAAAAAACGACGCGTATAACAGAATTTTTTATTTTATAAGGAAGTGTGAATGGCTAGATATACAGGACCGGTTTGTAAATTATGCCGGCGAGAAGGTGAAAAACTTTTCTTGAAAGGTGAACGTTGTTTCACACCGAAGTGCTCCTTCGAGCGACGGGGTTATCCACCAGGAATCCATGGAAAGAGTTTCCAATACCGTCGAAGAAGGGAGTCGGATTATAACCGCCAGCTGCGCGCCAAACAAAAAGCACGCCGGACGTATGGTGTCTTGGAGAGACAGTTTCGGAGATACTATGATGTATCGTTAAAGCGCAGGGGTTTGACCGGTGTAAACCTGCTTCAAATCCTTGAGTCGCGTCTCGACAATGTAGTATTCCGTCTAGGATTTGCCGCAAACCGTGCTCAAGCTCGTATGCTGGTAACCCACGGGCATTTTGATGTCAATGGTCGCAGGACTGATGTGCCATCGATGCTGATCTCTCCAGGAGATGAGATTTCTGTTCGAGAAGGTTCTCGAAAACGAACTTTCTTCAAGGATCTGGCAGCTATCGCAGAGGAGAGAACAACACCTGAATGGGTGAGCAGGGACGTAAAAGACCTGAAAGGATCGGTAATTAGCTTACCTGAGCGATCCGAGATTGATGGCAATCTCAATGAGCAGCTGATCGTAGAGTACTACAAACGCTAGAAATGAGATTATTACTCTCCTTCGAAGGTTGAAGGAGAGACGGTTTGATTATCCAAATGAGGTGAACCGTGATAGGTTTGACGAATATGGTGACGCCAAAGATCGAGCGTGAAGCGGAAGCTCGTAATTATGGCAAGTTTGTAATCAGTCCGCTAGAACGAGGATATGGGATTACTTTGGGGAACGCTTTGCGCCGTGTATTGCTTTCTTCACTAGAAGGCGCGGCTGTCACCTCGATTCGAATTGCTGATGTTCAGCATGAATTTAGTGAAATCCCTGGTGTTCGTGAGGATGTGATCCGGGTTATGTTGCAGATCAAACAATTAAGAATGAAGATGTTTGATGTCGATACCGCGCGATTGCATTTAGAAGTGCGCGGGGCGGGAATCGTCACCGCGGCTGATATCATTGCTCCCCCCGAAGTAGAGATCGTCAATCCAGATCTTTACCTGTTCACAGTGGATGCAAACGAAGCCAGCTTAGAGATTGAAATGACCGCGGAACGCGGTCGCGGCTATTCGCCAGCTGACGAACGTGGTGGGCGATTGCCGATTGGGGAATTGCCGGTCGATGCAATTTTTAGCCCAGTGAAACGGATCAACTGGGAATCTGGTTATGCACGGGTTGGTCAAAGCACTAATTATGACCGATTAATTATGGAAGTCTGGACCGATGGAACGATAGGGCCAGAAGACGCTTTGAGCACCAGCGCCAAAATCATGATCGAGCATCTCCGCCATCTAGCTGGCGTAAGCGAGGAATCGCTTACGGTTATTGCCCAGGAGGAAGAAGAGAGCAGCCGCCTGACCAGCGAGATGATCGAAACCCCGATTGAAAACCTCGATTTATCGGTGAGAGTTTTTAATTCACTCAAACGGACTGGAATCACAACAGTTGGGGAAGTTCTCGAGCTGCTTGAAAAAGGTGACGAAGCAGTTATGTCCATCCGGAACTTTGGTGAGAAAAGCCTTGATGAGCTCAGGACCAAGATGAGCGAAAAAGGTTATCTGGAAGATGAAGAAGAAACTGAGGATGAGTAGGTAAGCAATGCGACACAAAGTAGCTGGAAAAAGATTAAGCCGTAGTACAGATCACCGCAAAGCCCTGCGGCGGACAATGGTAAATCAACTATTTACCCACGAGCGAATCAAGACTACTCGAGCCAGAGCCCAAGCAATTCGCGGCCAGGCAGAACGACTGATCACCCTGGCGAAAAAGGGGAACGCTGCTGATGAAGCCCAGATGGTACATGCGCGGCGACTAGCTTCTGCGAGGATGGGCGATCCTGAAATGGTCCAGAAATTATTTGATGACATCGCACCTCGATACGAAGATCGACCAGGTGGGTATACTCGAATTCTTAAACTCGGACCACGATATGGTGACTCTGCAGAGATGGTCATTATTGAGCTAATTGAAGAATAATCTGCATTGATAAGTTATAAGTATTATGGATGGTGAGGTAAATTCTCCCTCCATTGTAAGTAAATGGCACATTACAAAATTATCCTGGCCTACGACGGAACAAGCTTCCAAGGCTTTCAGCGTCAGGAAAAGGGTCGCACAGTCCAATCGGCTATCGAGGCTGCCCTAAGGAATATTGGTTGGCAGGATACCTCAATCTTGGCAGCAGGCCGGACAGATTCAGGAGTACATGCTACTGGACAGGTGATCACGGTCGAATTTGGATGGCAACACTCAACTGCATCGTTGCGAGATGCCATTAATGCAAACCTTCCTCCAGACGTTGCTGTGCAAAATGTGGAAGCTGTTGACGATGACTTCCACCCACGTTATTCGGCCACGGCCCGGTGCTATCGCTACCGTATGTTTTGTGACCAGGTTCGGCAGCCCATGCGAGAACGATACGCCTGGCGAGTTTGGCCAGCTGCATCTCTTGACCGGCTCAAAGAAGCGGCTGGATACCTTGTGGGTACACACGATTTTTCGGCGTTTGGAGCCCCACACCAACCAGGAGGCAGTACAATCAGAAAGATCTTTGCCGCTAACTGGATGGTTGAAGGATCGGATCTGGTCTTTGAAATCCTTGGTAATGCCTTTTTGTATCATATGGTAAGGCGATTGGTGAGCTGCCAGGTAGAGATCGGTCAGGAAAAAATGAATCCTGAAGAAATATCAGGATTGTTATCCGGAGAACATAAAAAACTAATCCAGGGCTTAGCCCCCCCACAAGGATTAGTTCTCAGTGAAGTAATTTATCATCCTTTAAATGGATGAAACGGAATTTTTGAAAAAATTGGTTTGAACAAGACAATAATCAGCAGTGGAGAGAGAACTGTGCAGAAAACATATGTACCAAAATCTGGCGACATCACCCACGAATGGAAATTAGTTGATGCAAATGGCCAGAATCTTGGTCGGCTGGCAACCCAATTGGCAAGTATGTTGCTGGGGAAGGATAAGCCGACTTTCACGCCTGGAGTGGATACCGGGGACTTTGTGGTAGTAGTCAATGCCGAAAAAATCGTCGTTACAGGTAATAAACTGGAAGACAAGTATTACTATCGCCACAGCGGTTACCCAGGTGGTCTTAAAGAAATCAAGCTCCGCGACCAATTGGAGAAACACCCGGATCGCGTGATCAAACAAGCAGTATGGGGCATGCTGCCAAAAAACCGGTATGGTCGGAAAATCTTCAAAAAGCTGAAAGTCTATGCCGGACCGGATCACCCCCACAATGCGCAGCGCCCAACCCGGATAGAGTTATAAGGAGTAATTATGGCAGTACAGTACTATGAAGGTGTCGGAAGACGTAAAGCAAGCACCGCCAGAGTGCGGATAATGAGTGGCTCTGGTAACTTCATTATCAACGAAAAGACTCTGGAGGAATATTTTCCACGCGTTGGCGATAAAGAAAATATTTTGGCATCTTTGGAAACCGCTGGAGAAAGCATGTCACAACTGGATGTGACGGTTCTGGTAAAAGGTGGCGGTGTCACTGGTCAGTCTGATGCTGTGAAGCTTGGTTTGGCCCGCGCGCTGATCAAAATGGTCCCCGACCACCAACCCTCCTTACGCAAAGCAGGGTTGCTGACTCGCGATCCGCGCGAAAAAGAGCGCAAGAAACCTGGTTTGAAGCGAGCTCGAAAAGCTCCAACATACACAAAGCGATAATATTTTCCATTAACTTTTCGATGCGTGAGCGTGTTTTCGAGGTGTCTTGCGAAACATCCTCACGCATTTTTGTTTTAATTTACTAATCGAATTGTTCTCTGAGGCAAAAATAATATGAGTCGATCAGGGATTACTATCCTCGGTTTGGGTCCTGGTGACCCAGCGCTACTCACACGGCAAGCCTGGGATGTTTTAACGAAGGCGAGTGAAATCCATTTACGAACCCGCATGCATCCAACAATTGCTGGCTTTCCGGCACAGTTGAAGGTCTATTCCTTCGATTACCTCTACGAGGAGGGCGCCAATTTCGAAGAGGTATACGAAGATATCGTTTCCACAGTACTGACTCTTGGACAAAGAGAAGCGGGCGTGGTCTATGGTGTACCAGGGCATCCGTTTGTCGCTGAGGCTACTACACCTGAAATCACTCGTCGGGCAAAAATCGAAGGTGTTCCAGTTTCTCTGATAGAGGGGTTGAGTTTTGTGGATTCGGTATTCGGTTTGCTGGAAGTTGATCCATTCCCGCATTTGGCTTTGGTTGATGCATTGGAGCTTGCCGGAGATTATCATCCGCAATTTCCTCCTAGTGCCCCGGTGATAATCGCCCAGATCCATTCTCCGGCCGTGGCTTCAAATGTGAAATTGACTTTGATGGGTGCATATCCAGACGATCATCCAGTACAGCTTGTCCACAATGCTGGTTCTGCAAATGCCAATGTTGAATCAATAAAACTATATGAAATGGATCGTAGTACAAATATCGGATTATTAACAGCGTTGTATGTGCCTCCTTTAGACAGTAGATCCTCATTTGAGGGATTCCAGGATGTGGTAGCACATCTGCGTGCCCCTGAGGGTTGCCCCTGGGATCGGGAACAAACACACCGATCCTTGCGCCCGTTTTTATTGGAAGAGACTTATGAAGTACTATCCGCGCTAGATGAAGAGGACCAAGATGCCCTCAGCGAGGAGTTGGGCGATCTGCTGCTGCAAATTATTCTTCACGCACAAATCGCCAGTGAATATGGCGCATTCAACATGGTTGATGTTCTGAAAGGTATCCAGGACAAGTTGATCCGGCGTCACCCACATGTGTTTGGCGACCTGGACGTTGATGATAAAGATAAGGTCTTAGAAAATTGGGAGAAATTAAAATCCGCTGAACGCAATGAAATCGATAAGAAAGCAAACGGTGTCTTGGAAGGCGTCAGCGCATCTCTTCCAGCGTTAGTCCAGGCAGAAACTTACCAGGAGAGGGTCAATAGGGTTGGATTTGATTGGCCGAATGTACATGGGGTGTTTGAAAAAATAGAAGAAGAGATCTTGGAAGTGAAGCGGGCTGAATCACAAGAAGAAAAAGAAGATGAGATCGGTGATCTATTGTTCGCAGTGGTTAATCTGGCCCGCTGGATGAATATCGATGCGGAAAGTGCCCTTCGTTCGGCCAACACACGCTTTCGTAAACGGTTCGAAGAATTAGAGAAAGGAGTCCAAAGGCAAGGGAGGGATGTCTCCGCTTTAACTATGGAAGAGCTGGACGCGCTCTGGAATGCTGTAAAAAAGAAATAATTAGATTTGAAAACCAATTTAGGAAGATATTATCAATCTTCAAAAACTTGCCTCTCAATATCCATTTCATCCTTCAAGGATTGAGCACAATGTTCACTGCAGGTTATGAACAGGAGATCGAAGCCAGCCATGCTTGGGTCTTTTGTTTTTTCGGGTACCAAAGCAAAAACCGTCTTATCACGCAGCGATAAATTTAGGGATACAAATTCACCTTCTTTCCCTTCGAGGTCGATATCGTGACTTGCATTTGCACCAAAACCAAAAATATCTTCATTTTCGTCGATCTCTTGGGTGCACCAGGCACAAGTATGCAATAATTGATCCTTCTTTGAATTATCCATCATAGTAAATTTTACCAATATAGATCATTTCAGATTCACTTTTTTAATAATTTCAACTTGTATATCGGCTCTTATTAAAAAAATAGTTCCTCAAATAGGTTCAAATCGAGCTGTAAAATGGCGTAGTAACTCGGGAGCGTAAGTAAATTTCAGGCCGCGGACTTTGTCCTTTCTGGAAGCAATCTTTTCCAAATTCGTGACAACATAATCCAGATGACTCTGCGTGTAAACCCGGCGGGGTATTGCCAAGCGAACCAGTTCAAGCTGTGGATGAACCATCTCTCCCGTGGTTTTATCCTGGTAGGCGAACATCACTGAACCAATTTCTACTGCTCGAATGCCACCCTCTAGATACAGTTCTACGCAAATAGCCTGGGCGGGAAATTCGTGGGCAGGGATGTGCGGCAAAAAGGCTTTTGCATCGATATAGACTGCATGACCACCCGGAGGTTTCATGATGGGGATACTTTTTTCGATTAATTTTTCTGCCAGGTATGCAGTTTGAGTCAACCTGTACGCCAGATAATCCTCGTCCAGCGTTTCTCGTAGACCTACCGCAATGGCGTCCAGATCGCGTCCAGCAAGACCGCCGTATGTCAAAAAGCCTTCTCGAAGGATGAGCTCATTACCGGCACGCTGGTACAAATCCTCGTCGTTCATGGCCAGGAATCCACCGATATTCACGTTGCCATCCTTCTTGGCGCTCATCGTGGCGCCATCAGCATAGGAAAAAATCTTCCTGGCAATCTCTTTCGGTGTTAAGTCCTGATATCCAGGTTCCCTTAATTTTATAAAATACGCATTTTCGGCGTAGCGGCAGGCATCAATGAAAAATGGTATATTGTTTTTTTGATAAATGGAGGCAACATTTTCAATATTCTCAAGAGAAACCGGCTGTCCTCCGCCGGCGTTATTTGTTATTGTTAGCATACCAAAGGGCACCTTACCCGGTCCTACATCTTCAATAAAGGACTCGAGTTTCTCTAAATCCATATTGCCTTTAAATTGGTGTTCGTCGTTGGGATCATATGCTGCATCAATCACTAGATTGACTGGAGTACCTTTCCTTGCCCGGATATTGGCATC
>CP070785.1:1214312-1225443 GCA_020346705.1 Chloroflexota bacterium | reverse complement strand
TAAATTATTAAGTGGTTTGATGGCTGTAACTTATTGAATGAACTGTTATTACTTCCAGCGCCAGGTTGTGCTGTCTTTAGAATCCTCGAGCAGGACACCCAGCTCAGCAAGCTGATCACGCAGTTGATCGGAGAGCTCCCATTGCTTCTGCTCGCGCAGCTGGCGTCTTAACTCTACCAGCAGATCGATGAATGGGGCTGCCTGCACACCTTCGGTCTCCGCGCGCTCCAGACGCAATCCAAACACGTCCTCGGCCAGCTCGCGCAGGAGGTTTTGTGCCTGGTCGAGAGAACTCTGGTCGAGGTTTGCATCGCGGGCCTGGTTGATACCCCTTACCAATTCAAACAAGAGCCCGAGTGCGCCCGCGGTGTTGAAATCATCATCCATCGCCTCGATGAATCCCTGGCGGGTTTTATTCACCTGTGCTTTGAGTGCCTCTCGGGATTCATCCGATGTTGAACTTGCTTCCCGAGATGCCGGGCGCAGCGCCGAGCGCAGGCGCTCTAGATTGCTCTCTGCTTGAGCTATGACTTCCTCATTGAAGGTCAGGGGAGAGCGGTAGCTGGCGTTGAGCACCATCATGCGCAGCGTATCTGGATCGTGCTGGTCTAAGAAATCTTCAATGGAGACGATGTTTCCCAGCGATTTTGACATCTTGTCTCCAGAGAACTGGAGCATGCCATTGTGCACCCAATAGCGGGCGAACGGCTTCCTGGTCAAGCTTTCCGTTTGGGCGATCTCGTTTTCGTGGTGGGGGAAAATCAGATCCGTTCCACCGCCGTGGATGTCGATCTGTTCTCCCAGGTGATGCAGATTCATCGCTGAGCACTCGATATGCCAACCCGGTCGCCCCTGACCCCAAGGACTATCCCAGGAAGGTTCGCCGGGCTTGGATGATTTCCAAAGGACGAAATCCAGCGGATTTTCCTTGAGTTCATTGACATCGATGCGGGCCCCGGCCTGCATTTCGTCCAGCTTGCGGCCGGATAATTTGCCGTAATCATCTTTTCTGGCCACCCGGTAAAAAACATCCCCATCTACAGGATATGCGTAATCGCCATCGATCAACCCTTCAACCATAGAGATGATCTTGGGGATCTCCTGCGTGGCGCGTGGGTAAACTGTTGCCGGTAGAACATTGAGCGCCTTGATGTGACTGGCATATTCCTTGATGTACTCTTCGGCCAGATCCAGAGGATCCACACCCAATTCATTGGCCCGAATAATCACCTTATCGTCAACATCCGTGTAGTTCATCACATGCTGGACCTCGTATCCCTGGTATTCCAGATAGCGACGCAGGATGTCATATACCAGGGTTGACATAGCGTGACCAACATGGGCTTTATCGTAAACCGTGGGACCACAGACATACATCAGGACAACGTCTGGATGTATGGTTTCGAGGGGTTCTTTCAGTCGTGTAAGGGTATTATAGATTTTTTGAACCATAGGTCAAATTCCTCGGCTCTACTCGCTGAGGTGGGCAAAGATCATGCGGCCGGCCGCAGTCTGGAGGACCTTGGTGACGGTAACAGTGACCTGTTCATTGATGCGACCGCGACCATCTTCAACGACAACCATGGTTCCATCGTCGAGGTATCCTACTCCTTGCCCAGATTCCTTTCCTTCCTGGATGATATCTACCAGCAGCGGTTCTCCCGGAAGAAGAACTGACTTGACTGCATTGGCGAGCTCGTTAATATTGAGAACGGGTACGCCTTGCAGCTCAGCGACCCGGTTCAGGTTATAGTCATTGGTCATAATGGGTGATTTCATCTGGCGCGCGAGGACCACCAGCTTATCATCCACTTCGCGCACTCCTTCCACATCAATATCGCTGATCTGTACCGGGACGGTGGCGTCTTTTTGGAGCTGGGAAAGCACTTCCATGCCGCGGCGACCTCGTTGACGCCGCATGCTGTCTGCAGAATCGGCAATATATTGCAGCTCGTTGAGCACAAATCGAGGGATGAGAAAGGTGCCGTACAAGAAGCCGGTTCGGGAAATATCGGCGATGCGACCATCGATGATCACGCTTGTATCGAGCAAGATCGTTCGTCCATTTTCGACCACCTCCGCAGCTGCGTCTCCCGCCCGTCCAGGCAATGTCATCCGGAAAACCGAGAAGATATCATCCCTGCGCATGATGAAAACAGCGATGCCTAGATATCCGAAAAGGATAACTCCAACAACCGGCAATACATCTCCAAAGGGCGTGGGGAGTGCGGATAATGGAATTGCCAGTAAGGCAGCAATGATTAATCCTGCCAGTAATCCGATGAAACCTGATACCAATGTCTGGGATGAAACCTGGCCAAGGATGCCTCTCAAGGCACGAACAGGCCGGGTGCTGATGTAGGGTGTGATAACTAAGCCAACCAAGGCGCCGACTAAAGCGAAGATCACCGCGAACAGGGCTTGATTTTCCCCGCTTAAATTACCTACATAGATCCCCCAATACACCCCCAGGCCGGCAAACACCACCATGCCGACCAGGCGAGCTATAAAATCTGCACTCATGATAATAACTCCCGAATAATGAAGGATAAATTCTAGTGATATGACAATCAATCATATCCATGCTGTCTGCACTCCAATTGCGGCGGTAGGGGACCCCCATTCAAAACTGCGAGATTAAGAGATTGCATATTGAATAATGAAACGATAGATAAGAACAGTATCACATCGCAGACAGCGCAATTTTGGCAAAATATTTGGAAAATCGATGCACTTTTGCTGTACTGCTAAATATTATTATACTATAATGATTACCCCAAGCCTCACCCGACAATAATTGTGAAAAAACTCTTATAAAATATCCCACAAGGCCCCCTGAGAAAATGGATTTTCATCCTGAAAACGCCAGAATGTGTCCAGCACAATACGGGCACCTAAGAATCCACCTGAGGAGGAAAAAATGACTGCGACAGCGTACCACGGGATCAGCCAACAGGAGTATGACCGACGAATCTGGGCCTGGACATTGTACGATTGGGCGAACTCGGCCTTCGCCACGACTATTCTGGCGGCAGTGCTGCCCATCTATTACAGCCAGGTGGCTGGTGCGACCCTCTCCAGCCCGGCTATTGCCACGGCATACTGGAGCAGAGGTCTGAGTATTGCTATCTTGATCGTGGCGGTCATTTCCCCGGTGTTAGGAACGATATCAGATATCATGCGGGGGAAGAAGCGCTTCCTGGCTGTTTTCGCCGGGCTCGGGATTTTGAGCACTGGGTTGTTGGTGCTAGTGGGGACGGGGGATTGGATGCTGGCTTCAATTTTGTTTGTCCTGGGTCGCATTGGTTTCAGTGGGGCGAACGTATTTTACGATGCCCTGCTGCCCCACGTAGCACGAGAAGAGGATCAGGACAGGGTCTCAACCCGGGGATACGCCATGGGATACCTGGGTGGTGGGATCCTGCTGGCGATCAATGTGGTCATGATCCAGGCATTTCCCGGTACCTTGGGATCGAGATTATCCTTTTTGAGCGTCGCGCTCTGGTGGGCTGTATTTTCGATTCCCATCTTCTTACGAGTGCCGGAACCACCAGCGGCCACTGAAGAGTTATCCCACGGTGAAAATGTGGTCTCAGCCAGTTTCAAAAGGCTGTGGGAGACATTGAAAGATATCAGCCAGTACCGGGAGCTATTCAAGTACTTATTAGCATTCATACTGTATGTGGACGGCATCGGTACGATCATTGGTGTAGCCGCCATTTACGGGGCAGAACTTGGCTTTGACACCGTATCCTTAATCCTGGCCCTGCTGCTGGTGCAATTTGTCGGCATCCCGTTCAGCCTGATCTTTGGGCGGCTACCGAGTCCTGGGGATAAGCGGCGAGCTTTTTACCTGGCTTTTGTTGTCTTCAACATGATCGCATTACCTCTGGTCGGAATCGGTGGCGCATATTTACTGTCTGAGGATACGATCGGCTCACTGCCGCCGCCGTATGAAAGCACAGCCGTATCTGTCGGACAAGGGAAATACCTGGCGGAGGATGCCAATATCACATATTCGGGAACCTGGGAGAGCACGACAGTACCTGCTGAAACTCTCGGCGGTACAGAAGGGGCGGTTTATGTTACATCCTCAGAACCTGGGGCCAGGTATGACCTGCCCTTTGTTGGACAGAACGTCATCATCCTTTACAGCATTGGTCCGGATCACGGGATATGGGCAGTCCATCTAGACGGGGAACCTCTGCTGGATGCAGATAGTGGTGAGCCGATTCTCATTGATGCCTATAATCCAACTATCCGCTACGAGGAGACTGACACGCTCGAAATTGAGACTCCCGGCGAGCATGTTTTAAGCCTGGTCAATACTGGTGAAATGAATCCGGAGGGGCAGGGGACGGTGATAAGTCTGGCAGAGATTGAGGTCTTGCCGCCCGTCAGGCAGAGCAACCTGGTCATGATCCTCGGTTTAATTCTGGTAGTAGAGCTGGTCATTCTGCCGCTTGCCTGGCTGCTGGGGAAACCGCTCTTCAGCGGATTAGCGGAAAAGATGAACACCAAGAACAGCATTTTGCTCTCTTTGCTGGTTTATTCGATTATCGCTATCTGGGGTTTTTTCCTGGATTCGGTGATCGAATTCTGGTTCCTGGCCATGATGGTAGCTGTCGTGCAAGGCGGGAGTCAGGCGTTGAGTCGCAGCCTGTTTGCCAGCATGTCACCAGCCTCGAAAAGTGGTGAGTTCTTCGGATTGTTCGGGATAATGGAGAAATTCTCTACCATCCTCGGTCCGCTGGTGTTTGCCTTCGCCGCGACGACATTTGGCAGCAGTCGTCCCGCCATCCTGACCTTGATCGCATTTTTTGTTATTGGAGGCTTCCTTCTCACTCGAGTCAATGTCGAGGAGGGGCGGCGAGTTGCTAAGGAAGAGGATGCGCTCCTATTGGGGGGCACGCCCGCAGACTGATATGGCCGGGGAGGATGGTGCCGGAAATGTCCAGGCCATGTTCAGCCGGATTGCCCACCGGTATGATTTAATGAACCGGCTGATGACTGCCGGCCAGGATGCCCGCTGGCGGAGAGAAGTGATCCGCCGGTCGCAATTGCCCAGGTCTGGCCGTATGTTAGACATCGGTGCTGGTACTGGTGACCTGGCCAGGGAGGCCCTGAAGCAGAGACCCAACAGCTGGCCGGTGGCAGCGGACTTCACCCTGGAAATGATGCTGGCTGGCAAAACTCGCCAGGCACCATCCCAATTAGATTGGTCGGCGGCTGATGCCTTGTGTTTGCCGTTCCCCAATGAGGCTTTCGAAGCGGTTGTCTCAGGGTTTTTGCTGCGCAATGTGACCAATATCGACCAATGCTTGCGGGAGCAGCTCCGCGTGCTTAAAGCAGGCGGCTATGCCGTGGCCTTGGACACCACCCAACCGGCGAGGAATTTCCTGCGACCGCTGGTAGATTTCTATCTGCATGTGATTATTCCAAACCTGGGACGGATCATCACTGGGGATGTGGAGGCTTATAAGTACCTGCCGGAAACGACGGAGAACTTCCTCCAGGCGGAAAAATTGGCCGCTCTCATGGAGCAGGCTGGGTTTAAGGAGATTGGCTTTCGCCGCCTGATGTTTGGAACCATTGCCATCCACTGGGGGATGAAATGAAGAAAAAAATGAACATATGTTGGGAGATAAACAATGAGCGATCGGAAGGATAAACTGGTGGTGGGGATATCGGGTGCCTCGGGGGTGATCCTGGGGATTCGCCTGCTTGAAGTCCTGAAAGAGACAGAAATTGAAACCCACCTGATCATATCTCCTGCTGCCCGGGCGACGATTGCCGAAGAAACAGAGTGGAAAGTTAGTGATGTGACTGAGCTGGCAGATGTAGCCTATAATCACGCCGATATTGGTGCGGCTATCGCATCAGGTTCATTTAAGACCCTGGGAATGGTGATAATCCCCTGCTCGATAAAAACGCTTTCCGCAGTGGCGAATTCTTACGCCAGCGACCTGCTCTCCCGTGCGGCAGATGTGACCTTAAAAGAGGGGCGCCCCTTAATCCTCGTTGTGCGAGAAACGCCTTTGCATAAGGGGCATCTGCGCCTGATGAGCGATGCTGCCGAGGCTGGAAGTGTCATCTTCCCACCCGTGCCAGCGTTCTATACCCGCCCGGAGAGCATTGCTGACATGATCGACGATACGGTGGGGCGCGTCTTGGCCAGGATGGGGATCGATAACGATATATATACGAGATGGAAAGAAGAATAGCAAGCGCCAAGTTGAAAGCCTCGCTGGAAGATTTTCTTGTGCTGACTACGATGACGCTATCAACTGTTGGCACGGATGGGGGGCCACATGCAGCTGCTGTATACTTTGCTGCTGATGCATCAATTAACCTTTATTTCTTCTCGGAAACCGGCAGCCAACATGCCCTTGATATCGGTCGCGAGCCGCGGGCAGCCGTTGCCATCCAGGCAGAAGCTGCTGATTGGAAAGATATTCGGGGACTGCAAATGCGAGGAAAAGTCCGAGTTGTGGAAATTGGGCAAGAATGGCAGGCAGCCTGGCAAGTCTACCGCGAAAAATTCCCCTTTGTGAGTGATCTCGAAGATTTGGTCGCTGCGAACCAGATGTATTCCTTCGAACCGACCTGGATTCGCCTGTTGGATAATCGCCGGGGCTTTGGTTTTAAACAAGAGTGGGAGGTGGTTGCAACCGAAAAGGCAATTGGAATTCCTCCTATATGGCGGATGACTAGGATGACAAATGGCTGATCGCGATCTGGAAAAGGCCGCCCTGCGTGGGGAGCCATCCTACGTCTGGCGCAGCGGTCAGGAACGACGCCTGAAAATGATCCTCAGCGCGGCTGGAGAGCGAATCAAGGGGCGCGTTTTGGAAAACGGCTGCGGAGTCGGGATGTACCTGTCGCGGTTGGCCCAATACAGCTCACAGACGATCGGATTGGAGTTTGATCTGGCGCGCGCCCTGGAAGCACGCCGGATCGCGCCGCAGGTGGTTAACGCTGCGGGAGAATTGCTGCCGTTGCCTTCTACATCCTTTGATTTTATTTTGAGTCACGAAGTGTTGGAACATGTGCAGGATGACCGGGCATGCGTTGAGGAAATGGCGCGCATTTTGCGCCCGGGCGGGAGAATGGCGATTTTTGTCCCCAACCGGGGCTATCCTTTTGAAACACATGGTATTTACTGGCGGGGGCAGTATAAATTCGGCAATATTCCTCTGGTCAATTATCTGCCGCGCAGCTTCCGCGATCGGTTGGCGCCACACGTTCGTGTTTATTCAACTGGCGATTTAGAAATACTCTTCTCCGGGTTGCCGGTAAATGCTGTCAACAGGCAGATAATTTTCGGTGCTTATGACAATATCATCGCCCGCAGGCCGAGGCTGGGAGGACAGTTACGGCGCGTCCTCCAAGGGTTGGAAGATTCACCAGCACAGTTTTTTGGCTTATCTCATTTTTGGGTAGTAGAGAAAAATTAATTCTGTCCCTTACTTCACCCGGAAATCGTAAATCCCGTTTTCGAAGCTCCAGTGGTGGTCGCAGTTGGGGCAGTGAAGGGATGATGGCAGCTGCTCGAGTTCGTCATTTCCGCAAACCAGGCAGCGGAACAGGGCCCCAGGAGAGGCGATTGGGGTATCACCTGCTGCCTGGCTCAAGACGAATACACTGGGACTGAGCTGCCACCAATTCCCGCTTAATTGGGCCAGCGAATCGAGTTTGACCAATAGATCGAGGGGGAACAACCGTTTGAGGATCCCCATCCGAAAGTGTGAGACGGTCAGCTGTCTTTCTACAGAAAACCCGACCTCCTGCAGCCAACCACGGATGGATTTCGGGTGAAAATCGAAGTTTAATGCTGCGAACTCAACTGCCTCGGGAGTGAAAGGGCTCCAGGACTGCATCTGGAAAACGTAGCGCAAGATGGCTTTTAGATTTTGCTTGTTCGCGTATTCCAGGATGAAAGCGGCTCCCGGCTGCAGGGCTAAGCGGACTTGCTGCAAAGCTCTTTGCGGTTCTGCCATGTGGTGCAGGGTGCGGATCATGGTCGCCCCGTCGAACACCCCGGGCACGAAAGGCAGCTGGTAGGCATCTGCCGCGACGTAAACATAACGATCGTCGTTTCCCAACTTGGATTGGGCCTGTTGAAGCTGCGTGGTTGAGTAATCCAACAGGACCACCCGCTGAAAAGCCTGGTAGCGTGGCGTGTTGCGGCCTGCACCGGCACCGACTTCCAGCATCATGTTTCCCGATTTGGGGAGCAAACGTCTTAAGGCGATCGCTTCAACCTGATCTTCATAGGCGCGATCGCCTTCATCCCAGAAGGAGGTCTGGTAATCAGACCCTTCATAATCACAGATCGGTGGCTGGTCAGGTGTCATTGGCTAAAAGAAAAGAACACGGAATTGAATTTGCATGAATTTCCGTGTCCTTTTATAGCACAAATTGGCAGGAACGAGGCAAGAATTAAGTTGGAGTGAAGATCACATCCTCTTCAACCTTGTTATTTAAAGTATGACCGTTGTATCCACGACCAAATCCACGGTAATTGAAACCCAGGCCACGCATTTTTTCCGGCTCGTAAATGTTGCGCCCGTCGAAAAGAGCGGGCTGTTTCATTGAATCCCGGATGCGCTTTAGGTCGAGGTGCTTGAATTCGTTCCACTCTGTGACGACTACCAAAGCATCGCAGCCTTCAGCCATCGAATATGGGTTGGAGGACATTTCAACCTCTGGCATCAAGGGTTCTGCGGCTGACATGGCGACCGGATCAAAGGCACGCACTTTGACACCGTACGCCTGGAGTGCTTCGGCAATATCGATCGCGGGTGCATCCCGCATATCATCCGTGTTGGGTTTAAAGGAAAGACCCAGCAACCCGACAGTATATCCATTTAGGTCGCCGAGCATCTCCTGCAATCGTTGAATCACCATGGGGCGCCGGTCGTCGTTGATCTCCATCACGGCATTCAACAGCTGTGGGTGTCGTCCCTTATCAGCAGCCATGTAAGCCAGCGCCTTGACATCCTTGGGAAAACACGAGCCGCCATATCCGAGACCGGCATCCAGGAAGAAGGGTCCGATCCGCTTATCGTAGCCCATCCCCACAGCGACTTCCTTGATATCTGCACCGAGTTCTTCGCAAATGTTGGCGATCTCATTTATGAAGGAGATCTTGGTGGCCAGGAAGGCATTGGAAGCATATTTAATCATTTCTGCAGTCCGCAGGTCCGTCAGCATGATTGGGGCTCGAAGAGGGAGGTGCAGCTGGGCGACCTTTTCTGCTGCTTCGGGGTCTAATGAGCCCAGGATTGTGCGATGGGGATTCATAAAATCGCTGATCGCAGAGCCCTCCCGCAAGAATTCAGGGCAGCTGACCACCGAGAACGGTACTGGCCTTGGCTGGTGGCTGGAAACAATCTCAGCAACCCAGTCACCGGTTCCGACGGGAACTGTGGATTTATTGATGATGATCAGAGGATTTTGCATCTGCTTCGCGACTGAACGAGCAACTGCGGCAACGTGCCGCAGATCAGCTTCTCCATCCACTCCGGAAGGTGTTCCGACTGCGATGAAGGCGAATTCAGTTCCATCCAAAGCTTCAGGATAGGATGTGGTGAACGATAACCGTCCAGCACTCACATTGCGTTCTACGAGTTCTTCTAATCCAGGTTCATAAATCGGCATTTCCCCCCGTTTTAGACCGTTGATCCGCTCTTCGCTGATATCCAAGGCAATAACCCGGTTGCCAAGGTCTGAAAAACATGCTGCGGTTACCAGACCAACGTAACCAACACCGATGACACAAATCTGCTTCATTAAATTTCCTCCATAAACGTTTGAGTGTATTTGTAGGGAAAATTACGCCATAATATCGACGAATCGATGGATTTGGTTCATTTCCACCCCGTATTTCGATGTACGTTCCTTATTTTCATCAGTATGTATAACGATCTTACCACGATTTTATTACACAAAATCGGACAAAATTACACGTAAAAGATCATCTTCGAGCAATGACCTCTGTCACTAGTAAATTGGTCGAAAATACTCTAAAATATCGGGGATAAAGAAACTATATAAGACCTAAAAGGATGGATTTATTATGCAAATAACTCGCCAAGCTGATTATGCCATGCGCGCAGTTGCTTATCTGGCGAATCTTGGGCCAGAGAAACGAGCCGCGACCAGCCAAATCGCAGAAGAGCAGCAGATTCCCCCTTCATTTCTGGCTAAAATCGTCTCCCAGCTCTCCGTTGCCGGTCTGCTGCAGACTTCACGTGGTGCAAGAGGTGGCGTATCTTTAGCTCGCACTCCAGAAGAAATCTCATTCTTGGAAGTAGTTGAAGCCATTGATGGGCCTATCCTGATCAACGAGTGTGTCGTAGATAGTGGTGCGTGCACATTTGGTGATAGCTGCCAGCTGCGCCCTGTCTTTTGTGATGCCCAGGCAGATCTGGTAAATCGATTGGAATCCACTTCATTTCTTACTGTTGTCGAGACGAACGGAAGAGGGGTAGCCTGATCAGCTAACAATTTATATAGGTTAATCACAAATCGGCCTTCCCAATTCATTTTTGCGGTATGATGGTAATGAAGCGAGGTTGTAATGCCAAGTGGAGTACCATTCGATCGCCAATGGGTATACGTTCTTGAAGATGGGAGGCCGGTTATTGATTGGGGAGATGACTTGCTGCAAGATATACTCAATGGAGAATTTATAAACAGCAATCGAGGCGATGGGCATCCCATCAGGGATGATGAACTTGAAATGCTGCAGAGGGCCGGTCGAGTCGAGCGATTCGACTCTCGCCATGTGTATGTATTCGCCTTGCCGGAACGACCCAGACCAACCATCGAATAACGGTCTTGCCAAATTTTCTTAACATATTTTCCCCTTCCGGCTTATAATCCATACGGGAGGGGAACTCTTTTTTGTTAAGGAGAAATTTATGGCAGATAAACGGGTTGTGCGTTCCCCCCGAGGCGCACAGCTGAATTGCAAATCCTGGTTGAGCGAAGCGCCGTACCGCATGATTCAAAACAATCTGGATGCGGAGGTTGCAGAGCGACCTGAGGACCTGGTAGTGTATGGCGGGCGGGGCCAGGCTGCTCGAAGCTGGGAGGCATATGATGCCATCCTGGAGAGCCTGCG
>CP070785.1:1188740-1214212 GCA_020346705.1 Chloroflexota bacterium | reverse complement strand
GGCTATTGGCATTCTCAACTGATCTGGAGGACCGCTCAGCAGCATATCTCTGGTTGGGTAAGTCAAGGCAGGCTTTAGGAGAAACGGATGCGGCCAGAGTGGCCTGGGAACAGTCTACAGCGATCGATCCGACTGGATACTATAGTGAACGGGCTGGCGATATCCTGAATGGGATAGAGCCATTCACACCCCCGATGGAATATGACCTGTCATTTGATTTAGACGCCGAACGGCAGGAAGCTGAAGAGTGGATCCGGACGATATTTGGCCTCCCTGAAGGGACCGATCTATCAGACCCGGGACCATTGACCGGGGATGTAAGATTCCAGCGAGGCAATGAATTCTGGCGCTTGGGCCTTTATGAGGCCGCCAGAGCTGAGTTTGAGGATCTAAGGATCTCAATTGAATCCGATCCGGCAAATTCTTACCGATTAACCAACCATTTACTTGAGCTGGGGCTCTACCGAACGGCGATCTTCGCCGCCCGCCAGGTTCTAAATCAGGTGGGGATGGATGATGCCGAGACGATGAGCGCCCCGCGCTATTTCAACCATGTCAGGTTTGGTCCTTACTACCGGGAATTAATCATGCCCGCCAGCCAGGTGTACAATTTCCACCCGCTATTGCTTTTTAGCGTTGTACGCCAGGAGAGTTTGTTCGAAGGATTTGTGCGATCGTCTGCTGGAGCCAGGGGATTAATGCAGATCATCCCCACGACTGGATCCGAAATTGCCCAGAGCGAGGATTGGCCGCCAGATTATTCTGATGAGGATCTCTATCGGCCGCTGGTCAGCGTAACGCTGGGGAGCAGCTATCTCAACCGGCAGCGCGGTTATCTGGACGGCGATCTGTACGCTGCCCTGGCTGCTTACAATGGGGGACCAGGAAACGCCCTGACCTGGAAGAATTTAGTCCCTCCCGACCCGGATCTTTACGTGGAAGTGATCCGTTTTCCTGAAACTCGGGATTATATTAAGGGCATTTATGAGATTTTCAGTATTTACAAAACACTGTATGATCGCACGCCTTGAGTTCATTTGTCACGTGGAGGATATGCACAAATCTTTGGGGGGAACGATATAACAAACCAGTTATCACTTGCTTAGAAGTGGTTTGCACCGCGTTAAAGGTCGCTGTATGGAGTTTGTAAGGGATTATGGATTAGTGGTTTCTTCGACTTGAGTCGGTTCAGGTTCTAAGGAACGTTCAGCGATCAGGAACCATTTGGTGACATTTGCAAAGCGATCACTCGGCTCGTAGATGGCGCCCATCGTGACGCCGTTAATTCTCTGGTCGATCCCGTAATTGTAAATTGTGTAAAACAACGGTAGGGCTGGCAGCTCACTGGCAAAGCGAACCTGGAAGTTGTTATACAAACGAGCCCGTTCAGATTGGTCTAATTGGATCCGCGCTTCTTCCAGGTATTCACTGGCCTGGCGATCGTCCCATTTGGAATAATTTTGCCCACCAGTGATCTGCGCCTGATCCCAGAAAGGGTATGGGTCCGGGTCTGGGGAGCGAGTGAGGTTGATGTCGACCAGGGCTGCCTCATAAGTGCGTGGATCCAAGAAATCCGCGACCAGTTCATCAGGATCGACGGCCTGCAAATTCGCCTCTACACCCAGCTGCGCCCAGTCATTGGCGATCGCCTGCGCCACCGCCTCGAATTTTGATCCTGCGGGATAGACCAGTTCGATAGATAACGATCCTCCCTCTTCATTGGTGCGCACTGA
The DNA here is from genome assembly GCA_020346705.1 of Chloroflexota bacterium. GTDB lineage: Bacteria > Chloroflexota > Anaerolineae > Anaerolineales > UBA4823 > PFL25. The sequence goes on along the minus strand of CP070785.1, from coordinate 1,212,479 downwards.
ACCGCCTGATGCAGGGATCGTGTAGCCGGCTGCTCTTAAAATCTGGATCGCGGCCTCGGGGTCATAATCGATCTTTTCAATACCATCGTAATAAGCCCAGCTGCCTGGAAAAATCGGTCCATGGGCTAAAGTTGCCTGCCCATCATTGAGTTGGGTGATCATGCGTGGGCGATCGAGACCCATCAATAAGGCGCGCCGGATTTCAGCCTCCTGGAAGAATGAAACATCGGGATTGTCCAGATTCAAGAAAATGATTGAGAGCAGTGGCACCTGCCCGGAGTGCATGTTCAGATTCGGTTCCTGCAGGGCTTCAGGGAGGATATCATTTGTCACCTGACTGATGCCCAGAACCTCCCCAGCCTGGTACGCGGCCAAGGCAGAACTCGCATCTGGATAGTACTTGAAGGTGAACTGCTCGATGAAGGGAGGCTCCGCGTAATAATCTTCGAAAGCCGTCAGAGCAACCCCTGTGATTTGGTCACCTTCGACTAGAAACTGGTCGAATTTGAACGGTCCACTGCCTATTGGTTGTAAGTTGAATTGGGCATCAATGATTTCTTCCGGAGTAAAGTCGCCCAAGAGGTGCTGCGGGAGAATTCCAAAGGTCAAGTAATCCAGGAATGGGGCAAAAGGTTCGGGCAGGCGAAACTGGAGGGTGTGTTCATCTAGTGCTTCCGCTTCGACAGTCTGCCATAGAGAGCTGATATCTTCTGGGACGGGAAGATCCTCGGAACGCAACAAATCGACGGTAAAGATCACATCCTCACTGGTTACTGGTCGACCATCATGCCAAAGAGCATTCTCGCGCAGAGAAATGTTGTAAACCTCTCCATTTTGGGAGATACCCATTGATTCAACGAGATCGTTTACCGGCAGACCTCGATCGTCAAAGCGAAGCAAGCTGCTGAAGATTAAACGCCCGACATCCTGGTCGGCGTTATTGGTGTAATCAAGGACTGGATTAAGACGGTTGAATGAGCCGATCAGCGCTTCTGAATAAACCCCACCTGAAGAAGGGACTACCTCAGGTGTTACCGGCAGCAAGGTGGGTTGTTGGCTGAACAGTAAAATCGCGATTGCAGCTAATGCAACCACGACGATCACGATCTGCCAAACCATTTTTCTCATGGGCAACAAAAAAGGGCGTTCACCAGCCGGACCGTGAATCGCCCAAAAATCGGCGAATTATCAGTTCTGGTACTCGTTGATCAGTAAAACTAGCCTGTAAGAACAACCGTGGCAATAGCCAAACCAAAAAACAATATACTGAGGATAACTGTTATCCGGAAAAGAGTTTTCTCCACCCCACGCCGGGCAGTAAAGACCGCACCAGCGTCACCACCAGTCAAACCACCTAATCCGGCCCCCTTGCTTTGCAGGATGACGCTAACTATCAATGCAATTGATATTATAATCATCGCAATGTCCAAATATCGTTCCACAAATGCCTCCGTGCAATACTGATCTAAGCAGGCGGATTATACCTTCCGTTATTTGTTTCGTCAAATCACTTCATGAATGAATTGGTCATCAACCTTCATATGCACACGACCTATTCTGATGGTTCCGGGACGCATGCAGATATTATTGCAGATGCGTTGCAGGTTGGGTTGGATGCGATCATCACCACCGACCATAATGTTCTGGTAACTGGTCCGGCAGGGTATTATCAAGATGGGGATCGGAAAGTCCTGCTCCTGGTTGGAGAAGAAGTACATGACCAGACTGCTAACCCCCAGAAAAACCATCTGTTGGTTATTGGTGCTGGGAGGGAAATGGCAGATCTGGCCGGTGACACCCAGGATTTGATAGACAAGGTCCATAAATCAGGGGGTTTGGCTTTTATTGCCCACCCGGTAGATCCAGCCGCGCCGGTTTTTGGCGAACCGGATATCTCCTGGGAAAAATGGGAAGTGGAGAATTTTGCAGGGATTGAGCTTTGGAATGCCATGTCAGAGTTCAAATCGCTGTTGAAGAATTGGTTTCGGGCGATCTTCTTTGGTTTCAATCCTAAGTTAGTTGCCCATGGACCGTTTTTGGCAACCATCAGCCGCTGGGATCAGCTCCTGGAGACGGGAAAACAGGTCGTGGCGGTAGGCGGTTCCGATGCACACGCATTCCATTATTCATTGGGTCCAATTCGCAAGACTTTATTTCCATATAAATTTCATTTTCAGGCCGTGAATACGCATATATTCACGGAGAATCCATTTTCTGGAGATTTCGAAAAAGATCGCCTGATGGTCTTGGAAGCACTCCGCAGTGGTCATGCCTTTGTTGGATACGATCTACCAGCACCAACGCGCGGTTTTAAGTTCACTGCTCAAGGATTGGAAACCAATGCTTGGATGGGGGACGAGATCAAGCTCAATGAAGGGGTGACACTGCAAATCAACCTTCCACAACGCGCCGAATGTCATCTGCTCAAGGATGGCGAGGTGGTCAAAACCTGGCATAAACGTGAAATCTGCACCTACATTGCCAATGAAGCTGGGGTTTATCGAGTTGAAGTCTACCTGCGTTATCTTGGAGTTCGCCGAGGTTGGATATTCAGTAATCCGATTTATATTCGGAAATGAAGTGAGCATCGAGATTGAACGAATTCGAGTAGATTGTGGTATTATCCCAGGCTACAACAACAGCCCATAAAGAATGTTTCATCAAATGTTATATACTCTTCGGTAAAGATTCCTGATCAAATGAGGTTGTATGGAATTCAAACTTCAAGCTCCATTTAAACCGACCGGCGACCAGCCTGACGCGATTCGAGAATTGGTAAATGGAATTCAGCAAGGGTATCGCGACCAGGTCTTGTTGGGGGCAACCGGTACAGGGAAAACTTATACGATCGCATCCGTGATCGAGCAGGTTCAAAAGCCGACCCTGGTGATGGCTCATAACAAGACCCTGGCAGCCCAGCTATATGCTGAGTTTAAGGATTTTTTCCCTGATAATGCGGTGGAATACTTCGTCTCCTACTATGATTACTACCAGCCGGAGGCCTATGTTCCAAGACATGACCTGTTCATAGAGAAAGAGACGGATGTAAATGAGGAGATCGAGCGCTTACGTCTGGCAGCGACAACCGCCTTAATGTCGCGCAATGATGTGGTCATTGTCGCCTCTGTCTCCTGTATTTACGGGCTTGGAAATCCCGAAGCTTATGGTCGCGTGGTGATCAACCTGGAAAGCGGTAATGTTTACCGGCGTAATTCCCTGCTGAGGCAGATGGTGGAAAGCCATTATGAACGCAACGACATGGAGCTGCGCCCAGGTACTTTTCGCGTGCGCGGAGATACATTGGAAGTTATCCCTGCCTACCAGGATAAGTATGGCTACCGGATCACATTTTTCGGGGATGAGGTGGAGCGAATCGTGGAATTTAATCCCGTTACTGGTGAATTGCGCCGGGAATTAGATTCCGTTGCTATCTATCCAGCCAAGCATTTCATCACCGAGGATGAAAAGCTGCGCGCCGCCATCAGGGATATTGAGAATGAACTGGGTGAGCGGATGGATTATTATCAGGCCGAGGAGAAACTGCTCGAAGCCCAACGCCTGGAACAACGTACGCTTTATGACCTCGAGATGCTGAGGGAGGTTGGCTACTGTTCTGGGATCGAAAACTACTCACGGCATATGGACCAGCGTGAAGCCGGATCCCACCCGTGGACCTTGATGGACTATTTGCCGGGTGATTTCCTGCTGGTTATTGATGAATCGCATATGACGGTTCCGCAGGTGCGGGGCATGTATAACGGGGATCGATCACGGAAGGAAGTGCTCGTAGAATACGGTTTTCGCCTGCCTTCCGCACTCGACAATCGACCGTTAACTTTTGATGAATTTGAAGAACACATGGGGTACACAATCTACACTTCTGCCACTCCTGGCCCATACGAATTGAAGAAGGCGGATCAGGTGGTGGAGCAGATTATCCGTCCGACAGGTCTGGTCGATCCGGAGGTGGAGGTGAGACCGATCGAGGGTCAGGTGGATGACCTAATTGCCGAGATCAACCAGAGGGTTGAATTAGGGCAGCGGACTCTGGTTACCACACTCACCAAGCGCATGGCGGAAAAACTGTCGGATTACCTGATGGAAATGGGCGTTAAAGTTCATTATCTTCACTCCGAGATCGACACTCTGGAGAGGGTTGGCATCTTGCGTGATCTGCGCCTGGGTGTGTTTGATGTCGTGGTGGGAATAAACCTGCTGCGTGAGGGATTGGACTTACCTGAAGTTTCACTCGTCGCCATCCTGGATGCCGATAAGGAAGGTTTTCTGCGGTCGGACACTGCCCTGATCCAGACGATAGGACGGGCAGCGCGGCACGTGCTGGGTAGGGTGATCATGTACGCCGATAGAGTTACCGATTCGATGCAAAGGGCAATTGACGAGACGAACCGGCGTCGGGCTAAGCAGATCGCGTATAACGAAGCCCACGGAATTGAACCGATGAGCATCGTCAAAGCGGTGCGTGACCTGACTGACCAGGTTACGGTTCAGACTGTCGCAGAGGCGCAGGCGGAATACCGGGTGGATGGCGCGGCGGCATTACCAAAGTCTGAGATCAGGCAGCTGATCACCGAAATGGAAAAACAAATGAAGGTCGCTGCGCAAGATTTAGAATTTGAGAAAGCTGCGGTGCTGCGTGACCAGATTTTTGAGTTGCGATCGATCCTGGCAGAAGAGTCGAACTTGCCCCCCTGGGAGAAAGTGCGCCTTTTAGCAGGAGAAGAATGAGGGTAATGAAACCCTCACTCGAATTTTCACCATAATTATCGAAAATCTGTTTCTGGTTCGGGCTTGTTATCCAATATTTCTTCGATTCGTTCCATAATCTCAGCAGTCAATTTGGGTACGATTTCCAAAGAAGCCATATTCTCTTCAACCTGTTCAGGTTTTGAAGCACCGGTGATCACCGTGCTTACTTGAGGGTTGGCCAGGCACCAGGCCAATGCCAGCTGCGCCATCGTGCAGCCCAATTCCTCAGCGATGGGCATCAATTTCCCAACTTTTTGTATTTTCTCTTTTCCTTCCTGACTCTCGTAGCCCTCCCGCAGCCAATCGAAACCTTCCAAATCCAGGCGGCTGTCTTTGGGGATTCCCTGGTTGTACTTCCCTGTTAATATGCCGCTGTCTAACGGGCTCCAGATTGTGGTTCCCAGTCCGATCTCATCATAAAGATGGGCGTATTCCCTCTCGACTCTTCTGCGGTCAAACATATTGTATTCAGGTTGTTCCATTAGGGGAGGAATGAGATTTTCGCGACGGGCGACTGCCCAGGCTTCCATGATCTTGTCTGCACTCCATTCACTCGTTCCCCAATAGAATACCTTCCCCTGATCGATCAGGTAGTTCATCGCCCTGACTGTCTCCTCGATCGGTGTATGGATGTCAGCCCGGTGACAGAAGAGCAGGTCGGCGTAATCCAGCTGCAGGCGCTCCAGGGAGGCGATCGTCCCTTCAATCACATGTTTACGAGATAATCCCGTGTCGTTCGGACCTTTGCCGCCCCAAAAGATTTTCGTCGAGATCACCAGGTCAGACCGCTTCCAGCCAGCCCTCTTGATTACCTTGCCCATTACCGTCTCTGCTTCTCCATCGGCATAGGCTTCTGCATTGTCGAAGAAGTTTACTCCTGCTTTGTAGGCGGCCTCCATGCATTGGAAGGCTATATCCTCTCCGACTTGGCCTCCGTAGGTTACCCAGGCACCCAGAGAAAGGGCAGATACCTGCAAGCCAGATTTGCCTAAATAACGATACTCCATGCTTGCCTCCTAAGATTTGATTGTTATTCAACGAGATCTCTACGCTTGATTTTTCCTCTGGCTGCTTTGGTTAGTTCTTCAGTTGCTCCTGACAAAACCGGGAAACTTCTCTGGCGATAATCAAAGTTTGCTGCCAACGGAAATGGCAGGGAGTCATCAATCGTTTCAATCTTGCCGCCTGCTTCTTCAACCATCAACCAGCTGGCAGCGATATCCCAGATTTTTGGGGTGGCTTCGAAACTGATCACCGCCATGCCGCGAGCAACTGCACAGAAAGAATAACATGCAGAGCCCAGAATCCGTGTTTTGTACCTGATCGAAATATCGTAATGCCGGTGGGTGCGAGTGCAGCAAGAGAAAAAGGAATTTGGTTGTCCAGGAATTGGGGGTTGGGTTGAAATTCTTTCCCCGTTCAGGAAGGCTCCGGAACCACTTTGAGCTGTGAATAACTCATCCAGCATGGGGAAATAGATTGCGCCAACTGAAGGCCAGCCATTAAAAAGACGGGCGATAGATACTCCCCAGATAGGCAATCCCAGGCTGAAGTTCGTGGTGCCATCCAATGGGTCGACCACCCAAACCGCGCCTCCAGATTCACTTATCGTGGTCTGAGATTCCTCGCTGATCAAGGAGTCTGATGGATAAGAATTTTGAATAGTTTGGGTGATTAAATTATCTGCAGAGAGATCAGCCTCGGTAACAATGCTGTAATCCTCTTTCAGACTGGAGGAGGTCCCATTGGGGGTGAAGAATTCTAATAAAAGCCTACCGGTATCGACGGCCAGGTTTTCAGCAAAGGCAAGGGGCGAATCCATTCGCTGAGTATATCATTGAACCCTCACAGATAATACAATTTTACACATAACTAAATTCATTTGAGTAGATAAACTGGATCAGGATTTGGTCACAATCTCGACATAATCCTGGGTGAGGGTCTCTTGTGATTGAGCACTCAGAAATTCCATGAGGTCTTTCGCTACCAGGGCTTTGTGTTCAGCATCTCTCCTGCTCCAGGTGCGGCTCTTCACTTCCAGGAAATGTCCAAGAGCTGGATCTTCAACTCGATCAAGATTAATGTAGAACTCGGTGCCCTGGAACAAAACTCTCCAGCGAAGGCGGTCCTTCTCGATAATCACTTCCTTTGAGGGGACGAAATACTCCCGGTAAAAGCGTAAGCTGTGCGTTGCAGGTGCAAGATAGCGGCTGCGGGACAGCAACACGTCACTCTCAAACTGTGCTTCACGGGTGGGTCCAATCATCGTCAGTCTGTAGCGAACGTTGCTGATTTCACCATTTTCATCGATATACTCGTCTTCGCGATATCGCAAAATCCCTTGTGCTGGATCAGCGAAAAGGAAGTAGACATCATATTCGTGATAGTGGCGATCATATAATCTCTCAAGTCCGGGTCCATTGATCGCCTCCAGCACGGGATCTGGATCCTGTATGCGCACTTTGACCTGTACTTCGAAGCTTTCGCCCTCCATCGCCCCACCAATTGCCACCAATTTCGACAATACAGATTTCTCCCGATCCACCAGGAAGGCATCAATTCGGTGAGCATATTCATCAGCTTGCCGGATAAGATCTGAATGGTCAATTGTTGTCAGTTCCTGATCGCGCATGAGCCAACGCCCATTCACCATCACTGAACTGATATCGCTTGATTTGGCTGCATAAACGAGTTGGGAATAAACATTCACCTCATCTCGATGGAAGCGAGGGGTATTATGCAGCGGGGAGATATCAACAACGATCAAATCAGCCCTTTTACCGGGCTCCAATGTACCGGTGATTTGGTCCATGTGCATCGCCTGTGCACCTAAACGGGTGGCCATTGATAAGGCAGTGGCTGCTGGAACTGTAGTGGGATCACCGGTGATCCCCTTTGCCAGCAAAGCAGCCAGACGCACCTCTTCAAACATGTCTAGATCGTTGTTGGAAGCTGGACCATCAGTTCCAATACCTACGTTAAGGCCTAATTCCAGCATTTTGCTTACCGGGGCCGCGCCTGAAGCGAGTTTCAGGTTGGAAGAGGGGCAGTGTGCTACACCAGCGCCATGATGGTGAAGGGTATGCATTTCACCGATATCGATATGTACGCAATGGGCAGCCAACACTTTAGCATCGAAGAGATTGTTTTTCTTGACGTAAGGGATAACTGGCATACCGTTATCGTTGCGCGAATTCTCAACTTCAACTTCCGTTTCAGCGATGTGCGTGTGCAGGGGAATCTCGTGTTCGGCGGCCAGTTCGGCGGTAGCGCGCAGTATTTCATCGGTGCAGGTATACGGCGAATGGGGAGCAACGGAGGGGATGATCAATGAGTGATCCTTCCAACGCTTAATGAAATCTTCCGCCGCGGCGAGAGATTCTTCAAAAGATTGAGCATCAGGTGTCGGGAATTTGAGCACGGTTTGGGAGCAGACAGCGCGGAGACCAACTTCAGCAGTGGCTTTTGCCACTTCTTCTTCGTAATAGTACATGTCAGCAAAGCTGGTGACACCGTTGCGAATCATCTCGACACAGGCGATCTGAGTTCCAAGCCGAACAAATTCTGGGGAGACGAATTCCCTCTCAACTGGCATCATATAGCCCATCAACCACACATCTAGACGCAAGTCATCCGCTAAACCCCGGAGGAGGGTCATCGGAACGTGGGTATGAGCATTTATCAACCCCGGCATGACCACCTTCCCCTCACAATCGATTACCTCCTCAGATTGGAAGGACTGATTTATCTCATCCTTGGGGCCAGCTGCCAGGATGGAGTCTCCAGATATCGCTACTGCACCTGGATCATACTGGTTCAATTCCTCGTCCATCGTTAAAACGATGGCATTTGTTAAAAGAAAATCCGCCTTTTCTGTCATAAAGTTACCTCTTTCGAGTTTTTGCCGAGGAATTTGCTCGAATATGAATCATAATTTGCGCAGCAAGTCAAGACTCTGATTTACCGCCCAGGTTGAAGCATATCCACGAGGCCCACCATAGGATAGCGGAACCTGACGATCTCCGCTGGGTGTAATCACTGCCAGAAGTATTCTCTGGCGCTCTTCTCCATAGTGAAGGGTCACTCCCAAAACCACGTCTGCGCTGCTTGATTTGCGATACGTCTTAAGAATTTCCACAAGATTATCTGAATTATTTGGTTTGGTCAACAGCTGCCCGCCTGAGAAAGGACCACTGGCTGATGCCAATCGATGAATTAGTTCTCCATCCAAGCCGGCTTCGACCACAGCCAGGGTCCATCCTTTTGATTTAAAGTGGGAAAGGGCAGCCTGTTCAAGTGTATCCTCGTCTGCGCCGAAAATCCAATCACCCAAACGCTCCACCACCTGCTTTTCGATCTCCTCAATCATTCCTAGAGCTTCGTCTTCGGATTCAGCTTTGGCGGTGATGCGGATATCAACTCGGCCTGAATGGGCAGCTAATCCCACCGTTGGATTGTCAAGGAGTTCCAAATCGCCGATACGATCGTCAATTTGCGATTCTCCAACCCCAGAGGTATGAATTAAACGAGACTTGATCACTGATTTCAAATCTAAGCGTTGGCTCAGGTATGGGATGACCTGGTGTTCCATGAGATGTTCCATCTCCCGCGGAACACCGGGCAAGGCGATGACAGAGCAGTTTTTTGTTTCGACGATGAATGCGGGTGCGGTTCCAACGGGATTTTCTACAGCGATGGCTCCTTGTGGTACGTAAGCCTGGCGTTTATTGTTTTCCGTAGGAACACGGCCAAAGCGCCGATACCGCTCCTTCACTTGTTCCCAAAGTTCCTCCCGAAACTCGGTTTGGACACCAATCGCGAGGGCGACAGCCTGTCGAGTCGGATCGTCAATCGTCGGCCCCAATCCACCCGTGGTGATGATGACATCGGTATTAGGCAGGCTGTTCTGAATCGCCTGGGCGATTCGTTCTATATTATCTCCAACGGTTGTCTGGCGGAACAGATCGATTCCTTGTTCACGCAGTTTACGCGATAGATAACGAGTATTGGTATCCACGATTTCACCAAGCAGAATTTCAGTACCAATGGTGATGATTTCAGCGGACGGCATTGTAATTTGACCAAGTGAAGTAAATGGGGATGATAAAAAAGGGAAGATTAGATGACATTATATTCTTTGATCAATCTGCCGCTCTCAAAACGTTCCAGATCGAGTTCAGAAATATCCAGACTGGATGCTTGACCGTCGATGAGCAGCTCGCTCATAATCTTTCCGGTTACGGGACCATGCATAAAACCATGCCCTGAGAATCCGGCACAGACGTAGAAACCCGAGATTGGTGTTGCACCAATAATCGGATGTGCATCCGGTGTATTCTCATAGAGACCTGCCCAATGAGATAATAAGCCGGCCTGCTCCAAGAGGGGCATGCGCATGGTAGCTGATTCCAGGTGAGCAATTTCCCAATCTGGATCGACTTCCTGATCAAATCCAGTAATTTCATTGGGATTCGACATGCCGGTCAATAATCCTTCGCCTTCTCGGTGGAAATACAGTGATTGAGCGAAATCTATCACGAAAGGGAAATCCGAAGGAATCTCAGGTAAAGGAGTCGTGGTCAACATCTGCCTGCGAAGCGGGGTGATGGGGATAACAATATCTGCCATGCGTCCGACCATGCCTGCCCAAGGTCCAGCTGCATTGACAACCAATGGAGTATCAATTTTCCCAGCTGTAGTCTCCACTGAAACGATCTTGCCAGATTCCTGATTGATTTTGATTGCTTCAACATCCCCCAGGGTAGTTGCTCCTAAGCGGTTGGCGGCATTGATGTATCCCATTACCACGCTATTTGGATCAGCCAGGCCATCTTTTGGGTGAAATGTACCCACAATTACATCCTCCAGGTTCATCATGGGCAGGAGCTCGCGGATTTCGTCTCCTGGCAACCAATCGGTTTGGACGCCGAGGCTGTGCTGCAGCTGGACGTTATATTGAAACTGCTGGACGTCGTCAGGGTTAGTCAGCAGGATTAAATAACCACATTGACGGTAATCAATCGGTTGGCCGACCTCTTCTTCGAATCTCTCCAACATCGGCAGACTGATCAAGGAAAGGCGAATATTGATTTCCGTCGAAAATTGGTAGCGCACTCCTCCAGCGCAGCGCCCTGTAGCTCCTTGACCAAAAAACTGCTCTTTTTCCAAGAGCAGGATGTTCTTGACCCCACGCGAGGCCAGGTGATATGCGGTACTGGCGCCCATAACACCCCCACCGATAATCACAATGTCAGCAGTCTTTGGTAAATCCATTTGAAATCCTGGGAGTTATCCTTATAACAGAAAATTCTAATTTTGACCTGCAACATACAGGCCAGGATTATAGAGCGACGTTTGAACCTAATCCCAGCTTGTTGGCGTTCTCCAGAGCTAATTGTGCTGCTGCCGCGTCCTGGACGGCGTTGCCAACTGATTTGAAGAAGGTGATCTGATCAGGGTCTTGGCGTCCTGGTTCAGTTCCCAAAACGACCTCACCCAATTCAGCCTGGATATGATCTTCAGTAATCTGGCCATCATTAATTGGCTTGATAATGTCTCCGGCTTCGCTCAATGCAGCCTTCCGGGAGTCGACGAAAAGTGCAGCCCTTTGGATCGTATCCGCGGGGATTTCCTGCATTTCAGGAGTATAAGATCCAACCCCATTGATATGGACGCCGGATTTCAAGTGTTGATCAGCGAACACCGGTGTAGGAGAAGTTGTCGCACAGCAGATGATATCAGCTTGTGAAGCTACTTCCCTGGAATCTGTGGCAGCTTGCAAATCACTGGGGATGGGGCCATGACCGGCCATATCCTCAATGAATTTCTCAACCTGATCCTGTCGGGGATCGAATATCAGAACTTTCTGGATTGGACGGATAGAGCAGATGGATTCCAATTGGGTGCGGCTTTGCACCCCCGCTCCAAATATTCCAGCCACCCGACTGTCTGGACGGGCGAGGATATCTGATGCAGCCCCAGAAGCGGCACCGGTGCGGATCGCCGTCAGGCTGGCGCCTTCCAATAATGCCAGCGGTTGTCCGGTGTCTGCTTGCAGTACCAATACTGCCGCGTGGATCAATGGCAGGCCGCGGTCTATGTTGTGTGGAAAAAGGGACACGATTTTAACCGTCAAGGCTTCACTGGTTTCTTGCTGGACATAAGCCGGCATGAGCAAGCTGGTTGCCTCGTGAGGGGTGATAGATATGCTGCTGCGTAATGGGACTTCAGCCTTCCCAGCAGAGAGTGCTGCATAAGCTTGCTTCGTCGCGGCGATCATTTCAGTCATTGGCAGCGCCTGGCGCACTTCATCTTTCGATAAGATCAACATTGATAATAACCTGAACCTTTGTCGTTTGCTACATTCTATCTAAAAATAACAAGCGCAGCGGTTGGATTGAGAAACCACTGCACTCTGATTTAAGTTTGATTGAGAGTTATTTTGCAGGGAATAGATACCCAATGCTTCAATCAATCCCCAGGTATGCCTTCTGGACCATCTCATTTTGCTTGAGGTTCTCGGCTGTATCGCTCAATACAATTTCCCCGGTCTGTAAAACGTAACCGCGATCAGCGACGGAGAGCGCCATGGTGGCATTCTGTTCTACGAGCAATATCGTCGTGCCTTCATCGTTGATGGCCTGAATAGTTTCAAAGGTGTTCTCTACCAAAACGGGTGCCAATCCCATTGATGGCTCGTCCAGGAGGAGTAATCGAGGGTGAGCCATCAAGGCGCGTCCCGTGGCGAGCATTTGTTGCTCACCTCCTGAGAGCGTGCCAGCTACTTGCTTCCGGCGTTCTTTGAGGCGCGGGAAAAGCGAGAAAACCAGTTCTAGGTCCTTGGCGATGACAGCCTTGTCATTCCGAGAATAAGCGCCCATATCCAGGTTTTCCTGCACAGAAAGCCTGGTAAAAATGCCTCGCCCTTCGGGAACCATGGCGACACCTTTGAAGACGATCTCATGAGCCGTATACTTGGAAAGATCTTCACCTTCAAGGAAGATGGTTCCAAAACGGGGATGGAGAAGACCGCTGATCGTGCGCAGCGTGGTGGTTTTCCCAGCGCCATTTGCTCCGATCAGGGTGACGATCTCTCCTTCCTCTACCTCCAGGGAAATCCCCTTGAGGGCCTGGATTTTGCCGTAATAGGTGTGGATATTGTCTATTACCAGGATTGACATCGCAGATCCAACTCCCTGTCAATTTCCATTTGATCGAGTTTCGAGCTCCAAGCCCGCTGCTGCACCGCGTCCCAGGTAGGCTTCGATCACTCGCGGATTGCCTTGAATTTCCTTCGGGTTGCCCTCGGCGATCTTCTCGCCAAAATCCATCACGCTGATTTGTTCGCTGATCCCCATCACGACTCGCATATCGTGCTCGATTAAAAGGATGGTGATGCCCAGATCATCACGCAGGGTGCGAATGAAGACCATCATTTCAGCTGATTCTTGGGGGTTCATCCCGGCGGTTGGCTCGTCCAGCAGCAGCAATACCGGCTGGCTGGCCAATGCACGGGCGATTTCAAGACGCCGCTGCGCACCGTAGGGCAGGTTGTGGGCCAACTGATCCCCTAAACCGGTCAGGCCAACATAGCGAAGAAGACGATTTGCCTCTTCAAGCGCCAACGCTTCTTCTTCCTGCTGGCCGCGAGTCTTAAAAATCGATGAAATCCAGGAGGATTTCAGGCGCGGGTGCTGGCCAACGAGGATGTTTTCGATGGCGGTCATGTTGGCGAACAGGCGGATGTTTTGATACGTGCGAGCAATCCCCGACTTGGTGATTAGGTCAGGGGAGAGCCCTTGTATGGTGCGCCCGCCGAAGTAGATCTCGCCCTCCTCCGGCACGTAAAACCCGGTGATGCAGTTGAAGAAGGTTGTCTTTCCGGCGCCGTTGGGCCCGATAACTGCCGAGATCGAGTGCTCTTCGACCTCAACATCAAAATTCGAAACCGCGATCAAGCCGCCAAAGCGCTTGGTGACATTTTCAGATCTGAGTATTGGGGCCATAATCGTTACCTATCTATCCGATCCGACAGGTTGTTGAGAGACCGGTTCAAAATTCTCATCTTCACCTGTGTGCAGTTCGCGCCTGCGGGTCGCCTCCGGCAGTAAACCTTCCGGTCTTACCAGCATCATGATGATCAGCAGGATGCCGTACATCAGGTAGCGGTATTCGGTGAATTCGCGCAGCAACTCCGGCATTCCAACCAGGACCAGGGCGCCGATGATCACCCCGGGGATGCTGCCCATTCCCCCGATGATGATCACCGCCAGGGCGTTGATCGAGATCAGCAGGTTGAAGCTGTGCGGGAAGATGTTGCCCAGCCGTGCTGCCCAAACCCCCCCTGCCAAAGCGCCGAATGAGGCGCCGATGGCGAATGCCAGCAGCTTGGTCTGCACCAGGTTGATGCCCATCGCTTCTGCCACGTCCTCATCTTCACGCATCGCCATCCACTGCCTCCCCAGGCGCGATTCGCGCAGGCGGATGGTGACGAAGGCGGCGATGAGCCCGCCGGCGATGACGACATAATACATATATTGGGGTGAGTCAAAGATGATTCCTAAGAAATTTGGGTAAGGGATATGGAGCACGCCTTGGGCGCCGCCTTCGAAGGGCGCCAGCCAGTCGGAGAGGGCCAGGATGCGAATGATCTCGCCGAATCCCAGGGTGACGATGGCCAGGTAATCGCCGCGCAGGCGCAGCACCGGAAAGCCCAAGATCAATCCCCACACCACCCCGACCAGGATGCAAAATGGGATCGCCATCCAGAAATTAAGGCCACCGCGTCCCAATGAACCCGTCGTAGTCAGTATACCCATCGTGTAAGCGCCAAAGGCGAAGAAAGCCACGTAGCCCAGGTCAAGCAACCCTGCATAACCCACTACGATATTGAGACCCAGGCACATCATCACGAATAATCCTACCGTGAACAAAGCCTGGCTTAGGAAGAGGCCCACAACCCAGGGTAGCACCAGCAGGAATCCAAAGGCCGCTAAGAGCAATATCATTCGGGTGCGGCTCTGCTGGGTTTGGGGGATGCCTTCCCAGCGCGTTTGTATACGGGTGTGCACGCTGAAAAAGCCAGTTACGAAAGCGATCGCAAATATTATGACCGCAGCCTGGGGGGTCAAAGCTTCGTTCACAAAGATCACTCTGATCATGCCCTGACCAGCTACCTGCCGCACGATCTGGCTGACAGTATCGGAGAAAATGCCGATCACCAGCACCCAGGCGATCCCGCTGATCAGCCCCAGGCTCCACCTTCTCGGCAGCAGCACGAAGGCTGCCCCGAGCAAGGACATCAGCGCGCTGAGCAGGATCAGCAGTAAGATGCCCAGCGCGAGATTATCGAGCCCTTGCCCTAAGGTCAGGATCTCGACCAGTTCGGGAGACAAATTGACGAACATATCCCGCAGGTTGTATGTTGCCCCCAGGATCTCTGGGCGCAGGACGAACAGCATCGTGATAAAAATGAGCAAGATCAAGGGCAGAGATGAAACTACGCCTGACAGCAGGCTGCTTCCTGTAGCGAGGATCTTATTGTCTTTCAGCTCCCGGGCTGTCAGCAACCCTGCGATCAGTATTCCAGTTACCAGCATCACCTCGCCCAGAGTGAGGAAGGAGCCGATCAGGAAACGCTCAGAGAAGGCCTCTACCAACCCGACCAGGCACAGGTAGGCCGCGATGCCCCCCCCTAATATACCGGAGCGTAGGATAATTTGCCAGGTAGGTCTTGGTTTCTCTTCCATATTATTTCCTTAGGCCTTCTTTTCGGCCAATCTTTCGCCGAAGATGCCCTGCGGGCGAAAGATGAGGATGAGCACCAGCATGGTAAAGCCGAAGGCATCGCGCAGCTGGTTGACGGCCGGAATGCCCAAACCTTCCAGGATCAGGTTGGGGAAAAGCGATTCGATCACCCCCAGCAGGAGACCACCGATGAAGGCGCCCCTGACGTTGCCGATCCCGCCCAGAACAGCTGCCGTAAACGCTTTCAAGCCAGGGAAGAAGCCCATAAAAAAGAACACGCCTTGAGGCCGGAACAAGCCGTTGAAGATCCCCGCCGCGCCGGCTAACGCGCCGCCCAGGGCGAAGGTGGTGACAATGATCCGGTCGATGTTGATACCCATCAGGCGGGAGACATCGTGATCTTCGGATACGGAGCGCATGGCTTTACCGCGTTTGGTGCGGTCAACAAAGAAATATAAAATAACCATCAAGATAATGGCTGCAATAAGCACTACCAGTTGGACCAGCGGCACCTGGGCTCCGAACACGTTCACCGTGCCCTGCAGGGCTGGAACAGTCGGGTAGGAACGGAAAACGGTGCCGTAAAACCCGCGAAAGGTGTACTGAAGTACGAAGGAAGCCCCAATGGCGGTGATCAAGGGCACCAGGCGGGGCGCGTTGCGCAGCGGGCGGTAAGCGATCCTCTCCAGGAGGATGGCTATGACTGTCGATACCACAACTGCCAAGGCGAGCCAGGACAGGATGGCCAGCCACGGGGATCGAGCCAGAAATCCCGATTCAGCTTGGTAATTGGCCAGGAAAACCGCCGTGAAGGCGCCCGCCATATATACCTCGCCGTGGGCGAAGTTGATCATCAGCAGGATGCCGTACACCAGGGTGTATCCCAAGGCGATCAGGGCGTAGATGCTGCCCTGCGCCAGGCCGGCGAAGACCAGCGTCACCCATTGCGCGTTGGTGTATTTAGCTGTGGTCAATGTGTTGTACACGCCAACGACAATAATGATAATCGCAGCAATTTGAAAGAGACGCAGAAAAAATGATACCCACGAGAACCGCTCCAGGTAGCGATCCAAAAACCCTTTTAGCATCCGTGACCTCTCTCAGTGATAATAGACGAATAGGTGAGCCAGAGACATCAACATCCCTGGCTCATCCCGTTGTAACTATGAATTGTTGATTTGCCTCATGGGGTAGTATGGGGCAATTGGATCAAGGTGTGTAGATGACTTCCGGCGGCCAGTTGCCATCGTCCACCTCGGCTTCGGTGATTTCGAAGACACCCAAGGCCTCACCAGTGGCGCAGTCACCCTTGCTGGTGAACTCGCCGAACTGCTTGTCGCTGCAATCTACCTTGCCGCTCACGCCGTCGTAATCGGCCGTGGCCTTGATTGCATCGCGCAGCGCCTGGCGGCCGACATATGTGGTGCCATCGGCATCCGTAACGGCGACTGCTTCGATGGCATCAAACAGGATGTTGGTGCCGTCGTAAGCGAAGGCGTGGAAACCACTGGGGGGTACGCCGCCGAACTTGGCATCCCACTTAGCCAGGAATTCGTCATAGGCTGCGCCGGTAACGAATGGGCCGGTGAGGTACATGCCAACTGCGTTGGGTCCGGAGTTCTCGGGGAAGGAGTCCACCAGCAAGCCGTCCGCGCCGATCAGGATGGTGTTCTCCAACCCGGCGATCTCAGACGATTGGGCGACGATGAAGGGGCCTTCCGGTTCGAAGATGGGGAAGTAGAGCGCATCCGGTGAGTCGGCGGCCACGCTGGTCAAAACAGCACGCATGTCCGTGTCGCCCACGTTGACCGCACCCTGGAAGGTGACCTCGCCGCCCAGTTCCATGAAGCGGTTGGCCATCACCTCTTGCAGCTGGTCTGCATAGGGGCTGCCGTCGTGGATGGTGGCTAAGGTGCGCGCCCCCAACTCATTGTATGCGAATTCGCCCGCCACTGCACCCTGGAAGAAGTCGGTGTGGCAGATGCGGAAGTAACCTGGTTTGAAGGTTCCGCCTGCGGCTGGATCGTCAAGGGTCAGAGTCGGGGCGGTGTTTGAGGGGGAGAGTATGGACAGACCCGCGCTGCTGATCGTGTCCATAGCGGCGGTCATTGCGGCGGAGCAGTTGGTGCCGATTACGCCAAGGATTGTTGGATCGGAGGCTACTTTCGTAGCCGCAGTCTGCCCGCCTTCTGCACTGCACAGCGAATCCTCACTGGTGTATTGGATGTCACGACCGAGCAGTGTGCCGCCGCGGTCGTCGATGGCGATCTCGATCGCGCCGACGGAGTCTTCACCCAGGAAGGACGTCGCGCCGGAGATGGTGAGCATGGAAGCGATATGCACTGGATCATCGGGAGCAAGTTCCACGCAACCGATCGCATCATCACATTCGAAGGCCTCTTCAGCGGGAGGTTCTTCGGCAGGTGGCTCTTCGGCCGGTGGTTCCTCTGCCGGGGCTTCTGTGGCAGCAGGTGCACAGGCTACCAGAATCATGCTGGCAAAAATCAGCAATGACAATATAGCAAATACTTTTTTATTCATTCCTCTTTCCTCCTCCAGAAAGGATGGGATAATTCCCGCGCGAGCGGGTTTGGTTGAACGACGAATATATGATTTTTTGTTACTGTGCCGGGCATCACCTCCTTAAATGCCTTGTGCACGTCTGACCCCAATTAACACGCAGGGAGCCAAGTCGTTACGTTTTGGGCGCGATTAGTGTTCCAAGGCTGTTAGGATAATCCTTAGATTTTACCGATTTGTGATGGATAGGTCAAGGGAGATTGCTCACATCTCAAGATAACATTTGTCATCCCCATCCAAGGTGTCCCAAAACCATGCCTTTATCCGTAAAAAGGCCCCGTATGATAAAATACAGGATGGAATTGACAAATGAATAGGGATAGCCAACTAACGTTGCCTCCAGCGCCGAATCTGATCGGGGCGATTCGGTCCGGCTTTGATGCGATCGCCAATCATGTCATATTAATCCTGTTTCCAATTGCGTTGGACCTGTTCCTTTGGACTGGTCCCCGATTAAAACTTACAGGTTTAATCAAGACCACCTCGGATCAATTATTCAAGGTATACAGCTTACAAGATCCTGGCATGGCTGAGCTCATTCAACCAGTGCAAGAGGCTTGGACTGTAATCGCAGAGCAATTCAACCTCCTGGCGCTTCTGCGGACCTATCCTGTTGGGATCACGAGCCTGTTGGTCTCCCAGCTGCCACTGAGCTCTCCATTCGGTATCCTGGCATCCTGGGAGATTGGAAGCTTTGGAGGCGCGTTCATCGCATTTATCTTAATCGCCATAGCAGGTATAGCACTCGGTACTTTTTACTTTCAAGCAATTGCCCAGGCAGCGATCGATGGAAATATCAGCTGGGGTCAGGCGCTCGAACGTTGGCCAAGAGCCTCTCTACAGATGGTTTATCTGGCAATTATGTGGTTTGTGTTATTGATCTTCATCACCATCCCGGGGAGTTTTCTTCTCTCTTTGCTACTATTGAGCGGTGTTTCCTACGGGCAGTGTGCATTATTAATCTTTGTTGGGATAGTATTCTGGTTGATCCTGCCCCTCGTGTTTTCACCGCATGGAATTGTAATGAACCAGAACAATTTCTTTACATCGCTGAAGGTGAGCGTTAAGTTGACTCGTAGAACCTTACCAACAACGGTTTTATTTGTCCTGGCGATCTTCCTGCTCAGCAAAGGACTGGATATTCTCTGGTTAGTGCCCTCTGAGACATCCTGGTTGTTGATCGTGGGGATATTGGGTCATGCTTTTGTCACCACTGCATTGATAGCTTCGAGCTTTGTATACTACCGGGATGCGTTGCGCTGGATGAGGGAGATGGTAAGAAGTAGAAATATTAAGACCATTTAAGGATTGAAAATTAATATTGGACCTGGGGGTTCTTGATCAGAATCAAGAAGTGATTTTAAAGGAG
This sequence comes from Chloroflexota bacterium, assembly GCA_020346705.1. GTDB lineage: Bacteria > Chloroflexota > Anaerolineae > Anaerolineales > UBA4823 > PFL25. Next base: position 1,193,017 of record CP070785.1, on the reverse strand, counting down.
TTTGGAGGTTCATTGTAAATGGGAAACAACGTTAAAGTTTCGTACGATGCAAAAGATATTCAAGTATTGGAGGGATTGGAAGCCGTTCGTCGGCGTCCAGGTATGTATGTTGGCGGTACAGATGTAAAAGCCCTGCATCACTTAATTTATGAGGTAGTTGACAATTCAATTGATGAAGCACTCGCTGGAGCATGTGACCAGATTGAGATAACAATCCTACCCGACAGCAGTGTTCGGGTTACTGATAATGGGCGTGGTATCCCGGTGGATATTCACCCTCAGGAAAACAGATCCGCCCTCGAAGTCGTCATGACCACACTGCATGCCGGTGGAAAATTTGGGGGTGGAAGTTACAAAGTTTCCGGTGGTCTCCACGGCGTTGGGGTTTCTGCGGTGAATGCCCTTTCCGAGTGGTGTGAGGTAACCGTGAAACGGGATGGAAAAACACACCATCAACGCTATGAGAGGGGCTATCCAACTGGACCAGTTGAGCAGATAGGAAAAGTTGCCAAAAATGATACTGGAACGAGTACCTGGTTTAGATTCGATCCCGAGATTTTCACGGACGATGTTGACTACCGCTTTGATACACTAGTGCAGCGATTGCGGGAAATGGCATTTGTAACCCGCGGAGTGACCATCTATTTTGTTGATGAGCGTGCCGACCGTGAAATGACTTTCTACTTTGAAGGTGGCATAACTTCATTTGTGAGATACTTAAACCGCAACAAGAAAACCTTGCACCCAGTCGTGCATGTTGAAAAGGAAATTGATAACATCACAATTGATTCAGCAATTCAATACACCGATGCATTCGCAGAGTCAGTTTATGCCTTTGCAAACACGATCAACACGATAGATGGCGGTACCCACCTGACAGGATTGAGGGCAGCAGTTACCCGCACGATAAACGATTATGCTCGAAAAAGCGGACTGTTAAAAGATTCGGACCCGAATTTTTCTGGTGATGATACTCGGGAAGGCTTGACTGCTATCATCAGCATCAAACATCCAGACCCGCAGTTCGAAAGCCAGACGAAGGTCAAGTTGATGAATCCGGAGGTGCAGACCCTCGCTCAGCAGGTGGTTCACGAATCCTTTGGCAGTTTCCTGGAGGAGAATCCTTCAGAGGCCAAAGCGATCGTTCAAAAGTGCTTGACCTCAGCCCGGGCGCGTGATGCTGCTCGCAAAGCGCGCGATCTGGTCATCCGCAAATCTGCCCTGGAAAGCCTGACCCTACCTGGTAAACTTGCGGATTGTTCCGAACGCGATCCGGAGAAGACCGAGCTGTTCATCGTTGAGGGAGACAGCGCTGGGGGCTCTGCCAAGCAGGGTCGCGATCGCCATTTCCAAGCCATTTTGCCTCTCCGTGGGAAGATATTAAACACGGAACGTGCCAGGCTTGACAAAATCCTGACCAGCAATGAAGTGAAAGCGCTGATTTCCGCCTTAGGTACTGGTATTGGTGAAGGATTTGATCTTTCCGGGCTGCGTTATGGACGCGTGATCATCATGACAGACGCGGATGTCGATGGCAGCCACATCCGTACTTTATTGCTGACTTTTTTCTTCCGGTACATGCAGCCGCTTATCGATGAGGGCCATTTATTTATCGCCCAGCCACCATTGTATCGGATCGGATATCGGAAACAAGTTCATTACGCATATACAGAAAAAGATCGGGAGCGCTTGTTCGCGAAATTGGGTGTTGATGCTGAGAAGATCTCACTTTCCCGGTATAAGGGATTGGGAGAAATGAACCCTCAACAACTATGGGACACCACCATGGATCCCAGTCAAAGAACGCTGCTGTTGGTGTCGATTGAAGATGCAGCTGAAGCGGATCGCACGTTTGACATGTTGATGGGTTCCGCAGTACCCCCCAGACGTCGTTTCATCCAGACACACGCCCGGGAAGTACGCAACCTGGATATCTGAGCGTAGGAAGGGATTGTTCAGCTTGAACAGGGTTTTTAATTAATACCCGGGTGGGATGGACGGATGGTGGGTCCGATTCCAGATGGACCATTTAATTGATTAATGACGATAGAACGCGGCTCGCGGTTAATTAATCGTTACCTGATCGAAGACATACTCGGTCAAGGGGGAATGGGTTCCATTTACCGCGCGGTGGATGAAAACCTGGGGGTGGAAGTTGCCGTTAAGGAAAATCTCTTTACTTCAGAAGAGTATGCGCGCCAGTTCCGCCGGGAGGCGGTGATCCTGGCTAACTTGCGCCATCCAAACTTGCCCAGGGTAACTGATCACTTTGTGATTGATGGGCAGGGTCAATATCTGGTGATGGATTTCATCGAGGGGGAGGATTTACGTGAGCGGATCGATCGCCAGGGATTGCTTTCTGATGCAGACACGGTCATCCTGGGTTCCGCAGTGTGCGATGCGCTCTCATACTTACATTCCCGCCAACCACAGGTCGTGCATAGAGATATCAAACCTGGAAATATTAAGATCACCCCTGCGGGGAACGTAATCTTGGTGGATTTTGGTTTGGCGAAAGTCACTCAGGGCAACCAGGTGACGAGTACCGGGGCCAGGGCAATGACTCCCGGATATTCACCACCAGAGCAATACGGCACGGCCAGGACCGATCAACGATCAGATATTTTCTCTCTGGGCGCATCACTATATATGGCATTGACTGGAGCATTGCCTGAAGATGCTTTGGCAAGGGCAATGGGACAGATAGACCTTACCCCAATTCGCAAACATAATCCAAAAGTGTCACGCCGGTTGACGGCGGTGATCGAAAAAGCCATGGAGCTGCGCCCAGAGCAGCGCTACCAGACAGCAGAAGACTTCAAAAAAGCGCTGGTAAATACCCGGGTAATTACCGGCAAGAGGGCTGCCAAAGAAATGACTTTGGCCCCAGTTGCAACTGGGGCAGCAGCTGCCAACAATTACGAGCAGGCAGCAGGATCATCGACAAATTTATTCTCCGCAGCAAACCAGGTTGACCAGGGATCGGTTTCGACAGGTGCTCCGGCGATCCCGCCTGGTGAGGCAGGTTTTTATACTGAGCGCAGGGTGCCTTCCGGAAGTCGGAGGTTGGGTTGTTGGACGAGTGTTGCCCTTATTCTGATCTTGATTGCGGCGATCGTTGGTGGTGCCTCAATTTTCCGACCGCAGCTGATCGATCAAGCACTGAACTGGATTCCGGAAAATATCCTCTCCATACCAATCCTTGCTTCAGTGAATACGCCCACCCCAGATCCAGGGAATCTCAGCCCAACTCCAAATCAAGAAGAACTCTTGGTCGCTGTGGAACAAACTGCAACCCAAACTCCCTTCTCACCAACGCCAAGTCCTGTTGCTGGAACGAGCACAAGTACAGCCACGCTGGTCCCAACAAAACGGCCGACAGCAACAGCTACATTTACTCCGTCTCCAACCCCAATAGGAGGCGGTGCAGGTCAGATCGCTTTTGCCAGCGATTTGACCGGTTTACCTCAGATATACCTGATGAACTCGGATGGTACTGCTCCGCATCAAATCACAGACATGCCTGAAGGTGCTTGCCAACCCGCCTGGTCGCCGGATGGGGAACGATTGGCGTTTATTGCTCCCTGTGGTGGAAACCAAGAAACCTATCCCGGGGCGGGAATTTTCATCATCAATTCTGATGGATCAGATTTGTTTCCATTACCTTCCGTTCCCGGGGGGGATTTCGACCCGGCTTGGTCTCCAGATGGAATGACAATTGCCTTCACCTCTCTGCGTGATTTCAACCGCGCCCAAATCTACGAGTTCAATTTAGAAGATAACACTGCTCGCTCAATTTCGGCCAATACGGTTCGCGATAGCCAACCAAATTGGTCCCCTGATGGTACTGAGATTGCGTTTGTTACCACCCGCCAGGGCCCTTACCAAATCTGGATCATGGATCAGAATGGTGAAGAAGCCTTCTTACTTTCCCGCAGCGGAAGCCTGAAAGATTCTCATCCTGAATGGTCGCCGGATGGTCAAACGATCATGTTCACCCAGAATGAGTTGATTGGTGGTGTGCCACGCCTGGTAGCGATGCGCGTGGAAGAAGGCAACCTGATCGAGAATCGGATTGTCCGCGAGATTATTCCAATGAGGGAAGCCTCATATTCTCCCGACGGTGCCTGGATCGCATTTGAGAGCTGGCCAGAAGGCAGCAATCACGACATATATATCATGACCCCCAATGGATTGGGACGGCAGCGGCTGACAGATCAAGATGGATTCGAATTTGATCCCACCTGGCGTCCTTAAATTCAGCTTCCCAAAAAACC
>CP070785.1:1180425-1188640 GCA_020346705.1 Chloroflexota bacterium | reverse complement strand
CTAACCCAATCCAACAGAATTTGCGGGTTGTCTTTGGAGATATCATTGAGGTTGTTTGCTACAGATTTGCGCACGTAATCGGACGGATCATCGAGAAGGGGTTCGAAGATCGGTTTCAAAGGCCTAGGATCCTCCTTCAGTTCTTCAATGTGAGCGAGCATCACCCCTCGCGGCCGGAAACTCTCAGTAACCAGGCGTCTTGCTGGTGGATTTGGATCGGACATCCAATCTTGAACCAACGGAAGGATTGATTCGACACCATGCTCAATTACCATATTGTGTAGAACCGTAGCAGAAAGCTCCTGAGGCCAGGTGCCATCCAGCTGCCCGGTGAAATATAAGCCATCGATCTCGCCTTGCAGGTCAGATGGATAGAGCAGTGGGACAATGAATGCGGCCACCCCACGCACCTTCTCAACTGGTGAGCTGGCCAGCGCCTCCAAATGGTTGAGGATATGCAAGCGCGAACCTATTTATTTGGTGTGGTGCCAACATTGAAATACCTGGCCATGAGCGGTAGGGTGGGCCAGGTGGCGGCTGGCATTGGGGATATCATCAGCATAAAACCTGTACTGACGATAAAAGATGGAAAACTAGATTTATTGGAGCGTGTCCGTACATTGAAGAAGGCTTATGCGCGGGCCATTGAGTTATGCGTTGAGGCGATCGATTCGCGACCGGTGGAAAGATTGGCCATCGTGCATGTCCGGGCTGAAGAGGAGGCGAACAAATTCAACGCGCAATTCCAACAGGCAGTAAATTATTCTGGTGAGACGCTTTATGCTGAGCTCACCCCGGGATTATCAGTTCATACTGGAGCTGGTTTGGTGGGGGCAAGTTTTGTCGTTTCTGAATAACCTGGTGTAGAAACTTGTAGACGCGATTGCGGGCGCACTCCCCGCGCCCGCAATCATTACCAAGCCTATTCTGTTATCCCCAACAGGCTGAATTAATTAATCAAATCTGTCTCCATTGGATCGATCAACTGCTGCCTGATGTTGGTGAAGATTGTGACCAGCGGTAAATGGTTGGGACAGGCCTGTTCACACATGCCGCATCCAGCGCAAGAGATCATCCACTGCATGACCTGCTTGCGCTCGTATAAGCCAGCACTGTCTTTGGTGGGGTAATCTGCAGCGCACAGAGGGCAAACCTCGAAACATGACCGGCATTCCCCGCAGCGTTCAAACTGGTTGATAAGCGCATCCAGATCTCTCGGCAGGATGCTCTCCAGGTTGTCAACCAGTCGCTGGCGAGTAAGGGTGCCCCTTTGGAGTAAGCGGGTCGCGACATGTTCGCGCTGATCGAAGAAAGGTTGATCTGCTGTGGTTTCTGAGCTCTCCACACCCAAAGTTTCTGCAGTTGCCGGATCAGGAACATCAACCAGAATTTTCTGTCGCACTGGAAGGCCGATCACGCCAATGTTGATATCTGCTCCATCTCCAATTGGGGTGCGGCAGGCCTGGCATGCGGAACGGAAGCGGTACACGGCGATGCCACCTTGCCTGGCGAAATGGAGTGTCTCCCCATCCAGGCTTTCCGGGGAGCCTTTTCTCTTAGCTCGCCACTGGTAGTCTTCAGGTGAATAAGTTCCCAAACAATCGACACAGATCGTCAACATGCGCTCTGATGATATCCCTTCCCTTTTGCTTTTCGCTTCCAGGGCACGCACTTCGCAGGGTCTCAGCAAAGCCCCGACCCGCGCTTCAGGCTGCTCATCGAGAATTTGCGGAAGGAATTTTGCAGCATTATAGGTCATCAATGGCTTGAATGGATTAACACGGTGAAGATCCATTGGGTCATGGAGCAGGTGTGGGGAACCATTGCCGTTGGTCGGCACCACCATGCTGTCTAATCCGAATCTTTCCCAAGCCTCAGCAAATATGTATTGGATCGCACCTAGCGGGTCGCCGTTTGTTTCAACCAACCATTTTGTATTCATAGCAACCTCTTTTCGGAATCGCTGGAGGGAAAGAGTCTAGCGCTCTCGATCATCACCAAGCTGGTTGACCAGGACCTCAGCAACATCCATGACTTGAATTTGGTCTCCGAGACCTTTCGAACGAATCGCATCGTCGAACATCAGCAGGCAGTAAGGGCAGGCTGTAGCAACGACTTCAGCATTGGTCTTGAGGGCATCATCCAGGCGGCGGTGGTTTATGCGTGTATTCGCATCGGTCTCCATCCACATCTGCCCCCCACCACCTCCGCAGCAGAAACTGTCCTCACCTTTTCTGCTCATCTCGGTCAGGTCGATTTTTGCATCGCTCAATAACTGGCGCGGCTGGCTGTAAATCTGGTTGTAGCGCCCCAGATAACAAGAATCGTGAAAGGTTAGACGACCTTCGAGACCGTGTCCGTTAGGAGAAAAATCAGCTTTCTGGAAATGTTCAGCAAGGAATTCCGTCAGATGCTGAACCTCCAATTGAAAACCAAATTGAGAATATTCGTTTTTCAAGGTGTTGAAGCAATGCGGGCAAGGGGTGACAATGCGGTTATATTTTATACTGGCGAATATTTCGAGATTCTGCTCTACCATGACCTGGAACAGGTATTCATGACCCAGGCGGCGAGATGTTTCGCCACAGCACATTTCATCCAGGCCGAGAATGCCGTAATCTACCTGGCTTTCATTGAGCAGGCGAACGATTGATCTGGTGACATTTTTGTTGCGCTCATCAAAAGCGTAAGCACAACCCAGGAAGAGCAAAATATCCGTTTCATCTCCAGGCTCGAGCTGGCGAACTTCAAGACCTTCAGTCCAGGAAATTCGCCCTTCAGGAGGCATGCCCCAAGGGTTTCCCTGGCGCTCCATGTTGCGCAGCACGTCGCCGACAGATTTGGGCATTTTGCCGGTGGTTAAAACCTGGTAGCGGCGCAGGTCAACGATCTCATCGATCGGATTGACAAACGCCGGACAGCGATCCAGGCAGGCGCCGCAGGTTGTGCAGTACCAGGGGGTTTCTTCTGGGATCTGGCTCTCAAGGATCTCTTCATCTTGATTGCCATTCCCATTGGGATGGACCAAATTTGTTTGCATCAACTGCCGCATGGCTTGGATAAACTCGCGCGGCGAGTATGCCATACCACTGAACGCAACCGGGCAGGCCTCCTCACAGCGACCGCAGCGCACGCAGGCGTCGAAGGAAAGTAATTGTTGGGGGGTAAACTCTGATATCTTACCCACGCCCAATAGTTCAGTTTCTTCAATATCTTCGATTTTCTCAAGTGTGCTTGATTTTCGTCGGGGCTTGAGGAAGATGTTGAGCGGGGTATAAATCAGGTGGCGCAGTTTGGTGAAGGGGATGCTGGCTGCCAGCGCCAATCCGAGTATTACATGTGCATAAACCAGGTAGCGATGCAGGCCAATCGCAGTTTCCGGGGTCATCCCGGCCGATCGCATCAAGCCAGCCAGCCAATTACCGACGGGTGACCAGGGAGCCCAGGGCGGGGAGGTAGTGACGAACCTTGTCGCTTCAACGGTAAAACCGGCAATTGGGATGAGGGCCAACATGATCAATGCGTAATAGTCATCCCAGCTGGTTTCCTGGATTTTTGGTCGCAGCACCAGGCGACGGAACAGTGCCATGATCACCCCAATGAGAATTGCTACCCCGGCTAAATCCATCACCAATTCGAAGGCCAAGTAGCCGTTTCCCCGCGGGAAGGGTAGTTCCAGGAGAGGGATAAATAGCGGCATTTGAGTCAGATTGACGAAGGTGCCCAAAACTTGAATGGTGACACCAATAAAAATCAGGGCATGCATCAGGCCTGGATATATACTGTCCCAGATGCGCACCTGGAGCACGGCGTTCACAAATAGATCCCATAACCGGGAAAGAAAAAGTTTCAGGGAGGGGATGAAATTAGTCACCCGCTCAGAAATGCCGGAGGAGCCGGGCAGGGAATTGGTGGTCATGCTGCGCCTCCGATATAAATTTCCCCATCAACGATTTCAACATGGATTGGGTCCAAAGGTCTTGGCGGGGGACCGGAGATCACCTCTCCGGTATGGGGGCTGAAAAATCCATCATGACAGGGACAGACGATTTCATTTCGCTGGAGATCCCATTTTACGATGCAGGCAAAGTGAGTACACACGGCAGAATATGCACGTAAACCTTCAGAAGTATTGATCACGATTGCTGGATAACGGCCAAAGCGCACTGTTTTGCTTTCTCCCTCTCCCAACTCGCTTTCCGGACCAATTAAGACTGGATCGGAAGGTGTCTCCTCCAGGTTGGAGGGGTAAAAAAAGGCGATGATCGGACCAAGGACGACTGCGAGGCCGGTCACAGCCAGGAAGCTCTTACCAACTTTGAGAAAGTCTCGACGTGATAAATTGGCCATGGTTAGCTCACCTCTCCCCAGATCGTCATGGCGATTAAGATGACCATGAATATCGTCTCGCCGATCGCCCTCCGGTTGTAAGATTTCCTCGATGTGTCCGGTTTGCGATCGATGAAAGGCCAAAATGTGATCACCAGGACGGCTAGAATCGGAAGAACTGCACCGGCTGTCTTTGAGATATATTTCAGCAGCTGGTATAAGCCAAGGAAATACCACTCTGGCTTAACATGAGCAGGGGTATTCATCGGATCGGCTGGTTCACCCAATCCAACCGGGGCGAAGAGACCGATCAAGCCTACGAGGAGCGCGATGATTGAAACCCCAATGACAACCTTGGCTTCCAGGCTGACATGATCTGGGTAGAAGGGGACCGTAGTTTCTTTAGCTTGCTGTTCAATTTCTGCCATATTTATTCCCTAGAATTCGTGATGCGGGCGTGAATGAGGAAAGGTTTATAGCGGTTTGGCGATGCCCTGGCGGCGCACCATTAAGAAATGCGCACCCATCGAGGCAATGGTGACCAAAGGCAAGATGAGTATGTGCAGTGCGTAAAAGCGGGTCAAGGTTTCAGCCGCCACGTCCCAACCTACCCTTGCGAAGACCAGGATCAGATCCCCAATCACGGGAATAGCAGCACCAATCTCGGTGGCTACTGTAGTCGCCCAATAAGCTCGCTGATCCCAGGGCAGCAGGTATCCGGTCAGGCCGAATCCCAGGGTCAGCAGCAGCAGCAAGACACCGCTGACCCAATTGAATTCACGCGGTTTCTTATATGCGCCCATGATGAAAACCCGGATCATGTGAGCTGTGCACATCAGGATCATCCCGTTGGCTGACCAGTGGTGCACCATCCGGATTGCAGATCCAAAATGTACCTGGGTTTCGATGAATTGGATGCTGGCGAAGGCAGCTTCGGGGGTAGGTTTGTAGTAAAAGGCGAGCATGATCCCAGTTATCCCCTGAACGAGGAACAGGAAGGCGGTGATGCCGCCCAGGCAGTACCACCAGCGCTGGGCGAACTTGGGCACTGGCTTGCTCAAGAATTTGGAGAGTGGTTCAGAAATCTCATAGCGGCTGTCAAACCAATCAGCTGCCCGGGTGGTGATCGGTACCCAGGGGGAGCGCTTTACCCAAACGCTGGAGCTGCGGTAAATCCCGAAAGCAAACAACAGGCCAGCACCTCCAAAAAACACCCAGCGCACTAAAGGAGTCCATAGTCCTTTATCCTCGCCAGTGATGTGGCAGTGAAGACAGGGATCCTGTTCTGGAGGGGGGAGGCTGGCTGCGGTTAATTTCAATGGAAAGACTTTGTGGGTGGTTTCAGAGAATAAGGTGATTGCCCGTTTCCAATCCGTTAACGCGCTTTGATCTCCCACTGGTGCTGTTCTTGCGTGTGAGGTTTCAATGGCGCCGAATAAGATGGCGAATACCACCAGGATGACCCCCACAATTGCGATGAAGTGCGTGCGATGGATGGAGAATCTCATAGGCTATCTCTACCAGCAGAAAGATGGTTTGACTCACCTATAGCATACAAAAAATTGCCACGCCTGGTAACTGGTATGCGCCTGAATAGTCTACGCTGAAGACCCTAAAAAAAGCCCAAAATGGACCCTAGGATGACCTTTATTAATTGGGGTATTAGGCCTATTAAACAAATTTGGATGGTCATTACCTGCTAGTTTGTCCCCCTATTCACCATCCGCATATGGATGGCTACATTCCTGCTGTTACTCGAAATAAGCAAGATTCTAAAGACTGAACTCAACCTGCTCTATATAGGTAGAGAATCTCTTCACCCCATACTTTAAATTATCTTCAGACGTATTTCAGGAGTTGGCTCTTGATACCAATATCCAGTATCTAATAACCTATATCCAATATCAAATATCGATAATCTTCTTCTGGATGGCGTACTTAATCAGCTCTCCCCGGTCGTGCAAATCTAATTTGCTCATTAAATTGGTGCGGTGCGACTGGATGGTCTTCACCGATAGATTCAATATCTCGGCCATCTCTTTATTCGTGTAGCCTTCTGCGATCAGTTGCAAAACCTCCCTCTCGCGCGAAGTCAATACATCGGAGTTGTCAATCGGCTGGATCTCTCCCCAGCGTAAATAATCCTCGATCACCAGGCGCGTGATTGCGGGAGAGAGGACAGCTTCGCCCTGGTATACTGCCCTAATTGCCCCCAGGAGATCGCGGGCTGCAGCATCTTTTAAAACGTATCCAAGGGCTCCGGCAGCCAGAACCTGGCGGATATATTCCTCGTTCTCATGCATGGTCAGGATAAGCACTTTCACCTGGGGATGATCTCGCTGGATCTGGCGAGTGGCTTCTAAGCCATTCAATAAGGGCATGGCGATGTCCATCACAACCACATCGGGCTTGACTTTTGCGGCCAGCTTTACCGTGGAAATACCATCTTCGGCCTCTCCAACTACTTCCATATCATCCTGATCATCTATTAAGGCGCGGATGCCGTCACGCAAAATCGTATGATCGTCAGCCAGCAGTATTCGTATCTTCGCCATCTCATCCCTCCCCTGGAGGGGTGCAGGGAACACGGATTATTATCTGGGTTCCGCCGCCTGGTGAAGATTGCAGTTCAGTCCTACCACCGACCAATTCGGCTCGCTCCTGCATCCCCAGGATGCCAATGTGGTGAAGTTGGAGGGCCTGCTTTTTAACTGAACCGGGATCAAAACCCTGCCCATCATCGACAACTCTCACCAGGATATGCTCCCCTTCCTGTGAAAAATTTATCTCCACGTTTTGTGCCTGAGAATGTCTAAGTATATTGTTGATCGCCTCCTGGAGGATGCGGAATAGGGTCGAATTTAACTCGGGAGCGAGCATTTCAACCTCTCCATTGGCATTTATCTCGACTAAGATACCCGCTTTTTCAAGATTTGTACGCGCATACCAGCGTACGGCAGGGATGAGGCCCAGATCATCAAGTATGGAGGGACGCAACCCGTAAACGATCTGGCGTAGGTTTGTCAAGGCCTCCTGGGCTAACTGCCGGGTCTCAGTAATTTTTTCTAGCAGATCGACCTCGTTGGAGGGGAATTGGGATTCCAAACTTTCCAGGTTGAAGATCAGTAGTGACAGGGATTGGCCAGTATCATCATGGAGAGTAAGGGCGATCTGCTGGCGTTCTTCCTCGAGAGCGTTGATGGCATGTTCGGAAAGGATTTGCAGCTCCTGGTTGCGCTCGTTTAATTGCTTGACAAGAGAATCTAGTGTAGCCGCTAGCTGGTTAATATCAGGATCATTTGGCTGGAGAAATTGTGGATCGATATAAGTCTGACCATCCTGGACTTTATCAACTAGAGCGCTCAAATCCGTGAGCGGTCGCAATGCATTTTTAATGATCCAGAAGTTGATCAATACAGCCAGGGTGGTACCAATTGCTAAAAATGACAGGATCAGCCACCAATCAGCAGCTTGATCTGCGAGTAGGCGCGTGATATACGTTCCACCGATGGCGCCAATGGCGATCACGAATGCATTGCCAATCGCAATCCGATATAAGATTGGAGTTTTTCTTAGAAATTGCCGGATATTGGATAAGGTACCCACGGTTTAAGGTGGATTAGAATTCTTCCGAGGAATCCCGCAGCCTTAAGATCAGGTGCGCGACATCGCGCAGCTCTCCATCTGGAAGAATGAAATAATTATCAAGAATGCACTTGCGGACAAAACCAAGATTTTGAAAAGCCCGGATCACAGTCGCCTGCTCATTGATAATTTGGGCTTCCACCATGTAAATGTTGCGTCGTTTAGCCATGTCGATCAATGCCTGGATCATCCTGGAGCCAACCCCTCGTCGGCGAACCTCTTTGGCCAGGTAAATCCGCAC
>CP070785.1:1167121-1180325 GCA_020346705.1 Chloroflexota bacterium | reverse complement strand
GTGGAACGATCCTTAAACCAGACGTGATCTTGTTCGAGGAGCAACTTCCTAAACAGACCTGGCTCAAAGCCCTGCAAGCCTGCCAGGGATGCAGTATCATCCTGGTTGTGGGCTCTTCATTAGAAGTGGTTCCCGTGGCGACCCTACCGCTAAGGGCACTCGAAAATGATGCCAGGTTAATCATTATCAATGAGAGCCCCACCTATCTCGATTCACAGGCAGCGGTTGTCATCAACCGCGATGCGGCTGAAATTTTACCGCTGGTCTCTAAAAGGGTCATCGAGAATGACTGATAAAGCTCAGGCCTCTTTGCTCGAACGCTATCGCCGGTTGGCAGAAATCTCGCGCAATTTGGCCTCCACGGTTGATTTGAACATCCTCCTTGATCGCATCACCGAAGCTGCGGCACATGTCAGTGGTTCAGAAGCAGCTTCGATCTTGCTTTACGATGAAAATCAGGGACAGCTTTATTTCGAATCGGCCACAAATCTTGATGAACCGCTCATGCGGGGATTGATCGTCCCTGTAGAAGGCAGCATTGCAGGATGGATCGTTACCAATGGCAAACCGGTGATCATTGATGATACTCAGAGTGATCCCCGCCATTTCTCACAGGTGGGAGAAGCAACCAATGTCACCACTAACTCTCTTTTAGGCGTACCCCTGATCGCCAAAGATAAGGTGATCGGTGCCTTGGAGGCGATCAACAAAATCAATGGTGCTTTCACCCAAGACGATCAAGAGATTCTCATGGATTTAGGTGCCCAGGCAGCTGTGGCAATTGAAAACGCCCGTCTCTTCCAGCAATCAGATTTGATCGCTGAGATGGTCCATGAACTGCGCACACCCCTCGCTTCGTTAAGAACCGCCTCCCATCTCCTGCTCCGCAAAGATGTCAGCCAGGATCAATTAGCCAAGGTAGTCAATATCATTGATAATGAAACTACTCGTCTGATCAACATGACCACTTCATTCCTAGACCTGGCGCGACTTGAATCGGGGAGAATTCCTTTCAATTCAGAGCTATTCGATCCGACCGGCTTACTGCAAGAATGCATCGGTATGATGAAAAACAAAGCTGCAGAAAAGAACCTGCGCCTAAATCTGTACATCCCGAATGAGCTGCCAAAAATCAAGGCGGACCAGGATAAAATTAAACAAGTTGTGCTCAACCTGATCAGCAATGCAGTAAATTACAACAAACCATCCGGGACAATCACTGTTTCCGGGCACCGCCAACAGAATGAATTGGTGATCTCAGTCAACGACACAGGACCAGGGATCCGGCAGGCTGATATGGTCCACCTCTTTGATAAATTCTACCGATCTCAAGCCACAGAAGCATCCGTCCAGGGAACCGGATTAGGCCTGGCAATCTGCAAGAAGATTGTAGAAGCGCACGATGGTTATATCGATGTTCAGAGTGAGATTGGAATCGGTACGACCTTCTCAGTTCACCTGCCGATAAAAGACAGCTAGCGCGCCCCCCGCCTCCCAAATTGACGTTCCAGTAAATCTACTGAAAGGTGGATCATTGTGGGTCTGCCATGTGGGCATGTGCGTGGAGACTGGCAGCCTTCGAGGTCATCAAGCAACGCCCGCTGCTCTTCCACTGATAATGATTGCCCACCTTTTACTGCGGCTCGTTTACAAACCCGGGCGATAATCTTGGCCTCAAGTTCTGCCTGTAATGGAGTCTCATCCTCCTCGAAGTCTTCAACCAAAACTCTTAATGCGGCACTTGGATCAACGCCGGCCAGGATCTGGGGAATCCCGCGCACCAGGAACGTGTTCAATCCAAATTCTTCAACCTGGAAACCCAGCTTTTCCAAAACCGGGAGCTGGTCGTTGATCAAACTTGCTTCAGCAGCAGAGAATTCAACCACAGCTGGTTCTAATAAAACCTGGGATGGGATAGATGTTTGGCGTTGTTCAAGAAAATGCTCAAACAATATCCGCTCATGGGCAGCATGTTGGTCGACTAAGTAAAGGCCATCTGGACCTTCTGCCACCAGGTAGGTAGCTGCGACCTGCCCAATCAGACGCAGCAGGGGTACTCGCGAATCGTCCAGCTGTCTCTCTAGAGGGTCCCAGGTCAGCTGCACTTGCTGATAGCCTGGATCTGGAGGGGACCAAACCTGGTCCTCCTGGTAAAAACCCGTCTCAGTACCTGGCGTTTCAAACGATTTGCCTCGGATGTCTGGCACCGGAGTGTGGGCGAGCAATGCCCGCCTGACAGCCCTTTGAACGCCCCTGAACACTTGGTCGCGATCTCGAAAACGGACCTCCGCTTTGGTTGGATGGACATTGACATCCACCATTTCAGGTGGCAGTTCCAGGAATAAGGCTGATTGGGGATAGCGACCAACCATCAAGAAGGTGTGGTAAGCCTGAACAACAGCAGTCACTAATGCAGTATCCTGGATCCAGCGCCCATTGATGAACAAGGTGATCTCACGCCGGTTTGAGCGGGTAAATGTGATCGCGCTGGTAAATCCGGTAATCGTTAACTGCTCGTATTCAGCTAAAACTTCGAGCATTTGCTGGGCAAGCTTCACACTGTAGAGCGAGGCGAGCACTTCCCGCCGATCTCCACTGCCACTGGTCTGGACAGTGAATCGATCTTCCTGGCGCAATTGGAAGCGAATATGCGGATAAGCCAAAGCATAGCGAGCGACAAATTCCTCAATATGTCGACGTTCGGTCACATCTTTTTTTAGGAATTTCAGCCGTGCCGGTACGTTATAAAACAAATCAGCAACTTTAACCACCGTTCCAATGGGGACACCGATTGGTTCAACAGCTGAAACATGCCCCCCATCGACACGCAATTTTCCTCCCTGTGCAGCATCTTCTGCCCGAGAGGTCAGGGTAAGTTGCGATACCGATCCGATCGAGGCCAAGGCTTCTCCTCGAAATCCCAATGTGGCAATATGGAAAAGGTCTTCCGCGGAGGATAGCTTGCTGGTTGCGTGTCTGGAAACCGTTAATGGAAGGTCATCAAAGGATATACCCGATCCATCATCAGCCACCTCAATTAATCCCCTTCCCGCTTCTTTTACCGTGATAGAAATTTGGGTTGCACCTGCATCGAGCGAGTTCTCCACCAACTCTTTTACCACTGATGCAGGGCGTTCAACCACCTCACCGGCTGCAATCTGTGATGCAACTTCAGGAGGCAATATGTGGATGGACATACAAGAATTATATCAGGTTGGTACTTGATCACTTTTCCAAGCAGATTCGTTTATGAGTATATTTTCACTTGGACCGACCCCTTTCATTGTTACCTATCACTTATAATAAGCTGATGGTTTGGCCGGTTTTATTTTTTGATTTAGATGATACGCTCTACCCGAATTCGAACGGATTATGGGAAGCTATCCGTGGTCGCATGACGGATTACCTACTCGATCTGCTAGGCCTCTCCTTGGAAGAAACCAAAGAAATTAGCTTTCACTATTATGAAACGTACGGAACTACACTGCGTGGGCTACAGATAAACCATTCTGTGGACGCAGATGAGTATTTGGCCTATGTACACGACCTCCCATTGGAAGATTACCTCTCTCCGGATCTGGAGCTGCGAAAAATGTTGAGCAGCTTACCTCAACAGAAGTGGATCTTTACCAATGCAGATACCAACCACGCAAATCGCGTCCTTAGCGTTCTTGGATTAGAAGGGTGTTTTGCTGGCATTATCGATGTGCGTGCCTTAGATTTTCTGTGTAAACCGGAGAAAGAGGCTTACCTGCATGCTTTGGATCTCGCTGGTACCACTGATCCCGCAAAGTGTGTCTTATTTGAAGATTCTATACGCAACCTGACCCCGGCTCACGATTTAGGTTTCACAACCGTCTTGGTAGGCACAGAGGCAAAGCATGCTGATGCTGATTACTCGGTCAATA
Organism: Chloroflexota bacterium; assembly: GCA_020346705.1. Taxonomy (GTDB): domain Bacteria; phylum Chloroflexota; class Anaerolineae; order Anaerolineales; family UBA4823; genus PFL25. The sequence continues at coordinate 1,176,417 of CP070785.1, read as the reverse complement.
AATTACTGGACCTCCCCCAGGAATTCCCCCAACTTTGGACGGCGTGATTTGAGTGTACACAAACAAGCGTATTTGATAATTGCGAGAAATTACGATGGAACTGGATAGAGCAACACTCGTCGTCTGTCTGACAGTTGCTGCGGTGATCGCCTTTAACGTCATGATTTACCTTTCACTGCGCCGTGGAAACGAGGTTACGACTATCGATTTGATGAGGAAAGCAGCCCGACGAGCACGCAATCCCTGGAAGGATGAAGATGATGCTCTTCAAGAGCTTTCGGATCTGGTATCTGGACTTAAAACGCCACAACACCAGGATCGCAATGAAAATCAGGAGCAGCAGGAAATTGATCGCAACAACACAATATGATTGATAAAAGAGCAACCTTCGCTGAAGCAGTCAGCGCAATCCCTTCTGGCAGCATGCTGGCATTGGGTGGCATGACGAATTACCGGCGACCGGTAGCTTTCGTCAGGTCATTAATTCAGCATTATCAAGAGACGGCTGAACCTAAAGACTTGACCTTGCTTTGTTTTACGGCAGGATTGGAAAGCGATTTACTGGTAGGTGCGGGTATGGTAAGCAGGGTGCGATCCTGTTATTTTGGGCTTGAAATTTTTGGCCTGGCACCCATGTTTACCCATTATGCCAATCGAGGGGAAATTGAGGTTGTAGAAGAGACTGAAGCCAGCCTGGCTCTCGGACTACGGGCTACCTTAGCTGGGATCGGCTTTATGCCAGCTAGAGCTTGGATCGGCACAGACCTCCCCAAACTGCGGTCTGATGTTAAGACGATCACCGATCCTTATACCAACGAGACATTGATGGCCTTTCCAGCCATCGCGCCTGATGTAGCTGTGATTCACGCCATTAAAGCTGATTGGGAAGGAAATACCGTCATCGGAAAAAATAAGGGGGTGGACCAAGAACTATCCGCGGCCTCGAAAAATGTGATCGTGACCGCTGAAGAGGTCGTCCCTAAGCTCGACGAGGTAGACCTGATTACCCAATTTGTGGATGCTGTCGTCCATGCTCCACAAGGTGCCCTGCCGACCTCTTGCCACCCACTCTACCAGATCGATGGAGAAGGACTGCTGGCATATGTCGAGCAGGTGAGCGACCCAGATTCTTTCGCCGCATATCTCCCTAAGTTCTTAGATTTCTGATCAACCACTTGCATTGATCTTATTTTGTTCTAATCATAGTATGGTAATCTAAATTGGACTTATTCATTAGATTACAGGAGTTTGTATGGGCAAAAAAATCCTGATTATTGGTTCAGCTGCAGTTCTTGTGTTGATCTTAATAGTCGGTTCATTCTCAATTGGCATGTTTATTGGAAACAGGGGAGCTGGGGGTGAGGCCCCCACGGATACAGCTGGATCTGGTGCCTCCACGGCTTCAACCTTGCTTCAAGAGACTTTTGAAGATGTTTTGGAAACAAATCCTCCCCAAGCATCCAGCACCCCTGAGGATCTTGAGCAGCTGTTTGATCCATTCTGGCAGAGCTGGGACCTGGTGCACGAATTGTATATCGACCAACCTGTCGATGACGAATTGATGATGCAGGGCGCCATCCGGGGAATGATGGATTCCTTGGGAGATCAGCACTCGTCATATATGGATCCCGACCAATACCGCCAAGCGAACATCCCCTTGGATGGTGGGTATGAAGGGATCGGCGCCGGGGTAGATGCAACTGGAGAATACCTGACCATCGTCAGTCCGATGCCAGGTTCCCCAGCTGAAGAAGCGGGTCTCCTGCCTGGTGACCAGATTATCGCAGTTGATGGTGAAGACATGACCGGCATTGATGGCAGCCTGGTGATCCGCAAGGTCATGGGGCCAGCAGGAACCTCTATCACTCTGACAATATTACGAGAAGGTGAAGCTGAGCCATTTGATGTCAGCCTGGAGCGAGCCAACATAGAAGTCCCCTCGGTCCAATATGAAATGCTGGATGAGGATATCGCTTATATAAAGCTGTTCAATTTTAGTGATCCTGCTACTGAAGAATTTAAGGCTGGCTTGAAAGAATTACTCGATCAGGATCCGGCCGGCATGATCTTCGATCTTCGCAATAACCCTGGTGGAGAGCGAGATTCTGCAGTTGAAATCACCTCTCAATTCATCGGTGATGGTGTCATCATGTATCAGGAATACCAGGATGGTAGACGGGATACCTTCGAAGCTGTAAAAGGCGGACTGGCCACTGATATTCCTTTGGTTGTATTGATCAATGAAGGATCAGCTTCTGGTTCTGAGATCGTCGCTGGTGCAATCCAGGATTATCAGAGGGGCACCTTGGTAGGTATGGTTACATTTGGTAAGGGTTCTGTACAAAACTGGATCCCATTAGTCGACGAACAGGGATTAGTAAGAGTCACGATTGCCCGCTGGTTGACCCCCAATGAGCGGACTATCCACGAGTTGGGTGTGGAACCGGATTTCGAAATCGATCTCACTGAAGAAGACTTTTTAGATGAGATTGATCCTCAGCTCGAGAAGGCGATTGAGATTTTAACCAATCCCTGATTGGACTTCAGGAGGGAAAATGCTGTTTTTTGATGTAAATTATTGGGTCTACATGATCCCAGCTTTCTTAGTAATGCTGGCAGCCCAATACTATGTTAGTTCTTCATATAAAAAATGGAGTCAGGTTCCCAACCGCAGCCGGATCACTGGGGCAGAAGCCGCCCAACGCCTGATTCGCGCTGGTGGTTTATACGATGTGAGTGTTGAAGGCGTTTCGGGAAAGATGACTGACCATTACGATCCGCGCCAGAAGGTTTTGCGCTTGTCTAAAGGTGTATACCAAACGAGTTCCGTAGCTGCCGTAGCAATTGCAGCCCATGAACTTGGCCACGCAATGCAGGACCAGGAGGGTTATTTACCCCTGCGCCTCCGTTCAGCCATGATCCCGGCGGTGAACATCGGTTCAACCGTGGGTTGGTTATTCATCATTCTCGGTATATTCATGCAATGGACAGGATTGGCCTGGTTAGGCGTGATCGTCTTCTCGTTGGGTGCTTTGTTCTCCCTGGCCACCTTGCCGGTGGAATTAAATGCATCGGCGCGAGCTAAAAAGCTGCTGGTCCAATCTGGAATCATCGTTGGACAGGATGAGCAGCAAGGTGTCAACAGAGTTTTGAACGCCGCCGCTCTAACTTACATTGCCGCATTGCTGACCTCAATCATGCAGCTGCTCTACTTCACAAGCCTGGTTGGTGGTATGGGAGGTCGCCGGCGTTAAACCTTGGAAATGCCCACCCGAAGGAATCTTTCCATCCTGGTTATTGGGATCATTGCTGGTTTTTCCGCCCTCATCGGAACCTTCGCTGGGGGCGTGTTCGTTCTTTCTTATTTGCAGAGAGTGGAATCAACCCCGACAGCGGTAATCCCACCTGCACCCACCAGGCAGATCAATTTGGACCTCCAAGCAACTACTCCCGAAAAAACGATTATTGATGCGGTTGAGGAGATTGGGCCAGCAGTGGTGACCGTGATCGGCGTGAACCGTGGTCGTCCGGTAAGCGGAAGTGGAATCGTCGTATCCTCCCAGGGCTACATATTGACCAATAACCACGTGGTTGAGGACACTTCTCGGATTGCAGTGATCCGCGCTGATGGGACCGAAGTGCCCGCTGAAATTATCGGCACAGACAAGTATTCAGATCTGGCGATTCTTCAATCTCCAGGTGAGTTTCCAACCAGCGCAAACCTAGGCAATTCAGATGCTCTCAAACCCGGGGAAACAGTGATCGCGATTGGCTCCCCTTTAGGAGATTTCCTGAACACCGTCACAGTGGGTGTGGTCAGTGCTACTGGAAGGTCAATCGATACTGGTAATGGTTTTTTGATGGAAGACTTAATCCAAACCGACGCAGCAATAAACCAAGGAAATTCAGGTGGTCCTTTGGTCAACTTATATGGCGATGTGATCGGTATAAATACTCTCATTGTGCGCCGATCCGGATTCAGCAGCACAATCGCCGAAGGATTGGGATTTGCAATCCCAATTAATACTGCCAAATTGGTCGCCGAACAAATAATCGAGAATGGTTATTTCGCCCGTCCAAATCTCGGTATCCGCTGGCAATCGATTACTCCACGCGTGTCACGGGCATACAATCTACCTGTTCAATGGGGCACGTATATCTCGGATGTATTTCCCGGCAGTCCTGCTGCCAGGAGCGGACTCAATGAAGGTGATATTATCACCCACATCGATGAAATTGCTCTCGACCAGGATCACACCTATATTAACACCTTGTTCTCCCACCAACCCGGCGATGAGGTGACAATCAAATTAGTCCGCGGCAGGGAAGAGCTGGCCATTAACCTTATCCTCGGCGAAAGTCGTTGAATTCGGCAGGTAATCAACCCAAAATTGGTGAGAAATAATAATAATGATAGCAATCCAGCATGCTCAAAATGCAAATCGTTATCGCAGAAGCCCCCAGGAGATTATTTGTGAAGCGCGGTACTAAAACGTGTTTGACCAAACATTGCGCATCGTGTATAATTTTCTTTCGTCTGCGTACAAACAGCCCCTCTTCCCGGATGTTTCAGAGCCAGTTCTTTAACCTCCAGCAAGGTGGGTTTCTAATTCTAAACAGGAATGTGTGATGCCAAAACGAACATATCAACCAAAGATACGTCGTCGCGCCCGGGTGCACGGTTTTCGAGCCCGGATGTCGACTTCTGACGGTCGAAAAATAATTAAAAAAAGGCGTCTTAAAGGACGCCATAGATTAGCGGTCAAGAAAAACAACCACGTCAAGCGAACAAATTGGAACGGCTAAAGGCAAGTTTGAGTCACGGGCATTTCGTTGAAGCGCAGGTTTCGCTTGACCAGTTCAACCGACTTCGAGCGGGTGCGGCGTCTCGGGAAGTCCTACGCCCACCCGTTTATCGTGTTAATCGCCCTACCAAATGAGCTGGATAAATCACGATTCGCCGTCGCAGCTGGGAGATCAATTGGAAAAGCAGTCCAAAGAAACAAAGCCAAGCGTATCCTGCGGGAGACATTGCGGCCGTTAATCCCCACGATTGAAACTGGATGGGACATCGTTTTTCTTGCTCGTAAGCCCATCTCAAATGCAGGTTACCAGCAAGTCCAGGCGGCCCTTTCGACCTTACTTTCCCAGGCAAATTTATTGGAAAAAACCCCATGACAAGTGAACTTCATTTCGATCATGATCACGATTATCCAAACGAACCAAGGTTGCGGGATCTCCCCATCAAACCATTTTACATTCCACGCCTGATTCTTTTAGCTTTAATCCGCGTGTACCAGAAGACACTTTCACGTGGATTACCTGGAAATTCTTGCCGCTTCTACCCATCATGTTCACATTATGGATATCAAGCAATTTACAAGCATGGCGCGATCAGAGGCAGTTTTTTGGCAATTTATCGCATCATTCGCTGCAACCCGTTCAATTCCGGGGGGTACGATCCTATTCCATGAACCACCATCAAAATATCGAACATTAAACAACAAAGAATGAGACACAAAAAATATCTACTTTTTCTCGGATTTATTGCTATCGCGGTTACCCTCAGCGCTTGTGCGGGAGCTGCAACGACAGCTACCAGCTGGCCAGGTCTCACTGCCGATGACAAATACGCATACGTCGCTTATAACACGCAGGTTTATGCCGTTGACCTGGTCAACGGCACAGAAAGATGGCGCTATCCAGCAGCACCAGATAACAATGTCACTTTCTACGCCGAACCAACATTAAGTCAAGATGGTCAGCTAATCGTGGGCAGTTACGACTACAACTTGTACAGCCTAAATGCAGATACCGGAGCTCAAAACTGGGTCTTTCCAGATGCAGACAATCGCTTTATTGCCAGTTCCCTGGTTGCTGCGGAGAATATTTTTGCTCCTGCTGCAGACGAGAATCTTTACTCGCTAGATTTGAACGGCAGGCTTCAATGGACTTTTTCTTCAGAAGGAGAATCCTGGGCAAAGCCAGTCACAGATGAAAATTGTGAATGCCTTTACCTTTCTACCATGGATCACTCAGTCTATGCAGTTGATGCACAAAACGGCACCCAAATATGGCGATCGCCAAAGCTGGGGGGAGCTGTCGTTGGTTCTCCAGCATATGGTGAAAACGGAGAGCTTTATGTAGGTACGTTTGGAGGAAAATTATTCGCCCTGAGTTCCGAAGATGGTTCGATCATGTGGGAATTTTCCACGGCTGATAGTGGTTGGATTTGGTCTGGACCTACCATCTCCGATGGCGTACTGTATTTTGGCGACTTAAGTGGCTATTTTTATGCCATAGATGCAACTAATGGTACGGAATTGTGGCAGCTGCCGCCAGAACAATTAGATGGCGAGATTGTCGGATCTCCTTTGGTTATTGACGACAGTATCTACATCACCACTGAGGCAGGTATACTATTTAAATTGGATGCTGATGGCAGGATTCTGTGGTCTCAAACTGTCGGCGATGGAGGGAAAATCTACACCCCTCCTCGAGAAGCAAACGACCTGATCCTGGTAGCCCCTATCCAAGTTGATGAACTGCTGGTAGCATTTAATCAAGATGGTGGCAGACAGTGGTCATTCATACCCGTCGAATAGTTATTGTCAATAGGCACTTGATAGGTTAAGTAATATGGATATTTGGAGCACATTAATTCTCAACCCAATGATAAATTCATTAATATGGATTTACAGTGGTCTGGCGCAAAACTTCGGTCTGGCGATCATCGTATTCACCATCCTGGTGAGATTGATAACTTACCCACTTACGGCCTCGCAAATTAAGAGTACCAAGGCCATGCAGGAAATGCAGAAGTCAAAGAAATGGCAGGACATGCAAAAGAAGTACAAAGGTGATCGCGAGAAGTTAGCCCAAGAGCAGATGAAGCTTTACAAGGAGGAGGGTGTCAGTCCATTCGGCTCGTGCCTGCCGACGCTGATTCAATTCCCGGTCATCATTGGTCTGTACCAGGCCATCATTCGTGCCTTAGCAGTCACCCCCATCCAATTATTAGAACTTACCCGCCACATATATCCCTTTTACAATGCAGCTGCCTTGATCCCCTTGAACAACTATTTCCTGTGGTTGGATTTGAGTCTACCAGAAAAAGATTTTTCGCTTATTCCATCCATTGCGGGTTTTACTATCCCGATCCTGGCAATTCTGGTTGTAGGGACCACATTCCTACAGTCTAGGTTGATGACGCCTCCCACAACAACGGGTGATCAGGGTGCAAACATGGGTCGTATGATGAACCTATACATGCCTCTCTTCATGGGATACTTGGCATATAGCTTCCCATCGGGTCTGGCATTGTACTTTGTCACCAGCAATGTGGTTGGCATCCTCCAATACGGAATCATGGGCCGGCTTGACTGGCGCAACCTCATACCCGAAAGATTTTCTTCTGAATCCAAGACCTCAACCGGATCAAAAACCTCAAAATGAAAGACCGAAAATGAATGATAAACGAACGAATTTAGAAGTTATCGCACCATCAGTAGAAGAAGCCATAGAAAAAGGACTGGACGATCTTGGATTGCCGCGCCAATCCGTCGACATCGAAATTCTCGACGAAGGTGGCAAAGGTCTCTTCGGTTTAGGCAATCGCCAGGCACGAGTCCGCCTGACAATTAAATCGGAGACCGATGAATTGGAGATGGAATCCGATCTTAGCGACCCGGGCAGTCAAGACGTGATCCCGGCAATGGAGCAGGTTACAGAAGAACACGAAGAAGAGTTTGACGAAGAACCTCCATTTATTGGAGATGATTATGTGCTCGATGTCGCTCGAGATGTGGTCAGTGAACTCCTCGAGAAGATGAAGGTGCGCGCAGATGTAACTGCAGAATACGTACCCACATCTGATGCGCGCAGCCGTGTCCCGGTGAGAGTGAATGTTCAGGGAGATGATCTCAGCTATCTCATCGGGCGCCAGGCAGAGACGCTGAATGCTTTGCAATATATCTCCAGCCTGATCATTAATAAAGAAATTGGCCGGTCAGTTCCGTTAATTGTCGATGTTGAAGGATATCGTATCCGGCGCGAAAATCAACTCCGGCAGCTCGCTCGTCAAATGGCTGACCAGGCGGTCAGCACGGGTCGGCGACAGGTCCTGGAGCCGATGCCAGCCAATGAGCGCAGAATAGTGCACATCGAACTGAGAGATAATCCCGGTGTTGAGACTGAAAGCATTGGGGAAGATCCTCGGCGTAAAGTGACCATTATCCCCCAGTAATTGCTCTCTTTTCTCAAACTCAGAGAAACCAATGTATGCGGACGATGTCCGCATACTTTCTTTAATGCTACTTCAGGTATAATTCAGGCATGTATCGAAAGATGTCGATCGAGCCAATAGATTATTTGATGATCGGGCATATCACCCGGGACGAGACATCTGCTGGACCTCGCCTTGGGGGAACAGCCACTTTTTCCAGTTTAATGGCCAAAGCGCTCGGATTACGGGTTGGGCTTGTCACTTCTTGGGGTTCAGATTTGTCTTTGGGTCCTCTAAGTGAGATCCCAATTGTAAATTTACCGGCAGAGCACAGCACAACCTTCGAAAACATAACTACTCCGGAGGGAAGGATTCAGAAAATCTTTCATGTGGCTAACAGCATTGATTTAAACCTGATTCCAGAGCAATGGCTCAGCGCCTCCATCGTCCATATAGGACCAATCGCTCAAGAGGTCGAACCGACTTTGGTCCGTCACCTATCCAATTCATTGATTGGAACCACACCTCAGGGTTGGCTGCGTTCATGGGATGAAAATGGTCGTGTGGTGCCGACTGAATGGCCAGAAGCATCCTTTGTACTCAGTAATGTTGGCGCTGCAGTCGTTAGCACTGAAGATGTGGGATACGATGAGTCCCGGATTGAGGAAATGGCCATTGCCAGCCGGGTGTTAGCGGTGACTGAATCATCTGAAGGGGTACGATTGTTTTGGAACGGAGATGTCCGCCGGTTTCGCCCCCCAACTGTTAGCGAAGTGGATACAACAGGTGCAGGTGATATTTTCGCAGCAGCATTTTTCTATCGCCTGTACACAACCCGCGATCCATGGGAAGCTGCTCGTTTTGCTGTTCAATTGGCAGCTGTATCCATCACTCGGCCAGGTTTATCTGCAATCCCAACCCAAGAAGAAATTCAAGAATGCATGACCGAGGTGTTATAACATGGGGCGCATGTACACCCTGGTCAACCAGAAAGGTGGAGTCGGTAAGACCACAACCGTAATAAATTTAGGGGCCTATCTGGCATACTTCGGTCAACGGGTGCTCCTGGTGG
>CP070785.1:1160514-1167021 GCA_020346705.1 Chloroflexota bacterium | reverse complement strand
GATTGTTTTCGGTGGCTGCCGGCGAATGACTTTACCCATTGACCTGCGGGTTGGGAAATGAATTGATAAGGCAATCGTCTCCAATGTTGGTGATCCGTCCTGAGCACTGAGGTGACCCGGAGTTCTCTCCGCAGCGGGGTGGTGAATATTGATCTCAGACTCGATGATCTCCTCCCATCGATGGCAGCGTGAGAACCGGGATTCGCCTGCCGGGTAGAGTAGAGGTCTTGTGGAGCAAATTTCGACTGCTACGGGACAGCGGTCACGGAAGACACATCCAGAGGGGGTTTTACCGATCACTGGGATCTGGCCGGAAATCGCCCGCAGTTGAATGCTTTCTCGGGTATCACCTAGTTGGGGGATGCTGTCCATTAATCCCTGGGTATAAGGATGCAGCGGTCGGGAGAACAGATCGCGCGTGGAGGCTTCTTCAACGAGCTCGCTGGCATACATGACTCCAACCCGATCGCAGATTTGGGCGATGACGCCCAAATTGTGGGTGATGTACAATACACCCGCCTCGCGTTCCCGGATGAGATCTTTTAATAAATCCAAAATAACTACCTGTGTGGTGACATCTAAGTTGGTAGTAGGTTCGTCCAGAATGAGTAAATCAGGATCAGTACATAATGCCATAGCGATCAAGACTCTCTGCTGCATCCCCCCACTGATCTGGTGGGGGTAACTTTCTGCAATCCGTTCTGGATCGGGGAGATTAACGTTTTCACACCATTGAAGTGCTCGCATCTCAGCTTCTTGTGGTGAGTGAGTACGCTGGGGATCTATTGCCTCGATCAGCTGATCGCCAACCCGAAGAGATGGATTTAAAGATGATTGGGGATTTTGTGGAACGAAGGCGATCTTACTCCCCCATACCTGGCGCAGTTCATCCTCGGTTAATTCCATCAGGTCAATATCACCTAGGCGGATTTCACCGCTGCGAATTGTACCTGTGCTTCCCAGGTAACGCATGGCAGCTAATACGAGGGTGGTTTTACCAGAACCGCTTTCTCCAACGAGACCATAAGTTTCACCTGCGTGAATGTTGAGAGAGACATCGTGAACTGCATTCAGCAATAGTCCCTCTTGTTGGTAGGCTACGGTCAGGTTTTTGATATCGAGCACACACCGCTCAGCAGGATTTTTGTTGGTCATCAACTTTCACCTTGCGCGCCAATGATGCGTTTTACTCCATCGGCCATTAAATTAACTCCGATAACCACTAGCGATATCGCCAGGGCAGGGAAGAACAAGGCCCAGGGAACCAATCCTGCGTATATACGGGCTTCCTTAACCATCAAGCCCCAGTTTGGACTGGGGGGCTGCACGCCAACTCCCAGAAATCCCAGCGAAGCTACCAGAAATATGGCGTAAGAGAAGCGCAAAGCAGATTCGACCGATAATGTTGGCAAGACTGATGGCAAGATCTCACGAAACAAGATCCGAGTTTGTGATTCGCCACTCAGGCGAGCTGCTTCGACAAATCCCTGGGGTTTTACTGCCAGCACGACACTGCGCACCACGCGCGCTACAATCGGCGTGTAAACGATGATGATCACAATCAATACGCTGTATTTTGATTGACCTACAGTGCCGAGTAGCAGGAGGGCGAGCAATAGAGCCGGCAAAGCGAGCAAACTGTCAAATGTGCGCATTGTTATTTCGTCGAACCACCCGCCCCGGTACCCGGTCAGCAAACCGAAAACCGTACCGCTGATCACCGCAAGAATAGTTCCAACACCCGCAAGAACCAAGATCTCTCGTGCGCCAAGGACCACTCGGCTGAATACATCTCGGCCCAGGTTATCTGTACCGAACCAATGCTCTGCTGATGGAGGTTGCCGCGCTTCTGAGGGTAGAATCTCATTTTCGCCGTATGGCGCGATCAAAGGACCGAATATTGCCACTAGAATGAAGATGAACGTAATCGTGGTCCCAATTGCGGTTACTGGTTGGGAATAGAGTTTGCGTGGCAATAGAGACAAGCGCCGCCACCTGGATGGGGCGACGCCAGACCCACTATGTGTTGTATCTGGAATTGAGGTCACTATTATTGCTTTGCCAGGCGGACCGTTGACAGATCGGAACGCCCAGGAAATGGCTTCATCTGAAAATCTGTGAATTCTTCATTGATCGCGCCTAATTGAGAAAAGAAATAGGGAATGAGAATTGGACCGCGCTCGATGAGTAATTCTTGGATTTGTCGGTATGCCTCAACTCTTTCGTCTTCATTCATCGTCGTACCCGTGATGCCTGCCAAGCTGTCGAACTCAGGATCACAGAAATGAGATTCATTCCAAATGGCATCGCAAACCAGCATGGTGTCCAGGTAGAACTGTGGATATGGCCTGGAGCCCCAGCCAGTGATCCCCAAATCCACTGCCAACCAACCATCCTCACCATAATAAACACTCTCAGGTTCAACGATCACATCAACATCGATCCCCGCTTCGGACCACTGATCTTTTAGCACTACTGCCAGATTTGGTCGGTTGCCGGTGTCTGGGGTGTGGAGTTCGAAACTGATCCCCTCCGGATAACCCGCATCCGCTAAAAGTTGACGGGCTGCCTCGATGTCCCTATCTGGTGGCTGCAAATCCCCCCCATAATATTGGCTGTACATTGGCCCAACTGGAGTATCCTTACCGATGGCACCGTATCCTTGCAAGACCAAGTCAAATATTGCCTGGCGATCAGTCGCCAGTCTTAAGGCTTGCATCAAGCGAGGATCATCTCCGGGTGGACGGTCAGCTCGCAAGCGAACCACATCAAAACTATTCGTTTTTGCTTCCAGAGGAATAATCCCTTGTTCGCCAACTAAGGTGTTGAATAGATCTGAGGATAACAGCATTACGAGATCAACCTGCTCGCTCCGTAATGCTTCAGCCTGGGCGACTTGATCGTTGAAGAAAATGAATTCCACTCCCTCCAGCTTGGGTCGATCAGATAAAAAGTAATCCTCATTCGCTTCAACGACCAGCCGGTCTTCGGGATTATAGGAAACAAGTTTGAAGGGACCAGTCCCTATGAAATCACTGCCCGGATCTTCCGTATCAGCTTTAAGGATCAAGGCGTGATTGTCGCTCAAGTCGTAGAGAAAGAAAGGGTTAGGTTCTTTCAAGGTAAATGTCACCTCAAATCTATCGCTGGCTTCGATGCTCTCGATGTTGCTGTAGAGATCTTTGGTGGGTGAATCCACTTCCGGATCACGTAAGCGGTTGAATGTCCACACGACATCCTCAGCGGTGAAAAGGGTATCATCGTGGAAGGTAGCGTTATTGACGAGTGAAAAGACATAGGTCTTGCCATCCTCGCTGACGGTCCATTCACGGGCTAACCGGGGCGCGATGGTGTTCTGGGGAGTCACATCAACCAGATAATCGTATATGCTGCTGGCGATGATGATCTCTGGGTCAGATGAGATGAAAGCGGGATCGGTCTGTACGATGGGTTGGATGGCTACCCTCAATTGACCCTGACGATCCTGGGTTGAGGCTTGCTCAGTGGGGGTTGTAGTACTTCCAGAACAGGCTTGTAATAGGAATGCCAGAAAAAAAATAAGCACTGGAATAAGAAATCTGTGATTTGATTGTTTGGCGTACAAATTGGTTTCCTCCGGCAGAATAAATAGTACAGGATTAAATCAATGATTTCCAAGAGAATATCAACTGCTAAAATGCTTGATTACAGGATTCTGATTTTGAATAAGACGACCCCAGTTTAAGATATTGGTTCTTAATGGTGATTTTTTCCAGATTCCATTCCTCAGACGATTTTGAGATCATTTCCCTTACAAAGGGGCGATAGGCATCAAATTTTATTTGAGAATGGTAAGGATATCTTCAAAAAAACCTGTTTAGAATTTTCTAATTCTCTATTATCCGGCTTTGAGCTTTGTCCTGTCCTTGGTCGATGAAAGCTCTTAAAAAAGCAATCTCCCGAAGATACAACTTGTCCGTAGCTCTTAGTAATTCCAGGAAAGAATCGGATTCTAACAAGTCCTGTTTCTCATCTGGCGGCATTTGCAGCAAGGTGGCCGCAAAACTGGCCAGCGGAATTGGATCGTCCGGCATGCTGCTCCAATCGATTTTTAAATCTTCGATTTCATTGAGCAATTGAATGTACTGCTTAACCTTGGGTGCAATTCGTCTGGCGGCAGTTTTCAGCTTCTCCGGATCACCCTCTTCAAATGGGTAAAGCTCCACTTGACCGACAAGATAGGGTGCTTGGTCATTCACATTGTTGATATGAAAGCGGTCTTCGCCGATCGCGGTGAGATTCATCCGTCCTTCATCTAGTGGATGAACGTCGAAAATACGGGCAGTGCAGCCAATAAGATGCGGTTTTGGCAGGGGGCCCAATGCTTCGCTGCCTTGACGTATCAGGACCACGCCGAATTGTTTATCCTTTTTCAGACATAAGTTGATCATTTTTTTGTAGCGTGATTCGAAAATATGCAGAGGCAGGGCCATGCCAGGGAACAGAACAGTATGCAGAGGGAAAAGCGGTAGATCGATCATCTTGAATTAATTATACACCGGTGAGTGATAGCTCCTTTTCTCAATCCATTTATCAAAACCTGGGATTATTGGGAGAGACTCCTCCTTATCTGGTTGGTTAAGGCTATAATTTCTGAAACCCATCACCGAGGTGGAGATATGTCGGCATCATTTTCGAGTGTGGATTATGACTTGCGGCAACAGCGCTTAGCCCAGGCTATAAAGATTGCACAGCTGGAGGGTATGGCGCTGAACGCAGGTCCCAGTTTAACCTACCTGACAGGACTTCATTTCCACCTCAGCGAAAGACCGGTATTAGGTTTGTTTTCGGCAGGAAATCCTCCGGTGATTGTGCTGCCTGAATTAGAAACCGGAAAAATCTCTAACTTGGCTTACCAGACAAGCTCTTTTGCATATGGTGAAGATCCGGAAACCTGGCAAACTATCATGAAGGAGGGGATTCAAGCCGCGGGATTCTCTGGACGCCGAATTGGTATTGAGCCGCGAGTATTGCGGGTGCTGGAGTTGGATCTACTAAACAGTACTGGCATAGATTTCACGCTTGTGTCAGGAGAGGCCGCCCTCGCTCATCTCCGGATGCAGAAGGATGAATATGAGCAGGCCAGGATGCAAAAGGCGGTGGACATTGCTCAGAATGCCCTGGATGCAATCTTGCCTGAAATAAAGCCGGGTATAACAGAACGTGAACTTGCGGCGAAATTGGTGGTCGCATTGTTAAATAATGGTTCGGATCCGCAGCTGCCGTTTTCGCCGATCGTTGCCTCTGGACCAAACAGCGCAAATCCCCACGCTTTTCCAACTGATCGCCAATTGATAAAAGGAGATTTGCTGATCATCGATTGGGGAGCTAATGAGGGAGGCTATTTCTCTGATCTCACCCGCACTTTTGCGATTGGAGATCCCCAACAAGAGATGGTGGAAATCGCACAGATAGTTTTGGAAGCCAATCAAGCTGCCCATAATATAGCCAGACCTGGTGTATCTGCACAAGAGGTAGATCAGGCTGCAAGAGCGGTGATAGAAGCGGCTGGATATGGTGATTATTTCACCCATCGAACGGGGCATGGCTTAGGGATGGAGGGGCATGAAGCACCCTACATCCGAGCTGGAAACCCAATTCTGCTAACTCCCGGAATGACTTTCACCATCGAACCTGGGATTTACCTGTCAGGAAAGGGCGGCGTTCGCATTGAAGATGATGTGGTGATTACGGAGGAAGGGTTGTATAGTTTCAGTGATTTGCCACGTGAATTGAAAATCCTTGGGAGTTGAAATAGCATCCACACCTGGGTTCGATTCCATAACAATCCAAAGCCCATACAGGCTAAAGCTTATTTCCCAAACCATGTCAACGATAATATCCATCAAGGTCTACGTTAGCAATCGTCGAGTTTACAATGAAACGTGATTTGATCCTGATCGGTATCGCGATGTTTGCGTGGGGATTGGGTGAGGGCTTATTCATCTACTTCCAACCAATTTATCTGGAACAGCTGGGTGCTGATCCAATCATGATCGGGACGATCTTAGGTGGGTTTGGACTGGCGATGACGATCTCACATATCCCGGCTGGATATCTGGCGGACCGGATTGGGCGCAAACCTTTGATGGTTGCTGCCTGGGCGACCGGTACAATCGCGGCCTGGGTGATGGCGCTTGCTCCCTCTTTGCCCGTTTTTGTGGTCGGCTTGTTCATTTACGGGATGACCTTGTTTGTAATGTCTCCCTTGCAAAGTTATTTAACCGCTGCCCGGGGTAGCTTATCCGTCGGGCGAGTGATCACCTTGATGTCTGCTGGATTCAATCTGGGTGCGGTGATCGGTCCATTATTGGGCGGTTGGATTGGCGATCAATTTGGGCTGCAGCAGGCATATGTTGTGGCTGGTGTAATTTTCGTACTCTCACTGATCGTAATTTCGTTTATCAGCCCGCAACCCGTGGAACGTGCTGCTCCGGCGGAGGGTGGGTACCGGTGGCTCTCCTCACC
>CP070785.1:1147430-1160414 GCA_020346705.1 Chloroflexota bacterium | reverse complement strand
CCCTTTTTCGACATACCGGTGAGCCTTGACTATCTGTTCTAATGGATAAGTTTTATCAATAACTGCTTTGAGCATGCCCGCCTCAACAAGCTCTTTAAGTTCTTTGAGCAAGGGGATGACATCTTCCTGTTTAATCTCGTCCGAAGATTTATCAACGTTAAGATAGAATCCGGTCTGTCTAAAGGATTTTTTGTAATCACCCTTATAAAGATCGACCGCGTCGAAGATCACGTCATAAATTTCACCACTGTCGGTAAAATCCTCCTTGGTGTAATCGATGACCTTATCGGCACCGAGAGATCTCACCATATCCAGATTTTTGGTACTGCAAACCCCGGTCACTTCCGCCCCATCGTTCTTAGCGAACTGAACCGCAAAAGTACCAACGCTGCCTGAGGCGCCGTAAATCAGAACTTTCTGTCCATTCTGAATGTTGGCCATCTTAATAATTCCCAAGGTTGTGATTCCCCCAGATGGAATAACTGCGGCTTCCTCAAAAGTCATATTGGCCGGTTTTAATGCCAACACCCCATCTTCAGCCATACATTTGTATTCAGCATAAGCACCAAAATTAGACCATAATGTAGATGCAAATACCTGGTCTCCGGTCTTGAAAAGAGTCACATCTCTGCCAATGGATTCAATCTCCCCAGCCAACTCCATACCCAGGATTGCCCACTTTGGTCTTCTAATCCCCAATACTAATCGCGCCAGCAGAACTTGCCAGCGGGGGCCCGGAATATCCAAACTGCGCATCCTCGTATCCCCCCTGTGCACAGAGGTCGCATATATTTTGATCAGGACTTCATTATCTTTGGGAATTGGTTTCTCAACCTCTGAGAGCTGCAGGACCTCAGGTGGTCCGTATTTGATTGTGATAACTGCCTTCATTAATAGTCTCCGAATTAACAACAAAAAGAGCGGTAGTGCAGCGATGAATTAATCTCCTTGGGCAACAGTTATCGCAACATTACCTCTCTTACCCCCTTCATCGACATACCGGTGGGCCTCGACAATCTCTTCTAAGGAGTAAATTCGATCAACCACCGCCTTTAAATTTCCTGCTTCAATAAGCTCTCTGAGGAAATCTAAATAATCCTTTCGCTCGCTCGCCATCCCACCCCCAAAGATTACTTTCTTATCGCCTATTGCCGACGTCCAGATCATTTGAATCGCCTCCCTCGCTCCACCGGCGACTGCGAGAAAGTACCCGTTTTCCTTGAGCGAGTTTCTTACTTTTGAAAACGATATCTTACCTCCGACCATGTCAAAAATGAGGTCATAGGTCTGACCATTATTTGTAAAATCCTCCTTGGTGTAATCAATAACCTTGTCCGCTCCCAGCGATTCCACCAGTTCAACATTTTTGGTGCTGCATACCCCGGTCACTTCTGCCCCAAAGTACTTGGCCAGCTGAACCGCATAAGTTCCGACACCACCCGAAGCGCCATTGATCAAGACTTTTTGCCCGCTCTGGATATTTCCCTTCTCTCTGAGGAAGTACATCGCAGTACAACCCCCAAATGGAACGGCAGCGGCTTCCTCAAAAGACATAGTGTCTGGTTTTAATGCCAATGCCCCCTCTGCTGGCCGGCAAGCATACTCGGCATAAGCCCGCAGATTGCTGCCGTCGATGCCGTAAACCTGGTCACCTTCTTTGAACGTACTTACATTATTACCTACTGCTTCAATTTCTCCGGCTAAATCTGCCCCAATGATTTGAATTTTGGGTCCGGTAATACCAAACATCAATCGTGGAATGGGCCCAAATCCAGGAGGGACGTGGGTAAAACCGCGTGCATTGGTATCCCCAGTTGTTACTGTTGTGGCATATACCTTAATCAGTACTTCATCTTCTTTGGGTGTTGGTTTTTCTACTTCTTGTAGCTGCAGGACCTCCGGTGGCCCGAATTCTTTGTAGACAACTGCCTTCATGATTTTTCTCCTTTTCTTATATGTTCGTCAGTAACAAATTATTCTCCCAGGGTTTCCCTAACATCAGCTTGATTGCTACCCATTAGATTGATCTTCAATGCTTACTTGCCTCTCCTCCTAAACCACCCATTTCCAGGCATACCAGAGCACTAGAGCATTAAATACAAAGCTGACCCCGATCAGAAAATTATCATACGCGCCTTTATATGGCAATCCAGCGATATTAAATATCACTACGAGTATGACGACGACGATATTTACCCAGCGGATGGCAGGATATGGTAATAACAAGGTCAGCACGATCATAAGGATCGGAACCAACATGATAACGGCGATCAACAACCATAGTCCTTGGGTCGCTTGAACCCCTCCGGGGAATTTTCCTGCTTCAAAATCTCCAGCAAATACCCGCAATACATCCCCCAGAAGATAGGTCAACATTGTAGCAATCCATAAGCCAGATATTATTATCCTCGTATCCACCATAATTCAATCGCCTCCTTGTTCGATGTAATTAATCAATGTTGGACTTCGGCTATTCCAGTCTATACCAACTATGGCAGTTATGCAACTTTGTTACTCTTGATGTCTTATGGCATCCCAATTTATCAGGTTTTATCTTCAGGTATTACAGTAATGACAATTTTTCCCCGGGCATGTCCAGATCCATAATAACGGAGAGCTTCAGGGACTTCTCTCAGCGGGAAGCGCTTATCGATTACTGCTACAATCTTGCCTTTTTCAAGAAGCTCACTCAGAACTGCAAAATCCTCTTGGCCGGGTTTGACCCATCCCAAGGATCCCAGTTTCTTGCTACCTGACATTGAAATCAAGGGCCCCAAGAGCATGGCCTGGAAAAATCCAGACATCGAACCACCGGCACAAATATAAATCCCTTCGGGAGCCAATGCACGCCGGTAATCAAAAATTGAACGATACGCGGCAACATCAAAAATCAGGTCATAACGTTGTTCACCCTTGGTGAAATCTTCTTGAGTGTAATCGACGACATGGTCAGCACCAATCGAACGTACCAGATCGACCTTATTCGTGCTGCAGACACCTGTAACCTCAGCCCCGAACGATTTTGCAATCTGCACCGCAAACGTACCTACACCTCCAGAGGCACCATTAATCAATACCTTTTGTCCCGGTTGAATCTGTCCATTTGCGCGAAGACCCAACAGGGCTGTGCTCGCTGTATAAGGCACGGCCGCGGCTTCCTCAAATGATATATTGGCTGGCTTAAGTCCTAAATATTCACGATTAACACAGCTGTACTCTGCAAAACCGTCAGAATCACTTATTCCAAATACCTCATCACCTGGCTGAAACTGTTTTACATTTGTTCCAACCGCTTCTATCCGCCCCGCCACATCGTCCCCGAGGATCTTGTGTTTTGGTTTCAGAAGACCGTTCAATACACGAAGCAAGAGTGATTCACCCGTCAAGACCTGCCAATCAATGTAATTTACAGATGCCGCATGGACTTTTACCAGGACTTCATCCTCGCTCGGTGTTGGCTTTTCTACCTCTCTTAGCTGAAGGACATCTGGAGGTCCATATTTTTCATATACAATTGCTTTCATTTGGATCACCTGTTCGTTTTATGTCGCTTGATCACTTTGGGCAAATAGAGAAGCGATTGCAGATTGATCAAAGCCCTTGATGATCAGCCACAACGCAAAAACCATTTCTTGCACGGCTATTGGAAGGAATAATAAATCCAATGATTCAATGCCGAAAAACTGGATCAGAAAGGGTATAAACATTAACGCGGCTCCAAGGAAACCCCATCCGGATAACCAGCGAGGAACGAGTCTCGATTGAAACAACTGGTAGTTCAGAATCAGAGCAGACAGGGTGAAGGCCAGTCCTGGCCCAATTATAAAAGCCCAATCACGTACGGCGAGTAATAAAGCGCCTGCGGTTTGGTAGTAGGAGATATCTGGAGCTCCGGCTTGTGTATATTCCTGACCTAATGTAAGGAGTGTTAGCAGACTGATACTGTAAAGAATAGTAAGCAGGGCCTCAATAAACCTGAGACTATAGAACCCAAGGGCTAAGGCTTCATTTTGTTTTCTCAAAATCGGGTACAGCAAGACTGGAATGCCGAGGACTGCAAGAGCCCAAATTAACTCGAGGAACATGCCTCCTATGACCTGGTTTTCATTTGCTGAGATATTGTTGAGATAATCCGGTTCGCTCAAAAAGCCGATGAATAAGAAAGTTGCAATAGAGGCTACCGTGGCAATGATAAAGAAAACACCCACGATTCTTGCGGTATTTCTGTATGTCCTAGGGGGACTTCCTTCGGTCGAATTCATTTTATTCTCCTCTTCGATTATCCAAGATTGATGGAAACTTACACTCATACTATAGCAGCTGGATAGTATTCGAGTCATACCCCTGAATAATTATTTGGGAATTTCACTCTGCGCTTATCCGTTCTTTTCATATAGTGATGATAACTTTTCCCTTGCTATGACCTTTTGCAAAATAGGTGAGAGCTTCGGGGACCTCACTCAACGAATAACAGCGATCGATAACCGGTTGAATTTTTCCAACTTCAAGAAGCTGATTCAAATAAACCAGGTCCATCTGATTTGGTGGATTTGGAGGTAGCGCTACCATTTTCTTGGTTCCAATCAATGAAATCCATTTTTCTCTTAGCAATAGAATTGGTGAAAACTCGCTTGTGATATATATTCCCTGGGATGTTAATGCACCTTTACAATTTGAGAACGACCGATTGGCAACAACATCAAAAATCAAGTCATAGCGATTTTCAGACTGAGTAAAGTCCTTTTGGGTGTAATCGATAACTTGATCTGAGCCAATCGACCGTACCATGTCCAGATTAGTGGTGCTGCATACGCCAGTCACCTTTGCTCCCATTGACTTGGCAATCTGCACCGCAAATGAACCTACACCACCAGACGCACCATTGATCAAAACTTTATCGTCTGGCTGAACATGGCCGTGATCACGCAAAGCTTGCAAGGCAGGAGTCGCTGCTCCAGGAACGGCTGCCGCTTCTTCAAAAGTCAGATTAGCAGGTTTTTTAACCAATTCAGATTCATTAACACACACATATTCGGCAAAACACCCGTGGTTGGTTGAGCCGAAAACCTCATCTCCAATTTGAAATTGCATGACATTTTCTCCAATTGCTTCAACTCTCCCCGCTAGGTCAATGCCCAATACTTTGTTTTTGGGTTTGAGCAATCCCGCCATGATTCGCGCCAGGAAAGGTGTGCCTGTTAAGAAATGCCAATCAATCCAATTGACTGAAGCTGCACGAGCTCTCACCAACACCTCATCGGCAATGATTGACGGAATATTAATTTCTGCCAATCCAAGATTGTCGGGTGAACCATAGGACTGATAGACCATTGCTTTCATTGCACTATCCAAAATTTTTTTATTTCGAGAATTTTATATTAACCCAGCTTATAGAGTTTAATGCCAACAACGATTTGCCAGACTGCCGGCAGAACTACACCGGAAAATAATATTATGATTTGTAATAGATGTATGTACTCAGCCTAATTTCTAGTGTAATTAATAACATTTACGCTTTCAGAATACAGGATAGTCGGTATTAGTGTCATACCCCGAAGGTGTTATTTGTGGAGGTTAATTGTTGGCTGGAAGCTAGAAAGGTAGTAATAAATGGCCTGTTATCCTGCTGGCAAATAATCTGGGTTACATTACGGCCTGACATAGCCGCCGTGGGTACGCCCCCGCCTGGCTCCACCCATTTTCCCGCCAGATAGAAATTCTTGAGGCCCGGCAGGGTCTTGCTCATGCGCATGATCAAGGTCTTGGTTGAAGTTTGCCATCCCATGAAGCTACCCTGCCAGTTGCCGGTGTAATGCTCAAAAGTAACCGGCGTGGCCACATCACGCATCTCCACCTGGGCCGCTAACCCTGGATAACGCCTGTCGAGCGCGGCAACTACCTGGTCGGCGATCTGTTCCTTCTCCATTTCGTAGCGCTCAGGATCTTGCTTTACCTTTTTCCAGTAAGCATAATCAGTGGCAAAGTAGACTTTCAACATGGTCTTGCCCGCTGGTGCCAGTGTGGGATCGAAATTGTAAATTCGAACGCACAAGCGCTCATGCTTATGATCACCAACGGTGATCGGCTCTTCGAGCGGGAAGTCTGTCCCGGTGGCGCTGTATGGTATCCCTTCGAATGAACGGGCGACACCCAACCCGATATGGATGATAGGCGGTGTGATGGGGAGTCTTTCGTAGTAGCCCTGGATCCTGCCGTTGATATACTTCCCCCCCAGCATGTCAAATATGACGTGGTGACCATCACCGGTGTAGATGACGGTATCGCTCCTGAGTTCGCAGCCGTCGGCCAGCCGCACCCCCACAGCCCGATCATTTTCCACCAGGATTTTAGCCACCCGCGCCTCGTAGTGGATCTTGCCACCTAGGTCGAGGTAACGGCGCCCAAGAGCGTGGGCGAACGCCAGGGACCCGCCAACCGGATAGCCAGCCGATTTTTGATGCATCCAGGCCAGCACTTGCAACTGCCCCAGCAAGGGGAAGTCAGGACGGTTTTGGAGATTTACGATGTGAAGAAAAGCCTGGCGAAGAAATGGGTTCTTGAAGCGATGGGCGTAGTCCTGGATGGTCACATTTCCGAATTTTCGATAAAACCCTAGGAAGGGGAGCATCCTTAACCCCATTTTGAGTCCATCGATGGGGCTGTAGAGCTCCTGTGGTTTTTCTACTGGCATGGGAAAGTTCATCATGATGCGGATCCCGTTGATAAACGCTTCGATGACCTCGTTATCCTCCGGGGCCAGGTCCTTCATGTGCTGCTCCAGGCGATCGATATCAGCGTAAACGATGAATGCTTTCCCGTCTTTTCCTTCAATGCGAGCGTATTCTTCGGGGTCAACAATCGTCCGCCCCTGCAGCGCGCCCAATTCTTCCCATATTGGATAGAATACTTGTCCCGGACCGGAACCTGTCAAATAGTGAAAACATCCATCAATGGTATAGCCAGCGCGCTTCCATGAAGTGCAGCAGCCGCCCAGTTCATTGTGCATCTCGAAAATGAGCGTGTGATAGTCGTTCATCTGCCCGTAGCAGCCAGCCGATAGACCGGCGATCCCGGCACCGATAATAATTGTTGACTTTTCTTCCATTATTAGTTCTCCTTAACACCATAACCACAATAGAGAATTTGGGGTATACCCCAAACGGGCATCGCGTGAACGAGAAGTCGTGAGGGGAATAGGGCAGTGGTCTTCAACTATTCTTCAGCCAGGATCTCATTTGCAATTCCGATCAGTTTTTGATTGAATTCGTCCGCCTCATCGTGATAGACATCATGCGCCGAATTCTCGAACCAGGTAAAGCTTTTATCAGGGGCTTGCAAAGTATTGTAGTATGCTTCTGCCGGATCACCGGGAGTAGCATAGTCGTAGCGGCCATGAATAAAATGAATTGGGATCGGGGAAACCGGGAAGTCCCTGGCGAGATCAAAGCCTGAATTGATAATCTCTAAGCCAATCGTTTGGCGGGAAAAATCCAGGCCAGTTAAGGTTGGCTGGATATAAGAGGGAGGATATTCAGGACTGTTCCCCCGGATCACATAGTCCAACCACGCCTCCTCGAGCCCTTCTGTGTGCATCTCGCCAATCAGATATCGGGGCAGGAACTGATTCTTTACTTGTAGATGTTCTGGATTCATTGGGTCAAAGGGTTGGATTGACTCAAGGGACTCAATGGCCTCGGCATCATTCGCCTGATGGGCCATCTCCAGCACCTTCTCGTAACCCATTTCATTGCTTGAATTCCACTCTGGCCTTACTCCGCTGACAATAAAGGCATAGTAGGGTTCAGCATTAACCCTGAGTGTCTCAAAACCCAGACCGCTGCCCCAGGAATGCCCATAAAGAAAGATCTTGTCCTGGTTAAACCTCTCGCGCAGGATGTCGGTCAGTTCCAGAGTATCGCTGACAAAGTTTTCCAAATGCATGTCATCCGGTGTCAAAGCCCCGGAAAAGGATTTGCCCGCTCCGCGCTGGTCCCAGTGCACGAGCACGAAATTCTTTTCCAGATCGGCGTGGAATTCATTCCAGGTGGCCCATGGCGAGGAGGGCATACCCGGTCCACCGTGCAGAAAGAGTAAAACAGGCTTTGTGGTGTCAGCCCCGCGAATGGTAATCGTTTGCACGACACCACCTAGTTTGACCGTTTCTATTACGGCAATGCTGCCAGGAATTTCATGGCCCTCAGAATCGGTGATGGGAAGCGTATATTCCGCTGGTGTTTCTCCTCCAAAAACTATGACAGCGATCACTGCAACCGCAACGAGCAGCACGACCAGCGAGGCTCCCAGAATATTCGTCTTGTTCTTCATCTCATTCTCCTCTTTGGCTTTATTGAAACTGGTTATATCGATCTCGTTGAGTTTGTCTGGATATCTTTGCTTTAACAAAGCCTAAAAATGTGGACCTTTGCCTCATCAATAATATAGCCTTATGATGGTATTAGTGTCATACCCCAAAAGTGTTATCTCGAAGGGTTAATTATGGGCTTGGAAAGGAAAAACGAGTCAAGCAATATTGGCCCGTTAGGATCTTTGAATTATGTCATCAGAGCGACTTTCTCACTCCTGATAATTAGTTGGGTTTCAATATTCCCAGCTCTCTCCCCTTAACAACCGCTTGTGTTCTGTTATTGGCTCCAAGTTTGCCATAGATATTGCGGGTGTGGACTTTGACCGTATTCAGCGAGAGATAAAGTCGGGCAGCTATTTCTGAATTGGTCAAACCTTCAGCGATAAGTTGGAGCACTTCAATTTCCCGTTCGCTTAGCTGTTCGATTAAATCGGATCCTTTTGCCTGACGTTTCGATGGGATAGTACGATCTGGTTCATCAACCGTGAATGCCCCCAACAACCAGCGAACATACTCTGGCGCAATCCCACGATTAAGGGCTTCTTTGAGCAGATACGAAATCGGTGGACCTTCGTCTATAAAAGTACGTATGAAACCACCTGTCTTAGCGTCATTAAGGGCGCGCTCTAACGCCACCATAGACTGGTCAATGTCCCCTTGTGCCTGGCGAGCTAACGCTTGCAGAATATTAATTTCGATCACCCTTGAAGTGCGCCCTCCCTTTTCTGCGCCCTTGAACAATCGCGATAACAGCCTGATTGCATCATCCATTCGCCGTTTATAAATGAGGATGCGCGCCAGCACCATGTATTCCAATTCATGCAGGTATGTGAGTTCTCCATCGATGTCCAACCCGCACTCAAGCAACCATTTGGTTACCGCCTCATGCTTATCCTGCGCCAGCCAAATCCGGGCTTGCCAGGCTGCCATCGTGCTAATTATCCAAGGAGGTGTATTTTCCCCTTGGCTGATTTTCTCCATCCTTTGAATGGTCTCCTGAGCACCAGCCAAATCACCACGAGAGATTAGAACCCTGATTAAGCTCGGGTAGCTCCAGCCAAGCATCATGATATCCCCGGAGCGTTCGGTCAGGTCTACCCCTCTATTTGCCTTGGCAAGCGCCGCATCCAAGTTATTAACTTCTACCAGCGCTTCTCCCCAGATCGACATCAACCAGCCAACTACTCCCGTTTGCCCCATGCCTTTTTCCGCCGCCAGCTGCATCTGCTGTTGGCAGATCTCCAGAGCCTGTTCCAATCTGCCTTGCTGCCTCAAAGTTAGGGCGAGATTGACATGGGAGTAGATGATCAAGAAGAGGTTACCTGACTTTTTACAAATCTCTATTGCTTCCAAATCAGCCTTGTGTGCAGCTACCATCTCACCCATATAACCTTGCGCGTCTGCTAGAGTAATTGCAGCAGGGCTGCACCAAATGTCGTCTTTAGGTAATAACTCAAGTGCCAGGCGGGCGTGCGCGATGATGCGTTGTGTATCCCCCTGGTAAGAAGCGATTAAAGCCCTCATAGCGGAAATCCGTCCAAGCAGAGACAGCCTCTTAATCTCTGGTAATTGGTGGTGCTTAGTGGTGGTGGATTCAGTTCTGAGTTCCTTGCCAGCGGTGAGCGCTTGCTCGGCAGTAAGAAGAGATTGTTCTGCAGCTTCTGGCTGCCCCCTGGTGAAGAAATTTGCCGCGCGCAGGATCGTGAGTTCTGGTCTGGAGGCGACGACTTCAGGTGGCAAAATGTCAAGCCAGCGCCACATTTTATTATGCTCACCGCTTGCCCAGACAACATCGGCCTGCTCTTCTATGAGGTGCGCAGCCCTCTCGAATTTCTCCGCGCGAAAGGCATACTCAATTGCCTCCTCGGGGAGACCGTTCAGTGAATACCATTTACTCGCTTTGGAGTGCAGAATGAGAAGTTGGTTGGGTTTGGACTTAACCAAATGATGATGTAACAACTCAGAAAAAAGATGGTGGTAGCGATACCATCGTCTTTCTTCATCTAGGGGGACGATAAACAAGTTGGCGTGATCTAGAACCTCCAGGGTTTCCTGACCATTGTCCTGTTCTGTGAGAGCATTGCAGAGAGAACCGGTCAGCCGGTCAAGGATGGCAGTCTGCAACAAAAAATCCTTCTCCTTTGCTGGCTGCCGATCCAGGATTTCTTCAACCAAGTAATCCAGAATAAGGCGGTGGCTGCCGGTAAAAGACTTTATGAAATCGGTTGCATCATCGCGTCCCAGCATTGAAATCGCAGCCAGCTGTAAACCGGTAATCCACCCTTCGGTGCGGCTTTCCAGCGCGTTGATATCCTCCATTGAGAGATCTAAATCCATCACCTGGTTGAGGAATTCTGATGTTTCTGAGTATGAAAAACGCAAATTGGTTGCGCGAATTTCAGTCAATTGATCCCTGGCGCGCAAAAGGCTCAAAGGAAAATTGGGATCCTCTCGCGTGGCAATGACCAAATGCATTTGGGGAGGCAGATTCTCTAGAAAAAAGTTGATAGCTTCTTGTATTGATCCCGATTCAATCAAGTGGTAATCGTCAAGTATGAGGACAATCTGACCGGGGATGGCGGCAATCTCGTTGATCAGGGTGGTCAGGACGGCTTCGGCTGGTGGAGGCTGAGGTGATTGAAACAAGCCCAGCGCTTCACTGCCGAAGGTATCATCAATTCCCTCGGCCCTGATCAGCGCCGTGACGAAGTAAATAAAGAATTGCGTTAAATCGTTGTCCCTTTCATCCAGCGAAAGCCAGGCAATTTTGTAATAAGGTTTTTTTTTTGAAGCATCCAAGCGCAGTTGCTGTTGCTGCACCCATTCGCTGACCAGAGTGGTCTTACCATATCCAGCAGGGGCTGAGATTAGGATCAGTTTGCGGTTTAAACCCTCGTTCAACTGCTCAATCAGGCGCGGCCGGGAGACGAGTTCCGCACGGATAGTTGGGATGTAAAATTTGGTGGTTAGAAGTTGATCCACTTTTCATCTCGAAGATCGCGGTTAAAACAAAAAGAACCAACTTTGAGTTGGTTCATAATCACATCAATATTATGGGTTATGGCGCCTCCTCGCTCGTGGCTGCAAAGGAATTAATTATGAAATTGATGACTATCATTCATTATAGCATGATGGTTCTTTTTGGGATTCCCTATTACATATGGTGGTAGAAAGGAATTATGTGCGGGAAAAACCTGTTTCAATCGTAGTTGATCTGGCTTCCCCCTTAGTTCAAATTGAAACCATTCGCGTGTGACGAGAAGTTGCGCAACAAATTCTCCAAGTGTAAAATGCAAATTGGGCGATAGTTGTCATTAAGTATTTGGATCTCTGAAAAGGACAGGGGACCATGGAAACCTTAAGGGATGCATCAATCTTCAAATCCCTGCGAGCTGTTGTGGGGCGGATTGCCAAATCAGCTTGGCGATCCTTCCCTATGCTCGCGATTCCACAGCGAGCAACGTTTTTGATCCCACTGATAACCTACCCGTTGATTTACTACATCGTTGCCTATATGCCGCGCTACAGAATTCCGATCGATTGGATATTGTTCATCTTAGCTGGGGCAGCCGCCTGGCAGCTGACCGGTAGATCTTTGTGCACAGGTCGTGCGAACTGATTCGATGGTAGATTGCAGTGATGGGTTCAGCTTCACGCGAAAATCACGGTCACCCGTATGTGTCAGCTCTGCCCGCTCCACATCTCTGTTGTTTACTCCTTCCAAAGATATTTCACCAGGAAAGATACTAAAATTCGCCCCAACTTCCCATCGAGCGATTTTTGTGGACGGTATTGGACAAAAATCGAACAATGCACTACCCGATAATCGATCGAAAATCGGATGAAAATTTCAACACAAATTACAAAAGCGCACTAAACGTAGATTTGGCTTTCGAATAGCTAACATGATAATGGTGTGGGATATAATGCGAAAGCTGCTTCAACAACCCAACATGGATTGTGTTTTCGATTGATCCCTTTCTGAGAATAAAAGTAATCCCAAAGGAGGATTTTCTGATGAAGATTTTGTCGGAAGTAGCTTTGACATTTGATGACGTTCTATTAGTCCCCCAACATACTGATGTGGCATCCCGTCGCAAGCTTTCAACAGAAACCAGATTTACGTCACAGATGAATTTGCAAATCCCCATTGTCTCGGCCAATATGGATACGGTTACGGAGAGCGATATGGGGATCGCCATGGCACATGCCGGTGGGATCGGCATCATTCACCGTTTCATGTCGACCAAGGATCAAGTTCGCCAGGTAATGCGTGTGAAAAAAAGCGAATCCTTTGTGGTCGATAACCCCATCACACTCAATGAAACGGATACGCTTGGGGACGTGAATCGCATTGTGGAGGAAACGGATACGGGTGGGATTGTTATTTTAGATGATGCAAAACAGGTAGTTGGCATTGTCACTACTCGTGACCTGTTGTTCGAAAAAGATTTGAACCGACCACTGGCAGAGGTCATGTCTAGAGAAGTAATCACAGCACCAGCAGATACAACGATAAGCGAAGCCGAAAAAATCCTTCATGAGCATCGCATTGAAAAATTACCTCTAGTGGACTCGAATGGTGTTCTAACTGGTTTGATCACTATAAAAGACATGAT
>CP070785.1:1108748-1147330 GCA_020346705.1 Chloroflexota bacterium | reverse complement strand
CAAGTCAACCACTGTGTTAGCAGCCAGCTGTGGGAGGAATCGGGTAATGATCTCGAAATTGTCCACTTTCGAGGCGTATTTCTCATCCTTTAACTGCGGAGAACTGAGCAAGAAGCGGATTCCAGAGTAATGATCAACCAGCGCTTCCTCAATCAAACTAGGTGTGAGATCTTCTGGGAAGAGATCTAACAAGTGGTTGTAGATTTGTGAGTGGTCGTAACCAAGCTCAAGGGCAATACTTCCCTGGCCTGGTCTGAAATCAGCCACAACAACTGAATCATCCGTTTGCTTATAAAGGGCGATCCCAAGATTGATCGCCACCGTGGATACACCCATACCGCCCTTGGTAGCCAAGACGGCATGCAACCCACCTGTTTCTTGGAATTCTGCAACCCGTTCGCTATCCCCGGTTGGCGAAAGCATCCGCTCAACCTGCGACAGCAGCTCGCGAGTAGAAATGGGTTTGGTGATGAAACCATCTGCACCCAGATCCAATCCCAGCGACTTGTCATCGAGGCCGGATTTTGCCGTAAAAATCAGGATCGGTATGCTGCGAGTAGAGATTTCTCGGCGTATTTGTGCCGCGACTGCATAACCATCCACATCGGGCATCATGATGTCCAGGATGATCAGATCAGGATCTTCGCTGCGGGCTAATGAAATTGCCCGCTGCCCATTTTTAGCTGCGATGATATCAAAGCCCTCGCTCTCCAGCATCATTCCTACCAGCCGCAGGGTGTCAATATCATCGTCAACAATTAAGATTTTTCCCGTCATACGTGCGCTCCAGAGATCGATCTTGGTTTTCAGTCTAGCATAAACGATTATCCAATACAAGTGGCATTTACGTAAGGTTTAGCTCTACATTGTTTTGCAAATGAAACAGCAAAACGCTTGGGCTATAATTTAGTCACCATGTTGGAAAATTTATCCCGAATCCTGCAAGATGAATGCCAGATTCTAGTTGACCATCCGTTAGTGGTTGGTGTATCTGGTGGTCCTGATAGCTTGTGCCTTTTGGATGTGCTTTATCGCAGTGGTTATCAGGTTCTGGTTGCCCATTTCAACCACAAATTGCGCCCATCAGCCGAGGAAGAGGCTCAATTTGTTAGCCAGATCGCTGAAGCGTATGGATTTCAATTCCTCCTTGGAGAAGGGGAGGTTAAGGAGAGAGTCGTGCGGGAAAGCGAATCGGTTGAGGAAGCAGCTCGGAATGAACGCTACCGGTTCCTGTTCTCCTGCGCCGCGAGCATGGGAGCTCAGGGCGTTGTTGTCGGGCACTCCGCAGATGACCAGGTGGAAACAGTTTTGATGCACTTGTTGAGAGGAGCAGGGGTTGATGGCTTGAGCGGCATGCAGGTCAGAACGCTGCCCAACGCATGGAGTGCTGAAATCCCCCTGCTGCGACCTTTGCTGAATACCTGGCGGAGTGAGATTCTTGAGTACTGCCAGAGAAGGGGGATTGATCCTATCTTCGATGCCTCCAATGAAGATCAGACTCTATACCGCAATCGCTTGCGACATGAACTTATCCCCTTCCTGGAAACTTATAATCCGGCTGTTCGCCGGCTTATCTGGCGTATGGCGGAAGTTATGCGCGGGGAGAGCGAGTTGATTGCCGAGATAGTGTCTTCGGTTTGGGAGCGATGTTTAATCATCCAGGAGGAGGATTATTTAGCGATTGATTCAAAGCTATGCAGCCAGCAAAGCCTGAGTGTGCAGCGCCACATTCTTCGTAAGGCGATCGCCATTTTAAGATCTGGTTTACGGGATATCAACTTCAACGCTGTTGATCTGGCTCTGGAATACCTTCAACCCGGCAAATCCTATGCGGAAGTGGATCTGATCGCTGGTTTAAGGTTGATTGCCGAACCCGGGAAGCTTTGGCTTGCCGAATGGAAAGCCGAGATTCCTATCATAGAATGGCCGCAAGTCGTTGAAGAAGTGAGTCTTTTAGAGAGTGGGGGTAAGTTGGAGCTTAATGCTGGCTGGCAATTATCTTCAGAAATAATGTCGGTCAGTGGTTTGATTGAACCGTATCCATGGGAGGGTGCAGGGACTGATCAGGTATGGGTTGACCAGCATAAAATTCAGTCACCTCTGCTGGTTCGAGCTAGGAGAGATGGCGACCGGCTGCAGCCGTTCGGTCTCGATGGGCATTCGTTGAAGCTATCGGATTTTATGATTAATGAGAAAATGCCCAGACGAGCGCGTGAAAAGTGGCCATTGGTGTGCAGCGGAGATCAAATCGTCTGGGTGCCGGGCTATCGCCTGGCACATCCTTTCCGGATCACCGAATTTTCTCAGTATGTAGTGCGATTAGAATTGCACCATCCAGACCAAGGTAAAATGAGTATATGAGAGTCACTTCTTTGCCAGTTTGTGCCTGATAATCGGTCAAAAGACTGTCGACATCCAGCTCCCCGAGTACGCTAATGCGATCCAATTGTAGAGGAGATTGTTAGCGGCTACCCAGATTTAGAAAGAGAACTATTGGATGAACAAAAGAACTTGTACCAGCATGTCCATATCGTGATCAACGGCAGGGATATCCAGTTTCTGGAAGGAGGGTTGGGACGCGTAATATCTCCCGAATACAGCATTAACATTTTTACTGCAATTTTGGGTGGCACAATTTTACATCCAGATATTGAAGTTTTTATTGGTAAGATGGAAATCAGAGGGATTAAGTCGAAAATAGGTGAATAAACTCAGGTTAGTAATTGGGTCAGGAGCAGTGATGGGTGCATGTAGATGTGCATTTGTTATAATGGTCATTAATCAATTTTGCACTGGGAATAAATGAATATTTAACCGGAAAGAAGCTGCTTGGCGAGAGGTCCGCTGATGAGATTATTTCGACGACGAAGGAAGAGCAACCGCTTTTTAGAGCTTTTGATCAAACAAGCAGAATTCACTGTGGAGGGCTTGGAAGCTTTAAAGCTGTACATGCAGCAGCCCGACAGCACCATTGCTGAAAAAGTGAACAAGATTGAATCAGAAGAGGATGAGGTCAGGCGGATACTGATCGATGAGCTCAACCGCACCTTTGTGACCCCCTTTGACCGGGAGGATATCTTCGCCCTCTCCCTGACGATCGACGATATTCTCGATTATGCGGAAGAAACGGTGGACCGTATGGCCACCCTTAATGTAGAACCTAATCAATACCTCGAAAGGATGGTATCTCTCTTGACGGATGCTGCAGTGGAGATATTGCGTGGCGTTTCGGAACTGGTCGATCACCCCAATGTTGCCAACGATCATGCCGTGCGGGCCAAAGCATTAGAAAACCGGGTTGAGCAGGTATATCGGGAAGCTTTAGCCGATTTATTTCGCGATCCACAAGATTTGAACGGCGTGATGGAGATATTAAAACTGCGCGAGATTTATCGCCACCTTTCCAATGCCGCCGACCGGGGGGATCAGGCTGCCAATGTCATTGGGGATATCGTCGTCAAGTGGCAGTAATGCAGGCTAATCTTTTTCCGGTGCTGAAAGCTTCCTGAGTTTCATGCGCACTTCTCGCCACTGGATTTTTGAGATACCCAATTTCTGACGAATTTTATCGGGCTCCATCCCAGACTGGTAATCGCTGAGAGCGCACGTCCAGCGGCACATCTCAAATGAGATATGTTTTTCTAATCCTGCCTGCACGCTGATGTCTTCCAGCAGATATTCAAGCCGGCGAGGAGACCAGGGGAAAACCCTGTCAGTCAGGTTGTACTGCTCTTTGTATTTTGGATAAAGTTCAACCCAGCTATCCGGCAGGGGGATTTTGCGTTCTTTGAAACGATATTGCGGATTCGCGTAGCGCACGAATACCAGCGCGCCGCCTGGCGCTTCAAGATCGATGTGATTTAACTGTAAGGCAAGCGTCTCACTTTTCTTCAACCCAGTGTTGATCAGCATATCAAAAAGCGCCAGATAGCGGGAATCGTGGGGTGCCTTCTGCCAAAATTCCTCCGCTACTGCCAGGGCTTCACGGACCTCATCAGGATTCAAAACGGTCGGTAGTGGGCTGATGACGGATTTCTGAACGACTTGTTCTGCTGGATCAACCAGAAGCACGCCATACTCGTTCAGCCAGCGGAAAAATGCCTTGAGCGAGGTGATCCGCCGGGAAAGGGTCTTCGGACTGCAGGGCACACCCCGGCCGTGCTGCATCCAATTTAAGAAGTTGTTCAAATCCGTGGTTGTGATGCTGCCTAGGGTGCGGTCAGGGGGAAGGTAGGAGGCAAGCAGGTTAAGATCGCCGATGAAAGCTTTGATGGTGTTAGGTGAACTGCCCTGATCTTCTAGATAATATTGCCAGGCATTGATGGCAGGGATCAATGTGGTTTGGGGAGTGATATGGGCAGTGGTAACTTCTTGAGGGGACATAAGAACCTCCAGTCATTGCGGATAGGTAGTTCGTATAGTCATTAGATTGAGGATAGTTTAGCCGAGAAAGGCCAGCTTGTCAACAATTTAATTGGGTATTAGCAATTGGGATTCCCCGGGTAATTATTCCTTGAAGGCCCCCAAGCCAGGATCCCAAATCTTCATGGATTCAATTGATTAAATCCCAACTCGGTACCAATGGTCCGCATTGCCAGGATTACATTTGTAGTGTGCTCCCACAAATCCACCCCAAAATCTTCTACCGCGCGGGCTATCTCTTCCCGGTCAGCGCCCGCTGCAAAAGAGCGATCTTTCCACTTCTTTTTTACAGATTTGACCTTCAAGTCGTCCAAGGAACGGGAGGGTCGCACTAAAGCGACCGCGGTGATCAGGCCGGTTATTTCATCACAAGCCAAGAGGGCTTTCTCCATCAGTGTTTCCCGGGGAACACCAGTATGGTCAGCGTGGCTGAGAATGGCGCGGATAATTTCCTCCGGAACCCCATTTTCCCTCAGGATTGGCGCACCGGCTTGGGGGTGTTCTTCCAGGGTCGGGTGGATCTCCCAATCAAAATCATGCAGCAGCCCGGTGTTTCCCCACAATTCGGCATCCTGGTCATATTTATTTGCGTAAAACCGCATGGCTGCTTCAACGGCCAACATGTGCCGGATTAAATTCTCGTTCGAGACATACTGCTCAACGATGGCGAGGGCGTTTTCCCTGTTCATTGAACCTCCAGGGGGAAGATTGGTTCCGGATTTCCAAGTATGGGCTGCGGTTGTGAAAAGTGAACTTGCCATAAGGCGACAGCAGTCGCAACCGTTTCGCGGAAATTCCAGAAGGTTTGCGATGCCTGGCGATACTGGCGTAAATCGGCAGGCACTCCGATTGCGGAGACACCCAACAAATTGCAAGTGTAAACGGCGCGTGGAAGATGAAAGGCCTGGGTTACAAGGATAGCAGAGTCAAGGCCAAAAATATCCCGGGCACGATAGCAGGTGTCGTAAGTTCGCAAGCCTTGATCATCGAGGATAATGTCTTCATCTGGAATCCCTAAACCGAGAGCATATGTACGCATCGCCGCGGGTTCGTTATGGCCTCGAGAAACGTTACCGCTCATGAGCAGTTTTTCAACCTTCCCAAGATTATAGAGGTCAACTGCCGTTTCTATCCGGTCTCTCAAAACAGGTGTGGGGGAACCGTTGCGGTAAAGCCCTGCACCAAATACGATGGCTACCCTTCCAGAAGGGGAGTTTGCAGGATCAAACAACCGGGAATCGGCATACAGGCGCGTCAGCGTCCGCGGTACTGTTCCTAAAATGACGAACAGAACTAGGAAAAAGATGAATAAACCCAAAAAGATCTTGGTTACTTTGCTCAGCACGGGCGAATTTTACCATGTCACCCACAAATAGAACTGAGAACTGTCGCCATATACAACAGCTCCCAGGGAAACACTAATCGAAGTTTAATATATTTAGACGAATCGCTCGCGAATCTCAGAGCTGACGTAATCCAGGACAGACACCGTGATGGCGATCAACCAGACAGCCAGGCCGGCAGCTTCATACTCGAACTGACGGATCCACTGGATGAGAATGAAGCCGATACCACCGCCACCGACCAGACCGATAACCGTCGAGAGGCGCACATTGATATCCCAGCGGTAAATGGTAAAGGAGATAAAGGGCGGTAAAACCTGTGGAATCACAGCGTAGATAATGGTTTGCAACCGGTTGCCGCCGGTGGCTTGGATTGCTTCCAGCGGTCCTGGATCGATGCTTTCTATTGATTCTGAATACAGCTTTCCTAAGGCAGCGATGGTATGCAAGGTTAGTGCGATCGTTCCGGCGAATGGTCCTGGTCCGACCCAGATGATGCCGACCAGGGCCCAGATCAGGGGCTCAATGGCGCGCACGATGTTCATGATAGTGCGCACGATGGCATAGATGATCATCCCGATGCGGATTTCACCATCGAAGTTAATCCGGTAGGCGTATATGAAGCTGATCACCCCCAGGACGCCTGCCCCAAAGATGGCGTAGCGATCCTCGGTCAGCGCAGCAACCTCGTCCGGTAAGATAATCGCCCGGATGCCCCTGCTGAAAAAGAGACCGAGTGCATATCCAAATGCAGCTCCAATCAGTGCAAATAGGAAAGCAGTCAGGATCCGGCTCAATATCGCTGGCGCGCGTTCACCCAGGGTTGCCAATCCCCAGGAACCCAATCTCCAGCCTAAATAGCCGAGACCAAGTACCAGCACCAACCCAATCAGGGCGATCAAGATCGGGTTTTCACTCAAACCACCTAGCAGGGAACTGATCTGTCCTGTTATCAGCCCGGCTAATATCAAGCCGGCCACTGCCAACAATAAACCGCCTGTGATGGCGCTGATCGTGCTGACGATATTGGACATCAAGTTGCGGGCGGCTAAAAAGCTCAGCGGGACGGCGAAAATAATACCGAAGAAGGTCGCCATGAGACCCAGCATGATGGTCTCCAGCATGCCGACCAGGGCCAACTTCATCTCCCGGCTGAGCCGCCAGGTGAAGACCACCGTGCTTTCTTCGCGGATAACCACAGTATGAATTTGGGCGCCGACGGCAGTATCTGGTATGAGTGCTTGGGGGATATTGAGGTTGGTGACAAACTCACCATTCTCATCGATCGGGATGATCGTTTCCCCAACTCCGCGTGGGCGGAAAGGATTACCAATCGGATTTTTCCAAAATATCTCCACTTCGGACCCAGGGGTAAAATTGCCTCCCGTGATAGTGAGTTCGGTTCCCGGTGTGAATTCTCCGCTTAGACTAAGAACACTCAACTCACCACAGGTTGGGGTAACAATAATCCAAGATTCTCCTGCTATGGGTTCATTTTCAGGCGGACCAATCTCCCCCTCAGGACAGGGTGCTTGAACCCTGGCGGTAGCTTCAACGCTGACTACCTCAAATTCAAAGGCAGCTTCCCAGGGCCAGATCAGCTGGCGTAGGATTACTTGGGTATCTCTGTACTCTTCGATTGCCTTTGGTAAATCGATTTGGGTGATGTTCCATCCCAGTACGAAGATCAGCAAACAGGCGCTGGCGATGGCGGGACCCATCGAAGGGATTTCTTGCCTGGCGCCGATGCGGGCAGCATCTCCGATCTGCCAAAACCAGAACACCGCAAAAATAGCTGCAGAAAATACAGTTGTCGACTCGTAAACCTGCTGTAACTCCTCTGAAGTTCCTGCGTTGGAAAGTAACGAGTCCGCAATCAGGAAGATCGCCACTGCATAAAATATGATCAGACCCCATTGAGTAAAGACCTGTCCGGAGACATCTTTAATCAGAAACCGATTTAACAGGTAACGGATACAAATTAAAAATAATAATAATGCCGCACACTCGAGGAAAACGATCCAGAAGATTTGGGCACTGAGGGTTAAATCGGGAAAGCGCGCCCGTTGGGCAACTGTCCATATGCTGAGACCAGCCAGGACGATAAAAGTCAGGAAAATTCCACTACCGCGTCTAAACTGGCCTGCTATCGCCTGGCCTAAACCAGGCAGGACCAAAGATAAAGCACCATAAAGGAGGGAAGGCCTTCTGTTTACAGTTGGTTCTTGGTTGGCGTCCATGTGTTATATTTTTCGGTTGATCATTTTATCCGCCGAGACGTTCAGCTTCTTCGCCGTAGATCTCCTTGAAGCGTTCATCGCTCAGCTGCCGGATATCCTGGCTGTCCCCCTCAAAGACGATCACTCCATCCCGTAAACCGATCACCCTGGATGCATAGCGTTGGACCAGGTCCAGAAAGTGCAGGCTGCAGATGACGGTCATATTATCTTCCTGGTTGATCCGCTCCAGGTTACCCAGGATGGAATGCGCCAGCACGGGATCGAGACTGGCGACAGGCTCATCGGCCAGGATCATCTTGGGTTCCTGCATCAAGGCTCGGGCGATACCAACCCGCTGCTGTTGGCCTCCACTGAGCTCATCGGCGCGGTTACCCGCTTTGTCCGGAATGCCAACCCGCTCCAGGGCTTGCATGGCGCGCACTCTATCTTCCTTCCGAAAACGGTTTATCAAACTCCATGCGGGAGGTGTATAACCCAACCGTCCGGAGAGCACATTGGTCATTACTGTAGAGCGTTTAACCAGATTGAAATGCTGGAAGATCATGCCGATCTCACGGCGAATCTCACGCAATTCAGATTGGTCCGCGGCGGTGATGT
Source organism: Chloroflexota bacterium (assembly GCA_020346705.1). Classification (GTDB taxonomy): domain Bacteria; phylum Chloroflexota; class Anaerolineae; order Anaerolineales; family UBA4823; genus PFL25. The sequence continues at coordinate 1,138,728 of CP070785.1, read as the reverse complement.
CGCGACCATTCCAGGTGATGCGTCCTTCGGTGGGTTCAACCAAGCGGTTGATGCAGCGCAAGAGCGTTGATTTCCCCGAGCCGCTCAACCCGATCACCACCAGGAACTCACCCTCTTCGACGGTAAAGCTCACATCAGTCAGGGCCTGGGTACCATCGTCATAAATCTTGGTTAAATTCTCAATTTGAAGCATATTGGGTATTAGTTTTGAACAAGGGAAGAGAGATGTCTCTCTTCCCTTGTAAGGTCTAGTTTGTGGTTGTAAGCAGCTTACTGTCCCAGCTCTTCAAAATCGATCCCGGCAGCTTCCAGCTGCTGGCGAAAACCATCGTAGAAGCTGTCCTCAACTTCTTCCATGCCACTCCAGGAGTAGACCGAATCCAGGATGGCGAGCCCTTCTTCAGTGGAAGCCAGTTCCAGGAAAGCGGCAACCAGAGCTGCGCGAACATCCTCAGGAACACTTGGCTCGAAGCTGATCGTGTCGTTGGGGATGGGTGGGGATTCGCTAATAACAGTGACAACATCCATGACATCGGTGAAATCTTCCTCGACATTGGTGCGGGCATCCACGAATGTTGACCCAACATCGCAGTCACCATTATAGACGGCGATGATTACTGCGTCGTGCCCACCAGCATCAATAATTTCAGCCAGATCATTCTCTGGATCTATGCCAGCGGCTTGCATGTTAATGCTGGGGATCACCCAACCTGATGTTGAAGTCGGGTCAGGTCGGCAGAAGGTTTTGCCAACAAAGTCTTCAATACTCGTGATTCCACTGTCTGCGCGTGTAACAAGTTGACCCTGGTAGAAGGTGCTGCCGAAGCGCACCGAAGCTAGGGCGACTTCTGCACATTCACGGGCGTTGGCCAGCACGTAGTTGAAAGTGTTCAAGGCTCCCATATCAGCTTCGCCGCTGCACATGGCCTCCACCGCACCGGTGTAGTCCGTCGTGACCAGAGGTTCGACAATCAGGCCAGCCTCTTCTTCGAAGACGGCGGCAATCTCTTCAGCACCGGTCAGGACAGCCTGCGTATCCTGGGAGGGAACGAGCACCCAGATGATTGGATCAGATTCAGTGCCGGGGGCTGGAGGTGCACAGGCCGCTAGAAACATGCTGGCCACAATAAGTAAACTAACAATCAGAAAAAGCTTCTTCATTTTCATTTTCTCCTCAGAATTTTTAAATTTTTGGAGCTTGAGTTAATAAGTATTAATTCTGTCCACCTCCTTTCGATGATCGATGCAATTCGATAGATAAGTCTGATGCTTCTTAACTCATGCTCATCCGCCTTTCCATGTATATGTCTCTTATAGATAATTTCAGCGTTATGATCTGATAAAGATAGACCGTTGTGATGACAGATGCAATTAAGATAACTTGGATGGTGAGCCGAATTCCCACAATCATGAAAGGGATGATTTCCTGATAGGTGGCATCAATCAAGAATCTGTAGATTAGAAATACCGCCATTAGAACGAGGACCAAACCCCACCATGGGAAATTCGCCATGCGATCTGTGACGCGGGTTAGCACCAACCTGGTAGGTTCTACAGCCGTTAATGGGGTGGTAGTAGAGATTGAAGAACTCATCTTGAGTTCCTCAATTTACAAATATATCTGGGCATTAATGATGATTTAAATACAAAAAACCTCACAAAATTTGATGGCGGTGTTGTGTGGCGTGAGGATGAAATCATGTTTTTCCAAGTTTATGTGCGCTATAAAACAGCGCAGTTTATGGACGATTAAATAATAACGCGATTTCATAGCAATGGCAAGTGATATTGATCACTAACCAGCTTTTCAACGCGAATACAACCTCTTGCGCCTGGACTTGGCAGCGGTTACAATGCCATACACATGGAAATTGAACCACAGTACCAGGAAACGCTGGATTATTTATACAGCCATATTGATTACAGCTTGCAGAAGACCTTCCGCTATTCACCGGAGAAATTCGATCTGACTCGCATGCGAGATTTTATGACTGCCCTGGGTAACCCGGAACGAGAATATAAGATCCTGCACGTTGCTGGGACAAAAGGCAAGGGTTCTGTCTCCGCGCTCTGCGCCAGCGCCATCCAGCAGAGTGGTTTGCGGGTGGGTTTGTATACCTCCCCCCACCTGCAAGATTATGCTGAACGTATTCAGGTGGATGGTGAACCGATCCCGCACGCCGATCTGATATCCCTGGTAGATGAGATCAAGCCACGTATTGCTAGAAGTCCTGAGATAACTACTTTTGAGATCACGACAGCCCTCGCCTTCCTGTATTTCGCCCGCAAAGAAGTAGACATTGCCGTGCTTGAGGTTGGCTTGGGAGGCCGCCTGGATGCGACCAATGTTTGTTCGCCTGAGGTAACCGTGATCACCTCAATTTCATATGATCACACTTACCTGCTCGGAGATACACTGACTGAAATTGCCGGGGAAAAAGCTGGCATCATTAAATCAAGCATCCCGGTCGTCGTATCGCCCCAAAATGAGGAAGCTTTGCAGGCGATTAAGGATATCGCTGGACAGCGAGGAGCGCCCATAACTCAAGTTGGTGAGGATTATCGCTACCAGCTGGCGGAAAAATCCCTGGCAGGTCAGCGATTTCAGATCTGGCATAAATCCGAACAGGAAAAATATGAACGGTATTTTTTCAGAGGAAATGGTGATTGGGAACCTGTTCAGCTAACGATCCCCTTGTTGGGTTCCCACCAGCTGGAAAATGCAGCCACGGCCTATACCACCTTGATGATCGCTCGAGAAAACGGCATCGAGGTTTCTAATCTCGGAATCGAAAAAGGATTTCGATCGGTATTTTGGCCCGGCAGGTTCGAGATTCTTCGTTTGGAACCGCCCTTGATCATCGACTCAGCCCACAATCGCGATTCGGCGCAAAAACTGCAAGTTGTCCTACAGGATTACTATCCTGGGGTACCGGTGATCTTGGTGTTTGGCGCTTCGGAGGACAAGGATATCAAAGGCATGTTAGCCGAACTTCGGCCCAATATAATCAGGATTGTAGCCACAAAATCCACTCATCCCAGGGCGTCTGATCCCAATGAACTGGTGGAGATCGCCCAGGAGATGGATATCCCTGCTATCTCGTCCTCAACCATCGAAGATGCGCTGGAAGAGGCCGAGTTGCTGGCTGGAAGCAAAGCCATAATCCTGGTGACCGGATCGATATTCGTGGCTGCCGCGGCTCGATCTGCCTGGCAGGAGCGTATCGGTGAGAAAGGTTTTATCCATATTGGAAACAAATTATGAGCAACCGAGACTGGTTCTTTAGAGAAGACGAAGACGAATTTGGGGAAACCCTGCACCGGCGTACAGAAGAACTGTACAGCGTCCAGGATGCACTCTCAGATGAGAATGGTTTTATTGAGTGTCCAGCCATCCCTCTGCGCGACCTGGTTATCTTCCCCAGGATGGTATCGCCGATATTCGTCGCCCGGGAAGGATCTTTATTAGCAATTGAGGATACCCAGCTCGAAGATCAAACCATGATCGCGCTGTTGCAGCGCGACCCGGACCAGGATGATCCAGGTCCTGGCGATTTTTATCCAATTGCGGTAGAGATCGCCGTCGGTCGTTTATTGAGTATGCCAGATGGTTCCAGCTCTGCGCTGGTACAGGGCCGCCGCAGGCTTGAGATCATCGAATTCGTTCAGGTCGAGCCATTCATGGTTGTTCGCGCCAGGCGAATCTTCGAACCTACTGAAGTCAACCGGCAGATGGATGCCACAATGCGCACCACGCTGGAACTGTTCCAACGTGTGATCCAACTAGATCGCAGCTTGCCGGAAGAGGCATACCTGTATGCATTGAATATCGACGAACCCGGCTGGCTGGCAGATATGATCGCCACCACCGTCGCGCCACCTATTGAGGAACGCCAGGAATTACTGATGATCCCTGAGCCGTTGGAGCGCCTGCGATCCGTGGTCAAAATCCTTGCTCAAGAAGCGGATGTCTTGGAGTTGGAGGATGAAATCCACACCAAGGCGCAGGGAGAAGTGGATCGAACCCAACGCGAATTCTACCTGCGGGAACAGATGAAAGTTATCCAGACCGAGTTGGGAGAAGGAGATCCCTGGTCTCGGGAAATTAACGAACTGCGTGCCCGCATAGAAGGGGTCTCCCTGCCGGAAGAAGTACAGGTTCGGGCGTTGAAAGAAGCCGACCGACTCAGTCAGATGCCGCCCCTTTCCCCGGAGGTCGGCATAATCCGCACCTACCTGGAATGGATTTTGGAGCTGCCCTGGACAGATTCAACCGAGGATAACCTGGACGTCAGCCATGCGAGCAAAACCCTTGATCAATACCACTATGGGCTACCGCGCATCAAAGATCGAATCCTGGAATATATCGCGGTCCGCAGCTTGAGTCCAAAGCGCGCCCGGCAGCCCATCCTTTGTTTTGTTGGAGCCCCGGGCACCGGCAAAACTTCATTGGGCAAATCGATCAGTGAGGCATTAGGAAGAAAATTTGTACGCCTTTCGTTGGGTGGAGTGCGAGATGAAGCAGAGATCCGCGGTCACCGGAGGACATATATCGGTGCGCTGCCGGGACGAATCTTGCAAACCATGCGCCGTGCTGGCACGGTCAACCCGCTCTTCATGCTGGATGAAGTTGACAAGCTGGGGCAGGATTTCAGGGGTGATCCTGCTGCTGCCTTGCTTGAAGTGCTAGATCCCGAGCAGAATTATAGCTTTTCCGATCACTACCTCGAACTTCCATATGATCTCTCAAAGGTCATGTTCATCACCACGGCCAATACAACTGCGACCATCCCTTTCGCACTGCTTGACCGCATGGAAGTGATCGATTTTCCCGGTTATATCGAAGAGGAGAAGATCGAAATTGCCCGCCGTTTTCTGATCCCTCGCCAGATGGAAGAAAATGGCCTGGATGGTAAAGAATTTCAGTTTACCGAGCTGGCGCTGAAGCGGTTGATTCGCGAATATACCTACGAAGCGGGCGTACGCAACCTGGAACGCGAGATTGGTCGCATTTGCAGGAAAGTTGCCCGCTTAAAAGCCGAGAAGAAACGCTACCCGCACCGGGTAGGTTCGGCTTCGGTCGAGCGGTTTCTCGGTCCTCCGCCTTTCTTCAACCTGGAAGCGGAACGAAGAAATGAAGTCGGTGTGGCGACCGCCATCGCCTGGACGGTAAATGGGGGCGAGATCATGCCTGTTGAAGTATTGTTGGTTGAAGGCAAAGGGAATCTGCAGATTACTGGGCAGATTGGGAATGTGATGCAGGAGTCTGCCCAGGCGGCGCTATCCTATTTGAAGTCGCGAGCGAAAGCATTGAAAGTCAGCTCGGATACGTTCGATAACGTTGACATCCACATCCATATCCCGGAGGGATCGATCCCGAAAGATGGCCCCAGTGCGGGGATCACGATTGCCACGGCATTAATCTCTGCTTTCACTGGTCGCAAAGTGCGCAAAGATGTCGGCATGACGGGGGAGATCACCTTGCGTGGTCGCATTTTACCGGTGGGTGGTGTGCGTGAAAAAGTGCTTGCCGGTCACCGGGTTGGGCTAAAGACGATCGTCTTGCCCAAGCGAAATGATAAAGATTTAGTTGAAGTCCCCAAGCAGTTTCTCTCCGAGCTGGAGATTGTGCATGTGGAACATATGGATAAGGTGTTGGACATCGCCTTACTCCCTTCGAAATCAAATCAGAAAGGTAGCCCCACGAAAGCGCCAATTAAATCCAGTGGAGATCAACCCTCAATCCATTCCGGGGCCTAAACATCTTCAGCACCAAATGACTTGGAAATTCTTTTCGCATGGGATCTCCTGAGTTTGACATATATCCAATATTAGCCCAGGGCATGGGTCCAGACCTGCACTGGTGCGCTGAGGATGTGGCGCTGGGGGAGTTGGCTGCTCAACTTGCTGCTTTCGCCAACACCAGCGGGGGAACAATTTTTCTTGGGATCAATCCTCAATCGGGAAAAGTGCAGGGAGTACAAGATATCTCAACGGCACTTGACCGAGTTTTCCGAGCCTGCCTTTCCATTGATCCGACTTTAGTCATACCAGTTCCAAGAGTCCAGCGTCTCGGGCAAGTTAACCTATTGCATATCAGTGTCCCCCAAGGTCTACCGCATGTTTTTGGCCTGGAAGGTCGTTATTACTGGCGGGAAGGAAACCAAGTCATCCCGATTCCACCCCGGCAACTCCGCCGAATGCTTGTGGAGAAGGGGATGATCTTATTTGAATCCCAAACTCCAACGGATGCTGCCTATCAAGATTTAGATGAGCAGCAAGTTGAGGATTATTGCCAGGCTTATTATTCCGCGGCAAAAATCAAGGAGTGGGAATCACAGCCCGGGATAAAAGACATCCTGGTTCAGCGCGGTTGCCTGCACGAGATGGAGGCAGAATTGCTCCCGACCTATGCAGGGCTTTTATTATTTGGACGCGCTCCCCAACGCTGGCTGCCCACCGCCCAAATCCTGGCGGCTCGATTTTCCGGTCATTCATTTGGGGATCGTTTTGTCAAGGAGGAGATGAACGGCTCGCTGATCTCCCAGCTGCAGCAAGCCGAAAAATTCTTGCGGGCAAACCTGCAGAGCGTGGTGCGCCTGATCGGTCTGGCCCACGAGGAGGTACTGGAATACCCATTTGATGCCGTCCGTGAATTGATCGTGAATGCCATTGCTCACCGGGATTACAATCTCCAAGGGGACAGCATTCATCTGAATATCTACTCAGACCGCCTGGAAGTGACCTCTCCCGGTGGCTTACCAGGTCCGATTACAATAGAGAATATCTTATCAGCCCGCTATTCCCGCAATCCGGTCATCGTCCAGGTGCTGGCTGATTTAGGCTATGTGGAGCGGTTGGGATATGGATTAGATCGGGCAGTTACCTCAATGCGCCAGAATTCTCTAAATCCGCCTCAATTTGAGGAATCAGCCGGGACTTTTCGAGTAACCCTGCATAACAGCCCCGCAGAAGATTTACCGCCCAATGATCTATCCCAATACCTAGCACTGGGTATCAACCCACGCCAGGAAGCCGCGTTGAATTATTTGGCAACCCGGAGACGGATCACGAACCGTGAATTTCACGAGCTTTGCCCGGAGGTACACCCAGAGACACTGCGCCGTGATTTATCCGATTTGGTTTCGAAGGGGGTTTTGGTAAAGATTGGGGATAAAAAATCTACTTACTATGTTCTCAAGAAGTAGGTTTACCGGTTACTCGGTTAAAAATTATCTAATACAAATTGAGATCGAGATAATGAAAGATAATCATAAGAGATTTGTCATTTCGAGGCGTGAAGAGTCTAGAAATCCCTTTTGTGAACCTCAGTAAATAAATCCCAATGGGGATTCCTCACCTCCCGGATCGCACAGATCCGGAATAGGCCCATTAGGATTCTAAATGATAATTAAAGACATCCTTTTATTATCCCGAGTTGCCGTTAATGGAGGAATAATAACCAGATTAGGATCCTGTTGTCACCTCGATGATTTGGTAGATATTCCCTGAATTACGATCTGCCAAATAAAGCTCCCCAGATTCATCCTCGCCAAAGCTGGAAATGTTGTAAGTTGTTTCCAGGAGCATTTGATTGATCCACACGCTGCCTGAATTTTGCATTCCCCAGATGCGTCCTGAGCAGTAATCACCAAGGTAATATATCCCCTGCAATCCGGGGTAATTTGATCCTCGATAAGTAAACCCGCCGGTGACTGAACAACCGTCGACATGCGTCCGATATGAGAATACAGGCAGGGTCAGACCACTGCTGTCGCATGTGCTGCCATTGTAACAATCCTCTCCTTCCATGATGTTCCAGCCATAATTTTCACCGCCAGCACTGGTTGCAGGTTGAAAGTTCACCTCTTCCCAGGTACTTTGCCCGACATCAGCGATGTAGATATCACCGGTCAGGCGATCGAATGAGAAGCGCCACGGATTTCTTAAACCGAGAGCCCAAATTTCTCCCCTGTACCCTGGTTGACCTAGAAAAGGATTGTTGGCAGGAAATGCGGTATGCTTGATCAGGAGGGGTTAAGGTGCTGTTGTTGGGGATCAAAGGCAGGTAAATTAATACCGACTCTGATCTTGTTTTTATCTGTGCCAGCTCAACATCGATCCTGAGCAGTTTTCCTTGAAGGACTCCTGGATTCTGGGCATTGTCAAACGGATCTCCACCTCCGCCTCCATCCCCGGTGCCTATATAGAGATAACCGTCAGGTCCAAAGGCAAGTTGACCGCCATTATGATTCCCGTATGTGGGGTGGGGTAGTTCAAGGATCACCTGCTCCGAGGTCGGATCGGCGAAGTTCGGATCGGGGCTTAGATAAAAGCGGGACACCCGGTTATCACCATTCTTTCGAGTGTAGTAAACATAAAAATGAGATTTTGTGGATCCGAATCCCGGGGGAAAAGCAGCGCTTAACAGGCCTTCTTCAGTCCCCCCACCACTGATGGGTGAGCGGACACGGTCCGAGATATCCAGGAATGTCGCCTGGATTGAGCTATTTTGCAGAATTTGGATTCTCCCCCGCTGTTCGACGACGAATAACCGGTTACTGCCATCCTGAGCATTCGTGATATGTACCGGCAGTTCAAATCCACTTGCAACCAGGTTGGTGCTGATCTGAGGCCAGGCAGATTGCCCAACCGCCTGAATTTCTCCGGATTTGATAACCGAATTTGCGGCCAAAAGTATCAGACAGATAGTGATAATTACAAGGATTTTTAGTTTCATGAGATTCGATCCAATCCGATCATATGTGTATTTGAATTCTGGTTCAAGGGATAATAAGTACTAATCCGGGAATCATGGACAGGCATTATTTACGTGTTCGTCGAATGTCTCGGAAAAGTTGTGCCTCCCCGAGTCATCACATGTGGCCCGAAAATAATAATATGGAGATTGAGCTGGAAAGGCAACGGCCCGCAAGGCCCGGGAGCCCGGATTGGCAATTGGGCCTGGAGGTAGACCCGCGTATAGGTATGTATTGAAAGGCGAATCAAATTGCAAATCTTGTATGCTCAGCGGATTCGTCCACCAGGTATTCTGATTTGGGTTGAATCCTACCGCGTATTGGACGGTGGAATCCGCTTCCAATGACATGCCAATTGCTAACCGGTTGAGGAAAACAGAAGCAATAATGGGCATTTCTTCAGCCACAATTGATTCCCGTTCGACTATTGAAGCCAAGGTCACCGCTTGATGAATGTTCAACCCTTGACGTTGGATGCCATCCAGTATATCAAAGCTGAGTTGGGATTCAAATTCACTCAATAATATTGTCAATAGCTGGTCAATGTTCGTCTGGCGGGGAATGCGGTAAGAACCTGGATACAGGAAACCTTCTAGAGATGATCCTACCGGAAATTCCAGCGGAAGAGGGGTTACCAATTCTGGAGCGTTCGCTGCCGACATGAATTCATCCGGTGTTATTTCGAGACCTGTAGTTGGCAAGGTGGCCGCGACTTCTTCCAATCTCCAGCCGGGGAGAATTGAAAATGTAACCTCGCTCGGGGTTGCATCCTGCAAGATATGGGCTATCTCCACCGAATTGAGCGTTGGATTGAGGGAATATTCACCGGCTTGCAGGGTAGTATCTAATCCTGAGTATTTCAGATAGTTGATAAAAGCCTGGGTATCTGAGATTATTCCAGCGGTTTCCAGCCTGGAAGCGATTGTTAGGGGCGATTCTCCAAGCGGGATTTCAATGCGAACTGAGTCGCCTGAGATCGCAGCTGGATTATGTAATTGATCGGCCTGGTAAAGCAGCAAGAGAGTTAATCGCAAACGTTGGAGTGGATCGAGATCAGTCGATGGTGGTCCGAACGCTACTTCGGCTCGCCGGTTGATCTCCAGGTATCCACCAAGCATAATGCAAGCTCCCAGGCAAAACACTGAGACAAAAGCAATGAAGATAATAGTGAAACTTGGTGGCCGGCGGTTGCTCATTCAAATATTCCAGGCGGTGATTTCAAAAATAAAGGTTGGAGAGGTGATTATTTGTCCTTGTTCGGTTGATCTTCATGATGTGCATCGAGGTAGGATTGCAGGATCACTGTGGCAGCCAGGTCATCCAGATGCCCCTGCCGTTTACGGCGCGGTGATCCAAGGGTGAGACGCGCTTGTTGGGCCTCAACAGTGCTGAAGCTCTCATCCCATAGAACCACTCGAATGTCGCTCAGAGATTGAATCTCACCTGCCAGCCGGGCTGCGCGCCGGCCTTCGAAGGTCGGTTGGCCGTGTTGATCAAGCGATTGTCCAACAATGATTACCTGTGCGTCATGACTCTCAGCAATCTCGAGGATCGCGGTTGCGTTCGCTTGCCTGGAGACGTGTTTCAAGACTGTGAGCGGATTGGCGATGGTACCGGTCGGGTCGCTCAACGCGATCCCAAGATTCTTGCTACCTGGATCTACAGCGAGGATTCTCATGCCTGATCTGTTAGATTCATTCCACAAACTGGATAGGTGTATTTGCTGCCTGGACCGCGCTAATTGTGATCACATCGATCCGGATCGGAATCAATGGCATCACCGGCCACCAGGATGGCGTGGTTATTATCTGCGGAGCACTGGTTAAAGCAAAATTGTCCATCACCATCTGGCTGGCATCCTGGGGAGATCGACCACGTGAAAGATTTATGATTTGGTTCGCCGATGGCTTGCTCTGGATATCCTGGATCAACTGTGTCCTCCAGTCTGTTGTCGTTCCATCCTTAAATTCTGGTGAGGTGAGCTGGATAACCTCCATCGTCCCTGGAACCGGGGAATAATCCGGCGGTAAATTGGCTTCGAGCACCGCACTGGCAAACGTGTCTTGATCCTGCGCGGACACATACGGTGATCTGAATTCTAAACGCAGGATCAATGAAAGTTCACTGGCTGGTTGGTATTCCGCTGGGGAATAAGATTCGGAAATATCACTCACCAGTTCTGGTGTCTCGGTAAGCAAATAATCCCGAGGATCTAAAGAATCCGCGATTTCCTGCTGTGCGTTGTCTGTCAGGTTTGCGATCAGCTCTTCTTTAAGCTGCTGGCGATCCCCCTCTGTCGGCGCTGGACTTGCGGACAAACTGCCCCCAGTTACCGCTGATGCATTGTTTACAGTGAGTAAGACACCGAGATCGCCTTCGATTGCTTTGATCCTGTCCGTCGAGACGTTGCTGATAGGACCTGGTTCGAGGGCTTGAATGGATGCCTCCGCCTGCATACCTGATCCGCCAGGAACGCGAGCATCATTTTGCGTTTTGTAGCGTCGCGAAAAATCTGCGGTGCTGACGATTGTGCCCTTGGGAACCAATACTGGCTTATCGGTCAGGTTTTGAAAAATGACCTCCCCAGCAGCATAATCTGTTGGCACGTTGATGGAGCCAGTGGTAAGGAGGCTGCCTCGTCCCTCTACGATGGTGTTTTTCCAACGAACTGGTAGTTCCCCGGAAAGATTGATCTTATCAAGGGAGTCGCTCGCCTGAACTGTGAGGGTTAATTCCTGCTGTTTAACGGCCGGTTGGATTGTGATTTCTGCGCTGGGTACCAAGACTGCAGCGATGGATAATACCGCCAACACGGCCAGAGCGAATAAGCCAATCCTAATTGGTTGCGAGAGCTGGCGATCACCTCTATCGCGGTGTATTGGATTCGCCAGAATCTCTTGAATACGATCCAGGCGGTCTTGCCATTCGGTATGCTGATCTTGGGATTGGAAAGCAGTGCGACCGGGTCGTCTCCAGCGAGCTCTTTGAGCTTTGCGAATGGTTCTGTAAACTGGTATGCCCAGAGATTTTGCTTGGAAGCGAACCTCGCGGTCATTCGTGACCAAGGCGATTTGTGCGCCAAGAGATTGGCTGTGTCTGAGGAGCAGAACTAGATCGAGCCTGCGATCTAAGAGTCGGCCGCGTGCTGGCCAGACAAGTACCACCCTCCCGGTCTGACTCCACCCCATCTTATCCCGAACTGAGATGGTGTCATCATGAGGCTCAAGTTGAATAATTTGCGTCTTCACTTAAAATCCTAGGTGCAGGTGAAGTGACCGTACTGATTGGGTGCCCCAGATCCTTTATCCTTAGTGGTGGAGTTAAGAATAACTAATCGTTTCGATCAGTGGAGGATTCCAGTTTATCCTTGATCCATTCCTGGCCCTTGGCCAAGGATTCTTCGATCTTATCAGGATGTTTTCCTCCAGCCTGAGCCAAAGTGGGCCGACCCCCACCACTTCCTCCTAGCGGTTTGGCAGCATATTTAACCATTTCTCCAGCGTGCAGGCCGCGCGCCACTAAATCATCAGTAACGGTAGCGATCAATACCGGTCTACCTGACGAGACCGAAGCCAGAAGAGCCACACTGCTGGGATACTGTTGGCGAAAACGATCCGACATTTCCCGCAAGGTTTCTGCATCTGCATTTGGCAGGTTGGCGACCAAGACAGGAATGCCCTCAATTTGTGGGACATCTTCGATGAGACGGTCGAAATCCTGGGCGCTCATCTCCCGCCGGAGAGATGCAACCTGTTTCCGAACCTCGTCTAATTGGCTCAAAATCGTCTCGGTTTTATCCACGACTTGTTCTGTGTTGGCCTCTAATAGCCTGGCAGTCTCTTCTAAGAGCGAAAAACGATGCTGGACAAGTTCATATGCACCATGGCCAGTCACAGCTTCGATCCTGCGTAAACCAGCCCCCACGCTGCTCTCACCGGTGATTAGAAATGTGCCGATGTCCGCAGTTTCGCGGACATGGGTCCCACCGCATAGTTCATAAGAAAATGGCGTTTCGTCACCAATGGTGATTGTGCGTACATTCTCAGCATATTTCTCTCCGAAGAGCGCGATTGCACCTTCATCGATCGCCACTTGGAGAGGTTTAAAGACAATATTCAAGGCATAATTGCGGAATATATTGCGGTTCACCCCGGCTTCAATTTCGTGCAGTTGGTCTTTGGTCAATGCTTCTGGATGGGTGAAATCAAAACGCAAGCGATCAGGTGCGACCAGTGAACCAGCCTGCCTGGCGTGGTCTCCCAATACTGAATGCAGCTCTGCGTGCAGCAGGTGGGTGGCAGTATGGTTGCGCATGATATCGAATCTGCGTTGGATATCTACTTGTGCGAATACCGGGTCTCCAGCAGCAGGCTGGCCAAAAATGACCTCGCCAACATGGACGATGACTCCAGAGGCAGGCATACGCATGCCTTTCACTCTGATCTCCCACTTTGGATCTGTGGTTGACCTGATTATCCCGGTATCGGATACCTGACCTCCTGCCTCAATATAAAAAGGTGTATCTGGGAGAAGTACTTCCACCTGGTCACCAGGTTCGGCTTGCTGGATGAGCGCGCCATCCCTGACCAGGGCCAACACCTTTCCTTCAACCTCGTACCTGTCATATGGATCATAGCGGATGCCTTGAGGGCTGACTTCCCCTTTTTCTTGAAGATCCTCCAGCAGTTCCTGGTAGAGCTCTATGTTAGCATCACCAAAGGTGCCAAATACCTCTCCCGCGCCAGATGCAAGCCGGTGCTGCTCCATGGCGGTTTGGAAGCCTTCTTCATCCACTTCAATGTCTTTTTCACGGGCAATATCTCGGGTGATCTCCAGAGGTAAGCCGTAGGTTGCATAAAGGTCAAATGCCTTTTCACCAGGCATATCCCTTTCACTTTCAGCTTGAATTTGGTCCAGCATAACCTCCAGTTTTGAGACACCTGCCTCGACCGTCTGTTGGAATCTCATCTCCTCGCGGGTGATGTTGTCCAATATGGCGGCCTGGTTGCGATTTAATTCTTTGTAAAACTCGCCATAGTTGTCGATTATGCTCTGGGCGATGGTTGCCAGGAATGGCTCATTAAGACCCATCAAGCTGCCAAAACGCGCTGCCCGGCGGATGATCATCCGGCTTACATAGTTCCGTCCTGTGTTGCCAGGGACAACCCCATCGGCGATTAGAAACGCTGCTGCGCGGGCATGATCGGTTATTACCCTGTATGGGGTGAGATTTGACTCTCTTTCCTCAGCGGTATGCCCGGTAAGCGCTTGAACAGCATCCATCGTTGGCTTGAGCAGGTCGGTCTTGTAATTCGAGTCGACACCTTGAAGCACAAGCGCGATTCTTTCCAGTCCTAAACCTGTATCAACGTGTTTGGCTGGGAGGGGTTCAAGTGTCTTCGGTCCGGTCCGGTTGTACTGCATAAAGACCAGGTTCCACAGCTCAAGGTAACGAGTGCAACCATCTAAATTCACCTGGCAAACATGATCCGGCTCATCTTCATGAATACATAGTCCCGGTCCCATATCAAGGTGGATTTCACTATTAGGACCACTGGGGCCCGTTTCGGCCATCTCCCAAAAATTATCTTTCCTGCCGAAAAAGAGCACCTGTGACGGATTGAACCCGGATTGTTTGAGCCAGTGGTTTGCTGCTTCATCATCGCGTTCGATCTCACCCTGCTCATCCTCAAAGCAGGTTGCCCAAAGGAGATCTTGAGGTAGACCCCAAACATCGGTCAGTAATTCCCAGGCCCATTCGATGGCCTCTTTCTTGTAGTAATCACCAAAAGACCAATTTCCCAGCATTTCAAAAAATGTATGGTGAGTATCATCGCGACCGACATCATCGAGGTCATTATGCTTTCCCGCCACGCGCATGCACTTTTGGGAATTCGCTGCCCGGGTATAAGGTCGCTTATCTGCTCCGAGGAAAACATCCTTGAACTGAACCATACCGGCATTGGTAAATAATAGGGTCTGATCTCCTCCCGGAACGAGTGACGATGAAGGTACAAAGGTATGCCCTTTATCAATGAAGAAATCGATAAATGACTGCCGGATTCGTGATCCTGTATATTTTTTATCGAACATGTTGACTCCTGATATATGTCACTTCCAGCAGGCAATTCAAGGGTAATGATTCTAGAATATGAACTGGGTAACGGTTTTGGTCAAGTGTGAATTATACCAAGATGAGCTGTCGGGAGATTTAACATGAACAGTTTATTAGGAAATAATTCTCATTCAAATCGGAGATACTGCAGGTAGAATATATCTACGATATAATGACATGCTTATAGAGAGGTAGTGTAAATCCTTCCCATTGACAAACAGTGCTATGATGATCGCCCGAAGAATCGCACCTCCCGCATCTGCAACCAGGCCAAGAATATCAGCCATCATTCCTGTTTATAACGAGGCAGGCAAAGTTGGGATTGTCTTGGAAGCCCTGCGCCAGGTCTATCAGCTAAGCGAAATAGTGGTTGTTGACGATGGATCGACCGATTCTTCGGTGGAAGAGATAAATATCGCAGCCCAATCTGACCATCGTCTACGATTACTGCAGAATGAAAGAAATCTTGGCAAGGGGCAGGCGATTTTTTCAGCCTGGGAAGCCACGAAATCACCTTATATACTCCTCTTGGATGGTGATTTATTTGGATTGAAACCGCAGCATGCCTTTGATTTAATGCATCCCGTGATCACAAACCGGGTTGACATGTCCATCGGTCAGTTTAATAATGGTAAATTCGCTTCAGATTTTTCTCATTGGCTGACACCATGGTTGAGTGGCCAGCGCTGCTTGCGAGCTAATCTTTTGGGTCAGATTTCCTTCACTGCCGCCCAAGGATATGGCTTCGAAACAGCTCTTACCGTTGCTGCCGGCCAATATGGGTGGCGATGTACCCGCGTTCCAATGCCGGGTGTTTGGCATTTACCAAGTGAAGCCCATCGAGGGGTTTGGATTGGCGCAAAAAACAGGGTCAGCATGTATAGGCAAATCGTGTCTGCCTGGTATCAGGCTGGGGGATTGCAACGGTTCGGATTATGGCCGCATACGAGGTAAGGGTCTGGAATGCCCCCTGCTGATAGCGAAGGGGTAACTCCCACAGGACAAGTTTCTAGCACTTCAAACCGGAAATGGTGGCGGCTTGCAATATCGGTGGCGCTGCTTGGGTTGCTGCTGTGGTTTTTCTGGCCGCTGCTAGGGGAATTGCAAGCCGCTGCTAACCTTTTTCGCACAGCTGAGTGGATCTGGTTCTTAGTTGCCATTATCGTCCAGGTAATTTCCTATAGTTCTTTAACCTGGCTGAATGCATTGTCTCTAGAACCTTTTTCAGGCAAAATCAGGTTCATCCCCTTGGCGGGCGTGTTGACCTCAATGGCGTTCATTGCTGTCGCTATTCCAAGTGCGGGATTAAGTGGCGTAGCGTTGAGAGTCCACTTATTGAGAAAGTACGATTATCTGCCTGAAGAATCGCTTTTCTCACTCGTAGTGGAAACTACGTTGGAATTAATTGCCCTGGTGACTGTTGCCCTGATAGGGATAGTATATTTGATCCAAATCGGTGGGTTAAGCTTGCTGAATATCTTCACCCTTGTTTTTTTAGGGGTGTTGGTGATCGTGATTGGATGGCTCGTCTGGCGCATCCTGAGTGATTATGAGCGGAGCAAAAATGTCCTGCGAAATTTCGTCCAGTTTTGGAACAGGCATGCTAAGAAGTACAGATACCTGGATTTCGAAGAGCTCGATGAACGCCTGGTTTATTTCAACCAGAATTTACGCCGCTACCCGCGTTCTTCATTCATCAAATTTCCGATTTCTGCTTATGTCAAGGTTTTTCTGGACGTTATCACCCTGGGCGTCTGTTTTAGAATGTTCGGTTATTCAATCGCTCCAGAAACGCTCATGATTGGATATGGTTTGATCCTTACCTCAAGTGGACTTAGCGCTCTACCAGGTGGATTGGTAATGACGGAGGCATTGGTTCCAGTGATATTTTCCTGGTTGGGAGTTCCCGGAGCAGTAGCTATCGCTGCTGGTTTGACCTACCGCCTGATCGCATTTTGGCTGGTGCGCTTTGTTGGCTACGTCAGCTGGTTGTTTCTAGAGAGACGGAAATGAATCCCGCCAATAGGAATTATCTCTATTTTGCGGTATTTGCTTCTGGAATGACTACCCTGGCGGTAGAACTGACCGCGGGGCGATTATTAGGCAATATCTTTGGGACGAGCAACTTGGTGTGGGCCAGCATAATCGGCTTAATCCTGATATACCTTGCAGCGGGTTATTTTCTGGGCGGCTGGTGGGCTGATCGTTCACCGCAATTGTGGACCATGTACCTGATCATGGCCTGGGGCGCTTTCTTGATTGGTCTGGTCCCATTGGTAGCAAATCCGGTGTTGAGATCTGCGGCGAATGCTTTCGACAACCTGCAAATCGGAATTCTTCTGGGGGCATTTACTGGAGTGCTGGTCTTGTTCAGCCTTCCAGTTACCTTGCTGGGTACGGTTTCACCATTCGCGATCAGGCTGGCCATCCGCACGCCTGAGGAGGCCGGTAGAGTGTCTGGTCGTGTTTATGCTATCTCGACCTTGGGGTCATTTGTGGGGACATTCCTGCCGGTATTGGTGCTCATCCCGACCATTGGCACCACGATGACATTTATCGTCTTCAGCATTTTCTTGATGCTGGTCGCCCTGATTGGATTGTGGTTATCTCAGGGTTGGAAGATGGCAATCAGGTGGGCGTGGATGCCCATCGTGATTCTCCTATTGGTGATCTTCGGAATGGGCAGGGGAGTTAAGGCAACCCAGGGGCAGATCTTCGAAACAGAATCTCAATATAATTACATCCAGGTGTTGGAAGAGGATGGATATCGTTACTTGCGGCTGAACGAAGGCCAGGGTGTTCATTCTACTTACCATCCGGCAGAACTCAACTATTACGGTCCTTGGAAGCAGTTCCTTGTGGCCCCATTCTTCAACCAGCCTGCAGTCACAACCGATAACGTACAGAGTATCGCTATCGTTGGACTTGCCGGGGGTACAACCGCGCGGCAGGCAACCGAGGTCTACGGCCCAATCCCGATTGATGGTTTTGAGATCGATGACCGCATCATCGAGGTTGGAGAAAAATTCTTTGGCATGAACCAGCCGAATCTGGACGCATTAGCTCAGGACGGTCGCTGGGGACTTGAACACAGCTCACGTAAATATGATTTGATCGCCCTGGATGCTTATCGCCCACCGTACATCCCCTGGCATCTCGCAACACGCGAATATTTTCAAATTGTGCACGACCGGTTGACGGAGGAAGGCGCAATTGCGATAAATGTTGGCCGCGCGCCAGAAGATCGCAGGCTGGTTGATGCTTTGGTGGTCACTTTGAAAGCAGTTTTTCCTTCAGTATATGTCATGGATGTGCCGGAAACATTTAATTCCATTATTTATGCCACCAAACAACCCACAACCGAGGAATACCTGTTCACGAATTTGTTTGAGGTAACCGAAAATCCTGATGTGCATCCGCTATTGATCGAGGCCATGAAGATCACCGCACTAAACCTTAAGCCAGTTTCTGAATCTGGTACGATTTTCACCGATGATTTAGCACCAATTGAGTGGATTACGAACAACATGGTGCTCCGTTTTATGTTGTTTGGAGATATGGAGATCTTACAATGACCGAAAAAGCTCAGGAATCAGTCAGTTCTGGTTATCAAAGATGGTTATCTTGGGTGGTGGCAATTCTCGTCCCGCTGGTATTGATCTTGACCTCAGTTCGTCTCTTATTGACCCCCGCTTTTGTGCAGTTGGAATACCGCACGCCGAATTTCCCCCCCGATCCGTATGGGTTTACCCAGGAAGACCGCTTGCATTGGTCAATGATCGCCCTGGATTATCTGCTTAACGATGAGGGGATTAATTTCCTGGCAGAATTACAATTCGAGGATGGTTCCCCGCTCTATAACGCCCGGGAACTTAAGCATATGGTCGACGTAAAAAATGTAGTTCAGTCTACGCTCATCGTATGGTATGCCTGCCTGGCAGGGATCATCTTGCTCGGTATTTGGGCATATTTTGGTGGCTGGATGGGGGGCTACAAACAGGGGTTGAGCAATGGAGGCTGGATAACCGTTGTCCTGGTCGCGGTCACGATGGTGGCGGTATTAATCGCTTTCAGCGTGTTCTTTGTATTTTTCCATGATGTATTCTTTGATCCAGGAACCTGGGTATTCAGATTCTCAGATACGTTGATCCGCCTTTTCCCAGAACGTTTCTGGCGGGACACATTTATCGCCATTGGTTTGCTTTCATTGGCGGCTGGATTGGCACTTGGATTAGGATTTCGAAAGAAAACAAACCAAGCTTAACGAAATCGGGACGGTTTGCTATCAACCGTCCCCGTTTTTTTATGCGCCGAATTTTTCTAATCGCCCGGCGTGTGCCAGAGCCAGGGGTAAGGTATCCATGGAGGAAATATTACCTAATCCCCCGCGAGCGCAAGCGCTTTCCCCAAAACTTGACTGGACATCTGATCTAACGGTTGCAGGAGCCCATAACAGGAAAGGAACCGGGTGCCAGGAGTGAGTCCGCATTTTAGCAGGTGTGGAGTGATCGCCGGTGATGATCAATACCTCCGGATTGAGGTTCAGCAAGGCTGGTAAGGCTCTATCGACGCTTTCGATGATCTGGGCTTTGCCAGCGAAATCCCCATCCTCTCCTTTACTGTCAGTTTTCTTGATGTGAATGAAGAAGAAATCGTGTTCCTGCCACACATCGGCGAGGGCGTTGAATTCGTCTTCGGGAGTCTCACCTTTAAAGTCGATCACCTCCATACCAACCAGATTGGCGACACCTTTATACATCGGGTAGACCGAGATAGCGGCCGCGTTTAATCCGTAAGAGTCCTGGAAGGTAGGCAGGTTTGGATCGGTTGCAAAACCGCGCAGAGTCAATCCATTGGCTTTTTGGTTGTCTGCCAATGCCTGGCGAGCCTTTGCGATCCATTGATTGAACAGATCTGCAGTGTGGTCAGCTGCTGGCGACCTGGGAATGGCAGACAGCGGAGGGACTCCTGTACGCTGAGGATCGGTATCGTCGATCTCAGGATTAAGGCCCTCTCCACGCATCACTATGGCGAAACGATATTCCTTCACGTGGCGCACCTCGGTTGTGACGCCTGAGAGGCTGATGCTCTTCAATTGTTCGACAACGGGGATAGCTTCTGCAGTGGGAATGCGACCGGCGCGCCGGTCGGTGATGTTGCCCTGTTCATTAAGAGTGCAGAAATTGCCCCGCGCAGCCACATCCCCTGCCTTCACCTGGAGGCCCACACCGACAGATTCCAAAACACCCCGGCCGATCTCGTATTCGAGCGGATCGTAACCAAACAGCGCTAAATGGGCGGGACCCGACCCTGGAGTAATTCCAGGTCGGATGGGTGTTGCCTGTCCGAGGGCACCTTCGGAGGCGAGTCGATCCATATTCGGTGTCTTGGCGGCTTCCAATTCAGTGGGCCCTCCAGCTTCGATTGGAAGACCTCCCAATCCGTCCAAGACAAGTAAAACGATTTTGCTCGATGAGGTTCGTAAAAGAGGGGGCAAATGATCAAATGGCATATATATTCCTTTATCAAGCTGATTAAAAGGCGCAGAAGAGCTGGTATGCAGTCACTCTGCGCCCATAAAATTTCTATTCTTTTTTGATCGAGCCATGATTCAAACGATCTCGGCTCAGGAGATCAGCGGATAGCCAGCTCCGTCTCCCGGTCAAAGATGTGCATGTTGTCCATGTTGATGACAACTTGCATTTCCTGTCCGATCCCAGCCTTTGTGCGAGGATCGACCCGGGCAACGAAATCATGTTTCCCTGACTTGAGGAACAGCATGATTTCATTCCCCATCAGCTCGGTTATGTCGACGGTTGTCTCGACTGGTTGAGCGATAATCCCCGGAGGGGCATATTCGGGTGTGAAAATATCCTCTGGACGGATACCGAAGATTATCTGGTTCCCGACGTGCGATTGGTAAACCTCCTTGCGGGCCTCGGGAATTTCTAAGACGATGGAGTCGGCATCGACGATCAATTTGCCATCACTCTGCTGAATGGTTGCTGGAAAGAAGTTCATCGCAGGAGAGCCAATAAAGCCTGCCACGAAAATATTGTCCGGCTTATCGTACAGGTTTGATGGTGTATCAATCTGTTGCAGGATACCCGATTCTATAACCGCGATGCGCGTGGCCATGGTCATCGCTTCGATCTGGTCGTGGGTGACGTAGATGAACGTAGTCTGCAGCTGCTGGTGCAGCTTGCTGATGTTGGCTCGCGTTTCAACCCGCAGTTTCGCATCCAGGTTTGATAGGGGCTCATCGAGGAGAAATACTTTCGGCTCGCGCACGATGGCCCGTCCCAGTGCCACTCGCTGGCGCTGCCCACCTGAGAGCTGACGAGGTTTCCGTTCGAGAAGACTCTCAATGCCAAGAATATCAGCAGCTTCCTCAACCCTTCTCTTAATTTCATCTTTGGGTGTCTTGCGAAGTTTAAGACCAAACGCCATGTTGTCATACACAGTCATGTGTGGGTAAAGCGCGTAGGATTGGAATACCATGGCGATATCCCGATCTTTGGGGGGAACGTCATTGACGACCTGGTCGCCAATCAGGATCTGGCCTTCGCTGATATCTTCCAGTCCAGCCAGGCATCGCAAGGCGGTGGATTTGCCACAGCCTGACGGCCCAACCAGGACGAGGAATTCTTTGTCTTCAATCTTGATATTAAGATTGTTGACCGCGACCACTTCCCCGAAGCGTTTATAGACTTTGTCATACGTTACGCTTGCCATTGGATACATCTCCTTTCTGAACGAGTATAGTGATTTGATTATATGCCGAAGGATCAAAAAACGCAATAAAAACTGGACACTTAATGGTTAAAGAACAATCTTAGTTATAAGCTTGATGATTTTCCCCGCTCATCATACAATGAACACATGGCTCGTTCAAAAGATGTCACCCCAATTCGCAAGCAATATCTCGAGATTAAAAGCCAATATCCAGACACAATTCTGTTCTTCAGGCTGGGAGATTTTTACGAGACCTTCGACCAGGATGCTGAAACAACTTCACGCGAATTGGATATTGTGCTGACCTCGCGCAATGTTGCCAAGGGTGTCCGGGTTCCAATGGCTGGGATTCCTTACCATGCAGTCGAGAACTACCTGGCGAGATTGATTGATAAGGGCTATCATGTGGCGATCTGTGAACAGGTTGGTGATCAACCTGTCAAGGGATTGGTGCCGCGCAAGGTGACCCGCGTGGTGACGCCAGGGACAATAGTTGAACCAGGGCTGCTCCCTGGAGATGCGAATAATTATTTGGCCTGCATCGTCTGGCAAGATGCGCGTGCTGGTGTGGCTTATGTGGATATCACTACAGGAGAATTTTCCGCGACTGAGATTGCGGCGAAAGTGATTGAACCAGCTGTGCGGGCGGAGATGATGCGTTTGAATCCTGCAGAGATCCTTATTGCAGAGGGCACCTCGCTTGAGAATGAACTACCGGGACACTTAACCCCATGGCCCGCCTGGCGTTTTGAGTCAGCCCGTTGCCAGCAGATTTTGCTGGACCATTTCGAAACGGCTTCTTTGGATGGTTTTGGCCTCCGTGGAATGCCATTGGCAATTTCCGCCGCGGGGGGACTCTTGCAGTATCTCGATGAGACCCGTCCCAGTTCACAAAAACTGTTAACAAGTTTGGCGACTTACCAGTTGAGCGAATTCATGAC
This sequence comes from Chloroflexota bacterium, assembly GCA_020346705.1. Taxonomy (GTDB): domain Bacteria; phylum Chloroflexota; class Anaerolineae; order Anaerolineales; family UBA4823; genus PFL25. The sequence goes on along the minus strand of CP070785.1, from coordinate 1,116,178 downwards.
CCTGGATACGGCCACACGCCGAAATTTGGAATTGACCGAAACAATCCGTGATGGCGGAAGAATCGGAGCATTGCTGGGAGTGTTGGAGCACACCATCACTCCCATGGGAAACCGCTTGATCTACCAATGGCTGAGTAAACCCCTGTTGGACTTGGACCTGATCCGCAAACGGCAAGATGGAGTCGAGTATTTTGTTGAAAATGGTCTGGCCCGGGCGGAGTTGAGAGAAAAGCTTAAACCTTTAGCAGATTTGGAACGCCTCACCCAGCGAATTGTAGGTGAATCTGGTCAACCGCGGGATCTGGTTGCCATGCGCAATACGCTGCAGCAGCTGCCTGGGATAAAGGAATTGCTCCCCGAACAAGAACCTGCCTTGGAAGAAGTGATTAGGAACTTTCGCCTGTGCACCCAAGAACTGGATCTAATTCAATCGGCGCTGGAAGATGACCCCCCGGCGACTTTGAAGAATATTGGGGTGATCCGGGAGGGATATTCTGCGGAATTAGATGGCGTGATCGAGAGCTCCAGGCATGCCCGAGATTGGATCGCCAATCTGGAATCAGTAGAGCGGGCGAGTACAGGCATAAAAAACCTTAAAGTTGGCTATAACAAAGTTTTTGGTTACTATCTTGAAGTCACCAAATCAAATGTGGAGATGGTCCCGGAGGAATACATCCGTAAACAAACGCTGGTAAACGCTGAGCGCTATATCACTCCGGAGTTGAAAGAATACGAGACGCTGGTACTTAATGCCGAAGAACGCATCCATGAGATTGAAGCCAGGCTTTTCAAAGAGCTGTGTGAAAGACTTGCCGGGTCTGTAGAGAAATTGCTTTTGACGGCCCGCATGATCGCTCGAATAGATGTGTTGGCCAGTCTGGCAGAAGCTGCAGCCTTGAATGGTTTTGTAAAGCCCGAGGTGCTGGCCGAGGATATTTTGGATATCAGTGAAGGGCGCCATCCCGTGGTCGAACAGCTGATGATTACCGAACGGTTCGTCCCTAATGATGCAGTGTTTGATCCAGAGGAGCGCATACGTATCATCACTGGGCCAAACATGTCTGGTAAATCAACATTTTTAAGGCAGGTAGCATTAATCGTGCTTATGGCTCAAATTGGCAGCTATGTTCCCGCGGATACCGCTCGAATCGGTCTGGTGGACCGCATATTCACTCGCATTGGAGCTCAGGATGAGATCTATGCTGGCCAATCTACTTTTATGGTGGAAATGGTGGAAACGGCGAATATTCTGCACCATGCCACGAACCGCAGTTTATTGATCCTGGACGAGATTGGACGCGGCACCAGTACTTATGATGGTGTATCTATCGCCTGGGCAGTGGTTGAATACATCCACAATCATCCTGGATTGCGAGCGAAGACTTTGTTTGCTACCCATTATCACGAATTGACCCAACTCGCTGACCTGCTGCCTGGGGTTCGCAATTACAATGTTGCGGTCAGCGAAGCGGAAAACAAGGTTGTCTTCTTGCACACCATCGTTCCGGGTGGCGCAGACCGCTCATACGGCATCCATGTCGGCCAGCTGGCTGGGTTACCAGGACCGGTTGTACAGCGGGCCAGCGAGATACTCCAACAGCTCGAGGATAGTTCAGGAAAAGCGGTCCGAATTGATCCTCAGGCTCCACAACAATTGGCGCTGTTTCCGGAGACAAATCCGCTGCTGTCTGACCTCGACCAGTTGGATATGAACACATTGTCTCCGATCGAAGCGCTTAATAAGTTATTCGAATGGAAGCGCAAGTATTTACAAGATGGGGAATAATCCCTAATATCTAATATCAAATATCCAATATCATTCGATTAGCTCGAAATTTCCTCCCCCAAACCCACCAGGTTTTCTACCTCATTCAATTATCCTTGAATCTGACTCTTCTATTTGCGGTGTTATTGGGATAGGTGAATCCTTTGACATGAGATACGTGCCGAGCAGCAGCAAAATGCCAAGTATGGTGAGGATACCGGCGGGGGTCAAAACCGATAAAAAGATGCTGTTTACCAGCTCCTGGGATAATTCAAATAGCCCTATCTGCACAAGGAGGGGTGGCAAGCGATAAACACTGAGTGGAATAGGGATGAACCGGGCTAAACTCCAATCAATCGTTAAGTAAAGTATGAGAATGATGATCAAACTAATCCCCCCTGCGGCTAAAAAGGCGCCGCCCCACCAACGGAGAAAATCCCTGAGTGACCGGACGGCAAAAACGGTTGTCAACAGAATGAAAACTATTGGCAGCAGTGGGCTCCAGGTGATCAGCGTATTGGTAAAGCGTAGTGCCTCGATAAATTCAGGCATTTCGCCCGGATTCAACTCTTGAAGATTTTCAGCTGATGGACCTCTCAGCATGGCTGCGGGCAAGGTGAATGATATCTGATCCGGTACATATTCCACTGCTGCGGATAGAAAAGATTGCACCACTGGATTTAATTCAGAAATAATATTATCAGGTGGTTTGCATAGCAAGGTGTCAATTTGGGTCTCCATCCCCAAACCCAGCTGTAGCAACCCCATCAGCTGGTCAAAGGAACAATCCGGTTGTGCATTGAGAATTTCGTTGAATGCCTGTATTCCTTCTTCCCCGGCTAGGCGGTTTTTAACCTCGCTGATCGAAATGCTAATCGGTGTATTGAGTGGGTCCTGAGAAACCAGCAGTATCTCGAAGATTTGGTCAAGCATACTCTCAGTTTGAGCTTGCAGCCAGTTTGGATCAATTAATCCGCTGAGGACGGACTCCCATTCTTGCGGGGAGAGGAGCAGCAAATACACAGGTGAATCTGGTCCCGTGACTCCCTGAGAGAGGTTTGCTGACAGTTGTTGGGCGATCGATTCTGGCAGTCGTTCGTAAATGCGAACATTCTCAAGCACGCTTTTATAGAAATCCGGGTTGAGCAATTTTTTGGTCGGGAAGAATGAGAAAATTACCCCTATGGAAGAAATGACGAAAAGGGCGGCAAATATCCAGGCAAAGACGATAAGATAATTTTTTTGTTTTGTTGATTGTTGTGAGCTATTCAAATTACACTCATGATGGATTTCAAATATTGGTTTGATCTTGAATAAAAACAAGCATCATTCTACTATAAGGATCCCTCAACTCCCAGAACTGTCCGATCTGGGACAGGCCTGGTGGGCTGTGGAATGACATTTTTAGATGTCACCTTCTTGTCCCGAGTTGACGGGAAAATGTTAATCCTAGACATCTAAAGCTGTAGAAACTTGAAACAGGAAATCTGACTGCCGAGGATTCAAGCAATCAGATTTTGTATAAAGTATGGAGGTCTGATTAATAGTATAGTTGGCCTAAAATTCTTGCTCAATGTAAGATAATAAGCCAATCATATTGCCGGTCGGGTCGGCAAAGAATCCAAACCAACCAGTATTGGGAATCTCGGTTTTTGGCTGGAGAATTTTCGCACCCAGGGATTCTGCTTTAGCCAGATCGGCATCGATATCATCTGAACCGATATAGACCACGACAGCGCCCGCTGGGTAGGTATCAGATACCGGGTTCAATCCACCACCGACTTCCTTTCCGGTGTCAAAGGTGGCGTAGTCCATTTCCGGAAATTGTTGGAATTTCCAACCGAAAAGATCACTATAAAACTTCGTCGCAGCCTCCCGGTCTTGAGCGGAAAACTCGACATGGACGACATGATGATCTGACATGGTTGTATCTCCTTATATATACTTGTTGGGTCTTTTTTGGCAAGAAACAATTTTAGCACAAATGTTCTAAGTCGTCAAGGGTTTCACTTCCCCCATTTTTGTTTTAAAAGAACAATTTTAAGTTGTGCTGCCTTACAGATCCGGCAAGAGATCACTACTTATATTTGATGAAATTTGATTACTGAACTCCAACGCTGGAGAATAAATCAATCTTGCAGCGTAGATAGGAAATCCTTCACCACTTGATTGAACAACTGGCTTTGTTCTAAATTTGGCAGATGACCTGCATCAGGGATGATCTCGAATCGGGAACCGACAACTGCAAAGTGCATGGCTTCTGCTTCGCTGATTGGGATGATCTGATCTTCAGCACCGTGTATGATCAAAGTTGGCAGTTTGATCTTTTTAAGGGTTGGCATTGAGTCAGGCCTGGTTTTCATACCCATCAGGGCAGATATCATTCCATCGGATGAAGTTTGTGCCACAATCTCTTCAACCTGATCGACCAGGTCGAATTGCTCCTGGTAGGTATTTGGGGCCATCAGTATCGGCAGCATACTATCTATAACTGGTTGGATGCCTTCGCTCTTTACTTGTTGGGCAGCATTGTCCCGGTTATTTTTTCCTTCTTCGCTATCTGCACCCGCTCGAGTAGCAACCAGGATCAATCCAGCCACCATCTGTGGATGGCGTCGTAAAAATGAAAAACCGACATAGCCTCCCATGGAGAGGCCGCAGACTACAACCGGCTGCTGAATCCCTAATTTTTCCAGGATTTCTGCGCAATCATCAGCCAACATGTCCATAGAATAAGGACCGGGAGTGGGGGTGGATTGTCCATGGCCGCGCAGGTCTGGAGCGATTACCTTTGCATGCTGGGAGAGGGTCTCTAGCTGCGGCCGCCACATTTCAAGATTAAGAGGGAAGCCATGAATCAGAAGCAAGGGCTGACCTTCGCCGGCTTGCTCGACGTACAAAGTAGTGTCTTGAATATTAACTCTCATTTAAATTGGCATCCTCCCTCAATCAACGTTTTTTGATCTCCATTGTAGAGGCGAAGGACTTCAGCGCCTCGATATGTTGACTCGGTCTATCAAAACCGACTTGCATCGTATTGATTGATATGTGACTCGCACCAGCATCTTGCCAGCCATTTAAGAGCTGCTCCCAGGTATGAGGATCTCCTTCTGCGAATCGAATTCTGGCTTCTATGCCAACATCGGATCGGGTCCGGCCAGCCCTGTCGAGATATCGCTCGAGTTTGACCAAAGCTGGGCCTGCATCTTCCCCTGTGCTGTAATTGGGTATCCAGCCATCTCCCATCAACGCGATGCGCCGCAAAACCTGGTCAGCATGTCCACCGAACCAAATTGGAATCGGTCTTTGAATCGGCAGGGGATTGATTCCCGCGTCTGAGATGTTATGCCATTGACCCGAGAAATTCACTAAAGGTTGGGTCCACAACTGGCGCATCAGGCTGATCTGCTCTTCGATCCGGCGGCCGCGGTTATGAAAATTTTCGCCTAAGGCGATATATTCCGGTTTATTCCAACCAATACCGACCCCCAGACGTAACCGGCCGTTGGATAGTATATCCAGGGTGGCTGCTTGTTTGGCGGCTAAAACCGCCTGGCGTTGGGGTAGGATCAGAATTCCTGTGGTGAATTCCAGGCTCTCCGTGACCGCAGCTAAGTAACTGAATAACAAGAACGGGGACTGAAAGGAACTCCTGAAATCGTAAGGTCCATCCCAATCATCATATCGATCTGGATTCACGCCTAAGACATGCTCATAGGCCAGGATATGAGCATACCCTAAGCCTTCGGCTGTTTGGGCCAGATCGCGAATCGCCTCGGGATCATTACCGAATTCTGTTTGCGGGTAAACAAACCCAATCTTCATGTACTCAATCCTTCTCTGGCTAACCAGGCTTCAATCTGGACCCTATGTTCGGCTTCATGTTTGATGCTATCACCGGCGATCCAGTCCCACAGCGTTTTACCATTGAGCCAAGCATAGCGATCAGGATCGGTTAATTCTTCCAGTGAAAAATCATTCACCCTACGTATAGTTTGATTGCGAACAGCTAAGAAGTCGCTCATAACAATATTTAATGGGCGATTACGGCTCTCCTGATACCAGCGTTCGTTAATCTCATCCAAGGTAAATTGATCGAAGTGGGCGGTCGTTGGTTGGATGCCCTTCCCCAACTGCCACATGAGCTTAATTATTTCTGCTTCCCACCTGGTCAAATGGACCAAAATGTCTTTAACCGACCAGCTATCCACCACTCCCGGTAGTTCCATTTGTTCAGCGGAAATTTCATTTATGATTTCAAGAAATTCGGCTCTACCATTATTCAGGGCAGAAATCATTTCCTTTTTGTTCATGTGTTCCTCAAATAGATTGATCTGCACAAAATAAAAACCAAATCCGGTCGGGCCATCAGCTAATATTAATTTCCAATTATTCTAGCGTTTTAAGTTGGGAGTTAATTTTAGCTGCTTTGTCCTTGTAATCCACCAATTTCTGGCGTTCCTTATCAACCACATCGCTGGGAGCTTTTTCTGCGAAGGGTCCCGCCAGGAGAGCTTCCAAGCGCTCAATTTGCCCCATGGACTCGGCCAGCTCTTTTTCCAAACGTTTGCGCTGCTCTTCCGGATCCACCATTTCTGCCATCGGCAAATAGACCTCTACTGAACCTACAACCAGTGCAACGGTGCCATCTGGCTTCTCCCCAAGTTTTTCTACAACAGTCATCCTTTGGAGGTCAAGCCGGGCTAATGAGGCGATCGTGTTTGATTGCCGTTGGAGAACTGGTGTACGTCCGCCTCCAACAAATGTCGCCGGGAGAGATACCTTAGAATTGACATTTTTCTCCGCCCGCAGGTTGCGGATGGCGCGCACCAGATCCATAATCAGCAAAAAATCAGCGATGGCTTGATCCTCCCAGTGGCTCGCCGGTCGCGGTGTTGGCCAGCGGGCGATGATTAGTGCTTTTTCCCATTCAGATCCATGCCCAGGATTGATCGGCTGCTGAAGTTCCTGGCTGGCTGTTTTCAGGTGCCCCCAAATTTCTTCCGTTACAAAGGGGGTAAATGGGTGCAGCAAACGCAGGCAGGTATCCAGCACCTGGACCAGATTGCGGGTAGTGCTGGACGCCATTCGATCCCCTTCTGTGAGCTGCAGCTTGGCGATTTCCAGATACCAATCAGCAAACTCGTTCCAGAAGAAGTCAAATATCTGGCGCCCGGCCTCACCATACTGGTAATTCTGAAAGAGGCGTTCAACATCCCGGGTGAGGATTGAAAGACGGGCTAGAATCCACTGATCAGCCAGGCTGGGAATTGGTTCGGTCTCCTCTAAAGGTACGTGCAAATCTTTTGCCTGATCAAGTGCCCCCAGGACGAATCGGGCTGCGTTCCAGATCTTGTTGGCAAAATTGCGGTTTGCTTCAACCTTCTTCAAGCTGAGGTTCATATCATTGCCGGGGGTTGACCCAACCAGGAGGGTAAACCGAAGTGCATCCGTCCCTAATTCGTCCATGACTACCAGAGGGTCGATCACATTTCCATAGGTTTTGCTCATTTTGCGGCCATTTTCATCCCGGATCAGGCCGTGCAGATAAACGGTGTGAAATGGGATCTCACCGGTGAACTCGAGGCCATCCATGATCATGCGGGCGACCCAAAAAAATAAAATATCGTAACCGGTCTCCATGATGGAGGTTGGATAGAAATAT
>CP070785.1:1101648-1108648 GCA_020346705.1 Chloroflexota bacterium | reverse complement strand
TCTTTTCTGGGTGATGTGCGGGTGCGTGTATTGGATGACAGTGGACAGGTATTGGCTGATTCGGGACAACCCAGCTTGCTGGAAGAACTGGTTTTGATTTACCCTCATAGTGAAGCCGACAATTTTTCATTCCCCAACGAAGCCTGGTTCAATTTAATCATGCCCGTGGTGGAACAACCACACTTTGAATTCGATGCGGCCATGATTGAAAACTTCCCCTCAGGAACCAGTTTTCAATTTGTGCAGCGCTCCACCGGACCGTGGGGCGGGAGAATTTCATTTGAGATGCCAGATATCAGGGCGACAGCCCTGCCGACTCAAATTGCGTCAAGTGCGTTCGATCTGGCTCGCTCTGCAAGGGTGATTAAAGAACCGATTGGGAACTCTCAAAATCCACTCGGTTTTGTCGAGGTAAGCGCCGGGCAAGATTTCGGCACGGCAACTTTAGTGACCACCCGGCGCGCATTCCTCCTGGCAGGGGTTGGGGCAACCCTGTTGGCGGTGGTCTTTGGATTGGTGATGAGCCATCGATTAACCTCCCCGATACGCAGCCTTCAGAAAACTGCCCAGCGGATGGGCTCAGGAGACTTTACTGCAAGGGCTCAATACCAGGGAGCAGACGAAATCGGGGACCTTTCTACCCAATTCAATCAAATGGCAGACCAGCTGCAGGCGAACTTTGCCCAGGTGGAGAATGAGCGTGACACGCTGCGGCGTTTCATCAGCGATGCGTCCCACGAGCTGCGCACACCTGTGGCTGCATTAAAGAACTTCCTTACCCTGCTCCAGGGTCCTGCAGCGGATGATCAGCCCGCACAGGCCGAATTCCTTTCCGAGAGCCAGATCCAGATTGATCGCCTCGAATGGATCACCAGCAATCTTCTGGACCTCACTCGCATGGATGCTGGTCTAGTAGAGTTCGAATATGATAACCATGACCTCGGAGAATTGATCACCAACGCTGCTGCGCCTTTCAAGTCTGGAGCTGAATCAAAAGGCATTTCTCTGGAAATCCATCTCCCAGCTTCCACGCTGATGTTATGGTGCGATGCGCATCGTATGGAAATTGTCTTGACTAATCTCCTGGATAATGCCTTGAAATTCACTCTCCCTGGGGGAGTGATAACCATCGCTGCCGAGGAGACTTCCCAAGAAATTAAGATTAGAGTGGCTGATACTGGTACCGGTATTCGCCCGGATGAGCTGCCGTACGTGTTCGATCGTTTTTATCGGGGGAGAACCCATACAGGTGGTGGAAGTGGTTTGGGTTTGGCGATCGCCAAGAGCCTGGTCGAATCACAGGGAGGACAGATCGCGGCAAAAAGTGTTTTTGGTGAGGGATCTGAATTTATTATCACTTTCCAAAAATCCAGATAACAGGTCAGTACGTTTCCATATCAGGCTTCCAGTGACAATTCCACACCGGAAGTCTTTTTGATTTAAAGTATGATTATCTTCGTTAGAGGCAAAATAAATCATGATCAAGACGCCAATCTTATGGTGAAGGTAATCAATTAGCTCAAATTAGATTCTCTCAGTAGCTTTCACCTTTTTCTTGTAAAATAAGTAGAAGTGAGCCCTTTATCTGTGACAAGTGAAAATCGATGAGTGAAATTGAACCAATTCGGGTTGTAATTGTAGATGACCACTCTATCGTGCGTAGGGGGCTGAGTGCCGTCCTGACTACAACCGATCAAATAGAGCTGGTTGGAGAAGCTGAAGATGGGAGAGCGGCGATCGAGCTTTGCCAGAGAGTCCAACCCGATGTAGTCTTAATGGATTTAATCATGCCGGGTGTAGATGGGATAGAAACCACGCGCATCATCCACCAACGCTGGCCGCAGATCCAGGTTTTGGTACTCACCAGCTTCACGGAACAAGAGATGATCCAGGGCGCCCTGGAGGCAGGCGCGCGCGGCTACCTGTTGAAGAATGTCAAGGGCCATGAATTGATCGAGGCTATAATCCAGGTTCACCAGGGAGGTCAAACCATTTCCCAGGAAGCCAGAAAAACACTGCACCTTTCGGAACAGCTTTCCATGCTGGATGGTGAGATGCTCCAGGATGATATCTCCGTTGCCAATATTACCGATTCTCTCAAAAAGCACCTTCCATTTCTTTTCCCTGATTATTTTGTCCAGGTACACATTTTCCCAGACCAGGATCTGTACGTCACACCAGATCAGGAAATGGACCCGAAACCAGATTTTGGATGGGAGTGGCTACAAACAGCAGATGAAGAAGAAATAATCTTCAAGGGAAGGGAATTACCCTGGGGAGGGGGACAGAGCTGGGGACAGGTCATGCTGCTCACCCCCATCCAAGGAAAAAATACCGGCAAGGTAATTGGAGGCATTGGCTTGCTGTCGGGCGATGTCGTGCCAAATATTGACGACCTGGCGAATATCAGCGGTTCACTGGCAGAACTCCTTTCCACAGCGATTGACAGGCTTCGTATAAGCAACCAGAAAATAAGCAGCTTACAGTCCACCGAGGAAATGCAAAAGGTTGGCAAGCTGCAAGCACACATTTTGCCTGAGAATCCACCTTACCTGGATGGTTGGGAAATTGCCTCCCGGCTGGTCCCAGCCAAAGAGACTTCAGGTGACTTCTACGATTTTATCCCGCTAGTCAACGACAACTGGGGCATTTTAATCGCAGATGTCACCGACAAAGGGTTCGGTGCTGCCGCCTTTATTGCAATGTGTAGTTCGCTGATCCGCACCTATGCGATCCGGTTTCCAACCTTACCCGCCCTGGCGCTCAGTTCGGTAAACGAAAGGATCTTCACCGATATGCGCGGTGGTTTATTCCTCACCGCTTTTTACGGTATTCTCGAACCACAAACAGGACGCTTGCAGTATGTCAATGCCGGGCATAAACCACCAATCCTTTTTGGTGACATGGAGAGCAAACCGGTTGATAAACTGGAGCAGACTGGAATGGCCCTTGGAATCTCAGAAGAAGCTACCTGGCAGCAGAAGATGATCACCTTATCTCCAGGTGACGTCCTGGTAATGTATACGGATGGCATCACCGAAGCGCATAATAAGGCTGGAGACCATTTCAGCGAACCCAGGCTTCAGGCAGCAGCTATTGGCAGGAAAAAAGAGAATTCTGCCGTAGAGACTCTTGAATTGATCCTTGAAGAAATCAAAGACTTCACCGCAGGTGCCACCGGGCAGGATGATATGGCCTTAGTCGTGCTCTCAAAAGATAGATGAACTTTGGGGGTTGCTGTTAGAGACGTTTAAGTCACCAATCAAGACAAGTTCAGCAAGTAAATTCCAATATTCCCGTTGCTGAGAACGATTGTTTTCTGCAAGGATAATCCCCACTTGTCAGTGAGTGTTGGAATGCCGCCCTGGGATAGGAATTGCCGCGAGTTGTTATAATGCTCCCGACCTGCAAAAAACTCTAAAATCGAGATCGCGAAATAAGTCAGGTTACCTTTTATTGAACGGTCTTCAGTCCGGTGGAAATCGATCAGCAAAAGCTGGCCTCCAGGTTTGAGTACCCGCACAGCTTCTGCAACAACAAACGAACACAATTGAGCATTCAATTGGTGGAGGAATAATGACGCCATTATCAGGTCAAAGGTCAAACCTGGAAACGGTAAGTGGAGCGCGTCACCATTTATCAGCCCTGCACTTCCATTCAAGTTGAATTTCGCCACCCTCAACATCTGCAGTGAAAGATCGATGCCGAACAATTCACTTCCCCGATTTTGGCAACTGGTCAGCTGCTTGCCAGTTCCACACCCAATATCCAGGATTTTCATCCCCTCTCGAAATGGAGCTACCCTGGCTGCTAGATTTCTAAGATCACTAAGAACGTTAGTAAACAGTGGATCGTACCATTTTGCCGTATCCAGAAAAGCAACACCAGCCATCCAATCACCCTTTACCGTATTTATGCTTGGGTAGTAAATGATCTGGCATGGTAGATATCACTGAGCTTTTCTGCCTGATAGCATCATGATCGCAATCTCGGATTTAAACACGATTTGCCTGCCATCTTCTTCCGCCTGCACCAGGTCAGATTCGATCTTACTCATTCCCTCCTGGTAAGCCCCATCGCTTAACAGGGCCAGCTGCGAGCAGGCATGTTTTTGTAAGTATGGATCGCGCAGCACATCCGCTCCCTTCTTATAATCAAGGATATGCTCAACTTCATCCAGTTCAATTAATTCGAAACCATTCTTTACCATCCATCCAACCACATCCTTCCACGGTGGAAAGCGGTTTATATCGGTTTCGTATACACCTTCGAAATATTCATAGATATACCAATTCTCCCTGTTCGCAGGAAAATCTGAGCCCAGGATGGCCAGTACTCCACCAGAACAAAGCATTCGTTGAGCTTCAACGATAAAAGACTCGGGTGAAGCAAAATGGTGAAGCGCATGAACGCAGTAAACGAAATTAAACTCTCCTGGTTTCACTGGCAGCTGCCCGGCGTCCCCTTGAACGAGATCAGCAGAAACACCTTTTATTTGGGCATTACTCAACATACCTCTGGAATAATCCAATCCCACGAGAAATCGGTCCGGAGCATTGAGGAATTCCAGCCAATGTCCGGTACCGCTGCCCACTTCCAATATCCGCTTTCCATTTACATCAGCGACCAGCTTCTGTAAAGCCAGTCCCGAATCAGAGACTTTTCCAGGTGGATATCTGTGATCAAATGTCCCGCCATCTGATCGTAATCGACGCGGTGAGTGTCCAAAATGCCTCAATCCTTCTCAACGATGCCTTCGTCAACAATCATCTTATCCACAACGCAGGTGATCGTCAATAGTTTGCCGGATTATGGAGGAATCAAAAACGGCGAGATTTTTCACTCGCCGTCTTTTTTTTATTTGCTTGGATTCGTGTAATAAAACTTAAAAAGGTGGGCTACTCCCTAGTCGTCTGGAAAACCGTCTGCAACACCTGCTCATCCCGGGTCGAGAATGTGGTGCGCATTACTCTGGGATTGGAACTTTCTGCCACACTCAAGACTGCGGCAACCATCTCATCATCAACTAGGGCAAGCAAAGCCGAGTGACCTTTACCGACACTATCTCCAACATCTTTAACAAAATCGTCCTCGAGTCCCAAGTCACCGAGAGCGCCCCCCACCGATAATCCCCACCACCTCGCCCAAAAAACAAGAGCGAGGATGAATCCCCAAAACATGCCGCCCATCGAGCCGCGCCCGACCAGTTCTACCGCATGGCTGAGCATCGGACGGCCATCATCCCGCCGCAGAATTACCGCTGCATCACCCACATTAAGACCTCGGTCCTTTTGGGCGGCGATCAGATCACCCTCAAATGACTTGGCACCGTGCTCATTATCATAAATAAATGCAATCAATTCACTCATCTGTTCAATTCCTCCAAATTTTTCCGTCGATCATACCACTTGTTACCATCGCTTGCGCTTTTGAGATGCCTGCCAAAAGACACCCACGATCATAAGCACAAGGAATACAACAGTGCTGAAAGTATCGCTCATCGACACCCAGTTCTGTAGGGCAAAGGTGACCGCGCTTGCCCCTGCCCAGGCAGTGATCAGGATTAAACCCCAATCAAATGCGACCGCTACCAGGATTAGACCAATTGCGCCACCAATAATCGCCAGGACTAATCCGCTCATATCAACCCCAAAGGTTCCCGCCAGGAACGGTAAGGCCGTCGCACCGGCCAGGAAACCAACCACGTATACGGCAATCTTGATGAATTTGATCGCCAACCAGGCGAACAAGATGCCCAATACCACAGCCACTACCAAGGACCACATCGGACCTAATAGGTCTCCAAACAGCTGCCAACCGAATAAGAATGCAACCAGAGCCGCGGCCAACCAGAAGAGCCGTTTTCCGAAAAATAGTAGCAATCCCCCAGCTACCAATGCAATGAGGCCATCTACCACGATTAGATCTCCTTTTTCAAAGTCTCATCAGTCCAGTGATATATTCAACCCCGCAATTCTTGGACTTTATATTGCAGCTCCACGAGATTTTCTCATGGGTCAGAAGCAAAAAAAAATTGAACCCAAATTATACTTTCCGACCCACGTATAAGCCATACCCCAAATACTTGAAGAATTGACGCAATGTGCTCCTGGATGGTGTAATTTTGCGGGCGTATTTCCTGAATTCTGGATTACGAAAATATAGAGATATAAAGCTGCTAAACGCCTTCCATGTATCTCGCCTGTCGCCCGCGCTAAGGCCTCCCATCTGATTTTTCCATTGTTCCAGTATGGATAATTCGTGAATCACGACCTGAATATCCTCTAAGCCTGCTTCCTTTAGTAGCTTCTCCCAGCCCTCCTGGTTAAGGAATACAGCATTTTCCATCGTCTGGCTAATATACTCAGCCAGGTCTTCAGGTGGAGGGTAATTTATCCAGGTACCCTCATTCATGCCAACATAACCTCCAGGTTTGGTAACCCGGGCATATTCGTTGACCGCTCTCCCTTTATCTTCTGGGAAGGCGGTTACCGATTCACAAATAACAATGTCAAAATCATGTTCATCAAACGGCAGCTGTTCTGCGTTCGCTACCCTAAATTCAGTCTGATCGGCAACCCCCTCCCGCTCTGCGCGTTTTTGCGACCAGGCGATCATCTCTGGAGATAGATCCACCCCGACAACAATGCAGCCATATTCCTTGGCCAATCGCCAGGATGTCATCCCGACCCCACATCCAACCTCCAAGACTCGCTTTCCGGGCGCGATTTGGCACATTTTTAGCAGTTGTTGGGTGGCCTTGAAACCACCCATATGCTTGGTTGCGCCCCAGCGCGACTGTACCCGGAAGTAAGAGAATTCACCCTCTTCAACTAATTCCGGTTTACTTCCAACAATACTCTCTACATTCGATTTTTCTTCAATCATTTTCAACTTCCTTGATGATTAGTCTCAACCATCGATTCGCTTCAAAACGTCTTGGATCTGCTCAATATGCAGATCATCATGGTACAAACCGACTCTAAGTGCCCGGATCAGG
>CP070785.1:1100517-1101548 GCA_020346705.1 Chloroflexota bacterium | reverse complement strand
CCAAGGTTTGCTCTTGAACTAGGCCCAACCCAAGAGGGATGATTATTGCTAATCCGAATAAAGTAAGGAGGATCAGACGTCGAAAATTCCAAAATCTGGGAGCTAAGTAACTTCCTAATCCCGAAAACATCAGTATCGTTAGTACCACCAAGGTGAAAGCATAGATTGGATGCTCCATTGAGAGGATACTTATTTGAATGAGAGGGATCTCCAAGAATAGAAATGCAATGCCAATGGATCCGAAGTAGGTAAACACTCGCCAGGGCGATACCTTATTTCCCTTCCTGTAATCAACAGCATCGATCTTTGGAAAACTCTTTGATCGCCTTGAACGAATTATTAAAGGGAAAATAATCAATAAGGAGCTCAACAATACCACAAGGATCAACAACGCAATTAACACAAAATACCCGCTTCCTCCGAAGGGCTGCCAAACACGACCAAACGTAGCCAGGATTTCAGGTGTTTGCTGCCATTTGAAAAAATGAAAAAAGAATGGGTGGTTGTCTCTTGCTGGTCGAATAGAAGAAGAGTAATCAGAATAGAAATCCTGCCGCGATTCGGCGGAGATTAATTCCCTGAATTGGTGGAAATATTCTGGTTCAGCCAATCTATTGTGACGGTTCACTTCTGCAGGATTAATTTCTGGAGACCAGACAAGATCAAAACGACGTTCATCCAAGAAATTTCGAATTTGAGTTAGCTGCTCATCTTCCCAACCCTCAAGCTTCACCAGGAATGTCATCGTTTGAATCCCTCTAAATGCGACGATCTTGGATTCAGATGCCTCGATCCCCAACCTTTCCAACCCCTCAATCAGCGTCGCAAATAGACGCAGGGATTCACTCGGTGGAGTTTGAATCCAGCGAGTCACCACCAGCAGCCCATCGGGAGATAATTTCGTGAGCATGTCTGAAATCGACTCAACCGTTAGTGAATAATTCTCTGATAGGCTGTATGCACCGCTGGCCACTGGCCGGTAAGGGTCGCTTAGTGGCAAATACACTACATCGAATTTTTCATTTGAGGAG
>CP070785.1:1099379-1100417 GCA_020346705.1 Chloroflexota bacterium | reverse complement strand
CGCAGTATCGCTTAAGCTGGACAAACGAGATCGAAGCATACTCCGCAGACCTGAGGGCACAGGCCAAGGTTCTTCTCCCAGATCTATACTGATTTTTCCACTTTGAATTGCATGCAGATACTCCACTAGAAAAATCGGCAACCCATCCGATTCTTCAACCAATCTATTTATGAGCACCGATGAAAGTTGTTCATCATTGTTCACTACCCGTTCGATCAGTTCTTGGGCTTGAACAGGCGATAAAGCAGACAGATTTAAACGAATCCCACTACCTTGCAGCACAGCATCATTCAGCATATGTTCCAGGATAGTCGTGGCAGGTGAAGGCTCCGATCCCCAGGATACCAGCAGGAATAATGGTCGACCCTTCAAACGCCGTGTCAGATAGGCCAGTAAATCCACGCTGGATTCATCTGCCCATTCCAGATTATCGATAAAAAGTACTCCCGGCGAGGGACCGGCGACCATCGCTTCCAAAGTTTGACAAACCCCTTCATAAAATCGGCTTTGAGCTCCAGGCCCATCTATCAATTGAGAGTTTGGTAAATCGGGGATGATTTCGGAAAACTCTGGGAGCAGGCGTGAGACTTCACTCAGCAAGTGGGGATTTACCCCCTGCCACCACTTTCGCTCGCTAGACAATTTGATCCCTTGCCGGAGCAGATCGATCAAAGGTGAGAAAGTCAGATTGCTTTCACCAGCATAACATTGTGTAGATAGGATTGCTGTTCCTCGACTTTGCAGCTGGCTTAGAAATTCGTGTGCCAAGCGGGTTTTACCAATCCCTGCTTCCCCTGTCAGAACAGTCAGGAACCCATTTTGCCGCATACCTTCATATATTCTTTTCAACTGCTCCAGTTCTTGGCTGCGACCAATCAAGGGTATAAGATCACTAGTTGGCGATAAGTCACCTCCGGGATAAGATAAGTCGTTGGATGGCGCGGGTACCTGCTCAGGGAATATTCCCAGAAGAGGTTTGTAGATTATCAGCTCTGTGACGTGATTTTCTTTAACATCTTCATACAGTTGGGTAGTTTC
>CP070785.1:1098240-1099279 GCA_020346705.1 Chloroflexota bacterium | reverse complement strand
ATGGATCGTTGACAATCGAGTCCCATTAAATATCGGATTCGTAACTCAATTCGGTGATATCGTGCAAAACGGCGATAATTATGGTGATGATTCTGAATGGTTAATTGCCGATGCGGCTATGGGCTTATTGGAAGATCCTGTCACCACTTCACTTGCAGACGGCATAGCTTATGGGTTGGCACCTGGCAATCACGACCAGGGGGACACTGGTGATGGCTCCACCGGGCAAACACTTTTATTTAATCAATACTTCGGTGTTAGCCGTTTCCAGGGTCGGGGATACTATGGTGGTTCTCATGCAGCTGGCTTCAATGACAATAACTACGAGTTGTTCAGTATTAATGGGTATGATTTCATCATTATCCACTTTGAATACGACAACAACCCTCCTAACACCGCTGTGCTGGATTGGGCTGATAACTTGTTGAAAACTTATCCCAACCGGCGAGCCATAGCAGTCACCCACAACATGGTGTATCAAGGTTTTAATGCCAACCACAGCCCTCAGGGAAAAGCCATTTATGAAGCGTTGAAAGACAATCCGAACCTGTTCTTGATGATGGGCGGCCACAACACCGGGGAAGGACAGCGGCAGGATACTTTCAATGGCAATACTGTGTACTCATTCTTAGCGAATTACGCGAGCCGTTCGAATGGCGGCAACGGATGGTTGCGGATCCTGGAATTCTCACCAGCCAACAACGAGATCAGGGTCAAGACTTATTCACCGGTTCTCGACCAATTCGAAACTGATGCAGACAGCCAGTTCACCCTACCCTACGATTTGCAGGAAGCCGGTTTTCAAGTCATCGCCACGAACACCAATGTCCCCTCCGGCTCAAACACCAGCACTACCTGGCCTGGGCTCAATTTCAATACTGAGTATGAATGGTATGCAACTGTGGATGATGGCAGCACGAACATTACCGGGGAAACCTGGTCACTCACTACCTTGATCCCCGCCAATACTCCACCAACAGTGGATATTGAGCCAGATCAACAAACTATCACCTTACCAAGCGATGCTTACCTGGACGGC
>CP070785.1:1097101-1098140 GCA_020346705.1 Chloroflexota bacterium | reverse complement strand
GCACTCAAGAGCAATCCTTTCGCATCATAAGGCGTGCTGGGATTAACAACCTTAATGCCAGGAATGTGCATCAGCAAGCTTTCCAGGGATTGGGAGTGTTGAGCGGCGGCGCCTGTTCCGGAGCCGGCTGCCATGCGAATCACCATGGGAACCGTTGCTTTGCCGCCGAACATGAAGCGTACTTTGGCAGCCTGGTTCACCAGCTGCTCCATTCCCAGCAAGATAAAATCCATGAACATCATTTCCGCGATGGGCCGCATACCAACCATCGCCGCACCAGCTGCCGCCCCAATGATTGCAGCTTCTGAGATAGGAGTTTCTTTAACCCGCTCCGGTCCAAATTCATCCAGCATTCCGAAGCTCACCCCAAATGCACCCCCATAGCGTCCAATATCTTCGCCGAAGAGGAAAACCCGCTCATCACGGCGCATTTCCTCTGACATCGCCGATCGAATTGCTTCTGCGTACGTCATCTCAGGCATAAACAAACTCCTCCACCGTGCTCACATCCGGTTCAGGAGAATTTTCGGCAAAATCAACCGCCGCTTCAATTACCTTTATTGCCTCCTGATCAATTTCCTCAGCCTGTTCCTCTGTCATGATCCCGGTTTCTATTAGGCTTCTACGAACGCGCAGGATAGGATCCAAATTTCGCCATTCATCGATCTCTTCTTTGGTGCGATAGAGATTGCGATCGCTTTTTGAGTGACCAAAATAACGATAAGTTTCGGCTTCTACAAAGACAGGTCCTGCCCCATTTCTTACTTTGTCTACTGCCTGCCTCATCGTCTCATATACCAGCAGCAAATCATTGCCATCAATATAATGCCAAGGTATTCCGTATCCTTCAGCCCGCTGGGCAATAGGCAATTTGGAAGTCGCACGGTCGACATGCATGGACATGCCATAGAGGTTATTCTCACAGACAAATAAGACGGGCAGTTTCCAGAGTGCGGCCATATTCAGCGACTCGTGAAATATGCCCTCATTCGCCGCTCCATCACCAAAAACAACAACCACTATCTCTTCCTTGCGCTGC
>CP070785.1:1095944-1097001 GCA_020346705.1 Chloroflexota bacterium | reverse complement strand
GGAGATCCTAGAAAAAGCCCAAAAACAGGCAGAAATGGAAGAACAAACTCGAGCCAGAATCAGGCAAGGAAAGACTGTTGAAGAGCTGCTGGCAGAATTTGGCAGACTATAAAACTCATTCATTGATTATAGAGTTGAGAACGAAATTGAAATGATACGCACCTGACAGCATAGGAGATGATTTGATGTCTGAAAATGAAACACTGCGCGTGAGTCGATTGCAGGAATTGATGGTCGAAGCCCAATTCGATTGCCTGGTATGCAGATTGCCGGAAAATGTCGTCTACATCACGGAATATTGGCCGGTTCACGGCATTTCTATCGCCGTATTACCCAAATCCGGGAAGCCAACCCTGTTCATCCCGGAGGTCGAAGCAGAATGGGGCAACCCGGACTGGGCTGAGATCGTGCCGTTTGGCTGGGCATTATTGAAAGACCAGGATTTGTATACCAGTTACCGGCAGTTATTAGGCGAAATTCGCGAAACCTTGGGAATAGCCTCTGGCAGAATCGGTGTTGAAAAGACGCTTGAAATTGTGGGGACCAGCTACCGTCATGCAGAACCGATCATTCCCGCAGCACCCTGGAATGAAATGCTGAGTGAAATCTTTCCAGAGGCAACATTGCTCGATGCGACGGACCTGATGCAATCCGCCAAGCTGGTGAAAACAAAATATGACCTGGAACGGCTGAGAGTGGCCAATGAACTGGCAGAGAAAGGCACCCAACAATTTCTGGATGATTTGCAGCCTGGCATGACCGAGGTAGGTATCAGTGCCTTGATTGAAGGAACTATCCGTAAAGCTGGCGCTGGTTACAAGGGCGCCCGGCTGGTCTGGGCGGAAGCTGAAGTTGCCTCCGGACCAGTGAACACGGCCAAAGCGAATTTGTTGATTCCATCTACTGGCCGGGTCATTGAAGAGGGAGACCTGGTGATGGTCGAGATGGCGACTGTGATGGATGGTTATTATTCGGATTTGACCTACATGGCAGTTGCTGGAGAGCCCAGCGAGCGTCAACGCGAGGTCCATAATTCCGTCCTGGAAGCCCAGCAAGC
>CP070785.1:1094786-1095844 GCA_020346705.1 Chloroflexota bacterium | reverse complement strand
AACCTGGTCGCGGCTGAGACCCTCCAGAACAAAAAGAATGCCGAAGAAGCCTTGGAAGATTTGCATAATCCCGCGCTGCAACAAGCGTTAGCGGCGAATGCCATTGCTGATGCAAAAAAGGAAATCAAAGATGCTGAAAAGCGACTGAATATTGTCAAATCAGTAGGCAGGCAGAAGGATATCGATGCCGCCTGGGCCCAGGTTGTCCTGGCCGAGAAGGCTCTTGAAGATGCCCAGGAAGATTTCGATAAATGGGCTGATAAACCCGCATCCAATATCACCCGGGCTACTTATCAGGCAAAATTATCGGAAGCTCAATATAATTATGACTCTGCTGTAAGGCGTTACAACGGTGTCTCAAGTACTGGCTCCGAAACGGATATAGGCGTCGCCGAGGCTGAACTAGCCACTGCCCAGGCCCAATTACTGGATGCTGAACGCGACTGGGAGGATGTCAAAGATGGTCCCAAACCAGAGGATATTGCCTATTACGAGGCACTTATCGCTCATTATGAGGGAAAATTGGAGGACCTGGAAGATGGTCCCGACCCAGACGATGTGGCTCTGGCTGAGGAAAGCGTCGCCAATGCCCAGGCCCAACTTAATCTGGCCAAATCTCAAACTCCCACCCAAGAACAACTGGCCGTTGCTCAAGCCCAGTTAGATACCGCCCTGGCAGACCTGGAAACCGCCCAGGTGCAAGTGGATTTGCTAATGGTTACAACGCCGGTAGATGGTGTTGTGATGACACGGAATATCGAACCTGGCGAAACCATTCCTCCGGGATTCGCAGCGTTATCTGTTGGACAACTGGATAACCTGAAAGTAACAGTTTTCATCCCAGAGAATAGATACGGTCAAATTGATTTAGGTGACCTGGCCCAGCTGACCTCCGATTCGTTTCCAGGACAAACCTTTGATGCCACTGTCATCCGCATTGCTGACCGGGCAGAATACACACCTCGCAATGTCCAAACCCAGGAAGAGCGTGTTACTACCGTATATGCCATCGAACTCTCGGTAAGCAACCCAGAAGGTCAACTAAAACCAGGGATGCC
>CP070785.1:1093612-1094686 GCA_020346705.1 Chloroflexota bacterium | reverse complement strand
ACAACCTTCGCCAGTGTTGATATCCGCAGCCGTTTACCTCGCTATACGCCGGAGGCAATGAAAGCAAACCGGGTGGTCATTGATTTGCTGGCCAGGATTGGAGAACAGAAGGAAGCAACTCCCACTCAGATCGCTCTCGCCTGGCTGCTGGCTCAGAAACCGTGGATTGTTCCCATCCCAGGCAGCCGTAAACTCCAACATTTGGATGAGAATATCAAATCACTATCCGTTGAACTCACCTCCAACGATCTGCAGAAGATCGACAGTGCTATATCAAAGATCGCAGTACAAGGGGATCGCTATCCCAAGGAACTGCAAAAACTAACTGGTCGCTGAACAAATCACTTCACGAAAGGAATTCAGAAAATGCTAAAACGAAAACTTGGCCATAACGGCTTGGAAGTCTCGGCGCTCGGAATCGGTTGCATGGGTATGAGCCGTTCCTTTGAGCCGGTCCCTGACAGGCAGGAGATGATCACGCTGGTCCACACAGCCATTGAACATGGCATCACATTTTTTGATACAGCTGAAGTTTATGGCCCGTTCTTGAATGAAGAACTCGTTGGCGAATCCCTGGCACCTCTCCGCGACCAGGTGGTGATTGCCACCAAGTTCGGGTTTAACCTGGATCCAGTTACCGGTGAGAATCTGGGAGGGGTGAACAGCCAACCAGAACATATCAAACGGGCGGTGGAAGGTTCGCTCAAGCGGCTGAAAATCGAGACTATCGATCTGTTATACCAGCACCGTGTGGATCCAGATGTACCCATCGAAGAGGTTGCCGGTACGGTAAGGGATTTGATCCTGGAAGGCAAGGTCAGGTATTTCGGCCTCTCAGAACCCGGTGCCCAAACCATTCAGCAGGCGCACGCAGTTCAGCCGGTCGCGGCCGTACAAAACGAATACTCGCTGTGGTGGAGGCTCCCGGAAGAGGAAATCCTGCCAATTTGCGAAGAACTCGGTATCGGTTTCGTACCCTTCAGCCCTCTTGGAAGAGGATTTCTCACCGGCAAGATTGACAAAAACGCAACCTTCGATAGTTCTGACCTGCGCAGCCGCCTCCCGCGCTTTACC
>CP070785.1:1092426-1093512 GCA_020346705.1 Chloroflexota bacterium | reverse complement strand
GGTCCCAGTTCCTCGATTTCAGCTGCCATCTCTGCGGTTGAGGTGACAAATTGGCCTCCCATTGCCGAGGACAAGTTCACCATGCGGATCCGGCGAGCACCCAGGCCAATGTCATCCAGAAGTTTCTGCAAATATTCAACTCGCCGGCGGGCGTTGAGATTACCTTCCAGGTAATGGCAGTCGCCCTCCAGTCAACCAGCCACCATCACACCATCAGCACCATCCTCAAAAGCCCTCAAGACGTAGAGCACATCCAGCTTACCTGTGCAGGGCAGTTCGATGACCTTGATCGCCTGGGGATATTCCAGGCGCATTGAGCCTGCCAGGTCAGCGGCGGCGTAGGCGCAGTAGTGGCAGCAAAAAGCGACGATCTCCGGCTGCTGGCTCATTTCTTTACTCCAATACTGGACAACGGCACGAAACCAGTCTGAGAAGGTTGTTTATCAAACAAAGCATCCAGCTTGGCCATGACCTGCATATCCTTCGAATGCATTAGCTGTATCGCCCGGGCAGGGCATTCCGATACGCACGTCCCGCAGCCGTGACAGATGGCCGGTTCGATAAACGCCGCACCAAGAATGTTCCCCACACCGGTGAAATTTGCGCCCACTTGGGGGACATCATACGGGCAGATGCGCACGCAGGTCAGGCAGCCGACACAGGCTTGCTGGTCGACCACAGCCACCCGGGCATTGGTCTGGATCGTCTCCTGGGACAGGATGATGGCGGCTCGCGAGGCTGCGGCCTGGGCCTGAGCAATCGTCTCGTCCAGGAATTTCGGATAATGAGCCAGGCCTGCCATAAAGACACCTTCTGCGGCAAAATCGACCGGCCTTAATTTCACATGTGCTTCAAGGAAGAAGCCATCCATGTTCAAAGACAATTTCAACAGGCTGGCGAGCTCCCTTGTGCCTGGTGAGGGCACAACCGGCGTGCTGAGCACCAATAGGTCTGGTTCGATCTCTAGCTCTCTACCGAGGATCGGTTCCCATACCTTGACCTTGATTGGTTGCTGATCTGCGGTTGGAGGGCCATCACTCGGCAGCTCGACCTCCGGTTTGCGATCGAATTCATACTGGATGAAGC
>CP070785.1:1091238-1092326 GCA_020346705.1 Chloroflexota bacterium | reverse complement strand
TCTGGCCGGCGTGAAACCCACCAAGGATCCTTCCGTCAACCCCTGCTACCAGTGTGAACAGGGTCAGAATTGGAACATGCTGGTCGCCGAAGTGGTGCTATTCGCAACCGCCGCCGGCTGCACCTGGAGCCTGGATCATCTCCTGGGAATCTTCTGCGGTGCATAGAATTTAGCAATCTCTGTTAGAATCATCCCCCCAATTGAATAATCCTTCGATTTCTAGCCATCCCCTTTGGGGACTGGCTAGTACTTAATGCCCGCTGCCGGAGACCCAAGTTGTGTGTTATTCTATTTACTTGAGTACCGATTCAAACAAGGATCTTTCAAACGAAAATAACGATCTACTTCACTTCAAACAGGAGGAGATCAAGGTACCAATTCAATCGATTTTGAAAAACGAGCACCAGTGGTACCTTGGATCAAAGAGCATCTGCAGCTGCACATTCCGCCACCTGCACAGCATCGAGTTAGGCTTCAGCGAGCCTGTCGACTGGTATCCGGAAGATGATGACGAGATCGCCGCGACATTATCCTTCATAGAAATTGCCCGCCAGATAGTAGAACAAGGGCATCAGCTGGATTGCATTGATATCTGGGAAGGGACAGCAGAAGCCGATATCAAGGAGCTGAGGATTGATCTTAATGATCTGAGAGATGATGAATTTCGCTTCTTCGAGAATTACCACTTCATTTTTACTAGCCAATAGTATTAGTGCTAAGATGCATGATATCAATTTGATTTATTGGGGGTGTCGAGTCAAAGGGGGAAAACAAGGATAACAAAGTAAATCCTTGTCAGCAACGTGCTTAGTGGGTGACTGCTTACCGAATTGTAAACAGATTGTAGGCAGAAATTAATAATTGTGGAACTGAAAATCTCTATAATGAATAAAACGCACTCATCCCTCCATCCACTCGCTGAACGAGGTAACGCCCGATGAAGAGATCTGTAATCACCCCAATCATATTTGCCTCTATATTTCTCCTTATGCTCGCCGCGTGCAACACTGGAGATACTCCTCCAACTGCTGAGCCCCAGGAAACTGAAGCGGTGGAAGTTGCACCTGAACCGACCGAAGTCCCTGAGC
>CP070785.1:1090049-1091138 GCA_020346705.1 Chloroflexota bacterium | reverse complement strand
TCTGGCCGGCGTGAAACCCACCAAGGATCCTTCCGTCAACCCCTGCTACCAGTGTGAACAGGGTCAGAATTGGAACATGCTGGTCGCCGAAGTGGTGCTCTTCGCAACTGCCGCCGGCTGCACCTGGAGCCTGGATCACCTACTGGGAATCTTCTGCGGTGCATAGAATTTAGCAATCTCTGTTAGAATCATCCCCTCAACTGAATAATCCTTCGATTTCTAGCCATCCCCTTTGGGGACTGGCTAGTACTTAATGCCTGCTGCCGGAGACCCAAGTTGTGTGTTATTCTATTTACCTGAGTACCGATTCAAACAAGGATCTTTCAAACGAAAATAACGATCTGCTTCACTTCAAACAGGAGGAGATCAAGGGATCAATTCAATCGATTTTGAAAAACGAGCACCAGTGGTACCTCGGATCAAAGAGCATCTGCAGCTGCACCTTCCGCCACCTGCACAGCATCGAGTTAGGCTTCAGCGAGCCTGTCGATTGGTATCCGGAAGATGATGACGAGATCGCCGCGACATTATCCTTCATAGAAATTGCCCGTCAGATAGTAGAACAAGGGCATCAGCTGGATTGTGTTGATATCTGGGAAGGGACAGCAGAAGCCGATATCAAGGAGCTGTGGATTGATCTTAATGATCTGAGAGATGATGAATTTCGCTTCTTTGAGAATTACCACTTCATTTTTACTGGCTGATAGTATTATTGCTAAGATGCATGATATCAATTTGTCCTTATCGGGGGTGTCGAGTTAAAGGGGGAAAACAAGGATAACAAAGTAAATCCTTGTCAGCAACGTGCTTAGTGGGTGACTGCTTACCGAATTGTAAACAGATTGTAGGCGGAAATTAATAATTGTAGAACCGAAAATCTCTATAATGAATAAAACGCATTCATCCCTCCCTCCACTCGCTGAACGAGGTAACGCCCGATGAAGAGATCTGTAATCACCCCAATCATATTTGCCTCTATATTTCTCCTTGTGCTCGCCGCGTGCAACACTGGAGATACTCCTCCAACTGCTGAGCCCCAGGAAACTGAAGCGGTGGAAGTTGCACCTGAACCGACCGAAGTCCCTGAGC
>CP070785.1:1088849-1089949 GCA_020346705.1 Chloroflexota bacterium | reverse complement strand
TATTCACATGCCATGGGAAATGCCCGCACCAATCCAGGAAAAATCCCGATGTATCATTGATCAGGATTATCCATCTCCTATCATTGAACATAGCTTTGCCCGGGACCGCATCCTGGATATCTACAAAGTATCAAGACAAAAAAGTAGCTGAACTCCCCAAATATTTTCAGAACGAGTTGATTGCCACCACCTGGATTACTCACCCTTCCGCAATGTATTTTGATTCTTGTTACTGATAAGTGGAAAAGTTTTTTCCCCATACAGTTAAACAAACCAGGTTGTGCATTCAATCGCACAACCCGGTTTGTTGATAGGAGAAGAAGTATGTTTATTTAACTTTTACTTTCAGGATGGGGGTCTTATCAGCACTCAGCTTTGCTCGAATGTCCACATCAACACCTGCGGGTATGTCCGTTGGCCCCAAACTCATGACTGTGGTATTAGTCCCGGCAAGTTTCACATCGATTTTATATTCACCTTCGGGGAGAGATACCGATATGATCTCTTTGAACTTGAATGAGAACACCGGTTCCTCACTATCATTCACGTATACATCAACCGGTAAATCTTTATCCAGGCCAAGGCTTCTGCCGTTGATACCATGTTTTACGGTCAAATCAAATTTTCCATCACTAGCATCGGCTGGCTGTACACTAATCACTAAGACCATCGCTAAAACTGCGGCCAATGCCACCAGAACAATCGCCATCCAATTCTTTCGTTCCAATACCTGTATATCCATTATTAAGCCTCCATAAAAGTAAAATTTTGATTTGGTCACCATCAAAATGATATATCTGCGGTCATTCTGTGATAACTTATTTGAATTTTACCAAATTGCACATATTTTGTCAAGTTAATATCAGATTAATATCTGTGTAAAAATCAGAAATTGTCGATCAACATTGATATTTCTGTGCAATATATTGACAAATACTTGTTAATATGGTATATTACTGTTTATTGACAAGAGTTTTAATTGTTAAAAGGGAAGAAGATGACCTATCTTAAACGTGATTTGCTCCATGTTGATATTGCCAGTACCATCTCGGCGTCTGATCCGGTGGTTCCCAGAGCTTACACCTTGACCCACTCTGATA
>CP070785.1:1087647-1088749 GCA_020346705.1 Chloroflexota bacterium | reverse complement strand
TTAGATATTATTTCAGCAATTCCAACCTCACTGGGCTCGTACGATATGACATACTCATCCACATCAGGATGATAATTTTGTATTGCTTTGGCCAGGTTCAGCTTAATGTAGGAGGAGGTATCCGCAGGAGTTAAATCAACTGGTTCAGGGACGATCACTGCAAGCCTCTGTTCAGGATTTAAGGATAGGGGAAGTAATCCACGATTGTTGCGCACAAGCGTCATAGAACGTTCTGCAATTTCATTTGCGACAGATTGATGCTCGATACAACCGACAACATCCAGGTCAGGTCGGGGCTGTCTTGCAAGCCAGTTCTTCAGAGATGTAATACGTTTAAAGGAGGCAGTTATTGCATCTAAATCCAGTTTGCCAATCTGGGCTGCCTCCACCATTTCCTCATAAACACTGCGTGGGTCCTGTTGATCGGCAGACAGCAAGAGTAAATCAGCTCCTGCGGATGAGGAACTCACTGCAGCCTCCCCCATCCGGACCTCCTGGCTGATAGCTTTCATATCTAGTGCATCTGTGATAATCAGACCATCAAAGCCCAATTCTTCGCGCAGAAGTCCCTGCAGGATGTTATGAGAAAGCGTGGCTGGAGGTGCTTCCGGGCCATCAATTGCGGGCAGCGCCAAATGAGCAGTCATGACCAGTTTTGCACCGGCATTTACCGCAGCCTGAAAAGGCAGAAATTCAACACTTTGAAGCCGGGACAAATTATGAGGAACAAAAAAGAGCCCATGATGCGAATCACCTTCAGTATCGCCATGTCCAGGAAAATGCTTGGCAGTTGCCGCGACGCCCGCGGATTGAATGCCTTCAACCATCGCAGCTGCCAGGCGAGCAACCATTTCAGGATTTTCGCCAAAAGATCGTATTCCAATAACAGGATTTTGTGGGTTAATGTTAATATCGCAAACTGGTGCAAAATCAACGTTTACACCCATGGCAGCTAATTCCCGCCCTAAAACTGCTCCTGCTTTTCGAGCAAGTTCAGTCGAATCAGCCGCACCGATAGCCATATTGCCTGGTAATTGCGTTGTGCCATCAGCAATAGCGATCAATTGACCACCTTCCTGATCGGCGGCGATTATCAACGGCG
>CP070785.1:1086441-1087547 GCA_020346705.1 Chloroflexota bacterium | reverse complement strand
CGGACGAGGTTTTCCGAAATACCAACCGCCAGCCGTTCCTCGGTCGATAACTCGTAATAGGACATCAAGGCTGGCTGCTCAACCAGGGACTCCACGCCGCCAAAGGAGGCTGCGATGAGGGGGATTTGCAGGGCGTCGATAAAGCGCGAGGTGGCTTCCAAATCGCCCTTCACAGTGAAGGAGATCACGCCGCCGAAGCCGCTCATCTGCTGCTTCGCGATTGTGTGATCTGGGTGGGAAGGCAGCCCGGGGTACCAGACTCGCTCGATGGCGGGATGGCTTTCCAGGAACTCAGCAATTGCCTGGCCATTTTGGTTTTGTTTGGCAACTCGTAAGGCCAGGGTTTTCAAACCCCTCAGCAGTAAAGCTGCATTCGATGGATCAGCGACCCCACCCAGCACGCCCAGAGCATTGCGCAAAGAGACGATCAGACCGGCTTCACCGGTCACTACGCCTGCCAAGAGATCGTTGTGCCCACCGAGATACTTGGTTGCCGAGTGGACCACCAGGTCCACACCGAAGGTGACCGGCTGGATGTTTAAGGGGGTGGCAAAGGTGGCGTCGATAATTGATTTGACCTTGTGTTTCCTGGCGATCTCCGCAAAACGGACCAGATCGAGGGTGCGCAGGTAAGGGTTGGTCGGCGATTCTGATAATAAGATGCGCGTGTTTGGATTGATGGCGGCTTCCAGTGCAGCGTAATCTCCCATTGGCACCACAGTGCAGGTGATCCCCAATCGCTTCAAGAAGGTATTGCAAAACTCGCGCGTGCGGCGGTAGCAATCATCGGTGATGACCAGGTTTGCGCCCGTTGGCAGCATGGCGATCAGCACACTGGTGATGGCGGCCATCCCGGAGGCGAACAAGATGGCATCCTCAGCGCCATCCAGCCTGGCTAACCTCTTCTCTACGGATGAAACGGTCGGGTTGCCATAACGACCGTATTCGGTGCGTCCATTGGCGTTTCCCCATAGGCGAGCTTCCATGAAGCTGCGCAGGTCCGCGGTGTTTTCAAAGGAATAAGTGGCCGCCTGGACGATGGGTTCAGGGACTGCCTGGTAGGGATTGCGCGCCCTCCCGCCATGCACGGCCAGGGTAGAAGGTCC
>CP070785.1:1085226-1086341 GCA_020346705.1 Chloroflexota bacterium | reverse complement strand
CCTGTACTGGTCACCTGACAGCCAACAAGTGAGCTTCCTGACAACGGGGGGATCGGAATCTGGTTTGGTTTTGTACATGGTTCCCCCTCAAGGGGGTGAGGCCCAGATACTGGGTATTGACCAGCCTTTTTATTGGGATTGGTCACCCGACAGCCAATCGATCCTCATCCACACCGGCGGTTCAACCCGGATTAACCCGGATGCGCGACTCGCCTTGCTGGATTTAAATGGTGAGCTAATAGAAGAGGAACTGAACCTGGAACCCACCTTCTTCCAAGCCCCGGCATGGTCGCCAGATGGTGAGAAATTTCTCCTGGCCGCAGAAACAGATGCAGAAGGAGACGGACTGCTGCTCACAGATACAAATGGAGAAGTTTTGAATGTTCTGAGCCCGGTGGATGACTCGATCGCCTTCAGCTGGTCGCCAGATGGGAATTGGGTTGCGTACATATCTGAGGATAACCGCGGGACGGCAAATGTCTCGAGGAGTCTAGTTTATCTTGATCCCGAGCAGGCGGGGGAGTCCCATACGGTAGAAAACGATTTGGTTATTGCCCTCTTCTGGTCCCCTGACAGCGAGAAGATCGCCTATTTTATTCCCCAGATTAGCGTACCCTCGGAGCAAGAGGTGAGCTTACAAGTACAAGAACCGCAATTCCGTCTTGAACTGCGCGTCCTCGATGTCAATACAGGCAATTCATATCGCCTGATTGAATATACGCCAACGGAAGATTTCTTGAACGTACTGCCGTTTTACGACCAGTACCAGCGGTCAGCAACGATCTGGTCCCCTGACAGCAAAAACCTGGTGATATCGGCAGTTGATCAGGATGGGGAACCAGGGATCTATGCCATCGAGGCCTCCGAGAATGCAGAAGCCCGTCGATTGGCATCCGGAAGCCTGGCCTTCTGGTCCTGGAAGTAAGTTCGACTGTGATATGTGACAAGGGCAGAAGCGATTGTCACCAAAGATGTACTGCCGAATTCCCTGGTAATATGCTTACCAGCAAAGTGTGTCAAACAAAGGCACCAGAAAATTCAATCCAGGATGCAACTGAAAAAGATACCGACCCAATTATGGTGAGAAAGGAATGAACCATGAAAATATTGATCAC
>CP070785.1:1084006-1085126 GCA_020346705.1 Chloroflexota bacterium | reverse complement strand
AAGGATGGGCGCATCACTAACGAACAAATCAATCACGAAATTAACCGAAAGGTTCCAGCTGTGGAGGAATCTCATGCGTGAACTACTCCTGGCAACAAGTTACCTAAGAGGCCGCCCGATCCGGAGCATCATGACCATCCTGTCCATCGTGATCGGTGTGATGATTATGTTTGGTTTGAACGGTCTGGCGCCTGCGATGCAGGAGCTGTTTATCTCTAATACACAATCGGTAGCGCTTTCCAATGTTGATTTATACGTCACCCGCCAGGATGGCAGCTTCTTTCGCCAGGAATACGAGCAAAATGTAGGGGCGGTTCAGGGCGTGGAATCAACTGCGGCGATGGTCTTGCAGGCGGTAAATCTACCGCCTGAGCATTATCAGACTCCGGATGGTAACGATGTGAGCAGCATCCAGGTCTACGGGATCGAGACTACAGTCGTGGATGAGACGTTTAATGTCGTGACTGCCGGGGGACGTCGGCTTACATCAGGACGCAACCTGGGACAAGGAGACCGCGGGCAGCAGGTGCTCATCTCCGAGCTGTTTGCCGAGGGATTGGGAATCAGCGTTGGTGATACAGTCGAGCTACCTGGAGCAGGCGGTTGGCTACCATTCGAAGTGGTTGGATTACTCGATGATCCCGGCCTGCTGCTTGGCAGCCAGCAGGTTTTTATGCCGATCCAGGCAGCACAGAACCTGCTCAATAAACCAAACCGGATCAACATCATCATGGGTCGCTACGCGGAGGGCAGCGATGCGCGTGCTATCGATGCGGCGGTACAAGCGATGTTCGGCAGGGGATACGAGCTGAGCCCGCTGGAGGGTGGGGCTGATGTATGGGCGGCGCTACTGGAATTCATGAATGTGATCTTTACCATGTTTGGTTTGCTGACTCTGGCGTTGGCCGGACTGATCATGTTCAACACTTTCCGCACCAGCGTCGTGGAACGACGCCGCGATATTGGGATGCTGCGGGCAGTCGGCGCCAAACGAAGAGTCGTGATGCGGACCATTCTATATGAGGGCTTAATCCTGGCTGGGCTGGGCACTTTGATAGGGATATTACTCGGTTTTGCGTTTGCCTATGGTGCCCGGGCGGGACTTGGCAACATACTTGAA
>CP070785.1:1082784-1083906 GCA_020346705.1 Chloroflexota bacterium | reverse complement strand
ATTTGCCGATATACCATGATTTTCGAGAACTGCGCAAGACTCCTGCAGAGGTGAGAGCCCAATTATCATCCCTCGGCTACGACAATGTTGTGGCTTTCCAAACGAGAAATCCGATGCACCGCATCCACGAGGAGCTGACAAAGATTGCAGCGGATGAAGTCAATGGCAGCTTATTAATCCACCCCGTGGTAGGTCTTACGAAACCGGGAGATGTCGATCATTACACCAGGGTTCGAATTTATCGAACCTTGATTGAAGAATATTACGATCCCAATCGTACTTACTTAAGTTTGCTTCCATTGGCAATGAGAATGGCAGGGCCGCGAGAAGCCCTCTGGCATGCCATCATTCGCCGCAACCATGGGGCGACTCATTTCATCATTGGCCGTGATCATGCTGGTCCTGGGAAAGATAGTAATGGGAAACCATTCTATGGGCCATATGAAGCACAAATGATGTTGAGCCAATATGGTGAAGAAATTGGTGTACAACCGATCGAGTTTAAGGAATTAGTTTACCTGGCAGATGAAGATAGGTACGAAGAAGGGGCGAAAGTACCAGAGGATGCCAAAATATATTCCATTTCTGGTACCCAGGTGCGCGATGATTATCTTTCAAAAGGAGAATTACTCCCGGATTGGTTTACGCGACCGGAAACCGCTGAGATACTCCAGCAAATGTATCCTCCCAAACATGAACAAGGGATGTGCCTCTGGTTTACCGGGTTAAGCGGCTCAGGGAAATCAACCACCGCTGAGATTCTGACCTCACTGCTTCTCGAGCGTGGTCGACAGGTGACTTTGCTAGACGGTGATGTGGTTCGGACCCATCTTTCAAAGGGTTTGGGATTCAGCCGTGAAGATAGGGATACCAACATTCTGCGGATTGGATTTGTGGCAGGCGAGATTGCCCGGCAAGGAGGCATTGTAATTGCTGCTGCTATCAGCCCGTATCGGACCACCCGCAATGAAGTTCGCAAAATGGTTGGAAAAGAAAGATTTGTGGAAATCTACGTCGACACGCCGATTGAAGTTTGTGAAGAACGAGACATCAAAGGATTGTATGCCCGCGCCCGACGGGGACAAATCAAGGGTTTCACCGGTGTAGATGATCCTTATGAGG
>CP070785.1:1081559-1082684 GCA_020346705.1 Chloroflexota bacterium | reverse complement strand
AAAACAAGGAGGTTATTACTGGCTTGACTCGCCTCCCCGCACGCTTCCAGGAAAACCACACAGGCCTGCATACGGATCCGATGGAGATTATTGGTCTAAACCCAACGCGGATCAAGTCTTTGAAACAATCTATCTCATGATGAGTGAAGCTGATCCGTCAGCATACCCGATTTATTTTTAATTTACATTTTTAGAAGCCGGAGGTAAAATGCCGACCCAGGTGATAATGCCCCAACTTGGTGAATCAGTCGATGAAGGCACAATCAGCAAATGGTTGAAAGATATTGGAGACGAGGTTAAAGAGTTTGAACCACTGCTTGAGGTAATAACAGATAAAGTCGATACAGAGATTCCCAGCCCTGCCGAAGGAACTGTACTCGCTATCCTTGAAGCTGAAGGCACAACGGTGAATGCCGGGACTTTACTGGCCTGGATTGGCTCCGCAGACGAAAAGATTCCCGAGGGTGAGGAATTACCTCCAGAGATATTGGTAAGCACTGTGGAGACAATTTCTCAAGAATCTGAAGTTTATTCCGATCCACCTGCTCACGTAAAGATGCCTGGGCGGGATAATGACCTGGGATTTATCTCACCCGTTGTAGCAAAAATTTCGCAGGAAGAAGGCGTGGATTTGAACCAGGTTCAAGGCACTGGACAGGGAGGTCGGATAACGAAGAAAGATGTTTTGGCCTACCTCGAACAGCGCAGGCAAGCTGCTCCAGCTGTTAGGGATGAAATCCATCCCTTTGTAGAAGTATCTGGCGGGGAAGGTTTTCCACCAGCCCAGGAGGCTGTTCCTGGAGAAATCTTGCCGCACACCATTGTCCGTCGCTCAATCGCGGAGCATATGGTGAGGAGCAAACGTACCTCACCTCATGTCACCACGGTGATGGAGGCAGATTTGTTCAGTGTTGTCGCTCATCGACAGGCCAATAAAGACCTGTTTTCCCAAGATGGGGTCAACTTGACTTTCACTGCGTACTTCATCTCAGCCGCTGTAACTGCTTTGAAGGAATACCCGATTGTTAATTCCTCTTGGCAAGATGACGGAATCCTGATCCGCAAGGACATCAATATCGGCATGGCGACGTCTCTTGGAGAGGAGGGGTTGATCGTCCCCGTAAT
>CP070785.1:1080324-1081459 GCA_020346705.1 Chloroflexota bacterium | reverse complement strand
ACCGGCAGAGTCAGCGGTTAGCTTGAACAGGATGGGAAACTGGCTTGCTAACGACGAAAAACCGATGCAAGCGGTTGAATTCCATCAAGAGGCGCTCGAGATATTTGAGCAGATTGGAAATTCCAGAGATATTGCCAACACTTTGGACTTGCTGGGCATCGCCCACCTTTTAGCTGGTGATTACAACGCCAGTGTTAAGTACTATAATCGGGCTATTCCCCTTTTCCAGGAGCTGGATGATCGACCCCGCCTCATCTCAAGCCTGATCGGCCGCGGGGTTATCGCCTCGCTGGTGATATTGCTCGCAATGGTTGCACCTGATCCGATCCCGGACGCGTGGCAAGATATCAACGATGCAGTAAATTTAGCCCGTGAGATTGGATCATCCCCGGATGAAGCCTGGTCATCCTGGGCTTTGGGATTGCTGCATACCCTGCGGGGTAATTTTGGTGCGGCGCACCAATCTGTTCAAGAAGGTATTCGTATCGCAGAAGATATTGGCCACCGGGAGTGGTTAGTGGGCAACCTGTTCACCTCCGGAGTTTTATTCGGCGAGCTCCAGGCACCTGGGAAAGCGCTTGCAGAGCTGCAACGAGGCATGGAGGTAGCGGAAGAACTGCGCTCCCAATACTGGATTAATCATTTGGCTGGTGCAATGGCTACCGCGCACATCATGCAAGGGAACCTGGAGAGCGCCCGCCGCAGGCTGGATAGTGTGCTGCCGGAGGGGACGCCGATGGATACCAAGGGTAAGCGCTACTGCTGGGCCAGGCGGGCCGAATTGGCCTTTGTCCAGGGTGACACCACACAAGCTTTGGAACTCATAGACCGCTTGATCGGCACTGCCGCTGGTATGGGACCCGAGAAGGTGATCACGTTTTTGTGGCTTTTGAAGGGAAAAACCCTGGCAGCAATGGGAAATTTTGAAGATGCTGAAGCCCCGCTCCTGGCAGCAGTTGAAAACGTTCATAAAACAGGAGAACGCTTCCTGCTCTGGCGGATTCACGGCGTTTTAGGACAGCTTTACCTGAAAACGGCACATCCGGAGAAGGCCGCTGAAGAGACAGTCACAGCTGGCGAGTTGATTGAGGAAATTGCTGCAACTATTCTTGATGAAGATCTCAAACAGAATTTC
>CP070785.1:1079083-1080224 GCA_020346705.1 Chloroflexota bacterium | reverse complement strand
GCTGGCGTTGCCCCCCGGCGTTCAATTTCGTCTTCGGAAATCAGCGGATCAAATCCGAGGATCTCCATCCCCAAGGCTCGCGTCAGTTGGGCAACCGAACGGCCAATGTTCCCCATCCCGATGATGCCGATCACCTTGTCTCGCAGCTCAATCCCCTTGAGCTGGTTTTTGTTCCATAAACCCGATTTCATCGAATTATCGGCAGTGGGGATAGACCGCGCAAGGGAGAATAACAACGCCAGTACGTGTTCGGCAACGGCCTGGGTAGTGGCAGAGGGGGAGTTTACCACGGTGACGTTGTGCAGATTAGCAGCTGCCAGATCGATGTTATCTACCCCGACACCTGCCCGGCCGACGACTTTAAGATTGGCAGCCGCGGAGAAGACCTCGGCATTCACATGCGTTCGACTGCGGACGATCAAAGCGTCATACGTCGCTATCAGTTCAAGCAAATCATCATGGGTGATTCCCACCTGCTTTTCTACCTGAGCGACATCCATCAAGACCTTGACGCCACTGTCATCGAGGCGGTCCGTGATGATTATTTTCCAATTTCCCATGAAATGCTCCCGATAATGCTTGATGATCCACCCTGGAAGGATGTGCAATCAGCCCCGATTGTACCTCAGATCACTAAGGTAAGATTATCGAGCTCATATCCATCTTAATTAATAGATATGTGTCAAAAAGACTTTGAAACCCTTGACTTTTGTCATTAGTCTGGGTAACATCGGCGAGTTATAATGACCAATATTGAATTAGATTTGGATTGTGAGGTGGAGGTTTAAATGGCAAATATACCTGAGATCGATGAAGGTACATTTGAGAGCGAGGTGTTGGCAGCTCAGGATCCTGTGCTGGTCGATTTTTCAGCTGTCTGGTGTGGACCATGCAAGATGCTGGACCCGATCGTTGAGGAGCTGGCATCCGAATGGACTGGAAAGGTAAAGGTCGTCAAGCTGGACGTCGATCATTCTCCTGGCGTTGCCATGCAGTACCAGGTTTTGGGAGTACCGACCTTGATGCTGTTTGTGGATGGGGAGTCGCGGGAACGGATTACCGGCTTCCAACCGAAGGACCGCATCCTCTCGAAGTTGAATCCGCATATCAACGGAAATTAGTGATTTCTTGTAGATAGATT
>CP070785.1:1077841-1078983 GCA_020346705.1 Chloroflexota bacterium | reverse complement strand
GCTTTCCCATCGGAAAATCCAACCCTGAACCGTACAGCGGGAGCACTCATCCCCGTTTTCGTGGTCATTGGCCTTTCATTGGAAGGATTTCTGTCGTGTTTGGAATCGCGCATATCCGCCCCAATTGGAAGGATATTGGTTTGGGTGATCGGGATTTTATTGTTGTTCTGGGCCGGGTATCAGAATTTTGATCTGGTCTTCAACCAATACCAGAACAATTATGGCCAATCCGCGTGGAATACGAGCGAGATTGGGCAAGCAATTAAGGACTATACGGATTCT
This sequence comes from Chloroflexota bacterium, assembly GCA_020346705.1. Lineage (GTDB taxonomy): Bacteria > Chloroflexota > Anaerolineae > Anaerolineales > UBA4823 > PFL25. The sequence continues at coordinate 1,078,701 of CP070785.1, read as the reverse complement.
ATTGGAAATGAAGAAAATGCCCATGTCGTCGCGTTCCCTCACTGGGTGGACACACGGTTAGTCGGCATCAATGCCGGTTTCCCAACCAAAGATTTTGCCATCTGGCCGGACCAGTTGGAGGCAACAAAGGAGGTTGAAGGGCCAAAGCTATTTGTCATCAAGATCGACGATACGGGATCAATAGACATCCTGCAAAGCCTTTACCCGTCTGGAATTTTGCAGCACAATATTTCCGATTTCCCAAATAAGGATTTTTACCAGTTCTTCGTGCTACCAGAGTGAAGACCTATTTAGCATATGGATCAGATTCAAGGATCGCAAAGCAATCGCAATAGGAATGTAATAATCGTGGGATCCCTTCTTACGATCATTCTAATCGCGGCAGCTTTTTTGCGTTTTAGAGGATTAACTTGGGGTGAATATCAATACCTGCATCCTGATGAGCGGTTTCTAATCTGGGTTGGAACAGATATATCCCCCGTAGATAACCTGGCAGAATATTGGGATACCGGGAACTCGAGCTTGAATCCTCATAATCGCGGTCACGGTTTTTATGTATATGGGACTTTACCATTGTATCTTGCCAGATACGCTGTAGAGTGGGTTTATGGTCATTCAGGATTTAATGAAATGACCAATGCGGGTCGGTTCCTATCTGCATTTGCCGATCTGATGACAGTCTTATTTGTTTATCTGGTAGGCGCTAAGATCTACAATAAACGGGTTGGTTTAATTGCGGCGGGTCTGTCTGGTTTTGCGGTTTTGCAAATTCAACAATCACACTTCTTCACTGTGGATACTTTCACGACCTTGTTCTCCATGATTGCAATTTATTTCGCAGTGAGTATTGCATACAGCGA
>CP070785.1:1076581-1077741 GCA_020346705.1 Chloroflexota bacterium | reverse complement strand
TCAACTGGTCACCGCGATGCAGGATGCCTGGAACCGCGGGTTCCGCGATCTGTACTTCAGCGGCGGGGAACCAATGCTGTGGCGCGACGCATCCCACACAATCAAGGACGCAGTTGCCGAAGCAAAACGAATTGGTTTCTTCCACGTGCATGTTTACACCAACGGCCTGTTTGGGCTCGAAACCGCAGCTGATCTCGTTTGGGTTAGTATGGATGGGTTACCCGGTACCTTTGACAAACGCCGGGGCGATCACTTTCATCAGGTCGAACACGCCATTCGCACGAGTTCCCACCCTAAGGTTGCCGTTATATACGTAATTGACCGCAACACCGCCGAGGGAGTCGAGTCGTTTCTGCAATGGGTGGATGAAACGAAATTCCCCATCATTGGCGTTATGTTCTATTTCCACACACCTTATTACGGGCGCGATGAGCTATTTCTAACCGCCGAGGAGCGCGCACCTATCATTAATCGGCTCCTCTACTGCATCCGGACTGGATTACCGATTCTCAACTCACGGGCTGGACTTCAGGCACTCAAGTCTGGCAATTGGCCGCGTCGGTTTCGGGTTGCCTCGGTGATGGACGTTGACGGCGAGTCGGTTTGCTGTCGTGCCTCCAATGAGATATGCGAGGATTGCGGCTATGCAGCTTGCACCGAGCTTACTGAGTTTCAACGCCTGCGACCGAGCGCGCTGCTTGGCATGACGAGGTACTGGTGAACAGTTCAGTCCGTTGGCTATTACGCTTCATCACGCGCACCATCCGCCATTACCTTGTGGGACCCGAACAACGCTGGTTATTCGAGCGGCCTACAAGGGACTGGTCCCCTCTGCACATCGAGCGCACCTCGCTGTATCTGCACGTGCCATACTGTCACCATTTTTGTCCCTATTGCCCCTATACAAAATTTCCGTATCGCGCGTCACTCATAGAACCCTACACCAGAGCGGCACTCGCAGAGGTGGATTGGTGGGCGGATAAAGTTGGGCTGGCCGAGATAACTAGTGTTTACATCGGGGGAGGCACGCCAACGTTGGCGCTGGACAGCGTCGGCTCTGTGTTGATGCGTGTGAGGGAGCGGTTCCACCTGACAGGCGACATCTGCATCGAGACCAACCCCGCTGATGTGGATGAGGAGACCGTGCAACGGCTGCACGA
>CP070785.1:1075320-1076481 GCA_020346705.1 Chloroflexota bacterium | reverse complement strand
ACCGAACTTAATATATCAGCATTCACCCCTTATGGGAGTTTCAAACTTAACCTCCCGATTATCATCAATTAAATGAGCTTGAGTTATATGTATTTATATCGTGGGGAGGGTAATCTTGAGAAATAATCGATACCAAATCTTGATCTCAATAGTTGTAATTTTATTAGCAATAACGATTCTAGGTGTTGGTAATGCTCCACCTATTATGCCCTCAAGCTTTTACGGGATGGTATTGGTTGACGGAGCGTACGTCTCCGACGGAACTATAATCTCAGCTTGGATTGATGGGAATAAATATGCTGAAGTTGGAACTTTCACTTTTGAAGCGAAATCCGTTTTCACCGTTGATGTCCCCGCAGATAACCCGGAAACAGTAGAGAAAGATGGCGGCGAAGAGGGGGATGGGATCATTTTCAAAATAGGCAGCGACACAGCCGATCAAACAGGAACCTGGCATTCAGGGACAAACATGGAAATAAATCTGACCGCCAGCACAATACCTTCTGCTCCGACTGCGGGTTTCAGTGGGTCTCCGATTTCTGGTGATGCCCCTCTGGTGGTTAATTTTGTGGACAGCTCCATTGGATCGTTCTCTTCCTGGTTATGGGATTTTGGTGATAGCGGGTCAAGCACCGCTCAGAATCCAAGTCATGAGTACACAACTCCTGGTACCTATACAATTGCCTTGACTGTTGCCGGTCCAGGGGGATCTGATACCGAAACCAAGGTTGATTACATAACAGTTACTGAGACCTTGCATGCGCCAAATGCCAATTTCAGCGCTACCCCAATTTCCGGAGATGCTCCCCTCACGGTCGAATTCACCGATCTTTCTACAGGATCGATCGCCAGTCGGTCGTGGAGCTTCGGCGATGGTGGTTCAAGCACCACTGTGAATCCATCCCATGAATATACCTCACCCGGCACTTACACTGTCGTGCTATCTGTCGCTGGTCCGGTTGGTTCAGACTCTGAAACGAAAGTTGATTATATAATTGTTAGCGAAATTTCCCCAGATAGCCATGTAGTTTATCTACCGTTAATTCATCCATAATCATGATTGATTTCGGATCGGAAGAGATCGTTCAAAAGGATGGAATCATGTCAATCGAAAAATCACCCTCGTATAGACAACATTCCAGGTCTGCCTGATCATCCCGG
>CP070785.1:1074053-1075220 GCA_020346705.1 Chloroflexota bacterium | reverse complement strand
GGTCCCGCCAGGAGAGATTCCAAGCGCTCTATTTGCCCCGTGGATTCGGCTAGCTCTTTTTCCAAACGTTTGCGCTGCTCTTCCGGATCCACCATTTCTGCCATTGGTAAATAGACCTCTACTGAACCAACAACTAGCGCAACAGTGCCATCTGGCTTATCCCCAAGCTTTTCTATAATAGTCAATCTCTGGAGGTCAAGCCGGGCTAATGAGGCGATCGTGTTTGATTGGCGTTGGAGAACTGGTGTTCTTCCCCCTCCAACGAATGTCGCCGGGAGAGAAACCTTAGGATTGACATTTTTCTCCGCCCGCAGGTTGCGGATGGCGCGCACCAAATCCATAATCAGCGAAAAATCAGCGATGGCTTGATCCTCCCAATGGCTCGCCGGTTGTGGTGTTGGCCAGCGGGCGATGATCAATGCCTTTTCCCATTCAGATCCATGCCCAGGATTGATCGGCTGCTGAAGTTCCTGGCTAGCTGTTTTCAGGTGCCCCCAAATTTCTTCCGTTACAAAGGGGGTAAATGGGTGCAGCAAACGCAGGCAGGTATCCAGCACCTGGACTAGATTGCGGGTAGTGCTGGACGCCATTCGATCCCCCTCTGTGAGCTGCAGCTTGGCGATTTCCAGATACCAATCAGCATACTCGTTCCAGAAAAATTCGAATATCTGGCGCCCGGCCTCTCCATACTGGTAATTCTGAAAGAGGCGTTCAACATCCCGGATGAGGATTGAAAGACGGGCTAGAATCCACTGATCAGCTAGGCTGGGAATTGGTTCGGTCTCTTCTAAAGGTACGTGCAAATCTTTTACCTGATCAAGTGCCCCCAGGACGAATCGGGCTGCGTTCCAAATCTTGTTGGCAAAATTGCGGTTCGCTTCAACCTTCTTCAAGCTGAGGTTCATATCATTGCCGGGGGTTGACCCAACCAGGAGGGTGAACCGCAGTGCATCCGTCCCTAATTCGTCCATGACTACCAGGGGGTCGATCACATTTCCATAGGTTTTGCTCATTTTGCGGCCATTTTCATCCCGGATCAGGCCGTGTAGATAGACGGTGTGAAATGGAATCTCACCGGTGAACTCGAGGCCATCCATGATCATGCGGGCGACCCAAAAAAATAAAATATCGTAACCGGTCTCCATGATGGAGGTTGGATAGAAATAT
>CP070785.1:1072785-1073953 GCA_020346705.1 Chloroflexota bacterium | reverse complement strand
GCCTTCAAGGAAACTACAAATGTGCCCATGATTATTGTTGATCCAAGGGTTTCTGGGGGGAGCAGAACCGAATCTGTGGGCTCTCACCTGGATCTTGCGCCGACGATATTGGCTTATGCTGGTCTCTCAGAGCAAGAACGAAAACAGCGCTATCCATTCCTGAAAGGGTATGACCTATCCGGCATGGTTGCCAATCCAGATTCAGATGGTCCAAGAGGCAGTTCGAATAATCCCGGTCGGGGAGCGCTATATACTTATGACATGATCGCCTCGGTCGATGCACAATGGCTTCAGCGGAACGCGCCCGTACTATTGGATGCGGCTGCTGCTGAGGCAGGTTTGGAGTTCGTACGAGGTAAAGAGTTCCTTGCAAATATCAAAGATCTTGAGAAGCCCAACATGGAAAACCGAGAGCTTTTCAGGGGGATCTTCGACGGGCGATATAAGTTGGTGCGCTATTTTGGCCTCAACCACTACAATCTACCAGGATCTATTGAAGAATTGTTCGAGAACAATGACGTGGCTCTGTATGACCTACAATTGGATCCAGAAGAAATGAATAATCTAGCCGATCAAGGTAATCCAAACTATGACGAAGAGCTGCTAAAAACCATGAACGATAAACTAAATGCTCTGATCGAAGCAGAAATAGGAGAAGATAAGCTAATATTCGAGCCACCAAAATCTGAATAACTGAGTAACACCTCAAGCCATAGATGAAGTTTCTGCAAAACTGGTACATATTTATATTCCGTGGTGTCCTGGCTATTGTTCTAGGCATCCTTTTGCTCACGCAAAGGGCTCAGTGGAATGTAGTCCAATATATGGGCATTTTTTGGTTGACAACTGGTTTAACCAATATAGCTTGGGTGCGCTCAAAAGGAAGGGAGGCGAACCTGGCTCGTTGGGCAATTGTTGCCGGCATATTAGAAATTACCGCAGGTGTGATTGCTCTGTTGCGGCCTTTATTAGCAAATTATTTCTCAATTTTGACAATCGTTTTACTGTTAGGAGTACTTGTAATCATCACGGGACTCCTTCACATCTTTGGTGGATTCAGAATAAGCTCAGCATATGGATCACAATGGGCCTGGGGTAGTTATCTTATCGGTTCTGTTCAATTGCTGTTGGGATTGATTGTGTTAATTTACCCATGGGAACCAATCCC
>CP070785.1:1071513-1072685 GCA_020346705.1 Chloroflexota bacterium | reverse complement strand
GGAGCGGTGGCGGAATTGGCAGACGCAGGGGACTTAAAATCCCCCGGTGGTAACACCATGTGGGTTCGACCCCCACCCGCTCTACTTTTTTTTCGGTTTTCTATGCCGTTTAGTGGGGTAAACCAAGGGCAATACCCTCATATGTAGTGGATCTCAAAGGAAGGATTGAGAATGAAAACCACCACAAAACTACTCCACACCCAGGGGACTCTATACACTTTTTCCGAGGATGCACACTTTGAATCCTGGGTTGAAATTTATTATGGGTTATTTGATGTAACTCGGATATACGAATCCGGCGCATGGTTAATAACAGACGGAACCATAAATCCACTTGAATAATATGACTTCTAAAAAAAATCAATTGGGTTTTTCGGGCTGAACTGGATTAGTACGAATGCGATTAATCTCCTGGAACGTCGCAGGTAGGGTGAAACGCTGTGAACAACAGGTGGGTCTTATCACCAGCAGGGCACCTGACATAATTGCTCTACAAGAAGTAACAACAAAATCATATTCACAATTTGAGTACCTACTCAAAGAACATGGATTCAATCACATTATTGAAAGTGTTCAACTTGCCAGTGAATTAAGCCGGCGATATGGAGAATTAATCGCCAGTCGCTTTCCACTCACTAAATTACCACCTTCAGAAATAAACATTCCTTATCAAGAGCGGGTATTATCTACCACAATCGAGGCTCCAACAGGTCCAATTGAGTTACACACAGCCCATATCCCCCCGGGCTCATCAAATGGCTGGATTAAGATTGATACCTTTGAAGCCATCTATAATCGTCTAGCGATGACCTTGGATGTTCCCCGAATATTGTGCGGAGATTTCAATTCACCACAGTTTGAAAAACTCGATGGGACCATTGTGACGTGGGGACAGAAGGAAAAACCAAATGGGGAGGTTTATATTAAACGAAATTACCAAAGGTGGGATGCAGGTGAACGAAGCGTAATTGAAGGATTAACAGAATTTGACCTGCCTGATGTTTATCGCTTATTAAATGGATATGGAGTTCAGGATTATAGCTGGATACTTTGGAGAAAGGGGAGAGTCATATCAAGAAGGCGTTTTGACCACATTTTCGCCTCACGAGAACTAAAACCGATAAAGTGCCGTTATCTACATAATTTTCGTGAGAGTGGTGCCAGCGACCATT
>CP070785.1:1070235-1071413 GCA_020346705.1 Chloroflexota bacterium | reverse complement strand
TGGCAGATCAAGCGCGTTTGACAATCCTCTCTTTTACTGATAAGATTGCCGGGTTGGGATGTTGGTGAGTTACCGTTGAACGTAGTAGGACGATGGCCCTTGGCGTAAGTCCTGGGTCATTTTTTGTTGACTGCTTCAATTGGAAACTAACCACGTCGAAAACAAAATCTTTAGAAAGACTTGAAGGAGCAAGTAAATGTCAGAACGTATCGTCGGAACAGTCAATTGGTTTAATGGCAGCAAGGGCTATGGTTTCATCTCCCAGGAAGAAGGCCCGGATGTGTTTGTCCACTACACCGCCATCAATGCGGATGGTTACCGCAATCTGATCGAAGGCCAAAAAGTGGAATTTACCATCGAAGAAGGCCCCAAGGGTTTGCAAGCCGCAGACGTGACACCCTTAATGTAAACGTCTAAGACCGAATTCTAAATCGCCCCGCACTTATGTGCGGGGCGATTTTTGATCACCGAAGGAAACTTCAGACTTCGATAATCGATTATTCAAAATTGGATGCAGATTGACACGGAGAAACACGGATACTTTGAGATTTATAGCGGGTCTATTATTGTTTCCGTGTTCCTCTGTGCTCGTCGTCCTTCCATTTTATGAGAACCTTCAAATGAGCAGAATTTTATCGAGACCGTGGCAATAACAACCCTGTTCTACTTAGGTAATCTTTGTATTCCTTACCAAATTTCTTCAGCATCGCAGCTTCTTCGTAACGAATGCGGATCAGGCCATCGCTTGAAATCGTTACAATCCACAAGCCCCCCACAAACCAGTTGGCAGTTATAAGCAGTGTGGATCCCAATATCAGCAGGAATGATGAGTAAATCGGGTGCCTGATCCACTGGTAAAGCCCGCTCTGCACCAGCTGTTGACTTTCGGTGATGCGAGGCTGGTCGCTCCAGTTTTGGCCCAAAGCCCGGTGTGACGACTCCAGGAGCAAGAATCCCGCGGTGGCAATACCAACACCTGACCATCGAACACAGGCTGGCAATGGAATCGATGTCCAAGAGATTAGGTGGGGAAGGAAAATATAGAGAATGGTGGCAATCAACGCCAGGGAAAAAATAATCGTGGAGAGGGTGGATCCCCGGCTGGAGCCCAGTTTGTCGGTGGTTTCATCTTCGGAAGGGGGGAATTTGCGGTTATTGTACCCGCGGTGTACGACAAA
>CP070785.1:1068956-1070135 GCA_020346705.1 Chloroflexota bacterium | reverse complement strand
GCCTGCCCTACCACTCTCTCGGGAGGCAAATTTCCAACCTTCATCGCAAGGTAGGTCATTGTATCCAGTGGATTAGTGAGCACGATGATGATAGCCTCAGGTGAATATTTCAGTGATTCGCGGGTCGCGTTGCCGACGATCTCCGCGTTTGCAGAGAGCAAGTCATCCCGGCTCATTCCAGGCTTCCTCGGCAACCCGGCGGTGATGACCACAATATCCGAACCAGCTGTAGATTCAAATGAATTGCTCCCATTTACAACAACATCTTTACCGATCACAGGCAGCGATTCTTGCAGATCGAGCGCCTTGCCCTGCGGCATCCCCTCCACGATGTCCACAAGGACCAGGTCCGCCAGTTCGCGTTCGGCTAACCAGTGAGCAGTAGTGGCGCCTGTCATCCCAGCACCAATGATCGAGACCTTGTTTTTCATTTTCACACTCCCTTTTGGATATAAAAGTCCCCTAGATGAAATTTCATCAGGGGAAAAAGTTTTATTCTTCTGGCAGGGGGTTTTCTTCCATAAAGCGATTTGCCTGGATGGCGGCCGCGGCGCCCATTCCAGCAGAGGTGATCACCTGGCGGAAGTGGGGATCAGCCACCTCTCCAGCGGCGAATACTCCAGGAACGTTGGTCTGCATCAATTTATCTACGATCAAGTACTCGTTCTCATCCATTTCCAGCTGATCGGTGAACATCCCGGTATTGGGGGAATGTCCGATAAATATGAAGACACCATCAACCTCGCGTTCTCTTTCCTCACCTGTTTCGGTGTCTTGCAGCTTGACCGTCTGAACCGCTCCATTCCCGAAAATCTCCTTCACCACCGTGTTCCAGGATATGTCGATCTTGGGATTGGTTTTCGCCCTTTCGGCAAGAATTGCCCCTGCACGCAATTCATCCCTGCGATGAACAATAGTGACATTATCCGCGTAGCGGGTCAAGAAAAGGCTTTCCTCCACCGCGCTGTCTCCACCACCAACAACGATCACATCCTTTTCTTTGAAGAACCACCCGTCACAAGTGGCACAATATGAGACCCCACGACCGGTAAATTCATTTTCTCCGGGAACATTAAGATGAACGGCACTGGCACCGGTACTGATGATGACTGATTCGGCCGAATACACCTTCCCATTTTGAGTTTTCACCTTAAAAGGACGTTCTGAAAAATCCACCTC
>CP070785.1:1067671-1068856 GCA_020346705.1 Chloroflexota bacterium | reverse complement strand
TCATCTAGTTGGACAAAGGCTGCAGGGATCATGTAATCTGGCAAGCGCTCAGAAAGGTGTTTGCGGACCTCATTTGAGGTTAATGAATTGTTTGAAACATAATAGGCGACCAACCTTTTTTCAGGGCGCTTGCCCATTTTTTCGTCATAGCCAACTTCGGCGAGGATCCGGCGCACATTCGCTTCGTTAATGTCATCGTTGAGTTCGTCTAAGGTCTCGGCACGCGTCTTGTGGCCAATCCGTACATCCCAACTGTATGGCAGAGCATAATTGTGATAGCCATGTTCTTTTTTGTGGATATAGATCCCGACATCATTTATCAGGCAGTTAGTAGAACGACCGGTATCTGAAGGCCTGACCCAAGGCGCATTTTCATCCAAATACTGGTACATTTCAGCAAGTGAGACATCGGTGTAGCGATAAAAATCAACCAGCTGTACCTGATCAAAAATGGCGTCATCCTGGAAAATTTTCACGTCCATCAACCGATTTACCGCATCATCAAATCGATGGTACGCTTTGCGTGCATCAAGTACGGTGCGATCAATTTCTTCCGCGTCATAAATTTGCGCCTTAAACATATCCGATAAGCGGGTTTCGAACAGCTGCCCACGAGTCAATCCGGTGAAGATGTATTTAATCCCTTTCTGATGGGCCAAGTTGATACTTAATGTATAGATCACCTTGAAGCAACCATCACAGACGTTGCTGTGACGTTCTAAACTATCTACAAAAACAGCATTCATATGAGGAGTCTGTCCAAAAATGAGATCGACCTCAAGATCTTCAGTTACCTGGCGGATATTCTCTTTAGCTTCATCTGAAATATACCCATTATCCATACTGAAAACCAATGGCTGCATGCCATATTCTCTAACCAGCTGGTAGAGCATGTAGCTGCTGTCTTTGCCACCGCTGTAAAGCACCAGGCAGTCGTACTGTCCGTTTTTTTCCTTTTTTGCCTTCTCGAGAATGATCTGCAAATCAGCTGGTGTCTTGAAATAAAAACTAAAGCGATCTTCCAATTCAGAGAAATCACGGCAGGTTTGGCAGACACCCGCCGAATCGAAGTTTGCGCTAGGATAATTATCAGGCAAACCGCATTCGACGCATTTTTTTGTGAGGTTGTCTGCATGAGTGATCTCTGGCTGAAAAACAGTCACCACTGCAGTCTCAATCTCAGGA
>CP070785.1:1066383-1067571 GCA_020346705.1 Chloroflexota bacterium | reverse complement strand
AAATCGCATCACTCCTCCATAAGATGGATTCCTAAAACTACCCCTCCGGATCAGGTTTTAATCTCATTAAATAAACTAATCAGATCCACAGGTCTATCAACCACAAAATCCGGTCCCGCTTTTCTCAATTTCGACAAGCTCTGGTGTCCCCAACCGACTGCCACGCTCTTAATTCCTGTCTCGCCGGCCGCACGAACATCGCTGACCGCATCGCCGACAAAGTAAAATTCTCTACCTGGGTTGTCATAAAGCGCGATGAGGCTGAAAATTTTCTCAACTCTATTACCCTTATCCTCCGCGCAGAGAATTTTCTGGAATTCACCAAATAATCCATGCGCTCTTAGAAAGTTGTTAACCACAATGCGGCTATTTCCAGTAACCACTGCCAAAATTGCGGAGTTGGCTAACTGAACAACAATGTTATCCATTTCGGGTATGAGCGCCAGAGGTTCTTTGCGAGTATTGAACATCTCAAAATTTTGAGAAACAAATTCATCAATCTTCTCTTGTGGGATTCCAAGCTGCAACCCGTACTCAGAGAACTCCATTTTCTCCAAAGCTTCCAGATCCTTTTGAGTCGGAATGCATGGGTACCCTAGTCCCTCGCAGACCTGTTGGGCATACTCCAACATTGGATCGATGGAATTTGCCAGAACACCATCAAAATCGAAGATAATTACTCTGTCCACAACTCACAATTCTAATGTATTCAGAGATGAATTTGTTGAGCAAGATTGCAGGATTTGATCTAATCCAACCACGCACATGAATCCACTGTTTAATCGCGGTTTCAAATCGATTATAATCTGATAAGTTTCATCTTATTTTCCTGGGTGGTTGAACTGATGCTAACTCAAGCAGCTGAGAAGGATGTAATTTTCTTTATCGCCGACATCAGCGGATATACGCGCTTCGTGGTCGCTAATGAAAAGGAGATGGCTCACAGCCAGATCATCATCCGTGATCTGATCAATACCATCATCTCAGAAATTAAAGCACCGATGCAAGTGATCCGCCTGGAGGGCGATGCGATTTTCCTCTACGTTGATAAGGGTGACCCGCTTGTCCGCTGGGAATTGGTCCAGCCAACCTTACTGGAAACTTTGATCACATTCTTTCGGGTATTTTCAAACAAGATCTCTGAATTGACCCTGCATAAAATTTGTACCTGCAATGCCTGCAACAACG
>CP070785.1:1065094-1066283 GCA_020346705.1 Chloroflexota bacterium | reverse complement strand
CGGATTCGATATCGACCGGCACCCAACTGGCTTTGGATTGCGCTCAATCCGCGAAAGAGTAGAATTAATTGCAGGCAATTTGTGGATAGAAAGTGAATTTGGTAGAGGTACTCAAATTAAAGTAATCGCCCCAATCAGCGAGAAGATCTAAAACTTTATTCACGCAATTTCTGGAGAATCTATGCCTGATCCAATCACGTTATTAATTGTTGATGATCACGAAGTGGTGAGGAAAGGTGTTCGAGGTTACCTGGATACCTTGCCTGAAATTGAAGTTGTTGGCGAAGCTCAATCCGGGGAAGAGGCTGTTGAGCTAGCGCAAAAATATATTCCAGATGTGATCCTGATGGATCTGGTCCTACCAGGTATCGACGGGGTTGAATCAACACGCATCATCAAGAATATCAGCCCGAGAACACAGATTGTCGTATTAACTTCATATCATGATGATGCCTTGATATTCCCTGCTCTCAAAGCTGGAGCAATATCATACATCCTCAAAGATATGAAAATGGATAAACTTGCTGAAGCAGTTAGAAAAGCGCATCGGGGTGAGGTAATCCTTCATCCAAAAGTCGCGGCTCGAGTGTTGCAGAATCTCCGCAGAGATAGTCAGAATGATGAAGAGGTTTATACTGAACTTACTGAAAGGGAGATGGATGTACTGAAGCTGATCGCCAATGGATATTCAAACAGTCAAATTGCAGAAGAACTGGTGATCAGTGAGAACACGGTGAAAGGGCATGTCAGCAACATTCTCAGTAAACTTCATCTGGCAGATCGGACGCAGGCAGCTGTGTATGCTTGGAAGCAAGGTATTGTGAAAAGGGAATCGATGGATTGATTTTTAGGAATTAATTCCTCGCGAAACCCGCCTTCCAAAATGAGTGCCAAACAGATCGCGGAAGGTTTTTTTTTAATATCACACGAATATCCATCCCCTGTGTTGATCTGAAAAACCCCTCTTAGGTAGGAGGTAAATCCATCCTGCTGGGTAATGTGTTTTGGGAATATTCTTGTATGCTTAATTGTGAAGGTCTCTAGATAGATTACTCTTACTGAACGAGATCCTATTTGTTTATTAGAAAATATTATGAGAGGCATACAAACTAAAAATCCTGTTTTGGAAGAAAAAAGTGATATTGAAATATTTGGCTGATTTCTTCACATTTTCCCGAATCATCATCAC
>CP070785.1:1063799-1064994 GCA_020346705.1 Chloroflexota bacterium | reverse complement strand
GCTTTGCAAATATTTGAGCCGATTTATGTTCTCTACCGCGATAATCAACCACTGGTACCTTCTGCCCAGTCGATGGTTTACTATCTCTGGCAGGCCAGCTTCAGTCATTTCGAAATTGGTTATGGTTCAGCGATTTCCTGGATCATTCTTATCATCATCCTGATTGTAACTTGGATCAATTTCAGGATGCAGGATAGATGGGTAACTTACGAACTGTATTAGGAGCCCGCATGCGAGAAGTTGTCCACGCCTCCAAGCGCATCTTGTTATATGTCTTATTAACTGCGGCAACTATCCTGATGAGTTTCCCACTTTTTTGGATGATCTCATCATCACTGAAAACATTGGAGGAAACGAATTCGGCAGGTATCGTTTGGTTCCCGGATAGCCCTACTTTGGAGGCATATATTGGTGTCTTCCAGAACACAGATTTCTTGCGATCCTATTTCAATACAGTCTTCTATACCAGCCTGGCGCTGGTAGGCACTTTGTTGTCAATTGCCGTGGTGGCATATGCCTTCAGCAGGATCCAATGGCCAGGACGAAACCTGGTCTTTTTCATTATGCTCGCAACGATGATGATCCCTCCCCAAGCACTCATTGTTCCTCAGTACGTATTTTTCAATAAGCTTGACTGGATAGGGACGTTCAACCCGATAATTATCCCCGGCTATTTTGCCGGTGGAGCAGCGATGGTATTCCTGTTACGGCAGTCGATGGCGCAAATACCAAAAGAGCTGGATGAATCCGCGTTTGTGGACGGCGCCAACCACTTTCAAATTTTCTGGGAGATTGTGCTGCCGCTGGTTAAAGCGCCTTTAGCTACAGTCGCCACCTTCTTGTTTGTTGGACTTTGGAACAATTTGCTCTCTCCCCTAATGTACTTGCAAACTGTTGATCTCTATACGCTGCCCGTTTATGTTTCTACACTCTATAATATTAATCTTACTGTACAGCAGTGGCCGACAATCATGACGGCTGCCGTGCTCACTACAGTCCCGTTAATAATCGTATTCTTCTTTGCCCAGCGCTTTATATTAGAAGGTGTAGTGGTCTCGGGATTGAAAGGATGATCTGTGCATAACGCAGGACAGAAATTGCTGCTTGCATTTGAGGGGAGTGAACCTTCTCAGGAGATTGTTTCTGCACTTCAAGAATTCAGGCTTGGTGGATTGATCTTATTTCGACACTCAAA
>CP070785.1:1062504-1063699 GCA_020346705.1 Chloroflexota bacterium | reverse complement strand
GTTTACTGGGTCGATCCAGGGGATATGCGTACGCAAATGCACCAAGATGCCTTCCCTGGTGAGGATATCAGCGACCGACCTCTACCCAGTGAAAGTGTACCGGGTTTGATATCCCTTCTAGAAGGTGATTTGCCGAGTGGAAGGTATATCGCCAAAGAGGTTCCCATTCTCGAGAGGCAGGTGTAAGATGCTCGATCTGAGAATCGTGGATTCGTCATCTTTGGGTACGTTGGATCGGATGGTAGTTGTGAATGAATCCCCGCTTGAGAGGCTGGATATAGAAATTCCTCCCGAGCTGGAGGCCAAAGAACCACCGGAAGCGCGTGGTTTGCAGCGCGACGAAGTCCGTTTGATGGTCACGAACTACCTCTCCGATAGTATCCGGCATACCACATTTCGGGACTTCCCTGAATTCTTGAATGCTGGTGACGTGGTGGTGGTCAACACCAGCGGTACTTTAAATGCAGCCGTTAAAGCGCAGCGAGCGGATGGAACGAATTTGGAAGTTCATTTTTCTACTTACCTTCCTGGCGGGGTATGGACAGTTGAGCTGCGCACTTTTAATGATGGGGGGACAGTCCCGTTCTTTGAAGCCGCGCCAGGAGAGATATTGCAGTTGCCTGACCGTGCCTCGCTTTCGATTATCTCGCCCTACCATGAAGGCTCAACTTCCCGGCTCTGGTTTGCGCGTTTTCATGCGCAGGAACCTGTTGACCAATTCCTGGAAAAGAATGGCTTCCCAATTCGGTACAGCTATGTTCCTCAGGCATGGCCGGGGGAGTATTACCAGACTGTCTATGCCACGGAAAAACGCAGCGCAGAAATGCCGTCGGCAGGGAGGGGTTTCACCCCAGAAATCATCACCCGCCTGGTGGCGAAGGGAGTTCAGGTGGTTCCCATAACGCTCCACACAGGTGTTTCCAGCCAGGAATCTCACGAACCACCCTACGCGGAGTTTTACCGTGTTCCGGAGATGACGGCCAGAATTGTGAATCTCGCCCGTGAAGCCGGAAATCGTGTGGTTGCGGTTGGCACGACGAGCATCCGGGCGTTAGAAACGGTGACCGATTCTGGTGGTCTGACCCATCAAGGTGAAGGCTGGACAGACTTGGTCATTAAAAAGCGTGACCAGATCAAATCCGTGAACTGTTTGCTGACAGGAATGCACGAGCCCGAAGCCTCTCATCTCGACATG
>CP070785.1:1061206-1062404 GCA_020346705.1 Chloroflexota bacterium | reverse complement strand
CTGACCGGGTTGCTGATCGCGGTGCGGATCGCCTGGCCCTGTTCCTCCGTGAGCTGTGGGTCGAGAGGCAGAAAGGCCGGTGGGAGATCGCTCATCCGGGAGGGCAGTACTCCGGCCAACTCTGCCAACCGTCCGGTAACTCCCATCTCACTGTAGTAAAAAGGCGTCAGGTAAATCGCCGGCAGCTGGTACTGACCCGCCTGTTCACCTATCTCCCCTGGAGATTCTTTACCCTCCAGGCCAGAATCCACAATTTCCTCCGGCACCATATCTTGGAAGATTCGATCTTGCTCTCTCAGCCGATCGAGGGCCGCGGGGACCAATTCGGGGCTGATCTCCCCCAGCATCTCAGTCGCCTTCTCAGCCAGCAAAGCGCGGGGCACAAAAACATGACCCTCATTGACCATCTCATTCAGCATATAGACCAATCCCGCCTCGATACGAGATGGGTGATCGTGCGGGAGCCCCAGAGAGCGCGCGATTCGATCAGCGGTCTTAAATCCCACTCCGTGGATATCCCCTGCCAAACGGTAGGGATCAGACTGCACCACCTGCATTGACTGATCGCCATACTGCTTGTAAATCTTGATCCCCAGGTTGGTGCTCACCTCGTGGGAGTGCAGGAAGAGCATGATATCTTTGACCTGTTTTTGCTCTTCCCAGGCCTGTGCGATCGAGCGAGAACGCTTGGGCCCGATATCCGGCACTTCCAGCAACCGCTCGGGATGATTTTCAATCACTTCTAAAGCCTGGTCGCCGAACTCGTCTACGATGCGTTCCGCCAGGCGCGGGCCAATGCCCTTGATCAAACCTGAACCCAAATAACGCCTCATCCCCGCCACGGTGGCCGGTAAGATCTGTTCGCAGGTCTCTGTTTGAAATTGTCGCCCGTGCTTGGGGTGGTTTTTCCAACTGCCCTTCAGGCGCAGGTGCTCACCAGGGCTGACTTCGGGTAGATTTCCCACGATGGTCGCCAGATCACCGTCGGAAACATCTGCACCAGGGTGCTGGTCCGGCAGGAGCCGGATCACACTATATCCATTTTCGGGGTTGTAATACGTGATGCGCTCCACTGAGCCAGTCAGCGTATCCATGCACTCTCGCTGCCGCAGGTCCCCCTAACCGTCTCCTTTAAGATGTTTTCCTTCCGTTGAATCCTCTACTGCATCGGGTTGTCGTTTGCCCAATCATCACCAGT
>CP070785.1:1059906-1061106 GCA_020346705.1 Chloroflexota bacterium | reverse complement strand
CGAATTAAATGAAAAATTGCACCATATAATGTTGCAACTAAACCCCCGAAAATCAATGTGGGTAAGGTCATTGGCAGTCAGTTTACTCGATGAAAGTTTCTCTGTCAACGAGGGTCAGCGGCCAACTTTTGTACAGGTTTATTGCGGGATGAAGAAAGTGAATTTAGTTCTGCCGGGCTGGCTTTGGACTTCTATCTTGCCTCCATGTGCATCGATAATCCCCTTGGAGATTGCAAGACCTAATCCTGTCCCACTGACTGACCTGCGGTTTGAAATATCGCCCCTGTAGAAAAGATCAAAGATATATGGCAAATCTTCCTCTGAGATACCTTCTCCATTATCTATAACATCGACAACAATGCCTTGAATAGTCGAATTCGCTCTAACTTCAACCAATCCCTGGTTGGGAGTGTGTTTTAAGGCATTGTCGACCAAATTATTTAAAACGCGGTTTATCCGGCGGGCATCTACTTGTACTTCGCCCAAATCATCAGAGACACTTCCCTTCAAGGTGATCTCCCGGCGCTTGGCCAACTCATTAAAACTCTCTAAAGTATCGGAAATCAAATCCCCGATCGAAACTGATTCCAGGTTTAATTCAAGACCGCCGGTATCTATCTGTGCCATCTGGAACATATCATCGATTAGATGTGAAAGTGATGAGATATTCTTGCGGGCGGTATTATAGTAGCGCAGTTCAGTTTCTCCGTCCTCAACGATACCATCTGCAAGCGCTTCAATTATCGCCGATATGGAAGTCAAAGGGGTCTGCAAATCATGTCCAATCCAGGCGATTAATTCCCTGCGCAATAAATCCAGTTCCTTCTGCTTTTCAGCGGATTCTTCTAGTTGCGTGGCCATATCATTGAACGTTTGCGCCAGTCCAGCAAGTTCATCTTTCCCTTCGACCGGCACCCTGATAGATAAATTTCCGCTGGCGATTTTTTTTGCTGCCTGATCGAGAGACTGAATCCGATCTAAAAATGAAGAGGATAGCAGGTAGCCAATTGCCATTGCGATCGCCCCTGCAAAAATCAGCAACACGGTTCCAAGGAGGAGATCGTGCTGGTCAGTGAACATTAATTGGGCTGTCAGCCAAACGTTGATGAAGGTCAGCAAACAAGCCAATAAATAACTGCCTAGTAAAGCTGTGCGAATATTTGGTGAGCGATTCATCCAACCCAACCGGTAGGCTGCATA
>CP070785.1:1058601-1059806 GCA_020346705.1 Chloroflexota bacterium | reverse complement strand
TATCCTCCAGAATTGTTGACTTCTAACCAGCAAGTAATTTTATTCAATGGTGGTTGGGGAAAAATATCTGCCGCAGCCTCAACTCAATATGTGATCGACCGTTGGAAACCAAAACTGCTCATCAACATGGGTACCTGTGGTGGTTTTGAGGGAAAGATCGAGCGTGGTACTCTTATTCTGGTGGAACGGACAATAGTCTATGATATTTATGAACAAATGGGTGATCTTGAGGCACACATTGCGTACTACACGACGAATTTGGACCTCTCATGGTTGCGGAAACCTTACCCTGATGAAGTCGTAAAAACTCTCCTGGTTTCTGGAGACCGCGATCTCAACCCTGAAGAAGTAAAAGGACTTAATGAAAAATACGGCGCAGTTGCCGGAGATTGGGAGTCAGGGGCAATTGCTTACGTGGCCAATAGCAATCAAGTGCCTTGCCTGATCCTGCGGGGGGTATCAGATTTAGTAAGCGAAATTGGCGGTGAGGCCTATGATGATATCAGTTTATTCAAAGATTCTGCAAATTCGATTATAGCTCAGTTATTGAAATCTCTACCTGAGTGGATTGATCAGGCCGATGTATTTATTGATTAATTTTGAATTCGAGTTCTATTTCATCCCGGAGGGGAATACCATCAAGTCCATCTTGAGGAATCTCCGGTTTCAACTTGCGTGAATTGTCCAAGGCATTGAGATGAATGGCAACCAGGCGAAATCCTCTTTTCTGGTAGAAACGCAGTGCCGGGATATTATCGTTCGTCGTGATCAACCAGACTCTATAACAACCTTCTAATTCCGCGGTTTCAACTGCTTTTGTGATCAATGCTGAACCAATACCAATGTTCTCGTCCAAACTGTCAAGGGTCACAATTTCTAATTCCCCATCTTTGATCTGATATGTCAAAAGACCAGCCTGTTTACCAGAATCTGAGGCGATGAAACCTGGCAGGCTGGGAACATCATGTAGCACTCCCTTAGAAACAACCCAGCTTGCCCCCCAACGGGCCTGATAGAAATTCTTGATCCAGGTGCGATCGCTCGCGGAAATCTTTTTGATGTGTACCTCTGGCCGTTTCTTCATTCAAACCAGTATAATCTCTATCCGTAGAACGATCCACATCGAGAAAGTGATATTCTGGTAAACTTCATTTTCGAATAAACTATCCAGTCAGGAATATCAGAAACTATGCAGCCAATCCTCA
>CP070785.1:1057292-1058501 GCA_020346705.1 Chloroflexota bacterium | reverse complement strand
GCCAGCGTTGATATCCGCAGGCGTGGCAAACTCGAGTCATATTTCTAGCACCGGTTATTTATAAGCCCTATGGAAGAAGATTTTTCCGTTCTTTTTGAGTCGGTGAAGATCGGTCCGGTGGTAGCTCCGAATCGATTTTATCAAGTACCTCATTGCAATGGCATGGGCTACCGCATGCCACGGGCGCTTGCAGAAATGCGGCGCATAAAAGCGGAAGGTGGCTGGGGTGTGGTATGCACCGAAGAAGTTGAGATTCACCACAGCAGTGATCTTGCTCCTAATATCGAAGGTAGGATTTGGGATGATGAGGATATTCACGGTTTGGGTTTGATAGTGGATGCCGTTCACCAACATGGCGCCCTGGTTGGTATCGAATTGACCCACGGTGGACACCACGCATCAAATATGTATTCTCGTGTGCCCGGCTTGGGCCCGCGCTCCTTGGGGGTAACAGATTATCACCCTGGTCAAACACGGGTTATTGACAAGGAAGATATTCGTAATATTCGCCGCTGGCACCGCGCGGCGGCACTGCGTGCTAAACGTGCTGGCTTTGATATCATCTACTGCTATGCTGCACACAATCTTTCCCTGGCAATGCATTTTCTACTGCGCAGGTACAATGATCGCAGTGATGAGTATGGTGGCCGCCTTGAAAATCGGGTGCGATTCCTAAGGGAGTTAATTGAAGATACAAAAGATGCTGTTGGTGATTCTTGCGCAGTGGCTGTTCGTCTGGCAGTCGATGAACTGCTTGGAGAGGATGGTATTGATAGCCAGGGTGAAGGATATGAAATCGTTGCTATGCTGGCGGAACTTCCCGATTTGTGGGATGTCAACATCAGTGGTTGGAGCAATGATTCAGCAAGTGCAAGATTTAAACACGAGGGCTTTCAAGAACCTTATGTTGGCTTTGTTAAAACGCTCACCAGTAAACCGGTCGTATCTGTTGGTCGTTATACCTCACCAGATGCCATGGTTTCAGTTATCCGGCGGGGAATAGCAGATTTTATTGGTGCAGCACGTCCCTCCATTGCCGATCCATTTCTACCTAAAAAAATCAAGGAAAATCGTTTTGAGGATATCCGCGAGTGCATTGGATGCAATATATGCGCTAGCGCAGATGTTCTTGCTGTACCAATTCGCTGCACTCAAAATCCAACGATGGGAGAAGCCTGGAGGCGTGGCTGGCACCCCGAACGCATAGCC
>CP070785.1:1055966-1057192 GCA_020346705.1 Chloroflexota bacterium | reverse complement strand
TGTACTGATGGACGCAACTATTCTTCTGAAGCGTCAACCACCAAGATGGTTTACTTTCATGCCTTCTGCCATTACTCAAGGAGAAATGCTGTGAAAAGAAGGTTGTTTCCGCTAATATTCACTGCAGTATTTTTGTTCGCCTGCAATGCTGGTGAAGTTGATTCACAACCAGAAACTCCCACACCAGTCCCCCCCTCCACCATCCCGTCAATTTCCTCCCCTACTGTGAATATGGAGGAGGTGCCTGATACGACAAGGTCGGTGCTCACATACGATCAGCTGTGGGGAAACTTCAATCCCGGTTCACCGGTAGATGAGGTTGCCTTCGCAATGCCTGAAAATGCCCAAGAAGCGCAGCATACATTTGAAGGGCGCCTGGAACTGATCGGTGAAGATTCTGCCGGGGAGATCATCGTTCATCGAGGCGATCCCAGGGTTGATGAGGAGGTTTACCAGCTACCTGAATTTAATTTTGAATCTATACAAAGCGGTGAATTCTTCATTCCCGTGCAGCGGGGATTGATCATCACTGACCATCCAAATTGGAACTATATAATCGAACCTGGAAGAGTATGGCAGGAAAGCGGGGATCGTGGGTTTTCACGGGTATCTTTTCCATTTGCGCTGGTGTGGAAAGGATCAAACGCCATCTTCAACGGGGTGATGTCATTCCTGTTCAACGATACAGAGATTTCGAATGTCTGGTACCAGATCACTCAAGAGACAACGGTCTCTCTCAACGCGGACACATGGGGCCAGTTGGAGGCCATTTACCACCCGATGCCAGTAGGGAATGCGGAACAGATTCGAGATGCGTTTGCTGATGAGCTGGCCCATCGATTCCCGACTAAACCCATTGAGCAGCTGGCCGAAGACTACCCGCAAGTTGATATCAATCAGTTTGGTCGCGGTGTATCCAAGAACCACCTGACATATTATGGATTTGTGATCAACGGTATTAATTATGTCAGCAGCTGTCCAACCAGGTATGGCGAATATGTTTACTGCGAATATATGCGAGCGCCTTCGTATTCAACGGCGAAATCGATTTTCCCAAGTTTGGCGCTCATGCGTCTTGCCCAAAAGCATGATCCGAAGGCTGGAGAACAGCTGATCCAGGATTACGTACCCGAAGCTTTCGACAGTATAGGAGATTGGAGCGCAGTAACATTCGACCATACCCTTGATATGGCCACTGGAAATTATCAATCGGCCGGGTTTATGAT
>CP070785.1:1054639-1055866 GCA_020346705.1 Chloroflexota bacterium | reverse complement strand
TGCAGGCAATGACATGCAGTTTACTATCTTCTATCGAACCGATTAATCCCGCTTCGGATTCCGAATTGAGCAATGCCGATTCAAGCGTAATTGTCATTACCTTCTTTATGTCCAAACTTGCATTTAACTCCCGATCTATACCCTGCATCACTGACAATTCATCAACTCGGGCAGCCAGCTCCTGGTCAGTTTGGGTGTACAAGCGAGCATTTTCAATCGCGACTGCAACTTGGGCAGCGAAGGCAGTCAGCAATTCTTGATCCTTCTTATTGAATGGAGAGCGATCCTTCTTGTTAAGCACCTCCAGGACACCGATCACATTGTCCTTCACCACCAGAGGCACAACCAGCAGATCCCTGGTCGAGAATCCAGTTGTCTCATCAGTATTAAACCAATCACTACTCATCTGGGCATCATTCTCGATTATGGCTTGCTTGGTTTTCACGGCCTTGCCTACCAGGCCAACTCCAGCTGGTAATCGCTTTCCCTTAAGATTTGAACCTACCGGCCCAATAGCAACTTTAAAAACTGATTCTCCAGTTTCTTCATCCACCAAAAGCAAGCTGCCAGCTTCGCAATCAATGATCTCAACTGCACTCTTCATGATGCGATTCAGCAGAGGTTCAAGCTCAAGAGTGGAGGTCAAGCTGCGAGTTAGTTCATTTAGAGTGGCCATCTGCCGGGCCTGTCTCTGTGATTCTTCCAACAGTCGTGCCTTAACGATAGCGCCGGCTACCAGATCCCCGATTGCCTGAAGCAAGTTCACCTGCTCGGGTGTATAAAGAACTTCCGGATCCCTACTGCCGAGACTTACTGCCCCGATTGTCTCTGCACCTGAATTGAGGGGAACACTCATCCAGGCAAGGATGTTATCTGACTCTGGAGTAATTCTCCTTCGTTTACACTCGCCTACATAGTCGACGGTGACAATCGCTAATTGGTTGCGGATAACATCTGCCTCCAGGCTTCGATCGACACGAAAGGTGTCATTTTCACGAGCCGGGATGCGCTGGTTATCAGCAATATAAAATACGTGATGAAAACTTTCTCCGGGATCATCCTTCAGGGTAATTCGAAAATCAGCTGTTGGGACAAGGCTTTTAGTCTCGGAATAAAACATGTCCAGCAGCTCGTCAAAGGCTGATTTTTGATTGATGCCCTCCGCAACCTTGGTAATGGTATCCATTTCGTGGACGCGGCGTTCGAGCGTGGTGACAACTTGCGAGC
>CP070785.1:1053311-1054539 GCA_020346705.1 Chloroflexota bacterium | reverse complement strand
CCTGGTATGGGCGCACCTCGTCGAACTCCATTCCGCGTCCCTTGAAGATCGAGTGATACTCACCGGCATAGCTGTCATCCACCAGGCGGCGGGTGCGAATTTCAATCCGGCGGATTTTTTTGATCAGTTCTGTAGTTAACATTGAGCTTCCTTTGATTGCCAAAGGTTTCAACGGTCAGCAATCCGGAGCTGACCATTGAGACCTTGGATTGACACTGTTTAGGGTACGTCGGTGTGGTTCAGAATTCGGCTGACAATATGGTCCGAGGAGATGTTCTCTGCCTCAGCTTCGTAGGTCACAATTACTCTATGCCTGAGCACATCTGGGGCAATTTGCTTGATGTCTTCAGGGGTTACGAAACCGCGTCCCTGCAAGAACGCATGCGCCCGGGCAGCGGTAATCATGTTGATGCTGGCCCGTGGAGATGCGCCGAAATTGATCAAGGTGTTCAGATCGCTGAGACCATTGTTGCCGGGTTGGCGGGTGGTCAATACCAGGTCGAGGACATATTCTTTGATCTTGTCATCGACATAAATCTGGCGCACCATCTCCCGCGCCCGCAAAATATCCTCAGGCGAAACAACCGGGTTGACATCAGGTAACATCTCGCCGGTCATGCGGTCGACGATCAAACGCTCTTCCTCGCGGGAAGGGTAATCAACCTTGACTTTCAACATGAAACGGTCAACCTGTGCCTCCGGCAGGGGATAGGTACCTTCCTGCTCGATTGGGTTTTGGGTAGCCAGGACCATGAACAGATCTTCCATCATGTATGTGACATCACCGATCGTCACCTGGCGTTCCTGCATTGCTTCCAACAAAGCACTCTGCACTTTGGCTGGAGCCCGGTTGATCTCATCCGCCAGGATTAGATTGGCGAAGATTGGCCCCTGGTGGACGCTGAATTCCGTCGTACGGGGGTTGTAGATCTGGGTACCGATTAGGTCAGCAGGCAGTAGATCGGGGGTGAATTGGATGCGCGAGAAATCTGCCTGGATCGCTTGGGCTAAAGTCTTGATCAACAAAGTCTTAGCTAAGCCGGGTACACCCTCCAGCAAGATATGCCCATCTGCCAGCAAGGCGATCAAAACCCGTTCAACCAGGGCTTCCTGGCCGACCATCACCTTGTTGATCTCGGTCAGCAAATCCTGCAAAAAGATCGCTTCTTCCTTGACCTGCATGTTTAATTCTCGTATGCTTGACATTGTCATTGAATTGACTCCTCTC
>CP070785.1:1051970-1053211 GCA_020346705.1 Chloroflexota bacterium | reverse complement strand
ATCGTCAAGATAAATCATTCACAAACCTGTCCGACGATCAGATGAAACTCGTGTCTAGCTACATCCAAGCAGATGGCAGCTTAAAGATGATCCCTTCTCAAACGAAGAAAATCAAGATCATTTTGGATTATCTTGTCAACGCATTCGAGTTCGATGTCTCTTATTCCGAAAAAGAAATCAATGAAATACTGAAGAGTTACAACCCGGATACCTCCATGCTTCGGAGATTTCTGGTCGATTACAAATACCTACACCGCGAGAGAGATGGCTCCCGATATTGGCGCCCTAAAGATCACCCATCTAATGTCAGGAAGGTTTAAATGAGCGACCAGGAAACAATCCCCAACGAGTTCCTTGATTTCTTTAAAGCCATGGCTGATGCCAACAGGTTACGAATCCTCGGCCTGCTGGCACAAGAGAACCTGACCGTGGAGCAGTTATCCGAAATGCTCAATTTACGTCCCTCGACCGTATCTCACCACTTAGCAAAGCTGGCTGAAGTTGGACTAGTGAGCGCCAAAGCATCCAGCTACTACAATATTTATCAATTAGAGAACAAGGAATTGGAAAAAATGGCTCAACGTCTTTTATCCGGGGATACTCTCCCCGCTATGGCAGCGGATGTAAATCTGGATGCTTATGATCAGAAAGTTGTTTCAAATTACCTCAACAATGATGGTCGCTTAAAGACCATCCCATCCCAGCGGAAAAAGCTGGAGGCAATTCTTCGTTACATCGCTCAAAACTTTTCACCAGGCGAGCGATATAGCGAAGGAGAAGTAAACCAGATCCTAAGCCAATTTCATCAGGATACTGCCTCCCTTCGACGTGAGATGATCGGTATTGGATTGCTGGAAAGATCGAGAGACGGCAGAGAGTATTGGCTTGCTGAATAGGTCTCTTGAATCTGGTCTAAATGTCGAGATTCGATGAAAATGGTTATTCCAGGAATTCCTTCAAATACTCGATGACTTCAGCCCCCAATCCAGGTTCATTTTCCAGCATGTTTGTGCCATGGCCTGCACCCTGGTAAATTTCTAATCGGGAATTCCCAACTGCAAGCTCGTGGAGTTTTCGAGATGAGTCAGCTGAATATGTATCCTCCTCACTGGCAACAATAAACACCGGACGTTCTCCATAAGCGACCATAGCATCTGAGGTTTCAACACCAGCATAGCTCAATCCTGGTGATAGTAAGACCACTGTCCGAATCTGAGGCTCGTTTTCCCCGCTTATCAAAG
>CP070785.1:1050628-1051870 GCA_020346705.1 Chloroflexota bacterium | reverse complement strand
TTTTCTACTCCTTTTCCGGTATGGATTGTTTCCCCCTTTAGTGCTTTGAGAATCTAACAGTCTTCATAAGGCAGGCACAAACAATCGCCGATGTGCCTGGGAAGAAAAATAAATGTAAATTATCCCTAAGCAATATCTAATAACTATATCGATATCTGCGTAATTCTGTGTCAATCCGCTCCATAATGGAAATGCCCGGCGGCAAAATTTTCAGGAGATCAATTCATAAAATCCTGTAATTTTAGATAATTTAGTACCCTGCGAGAAAATTCCTGGTGGGATTGGCGGGAGTACTTGACCTCCGTGTATACCTGGGCCAGGTTTTTAACGCCTGAGTCAATGATTAATTTTCTCAAGCGGGGATAGCTCATATACCTGTCCCAACCCTTCACCTCTCTTTCACGATAGATCTCCACGATGCGTTCGTCATCATAATCCTGGTAGGTCTCGTAATGAACCAACCCATCCAGAGGTAGTCGATCGCGAAGGGGAGGGTCTTCATTTGGGTAGCCGAGGGTAAAACCAACCACCGGGACAACGTTATCCGGAAGGTTTAGGATTCGCCCGACCTGGTCACAGTTTGAGAGTGTGCTGCCCAGGTAGCAGATTCCTAAACCTTTCGATTCGGCTGCCAGAGCGACATTCTGCGAAACCAGGATGGCATCGATGGCGGCGACCATGAAGCTCATGAAGTTGTCGAAATTGTCCGCAGCGTCGCTGAGGCGCAACCACTTTCGCATGCGGTGGAAGTCAGCACAGAAGGTGACCAGGATGGGCGCCTCCAGCACCATGTTCTGCTGGAAATGGGCCTTATGCAGCTGCTCACGCAGGGTTTTATCCCGGGTGACGATGATCGAGTATGTCTGCATGTTGCCGGAAGAGGAGGCGCGGATGCCGCCCTCCAGGATCTCTTCAAGGAGATCGGGCGGAATATCATCCGGTTTATATTTGCGGATAGAGCGGTGCTGGTGGATCGATTCAATGACGCTCATCGAAGAAACCTCAGGAAATTGAATTTGGTTGATTGTGAGTTAAATAGCAATATTGAAATTGTACAACAGTTCGTCATTTCCCCCACATACTAGTGTTCGGTAGTCTGTATTCTCGGATTGACCTCAATACCTGACGATTGGCACGCCACCAACAAGGTGGGCATCTGGCGCTCAGGTTAGTGGCATGCCAATGATCCACACAAGTTGTTAACTATTCTCGGTCAAAGATGGTTGGGGAACAGGCTGGTCT
>CP070785.1:1049284-1050528 GCA_020346705.1 Chloroflexota bacterium | reverse complement strand
TTGACTGTTATCCAGGGACCACTGGCAATTGCCCAAATTCTGGAAACATCTTTGCTAAACCATCTCAACTACCAGACATTGATTGCTACCAAGGCCGCTCGCATAAAAGAGAGTGGACGTGGGAAGGTAATGTTGGAATTCGGCTTGCGGCGCGGCCAGGATAAAGGTGCCAATGCCGGTACGAGGGCTGCCTTAATTGGAGGGGCTGATTACACTTCGAATGTCGGCCTATCTCATGTGCTTGGTTATCCCCCAAAAGGCACTCACGCCCACAGCATGGTGCAGCTTTTTATGGCTCTGGGACAGGGTGAACTGGAGGCCTTCCGGGCTTATGCAGATGTTTATCCAGACGATTGTCTTCTACTGGTTGATACGATCGATACCTTAGAGAGCGGTATCCCGAATGCGATCAGAGTTTTTGAAGAGCTGCGCAAGAAAGGTCACCAGCCAATTGGCATCCGTCTCGATTCTGGGGACCTGGCATATTTGAGCATTCAATCTGCCAGGATGCTGGACCAGGCTGGCTTTCCGGATACTGTGATCGTGTTGTCAAATAACTTGGATGAATTGATCATCTGGCAAATTCTGACTCAAATCCAAGAAGAGGCTCCCCGGTATGGCGTTGAGGCTGACAATTTAATTAATCGCCTGGTTTATGGTGTTGGGACACGCCTCATCGTTTCAGATGGTGATCCTGCTCTGGGAGGGGTATACAAATTGGTTGCAGTGTGTGATGAAAATGAATGGATTCCCGCCTTGAAAATCTCCGAATCACACAACAAGACTCCCAATCCAGGTCATAAACTCGTCTGGCGCATATATGATCAAAGAGGGAAAGCCACTGCCGATTTGCTCAGCCTGGAGGATGAACGACCCGGTGATAGTGAGATGATAATGCTCCACCACCCGACTCAGGCTTCGAAATACCGCGAATTGCGAGCTGATAATGTTACGGAAGTTGAACCGCTTCTAGTTGAAATTCTTCGTGAAGGAGAGCTGATTGCTGAATTACCCCCTATCGATGGTTTACGGGAGAGGCGTGATGCTGATGTTGAGCGATTAGATCCAGGTGTACGTCGTTTAATGAACCCACATATTTACCATGTGTCGCTATCTGCAAAACTATGGAACATGAAGCAGGAGTTGGTTGAGGCTGCGCTGAGTCCAATAAGTATTCCAGTTTCTTAATAAATCTAAGGAGGGAAGTGAGATGAAGTGGCCAATATTACGTATTTTATGGGGTT
>CP070785.1:1047935-1049184 GCA_020346705.1 Chloroflexota bacterium | reverse complement strand
CCACGCCAAAAAAACTGGGTACCGATGGTGGCGACCAGAGAGGGTATACCAAAAAATACGACAATAAATCCATTCAATAAACCACCTAATAACCCCATTGCCAGAGCAGCGATAAATGCCAGCCAGACTAATCCGGTTGCATCGTACGTCAGGATGAAGGCGACCATACCCATCGCCATAATGGAGGGGAAGGAAAGGTCGATTTCGCCGGCAATCACGGCGATGGTCAGCGGCATGGCCATGATGGCAAAAAATGGGATGGTGGCCATGAAAGCCCAGTAGATATTTGCTGAGAGAAAAGTTTCTGGTGCGGCAAAGATAAATAATGCCCATAGGGCTAGAAAAACCGCGAAAATACCTAGTTGAGTGCCATTTTTGCGGGCAAATTTTGATAAGCTGAAAGTATCTTTGTATACTAGTTCGTCAGTATCAGTGGTCTGTGGTTCAAGCGTATCATCCATAGTTTATAACCCTTGTCATGGCCTGATTATTTATGAGAGTACTCCGGGTTCGGCGACCCGGTACATTTTTTCCATGAGTTCATCAAGACTGATATCCTTGGTCATAAATTCACCAGCCACTTTCCCCCGATCGATGACAACCACCCGGTCAGCGACCGAGTAAACATGGAAAATGTTATGATCAATAAAAATGGCGGCTTTTCCTGCTTCTTTTATTCCCCGAACAAATTCTAATAATCTCCTGGTCTCTTTTAGAGAAAGACCCATGGTAGGCTCATCCAGGATGATGATGTCAGCATCGAAGTACAGCGCCCGTACGATCGCCACACCCTGTTTCTCCCCCCCAGAAAATGTGCCCACTGTTGAGTCAGGATTTACTGCTGCGGAGGTAAAACCCATTGATTGTGTCATCAATCGGTGCGTCTCTTGTTTCATCTCCTTGATTCGTAAAATCCCAAATTGATTCCTTAATTCCCTGCCAAGGAATATATTTCTCCAGAGCGATTGCAGCTCTGCCAGAGCTCGTTCCTGGTAAACAGTTTCAATGCCCATCTCACGTGCTATTGGTACGGTGAACTCATCAACCTGATGCCCGTTGATGTACATCTCGCCCTCATCGGGTTGGTAATAGCCGGTGATGATCTTGATCATGGTGGATTTTCCAGCCCCGTTATCGCCTAGCAGTCCGACGACTTCATTTTCTCCCAGCGCAAAATTGATATCCTGAAGCGCTTGAACTTCCCCGAAAGATTTCGAGACATTCCTCAATTCAACGCGATTTGTCATTG
>CP070785.1:1046578-1047835 GCA_020346705.1 Chloroflexota bacterium | reverse complement strand
TCGGAAAGCGCTTTCCGATCCCCAATGAAACTCTGAAAGCCACTGGTTCGATCCATCGCAGAAAAATCCTCAGCGGGATCATCAATGACTATTATCATGTTTCTGACGACTAGTTTTATCCAACCATTAAATTCAAAATTCACATTTTCATCAGGGCTCTTTTTGTCCTCTCCCCATTTAACTTCGTTCGCCAAATCTTATAATTTATCAAATATCTGGCGTTTCAATTTGGGATTTCATATACCAACTTAGATCCGATTTTGTTGAAAATCCGATAGATTACTTTGATCAATATACGAATGGAGTTAATAAAGGTTCGCGGTGTTGAACGCCAGTTCCTCGGTCGATACTGTCATGTGTTTCAGGGCCACATCTTCCCCGGTTAATCTGTCTGTTGCTCGATGCACGATACCCATCCCCCCTGGCCTAAGGTCCCGAGGAAGATATAACGATTCCCAATGGTTTGGAATATGGAATCTGCCAGAGTACACTCCTTCTGAGGAAATCTTGTCGTCGGTTAGCTGATAAATTATCATATATGAAGTTGACCTTTTTCCCTGTAGTTGTTAATCCAACCATATTTATGAGAAGCATTGTCCAGATCGTGGGGTTATAACAGACTAAAGCGGCTGTTTTTTGAGAAAGAGCAACTCAAATGGATGAAAAAAAGTTTTCTTACGGTAACGCGGTAATTGTTGGGATTGGTATAACAGGGGATGACATCATAAATTCGATGTATAACTCATTTTTACCGTTGATTTTACTGTCGGAGGTATTTGGGTTAGGACCAGCGCTGGCGTTCTTTATCATGACCTGGGATAACATTATAAAAATATTCGTTTCACCTTGGGCGGGAGCAAAAAGCGATAAGACCTGGAACCGTTTTGGGCGCCGCAAGGGTTGGGTCATTTTAGGGGGGCTGATGGTGGCCGCAGTGTCAGTGATCGTCCCGCGGGCAAATACACTAATTGTGCTCGCGGTTTATATCATCATTTTCAACCTGGGCTTGGCAATTTTAAGCTCGACAGCTGGGGCCTGGTTGGGCGACCTTTTTACACCTGCGGATAGAAGTAAGGCCAACGGGATCATCAATATTTTCGTGGGATGCGCGGAGGTGATCGCGCTTTACGTAGGCGGAAGGATCTATACCCAGATGGGCCCTGCTGCTCCCTTCGATGTCGGGGCGGCGCTGTTGATCATATCTTTAGCGATCCCGGTGTTGCTTCTGAAGGAACCAAAACAAATTGAAGCAATTGA
>CP070785.1:1045219-1046478 GCA_020346705.1 Chloroflexota bacterium | reverse complement strand
CTTGGGGATCATCGGTCCAGTTTTTTCATGGTTGGTGATCCATTGGGCGTATCGCACTGCCGAGGCATACTTATCCTCTCAAGAACAGCTCGCATTACGAGCGGAAGAACTGACCGCATTGAATAAACTTTCAATTGCTGCCAGCCACTCCTTGGATCTCGATAAGACCATCTCGACAATCTTAGAGGAATCGATGGATGCCCTGGATGCTGAAGCTGGCATGGTTTTCATCGAGGGGAACAACCAACCAGGCCTCAGGCTGGAAGCCCATCGTGGTATATCCAGTGAAATGGCACAAAAAGAAGCCATTCTGAATCCCGGTCACTGCCTTTGTGGACAGGCAGTGGCATCCCGTAAAGTGCTCTTCGCTGGAGATGTAGACGATGACCCGCGCTGTACGTCAGATGTATGCATCTGCGAGGGCTTCCACTCTGTGGCTTGTGCACCGTTGGAGGTGAAAGGTGAGCTGGTGGGATTAATGCAGCTGGCCAGCCCGGAGGTAGATCACTTCACCAACGAGCAAACGGAATTTATGGCTGCAGTAGCAAACCAGGTGAGCGTATCGATCGAGAATTCACGTTTATATGAGCAGGTGCGCGGGTTTAATGTCGAATTGGAGCAAAAAGTCAACCAGCGAACGAGCGAATTAGAAGCTGCACGCTGGTCACTGGCAGAAAAAGCCCGCCAACTACAGCGTTTGCTGAACGAATCCTACCGCATCCAGGAGGATACTCAAGCCCGCATTGCCCGTGACATGCATGATGGCGTCACCCAAACCATCATCGGCGCACTTTACGAGACTCAAGCTGCCCGCCAGGCATTTAGTGATGATCCCGATCGGGCCGTGGAAAACTTAGCCAGAGCTCAGAACTTACTCACCGAGGTGGATGTTGAGATCAGAAGAGTGATCTATGATCTTCATCCACCTGTATTAGATATGATGGGCTTAGTCGTGGCCATGAAACGTTACGCCAATACCTTTTCAACGACCTTTGATATCCAGTGCCAGGTCCAGGTTGAGGGAACGCAGCGAAGATTAGCCAAAGAAATCGAAATTGACATTTATCGCATCATCCAATCTGCATTACATAATGTAACTTCCCATGCGAAAGCCGATCAAGCGATCGTATCATTCCACTTCAGTTCCCACCTCTTCCAGGTGAATGTATCAGACAATGGTGGAGGATTTAACCCCAAAGCTGCTCTTGAAACACCCGGTGATCACCTCGGATTGTTGGGTATGAAAGAGCGTGCAGAAG
>CP070785.1:1043856-1045119 GCA_020346705.1 Chloroflexota bacterium | reverse complement strand
CCAGGCCCAAGGAAAATTGTATCCGCATGAAGGATGGCTTCCATCGGCAGGGCAGTGACATGCAAACCACCCAGGCAAATATACGCCCCCCGTCTGCGGTAATGGTCAGCTAACTGGTAAGCCCGGTAAGCAGAAGTGATGTAAACCTGGATAACAACCAGATCTGGTTGGTCATCAAGATCTAAGGTCTCAACATGCTCATCCTGAATCGTGACCTCATCCGATTCATCAAGATATCCAGCCAGTGTGGCCAATCCCAAGGGTGGAAAGAGGGAGTACTTGATCGGTCGCCAAAACGGGCTTTTTGCCTCGGTCAAAGCCGGTAAGATCATTTTTACCTTCATAAATAGGCTCCTTTGATAGCAATTGCAAGGGCAATTGATCTAAAATCTTTACCATATTAGGGGATTGGTAATGAAATATCGAGCGCATGAACCGCAAACTTTAAGCACTCAAGTGCTTGACATCATGCTCTACCGTTCTTATCCTGGAAAAAATCGATGATCGCTTTATTGCTAGTAGAAGACAATTCAAAATTACGACCAGCACTGCAGACAGGTTTGGAGGCCACCGGTGAGATAAGGGTCATTCGCGCCTGCCAGAGCGGCGAGGAAGCCCTGGAATTCTGCTTCGAACAGCAGCCGGAAGTGATATTGATGGACGTCCAGCTATCTGGTGATATGAACGGTATTGAGGCAGTCGTTACTATCAGACGGGAGTTCCCACGCCTGCCGGTCGTGTTCTATTCCATTCAAGATGACGATGTTTATTTCAGAGATTTCCGCAATTCAGGCATCTTGAGCCATTATGCTTATGTGCGCAAGTCAAATTACCTGCTACCAAAGATGATCGTGCCGCTGCTGAAAGACGCTCAGGCAGGGCGCAGCTTTATCGACCCAGATATTGAAGCTCGAGTGCAGGAAGTGCGACACAAGGATGAGAACACACCGATGGGGCTGCTTGAACCGAACGAACAAGAAGTAGCACGCATGTTGGCGAGCGGAATGACCAATGAGCAGATCGCTGCCCGGTTGGGATTTAAAGATAAGCGCACCATCAGTCGTACAAACGGGCAAATTTATGCAGCCTGGGGCTTGAACGAGACAACCACAGATGAGAAGGTAGCCCGCACCCGCGCCGCGCTCATTGTTCAGATTGGCATGCTGATGGCCTGGGATGAATATGGCACTCCTTTAGTGCTGGATGAACGTGGTAACTGGACTCCCTGGGAGGGCGAATGACCGGATTGATTGGGCTTGATTG
>CP070785.1:1042486-1043756 GCA_020346705.1 Chloroflexota bacterium | reverse complement strand
TAACTCTGGTGCTGACATTGTCTGCACGTAGAATTCTATTCTCAAGGAGGGTTTCCCTATGAACAAGCGTTATAAGTATTTTGCATTGCTGGTTACACTCGTGATTCTATTAATTCCTGGTACTGCATTTGCCAAGGATTTTCAAGATGATCGGGTTGTAGCCGGGGGGATATTCACCCTGGAAAGTGGTGAAACATTAGATGGAAGTCTAATCGTGTTTGGTGGAACGGCAGCGGTTGAACAGGAGGCTCTCGTTGAAGGCGATGCAGTCGTCTTCGGGGGGATCCTCACAATCGATGGGGTGGTTGAAGGAAATGTTGTCGGCGTCGGCGGGGTGGTCAACCTCAAGGAAAATGCCATTGTGGAGGGTGATTTAACGACTGTGGCAGCCAGTTCGAACCGAGAACCTGGTGCTCAGGTTTATGGCCAAGTAATAACCGGGTTTGATTCGCCTGCCTTGACCGTATTTCCAGATACGTTTGATTTTCCTAATACCTTCACTCAATTTGAACCCATCTTCAACCCAGTCGGATTCACCTTGTGGAGAGTAATCTGGTTCATTTTCCGAACATTGTTATGGGGTGCGCTGGCAGCTTTGGTGGCAATGTTCTTGCCGAACCCAACTACTCGCACATCACAATCCATTGTGAAGCAGCCGGTCATGGCTGGTGGAGTCGGATTATTGACGATCGTCGTCACACCGATCATATTACTCCTGCTGGCTATTACCTGCATACTTTCACCAATCAGCCTGCTGGGTGTATTGGCGTTGGTTGTCGCCTGGGCTTTTGGCAGGATTGCGATTGGTCTTGAAATTGGTAACCGAATTGCGAAGACATTTGACCGGGATTGGCCAGTGCCTTTAGCTGCTGGTGTTGGTACCTTTGGTCTTGCACTCGTAGTTGACAGCGTAGGCACTTTTATCCCCTGTGTCGGTTGGTTGATTCCCACGTTAGTCGGATTATTTGGTCTGGGTGGGGTAGTCCTGACTCGCTTTGGTACGCAAGCCTATCCAGCTGAAGATGAAGTGATTGATGTGGAGGAAGCACCGTTCCCAGCTGAAATCATCGAACCAGCTGAAGCACCTGCACTCGAAGATCAGGATCAACCATCAGATGATGATGACGAAATACCAGATCCAGCCGGTGAGAGTGACTAATACTTTTTGCAGGTTGCATAACCTGACTTAGATCGTAAAATACCCTCCCAACTTGGTAATACTTATTGGGAGGGTATTTAATTGATTTTTTCCAAATCAGGATAAGAAATT
>CP070785.1:1041114-1042386 GCA_020346705.1 Chloroflexota bacterium | reverse complement strand
GGTCAGCGCGTTTCTCACCATTTGAGCATGGGTGAAAAGAAACGCATCGCAATTGCGACGGTGCTCTCTATGAAGCCGGAGGTGCTTGTCTTGGATGAACCCACGGCGGGTCTTGATCCACGGGCCCGGAGATCTTTGATCAATTTGTTGGATGAACTTCCGCTGACGATGTTGGTCTCGACACATGACATGCCTTTAGTAAAGGATCTTCTTCCGCGGATGGTGATTCTCGATCAGGGTAAGGTCGTTGCGGATGGCGCAACCAGCGAGCTGATGGATGATGTGCAGCTGCTTGAGACACACGGATTAGAGCGGCCGTATTAATGAAAAAAAACCAGGGCGCCAGAACTTGATTTGTAGCTGGCACCCTGATCAGAAATCAAGAATTAATATTTAATCAGCGGGCAGGGCAGTTTTCTCAGCCAGACCCGCAGCGATGCGCAGCTGCTCGGCTTTGTCAGTGCGTTCCCAGGTCAGATCTAGATCATCCCGACCGAAGTGTCCGTAGGCTGCGATCTGGCGGTAAATTGGCCGGCGCAACTGCAAATCACGAATGATCGCTCCTGGACGCAGGTCGAAGTGTGCATCAATTAATTCAGCTATCTGGTCTGGAGGTACGCGGCCTGTACCGAAAGTCTCCACGTTAACACTTAATGGCTGGGAAACACCAATGGCATAGGCGACCTGAATCTCGCAGCGGTCAGCCAGCCCTGCTGCGACGACGTTTTTTGCCACCCAACGAGCTGCATAAGCCGCCGAGCGATCGACTTTTGTGGGGTCTTTACCACTGAAACAGCCACCACCATGCCTGCCCATGCCGCCATAAGTGTCGACGATGATCTTACGCCCGGTTAATCCTGAATCGCCCATGGGACCGCCGATCACAAATCTTCCGGTTGGGTTGACATAAATCTTCATCTGGTTATCAACCATCTCGGGTGGTATGACCGGTTGGATGACATGCTCGATGATCGCGGCCCGGATCTCTTCCTGGGTGACATCCGGAGCATGCTGAGTGCTAACCAGGACGGTATCAACCCGCTTGGGGACACCATAACTGTACTCGACCGTCACCTGGCTCTTGCCATCCGGGCGCAGCCAGGGCAGAGTGCCATCCTTGCGGACTTCGCTCAAGCGGCGAGAGAGCTTGTGCGCCAGGTAAATTGGCATGGGCATCAACACGGGTGTCTCGTTGCAGGCATAGCCAAACATCATCCCCTGGTCGCCAGCGCCAATCGAGTCGATCTCCTCTTCGCTGACCTCGCCGGAACG
>CP070785.1:1039741-1041014 GCA_020346705.1 Chloroflexota bacterium | reverse complement strand
CCCAACCAGGCGACAAATACCCAGGCAAAATCGATCAGCAAATAAAAACCATAAAGGACGAGAAATGCCATCACGATCAGCGATAGAGGGTAGCCAAATAAAGCCAGGATCGGCAGTAAAAAGGTCCACACAATCCTGGGGAAAGCCAGGGTGTGGTCGACGATCAGCGTCCTCGCGGGAGAGAAGCCGCGCAGCAGCCACATGGACTGTTTCAGCAGCTGTTCATACCTGGCACTGACCTCGATTTGACCCCGCTGCCAGCGGACGCGCTGGGCGTAGAGAGAACTAAGTGATTCAATGGGGTGGACGTATGCGATTGCAGAACTGACACAGGCAATGCGCCACTCACGGTAAAGGTCATGCAGCTCAAAGGTGAGATCGGTATCCTCTGTGACGGTAACATTTCTGTATAAATCTGTTCGCAGAATAAGCTCTCTGCGGAAGACCGAAAAAGCCCCAGAAAGAGTATAAATGCTTTGCATCAGGGTCTGGTGCTCCCGGCCAACATGGAAGGCGGTTAAATATTCGAAGAATTCGCATTTTGCCAGCAGGCTGCTCAGGGGTGGAGCGTCCTCTTCGGGTGGCAGGACCTGGATGGCTCCTGTTACCGCACCCAGATCAAGATTGTATTCCATTACTTCGACCACCTTGCGAACGGCGTCCGGAGCCAGAACCACGTCACTGTCGATATTAAAAATGTATGCCCCGTTGGCCATGTGAATACCGGCATTCAAGGCGTGAGATTTTCCCTTATCGAAGGTCGAATACCAACCCATGTGCAAATCCAGTTTTTCCCGCACCCGAGTAAATACCTGGTGTGATTGGTCGCGGCTGCCATTGTTGATCAGATAGATTTCCATACGTTCGTTGGGGTAATCCTGGTCAGCGATCGATCTCAGGCAGGCTGCGAGTGTTTCTTCACTGTTGTAAACCGGGATAATGATGGATACCAGGGGGAAGGACTGCAGTGATGGTGTGCGATTTCTCAAGCGGTTAATATGGACGAGAGAAACACCGATCAGGGTGTACAAGGTTGTGATTCCATCCACCATGATAGGTATCAATAACCAGACCCCCCAGAAAATGATCAACCTAACGACTTCGTCCATTATGCAAACAGCTCCATCAACCGATCATGGGGCGCAGCTGAGACTGCTTCTGTTGAAGGTATTTTAAAGTCGGCCGAGTGATGATGAACCAGAAAATTAGGATCACCAGGACAAAGAATACCGCTTTACCGACATACATATGCGCCAGGACGAGAGATTCCTTT
>CP070785.1:1038363-1039641 GCA_020346705.1 Chloroflexota bacterium | reverse complement strand
GCCCGCACCCGTATATTGGTAGCCTACGTTTTATTCAACGTGGGTTTGTTATTACCTGTTTTTATATTCAATGTCAGTGATGCTGTAATAGTTCAGCTAAACTTGGAAGTGGCGGTTCTTTTTTCGCTGTGGGCAATTTTCGCAGGGAGATTGGGAAAACGGGGATTACGATTGTTTGCAGCGGGATTCGGTTTGTTTTTCGTTGTTGCGCTGGTTTATAAGTCGTATGCCAGTGCATTGTTAGGACTTTACCAAATGGAGGCGAACTTCTTCAACGATTATTCATTTGTTTTAGGCGAGATGTCCTTTTTTTTGGATGCATTGAACCTATCGTGGTGGGTTTATCTGGCAGGTGGTACGGCGATCATCGTGCTGGTAGGTTTGATTTTCTGGGGTGCGCGGATAACAATCGAAGGGGTATCGATTTCCGTTCTGGGGAGATCAACCCGCTTCGGGTTAATCGCTCTAGGGCTGATCGCAATCCTGGTGGGAAGTTTGTTTCCAAAACAAACAGCTGATCTCAGAATGCCAGTGAGCAGTGTGACAGCCGAGACAGCAGAAAATATCCACAGATCCCTTGAAACTCGTGATTATATAAAAACCCTTGCAACAATTGATCCGACCGACTCTTACGATTACGCGCAATATTCACTTTCCGAGACTCCGGACGTCTTTTTCATTTTCGTCGAATCTTACGGCAGCGTGGTTTATAAGCGGCAGCACTTTACGGCGCCTTATTTGGAGATGTTGGATGAACTGGAGCAAAGTCTGGCAGATGACAACTGGTCAGTAGTGTCGACACTATCGGAGGCTCCAATCTGGGGAGGCGGTTCGTGGATGTCGTACACGAGTGCCCTTTTTGGTTTGTTGATTGATCAGCAGAGTGAGTACGTCGCGCTGAAGGAGAAGTATTCGGTATTGGAATATCCAAATATTGGGCGATTTTTTAGTTCACAAGGGTACGATTACGTCTGGGTGGCGTCAATCAACCGACAACAGATAGAAGAGCGCGAGGAAAATGACCATAGGTTTTACGGCGCAGACCGGTGGATCACCTTTGATACATTAAATTATGAAGGACCGTTGTTTGGTTGGGGACCATCTGCACCTGATCAATTTACATTTGGTTTTATCCAAGATTTTGTTTCACAATCTGAGCAACCTGCTTTTCTAGTTTACTTGTCCCAAAACTCACATTATCCCTGGACACCATTACCTCCGGTACTGGACGACTGGCGCGAGTTGGATGATTTGGACATGCAAGATGGTGTACTGAAC
>CP070785.1:1036984-1038263 GCA_020346705.1 Chloroflexota bacterium | reverse complement strand
CTAAGGTAGGCGATTTTCTTATGGGCTATATTCCCATGGATTCAAGAGACTGATACCGGCATGTTGAAAATCGCCCACATTGTGGGTGACCAGGATTATTAGAAGCTATTGCAATTGTGGCTGACATTTCTCCTGGATTAGGACGATTAAGTTGAGTTGATGGTGGTGACTATTGGGAAGTCCCGCGCTTCTTCCTGCTTCTACTGTAGCGGGATTTTCGTTTGCGCTTGCGAGATTTCTTTGGGGGCGGGGATATGTCAGCGGGAGGGAGTTCTGGCGGCTGGTGCATCCAATCATGGTACGCGTCATCCAACAGCATGGTCAATAAGGCCAACCCATCCTCATCGCCGGCCAGCTGTTCGGCCAGGGGGATGAAACGCTGCATGCGGTCAATTTGCAGCCGGTCGCGCCCCCGTAAGCGGGCTTCGAGCTGGCCAACCAGCCGTTCTGCAACCAAGGTCTGCACGTCTTCATCTTTGGGAAGAGGACGTTTTTCGAACTCGATCTTGTAGTGGGCGCTGATGCGATTCAGCTGGCTCTTTTCATTAATATTGATCAGCATGATGGCCGTCCCGCTGGCGCCAGCCCGACCCGTTCGCCCGGCGCGGTGGATGTACGCTTCCACATCATCCGGAGGCTCATATTGAATGACATGGGACAGGTTGGGGATATCGATCCCGCGGGCGGCGACATCGGTGGCAACCAGGAAACGTAATGTGCCGTCTCTCACTCGTTTTATCACTTTGTCGCGGGCGCTTTGTGAGAGATCAGAACTGATCTGGTCGGCGTTGTACCCATATCGCTGCAGCACGACAGTCACATAATTTACCCGGGCTTTCGTGTTGCAAAAGATAATCGCCTGCTGTGGGGTCTCCAGTTCAATCAGGCGCACCAGTGAGCGATCTTTATCCATCCCCGGGGTGAGATAGTAGATGTGAGCGGTGTCTTCTACGTGAACATGTTCGCGGCTCAGGCTGAGGAATCCAGGATCATTCAAGAAGAGCTGCGACAGGCGGATGACGTGGGTGGGAATGGTGGCTGAAAACATATAGCCGTTGATCCCTCGCCTGGGCAGGAATTCCTGAATCTGGACCATGTCGGGATAGAAACCCATTGACATCATGCGGTCCGCTTCGTCATAGACCAGTATTTCCAAGTCTTTGAGATTCAGGTTGCGCTTAATGAGATGATCCAACACGCGGCCGGGCGTACCGACGACACAATGTGCACCGCGTTTAAAGCCCTCGATCTGGGGTTTATAGCTCGTCCCGCCGTACAC
>CP070785.1:1035580-1036884 GCA_020346705.1 Chloroflexota bacterium | reverse complement strand
GGTTCAACCAATACTGCCACCTGGTCATTCAATACATGGGTGTGAGTTCTGAGGTTTGTAGCCACAATGGCTTTTCCGCTCTCCAAGAAGGAGTAAATTTTCATAGGAGTGTTGGTGCCTGAAATTCGTGGAGAAACAAGAATATCTGCTTCAGATAGATAACTTCCCAAATTCTTCATGGGTTTAGGTCCAAAAAAACGAACTAAGGTGGAAATCCCAAGTTCTTGTGCCAACTTCTGATACTTTTGAACATCCTCAGGTTTTCCACCGATAATCGCGAGATTTATGTCTTTTGATTTTTGAGTGATTTGCGCAAAGCTTTCCAATAATAGGTCGATCCCCTGATATCTCTCCAGGTTTCCGACATAGATAACGAGCATTCCATTGAAGTCCATCTCTTCTCTGATCGAATTTCCATTTTCACTGGTACCGTTTTCCAGCAGCGAAACATCGGTTAATTCAATCACCTTGCGCTGATCAAGATTTTCAAAATTGTCAATTAAGCCAAGGCTGACTGGAAGGATCAATACTGCATCTCTGAACACTTTCTTTTCAAGATAAACGAAGAGACTCCTTAATGAATTCAAAGATGGATATTTATCAACCAGCTGAGTGGATAAATGCGAGTCCATATCATAGATGTACTCAATTCCCCAAATTTTCCTGAAAATATATGCCATGAAAGCAGACTCTTCCACCGCATGGATGACTTGATACCGGGATTTGAATAATAAAGCTGCAGCTTTCCAAAATAAGAAAAAATCGCAGATCAGTTTCTGCGCTGAGAACCCAGGCGAAATTGCTCGCACGAATGGAATTTTGCTGATTCTATGCAACATGACATTCTCGTATTCCACATCTTCGCCAAGATGATAAGTTACCAAATCTATCTCTTCACCCCGTTGCGACAAGACTTTCAGAAGCAGATTCACCGCAATAGGTGTTCCTCTTTCCTCATAGAAAGGTTGAGGTGCCAGGAAGAGAATCTTCATTGGCGATCATCCTTCCTTGCGATCTACTCTTAAGATGCTTGGAGAGCCAAATGTGCTGGTCAAACCCAAATATCTGGAGATGGCTTCAATTGATCCAGAGAATTTTGGGGAATTCAATTTCCGGTGGAGGACCATGGGAAGCAAGAATTCAGCATACTTGGCACCCCGAAAAAAATCCTCTGACTCAAATACCTTCAATAGGTCAGACTCACGAAAGATTTCATAAGTTCTGGTATTCCCTTCAATATCTTTCTTCAAATCAAAAAAAATCGGGGTTAACACATTCAAGCTGCGTGCTTCTGGATAATCAAT
>CP070785.1:1034170-1035480 GCA_020346705.1 Chloroflexota bacterium | reverse complement strand
ACCATCCAGATTGTGAATTCGAATTCGTCTTGATAGCGAAGCGGATGAAGGAAGCGAATATCTGTCTCAAGGATCACCCAAACCAATCCATGGGTATGGCTCTCCTTAAAACCCAAACCGTTCGCGGCGCCCCAATCATAGGCAGTCTCAACCAGGTATTCCATGTACTTTGAAGGTGGAACACGGTTTGTGGCGTCTACCTCAGACCAGCGAACACGAAATTGACGGGTGAACACTTTAGACATTTGGTGAATCTCCTGATATGCAACAACAACTTTTTTCATAACCAGGCAAGGAGATAAAAATCTATCCAGAATCCTAACCCTGCGATTCTCATATAAATACTGGCAATGAAGCAAATGCTATTTGAATATTATAGACAAATTTTATCCAGTCAGAGGGGGAACCGAAATTCGCCAATCGAGAGAGTCTATAACTATCAATTATATTTCGCTTAAGGTGCGCTTAAGCTTAGTTCCAGATAATCATAAAGACAAAACGAATACCCCTTTGCTACACTACGACCAACATTGGATTGAAAATGGGTATTGAAGGAGAATAATTAATGAAGAAGATATCTATCGGTGTGCTGGTGGCTGTGCTGCTCCTGTCAGGACTGAGCACCGTTACTGCTTTTGCTGCCGATGACCAGGCAATCTCGACTTCAACGAACGTCGGGCCTTATGAAGGCGTATTTTCCGGGGTTTTATACGGAGACAACAACAGCAGTGCCCCGATCGCTCTGCAAATGACCCACCGGAATGGGGTGGTCAGCGGCAGGGTATATTTAGGGGAAGGTCTTTATGTTAACGCAGGTATGTGTGGAAAGACAAAAATTCCCTCGATGGTGCAATCTGCCAGCGGCAGGACACTTTCCAGCAATCCAAACAAGCTGGTTGTCAACACGTCATTTAATGTCAGTGGTTTTGATGTTGGTGTCGATCTAACCAGCACAGTATCTGCGGATGGAAAAACGTTGAACGCCGGAACAAAGATCGATTTGCCCTGGATTTGCGGGCGCGATCCATCCTACAGCGGAACATTGTACAGAATTCAGTAACAAGTAGAAAAATAGCCCGATGAAATAAACGGGCTATTTTATTTTAACCCATAATTTTTACTCACTGCCAAAGCTGATGCCCAACGCCCGCCCAACACGCACAATTTCCCCATCTGGAGGCACGGTGCGGATTTTATCGATCGCATCGACCAGCTCGACCGGCGCGATTCCGGAAAGGGTCAATGCAACCATCACCCCGTAATTCTCATCTGCGATCTGCTCAACCGCGCTGACGCCAAAACGGGTACAC
>CP070785.1:1032754-1034070 GCA_020346705.1 Chloroflexota bacterium | reverse complement strand
TTTAACCAACCCTGAAACGTATTGTTTGACAATCATAGGATGGGTAAATATATTTTGAATTGAAAGTTATCAAACCTTGGAGCTCTTCATAAACACTTGGTTGTCATTCCAATCTCCAATGTTTTACTCTAGGCAGCATCCCCGGTACCTAGTCAGTCCAGGATCAACCCTGGGAGCGACCAGAGCTTGTTTCCCACCAGGAACAAACTGGCAATCTTACCCCCTTATGGTTTCACCAGCACGGGAATATAAACCCTGCTGGTGATCTCTAAGACCTGGACCTGGGTGGTCGCAGTTTCTTGTCCGAGCGAGTTCGTCGCGGTGACTTCTGCGGTGAAAGTACCCGCGGCTGGATACTTATGGAAAGTAACCTGGCCGGTGCCATTGGTGCCGTCCCCGAAATCCCATTCATAAGTCACACCATTCCCGGTCGCAATCGTCGCGCTCAACTGGGTTGTATTTCCTAGAATCGTTGGTCCATCATTGGCAGCCGAAAGT
The DNA here is from genome assembly GCA_020346705.1 of Chloroflexota bacterium. GTDB lineage: Bacteria > Chloroflexota > Anaerolineae > Anaerolineales > UBA4823 > PFL25. The sequence continues at coordinate 1,033,572 of CP070785.1, read as the reverse complement.
CCACTGATAGCGATGAATGACTCATTCACCTGGACCTGAGTGGTTGCAGTTACTTGTCCGAGGGAGTTCGTCGCCGTTACTTCAGCCGTGAAAGTGCCTGGGCTGGCATATTGGTGTGAAACCACCGCTCCACTGCCATTAGTGCCATCACCGAAATCCCACTGGTAGGTCACATTGCTGCCATTGGAGATCGAGGCAGTAAGCTCAGTGAATTCTCCTAAAACTGTGGGCCCATCATTCGCCGCGGACAACTCGGAGATCAACTCATCAACATACACAGTGGTGGTCTTGGTATCTGAGCTGACCGAGTTTGTTGCAGTGACCTCAGCAGAATATGTTCCAGGGCTGGTGTACTGGTGCGAGATCACCGCTCCGCTGCCAACGCTGCCATCCCCAAAGTTCCAGTCATAAATCACATTGCTGCCGGAGGTGAGAGCGGCGCTTAACTGAGAAGGGTTACCTAAAACCGTTGGCCCATCATTGGAGGCGACCAGACCGCTGATGGCTTGATCCACATATACCGTAGTAGTGGTGGAATCCGAGTTGACTGAATTCGTAGCGGTCACTTCAGCTGTATAGATACCAGGGCTGGCATACTGGTGCGAGACGACCGCTCCGTTGCCTTTGCTGCCGTCGCCAAAATCCCATCCATAGGTCACATCGCTGCCAGTCGTAATGGTTGCCGTGAGCTGGGTTTGATTTCCTAACACTGTGGGCCCGTCATTGGAGGCAGCCAGTCCACTGATGGCAGTGGCTCCACAATTTTGTCCGACTGTCCAGCCCATTTCGGCGAACATGCACAGAGTCACCGAACCTGG
>CP070785.1:1031314-1032654 GCA_020346705.1 Chloroflexota bacterium | reverse complement strand
ATAACGTTCGATGTCCAACTGGGGTTCATCACCCAGGAAGATGAGCAAACCGTGCTGGTTGTGCTCAACATAATACAAATCGTTGTGCTGTGTCTCGAGCTCTTCGGGATATCCCTGGTTGAACTTAACGATTGGACGCACCAGGTCATGAGTTCCGGGAATTTGGAAAAGGTAAAATCCGTCCGGCTGGATCGAGCCAATTTTCCGCGCCCCAGTTTGTTCGATCAGGTATTCTGGCAGCCCGGAAGAGGTAGATCCGGCATCCGCCCACTGCCGCCAACCCACAATCATGTACATTTCTTCCGCTTCGGGACGCTCCAGTAATTCAACTGCGTCTGACATTAACAAAGCCTCCGCTTCGTGTTTGTGTAGTCTTGGTAATTAGCTTGCTCAAGTCACTGTTTCCGGTGGTGATCAATATGGCAATCTCACTATTCTAACCAGTAAATCAATTTTACAAAGAAGGATGGTGATTCAATAATTTCTCGTTTTCCATTTTGGATGGTTTATGTATGATATGTTTATTATAACCACAGATGGGATCGTTGTGGCCTTACCGGCTCTAATCATATAAATCGCTAATACAAAAGTACTCCTGGGTGAAATTCAATGCTGACAACTGGTATGATTTCACCTTAATCAATTAGAGTTGTGAATCGTTGGATCGGGTAACTTAGGATGAGGACAAAGGATCTTCAAGGAATAAATAAATACTCCTGGTTAATGGTGGTGATGGTATTGATGATTTCAGGCTGCCGCGCTGAAATAACAGCTTCTCCCACCCTGGTGCCAACTGCCTCCGTGACCGCTAGCTTGACACCGACGAATTCCCCCTCTCCTATTCCCACTGCCACTACTACCCCAACTGCTACTCCGACACCAACTCAAACACTGACCCCAACTATCACGAATACCCCGACTATTTCACCCACGCCGACCATTACGCCCACCCCAACCTTCGATTTCCCTGATGTCACCGTGCAGATGCAGGCCAACTGCCGCTACGGGCCGGGAACCGCCTACTTGTATGCCCACGGTCTCTACGAAGGAGATCTTGGTGAGGTCAATGGGCGCAATTATTCCGGCACCTGGTTGTGGATTCAGCCGGATAATCTGGATTGGCACTGTTGGGTGGCGGCCTCGGTGGTTGAAATTGAAGGCGATATTAACACAGTTGTCGTCCATCGATCCCAACTACCCCATTCCACGCTGTATGGACCGCCGGGAGATGTACAGGCCTCGAGAGATGGAGACCAGGTCGTCGTCACCTGGAATGCGGTCTGGATGACCGATGATGATTACCGTGGTTATTTGATCGAGGCTAACATCTGCCAGAATGG
>CP070785.1:1029867-1031214 GCA_020346705.1 Chloroflexota bacterium | reverse complement strand
TTGTGCCTAATGCCAGCCTGGTTTCACGTAGTTCATCCCAATGATAAACTTCTTCAATCTGCATAACCGCAATCGTGTTGTTGCGGGAATCGCTCAAAGTGATCTGTTCCCCCCAGCTGGGTAGAGATTGCTCATCCACAGGTAATGTAACAGGCAGTGGAAACAAGGTACCATCCGTCAACCGCATTTCGGTCAGCACCCGCTCATAGTCAGCTTTACCCATAAATCGGTCTAATGGTGAAAATGCTCCAGTAGCCAGAAGCTCCAAATCACAAAGCGCTCTTTGGGATATCTGGATTGAAGGTAAGCGACTGGATTTCTCAAGCAGCTCCTCACGTTCCTCACCTTTCACAATAAGATCAACGAGTTTTCCCCCATAAGGAGATATTAATTCCGCTGTTTTGTGTTCGTTCATTCAATCATTCTCCTAATTTATGCAAATTTCTCACTAATAAACAAGTTCTATGGACGTGTGAATCCATGTACCAAAAGCCTTTGCTATGTGAATTTTTGATCTCTTTTCGAATCTTCTTTCTATGGTAATGCCACCCCAAAGGTTACGCTTAATTACCTCTCAAAATTGGAACATTACTCACAGTTTCCAGGGATGGATTTTACCACACTCAGCATCACATTATCATGTTTTTTACAAGAATGAAATGTTGAAATTATTGTCCAAAAAACATCTTTTGGTGCTGGAAACACCGAAATGAGCTTATAAACAACCGTCTGTAAAGGGGTATCGCTGACAACAATCAAACAAAGGGATCAATAAGATGAAAATTCGTCTAATTGTCCCTGCCAATTAATCGGAATAATTCTGGATTCTTCCGCAGACTTTTTTGCTGCCAGGGCTAGTTCTAAGGCGCGGATCCCATCTGTGAGCGTGCATTTGGACTTCTCATTCCCGCGCACAAGTTCAATGAAGTGAGACATTTCGGCAAGAAACATATCGTTTCGTTCGAATTCTTTCCGAATTGAGAAATTTTGCCATCCATTTTCTTCACTTCGATACAGCCTCACTCCCCCATTTGCATATTTCCAGCTGATTGTTCCATCTGTACCGATCAACTCAAGGTAATGGTTGGGAGGTTGTTGTACATAATCGAGATGAACACTGCCAATCGTCCCGTTTGAAAACCTGACCCCAATTTCAGCAGAATCTTCCACTTCAACATCCAATCCTCCCCGATTCCCGGAGAAGGCCCACACTTCAGAGATATCACCGATCAGCCACCACAGATAATCCAGCGGGTGTGAAAGTGTCAGTATTACCCCCCCACCCAGCTCAGCTCTTGCGCTGTACCCTTGGCGGTAATCCTCCCAAGGATGCCATCCGGGTAAATA
>CP070785.1:1028420-1029767 GCA_020346705.1 Chloroflexota bacterium | reverse complement strand
AGCCAAAATGGAAATTATCTGAATCTCGAAGATCTATTTAGGGCGATTGCCGCCCAACCTATTCAAGACTCAGCGTTACACCGTGGGCAATCAGCAGTTGAATGGCTGGCAGCTAGCTATGACCTCCCAGGAGACCAGGCGAGTGATTTAGTGGCAGAGAGTGAATCGATCCAAGACTCACCCACACTGAATTGGTTTCAGGAACTGATCCTGGGCAGTAAGAACTACAAGAGTATTTATCAAAAGCAACCAAAATTTCAGATTGAAAGTTATTTGATGCAATACGACGAGAGTCAATTGAGTGGATACAATGCTGAGCAGGTATTAAAATGGGCCCAGGTATCTGGACATGGTGCGGCGATCATGACGAACCGGCCCTCCCGGGGTCCATCGAACTTCGCAGGCATGCCGGATGCTGAGCTGGGATCAAGTTTAGTCGGGTTGGCAGATCTACCGCTGGTGGGGAAGGGAGAAATATTATGGTTAGCTGCCCACACTGGCCAGGGTGTTGAGAGCTTCTCTAAACCGAAATGGAAACATGCAATGGCGGCGATCCTGGTTGCAAGTGGTTGGCCGCTGGAGGATAGCCTTGATTTCATCAGGCAGCAACCTTCCGATTGGCATACCTCAATGCTAAGTTATCTGCACGACAGTAAGGTGACCGTATTTGAAGATACACCGAGTGGACTGGTTGCTGTACAGGAAACCAGCCAATTACTTGGTCGGATGGGTGTGCGGGTAGAGATACAGAAAATGGGAATTGCAGTAGAAACGGCTAAACAGACCGCCTTATCTGACCTGGGTGCAGCTGTATTTCCTGATATCAATCAGGCCTTAGCGAGTCTGGATGACTTTTGAGCGTTCTCCGGAAATTGATATTTTTAACAACGTTTTTACCAGGTACCCGGTCTCGTTTGCTATCCTCTGGACCCCTTTGTATTCCAACTTTTCAGCTACACATACGATATCAACGATCCTTCCCTTTGCCAACTGAACAGCTTCGATCAGTGCCAACATCGTTCCGCCGGTGCTGATCATATCATCCACGATGATCACCTTGTCATCTTTTTCGATCCCGTTCAAGAAAAGCTGGCCGCTGGTGTATTCCATATCAAAATCAACTGGAACCTGCCCTTCAAGTCCTGCCGGATACCAGCGCGCCAATCCGAACGGCAGGGTAGTTGCCAGAGATATAGCGGCAACTAGGATGGCACCTTTATCCTCTTCACCGGCAATTTTGGTCGCCTGGCTGAAATCACCTTCTGCTACGATCCAGTCAGTAGCTGCCTGAAGTAGTTCGGCTGAGGTCGCAGGAATCTGCTCAGTCAGAGGGTTGATCAGGAATTT
>CP070785.1:1026969-1028320 GCA_020346705.1 Chloroflexota bacterium | reverse complement strand
GATCAGGGTTCATCTTTCAACTACCCCATCCCTTCTGGGCACACGACTGTAGCTTACGTCTTCGAAGGTGAAGCTGATTTCGGTGTCAATGTTGATGGAAGCGGGCAGCTGGTCAATGCAGTCCATCTGATTGAGTTCGACGACGGCGATTCTCTGGAGGTTAATACAACACCGGATTCTGGGGTGCGCTTTATGCTGATGGCTGGTGCTCCCTTCAGAGAACCGATCGTTCCGTATGGCCCCTTCGTGATGAACACTCCAGAGGAAATTCAGCAAGCTCTCCACGATTTGCGCAATGGCACTTTTGTAAAGGTATAGATTTGGAGTTAAAAAGAGAATTTTCCCCGGAAAACATTAGTTAATCGACATATTCTTGATCTAAAAGGACCTCTGCGATCTGGTGAGAGGTCCTTTTTTCAGCCACAACCTGATTTAGACGGATCATCATCCCATTACATCATCAAAATAGAATGCGCCCGGAAAATCTTCTGGGGCTTTTTTCTCTTTACCGCTCCAACTTTCGATATCGATGCGCAGCACCGCGGTGACTTTCAGATCATCTTCTGTGGTGGTTTCGTAATCTAAACCAGGCTTTAAGTGCGGGAAATACTTGCTGCACAGCAGCTGCAAACCATGCCTGCCTTCATCGGGATCATCCACCAGATGCAGCCGACCAAAGATGACCACCCCGCCGAACTCCGTACCTAAATTCATGGCTCGCTTCGCGGGGAGCAGGCGGCCTGCTTTGCTGGCGCTGAAACAAATCCGTGGCGATTCCCTGGCGCTATCGTGGGTGCGTCCCTTTTTCGCCCCGTGCATATAGATGGCGTGGGCGGTTTCATCGTACGCAAAATTGCGCGTGACCAGGAATGGTTGATCGCCCTGGAAGGTTGCCATAGTACCAAATTCGGACCGCGCCAGAAAAGCTCTGATCCATGCATCATCTTTTGCGCGTTCGTTTCGACGAATTTTTGTATATTCTTTGGGTGTTCCCATATTTTCCTTTGTAAACCGACTAATCTTTTTAGTACCAAGATGCTGCTTCATTTTCACTGGCTTTTGCAATTTTGACAATGATCTTAGACAGGAGAGAATCTTACAAACATAATTGGATTTGAACAGATATAATAACTCTTTAGGAAGATCAACCTCTACCCGAATTCATCTCAGAGGGGACCAAAATATGGATCAACAAACCAACAATATCCTTAGAGAACTATCCGAACCGAAAGACCCACTCCCACCCACTTCAATTGATGAACTGCCGGAGATGATGCAAACCGCGGTAAAAAGGGCAGGCTGGATGGAATTGACCCCTGTGCACGCCCGGGCGATTCCCTACCTCCGCGCC
>CP070785.1:1025510-1026869 GCA_020346705.1 Chloroflexota bacterium | reverse complement strand
TCTGCAATGTGCATCGACCCCCCCCGCCCACGGCAGTAACCTGTATCCTTTCCCATGAACTCGGCCATCATGCGGTTAATGTCTGCATCTTTAGCAATGAAGTGCCCATGCCCTCGGTGATGGTTTAAGAAGTAATCATCTGGTCGCAGCGTAGTCCCCAAACCCACTGCCACCGCTTCCTGCCCGGCGGATAGATGCATCGTACCGTGCACTTTTCCAGCTGCATACAGGCGATCTGCCATTCGCTCAAAGTGACGAATTTTGCTCATCATTGCAAACATTTCGACCAGCTGCTCATCAGCCAGACCCAACTCATCCTGCCTGGCTTTAAAATCAGCCTGAATCGTCTTTTTAGGTTTTTCAACAGTTTTCATGACTCTTTCCTCAATTTCCCGGTTACCTCCATAATAAACCTACATTTGATAAATTACTTCAATTCAAGAATTGCATTGGCAACTTGATCATCGGTGACGAGAATGTTGATATAACCAGCCCGCAGCGCGCCAAGTATTGCCTTGAATTTTCCCAACCCCCCTGCAACGGCAATTCGGATTGGAATATTCTTCAAATCAGTTTCATTGATGGTTACAATTCGCTCATGAAATTCCAATTCTGGAGATTCTCCTTCCAAATTAAAATGGCGTCCGCACACATCCCCCACCATTCCTAAGTCACGCAATTGATTTAAATCAGTCAAAGGCACATATCCGGCCTGGTAAAAACTCGAATATTCGGGTTCTGTACTGCCCACACCAACCAAAACGACATCACAATTTTGAGCCAATAGCATCGCTTCGGCTATGTTCTGGTTTGTGAGCAAGGCCTGGGCAATTTCCGGCTCTTCAACGATAAAAGGTGCATTTAAGAAATAGCTTTCACAATCAATGATTTGTGCCAGACGTTGGACCAATCCCGGTCCATCGTAAACACTATTCTGTGCTCCCATGGCACCGACCACCTGCACAATTCGCATGGAGACGGGTCTGGATTGCTCTACCGCATCAACTACAGCGCTTACCCCAGTCCCCCAGGATAGTCCGAGGGTTGTCCCCGGCTTGAAGTAATCCTTCAACAGGTTCGCACCAGCGACTCCCAGCTGCTGGAGCAGCTGAGAATAATCATTACCTTTATCCTGTAATACACAAGCTTTCTTTAAACCGAAACGCTCAACTAGTCGTTCTTCGAGATCTCGATCCGAGGAAAGGGGCCTATGAATGCGAATCTCAACAATTTTTTGCTTACGGGCTTCTGCCAGCATCCTCGAAATCATGGATCTATCCACCCCGATCCTGCTGGCGATTTCGCTTTGTTTCAAGCCATCGATGTAATACCACTCAGCAATATCCGCCAACATTGCTG
>CP070785.1:1024051-1025410 GCA_020346705.1 Chloroflexota bacterium | reverse complement strand
AAGAGATGAAAACAGCGGTCCTCAAGTCTCTACCTGACACTACAGCCCTGATCATGGCAGCTGCTGTAGCCGATTACCGACCAGCGAAACCTTCAGCCCAGAAGGTGAAAAAATCCTCCGGAATCCCTGAGATTTCCTTGGTGGGGACAACAGACATCCTCACCGCAGTAGCTGCCGAAAAATCGAAAAAGGGGTACCCCACCGTGACGGTCGGTTTTGCAGCAGAAAGCCATGATTTGATCAACAATGCCCGCCAAAAACTTGAAGAAAAGAATTTGGATTTGATCGTCGCCAATGATATCTCTGCAGAAGATTCCGGGATCGCTGTCGACGATAATCGAGTCACGATCATTGATGCTGGTGGAGGACAAGAGGATTTACCGCTGATGGATAAATTTGACGTCGCCCAGCATGTTCTTGAAAGAGTTTTAGGTTTACTAGGATTATCGGTTAACGATTAGAGCCTTCTCTAATCATCCTTTCTCCAAATGACATGCAATTAAATAAAGGCATCCGGTTTCATCTGTGCCTGTCCGCGGTCTATTTATATGAATGCCAGGTTACAAGGGAAATTTAATATACTACTGTTTCTGTTACTGCAAGCAAAATACATGTAAGCTTCTGGGGCCATGTACCCCGAGGGTCAATGTCATCTCGATATCCGCAGTCCTGGATGGTCCGCTGATCAACGAAATATTGGAGGCCTCTTTTATCGTTTGAAGTTGTAAACCCCGAGAAAGATCCTCGTAGATGTCGTTGGCATTTAGCACCGCGAAATGGAATTCAGGGGTTAGTGAAACAAATTGAGGTTTCCCCTTTCCCGATGGGACGATTAATGTGCCAGTGTCGGCAATGCCAGCTTCAGCCCCACTAATCCCCGCTGTTACCCCACTATCAATATCCTCCCGAATTACAATCCCGCCTTCTTCTAAATCATCGAGTAATCTGATGGGTAAAGCTTCCCTGCCCCAGGTGTGAATCTCGGATATTTCGAGCTGCATTAGCTCGTTCAATATCAACTGGGATAAGTCTTCGGGATCACATAATGTAAATTTTCCATCCAGGGAAGTCAACTCCTGAGAGAATTTATTGATCAGATTTTCTCGATCTTCAGGCTCCGCCCATCTTGAGCTGGAGGGCAAATCCTTAATTCCCTCAGAAACGGTCTCTCTGCCTTCTAGCGGCAGTTCGCTCTCAAATCCTCGAGCCCACCGCTCCCGGAACGGTCTTTTTGCTGGCCGGGGAAGATCCTTGCTGTATCCCCAACCAGTAAATCCAGGCAAACGGATCCATTTAGATCTGGGAGCGATAATCCTGCTCAAATATCCAGCCATTTTTATAGCAGTCGAGAAACGATCT
>CP070785.1:1022588-1023951 GCA_020346705.1 Chloroflexota bacterium | reverse complement strand
GAGAGTTGGACGGATTGGTCTGAGATGGTGACAGATACAATCGAAAACAAAGGTGATGGTTCTCCAATCACCTTTTTGACTGGTCTGTCGACCGGCAGCCTTACAGGGATTGCTGTCCTGCCTTTACTCTCTTAGTATCCCCTTGATCTCGGTCAACTAGCTTGAATTAGAATGATTTAAATATATAATCAGTTTATGACCGCTCCACTCTTGGTCACTAAACTATTTGTCCCTCCCACTCGCCAAGAGCTTGTCCCCCGGCCGCGCTTGATCGAGCGACTGGATCGTGGTCTGCACTGCAAATTGACCCTCATCTCTACCCCGGCAGGTTTTGGCAAAACCACTTTGCTGACCCAATGGGTGGACAAATTGAAGGTGAGTAACAACGGAAAAGCCCATACCGATTATAAGATCGCCTGGTTTTCTATCGATGAAGGGGACAACGACCCGACCCATTTCCTGACTTACTTGATCACTGCCTTAAATCGAATCGAAGGGGGAAAGATAGCTGTAGGAGAAGGATCGCTGGGTATGCTCCAATCCTCTCAGCCGCCGACGGCCGAATTGATCTTGACCCAGCTGATAAACGAAATCGCTGACTTACCAGATAAGATAATCCTTGTTCTCGATGACTACCACCTGATTGACACCCAACTTATCCAAGATGCACTGAATTTCTTGCTTGAAAATTTACCGCCGCAGCTACACCTGGTGGTCGCCACTCGTGAGGATCCACCATTACCGCTACCTCGCTTCCGCGCCCGCGACCAAATAACCGAACTGCGTGCTGTTGATTTACGTTTCACCCCTACCGAAGCCGCCGAATTCCTCAACCAAGTGATGGGGCTGGATCTATCTGATCAAAACATCAATGCTTTGGAATCTCGAACCGAAGGGTGGATCGCTGGCCTGCAGTTGGCTGCCATATCAATGCAGGGACATGCAGATGCCGCAGGATTCATAGAGTCATTCACTGGCAGCCATCGCCTGGTATTGGATTATCTGATCGAAGAAGTTCTTGATCGGCAGTCTGCACGAGTCCAGTCGTTCTTGCTGCAAACTTCCATTCTTGACAAGCTGAAATCCGATTTGTGCGATGCAGTAACAGGCCGGGATGATAGCCAGCAAACACTGGAATATCTCGATCAAGCCAACTTGTTCATCATTCCCCTGGATGACGAAAGACAGTGGTACCGCTACCACCATCTCTTTGCTGGTCTGCTGCACCAGCGTCTGGAACAGACACAGTCAGAGCAGGTGTCAATCCTGCAAAGCAGGGCCAGTGAGTGGTTCCAGATCAATGGACTCCCGGATGAGGCCATCGTGCATGCGCTGCGTGCAGGGAATTTTGAACGGGCGGCGG
>CP070785.1:1021122-1022488 GCA_020346705.1 Chloroflexota bacterium | reverse complement strand
TCCCAGGAATCAAACCCTAAAGATGCGAATAATCGCCCGACGGGTTCGTCTAGTGATTCTTATAGAAGGTATTGAACAATACTTGAACCATTTTACTGGTACGGGTACCTGCGATGTATGCAATTGCGGATCCAGACACATTTCCATCAAATACAGGCCCCAATCGCAGGAGTCGTGCCTCCTGCCTCATTTTTAGCGAAATGAATATCCTGTCGATGAGGTCAGAACACCGGTTTTGCGATCAAATCCTTCACGGATACAAATCCAATCCGTTTCTCATCTTCAGTGATCGACAGGTGCCGGATATGATGTTTTGTCATCGTCCGATAAATTTCATAAACGGGGGTGGCAACATCGACTGATATCAAAGGGGATGTCATTATCTGATCTACCCTCACTTCAGCTGAATCCTTCTCCAAAGCCACAACCTTGTGAGCGATATCAGCCACACAGACGAAACCTTGTGCGTTTCCTGGTTCTCCAACCAGAACACAATCTGTTCCTTGCTGGTTCATAATCTTTACAGCTTCAGCAACACTAGTATTAGGGGGAATGACAGGCGGGCCGCTCGTCATCATCCTACGAATGGGTTCAACCGCCGCGGGTCTTAGGAAAAGGAACCAGTGCACAATCCCGACGAAGATAGCACCACCAACGATGTTTCCGATAGTGACAGGTAATAAATTATCCAGGATGAAGCCGGAAAAGGTTAAGTTTGACAGGTCTGGGATTCCCCCAAGTATATCTTGAGCCGCAGCCAACACTTGAGGGTCATTCTTCAGCAGAAGACCCGCTGGAATGAAATACATATTCGCAATCGAATGTTCGAATCCCAGGGCGACAAAAGCCGTGATGGGGAATAGGATCGCTAAGATCTTATCCGTTACCGATCGCCCGCTGAAGCAAAGATACACCGCCAGACATACCAGGATATTACAAAGGATTCCCCTTGTGACCGCCTCTAGAAATGTCAGATTAACCTTTCCATTGGCAATCATCAGCGCGGTCACGCCAACTGAGGACCCGCCAGCAGTCCACTGACCGCTCAGGTAAATCAAGATCACCAGGAACAATGCGCCTACCAGGTTGCCGATAAAAACGATGGTCCAATTACGTGAAAGCTGCCCCAAGGTTATCTTCCGGCTGATAAAAGCCATCACAATCAGGTTATTGCCGGTAAACAACTCAGCGCCAGTGATAATCACCAGGATCAAACCTAAGCTGAAGACAAATCCCCCGATAAGTTTCGTCAATCCAATACTCAAAGTAGAGTCATGGATAACAAATGTAAAAAAGGCAGCTCCCAGGCCAATGAAAGTACCAGCCATCACGGCAAGGGTAAACGTAGAGAAGAAATCTCTGTTGC
>CP070785.1:1019650-1021022 GCA_020346705.1 Chloroflexota bacterium | reverse complement strand
CAGGTTCCCCATTGGGGATATGTGATTAAGGGAAAGTATAGAATTAAGTTTGCTGACCACGAGGAAGAATACAACGCAGGTGATCTGTATTACATCCCCCCGGGGCATACCCCTATTGTCGAAGAGGGGCTTGAATACATTGAATTCAGCCCGACAGATAAGGTGAGCGAGCAAGCGGAAGTAGTTGGACAAAACATGCAAGCCATGCAAGGAGGCTAGTCCAGGAATTCTAACTTGCCGCCAGTATAAACCTCTAGCAAGCCTGAAAAGGTGTTATTAACGCTGGTGCACCCACCTCCACCAGGAAATTGATCTTATCACTGGCTCTGAGGGCTCGAGAGGTCATAGGCGCTCAGCATGTAATTCATTTAGGGGATATTTTTAATTTAAACCGTTTTCTCTACAAGCCTGTCTTCGATAGTTGACTCAAAAAAATTTTGGAGGGGAGCATGAAAGTCGGAAGTCCTGGCACCCTTCAGATTCGGTGAAAGCCAGACATTGATATTGACATTGGACAATTTGGATGTTAAAATAATAACCATAGTCATAACCATAGTCATAACCATGGTCATTATTATTTAATTAGTTTCATGGCTGAATCAATTTCGAAAAGCAAGCTCAAGGCAAAAATGCTGGCCATCTTCCGCGAATTGGAAGTCAGCGGGAACGAATTGATCGTGACCGACTATGGTCGACCAGTGCTGAAAATCGTGCCGATCAAACAGGAGAACAAGGTCGCAGAATTGTTCGCCGGTCTGCAAGGTAAAGTGACTTATGCAGAAGATGTCAACCGTCCCACCCAGATGGAATGGAAAGAGAGATAGGTGATTGTCCTGGACACATCAGCGCTGCTTTTCTGGACTCTCGATCCCGAGAGACTGTCTGGAGCGGCACACCAGGCAATCGAGCAGGCGGATCGCATCTTGATCAGCTCGATTTCGATCTGGGAAATTGCCCTCAAAGTAAAAAACCAGGTCCTGGAGCTTCCGCTATCGGTCAGCAACTATGTGGAACGCCTTCAGCGCCTGGAATCGCTCGAGATCCATCCGGTGGAAAGTCAAACCTGGTTGGATAACCTGGAGTTGCCGTGGGAAAAGGGTGATCCTGTCGACCGGACGATCGTAGCCCTGGCTGCTCGATTCGACTGCCCATTGGTCACCTCTGATCAAGTGATAGCCGATTTTTACCCGGAAACGATCTGGTGAAGATTTGAGTACTTCCTAAATTTGCCCCACTCGCCTCGTCTCGTAAGAAGGTATGGGATGTACTTTCTGCGAGATGCACCTTCGCAGGGTGCAGGCTCAGCCCTCCCCCGAATTTCGGGGGAGGGGATTTTTTTGGGGAGGTGAAGATGCCCGATCAAGCAGGATTT
>CP070785.1:1018175-1019550 GCA_020346705.1 Chloroflexota bacterium | reverse complement strand
CGCCGAACAGGATCTATAATCGTTTTGACCCATCCAGCCCAGTTGATATCGACCTGATTCTCGGCTATGATTGGGCTAACAACAATTCTATGCCATAATAACAACTGACCATGGATAGTAGCCGCAAACGTAAATCCCTGCTCTCTTCGAATTTATTGCTGGTTGGGTTGGTGGTCGCTTTTGTGATCGCCGGAGCAGTGACGGTTTTTCTTACCTATTCAGCGGTAAAGGACTTAGTGTCAACCTGGGATCTAACCAACCCGCCGGGTCTGGTTCTTGAAATCCCGCAAGATGCCGCAGCTGCGCTGCCTGAGGATTTAGGTCCCCAGGGCGAAATTCCGCTGCAGTCCACCGGCGGACCACCTCCTGTCCCCTGGGATGGAAACAGCCGCATCAACGTGCTGGTCATGGGACTGGATTCACGCGAAGAGGATAACGACGATATCCCCCGTACCGATACAATGATCTTGTTTTCGCTTGATCCCGAGAGCCGTACCGCGGGTATGCTGTCCATCCCTCGCGATTTATGGGTGGAAATACCGGGATTTGATCACAACAAGATCAACACTGCCTATCGCCTGGGTGAGGTGTACAACACGGCGGAGCGCGGTCCAGGCCTGGCGCTGAGCACAGTGGAAGAACTGCTGGGCATGGAAATTAACTACTACGCCATGGTGGATTTCGCCGCGTTTGAAGATTTCATCGATGAACTGGGGGGAGTGACCATTCAGGTTCCCAAGAAGATCGTTATCGATCCTCTGGGTAAACATAATACGACTATCTTGAAAAAGGGGGAACACGTCTTGCCAGGCGAGCTGGCATTGGCCTACGCTCGATCACGAAACACTTCCGGGAGCGACTTCGACCGGGCGGAACGGCAGCAGCAGGTTGTCATGGCGATCCGTGAGCGAATCCTGAGTGCAGAATTGCTGCCATCCTTGATCCAGAATGCCCCGGCCTTGTACGAAACCCTGTCTTCCGGGATCAGCTCAAACCTGACTTTAATGCAGCTGGTGCGACTGGCTTGGATTGCTCAACAGATCTCGGAAGAGAATATCCACCGGGGGGTGATCGGAGTGGATCAGGTTGATTTTGCTTTCTCGTATGATGGTCAGGATATCTTAAGACCCCTGCCGGATGAGATCCGCAAGCTGCGAGACGAGATTTTCACCCTGACCGGGCCTCCAATCCCAATGGCGGTTCAGGTAAGTTCACAAGAGCTTGTCGATGAGGAATATGCTGATGTAATGGTGCTCAACGGCACTTTTACCCCCGGATTGGCCGCACAAACAGCTGAATATCTGAGGGTTTCTGGCTTGAATACCATCGAACCTGGTAATGCAAATGAACTCTACCAGGTAACAACCATCATTGA
>CP070785.1:1016699-1018075 GCA_020346705.1 Chloroflexota bacterium | reverse complement strand
CCCAAAGCCGATCTGAAGGTGACTGCTCCAGGACGGTACAATTTGATCGAGGAGCAAATCCAGGTTTATGGTTACAACTTAAGCCGGGAGCAGGAAATTCCTTATGAGGAAGTGGTAACTCGCTGGTACGATGAGGTCTATAGTCCAGTAGTACAGGTTATCCGAGAACGGGGTATTTTACGAGAATTTCCAGGGCGTACAGAAACGGACCTTTATCTCTGGGTTTCAAAACACCGCCAGCAGCTGGTTGATGAATTGGGCTGGAGGATCGATTCTGAAACAGCCTCCGCCGATCTTATCAACCAGTTTAGCTCGAAACCGAGGCGCGTGCTCTCCCGTGTTGGAGAAAAGATATTGGATGCAGTTCTCCCTGACGAGATCGAAGCTGGGCCGAGGCCGGGGCAATGGCACGAAGAGAGAGGGAGGACTCTTGAGAAAAACAAATTATTTGCTGATATATTGGTTGCCGTTACAGGTCGAAAATCTGGATGGCATGCAGTCGATCAGGGGTTGATATTAGCAAAATACGAAGGCAGTGAAATTCACGGCGTCCATGTCGCTCGATCGGAAGGACAACTGGATCAGCAGAAAATATCTTCATATCAAGATATCTACACTCAGAAGTGCACCTCATCAGGAATTAAAGGCGATTTTGCTGTCGATGTAGGTAAGGTGCCTCGCATCATTAGCGAGCGGGCGCGCTGGACCGATTTGGTAGTGATCAGTTTAAATTATCCACCAGCACCCCGGCTGATTTCTCGCCTGAGCTCGGGACTTAGCACCCTGATCCGACGCTGCCCACGGCCAATTTTGGCGGTGCCAGGGCCAGCCACTGGCTTAGAACGCCCGCTGCTCGCCTTTGATGGAAGTCCAAAAGCCGAGGAGGCACTATATATTGGTGCGCATATCTCAGGTATGTGGAATAAACAGTTAGTCGTCGTCCATATTCAAGAACCGGAAAGAGCACCTGCAAATGTATTAGCACATGCCAAACAATATTTAGATGAGCAAGGCAGCCAAGCGATCTTGCTTGAAAGACACGGGCAGGTGGCTTCCCAAATAATAAAAACAGCCAGTGAATATGAGTGCGACTTGATCATTATGGGTGGCTATGGATTTAAACCACTTATAGAAATTGCCTTAGGTAGTGCGGTCGATGAGGTTTTACGGCACAGCCAAATACCAGTCCTGATCTGCCGATAATCTTTAGCTGGCACGCTGTTAGTTTTGGAAGCCTTAAGGGAATATGCAAGCCGGCACTAGGAAAACGCTGCCCGAACCAGAGAGACCCAGGCTCGAGGTCTAAAGTTTTTCCAACACCTCCTTTTCAAGACGATGGACATAAAGCAAATAATCGACCAGATAGTCGCTCGTTT
>CP070785.1:1015205-1016599 GCA_020346705.1 Chloroflexota bacterium | reverse complement strand
AGGGTGAGCAATGTGGTGAAGTTCGCCTGGGCAGCACCGGTGGTGACAACCACCTGTTCAGGTGAGGCACCGGGATACAATCTGGCGATATTCTCGCGCAGCTCGATTGTGCCGTTCGTTTGGGGATAGTTCAGCTCAGTAGAAAGGGTCTCCTCAATCAACTCTTCGTTATCATAGAACAGCTCCCGCATCGTCATCGGGTGGACACCGCTCTCGGAGAGGTTGTATTTGACCTGGTTTTCCCATATCGACATCTCCCGCTCGAGCAGAAATGGATAAAAGTTTTCCTTCATTAATTATCGCCTCCTGTATAAGACCTCACATTTTCATTTGTCATTCTGACGATCGAAGTGATGAAGAATCTCCACTCTGTATCAATCAACCCAAAATAAGTCTGACCATATAATCTTTAGATAACCGAGCTTCTTAATCAATTAGATTCTAATGCCCATACCCATTTTCACTGCCTTCTGGTAAGCCAGGCGTGCAATCTGTGTATCCTGTACGCCAACGCCAGTCAGGTCGCAGATCGTGATCTGGTCATTATGCTGCCTACCCGGATTCTGGCCTGAAGTCAGTTCACCCAATTCAATCACTTCACTTTGATCAGTGATAATGCCAGCCTCCCTGGCGTGATGCAGTTCTCCTAAGCGAAATACCTGTGATCTCCGATCACAGACGATTAAATCCGCTTGCATAAAGGCTTCCGGGTAGATCTCCTGTTTATGCTCCGCATCAGACCCCATGCAGGTGATATGCAAACCAGGATGCAGCCAATCCGCCTGGAGGTATGGTTCCCGAGAGGGCGTGGCAGTGACCACGACCTGGCACTCTCTCACCACAATCTCGGGATTTTCTGCAATTACCACCTCAACCTTGAGCATCTCGCTCATCTCTCGAGCATACCTCTCGACCTGCTCAGGATCAATGCCAGATACGAATAACTTTTGATAATCCCTGACAAGTTTCAAAGCCTGCATCTGGTAGCGAGCCTGCACACCTGAACCGATGACACCAGCATTTGTAATTAATTCAGGCGCCAGGTATTGTGCAGCGATCGCCCCTGCGATGCCAGTGCGCACATCGGTAAGGTAACCGTTATCCAGTAAGACTGCCAACGGCAATCCGGTTTGGGCGCTGATCAGGACCATCATCCCGCTACCGCCGGGCAGTCCACTCTTGCGGTTTTCGGGAAAACCAGAGGCGATTTTAATGGCGAAGCTGCCCAAACCGTGAATATAAGCTGACTTGACATCCACCTCGCCAAGATGCTCTTCGATATCTATGCGCATAATTGGGGGTATTGTCACCTCCCCTTGCGCGATTTTGGAAAACCCTTCTGCAATCACCTCAAGAGCGGCTTGATCCATCCCCACACAGTCTCGAATTTCATC
>CP070785.1:1013699-1015105 GCA_020346705.1 Chloroflexota bacterium | reverse complement strand
CCAGGTTAACACCAGAGGTGGTGGTGAGCTGCAGACCAAAGCCGTTATCGTCGCTTCCGGTACCAAGCAGCAGCGCCTTGACGTTCCCGGGGAGAAGCAGTTCATCATGCGCGGGCTGTGCTATTCAGCGTTGAGCTATGCACCGCTTTTCATCGACCGCAAGACCGCGGTCGTCGGGGAAGGTGAGCTAGCCCTGCGTTCCGCCGCCGAGCTGGCCACAGTCGCCAAGCACGTGCATCTGATTGGCCCCAGCGGGGATGTGCTGACCACGGACCTGGGCAAGAAATTAACCAGCTCACCCAACGTGACCGTACTCGAAAATCATAAGGTCAACGAAGTAAAGGGCAATGGCTTCGCCAATCATTTGGTCGTCCAGAAACCGGATGGTGAACTGGAGACCATCGAAGCGGAAGGCACATTCATCGAGATGAACCTGATCCCCAACTCGCAAATGGTTACCGACCTGGTCGAGCTGGATGACCTGGGACGCATCAAAGTTGATCGTTTCGGACACACGAGCGTTCCCGGCGTATTCGCCGCGGGTGATGTGACCGATAGCATTGCCGAGCAGGTCTTGGTGGCGGTTGGCGAAGGCGCCAAAGCTGCACTCAGCGCATATGAGTACCTGTTACCCAGGCTTTAAGCAGTCTATTGGTATATAGCCAAACATTTGAGACGTTCAATTGCGGGTTAGATCCGCATAACTCGCGATACCACAACAATTTTTGGAACTTCTTCCCTCTTAGAACAGGGAAAGAAGTTCTTTTTTTATCAATGCTTTCTGGTGATAATACTAGCTCATTACTATTCGGGGAAAGGTAAATCTCTTAATCCTGAATTTGGATCTATATGCTGGTAACCAGACCAGGGATTTTAGCTGGAAGCAGCTACCCATAAATCGCATAATTCAATGCAATTAAAATCTAATTAATGCAATTAATATTGTATCTCAGGCAAGTATGTTATAATAAATACACTTCTCGGATCTTGAAATGCCTGGTCAGGTGCGAGAACTACATCTAATGACTCGATCTCTTGGTCTGCATTAAACGACCTGCCGGGGGGATGAGTTTCACATCGCTAGATTTCTTTATTGCTTAAAGATCCCGCGAGCTTCTCATTAGATTGCTCAGTAGATGGCTTAGCTACCCATTTCACAGCCAGGCTGCTGCTATTCTGAGGATTCTTTGGGAATCCCAATGATTGTTGGTATTTTCTCCCCAAATTCCCTTCAGAATGCATTCACACAAGTATTAGTTTTATGGAGACCTTAAATTGACAAGAGTAGAATTACGGGATAACGAATCCCAACAGCAATTACTCACCCGATTTCGCAAGAAAGTTGCCAGGAGTGGAAGACTTAAAGATGTACGCCGCAAGCGATGGTTCGTTTCGAAGAGCGAACT
>CP070785.1:1012192-1013599 GCA_020346705.1 Chloroflexota bacterium | reverse complement strand
TAATCAAAAATCATTGCCCGTAGAGAGGAATAAGCTAGAAAAGTGGATTTTTGATCAGATCCACCTCCGCGAGGCTGATTCTCCCACCGCTTAGAGCACTCAGCCGACAATTTTGCACCTTAACAATCGAGCCTTAGCACCACCCCTAAACTTGTCTGCAGTCCAGATCAGTTTCTCACTCAACAACTGGTGGTAATTAAATGAAAAACCCCGGCGAATAATCACCAGGGTTGAGGTTGATAAAATTACTCTCCTGATTCCTGGGTGTCAATCAGCCATAACCAGGTGTTGTCAAACTTACAATCCGTGTACCCGGATTCAGCCAGCGCGACCATGGCGATGAATCCCTCCAGGAATTCGGTCCCGTGGTCTTCATAGACTTCCTGCCGGTCGTTGTAATTCTTCCAGATCTCGGCCACTGCCCGGTCATACTCCTGTTTTGCGGCAGCATAAGCGTCTTTTTCTGCCTGGGGGGCGTCATCGGCTGGTTTTGCTGGTGCGGGTGGGATGTAAGGGGCCGGTGGTGGTTCCCCGGCGTTGATCACCCCGATCTCGGTGTCATTGGTGAAGATGGTAAATTCCGTTCCTCGTCCGACCACCGTCAGGCGGTTTGTGGTGTCGTTTTGCCAATCAAAATTCGGGTCCAGTCCATAAGCGTAGAGGTCATAGCCATCAAGGACCTCCCCGTCAGCCATCGTGTTGAAGATCACCCGGCCGTTTCCGCCCCGTGTGGCGAGGATCAGGTACTGGTTGAAAGCCTCCTCATTGCCATCGGAACGGACCACGAATCCGCAGGCCGAAGTCCCATACTGCGTGTTCCAGGTGATATCCGAAGAAACCACGAAATCCTCTGCCAGAGTACCGATGTATTGGTTGCCGTAATCGTACTCCATGTATCCTTCAGTATTAAGTTCCAGCGGAGGGTGCATCCAGGCCAATTCACCTGCCTCAGGATCAACGTTGTATTTGGGCAATTCGGCCTTGATAGGTGCTGCCGCTTGAGCTGTTGCATCCACTTCCTGCTGCTGTTCTGCAGATTGGGCAGCCAGGGTCGCTGCCGCAGCCTCGCTTACCGCCGTCGCCTCCGCTTCAGCAGTGGCTTGAAATTCAGCTGGATCAAAGGCCTCTTCTGCAGCTGCTGTAGCAGTTTGGTAAATCGATTCGCTCAGCGCCTGGGCCGTGGCTTCCTGCTCTTCCGCTTCATTCGAACTGCAGCCGGAAAGGAAGATCATAGCGAGACTAAGCCCAACAATTAGGATCGAGATTCTTTTCTTTTTCATTTACCTAGGTTATGTCTTTTCGCTTTTGGAAAACCAGGATCAAGACAAACAGGACTCCGATGATGACTCCTTGCGCGATCCAGGTTTTATAAATAAACGGCCAAAATTTTTCCGGGTTGTTTTTATC
>CP070785.1:1010683-1012092 GCA_020346705.1 Chloroflexota bacterium | reverse complement strand
GGATAAATCCGGTTGACCTCATTCAGTAGAAAGGTGATATCTGTCTCACTGACCTGAACATCATTAAGATTTGTATCTGTCATCGAATAGGCCGTACCAACAATCGAATAATCCCTCCACGGAGCTATAAACAAATAGCTGTGATTTGCATTAGATAATTGATTGCCATTGAGATGTTGGTTTTTTCCAAGTATCCCGACCGCATACTTCTCAACTAATCTATGTGTCACCAGGTTCACTGCTTTTGCATAGTGCTGAGTTTGATTTGCTGTTGATCCATCCAACAATGTCGAGAGTTGTTCATTCCAAGGACCGCAAGCCAGGACGATCGTACTTGATCTGGCTTCAAAAACTTTACCAGTCAATCCATCCCTGACTTTGACTCCCTTTACCTGGTGGTCTTTTATGAGAAAATCAACCACCTCGGTGTAGTTGGCAATATGCGCACTGCTGTTTGCGGCTGAATGCAAGAAGGATATGACCAATCTCTCCGAGTTATACACCAGGGCATCAAAAAACTGGGCTGCTCCATTCAATCCGTTTCTATTAATTAATGGCAGCAAATCTACACAATCATTCTTGGATATAAACCGCCCTGGAGGGATATGCTTATCCGGATCACTTAATTGATCCTCCGCTGAGCGCAGGTAGTTAAACAACCACAATCCAGTCGAAAAAGCTTCCTTTCCCCTCAATCCATGCCCGTAGGTCGGAATTAATACCGGCAGCACGTGAACTAAATGAGGCGCGATATACAGCAACGCCTTTTGCTCCTTGATAGATTCTCTAACCCGGTTGAGGTCAAAATCTTGCAGATAACGGAATCCACCGTGAATGATCTTGAGACTGTTTGCTGAAGTGGCTGATCCAAAATCAGATTTTTCAAATAAGGCTGCCTTTAATCCGCGGGAAGCAGCTTCCCAGCAAATTGCGGCCCCATATATTCCCCCTCCAATTATGATCAAATCATACTCTTTGGATTGAAACTGATTCAGGTCTCTGTTCACTTAGAATTCATGCCGATCAAATTTTAGATATCTCTATATATACATATCTTGGTATCAATGGGCAGGTATGGGGTCAATCAAATCATAAATTTTATTGACAGATCTTTGAAATTCCTCAATTGTATACTTCTCTTGGGCCAACTGCTTTCCGTTTTTCCCTAATTCCTGCCTCAAATCACTATCTTCAGCCAGTAATAGTATTCCATCTCCGAACGCTCTGGGGATTGGTTCTACCAATACTGCCACCTGGTCACTTAATACCTGGGTGTGAGTTCTGAGGTTTGTAGCCACAATGGCTTTTCCGCTCTCCAGGAAGGAGTAAATTTTCATAGGAGTGTTTGTTCCTGAAATTCGTGGAGAAACAAGAATATCTGCTTCAGATAGATAACTTCCCAAATTCTT
>CP070785.1:1009165-1010583 GCA_020346705.1 Chloroflexota bacterium | reverse complement strand
AGCTGACCAGCTTGTTGACCAATCAGCAATGGGTAGCGAAACCATCATCAGTGCCCAAATGGTTAGAAAGGCAATCTGAATGGAACTGATTTGAAGCAGTTGGTAACGAATTTTTACAAACACTGATCTATTCTAACCGTGTTTAACTCAAATCACAAACTCAGCATCTCCTCAGAATTTCCATTTGAATAAAGTTTTTCGTGGGCGTAAACTACACACTCAAACGATTTGTTATTTGATGGATGAAAACCTCAAATACCCGATTGCATGTCGCCTTTCCATCTTTATGACAGCCAGAGAATTTAGTCAATTTTGTCAGAATAGTCAAATAAAGGAAACTCATTCCCCCACACGTTTGGAGTGTGAAATAGGTTCTAGACAGAGGTGATAATTTTTCGGGTTTCTTCGAGCCAGTTGGTAAATTCGCTAACACTGGAACTCATCGATCGGGATGAGACGCACGAGCTCTCGCTCTATCCAAGATAAATAGGTAAATTAGACATTCAAGGTGTAATGGGAATATTGGCTGCTGAAAAGTCTAAATACAAATGTTAATCCAAGATTTCATGTTCACTACGGTAATCCGAGTTGACATTTCATGATACAAACGCGTCGATTATTCAGCAGTTTTATAACCGTAAATTTAGTATTGTATTAAAAAATTTTAAGTGTAAAATCAAAATAGCCAAATTTACTTTTATGTAACTCACTAGTCAACTGAAAAGTAACAGAGTTTACCAAGGATATTTCGACCATGGGAAGTACGTCGCAATTTGCTTATTGACAATATTATTTGTAGAGTTTAATTCTTTATCACGATGAGGAAATAACTATATTCACCTTCAAGATTTCAGGCTAACTCTCTTTTTCTTAACATAAGGATATGTTCCATAGACGCAATTACCTGTCAGTAAGTAAACAGATTGGATGAAGTGATTAGTTTGGAAAATCAGGTGAAAGCGAAGCACAGTGAGCTAAAAGTTGAGGGAATTTCGCTTGTATTTGGGGGAATCAACGCACTGAATAATGTCACCTTTGAAGCTAAAAAAGGCGAAATCTTAGCTATCATTGGACCTAATGGCGCAGGCAAAACATCCTTATTAAACTGTATCAATAATTTCTACCACCCGGAGCAAGGGTCAATTCTATTTGCAGGCTATGACCTGACCCAATTACCGCCCTACAAAATAGCCAAGTTGGGGATCGCGCGTACTTTTCAAAATACCGCTTTATATACTGGTCTCAGTACGCTGGATAATTTGATGGCTGCGCGTCACATACACATGCGCTCAGGAATGATGAAGAGCATAATCTACTGGGGACTCGCCCATAAAGAAGATTTACAGCATCGGGAACAGGTCGAAGAAATCATTGACTTCTTGGAAATCGAACACATTCGGAAATCCATTGTGGGAGCG
>CP070785.1:1007640-1009065 GCA_020346705.1 Chloroflexota bacterium | reverse complement strand
CGGCATTGTCAAGGCGCTAAATGCGGGTTTGGAAAAATGCCGGGCTGAATATATCGCCCGCATTGACGCCGACGACCTTGCGTATCCAGAACGCTTAGCTAAGCAGGTCTCATTTCTTGATGGGCACCGTGACATCGCCCTTGTCAGCTGCCAGGTCAAAGGTTTCCCGCCCGAGAATGTTCGCCAGGGGTTTGAAATCTATCTGGAGTGGCAGAACTCGCTCCTCACCAATGAGGATATTCAACGGGAGATTTTCATCGAGAGCCCAATTGTTCATCCAAGTGTTGTAGTTCGTAAAGATTGGTTGCTGAAGGTTGGTGCCTACCAGGAGCGGGGCTGGCCGGAGGACTATGATCTGTGGCTGCGCCTTTATCTGGCTGGAGCGCGCTTTGCCAAGCTCCCCGAAATTTTATTGGATTGGCGCGAACACGAAGCCCGGTTAACCCGGCAGGATAGCCGCTATTCGCTGGAAAACTTCTTGCGGCTGAAAGCACACTATCTCGTCCAGGGCCCTCTATTAGGCAGAGAATCGGTTCTTATCTGGGGGGCTGGCATGATGGGCCGCCGCTTGAGTAAACATTTACTGCGTGCAGGGGCACCGCTGTCGGCCTTTGTGGATGTTGATCCGGATAAAATTGGGCGCACTCGCTGGGATCTGCCGATCTTATCCCACGAGCAGCTGCCAGATTGGTGGCGCAATTCTACCGATCCCATCGTGTTGGCCTCGGTTGGCTCGCGCGGTGCCCGCCAGTTGATCCGGGCACAGCTCACCCAGTATGGATTGCAGGAAGCGATCGATTGGTGGTGCGTGGCTTAGGCTTTCCTTTCAGGATGTGTATTGACTGGCTGCCGGGCGCTTATCTGATTGTCATTATGATGGAACGGAGCGACTGACATGTCCCCGATATGTGGGGAAGAATCTATCTAAGCATTATCAGCTCCACGCTCGGGCATATTTTGACTCTATATCAAGATGCCTCATTCTCATGAAGAAAGCGATTGAGTATTAGAAAAATGGTCTTTATGTTAGAACTTGAATGTGACGAAAGTAAATTTTTAAGTCTGTCCTCAGCCAGATTTGTATCTTGGGTGTTATTTCCGTGTTCATCCTTGCTTGTCCGCGTTCCATGAACGAAAACTCCCAGACCAGCCAGATAAATAAAGGAGCAGAGAATGGATTACCAAAAGACACTTCGCCAAGGTCAAACCAGAGAAGAGATTTTTACAGTTGAGGAAGAACATGCAGCTGCCTCTGTCGGAAGTGGCGGCTCCCGGGTTCTGGCGACTCCCTGGATGATCGCCTTTATGGAACGCGTCGCCTACCGGCTTCTGGCTGAGCATCTTGGTGAGGGAGAATCCAGCGTCGGGGTGCTGGTAAACGTGCGCCATTTAGCGCCAACCCCTGTAGGCGCCTCGGTCCGTGTA
>CP070785.1:1006101-1007540 GCA_020346705.1 Chloroflexota bacterium | reverse complement strand
TATGTCCGTGGAGAGGAAGTCAAATGGGCAGGATTTTACAAGGGTCAGCGCCGGCAAAAATTGGTTCTGCCTACATACCCATTTGTTCGTGAGCGCTACTGGCTTACCCCTGTAAAGACAGGCACACCAGCTGCCCCCGTTTTATCAAGTGAAGCGCACCCTCAATTGGGCCACCGCTTGCGATCACCTCATCAGGTTTATGAAACGACCTTGGATTTTATTGGTTTATCAGACCAAG
The DNA here is from genome assembly GCA_020346705.1 of Chloroflexota bacterium. GTDB lineage: Bacteria > Chloroflexota > Anaerolineae > Anaerolineales > UBA4823 > PFL25. The sequence continues at coordinate 1,007,302 of CP070785.1, read as the reverse complement.
AGGAGATGCTTCGCAAGATGGTCGCCGCGGCCGCGGATGAGCTCTATGGGAAAGGAGTGCATCAAATTAATGAATTTGAAGTTGAGCCTCTTTCCAATCTGATGGGCAGATCAATTGTCCAAACTATTATTACGCCCTCAAATTCCAGATCTGCGCAAGTTGAGATTTATGTTTTAGGCGCTGATCAAGCAGGGTGGGAACTTTTAACCAGGGCACAAGTGTCCCCAGGAAAAATATTCCAGCCAGAGGATCTATCCGCTGAAGACGATCCCAATCAACAGGAACTTGATTCCCCATCTAACCGAAAAGTTTCTCAGGAAATCGATACTGAAAATGGCCAACCCGTTGTTGAAAACCGGTTGCGAGCTGAATCTGCGAGGATCCTGGGGTTAGAACCAGATCGATTACCGATTGATCAACCCCTTGATCAGTTGGGGTTGGATTCACTGATGGCGATGGAATTGAAAAACAGGATTGAAAACGCTTTTGGTGCGGTTATCCCAATTGTGAATCTTCTTCAAGGCCCCTCGATTTCTCAGCTCAGCGATCAGGTTATCGAGCAGTTGGCCGAACCATCGCTGGATCATGGCATCAAGCTGGCTGCAGTTTCAGAAAATGGAAAAGATCAGCCCCTGGCATACAACCAGCAGTCTCTATGGTTTCTCAGGCAACTGATCCCGGAGGATGTATCATTTAATGTTTCGGGTGCAGTTCGTATTCGTGGAAATGTAAATATCTCCCACTTACGTAACGGACTGGAGAAGATAATGGCGCGACATGCGTCTTTGCGGACCACGTTTTCTGTGGTTGAAGGTAAACCAGTCCAGCGGATTCACGAATCTTTTCCAGTCCCACTGGAGATAGTGGACGGCAAAAACTGGACCGAATCAGACCTTCAGGAATACATCATTGGTCGCGCTCATCAGCCATTTGACCTGGAGAACAACCCTGCTTTTAGAGTGGTATTAATCCACAACCAATCCGAGGTGCAATCCGATTCAGCGGGGGAACTGACGGCTGGAGAGACTGTTCTGCTCTTGGCGATGGATCACATAATTTCGGATTTTTGGTCGGTGGGCATTCTTGTACGGGAGATGATGGGCTATTATCAGGCAGTATCATCTGATCTCCCTTTGAATATGGAGCCTTTGAAATATCAATACACCGATTACGCCCATTGGCAGCGCGAGATGCTGGCAAG
>CP070785.1:1004534-1006001 GCA_020346705.1 Chloroflexota bacterium | reverse complement strand
GGTGCCCCGTTATCGATATATGCAGCAATGTGCGGTGCTGGGTCGGGGTTTCAACTATGCGACTACTTTTGAATGGGCGCTTAAATTAAAAGAACTAACCTATATCAATGCTGAACCTTATTCCTCAGCCGACTTCATGCACGGGCCAATTGCGATGGTTGACCAAGGCTTCCCGGTGTTATCTGTAGTTCCAACTGGAAGGCTTTTTTCTTCTCTGTTGGAATTGAATCAGCATTTGAAAGATGATTTATTGGCCGAATTGGTGATCATATCGAATTCGTTTGAGGCCCTTTCTCTGGCACAAACCCCATTGGATATTCCTGAAAATGTCCCTGAATGGCTGTCGCCTTTGGTATGTATCATTCCTGCGCAGTTGTTTTCCTATCACCTTACCCTGGCCAAGGGGTTTGATGCTGAACAACCGCGTTCGATCAGCAAGGTGACAGAGACCCACTGAATTGAACAGAAAATAATTTCAATCTTCGGGAATCTTAAACTTTTCAAACGGCGACATCAATTCATTCCGGAAGGCTCGCTGCGAATTTTGCAACCTCATCGACCCACTGGTCTGGGGCGTCGATGTGAATATCGTGACCTGATCCGTCGATCGCTACAAAGCGTGTATCCAAGAGACGCGAAGAAAGGTCCCGGGAGCTTTTAATGGATTGGGATTCGTCGCGAGTGCCGTGCATCTGAAGGACCGGAATCTTGATATCCTCATATGTACCTCCTATCAGGCGGAAACCATCGATGGTGTACTGGCGCCGGTTGAAGGTGAGATATGCGGCTCGTGTGCCGCGGATCTGATAGGCTGCCTCGGCCTTCTCCCGATGACGGTCCGAGAACGTGTCACCAATGACAGCAACTTGCGACAGCTGGAATTCGCCGATTCCGGGAATCAATGGAACCAGTTGGGCAGGATCCATCGCGAATCCGTGTCCCGTGAAGATTACCCCGCGAAAGCGCTCAGGATAATCGGCAGCGAGAATGGCAGCCGTGATGGCTCCTGCCGAGTGCCCCAGAACAACTGCGCGCTCTATCTCCAGGGCATCGAGAACATCGATGGCTTGCCGAGACCAGAGAGCATTCCCATACTCGCCGGGGTGATTCCTCTCGCTCAAGCCGAAGCCGTAATTGTCAAAAGCCACCACGCGATAAGACTCAGCCAACTTCTCGGCGACACCATCCTGCCAGTCTGCGACGCTGCGGCCTGATCCATGGATGAGCAAGACCACCTCACCCTCACCAATATCGAGGAGGTGCACCTCTCCGGATCGCGTAGAAAGGAATGAAGTCTCAGGTCCCCATGACTCGAGCAGGCGAGGATCGGACTCTGGCTCGAGGCGATTCATGAGCAGCTTTCCAGTGATGAAGAGCGCGCCGAAGATGACGACGAGGGCGAGTCCAAGCAAACCTAAGATCTTTATCCATCGATACAGTCTGCGTGGGGAACCCCCATTCTCTTCT
>CP070785.1:1002960-1004434 GCA_020346705.1 Chloroflexota bacterium | reverse complement strand
GATGATTTGAGTGACGCATTATCAATTGGAGATTAATGGAGGAACAAGATGACCCAAACCGGAGACGTGATCATCATCGGTGGTGGCATACATGGCGCGAGTCTGGCATTCCATTTGACCCGTAAAGGGATCAAGCCAATCGTACTGGAAAAAGATTTTATCGCTTCTGGTGCGACCGGTCGATCCAGCGGGTTAGTCCGCATGCATTATGATTTGGAACCCGAATCTCGGCTGGCATGGATTTCATTTAATTATTTTCGCCATTGGACCGATGTGGTTGGTGGCGAAAGTGGGTTCAGGCGAACGGGCTTTTTGCAGTTTGTGAAGCCAGAAGCGATCGAGAATCTGAAAGCCAACATTATCATGCACCAAAGAATTGGAATCCCATCATTCTTGATTACCGGTGATGATGTTGGTCGGCTGGCGCCATCTTTCTATCGGGAAGATATCGAGCTGGCTGCTTATGAACCCGAATCAGGGTACGCTGAGCCCTCCATCTGTACAAGCTCTTTTCTTGAAGCAGCCAGGGAAAAAGGCGCTCAGTTAGTCCAAAATTGCAAAGTTAATAAAATCAATCTTTCTGGAGATCGCGTCACTGGAGTTGGTACGAGTCTTGGTGAGTTCTCCGCGCCAGTGGTGGTGAATGCAGCCGGGGCTTGGGCCGGAAAAATCGCCTCAATGGTTGGCTTGGATTTTCCTCTTGACACATGGCAGCATGACACGATGTTCATTAGACGACCGGACGCCTTAAGGTATGACCATCCTACGGTGATTGATTTTCCCAATTCGATGTATTTCCGTCCTGAGACCGGTGGATTGACTTTGGTCGGATTGGAAGATGATAATCCAATTGGTGAATCCCCAGAGAGTGATAGTGAAACAGCAAAACCTGGTTTTGTAGAACGGGCAATCGATCGGATTTGTATTAGAATCCCTGGTATGGATCAGGGTTCACTGCAAAGTTCACACGGCGGTTATGACGGCATTACTCCAGATCAAAGAGCTATTCTTGGTAGTGCTGGACCGGAAGGTTTCTACCTGGAATGCGGATTTAGCGGGACAGGATTTAAAATCGCGCCAGCTGTCGGAGCCTGTATGGCGGAATTAATTGTGGATGGCGATGCTCAAACAGCTGATATCAAACCGTTTAACCCCCAAAGGTTTACAGAAGGCGAAATGTTAGTGGGGGATCATTCTTACGAAAATATTTGGCGTTAAATTTAAACCCAAATTAGCTGTATTTAAAACCTATAAAAGGATAAATTTGATTACTTTCTGGGTATCTTTTTTTTCAAAGTAATCCATTCTTTCTCAATCGTTCAACTACTACAGTAACTGTTTTGTAGCGGTCCATTGTGTAAATGTGAATACCAGGCACGCCAGATTTCAGTAAATCCTCGCATTGGTTGTAGGCAAATTCCATCCCAAAATCAAGTACAGCTCCTTTATCCCCATCTTGAATGGTGGCTAGACC
>CP070785.1:1001370-1002860 GCA_020346705.1 Chloroflexota bacterium | reverse complement strand
CACCATGACCGCCATGCATAAGGCGCTGGAATGCCACTCGCTGCTGATCCCGATCGCCTCGAAATCAGCGATCTGATCTTCACTTAGCAGCACTTCCCCAAAACCGGTCGCTATTCCCGCCAAACGAACTGTTTCTTGTAGAGCCCGGTGATAAGCCAAAGGCTTAATCAACACGCCATCCATATCAAACAGCAAGATATCCATAAGCAACCCTAATTCAAATGCCGCTTTTCTAATTCAGCTTCCACTTCAGTCAGTGAAATCCCTTGTTGGACCAGCAAAACAAAAAGATGATAAATTAAGTCAGCAGACTCTTCAATCGTCCGCTGACGAACCTCCCTACCAGCTGCAATGATCACCTCTACTGCTTCTTCGCCGACTTTTTGGGCTGTCTTTTCATACCCGCTATTCAACAGCTTGTTTGTATACGATCCCTCAACAGGATTTTGCTTCCGATCCTCAACGATCTCAAAGAGTTTATGCAACATCATGTCCATCCAAATCTGAATAGAAGCAGGTCATGTTTCCTGTGTGGCATGTGGGTCCAAGGGGGATAACCTGCAACAGCAATGCATCGCGATCGCAATCGATCTTGATCTCCTGCACTTCCAAGAAATTCCCAGAGGTCTCACCTTTCTGCCAGAGTTTTTGCCTACTCCGCGACCAGAAGTGTGCCCGCTTGGTTTTGAGCGTCATTTCCACCGCCTCCGCATCCATCATTGCGACCATCAGTACCTGACCTGTATTTATGTCTTGAGCAACGGCGGTGAGTAATCCGTTACTATCATACTTCAATGCTTCCATATCACTCGCTCTCGTTTAACAACCTGATCGGGATCTGATTTTCTGCTAGATATCCCTTCAAATCGCCAATCGCCAGTATTTTGTCATGGAACAAGGTCGCCGCCAGAGCTGCCTCCGCCTGGGTCTCACTAAACACCTCCAAGAAATCCTGCTTGCTTCCTGCGCCACCGCTGGCGATCACCGGCACGGAAACTGCAGAGGCAATGGTTTCGGTTAATTCCAGATCATAACCATCTCTAGTGCCGTCCCTGTCCATGCTGGTCAATAATATTTCACCCGCTCCTGCGTTAACCCCATCCACCGCCCACTGGACGGCGTCCAAACCAGTTGGAATTCTGCCTCCGCTGACGTACACTTCCCAACGATTATTCGTGACACGTTTAGCATCGACTGCCAATACAATACACTGGCTACCGTAGCGCTGCGCACCTTCGGTAAGCAAACGAGGATTTTTTACAGCCGCGGAATTTATACTGACTTTATCTGCGCCGGATAACAGAGTTTGACGGATATCCGCAAGCTCGCGGATGCCTCCACCAACTGTCAGCGGCAAAAAAACCTGTTCTGCAATTGATTGGACGACTGCCAGTGTGGTTTGATGTCCCTCCGGAGTTGCGGAGATATCTAGAAACACCAATTCATCGGCACCCATCTTATCGTATGCTCTGGCTTGCTCGATCGGATCC
>CP070785.1:999774-1001270 GCA_020346705.1 Chloroflexota bacterium | reverse complement strand
CCAACAGCAATTACTCACCCGATTTCGCAAGAAAGTTGCCAGGAGTGGAAGACTTAAAGATGTACGCCGCAAGCGATGGTTCGTTTCGAAGAGCGAACTACGCCGGATCGCCAAAAAGAAAGCCATTCGCAGAAATAAACGGCGCGGCAGGTTTAGCAGAAACAATCGCCGATACTGAAAAAGGAAATTGCGCGGCGAAATCAGGAAAGTTGATATAAACTAGATATACAGAAATCAAATCACAACTAACTCAATCTCAAGTTCGGCCGAATTATTATGCCAACCCCTTTCCTGCAATCTGGACTGATAAATCACAAAAAGGAGGCGATTCATGGATTCTAACAGCACTTACTCAATAGATGATTGGGTTGTGCATTCGTATTATGGGGTTGGACAGATAAAAAGGGTGGAGGTTAAACCGATCAACGAAGAAGACACAGAGTGCTTCAAAGTCAAGACCAAGGACAGCACGTTTTGGTTTCCAACAACTGACACGGAAAATCCGCGCATCCGGCCGGTCGCCACGCAGGCTCTGATGAAAAAAGTTGTCCGGCAGCTTAAGAGTAAACCAGACATGCTTGATGCAGATAAAACGGAGTGGAAGAAGAGGATTGGTGAAGTACAGGCAGAAGGTGATTTATTATCGATCAGCATCCTGATCCGTGATCTCTCCGCGCAACAGATGGTGAGAGAGCTCAATCAAACAGAGAAAAATGCCCTGGAACACTTTAAGGAGCGGCTGCTGAGAGAATGGGCCTCGATTACCCAGGAGGAGATCGAACAACTGCGTGCTACTCTGCATGCACATATTGCAAAGAGCCAGGCGAAGATTAAGGCTGAGACCGCTTGAAGGGAGTTGGGGCAGGTATCAAACGAATAATTATTGGAATAACCAATTGATGCAAGCATCAAGGGGAGAAAACTATCACGTTCAATTGGGTGTTTGACCAAATCATTTTTCTTTCACATCTAAGGAAAATGGGTGAGCACGAGTCCACAGCAGCACAATCTTGAACCAAGAAAAAACCACAACTTTGATAAAAATTCCTTTTTCCCAGACGTGAGAGAGGGAATCTATTAAGAATTATTTACACAACTCATTTCGTAAATCCTTATGAAATGAAATCCACATCTGAGTTCTAAAAGGATATTGAGATGGACCAAAATCGAGATAAAAGTTCCGAGAACGAGCTATCAGAGGGAAATAATGACCAGAATCAGATTGAACGGCAACAGGAGCAAGAACGGATACTACGTCAACAAGAACAAAAGCTCCTGGAGCAACAACAAGAAAAAGAACGGAAACAAAGGCAATTAGAACGCCAAGAACTGGAAAAAAGACAAGAACTGGAACGGAAGCAAAGGCAGAAAGAGCGAAAGGAACTGGAAAAGCAGCAGGAACAGGAACGCAAGCTACAGCAGAAAGAGCGACAGGAACTTGAGAAGCAGCAGGAACAGCAACGCAAGCTGAGGCAGAAGGAGCAGCAAGAAATGGA
>CP070785.1:998177-999674 GCA_020346705.1 Chloroflexota bacterium | reverse complement strand
TGAGTTAATTCAATCAGTTAATCTGTTAGAGATATCCTCAATTTAGATACCTAAGTTCGTTTTATTTTCATCAAAACCGATTATTGAAATGATTTGAAATTCTGATATCATAATAATTTGGATATATCTATCTGATTTTGACGAGAATTGAATGATGAAAAGAAACAGTTTTACCACCGGTGCACTGGTTGGAGCAATAATCACTTTGCCTTTGATTGCATTGATGTACCTGGGTCAGCAGCTTTTTGGACAGCCTTTTCCCCCCTTTGAGCTGTTCAATTGGATAGCTGGCTTATTACCAGGACCAGTGATCACTTTTGGTATTGACTTAATGATCGATTCAATGCTGTTCCTGGGGATCAATGTTGCTGATACGGCAAAAATTGCAGAACAAGGGATGGCGGTAATTATTTTTTATATCTCTGGAATAATAGCCGGAGCGTTTTTTTTCTGGATCCTAAATAAATTGCAGCTCAATGTGAACCTGCTGACTGGAATGATCATGGGGATCCTCTTTGGATTACCTGTCGCGGTCATCAGCACAAGTGAACTAAAATTTGCATCCGCATCATTGTTCGGGTTATTTTGGTTCTTGATCCTTTTTCTGGGATGGGGGATGGTTATGAGTTTTGCATACAGCCGCTTACTCATCGTTGAACCTGAAGTGGAGAGCATAGAAGGGGAGGAGCGCAGTGTTGAAGTTGTTGGTCGCCGTCAATTCTTAATTGTCTTGGGAGGAGCGGCAGCTGCTATCACAGTAGTTGGGGCTGGCCTAGGGAGGTTGTTGAATACTTCTGGAAATCGACAGCAGGGTGAAAACGTATCTGCTCATACTGGAGGAGAAACTGAGGATGATTTCTTTCCAAATGAGAATGATCCAGTTTCTCCGGCCCCTGGTACGAGACCTGAATACACACCTCTAAAAGATCATTATCAGGTATTTATTGAACTTGAGCCAACATTAATTGATGGTGAGACCTGGGAACTACCTATTACAGGGATGGTGGGGAAAACTTTGATGCTCACTTTGGATGATTTGCGTAATAACTACCAATCCCGCGATCAATTTGTCACGCTTTCATGTATCTCCGGGAGAGTCGGTACGTCGCTCATCGGTACAACACTCTGGACCGGAGCGAGTATTCAAGAAGTATTAGCAGATGCGGAGGTCAGTCCTGAGGCACGATATCTATATATCTCCTCTGGCGATGGTTTCTACGAAACTGTTGATTTGGATTTGATTGCCTCAGATGAACGCATCATGCTTTGTTACGACTGGGATGGACACCCTCTTCCGGTTGAACATGGTTTTCCACTCCGTATCTGGTATCCGGATAGGTTTGGCATGAAACAGCCAAAATGGATTACTGGTATAGAAGTTACTGATGAATATCGTGAAGGATACTGGGTGGAACGGGGTTGGGATGAGGTTGCTCAGGTAAAAGCTACCTCCGTGATCGATACCGTGGCAGTGGAAGCTATCATAGAAAATGGAGA
>CP070785.1:996578-998077 GCA_020346705.1 Chloroflexota bacterium | reverse complement strand
ATCTTCTTCAATATCCGCGAATGAGCCAACAAAGACAATTTGATCATCAGCGACTGCGATTGTTTCTGCCCATAAATGCTTTTGATCACCTGTGTAAATAACACCATTCTTAAATACAAGATTCGGTTTGGCTTTTTGCATTTTCTCTCCTTAGTAAGACATTTTTGAGTTGACCAAATAAATATTGCAAGTTAATTCGTTTTGATTGACTGCAACTTTCCTATTTGTCATCAAAATATTGGGTATTTCCCAATTATACGAATAGAACCAAAATACTCCATAATATTGACGATTATCGTATTTTTATATATAGATTTATACGATTATAGTATAAATATACTTGATTTTTATACGAATTTCGGTACAATAGAACCATGTTTGACGAAACTGATCGAGCTATCATCTCTTACCTGCAATACGATGGACGCATGCCCTATACAAAGATCGCCGCGGAACTTGGCTTGACAGAAGGGGGAATTAGAAGGCGAGTTAAGAAGATGATTGACCAGGGTTCTCTGCAGATTGTCGGCATCGTAGAACCTCAAAAAATTGGCTTATATGAAGCCGGTATGATCGGCGTTAGCGTCGAAGGAAGACCGATTGATGAAGTGGCAGAAGATATTTCCGAGTTATTGGAAGTAACGTATCTGTTCCAGGCAGCAGGTGAATTCGATCTCTTTGTTGAAGCATATTGTGAGGATCGAGAACATTTCGTCAACTTTCTCAACAACAAGTTACAACAGATTCCAGGTGTGCGCAACACCCAATCATTCCTAATTCTAAAAATGTACAAGTTGTCATATCGCTGGGGAGACGCTCCACCGGTGAAAAATCCTGAATTACAACCCGTTGACTCTTCGGTTGAGTAAAGGAACTTATCATAGCCACATACGAAATGATATTCGCAACTTGACATAATGTTTGAATCTCAATACACAGACGCCATTGCTGACCTTATCCACGAAAAATCGGTGGAAATTCTGATTGAGACCGGTTTCTGCGTACCGCACATTGATGCATTAACTCGGTTGGAGAAGGTTGATTTCATCGTGGATTGGGAGACGCAGATGGTGCGCATTCCTCCAGAAATCCTGGAGACTGCCCTTTCAACCCTACCAAAAAACACGAAAATATTTGACCGGGGTGGGTTTAGCCCAGCCCCCTATACTGAACACAGCTGCTTCATGGGTGCAGGCACTCCGGTCAATGTTCTGGATTTAGAGAGTGGAAAGCGGCGACCGGCAACTCGACATGATGTCCAGCAGCTGGTGATGCTTCAGGATGCACTGCCAATGGTAGATATTGTCCGCCCGACAGTCACTGCCACTGACCAGGGGGAATTCTCAGACCTGGTAGAGATTGCCGAACTGCTGCGCTTCACCAACAAACCGATCGTTCACCGGGTATTATCGCCTCAGAGGGTTGAGGCAGCTGTAGAGATGTTGGCCGTGGTGGCTGGTGGATTCGATGAATTACGGGAACACACGAATTTCGCCACC
>CP070785.1:994976-996478 GCA_020346705.1 Chloroflexota bacterium | reverse complement strand
GGGAATAACCCCGCAACGTGCAATAACTGTCATGTTATGGATAATGTATATGAGAGCTGGTATCATGGCTCTCATCGCATGTGGGCTTCCTGTGGTGATTGTCACACGCCGCATGCACTGATTCCCAAGTATGTAACGAAAAGTACATCAGGATATCATCACGTCTCCGCATTTGTATCAGGGAATATCCCTGATGCCATCCGAGCGAAACAAGACTCACTAGAAATTGTTCAGGAGAACTGTGTCCGCTGCCATAATGATGCCGTTGAATCCACTTCTGAAGTTTCAATGAATTCTGATCGCTTCTGTTTTGACTGCCACCGATTTGTATCTCATGGAGAGCGAGGAGTATCTCTCCATCCATATCAAGACCAGTAAGGAGGAAAGTAGATGAAATCATCCACTGTTATTTATATCCTCGTAGGAATAATTGTTATCTTGGCAGTAGGATTGATCGGCTTGCTGCTTTTTACAAACAATCAACCAAGTCCCATTCGTGGTATCTTGCCGGTTAGCGAGATCGCTCCCATGGAACCCGATTCAGAGAAATGGGCTGATAATTACCCAAACCAGTATTCGACCCTGTTAAAAACTGAGACCAATGAGGAGCGCACGGCCTATGGTGGTTCTTTTCCAACTGATAAATTGGAAACCGATCCCCGCTTGCTCACCTTATTTGCCGGTTATGGTTTCAGTAAGGAATACAATGAAGATCGGGGTCACTTGAACAGCCAAAACGATGTTGAAAGAACCGCCCGCGTTGGCGAGCAGACCCCCGGGACATGCTATTCCTGTAAATCTTCCGATAACCCCCGGCTGTGGGCGGAGATGGGCATGGCCGAGTACGATAAGACCCCCTTCATGGAATTAGCCAGCGAGATAAACCACTCCATCGGCTGTGCTAACTGCCACGACTCTGAGAATATGCACCTGATCGTGACCAATCCTGCCCTTGACGAAGCGCTTCAAGCACAGGGTATTGACTGGCGCGATTTTACCCGCCAGGAAATGCGCACAGTGGTGTGCGCTAACTGCCACGTCGAATATTACTTTAAAGGCGAGGGCAAATATCTGACCTTCCCCTGGGAAGACGGCATGAAAATCGAAGAAATCGCCAATTATTACGCCGAGCTGCAGTTTAAAGATTGGGAGCATCCACAATCCGGAGCGCCAATGATCAAGATGCAGCATCCGGAATACGAGCTCTTCACCGCCAACAGTACCCACTTCAACGCCGGGGTGGCCTGTGCTGATTGTCACATGCCTTACACGCGCGATGGGGCAGCCAAGTTTTCAACCCATGATGTCAAAAGCCCCCTGCTGAATGCTGAAAATGCCTGCGGTCAATGCCATACAGACGTGACCTATGTAGTCGATCGCGTTTCGACTATCCAGAACCAGGTCAACGAGACGATGATCGCCACTGAGGATGCTCTCCTGGCTGCAATCGGTGCCATCGAAGCGGCGGCCGCTGCTTCCGGGACGGATGCCGGACTTTTGGA
>CP070785.1:993373-994876 GCA_020346705.1 Chloroflexota bacterium | reverse complement strand
CAGAAGAGATGATGCGGACTGAGGTTCATGGGCGCAATAACCAGCATACTTTAGAATTCCTGAGGGGAGCTATGCTCGATGGTGATGAAGTGAAACAGCTCAGCGAGCAAAAGGAGAAGATATACCGCCATCTTTGCCTGGCGCAGGGTGATGAATTCAAATTATCTCCTGGAGCTGAAGGATTGTTGGATGCATTGGTAGCACATAAAGTCCCCCGCACGATAGCTACCGCTTCTGGAAAGGAGAACCTGGATTTCTTCTGCAAGCATCTGTTTCTTGATAGTTGGTTTGATCGCTCCCGAATTATTTATGACGATGGTTCCGGGCCCGGAAAACCAGATCCGGAAATCTATCTTCAAGCAGTGAAAAAGTTGAATATTAAAGCAAAAGATTGTGTGGTGGTGGAAGATTCGCTATCCGGTATCCAATCTGCGCGAACCGCTGGGATCGGGCAAATTGTTGCCATCACCACAGATGATGGGCTCCCAATGATGGGGAGCATGGAGGCTGCAGACCAATCGATCGAAAATCTCGGGAATCTGGATTGGAGGGGATTATTCTGCTGAGCTTGTGAGATAAGATCAGGTAAATAGTTCGATTATTTATTAAGCGGAGGTATTTAGATGGCGCATCGCGAAACACCGATCCAACCAGAGCTAAAGGAAATGTCCATTGAAGAGAAATGGGATCGGATACACGATTTCTTCACCCTGGATCACGCCATCAGCTATAAAACACACAAGAGATTGGGCACGGTTCAAGATTGGGTGGATGACACTGTTGAAGCATATGGCAAAATGATGGGCAGATTCATGGGTCCAATTGCGGAATTGATGGGCAAAGCAGCTACAAAGATAAACCCGAATATGGTGCTCAAACAGGCCATCTACGCCGTGCTCTACTCAGATCAAATGATGCATCGACCGGGTGAATACGAGGTTTCTGAGGTCAAGAACGGCGAGATGACGATCCGTTTCAAGAACTGCCTGCGATTGGAGAAGCAAAATGAGATCGCGGAGAAATGCGCTCTCGGATTTGAGGGCAGGGAGATCTGCGAGGTGGAGAAAATGCACCTCACCCATCCTGAGCACCCTTCGGCAAAGATGGGCATAGTACCAACGGATATTAGCTGGGAAGAAGGGGGTTGTGTTTGGACGTTCAAAATTGAATGAGGGCGGTTAGTTCATTGCCCCCTTCTGCCCCCTTTGGATTTGGTCGAGCGATGGTTCCTTAATAAAACCTCTCGGGAGAATCAACATGGAAGAGAATATGACCAAAGAGAAATTGATCCAGGAGATCCAGGATGAACGGATGCGTTTGGAAAAAACCTTGGAGGAAGTATCAGAGCAGCAAATGGTCATGCCAGGAGTGATGGATGACTGGACGGTCAAGGATTTCCTGGCACATATCACGGTTTGGGAGCAGCGTATGATCGCCTGGTTGGAGCAAACTCTGCGCGACGAGGTGCCTGAAATGCTGCCTCCAGGTTTAACCTGGGATGAC
>CP070785.1:991768-993273 GCA_020346705.1 Chloroflexota bacterium | reverse complement strand
GCAGCAAAATCTCGATTACTCGTTCCGATCAAGTGGGAATCAAATGTAATCGGGATCATTTTTTTGGAAAGTGTTGGAAGATCGGGGTTTTCCAAGGACAGTACTGCATTTCTTTCTCGATTGAGCGACCATGCGGCGATTGCCATCTCGAATGCCCAGCTTTATGATCAGGTGCAACGGGCAAACAGCGCGAAGAGCGAATTTGTGTCTGCCGCAGCACATGAGCTCAAAAATCCCTTGACTTCAATCAAAGGCTATAGCGATCTTCTGGTGGGGGGCGCTGTAGGACCTGTCAGCGAAAACCAGGCCAATTTTCTCTCTACTATCCGCTCAAATGCAGAACGAATGGGGACGCTTGTTTCTGATCTGCAGGATATATCCCGGATTGAAGCTGGTCAATTGGAACTCAAATTCTCGACTGAATCGTTAGAGGTTCTCACGGAGGAAGTAATCAATTCGTTGAGGAAAGCTATTGATGACAAAGATCAAGACTTGGATATCCAGCTGCCAGATGATTTACCCAAAATTTGGTGTGACAATACCCGCCTGATACAGGTATTGACCAATCTGGTCAGCAATGCTCATAAATATTCACCCTCAGGTGGGCAAATTCAAGTTCGTGCTGATATTCAACCTAGTCAGGATGATGAAGCTCAATCCCGGCTGGTGCATGTTTCTGTGATCGATGATGGTTTTGGGATCAGTCCCGAGGATCAAGAGAAGATTTTCCAGCAATTCTTCCGTTCAGAGGATAAAAAAGTGCGGGAAACAACTGGAACAGGGCTTGGCTTGAGCATAACCAAGAGATTGGTTGAAATGCAAGGGGGACAATTATGGTTCGAGAGTACGCTGGGAGAAGGAACGAGCTTTCATTTTACGATTCCCACGGTCCCTTAAGATTGAATTATCTTCGCTCAGTAGCTCCAAAACCTTGATTTTGGAGAATTGGAATTAGGTTGTGCCAGGTTTATTGCTCTTCTTCCTCTGGTTCAATCCGGGGTTCACGTCCTGGGGCGCGAATAATGCGTGTGAATTCATTATTGTCCAGCCAGAGTAGGGAACAATGTATGCAGTTATCCACTACAAGATTGCCGGGACCTCCATAAAGATGGGTCGACATGCGGCGACTGCAATTTGGGCATCGTATTTTTCTGTTTAGCTCCTCTAGGTCAACTGGTGGAGGGGTGATCGAGGGGGCTGATGATTTAGCTCTGAGATAATCAATAACCATTAAGAATACTTCTTGATCAATTAAAATCCCCCGACAATTTTGACAATAAAGGGTTTGAGTACGATCGATAAAGCCATATACCAGGGGGATATTACAGACTGGGCAGCTTGTGTCGCTGTTGTGTTCTAAGACCAGGATTCCATCGTCATTTTCTTCAGGAAAATAAATTGTTGTGCAGTACTCGCAGAAAAAGTGCTGCCGATCGAGTAACAACTTCATTGGCGCTCCACAATTTGTGCAATTCATCAGGTTCTCGCTGTTTTCTTCCATGTTC
>CP070785.1:990159-991668 GCA_020346705.1 Chloroflexota bacterium | reverse complement strand
CATGTCGATCTCCGTGGCGCCATCCCGCAAAGCAGTTTCGGTCTCGAATACTTTCACATCGGTTGAGGAAGCCCCGAGCGGAAAACCGACCACGGTACAAACTTTCACCGGGCTGCCGCGCAGCAGCTCTGCGCACATTTTGACATGTGTAGGATTGACGCAAACGGAAGCAAATTCATATTTGCGGGCTTCATAGCACAGCTGGGCGATCTGATCGGGCGTTGCATCCGGCTTCAGGATGGTGTGGTCGATCATCCTCCCTATGCTGGGATCTTCGGGTATACCCCCGAGGGAAGAAGTTATCCTTGCCGCGCCGGCGTTCACCACGCGACCCACCCGGTCAAAACAGGTCCTCACGCAAATCTCCCCAGTGCACTCTTCCGTGCAGTGGTCGCATTCTTCAGTTAAAGATCGCTTTTCGCTTTCGGCAAGAGCGATCATCACCTCGCGAGCCACAATTTCAACGATTCGTTCAACATTCACATCTTTAGCTAACATTTAGACTTATCACCTATTTATTTTCTACGTCCATAATTTTATCTACTCGTCGCGCATGGCGCCCACCGCCAAAGGTCGAATTCAGAAAGGTGAGTACGATTTGACGGGCAAGCGACGGCTCGATCATTCCTGCACCAAGGGTAAGCACATTGGCATTATTGTGCTCCCGGCTGTTCACGGCAGTCGCGTGGTCGTAACACATAGCAGCTCGGACACCACGCACTTTATTGGCTACCATGCAGCTGCCAATTCCCGCGCCATCGATAATGATCCCGCGCCATGCCTCGCCTTCACTGACTTTCTTGGCGACTGCGTAGGCAAAATCGGGATAATCCACCGATTCTGAGCTGTGGGTTCCGCAATCATCTACCTGGTATCCCTGCTGCTGAAGGAAAGGCTTGAGGTTTTCCTTGAGCGAATAGCCTCCATGATCTGCGGCTAATGCTATCCTGCGAGATCGATTTTCCGGCTTAAGGTTTGTAGAAGACGGATTCGGCTTTGAACTTGCCTCAGGTATGCCGCCTACCTCGCCAATTGTGCGCTGCACAATCTGCTGGACGAGTTCTTGAAGTTCTGATTCGGATAATTGTTTGGTCATCTTATCTCAAGCGAAATCAACTAGCTACTGTAAGCGGCAATCTCCGAAAGGTAAATTCCTCTGGTGTGGAAAACAGGCGTAGATTGGTGTAGAAGCGGAAACGATCCGCTCTTACCTCAGAATCAACATACTCGACAACCTGACCAGAAGCCATCCGAGTTTCTCTACGGAAAACAAATACCACGGCTGGTGGCGTCAGTCCCAACAACTCGGAAACTTCAGGAGTTGCCAGACTGGCTTCTATTACCTGTTCAGCATGATCGGGTCTCTTATCATAAACTGTAGAGAGCGTTTCGTAAAGTGATTTAACAGAAAAATCGTATTGCAAGATCCCCGGACACAAGGCATGGGGTAAATAAGATCTTTCGATCGCAGTCGGTTCATCATCCATAAGACGCACCCGATTTAGAAAA
>CP070785.1:988531-990059 GCA_020346705.1 Chloroflexota bacterium | reverse complement strand
AATCGGTTTGATCTTAGGTGGTGGGGTTTTGGGTTGGGAAGTACAGCACGATCAGGTA
Organism: Chloroflexota bacterium; assembly: GCA_020346705.1. Taxonomy (GTDB): domain Bacteria; phylum Chloroflexota; class Anaerolineae; order Anaerolineales; family UBA4823; genus PFL25. Next base: position 990,001 of record CP070785.1, on the reverse strand, counting down.
TTTCCCATACAAATTAATTCAAGTTGAAAAGTTGGCGCCTGTCCTCTCATACGCTCTTGTTAAAGATATGAGAGGAGGAGACATTGGTTTCGATGGACAGCTCATTTGCCGATCAAAATGAATCACCTCCCAGCTTGGCGATGACCATCTCCGCCGATGGCCTGGGTGTGATAGGCTATCTTGTCGTGGATCGAACCGTTGGGGGGTCAGCCTCAGGTGGGACGCGCTTTGCCCGGGATGTTTCCATTGCTGAGTTAACCGGCCTTGCCCGGTCGATGACCTACAAATGGGCGTTTCTGAATGTGCCCATGGGAGGCGCTAAAGCGGGGGTATTCGCATATCCAAGGCAGGGTTGTTGTAAAAGATCGCAGTTGATGGAGGCTTTCGGGAGATCAATCTCCCCACTGATTCAGCAAAAGGTGTACTATCCAGGCCTTGATTTAGGGACTAGGCTTAAAGACCTGCAAGCCATCATGAAGGGCGCTGGAAGCACCCTGGCTGGAGAGCACTTCGACAGTTCATATGCCACGGCTTTGACTGTCTTCGAAACTATCCGCCAGGTGTCGATTTTTCATAGGTGGGATTTAAGGGGGTTACGCGTTGCCTTAGAGGGTTTTGGAAAAGTCACCAGCTCTGTCGCTGAGATGCTGCAAAATGCCGGTGCTATCGTGGTTGGAGTCTCCACCCGGGAAGGCACCATCACTTCCAATAATGGGTTTGATGTTCAGCAGTTAATGCTGCTCAATGAACTTTTCGGAGATGATTTCGTCCATCACGCCATTGGTTCAGAGGTGATGTCACCCAGGCATCTGTATTCCCTTGAGGTTGACTTGCTCATCCCTGGATTAAGGCCCTGGGCGATCAACGAGAGCAATGTTGATGACATAAAGGCCAGGTGGATTGTGCCAGTATCCGACGCACCCGCAACTGGTACTGCAGAAGCCAAATTGATCGAAAGAAAGGTTTTATTCGTTCCTGATTTTGTTTCCAATTGCGGCGGCGTCCTTTCAATGGCCATGCGCAAGCACGATTTTGATCTGGATGATGTCGCCCAATTGATCTCAACCACCTTTGCCGAAACTGTCTTCAAAATGCTCTCAGAATCTTCCCGGCGAGGTGAATATTTTGCCCAATTTGCTCGCTCGCTTGCCTGGCGCAACCAACTCAATTTGGCTGCCTCTGAAACCAGCTCAATTGGTACCGGAATCAAAGCCTCGCAGTTGATCATCAACAAAGATTGGGGTGGAATTAAGCAGAGGATCGCCTACGAGGCACACCGCAGGCAGTCACAGTTGAACGGACCTATTCGCAAGTCTGCATTGGCAAGGTATGCTGAGATGACATTAGGAGCGGTCGCCGGGCAAATGGATCTCTGAAATCTCTGCGCTCTCTGTGTTCTCTGTGGTTAATCAGATATATATAGTTCGTGATAGACCTATTTCATTTCTGGTAATAAGAGCAGGGCAGCTC
>CP070785.1:986895-988431 GCA_020346705.1 Chloroflexota bacterium | reverse complement strand
GCCTGGCCCCTGGAGAATTACCAGGGCAGCGATATCGTGGTCGCCGCTGGTGGCATTGGCCTGGCACCGCTGCGCCCGGTCATTTACCAGATAATCAACCAGCGGGCCAAATACGGTAGAGTTGTACTCCTATACGGCGCCAGAACGCCCTCGGACCTGCTCTACAGTGGTGAATTCTCCACCTGGGAAGATAACCAAATCGAAGTTATGACCACCGTCGACCGGGCGGATGAAAGCTGGCTTGGTCAGGTGGGAGTCGTGCCAATGCTTTTCTACCGCTTGAGCTTAGACACCGATAAGACCGTCGTGTTCAGCTGCGGACCGGAGATCATGATGCGCTTTGTCGTTTTCGAGGCATTGGCTCGCCGCATCGCTCCTCAGCAGATTTACCTCTCACTGGAACGCAACATGAAATGCGGCCAGGGTTTCTGCGGGCACTGCCAGTATGGTCCCTTCTTCATCTGCAAAGATGGTCCAGTGTACAGCTTCGACCGTTTGGAACCATTCTTTAATCTTGAGGATTTCTAATGACACCGATCTACAAGCCAACATTAGCGGTATATAAATTTTCCTCTTGCGACGGCTGCCAGCTTTCATTGCTAAATATGGAGGATGAGCTGCTCGAATTGGCAGAAAAGATAGAAGTTGCCTATTTCTTAGAAGCCCGGCGTAAGATCCTACCGGGGCCCTACGACATTGGATTGGTCGAAGGCTCTATCTCGATAGAGGAAGAGGTCGAAAAGATCAAAACGGCTAGGCGTGATTGCCAGGTATTGATCGCGCTTGGTACCTGCGCCACTTCCGGCGGACTGCAGTCTCTCAGAAATTTTGGAGATGTAGAAGCTTATAAGAAAATTGTCTACCAGCAGCCCGAGGTGATTGAGGCTCTGCCTACATCATCGGCGATAAAGGATCATGTCAAAGTGGATTTCGAATTGTGGGGTTGTCCGGTGAACAAGGCCCAGGTTTTAGAAGTGATCACTGCCCTGCTTCATGATCGCCGTCCCGTCTTGCCCCAGCACTCTGTCTGCCAGACCTGCAAACAAAGGGGAATCACCTGCGTGATCGTCAGCAGCAATACACCTTGCCTGGGGCCTGCTACCAGGGCAGGCTGTGGTGCGCTATGCCCTGCGGTCAATCGAGGTTGTTATGGCTGTTTCGGTCCGCTACCCCAGGTGGAAATTGAAGCCATGCTGCCGGTATTGAGATCAACTGAACGCTATCCGGGTGAAGCAGTCAATCTGTTGCGGACAATTAGTGGTAATGCGCCTGAATTTCGCCAGGCGGCAGAGATTTTCTTGGAAATGGAGGCTAGTTAATGGTGAAAACGATCCAGGTTCCAGCCCTTGCCCGGGTCGAGGGTGAAGGCGGTTTGTTTATCGCTTTCAAAGATGGTCAACCAGACCAGATAAAAGTCAATATCTATGAACCTCCTCGCTTCTTCGAGGCGTTCCTGGAGGGTAGGTACCTCCAGGAGGTTCCGGATATCACAGCCAGGATCTGCGGTATCTGTCCTGTTGCCTACCAGATGAGCGC
>CP070785.1:985257-986795 GCA_020346705.1 Chloroflexota bacterium | reverse complement strand
GTGTTCCGCAGCAATGATGCCGCCACTTCCCAAAAGAGTTACTTCTTGCCTCACCCCAGCTTCCACAAAGGTTGTGTGAGCCTGGCGAATCAAATCCAGGATAAAATCCCCATTTTTTCCCCGGCCGTGAAAGTCTGCCAACAAATGGAACACGTGGATGCCTTTCTTGTTCATCGCTAACAATTCTTCTGGAGCGGAGAAAGGCATCCGCAGGCAAATCAATGTTTCCGGGAAAAGATTGTGGATATGTGTATAGAGCTGCTCATCCCAGCCGTCCATTTCGATCATCAGTGGAGTACCACTCAACAAGTCAATGTTTTCCTGCTCGTCAGGCGCAACCAGGGGAATAATATGATCACTTTCCAGATTGTGTTCTAGAATTGCGCCCAGCGGCAGCACAGCCAGTGATTCAATTGCTTCAGCAGCCTGGGCATAGATCTTCCACATCAATTCTCCTGCTACGGAGGGCGGTGGGTTGTCAAACATGATGGGGATGGGTATTGAAATCACCCTCGGAGTAGGTCCGACGGGTCGTCCCTGCGAATCGAAGATCAGCATGTTAGGACGGTAACCAATATCCACCACGGTGGAGATGAACTCACGACCATGAATACCATCTCTGGTCGGGCGCACGATTTCAGACATATCGGTCCACATCCCCTCCCATCCTTCACCCCCGAATTTACCCCGGTATCCTGCGCCTTTAACCGGGATCATGCCATGCTCAACCTCGTAACTGATCGCATCAATAAAATTGGATGTAAAGTAGCTGTCCCCGAGTTTCATACGTTCTGGGTTGTGACTCACGGTGACGAATTCCGGATATTCGGTGGTGCAGCGCAAACACCCAACACAGTGTTCGGGGCGAGGGGCGAAGCCGCCCACCGGTCCGGAAAATACGCCATACATGCAAGGGCGGCTGGTGATGACTTCCCGGTTTTGGAATTTATGGTGCCAGATTTCTGACAGTAATTCTTTTGCGAGGCCAATTTTTCCAACTTTGACAGTAAACCGGGTCGGCCAATCGCTGATATCTGGTGCCGGTTTGGTTTCGATGTGGTAACGATGATAACGGTTGTTACCGTTGGAACCCGATTCCATTCAATTTACCTCCCACATTATCAATTCCTCCACTTGCAACTCTCTGTTTTTCGCAGGATTGAAGAAAAATTCTCTCTTCAGGCTGAATAAAAATGGGGTATGCACCCAAAGGTGCATACCCATGATGGCATATAGGATTCGCACCCTTCCAAATGAACCAGGAGATTGAATTGGACTCTCCTGGACCACTATCTTTTCCTTGTCCCATCCATCGCTGAATGGTTTTCGGTCTAGACTTTAACTTGGAAGGGAGAAGTGAAGCCTGTGGTCGGGCTTCGGAGGCATCCGCTGATCTAATCGATTTTCACCAGGTTCTGTTTCTTACCTGGTTTAGCGCCTCCTTCGCAGGAGGGAACCTCCACCTCGTCGCCTCGCATTTTGCGAGGTTCAGTCGCTTTTTCTCCGAATGTTTTATTGTAACAGAATTATCTTAAACT
>CP070785.1:983616-985157 GCA_020346705.1 Chloroflexota bacterium | reverse complement strand
CACTGCGAGATCAGCCCGGAAACAGATTGTGCCTGGCAGTTGATCTACGACCGTCTGGAAAGCATGGATAAATTAGAAGTCCTCATGGATTTACAAGCCCCGAAAAACTGGCAGACCTCTCGCGATGGCGGCCCCCGCAAAATCGTTCGCGAAGATTTACGCCTGGTCAGTGAGGAGGAGTAGAAGATGACAGCCAATCCAGATAGTAATGGATATTTATCAGGTTCCAACCTCGAACGCATTTTGCGAGGTGGGCACTTCGCTGTAACCGGCGAACTTGGTCCACCGCAGAGCGCTGACAAGGAGGTCATCGCCAAGAAAGCTGACCTGTTGAAGGGGTACTGCGATGCAGTCAACATCACCGATAACCAGACCGCCATCGTGCGTATGTCCAGCATCGGCGCAGGTGCCCTGGTCGTCCAGGAAGGATTAGAACCGGTGATCCAGATGACCTGCCGCGATCGCAATCGTCTGGCCATCCAGAGTGATTTATTGGGTGCTTATGCTCTGGGGATGCGCAACCTGCTCTGCCTGTCTGGAGATCACCAATCATTCGGCAACCACCCCACCTCCAAAAACGTGTTTGATATTGACTCGGTCCAGCAGATCCAGATGGTGGCAGAGATGCGCGATGAAGCCATTTTCCAATGCGGTGACAAGATGAAGGGACAGGAGCCGCGTTTCTTTATCGGTGCTGCCGCGGCTCCCTTTGCCGATCCGCTTGAATTTCGACCCTACCGTTTGGGCAAGAAGGCTAAAGCTGGCGCCGACTTCATCCAGACCCAACTTATTTACGATTTAGAAGCCTTCAAGGTATTCATGGAGAAGGTTCGCAAGCTGGGTATTCATGAGGAAACCTACATCCTGGCAGGTGTCGGCCCCTTGAAGAGTCCCGGCATGGCCCGCTATATGAAGAACAACGTACCCGGAATCCTCATCCCGGATGAGATGATCGCCCGCATGACCCAGGCAGGTGCACCCTGGAAGGATATCCCCAAGGATGAACTGACAAAAGATGATAAGAAAGCACGGTCTGCGGCCTGGAAGGAAACCGGCATTCAAATCTGTATCGAGTTGATCAAGGAGCTCCAGGAGATCGAAGGAGTAGCCGGGGTACATATTATGGCCATCGAATGGGAAGCAGCGGTTAAACCGATTGTGGAAGGCGCCGGTTTGTACCCTCGCCCGGTTATCCCTGAGCCAACTCCCGAACCTGCTTGATCAACACCTTATTGAAGTGTCCTTGGAACAAGGAGGCTATTAGTGAGCAAATCACCACCCGAAGAACGTGAAGGATTGCAGATTAATTCCGATCTGGCGCAGCAGATTCAAGAAGAACTGGGCCAGAATGTTTACCTTTGTTACCAGTGTGTCAAATGCACCAGCGGTTGCCCGGTCGGTAAATATTTTGACTGGCAGCCAAACCAAATTATGCGCGCAGTACAGCTGGGTCAGGAGGATATCGCCCTCGAAGCGCAGACCCCGTGGCTGTGCGCGTCCTGCCAGACCTGCACTACCCGCTGCCCGCAAGATCTCGACAT
>CP070785.1:981973-983516 GCA_020346705.1 Chloroflexota bacterium | reverse complement strand
AAATTCGGTCGATGATTTCGATCTCGGGTTCAATAACGATCTCCGATTTGACTGAGTTCGCCACCAGGCTGTATTTCTGCGCAGATTGCAGGGCGCGGCGGACACGTGCCTCAACCCGCTGCGGATCCTCTCCATCGACACAGATCTGGATGACCGGCCAAAAACGCAAATGGGTGAAAATCTCCGTCCGATCAAGTTCGATCAACTTGGTTCCCTCTGCCCTGCACTCATACGAGAGCAGGTTGAGCTTAAAACGTTCTGTCGCCCAGATGAACATCATCATGATACAAGTGTTGGCGGCAGCCACAAAGGCATCTTCAGGGGTGAACACTCCAGGATGACCCTGGGCATCTGGAGGTGCGGAAAAATCCATCTCCGGTCCGTTGCCCATGATGATATGCCCCCAGTGTTCTCCTTTCCAGGTTACTTCTGTGTGGTAAGTTGCGGTCCGACTCATTGGGTAAATTCCTTCTCCAAGCAAAAGTTGGAGTACTCGCTTAATAAACAACGGGTATAAATTTCATCGGCACCCTCGGGGATGGGGTTGTAGACCTTTACCATCTCAAAGATCTCTCCCGCAGTGTCCTCTGAAGGCAGTTTGCCAGCCTCCTGGAATTGTTGGAAAATTACCGGCAATGCGATTAAGGTTACGTTTTTTCCATCAATAAGCACCTCCTGAACCGGGATGCCTGAGCCACAGGCGCAGGTTGCTTCAATAGATTCTTGCGGTTCGGAGGCCATTTCAATTTCGATAAAAGCGCCTGTACGTCTGCTCCATGGCTTACCTAAAAGTTCATCCACTGCGCGCGTCATGTGTTCTGCCGTAATCTCTACAGCTTGCAAGCCAGCATCATCCAACTTGCGGCAACCTCGAGGCGGTTCCAATCCGTTTTCAGTAAGTAAATCACTCACCACAATACTGACAGCAGGACTCCCGGAATACAATTCTGTAGCTCGAGCCGCGCAGCGCTGCTCACATCCATCCACGGCAATGGTGGGATAAAACCGGGCAAAGGCCCGGTCGCCCTCCCCACCCGCCAGGAAGAGGGGTAGGCAGATCGTGACGGTATCCTGCGGGCGCAGGTCTTCCAGCACTTTCAAAGCTGCGAGCCTGGTTACGGTTCCTTCAGGAAGTTCTTCCCCAGAGCAGGCCACGATGCCGACTTTTTTCTTGAGCAAATCAGGCATTTTGATCTCCGTCTGGGCTGGGTTCGACTACCTCATCCACAACAGAAGCGACTTCCTCCGCCAGGACACGGGCCAGCTGCTGCCCACCTTCGCTGAGGACTGCAATCCCTAGCGGTTTTAACTGGCGGTGGTTGCGGTAAACATCCAGAACTGCGAAATCCCGGGCGACCTCCCCGCCGCTCTCTTTTACCATTTTTGTGGCACAGGCCAACTTACAGCCATCGATGGTTACAGTCGGGTTGGCGGTCACAGCGCTTCGTGCCTGCTCATTTCCCAGGACAAGCATGGAAAGGGCTACAAGTTTGGCCTGGTCCGGGCGAAGATCTTCAACCACCTCATAGGCAGCTTCGCGGCT
>CP070785.1:980328-981873 GCA_020346705.1 Chloroflexota bacterium | reverse complement strand
CTCGCAATTGATATGCATAGGATTTGTATAAATTGTCTATCCGTTGGGCACCCCACTCTGGTTTTACAAATTGGGATAGAAGCGGATCTGTCGTCGTCAAACCAAAAGGACAACCGCGCCCGCGCTCACAATTTGAGCAGCGTGTGCATCCCAGCGCCACCAGCTCTCCAGTCCCCAGGATTGCGCCATCAGCGCCAAGTGCGATGATCTTGGCAACATCGTAGGCAGTGCGCACGCCGCCACTGGCCATGACGACCACTTCATCACGAATATTTTCATTGGTAAGGTAATTGTGGACCTTTGGTACCGCAAACTCGATCGGCATGGCGATGTTCTTTTTAGCAATTTCTGGTGCCGCTCCTGTGCCGCCGTAGGAACCATCCAAGTGAATGATATTGGCTCCGGCAAAATAGCTGCCAACTGCAACCATGTCGACATCAGTTGGTGTAGAGACCTTGACTGAAACCAGTGCATTGGGATTGGTTGTTTTGATCCAATCGACATGCTTGCGGTGATCCTCTACTGAATAAACCGAATGGAACGGGAAAGGCGAAAAGAGGCTGACCCAAGGCACACTTTCGCGTAATTCTGCCACTGTATCTGTCGCTTTATCTCCCAGCAAGTGACCGCCTAAACCGGGTTTTGCTCCCTGCGCGTATTTGAATTCCACGATCGGCGCGTTCTTGATAGTCTCCTCATTCACGCCGAACATGCCTGTGGCCACCTGGGTGATGATGTTATCTCTGTACTCAACCAATGCGGTAGGGTAACCGCCTTCACCAGTTGAAATATATGTGTTCCACCTTTTGGCAGCCATAACTCTTGAGAGCATAACCTGTTCACTGATCGAGCCATAGGACATGCCACCACCGTATATTGGTAAATTGATGGTGATTTCTCTGCCTTCTCCCCGCTTGTTCAAAGCCAGGGTGATGTCGATATCTGCCTTTGCAGGCAGCCAATCTTGCTCAGGAAGGAAATTAAAATCAAGAATGTCGAATCCACCGCCAGATCGACCGAAGCGGTACTCCATACCATTTTCAGGAGGGCGCCCATATTCTGCCTGGTAGTAGGTGGACAGGATTAGTTCTTCAGTCCAGCGAAAATCTCCTAACGCATCTGGAGCAGGAAAGATTCCTTCTGCGCGACCTTGATAGCCAGCATGTAAATTTGCAATATGCTTATCGACAATCAGCTCTAGTGTAGTTTTATTGGTATTCATAACCTTCGATCCCCGCAAATGCTTCGCGTTCTAATTCAACCATGAACATGGCGCGACCCATTTCGCCGCGCATTCGCCTGATTTCTCTGAGACCCATTGCCCCGCTGATTTCGAGCAGCTGGTCTCGCCATGAGGCAGCCAAATTCATCAATCGTTGGCGTCCCCAATCAACATTTAGCTTGTCAGGCATGCTGAATTCGCTTTCAGTCCGATCAGCACACTCCCCAGAGAATTTTGCCTGCAAAGCAACCAGGGTAGGAGTATCCAATGCAACGGAATCTAATCCACACAGGATTGCCTTGGGAATGTGTTCCGCGGCAATG
>CP070785.1:978682-980228 GCA_020346705.1 Chloroflexota bacterium | reverse complement strand
AAATCTTAGGAGAAATGATTATGAAAAAATTCCGCATCCTTACATTGGTGGCTATCATCGTTCTGGTTTTCGGGCTTGTTGGTACTGCTTCAGCTCAGCTGGGTGATACCGATATCTCGTCTTTTACGGTCCAGAACATTGATTCGACCAGTGCAAATGTCACGATCACTTTTGTTGATGAGAATGGCGTTGAGACCACGCCAACTGTCTTGAACAGTGGGAAATCAAATCCCTTCACTTTAGCACCAGGTGAATCCTGGGAAGTATACGTTCCCGGCATTCCCTCCAACCAGCTGCCCAATGGCCGCTACTCCGTGGTGATTGCTTCTACTGCTCAGGTCGTTGGTATCGCCAACCTGGTTGGTCAAGGTTCAGTTAACTACAACGGCAGCTACTCTGGCTTCAGCTCCGGAGCAACGACATTCTACCTGCCGGCCGCAGTTTATAACTACTTCGGTTGGTACAGTTTGATCTCTGTCCAGAACGTGGGTGCTGGTCCAGCAGATGTAACCTTGACTATCACCTGCGAGAACGGTGCAGTGGGAACTTTGACCGCCCAGAACATCCCGTTGTTCTCCTCCCACCACTTCGATCTTGAGACGACCACCCCATCAGGATTTCCTAGTGGAACCAGCTGTAATGGTTCAGCGATGATATCCTCTGATCAAGCAGTTGTGGCTGTCGACAACCAGACCTCACCAGGAAACGGCAACACGCAGTCCTTCAGCGGTGTTCAGTCTGGAAGTGCAAAGCTGTACACCCCGGCACTATACAAGAATTACTTCGGCTGGAACTCCAGTCTCAACATCCGCAAACTGGGAAGCGGTAGCACAACCGTCACAGTAACATACAGTGACAGTGGTTCGTCCACCTGCAATCTCTCGGATTCAACACCCGGATGTCTGCTGTATATGCCCAGCGTTCACGGTGCAAACGGGTATTTTGGTGCAACCATTGAGGCCTCACCGAGTATGGATTTGGTCGCAGTAGTCAATGCTGCAAATGGTGCCCAAGCACAGACATATAACGCAGTTGGGACGGGAACTGGAACAGTAGGTATCCCCAGCTTGATGAAGTCCTACTTCGGTTGGAACACCTCCTTCACCTGCCAGAATATTTCCGCTTCCACCTCAACATCCCTCAATGTGAATTATGATGGCTACTCTGGGAATGCCTATAATACTCCTTCACTAGCTCCAGGCCAGACTTGGGAGAAAGTGACTGCCACGGAAGGCTTCCTGCCCTCCGGTTTCCAGGGTGGTGCCACGATTACAGCCAACACCGGTGGTGCTGAAATTACCTGCATTGTCAACTTCAATAACGGCACACAGATGGGTTCAACCGCTGGTGACTGGTCAATGAGCTACAACGCCTTCAATAAATAAGGCAGAACAGGCAATTCCCTAAATAAGGGAAGAAGATTCATAACAACGCACCTCCTGAGGATCACTCTCAGGAGGTGTTTTTTGATTAATGAAATGTTACCGAAAGCTGAACTTTTTTATGTTTGGTGATCAGCTATGGGTTAACACTTATTTAGATTCCT
>CP070785.1:977032-978582 GCA_020346705.1 Chloroflexota bacterium | reverse complement strand
CCGTGCATGGATTACTGGTGGTTCGTGATCCTACATCTATTCTCCCCGGTCCAGATGATGCGGTCTTCCTTGTTCCAATGGATGCTGAAGGAGCAGGTGTGACCGGAATCCCCCAATTCACGGTGGGAGAAGTACCACAAGCAGATGTCGATGAGAGGACAGGTGAATTTGTTTTCGTCGATATTCAACCTGGAAAATATGCTGTGGTCGTGATGACAGTGGGGGGTTCTCAAATTCCAACCAGGTTGATGGAAGATGGATCTTTTTCTATATTCACTTTCACAGAAGATCAACTGGATCAGGTCGTTGAACTGGGAAGTTTGAGCTTACCTTAGTAGCGATCCATAAATCGACTAACCAAAATTCTATAAGAATTCAAGAATTTGACGCCATGCCCTCAAGTTTACTTGGGGGTTTTCTCGTTAACCAAATAATGAGCAAAACCCACAAGAATTCACCTGCAGTCAGGACCAGACGGAATAAGATCGCCAGTATGATGGCCAATATTGGCGGCATCAGCAGGCTCAAAAGCCCTCCTAGTGTAATTTCGCGGATACCTAATCCTTGAATCCCTATTCCGATGGTTAAACTGATGGCACCGGCTGCTCCCCAGGCTCCGATCATGGCTGGCAGCATGCTCCAGCCCATTGGATATATTGACTGTGCCAGGACGAAGAGGATCAGCCCACCCCCAAACCAGGCGATAAACATGAGAAGCAGGGTGAATATTAATCTTCCCTGGTGAATTTGAGGAATTTCTGTAATCCCTCTGCGTTGGAGAAAAAAAGGCAGCAGGCGGTTTACTAAGGGTATCGAGATGATTAATAACATGATAATTGGTACGGCAATATATGCCGCAGTTCTAACAGGTTCAAATTCAGCTGATATAGCAATCCTGGAAAAAAACAACATCAAAGTAGATAAGAATCCGGTCAATGCAAGAAGAATGATCTCTGCAGCAGATGCGGTTACCGTTGTTGTTGTTGGGATATCTTCTTCTTTATAGAGGATTGAGCGGCTGGAAATGTACCAAACGAATCCAGGGATGTGTCGCGGGAGTGAGGACAAGCTGAAAATCCTCAAATCGGTTCGAAAGGGGAGTATAACGCCCATCGTCCTGAGCAACATGTGCCAGGAGGCAGCCGTTGGAAGCATCCCTGCAGGATAGATCAAAACTGCTGCGATGATGTACCGGTAATCAACCTGGATCTCTTGTTCTCTGAACTCTGTCCAGTTGGTTCGGATTGCAATTGCGATGAAAATAATGCTGATCAATAATACGATTACGAACAGAATCCTTCTATTTCGAGAATTTTGGAGGACATCCTGGAGAAATTTCCAGGAATTTACTAATGATTTGCGTATAGCCATAGTCTTATTCAGTCAGTAAATAGATACGAACTCTTATTCGACCGAAATTTTGATCTGATTGAATGATTGCATTCTGCTTTAACCAGGTTTCTATGTGCTGACCCTCGTCCCAGAATTCAGGAAAGAACTCTACCAACCATAATCGCTCATATGAATGGGCAAGTTCGCCTAAAATCTGG
>CP070785.1:975365-976932 GCA_020346705.1 Chloroflexota bacterium | reverse complement strand
TGACGGGCCATCTCCAATGCCTGTAGGAAATATCCCAGGGTCTGGTCGTAATCCTGGGAGGCGTATAATTTTCCCAGATCGATCAAAGTTCGCCATTCGAGCTGCCTATCTTGGGAAGCCCGGGCGATTTGCAGGGTGTTCTCCAAATCCGCACAAGCCAGATCAAACTCTCCCAGTGTTTGATAAGCAAGACCACGACCCCGGTAAATGTTGGCAGCACCACCATCGTTTGGAGAGATCTTTGATACTAAATCTAAAGCTACCGAGTAATGATTGATTGCTTCATTGTTGGCATACATCCCGGCTGCGCGTTCAGCAGCCAAGTTGAAAAAACGCAACGAATTTTCAAAATCTTCAGCTTTGAGGAAATGATGGGCGATCTGGACTGCCATCTCATCCAGCTGTCCAGAATAAAACTTCTCTAATGCGACCGCAACCTCCCCGTGAAGCAAGCGACGTTCACTCAATCCGATCCGGTTATAAAGGTAATCTTGAAAAAGCACATGACCAAACCTGTAGCGAGATAAGCGCTTCTGGCCAATTTGAATCTCTCCCCCTTCGCTGACCAACCTGTGCCGTTTTCCCAAATCTCGAGATAATTTGTTTAGTGATTCCCTTTCCGGTAGATTGTTCACTTCCGATACGACTTGGGCTGTGAAGGCCGCCCCTTCTACGCTGGCAACCGTGAGCAAATTTTGTGATGCGGAGTCCAGGCGTGCGATCCGCTCTTCAATAACTGCTTCTACTCGCGCAGGGATCAGGTCCCAATCAAGGTTTTCTGCCTCAACTAAATATCCCCCTTCATCCTCGAAGAGATTTCCCCTTTCTCGCAAATCGCGCAGTAATTCCACAGTAAATAGGGGATGACCTTCTGTGCGTTGGTAGAGAGCAACCCGAAACGTCTCCGATAAATGGTTAGGTTCACTGTCGATGAGGGCATCCACGAACTTGCGGCCCTCAATCCTCTCAACCTGACCCAGGTCGATCTCCACCTCACCAAAGGAACGCCTGAACTCGTTGAGCAGTTTTGCCAGTGGATGACGAGCACCAGCGTGATCTACAACCACTTCATCGGGCCGGTATGCGCACACAATCAGAACTTTGCTTTTACCCTCCGCCAGCCGCCGCCCCAAGTGGAAGAGCAAACCGGTGGAAGCTGGGTCTGCCCACTGCATATCATCTATAAACAAGAGGATCGGCTGCTTGCGAGCTACATCGATCAACAGGTTGGTGACCTGCTGGAATAGATGACTTTGCTTCAATTCCAACGAATTCGAGGCATTATGTTCAACCCGTTGGTTCAAAAGGGAGAACCAGGACTCACCAACCTGATTTGCCTGCTCAACCCGGGAAAGAAGATCAGCTCCTGGTACGAGGGAATTAACCAAATGAGGCGCTTGATCTAAAAGGGCTTCGATGACTAAAGGCAAGGCAGTCCATAGACGCCGAGCGTGATCGCGGGTGATAGTACCGGCGTTCCATCTGGATTCCACATCCCCGGTGAGCATTGCCAAAATATCGCGGAAGGGTAGATAGGGATCTCCCATGCCTGCGTATGTGTAACAAT
>CP070785.1:973695-975265 GCA_020346705.1 Chloroflexota bacterium | reverse complement strand
TTTGTTGCCGTCAATGTTGGAGTAGTGACAGTAGGCGGTGTAGTCGTTGTTGGGGTTGGTGTAGGGGTCGCTAGAGTGGGTGTTGCAGTGGTTGTCGGAGTTGCCGTTGGAGTTGCTACAGTGGGAGTATTTGTCGGTGGAATCGGTGAGGGCGTCATTGTGGGTGTCGGAGTAAGTTCTAGGATATATCGCTGGGCTTCTCTTACCCAAATTTCAGGAATCGATTCAGCTGTTATCTCAAGTAAGGATTGATAATCATCTAGTGCTGAAATTTTTTCACCCATTAATCTGAAGGTATTGGCGCGCCAATAGTATACCTCAGCTCGCTCAAAATCTGTTGATATGAGAAGCTCACTGCCATTAAACTGGCTGATTGCATCATCATATCGCTCTGCCAGAGATAATGCCCGGGCAAGTCCCAGGCTGGCGATAAAGGATTCCCTGTCAAAGTTGCGTGCGATAAACAAATCGTTGACTGCCAACTGTCCCTGACCAGATTCGAGATAAGACAATCCACGAAAGAGCAAAGCAGTAAAGGAGTTTTCGTCGAGCTCCAATGCCCGGTCAAAAGCCCGCATCGCTTGATCAATCTGGTCGCCGTCCTCAAATAAGGAGCGGCCATAAGCAGCCCAGGTGTCTGCGTCATCTGTAATGTAACGCAGGTAAATCTCCAGGTAATGACTTGCTTGCGTTGATTTTCCAGTCATCAGGTACAAATTACCCAGGGTTTGGTATACGGACAAAATGGTCTGGTCGAGGTCATATGCTTGCTGCGCTGCTTCTAACGCTAATTCGAACTCGCCGCTTTGAAGGAGTGCCTGGGAGCGGTAAGCAAAGATCAAGGGTGATTCTGGGATCAGATTTTCGGCTATCTCGAGGTTAGTTAAGGCGAGGTCGTAATTTCCAATTGACAGGTAATAAGCGATCAATTCTAGATATGCGGAAGCTAGTGAAGGATCAACCACGATAGCTTGGGTCAAATCATTCTCGATATCAAAATCAGGATCTAAAGCGAGCATGGCTTTAGCCCTGCCAAAGTATGCTGGGGCAAAATTTATATTGGTTTCGAGCGATTTTTCAAATGAAAATAAGGCTTCATTCGGCTTATCTAACTTCAAATTTGCCTCACCGATATAGTAATAAATATCATCAGAATCGGGTTCCGCTTGGGCAGCTTGTTCCATGAACATCAGCATTTCTTCATAATTGCCCTCATGAAATGCCCGGATGCCTGCTTTATAGGCCTCCGTAATAGGGTGGGGAGTATTCACATATAGTGGTGTCGGCGTGTATGTTGCTTCGAGCAGCATCCACAATGGGGTCGGTCCAATGAAGGTTGGTGTAGGTGTGACCGCTCTGGGGGTGTTGGTAGGGAGAAGTGTCGCAGTAGCTGCGACTGTCTCAAATATTGGCGTGACTGTAAGCTGAACGCCAGCAAAGTAACCAAATGATCGCATTCTCGGTGCGAGGATACCGATCGAAATGATTCCGAATACGAGAATAAATGCTCCGACATATGCAAAGCGGCGAACATATTTCTTGGGACCAGAATCGAGGGATTTGACTTTAT
>CP070785.1:972014-973595 GCA_020346705.1 Chloroflexota bacterium | reverse complement strand
GATATATGGGTGCTTATATCGTCAGAAGGTTGCTACAAGCCATTCCCATGCTGCTGCTGATCAGCATCATCCTGTTTGCACTGGTCAACATCGCTCCCGGTGGTCCCCTCGCCGCCCAGAGCAGGTCTAGGCGCATTTCTCCCGAGAAACAGGAAGCCATGAAGCGCCAGTTTGGCCTGGACAAACCGCTGCCAGTTCAATATGTGGTCTGGCTGGTGGGCAATGACTGGATGCGAGTCGATGAAGATGGTGATGGGGTTGTGGATTCTTACGGCACGCGCAAGGGCATCATAAGAGGAGATTTCGGTTTTTCCTACCGCAACCGCAATCCTGTGTTGGAAGAGATCGGCGACCGTGTCTTCAACACGGTTTACTTAATGAGCGTCACCCTGGTTGTGGTCGCCATTGTTGCAATACCAATCGGGGTTTTATCGGCAATCAAGCAATACTCCAAATTCGATATCACGGCCACAACGCTCTCGTTTATGGGGCAAGCGATTCCAGAATTCTGGTTAGGACTTATATTAATCCTCATTTTTTATTCATGGTTAGAAAACCCTTTTACAGGAGAACCACTGCTGCCATCTGGCGGAATGTCCACCCTGGGTGAGGAATTCTCTATTTGGGATCGCATCTGGCATCTTATCCTTCCAGTCACCATGGGCATGGTGGGATGGGTGGCCTGGTACTCTCGGTTCCTACGTTCCAGCATGCTTGATGTCAAGAATCAGGATTATATTCGCACTGCCCGAGCGAAAGGACAACAGGAACGCATAATCTATATGCGGCATGCTTTGAAAAATGCCTTGATTCCTTTGGTGACGATGTTCGCCCTTGATTTTCCCTACATCTTTGCAGGTTCGCTCTATGTCGAACTCTTGTTTTCATGGCCGGGGATGGGCCGCCTCTATTATGACGCGGCTACCGCTCGCGATTATCCTGTTCTGATGGCCGTCTTGATAATCGGAGCTGGAATCATCATTATCGCAAACTTAATGGCTGATATTGCTTACGCTTACCTCGACCCACGAGTACGCTACGACTAAATGATTATCTTATGAAATCAACTGATACAAGCGGCTTAGCAATCGAACAAACCTTAGCTGATGGGTTAGTTGTGCGGGAGCATGAGAGCATGACGCGGCTGGTTTGGCGCCGTTTCCGGCGGCATCCTGGAGCTGTCGCCGGAGCAGTGATATTATCCGTTATCATCCTCGCCTCCATTTTCGCGTTCCTCTCACCATATAATCCAAATGAATCTGATATAAAGAGCAGGTTGGAGCCTCCTTCTTTACAGCACCCCTTCGGAACAGATGCATTGGGTCGTGATCTGCTCACCCGTTGCTTGTATGGTGGGCGCATATCACTCTTTGTGGGTTTGATGGTGATGGTGATCACGTTGGTGATAGGAATCCCAATCGGCATGATTGCTGGCTATTTCGGGGGTTGGATCGATGATATTCTGATGCGCATCATCGATGCTTTCTTATCCCTGCCATCATTGCTGGTGTTAATTCTGTTAAGTGCCATCCTGCGCGAGATCGAGTTCCCACTGCTGAAAGCCAACAGCGTGATGACCAT
>CP070785.1:970315-971914 GCA_020346705.1 Chloroflexota bacterium | reverse complement strand
GCTGCGCCATGAGCCAGCAAGATCACATCTGGTTTTTGACTGCGGGCGAAATCGTAATGCTCTTGGGACATCTCAGCCATTTCCTCAATTCCACGCCCTTTGCTGTAACCGGTCGAGCCACCGCGAGTGATCCCCGCGTGGAAAATGTAAATATCGGGCGGGGCTTCGGCAAATAATCTTTTTGCATCTTCCATATTGAATGCATAGCCGATGGAAAGCATATCCAAATCACGAGTGATGTTGATCATCTTCAACTCATGCTCATATCCCAATCCAGTTGCTTCAAGGGTTTGACGAAACTCACCATCGAACCAGGCGACGGTCGGAAAATTATGCACCCCAGAATAACCGAGGTGGTTAAGGTCTTGGAGGAATAGACGCATATCACGCAATGGATCGACACCAGCCACCCCAGCAATTACAGGGACCTCTTTGACCTGGGGAAGCACCTCACGCTTGCCCATGTTGTAAATTAACTCGTTGTTATCCATGATGGGCAGCATTCCTGCCAGCGATCCATATCCTTGCATTCTAAAATATCCAGTATTGTATACACCGAGAATATCTATACCTCCCTGTTCAATGAACTTGGCGGCGATGCCATTTCCCGCCCCAGTCATGACAATGGGTCTACCGGCTTTAATCGTCCCCCATAAACGATCAATAAACTCCTGACGAGAATATCTCTTAGCCATTTTTTAACTCCTTAAGATATGCTCAATTTTTTTAGCTGTGCTTTTCGATCAATTCAATGAGCAAATTCGCGGCTTCTGTGGCGAAATCAGGATCTTCAATATGGGTATCCCGTTCGATCACTTTGATATTTGCTGGCAAATTTGCTTTAAGGGCGGTTACGAAAGCCTGGTCAGCCTCTGGATCGTAAAAACCTTCCCCTTCCACAGCGTAGCTGTCATATCCCGCGGTCGGGATAATGAATACTGCTTCGTCGGAGGTGTGTTGTAAACGCCTGGCAATTTCCTCACCAACGCTCGCCATTTCTTCCGCATTGAGACGGACATCGGTGATTTGCGGGCTGTGCCGGATCAATGTGCGTGTGTTGAATGGGGGTGGAACAGTTTCTGGTTCGTTAAAGACCAGAACTTCAATTGCCCCGGGGGCCAAAACTTGAGGAATGCCGAGCTTGCCTGCGGTGGTTAAACGTTTCTCACCACCCGCGAGCAGCGCGTCGAATATTTCATTGGAAACTTCTATTGTTGAATAATCCAAAACAGCACCAATCACACCTTCTTCCATTAGCTGCTCCATAGCCCGGCCGCCAGTTCCAACGGCATGGAATACGATTGTTTCATAACCCGCGGCTTCGAGTATCTCAATTGCTTTCATCGCACCCTGTGTTGTTATACCCACGGTTGTCACACCTACGAGAGGTTTTTCTTTTGATTCCATAGGAACATTAGCCATCGCCATACCTACCGCAGCCCCAGCAGCATTGGCGAGAATTGTGCGCATCACAGGATTTAAACCCAGGATGTCCGTCACTGAATACATCATGGTGATATCCTTGATGTCTACCCAGGGAGCCACATTACTGGAAGCCATGGTGGAAACCATCACCTTGGGGAATCCATAAGGCAGGGC
>CP070785.1:968579-970215 GCA_020346705.1 Chloroflexota bacterium | reverse complement strand
GAGGAACAAGCCCTGCCCTGATAAATGGTGGGATAAAACCCAATCAGGATTTCCTTGTATTCTAAGGCCGCGTCTCTTGTATGATACAATCGCAGTAACCCGGTGAAGGGGGTCAAGATTGCCGGAAACATTATCAACACGCTCTAGCACCGTGCAACAGATGCACGAACATCGTCGCATTGTCATACTCATGCTGCCAGCCAGTAGCGGTCAGAGCAGCGAAGGGAGATGATATTTATGGCAGGAACAAATGACAATGATATAGCATCGATTTATAAGCTGTGGGAGCAGTATGGGGCAGAGTGGAGCCCTGGAGGCGATTTTGAGCGCTGGCTGGATTTATGGATCGATGAAGGTCGCCAGTATCCACCCGATGCACCCCGCAACGTGGGCAAAGCGCAGATCAGAACGGGAAACCAGCCTGGATACGAAGGTAGCGAATGGAAGATGAAAATTCACCCGGAAGATGTCCAGGTTTTTGGCGATCAGGCTTATTCTCACGGCGCATACGAATTTTCATTCACCCAAAAGGATACCGGGAAAACTTTCTCAGGCACCGGCAAGTTTCTTACGATCCTGCACAAGCAGGACAATGGCTCCTGGAAGCTGGCCATAGACTGTTTCAACTTCGACGCGCCCTTGGAATAAGTTCAATCCTGGCTTCGTTTTGAAATTATTTAAGATTAACCATAAAAAGCCTTCCACAGGAAGGCCTTTTGATCGTGATTGAATAAATTACGATCAACTTAAATTGGACTTCAGGCGTTGGTCTCTTTCATGTGTTCGACTGACTTGCTGACCAATTCGCGCAGCACCTCCTTGTCGACATCCTCCAGCTTCTTGATGTACAAACATGATTTACCGGTGGAGTGCTTGCCGAGTTTCTCCAGCAGTTCGTGGTACCCCTTAAACCCATCCATGATGTAGAGGGTGAGATTCTGCTTACGGGGGGAAAAGCCTGTCAAAAACCATTCGGCCTCGCGGCCGCTGGCATACTTGTAGCTATACCTACCAAATCCGACGATGCTGTCGCCCCACATGATGGGCTCGTCGCCGGTCTCTTCTCTCATCAGCTCGAGGATAGAGAAGCTGTCCTCACGCTTGGTGTCGTTTTCAACGCGGTTGAGAAAATTTTCAACGCTCTGATCGTTGGGTCGAGTTTTTAGTTCGGCCATGATCTACTCCTGACAAGATATCTTCATGATTCTCAAAATTGGGAATCCGAGTTAATTGTACTAATTTTGTCTTATTATAATCCATGCCCAATTGCCCTCCGGAAACATGGCAGGAGGAGATATACTTAGAACTCGAAAAGGATACCCATTTGATGAGTGATGTGATTGGAAGAGCTTCACCACGATTGCGCGGATGGCTTCACTCCCTGAAAAGCTGGTTTCTGCGAGACTGGTGGGTGTGGGCGATCTTTTTCCTGGCTGGGGGCCTGGCGATGTACCCGGTCCTGGTGGATTTTAACGCCAGGCTGGTTGGTCCATTGGGTGACAATGTCCAGTATGTCTACATCACCGGTCGGGTGGCTGAGGCGCTTCGTGCGGGGCAATCAATTTTCAGTGATCCGCAGCTGAATTACCCGGATGGGCTGCTCCTGGCGGCGACCGATGTCCCTTTCTTGAGCATG
>CP070785.1:966835-968479 GCA_020346705.1 Chloroflexota bacterium | reverse complement strand
GTGGTTACAGTCCCGGCTGTCTGGTAATAAGAGTTTGCCAGGTTGGTGAGCAGCTGTTCAACTTGTTCTGGAGGCAGGGGCGCATTTCCATCCAGGTGGAGATGCAAAACTAGCCGGTCGCGCTTTCGAAAGCGGGCGACTTTCCTGGGTGGTGAGGCGACATGCAGTCCTGGAACACTGGGCAGTTCTTTCCCGCCAGTCCGCACAAGGGGTAGAATGAGAAGGTCGATCGAATCGCCCATATTAATCCGCCGTCATTGTAACCGTTAATCAATAATCATGGACAGGGTCATGGAAAAAGTGACGTGCAAGACGTGTGCCGTTGGATTTGGTGAAATTCGCTTTGCCCGGTGAGGCAATTTCACCACCTTACAGGTCTAGGTATTCCCATCCCGCCAATCCGCACATTTTCAGGACTATCTGTCCAAACTCCCGGTATTTTGGTCCCACATTTGAAACAGGTTCCTTCACCAGTCAGGCGATAGCTCTGAATCACATAGCTGTAGCGTTCAATTAAGTGCGTACCGCAATTTGGGCAGATCGTGTGCTCATATTCCTTTGTTCGCCCTGGGATATTGCCGGCATAAACATAATTGAGCCCCGCTTCTTGACCTATTTCGGCCGCGCGCACCAGGGTGTCTATCGAGGTGGGAGGGGGATCAGTCATCTTATAATCCGGATGGAAGGCGGTTACATGCCAGGGGATATCCCGCGAAATAGAAGCGATAAAATGACCTGCATCCATTAATTCATCCGTCGAGTCATTAAAACCGGGAACCACCAGGGTGACCACCTCAACGAATAACCCAAGCTCATTTGCCAGGCGGATAGAATCGAGCACGTTGTCCAAGACGCCGCCCAATTTGCGATATTGGCGGTCCTGCATGGTTTTTAAGTCGATCTTGTAGCCAACCAGGTAAGGTTGAAGATATTCCAGCACCTCTGGGGTCGCATTGCCATTCGAGATATATACGCACTTAAGTCCTTCCTGCTGTGCCAGACGGAAAATGCCCACGGCCCATTCTGAGGTGATCAGCGGCTCATTGTAGGAAGATGCCACCACACCAGCACCTGATCGCACTGCATAAGAGACCAGCTGCTCGGGAGATATTCGCTGGATATAGTTGACGGATACATCTGCAGCAGAATCGCGCATCGTTTGTGATGTAAGCCAATTCTGGCAGTATGAACAATGAAAATCACAGCCCAACATACCAAAAGTGAGTGCATCCGAGCCAGGCAGCATATGGAAGAATGGTTTCTTCTCGATCGGGTCAACCTGCAAAGCAGCCACGTAACCCCAGGGCACTTGAAGTTTTCCATTTTGGTTAAACCGAACTTTGCAGATCCCTCGTTTACCCTCCCTGATCAAACACCGGTGACCGCATGCGGTGCAGGTCACAGCCCCGTCATCCATCGCTTCGTATAGCTCGCCTTCAATTGTAAGTTGATCGAGTGCCTGTGCTAAATTAGCCATTGCCTTCACTCCAAAAAATCTTGCCACCGATACTGCTTACTGACTAAATCTCCTAAATGGTAATTTGAGGTCTCTCTCAATTATAATCTCTCTATGATCAGTATCGCAATCCAGGCGGGAGGGGAATCGCGCCGCATGGGACATGACAAAGCCCTGATGCCGTTTTT
>CP070785.1:965077-966735 GCA_020346705.1 Chloroflexota bacterium | reverse complement strand
TTAAGTGAATCTTCTTTTATTGTGCACTGTGAGTTTAATTATCTAAGATCTATCAGTTCTTATTGGCATCGAGGATTGTCAATCCCAATGATAATTATTCAGGATTAATCCCAACAAAAATCGTCCCAATATATGCTTGGGACGATTTTCCAGATTGGTAAATCTGTTCTTAACCAGAATTGATCTTTAAATTTCAGCAGCGGCGTATTCCTGAATGATGCGGGCGATATGTTCTGCGCCTTTGAGATATAGGTCAATGCGCATGTTTTCATTAGGCGCGTGGGCCTGAGAACCGGGATAACCGACTCCAGCTGTCGCTACCGGCAATCCCAACGTGTGGATGAAAGGATAGTTCGGGCCCGATCCCCCGATTAGTGGGGTGATCTGCTGGGGGATGCCGTAGACAGGTTCAGCAGTTTCAACTACGATGGCGACAAAAGGATCATCTGGATCTGTTCGCGCTGATGGTTCGCCACCGAGGTAGGTGATTTCGATATCTTCGAATCCTTGCTCGTCGAGGAAATTGCGTAAGCTGACTAAAACGTTCTCCGGTCTCTGGTTGGGTACCAGCCGGAAATCGACCTTGGCTGAGGCAAATCCGGGCAGGACAGTTTTTGCGCCCTCCCCCTGGTAGCCAGAGGTGAAACCGCAAATCGTGCAGGTCGGTTCGAAGACTTCTGCCACCCGGAGATCAACGCCATCCGTCAATCCCTTCAGGAAGGACTGCACTCCGTAGCGGTCTTTAAAATCATCAGCCACTTCCGGCATGGCTTCCAAAAGCTCGCGATCGCGCTCAGTAGGCGGTAGGACATCGTCATAGTGCCCAGGAAGGCGGATAATTTCATCGGTTCCTTTTATTGAACGCAGAGCCCAAATCAAACGCCAGGCAGCATTAGGGAAGATTGACCCAACCAATCCCGAGTGCGCATCGATATCTGCAGTCCTGACGGACAATTCAACATAACAAATTCCTCGCAGACCAAGATATTGAATGGGGACTTCACGATGGTCAACACCCCCAAACTCCCAGATACAGGCATCTGCGGCTAACTTCTCCTGGTTATCTTCGATGAATTCATGCAGGTGCACGCTGCTGGTCTCCTCCTCACCTTCAATGACGAACTTGATATTGCACGGCAGTTCTCCATCCGCGGCTAAGATGGCATCAATGGCGTGAAGCCGGCTGACGATGTGCCCTTTGTCATCACTGACCCCGCGGGCATACATTTTCCCATCGCGAATAACTGGCTCAAAAGGCGGGGTTTCCCATTCCTCAAGCGGCTCAGGAGGTTGGACATCATAATGGTTGTAGAACAAGAGCGTCTTATCCACACGGCCTTTTCTTTCTGCATATACAACAGGGGCACCGTCCGTGGGCATGATTTCAATTGAGAAATCACGTTTCTCTAGCATCTCGGCCACCAGTTCAGCGCATTCCTGCATGCCGAGGTTTTGAGCAGCAATACTTGGTTGGGCGCATAAAATTGAGAGTTCAGCTAAGCTGTCGTCAAGCCGGTTTTCAAGAAATTTCTTGATCTGCGTATAGTCGACCATGTGGGCCTCCATTTAGAAGAAATAGTTCAAGCTGTTTGCTCCAGCGAAGGCGAAGATCGCCATTTTGATAACCTCGCCGATCCAGCACCAGATAAAGAACCTCA
>CP070785.1:963289-964977 GCA_020346705.1 Chloroflexota bacterium | reverse complement strand
GGTTTTACCCAGGCCGGAAACCCCGCTGATCACCAGCACGCTTGCCTGTCCGCTGACGGCATTATCCACGGCTTTACGCCCAGTGGCTAATTCTTCATCACGACCGATGATCGGGCTGGTGGATAACCTGGTTTTCCAATGCGTTATCTCTTTGGTGCCTGTAACCGCATAATTCCGGACTGGCTCGGTTTTCCCCTTCACCTTTACGGGCTCTTTTTCTACGAGGTTAAATACTTCTTCTGTCTGCCGGGCAGTGCTGTGACCGATCAGCACTTCACCTTCATCAGCGATGCCCATCAGGCGGGCAGTCAGGTTGACCTGATCTCCCATCACTGTGTATTCCCGTCTGGTTTTTGATCCGGTATTTGCTCCAAACACGAAACCACTGTTGACACCGATGCGCTGTTTTAACGGCGCCTCTTCAAATCTTTTACTGAATTCGGGAATCGATCTCAAGATTTCTTCAGAATCGCGATTGACGTCTTGCAGGGATCGATTCATTTCCACCGACGCGCGCACAGCCCGCTGCGGATCGTCATCATGAGCCTGTAGCGCGCCAAACAACCCCAGGATGCGGTGACCAACAGAATATGCATCCAGCCGGTTGACGGTCCCGCCGAAGCGTGTGATCACTTCACTCATGGTGATGAAATGGTTGTTGAGAATGGCAGTTATTGAATCTTCATGCTCAGAACCAAGGGTCTCGATGATCTCATCGATGCCCAGGAAATTCGTAAAGGTGATCGTCACCGGGCGGTGAGAACCATATACCGCGATCCGTTGGGGATCGTTGACTATCCGGCCGAACAGCTCTTCCGGGACAAACGGTCTTAACCCACCGATTGCTGCAGCATCTTTGGTGAGATTTTGAACCAGGATATCGGGATCGAATCCCAGATCAACTGATGGTGATTTGCTTATCGAGGTTTCTTCATGGATATCAACTGTTTTGTGCAGCTCCTCTAGCTTCCAAAATCCGTCGGCAACCGGTGAGTAGCTGGCGATATCATCAGTCGCTTCTTGCAAGGAATCGTGAGCGACAATCTCTCCTGCGGTGGCATTATTTTCTGCGCCCGCCAGATTGAATAAGGTCTTGCCCATCACGGCGTGGTCCATATTTTCCGGTGTACCGAGGCTGGCCATAAAGACTGAGCCACAAGCTAAGCCGATCTTCATTTTCAAGGGAAACACACCCTGAGAAGTTTGGACCTGGTCGAAAGCGCTCATGGCATCCATCATCGCTCTGCTTGTAGATAGCGCTTGAAATGGGCCAAGGTGACCCTCGAAAAAGATCAATAAGGCATCGCCGCCGAATTTAAGCAGGTCTCCCCCAAACTCATCGTTGATATCGAGCATCGTGGAGAAGTAACTGTTTACGATCCCGGTGACCTCTTCAGCACCTTCTTTACCCAATACGGATAACTTTTCGGACATGGCAGTGAAACCTGATACATCGGCGAATAGAACTGCGCCATATTGAAAGCCACCGTTCACATTTCCCGGCTCTGGATTTTTGTAGATTGAATGCACCAAATAATTGGGAAGGTAGGTGGAGAGCATCTCGCGGACTGCGCGAATATGCTTTGAAATTGTCATTACCTCCACCAAATCGATATCTTGGGTTAAATGCCGGCTTAAGTGTGGTGGCAGGTAAGGTTCTAAATTTGAGAGTGGGTTTAGCTGGTTAT
>CP070785.1:961499-963189 GCA_020346705.1 Chloroflexota bacterium | reverse complement strand
GTGCATCCGCAGTAGCCTCGGGCAAGCTTTTGATGTCAATTCTCCAAGCGGTCAGCTTGGCTGCCAGACGGGCATTTTGGCCATCACGACCAATCGCCAAGCTCAGCTGATCCTCTGGTACAACCACGGTTGCTGTTTTTGTTCCTTTTGAATGTTCATCGAGATAAACACCGGTTACCCTGGCCGGGCTGAGCGCTTTTGCGATGTAACCCGAGGGATCCGGATTCCATTCAATGACATCGATTTTTTCATCGTTAAGTTCTCTTACGATGGCTTGAATCCGGACGCCCCGCATGCCAACACAGGCGCCAACCGGATCCACACCAGCTTGGAGAGCTGATACTGCAACTTTAGAGCGGTGACCAGGTTCGCGAGCGATTGATCGGATCTCAACCAGCCCGTGGTAAATCTCTGGAACTTCATTTTCCAATAAACGTCGCAAAAAGTTGCGGTGCGCTCGGGAGAGGATCAGCTGTGGGCCACGAGGAGTGGCCTTTACTTCGGCCAGCAAAGCTCGCACCCGGTCATGAAGTCGAAAGCGTTCTCCCGGAATTTGTTGATTGCGAGGCATTATGCCTTCTGCCTTCATATCGAGACCTAGAGTAACTGCTTGAGAGCTGATCGCCTGAACGACGCCGCTCACGATCTCACCCAATTGATTATTGAAATATTCCAATTGGGCTTCCCGTTCAGCTTCACGGATGCGTTGTTGGATAACCTGGCGGGCAGTTTGGGCGGCGACACGACCAAAATTGCTTGGTGTGGTTTCAACAATCACCATGCTGCCAACCTCTGCTTCTGGCTCAACCTGATGTGCCTCAGCTATCGCAACTTCAGTTCTTTGGTCCTCGACATCATCCACGACTTCTTTTTCAGCATAAATGATGACTTTCCCTGTCTCGGGATCGATTTTTGCTTCAACATGTTGGGCATTTGACGCGTTAACTGCTCGCCGGTAGGCAGAGACCATGGCAGCTTCTAATGCTTCCAAGATCACTTCCTTGGGCAATCCCTTCTCTTCAAGGACTTCGTTGAACGCTAATGCAAATTCATTCTTCATTCTTGCTATTTCTCCAACTCAATAAAAACTTTTCGTAGGGTCAGGCATACAGGGCTCTATACACAAAGAAAAGTGGGAAATGCCCACTTTTCAACGAAGCCTCTTTTGCCACCACCCCATGGGAAGCTCATTCTAGCATGGAAATTCATGAGACGCAAGGTCAAAACTGTTTTTCCATGCGCCAGGCAGGTTCATTGACAAACCGGCGGCGACCTTTGTCATCCAGGTAAGACCAGATGCCAGGTTCCGGGGCAATTACTTGATATCCCCGGCGCTCATACAACCGCCGCGCAGATTCGTTATCCCTGGCAACATTGAGAGCGATGCGTTTAAAACCGCGCTGAACCAAATCTGTCTCAGCAGCTTCCAAAATCTGGCTACCGATTCCTTTCCCGCGATATTTTGGACGTACTCGAAATCCGTAGATATAGGCGTATTTATTAACGTTCGCTTGAATTTGACTTGGTCCATAAAGTTGAATAAAAAGCTGCCCAACGAGTCCAAAATCGGCGAGTTCAGCAACCCACATGATCACATCCCCGAGTTCCTTTAACCGGTAAGCTTCGGCAAAGACGTGCCTAAAGTGTGTAAATTCCCCCTCCCATTCTAATGCTGGCAGGTCTTTCCGGT
>CP070785.1:959696-961399 GCA_020346705.1 Chloroflexota bacterium | reverse complement strand
CCAATCCCCCGTGAGCAGCTCGGTTTTAAAGAAGATGATGTCATCCTGACTTATATGGGTCGCATTGGTATAGAGAAGAATCTGCCATTCCTGCTGAGGGCTTTTGCTGGCATCGCCGGCACATATGAAAATGTTGGTTTGCTGATCATCGGTGACGGTGCCGATCGCGAAAACCTGGAAGACCGGGTCAGGATTATGGGAATCAGCGATCGGGTTCATTTCACAGGCATGATCCCTTATCAAGATCTGCCTGCCTACATGAAGGTCGCGAATGCATTCGTGACTGCATCGGTGACAGAAGTCCACCCATTGTCGGTAATTGAAGCCCTGGCTTCAGAATTACCCGTCGTCGGCATCCAGTCTCCAGGCGTTGGCGATACGATTGAAGATGGTGTCACTGGATATTTAGCTCCAGAGGAAGATCTAGCTGTTTTTACGGCCAAGTTATCCAGAATGGTGACTGACCGGAATGAACGCGAAAAAATGGCCATTCAAGCAGCAGAGACAGCAAAGATCTATTCGATCGAAAACACCACCCAGACCATGATCGATCGCTACCAAAAGCTGTACTTAGAGTATGCCGGTCAAAAGAGAAGCTTTTTTCACCGGGTGACCCGACCATTTCGAAGGACCAAGAATTGAGCAAAACCCGTCAGGAGTTAGGGCGCTGGGGTGAAAACCTTGCCGCGGAATACTTCCTTGAACATGGTTTTGCCATCATTGCCCGCAATTTGCGCACCCCCTACGGGGAAATTGATCTAATCGCTCAACAACCCGCACAAATAAACGAAAAAGAGATAATAACGGTATTCGTTGAAGTCAAAACTCGCACTTCGCATTCATTCGGCTATCCGGAAGAATCCATCACGCCTCAAAAACGCGAAAACCTGATCTCTGCTGTCGAGCACTATCTGCAGGAAAACCCGGATTTGGGTGGTTTCTGGCGAATAGACGTAATCGCCATCGAACAATTCCCAAATCGCGATCCGGTCATCAGCCATTTTGAGAACGCAATCCAATAAGATTCCAGGTGGGAAACTCGGATAAAGGAAATGAGCAACCAGCAGACTTTTGAGAACCCAAGCGAAGAAAGGCTACCGCTGGTGGTCATCCTCGGACCAACAGCAGTGGGAAAAACGGATCTGGCGATCGAGCTCGCAAATGAGCTTGATGGAGAGATCGTCTCCGCTGATTCGAGGCTTCTTTACCGGGGAATGGATATTGGCACTGCCAAACCCAGTAAAGAACAGCGTCAAATAGTCCCCCACCACCTGATTGATGTCGCCAACCCGGATGAGATCTGGAGCCTAACCTTATTCCAGCGAGAAGCACTTAACGTGATCGATGATATCCATGCCAGAAATAAAATGCCATTTCTTGTCGGGGGAACTGGCCAGTACATTCACGCAATTGTCGAGGCCTGGCATATACCTGAGGTAAAACCCGATTTCCAGCTGCGCACTGCCCTCGAGAATTGGGCGACAACTATAGGAAAAGAAGGACTGCACAGCCGATTATCGGTGATAGATCCAGTGGGCGCGGCCAACATAGATTATCGCAATTTACGCCGAACCATCCGCGCCCTGGAAGTCATATTTCTCAGTGGGCAGCGATTCTCCGCCCAAAGACACAAGGGAAAATCCCCATATAACACCATCCTGATTGGGATGAGTATCTCGCGAACAGAACTTTACGCAAGGATT
>CP070785.1:957884-959596 GCA_020346705.1 Chloroflexota bacterium | reverse complement strand
CTGATGTATTGGGACAATAACAATTGATAAGGAGAAGCTGATGGGCGACGAAAAAGAACAGATCTTCGGAAAAGTAACTGAAGATATGGATCCATTCAAGAGGATATTGAATAAAGTCCCTGGCTTTGGTGGTTATATCGAACGCCAGAAGCGGCGCGATTCCGACAAGTTGCTGCGGGAGTATATCTTTGATCAGTTTAGAGAGCTAGAAGGGCGGGTCTCCCGCTTGCAGAGAGATTTCATCAGCCAGGGTGAACTAAAATATGTGGATGACCTTGAAGCGACAGCCATCAAGCTGCGCACATTTGCTGATCGGATTAAGACCGCCGCCCGCGGCTACTCTGGCTTGTTTGATGCGGTCAACGTAAACGAAGCCGAGTTAACCCAGATTTATGAATATGACGCCGCCATGCTGGATCTCGTTGACGAGGTTGATCACGCCATAGATAATGTCGAAGCTTCAGTCGGTACGGATGGGTTACCTGCTGCAATCCGCCATCTTGAGACAAAGTCTGAGGAATGTATTCAAGCCTTCAATCGCCGGGAGACGGTGATCCTGGGTATAGGGGCATAAGCAGTAAGTTGAAAAAACTAGAACTAATCAGTAGGAGAAAAGGTGATGGCAAGAATTTTTGATGTTGTTGAATACCCAAACGAAATGGAAGATGAGATCGTACATCGCTTTCCGGAGGTAGGGGCTGGCGATTTCCGCATAGGCTCACAAGTGATTGTGCGAGAATCGCAGGCTGCGGTTTTCTTCCGTGATGGGAATGCGCTGGATGTATTTGGCCCGGGACGGCACACGATCACTACTGCAAACATTCCCCTGCTGATCGACTTGATTGGCAAAGCCTTCAATGAACGCACACCATTTCCAGCAGAGGTTTATTTTGTCTCCATGCGAGAGTTTGCCGATCGAAAATGGGGGACTCCGCAGCCGATTATAATCCGCAATCCAAACATGGGCCTGGGCGTCGCCCTGCTCCAGGGATTCGGCACCTACAGCTTCCAGGTAGGTGATGTGCAGCAGTTCGTGACCCAGATAGTTGGCACCCGCGGCACATTCGACACGATTGAGATCGAGGGCCGTATGCGTTCGATCCTGCTCTCAAAACTGCAGGATCTGTTGGGGGAAACGGCTGCAACATCCGATGTACCGGAGCTGATCGGATTGACCGAGGAGCTTGGGGCGGGTGTACGCGCAAAAGCTCAGGATGATTTCAAAGCGATTGGTCTATCACTCAAGGCGTTCTACATCTCCAATCTTAAACCCTCGAGCAAATCGGCTGAAGAACTGCGCGCAATGGGTATGTTGGATATGCAGACCTACACCCAACTCCAGGCGGCAGATGCCATGCGCGATGCTGCGCAAAACCCTAGTGGGGGAGCAGGGCTGACTGCAGGTATCGGAGCCGGAATGGGTGTTGGTCGGGCGATCAGCGATTCGCTGGAAGGGATGACCGGTGCATCAGCTGCTGGCGCTGGTTCCTCACCGGGCGGTGATCAACCAGGCGGCGGTTTGCCGGACGTGATGACCCCATCTGAGGCAGCTACGGCATTACGAGTTTCTGAAGAGGACGTGATGGCAGCCATCGAAGCCGGAGATCTGCGAGCTCGCAAGCTGGGCAACGCCTACCGCATCAGCAGAGGAGCTTTAGAGGAATTTCTGCAAGGATAATTCGCAGGTAAATATTATAAAAAACCTGGTGGAT
>CP070785.1:956067-957784 GCA_020346705.1 Chloroflexota bacterium | reverse complement strand
TCAATTTAACCGCTTCGGAATCTATTCGCCATGAACCAGAAGCAATGACTGCTTTGTTCAGCTTTTCCGGAATCTTTTCCGCACAGACTGCTGCATAGCCCCCTCCACCTGAAATGCCCAACACGGAGAACTTACTTAGCCCTATCGCTTCCGCCAGAAATTTCACATCCTCAGACCAATCAGAAAAACCGCGATTTTTTTGGAAATCAGACCCTCCCATACCAGGACGATCCGGACAGATAACCCGTAGTCCAAGTTCATAAAAGACCTCATCCCCAATTGATAATGGCTCTAATCGAGAGGAAGGCGTAGCATGACAATAGAGCACCGGATAGCCCTCTGGATTTCCGAACTCGGCATAGGCTAGTTTTCGCCCGTCTGGTAAGTTCAATGTGTTATCGATTTTCATAACACTCCTTGTTTGTTACCTTTGTTGATGGAGAATTGTTTGCGGCGCTTAAAACTATCTACACCCGAGAACAATTTTTTTGAAGCTGCTCAACAATGGTTTTTCTGTGCTTTGCTGCTATTAAGTATAGATATCCAGGGCAGCTTTGTCGCCATGCTGTTGAGTAATCTTCAGCAAGTCGCCTCAGATTTGGGTATTACTCAAAGGTAGTATGTGGATAATTGATCGCGTGAATTAGAGCAGGTTCAGCTGCTGTGCACGCGCAATGGCCTGGGTACGGCTGCTAACCCCCAGCTTGCCGTAAATATTGCTGGTGTGTTTCTTGATCGTGTTTAAGGAGACCACCAGCTCGCTGGCAATCTCCGGGTTGGAATAACCTTTGCAGATCAGATGCATGATCTCCAGTTCACGTGGGGTGAGCGGATCAAGCAGCTCTCCCGACTTGGTTCGTGTCGATTCTCCATAATTGGCCGAAAAGGCATCTAATAAGGAATCCAGGTAAAGTTGAGAAGTCTGTGACATCTCGCCAATGTCTCTCAGGTCGCGCAGCATAGGTCCGAGTTCCGGGCCCGCATCCAGCCAGCGCCAGATGTAGCCTCCGGGCGCACCCAAATCCAAGGCTTCGCGTAAGGTAGATCGGGCAGGACTACGATCTCCCAGCGCGTTCAGGGCTACAGCCTGCAGCGGTAGCAGGCGGATCAATTCGCCGGCCCCGTTTACAGCCCGGGCGCAGCGGATGGCCTCGTCCAGTGCAGTGAGGGTTTCTTCGTAGCGTCCCTCGGCACACAGCAGGCGTGGGAGCAGCCACCTGCGCCATAACAACAGGTTGGCGTGCTGTGTTTCTGCGCTCACCTCTTCCAGGATGTGCAGCTTCTCCCGTGCCGCATCCAGGTCGCCTGCTTTAATGCACAGCATGCCCCATTCTCGGTTGAGCTCGCCGGTAAGGTAGGGATCATCCATGGCATTTACGATTTGCCCTGTATCTTGAAAGATATCCGCTGCAGCATCCAGGTCGCCGTATGCGGCGGCCAGGTTGGCCCGAAGGTAGCGACCGGTTCGCACTGCTTCGCCGAAACCACCGGGACGGGCGATACGCAGGCCGGTGTTCAGATAGGCCCCTGCTTCGTCCAAGAGATTTTGCTCCAGCTGGATCCTGGCCATGGCAATGTGCAGTGACCCCGCGGCGGGGAAATCTCCGTGACCTTCGCGCACGGCACGATCGATAGCCGAACGACAGAGCCTCTCCGCCTCATTCAACTGCCCCCGGAGCAGCGTGTACATGGCCTGACCATAGATGCACCCATAAGC
>CP070785.1:954247-955967 GCA_020346705.1 Chloroflexota bacterium | reverse complement strand
CGATTGGCAATGTCTTTGGGCGTTTGCCGGGATCTGGATCTGAGCTGCCTGTTGTCATCTCTGCGCACCTGGATACGGTTTTTCCACCCGGCACAGATTTAGATTTGCGCCGCGGGATAGATAAGATATCAGGACCGGGCATCGGTGATAACGCAATTGGTTTGGCAGGATTAATTGGCTTGTTGTGGGAATTACAGGCTGACCAAGTTCCCCTGGCATCTGATTTATGGTTGGTCGCCAACGTAGGTGAAGAGGGTCTGGGTGATCTTTGCGGCATGCGGGAAGTGGTCCAGCGCTTTGAAGGCCGGGTCAAGGCTTATATCGTCCTGGAGGGGATGGCCTTAGGGCAGGTATACCACCGGGGATTGGGGGTGCGCCGCTACCGGATTACTGTGAACACTTCCGGTGGTCATTCCTGGGTCGATTACGGTAAACGGTCAGCGATCCACGAATTGAGTTCGATCATCTCCCGCCTCCTGGAGATCGAGATACCTGAAGAACCACGCACGACGATCAATGTGGGTGTGATTTCAGGAGGCACCTCGGTGAATACGATCGCCTCCGAAGCGCACCTGGATCTGGATCTCCGCTCCGAGCATGTTGAGACATTAAATTCCTTGGAAGGTTCGGTCAAAGCAACCCTTCAAGAATTTCGCATACCCGGCGTTGAAGTCAGTGAAGAGCTGATTGGCGACCGACCTGTTGGGGAACTCTCACCAACCGATCCGCTGGTTAGACTGGTAGTGGATCGGTTGGCATCAGTTGGCATTAAGCCGCGCTTGAATATCGGTTCTACAGATGCGAATATCCCTCTCAGCCTCGGCTACCCGGCGGTTTGTCTGGGTCTAACCACGGGGAATGGCGCCCACACAGTGAATGAATACATCAACATCCCCCCTTTGGAGCAAGGATTGAAACAACTGAGGCTGGTTATTGAAGGATTGGATCGTGATTGATCCCAGTCTTCGCCCGCACATCCACAGCGTGGGCTCCCTGGCCCTCTTCCTGGACAGTTAATGGATTGATCTCTATCTCAGCCAGCTGGGGAAAATCTGATGCCAGCAGTGCTATGCGGGTGATGATGTCTACCACCGCGCTTTGATCCGCAGGTGATAAGCTGCGGTAGCCGCTCAATTTCCTCCCGGCCCAGGTATTCTTAATAAGCTGGACAGATTCTGCTCTTGAGAGCGGGGCCAGCGCGAATTCGACATCTTTCAGACCTTCGACTTCTATCCCCCCCGATCCAAACATCACCAGCGCACCAAACTGGGGATCTTGGATGGCACCGATGATCACATCCTGTCCAGGCGGGAGCATGCGCTGGATGTAAACTCCAAGGATCTCCGCCTCAGGAAAAGCTGCTTGGCTGTTCTCCACGATTTGTTTGAAACTTGCTTCAACCTCCTGGGAATTTTTCAGTTGGAGTCGGACACCCCCGACATCTGATTTGTGTGTGATCTGTGGTGAAGCGATTTTGAGCGCCACCGGGTACCCCAAATCTTCTGCCAGCCGTGCTGCCTGGCGAGGGGTTTTAGATAGCTGGGGCTGCAGGGTCGGGACGCCATAAGCATCCAACAGGCGGAATGTGTCCTCGGGACTGATGATTTCACCGCTTCCATACTCTGACAGAATTGATCTTGCCAGATGAGGATCCACATCTCCGAGTTCTTTCATTGGAACGCCCGGGGTTTCCAGCGAGGCCATGTGATCTACTCCTGCT
>CP070785.1:952421-954147 GCA_020346705.1 Chloroflexota bacterium | reverse complement strand
GGAGTGCTCTTTATCTGTGCACTTTGGGATTTGGGGATTGTGATGGCAATGTTGCGCAATGAACATCCCCAAGAGCTGATTAGTATTGGCTATCTGGTGACGATATCGTGTGCTTTCCTTATTCCATTCGTTTTTCATTTCACCTGCAGCTACCTGGATTGCCCAAGGGTAAAAACAACAACAATACTTTGGATATTAACTATAGCAATGGGTATGATAATGATTGCTGGGATCATTTGGAATGGCATGCCGTTAGGTAAGATCATTGGGGTGTATGAGTACAGTTGGGGAAATATTTGGAGGGGGGATGAGAGCTGGCGGAATGGAATAATTTTTGCCATACCCGCGTATTATGTTGTGTTTTTTATCGCATGCTGGTTTCTCTTTTCTCAGTTTCGAAAAGAAACCTCACCGATAGACCGGCGTCATTTGATCTACATCCTGATCAGTTTCCTGGCCATGGGATTGGCTGGAACCAAAGTATTTGCGGTAATTGGAGTCGATTGGCCATTTCTGCTGCCAGTGGGAATGGCGCTAAACGATGTGTTCGCGGCCTTGATTGGTATTGCGATCATCAAGGAAAAGTTGTTCGATATCACCGTGGTATTAAAGAAAGGTGCTTTATATTCCGTTATCGGCGCTGGGGTGATATTCTTGTTCAGCTTTTCTGAACACATGCTGGCCACATATGTCGGTGAGTTCCTGGGCGAGGAATCATTTTTAATCCATTTAATCTCAATTGCAGTGGTGATCGCTGTACTTATGCCAGTGAAACACTGGCTTGAAAATTATCTTGAAAATTACTTCAGCAAGAGACAGTTCGAGTTTTAAACATTTTTGAGGAGGGTGGTTTCTTATTAGTATCTTTGGTGAACTTAAAACTTTTTCAAGTGGCAATTTATTGAAAAAGATGGGTATATAATTAATCAAACAATTGGTTTCCTTGAGGTCCTCCAATGCAGATTACAAAAGCAGAAGTTACCCCTGTCACCTTGCAGTTGCAGAAACCGATAAAGATGGCAGACCTGCCCGAGATCGTTGACATTACTGTGATCTTTGTGCGGCTGGAATTAACCTCTGGTCAGAGTGCCTGGGGCTGCACGGTTGCCAACCCGTACTTAACCGGTGATGATCCGGAGGAGGTGATTAATGCCTGCCTAGAATGCGCTGACCTCGCGCCAGACCTGCACCCCATAAATATCGAGTATTCTCTGGACCAATTAATTCCATTGGTGGCCGGAGCGCCTTCAGCAATGTGTGCCTTCGATCTGGCTTTCCACGACCTGTTGGGCTTGGCCAGCGGAATGCCGCTTTACCGCCTTTTGGGCGGATATAAAAATTCGATCCAGACTTCGGCGACCATCCCCAGTGGAACCGTCTCAGAAGGAGTTTCAGCTGCCCGGGATAAAGCCAAGCTGGGTTTTCGAATGCTGAAAATCAAGGGAGGTTTTGATCCGGAAGAAGATGTACGCAGAGTAAGAGGCATTCACCGCAGCTTGCCAAACCATATTTTGCGCCTGGATCCGGATGGCGCTTATTCCGTTAGAGCCGCGATCGACGTCGCCCGGGCGCTTGAGGGGAAGATTGAGATGCTCGAGCAGCCTACTCCAGCAGATGATCTCGAAGGATTGTACATGGTGAAAGAACAATCCCCTGTACCGGTCCTGGCGGACCAGAGTGTGAAAGGACCCGCTTCCGTTCTGAATATTGCTGCGCAAGACATCAC
>CP070785.1:950588-952321 GCA_020346705.1 Chloroflexota bacterium | reverse complement strand
TTTCACGATTTGCGCGAATATATTCAGGATTAGTTGTTTGTTTGAATGAAATATTGGTTTATGGCATTCATAAATTATTATGTTTTATGAGTTTCCAAAATCTCCTGAAAATATAAATAATTTCGGCCAACCAATCTTGAGCGGGATACCGCAGCTACTTTCAATCTCTGATATGAACCAGCCATTGGACCGAGCAGTTGGTAATGCGCTTTGAAGATTGGTGTCCTCTGTGACCAGTCAATTCATCCATTTACACAACGTTCTTGACACTGCCTCATTCTATCGTCTCGATTAACATCACAGCTTCCCCCTCAACAATTATGTCGTTATGTTGATTCAAGCATCGTGTTTCCAGGTGAATGATCTTTTTATCTGGTCGCCACTTGGATACTTCGACCTCTGCTCTGAGCGTATCACCCGCCTTGACAGGATTCAAGTATTTCAGGGTCTGGCCAAGATATATTGCTCCAGGACCGGGGAGATGCATACCTAAAACTGCTGAGATCAAACCGTTACTCAGAACTCCGTGAGCGATGCACCCCTTAAAACGTGTCTTGTTGGCAAAATCTTCATCGATGTGAATTGGGTTGAAGTCACCGGTGATCTCAGCCATTGAGGTGATATCATTTTCGGTGACTTCTTTGGTCATCTCGGCTTTTTCGCCTACATTAAAATCAACGCGGACCTGGTAATTTCCAGTCATAGTTTTGCCTCAATAAAAATTTTCCTACTCTTCAATCAACAAACTCTCACTTTTTAGTTTCTCTATGCTGTGTGTCAATTTCCACATGGGTACATTGATTACCTCTGCTATCTCCAGGGTACTCCGAGAGCCATCTGCATAAGAGATTAAATTCATCATATCGCGCACTTGTTCTCCGCTCTTTTTTGTGCTGATTGTGGGGTAAAGTCCTCTCTTTCCTAGCTGTGGCTCACCTAGGACAGTCACTTTTAATCTTTCATTGGCTTCTATACATTCAATGCATCTCTTCAAGATATCATATGAACCTTGTAATCCGGCAGGTGAGATAAAATCCATGTCATCCAGCGAAGTATGGTATTCAGGATATGTTCCATATTTTGATCTCATCACAGATACAACCGGCAAATCTACACCAGGGCTGCAATACTGGCGCTCATCGCTCCCCCGATCGAGGAAAGAATATTGATGAAAGTCTGGGTGTGTGTTCTTTAAGACGTGCAATGCTACCTGGTCAGCGAGAGTGTTCTCTTGCCTGGAGGGTAAATATGAATATCCATTGTTATCACCAACACATGTAACGTTAAACCCAGCAATGATATTACTTTTCATCTCGTCCAGGTTGCGACTGAGATAGACAATTGAGCCAATGGTTTCTGGTATGAAGATGATCCTGTAAGTGTATTTTCTCTTTTGAGTTAACAACCACTTAGCAAGATAGGTTGTGACTACTGGGCCTGATAACTCATTATTCCCTAAAGATGGATGGCAGATGTACGTGGAAAGAAAAACTTCCTGGTTTTTAGCTCCAGGTATGATTAATTCCCCGTAAGTCAAACTGCCGTTTGTGAGCTCACTGTCAATCACGACCCGGTACTCCCCTGGTTTCAACGATTCTCTTTGGGCATGGGTCAGACAAAATCCCCATCTTTCTTGGTAGTATGAGGTGATATATGGAATGGCGCTTGGTTGCTCTGGAAGTGAGTACAAATGGTCCTGTAATTCATTTAATGAAACCGTCTTATTTATTGGA
>CP070785.1:948740-950488 GCA_020346705.1 Chloroflexota bacterium | reverse complement strand
CTAACACATGCCTACCTGCTAACCACCGGAAATATTGAACATATCCATGACCTTCAAATAGCCGGGAATGGATTAGGGTTGAGCCGCACCACAAACTTGCGATATTCGCAATTAGATCTGCAGGCAAACGATGCTGCAGTTATCTCCATACAGGCTCCCATCAATTGGTCAACTGACTCACTTTCCCAACTCCTTGGTCAAGGCCCGGAAAGCCTGCGTCGCAAACTGCTTTCGAGCGCAGGCTCGGAACTAAATGCATTTTTGCTGCATGCACAAAGCGGATCGGGAGAATTCAGATTGCTGCGACCAGCGAAGAAGCCTCGTCCCGCTCCAATCCCGGTCACCCCCCTCCCTGAGACGAGCGAGGTGGTTGGAGAATCAGAAGTAGTCACCCCAATAGTAACTGGAGAATC
This sequence comes from Chloroflexota bacterium, assembly GCA_020346705.1. Classification (GTDB taxonomy): domain Bacteria; phylum Chloroflexota; class Anaerolineae; order Anaerolineales; family UBA4823; genus PFL25. The sequence goes on along the minus strand of CP070785.1, from coordinate 950,075 downwards.
TTCAATTACTGATGAAACACCAGTCGTGGAAACCGCACAGTCTGATGAGCAATCCGGGATTGTAGTCGGCGAGGAAACACAAACCCAGGTACCAGCTGCAGTTGCCGTCGCTGCTTCAGCAGGAGCTCAATCCACCCCACAGCCTACAGCCACTCCCAAAAAAGAGTCTTCACTCAGCGGGAGGAAAGCAACAGGCTACTTGCTGAAAATATATGCCGGGCTGGTTGCCTTCCTGAAAGGAATCCTTCCTGACTCGAGTATCTTTACCTTGCCGCCCTCTACAATGGCATTCACGGCAATTGCAGTGCCGTTGGTGATTGTGGCGGTTGCTGCAGTCGTCTACTTCCAGCGGGGCAGGGAAGAACAATACAATATCCACATCACTTCAGCTCTCCAGGCGGCCCAGCTGGCTGAAACGAAGACTGAGCCCAATGAGCAAAGATTGGCCTGGGAAACCACACTGCTGCACCTGGACAATGCGGAAGTTTACCTGACTACTGAGGAATCGGAGGAGCTGCGTCAGCGAGCTCAAGGTACCGTGGATGATTTGAACAGCATCGAGAGGCTAGATTTTAGACCGGCCATCGTCGACCAGCTCGATGAATCAGCGCAAATAATACGGATCGTATCCAGAGATGACGATCTCTACATGCTTAATGCTACGGATGGCGTGGTCGAACGAGCAATCCTAACTGATGAAGGTTATACGCTGGATACCACCTTCCAGTGTGGACCTGGTCCTTCTGGGGGATATATTGTTGGGGCTCTGGTTGATATCGTCCCAATGCCGATTGGCAATGATTTGCAGGCCGCGATTGTCGGAATCGATGCCAATGGAAATTTGCTCTACTGCATCCCTGGCGCCACTCCCCTGGCTTCTCCCATGGAACCACCTGACATCAACTGGGGAACCCCGCAGGGTATCACTATCGATGGAAATGACCTCTATGTACTCGATCCACAAATAAATGCGGTCTGGATCTACCGAGGGATGGATGTTTCTCAAGCTCCAAGGCTGTTCTTTGATCAACAAATTCCCCCCATGCAGGATGTGATTGATATCGCAGTGAATCAGAACGATCTTTACTTGCTGCACGAAGATGGTCACTTTACGACCTGCGTTTACAGCGCCCTGGCGACCTCACCAACCCGCTGCAAAATCCCTGAGATTTTCACAGACCCTCGTCCCGGACGGCAAAGCGGTCCATTTATAGAGGATGCCTTCTTCTCCGAGCTTCAATTTTCCCCCCCACCGGAACCTACCATTTACCTGCTTGATCCAAGTTCCAACGCCATTTACCGCTTCAGCGTCCGGCTGACTCTTGACCGACAGTT
>CP070785.1:946882-948640 GCA_020346705.1 Chloroflexota bacterium | reverse complement strand
TGGCATAGATGCCACTCCGATCTCCTTTCTTCCCTAGTATATTGTCTATTTTCAGCCAGGCAAACCTACTATTGGCCTGGATCCCACTATTAATTCCTTGCTTAGCTAACAATATTCGCGTAAGCTGCATGGATGTTCTGTAAGGGTATAATAAACCCTACTTTTCTTTTCCAAAAGAAACTAATGTAGTTCTTAAAATCCAATATACCTGGGTGTAGAAATAATATCATGGAGAATAAGCTAAAAATTGTCATCCCTATGGCGGGTTTAGGCACTCGCTTACGGCCGCATACCTGGAGCAAGCCAAAACAACTCGTGAGTGTGGCAGGCAAACCGGTGCTCGATCATGTGCTCGATATGCTTTCCACGCTGCCAGATCCAGAAAATGTGGAGCTGATCAACATTGTTGGATATCTCGGCGACCAGATCGAAGACCATATGAATAATTGCTACCCGAACATCAAGTCGCATTTCGTGGTCCAAGATGACCCGCGTGGGCAGTCGCATGCCATTTACCTGGCTCGAGAATACCTAACCGGCCCTATGATGGTCGTTTTCGCGGACACCCTTATCGAAACCGATCTTTCGAACTTGTCCAACGAGCGTTTTGATGCTGTTACCTGGGTCAAGCCTGTTCCAGATCCTCGCCGTTTTGGTGTGGCCGTTGTTGATGAGAGAGATCAGGTGACGAAACTGATTGAGAAGCCTAAAGAGACCCACAATAATTTAGCTGTGGTTGGATTTTATTATTTCCGCTCCTCTAAGGATTTGATCGCTGCCATCGAAGAGCAGATGAAGTTAGATGTACAGTTGAAGGGGGAGTATTTTCTGGTCGACGCGATAAACTTGATGCTGGAAAAAGGACTCTCTATGCGGACCGAGCTGGTGGATGTGTGGTTGGATGCCGGCACTCCGGAGGCGTTGCTGGAAACAAACCGTTATTTACTGGAAAATGGTCACAGCAATAGCGCCGAGATAGCAGAACAAAGCGGGGTTGTGATCAACCCACCAGTTTATGTGCATCCGACGGCTGAGCTCGACAAATGTGTTATTGGACCACACGCCTCGATCGGTTCAGGTGCCAAGGTAGAAAGCAGCATTATTCGCAATTCAATCCTGGAGGATGAAGCCCAGGTTCTGGATGTGATCCTGGAGAGCTCATTGATCGGGCGTCGATCTCAGATCCAAAGGCGCGCGGGCTCGATCAATGCTGGGGATAACACAGTTGTTTCCCTGTGACGTGGAATGTTATTCCAGCACCAGGTATGGTGAGCGACCAACCGCCCTGGTCATTGGTCAGGCGCGGCTCAAAATCGATGAAATTATAAACACCTGGCGCGTTCCTGACGGCGTTGTATTTCATGTCCGAACGCAAAACGACCAAACTTTCGAATTATTGTACGATCAGCACTCCGCAGAATGGAGCTTTAGCAGGATCTGATGACCTTTGAATCAGTAATTGGGTTAGAAGTTCACGCGGAATTGGAGACAAAATCTAAGATGTTTTGCTCCTGTCCGGTTGTGGATTCCACGGTCTCTGATCCAAATATCGCTGTCTGCCCTGTCTGCACCGGGATGCCGGGTGTTTTACCGGTCGTCAATCAGCGCGCCGTAGAATATGCTTTACGCGTTGCGCTTGCTTTGGAGTGTGAGATCGCTGAAACCAGCATCTTCGCTCGAAAGAATTACTTTTATCCTGATTTACCCAAGGGATACCAGATCTCCCAGTATGAGCAGCCGCTGGCCCGGAATGGTCGC
>CP070785.1:944999-946782 GCA_020346705.1 Chloroflexota bacterium | reverse complement strand
CACCACAACGGTCATGCCCCAGCGCAAGCGAGGATCGTCCTCAACAAGGAGGATTCTGGCGGTGTAGGTTATGTCGCCGCGCTTCTCTTCATACAAATTGCTGATGGATTCCACCGTACCGGACAACTCCAGATCTTGAAGCGCATCGGGTGTAACCGTGACTGCTTGACCCAGACTGATTTCCGGCACCTCAATTTCAGTCAGGTCGTCGGTCTCAACCACCCATTGTGAGAAATCCGCCAAAACCACTACCGCCTGTCCAGGATTGACCAGTTCACCCTCTTTGACACCCAGATCAACAACAGTGCCATCAAAAGGCGACAGCAGCTCGATGTTATCTAACGCTGTTCTGGCGGCATGCAGATTGGTCTCAGCCGCGTTGATGCGCGCTTCTGCAGCGGCCATGTCGTCCGGGTCTGGTCCTTCCTCGAGATCGGCGTAATCCTGTTCAGCCAATGCTAGTTGGGCTTCTGCCACGGCGATATCGGCTTCGGCAATGGCTAAGTCTAATTCACTGGCAGGTCCCTGCAAGTTATTCAACAAGCGCACGGCATCATCGTATCTTTGTTGGGCTTCTGCGAGTTTGGACAATAAGGTTGCCCGGCGAAGATTATCTTCCCGTTTGTTAGCGTAATCGTTGAATTTCTTTTGAGCCTGGTCCAGGGTGTCTTTAAGGATCACCACGTCAGCCTTGGCCTGATCAATATCGGTCCCCCGACCGCCTGCCTGCAGATTTCTATAATATCTTTCGGTTTCACGAAGAGCATCTTTGGCATCTGCGATTGCCTGGAGGGCGAGAGCAGCCTCGACACCTGAATTTTCCGAGAGGGTTTTTCGAGCTTGTTGGGCATTGAGTAATTCCACCTCAGCGTTGGCTACAGCAGCCTCAAGCTCCTCCTGATTGGTCAACCGGGCTAAGGTCTGCCCCTCTGTAACAGCCTCTCCTTCATCTACCAATACCTCGGCAACCTGACCACCTGTTTTGAAAGCAAGATTGACGAATTGATCCGGAACCAGGCGACCTTCTGCGACGACCTGTGTATCAGCGATCACGATCGGTATTTCGGTTGGCTCACCCTGATCGGCTGAAGGTGCTCCAATAGAACCACATGCGACTGCAAGCGATCCGATCAGCACAAGAAGAACCGACTTGAGAAATATTCTTGAACCCATCTTTTAAACCTCCTCCTTACTGGTAGGCCAAACTTTCTTGCACGCTGATCTTGGTCGCCCCGCGCGCTGGCAGCCAACTGGCAATAATAGACAAAACCGTGATGATCGCAAACCACAATATAGGTCCTGAAGGTGAAAAGGTATAGAAAAAATCGGTTTCCAGGACTGAGCCGATCGCCTGGCTCATGATGCGCCCAACCGGGATGCTTAAAGGGAAGGCGATGAGCCAACTCAACCATCCCAGAAGCAAACCTTCACCAATAAAGAGGCGAAAAATCGTCCACGATGAAGCTCCTATGGCGCGCATCACGCCGATCTCGCGGCGCCGCTCCATGACGCTGAGTGAAAGGGCGCCGGTAAGAGCGATGCTCCCCACTGCGCCGATCACCAAGGCCATGACGCTCAGCAAGATCAGGAGAAAATTCATCTGGCCAATAACGGCGGTTGCCATTTCAGTGGTTGAATCTCCCATACCGAAAAAACCGCGTACAGCTGAGATCTCGACGTTATTTTGTTCGTAAAATTCGCGCAAATTTCTAGCGATGGCGATCTGCTTTTGGGGATCTTCCTCCCAGGTTTGAATCCAAACTGACTGACTTCGACCCACAAA
>CP070785.1:943112-944899 GCA_020346705.1 Chloroflexota bacterium | reverse complement strand
GATGCGAACGGTCATGCCGCGCGGGTAATTCTCTGGATTTTCCTTCAACTGTTGGTATAGTTTGCCTACCGACTCGATCAGGATTCTGCCGGGACTCGGTTCGGCGGTTGTCTCAACGTACTGCATCACGTTAAAGAGAACCTCGTATTCTGCATTTTCAACCAATTCAGCTACCTGGTCGAAGCCACCATTGGGAGTGATCTCCTCGTTGCTGTATTCGGGTCTTGGATTGGGCATGTAGATAATGCGGTCAAACTGGTTGCGGCAGTATGGAACCATTGACCCATCAGGCCGGGTGCTGCCACCTAACAATGCTTCTAATCCGGCGAGTTCTGTTGGATCAAGGTCTTCTTCAGAACACTGGTAATTTTCGAGAATAGACAACTGAAGATCACTAGATGAAGAGGCTGCGTCTTTCCAGACAAGTATTAGATTGCCATCCAAGTCACTATCTAGCGTGGGGAAAGCCGGACCTTTGGTGCGAGCAGCAATAGCGGCATCACTCCAATCGCCATCCCGTCGGATGCTTTCAACCAAAAGGCTTGCTGGACTGATTTCACCAGTCGTATCCCGGACTTCCTGGGTGTACCAGACGATGTGTGGATTTTCATTAATATCCACTGCGATAGATGGCATGCCACTGCAAGAGGGGAATTCAATTTGTTCTACAGCTCCACTACCATGCTGGTATTGGATGGTTCCTTCTGGACTACACCAAGCCCGGTGATCGGTGCCGGTTGCTACTGCGATTTCCGAGGGGTCCGCAGGTGGGGGGAATTCTATGTCATCTGCAGGTACCGGTATGGGATCGCTCCAACGGACACCGACCGTGACGGGAGAAATTTGGGATTGCAGATTAGCCGGGCGGACAGTTAAGAAGTCTGCAATCTTATCGACGAAGTTGACAATGGGCACGATAATCAATAAGGCGATAATGGCTACAACCACGATCTGCCATCTGGGGGATTGAGCTGATTCAACTTTCTCACCAGATTCAGTAACCCGCCTGGCGATCTGCCGGTAGGCCAATCCCAACGCACCTCCGCCGACAAAGTAGGGCAGGAGCAGGGAAATTACCAGCAGGATCGTGGTAAGGATCGGGTGTGTATCCAACCCATCCAAAGGATTCACAAAACGCAGGATAAGACCACCGATGACTCCACCTAAAGCGAATCCTAAGGTGGAGGCCAGTATCACGCGCCAGGTGTGGCGCAGACGAACGGTGGTGAAAGCCTGGATCAATCCTGTCACCAAGCCGAATACCAAACCATAAAGACCAAAGAGGATCCCGTACTGCTCAATGCGCTGAGCGTTAAAGTTATTATAGAGAGCGATGAAACTGATCAGCAGCAGGAAGACGATCAGCAGGATGCCAGTACTGCCAGCGAAAGCGACCCCGCTGCCAGCAGTTAGCTTTCCTTTACGTTCCGTACCGATGCTGTTTGCAACTATCCAACCACCAATCGCACCGGTGATCGCCCCACCAAGGGCGAGTAAGAACCAGGCAATGAAAGGGACGGCTAATAACTGGAGAAAGGTTTGACCTTCCTCAACCAGTCCAAACAGCCAATCTGCCAGCCCAAGACGGCCAGCCAGGTAGATAAACAGGAAGCCAACAACGGCACCAGCTGCATAACCCAGGCCGGTGATCAGGAAACTGCGCGAATTGGAATTCTCTTTATCCATTTTTTCTTCTCCTCTTCTAAGGAACCTCATTGATCTAGAAATGAATATGCTTCATAATTTTATCGGATTTAATCAACCTCTGTTGCACAATAGATTTTCGA
>CP070785.1:941217-943012 GCA_020346705.1 Chloroflexota bacterium | reverse complement strand
TACTTCCACAGAGTTATTTTCAAATAGGGTCAAATTGACTAAAAATTCTTTGTTTCCCTTTGGACCTTTTATCGGTGATTGGATCAATCCATCTATATGAAAACCATTATCTCTTGCAGAATAAAGTACATCAAATAGAACCTGTTTGTGTATGGCTGGATCTTTTATCACCCCCTTCCCCTTTGAAGATTGTGACCTGGATGCCTCGAACTGCGGCTTAATCAACACGATCATTTTGCCAGTCACATCTTTCAGCCAGGGTTTAACGATTGGAATTATCTTTTTGGTTGAAATGAAGGAGACATCGATTGCGATTAGATCGACAACCTCCGGCAATTGATCAATATAGCGAACATTTATCCCTTCCATGATCACAACTTTCGGATCTTGGCGCAACTTCCAGTGTAATACCCCCCGTCCGACATCAATTGCATAAACCTTCCGTGCTCCGTGCTGGATTAAGCAGTCTGTAAATCCCCCCGTCGAAGCGCCAACATCGGCACAAATCAATCCCTGAACCTCAACCTTGAACTCATTTAGAGCTGCAGAGAGCTTTTCTCCTCCACGGGATACATAACGTGGTCCCCAATCAACATCAATTTGAATGTCATTAAAAAATTCTTCGGATGGGATGAGGACAACCTGACCTTCCGCACGAACCTGTCCCGCCATGATTAAACGTTGAGCCTGGTCAAGCGTCTCGACCAATCCTCTATCAATCAGCAGGTTGTCTATGCGCACTCTTGCCATTTATTTGCTATTCTTCTGCAATCTCGTCTGTTTGAAGCCAAACCAACCCACATTAATCTCCAGGAGGGGTAATTTAAAATTCGCGTTCCTTTATTTGCCTCGCGTAAAGATGGTGATAATCATCATGCAATCGATGAAATGAAATTGTACAAGTATATTATGGATCACCAAACCAAATCTGTCACCGCAATTAAAAAATAATCCAGCCGGAACTATCCCGGCTGGAATGTTGATCCCTCAAAAATTACTTTGAATAAATCTCGTCAGATTTTGCAGCAGTAATGAAATCATTTAGATGGAGACCTTTTACCACATGCGTCCACCAGGTTAAGGTAACTTTCCCCCATTCTGTGAGAATGGAAGGATGATGATCTTCCGCCTCGGCCAATTCACCTATCTTGTTGGTAAATTCAAGCGCAGAGACAAAATTTGGAAAACTATACTGGCGAGTAAGTTGCTTCACACCCTCAACTTCAACGATAGCCCATTCAGGTATTTGTGGATAATACTCATCTATCTCCGCTGAAGTTATGTGTGTACCGCCTTTCTTTGGTTCCGTGCAATTCATTTTCGTTAAATCATTCATTTTTATATTCTCTGTCAACCAATAAATTCCTATCTCCAGATAATTCTTCCTGTTTGTTCCGAATCGACAAATTGCTAAAGTTCAGCGACCTGTCTTAATAGAGCCATAATGATTAAACTTAGCTTCACACCCTCTCCTGCTGATACCTGCAGTTCCGTACCTTTCCTTTCTGTGTTTTTAATCAATAAGAATGCACCAGCCAATCCTACCAGCGCTCCGATTATTGATCCCACGACAAGCACACGGGTTTCATAGTTAATCTTGGATTCGGCAATAGCCGTTTCATCACTCATTGAATGCTCTCCTTGTAATTTGATTCATTCCCCAGATCTTCGTTAGTATTGCTCGCTGATTTTTCCTGCCTCCATCGAATTGCGCTCGCTCCTGCCATAAAGCTTCGAACTCTTAAGAATGGTTCTGCAGCTGTGTTTGAGTAACTTCTCACTCGAATCTCAATCA
>CP070785.1:939315-941117 GCA_020346705.1 Chloroflexota bacterium | reverse complement strand
CCCCCAGCGAGTTGGAAGATGGCTACTGGCAGGCATACCGGGATTTTTACAGTTGGGGTTCAATCCTGCGCTCCTCATGCGCCCATCCAAACCCCGTCGATAGATTGCGTCATTTCGCCTATGCTGCCGGTTGGAAAAAGTTTGAGCCTCTCTGGGATTGGGTCATTCGCGCCAGGAAAGTGGCGAATTTTCTGCCCTTGCTCGAATCTATTTTGGCTGGTTTTAGGAGTCTGGAAGTCAATAGACAATCGCTTCCAGTCAATATTTATTCCCCGCGAAACATCCGCAAATACGTTGATAATAATTGAAAGATATTCGTAATTTTATCGGCTGTAATATGGGAACAAAGCGATATACAGGATAGTAGCCACAATACACGCCGCAATCATCGCTGGCAGACCACGTCGACTCCACATGGCTGATGTGATCGGGGTGCGCGTGCGCTCCGACAATGATGCGACCACGATATTGGCTGAAGAGCCGATTATCGTCCCATTGCCGCCAAAACCTGCCCCAAATGCCAACGCCCACCAGAGAGGAGCCGTGTTGATTCCCGAGGCATCCAGTTGGAGGATGACAGGGATCAATGCAATGGTGATTGGGATGTTGTCAACGATGGCTGAAAGGATTGCCACAACCCAAATAAAAATGACTCCGAGCAACACCGGGTTTAAGCTGGCAGCTTCCGCCATCACTTCAGCTACCTGATCGAGGGCACCAGAAGCCTCAAGCCCACCGACCATAACGAACAATGCGATGAAGAAGATGAGTACGTTCCATTCAATGCGCTCGAAAACCTCTTGGGTATTCGGCCGGACCCAGAGAAAAGCAACTCCAGCAGCTGCCAGCGCGATGAATGATGAACTGAGGCCTAACAGCTCTTGTAAGAAAAATAACACGATCGTCCCCGCCAACACGATGATCACTTTCCTGGCTGTGGAGGGATCATCCAGCGCTCTAGCAGGATCGAGCGCTTGGACTGCATCTGCATTTGCTGGTTTTTTGCGTAACTCTTTTCTGAATAGGAAAAGCAACAAACCCAGCACCACCAGCCAGGCGACGATCACAACTGGCAAAGCATTCGCCAGGAAATCGTTGAAAGACAGGCTGGCAGCCGAGCCGATCAGCACGTTGGGAGGATCTCCGATTAAAGTACCAGTACCACCTGTATTAGAAAGGAGAGCCAAAGATATCAAGAGCGGTACTACACTCATGCCAAGAATCTCGCCGATCAGAATTGCGACTGGGGCGATGATCACAACTGTGGTGACATTGTCAAGCAGCATTGAAAGTACTGTGGTGACGGTTCCCAACATGATCAGAAGCAGGATGGGATTGCCTTTTGACCAACGTCCTACCAGGATAGCCAGGTATTCAAAAAAACCGGTGGGCTGCAGTAGAGCAACCAGCGTCATCATGCCCAGCAAGAGACCCACCGTGTGAAAATCGATCGCTTCAATCGCCAGCTCTTCACTGTAGAACCCGGCATAAATACCTACGCCAACCATGATCGCGGCTCCTGCAATAGCCGCGATAGTCCGAGGTATCCACTCAGTAAAAATCACCACCAGAATGACAAGAAATATGATCGTTGCGATATACATGATTTATGAGGCTTTTTTCTCTTCCATGCACTCCCACCAGGTAGCAAGCAATGCCCGGCCGATATCGACGCGAGATGCTAGTCCTACCAGCTTTCCGTCTTCATTTATCACTGGTAAATCGGATAATTGGTGCTTATGGATGAAAGCGAAGGCTCGCAATAGCCCGGAATTTTCTTCAACACAGGTGGGTTCTTCCAT
>CP070785.1:937409-939215 GCA_020346705.1 Chloroflexota bacterium | reverse complement strand
CGAACCGTATTCTCCTCAAATGCAGAGATATTGGATTGTGAATACTGCGGCAACCAGCACACCTTCCGGCTGCCAAACCCTACCACCGGTCACACGCCAGCCGCGGTACTGGGACAAGCCAATCCACCAAGATCGGCTTCAGCAGGTATAGAATCGCTGCGCCCGCGTCCTAAAGAGGTCACCGTTCAGAAGCACCCTGGGAGCCTGGAGCTTTCCTGGCGCTGGTTCTCCTGGAAGTACCTGCCGCTGGCTTTTTTCTGTGTGGCCTGGGACAGCTTTTTATGCTTCTGGTACAGCATGGCTTTTTCAACCGGTGCTCCCTGGATCATGATCGTCTTTCCCATCGCCCACCTGGCTGTCGGGGTGGGCTTGACTTATTACACCCTGGCTGGTTTCCTGAACCGCAGCTGGCTGCATTTGGATCGGGATTATTTCACAGTCGGTCATGGACCGCTACCCTGGAGGGGGAATTTGCACGTGCCGGTAACGCAGGTGGGACAGCTCTACTGCAAGGAAAAGCCTGGCAAGAATAACAGTGGATCGACATACCAGTTGAGCGTGGTACTCAAAGATGGACGGAAAAAGGATTTGCTCTCAAACCTTGATTCCCCTGAAATCGGTTTCTACATCGAACACCAGATCGAAAGCTGGTTGAAGATCCCCGATCGCCCAGTGCGCGGCGAGATGAAACGTCAGGAAATTCCATATTAATTACGTTTCCCCATCCAGCAAATCAATATTCATGCTGTAAAGCAGGGACATCGCTTCCGGGAGCGAAAACCGGGCCCCTATCAGGATGTTTTCCGTTGGATCGATAAGGTAGTTGCGCGCCTGGCTCAAATCAGCCCCGCTTAGGTTGGTCTGGCTGAAAAGACTGTTAGATAAATCCGTCCCATTGAAATCCGATCGGGAGAGATCAGCCTCGCGGAAGTCCACGTCGACCGCGAGGCAATCTGCGATCTGGATTCCTGGCAGGCTGAGCCCGATGAACGTGGAATGGCTTAGCGCGCATTTATTGAAGCGCAATGGTTCTCCAAGGGTGGTGACGGGCCAGTTCGCCAGGGCCCAATTGATGCCAATGCATTTTGAGTCCTCGAATATTACGCCCGTAAAGCTGCTTTCAGGCACCTGGACCAGGCTCAGGTCACAGCCTTGAAACGTACAATTGATGAAGCGGCATTGGAGGAAAACTGACTCTACAAATGTGCATTCTCTGAAGGCACAATCGAAGAATTCGCTGGAATTGATTTCGATGTTGTCCAGCTGCAGCCGGTCGAAAACCTGATCAGTATATCGGTTCTGGGATGATATTGCAGCTGGCAATTAAAATCTCCTGTGGATCTTTATCTGCCTGATACATCGGACATGGATGAACAAGCAAGGGCACGGATATCTGGATGAATTCTGGGAATTGTTTATGGGCAATATTTTTTCAGCGTTCACATTATGCATGCTTTCAGGTGGACAATTTGGTTCATAAGTTAATGCTTAAGTAAGTTTAATCGATTTGTGCTTCACCAATCAGAAAAGTTGCGGTAATATTCGTTTGGCTGAATATGACCTGCCAATGACAATGATTAAATTGGAGCAAATATGGTAACGCCGGCGACATCTACCCGCATCCGAGAATTCTCCAGCATGATCGGCAACACTCCTCTCATGGCGATTGACCTGCTGTATAAGGGCGAACCGCGCGTGGTCTATGCCAAGGCGGAGAACCTTAATATGACCGGCAGCATCAAGGATCGCATGGCTTACCATATTTTGAACCGCGGCTATAAACGCGGCGATCTAAAACCAGAAGAC
>CP070785.1:935487-937309 GCA_020346705.1 Chloroflexota bacterium | reverse complement strand
AAAATCTCAATGAATAGTAAAAAGATGCTGAACCCAGCCAACCAGAGGACTGGAATCCATCGCCGAGACAAAAGCCGCCCGTTGGGAAAAAGCAAGAAAGGCAATATAAACATCAGTACCATACCGATTGTCTCAGTAGCATCCCTCAGATTGGCAAATATGTTCGCGGCAGACCATGAGCCTGGCTGCGCCTGAAGTCCCATGTTCGCATACCAATAGATGAAATCATTCGCAGAAATGATTAACAATCCACCCAGGAGAAGCCAGCCGATGGCGTTCCCGGGGTGGCGAGCGGCGATCAAACCTCCAATAATGATGTATCCCAGCGCGAACGGCACGAAAATATCTGGATTGATTTGAAATCCATCCGCAATCGATGCAAACAGCAACAACCCGGCGCTCAGCAAGCCGATACACCAAATAAGGAGGATGTGTTTCTGTATTTTCATTGGATATACATCCTGTTCACCTGTCTGCAAAAGTAATTAATCTTCATTGCCTACCTAATCCAGGGATTGACTGTAGACATAGCCTCTTTAAGAAGATGAAGGGGAATCAATGAAACCACATGATTATCAAGATAATTTTCTGGCAAACAAACCTCCTAGAATGAGACCATAAACCCCATGTGCAAATGCCCATTGCCAGGTTGGGAAAGCCTCCACTGGAGAGGAAGTGGTGGGGAAAACCACGAATTGGGCGACGAGCAGAAGGATAACGGCAAATAAAAGTCCCGCCAGCCAGATAAATATTTCTCTGGAGACAAGATAAGATTTTATCGGCCAAATCAATGCCCCGAACAAGGCGCCATAAGTTGCTGATATAGAAAGATGGCCAAGCAATCCCTGCCAAGGTGAGGCCACTCCCTCAACACTAAAGATTTCAATAGGTGACCCGGGTGTGATACTTGTAAATAGAGCGAAGAGTGCCAGGCTTATGAACATTGCTATACCACCTACCAGCCCATAGATCAAACCATCTGCAGCCAGGGTGCCGAGATTGCTTTTTTCCTTCGAGATATTACCTATTTTATCCATAATTATATCCGCCATATTGTTTTGGGAAATTGAGTTTTTCGCCAATATTTCGCCAATTATTAGTGGTCAAACGCTTTCTGATCAGGTTATGTTTATATCCTTGCAAATAAAAACTTTTGATCAATACAATCCAATAGTACTTCGAGACCGTATCGGAAACGTTACTGAAATCGTTACAGGTAGCAGTTTGGTAACAATTCCGGTAAAATTAGTCGTATGTCAGGTTATCAGCTGTTCCTTTTTGGTGCTCCACGCATAGAAATCAACCAGGAACAAGTTGCCATTGATACCCGCAAAGCGCTTGCCCTGCTGGCCTTCCTGATCCTCAACGGGGAACCGCAGAGTCGGGATACTGTCGCAGCGTTTCTGTGGCCCGAATCTGATCAGACCTCAGCGCGGGCAGCGCTACGCCGCACACTTTCCACCTTACGTCGCGTTCTAGATGAGGATATGGTCGATTTCGGACGTGAGGTCATCGCACTCAAACCAGAGGCAGGTCTTTGGTGCGATGTGACAGCTTTCAGAGCTCGCCTGGACGATTGCAAAAGTCACAATCATGCTGAAGATCAGGTATGCATGCGCTGTCAGGCTCCTCTAACGGAAGCGACAGAAATTTATAGGGGTGATTTCTTAGCCGGGTTCAGCCTTCGGGACAGCGTTGAGTTTGACAATTGGCAGTTCCTGCAGGCGGAACAGCTGCGCAGGGAATTGTCTGAAGTTTTAGATAAGTTAGTGCTCATCCACGGTGCGCAAAGGGATTATTCAGCTGCTCTTGAGTATGCCCG
>CP070785.1:933562-935387 GCA_020346705.1 Chloroflexota bacterium | reverse complement strand
GTTCTCTTTGGAAGAACTGCCATTCGTCGAATTGGGGACAATCAGGCAAGCTGAATCCGGCCATAAATTCCCCTGAATGCATTGCAACCGCATCCTCAAGTTCACCCAAATACTGAGAAGTTTGTTGTACACCGGACGAAGCAGGTCGCTTGAGCAGATTTTCCTGGACGGCTGTTAATTTGGCGTAGAAGGAGGAGACATCCAACCACCAGCCCTCGGCTTGATTCAAAGCAACTTGTTCGCGTTCAATTGCTAAGGGTTCATTGCCCAAGGTGGATTTTATGCGCGAGAGTTCGCGGCGCAAATTGGCGCGCGCCGCGGATTGATCGTGCTCTGGCCAGAGCATCGTTGCCAGTGCATCGCGGCTATGAGGTTGGGCTGTTGTGGCCAGGTAAGCGAGTAAGGCGATGGATTTTTTCCGGGTAAAGCGGATTGGGCCGTCCTCACGTTCGAAGCGCGGTACTCCCAACAGGTAGATCTGCAGGGGGGTCATGGATTCATTTTACCTCAACAGCCTTGTGTCTTGATCCGGGATATTGACTGAAGATTTTTGGAAATATTTTCCAGAGATGCATTGGGGGACGCTTTCCGGGACGCTCAAGAGATGCCGGGTTTGTATACTAGCCAAGAAAAATCGTTATTCACATTTGAGGCCATTACAAAAAAAGTTCGAAGAGGTAGCCATGAATACAGGAATTATCTTGAACAACCCATCTACATTTGGCGAAGAGAGACAGGGGAATGAGCAAAATCTGCGGGGCGAGGCATTGGACCTGTATTTCAAGATGTCAACCAGCGGGAAACTGCACCGCACGTTGAATTTCCTGCAGCATAAATCGAGAAGACTTAAGGATATCGCCAATGCGATAGCCGCGACATGCAGGTTGAATAGGCATTTCGCTGGCTTGCACAACGTGTCGATCGACCAGATCAAGGGGACCGACAGCCGGGAGGGAGATTTCGACGACTCCTTCTACCCGCTCCACGATCGGATGCGCAGCCGCTGGCTGGGCGTGGCTGCTGCCAGGTTGTCTGGAAAGGAGCTGCCCCCGGTAGAGTTGATCAAAGTGGGCGGGATTTTCTACGTGCAGGATGGCCACCACCGCATATCCGTGGCCAAGGCGCTGGGTGAGGAATTTGTGGATGCCGAGGTGATCGATTTGGATTGCTAGGAGGGCAAAATGGGGGGTAGACACTTTTTCATCTTGTGCGATAATTAAGGGAGAACGCATATTCTTTCCACGAAAGGACATCATCGCAGGAGGTGAATTAATCACGCTTAGAGAATTCCGCGAGTTTGCCATGCGGGGCAATGTGATCGACCTGGCCTGTTGCAGTTGTGATCGGAGCTGCGTTCACGGCCATCATTACCTTGCTGGTGGATGACATCATCATGCCCCTGGTCGGCGTCCTGCTTGGGGGTGTGGATTTCACCGGCCTGGCAGTCACTGTTGGAGAGGCCAGCATCACATTCGGCAATTTTATCCGGGCGATCATCAATTTCCTGATCATCGCTTTTTATGCTGTTTTTGATCGTGCGCAGCATCAACCGGTTAGAAGAGCGGCTGGCAAAAGAGGAAGAAGAGGCGCCTCCCGAACCAGCGGAACCATCCCGCGAGGAACAGCTGCTGACCGAAATCCGCGATCTGCTAAAAGAGAAATAGGGTTTCGTTCTGATGCGCAATTTAAAGGGGTTAGTTTTGGAACCTGCTAGTTCCTGGTAAGTAGTTTGTTAAAGTGAAGGCTTCCGGGTTGAATTTACCCGGAAGTTGTAGGTCATGGTGATTCACTTTCTCTTTTGTAATTCGCACGCTCTAGACCTGGT
>CP070785.1:931624-933462 GCA_020346705.1 Chloroflexota bacterium | reverse complement strand
AACCCTCGATCAGATCGCCGGCATTGATAACAAACTCTGGCTGCAGCAGGTTGACCATCTCGACCGCTTTGGGGAAGACTCCGGGACGCGCTCCGCCAGCGTTGTCGGTTATGATGGCGAACTGGAATTCGTCAGGATCGTTTTTGAAATTAAGGTGGGTATAAGGCTTAGAATCATCGTCGATTTGGAAAGCCTCTGTTGTTTGGTTCATTTCCTGTCTCCCATTTAGTACTTAAGTTTCTTTATTGGTTTTGGAAAGAATGACCGACCTTTTTATAGCATCAATCTTTAAAAATGGTCTTCCAATCGTCCTTCATGCTGACCATGGTCCAGCTACCTTCTTCACCAGCAACCAGCAGCTTCTCCGCACCGGCGGTGACGACGTATTCGCGCTCTTCGTCATCGTGCACGACTACGAGACGGAAGCGGGCTTCCTGCAACATCTCGAGGTCAACGTCTCCGTTGCCGCCGGCGAAGAGCGCCCTCCGGCCGGTGCGGGCGTAAATGTGCTCCGGTTTTCCCGGGCCGAGGGCGATGTTGCCGTGCAGCTTGTTCTGGCGGAGGAGCTGGCCATCCTGGTATTCGTATTCTGGCGCTGAACCAATGACATTCTCCCGGTAAATGCCCCAGGCCTGCTCGGAAAACACGCGCATAAAGTCGCGCCCACCCCCCGAACAGACGAAGATGCGCCAACCATTCTCACTCAAGAGATCGAACAGCTCAAGCATTGGTTGGTAAACGAGATCGGTCCATGGTCGATTATAGCGGGGGTGCATCGAACCCGCCAGGAAAGCCTGTACTTCGGCCTCGTAAGCCTCAGGCGTGGTACCCTCCCAGGCTTTGCCAATGCCTGAAAGGAAAGCGATAACAACCTCCGGGACCTGTTGTGCCAGCCCCTGCATGAACTCAGGGTCCTGGGAGACAATGCCTTTGTATGGATCCACTTCCGCTAGCGAAGGATCCGCCTTGACCTGCTCTACCAGTTTACCGATGAGCAACCCTGTTTGGGCAGGGGCTGGCTGTTCGACCCACAGGGTGCCGTCGTTGTCGAAGGCCGCTACCCGCTCTGATAGTGGAATATACTCCTGGCTATTTTTGTCGTTTGTGGAGTTCATGAAATTGAGGATGGCTTGTTTAGTTGGTGTGTCATTCCAGGATAGCAAAGACATTAGTAGCTCCTTTTGTCAGATGTGCAAAGTGCCCGAATATGTCGCAACCGGCTACTGAATTTTTGTAAATCCCATTAATAAGTTTTCCAATAGTCACAGATTACCAAAGTTGATTTGGTTAAGCGAGTAACAAAAATTATAAAAAAAATATGTATTGCATCCTATGGGATTAGCACTATAAACCAGGCTCATTTTCTAGTCTGCAGGATAGAAAATGCCCTGGAATCACGGAAACTTTTCATTATCACCTCAGGGAAATTGCACGCCTCTATGAAAATGTATTTCAGCATTGGGATTACAAAACCTTGGATGCATGAGTATGCAGTAAATGGATCAAACTCCAGGGGATAAAGGATCTTCAATCCTGTGCTCCCACTGGAGTCTGTTCCGAACCGCCGCCCCTAAATAGCTAATTTGTCAGGCTGTACTGAGAAAATGAAGATGTGTTTCATCCGATTGGTTTGCCTAGATCTGGTTCTCACTAAGTTTATAAGCTGGATTACCTTTTCGAATTTCGAAATTCGTTTTCCCAAGAAAATAACTATGTCCCAAGAGCCATCCCATAGAGGTGAAGAAGCACATCCACTCCCAGAAGACCGGGGTATTACGTCCAACATTACCTGTTGCGTAAAGGATGACCAGGATAAAAAAGATGAGATAGCTGGCGAC
>CP070785.1:929682-931524 GCA_020346705.1 Chloroflexota bacterium | reverse complement strand
TACCTGCGGAGGATTGCGCTGTGCAGGTCAGATCGATGCCATTGCCAGGGCAGCAAAGATCGCCACCATGGTTAGCTGCGTGATCGAACCGGCCTTACTGATTTCTGCCGGCTTAAGCTTCGCACTTTCCAGCCCAAATGTCCATTACGCAGATCTGGATGGATATCTTGAGCTGGTGGATGATCCTTGTCTGCCAGGCTTCCAGCTGGAAGAGGGCTGGTTGACAGCCAGCGAAGTTCCCGGTTTGGGCTGCACTGTCAATCTAAGCTGAATATTCCCAAACTCTTTTTCGATATCCCCAATAATGCGAATATTGGGTACAATTTGGCAGTTCTGAAATCATTACTACCTTTTCCAGGAGCATATCTATGGCCAAACCAAATAAAAAATCTTCCAGCAAACCCAAGAGGGGCACCGGCTGGTCAATCTGGTTGATCCTGATCGTGATCCACAGCTTTATCGCCTCCTTTGCAACGCTGTCCATGATGAGAACACCAGAGGGCGTTACCCGTCAATGGCTGGTGGTGCTTTTGTTGATCTTCACTGCTTCGAAAGCCATCGCAGCTTTGGGGATGTGGGAGTGGAAAACCTGGGGTCTGTACTTATACGTCATTGCAGTGTTGGGAACAATGGGCATCACCCTGGTTTTGACCAGCTTCTTGATCTGGGGCATATTCTACGAAGCGATACCTTTGTTGATCACCGGGTGGTTGATCCGCGGTAAGCAGCAATACTTCGATTAAATATTTTCACTACTTCATCAGACCTTCAACATTGAACACGCCATTAAAAACTTCTCTCCAATATCAGGGGGGAAGTTTTCGCTAGATGAGAGATTTGACTCACTGATTCTCAGTAGCAAGGGGATGAAATCTTGAATCAAGCTTACATGGTAAAATTCATAGGTTTAATTCGGATAATAGTCACTCCGTTCCATATTGGGGAAAATCATTGACTTCCAGTTGGAGATAAAAGATGATGAAAGATATCAAGCACACGATCAAATTGCCATCTAGCCGGTTTTTATCGGGTTTTGTTTTCCTGGTTTTTTTATCCATCCTATTGGCTGCATGTGGTGGTGAAGGTCCGCCATCCCAACCAACAACTCAACCACCAGTTGAGACAGAAGAAGTTGTTGAGCCAGCCCCAACGGATATTCCTCCCACACCAGTACCGGAGATCGATGTTGAACTAGTTTATGCAGAGCTGTGGCTGCTGGTTGGATTTGGGGATGCTGCCAATCCGACTGTAGTCGCGCCAGACACTGTGATCACCCTGGCGTTTTCACCAGATGGAACTGTTGCTGGCTCTTCAGGATGCAACAATTACTCCAGCACCTACGAGCTGGAATCTGATGGTTCGCTTACGATCACTTCACCATTTGCTGTAACTATGATGATGTGTCCGCGAGGAATGGAGCAGGAAACAGCCTACCTGGCGGCACTTGAATCTGCGAGCAGCTTATACATTACAGACGAAGGCCGGCTAGAAATTACCTATGATAGCGGGCAGCCTTACGATGAAGTTTTAGTCTATGCCCCTGGCGAAACTCCACTTGTTGGCACGCAGTGGATGCTGCTCGCGTTTGGTGATGCTGACGCTCCTTCAACTGTCGAAGAAGGAACGATCGTCACTACGGTTTTCAGCGAGGATGGTAATGTCAGTGGATCTGGGGGCTGTAATTATTACGCTGGCAGCTATGAGGTAAATGAAGATCAAATCAGTATTGGCCCGCTGGCAACCACAGCCAAGATTTGTCCAGAAGGCAGCGAACAAGAAACCGAATTTTTGGAAGCACTGGGTGCTGCCGAGACATTCAGTCTCTTCGGCCAACGTTTGTCA
>CP070785.1:927740-929582 GCA_020346705.1 Chloroflexota bacterium | reverse complement strand
CCAGTCGATTGCCATCGCCGCCCTGCCGACCTTCTCAGCCCAATTTGCTGAAAACAAGCTGGATGAGATGCGTTCTTCCCTGGCTTCCACTTTGCGCAGTGTGATGCTGCTCTCCATTCCGGCCACGTTGGGCTTGATTATCCTGCGACAGCCGCTGATCGAGCTGCTCTACCAACGGGGTGAATTCACCGAACTATCGACCCAATTGGTCGCCTGGGCGCTGCTCTGGTATGCGGTTGGTCTGGTGGGACATTCCGTGGTCGAGATCATGGTGCGAGCTTTTTACGCTATGCACGATACCAAAACGCCGGTCATCATTGGTGTGGCGGCAATGAGTTTAAATGTCGTCTTTTCAATTCTTTTTATCGCAGTCTTTTCCCGGCTGGGTTGGATGCCTCATGGGGGATTGGCTCTGGCGAATTCATTGGCGACGATGCTGGAGATGATCGCCCTGCTGTATATGATGCGTGATCGATTGAATGGACTGGAGGGACGGAAAGTGATGCTCGGGTTTGGCCAGGCAGCGCTGGCGACTTTTGTGATGACGTTGGCACTCGTGGCCTGGATGAACCAGATGTTCACGCAACCAGTCTGGCTGGTTGTGATCGGAGGGGTTGCACTCGGTGCGGGCGTTTATGGCGTGATGGTGTTAGTGATGGGGGTTAAAGAGGCAAGAGGGATGCTGAACACGGTTGGCCAGTATATGCGGGGAAGAGTGGGATAGAAGATCGGCGATTAAGACTGTTCTTTTACTTGCTCATCAGCTGGGATTCACGAGGTATCAAAATCCACCAAAGTATCGCCGGAGAGTTCTTGGACTTTAAGCTCAGCCTCTTCTAGCAGCTTGGCGCAGTGCCGGGCAAGCGCCTGGCCGCGTTCGAACATGGCCAGTGTCTGCTCTAAGGTGTGATCATCTGATTCCAGATCCTGAATTATCCCCTCCAGCTCATTGAGAGCCTGCTCGTAGGTCAGTTCCTCGATGGCAGTGGGTTTTCCAGATGATTCTTTTGGCGGGTTCATGCTTTACTCCATTGAAATTTTAAGGTTGGTTATTTCTCCCAGAACTATACTGGAGTATGGGGGAATCTTCAGGGAGGATTTCAGCAGCCTGGGCTCTGAATTCAGCTTCACTCAACCCTCGGTATTTGATGAAGCCTTCGATCTCAGGTTTTACTTCCCGCTCATAAGTTGATCGAGTAGCGGCTTCTCTGGCGCGGATGGCAAGTATGGAGGAGATCAAAATCGATATCAAGGTCAAGATGAATAGGATCACGGCTAACACCGTCCAGGTCCTGGTAAATGCCAAGAAGATGATCAGCATAATAAACCCAACGACTATTACTTCTAAGGTGCATCCGACTCCAAAAGCCAGTTCAGCACCTGAGGTGCCAGCCTTGATCAATCTTTCGTGGGACCGCTCAAGGAAATCCTCCAAGGTTTCGTCTTCGACTCCACTTATCAGGGACTTGGCCTCAATCGGGGCGCCACAACGCAGGCATTCAACTTCATCCCCAGGCACCATCCCGGCACAATAGGCACATTGGACGGTTAGTTCCACCGGAGCAGGCATATCATTATCACTCACTGCTGGATTCCTTTACGCGCACATCAAACTGCCCATCGCTGACCTGAACCTGTAAATCATCCCCGGGTTGAACCTGGCTGGTGGAGCGAACCAGGTCTCCGCCTGTCTGGGTAACGATCGCGTAGCCGCGCTCAAGCACCGCCTGCGGGCTCAACGCATTGAGACGCAGTTCCAATCCGGCCAGATGGGTCTTGTTGATCTCAATAGTATGAATCAGCGACCTCGCCAGACGGGAAGTAAGTTCGTCTAAGCGCTGC
>CP070785.1:925791-927640 GCA_020346705.1 Chloroflexota bacterium | reverse complement strand
CTGCAGTCACTGAAAACGGGAGCGCCTTGATCGTTTTCTACAGCCAGGAGCTCGAGGTAACCCATGGGAAGATAGAGAATGCTGGTGGCAAGGTCATAAAACCTATATTTTCATTTCCTGGCGGGCGCCGCTTCCACTTCATAGATCCGAGCAGGAATGAGTATGCGATCTGGTCGGATTTAAATGGATAACAAGGCCAGCCAGGTCACAGAAGTTTCGCGAGGAAATATAGAATGTGCCTCGGTCGGGAATGGTCCCACAGTGTTGGTCTTGCGCAGAGTATAGACCCGCAAAAGATTTGCAGGGGATAGACGCGTTTCGCTGAAAAATTTCGCAAAATCAACGGTTGACACCCCTGAGCGCCTGCGTGAAAATTATGCGCCCCCGATCCTATACGGAGTCAGCATTTTTCCTGATCTGGGCCTTTGTATTTCTTATCTTGCCGCTGTTGCTGGCCTGCTTCCCAGGCGACCTTAGGCGGTAACACGGGAGCTGGGGTTCGCATTGGACTGGGGATCGGAATGGCTGTCGGTCAGCCGTTAATCAGGCTGGTGCTGGGTTTGATAGGTGGACTTGCTTTGGGAATGGTGATGCGCCGCTGTACCCTCACAGAACAACAGGCTAAAGGGTCGCAGCCCATTGGAGGGTGAGCTCTCTCCTCTGGAAATTAGGAAGCTAATCGCTTTCAACTAAATTCTTGAGCTGAAGCAGCATTTTTCGATTGTGGCTTGGGAGCTTCCTTTACCAAGGCTTTCAACTGACCTGCCAACGAATCCAAAAGGCATCTCGATTTGTTCTCTAAATGTGAATTTGTTACTGGAATTTTCTGGCGTAATTTACCATTCTTGAGTATTTTTTTGTCCGCCTTCGGATATTTTGGAAATTGAAAAGGCCTCATTTTCGATCCATTGAGTCGATTGGAAATCAAGCGTTGACTTTGGCAGCGGGCCAGGAGCTTTTTCTTCTATGAAAAAGATGGCCCCAAATCAAAAAGGAGTTCAGGATGGCCCGAACTCCTCTTAAGCTCCAAAAAGATGCAGTAGTGCTTCAACAAAATAGTTTAGTGTATTGTGCCGCGAATCTCACCAGGGGGGAAAGCAGTTGTGTGGACGTTGACGTATGCGCGTCCCTGCTCAATCGCAGCTCTCAATTCGGTGAGTGAGGTAATACCTGCTGCACCAGTAAGCTCAGCTGAAGTAACCGTGCGGCTGCCCAGCAGGCCATTGAAGGTGCCCTCAATTTGGGATGGCGGTGGAGCATCCGGATAGAGCCACAGCACGGGTGGACCATCGCCGCCGGGCTCTGCTGCCACGTGAATGTGGGCCATGGTTACATTATCCAGGCCATTTACCACCAGCTTGTACTTCATCTGGCTGCCGTCATCTTTGAACTTAAAGACGGCATTGCCATGCGCATCGCTTCCTGATCCGGCTGGCTCACCGCTCAAACCGGTACGGAAAACAGTTGTCGACTCCGCAGCCAGCGCAGTACCGATGGTAGCCAGCAAGGTCAGAAGCACCAGTAAGGTTATTGCAGTAAATCTTTTCATCGTGTTCCTCCTAAAGGAAATGTTGGGTTTTCGACCGATTGATGTCTGGTCGTTCAGTAAATGTATACGCACGGAAATGGGATTTGGATTTCAGGGAGGTAAGAGCAGTTATAATCTAGTGAATCGCTGCTCATGCTGTAAATGGACATGCATTGTGGATTATAAGAAACTCGATGACCAATCGCTCATCAGGTTGATCGCGCGATCTCAGGAGAGCGCGCTGAGCGAACTCTATGATCGTTACAGCCGTCTGGTATACAGTATGGCACTCAACGCAGTAGGCGATTCAGCAATAGCAGA
>CP070785.1:923837-925691 GCA_020346705.1 Chloroflexota bacterium | reverse complement strand
AAGAGTTTATCATATCCTCTTTCTCCCTTTCCCGGCAAACCTTCCAGATTGTTTACTGGACCTTATGGAAATGTATCCATCAAACCATTCTCGCTGATCAAATAATAATTTCGACTCGATCTCAAAATATGCTTTAATAGGCCTATGTTTTTGCAGGTTGCATTCTATACCTTCACTTTGTGGCTGGGTGTTTACCTCATCGCTCGTGACTTGAACAGCGCCCGCCTTCTCTGGGCTGGATTAGGCCTCGTGGCATATGGCCTGGCAATTGGCCTGGATCTACTGGCTCTCCAGGCTGGAGGCACAACCAAAGATGTTCTTTTAAGGCTGCATTGGACTGCCATGCTGTTCCCACCAGTTTTCTGGACGGGAGCCGTGCTCGGATTAATTCCAGAAGAAGATAAACGTAAGCACCGGCTTAATAAAATCTGGCAGCGCGTCCTGATTCCTTTCGCACTGATTGCCGGGTTGTTCTTTATTTTCGGTTGGGGTGTTTGGGCAGAGGGCAGTCCTGGATTGACTGGTTACTTAATATTTGGTGTGGTTAGCTTGTTGCCATTAATCGCACTGCTCTTCCTGCTGCCCAATTTAAGGAAAGCCGGATCGACCAGGAGAGCATTTGGATTAGTCATAATCGCAACTATCTTTTTCGCACTCGGTGCAGGAATGGTGTTTTTAGGTAGTAACTTGATTCCACAAACCTGGGTGGTTTTAGGAATCGGAATAGATATTGTCTTGCTTGGTTTGGCAGTGGTCTATTTCGATGCTTTTGAACAGGGTGAAGCACTTGGCAACGACTTTATTCGCTCATTGGCAATATCGACTCTGATCCTTCTAGTTTTTGGTGGGCAGGTCATCTTTGTAATATCCATCAGTACGGGGCCTACCCTAGCAATGCTCGCTCTCCTGCTGGCGATACTGGCTGCAGCAATATTGTTGGCTGGATTTGCAGGGGAAATTCAGCGCCTCTTGGATAATCTAGTATTCGCCCGCCTGCCGAGATTACGTGCGGAGCGCAGAGAATTGTTTGGAATGGCTCGTGCACTTCCGAAAGCCCCCCAAGATCCTGATCCGGCAAAAATGAATGATGAGTCATTTTATAAAGCTACTCGCAGGGCGCTCAGCCATTTCAATACCTTGCCCAAGCTGGCCGTCAATCCATTGACTGCGCTGCCTGAAGTAACAAGGCAGCTGCAATCCCGCGGCGCTCCTGATAACACCCTGGAGCGTGCCCAAGAACTGCGCATCTTGCTGGCAGAATCAATTGACCGTTTGAAACCAGATTCGGATGCAGAATTTGGTACCACAGACGCCTGGCGTTATTACAATGCGCTATATTTCCCATATGTAGCCGGTCTGCGTCCCTACAGCCGTCGGGCAGACCATGATCGCAGCGATCCAGTGATTCGGGCTGCCTTAGATTGGTTTCAGGTACAGGTGCCTGAGCGCACCTTGTATAACTGGCAGGCAGAAGGAGCACAGCTTGTTGCCCAAGATTTGCAAGAAATGATGGGGAATTGAAACAAAACTGGCAGTGTTTGGCAGTGTTTTTCATTCCAATGGCAGTGGTTTTTATGGATAATGTGGAAAAATCCAAGAAATTAATATGTAAATTCTGGAGGCACACAAAATGTCTACACAAACCACGTCATACTTCACGATTGAGAAAAAGTCCTTTTTACAGCGGGCTTTATTAGGAAATGCGGCTTTCTCTGGAGTCAGCGGATTATTAATGGTGTTCGCCGCTGGACCGATCAGCCAATTTCTAGGTCTCAACAATCCATACATCCTGACGATTATCGGGATCGTTTTGTTGCTTTACTTGCCGTTCCTGGTGTGGCTCGCAAACCAATC
>CP070785.1:921867-923737 GCA_020346705.1 Chloroflexota bacterium | reverse complement strand
GCGCAGATCCGTTGATCAATCAACGCCTTTTTGGGTCTGAATACAGCGACCGGCTTGTGCTTGAAGGTGGGGGTAGTGGCCTGTGTCCGCCGACAGACCAATATCCCATGTGCCGATATGATCCCCAGGGTTATTCTTTCCTGCTTGGAGGTACAACTGAGATACGAGGATATGCCCAGAATCAAGGTGTTGATGATCGGCGACAAAACCTTGAAGGAATGTATTTTAATCTTGAGCCGCCTTCAGGTGGTCAGCCCGGTGAACAGGTAAATGTAACCTACTCGAAAGACAGTTACTCACAATGGGAATATGATCCTTCCAAAGGCAAGTATATGCGATACCAGGATGATTCTTTTGATCTTGAAGAAGGTGAGACTTTCGCCCCACTTCTCGACCGGAATAACGAGGAGCATATCTCCGCCGATAATGTGGTGGTTGTTCTGATGGAGCATTCATATTTTCGCAACCCTCCATCTGAAATCATCGAATTGTTAGTTAGTGGCAGTGGACCTGCCTATGCATTTCGAGATGGCGAGGTACACGAAGTTCGCTGGAACATCCCGGCCACTGATAGTGTCTTGTTCCTTACGTATCCAGATGGCACCCCGTTCCCTTACAAACCAGGTAATACCTGGTACCAGGTAATCGGGACTTCCTCTAACATCCTTGAACCAGAGGATGGCAGTTGGAGATTTGAGTTCCTGATTCCTTAATTGGAAATTTCAGTAGAGAGCGACGCTCCAGCCAGCGGTTTTTTCATACTTAGAACCATATTTTCGTTGATAGAATTAAGAGCTAATCTGGTAATTCCTGGAGAATGCTCTTCACCAATCCTGGCCCACGATAAACCAAACCCGTATAAACCTGCACCAAGCTCGCCCCTGCTTCAAGTTTTGCACGTGCATCAGCAGATCCCATTATCCCGCCTACACCGATGATCGGAAGTTTCCCTTTAGTGTAGTTAGCAATCTCGCGGATCATCTCGGTGTTCCTGTAGGCTAAAGGCTTCCCACTCAAGCCGCCACTACAGTTCGAGTATTCGGATGAGATGACCTCCCTGCTGATAGTCGTATTAGCAGCAATGATCCCCTCAATTCCGTGCTCAATGATAATGTCTAATCCATCCCTCATTTCATTTTGAGAGAGATCTGGAGAGATTTTGATTAGAATTGGCGTTTTTTTCTTTTTTTCTTTTTCTTGTTTCTGGCATATATTTACCAGACTTTCCAGCAAACCAGCTAATTCTTGTCGGACTTGGAGCCGTCGCAAACCTTCCGTATTTGGGGAACTGATATTTATCACCAGATAATCTGCTAATCCGTAGAAGCGCTGGATCAAAAATTGGTAGTCTTGCGTTGCCAAATTCAAGGGTGTTGCTGCATTCTTTCCAAGATTAACACCCAGAATGATTTCCCTGGAATGTGAACTCGAAATTTTTTTCTCAACATACCTGGAGCCTCGTCCTGGAAATCCAAGCTGGTTGATGAGGGCTTCTTCGTCAATTAACCGGAACATTCTTGGCCGGGGATTTCCGGATTGAGGCTTTGGAGTAACCGTTCCAATCTCGATGTGCCCAAATCCAAGAAGAGCCAATCCCCTCCAACCGATTCCATCTTTATCATATCCAGCAGCCAGTCCAACCGGATTCTTAAATCTTAACCCGAATGCATGCAATGGTTTGTCCGGCACCTTGAAAGCATCCTGGATGATTTTTCTCAAGCCGGGAGTAATGCCAGCAATTCGAAGCAAATTGATTGTGAGGCTATGCGCAGCTTCGGGATCCAGGCTGAATAATAGTGGTCGCAGATATCGATACATTCTCTCTAATGGGCACCAATTCTTATTAGACCCTGGAACATAATTTATGGAT
>CP070785.1:919875-921767 GCA_020346705.1 Chloroflexota bacterium | reverse complement strand
TGTGAGTAAAAAAGAGCGCCAGATGCTGCGCTCTTTTTCTTTTCAAGAAACTTCTTGTTGTAGGTAATAACTCTCACGTCGGCACCAGTATAAACTGGTGCTTTTCTTTTGGCGTTCGTTTCCTTTTGTTAGGCTTACCGGTATTGCAGACCTCCACCACCTTTTCAAACAGATCGATGTTGCGACGGATATCCTCCTCCAATATCTCATTTTGTTGTCTCGACATTGTTTGAAGTTCGGGCATTCATTTCTCCTTGGGTTTGGATTTGAAATGCGGCGTATTGAGCAAGTGCCCTAAAGGTGTCTGGCTTCATCTCGCCAGTCAACAATCTCCTCATTGCCTCCCCGAACAAGGTTGTCAACAGGCCAGATGAAGACTTCACCCAGGATATCCTGGATTGGCTGACTTCCGGAGAGGCCGAACGACCCACCGAGGCAGTCGCCGAAGGTGAAGTTGTCACCGACGCTGAACCCCCGTTCGAGAATGGCCATACCCATGCCGATCTGCTCGCTTTGGCTAAAGAGCAGTACGACATGGATGGTCAGGCTGTCGGCGCAGCTTTGAAAGCCGCTGGTTTCAATCGTTTCGATGCCGAAAAGTGGGATGAGATGGTCGCGGCACTCATCGGTAATGGATCAGAAGAAGGAGCTGTGGAAGAAGAAGTTGTTGCTGAGGCTGAGTAAGGTCCGGCCATAAATTCACACATACAAGGAGAATATAAATGACTGAAGAAGTGATTGAACGGGCTGGTGAAGTTTCCGAAGTCGAAATCGAGGAATGGGAGCCGACGCCAGAATATGCTGTCGAGCTGGAGAAGTCCGAAAGGATATCGGATCCTGTCTATTGGGCGCAACCCAAGATGGGCGATCGCAAGATATTACTGGTCGACGCAACTGATGAAGAAAAGCCGATCATCGAGTTCGACCGTGAGCCAGCCAAAATCGGTGGCGATCTAAAGGATACGCTCATCAAAGCTGGCCGAGCCTTCGGACCCTTCGAGGTAGCCGTGGACGTATACCGTGATAATAAAGCGATATGCTTGGCTATCTCACAAGCCCTACGCTGGAAGGGAGCTAACCTGGAACGCACAATCCCGCATGTAAGGTTTGCGGGCGCTGTTGAACTCTACGGCTTTCTAGCAAACCATCGTGGAGATGGGCGGGTGAAACTGCTCAAGATAACCAAAACTCAGGCGGAAAAAAGAGGCTTTGGAAGATGCATTATTCATCCACAGCAACCGGGGATACCAGTATCCTTGATTGGTGTTATTGCCCTGAGTGCTGGAGGCAGACCGATCACAACCGGGTGGGAAATCGATTGATCTGCGTCAATTGTGGTAAGCAGGTAAAAGTTGGGAAACATACTAGAGAGAATACTCGAGGATCGGATAGCTGAATTCCGTCTTGGTTACCCCCTTTGTATGATTGTAATTCCTCCGTCACCTTGGGGCTCTATACAGATGTAACGTCGATCGTTTTCTGGGCGAAATTCTTTGCAAACCGGCGTCAATTGCGCAAGTCTTCCTTATTCGTGAGTTCCTTCCATGTAAACCTTCAGGCCGGTTAAATCTTTGTCCATCTGCTTTTCTAACTGTTGGCCAACCAACCCTTCAGCTACCTTGAAAAAGCCACCTAACTCAGCCCATCCGCTAAAAGTGAGTAGGGTTCCATCCTCCTTTGATTCAAGTTTCTGATTGGCCTCGAAAGGAATTGGCCCGCCTACCGACTTCCAACCATACTCGTTGGGGGGGTCCCAGACAGTGACTTCTGCTATCGATTCCAATTCGCGCCCCATAAACTTGCCAACATTTTTTTGTTTTGAGCCGACACCAATTGGATCGTCCGATGTCCACTCGTTGGAAACGGAATTGTCTCGCCATTTGGGTGCGTTG
>CP070785.1:917847-919775 GCA_020346705.1 Chloroflexota bacterium | reverse complement strand
ACCACCCGAGATTAGACAGATCACCAGATCGTCATGGGTCGTCTTCTTCAGTAAATCGATGATCTTCTGAGAACCACTAACTCCGCGTTCGTCTGGAATTGGATGCCCGGCTTCAATGATTTCGATGTTGTTGGGGAGCACTTTAGTATTCCGATAACCTTCCTTAATGATCACTATTCCACTGAGCAAAAGGGCACCTAATATCTGATTCACTGCTTCTGTCATTGGTTGGCCAGCCTTACCAGCACCAACCAGGAAAATCCGATCAAAGGAATCCAGAACATACTCTTTTGAGCCGATATGGAGCGAGGAGTTTTTGATCGTTAAATTATTCAATACCGCTTTATAAGGATCAACAGAATCCAAAGCAGCCTTCATAATTCGCGCAGCTTTCTCCCCCCAGGCTTGTGATCTCATTGATTTGGCGAACAAGTTTGAGATGTCCATATGATCCAGCTAACCATTATAGTTTCGATAATTGTTTATTCAACCGATTGCAACCCAAAATCTCTTGGGAATATTGAATGACCCTATTAGATGGTTGAATAATCAATTTTCTTCTGGAGAGCTATATCCTGCTAAAAGCCACATAATTTGATAACAACCTAACTTCAATTTGATATACCCATTAGCAGGGAAGAACGATTCATTCGAGACCAAATCTAGGAATGGTATCTCCGCAGATATGTCCAAAGAGTTCATTGGAATCTCGATTTCTTGAATTGTGTTGGAAACATTGATCAAACAGATGATCATTTCTGTTCGATCGAGATCAGATCTGAGCAAAGAAAACACCTGTCTGTTGGTATCCAGGATTCTTTGTGGGGCAGCAGGATGGAAAGCAGGCTGGTCTTTACGTATACCAAGCAACTTTTTATAGCCGTGAATGACTTGTGATTGAATGGTTTCTGGATTGCTCAATTGGCGGCGAAGATCGGGCAAGGAGAATTTCTCCCGGTTTATCGATCTAGATCGTCCTGTTTCCTCAACGCAGGATGTGCAATTTCGTGAGCCAAACAAGCTGTGAACATATATTCCTGGCACTCCAGCCAGTGACAGCATGATCGCTTGTGAGGCAAGAAACCGCTTTACATCCTGGTCACGATTGACATCAGCGGGATTGTTAAGCGCATCAAACAGGGTAATATTTAATTCATATACACTTTTTGAACCATCCGAATTCGTTTTGTAAGAAGCTGTACCCCCATGCAGAATTGTCTTATCGATTAACGCTTCGATCTCACCCTCGGTCAATAATCCTTTTGCTGGCATGAGGCCAATACCGTCGTGTGAAGCAATGAAATTGAAGAAGGCTGAATTTCGATAGGGGACACTCAATGTTTGAACCCACTTGGAAAGCGCCTCCGCATCAGCGGTATTGAATGTATGTAGGATGAGCGGAGCCAGTGAAAATTGATATATCATTTGTGCTTCATCACCATTCAATGGCTTATCATCGTCATCGGTTTCGAGGAGTTGTTCTCCAAAATATTTGATGTTTTCCTCGTGGGGCACATTCGTCTCAGTGATTATCCCAACCTGAGGAGCAGCCAGGTTCATGACACCCCGGATGATTTTTACAATACTATGGGCTTCGGGTAAATTCAGCGAAGATGTTCCCACCTTTTTCCAAACATAACCGATTGCATCCAGGCGGATTAATCTGGCACCTTTTTCGGCATAGAAGAGCAATAGATCAATGACTTCTAAGAGTACCTGGGGATTTGAATAATCAAGATCTATCTGATCTTCACTAAATGTCGTCCAGACATGCTTTTCGCCTTCAGTAGTCTGGACGGGGGTTAGCAATGGGAGGGCACGCGGGCGGAAGATAGAGGATAAATCAGTATTGGGATCAACAACGCGAAAATAATCTCTATATGGCGAATCATTTCGTTGGAACGCCTGGAACCAGTCGCTATGTCTAG
>CP070785.1:915809-917747 GCA_020346705.1 Chloroflexota bacterium | reverse complement strand
ACCCAGGGTTCGACAGATTTCTTCTCACCGGTCAGCTTGCCTTCACAACCACCTGGGCTGGCGGGCTCATCAAAAATATCCAACACAGGGTCGCTGGTGACATCCCAGACAGGATCTGGCAGGAAGGATTTAATGATGTTCCCATCACTGTCCTGAATTTCGCTCAGGATGGTCGGGCGCATCAATACGCCATCATTCGCGATCGTGGCTGCCGATAGGAGTACCTGGATCGGGGTAGCGATAATAAAACCCTGACCGACGCCGGCTATGTAGGTGTCACCGCTTGACCAGTTTTCGCCCTGGTTTATCCGCTTCCAGGTTGGATCGGGAATAAGTCCATCTTCGACCAGCGGTAGTTCTATGTCAGGGGCAATTCCATAGCCAAGAGCTCGGGCATAGGTGCCTAAGCGACAGATACCGAGTCCTTCAGGAACCTCATCTTCGAAGCCGCCACCGAGCTTGTAGAAGTAGACGTTGCTTGAGTTGGCTAGTCCTTCGACAAAAGCGATTTCACCAAACCCGGCCTCGTTCCAATCGACGAAT
Organism: Chloroflexota bacterium; assembly: GCA_020346705.1. Taxonomy (GTDB): domain Bacteria; phylum Chloroflexota; class Anaerolineae; order Anaerolineales; family UBA4823; genus PFL25. Next base: position 917,204 of record CP070785.1, on the reverse strand, counting down.
TCTCGTGGGCGGGGATTGAGCACATTGGCAGAAAATTTCTCATCGATGACGATCTTTGGAGGTGCTTCAACGATTTGTTCCGGGGTGACGACCCCTTCGTTGAGGGCGCCGACTGCGGTGACCAGCTTGAAGACCGATCCGGCTGGGAGCTCATCGCCGACAGCATGATTCAGCATCGGATTGCGTTCATCTTCTGAGAGCTGCTCGAAATAATACTGTGGAATAACCCTCGCCATGCGGTTGTTCTCATAGCTGGGATAAGAAACCATCGCCAGAATTTCACCGGTCTTGGGGTTCAGTGCGATCACCACCCCGCTGTTCATCCGCATCTCGCCGTAATACGCGTTCCATTCATCAATCTCGCGCACCAGGATCGATTCAGCCGCGTTTTGAAAGCGCGAATCAATCGTCAGGCGCAGGTTCAGTCCCGGCGATGGATCGATTGGCGGGACGACATCGCGTTTGATCTGACCGCCGACGTCAACTTCAACCAATCTGCGCCCGTTGCGACCGCTTAATATGCTTTGGAAATAACGCTCCACACCTGCGTAGCCGACTTTATCGCGGTTGGGGACAAAGTTTCGCTCCCGATAGTATTCTTCTTCTGCAGCAGAGATAGGACCGAGAAAACCGATAATACCGGCGGTGAGTGAGCCGGTTGGGTAATCCCTGACCGATTCAATCTCAATTCCAACTCCGGGGAGGTCAACCGCCTCCTCGTTTATTATCATGGCAGCGGTCCGGTCGATATTGCATTTAATCCTTACCGGTGAAAAGGGAGCGGTGGTCTCCCCATATTCAACAATTTGTGTGATGCCATGCTCAGATAGACAAGGGACATAAGGATTTTCCGGGGTAACCTCATTCAAATTAATGGGAACATCGATCATCTGGCTTAGCTGGCGGTATATCTCCTGGATGGCGCCCAAATCATCTGGGAGATCCGCTGGTGTGATGACCACGTTATAGGACGGAATGTTGCGAGCCAGAATGTAATCATTACGATCGAAAATAATTCCCCGTTGGGTAGGGGTGTTGATCTCGCTGATCCGGTTTTCTTCAGCTTGCAGGAGCCAATCAGGTCGTTCAAGTATCTGTAATGAGAATAACCGCCCTGTGTAAATCAGGAAAACAGCAATGATGGCGATTCCAAAGACAAGGATTCGCCAGCCCTGGAGCTGGTTAGTTAATTTCGCGTTACCGTTCATTGAGTACTTACTATCACTCAAACTAGTTATACCAGTATTTTTTCTAGTAAAAAGTCATCCTGGCGAATTTGCCATCAAATTTCAATTGTTTCCGGATACAGCCAGTTGGCCAGATCGCCAACCAAGGCGTACACCGGGACAGCCAGCAGCAAATTGAGCAAGGCGCTGGGTATGGTGATCAGATAAA
>CP070785.1:913764-915709 GCA_020346705.1 Chloroflexota bacterium | reverse complement strand
CGGTGTATTCACCCGGCGACAAGCCTCCTATTTCTAGCAGTATATTCACCTCATATTGAGTAAGCATCTGCGCACAAATCAATTCACCCGGTTTGGCTGTGGATAAGGAGAGGTTGATGGCACTGCCGTTGAACTCCTGTCGTACCTCACTGATCCTGGTACAGGAATCCGGGTAAAAACCTGTCACGACAGCGTAGTAATGATTTTCCCGAAAATCAATGGTGACATTATCTACCATCGCAGGTTCGTTCGCGGATGAGGATTTACTTTCCGCCGAATCGCTCCCGCCACATGCTGACAATATCAAAGTAACGAAAATCAGCGACATGAGGGTGAGAATTTGTTTTCTTTCCATAAACAAATACCTCCAGGATGGATGTTAAATTCCTTGAGTTGGAATGATATTGTTAATCGCCTGTGATTGTCAATATTAGTTCTTATAGAGGAATTGAAAATTTTAACCCATGTTTTCCATTACCCACATCCCAGCCCTAACAAAATACTTGCGTAAACTGGTGGGACCCACATAGGGGATATTGCGATTGACAACGTAATGGTTCGTGAAATCATTGTCCTCGCCTGCCATCAGACCTGCGATGATTCGCCCGAAAGTTTGTGTCGTCGGGACTCCCTCGCTCAATCCTACACCGTAATAAATATTTTTATTTTCGCCCATAAACCCAACGGAAGGGGTCCGATCCAGGGTATATGTCGTCGTCCCACCCCACATGTGATCAATTTGCAGACCCTCCAATTGTGGGAAAAAGGAAAATAAATCCTGTTTGATCTTTCTGGTGATATACATATCATTCCCCGAACTAAGCGCATCATTTGCGTAGTAAGTAAAATCTGATCCTCCCATAACGATGCACCCATCCGCAGACGGTATCAAATAGCTAAACTTCCTGCGCATATCGTACAAACCCTGTCGATTCTGCCATCCAATTGAATCCCATTGAGATTGGCTGAGCGGTTCCGTTGCAATTTGAAAAACACTCATCGGAAATACCCGGTCTTTGAAAAATCCCAGTTTGTGTGCGTATGCATTCACCGCAAGGATGAGTACCGGCGCACGAATTTCGCCTAATTCTGTATCGATGTGGTGAATCTTTCCCGGTGTGATGCGGGTGACGACTGACCTCTCTTTCACGACTACACCACAATCTTCAACAACTCTCTTCATCTCCCTGGCAAGTTTGGCTGGATTAAGGATAGCCCCAAAAGGTATCACTAATCCTGCCATAAAGCGTGGTGATTTAATCTCCTGACCAAGCTGATCGCCTAGTAGAAAGGTTGACTCGAGATCGAAGACCTTGAGTCTATCCCGATACGCTTCGAGTTCTTTGACCTGTTTTTCGTCTAAAGCAACCCCGAGCATGCCATTTTCTTCGAGATCACAATCAACATTGTGCTCAAAAATCATCCTTTTAATGAAATTCAATCCATAGAAGGAAATTTCGAGGTTTTTTTGCCGGATTTCAGGATCATCACAGTCCAAATTCCTGATCAGGTCGGTAGCAATACAGAAGCCCCCATTTCGCCCACTGGCGCCATAGCCGCAACATGCTCCCTCAAGGAGCACAATATGCTTTTCTGGAAACTTTTCTCGAATATGGTATGCAGCTGATAATCCAGTGTACCCGCCTCCGACGATGACTACATCAGCCTTGTGACTGCCTCTTAGCGGCTCATTAATCTTCTGGTTCTCCAGGTCTGCGGATTTAAACCAGTAGTTATCCACGTGATATTCGTAAAGGTCAGGAGGTCGCAGGTTCTTGCCCTTGTTGTATGAGCGAGAAAAATATTTCATAGTCTTCATAATTGAATAGTGATTCCATACGAATTAATGGATTAATCTCCAGAGTAATTCTCAGATCGATATACTTCCTCTCCGGCAATATAAGTGAGCAGGACTTCAGTCTCCGCGATCTCACTCTCGGGAATC
>CP070785.1:911718-913664 GCA_020346705.1 Chloroflexota bacterium | reverse complement strand
TACAAATCCAGACTGTGTGTTTCCATCGCTATCGATAATTATTCCTGCCAGGGATGAAATGCATAACCTGCAGATTGTTTTACCATCCTTACTCCATATCGATTACCCGGGAAAATTGGAAATCCTGGTGGTAGATGATCATTCCAGCGACGACACATCAAAGATAGCCAAATCCTTCGGGGTACAAATCCTGCGCTTGATGGATGTTATTCCCCCAGGTTGGAAGGGAAAACCATACACCTGCCATCAAGGGGCACTTATGGCAAAAGGAGAATGGCTGCTGTTTACCGATGCTGATACCGTTCACACCAAAGGAGGAATTGCTAAGGCGGTCTGTTATGCTCAAACCACAAATCTGGACGGATTAAGCTTGTTCCTAGAGCAGCAAGCTCCTAACCAGATCAACAGTCTTGTTTTAGATGCGGCATTTGCTGGCCTTTTTGCGGGCTGGGGTACTAAAAGCTCTATGCTTAACGGCCAATTTATCCTGATTCGCCGGGAGGTATATTTTGATAGTGGCGGTTTTGCTTCTGTCCGGAACGAAGCCCTGGAAGATGTTGCCTTCGGAAACCTCTTAACAAAGCTTGGATATCGATTGCAGGTAATGAATGGTGATAATATCGCGGGGGTACAAATGTATGCCAACCACAAGCAGATGTTTAATGGTCTATCTCGACTTGGAGCGGGCACCCTGCGCTGGCAAGGTCTTTGGGCTGGTTTAACAGCCCTGTATGTGACTGCACTCGTATCTCCATTACCCACCTTATTTGGTGTACTGTTCGGACGGTTGAAATGGTATTGGTTCCCTATCACCTGGAGCATGGCGTCATTGAGTTTGCTGCCCTGGTCCCGCCGGTCAGGTGCTGGCAAACAGGCCATCCTGACACCCTTCGGAGCTTTCGTTGTTTTGATCACAGCGGTCTTTGGAATAATCAGCCGCATAACTGGAAAAGGGGTTCCCTGGAAAGGGCGCAAAGTATAATCGAATCCATTCCCTCATACCAACCTTTTCCGTTATCATTGAGAACCTGATCACGGAGTGCTACCGATATAAAGGGAATTTGAATTATGGTAATTGATTTAGCATGGGTGATATTTGCCTTCTTCTGCGGTTCATTACCGCTTTCTTATTGGGTGGGCAAGCTATTCGTGAAAGCTGATATCCGCCAGATTGGTGACGGCAATCCAGGGGGAGCAAATGTATGGAAAGCTGGCGGTTCGTGGTGGGGAATATCGGCTATACTGCTGGATGGGTTGAAAGGTTTGATTCCAGTTTCCTTGGCTTTTTATTTAGGCGGAGTAGATGGTTGGTGGTTGTTTCTGGTTTCAATTGCCCCGGTTATCGGACATATATTCTCCCCCTTCTTGAAATTTCAAGGGGGCAAGGCGCTGGCCACAACTTTCGGAGTATGGACAGCCTTAACGCTTTACCAGGTTCCATTGGCATTTGGCATTTCTCTCGGTTTGTGGTTTTGGTTGCTAAAAAACGATGGTTTGGCAGTTATAGCCGGGGTGCTCAGTGTCTTGGTAATCTTATTAGTTGGGAATTTTGATCTGGTTTTAGTATCCACCTGGATAGCCAATGGTGTCATCTTGGTCTGGAGATATAGTGATAAGCTAGGTGGCATTCGCCAAGCTGAATGAGGATATCTGATTGTCCCTGTTTTCGAAAATTTTAACGAACGAATTTTTTAACCCAAGCTCACTTGTTTACTACATCATCCAAGTTAGAATAACGTCTTTAGCCAACGATGGTTAGGAAGAAATTTACGAATTCGAATTGAGAGGTTCGTATGAAATTAAAGGTCAACGGACAAGACTTCCAGGTTGATGATACACCTGACAGACTTCTATTGTGGGTATTGCGTGATGAATTGGGTTTGATCGGCACCAAATTTGGCTGCGGAATTGGCATCTGCGGTTCGTGTACAGTGCATCTGGATGGA
>CP070785.1:909655-911618 GCA_020346705.1 Chloroflexota bacterium | reverse complement strand
CATACCCCACATAAGCCAGGCCTTGAGTTTCTTCAAGCAGCTGCTCCCGGCTGAATACCCTGCCAGGGCGGCGCATTAGGGCAGCTAAAATCTCAAATTCCGAACGCGTTAGGGAAACATCCACATCCGCAACTGTTGCCTGGTAGGTGTCGAGGTTTAGGATGATATCGCCGGAGTGGACCGTGTCTTGGATGGCCAGGTCTCCGCTGCTGCGCCGTAAAACTGCCCGGCAGCGAGCCACGACCTCCCGCGGCGAAAAAGGTTTGACGATGTAGTCATCCGCGCCCAGTTCGAGCCCAATCAACCGGTCGGCTTCATCCACCCTGGCGGTGAGCATGATGATCGGCACAGAAGATTCGCGGCGCAGTGCGTGGCAAATCTCCAGGCCATCCACCTCCGGGAGATTCAAATCGAGGATGACCAGGTCTGGTTTTTCCCTGCGAAATGCGGGCATAGCGAGATCTCCGCTGAAAACTGCTGCGACTGAGAAACCAGCACCTTCCAGGTAAAGGCGCAGCGTGCGTACGATCTTCGCGTCATCCTCAACGATCAAAATTTTTCCTGGCATTAATTGGTTATACCATGACGTCCAAGCAGGATGCAAGAACGTGCACCCTGCCTGGTATTATCCGAAATAATTTGCCTTTTAAGATTCGTCGTGGAAGAAAATCACCTCTGCGATCAACCGGTCGCCATGCCACTCGCCCCAGACGAGCATGCTGGCGCACCCCGGAATCTCTATTGGTTGCTGAATGGATTTGAGGACTTGTTGGACATGCAGGTCGGACGGTCCATTCAACGGCTTCGCCTGGCTGAAATCGGTGACGTCCTCTACAAACCGGGTGAGGTCAGTGACTGATACACGTTTCACTTTACCTCCTTCGGGCCTTGCGCAGGTCCCTTTCCCATCCACCAACCGGGTCGCATAAGGGCCGATCAGGTAAGAATCACCAGTCGCCTCCAGGAGTACACCCATTGCTTCAGGTTGTCGCCCAGGGAGGCCGGCATTCTTATCAGCGGTGACCGTTATGCTGATGATCTCCGAATCAGTTTCTTGCATGCTTTCACTTTCCGGTTGGATGATGATCGAGACGGTTTCAATGCCCTCTTCAGCTGCATCTGATACCCAAGGGGTAACAACTAAATCGAGGACATCTGATTCGGAATCTGGAACTTCCTGGGCAACTGCAAGACCGGTCAACAGCAGAACTGCTAGGGCGAGGATTGTGCCCCCAACCAGACCTGTAATCAATAATATTATACGTTTCATGATTTGCCTCCTATCATGGAATTAAGATTGATCCCAGGATAGGGTGCAATTGTGTAAAAAAGATGTAGAAATTATGGGAATGAAGTGTAGGTGTTTTATCAACGATGAAAAGGTAAGCCTATGATCAGGATGGACCGAGACGTTACTCAGTCGAAAAACTTGATGAAATTACCGGGTGTGATAAATCTCACAATGTTGACAAGATTTAGCCGATTTGATATTGTATATACAACTAGTAAAATGGAGCAAGATTTCGGAAGACCTCCCTCGAAATCTCCATTATTTATCTTTCGCAAACTAAATATAGGCAGGTCGTAATTGAACAGCCGATGCCTTTTGTGATCACTCACAATGCACTCCGGGTATTTCAGCCATATATTTTGTGCTCATACTCGAAATACGGTAGGGATGGAATATCTTGAGACTCACTGGAAGAAATACCTGGATCACGATCTGAGCTCTTAGCAAGAGCTCTTGGATAAGGAGGGTTGCCTATTGACGAAAACCAATGCTCACTTGGATTGAATATCGACCATTATTGGTGGGACTCCTAGCGTGTCCCGACTGTCCGCTGTCCTGAATACCACGCAAGGAAGTGCAAGATGAAAAGCTCGATTGGAGATTTACCAGTTATTTATGATATTCCACAGGGGTTGAGCCAGGCGGAACATTGGGGAGGCATGACTGTCTCGG
>CP070785.1:907549-909555 GCA_020346705.1 Chloroflexota bacterium | reverse complement strand
CACAGTCTTTGTGGAAGACGGGCGCATCGTGGGATTGCACCACCACATGGCCACCGATCCGCAGGATTTGATCAATAAGCTGCCCGTAGAATCGATCATCATTACCCCCAGGGATGCCCAAGTTTTAGCGAGTGAACTGGAACCAGAAGTCCCGCAAGTCGCTCAGTTTGACAATGGTACTGTGACTGGATCTGTCTGCTTCCCTGGCGAGTCCATCCCCGAAATGACACTCTATTTCGAGGAAATCACCCGCGGCGACCTCGCTTATCAAGACCATCCAAAAGATCAGGATTCATATTCGATCATCATTCCACCTGGTGCTTATATCGCTTACGCTTATCCGCTTGACGAACCAGGACCGGGGGGGATGTACTCCCAGGCGGTTGCCTGCGGCTTAGGTGCTGAATGCACCGATCATGCTCCCATAATATTCGAGGTCAACCCGGGTGAGGAAACCAGCGGGGTAAACATTTGCGACTGGTATGCCCAGGAAGACGTTCCGCCCAACCCCCAGGTAGAACTGGATCCGGAACCAGGTGAAATCTCAGGGACCATCAGCGGCAAGGTCTGCTTTCCCGGTGGACACCTGCCTGCCATGACGTTGTTCATCCAGGAAACCTCCACCGGAATTTTGACCGAGGTACCAATAGCTGAAAACCAGACCAGCTACAATATCGATCTCGAGCCTGGAAGATACATCGCTTTTGCATATATAAATAGTGGTGCGACTTTTGGCGGCGCTTACTCAAATCTGGTTTTATGTGGGTTTGGTGATGAGTGCACCGATCACACCCTGGTGGAATTTGAAGTCTCATCCGGGCAAACGCTGGACTCGATCGATATTTGTGATTGGTATTCCCTTTCTTCGCTGCCTCCCGATCCCAGGGTTACGATGCAGCCGCTGGCGGGTATGATCTACAAGACAACGGAAGGTGAATATTTCTGGGTTGAAGTGAATGGCGACTCAAGGTTGCTACACAGTGGATCGGAGCTGGCGATCCCGTATTCAGGCCCGTACGGGGTTTACGCAGCAAATAAAGATTTACAGGCCGTTGATTTGTTTACCGGGGAGGAATACCAGCTCACTAATACTCCCGATCTGCGTGAAACCAGCTTCCATTTCGAAGTTGGATTACCCGAAGAATTACTGTTCACCGCATTGCCTGTTGGCGAGGAGATCGGACCTGGTTATACCGGTGGTCTGTACATTATTGATATGGATGGCTCCAATCAACGCACTATCGACGATGAGAACAATGCTGGCAACTTTGCCGCTTCTTATGATGGAGGTACCATCGCCTACGGGGCTGGAGAGACCGCATTTCTTTACCACTTGGGCGAGGGGTGGATTGAAGTTTTTGATCCCCGGGAGTACGGTATGGACAGCCCCAAAGGTCAGGCGATTGCCAGTCCCTCCTGGTCGCCGGCTGGTAATGAGCTGGCCTGGTCTGTAAGTGGATTTTTCGAAAATGAGGCGACCCAGGGTTACGGTATCTTTGATTTGACAAATAAAACCTTCCGGCTGATCCACCCGTACCAGGGGCTTGGGATGGGTGTCACTCCGCCAGCAGCGCAATGGAGTCCGGATGGTGAATGGCTCGTTTTCTCAGTGTTTGACCAGGATCCCGAAAGCAGCGGGGTGTGGCTGGTGAATTTACTCGACCCGCAGCAGGAATGGTTCATGGGACCTGGCACCAGCAATCCCGTCTTCGGCCTCTGGACGAGGGGCAAGAAAATCCTGACCTATTCCAGGTTTGATCGGAATTCAGGGGAAAGCAAAACCTGGGCGTTCGATCTGGTGGCTGGAGAACACCAGCTGACTCCTTTGCCCAGCGAAGCCCAGGTTATCGCCTGGCGGTGATTAGCAATGAATTTTCAAAAATGCGGAGGATACTTACTGATGAGTAATAAATGGATTTATGCGCTATTTATTATCGGTCTTGTACTTAGTGCTTGCGCTCCCCTTGGCGGCACATTGGAGGTTGGCGTTATCCCAGAAACTCAAG
>CP070785.1:905436-907449 GCA_020346705.1 Chloroflexota bacterium | reverse complement strand
TTCGATAAAACAGCCTGTTTCGTGAGTCTGTACCCTGAGAAACATGCAGAACCAGGTATTCACCATCATCACTAATTAACGGGTCAAATCCCCATTCTGGTTGATCTCGTCGCTGGTATATCAGTTTGTCTGCAGATTGTGCAGTACCCAAGTGGTGGAAGAAGACTTTCTGATTTATGTTTATACCTTCGTAGGTTTCTCCTTCTTCCGGTGGATCATAGGCACAATAGTAAAAACCTGAACCATCCGGGTGCCAGGCAATCGAACTAAATTTACTCCACTCGATCAGCTCAGGCAAATCTTCACCAGTACAAATATCCCTGATCCGCCATACTTGCCAATCTGATCCACTTATATTGGTTGCATAGGTCAGATATTTCCCATCACGACTGACTTCCCAATCATTTAATGATACAGTCCCATCCGGAGACAGCTGATTTGGATCTAGGAGCACCCTTTTCTCACCAGCAATTGAATCCATCACGTAAAGGACATCTTGATTTTGTAATCCAGTGTTATGAAGCTGAAAGTACTTTCCGTTGACTCTTAAGGGTGCCAAGGATCTTGGAAAATCCCATAATTCTATCAAGCGTTCCCGGATGCGGTCTCTTGTGGGTATGTCTGATAAAAATGATTCAGTTAATGCGTTTTGAGCTTCAATCCATGCCGCTGTTTCTGGCGAATCGGAATCCTCTAACCAACGATATGGATCCGCTACCAAAGTACCGTGATAATCATCGATCTGATCAACTTTCTTGGTGTGAGGGTACTGTAATCTTTCCATGCTCATAAATCCTTTGAGATCGATAATCGAAGAGATTAACTGTCGCTATTCAAATCCTGTCCCCACTTGAGAATACCCTGGCCATATTTCTGGCGCAGGTCATTGATAGCAGAACTCAGGTGCTGATCTAATTCACTTTCTCCATTCCTTGGCTGGCTATTCCAAAGGAGTAATTGCTCAGGAGCCAGTCCGCTTACGCCAACCCCGATCAGGCGCACGGGTTCGCCTTTTGTCCATGCTTTCTTGAACAATCTTTCTGCTGCATTCCTGATCGTTTCCGGTTGGTTGGTGGGCTGATTTAGAGTTAATTGGCGGGTAATTGTTTCGAAATTTGACCAACGCAACTTGATTCTGATAGTAGTACCTTGAGCGTGCTTTTTGATCAAGCGTTTGCTGACACGTCTTGAAAGTTTATCGATAGTTTCGAGCAGTGCATCCTCTTCATGAATATCTTTTGCAAAAGTGGTTTCGTTACTGACTGACTTTGCAGTGTGTTTGATAGAAATTGGTCGATCATCAATGCCGCGAGCTCTCTGAGACAGCGCATATCCCCATTTACCGAAGCGTTCTCTCAGTTCATTTTCTGGAATTGTTGTTAAATCACCTATCGTGTAGATATTGATTTCGCGCAGCTTTTCAGCAGTCTTTGGTCCAACTCCCCACAGTGCGTCTACAGAGAGTGGCGCCAGGAATTTTTGCTCATTTCCTGGTAAGACGATTTGAATTGCATTTGGTGGGTGATCTGCTTTCCCCTGCATAGCCTTTCCGTAATCTGTGGCGGTTTTCGCGACAAGTTTATTCGAAGCGATGCCGATCGAGCAGGGGAGATTGAATTTGGTTGAAATATGGGATTGGATTTTCTCAGCAATTGATTCACTTGGCTCTGAGAGCTTGGTGATATCCAGGAATGCTTCATCGATCGATATTTGTTCGATTTGGCTGGTCAAGCTTCTCAAATAATCCATCACCTGCCTGGAAGCATCACCATAATTGCCATAATGACCACGGACAATGATCAGATCTGGACATATTTTGACAGCCTGGGCCATTGGCATCGCTGAGTGGACACCAAATTTACGAGCTGCATACGAACAAGATGCCACCACACCGCGCTGATCTGGCCGACCCCCAACTGCAAAAGGCTGCCCCTTTAGGGTTGGGTCGCGCTGTTCTTCAACTGCGCAATAGAATGCATCTAAATCGAGGTGGAGGATTCTCCTAGGTGTTTC
>CP070785.1:903307-905336 GCA_020346705.1 Chloroflexota bacterium | reverse complement strand
GAACTAATACCCGTATATTTGATTTAATGAAAATTTTGATGGAAATTATATTCAAATTGACTTGCTGCTAAGAATACTCACCATGCTGGTCACTCATAAGTTTGCCCACTTAATCTATGGGATTCTTACTTTACCAATTTTTGTATGATTCACTATGCTTGCGATATTCGATCATTTCTTCACCAATAAGCTTGTGCTCCAGAATGATATCGCTCACTTCTTCCAATGCAGACACCCAATGATATGCTTCTTCAAGCGTTTGCCCAATGGCGAAACAGCCATGTCCACGCTGCATGATGACTTTGTATTCGCGCAGCGCTTCAGAGACTTTTTCTGCCATTTCTCTAGAGCCGGAGGCCAATTCTACCGTCACCACCGGAATCTTTCGCAGCAAGTAGGAGCCTTCGTTATCGATGGGAATAATCTCATCCCGGCTCAGGCTGAGCGTGATAGCAGTGCGTGGGTGGGCATGGATGATTGCCAGCGCCGATGTGTTCTCGTAGATAGCACGATGCACGATCAATTCAGTACTGGCGCGCACGATGCCGCTATCTTTGCCTTGAAAGCTGGTTTCCACGAAATCTGTGGGCTTCAACCGCCCAAATTGTGCTCCCCGCCGTTTGATGATTATCTTATCCCCAACTCGCACGCTCATATTGCCGCCATGCGAGCTGGTCATGCCGGTTACAAAAATATCACGGCCAATATCGCGAAATTCTTCATAAAGTCGTTGATCAATCATGTGTTCCCTCGATTGTGAAATCTAGTGATAGTTCCCTCAGCTTCTCTGGCTTGGGTATTCCATTCTCATCCCAACCACGAAAGGCATAATATTCTTCCAGCATTGGCGCAAGTTTGACGGTTACGCCTTCACTCGGTCCATCTGGAACAGGTTCGTTGAGCAAGCGGTTGGGCAAAGTATCATCTTCTTTCGTGAAGCCTTCACGCAAATTGTAGAGCCGCTCCAGCGTCCACACACGTTCACCAACCATCATCAGGTCATCAGCGGTGAATTGTTCACCGGTGACAGCAGATAACGTCCGGGCAAAGAACTCCTCGCCGACTGCTAAACTTGCAAATTTACAGTAAACCAGGCTGTCTATTACCGCAGCTGAATCTTGATGGAAGGAGACAATACCTGCCTTTCCCTGGGTGGCGAACCGATCGATCAGGCGGGGAATCGCCAAAACCTCCGGTCCTAGCATATTGCCAGTCTCATGGCAGGCACCCCGGTTCCCGGTAGCAAATACCAACCCCTGACCCTGCATTCCACGTGGGTCATATGCGGGCATTTCTAATTTCTTAACACTCATCGATAGTTCTGGGGCGCCGTATTTTTCTGCCATGCGGTAGCTGCCTTCCGCCATCTCATTTCCTAACCCTTGCCGATAAGCTGTGTCTCGAATCAGATCAAGCAGCTTGTCCGCCTGTCCAAAGCCTAAAGAATCAGCAATCAGCCCTTTTTCAGCTAATTCCATCGCGCAGCCAATTGTATTACCCATTGATATGGTGTCAAATCCCAGGTCATTGCACAGGTAATTGGCTTCGGTGATTGTGTCTAGATCAGCGATGCCACAATGTGCGCCAAACGCCCAGGCGGATTCAAATTCAGGACCTTCCCCCTCATTGTCACTTTTCGTTTTGGTGATGCGGGTGCAGGTGATCGGGCATGCCCAACAAGCCTGATTTTTCACCAATATAGTGTCAGTAATTTCCTCGCCACTGATTTTGTCCGCATGTTCGAATTGAGATTGCTGAAAGTTACGGGTCGGCAGTGCACCGATTTCATTGATCACATTCATGACCACAGCCGTGCCAAATTCGGGCAAGCCTTGTGATGTCAGCGGGCTGGCTTTTAGCAGTTTACCTGTTTCGTACAGCATAAATTTGAACTGATCGGGATCGGCAGGTTTGTTCTTCTCAAATCCTTCAACCACAATTGCCTTCAAATTTTTACTACCCATTACTGCCCCGGGGCCTCCCCGCGCCAGGGCGCGTTCCTTGTCATTCATAATGGCTGCTATGCGGA
>CP070785.1:901173-903207 GCA_020346705.1 Chloroflexota bacterium | reverse complement strand
TTGCTCCTGGCGACTTACCCTTCCGGGTTCCGGCATGAATATGGGCCGCACATGGCGCAGGTTTTTCGGGATTGCACCCTGAGAAGCTACCGCCTGGACGGCTTACCCGGGGTGCTGGACCTGTGGATTCGTACCCTGCTCGACTATTTCAAATCTGTTATAGAAGAGCACTTACAACAAGGAGTTCACATGTCAAAATCAAAATTTATTCGCCTCAGCGGCTGGGCTTTCATCCTGGGAGCGACTACTCTATTGGTTGTATTTCTGATCGACCTTCGGGATGCACCGCCATATGATCCCAACTATTTTTTAAGTAAGCCTATAGATCGGTATTTCGAATATGCGACCACGATCTTAATGCCCACCTCATTTCTGCTCTTGATGGTGGGTATGATCGGATTGTATCTGCGCTATCGGGATGAGATCAACAATATTGGTAAATTCGGTTTAATTGTCGGAATCATCGGGGGCGTGTCCAGTTTTACCGGATCAATCCTGTTCATCACGGATTCTGAATTTTCATGGAATCTCTTTTTTGCTGGTTTCTTGCTGTTCTTCCTGGGGTTGGTTATCTTTGGAATCGGTTCATTGAGAGATTCTCCGCTGCCTCGCTGGAATGCGTTACCCATCCTGACCGGGATCTGGTTTCCGTTGCTGGTGATCGCGACCAGCCAGATGGATTGGGGAGAATCCGTGATACTCGATGCGATTGTTTACCTGCTAACAATTATTGGCCTAGCCGGGATTGGTTATTTACTGCAGTCTGATGCCAAGCGTGCTGGATCAGAAGCTGGAACAATTTAGACGATCCAAGTGCCGCGCACGATCAATTGTGCGTGGCACTAAATTTATTTTCCTATTACTTCAATCACAAAAAGTAAATAGTCAATAGCCATCAACCTCATGTAAATAATCCTGCTGCTCACAGGGCTGGATATATCCATTCCTTATGCTGAATGATTTCATGGAAAACAACTAATTTGACAAATTGATTTGATAATAATCCTGACATTTGGGGGATAAATTAGTATAATTTGATCCCTATCAACCTGTTGAATAGTCCAACCAGCCTTGAATAAACTGATCAAGATTTTCTTATCCCTTTTCATCCTGGTGACCATTGGCGGGTACCCAGAGGTGAGCGCACAGTCCCAGACTGCGCCAGCCTCCCTTCCTGGTCCTACCATCCAAGTGCGCCTGGATCCTCAGGTCAGGCAGCGATTTGTGCCGCCGCCGGAGGAGTTTCTTCGCAGCTCCCTCAGTCCGGAGCAGGCTGCCTCAGCGACCATCGTGGTCAATTACAACGGTTCAGGTTGGACGACTGAGGCCCGTAGCGCATTTGAATATGCTGCGGATATCTGGGAGACTTTGATCACTTCGCCGCAGCCGATCATCGTGGATGCGCAATTCGGTCCATTGGGCCCTGGAGTGCTTGGTGGTGCCGGTCCAACCCGTATATGGCGCAACTTTTCCAATGCACCGCAGGCGAATACCTGGTATCCAGTTGCCACAGCGAATAAGCTGGCGAACACCGATCTCAATCCTGGATTGGCAGACATCAACGCAACCTTCAGCAGTTCTTATCCAAACTGGCACTTTGGGACTGGCAGCAGCACACCGGGCAACAAGATCAGTTTCGCATCGGTAGTGCTGCATGAGCTGGGTCATGGTCTTGGTTTCTTGGGCTCAATGAGGTACAACGATAGCTCTGGCTCTGGTAGTTGCGCTGGACCAGTTGGTCGCGGTTGCTACGGCTATGATGGCTATCCCATGATCTACGATCTTTACACCGAGAACGGCGCCGGAACGCCGCTTCTGAATTTTCCTAATAATTCAGCTGACCTGGGCAACCAGCTGACCAGCAATAATCTTTATTTTGATAGTCCTGGCGGTAACTTTGCCAATGGTGGCGGTCGGGTGCAGATCTACGCCCCTTCAACCTGGAACCAGGGTTCAAGTTATTCCCATTTGGGTGAAAGTTTCAACTCCACTGCTCACGCATTGATGACTTACAGCATCTCCTTGGGGGAAACT
>CP070785.1:899027-901073 GCA_020346705.1 Chloroflexota bacterium | reverse complement strand
CGATATCAAATACCTGGCAAACTCGACGTGACAAGTCGGGCACCAATACCTTAGCAGGATCAAACGTGATCCCCTGCCCGCTGGCTTCTGCCAATTCCCATAAGGCTGATGCCAATCCCCCTTCCGTGGGATCGTGCATGGCTGTCACAGTTCCTGCCTGAGTAGCCAGTTGGGCATCCCTCAGCACGCTGATCCCTGGGTCATACAGGTAGTCTCTGGCCTGGGCGATATCCTCCTCGCTCAGCTGGTTACGCAGCCTTTCCGGGAATTCCCGCGCCAGGATCGAGGTCGCCTCTATGGGCACACCCTTGGTGAGCAGCAACCGATCCCCTGGACGCGCCCCGCGCGGGGTAACCAGGTCCGCCCGCGAGACTTCTCCAACAAGGGTTCCCACAACGATCGGCCGTTCTAAACCGTGCGTGATCTCCGTGTGCCCCCCGATCACCGAGACGCCAATGCTCTCGCAAGCCTCAAATACCTGCTGGCTGATCTGCTCTACCAGGGCAGCGTCTGTGTTATCACCAGGCAGCAGCAAGGTCATCAGGAACCAGGCTGGCTTTGCTCCTGTGGTGGCAATGTCGTTGGCATTAACTTGTACAGCATACCAACCGATCTCCTCGGTTGCAAAGGTTATCGGATCGGATTTAAAGACTAATAGTGTGTGGTCTAAATCAAGGACGGCACAGTCCAATCCCACACCTGGGCCCAGTACAATACGTTCATCCTGGACCGGAGCCGCGGCCAGGATGCGCGCCAATATCTCTGGGGGTAATTTACCAACCGGAAGATTTTCGAGAGGCAGCCTCAAAACTGGTCTACAAGGGAGTGAGAACCTTTACCCAGCCGCTGATCTTCATCTATCTCCATACGTTCGCCGCACGCACAGAGTATGCCCTGGGAGCAATCACGACAGCAGTATATGCGCTCGCCATCAAGAACGGGGCCCCAGGTGATCTCTACACCGCAACCATCACACCAGGTCATCTCGTCATACCACGTCATGCTCGCCTCCTTTCACAATCAACACTGAACAGCCAGCATAATGCACCAATTTACGAGAAAGACTACCCAACAGCAGTCGGCGCATCTGGCTGAGCCCTCGCGACCCAGCCACGATCAATCCGATCTGGTTTTGATTGGCATATTCGATGATCTCTGTGGCAGCATCCCCACGTAAGAGGACACTCTTCGCCTCAATGCCATAATTTCCCAGGGTTTCAACAGACTCGGCCAGCAGAGCAGCTCCAATCCGCTCCTCCTCCTCAGCCTGTTTAGCAAGCATTTCTTCGGTTTCATATGATGGGACCGGGGCCATCGATTCTGATCCAGCTGGCCAGGAGCGAGCGATCAGCGCTGGGGAAGGCATAGGCGGCAAGACATGTAAGGCATGCAACTCAGTTAAATCCGGAATTGGGAATTTACCCAAATAGTCCATTGCCCGCTGGCTGTGCACTGAGCCATCGGTCACGATCAAGATCCGCTGCAGCCCTTTATAAGGAGCTCGCACAACCAACACCGGATCTTCAGCATATTCGACGATTTGCTGCACGACCCCTCCGAGGAGAATCCCAAGTGTGGCCCGGCGACCTTTCGCACCAAGCACGATCAGATCGGGGACATTTTCAGCTGCATACTCGCTGATCTGTTCCGCCGGGTACCCGGTGAGCAGTTCTGTTTTCACCGTCGCTTTCACCTCCCCCAGGATCTCTTTTGAATCCACCAGGGCCTGCTCTAAATTGGCGTGATCGGACGCATTACGAGGGATGAGAACGGCCAGGATATTGATCGCGCTCCCTCGGGGCAAAGGCAAATCCCGTAATAACCTGGCTGCCGCAGCGGAATGCTCGGATCCATCAACGGCAAGAATTACGTTCATTTCGTGTACCTGGCGAGTATTCATCTTGCACCTCCATCCGGATTGTCATCAGGCTTCCTGGGAAACAACATTGGGGTTCTGGCTTTATACTCTAGATAAGATTCACCGAATCGAATCTCTAACTCTCGTTCTTCATAGACCTTCAAAAACAGGAAGAATACTGTGCATAC
>CP070785.1:896880-898927 GCA_020346705.1 Chloroflexota bacterium | reverse complement strand
CGCTCGCAGACGAAGTTCAACATCCAGTGATTGCCATAAGTGAAGTAGACATACGTGAACCCCGGCGGGCCATACATGACCTCTGTGCGCGGCGTGCGCCCGGCTTTGGCGTGGCAGCCCTGGTCCTCTTCTCCCCGGTATGCTTCGGCCTCGATAATTATGCCTCCGGTCCGGGTGCCGTTTTCAATCTTGATCAAGCGCTGGCCCAACAAATCTCTGGCCACCTGGGTCGTATCCTGGTTGAAAAAGCTGCGCATCAGGCGGGGATTTTTTGACATAAGGTTATCTGAAAAAGTCCATATCTGGCGATTGAATGCTTGGCAATCTAACAACTAGGTAAGCCACCCAGTTTCATATGGACATAGCAAATTATTCCGCGTTATTGCTACCAAAAAAAGGATTGTAGCATAAGATTTTATCTACAATTGTCAACTTCCAAATAAACCTGTTTTTTCTAGACACATTTTCACCATTTCTGGCTTGGCAACTTTACAAAACTGAATAACTGACAAACTACAAAAAGAGCCTTTGTTTCCGAAATTAAAGAAATGGCGCGGGTTATCGCTTCAATTGAACCAGATCCTAATGATTACGCAAGGTGACTGGAACAAAAATTCCCGAGCAAATATCATTTGGTACAGGAAATGTACTTTTTCTAATGAACAAGCATTAGTGGATTGTGTTTTGTTTCACTAATTTGATTTTGATTGTGAATTGTTATACAATGTGTCAGGAAGGTTATATTATTCCTGTTTACGTTGCAGGCGAGTCCAGATTAGAATATTCACCTGGAAAACAATTCATTTGTCACAGAAGCCGCCGACTTCCCGTCGGCGGTTTTACTTTGTGAAATGAGGGAGGTGATAAGTTGGATAAATAAGTAGAAGTTTCCAAATTATTTCAAAAAATTAGGACCAATTTTAGAAGATATATAAGGAGATATCATAATGTACAAGAGAATAATTGCTATCTCATTTACCGCACTGCTATTGGTTGTTGCGGTAATGCCAGTTTCGGCTGAATATCCTTGGCCAGGAGAAGGGTTCGCTGGAGGAGGGATAGGTCTTGAATCAACAGGGGCGTCGAACAATACCAATATCCCTGGTTTAGGTGACGTTCTCTCAGGGGATATAAACAGCAATCTCCAGTATAGGGGGATCACAGACCGGGGTTGGCTGGGAGCAGGATTGGATACACCAGGTGAAGCTTGTAGAAATGAACGTCAAGAAACTGGATCATTGTGGTATGAGATCGAAGGGCTAACCCCAATGGAGCCCCCTGTTGGTGCTCTATCAGCCGGTCGTTCTTTAATTGGGAAGGATGATGGAGATGTACACCTAGAGATGGAGATTTGGGCAATCGTGTGGGATACTCAAACTCAAATGGGTTACCGACCAAATGGAAGAGGAAGCGTTCTAAGCATACCAGGAGTACTCGAATTAACCTACACATTGACAAATGTTGGAACTCAACCAGTCTTGGATTTGAAGTTTTACCAATTCCTTCACCCACACCCAAATGGCTCGTGCTGGAACCTACCGGATGGTACACCATCACACGAAGCTAGTGCCACATTCGGTGCTTATGATCCAAAGCTGTATAAGGTTGAGGATCCGAACTTTCCTGCTTCTCAGAGTTTCAAGTTTGATTTGACCTTCTGGGCAGAGGATATCCACTATGATGGCGAAATCTTTCCTGGAAGTTCAGTAGGAATTGCAGCTCTAGAACCACCATCTGTGTGGGGAATGGGAGACGTTGGGACATTACCTGTTCCAGGAGAACCAGCACCTCCTGATTTTTGTGAAAACAACCCCGATATGATTTGGTGTCAGTTGGAAGCTGGCAATTTACCAAATCCCAAAGTAACCCGTTCAGGTCCTTTATCTGGACTTGCTGGAATCCTGGGTTGGGAAATGCCACGACTCAATTCAGGTCACTCAGTTGTTCGACATGTGCTTTTCGCTGTGTCAAATGATCGACCACCTGAACCATAACCAAGATTCTTGCCAAATTTGTGCCAGATACTTATACCAGTATCTGGCACTTT
>CP070785.1:894732-896780 GCA_020346705.1 Chloroflexota bacterium | reverse complement strand
TTCTTATATGTAAAAATGTATGATGTATTGAAAAGAAGAAAGCGAGAGGCGATTCTGGGCAGTGATCAATAAGAGGAGGTAAAGCATGCAGATAATATTTCGCAGGAGTCTTAAAGACAAACAAGCAGTAGCATACCAAGAATGGGAAGTAAAAAATCGTAAAGCACTACAGGACAATGCCCCACCTGGCTGGTCTTACGCAGGAACGTACTTCACTGTTTTTGGATTTGGAAAATACGATGTTGAGACCCGTTGGGAAATATCAAGCTATGGTGCACTTGACTCTTCGCGTGATTACGAAAATGAAATATGGGATAAGCTCATTTTAGAGGCGAGTGATTTCTTTGAACCTACAATTCCTGGAGAGACACACCTGGTCCGAAGTGCGGAGGACGTGAAAATTCTGGAGTAGATTATCGACCCTGAATGCCTCTTGCTCCTTCCTCTTGAGAATGTGGAAAGTTGATCGTAAAGCAATCTAACTCGAAGATTTACTCCGATTTGGACGACAATTTTTAGTTCATCCCGTTCAGTAATGAATGGGGTGCTTTTACGTACCAGGGCCGTTATTTTATGCTAGACTGGTAGGTGTTTTTAACAGTCTTTTGAAGACTTGTGATTTGATAATAATTTGAACTTCTGGGTTAGATATTTGTCATGACTATGCCATTACTGGCCACCAAGATCAGCATCCCACCTGTGCGGGAGAAAAGAGTCTTGCGCCCCCGCCTCATCGCCCGTCTGGAATCTGGATTATCGCGCAAACTGACTCTGGTCTCCTCCCCGGCTGGATTTGGTAAAACCACGTTGTTAAGTGAATTTGCCGCAGATTGTGATGTCCCTGTGGCCTGGTTTTCGATAGATATGGATGATAATGACCCCACTCGCTTTCTTGCCTACGTAATTGGTGCATTGGATTCCATTGAGCGAGGATTTGGCGATTCATTGCTCCCAATGCCACAAACCCCCAAACCAGAACCGTTGGAACCGTTACTGACGGTCATGATCAATGCGATAGCAGAAGAGTTCCCGCCCCATGTTTTGGTCCTTGACGATTATCACTTGATCGAGGAAGCGACCATTCACCAGGCGATGGCATATCTTTTGGAGCACCAGCCTGAACAGATGCACACCATGATTGTTACCCGAGCTGATCCGGATTTACCGCTCAGCCGTCTTCGGGCCCGCGATCAGCTGCTAGAAATTCGTGAAAAGGATATGCGTTTTACCGATCAAGAAACGGCGGAATTCTTGACCGGGGTTATGGGGCTCGAACTTGGCGAGGAGCAGCTGTCCACGATGGAAAAGCGCATGGAAGGGTGGGCGGTTGGGTTGCAGCTGGCAGCTTTGTCTCTTCAGGAACAGGCAGACCAGGAAGACTTTCTCAGATCATTCGCTGGTAGCAGCCGTTATATTCTTGATTACCTTGGTCAGGAGGTCCTTGACAATCAAACGCCGGAAGTCAGAGATTTCCTTCTGCAAACTTCAATTCTTGACCGATTGAGCGCGCCGCTTTGTGAATCCTTGACTGGTTCGAAAAACAGCCAGGAGATCCTTGAGTATCTGGAGGGCCATCACCTGTTCATTCTCCCCCTGGATCAAGAACGGATCTGGTACCGTTACCATCGGCTCTTCCAGGATTTTTTACTAAAATCTCTAGGTGAAACCAGATCAAGTGAAATTCCAGCTCTTCATGCGAAAGCCAGCAATTGGTTTGAGAGTCAGGGGTATATCGATCGAGCCATCGACCACGCCATCAATGCTGGCGAACACCAACGTGCTGTGGAGCTGATCGAAGAGACAGCTGAATCGAGATTGATGCGCAGCGAATCGAGCTCGATCATCCGCTGGGTTGAGGCGCTTCCGGAAGGCGTGCTCTCATCCAACCCTTCGTTGTGCCTGATAAAAGCCTGGGCGATAATGCTGCGCGGTGGTCCGGTGGAAGAAATGGATCGTTGCCTGGTGATTGTTGAAAGGGCATCGGTCGCCGACCCGCTGTTAGGCTCTGCTCATGCTTTACGAGCTTTTCAATCATCGATGAAAGGGGA
>CP070785.1:892560-894632 GCA_020346705.1 Chloroflexota bacterium | reverse complement strand
GATATTTACATTTTCCACGCGGGGATAACTCGCGGTGGATCGACAGGTTACAGCAAAGGGCGTGGAATTGAGGAGATGGCGGAGATGTCCCAAGAGCATTACGATTTCGCCCGCAGCCAAAAACCCGATGTGATCTTGCTGGCTCATGGCGCAGCACTCTCAGGTCCGGACACAGCTCAATACATGGTGACCCATACAGATTGCCATGGTGTCCAGCTTGGTTCTGCTATTGAGCGCATGGCAGTCGAGCAACCCCTTGAAGAACGTGCGGCCGCATTCAAAGCGATCACATTTCCGGAAGGCGCCAAACGCTGGTCATAGCAAATGGTTGTGCGAGTTGTATATTTCGGTAACTCAACCAGCGCTTTTTCAGCTAGACATTTCGCTGCTTTATTAAATGCACCTTGCGACCTGGTTGGTGTGGTTGACGTACCTGCCGCTAAGCAGAAAACTACCAATCCTTTAGCGGCAGGTTTGTTGAATTTCGCTAATGAGGCCGATAAACTCAACATCCCAGCCTTCCGGCCCATCGATCCGAACACTCAAATATTCGTGGATAATCTTGAAAAACTAAATCCGGATCTCTTCATTGCAGCCGGGTACTCAATCATCCTGAAAGAGGGGCTTTTATCAATACCGGTGAGTTTGGCTGTGAATTTTCATGCATCTCTTTTACCTGATTACCGCGGCAAGCATCCGGTTTTTTGGGCATTGCGTAATGGTGAGATGTGGTCTGGATTGACTGTGCATGTGATGGATCGAGGCATTGATACAGGTGATATTATCTACCAGGTAAAAATCCGGACTCGCCAGAATGATACCGTGGAGACATTGTACAACCGCATTATGGACCAGAGCGTTCACCTGGTGAGAAAGATAATCTCCGATGCCGAACATGATCGCATCCCGCGCCAGCCTCAACCAAAGAACACAGGCTCTTATTTCTCCTCTACAAACGAGGAGGATTTTCAAATCGATTGGGTCTGGTCCGCG
The DNA here is from genome assembly GCA_020346705.1 of Chloroflexota bacterium. Classification (GTDB taxonomy): domain Bacteria; phylum Chloroflexota; class Anaerolineae; order Anaerolineales; family UBA4823; genus PFL25. The sequence goes on along the minus strand of CP070785.1, from coordinate 893,639 downwards.
GATAAAATCCAGCGGTACATCACGATTACCCCTGGTAAATGTTTCAATGTGATCCGTGGGCAAAAAGTATTTTTCTTCAATGCCAAGAAGGAACCCGGGCCCACAACTTCTCAACCAGGAACCCTGCAAAACATAAGAAGAACACGGGCGGCTGTTTCGGTTAACCAGGGTATCGTTTCCAGCAGCTTGATAAAAACGGAGGAGGGACAGACTGAAACATTTGCTGCATTTTGCCGCAAGCATGGACTTGTTCCTGGAGATATCCTCAACCACTAATGGGAGGCTAACATTACTCTTACCCACTTTAATGAGCTCATAGCACATGCAGAACAGGAAAGTTATGCGCTTGGCTACTTTGAAAGTTGGAATCTCGAATCATTATCGGCTGTCGCAGATGCGGCTGAAGCGACTCAATCACCAGTATTGATGGGATACAACGGAATATACTTAAATCATCCTGGACGGGTGCGAAGGGAAGCTCTTAGCGTTATCAGTGCAATGGGTTTAGCGACCTGTCATCAGATAACTATGCCAGCCATGTTGATTTTTAACGAATCTCCACATCTTGACTGGGTTATTGAAGCCATCGATCAGGGATTCGGTTTAGTGATGTTTACGGATGACCAACTTTCGTTGAGGGAAAAGATATTTCAAGTTCGACGGATAGTTGAGATTGCACACCGAGAAGGCGCGGCAGTCGAAGGTGAGATTGATTCTCTTCCTGGAATCGCTGGAAATCTTATTGATTTACCAGATGATGCCCGCCTGACCAAAGTCGAAACTGCACTAGAGTTTGTCGAACAAACTGGCGTGGATGCCTTTGCAGTAAATATCGGTCAAATGCATTTGCACGGAAAACAGGCAGTCCATCTTAACCTTGATTTACTTCGAGAGCTCAACGACGCCTTGAATGTGCCTTTAGTGCTGCACGGATCCACTTCTGTACTCGAGGAAGACCTGGTAGAAGCTGTAAAGTTTGGAATTCGAAAAATTAATCTGGGCAGTATCCTCAAGCAAACCTATTTTGAGGCAATGCGTGAGGTGTGTGAAACCACCGGTGATCGATACAATCCCTACGA
>CP070785.1:890384-892460 GCA_020346705.1 Chloroflexota bacterium | reverse complement strand
GGCTGGTACCCGAATTGGTAAATATCTCGTCTCGCAAAATGCGGATTTGCTCCGGACGTGGTTTGAGCACGTCATCACCACTCGGCGATTTACCAAAGGTTACATGTTCCGTGCCAATTGTGCCCCGTTTGATGTCTTCCTCGGGAATTCGCTGCGCCAACCATGCCAATTGGACCGCTTGTTCTAAGGTTAGATTGGTCTGCACTCCCGCAGAGATCTGCTCCAAAATCGCTGGAGCCCGGCTGACCAAGGTAGGCAGCATATCGGCACTCAAAACCCGGTTGCGGATGGCCATGATGACCTGCATCGTGCGCTCAGCGCGGTCAAAATCCCCGCCCTCGGTGTTGCGCGCCCGGGCATAGGCCAAGGCCAGATTTCCAGGGAGGTCATGTGAGCCTTTCTTCAGCTTCACGGTATCCCCATCGATCGGGTCAACCCAGATATTTCGGGGTACATCGATCTCGATAAATTCCAGTTCGTCGATGAACTGCTCAAAAGAGTAGAAATCAAGCAGGGCATAATAATCGATTTTCAATCCCAGCAGCCCTTCCACGGTTTTCATGGCCAGTTCGGGACCGCCACCAGGCAACTGGTAGATTTCACCAAAGCGGTGGGCGACATTGATGCGTTCGGGCTCTTCAAACCCGGGCATACTGACCCAAAGATCGCGCGGGATGGTCAGCAATCCGGCAGACATAGTTAGCGGGTCGACCGAAGCCAGGACCATGGTGTCCGTTCGCGGTGCGCCTTCCCCAATTTCCCAATCCCGGTAATCCAGGCCCATCACGAGCACATTCACCCGGCTGGCGCCATCCCAAGGGACCGGTTCTGGACCGATGGCTAAAGCTGGTGGTGGAGGGGGATTCTCAACTCCCGGGGTGACTTCTGGTGCAATCTGCGTCGCGCCCGTCTCCGGATCGACGACGATCCCAGGCAGATCAGTCATATTCCAAACTGCCACAAAATCCCTGACGTTAGTATACGTCAAATAGGCTGCTACCCCTGCAACGACCAAAAATGCGGCAACTAAAGCGGCAATAATCCAGTTGGACCTTGTCTTCCGCTCAGATTCTGATTTTCCTTGTTGAACTTGCTCCATATCTTTGTATCTTATGTCGGATAAACGCGTCTTTATGGTAAAGGATAAACCCGCTTAAATCTTTCTTCTCCCACCACAGAAGAGTCCAGAGAAGAAAGAGACAGCGGGATCGAAATAGCTACCTTCAGTCAATTAAATGGCACATTATTATATCACGCCGGGCATTTTCCCTGCTTAGGGTAAAATTAGTGTTCTGAGCATTATTGCACATTTAGTGCCAAACGAATCCAGGACGAATATTTATCCCAAAAAGTTCCCTGATGTCAATTTTAACCGCCTCAAACCTGGAAAAATCCTTTGGCCCAGATGATATCTTTTCCTCCATCTCACTTAGTATACCTCGTGGAGCCCGCATCGCAATCGTTGGGCCAAATGGGATCGGTAAAACCACACTTTTGCGAATCCTAGTAGGTCTCGATGAACCTACCGCTGGAAATGTACAGCGATCGCGCGGGTTATCGATCGGATATTTACCCCAAGAAGCAGTTTTAACAGCTGAGCACAGCCTGTGGGAGGAATGTCTGCTGGCTTTTGAAGATTTGCGCCGCCAGGAAAGTGAATTAGCGCAGCTCGAAACGGCTATGGGCGATCCGGATCAGACTCAAGATGCCCTGAATCGCTATGGGTCCCTGCAGGAAGCCTTCGAGCTTCACGGGGGGTACACTTATGAAATCCGCATCCGCCAGGTCCTATCCGGCCTGGGATTCAGCGACAAAGACCATAAGCAACCATTAAACCAGTTATCGGGCGGCCAGCGCACTCGGGCCCTGTTAGCCCGCCTGCTGCTTTCCAAGCCCGACCTGCTGGTTTTAGATGAACCAACCAATCACCTGGACATAACCGCTGTGGAGTGGTTGGAAGCGTATTTGCTCACCTGGGAAGGAGCTGCCCTGCTGGTTTCCCACGACCGCTATTTCCTGGATAAAGTCGTCCAGTACATTTGGGAGATGGATGTCTCTGGCTGGGAGACATACCGC
>CP070785.1:888182-890284 GCA_020346705.1 Chloroflexota bacterium | reverse complement strand
GGTGACAAATTCGTAAAGGGATTTATTATCTGGATAGCAGGATTAATTTACTCGCTGCCAGCCTTGTTGATCGGCTGCTTACCTCTGGGACTTTTAGTTATTCCAGCCAGCATGGAAGGTGCAGAGTTTTCGGATGCTCTGGCAGCCACTTTTACAGGGGTCGGAATATTCCTGATTTGTATCCTGGCATTGTATTTACTTTTGCTTACCTTTTACTATCCTGCCGTGTATATTAATTTTGCACGAAAAGGGACCTTTGGTTCGTGTTTCGAAATCGGCAAGATAATCAAAATTATCTCAGAGCATACAAGTAAATACCTGACCGCCTGGTTGATATCAATCGTCGGTGCGATTGTCGTCAGCATTATTGTATTTCTGGTATCTTTCGTGCTGGCATTAATTCCTTGCATTGGGTGGATCCTTACCTGGGTAGTCAGTGCTCTTAGCACAGTCTACCTGTTCGCGATTTACTCCCACCTTTTTGGTCAGGTAGTTTATGATCCAACCGCGAGCATGACTGTCACAGAGGCTGAAGTCTAACAAAAGGGATTCTTCGATATCAAATACCCGCCGATTGGCGGGTATTTGTTCATCATGGGTTCGGGGACGGTGGCTGAGTCCAAAAAGGATCTATTGGAGTTGGTGATGGTGTTGGTGTATTTTCAGGTGTAGACGTGACAGTTGGTGTCAAGGTTTGTGTCGGAGTTGAGGTGAAAGTTGGCGTCGGTGTAAATGTAGGAGTAGGCGTGAAGGTTGGGGTGGGCGTAAATGTTGGAGTAGGAGTCGGCGTGGGAGTCGGCACCTGCATATTCAACTTCATCTTTATCTCAGCGTAAGTATCGTTTATGCTGCTCAGTAATAATCGCACGGTAAGTTCACCTGCCGGTAAATCTCTCAAGTCCCAATCATATATTTTCCCCGGTTCATTCATCGGACGGCCATCCTTCTTCAACAATTCCCATTTGACAGGATTATCGCCCAAACCGTATTCCAATCGGTAAGTTTCAAAATCTGCTGTCGCACCAGCTTGAGCAAATATCTCAAGAGGAGTATTCGTGATCCGGTCCCCATCTCTTGGTGAAGTAAATTGTAGCAATGGGCGCGGATCTTCTGCCGTGCATTTCCGTTTTGGGACGAAGAATAGCGGCGCAGAAAAACCATTGTTTTCCGCCCAGGTTTTCCCATTCCCATCATTTTTCAACCAACGAATCGCCCAGGGATCTTCAACATTGATGGCTAATTTTTCATCTGTAAATTCTTCACATGCAGGTGATGATTCCAAACCAGTCCAGGTATCGATTAACACCTTTTTCCATAGATCCTGGTTCTTTGGTAGAGGTGGTTGGTCGGCAGCAAACAATTCGCTGCGTTGCACCGGACATTTATTGGAAGGCTCTGTTCCTGATACTGCACAAATTATCCGTTCAACTATGCCCCCTGGGCGGATGAATTGGGAGTGATTTCCACCTGTAACCCTGTTCCCAGCTTCGATCATGTATTCTGCCCAAATCGGAGCAGCACCCGTCAAACCACTGATATTTTGCATAGGTGAGTAGTCTGCATTCCCGACCCATACGCCAATGGCAAGCTCGGGAATATAACCCATCGTCCAATTATCACGGAAATCATTGGTGGTTCCGGTTTTTGAGGCTGCCTGGAATGGTAAATTTAGTACAGAATTCTGACCAAATGCGGGAGTGCGAGCTTCGTTATCTGAGAGGATCGAAGAAATTAAATACGCATGTTCCGGTCGAATTACCTGATCGCCAGTCGGTGGATTATATTGGTAGACGACATTTCCATTAAAATCAACAATTCGTGTAATCGCTGTTGGGGGTACTCTCCGACCGCCATTTGCAATCGTGGCGTATGCACCTGTCAGATCGAGCAGGGTGACCTCCCCACCACCTAGGGTCAATGATAATCCGTAATCATCACGGGTTAATGTGGTTATTCCCAGTCGCCTGGCGAAGGTGATCAATCCATCCTCTGCCGGGGTATCTAAATTGTCATATATCCCAACATAATCGAGTGTCTTTACGGCCGGCACATTGTACGAATTAGCCAATGCAGACCGCACGGTGACAGGTCCATGGAATCGA
>CP070785.1:885977-888082 GCA_020346705.1 Chloroflexota bacterium | reverse complement strand
GATAATATTTCCGGCAGCGGCTATCCTGAGGTCTTCCGCATCGCCCCCGCCTCCTCTATGGTAGCTGAAGCCGATGCCAATTACATCGAGGCCCTGGGTGCCGAATTCGTGGTCATTGTCACAGAGAACACCGACTACGGTGTGCCAGCTGCCGAGGCGACGACCGAGAGATTGGCAGATCGAGGCATCGAATCTGAAACTTATTCCGCGGATAAGGGTACAGTCGATTACTCGCCAATCATCACCCGCATCCAGGCTGGACCGAACCCCGACGTGGTCTTGGTCTTGATCACCGGCGAAGACTCATTCAACTTTGAGAATCAGGCCATCGAACAGGGTCTGATGCCGGACGAGGATACCATCTGCATCGCCAACCAGGTCGCTATCCAGCCCCAATTCTGGGAGGCCGTTCCTGACGGCACCTACTGCGCCTTCCGCAAGGTAGGCTTGGTGCCTTCCCTAGCTAACGATGTCACCAAAGCCTTCGAAGAGGAATACCGCAAGCGGGTAGATATCTTCCCCGAATCTTTCGCCCTGGAAGCCTACGACTCGATGATGCTGATGGCTGACGCGATAGAAAGAGCTGGCTCACTGGACCCGGATGCGATCATCGAAGCCCTCGAAGCGACCGATATCACCCTCGCCCAGGGTCGTTACTACTTCCCCTATAACAGTCAAACTGCACAACCGGACTTCGACTGCAAAGAAGAGAATAAGGACGGGAATTACGGCGCATTGTGTACCCTGACCGGTGATGATGTCCCCGAAGGCACGCCTCAGTTCATGTGGCACCAGTGGCCCGATCCTGCTGTGCTCTTCCTGCAGTACTTTGAACAGGGGCAAAGCCCGGATGATGCCGCGGTCGTCTATCCAGAGGTCTATCAGACACACGGCACCTTTGCCATCCCATTCGGTGAAACTCCGTAGGGCATTAATTACTCCAAGAAAGATAATGAGAGGGGCGCATATCTGGAAAGCGCCCCTCTCCCCACAAATTTTTTGGGAAATTTGAAAGACTTGAAAACACTCACGTAATCAAGATGCTATCCTAGATCCCCAAGCGATCACCTCAATATTGGAGATTGGCATGTTTGATATCTCTGCCCAATACCTTACAAATTTACTGCTGAACGGGCTCCTCATTGGAATTATTTATGGATTAATGGCATTAGGGTTGACGCTGATCTTCTCCGTCTTGGGTATCGTCAGCTTTGCGCATGGTGAGTTTTACATGATCGGTGGCTACGTGGTTTACTTCGTGATGCTGCAATACACGAATCTGAATCCCTACTTTGCGGTACTGCTCGCCGGACTTGTCACGGTTATTCTCGGCTTTATCGCTGAGCGTTTACTATTGCAGCCAATGGCCAGGGGGGAGATCGAAAGGCCCAGCGAATATGCCATCCTGGTTACATTTGGTCTGGCATTTTTCCTGCAGTTCCTGATGGTCGCCATCGTAGACCCCTTTCCAAAAAAAGCACAGAGATTCTTTGATTTACCTGTACTAGATTGGGGATTAATCGTTTCCAAAGCCTCGACACTGACCATCTGGGGCATCCCGCTCAGCGGCAGCCGCCTGATCGCTGGAGCAACCGCGCTGGTATTAATCGGTGCGACGATTTATTTTATGGCCCGCACCTGGCTGGGTAGGGGATTGCAAGCGGTCAGCCAGGATCGACAAGCTGCGGCGGTAGTCGGGATCAATCCATTGAACATGAACACCTTAGCTTTTGGCCTGGGGACCATGTTGGCGGGAATGTCTGGTGCCGTTCTGGTAGCGGTTTTTGCTTGGGTGCCCTGGGTGGGGGCGCCTGCTGCGAGCAAATCTTTTGTGATCATCGTCTTGGGTGGTATGGGCTCAATGCCCGGGGCGATCCTAGGTGGATTGATCATAGGTATTGTTGAATCTTTCGGTGCCGGATTAATGTTCCCAACAGATCCTGGAAGAGCACTGGCTTATAAAGATGCCATCGGCCTGTTCATATTTGCGCTTGTTCTGCTGATTAAACCGACCGGGTTGTTTGGAAGGGAACTATGAAGCGGGTTCCAATTCAGTGGATTTTGATTGCCGTTGGCCTCGCCATAGCTTTGGCTTTTCCATCACT
>CP070785.1:883759-885877 GCA_020346705.1 Chloroflexota bacterium | reverse complement strand
GGTTTAAGTTTAGATTGCCGGAGAATAAAGAACAAACTGAAACGAATCAATAATAATGTAAATTAATGGGATGAGAGGAAGAAAAAATGGTTACTGAAGCTGTAAAAGTGGAAAGAATAGAATTGCCTTATGCCCCGGATCTACCAGGCTTGACCTTTCGCCACTTCCTGGGAAAATCTGATTATCAAAATATCCTGGACATGATCAACGCCAGCAAACAAGCCGACCAGGTCGACCGGACTGATTCGCTGGAAGATATCGCCCGTTATTACGAAAATCTCAACAATTGTGATCCATACCAGGATATGATCTTCGCCGAAGTTGATGGTCAAACGATCGCCTATGGTCGCAGTGAATGGGTCGTGGATGAGGAAGATCGCTGGTTGGGCTTTCACATCGCGTTTTCGCACCCGGATTGGCGCAGGAAGGGCATTGGCACTGCCATGCTGCGCTATATGGAGAAACACCTGCGGGATAAATCTCTTGAGCTCCTGGACGAGGGCGTGATCAATGAATATATGCCTCTTTATCTGGAGGCATTTACCTCCGATACGGAGATAGATAAGGAGCGGTTGCTGAATCAGGCAGGTTACGAACCAGTGCGCTTCGCTTACTCGATGGTAAGACCTTTTTCTGAGCCGATAAACATCACCCCAATGCCGGATGGCCTTGAGATTCGCACGGTAAAACCGGAACAATTTCGACAGGTATGGGAAGCGGACCAGGAGGCTTTCAAGGATCACTGGGGGTACGTCGAGGGTACGGAGGTGGATTACCAGCGCTGGCTCAAGGACCCGCTCAACGATCCTGAATTATGGAGAGTTGCCTGGGATGGCGATGAGGTCGCCGGCATGGTGTTAAATCTATTGAACGAAGAGGAAAACAAGGAATATAACCGACAGCGCGGTTGGACGGAAAATATAAGCGTTCGTAAACCCTGGCGGCGGCAGGGCCTGGCACGGGCACTGCTGACACGCAGCATGCAGATGTTCAAGGATATGGGTATGGATCACGCCGCTTTGGGTGTCGACACGCAGAATACAAACGGTGCCCTGAATCTTTACGAGAGCGTTGGTTTTGTCGTAGAGAAGCGGCACACCACCTATTGGAAGGATCTATAGCAGGGTGTCCAGATCGTTTACAATCATGCTTGGTGTTAAATCCTGATCCAAGGAGAAGGTATGCCGATTCGAGCGGTTATTTTTGATCTGGGTGGCGTGTTGGTCCGCACTGAGGATCGCACTGCGCGCAACAAGCTGGCAGAGCGGGTGGGGCTCAATTATGATGAACTCAGCGCGCTGGTCTTCGACAGCCAGAGTGCCCTCCAGGCGACCAGAGGCGAGATCACTACTGAAGAACACTGGGATGAAGTGCGCAAGAAACTTGGCCTGCGCAAAGAGGAATTCCCCCGGGTGCCATTGGAATTCTGGGGGGGTGATAGATTGGATGAAAATCTGGTAAATTACCTACGCGACCTTCGTCCGCAGTATAAAACCGCCCTGTTAAGCAATGCCTGGGATGATCTGCGCCAGATGATCGAGGAAGTTTGGGGATTCGATAATGCCTTCGATCGAATGGTGATCTCGGCGGAAGTCGGTCTGGTAAAACCTGATCGCAAGATCTATGAGCGAGTTCTCTCGGAGTTGGAAGTAAAACCTGCAGAGGCGGTTTTCGTGGATGATTTTCCGGAGAACATTGCCGGTGCTAAGGCGGTGGGTTTAGAAGCGATTCAGTTTTTCTCTCCAGAACAAGCCCTGCAAGACCTGGAGAGGTTGCTTAATGGATAATAACTTCTCACTTATCAAGGACGGAAATTGGCGATATTTTCCGTCCTTGGTTTATTTTGTAAACCAGCTGGAGGAAACGTCCAATGAACCTCACTGACCTTACTCTGACTGAAACTTCCAACTTGATTGCCAACCAGGAGGTATCATCTAAGGAGCTGACTCAGGCCCACCTCGACCGTATCTCCAGACTTGAACCTGAGCTGAACTGCTTCATAACCCAAACTCCGGAACTGGCACTTGAACGAGCCAGGCAGGCAGACGCAGAGATCCGGAGCGGTGAGGTTCGCGGCCCGCTGCACGGCATCCCGATCGCGTTGAAAGATCTTTTCGA
>CP070785.1:881538-883659 GCA_020346705.1 Chloroflexota bacterium | reverse complement strand
CAGTCTTGGTGATGCAAACAATGATAGCTACGTTAATACTTTTGAGGATGAGTTCGTTGAACTGGTCAATAACTCGTCGATTCCAGTTGATCTCAGTGGTTGGTCATTTGGGGATGTTCTGGATATCAGACATACATTTCCATCCGGATCAATTGTACAACCGTATTGTTCGATAGTCCTCTTCGGAGGAGGATCACCAAGCGGTGAATTTGGTAACGGCCTGGTCCAAGTTGCTTCCAGTGGAGAATTGATGTTAAATGATCATGGAGATAACGTATATCTATATGATGAAAACCTGACAGTAATTAAATCCCTATCTTATGGTGAGGAAGCGGGCTATGATCAGTCAATTACCCGTGATCCGGATATTACGGGTGGTAAGCCGCTTGTGAAACATAGCCTGGCGACAGGTTCAGGAGGATCGCTCTTCTCTCCAGGTACAAAAATTGATGGAACATATTATTCGGGTTGCACAAATTAATCAGCAGAAGCAGTATATTTGGGATTAAATCGCAATAGGCCGTCGAAAGCAGCACGGCCTATTGCTGATACGAAGGAGGAGAAGCGGCACTCTTCTTGCCGTTATATTTTTAAAAAGTATTTCTCCGAAGCAGTTATGATTGAAGTCCGGATACCTGGCGAATAACCATTACAACTTTGCCGCGGATTTCAAGATCGCTCGGATCTTGGATAATAATCGGTTCCATGGTGGGATTTGCGGGTTGGAGTCTAACTTGCCCATTCTCTTTGAAGAAGTATTTCAGGGTGGTTTCATCCTCGTCGGTTCGCCAGATAGCCACCATCTCTCCATTTCGGGCTTCGTGAGTTGGTTTCAGGATGATGATGTCTCCATCGTTTACCATAGCATCGATCATTGAGTCTCCGTCCACTTCTAGAGCAAATAAATCCTTTCCTTTTTCGCGGCCAGGAAGCTGACTGGGTGGAATCTCGATTTTGCTCTCTGCATCATAATAAGCGAAGTCGGACGAAGGAACCGGGCTCAATTCACCGGCAGTAATTCTACCCACGATAGGAATTTGAAGCAACTCGGAAGCACGCTCTGCGGCTTGCTTAACCGATTGGGAAATGTCCTCCAATGGTTTAAGTAGTCGGACTCCTCGTGAGATGCGTCGATCGCGTTCAATATATCCCATCTCTTCAAGTTGTTCTAGGTAATAATTAACCACAGAAGTGGAAGATATATCTGCTTCTGCGCAGATCTCCCGAATGGAAGGTGGATAACCATTCTCGTCTTGAAAAGTCTCAAGCACTTCTAGGATCTTTTTTTGTCTTTCACTGAGACCTTTTTTTCGTTTTCTAGGCATGCTCACCTCTCCTACTAAATAATAAAGGAAACACTTGTGCTATAAATAATAACACGAACATACGTTCTGTGTCAAGACAAAAATATTCGCAAATCCATGGATCAAACTATGGTTTAATTAGTGCGCAATGGCAAACCGAAGAGACATTTATTCTATATTGGTGTATGGAAGGGAAAGAAAATATATTGGAAAATTTGCGTACTTTGCATTAAAAATTCTCGGAATTGAGATACCAGTATCGGTGAGGATTGGCAAAGATTTGGAATTAGCTCATGGTGGGTTTGGAGTTGTCATTCATCCTAAATCAAAGATTGGGGAAGGGGTGAAAATCTACCCTGGCGTCACTTTGGGTCGAGCAGATATCCACCTTCCAGTCGAATTCTCAAAATTTGAAGGAATCGAGATAGAAGATCATGTAGTTTTGGCTTCGGGAGCCAAAATATTATGCAAGGAGGGTACATTGCGGATCAGACAGGGGACAGTCATCGGGGCAAACAGTGTTTTGTTTGATTCGACAGGAGAAAATGAAATTTGGGCAGGAATTCCTGCAAGGTGCATTGGAGAAAGAGAAACCCTCAGCTAATCGAATGAGGAATTATCGGGACGAAAAATTCGGAATGGAAAAGCATGTAAAAGTATGTCTAGTCCCGAGGCTATCTGGGATTGGGGGGATGGTCTCTTTCCAGAAGAAATTTGCTGCTGGTTTAAAAGGTCATAAAGTTGATATTTGTTACGATTTAGGAGAACCAAATATTGATGCAGTTCTGGTAATTGGTGGAACACGCCAGTTGCATTT
>CP070785.1:879311-881438 GCA_020346705.1 Chloroflexota bacterium | reverse complement strand
AAATACATCAGGATCATCAACCCAATGTATGGCACAACAGAAGTGGATATTTGGCCTATCGCCTGCGGGAGGTCGGGCAACTGGTACTTGCGAATGATGTCTCGCCAATTAATGCTTTTAAAATCCTGCTTATAGGTATTCATTTTCACTCCCATCGGTCGTGTTCATATAGGAATATTACCCCCTGTCGACAGGTATAAATATAAACTTATCTACCGATATCGTCAAATTAATAATAATTTCTCCCCGTCAATTTTGATGGAATAAAGCGACCAGCTTGCGCCGCTGGTTAGGCAATTCTGGCCCTGGTGGCTCGATCTGTACTTCGAGCTCAGCCAGTTTTTGTTTCAAGGGAACTGGGGCAGCTGTGACGGTATCCTCTCCCAGGATGGTGCGTTGTGATTCCATCTCGGCAATGGTGTTTTTCAACTGCTTGATCTGCTCTTCCAAAGAGGTGGACATAATAAATCCCTCTGAAAAAATCCAATTGTTCCGCCGAAAAGGGTTAGTAGTATTATTGTTTTCATTTCCCCCAGCGATGTTCTACATTGTGAAACCCTCAACTATCATTATAGAGATAATTAATCACCGAAACAAATTCATATGTAATGTCAAAAAATAATCTCTGAATCGCTGATTAGTATGATTCTACTGAGTCTCGATAATTTGAAGCTGAGCTAACTTGCATTCTGTATGGCAAATGAAGTTGTTATTTAGCGTAATCAGTTAAATCATTAAATCAGCCCCTCGGTCTGTCCGACCAAGGACAGGGTTCAATTCCCTGGATACCACCATAAACCTGATAAAATTAAGATGAAAATTATCTGTAATGTCATAAAGAAAATCGATTTGAATAGCTCTGCTGAGAATCATTTGGCTTCGAGAAATAAAGCTGGGTTATTTCCTCTCCCATCACTGATAACTTCAAATAGAAATACTATCTAACAGCCTCCAAATGAACTGAACCTCAAAGGCAGCAAGAACCAATGTAAGTTGCAGTGATCCCCCTCAACTGAGAGATTTTTACCACAAGGAGAATTAATTATGGAAGTTACAAAAGACACAAGAGTATCTGACATCCTAGAAGAATATGGCGATATCGCCGATGTTATGGAAGTATTTGGTGTAAAACGGGTTGGGAAATATTCATTCAGGCGGATGTTAACCAAAGCGCTGACAGTCGAACGGGCAGCTTTTGTCCATCGCGTGCCCTTGGATGAGTTTATCGACACCTTAAATGAAGCCATTAAGGTTCAAGAGAGTAAAGCAGCTGCCGAAGTTTAAAATGCAAATCACAGGTTTACTCGCTCCAGTTTGGTCACCAGGATATCGCCTCTAGCAAATGCTCATGCAGGATATGTAATCTTGTATCCATATTAAATGATTCCTCTCCCTTTCGTTTAGAACAGAACTGCAGTACGACGAAAGGGTGGATCATTTCTCCCTTTTCCTGGGTACAACGCCTGCCCCGTACTGTCTTTACTGGGCTCCAACGTAATAAACAGGCCGATATGTCCCAATGGGGAATGAAAAGCTGTTGTTGAAATTTACTTAGTCTTAGTTAAAATAGGAGGGAATATCGCATACAATCTCCAGATTTAACCAAGTAAGAGATTTTCTCCGCAATTCGTCATTAAATCATGCTATCTTATTAATCCCCTGAATTGAGGGGCTGCAAACGACCAGAAAAGGGAGAATCATGGAAGATATTTTTGGATTTCTTACTGTCTCGCAATGGTTGGCCATACTGCGCATTGGCATCGGCTTGTGGTGGCTGAAGAGCTTTTTCCACAAACCGCTGCGCAAATTCGTCGATGGGCAGATGGTGGATTGGACTCTTTCTCTGGCGGACAACCACCCGGTAGAAGCATACGGAAAACTGATCAGAAGGACCGTGGAACCGAACCGATCCTGGTTCCCCTACCTGGTCCTGCTCGGGGAGCTGTCCGTCGGAATTGGCTTGGTTTTGGGCTTCCTGACCCCAATTTCGCTGCTGGTTGCCATCTTCCTTAATTTGAACTACATCGCTCTGGCCGGCGTGAAACCCACCAAGGATCCTTCCGTCAACCCCTGCTACCAGTGTGAACAGGGTCAGAATTGGAACATGCTGGTCGCCGAAGTGGTGCT
>CP070785.1:877067-879211 GCA_020346705.1 Chloroflexota bacterium | reverse complement strand
AAATGATGACAACGAAAGGATTAAAAAAATCATGCAAATCTTATTAATCTTCTCATTCGTTATTGCCTTTCTGGCTATCCTCTTCGCCATTCAAAATACAGAGATCGTTTCAATCCGTTTTTTATTTTGGGAGACGCAAGGTTCCCTGGCCTTAATCTTATTCGTCGCTTTAGTTGCTGGGGCTTTGATCAGTTATCTCGCGACAACTCCTGGACAGATAAGACAGCGTATGGCTAATTCAAGTCAGCGCAAGCAGATCGCCGAGCTCGAAGGCCAGCTGACGACCACACAGGGCGAGCTCCAAGAAACTAATTCAAAATTGGAAAAAATGGAAGCCGAAAGGATAGCTGCTGAAGCATCAGCAGCTGAGGTTGGCGAATCACCAGAAGAGAAAACAAATCCTTAGAATTATTTCCCTCGGTTACAAAACAAGCTTATGTCTATGCGCAGGAGGCGAAGACTTTGAGTACTACCGAACATACCAGCAGTTTCCACATGACACCGGGCGAATTCCGCCAGTTCGGAAAGGAAATGGTTGATTGGATCGCTGATTATTACGAGAATATCGAACAATTTCCGGTCCTCTCTCAAGTTCAACCTGGAGAAATCCGGGCTGGACTTCCAGATTCCCCTCCCCAGAATGGTGAACCTTTCGATCAGGTCTTGCAAGATATCGAGAACTTGATCCTGCCTGGGATCACACATTGGCAATCACCTAATTTCTTTGCCTTCTTCCCAGCAAATACCTCTGGACCTTCAATTCTGGCTGAACTGCTTTCAGCCGGTCTGGGCGTTCAGGGAATGATGTGGATCACAAGCCCTGCCTGCACCGAGCTTGAAACGCACATGTTGGATTGGTTGGCCGAGATGCTGGATTTACCGGAAAAATTCAGGTCAAGCTCCACTGGAGGTGGTGTAATCCAGGATACGGCCTCAAGTGCTACTCTGAGTGCCCTGCTTGCTGCTCGGGAGCGCAGCACGAATTACAGCAGCAATGATATCGGGGTTGAAAATAATCTCATCGTCTATGCCTCCACCCAAACCCATTCCTCCATCGAGAAAGCGGTCAAAATAGCCGGTTTAGGGAAAAAAAACCTGCGCCTGATTGAAGTCGATGAACAATTTGCGATGCGCCCTGGATTGCTCAAGGCGCAGATCCAGGCCGACAGACAAGCGGGTCTGGTTCCTTGTTTTGTATGTGCGACGGTTGGCACGACCTCCTCTAATGCGCTCGATCCGGTCCGGGAGATCGGTGAGATTTGTGCACAGGAAGGGATCTGGCTGCATGTTGATGCAGCTATGTCCGGTACAGCTGCTCTGGCCCCAGAATACCGCTTAATCCAGGATGGATTGGAGCTTGCTGATAGCTACTGCTTCAATCCCCATAAGTGGATGTTCACCAATTTCGATTGTGATTGCTTCTATGTCTCTGACCGGGCAAGCTTAATTAAGACCTTCAGCGTGCTACCGGAATACCTGCGCAATAAAGCGACCGAATCTGGCGCAGTAATCGATTACCGTGACTGGCACATCCAGCTGGGCCGGCGCTTCAGATCGTTAAAACTGTGGTTTGTGATCCGCCATTATGGCGTGGAAGGATTACGATTCCATGTAAGAAAGCATGTGAATCTTGCCCAACAATTCGCCTCCTGGGTAGCTGCAGATCCTGATTTCGAGCTGGCAGTTTCCCCACCTCTTAACCTGGTTTGCTTCCGCCACATTGGAGGAGATGAGGTAAACAGACAACTGCTTGAGGCAGTTAACCAGAGTGGGAAGCTCTACCTGACACATACCAGCCTGGATGACCGTTTCACTCTGCGCCTGTGCGTAGGTCAAACGAATACCGAAGAAGAACATGTCAGGCAGGCCTGGGAACTGCTCCGTTCGACGGCAACAAATATCTCCCAGACTTGAACCGCGAGCGAACTGCGATTTGGAAATAAACAGCCGTTGATTGATCTCAACCCATTTCAGAAAGGCTTTACCTAAAATGACGAATACTTACAAACTCAGCCCATCTGACCTGACTTTTCTTTGGGATGAATGTCAGCGCTGTTTTTATCTGAAGGTTGTGCGAAAATTCAATAGACCTTCAATGGCCTTTCCAAAGATCTTTTCCACGATTGATCTTTTGATGAAAGATT
>CP070785.1:874815-876967 GCA_020346705.1 Chloroflexota bacterium | reverse complement strand
CCTGGTCCAATCACGGCACCTATTTTATCGACTGGTATTTGGACAACCGTGATGCGAGGTGTATGTGGTTTGAGTGCAGATCTGGGTTCGGGGATAACCGCCAACATCTTCTCCAAGATCGAGAGGCGTGCCAGACGGGCTTGTTCGAGCGCCTGGGCCATTATCTGGGGAGTGATACCTTTAATCTTGATATCCATTTGCAGGGCCGTGACTCCATCCTTCGTTCCTGCAACTTTGAAATCCATGTCGCCCAGGTGATCTTCCATTCCCAATATATCGGTCAAAACCGCATATTCTTCACCTTCGCCTTTAATCAAGCCCATGGCGATACCAGCTACAGGCGCTTTAATCGGTACTCCAGTATCCATCAATGCCAAGGTTGAAGCACAAACTGAAGCCATCGATGTGGAGCCATTGGAAGATAATACTTCGGATACCAAACGCATGGTATAAGGAAACTCTTCTTCGGCTGGGATAACCGGAACCAAGGCCCTTTCTGCCAAGGCACCATGACCAACCTCCCTGCGGGAAGCACCACGCAGCATGCGGGTCTCACCAACTGAGAATGGAGGGAAGTTGTAGTGATGCATGTAGCGCTTGGATTCTGCCGGAGATAGAGTATCAAGCTCCTGTGCCTCACGTGGTGTACCGAGTGTTGCCAGGGTTAATACCTGGGTTTCACCCCTGGTAAACAGTCCTGAGCCATGTGCCCGCGGGCTAACTTCCACCTCACTCCAAATCTGGCGAATGTCTGTCAAACCACGACCATCAGGGCGGAGGCCTTGCTCAAGGATACGACCGCGAACGACGTCCTTCTCGGCTTGCTCAAAAGCCTGCTTGATATTGCCCACCAATGATTCGTCCTCAGCTGAGAGCTCTGAAACAACCGAAGCGCGCAACTCATCGATTGCACCATACGTGGTTGAAACGTTATAAGGTTGGTTGAACAATTGCTCCAGGCCCGGTATGACCTTTTCGTAAACAGCATTTTTTAAGTCTTCATCCAAGGTAAAGCTTGGATAATCGCGCTTCGGCTTACCTATCTCTGAGGTCATCTGCTCTTGCAGAACAATCATTGATTGGATAGCCCGGTGACCGTGCTCTAATGCGGCCACCAGTACATCTTCAGGGATGAATTCAGCCCCGCACTCAACCATGAGGATCGCATCTCGAGTCCCTGCTACACGTAAATCCAAATCTGATTCGATCTTCTCATTGAAGGTTGGGTTAAGGACAAACTCCCCATTGATACGTCCAACCCGGACTGCGCCGACAGGACCACCCCAGGGGATATCTGAGATCATCAGCGCAGCTGAAGCGGCATTTACTGCCAGGATATCAATTGGGTTTTCTGTATCTGCTGAAAATGAATAAAGAATAACCTGGACATCATTGCGCATGTCCTTCGGAAATAAGGGGCGAATTGGACGATCGGTCAAGCGGGCAATGAGTATCGCCTCTTCGCTGGGACGGCCCTCACGACGAAAAAAGGAACCTGGAATCCGCCCACCGGCGTACATCCGTTCCTCATAGTCCACCGTCAAGGGGAAGAAATCGATCCCTTGACGGGGTTCTTTACCCATTGTGGCCGTGGCAAATACAACGGTATCTCCGATGCGCAGAGTCACTGCGCCACCAGCCTGTCCGGCTAATTTCCCGGTCTCCATGGTGATCTCTTTTTCACCAACCATGGTTGAATAACTTCTAACTTCTGTTTGCATTTTTGCTCCTTGTTGGCATCACCAGGGATCAGGGACTGGAAGCTGTGGGCAACGTTTGAAGATCAAATCGTTGTCACCAGTCTCCAATTCCCAACCTCCCGGTGGTTGGACTAATTAACAATTCTCTCCTGGTAGAAACACTCCCGCAGTTGTGTATCCCCTGGCGGTCTTACTAGTATCTCGATATCTAAATTCAATGTGATTTGAATACAAAAAGAGTAGATGGGAACCTGACCGCCATCTACTCGGCAAGGGACTATGATTTTCGACGTATGTTCAGACGATCTGTTAATGCTATATATCGCTGGTAATCTTTCTTGCGAATATAGGCTAACAACCTTCGCCGATGACCAACCATCTTCAGCAATCCTCTTCGGGATGATTCGTCATGCTTATGTGCCCGCAAATGGTCGGTTAGATAGTTAATCCGA
>CP070785.1:872534-874715 GCA_020346705.1 Chloroflexota bacterium | reverse complement strand
GTCACCAGCTACCTGATCCAGCGATTGAAGATGGTGGAAACCCGCGTGCAGGAGCCGGAGTTATTCGAAAAACCACTGATTCCGCCACTGATCATCTGCGGACCCGCTCGCTCCGGCACCACTTTTCTGCACAACCTGCTCGCCGAGGATCCCGCACATCGAGGCATTCCCCAGTGGCTGCTTGTGCGACCTTTCCCCGAAGCATCCGGAAATGATGATGGCCCGGACCCCCGGTATGTAAAAGCTGAAGAAGGGATTAGTTTTCGTCAGCCCTTACTGCCCGGCCTGGATTCCATCCATTACACCCGGGCTGACTCGTACGAGGAATGCATCATTGTATTAGGCCTGACCTTCCACAGCCTGATTTATTACACCTTGCTGCCGGTTTACAGCTACCAGGAATGGTACCTGGAGCAGGAGGAACTTTCCCAGAAATACCGGGAATATCGCTGGCTGCTGAATGCATACCAATCCCAGGAACCTGAGCAGAGATTGACCCTGAAAGCGCCAGCCCACACGGGCAGCCTGGGGGCGATAATGGACGAGGTACCTGAAGCAATGCTGGTCATGACGCACCGCGACCCGGTGGCCTGTATCTGCAGCGCCTGCAGCCTGCTGTATACTTTCCATCTCGGGGTGGCGAACGAAATTGATGTCCAACGGATGGCAAATTTGATTTTGCGAACTTATGAAACACTGGGTAGACGGCACCTTGCATTCCGGGAGAGTAATCCAGAGGTGATTTACGATGTATTTTATGATTCGCTTGTGTCCGACCCGGTGGAGACCGTACGCGGCATCTATTCACACTTTGGCCTGCCCTGGAAGGAGGGCTACGAGGCAATCTTGAAGGACAATATCCAGAGAAACAAGAAAGACAAACACGGCAAGCACCACTATACGGCACCAGATTTCGGATTGACGGAGGGAGAGATCGCTGAGCGGATGAAGTTTTATACTGATTATTTTGGCTTGTGATTTTTTCCAATAATTGAGCGCTGATTGAAATTCTGCAGACTGCTCGAGGGTGGTGGGCAATTATGGGATTGCCAACGCTCTGCGGTCGAGGTTGGGTTTCAAGATCATGAAGGTTTTCATGTCCCGTAAGGATTGTGCGGGAAAGAACCTTTCCAGATCTTACTCGGAGACTATTCGCCTTCGGCTCAGAGTGACTTTGAAGAAATATCAATTTACTTCGTGAGAGCACAGCTGCGTCGGATTGAAACCGTCCCGCTGAAGGAACAGCGGGATAAACTGAGAACAGTGTCCCGCAACACGTGCGGGATAAACCCCTCAAGATTAGTTCGGGGCAGGCTAACGACGGCTTTGGAAAGCCGTCCTACTTTGGTTATGAGATTGTTAAGGTAGAGGATCCGATTTGTTTGAGGCGGGTGAGGGCGAGCTGGAAGATGATGAGGGCGGTGGAGAGTTTCCAGGTGTCGAGGAGGTCGGCGGCGGCGAGGATGCGGTAGCGGTTGTTTTGGCAGGTAACGGTGATGGCGCCCTCCCACAGGGCACTCTGGGGATCGAAGCGGCCACGGTGGAGGAGGTCTTTGTAGAGGGCGAGGAAGGCTTGCTGGAGGCGGCCAACCGAGGTGGGGGAAGGGGCGAAAGGTCCCCGCTATAAATGTCCCGCAGGACGCTGCATAATGACGGCGCCCAAAAGTGCAACCCGTATCAAAAATAAATTCAATGGACTTTAATAATGAGTTGAGGGTTTCGAGATACTTCAATCAAATTCATGGTAAAAGCCATCGAAATGCTTGCCTTCAAGAACGCATACCTTTTTCAGCGAATACCGATAAAACTTTACATTTGTATGGTCGGGGAATGTAATAAAGTACGGCTGACAGAATTCTCCTTGATCTTGTTGTCCTGAAAAGTTATGAGAGTGCATCTTCCCGAAGTCAGCAAATGTATCCCCAACAACAATTCCTAAATGCTCCAATCCCATCTTATATACACTTTGATGGATAGGTGGAATGAGTTCAATTAGTGAAGTTTTCGCGTTTCGAGATAATTGTAATGGCTCTTGTAAAAGGAGTTTAGAAATAGGTCTGCCGTTCCAAATGTTCTCGACATTCGCTGAACATATCAATTCTAATTTCTGGCGTACAACAAGATATTCAGCTAAAGTTTCTGTGCGAAAAGCTAAATGGCTGACTTCTAAACCTTCTATTG
>CP070785.1:870252-872434 GCA_020346705.1 Chloroflexota bacterium | reverse complement strand
TTGACCGGTCAGGTTGCAGGGATCACATTGGATTGCAAATGATCTTTATTTCCCAGCAGCCATGAAAGGATCAATCCAGTTGAAACGGCATAGAAAAGAATCGCAATAA
This sequence comes from Chloroflexota bacterium, assembly GCA_020346705.1. Taxonomy (GTDB): domain Bacteria; phylum Chloroflexota; class Anaerolineae; order Anaerolineales; family UBA4823; genus PFL25. Next base: position 872,325 of record CP070785.1, on the reverse strand, counting down.
TGGAAGAAATGACAGGGGATTTATCGAACAATTCGGTGACTAACACAAGCCAAAATCCCAATGCAAGACCAAGCGAACTGCCCAACAACCAGATTGATGAATTTGGGAGGTGACGTCGTAATAACAACCACTGGGGTAAGGCGATCACCAGACCAAGTTGGAAAAAGATCATCGCGAATGCGATCGGAGACTCATCATCAGCAGCGATTGGCAATAATAGTTCGGGGTAATCCCGGATGATGAATATAACGAAAAGAAAACCGATCGGAACGGTGAGAATCCACAATATCGAGACAGAGAACAGTCGTCGCAGGGCGATCCATTGAGCAATCGCGATAGGGATCGATATGATCAGCGTTGAAGCGAACATCCCCGGGATTGACATCAAGGATGGAAATAAAACCAGCACAATACCCAGGACGCCAAATCCCAGCATGTTTGCAATGACCCAAATTAAGAAAGGTTTTCTATACTGGCTAAAACGATGAGACATGATCCACCTCCAATCAATGTCGCCATCAAGTTAAACATAGAATTGTATTCAGAATCCCTTACCTGATCATTATAATGCAAGGTTGGTTACGGATTCAATCATCCATTTAGACTTCTTTAGGGAATTCAGAGCTGTATAATAGCTTTTGTTGAATTAAATCTAAGGAGAAATTCATATGATAGGGGATTGGATCGATAAAGTTGAGTATCCTCAGTTACCTGCCATCAGCGATGAAAAGCTGGTTTCTTTCCTCGAAACCGCGCAATTCGCCAGGCTGGGGACCTTCAACGAGGACGGCACTATTCATATCACCCCAGTATTCTTTAAATACCAGGATGGACAGATTCTCATCGCCACACAGGATCCCAGTCGCAAGGTCAGGAATATCAAGCGCAACAACAATGTCTCCGTGTTGATCGATACCACCGAGGTGCCTTTTTTGGGAGCCTTGATCTATGGCAAAGCTGAATTGGATTACGATGACGTCATCTCCAAACGTATTACCATCTTCGAGAAGAGACTCTCCCGCGAAGAAGGCGAGACGTACGCCCGGAGGTTATCAGGCAAATGGAAATGCGTAATCGTGCGGATCACACCGGATCACATTGCCTCCTTCGACTACTCAAAAGCTTGATACTCATCTGAAAACCAGAATGGGTGTTGATTAGAATCAAAGTAAAGACCTCCCCCTCAACTAATCCTGATACTGCGGGACAGTCGCTTATGGGGGAAGACTCTCCTAAATAGGGTTGAATTTATTGATCCAGGCAGTAAGGATTCGGGCGTTTGACCGGGTCTCTTGCGGTTCACTGGGAATGTAAGCCGGTCACCGCCAGCGAAAGATTGACAATTCAACCTTTGACTCGATATCAACCGAGCTTTGTATCATTGTGCTTGGGAGCTTCGCAAGGATAACCATTGACCGGCCGTGACACCGGAACCAAACCCTAATACAAAGAGCCCGATTTTAGCCGCCCACGAGACATCTCCCCAGAACAAAACTGAGAAAGCAGCTGCAAAAACGAAGAAGAGGATCGACACACCAATCAGACTGTTACTCGATTTCATAGCAAGACCTCCCATGTGGATTTTGCAATTCCAGCCTGGCTGGAACTTAACCATTCAGGCCAACAGGTTGAGAATAAAATCTGATAATGGGAAACCTCTAATTGGAGATATTATACATTGAACTGATTTTGTCCAAATCAGTTATGGGGTCTTATCACAACCAAAAATTCGGATCTCCGGTTTTATCGGATGTTCTCCCTGAAGAATTCTGGATACGAGATTTTATACAAAGCCAAATAACCTCCGTTGTGAAAATCTCTATTCCAGCACATTTTTCCCTAATAGCTATTTCATTAAAAAATATAAATTGAATAGACTGACAAATCATTCTCCCTCTTCATTTATCAGCTCAGACCCAGTGCCTGAGAAAAATCCCCCTTACATCTACCAATACAACCCCCACATGATCAATCATTCCCACGAGCCCAATCTCAATTTTTATACAAAAACAGCGAAGGAAAACCTCGCTGCGAATAAAAAGGTGGGCGCGGAGGGACTCGAACCCACGACCT
>CP070785.1:867966-870152 GCA_020346705.1 Chloroflexota bacterium | reverse complement strand
TGGGTATGCAAGCTGAAGTCATTAAGGTCACAGGTTACACCGAGATGATGGAATACCGCATCATTTCAACTCCGGGATTGGTGATCAACGAGAAACTAGTCTGTGCAGGGCGAATCCCCACCCAAGGTGAAGTCACTTCTTGGTTGGCTGATGCAATGATGGAAGCAACATAGGAAGTCTAACCAGTGAAACGTAAAATCCTTTTCTTATGTATTGGTAATTCCTGTCGCTCGCAAATGGCTGAAGCAATTATTAATCACCGCCTTGGTGATCGATGGCAGGCGGTATCAGCAGGCACGAAACCTTCTGGTTATGTACATCCAAAAGCCATCAGAGCGCTGGCAGAAATAGGGATTCACCATGAAGGGCGATCCAAGTCAGTTGATGAATTCAGATCGATAGATTTCGATCTTGTGGTCACTGTATGCGATTCGGCTTCAGAAGAATGTCCGGTGTGGTTAGGGGGTGGAAAACGAGAACACATCAATTTCCCTGATCCAGCAGCTGCAATTGGTAATGAGGGGCAAATCATGGAGGTTTTTCGCCAAGTTAGGGATGATATTGCACTCAAAATACCAGCATTACTTCAAAATTTTGAGCAAACTCCTTCAACTAAATCATATACAGGAGGAATGCACTGATGGCAGAAACATTATCGGCAAACTCCAGTTCTTTCGGAGTCTCACAAAGACTTTCAACCCTGGATCGTTTTTTGACGATATGGATATTCCTAGCCATGGCTGTTGGTGTGGGGATCGGATACTTCTTCCCCATTGCGGTTGAGAACTTTAACAGCGCTGTATCGGTGGGAACGACGAATATCCCCATCGCAATTGGCTTAATCTTGATGATGTATCCCCCATTGGCCAAAGTCCATTATGAGGATTTGGGGGATGTCTTCCGGAACTGGAGGATCTTGAGTTTGTCCCTGGTTCTTAATTGGGTAATTGGTCCGATCTTGATGTTCCTGTTAGCTATCATATTCCTGCCACGTTACCCCGAATACATGGCTGGATTGATCATGATCGGGCTGGCACGCTGTATCGCCATGGTTATTGTCTGGAACGACCTTGCTAAGGGTGACCCAGAATATGCTGCCGGTTTGGTTGCCTTCAACAGCTTGTTCCAGGTTTTCTTCTACAGCGTTTTTGCCTGGATATTTATCACCAAGTTGCCACCACTGCTTGGTTTGCGGGGCAGTGTCGTCGATATCACGATAGGCGAGATTGCCAAGAGTGTATTCATCTACCTTGGCATCCCAATGATCGCCGGTTTTTTGACCCGCGTAATCCTGATCCGGTCAAAAGGTAAAGAATGGTATGAGAGAGAGTTTGTGCCGCGAATCAGCCCATTAACCCTGATCGCGCTGCTGTTTACCATCGTGGTAATGTTCAGCTTGAAAGGCAATTTGATCGTCCAGATTCCCCTGGATGTGGTGCGAATTGCCATTCCTCTGATTATCTATTTCGTTGTCATGTTCTTACTCAGCTTCTGGATGAGTCACAAGATTGGGGCCAATTACGCCAAAACTACGAGCCTTTCCTTTACCGCGGCCAGCAACAACTTTGAGCTGGCAATTGCCGTAGCTGTGGCAGTTTTTGGTATCAGTTCTGGCGCGGCCTTTGCAGCTGTGATCGGCCCCCTGGTAGAAGTTCCGGTCATGATCGGCCTGGTGAATGTGGCCTTCGCGCTGCGAAAGCGGTATTACAAAAATGAATTGCAGCCTGCTACAGAATCAGCTTAGTGCACAGCAAATTTCAAAATAATGGGACGGAACTATGACAGAATACCTAGAAACCACGGTTGACAAATTTATCTTCAAAGTCGCTGTAGATCGCCTTTACAATGAAGAAGGGGTTTGGGCTAAGTCTGAGGGCGAACTTGTCCGCATCGGCCTATCTGATTTTGTGCAGCAGCGCAATGGCGATGTCGCCTTTGCAGAGGTTAAGCCGGAAGGGACAGCGGTTGCTCTGGGTGATGAGGTGGCGGTGATAGAAACGATTAAAGTGGACATCGCATATTCGTCACCGGTGAGCGGTAAGATCGTTGAAGTCAACCCGGCGATGGAAGAAGCACCGGAAGCCATAAACCATGATCCTTATAACCAGGGTTGGTTAGCGCTGCTCGAGCCATCTGCCTGGGAGGATGAACGCAGCCAGCTGCTGGATGCCCAGGATTATTTCAAG
>CP070785.1:865679-867866 GCA_020346705.1 Chloroflexota bacterium | reverse complement strand
ACCTATCCAAGAAGATAGCTTATAAAGTGATGCTCGATAATCAAGGGACTTGTCCCGAGCTCGGGGATCATAATTATAAATTTCTTCGATGACAAAAGCATTGCCGAAAGGAGTGTGAATCTCCTCTCCTTCAACAACACTTTCTATAGGGTGGTTTGGTATTTTTTCTTGCGTTTTTATACCATCCGCACCAATGTTTACACCGAGAGCTTTCAGTTTATCCGATAAAGTAGGCATAGATATTGATTCTATTAATACGGTTTACAGCTCTTAATGAAATTGACAGCTGTTATTACGCCTATGATAATTGTGATCTCAGGTTAGTAGAGACATAAGGGCAATGGTTTCCTTCTTTCCACCAAATCCATTTTCACCAGCTGGTCCAATGCAAGAAGGACATCCATCACGACATTCACATGTACCTATTAGTTCCCGGGCACTCTCAATTAAGGAATTATGAATCTCGAATAATCGCTGGCTGAAGCCAATACCTGCTGGGATGCGCTCGTATAGTACGATAGCTGGATCTCCATTTGCCAAAGATGATTGGGGATCGGAGTATACTCCAAGATCCCGCGAATCGCACATTAAGAATATGGGAGCCAGATTATTTAGAACATATGCGAGTCCCGATAATCCACTTCGCAGGCGAACTGCAGATTCGACCCGCCGGTGGCACGTAGGGCAGAGCGTTACCAGATTCTCCAGCTGGTTTGCACTAAGATAAGATTCAAATTGACGAAATGGGGTTTTGTGGTGGACATGATGCTGCCTGTCTCCTTCCTCCCGCCCGCAGACTTGACACTTGAAAGCATCGCGTTCTCGGGCACGATCTCTTTGCTGCTTCCAGTTCGGACCATATTGATTGGGGTCGCTGCTCCAAAATCCTTGGTGACGAAGCGAGTCCACTGTCTCTTGATTAATTGCTAACCAATAACCCATCGTTATCAGTACATTTTCTGGTAGCTCAAGGTCTCCTGAGCCAATCTGCTCGTGAGTAAACCACCTTACCTTTCGGTAACCTGTAACCTGGGTAGTGACTGAAAGCTCTCCAAAAAACTTCTTCCCACCAGCCACTGTGGACACATCTCTCTCTTCGATCAAATCGATTTTAGTGTCAACTTTCGGAGTTGTGTAATAATCAACGGCTGTCATCTGCATTTGAGCAGTGCCTCTTTCAAGATCGAGGTCATCCACTAAGTACACTTGAGACTCTTGGATGTAAACTGCATTTGGATGTACCAGCCATTGACTGCTCTCGTAATCTACTTCGCCGATTGTGGTCAAATTTCCATTTTGGGGAATTTGGAGCATTATCTTTCTGGGAGATACGACTCGTAAAGAGATATCTTCTGCCGGGTATCGATCGGCCATCCAGAAATACTTATGGTTTGATTTATGAACGATACCTTCTTCAGTTAGTAGTTGAAAATACTCTTCTAATTCAATTTTCGATAAATTTCCAAAACTTTCGCCTTCTGCAAATGGAATTTCAAATAAAGCACATCGAAGGTGTGCCAAAAGGATTAGAAGGTTGTCCGGATTTATTAGCGCTTTCTCTGGTGAGCGACCAAAAAAATAATCAGTATTATGGGCCAGGAATTGATCTAATGGGCTTGCTGTTGTCACAAACAAAACTAGAGATGATTTGTCACCTCTCCCTGCGCGTCCAGCTTGCTGCCAGGTAGAGGCAATAGTGCCTGGGTAGCCTACAAGAATTGAGGCACTCATTGCGCCGATGTCAATGCCAAGTTCAAGTGCATTTGTCGCAACAACAGTGCGAACTTTCCCAGATCTTAATCCCTGTTCAATCGCTCTCCGCTCTTCGGGTAAGTAACCACTCCTGTAACCTCTGATCAAGTCTCCCTTGCCAACAGGTTCAGATGTTCCTGATTTGAATTCGTAATCTTGGTTAGTTAGATTTTGACGAAGATAAGTTAATATCAACTCGATATTACGCCGCGACCGTCCAAAGACGATGGTTTGCACATCGTAATAAAAAAGATCTTCTGCCATCCTGACGCCTTCTAATAGAGAACTTTTTCTTAAACCGAGATCAGGATCGATGATCGGGGGATTGTATATTAGAAAATTAATCGGACCACGAGATGAACCATCTTGATCTACCAGTTGGACTGGTTCCCCAATTAACTTTTCGCCTAAATCAACAGGATTTTCAATCGTCGC
>CP070785.1:863391-865579 GCA_020346705.1 Chloroflexota bacterium | reverse complement strand
TCTGCAACCAAGGGTGAAGCCGGATCTTGACTGGCAAGCGCGTAAAGCACTACCGCCGTAGATTGAAGCGTTGTGCTCATATTCTCCCAGCTAGGTTCCTGATTCTCCCAATGTGCACCGGTTGCAGAACGGACCGCATCTCCAGCCAATTCTGATTGTAGGGTTTGCACCCGCTCATCTCCGGGGGAGACGGTTTCAATTGATAGCGCCAGCAGTGCCTGCGCCCAGGGGTTTAAGCGGAAGCGCTCTTCATATAATGTGGCTATGCCGACCATATCACCTTCGCCTGCCTGGGAGAGGACAAAATGCACGAATGCCAGGCGATCATACTGCCAGGTTTCAGCCAGCATTTCTGGTAGCGGGAGTGACGCAGTCAGGTAATCTATCGCGGCAGCAATAACACCCGAATCTACCTCTACACCCGCTTCTTGAGCCCGGATTAAGCCGAAGAGCACATAAGCAGTAATATAGGTGTCACTCGGATTGCCCTGCCACCAGCCCCAACCACCATCAGAGTTCTGCTGAACCTGCAAATGCTCGAGAGAATCCTCCAGCAGCTGGTCTAACCGTGATTGAAGCCCCGGCTCGTCCAATCCGAAGTCCTGGATCACCCGGAAGGTCTCTAAATTTGGCAGGAAGCGCGATACAGCTTGCTCGGTGTTGGCATGCGGATAAAAATCAACCACTTCCAGCGCGCTCAACATGGCAGCACCTAGAGAAGGCGCCATCTCCAGATTCAGCGCCCCGCCCCCTGGGTCAAACGAGCGCGGCAGGCTCACCAATTCGAGCAACTCACCGCCATCTTCAAGGATTCCTGAGGTGCCAAAAGTTTGTGGGGCGTTATATCGATAAACCGGTATGTTTCCCCAGGGTGGTCGGGTGGCATCTTGTAATTCGCCAGCGCTGGCATTAAATACCAGATCAATTTCCTCCACCTCTTCTGGGGTCCCCCACCACTCAACCCGTTCTCTGCCTTCTGAGGGGATGTTGATATTCTGTATCGCCAGGCTTGGGTCGTCCAGATCGAATCCGGCTGCCTGCAAAGAAACTTCAACTTGCAGATCATCTGGAGTGTTATTGTGAACAACAGCAGCTAACTGAGCATGATCACCAACCACCAAGAAGCGCGGTGTCACCGGCCGCACCAGCACATCCTTCGTACTGATAACCAGTCCATCATCCTGACCAACTTTTGTCTCTGCAGTCACACCGCGAGTATCGAGCTGCCAAGAGGTCAGATTATCTGGCAAGGTCACAATCACGAATGCCTTGCCTTCCGCATCCGTCATCACATCGGCATTCCAATATGCGGTATCCAGAAATTCCTCTCTTACCTGGATTGGTGGGGCAAGTTCGCCGCCGCCACCCCCACCGATCCCCTCAACCATCGACGGGCGAAGGTGGGTCGCAGCTGCCAGACTGAGACTCGTGTTAACCCCCAGCGGCTGCTCACCGTAAAACGCAGAGACGATTTCTGGGGTATTCGGCTCTGCCAGGGCGAGAACAGCCAGGTCGACTACCGAGAGCGAGAATTCCCCTTGGACTGGATTCCCCTGAGCATCGCTTACCTGCAGGTTCAAGGCAATTTTCCCACCAGGCTCCACCACCATCGGATCACTGGTCAACGATACATTCAATGATTGCTCAACCGGATCCACCGGCAGCACAAGATAGCCCTGGCGAAAATCAGCTGCACCCTCGCTATCCGGCTTGATTAACGTCACAGAAACATAGACATTCGGCGCCTGCTCATCCCCTAATTGCACTGGAATATCGATCCCAGCGCCATTTACCGGCATTACTAAATGTTCAAAGAGGATTCCACGTTCTATGGAGACCAGGGCCATCGCACCGTCACCAAAAGGATTCGGTACAAACACCTGCGCAGTTTCTCCCGGCTGGTAAGAATCTTTATCCGCCGTCAGTCGCAAGCGTTGGTTGGGCAAATTGGGCCACACAGCCTGCCCGGAACCTCCCACCCATAATATTATCTGCGTGACCGCGTTATCGCCGGGACTACCCCGGCCGCTGACCTGCAGCTCATATGTACCTGGTTCAGGTGGAATAAAAGCAATCCGGGCTTTACCATCCACGCCAGTGACAAAATCGGTGCTGCCCACCGGTGTATAGCGAGTTTCATAAGTCGGGAAGCCGTGCAAATCACCAGGTTCTGGTTCAATTCGTTCCC
>CP070785.1:861102-863291 GCA_020346705.1 Chloroflexota bacterium | reverse complement strand
CCCAATATCCAATATCTAATTCCCCATCGATGACCGATGATAATTTAACAGAAAAAACGAGTTTCCGCGAGGGCATTCTTTCCATGCTGCTTGCCAGACCATGGGGGATCGCCTTAATCTACCTGCTGGTATTGACGCTCGCCGAAGTGGTCACCATCCTTGTCGATCCTCGGGCTGGGATGATCCTCCACGGATCGATCCTACTCGTGGTGACGCTGCTGGCTGCCACAAGTCCTAGTAAAAAAGAGCTTCAATTCTTACTCCCATTAGCTCTCCCCCCGTTGATCCGCCTGCTAAGCCTCTCCCTCCCGCTTACCAATTTCCAGCTCAACTACTGGTACGCAATCATTGGAATTCCGCTTTTAATTACTATCATCCTTATCGTCCGTGCGACCAGTCTCAATTCTGAAAAGATCGGGTTGCGAATTTCATGGCGCGAGCTGCCCGTACAGCTGTTGATCGGCCTCTCCGGATTACTGCTTGGATACGGAGAATATCTCATTTTGCATCCCGAACCGATTGTAATTGAACCAAGCTGGGAGCAAATCTTAATCACCGTGATGATCTTGATGTTGTTTACCGGTTTTTTAGAGGAACTAATCTTCCGCGGTGTGATGCAGGTCTCCGAAAGCCAAATGTTGGGCAATGCTGGGCTGATCTTTGTTGCCCTTGTGTTTTCCGTGCTCCACATCGGTTACCGGTCGATCCTGGATGTGATCTTTGTCCTTGGTGTGGCTATTTATTTCGGATTGATGGTTCAACGCTATAAAACACTGCTTGGAGTATCAATCGCCCACGGATTAATCAATGTCTCCCTTTATCTAATCTACCCATTCTTGGTTGCAATAAATTAAGCTTTGACAAAATTCTCCCAAAAATAGACCCCGACCCAGTTATACATAATTAAATCTAATTGAATTAACGTTCTCAGATTAAAGGATAAGGGCTGTGCCCAGCTTCGGGGCACAGCCCTTATCCTGTTCAGATTACCTTCAATTGAGAACTATGGTGATATTAAAAAATACGATCAAAAAGAAAGCGACCAGCAATGGAACAACGCTGACATCTAATACCTGGTTGAATTGCTTTTGCAGATTTTGGGTCAAATCCATGGCAATCTCTTTTTGTACCAGTACAGCCAACAAAATCATGATTGCAATAATTGCCAGAGAGCCCGTGATCTGAGTTGACGTCAAAACAGACACAGTGGAAGCAGTCACTGTTGAAACCATCATCTCCCTCCTGCAGGAAGATCAAATTACAATTTCACTATGACCATTATATCTGAGATCGAAGCAGAGTCAACAAGGCGCTGTGCTGACGGAAGAACTGGACATGTGCGTTATAATTGCGCCCGGAGAAGGTTCACCCAATGGAAGAAAGAGTACAGAAAATTCTCGCAAAAGCTGGATACGGATCCCGGCGTGCCTGTGAAGAATTCATCAAGAAAGGCCGGGTTACCGTCAACGGGCAGGTCGCCACGCTAGGGATGAAAGCCGATCCCCAAGTTGACCAGATTGAACTGGACAACAGGCAGGTCAATAAACCTGAACCCTTGAAGTACATCGCCATCTACAAACCACGTGGGGTGATCTCAGCCGCCAAATCCCCAGAAGGCAGGCGAACCGTGGTCGATCTGGTCGATGAACCTGGTCGCCTGTACCCGGTCGGCCGGTTGGATGCTGATAGTGAAGGCTTGATTTTGCTCACAAATGATGGCGAATTGACAAACATCCTGACTCACCCTCGTTATGGTCACGAAAAAGAATACCGGGTCCTGGTTGCCGTGCATCCAGAAGAAGAGCAATTAGCCACCTGGCGGCGCGGCGTCGTCCTGGATGAGGGTTATCGCACTGCGCCAGCCAAGGTACGCCTGGAGAGTTACAAGGGCAAGGGCGCCTGGCTGCGCGTTGTTATGGGCGAAGGACGCAAACGCCAGATCAGGGAGATCGGCTCCCGTATCGGGTTGCCGGTGGTGAAGATCATCCGCCTGCGGATTCACACCCTTCACCTTGGTTCTCTAAAGCCCGGCCAGTTTCGTCACCTGACTCAGAAAGAGATCGACAGCCTTAAACAAGCCTAGTGAATTCAACCTTTAAGAGTCGTTAATATTTTCACCTGAGGCTATAAAGTCGGGGTATCATATTGGCTGAGCTTTACAACGAGCCAATGCACTGAAGAATTATGGA
>CP070785.1:858798-861002 GCA_020346705.1 Chloroflexota bacterium | reverse complement strand
CCAATTGCCAGCCCGAGTAATAGTGAACCCCACCAGGTAGTGCGATTCTCGGACCATCGTCGCAGGAAAGCGACCAGTAATAAACCCATTATAAGACCGGTGAGGTATTCTCCATGTCCATGATATTCTATGAGCAAAGCACCAGCGATTCCGCCGATGAATCCAGCCTGCCTATTCGTGCCAAATTTCTCCGACAACCATGGAAGCAAGGCATACAACAATGAGCCATTCACGATGACGAACAACCTGCTCACATAACCTGCTGTGGATGTCAATCCGAACCAGCGGTATATCATGCCAAGGATAAATGGGATTACCGGCGGTAAATGCGCAGTGGGGCCGGTAGGAATCACGTATGGATCAGCTAGCTGCCCGGTTCTCATAAACGATATGGCAATGGCACCAAGTTCTCGATCAGGGGTAGGGATCAGAGACCATCGAGGTAATTGATTCAATTGGTGGACGTTAACTGCAATGGAAATGAGAAAAATGATTAAGAAGGATCGCCATGGAGAGCATGCAAACCAATCAATAACTGCTCGCACATTATTTAATAAACACTGTTTTTTGAGCATCTTTCTGCTCCTGATTAGTAAAACAGTTTTACCTCTAACAAACCACCGGATAAATAGATTATTGATCAGGCAAGTTGACAGACATGCAAAGATGAAACGTCAGCATTACTGATCCTTCTTCCACCGATATCGTATGGGTATCTGCTCTTCAGTTTATTCTGTAACAATAGCGCGACGATGGTACACACGTAAAGGTCATACTTGTCAGGCACCTCCGCACCAATGCTCGCTGACGAATTACAAGGTCATCAACAACTTAAGCAACACTGGGAATCATGAAATCACTGCTCAATCCGCTTGTTTCGATTACCACACTATGAATCGCATAACGTCCATCCCGGAGGAGGTCACTGGGCTTGGGTGGTCTTGGATAAATGAATATGAATTCGTAGCCATCACCTATGATTTGCCTGACCAGGTGAATCGGGGGAGAGCTGTCCCCTTAAGTCGTGGCCAGATAAGCATTCATTCTGCTGAGCAGCAAAGCGCCAAATGAAGCCAGATCAAGAGATTGTTTTCCAAATTCTCTCCAGCTCATTTCGCGGCGCATCAGATAGAGGTCTGCATCTAACAATTAATTCAATCAGTACAGAGACAATAACCATCAATCTCTTACGAATAATTTTGAATAACCCTCCTTAGATGAAGTCGATTCTCCTGGTGAAAAATTAATATTGATCTTGATTCCCCGGAGAGGTTGGTAACGTTCCGCTTGGATTCAGTTGTGCCATTGTTTGCATACATGATGATGCTCAGTATGATTAATTGTCCACTATTTCTTTATTCATCAGATTAATTAGCAAGGTATTCGTTCCAATAATTTCGAGAACTTGAATAGGGATGAGAAAGGATCACTTGTCTCCCAGGTTGGTCAGATCGCCGCTGCCGTTGCCTGAGGTCGAGACCTTTGGTCGGCCGTAATAACGTACATTGCCGCTGCCCATGATCCTGGCAGCCAATGAATCCGTCACCCATACTGTCACATCGCCCGATCCACCGATCCTGACATCCACTACTTTGCTGGCCAGGTCATCAGCCCGGAAATTTCCAGAGCCGTTGATGCTGATCTCTTGCTCGCTAACCTGTCCATCATCAATGTTCAAGTTGCCGGAACCATTGACATCCAGGGATAATTGATCCGCGTTCAACTCTCTCAGGTTGATATTCCCCGAACCGTTGATCCTGACCTGAAAAGATTGAACTTTTACTCGGTCGGTACCTACATCCCCAGAACCGCCAATGTTGATCTCCAGCCCGTCGGCGTTCATGTCACCTAAGCTGACATCACCAGATCCACCAATATTCACGCTGAATCGGTCTGTCTCCAGGTCGGGAACCTGAATGTCACCTGAACCAGATATGCTGACCTGTTCTAAGCCCTTGACGGTCAGGAAGTAGCGGACCGGTTTGGCAGGTCTCAGGTTTATCGAGCGCGGGGAGGTTCTGATCCTGAGAGTCCCTCCGAGCATATCTGTCTCAAAATACTGCATCAGATTATCTTCGGCTTCGATGCGCAGCGTTTCCTTTTCACCTAACTGAATAATCACATCGCCGAAGGTAGCCAGATCTACACCGGTGATTCCACTCACCGGGCGCGATTCTTCAACGACATTACCTGAACCTTGCACT
>CP070785.1:856484-858698 GCA_020346705.1 Chloroflexota bacterium | reverse complement strand
TCTGCGTTGGTAAGGTCATAATTATTTCCCCAATTTGGGTTTTCACGACCCAACATGAGATAAACTTTACCTGCATCGGTCACGGGCGGATCTCCAGGAATATCATAGTGTGTTGATGTGATGAGGAAATCATCATAACCATCACCATTGATATCCCCCGCAGTGGATACATAATAACTTAGAAAATCTTTTTCATTCTCGCCCAGAAAAGACGCGTCAGCCTGAGCTACAGGAAAAAATCGCCCCCACTCGCTAACATCTTGCCTTCCTAGAAAAAGGTAAGCAATACCAGTGAAATTTTCACCGCATTTCCATCCGCTGATTAATAGATCGTCAAAGCCATCGCCATTTACATCTCCAGCCGTATAAAGCTGCCTAGCGGTCATGCTGCTAATTTCACAGCCTAAGAAGGATGCTTCTGCATCAGCTAGACTCACCGGACCCGAAGGTAATTCTTCTGCTCGGCCTAGTACAAGATAGGCAACACCCTGGCCTTTTGCAAGACCAGGGCAAGAGCCGTCTGGATTTAATGGGTATGGGCACACTTTTTCTCCAGCCATCGGTGCTCCAATAAAGGCATCACCAAGCCCATCACCATTTACATCTCCGGCTGGAGAAGCAAAGTATGCTGCCCAATCACCCTCATCTTCTCCCACCAAAGTTAAATCTGCATCTGCCAAATTTATTACCAAGGAATGCATCCATCCAGCCGCCGTCATATCTTGCTTTACTAATATGACGACAAGGAGGATCACAAAGATAGTCCCAGATCTATATAGTGCCTTGATAACTCTCTTGCGCATACCGATAAGCTGTTCCTCCCCGATGATTTTATAAGATGCAACAAACTTAAACGTGAATTACTAATTTTTATTCTGGGATACTCTAATTCCTAATTTCCTTTGAACGATTATTTCCAATGTAACTGAAGGCGATAACTATCTAGTTGCAATCAGCAGAACAGTTGAGAAAATTTTCAGGTTCGGTACAGATTCCATCTCCACATGCCGTGCAATAGCCTGAATTATCTCCAGTACCTCCTGTGGCATAAGTAAACAAATTCCTGTTAAACGCTCTGTCGAGACTAATCAATGAAAGCCCACTGCAGCATGCCGGAGCACCTTCATAATCTATAAATGCCTGACCTTCGGGAACACACTCAAATGCGGGAAATGAGTATAATGAAAATCCATCCACTGCTGGTGCATTTCCCAATGGTCCAAGAGAAATTCCATACCGCTCTAAAATTGTGGGGGCAATATCCTTTCGGTCACCTTCACGCACAACGAGTGGATCATTGGTCACCAGGAATGTGTAAGGCGCATTGCCGTGCGTGTTGCCATCTTCATCAAACCCGTGGTCAGTTGTGACATAGATTAGCGTTCGATCATCGATGCCTAACTCCACGAGCTTGTCCACGATATTACCCAACCAAATATCATCACCAACAATTGCCTGTGTATATTGGCTCGAATTCTCTCCACCTATGTGTCCAATGACATCCGGGACCCTGAATATGAATGAGGCAAAGAAAAGGTCATTTTGATGGGTTTCTAACAGTTCCAGAGCCCGGTTTCCCACCACTAAATTCTGGCGCAGATCATTCTCATAGTAATCCAGGTGATCCTTGGTGAGACACCAAGGCTGGCCTTGATCTTCAGTTACAGGTTGGCCATTTTCATAGGTAGAATCACCAACACAAGCTGCACCTGTATGTATACTTTTGCCGGAAATAAACATGGTTACGATATTCTCATCGCCAAAGTTGTTTTCCAATTTCTCAAAAACTGTATACCCTTCGGGAATTGGCTGGTAATCTCCATTGCTGTAGATACCGAGTACCTCAGCGTTGTATCCTGAGAATATTTGTGCCCAGCCCGGCTTGGTGGCTGTATCCCCGCTGGTGATGGTTGAATCGTAAACCATGCCGCCGCCCAGCGCAGCAAGATTCGGCAAGCCGGCTGAACATTCCGGTAATTGCTGGTTGTAGCATTCCATCAAATGGTCTCGTTGGGCACCATCCCAACCAACGACGATGATGTTGGGTGGTGCACCGCAGGCGGCATCTTCTGCATCAATTTTCCCATTACAATTGTCATCGATACCGTTATCGCATACTTCGGCTGCATTTGGATTTACCAGAGGATTGCTGTCATCACAATCTGATACACCACAAGTGCCTCCTTCAAAGGCGAATCCATCCCCATCAGCATC
>CP070785.1:854168-856384 GCA_020346705.1 Chloroflexota bacterium | reverse complement strand
AGCCCGTCACATGCTGCAATCCTTGACCCAGATGCGCAACCGTGGCAATGGCAAGGGTGGTGGGCTCGCTGCAGTCGGACTTGTACCAGAAGAGTTTGGTGTTACGAAAAAAGTTCTTGAGGAAGATTATCTTATCGCGGTCGCCTATATCGATATCAGTGTGCGTGCAGATCTTGAGAAAGAATACATCTACAAAATATTCGATATTGATCATGTGAGGAAAGAAAAACATATCCCAGATTACAGTTCACTTGAGGGTTTAGACGTCCCACCTCCCGAGGTGATTGAATATTTTGTGCGCGTAAAACCTGATCAAGTAGAAAAATACCGTGAAAAATTCGGAATGCACGACACACCACAAAGGGTGATCGAAGATGAGATCGTCTTTCAGAATACTTTTCATCTTAATATCGAATATTACAAATCAACCGGAGAAACCCGGGCATTTGTACTCTCACACGGTAAGAATATGCTGGTCTTGAAGATGGTTGGCTTCGGGGATGATGTTATCCGATATTACCAGCTGGAAGACATGCATGCCCATGTATGGATCGGACACCACCGTTACCCCACTAAGGGTAGGGTTTGGCATCCTGGTGGCGCTCACCCTTTTATCGGACTCAATGAAGCGCTGGTTCACAATGGCGATTTTGCCAATCATGCCTCAATCAGCGAATACCTGGCTCAAAGAAACATTTATCCTTTATTCCTGACCGATACCGAGGTCGCGGTCCAGGTATTTGATTTGTTACACCGCACATACGATTACCCGATGGAATATGTAATTGAGGCGATGGCACCTACTACAGAACGAGATTTCACAATGCTTGCACCTGAAAAGCGTCGAATATACGAAATGCTTCAGCAATCCCATATGCATTGTTCTCCTGATGGACCATGGTTCTTTCTGATCGCCCAATCGGAAACTAACCATGAGGAAAAACCCGTTTACAGGCTTACAGGGATCACAGATACCAGTATGCTGCGACCTCAGGTATTCGCATGGCAAGAAAATAAACTGGAAGATGGGGAAAAAGTTGCTATTGGATTCGCCGCCTCTGAAAAGCAGGGCATAGATGCCGCTTTGGAAAGCCTGGCGAAAACAGATCCTCGCTTCTGGACCCGGGCAGACAGGTATTGGAACGCCCGAGGTGGAAGCCATGTTGATGGAGGGGCATTCTTATACAGCGTTTCAAAGAATGGAAATGGGATGGAGATCACCTGTACGGATAAGTTTGGACGGGCAGTGCCAATGCCCACAAATTCTCCAGCCAATACGAACAATGGAAAATATCTTTCTCCCTCCGAATTGGATATTCCACAACTAAGTGCTGAAGAATTATTCAATTGGTATAAAGAACAGGTTACCCAATGGGGTTATGACCAGATGAACGCATTCCTGACCGGCTTGGAATCGATCGTACGCCAGGACATGGATTGGGAGAAATACCTCGATTTATTAACCTTGATGATGGACAGGCGGTATGATACTGGAAGGCTTCGTCGCAGCAGTCTGCTCTCGCTGATCGACCATGCTATTTATCAGCTAATTGAAATATTCGACGGTGAGGACTCTGACGATTTGATTGTTCATACAGAAAACCACCCCATTTCCGCACCGGTTGATGATCAGCAGGTAGTCCTGGTGGATGCCCAGGGATTCACGCCCCAGGATGAGACTTCGCTTGCCCGAGAACTCCAACGCCTGTTTGAAAAAGGTTTCAGAAGATTCATTATCCTTAATACGAAGGGGCATCGCTTCATCGCCAACGGTTTTGGAACCGACACAAAGGGGGTCAGGATAGATGTATATGGTTCTCCTGGAGATTATCTGGCCTCAGGAATTGATGGCCTTGAGATTCATATCCATAATAATGGTCAAGACCAGCTGGCTCAAATCATGAAGTCCGGGAAATTGGTTGTTCACGGAGATGTTGGACAGACATTTATGTACGCTGCTAAGGGAGGGGATGTATTCGTGATGGGGAACTCCGCAGGCAGACCGTTAATCAATGCTGTCGGCAAACCCCGGGTAGTGATCAACGGAACCTGTCTGGATTACCTGGCAGAGTCATTCATGGCAGGTGATCCATTGAACGGTGGTGGTTTCGTAGTTCTCAACGGTATAACTTTTGATGAACACAACAATATCGTGGAGTTAGAAACGCCATACCCTGGAGGAAATCTATTTTCCCTAGCTTCAGGTGGCGCGATCT
>CP070785.1:851851-854068 GCA_020346705.1 Chloroflexota bacterium | reverse complement strand
TGTTGTGGTTTGATTTCATCCTCGCTTGACCTGGCCTTGACTTATGCCAGGGATCGCCAAATGTTTGGGAGAACTGAATTAGAGTTTCAAGGTATCCAGTGGATGCTTGCGGATGTAGCCACTGATCTTGAAGCCAGCCGTTTATTGTACAAACATGCTTCAAAATTGTTAGGGACGCCGGAAGGAACGGTTGCGGCAGCGCATGCGAAAAGATTTGCTCCTGATGCGGCGCAAAGGGCAGCAGCAACTTGTATGCAGGTTCTTGGTGGCACCGGACTGTTGACACCTTCTGCAATCGAGAGGAATTATCGCATCGCCCCTGTGATGAAGATGGTTGATGGAACAACGGAGATACAGCGGGTTGTTATCGCCCGATCCCTGCAACAGTATGCAAAAACGCTACCTCCAATACCTGAGCAAGAATGCCAGTAAATGAAAGGGGCGCAACAAAGGACCAGATCAATCTCCTACAAATAAGCAAAGCTCATTAGTAGAATTTTGTCTGAGCAGACGTTTGGAGCAGGTTTTCTTTTTGGGGCTCGAAATTATCTCTTGCTGCAGATCGCCGATTATTTTTTCTTTTTTGTGGGCTTGGGTTTTAAGGTCTTGATGTATTCGAAACTGAGATCGAGATACGGCTTTAATTCTTCAGTATTCATCAGCAAGTCATCCGGGACAGTGACGTATTCTTTCATGATCGCGCCATACGACTCGTAGAGGGTGGTGTTGTATTTTTCCAGGAAGGCTTCCCGCTCCTCCTTGGGGAGGCGTAAGCCCATCGAACCGGTCTTCGAGAGATGCGAAAACATGTGCCCATTATGGGAGGTGTAAGGGTTGGTCTTACCTTTGCGTTCAATGTCCGGATGGGTAGCGATCAGCTGATCGTATAAATCTATTTTGTCCTGGGGAGGATAATTGGAGGATTTACTCATGGATGCTCCTTCTTATATGATTGTTGCGATGTAAATTGGTTTATACCCAATAAAAAAGTGTAGTAGAGCGCCTTGTGCCCATTCTTAAGATTGGACAACGCCCACAAGGGGCTATGCTACGCACGATAACCATATCGCATCGTTCAGAGTAAGGTCGAAATTTGTACAAGGTTACCTGTTGTTTATGATTCATTCTCGATTTCGGTCTTGACAACCAGCTTGCGATTGAACACCTTGTGGAAATTCGCGCGGTGATTTTGCACGCCCCACAGCTCGAGCTGGGGATCATGATTGGCCTGGATGCTCAGGATGACGGTATCCCCATCCCCATTACGAAAGTGGGCATGGCTGATTGCCCCGGTATGGCTGCGATCCATGCTTTCAGCAAGACGTAGGAGAATGGCGAAGATACGCAAGGTGTTTTGAGATCGCTTGTCCAGGGCAGCAAATTCGGGGTGTTTCTTCTTCTTCGGCATGGCCTTGCGGTGGTAGCGACCTGCATTGGCCATGATGGTTATTTCTTTCTGGTCAAAGCCTAACAAATCTGCATTGCGGATGAGGTAGTAGCTGTGCAGCTGGTGGTTGCTGTAGGAAAGGAATGAGCCTACGTCGTGGATCAAGGCTGAGTATTCCAGCAACTCGCGTTCATGGCCTCCCAAATTGTGCAATTTAATTTCCCGACCACTGTCGAATAATTCCAGAGAAAGGCGAGCCACATTGCGAGCATGGTCTTCATCGATGCCGCAAGCCCGGCCGAGCTGTAAAACGCTGCGCCTGCGCACCGAGGTTTCCTCCAGCAGGCCGGATTGATCATGTCGGGCAAGATAGTCGACCAGCAGCCCATCTCGCAGCCCGCGATCACTCACATGCAGGGTGGAGATCTCCAAACCCTCCATCAAGGTGTCCAGGATGGCTGCGCCACCGACGATGATATCCGCCCGGCCGGGATTGATCCCGGGAACGTCACGGCGTTCATCCAGGGGCAGGCTGCATAACAAGCCTGCCACCTGACTGATTTGATCATGTGTAAAGGTATCATCCCTCTGCCGTTTGCGGTTGAAGAAATGCTGGGCGGCGATATCGGCCAGGTTTTCGATCGTTCCGGAGCTACCATAGGCGCCGCTAAAGGGCAACTGGCTGACACGCTGGAAGGTACGCACCGTGGCATTGCGCACATACTGCTGGATGAGGGCATATCGGTCAGGAGAGACCGGATCAGTTTCGTCTGGCAGGAAAAAGAGCGAGCTCAGACGGATGGCGCCCAGTTTTAACGAATCCAGATGGG
>CP070785.1:849526-851751 GCA_020346705.1 Chloroflexota bacterium | reverse complement strand
ATCTGCGTACTCACCCATAGAAACAGATCACCACAGAATCGGCGGAAAAGATTAGAGAAAATAGCTCGCCTAATCGATAAGACTTGATTATGAAAAATTGTTTATTTAGCAATTACAGCAGGCTGGAGTGAAAAGGTGATGTCGCCGGATTACTTTCTCCCTACCAGACGAATCAGAGTCAACTCAAGATTTGATTGATCAGTAATTCTTAGGTATAAATACTATACACTTTTTTTCCTCAAAAAGCAATATTAATTTGATTTTTTTCGATTCTAGAAATTTTGTAGTATGATGAATATTGACAATTCCGATATAGTATAATACTATTTGAGAAACATTTTAACATTTCGTGGTGGTTTTTTGTTCTGGGAAGTGAAAATCACTGTGATTCAGGGGGTAAATCCGTCGAAACTCATTAACGTTGAAATCAATCCCCTAGTGGTCAGGTGGACATGGTAATAGATCATCGTCGAGATTTCACATCAGAGATAGTTGCCAGAGTCAATAATTGTCTTTAGATAAAAAGTGGTGAGACCATGGATGAAATAAATTATCTTGATTTCGATATTCATATCCAACCGGCGGAAACAGGCTATCGGGTAAAAATCGTCAATTCTCCAGCTGGTCAGGCAATTGGTGAGTTTGAAATGCCCTTCACAGAATTGGAGTTGGAGAATTTCCGTTTACGGAAGGGCCGTGCACGGAAAGGCGTGCGCCGCCTGGAATCGCCCGAGATGGAATCTGCCAGGCAGATTGGAGGACAACTTTTTGAAGCGGTTTTTAGCGATGAATTGCGCGGGAATTTGCGCAGCAGTTTAAGCGAAGCTTCCCAGCAGGATGCCGGATTACGTTTCAGGCTGCATTTAGCAGATACTCCCGAATTGGTCGAATATCCCTGGGAATATCTCTACGATGAAATACAGGATCAATTCCTGGTCTTATCTGTTCATACCCCTCTTGTGCGGTACCTGGAGCTACCTATTAGGACAGAAACCTTAGCGACAAGTCTGCCGTTAAAGATTCTGGTGATGATCTCCAGCCCGACCGACTTTGAACCCCTTGATGTAGAAAAGGAATTCCAGACGCTGGTGGATGGATTAGGCGATCTGGTGGCGCGCGGTTTAGTGAAGCTCGAACGGTTGGAGGAAGCTACTCTGGCAAACCTCCAGCGTCAATTGCGGAAGGATGATTATCATATATTCCATTTCATCGGACATGGTGGATATGATGAGCAAGCCGAAGACGGCGTGTTGATGCTGGAGGATGAGAACGGCCGCGGTCGTGCGGTAAGTGGGCGTTATCTGGGGACTTTGTTACATGATCAAAAATCCTTGCGGCTGGCGATGTTAAATGCCTGCGAAGGGGCTATCACTTCCAGCAGCGATCCCTTCTCCGGGGTTGCTCACAGTCTTGTCCAGAAGGGTATTCCCGCGGTGATCGCCATGCAGGACGAGATTACAGATGAAGCCGCGATTACTCTTGCTAACGAATTCTATGGCGCCATCGCTGATGGTTACCCGGTAGACGCGTCTCTTGGCGAAGCTCGTAAGGCAGTTTTTGCTCAAAACAACAACATCGAATGGGGAACCCCGGTATTGTATATGCGCTCACCCGATGGACGCATTTTCGGTGTGGACAGAACAACCGCGCAAGCAGTTGCTGTCACAACAGCAGATATTCCTGCTGGTATACCTGAGGTTCAACCCGGAGGAGCAGGTCAAGGAGGGGGGATCACGGGTGGGACGACCATCCCGGGTGCTGCGCCATATCCGGAAAAACCAAAACGGTCGCTCATTCCATGGTTGGTTGCATTTGTCGGCATCGCGGCATTGATTGTCGCCGCAATTATCGGGTTCAATGCGTTCAATTTACGGAGTGGTCTAATTCCAATTACTGGTAGAACTGCCACACCAACGGATGTGACAATTATTGAGCCAACTCCAACAGAAGAACCAACTCCAACTGAGGAACCAACCCCCGTGGAGGAACCTACTCCGGTCGAGGAACCTCCCCCGACCGAGGAGCCACCCCCAGTTGAGCAACCAACTCCAACTGAGGAACCAACTCCGACCGAAGAACCGACACCTACTTTGGGTCCAACACCCATCGGAGGTGGTCCAGGGATGATCGCCTTCGCATCAGATAAGGATGGAAGTGTTCAAATTTGGACCATTAATGTAGATGGTACCAATCCACAAAAAATCACCAACCGGCCGGATGGTGCC
>CP070785.1:847192-849426 GCA_020346705.1 Chloroflexota bacterium | reverse complement strand
AGGTTGACCCAGTCTGGCCCCCACCATTAGATGATTTATATCCTGATCTTGTGCTGCGTGGTTTATCTGTCATGCTTCCTGGATTGAAAAGCTATTTTGGGCGACCGCCACGCCCATTTCTTGATGGTGGGTACTATACAAAAACCAGGGAAAACAGACCTCTGATCGGGCCGCTTCCCGTTGAAGGAGCATGGATTATTGGGGCACTATCCGGTTTCGGAATCATGGCCTCAATGGCTTCCGGAGAACTTCTTGCAAATCATATTCTTGGAAAAAGTCTTCCCAGCTATGCCCCCGCATTCGAACTGAGCAGATACGAAGACCCCGCATATAACAAGATGCTTGACCAATTGGATGACTTTGGCCAGTTATAGATCCAATTAATTTCGATTGGATTTGAGATGTTCTAGTACAGCCAATGGCAAATTTCAAAGAAGATTTCCTGATCGATGATGAGGTGATCTTCCTCAATCATGGTTCATTTGGTGCTTGTCCACGACCGGTATTTGAAACCTACCAGGCATGGCAAGCACGATTAGAGGTGCAGCCGGTAGATTTCCTCGGTCGTCAGGCTGCAGACCTTATGGCGACCGCCAGAGAAAAATTGTCCGCTTATCTGAACAATGAACCTGAAAATATTGTCTATTTTCCCAACCCAACGACAGCGATCAATATGGTTGCCCGTTCATTAGACTTACAGGCTGGAGATCAGATTTTAACCACCGATCATGAATACGGTGCGATGGAGCGCACCTGGCGATTCATTTGTGGCAAATCCGGAACCGAGTATATCAAACACCCAATATCAATTCCTGTATCCAACCATGTGGATTTTGTAGAATCATTTTGGGAGGCCGTGACACCGCACACGAAAGTAATCTTTATCTCCCACATCACCAGCCCAACTTCACTAATATTTCCAGTCACAGAGATCTGCCGGCGGGCTAAGGAAACTGGCATCACCAGCATCGTCGATGGTGCTCATGCTCCAGGCCAGATATCGGTCGATTTAACTTCCATCGGTGCAGACATCTATACTGGCGCCTGTCATAAATGGCTATGCGCACCGAAGGGCTCAGCTTTCCTTTATGCAGATCCAGACATTCAACCTATGCTCGAGCCGCTAGTGGTGAGTTGGGGATTTGAAGCCGAAGAACCGGGTTTATCTCAATTCATCGATTATCATGAATGGCAAGGGACGCGTGATTTAGCAGCCTTTCTGTCTGTGCCGAGGGCAATCCAATATCAAGAAGAAAATCAATGGGAAGAAGTCCGTCTGCGATGTCATCGTTTAGCTGAGATAGCTCATAAAAAGATCACTGATCTCACGAAAAAAGAACCAATATCCCCCAATGGATCCGAATGGTTTGCACAAATGGTAGCTATGCGCATGCCAGATTCAATAAATCCAGACGATTTAAAGAAACGATTATATAAAGATTTTCAAATCGAAGTCCCCGTCTATTCCTGGAATGAAATGCCTTTTCTCAGGCTATCTTTCCAAGCATACAACCAACCAGGAGAATTAGGGACTTTACTCGAGGGGCTGCAGAATCTGATCCCTTTAACCGATTCAGGAGGAAAAAATGAGAGTGACTGAATTTTGGAAAAACGATACAAAACAGACGTTATCTTTTGAACTATTTCCTCCGCGAACTCCTAAAGCAGCTGAGAGATTTGACGTAATTGTGGATTCGCTAGCTGAATTGAATCCCGATTTCACCTCGGTGACTTTTGGGGCTGGCGGTTCGACCCGGGAAGGTTCGTACCAACTCCTCGAAAAGCTAAAGAACGAGAAGAATCTCGATGTGATTGGATATTTTGCTGGCTATGGATTAGGACCACAAGAAATTAAAAACGTTCTGGATAGCTACCAAGACTTGGGAATCGAAAATCTCTTAGTCGTCCGAGGTGACATCCCCCGGGATGATGAGGGATTTACTCCCCACCCGGAAAGTTTTCGTCACGCCTCAAGTTTAATGGAATTCATTCGTCCACGATACGATTTTTGTCTCGGAGTGGCAGCCTATCCTGAAGGTCATGTCGAGGCAGAATCGAAAGAAAAAGATTTGGAGTTTCTGAAGCTTAAAGTAGATTTAGGGGCCGAGTATATCATCACCAATTACTGCTACGACAACCAATACTTCTTTGACTTTCTTGATCGATGCCTATCTACAGGGATCAATATCCCGATCATCCCAGGGGTGATGCCAATTTACAGCGAGAAAATGATG
>CP070785.1:844849-847092 GCA_020346705.1 Chloroflexota bacterium | reverse complement strand
CAAGCATTGAACCAGATGGGCTTGCGCGTGGTGATGGACGTGGTCTACAACCACACCAACGCGGCTGGGCAGGACGAGAAATCCGTCCTGGACCGCATCGTGCCAGGTTACTACCATCGCCTGAATGACAAAGGACAGGTCGAGACCAGCACCTGCTGTCAGAATACTGCCAGCGAGCACAACATGATGGAAAAGCTGATGGTCGACTCGCTGGTCACCTGGGCCACAGAGTACAAGGTCGACGCATTCCGCTTCGACCTGATGGGTCACCATATGAAACGCAATATGATTAAAGTGCGTGAAACCCTCGACTCGCTCTCACCCGCAGAAGACGGTGTGGATGGCACAGCAGTATATATCTACGGCGAGGGATGGAATTTTGGTGAGGTGGCTGATAATGCCCGCGGTGAGAACGCCACCCAGCTCAACATGGCTGGTACCGGCATCGGCACCTTCAGCGACCGGCTGCGCGACGCTGTGCGCGGCATTGGTCCTTTTGATACAGGTCAGACATTACTGGAGAAGCAGGGATTTGCCAATGGGAGCTTCTACGATAGCAAACAAACCGTTCCTGGCACACCAGATGAACAACTGGCTACTCTCCTGCTGCAGAGCGACCAAATCCGGGTTGGTATGGCTGGCAACTTAGCAGATTACGCGTTCTACGATCGCAATGGAGCTCTCGTGACTGGTAAAGATGTGGACTACAATGGACAGCCAGCGGGTTACACTGTGGATCCGCAGGAGGACATTACCTACATCTCCAAGCACGACAATCAAACCCTGTACGATATCAACATCTACGCAGCGCCACAATCAACCAGCATGGCCGACCGGGTAAGAATCCAAAATGTTGGTCTCAGTACGGTGTTGCTGGGGCAGGGGGTGCCCTTCATGCATGCCGGGAGTGATCTGCTGCGTTCGAAATCTCTGGACCGCGACAGCTTTAACTCCGGTGATTGGTTCAACAAGCTCGATTTCACTTATGCCACCAACAACTTTGGAGTAGGTTTGCCGGTGGCTGGTAAGAACCAGGGTGACTGGGATATTATGCAACCGCTGCTCGCAGATACCGATCTCCAACCCACGCCGGAGGACATCGCCTTCAGCACGGCTTTGTATCAAGAACTGTTGGAGATGCGCTACAGTTCACCATTGTTCCGTCTGGAGACGCTTGACGAGATCCAGGAACGGGTCGTGTTCCACAACACCGGACCTGACCAGCTGCCGGGCTTGATTGTGATGACCATCTCGGATATTGTTGAGCCCGATCTGGATCGAGCCCACGAGCTGTTCGTTGTGCTGGTCAATGCCAACGATGAAGCGCAGAGCTTCACGATGAGCGAAGCAGCTGGGTTGGAATTCGTCTTGCACCTGGTGCAGTTTGATTCGGTTGATCCGGTCGTCAAGACATCGACATTTGACCGCGATACCGGCACCTTTACCGTACCAGCTCGCACCACCGCAGTATTTGGGTTCACCCCCCAGGAGTTGATTAGGTCGCTGATCAAAGAAGTCGAAGCGCTGAGTGAGGCAGGCGTCCTGAACGATGGTCAGGCAAACAGCCTGATAGTGAAGCTGGAGAATGCCATTAAGAACCTGGACAAGGGCAAAGCCAAAGTAGCGCTGAACAATTTGAACGCCTTCATGAACGAAGTCCAGAGCCTGGTCGACGAAGGTGTGCTGACGCCTGAAGAAGGGCAGAGTCTCATCGAAGCTGCGGAGGCGATCAGCTACCAGATCCAGGTGCTCTACAACCTGTGATATGGATGATCATTCGATCCTTTGAGATCATCGACTGACAATTCATTGGATTGGTAAAAGTGACTGTCGTGTAATCTCATGACGGTCACTTTATTGGTTCGACTGTTATCTTTGTGTCCTACCGATTTTATATAAATCTATCCCCGGTTTTATCGTTAGCTAGTTGTTAACAGGGTTCGTGTATAATCACTTTGAACACTGATTTTATTTTCCCAAACGGGGAGATTATGGAACATACAAATAATTACTTAATTGATATGGATGGGGTCTTGATCAGCGGAGATACCGTCATCCCTGGAGCGAGGGATTTTATTGAGCGATTGAGCGACAGCCAGGGAAAGTATCTCGTACTGACCAACAACCCGATTTACACGCCAAAGGACCTGGCGCACAACCTGCAAAAGATGGGTTTGAACATCCCACCCGAGCTGATTTTCACCTCGGCTATGGCAACAGCCCAGTTTCTGGAAAAGCAGCGA
>CP070785.1:842435-844749 GCA_020346705.1 Chloroflexota bacterium | reverse complement strand
TGGAGGGAGAGAATTAAAATTACCCGGATCCAGAACCCAGCTCAGGGAGAATAAAGTTCATCTAATTATTTCGACAGTACTTAATCCAGACTCGAGGGTTGTCTTACTTTGGACCTGCCAGGTGATACAAAATAGATAAGGAGGAATGCCAGCAGTACGGAAAGGGGGAACAGGATTAATGAAACCTCAAAACTAGAAAACCTGATCAGGGTGGACATCAAGAATGGGACCAAAATTCCACCAATTGGAATAGCAACCTTGATTGAGCCAAGAACTGTGCCTGCCATCTCCTTATAAAGCAAGCCTGCTTGCGTCAGGATTAATGGTAGTACCGCGGATAGCGATAATCCCGCTAGAAAGATCGCACCGTAGGAAAACAATCTCAGGTCGATGAAATAGAGACCGCTAAAAACGATCACTGAGCATCCCAATAAACTAAGCAAGACTCGATTTATCTTATCTTGAGGGGAAAAATAACCAACCAGTATTCGGCCAAGAGCCATGCCTACCAGGAATACAACTAAACCAAATTTTGAGGTTATTTGAGTGAAGTCTCGCATCTCCATCAAATAAGTTGTCAGGATTCCAATTGAACCTAATTCTACTCCTACAACCAAAGCAGTGCAAATAAAAAATACGATAACTACCTTATCTCTGGTAAGAATTCTCATCCTTTCCTGGTAAGGTTCGGATGGTGTTCTATTAACAGGCAATTTAGTCAAACCGAATGCTAAGGCAAGGATCAGAACCAAAACCCCAGATTGGATGATCGCATTCCTCCAATCCATCTGAAGGAAAATTAAATAAACTGTGATTAATATCGACCCAAAGGTTACAAAAAAATGGTTTATGTTGATGTGAAGGCTTTCTTTTTGCGGGTGGATATCTATCAGCAATGCATCAGTGACACCTTCATAAGTTCCAATACCAACTCCAATTGTGAACATAATAAGTAGATTTATGTTGAATAAATTTGTTAAATAGAAAGTCAGAAAGCCAGCAGACAAGATCAAGCTGCCCAAAAAAAGAATTTTTGGTTTTTCAACCGTGTCTGCCATAGCTCCCGAGACCATCACCGATAGCATGAAACCCAAATTCTGGACGGTGATCATCAAACCGATTTCGAAAGGAGATAAACCGATATTGCGCGAGGCTGCGCCAATTAATGTGCCCGCGACTCCCATAAATAACATTGACAGGTAGGAGGATGCGGTAATTGCAGAAAAATTTTTGATCATGCACGACTCCGATGAATGCCAGGAATTTTGGTGTGGATGAGTTTTAGATCAAATATCCAAGACTTTGATCAAAAATGTGAATATATCCGTTTGTTCCTGAATAAGAACGGATGTGGGCTTCCCAAAACCATGCCCGGCTTTAGTTTGGATCCGGATTAACACTGGTGAATTCCCTTCCTGGTTGGCTTGTAGAGCTGCAATGAATTTAAATGAGTGTCCTGGAACCACCCGGTCATCATGATCAGCAGTGGTTACAAGAGTTGGAGGATATTCCTTTCCCTTCTTGATATTATGTAGGGGAGAGTATCCATACAGGACTTTGAACTGATCAGGATATTCAGCGGACCCATAATCACTCACCCAAGCCCACCCGATTGTAAATTTATGGAAGCGAAGCATGTCCATCACACCGACTGCAGGCAGGGCGGCCCCAAACAATTCAGGTCGCTGGGTGATGCAGGCTCCTACTAATAATCCCCCATTTGAACGGCCTTCGATAACCAGCTTTTGAGGCGAGGTTAATCGTTCAGAAATTAAATATTCGGCACATGCGATCATGTCGTCAAATACATTCTGCTTGTTTTGGACACTTCCAGCCTGATGCCATTCTTCGCCATATTCACCACCACCACGTAAATTTGCTACGGCTAATGTTCCCCCTAACTCCAACCAAACCAGACGGCTGATCAAGAAATTTGGACTTAATGCGATGTTGAAGCCCCCATAACCGTAAAGCAGCAACGGATTTTGATCATTTTTTGGAAGCCCTTTTTTGGAAACCAGGAACATGGGGATTTTTGTGCCATCCTTTGAGCGCACAAATACCTGGCTGGTATTAAAGTTTGAAAAATCAAAACCAATCTGCGGAGCTTCAATGGGCTGACAGAAATCATCATCGAATGTATATTTAAACACCGTGGGAGGGTAAGTAAAAGAATTAAAGGTGAAGAAAAGTTCACTGTCGCTTCGTTTACCAAAGAGATAATTCTCGCGATCAAGACTAAAGATTGATCCCATCACAGGCAAGTCTATCTCGCCAAGTGGTTTGCCGTCCAATCCGAACCGTTTCATGACAT
>CP070785.1:840010-842335 GCA_020346705.1 Chloroflexota bacterium | reverse complement strand
AGAAATGGATGGGTGTCGAGGAACTGCCGGATGAAAATGAAGAACGAGAGGAACTTCGCCAGAGCTGGTCCTGTCAACGAACCGAATGTGTTTTTCACAAACAACACTGCCCCCATGGAGCGCAGTAATGGCCTAGAGATTTTGTTTCCTGGCCTCAGGCTCAGGTTTGACATTCTTGCTATGAATGATTTTCTCTGGTATCTTATTTTTGCCTGTCACAAACAGTTTGATTATGGGGAATTGCTACAATACTCTGTTACCTCATCGCCTGCATACCCTGAGCTAATGTGAATTGTTGGTTTGCTGGTTGGGCTGATTACATCTTTTAGTATTTCGGTTCTGAGCTTTATCAGACAAGCCCGAAGAATGTCTTGGATAATAAATATCCGGCTTAAACTTTCAAACATTTCAAGTAAAGGAGGTGCTATGACAAGAGATTGAATATATCGGAGAATGAATCCAAAAATTCCCACATCAACCCATATAAACCTTTTTCATTCAATGGATAATAGTGTTTGGAAATTTGGTAATTCTTATTTGTATAGAGCAAAGGCAAAGCTTTAACTCTTTATTCCAAAAGGAGGAATATAATGACTCAAAGACAGGCTCTAGGAATCGATATCAGTCATTGGTCAAGGACAGGTGGAGTCAATTTCGATAAAGTCCAACAATTCGTGAGTGACGGCACCTATGATTTCCTGATTATCAAAGCGGGACAGGGTTTAGCGGAAAGCGTTACATTTGTAGAACAAATGCAAGGAGCTGAACAAAGGGGAATCCCACACACGACCTATTATTTTCTCGACCCAACTATAGATATAAACCAACAAGCAAAACACTATGTCAACCTGGTTGGAACGGAACAACCCTCATACATTGTTGATGTCGAGCTGCCCAGATCTGAAAGTGAGGGCGGAAGGCTACCAACCAGGTCAGAGCTGCTAAAGTTTCTTGGTGAGATGGAAAGGCTCACTAAAAAGCGACCGATTATCTATTCTCGAATGCAGCTCTTACAAATAATCCAATTCGTCACTGCTGCGGAAAATTACAAGTTGTGGATGGCTCAATATCTCTGGGATCGATCACTCTTGCCCCAGCAAAGAACATTTTACAGATTTTTCTCGGATTTCCTCGATGATTACGCGGGAACTCTGCCGCCTTCAGTAAAGGGGACTAAATTGGCGAAGAATGTGCTCCTGTGGCAATTCTCAGAGAAAGGCGACGGGCGGCATTACATCTTCAACGCGCAAACGGCTGACCCCAGATTTACGGTCGGCAAGAGAAGTGCAGATTTGAATATATCCATCCTGGAGCGAGATGCTTTCATGGAAGAAATGTTTGGTGGATCTGCTCCTCTTCCTCCACCTGATGACGGAGATGGGGATGTTGTACCTGAACAGCCGACAGCTACATATCCAGATGTAACAAATCAGGACATGATCAACATATTTCTCCAAGCCTCATCTGCAACTCTATATTGGGAATGGATTGTGGAGGCCGGTCTAGAAAGTATGGCTGTTCCAAGAGAGAACCGGGCAAAACTTTATTCAGGTCCCAAACTCGAGGATTTACCAGGGTTGGAAGATGTGGAAAAGGATGCGCTTCTAGCTGCACTAAAGGGTGAACCCTTAACACCCACTGATCAGCCGACATACCCTGATTTGGAAATCACCAACCAGGATATGATCAATTTC
Organism: Chloroflexota bacterium; assembly: GCA_020346705.1. GTDB lineage: Bacteria > Chloroflexota > Anaerolineae > Anaerolineales > UBA4823 > PFL25. The sequence continues at coordinate 840,641 of CP070785.1, read as the reverse complement.
TTCCTGGCCGCGTCATCGATAAACGAGTACTGGCGATGGATAGTTAATGCTGGACTTGAAAGCATGGCCGTTCCACAACAAAATCGAACAAAACCGTACACAGGACCGAAGGTTGAGGATTTGCCGAATTTGTCACAGGATCAAAAGGATAGAATATTGGCTGAAATGTGATCGGGGCTGTCCCAAAAGCCTGTCACCTGGAGCATAGTGAAGAGTCTCCCTCTCGATGAGAGGAGATGCTACGCCTTGCTCAGCATGACATTTATACTTTTTGGATAGATCCATCTATTGATTTCAAAATTGAATATCTCCCGATTCTCTCGTTCATCGAGCTGCTTCACAATAGAACTTCGAACCTCTGGAAACAAGGGAAAAGCGTGGCATTCAGCCCTATGTTCGATGCTCTTGGTTGGCTCATTGAATAGGATGATTAATCAAGAAAGGTCAGGTGTCCGATGCCCAAGATCACTGATAAACCACCCCCAGAAATAGAAGCTGAACTGGCAGAATTGCGTTCCATGCTGGATGAAGACATCCCGGCAAAAATGCTTGACAAAAATATTCTCCTAGCTACCTGGAATATTCGCGCCTTTGGATCCTTGACAGAGAAATGGAAATCCGAAGCGAATGA
>CP070785.1:837583-839910 GCA_020346705.1 Chloroflexota bacterium | reverse complement strand
CCATCCCAAGTATTTGGACCTTCAATTTGCCGATAATTCGAAAATATCGGGTTGGTTATCGCCAGCGCTTGACCTGCATCGTCGATTACATCCACCCGGAACCAACTCGAGCTTGATCGCTGCCCATCATATCGGAACTCGCAGCTCTTTCCCTCTCTGCCCAACTGCGCGGAAGCAACAACCTCGCCATTTCTAACCAGCTGGACTTCAGCGTTATCTTTTTGGTTCGAGAGGCTGATGGTAAACCAAATCTCCCCACTGTGTTCCCCCATATCATCACCGATAGCAAAGGTTCCACTACCTGTAGTAGCCTGGAAATCTACTTTAGGCCCACGACTCACATAAGCCTTTCCGCAACGAACCCCATCCAGAATTCCAGTTACTGATAATTCCTCTGCGTACACATATGTCGTCGGTTGACCGAGTCTCTCACCGAACAAGCCCAAATCCGGTTTCGGCGGATAATGGTAATCGCTGCCGCCGATGGCTAACACCCGGACCCCATTATTCAGCCAACTCGTCCACAATTCAACCATTTTAGGATTCGCTATGGCGTTATCCGGCCAATATAGGTCATTCCACAGCTCCACGCAGTGAACGTAATTCAGATCGGTTTTCTTGTATAGCCACTCCCAGGGATGAAGCAATGGATGGTTGATCGAATTGATATATCCCTCCTGTGAAATTACTCCCATTAATTCGCTCACAGATTGGTACTTTTCTGGCAATAGGATCGCTCTCTGGGAAATGTTGATCTCAGCCATCCAAGGACGCCATGCCCCCACCCCAAATACGTTAAAGTGTCCTTTTGAAAGTGTTACCTCTATCCCGGGGATAAATGGAAAGTCTAAATTTTCTGCAATTTCAGTGAAACCATCGATGGTATTATGGTCTGTTAGGGCCAGGAAATCTAATCCCTCCTCTCGAGCGAGTTCTACCAGCTCAGTTGTTGAATTTTCACCATCGTGAGAGGCGTTCGAATGGAGATGGAAATCCCCTGAATACCAGCCGGGTTGTGGGTTGAACACCTTGGAAAATGAATAACCAGTCATTTCATCTACAACCTGCTCCCTTCTAATCAAATGGAAATTAGTGAATAATTTCCAATTAATGAATTCAGATTATTTTACGCCCAGGTGGTAATTATTGTCTACTGATTGCGAATCGTAGTTTTACCCTTACCTGCTAGGTGAAATCCTTGGCTGTACTTCCTCAGTAAACAGGCACAAGACCCTAGATAGACTACAGTTTTTATCAACATGACCAAACTGCTTCAACTTTAAGTCAATCTATTATCCATCATGATCTTTGTAGCCTCTACTGTTGAGGAAAAATGCATATAATAGTACAAATCAGATGTTGGATAACCACCGGCAGCGAATTAATCCACAGCCAAGGGAATTATGAGGCAATTATTGTTAATTGTGGAGGGACGATCATGAGCAAAGAACCAGCCATGTTGATCCTGGCTTCATTCAAAGATGAAGAAATTGCTGAAAGTGCGTTTTTTGACTTGAAAATGGATAAGAGGGGCAGGTTGATTGATTTCAAAGATGCCGCCATCGTTAACAGGGATAAGGAAGATAAACTTCATATCAAGGAAACGGCAGATTTGAGTGTAGGCAAAGGGGTAGTTTACGGCGGTATTATTGGAGCCCTGATCGGTTTGATCGCCGGGCCAATCGGTGCCGCCATCGGAGGTACAGCGGGTGTGGTCGTGGGGGGAATCGCCGCCAAGAATATTGATGCCGGCATCCCAGATAAGCGTTTGACCGAGATCGGAGCCACGCTTAACTCCGGCTCCTCAGTTATATTGGTTTTAATTGAGCAGAGATGGTTTGAGCCAGTGCACACACGGTTGGAAGAAGCCGGTGGAGATGTTCTCTCGGAACCGCTTAAAGAAGAATTCTTTGAACAATTCGAGGACGATCAAGAGGGAGAATAAACTTTCTTAACTCACCTTTTTAGGGGTAACTGAGTGTGCCGCCTCAACAGCCGCACGAAGGTTTTCCGGTGGGGTGGTAGCCCCCAGGTTGCATAAGTAAAGTGCAAAACGTCCATCTTCTCCCCCTACCCTGACATATTCGCTCACTCGCTCGGAGATCTCATCCACTGTTGCGTGGGCTAAAAATTCCGCTCCCACCCCGAGAATTAAAGAAATATCACGTTCTTCGGCATATTCTTTATAGAATGTAGAACCAAGCGCGTCAACGTCAGGATCCTGTCCTTCTAAGAAATCAGGACAAACAAGAATTTTACGCGCCAGCATCTTTTGGGGGTCTTCAAGGTATCTTTCACCTACCCAATTGGGAACATAAACTTGAGGA
>CP070785.1:835149-837483 GCA_020346705.1 Chloroflexota bacterium | reverse complement strand
AGCCGGTATATGATGTTGTATAGCCGGATTGAGATACCTTCTGTCTCAGCGAGTCGTTGTGCGGCCGAATCTGCCTCGACGTTGAAACCAATGACGATCGCATTTGAGGCCGCGGCCAACATGATATCGTTCTTGCCTATATTGCCGGTCTCAGCATGGAGAATATTAATTGATATATCTCCGCTATCGAGGTCAGAAAGAGAGGATTTAATGGGTTCAAGCGAACCCTGTACATCAGCTTTAATGATAAGACGCAGTTCACGGACCTCCCCAGCCTGGAATTTGTCAAATAGCTGCTCCAGTGTGACTGCGCTTTTCTCTTTTTCTATATTAGATTTGAGGTTGTTTTTTCGTTCCCTGGTGATCGCTCTTGCATGCTTATCGGATTCAACCACCTGGAATAAATCGCCCGCAACAGGCACATCGTTAAGTCCCATGACGGCTACTGGAGCTGATGGTGCGGCATCTTCAACCTTGTGACCCAGGTGGTCAAACATGGCGCGTAAACGGCCATGGGCGGTACCAGCCACAACAATGTTGCCGACGTTTAAAGTGCCGTTTTGGATCAGCAATGTTGCCATGACACCCTTTGAGCGATCGATTTCCGCTTCAATTACGGTGCCAATGACCCGTCCTTGCGGATTGGCGCGAATATCCGAATTGTCTGCAACTAGCAGGATGGCTTCGAGCAGATCTTCTAAACCTTCCTGGTGCTTTGCTGAAAGGGGAACGATAATTGTGTCACCATCCCACTCATCAGGCACCAGACCAATTTCCGCAAGCTGCTGGTTAACTCGTTCTGGGTCAGCATTCGGTTTGTCAATTTTGTTTAAGGCAACGATAATTGGGATTTGGGCAGCCTTAGCATGTGCGATCGCTTCCCGGGTTTGCGGCATAACACCATCATCAGCCGCGACGACGAGTACAACGATATCTGCTCCCTGTGCTCCGCGCGCCCGCATGGCTGTAAAGGCAGCATGACCCGGTGTATCCAGAAAGGTTATTTGGCGACCATCATGTTCAACTTGATAAGCTCCAATGTGTTGCGTTATGCCCCCAGCTTCATCTTCAACCACATTGGTGTGGCGAATCGCGTCTAACAAAGTGGTCTTCCCGTGGTCTACATGTCCTAAAATTGTAACGATCGGGGGGCGATGAGTTAATTCTTCAGGTTTTTCATCCGCAATCACTTTGCGCCAGAGTGGAATTTCTCCAATCTCTTCTTCCGCTCCTGCCTCCTGTGTTTCAAGGGTGGCATCGTAACCCATCTCTGCGGCAACAATTGCGGCAGTATCGAAGTCAATCTGCTGGTTGATATTCGCCATGACTCCATTTGCCATGAGAGTCTTGATGACCTCGATTGGACTGGCTTCGATCGAGTCAGCCAGTTCTCGCACAGTAATTGAGGGGGGTAATTCTATTGATTTGTTGTGTCCGTTCTCGCCCATTTGGCACCTCCTGCCATAAATTGCTCGTGGCCGCTTGAAGCGAGTTTTGTGGACCGAGTCAGGCGATCATCTCAGTACGCTCCACTCGCCAGCCAAAATGGTTCTTGTCAAGAAATCCCCTACAATTGCTCATCGTGATTAATCTATTGAGCAGATGTCTCTTCTGACAATGTTGCCATAAATTCTGATAGTCTTTCCCTGTCCTCTTCCGAAAGCTCGGTTTTGAGGGCGGTTGCCAGGGCACTTTGCATACCAATTTCCCAGCATTTTTGCCGGTCATGCAGGTATGCCCCGCGTCCTGACATTTTTCCAGTTGGGTCTACAAAAATTCCCTCCGGGCTGCGAACTACCCTGATCAATGCCCGTTTGGAATGTACCTCGCGACACCCAACACAAGTTCTTTGAGGTACGTGTCTCCTTTTTTTCCGCTTTTTCGACACGCAAAATACTCGTTTGCTAGCGGATTAATAATCCCAATCTTCTTGCCAATCTTCTTCGTCTCGTTTTCGTTTGCGCTTTACGATCACCACGTCCTGATCAGGGTCGTATTCCATTTCGACGTATTTCTTTTTCTTCTCTTTCTTCTTTTTGCGAGCCTCTTCTTCGAGCTCACCTTCATCTTCAAATTCTGATTCAGCAAATTGCTTTTCAAAGGTCTCTGGTTCTAAAGCAAACATTTCCTCGAAGGAGACCTCTTCTTCTTCAGCCGCAGTTTCTTCTGCGTCCCCTTCCTGAACAGGCTCTTTAACTTCTGCGGTGGGGGCGATTTCAGCTGCTTCCACTTCGGGCTCAAGTTCAGCGGCTGCTGGTTCTTCAAGGGTTTCTCCCTCTTCAACCGCCTCTTCCGCTGGCTCAGCATCAACGACCTCTTCAGCACCTTCAGCTG
>CP070785.1:832708-835049 GCA_020346705.1 Chloroflexota bacterium | reverse complement strand
TCAATTGACCACGAGGGCCATGGCGAAGATATTGCGTACCTTGGATGTTGATTTTGCTATCTTGGGTCCAGAAGAAAGTAGCGATGGTGATTCTCAGCGTCTGGCTGGCGAACGTGGACTTTTTGAAATGCTTGCCGAAAAGAATGGCAAGGTTTTTGGCAGGTATGAGTTCAAAGAAATTATAACCAATGACCCCCACGCATTTAATGCCATCAAAAACGAATATCCAAAGCTAGGCATAAATTATCCTGTCAAGCATTTCACAGAATTTGTGGCTGAACGAATTGAAGATTTAAAGCCGCATCTCAAGGAAAATGGCGAACTTAGAGTGACATACCACGATCCATGCTATTTAGGTCGTGCAAATGAAATCTATGACGAACCTCGATTGCTGCTTGAATCAATCCCCGGAATTGAGTTAGTTGAGATGCCGCATATGCGCAGCTATAGTTTATGCTGTGGCGGTGGTGGAGGGGGCATGTGGCTGGATGGTTTCCAGTGGGAGAAAGCCCATGTTAGATTGTCCGAATGGCGGATCCAGGAAGCAGTAAATGTAAGTGCAGATGTTTTAGCTGTTGCCTGTCCTTATGAACCACCACGTTTTGAGGATGCGGCCAAGATGGTTCAAGGTGCAGGACGTTTGGCAGTGAAAGATATCGCTGAGTTGTTGGCGGACGCGCTCGTAACAGAAGTTTAGGGAGGTTGGCAATGAAAATTGTTGTTCTGGCGAAACTAGTACCAGATTTAGTCGAAGAACTGGAAATCGATGAGAGCGGTACAGCTCTGGATATGACCTGGTTGCGCTTGATCATAAACGAACTCGACGATCACGCCATTGAAGAAGCGATTCTGCTGAAAGAGCGCATTGGAGCAGACGTAACCGTATTAGCACCTGATATCGAGGGCGTTGAAGATATTCTATTCACTGCAGCCGCCAAAGGGGCTGACAGATTAATCAAGATCTTAGGAGACTTTGAGGCTGGCGTAAATAACCATGCCTTGACAAGAGGTCTCATTTCCGTAATGAAGGATCTGGAACCCGACCTTATCCTTGCCGGAGTGGAGGCAAATGAGGATCTCGACGGTTCAATAGGACCTCTACTTGCAGGTTACCTGGATCTACCTTATATCGGATACGTTGCCAGCGTAAAGTTAAATGGGGGCAAAGCCACAGCGACAAAAGAATATCCGGGGGGATTGATTGCAGAGATGGAAGTCGTTTTACCCGCTGTGATGGGTATACAAGTGGCGGAGGAGCCTCCTCGATATGTTGCCGTCAGCAAAGTTCGCCAGGCGATGAAAACCGCTGAAATTGAAGAAATTGAAATTGGTGAATTCAATTTCGAAGGTGGACCATCTATTAACCGTATGTATCAACCAGAAGTTGGTGAAGGGGCAAAAATAATCGAGGGAAGCCTGGATGAAATTGCCGACAACCTGATCGCCATATTTGACGAATTGGGCGTACGCTGATTGGAGGGCAATGATGAGCAAAGACATTTATGTAGTAATCGAGCACATCCGAGGTGAGATCGCTGATATTTCATACATAATGCTCGCTGGTGCACGCGAATTGGCAGACGCAACAGGTGGAGAGGTTGTTGCATTACTTCTAGGTTCGAAGATCGAAAATCTTGCCGAGGATCTTGCTGCGGACAAAGTCCTGTATATCGATCATGATCAGTTTGCAAATTTCACTTCAGACAGCTACTGGCAGGCACTTGCCAAAGTAATCGAGGAATCGATTTCGCGAGCGGTGATATTCGGTCACACTTCAATTGGGATGGAAGTCGCCAACTTGCTTTCTGCAAAAATCGGACTGCCTCTGGTTAGTTCTTGTCTAACCTTCTCTGGCGACGATGGAGCAGTCAAATTTACCAGCCAGCTGTATGGCGGCAAGATATTGGCTGAAGGATTTATCCCGGAACCTACAGCACTCATCACGATGGTTCCAGGTGGATATAAATCAGAAGATGGGCAGAGTCCTTCCCCACCTCCAGTAACAACTGGCGAGACTCCCCAATTTGAAGACCTAAAGATCACCGTCAATCAATATATTGAACCCGAAACTGGGGATGTGGATATTTCTACTGAACCTTTATTAGTCGCAGTGGGTCGAGGCATTCAACTCGAGGACAATATTGAATTAGCAGAGGAGCTTGCTGAAGCGATTGGTGGAGTCGTCTGTGCTTCGCGCCCAGTTGTCGACCAGGGATGGCTGCCAATTTCTCGATTGGTAGGTAAATCCGGATACCAGGTCAAACCCAAAGTTTATCTCGCTCTCGGAATCAGTGGTGCACCTGAACACACAGAAGGAATGAGCGGAAGCGATGTGATCATA
>CP070785.1:830266-832608 GCA_020346705.1 Chloroflexota bacterium | reverse complement strand
ATCATCGGGGATCGGTCGTGCGCTGGCTATCCAGCTCGCAGAGCAGGGAGCGAAGGTGGTCCTGGCCGCCCGACGGGCTGATCTTCTAGAGCAAGTCGCCGCGACCTGCCGCCAGGCTAGCGGGGAGGCGCTGGCCGTCCCGACCGATGTCGCCGATGAGATCCAGTGCAGGGCACTAGTTGAGAAAACCATCGCTACATTCGACCGGCTGGATTTGCTGGTCAACAATGCCGGTCTGGCCGTAATCGCCAAGCTGGAAGACTACACCGACCTGCGCCTGTTCCAGCATACCATGTCCGTAAACTTCTATGGTGCGGTCTATTGCACCTACTATGCCCTACCGTACCTGATCCACAGCCGTGGGCGCATCGTGGCGGTTTCCAGCCTGGGCGGCAAAGCGCCCCTTCCATACAACTCACCCTACATTGCCAGCAAGTTTGCCATGCATGGCTTTTTCGACTCCTTGCGCATTGAGCTGATGCGGCATGGGGTGAGTGTGACCATCGTTTGCCCCTATTGGGTAGTGACCGGTTTCCACGAAGCGCAGTTGGACAAAGACGGCATACCCAGAGGCCCGTCCGGGCGTGCCATCTATTCGAAGAATATGATGACCGCCGAACGCTGCGCGCTGGTGATCCTGCAGGCGGCGTATCAAAGGCAACGTGAGGTGTTGATGGGGCCTGGATACCTGATTACCTGGCTAAAATTGCTTGCGCCAGGGCTGCTGGACCGAATCGTGATCGCTTTCCTCAAGGCAACTGTTCAGCGGGAGCGGAAGAACGCACTGCAAGTGTAAACCAACCACTCGGTGTTATGTTGAGGAGCCTGGAATGTCAGAGACTATCGCTAAAAACTTGAGCGACGTGCCTGCAACATTCCTCGCCCCCGTCTACTGGAGGGCGGTGGAATCGCAACGTCCAGACGCTATGATAAAGGACAAGAAAGCTGTGACGCTGGTCATGCAGATGAATGCGGATGCACCCATTCATCCCGATTTTTCGCGGGTCAGGCAGATCAAGATGAACGAATTGCTCAATACAATGCGGATGATGTTCACCCGCGAATTCGACCGCTACGCCCAGGATTTCCTCAGCCGCCACTCACAGTCGGTGGTGGTTCACATCGGCTGCGGCCTCGACTCGCGCTTCGAACGGGTGGACAACGGCCTAGTGGAGTGGTATGACCTGGATTTGCCAGACGTCATCGCACTACGCCGCCAGTACCTCGGCGGTGGAGGCGGGCGCTACCACCTGCTGGCCTGCTCGGTGCTTGATGATACCTGGCTGGAAGTGCTGAAGGCGCATTCTCAACGTCCCTTCCTATTTTTAGCCGAAACGGTTTTCGTTTACTTCACCGAAGCGCAGGTCAAGTCGTTGGTGCTCACGTTTTGTAACCATTTTCCGGGCGCTGAGCTAGTCTTCGATGGCTGGAGACCCTTCGAAGTCTGGTTGGGGAACCGTTATCTCTCCAATTCCCCGTTTGCTGGCCTGATGCAATGGGGTTTCTGGCATGGCCAGGAGATCGAAGGCTGGGGGCGCCAGATTACTGGCGGCGGTATTCGCCTGCTCGACGAGTGGGGCTTCTTCGACCAGCCCGAGCCGAGATTGGACTCGTATCGCTGGATGGCTCTCCTCTTTCGCCTGTTCAAGCCAATGCGCATCTTCCACTTCCAGCTTGGAGAGGCCAGGACATGATAAGGAAAATGTCATGCAAATCAAATCGAATTTCATTTTGACTCTTTCCGATGCTGCTGCCACCATTGAGCAGGTGGGCGGAAAAGGCACCTCGCTGAGTAACTTGGCAGCAGCCGATTTGCCCGTGCCACCTGGTTTTTATATCACCACCGCTGCCTACCGTCGGTTCGTGGCAGACCACGGGCTACAAAAACAGATTCTGGCGACCGTTGCAATCACCAACCCGAGTCAGCCCGCGACACTCGAGGAGGCAAGCAGCCGGATAGTACAACTTTTCAGAGAACATCCGATGGCGGATGATATGGCTGAGGAGATTCGTCGAGCGTATGCAGAACTTGGTGAAGGTGATGTACCTGTCGCCGTGCGCTCCTCAGCTACCGCTGAAGACCTGCCGGAGACTTCCTTTGCTGGGCAGCAAGAAAGCTACCTGAATATCCATGGCATCGACGAAGTTCTGGATGCAATTAAGAACTGTTGGGCTTCATTATGGACCGCACGCGCGATCGCTTATCGCATCCAAAACAAGATTGACCAGAATACATTGGCGCTGGAAGTGGTGGTGCAGAAGCTGGTCTTTGCCGATGCTGCAGGGATCATGTTCACTGCCAATCCGATCAACTGGAAACGTAATGAAGCAGTCATCAATGC
>CP070785.1:827817-830166 GCA_020346705.1 Chloroflexota bacterium | reverse complement strand
GGTATCTAAATTGTCATATATCCCAACATAATCGAGTGTCTTTACGGCCGGCACATTATACGAATTTGCCAATGCAGACCGCACGGTGACAGGTCCATGGAATCGATCATCGTAGTTCACCGGCTTATATGGCGGCCGGGTATCATTTGGATCGCCAGATGGGGGAAATTCTGAAGGCACATCCCAAATTAATGTCGCCGGAGTCCAGCCTTTCTCAAAAGCGGCGATATATGTAAGCGGTTTGATGGATGATCCAGGTTGGCGTGGACTGACTGCCATATTTACCTGGCCATCTATCTCCTCATTGTAGAAATCTGCTGACCCAACCATGGCCAATATCTCTCCGGTATTGGGTCGCATAGCGACAAGAGCGCCATTACTTGCTTTTCGATCAGCGAGTGCAGTTACCTGCTTCTCTACGACTTGTTCAGCGAGATCTTGCAGCGCCGGATCAAGAGTGGTGTGAACCTCAAATCCAGACCGATAAATAGTTTGAGCATCAAACTGGGTCTCTAGTAATGAGCGAATATAAGTCACCCAATGGGGATAGCGAATTTCAATTCCGGGGGAATTGAACTCATATTCAGCCATTTCATTCGTTGCATCTGCGACCGTCAGCGCATCCACACAAATCTTATGGGGGCTGTTGCTGACGAAAATGCATCCCTGTTCCTGACTGGCTTCGTACATCAAAAACAACACCTGTTCTAATCGATTCAGAGTGACATCCCGGTTTGTATATACATCATATACCGATGGAGCCTGGATTAATCCACCCAGAAAGGCGGCTTGCGCCAGGGTTAATTTATCAGCAGATTTACCGAAATATGTTTGTGCGGCAGCTTCAACTCCATAAGCAAGATTCCCAAAGTAAACATCGTTGATATAAAGTTCCAAGATTTCGTCTTTTGTGTATCTCCTGGTGATCTCTGCTGCAAGTATTGCTTCGCGAACTTTGCGCATATAAGTGATTTCGGAACGCTCTTCAGGAGAGAATAACAACATGCGAGCTAATTGTTGAGTGATAGTAGAGGCACCGGAGATTGTTTCCCCACCCTGGTAATTTTGTAAAAATGCTCGTCCTATTGCTGTCGCATCAAATCCTGGATGGCTGTAAAATCCTTTATCTTCCGTCGCGACGATCGCGGCAACTAGATAAGGAGACATGTTGTCCAGGCTGACATAGGAACGACGACCAGCAGTTGGATCAAGAATTTCGTACAGAATATTTCCATTTCGGTCAAAGATACGGGTAGTTTCAAACTGAGCTGCTTTCTCGCGCAAATCGTCAACAGGAGGTAATGTAGCTGCAATCCGATAATATTGAAATAACAAAACCGATATACCGATCAGACCTGCAATTACCATCATGAACAATCCGAATATGGATATTCGCAGCAGACACCCCGCACCACGTTGAAAATCAAATGAACCACTGCGAGGCGGAACCGCGCCAACCTGTTGTGGTTGTGAATACCTTTGATTCGCTCGGGAACCAACCCCTCCTTCCCGGGTTTGTGAAATCTGAGAACCAACATAAGCAGTAGATGCCACTCGGGTAGCATTCACATCTATTTGACTCGGTGAACTTGATTGGATGTCTGCATCCGGGGTCGAAATATCAGGAGGTACAGGATAAATACTTGGTTGTGAAGGTTGCGCTGAAATAGTTACTGGCTGGGTATCACCAGTAATGGGTTCTTCATTTTGCTCAGTTTTTGCGGGAAGTACGGCAGAATCTGGTTGATCTGTACCTTCTGGGTTGTACCAACCTCTTGCCGTATATGTCGAATAAAATTCGTGTGAACCAATTGATTCGCTTATTTGGGGATCGTCATTTTGTGCCCTGCTTGATGTACTGCCTGCTTCGTCAATCTTTGAATCAAGGTCATTCTCCGCCAAGCCGCCATCTGGGTATTCTGTTTCCTCCTCATCAGCCTCCATACTGTGATGACTATCACCAGAACTTGATCCAGTTTCTTGATCCGTCTCTGCCGAGCTCTGGATGTCACCATCCACCTGATCAAGCTCAGATGACTCTTCAACACCACTCAAATCCCCATCTATTGGGGACCTAGCGCTTTCTTTGTGGTCAGAATTATCTTCTGGTTGATTTTCTGGGACTTTAACCGACATGTTTTCACTCTTCAGAGGAGGCGAATAAAACTTTCCAATTCCCTTTCATCGTGACTTCATCGTTTTGGTTGATCAACCTGAGTTCAATATTCACCATTCCACCTCCCAGCCGGGGAAGCACTTTCGTTCCCTCAACTTCGAGAGTGACGTGGACAGTATCTCCGATAAATACAGGTTTTACGAATTTCCAGTTTTCAATTTCTCGAAATGCTA
>CP070785.1:825351-827717 GCA_020346705.1 Chloroflexota bacterium | reverse complement strand
CCGCTAATGTGATTGCCGATTTAGCCCAAGCTGTACAACTCGGTGCGGACCAGCTAACCACCTACCCTCTCTTTACTTTTCCTTACACCACGATCGGTAAATATCTACGCCTGACAGCGGTGAAGATGCCAAATTTGCGTATGCGCCATGAGCACTATCGGGCCATCAGCAATTGGTGCAATAAAAACGGCTTTGAGCGTGTTTCGGTGTGGGGGTTCAAGCATGGCGCTGTCCCTCGCTATTCCTCGGTTACCAGGGACGGTTACATAGGGATCGGTCCAGGTGCCGGATCGCATCTAGCCGATGGCTTCGTGCTGAATACATTCGATCTCAAAAGTTGGATCGACACAACATGCGATGGGCACACAGCGATCGCTTTACGTATGCCATTCGCAGGTGAGATGTCTGGCTGGTGGTGGTTGTACTGGCGTTTATACGACACACGCATTCCAATGGATAACCTCGATGTAGCTCTTGGTAACGATGCCCCCAAGGCTCGCCAGTGGCTGAGAGTCGTGGAACAGGCCGGGTTTGCGGTTCGTCATGGCAATTTTCTCGAACTCACTGAGGCGGGCGCGTTCTGGCTTCATCTTGCGCAGAACTATTTTGCATTGAATTATGTGAACACGCTATGGACCCAAGCACGTCGGGAGCCGTGGCCACAAGCAGTGGCGATTTGAACCAAAGTCCAGGCTAACCCCGTTTTCACTAGACATGGCTATCGCCCCTTGGTAAATAGCGCGATATTTAGTTTTTGGTTATGAGCAAAGCCGCGTGTAGGTCACAATCTCCCCACCGGTGATTCACTCATTAGAATACATGTGAGAGCCATCTTAATAAACATAATAACAATCGAGTGCAAAAAAAACCATCAATTAGCCCTTGAATCCTTACATCCAAATCTGCGACGGTGCTCGTTTTGGACAGAACTTAACCTAATAAGATACAAAGATTATGGGGTTGTCGTATCTGGAACCCCTCTTCGTTTTCATGAATTCAGCTCTGAAGCAGGTTTTGCCCCTGTGGAAACCAGAGGAGCAATTCAGGATCTTCAGACAGCAGAAAGTGGTAATTTTTAGATTTTTGGCTGTCCAATTGCTAGAGTTAGCTTTCCAATTCCCTAGTCGGAGATAGGACTGCTAACCGAGTAAACGGGAAATACAATTCTTCTTTGAACCTCAACAATCCATCGATTCCATCAATCTCCTGGAATTCACTTGATTGAGAGCATTCTACGACTAACGGGTTTGTGAAGTTGTTTTTAAAAGATGCTGGCTATAATTGCATCGGATAATTTAATTGCTCTTGTCTTTATAGTTGAATTGCTCCCCAGGAGATCAACATGGAAAGCATCACTCTCACACCAAAACCAGAACCCAAAAAGATCGGCGGCTGGTTGATCCTGGTTGCCTTGGGTCTACTTATCTCCCCATTAAGACTGTGCATGTCCCTGGTGATGACTTTTCCCCCGATAATTATCGATGGCACCTGGCAGACAATGACCACCCAAGGCAGTGAATTTTATTCCCCATTATGGATTCCTTTACTGATTGGAGAATTGGTATTCAATCTTGGGATATTTATGATCAGCCTTTACCTGGTATACCTGTTTTTCAATAAAAAGAAGGATTTTCCGGATTGGTATGCTGGATTGGCGATAATTTCCTTTGTATTCATCCTAGTGGATGCCTTCCTGGTAACCATGATCATGCCAGAAATACCCATGTTCGATTATGAAACGATCACTGCCCTGATCCCCACCCTAGGGAGTCTTTTGATCTGGACACCCTACCTGTTCCTTTCCAAGAGGTCGAAGGACACTTTTATACTTTGAGAGCATGCATTTGGTAACCCAAATTAGGAATTAGTGTCCAATAATTCAACCAGCTCCCCTTGGTTGATAGGGGGAATGGCATCCGTTGATTACATGAGAGATTTATTTAAGTCATTAAGTTTGTGCAAGGAATCGAGAGTTGCGATAACCAGGACCTTCGCTCCACCTTGAACCTTAAGATCAGGATCTGGATGCAGTTTTTCAATATTGTCATCCTGGTAGCTGACGAAGGATAATCCCAGCTCACTTTCCATCTGCTCAACCGTCCTTCCAACCAGCTTTGAATCTGGCTGGATCTTCAATTCACTTAAGTTCAGAAGCTGATCACCCACGTAAAAGGAATGCTTAACATTCACTCTCATCGCAGCAGTAGCAAATATTGGAGCAGCTAATGCTGATGTGCTGAAGGCAGTATGAATTCCAAACCCCTTCTCAACACGTTCAGCAAGTTCGGGATCAAACATCCTCATGACCACCTTAATTCCTGGATTCAACTCACGGGCATCCAGGGCGATCTCAAGATTGGTTAATT
>CP070785.1:822885-825251 GCA_020346705.1 Chloroflexota bacterium | reverse complement strand
CCGTCATGCCGACATTGGCGCTGACAGGTTTCTTTGAGATCAGGGAAACCAGTGCAGTTGCCATCGTGACTCCCGCGGATGGTCCATCTTTCGGTTGTGCTCCGCTGGGGACATGCAGATGGATGTCAGTTTCATCAAAAAATGATGGCTTTAATGAGTAATCCACCGCTCGGGAGCGCACGTATGATAAAGCTGCCCGAGCTGACTCCTGCATGACATCCCCCAGAGAACCTGTCAGCTGGAAACCTTTATTCCCGGGCATTCCAGTTGCTTCAATGAATAAAACATCACCACCAGTCGGTGTGTAGGCCAATCCGGTGGCAACGCCGGGTATTGCAGTGCGTTCAGCAACCTCTTCATTGCCAAAGAAAACTGGTCGTCCCAAGAACTCGCGCACCAATTGGGGATTGATTTTTACCTTTTTCTTTTTCCCTTCTGCAATGCGGGTGACCACTTTCCGGTTGACCGCGCCAATCTCCCTCTCCAGGTTGCGTACGCCAGCTTCACGGGTATAGGAGCGAATAATCTTCTGCAGCGCTGGTCGGGTAAAAACAACCTCGTTCGGACGCAAACCGTTCTCACGCAGCTGGCGGGGGATCAAGTAACCTTTTGCGATCTCAATCTTCTCGTTCTCGGTATAACCGGACAGCATGATGATCTCCATCCGATCGCGCAGGGGAGCCGGTATCGGTTCCAACAGGTTGGCGGTGGTGATGAACATCACCTGGGATAAGTCAAATGCCACCTCGAGATAATGATCCCGAAATTCAACGTTTTGTTCTGGATCGAGCACTTCTAACAAGGCTGAAGCCGGGTCTCCATGAAAATCGTAGGTCAGCTTATCCACTTCATCAAGCATAAAGACCGGATTCCTTGACTCCACCCTGCGGATGGCCTGCAAAATCCGTCCCGGCATAGCTCCGATATAAGTCCTCCGATGGCCGCGGATTTCTGCTTCATCCCGCACGCCACCCAAGGAGATACGGATGAATTTTCGCCCCATCGCGCGGGCGATCGATTGCCCAAGGGAGGTCTTGCCAACTCCAGGTGGACCCACAAAGCACAGAATCACACCCTCACGCACTCGGCGGATCGCATCTACGTTTTCTTCTTCTTCTTCAAATTCCTCCTGACGTTCAAGTTTGAGCTTTCGCACTGCCAGGTACTCGAGAATGCGTTCTTTTACATCTTCAAGGCCATAATGGTCCTGGTCCAAAACTTTTCGGGCTCGGGAGATATCCAGATCGTCTTTCGTAGCAACAGACCAGGGTAGGGAAACCAACCAATCCAGGTATGTCCGGATCACACCATACTCAGCTGCTGCAGTGGGAAGCCTGGACAGCCGGTCGAGCTCTCGACGAGCCATCTTCTCTGCTTCCTCGGGCATCTCAGCCTTTTCGATCTTTTGCCGGAATTCCTCTGTCTCCATTGTTTGTTCATCGGCTTCACCCAATTCGCGTTGAATAGCCTTCAATTGCTCCCGCAGGAAGTACTCACGCTGGACTTTGTCTATCTCGGAACGAGCTTCGTTCTGGATTTTTTGACCAATTTCCAACATTTCAACTTCATGAGTGAGAATCGTGACTAATTTCTTCAACTTCTCAAGGACTGGATCAAGCTCTAAAAGTTCCTGAGCGTCATTTAAATCCATGCGTTGGAAATTGGCGATAGTGTATATGGTTTGTAAAGGATCCTCCAGGCCGACCACCGAGGTCACCAGTTCACGCGGAATAGAAGGGATCATCTCAGCAATATGCTCGAACTGATCGCGGGCATTTCTCGCTAAAGCTTCGACTTCCAGATCATCTCCCATCGTTTCAGGGAATAACTCAATTTTCGCCTTGAGATATGGATCCAGATGGACGAATTCCCCCAAATGAAAGCGAGCCAAACCCTGTACCAACAACCGGATCGTGCCATCTGGAGCTCGGAAGAGGCGATGAACGATAGCAACCGTGCCGACGGTGTATAGATCATCCGGGGCTGGCGTATCAAGATCCGGATCTTTGGAGGCGACCAAACCAATCAGCCGGTCTTCACCAGCCATCACATCATCAACCAGGCGGATTGAGCGAGGCTGGCCAATCGTAAGTGGTACTGCCGTCTGAGGGTAGACCACGACTCCCCGCAAGGGAAGGATAGGCAGTTCAGGCGGGATCTGATCGAAAAGCTCAGCTTCGTCTCCGATCTCACTTTGATCCATGTCTTCTTCTGCAAGAACGCGAGGGGTGATCGGTCTTAAAAACAATTCTTGCTGGAGTTCATCCAGGTCATCAAACCAGCTCAACAGGTCGATAATACTTTGATTCCAACGCGATGCGGGCATTGTTTTTTCCGTTTACTCAGTCACACTGATCTTCGTCGGC
>CP070785.1:820406-822785 GCA_020346705.1 Chloroflexota bacterium | reverse complement strand
GTTTGAGCGACGGCTGAAGATGAAGGATCCGGTTGTAGTGGCAGCCGACCTGGGTTTTGCTAAGAAAGGCCGCAACTTCGCGGCCAGCCTTGATGCACCGATCGCATTTGTTGAAAAACGTCGCTCTGGAAATGATGCCCGGCCAGCGGCCTTGACCCTGATCGGTAATGTCGAGGATCGGGATGTGATTGTGGTGGATGATGAGATCGACACTGCCGGTTCTCTCGGGCAGGCGGTCAAACTTGTGAAGGAAAAAGGCGCCCGCGATGTTTACGCGGTATGTGTGCACCCCGTTTTTTCAGAAAAAGCTATCGAGCGGCTGGCATCCCTGCCTTTGAAAAAGATTATCACCACGGATACGGTGCCGATCTCGGCGGAAAAGCAGGAAAAACTGGCTGACCGTCTGCAGGTACTGTCCGTGGCGCCACTGCTGGGTGAAGTCATCCGCCGGGCACATGAGGGACGCAGCGTCGGGGAGATGTTCAACGAATAAAGCATGCCAGAGCTGCCCGAGGTTGAAACGATCCGCAACGCACTCAGGAATGGCGGGCGAGGTGGCGAATCCCTAGTTGGACGGCGCGTCGAATATAGCCACCTGCTCTGGGAACGGACGCTCGCAGAACCTGAGCCGGAGGAATTCAAGCGCCGCATTCTCGGGAAGAAGGTAAGCGATGTCGGACGCCGGGGGAAATTTCTTCTGTTGGAGTTTCCTGGTGAGACGTTATTGATCCATTTGAGGATGAGCGGTGATCTGATAGTTGAGAAACAATCTGATCCCGTGGCTCCACATCACCGTTTAATGCTTGATTTCGATAACGGTCTGCGGTTGGCGTTCAATGATACGCGCAAATTTGGCCGGGTCTGGCTGGTTAGCGATCCAAGCATAGTCCTGGGAGACTTGGGTCCTGAACCGCTGGCTGAGGACTTAACTCCCCAGGAATTTCACCATAAGCTGCAGGCCCATCGCCGCCAAATTAAACCACTGCTACTCGACCAGCGCTTCATCGCTGGGTTAGGCAATATTTACACCGACGAGGCGCTTCACCTGGCGAAAATCCATCCTTTAGCAATATCCAATTCGCTGGATGCAGCACAATCCAAACGTTTATGGTCCAGCATCAGGCGGGTGCTGAAGGAGGGAATTGAACGCCAGGGTGCCAGCATCGATTGGGTTTATCGCGGTGGTGATTTTCAGAATTATTTTCGAGTCTACCAGCGCACAGGTGATCCATGTCCATCTTGTGGATCGCCCATTCAGCGCATTCTGGTGGGACAGCGAGGGACACATTATTGTGAAAACTGCCAAACACCTCCTGAACACTAAAGATTTTCAAAAGGTGTTAGACTGGATTCCCACCCCGGAGGAGTTTAAATTATGGATCTAACTGGTGCGATCTTGCTGGCCGGGATCGGTATCGTGATCGGTTTCCTGGTTGGAATGTTGGTTTTCACTTTGCGGAAGGAATCTGCCCCGGAAGAACCCTCACGAGAGCGAGTGCTTTCAGATTCAGAACATACAATTCGCGTCTGGCGAGAAGGGAAAGAGCGACGCCTGGTAGTTGAAATGGGTGGGGTTTCTCATTACCGGGGGAGCGAGCTGCATGCTGACCAGAGCCAGTTCATCGCTGATTTGATTAAAGAACTTCAAACCTGGATGGGAACAACTCCTGCTCCACCTGCCGCGGTTGACCGGTCGCAAAGCGAAACGGTTGAGACAAAACCGGCAGCTATTGAAGAGGAAGCTCCAAGCACCAGTCTCAACCCTTTAAAAATCTTTGGTCAGGCTTTCCGACCGACGGAAAAAGCACAAGCAGCTGAATCCGATTTGAGCATTGTGGCCCAGATCGACGAGATTCTACAGGCAAAAATGGCAGGCACTCACCTAGAGGACCAGGGTATTCACTTGGTTGAAGGATCCGATCAAAGCATGGTGATCCAGATAGGACTGCAAAGCTATTCCGAAGTTGAGGCAGTCCCCGACGAACAGGTGCGCCAGCTTATTCGGCTGTCAGTCGCTGAGTGGGAACAGAGCCTGGGGGATTAAATCTTTTACTGTGTCGAGATATTTGTAGTTTAGGGCCTGCCCCGCTTTTTGCGGGTGCCTTGTGTCTGTCAAATCCAACCAAGACGCCCACATGGGGCAAAATCACATTTTCAAAAATAAACGCCGAGAATAAAGTTCATCTATGGGGAAGTCGATAAATCTTGGAACTCCTGTTTTAGATCTGCCACCAGGTTATCCCTATCATCAATGGGGAGGAATGCTGCTTGGGCAGCTGCGGTGATCCGGTCCTGGATTTCAGTCCTGGTTAGCCCGATTATGTCCCTGGCGAGAGCATACTCGCTACCGAGTGTGATCGCAGATATTCCTGGATCGTC
>CP070785.1:817922-820306 GCA_020346705.1 Chloroflexota bacterium | reverse complement strand
GAATTTCCGCCTGCATGGCAGCCGCCAATAGCGCCCCTTTCTCAACCACCCGTTCGTTTAAGACCGGCAGGACACCCGGCAGCCCGGTGCATACCGGACAGATATTAGTATTCGCTGGATCATCCCAGGAATCCGCCTTGCAGGTACAGAAGATCTTTAGGTCGTGTTGAGCTGGATATGGGTTTCTAGGCCAATTATGGCTTCATATTCTGGCATAGCTATTAAACACTCTTTGCAATCGCAGTGTCTATTATTCTGTTTTGAATTCTGGCCTCTGACGGCGCCAATCTTCTCCCTCAGTAGCCATCTCGTATGCCCGGCCGATCTGCAGCAGCCTGGCTTCTGAGAAATCCGGACCGAGCAGCTGTACACCGATTGGTAATCCATCACCATCAAATCCTGCCGGTAGTGAAAGACCAGGAATCCCTGCATGGTTGGCAGGGACGGTAAACTGGTCTGCATACTGCATCAGCACCGAATCGCCATACACCTCCCCAATGGGGAATGCTGTTGTCGGCGTTGTGGGAGTCAGCAACGCATCCAGGCGATGCTCACCTTCAGGACTGAAGATTTGCTCGAAATCTTTGCGGATCAAAGTCCGCACGCGCAGGGCGCGGTTGTAATACTGCTCGCTGTATTGGGCCGCGCTGACATACATTCCCATCAAGATGCGCAGCTTGGATTGAACGCCAAATCCCTCTGCCCGCGATTTGCGATACAGCTCAGGCAGGTAATCGACGCGGTCGGGAGTGCGATAGCCATACTTGACGCCGTCGTAGCGGTGAAGATTCGAGGCAGCTTCCACGCGTGAGACGACAAAATAAACTGGCACGCCGTATTTCGTATGCGGCATGGGAACACCATCGACGATATCTGCGCCCATCTGCGCCAGATAGCCAGCCGCGCTTAAAACCGCAGATTCAATCTCCTCCGGGATAGACTCCTGACCGAACTCACCGGAGATTGGATCGAAGTAAGTTATGCGGAAATAATCCGGGGAAAGGCCAATTCGTAATCCACGGATGCTCTTCTTCAGATCCTTGGTGTAGTCCGGCACTGCCATGTTGGCCGCAGTGCCATCCCGCTTATCTGCTCCAGCAATGGCGTTCATCATCAACGCCGCGTCGGTCACATTCCCGGCCACCGGACCAGGACAATCCAGTGAAGAGCCAAAGGCGATCAACCCATAACGGGATACCCGCCCATAGGTAGGCTTCATCCCCACCACACCACAAAATGCAGCGGGTTGGCGGACCGAGCCGGCTGTGTCGGTGCCCAACGAAAGCATCCCCTCCCCAGCCGCCACGGCAGCTGTGCTGCCGCCTGATGATCCACCGGGAACCCTGCTCAGGTTCCAAGGGTTGCGCGGGCTGGGTTGAAAAGCGGAGGATTCATTCGATGAGCCGTAGGTGAACTCATCTAAATTAACTTTGCCAAGCATCACCCCGCCAGCTGCTTCCATTCGACTCACGGGAGTAGCGGTATAAGGGGCTATGAAATTCGCCAGGATACGCGAGCCTGCTGTAGAGGGCGTGCCTTTGACACAGAAGATATCTTTGACCGTAAAAGGCACACCAGCCAACGGGCCGGGGTCCTCTCCATCGGCTAATCGGCGATCGATCTCCTGGGCCTGAGCTCGTGCTCTTTCGGGAGTCAGGTTGATAAAAGCATGCACCTTTTCCGCGTCATCGGGTTTCTCGCCATCTGAATTTAACGAGCCAGGCTGGCCATCAACCGCGGCAATACGCTCCAGGACAGAATCCAGCGCCTCAACCGCGGAGATTTCCTTGGTGCGGATCAGACGGGCCAGCATGTCTGCAGATAATTCATAAATTTGCATATGCTTTTATTCTAGTTCAGTGTGTGGGATATCAGGGACGATCACGTAGCCATCCTTCGCATCCGGAGCTTGAGCGATAATCTCCTCCGGATTGGGACAGGCAATCCATTCATCCGGGCGAGCTTCTGGTGTGATCTGGGGCGAATACGGCACGCCATGTGAGGTGATTGGTGTCTCCTCACTCAGCGGTATGGCTTCCAGCTCTTCGATAGCCTTCATTTGATTATTGAGCTCCCGGCGCAGGTATTCGGCTTCTTCCTCCGAGAGTTCCAAGGCAGCCAGCGCTACCAGATGTTTGAAAAGATCGGATGTGATCGGTTGGTCGATATTTTGATCGCTCATGGTCTTCTCCAAATCTTCCGCCAGTATATCCCACTTTGCTTAAGTGTCAAGCAAGCCCGCAGGGCGCGGTCCCGTAGATTCCATCTCTTGGGCAAGGTCCGTAGTCTAACTCATCGGGGCGAGGCCATTGGTCACATCCCAAAGCCCACACTTAGCCCGATCCAGCCATGCTATAATTTCGCCAATCCCTGAATTAATCCGG
>CP070785.1:815432-817822 GCA_020346705.1 Chloroflexota bacterium | reverse complement strand
CAGGAGACTGTCAGCAAATTAATGCATACCTATGAAAAACGGCAAATACTCCAGAATTCCCTGGAATGTTCTCGATTTCTTTCAAGATATGATCAATACTGACAGCCTCCTGAGAACCTTATGCGTTATTTCTTCTGTCGAAATTCACGCTATTCTGAAACACTCCACTCTGCCACGTTCCAGGTCAGCGGGTCATTGGCAGATGGCTGGATTCCTTCCACGCGCGTATTGACACCATGGGCTTCCAGGGTGGTGTACAGCAGGATCCAGGGCAGCTCTTCTTCGAGGATATTGGCTAATTCACAGAATACTTCTTTGCGGTATTCCTCGTCCAGGGTGTAGGCCTCATCCATCCAGACGTCGAAATCCTCATTGGCCCAACGACCAACGTTATAACCGCCATTCTCTGCCGTTGCTTCGGAGTAGTAGAACCACCAGATGAAATCGGTCGGATCGACACCGGGCCAACCATCATCCCACATGTCGAATTCGAAGTTGCCGCTCAGCTCGGTTCCGCCATCTTCAGCAGGAGCCCACATGATCGTGCCTTCGATCGAGAGCAGCTCGGTTCCAATACCGATATCCGCCAGGCTCTCGGCGATATACTGCTGCGCCAGCTCCAGGGATTCTCCGTACTCGGAGTAGATAACGAACTCCATGACCATGGGGGTTCCATCTTCTGCGTTCGGGCAGCCCTGGCACTCGCGGATGCCATCTCCATCGGTGTCAACCCAGCCAGCTTCTTCAAGCATGGCAGCGGCAGCCTCAGGATCATAAACCGGTCTGGGTACTTCGCACACATATGGTTCGCGGAAAAACTCGGTCCACATTGGCCTGCCGTTGCCGTAGTGAATCTCGTTGACGATTGTATCGACATCGATCGCCATGCGGATCGCCCGCCTCACCTGCAAATCCGAGAGGAAGGGGTGCGGGTTGGCTACTGGATCGGTTTCCCCATAGGCGGTCAGGTTGGGAACCAGACGCATCACCCAGCGCTCAGAGGGAGCGGTCAGGTAGTCGACAAATTCGGAGTCTTTGTAAACTACAGAGGTCTCATCCCCTGGCCAGTAGTGGACATCGGAATCACCTTCCATCATGATGGTTTCCCGCACGGATTCTTCCGGTACGATGCGCAATACAACCTTGTCGACGGCAGGTTTGCCCTCATCAAAGTAGTTTTCGTTGCGCACAAAGGTCAGGTGGTCATCGGTGACCCATTCTTCGAGGATGAAGGGCCCACTGCTCAATGGTTGTCTGTCGCAATCCCACTCGTAAAAACCCTGCTCGGCATCGCAGTAGTGCTCGGGGTAGATGAAGAAGTTCTCGCCACCGAACTGCAGCAGGTAGTTTGGATAGACATAACCTTCGTAGTAATGTACCTTGAAGGTAAAGTCGTCGATTTTTTCCAGGTACTCGGTGTAATCAACGCCATCTGCCCAAGATTGTTCAGCAATCGTGTCCCAGGTGAAGATCACGTCATCGACAGTAACCTGTTCGCCATCCGCCCAGAACACGTCATCGCGCAGCTTCCAGGTGACCGTCATGGACCAGGTATCCTCGTCGAACTCCACGCCGCCATTTTCGATCGTGGGCAATTCAGCGGCCAATTCTGGATAGATATTTCCGTCTGGATCTGCTTCAGCAACAGAAAGCATGACCAGTTCACCCGCCATCTGTTCGTAACCTGTATCGGTAATGAGGCCGTTGAAGGCTGCGATATTATCCGGGATCAGGATTACCACGGTGCTCTCTTCTTCAGCAGGCGGTGGCGCTTCCTCGGCTGGGGGTTCCTCGGTAGGTGGTTCTTCAGCCGGTGGTTCTTCGGCAGGTGGTTCTTCAGCCGGTGGTTCTTCCGGGGGTGGAGCCTCCTCCTCGGTGGCAACTTCTTCTGGTGGTGCTTCGGTCGCTGCTGGCGCGCAGGCACTCAGCACAAAGGCTGCCAGCAGCAGGCTTGTAATCAGCAACCAGATTGTTCGTTTCTTACTCATTTCTTCCTC
This sequence comes from Chloroflexota bacterium, assembly GCA_020346705.1. Lineage (GTDB taxonomy): Bacteria > Chloroflexota > Anaerolineae > Anaerolineales > UBA4823 > PFL25. Next base: position 815,825 of record CP070785.1, on the reverse strand, counting down.
CTTGTGAAATTGGGTTGGTGGAAACTTTTGGTTGTATTTATTCTATGCAGGAGCATCGATCAGCCTGAATGCCAGGTCGACTGCCGAGATGGCATCTTCTGCATACCCGTCTGCACCAACCTCTGCGGCAAAGCTGTCTGTAACAGGTGCTCCACCGACCATCACTTTGACTTTATCGCGAAGATTGGCTTCTTCCAAAGCTTCGATTAATTTCTTTTGCTGCAGCATGGTCGTGGTCAACAATGCTGACGCGCCAACGATATCCGCCTGGTTTTCTTTAATGGCTGCAATGAACTCATCAGCACTTTTGTCGACGCCGATATCATATACCTGGAATCCATTCGCAACCAGCATCGTCCCAACCAGGGTTTTGCCGATCTCGTGCATATCGCC
>CP070785.1:812937-815332 GCA_020346705.1 Chloroflexota bacterium | reverse complement strand
GATTGAACTAACAATATATACCTTGATAAAGAGAAAGCAACCCTGATATTATCATTATCAGTTAAAATAAGATTGTCCGATAATTTCAGATAATATTCCTGTAAAAAGAAGGGAACCATGATTACCACTATCTTCATTTCAATATTCGCACTACTTCTGGGACTGGCGATATGTTTTGTTGGCTACCGCCTGTTCCTTGTTTTCCTGCCAATTTGGGGATTCTTCGCTGGTTTATATATCGGCGCGATGGGAACAGCGACCCTTTTTGGGGGTGGTTTTTTAGCTGATGTCACCGGATTGGTGGTTGGGGTAATCATCGGTCTGATCACCGGCATCCTCTCCTATCTCTTTTACCTGGTCGGTGTGGTGATTGTGGCCGGAGTAATCGGATGGATAGCGGGTACAGGTTTGATGACTGCCATAGGACTCGAGCCTGGATTGGTGGTTACCTTGGTCGGTCTGACTTTTGCAGTCAGTCTGATCATACTCACCCTGATCTTCAACCTGCAGAAATACGCCATTATCAGCATCACCTCTATTATGGGTGCTGATTTGTTAGTTCTTTCGGGATTGCTCCTTTTCAACCGGGTATCTGTTGAACAGCTCCAGGCTGGCAGTAATTTGGTTGAACCAATCCTGCAATCATCATGGTTCACATGGCTGGTTTGGGCGGTTTTAGCAGTTGCTGGTATTGTAGTCCAGATACGTGCCAATCGTACATTCACCTTCACCCGTGAACGCTATGTGGAAGCATGGGGCTGATCACCGTAGATCTCACGATCATATCGACATGGCAGGCTAAGGAGAGAAATTAATGTTCTATATCGATCCAGTTTATTTCTGGTACGTCTTCATCCCGGTGTTGGTGATCTCTTTGGGTGTGCAGCTCTACATGAGATCGACATTTAACAAATGGAGTAAAGTGAAGAACAGTTCGAATCTAAATGGCGCACAAATCAGCCAGGAGCTGTTCAGGCACACCTCTCTGCAAACCATCCGCATAGAACATGTTTCAGGCACATTGAGTGATCATTTCGACCCAGGAGCTAATGTCGTCCGATTATCGGAAAATACTGCCCGGGGAACAAGCGTTGCCTCAATGGCGGTTACCGCACACGAACTGGGTCACGTCCAGCAGTACCAGACTGGATCAGCGATGATCAAGGCGCGTGGCTTCTTACTCCCAGCTCTCCAGTTCAGCCCAACGATTTCATATATCGCCATCTTATTCGGTTTGTGGTTCAACCTGAATGGATTGTTGTGGTTGGGAATCATCTTCTTTGCAATTATGGTCTTATTTTCCCTGCTCACGTTGCCAGTGGAGATCGACGCCAGCCGGAGAGGCATACGCTTATTGAATGAAGCCGGCCTTATCCTTTCTGAGCAGGATTCAGGCGGTTCAAAAGCAGTGTTGAGAGCTGCCGCGATGACCTACCTGGCAGCTGCGATTACCTCAATCCTACAGCTGTTGTATTACATCAGCGTGGCTCAGAGGCGAAGCTGAGTAATTATCACCAGTCAAAAATCAACTGGTTATACCCACAAATTATTAAAACCTGCGGAGTAAACCTCGCAGGTTTTCTTATTAATCAAACCTCGGCATCGAATAGATTTTTCTATAAATTTTCACTATAATAATGCTGGTCAGCTCTCCCTCCCTGCCATGCAAGGATCGTGGTCCTGTAATGGGAAGGAAGTACCTATTATCGCCTCAAGGTGAACAGATCTAGCTAGCAGACAAGGATTTTCGCATTGAAGCAGTTTACTATCATGACCTGCAACGTCGGAAACGACCGGGCCTCGCCGGAGCAATTGATCCCAGTGGTTCAGAACTCCAGGGCTGATGTGGTTGGCTTTCAAGAGCTGAGCGAAACACAGGCAGATGCACTAAAAAAGGAGCTTTGTGATGAGTTTCCTCATCAGGTGATGCATCCAGGAGGGTTCGCCGGAAAGGCCATCCTAAGTAAATTTCCGATACTTGCCTCGGAGCAGCTCCACCTTTCAACCGTACGCCCGGACTTGCAAGCCAGGATCGATTTTGAAGGCAATGAGCTCAACTTCATCGTTGCGCATCCACCTCCACCCCGTCCCCATTGGAGGGGATTCAAATTTGATCGGCAAACCTGGCAGCAGATCACTACATTGGCAAAATTAGCAGTTGATGATCCTCCAGCTGTATTGTTAGGCGATTTCAACCTGGCAGATTGGTGGGGAGAATATGCTTATCTGCGCAGCACAGGTTTAAAAGATGCCTTTTTCGAAGGTGGCATGGATCGGGGCCACACCCTTCCAAAACGGATCGGCCCCTGGAAACGATTGCTAGCTCTCAACCGCTTGCTAAGCAGCCTGCCATTATTTCCAATGTTTAGAGTGGACTACATCTGGTTTACCGATC
>CP070785.1:810440-812837 GCA_020346705.1 Chloroflexota bacterium | reverse complement strand
TGTGACTGGCATCCGGTCCTACAAAGGCGATACGATCCTTTTTTATGGCGATATCAGTTGCTGGGATGATTTCACCAGATTGAACGCTCACCCAGCGACCATTTCGGATAACCAGGTCGGCGGAAGAACGTCCCATGGCAACGTCAACCAGGGTTCGAGTTAGCTTTGAAATCGATTCTGCTGACACTTTTCCCGTCTTCACTAATTAATAAATTAGCTTAACTTTGCATCAGCCGCTGAGCAGCCTGATTATGCTCTTCGATTAATTTGGGCAAATCGAGAGTAACCATCTGCCCTTCTTTGACCACAAAATTACCTCCTACCACCGAGTAATCCACGTTTACCGGCGCGCAAAACAGCACTGCTGCCACCGGGTCATGCAGCGCACCGGCATAATCCAGGCGATTTAAGTTGATTGCAAAGAAATCGGCACACTTCCCTGGTTCCAAAGAACCGATATCACCCCGTTTCAACACCTGCGCGCCACCTCTGGTGGCCAGCTCTAATGCCTGTCTGGCGGTCATCAAGGGAGGCGCTTCATCACTGGATAATGATGCCCCCCCCAGGGCAGCTCCTAACCTGGAGATCAACATCGCCTGTCTGGCCTCACCCAGCAAATGCGAACCATCGTTGCTGGCGGAGCCATCCAAACCGATACCGACGCGAACACCGCTTGCCATCATATCCAAAACAGGCGCAATACCGGATGCCAAGCGCATGTTTGATGAAGGGCAATGGGCCACACCACATCCTGCCATTCCGTACAACTCGATCTCCGCTCCGTCCACGTGCACAGAATGGGCAAACCAGACGTCGCTGCCGATCCAATTGAGGACTTCCATGTAGGCCACAGGTTTATAGCCAAATTGATCCAGGCAAAACTGCTCTTCATCCTGCGTTTCAGCCAGATGAGTGTGCAGGCAGACGCCATATTCTCGCGCCAATGAAGCGCTCTCCCGCATCAGATCGGCGGTGACACTAAAGGGAGAGCAAGGCGCCAGGACGATCTGAGTCATCGATCCCCAGTTCGGATCGTGGTATTCCTCGATTAAACGTTGAGAATCTTCAAGGATGAATGATTCATCCTCAACGACGCTATCTGGCGGCAGACCTCCTTTGCTCTCACCAAGGCTCATCGAACCGCGCGAAGCATGCAGTCGCAATCCGGTCTTCCTGCCTGCGCTGATCTGATCTTCTAAACGAGAACCATTTGGAAAGATATAAAGGTGGTCAGAAGCAGTTGTACAGCCAGAGAGGGCTAACTCAGCAAGTGCAGTCTGTGTCGAAATGTAGATATCACTGGGAGTCATCCTACCCCAAATTGGATATAGTGTTTTCAGCCAGTTGAACAGGTTGGCATCCTGGGCAGCAGGGACAGCCCTGGTCAGTGTTTGGTAGAAATGGTGGTGAGCGTTTATCAATCCAGGAAGCACAATATGATCGCTGAGGTCCAGGATTTCATCCGCCTCAGAAGGAAGTTCGCTGGTTGGACCAACCTGTTCGATCTTACCCTGGCGAATAAAAAGACCACCCCCGGTGATCTCCCGTCGCTGGTCGTCCATGGTTACTAAGGTGGAGATATTTTTTACAAGGAGGGTGGACATGGTAATCTTCCTATCAGAAAAATCTTGATCAGAATGAAACCAATTGTCAGACAAAATTTAGTTTAACAAAGAACTTGTCGCCTGTCAATTGTCTGACAAATAATCGCCAAGAGATTCATCAGGATCGAAGAAGATCTGGAATTAATATCCTATTAACTCTGCAAACCCAATTAATCCTATATGATTGTATAATCTTGGGCATCTTCTTATTGATAATTGAGAGTTGTTGTGCGATGATCAGCAAACTTAATAATCGATCGATTTTTACTCAAAGATCACGAAACATATTGGAACGATGCTTACGAACAATTCAGGAGATTTAATGAAACGCAACCTGTTCAGAATCACCGTCGCAATATTTGGCCTCACCTTACTCATAGTGATTGTTTTGGGGTTGAGTGGCGAGCTCGGGGTTGCCTCGCAACCCAGTCAATCAATGACCGAATATGAAGAACCCGGGAATGGATTTGTATCGCACCGGGCGCCGACTACACTTTCAGAGGGTCTAAGTAACACCGGTTGGACAAAGGAAGAAATGCTGGCTGCCCAACCCTATCCGGTAGAAATGATTATCGAGGAACCAGCGGTCAGTCTCGAATTTTCCAAACCGGACGGACCTCCTGGAGTAATCGCCAGCTCACCTCCGGGTAGGGAGTTCGCAACGACCTCAAACATGGCTGAGATACTTGCCGCCACCGAGGCAACCGTGATTGGATACAATTATCCAGCTCCATACGCGCGTTATCAGAATTTTGATTCACACCAGATTTATCCTTACTCAACAGTAGGTGTC
>CP070785.1:807930-810340 GCA_020346705.1 Chloroflexota bacterium | reverse complement strand
CGGTCGGTCGTATTCTTAGATCCACTAGGCACTGAATCCACTTTAAACCTCAAGAACGTCCTTTAGGTTTTCAAAGCTGGCTTCCCATTGTCTCTGAGCCATGCGTTCAATAATCGGATCAGCCAAGCTGAACAGATCGCTTACATCTGCTTCGCCGTGAACAGAAACTTTTGTTTGACCCGCACTTATACTCTCAAAATTATATTCAGCATTGACCGAAACAGGACCTTTGACAGTCTTAACCTTGATCATTTTAGGAGGATCGTAGCCTGTTACCTCCCAATCAACTGTCACAGATACCCCCGAAAACCGCATCGTTGATTGTGAAGTAGAACCGACTCCAGCTGGCTCCCCTGGAGTATGATCTCTTGATTCGACGCCGATGTACCATTGTGAATCGTTCTCGGGCGTGGTAACGAACTCAAAAACTTTCTCAATTGGTTGATTTACTAATACACTCGTTTCGACTTTGACCATGTGAGAATCTCCTTTCGATTTTTAATTTGGGATCACCCTCAATCCTAATAATCCGTCTCACTGGTGTCATTGATAGATTTTGACTATCTAGTATTTCCAGATTAAGAATAATCATGCTCCAAAAAGTCTTTCAAGTATCAATTGTATGAACCATAAACCTAGTGGAAGGGCCAACGCCGTGACCAATATCTGCAGCGTCTCCGGTTCCCACGGCCAGGTGCGAACGCTCTTTATGGAATTGACCTCGATTTCCAAGCTGGCGATGGCAAAGTTAAGATCCTCCATACCTTCGAGATCGTCCTCATCTACCTGCTGGTGTAGTCTGGCAACAGCTTTTTCCATGCGCATATAGGCCTCATCGAGCAACCGCTCTTGTTCTGCAACCTGAAGCCTGTGCATACCCAATTGAGGCCAGACAAAAGCCACTAATGCAGAAATGATGAAAAGTAATATCCAAACCAGGAGAACCGGATCATTTAACTGCATGCCTGGATTCACTGCGATGAAGCCGTAAATTATCACGGCAAAACTTCCGGCAGTAAACGCTGACAGGTTTGAGAACGCATATAATGGTCTCATTCGAAACAAGTTGATATCTGTATGGTTGGAATAAATTTGGTTGATCATCCTCAACTGATGAATAGTGTGGTACAAAAATGCGCCAAACAGGATCCAGCAAATGAGATAAATAATTCTCAAAATGTTTGCTGATATTGAATACTGGGCAAAGGCTTCCGGGAGGTATGGGCCGGTAATTAATTCAGAGATAAAGTTTAATACCAGCAAAATGAGGCTTGCGAGAATGGTTGACCACATTGGCAGTGTGGTGAGCTGGAAGCACAGCTCACGGTATTTCTCTTCTCCCACCATCAGCTCTTGTTTCAATTTCTCTAATGCTGAACCAGCCCATTTGTCCAGGTAATAGAACATGGCTAGAAAGAAGGCGATCACCCCAGCAAAAAATACCTGGAATCGGTGTATCGTCCCTACTGGCACCACACCCTCTAACCACATCACCATAGCTTGTAAAAGAAGGATGACTACCGCCAACCCAAGGTAGTAAAACCAGGGTGATCCCGGGAGCTTATCAATCCAATCGGTTAGCCAATCGATCCAACTTGGAGTATATGGATTTTTCTGTATTAGATTGACTGTAGATCGAGGTTCTCTATCCTCCATGCGCGCAGCCTTGTTATCAATCTCATATTTACTTGCTGATATTGGGTGATCAAAACAGAGATTTCATTATTCCCGGCGGACCAATGATGTGACCAAGATTACCGCACCGATCAAGATCAAGAATAACCACCAGGGTACGCTTATTGCCATAAATCCTGCTGCGCCTATGATGGTAAATATGATCGCCCACACCCAATCCCAGGCTGTGGCATTGGAAAATCCTGGTGAAACTAAACGGACCAAATTTAGCAGCAGTCCATAAACACCAACTCCCAGGAATACCCAGCTCCAGACACTGGCTTCTCCAATCCGCGGTAAGTAGCCAAAGGTATCTAATCCGAATACCAGACCGGCCCACAAGAATGCACCACCCCAAAAAATTGCATCCAGGTATTTCTTCTCAGATTTTCGATCCATAACTTCTTGTTCAGTCGTCATCGGAAATTCTCCTTTTCTAGTTATTAAGAAAATACTTTCGAATTTATCTAATTGTTGATAACATTCAATCAGGTCTCCTTTCAATTGGTGTTTCACTTTTGATTGTGTTAACTGATATCAGTTTGATGTTCAAATTACGAATCTTGAATAAGATCGTATGCAAAGCAGTTTGATCCTCGAGCTCTCCACAGATGGTCGTGTTGCCATCCATCTCTCTGATGATTGTCATTCCATTGAACCAGCGATCAAATTTTTCTGATAAATGGCCTTTGATCCGGATTTCATATACCTCCGACATCTCAATCTCCCCTTTCTA
>CP070785.1:805407-807830 GCA_020346705.1 Chloroflexota bacterium | reverse complement strand
CACCTTGAACATGTCTTGCATGCTCTTGTAGATGTAGCAGTTGATATCCTTCAAGCGGATAAAGGTGCCTTATTCGTTTGGGATGAGGCGCATGAGAAGTTGGTTGTTAAGGCAGCAATCGGCTACGGCCAGGGAACAATAGATCGGATGATTTTCCTCCCAGGCGACGGTGCTATTGGAGAGGTAGCAAAAACTGGTGAGCCCGTTCTTATCGAGCGCACGGTTGAAGATCCACGCACCGCAAACACGATCATTATTGCCGAAGGAGTACATGCGACGATTCAAGTTCCAATTATGATTGGTGGCAATGTATTCGGCGTTTTCAGCACAGACTACACCCGTCCACATTCCTTTGCCGATCGGGAACTGCGTCTGTTAATTGCTTTGGCACAACGTGCTGCTTTGGCAATTGAAAATGCACGCCTATACGAACAGGCTCAAGAGTTAGCCGCGGTCAAAGAGCGCAACCGCCTGGCACGCGACCTCCATGATTCAGTTACCCAATCACTCTTTGGGGCAACGATGTATGCCGATACTGCCCAATACCAGCTCGCCCTTGGGGAAATCGATGAAGCCGCGGATTCCTTGAGCAAACTGCGCAGTTCGACCAGAGTTGCTTTGGGGGAGATGCGTTTGCTAATTTATGAATTACGTCCACCTATACTTGCGCAAGAAGGTCTGGCTGCAGCATTAGAAGCCCGCCTGGAAACTGTTGAACAGCGGGCTGGTTTGGAAACGAAGCTCATCATTGAAGGGGTTGATCGGCTCCCTGAGAATATCGAACAGCAGCTCTATTCGATTGCTATTGAAGCACTCAACAATGCCCTCAAGCATGCTAATGCTGAAAAAATTACCGCATCATTGCGCCGAGAAAATAGAAAAGTTGAATTGAAAATCACCGATGATGGGATTGGATTCGACCTCAATACCGCTTTTGAGAGTGGAGGCTTGGGATTAAAAGGCATCCAGGAACGGGCAGCTGAATTCGGCGGTCAATTAAAAATCGATAGCAAACCTGGTTCGGGAACGACCATAGCAGTGATTTTGGAGATTAAGCAATGATTAATCAGCGGACATCGATCCAGGTGTTAATCGTCGACGACCATGCAATTGTCCGGGACGGTATTCGCTCTCTCTTATCAACCATTGGAGATATCGATGTTATTGGCGAGGCAGCGACAGGTAGAGATGCTGTCAAATTATTCAATCGTTTACAACCAGATATAGTTCTAATGGACCTGGTCATGCCAGAGATGGATGGTATCGAAGCAATCAAGGCCATAATGGAACTACAACCGGAGGCGAAGATATTGGTTTTGACCAGTTTCGCTACAGATGACATGGTCTTCCCTGCTATTAAGGCCGGAGCCAGCGGTTATCTGCTGAAAGATTCCGATTCGGAGGAACTTGTCCGTTCAATTCGCGAAGTTCAACGTGGCGAATCATCCATCGATCCCAAAATTGCCCGCAAATTATTGCGCGAGCTATCTGACCCACCCCCCCGAACTCCTCCGGCTGAAGTAGATCCACTCACTGAACGCGAATTGGAAGTTCTCAAGATGGTCGCCCAAGGGAAAAGCAACGCTGAGATCTCCCAACAGCTGGTGATTAGTGAAGGGACAGCGCGCACTCATGTCAGCAACATCTTAGGGAAATTGCATCTCGCCAGCCGTACCCAGGCCACTTTATATGCTCTTCGCCGAGGTTTGGCCTCATTGCATGATGACGAGAGTTAAATTATTTCCTTAAATAGCTAAGGAAACCGTCATATGTAACTAGACAAAGGATGTCATTGCGAGCGAAGCGAAGCAATCCCCACTAATGAAGGAAAACATAATTTGTGGAAGATTTCCATGCTTATGTTACTTCCTGGAAATGATATTTTCTAAATACTTTTGACTAATCACATAAAACATTACTCATGAGGGGATTCAATAGTACTCCTGAGCTGTCTCAATCTTCTACTTAAGTCATAGTTTCTCTCTTCCGCTGTTGACAAGCCCGTCTTAAAGACGGGCTTTTTGCTTACGGAAAATCAGCCTTCTTCAGATGTAATTTAAGGCGCATTTTTCTAAACTGGCTTCATGATGAACGATCTTCTGAAGCGGTTGAAATCTGCGATAAAACCATTACCCAATTCCACCCCCAGGATCCTGACCACGCTCCTTTTGGCTTTCACACTGATGCAGGTCATCACGGTTCGTGCAGAAAGCTCATTAGCGATCATACCAAGCCCACAGATCAAGCTTCGCAGTGCTTCAGGATCAACCATCTCCTTTTTCGACGCAAACGGAGCAATTTCAAATCAAAGCCAACCCGAATCTCGTACCCTACCCCGTATGGTGCTATTCCGCAATGGAAAACTAACTGAACCTCATGAGCGCACCCTGTTGGTCGAGATTTCCGGGTTGGTGATGCCGCCA
>CP070785.1:802881-805307 GCA_020346705.1 Chloroflexota bacterium | reverse complement strand
TTCATAACTGGAGGGGCGGCCACGGTTAGTAGTCCATATCCTGCCCTGGTGCACCGTATAGACCTGCCACCTGGAAAATCCCGATATTTCACCTGGTGCCAGGCTGGCTTAGAGACCCCACAAGAGTCATTCTCATCTGCCAGACAAATTTCTGGGTGGAATTGGGATGCGGAAATCGCCCGAATAGATCTTCAGAACTCAACTCAAGTTGAGATTTATACAGGAAACGATGAGTGGGATAACGCTTTTGCCCTTGCGCAGAATAATGCTTTCAGCTTATTCATGGGGAAGACCTCTCACCTAGACCGAACTTCTTTCATTGGTAGCCGGCATCCTGATGATGGATATTCATATCGAGGTGATGGAAGTGATTATGGCCCTCAGTGGAGTGGTCAAACACCATTGGATGCATACTATTTGGCGAATATCTGCTTACCATCATCCCCAGAACTTATCGAAGGTATCCTGGAAAATTCACTAAATTCAATCAACGAAAATGGCGAAATTGACTGGAGACCTGGTTTAGGTGGACAGTTGAGCAACCGCTTAGCTACTCCGGTCCTGGCCAGTTTAGCCTGGCGATTATATGAAATCACGAACAACCAAGAATTTCTTGATCAGATATTTCCCAAGTTATTAAAATTCTTCTTTTCTTGGTTTTCTCCTGATCATGATCGCGATGAAGATGGAATTCCAGAATGGGATCACCCCATCCAGGCTGGATTCGAAGATCATCCACTTTTTGCACGTTGGCACAAATGGGCAGAAGGAATTGATATTACAACCACCGAAAGTCCTTCATTGTGTGCTCTTCTTTACCAAGAGAGCCAATCTATTATCCAGATTGCTAAGTTGATCAATGTAATTGAACCAGTTGTCACCTTAGAATCAATGGGTGAGAAATTACGCCTCGCGGTTGAAAATGCCTGGGATGAAAATATCAATAGTTATCTTTATTGGGACCGTGACAGTCATATCACCACAGGTAAAAATGTGATTGGTGAACAAACAGGCTCAGGAATTACCCAATTAGACCAGAATTTCTCATCTCCCCAGCGGTTAGTTTTCCGTGTAATTACTGATCAGGAAACCACGCGCATTTCCCAAATTTCTATCCATGGTCGCAGTTCATCTGGGAAACATCGAGTAGAAAATATCAGCTCGGAAAAGCTGTTCTGGTTCCCTGGATGGGGAACTGCAACCAGTGAACTGATTTATAGTTCGATTGAATTTGTTGATATTCAAGGTTTGCAGGAGGAAGATTCCATCCGAATCTCTAGCGCAGATTTAACTAATCAAGACATCACCAATTTGCTGCCCATTTGGGCAGGAATTCCCTCCAACACACGTGCGAAATCTCTGGTTGAGAAAACCATTACCGATCAAAATCGATATTGGGGAGAATATGGGTTACCTGCCTGTCCAGATAAGGATCATTACTCAGAAAACGATGTCTGTCGATCCATATTCATCCCATGGTGTCTAATGATCGCGGAAGGGATGATCTCCTATGGATATCGTGATGAGGCTGCAGAGTTGGTAACTCGTATCATGGAAGCGATTACCAGCTCACTCAAGCGCGAGGGGGACTTCCGCCAGTTCTACAATGCAGATACAGGGATAGGTTTAGGGGATTCAAATTCACTCTGGGGATTAGCCCCGCTCGGACTATTTCTCGATGCGTTAGGAATACGGCTTATCTCACCATGGAAAGTCCGCTTGGCTGGGGTAAATCCTTTTCCTTGGCCTGTTACGGTAAAATATCGAGGCATGACAATCCTCCGCGGGAAAAATAAAACACAGGTTATCTTCCCTGATGGACAAACTGTTTCAGTCGATGACCCGAAACCATGCCTGGTTTCACTCGAATAGATGAACAGCAAATCGAAATATACTCGAATATCAATTATTTTGCTACTTTTCCTGCTTCTTATTAGTGGCACCCTGTCAAGCTGTGTTCCTTCCGAGCTGCAATCAATCCTTGGAGGCATACCAGAAGAGAGTGGTGAATTGGTTGAACCTCAACTTGATCAGGAAACAGGTCTGGACGAACAAGAATCATTCATCCTGATCGAAGAAATCGTTGTCATCTTATTATTCATCGCCTCATTGGTTGGTATCGTCGCTCGCCGATTGCGGGTCCCTTACACATTAGGATTGGTGGTGATAGGGCTGCTGATAACTTTATTACCCCAGGTAGATATCAACATACAACCTACCCTAATATTTGCTCTGCTAATCCCACCAATCATTTTTGAGGGGGCATTCCACTTAAATATCAATGATTTAAGACGAGATATTGTCCCTATCCTGACCTTTGCTGTTCCCGGGGTGATATTAACGATGGCGGTCGTAGGAGCACTGGTAAGTTGGGGAACTGGCATCCCAATCATTTATACCCTGGTGTTCGGGGCCATAGTTGCCGC
>CP070785.1:800353-802781 GCA_020346705.1 Chloroflexota bacterium | reverse complement strand
TGCGAACACAACGATCGCGATCTGGGCCAATCTTCCGATGATATTCGCCTGGTTGATTCCAGTCTTCATTACAGCGTTGTATGCCAATTGGGCAAAGTACAAGCCGATACCGAAGATAATCACTCCAAGGACAACTTTCCAGAAGAAGGCGATGAACACGTTGAGGATCTCAGTTAAGGCTGCCGAACCGAGGAGTTCCGCGGCAGAAACGGTGGCGAAGAGCATGATTGCCAGAAGGATCAGATAACCAACCCATTGGGAGAGGGGGGTCTCCACGCTCCAGGTAATTCCAAGTTTTTCTGGAACAGTGTCCAAGCCGATGCCGCTCAATAGGTCTCGCAATAAGTTGGCTACCAGCCGACCGACATAGTAAGCAATGATCAGTACCAGCGCAGCCCCGATCAAGTTGGGAATGACATTGATCACGGTGGACAACATTTGGGTGGCTGGGATGGTGATAGCGGCAATATCAAGTGCATCCAACGCAGCTATCAAAGCTACAATAAAGATGAAGATGTACAGGATCAAGCCAACTATCTCAGAAAGCGACCTGGTTTCAGAAAGGCCAACCCTTTGTCCTGCCTGGTCTGTTCCGATCGCTTTTAGCAAGCCTTCAACGATCTGGCGTACAACCCTGGCAATGAACCACCCAACGAGCACAATTACGCCGGCAGCTAAGATATTCGGGATGTAATCAAATATCTGGGCGAATACAGCATTAATTGATGCAGCCACCTGCTGAATCCCTAATGCTGAGAGTACTGAAGGCAAGAATAGGAGCAGTGTGAACCAGTAGACGGCAACTCCGAGAGTTTCTGTGAAGGAAACCTGCTCCTCTTCCTTGAGGGCAGCATATCTGGTCAGCCGTTCATCAATTTTTAACAACGCACCGCCTCTGATAACCAGAAAGCGTAATGCCATCGCGATCAACCAGGCTACAAACAGGAGAATCCCGGCCGCGATTAACGCTGGCAGGAATTCAGTTGTAAACCGTTCCAAGAAAGCCTGGATGGGTGAGGCGATCAAGTTAAGGCTTAATCTTTCAAAGAAGGCTACTAAAACAAACAGCATTACAACCCAGAAAACAACGCTGGCAACAATATTCTCAATATTAAATTCCCGGCGTTCGTCCGGTTCGCTAAGCCAATCTGCAAGTCGGTTATCAAGATTGGTTCGATTAAGCAACCGTCGGGTGATGCTCCCAAGTATGCGAGCAACGATATACCCAACAATTAATATCAACAAGGCAACGAGTAAATTTAAGATCATGCTGCCAAGCGGTTGGGTGAAAAATTCTTGTATTGGACCCATGGGGATTCCTCCTGCATTGTTAGTGTAAGAATAAAATTTCAATTGGAACTAAAATGGATTTTACTGTGCTATAGAAAATATATTACTCCGTATGAACCTCCTTTCTTGAATAAGAAACTATGCTCAATGCAATTATCAATTTCTTTTTGGCTCGCTGAATTTAGATTCAATCACGTCGAATTGAAACTGTTCTTGAGATTTGCATTGGTTGTTAGGTAAATTGATAGCATGATCGGATATTTTGAAATATAATAACCCCGATCGATAGAAACTATTTGATATATATTTTACAAGAAATTTTAATTTTGGGGAGATTACATTCGAAAAATAGTGTAATTGCAATTTTTGTTATCCTTAATATTAACGATTGGTGGGTTACAAATCAAAAACCCGTATATGAATAGGAACATCTTTCGGAATCAAAGAATAAACTAATTACAGTAATTGAAGATATAATAGACCAAAAAGGAGTACCAATGTCCGAAAAACCTGCACCGAGATGCACACACCTTGACCAGATTCAGGAAGTCGTTCCGAGTGGAGAAGGATGCCTGGAATGTCTGCAAATGGGGGATACCTGGGTCCACCTGAGACTTTGCCTGACTTGTGGCCATGTTGGATGCTGCGATAATTCAAAAAACAAGCATGCCACCAAGCACTTCAAATCAACTGGTCATCCAATAATTAAGTCATTCGAACCTGGCGAAGATTGGATGTGGTGTTATGTAGATAAGGTGGGGTGGAAATAAGCACTTCTTAGAATGACCCAGTTTAATCCTTTAGGAGAGTCTTCAACCTCTCGCCGGACGCTGGCAGGCGAACGGCGAGTTGTTACGATCCTGTTTTCTGATGTGAAAGGATCGACTGCGATGGCTGAACATCTCGATCCCGAGGATTGGGCTGAGATCATGAACGAGGCCTTCGGTTATTTGACTGAACCGATCGTTCGTTATGGTGGTACCGTAGCCAGATTGATGGGTGACGCGATCCTGGCATTTTTTGGTGCGCCAACCGCGCACGAGGATGATCCCTTGCGGGCTGTACTTGCAGGATTGGATATTGTCAATGGGATTAAAACTTTCCGGGAGAGTATTTCCTCAGAATATGACCTTGATTT
>CP070785.1:797821-800253 GCA_020346705.1 Chloroflexota bacterium | reverse complement strand
TGTTCCCAGTATGCTTGGAGAGCATCCAGGACTCGTTGGCGGGGAAATTGTCGTTCCTCCAAAGGTACACCATTCAGCCGGCGAATGAGACGATTCCACCAGGGTATGGTCGCTGTCAGGCGATCGGTATCAACCCAGCACCAGTCATCTTCAATATCGTGATCGTCCATCATCATGAATGCAGGCAAATTTGCCAATAAATCCTGAATTACTTGACGTGACCAGGTATATTGGTAGACAGTGCGGTAATCTTTCTTAGATACGGCGATCTTATCAATGCCGTTGTGTTCAGCATCATCAGCATAAATCTGGTCACCGATCAGCATCCAGAAATGGAGGTCTTCACGCTGGCGATGTTCTGCAATCCGCTTGAAAATTACACCAGAATCCGCATCCGGCGGCAGGAAGCAGGAACCAAAGGCAAAGATAAAAGGTTTTGCTTCGCCCACTTCGGGAAAGGTGGTGAACGATGGATAAGGATCTTGAGAAGGGTCAGGTGGTGTATCATCTAAACTGAGCATGTAATGATATTTAGTATAGGGTGACAAGTCTCCCAAGGGAGCAACACCACAAAATCCATTCTCAGGGGTAAGAGGCAGGGATTTAGCTGCTAAGACAGCATCCGAAAGATCGGATTGCCTGCCCAACCAGGCATGGAATTCGCCCTCACCATCGCTACGCCCCCATAAATGGGCACTGTTTGCTGAAAGACCTCCGATTATGGGACCCAAGACGAGATTACTCATGTCACAACCCCTTGAAAGATATTGAAGACCTACAAATTGAGGGCATTTTGCGACCCCATTTATAATCCATTTTGAGCTTTAATGGATTTTATCATTTTAACCTGGATCAGTAGGCGCATAATTTCACCTGAATGAATCCCCATCAGGGTATACTAAGGGGCAACAATCAAGAAGAATCTAACAAAATAAAAAAGGAATCTTTGATCGACCGATTTGGGTTGAATTATAATGAAGCAATTGTGGCCATTCATTCGGGCAAAGGAGGAGAAAGGGATAGGATAATGTATGAGAGTTCGAGAAATATAAACCAGCAGAATTCATTTGGCAAAGGGGTATATAAAACAAAAATTACCATTATCGATGAAAACACCGGCGAAGTAGATGAATTTATCTACTCATCGAGCAAATCCCAATATTTAGAGGTGAGAAAACAAATCCGGGATTTATTTGCCGATGAGCACCAGGAAAATGATGAGTATAAGCCCTTTGCTGAGAGATATCTATTGTTTATCCTGGCAGATCCACAACCGGATAAAGAGGAAGAAAAGAAATATTTCCGCTACCTACAAAAATGGTTCTGCAAGAAAGTCACCGGGCTGGCTGAGCGCCAACAAGATCCCAGAGAATGGGATAAAGCCAGAATACGCTTCAACCGGGCTTTCCCAAAATATTTGGACTATATCAGCGATGTGGGCAGTTTCACATTTAAATTCGATAAATTTGACTTAATGAAGATCAATGATTACCGGGAGGAATAGATTCCCGAATTGATTTATAGGTTTACCTGAAATTTGGGCAACAAATTAAGAACCTGATTTTCGATAATCAGTCAATTAATAACTAATAAGAGCCAGTGGAACCCCAGAACCACCGGCTCTTACTAAATGGGGATATGATTACAAATAAAGATCGTTCTATAGTAGAGCATACATGACAAATTCTCCAGTCGCATCGGCCTACTGGAGAATTTTTATATCATTCACCTGTATGATTTTTGATGGTTTAAGGGATTATGTTACTGCGAACTGCCAGCACAATTGCCTCAGCTCGATTTGATACTCCTAATTTGTGAAGGATGTGGCTGACATGCGAAGTTGCAGTTGCTCGGCTGATGATCAACCGATCTGCTATTTCTGGATTGGTTAAACCCTCCACCATCAATGCAAGCACTTCTCGCTCCCTGGGGGTTAAATCATTACCAATTCGAGGTTGAGAATCGGGTTTGATGATTTCTTTGGTCACCTCTGGTGAGAGGGTGCTTTGCCCAGTATGCGCCGATCGAATTGATGCGGCGAGGTCATCCCCAGTAACCTTTTTAAGGAGATAGCTAATCGCTCCCGCCTGGAATGCCCCTTCAACCAATTGTTTTTCTTGAAAGCTAGTCAGGGCGATTACCTGGATATGCGGATATTGACCCCGAATTCGCCTGATAGCCTCAATGCCACCCATACCAGGCATCATTAAATCCATCAACACGACATCAGGGTTAACCTGCTTGCATAATTCCAATGCCTCCTGACCATCCCCTGCTTCACCCACAAGCGTGATATCAGGATGTGTTTTTAGGTAGGCTGCCAACCCGCGGCGTACCATATCGTGGTCATCAACAACGATTACACGAATTTCGGACTGGTCAGTCATAGTTTCTTCATGATACCAGTATTCGGATAACTATTCTTTATGATA
>CP070785.1:795285-797721 GCA_020346705.1 Chloroflexota bacterium | reverse complement strand
ATCCTCTTCAAGTTCTGGTAATCTGCATCGACCGAGCTCTGAACCATTCGTTTGAGCAGCGGTTCAGCCAGCTTGAAGAATCCGCTGGCATCCCCCTCTATGATGGCAGTCACCTCCGTCCCTTCACCCCGCGGTTCAGCCATGCGGGTAAAGGTGATTGGAAAAGAACCGGAGGTGCTTGAAGCCTTCACTTTGCAATTGGGCTCATATTCGAGGACTTCGAATGTTGAAACTATCCGCCGACCGAGGAACTTTGCGACCTGGTCGTATGTCGATCCCACACCAAGAGGCCCCTCAGACGTAAACCTGGCCTCAATCTGACCAGACTGCCATTTTGGATTGTTTTCAAAGTTCGATATGTAAGCAAAAACCTCGTCGCTGGGTCTTTCAATCAAAACTTTAGTTTCAACTTTGATCATGTAATCCACCTTATTCAAATCACCAAGCCTAATATCATTCTCGGGATGAGTTACCCGGATTATTTTCCCCTATTATGTTCAGACCATTATTCAGCGAGAAGGATTAAATCCTTTGTGATTTCTACCTACCCGGCTTCCAGTACCTTCTTCAAGTTTTGGAAATCGCTATCGATCTGCTTTTCCATTTGCTTTCCTGCCAGCCCCTCTGCCAGTTTGAAGAAGCCTCCCAACTCAGCCTGACCGCTAAAACTCATCTGTGTCCCATTTTCCTCTGCCTTCAATTTTATTGACAGTTCAAATGGAATTGGGCCTCCAACAGATTTCCATCCAAACTCGTTGGGCGGATCCCAGACCGTTACTTCAGTATCACTCTCAAGGTTGCGTCCCAAGAACTTATCCACCGTGTGCTGAGTCGAACCGACACCCACTGGTCCCTCCGAGGTCCATTGTGCTGACACAGAACTTGGCCTCCATTTCTGATCGTTGGCCGGGTCAGTTACGTAATCGAAAACCTCTTGTTGGGGCAGGTTGATAAAAATGGACTTTTCGAACGTATACATAGTGAGAACTCCTTTAACATATTAAATACCCGTATTGATTGAAAAAATCAGGGATTGGATAAAACTCAGGAACCGACATAAACAATATACATAAAAATTGTCCAAAAATCAACTTTGTTCCAGGTGGCACAAGAGGAGATTGCTTGTTCGATTCATATCTGGAACGAAGCTAACCGCGCCTGAATATTTTCAGCGCATTCCTAATGGGTGGAATATTCGTGGAAGTAATGGAATAAAACCTGAAGTTAAGTGAATGTTACCTTATCGTTCCCCCATCTCAACACCTCCATGATGGCTGAATCCAAAATACGCTACCGTCACGGGGTGGTAATCAAATCCCATACTCTCTACTCGGATGGTATGCGTTCCCGGGTCAAAACCAGAGATTTCTATATACCCACCGTGCCGCCCAAGGTGAGACCAGATCTCTGCGGTATCGCCCCGCCACACTTCCTCCCCATCAAAGAGCACTCTCGCCCAGCCAATGGTGTGATCGCCATAGATTTGCACACCCATTGACTCGAATGGTAGATCCGTAGAAGCCTGGACCCAATCCCCTTCCCCCCACAAGATCCGGTTTAACCCGTATGGAATACTCTCATCACTATTTGTAACGGCTATGCCTTCTGGTGAAGATTTTTCCTCGCTTGTCGCATTGACATATTCATCCGGTTGGCGAGCGAAATCACGCGTGTATCCAGGATGTACCGTCACGGTGACCTGTAATTCCAATGCGGATGGCGCCGCTGTTGGTATTTGAATTTCTTCACATCCAGGTGGTTTGTACCAGTGGGCACTGGCGCCCGTCATCTCGTTCGGCGGCATGCAGGAATACCAGGGTTGGTTGCTCAAGTTCTCCCCCCGCAATTGGATGGAACATGGATCTGAAGCGACCTCAATTGTTAGCCTTCTATTCGGCAAATTCCACTCATCTTCCAGCTTCCAAAGATACTCTCCGACCTCCTGCGGGCAATAGGGATCATTAAAGATGTAAAGACGATCACCAGCTACTGAGTAGGAGGTAATGCTTCGCCAACCAGTGATCGAGTAATATATTCGCATCACCCCTTTGTCAAATTGAAGCTTCCAGATGCCTCCTGCTGGCCGGTAATCTGCACAACGCCGGCAAGCCCACCATTGGGGCTGGGAAGGATCAAGCTTGGCATATGTCCCGTCTATGGGAGTCCACTCAGATTCTGGGAGTGGGGTGGTATGCGGGATGGGTGTCTGCGCGAGCAAATCAGACCAGATATCGGTAGGATCATTCCCAACTGAGATGGTGGGATGCTCCGTACTTGTTTGGGTAGTATTTGCCAACTCAGGTGTACCGGTTGTCTCACCAATAGGCAGATTCGAAGGGAAAACAACAACAATGATTAGCAGAAAAATAGCCGCCACTATCAGAGAAAGGATTAAAATGCGTCTTTTGGAACCCATCCAATTCTCCTTTCAAGCAG
>CP070785.1:792743-795185 GCA_020346705.1 Chloroflexota bacterium | reverse complement strand
TCCATCACCGTCCATATCCGTCAGCCACATGTCGCTGGGAGAGGTTAATCCTGAAATGATTATCTCTGATTCCCATGTGTCACTCAGATCTTCACCTGGATGCATGTAGCGGGTGACCGTGGAACTGAAGATCTGGTTGGCCACCAGATCCTGGTTGCCGTCCCCATCGAAATCATGGAACCACATATCTGCGGAAGCCCAGTTGTCATCATCGATGACAACCATCTGCCAGGGATCTTCCCATCCGGATGGACCGGGGTTAACCGCGAGCCAGATCTCGCCGCGATAACGAGGTGGGTCTGTATTGGCGATGTCGAACATGCCGTTGTAGATCACCTCAGGATATCCATCGTGATTCAGATCAGTACACTTATAGGCGAGCGTGCCGCGAATATAGGGATCGGTACCGGGCGCCATCGGCTGTAAATGGGGGATCCATTGGGGATCATCCTGACCAGTGTTTTCCATCCAGCTGCCGACCGATGAGGAATTAAAGGCACCGCTGAGAGCAAGGTCTTCGTCACCATCCTGGTCGATATCACAGATCACCACAATCATGGCGTTGTAGTTGGTATCTGTAGGCTCCGGATTTGCCCTGACCTCTAAGCGGACCCAATCTCCGTCCTGTTTGTGGTATGAGAAGACATTACCTGCGCCTTCTTCGAGAGGAGCCAATCCAGGAATATTCGTACCGACGATTATCATCGGTTCGCCACCATGCTCGATCACCTTGACGCCCCAGGGACTATAAAACTCCTGGTTTGATTCTGACCAGGCATCGATGATTTCTGTCTCCCGGACGGTGAGATCCGGATTGAGGTAGTAAACGCCCAGCTTCAGCGCAGTGAGCGGTAAATCCGGTTCTTCAAAGTGGGGCTCTCCTACGGTGACGATATCCTCGGTTCCATCCCCATCGATATCGGCCAAGTCAATATAAACCGCTCCTGGGACAAAGCCCTCCTCGCCGAGCACATGCTCCTGCCAAAACATGGAGCCCGTCAGGCAGCTGGGGTGGAAGGGATTTAACTCGCAGGTTTCTCCCTTGGGCAGCTCCAGTTTGACAGTGCCGTAATCCATGGCCATACCCTCTTCATAAACGAGAGTCGATTCTGAGAACCCTCTTGCATCAGTGGGCTCCACGACCATAATCGAATCTACCCCGGTGGCAATTGCCAGCCCCAGTCTTGCTCCGTCCAGCTCGTTGCTGGAGATGGCGAAGAGGTTCTCGGTCATGGGTATGCGGATGCGCACGGGGTATCTATCCGGTACAGGCGGGTACTGCGACACGACCCAACTCGGTGTAGGCAGGTCTCGGAACTGCAAGGGCCAATCGTCATCAACCGCTTCGTACAGCATCAGACGAAACTCTTTACCGGTGGTCTCGTCTGCAGTTAATGTGACACAGAGCTCCCCTGGTTCGCAAGGTTCTTCATCCAATGCGGAATTACTGCCAAAGCTGTCAAGGATACTGCAGCCATAAAGGACCGCAGAAAGTAATCCCAATATGAGAAATACCAGTATACGACTTTTTGATTGCATTTCCGCCTCCAAGTAATTTGGCAATATTGAAATTATCCACATATTTGTTTGTGCTGATTTGAGGATGAAAATTGTACCATCCGCTGGGGGCAATCTCAAATGACTTATTTTAGAGATGATTAGCAGACTCGATTATGACTTGGGAACATTATCCATTGGAAATGGATAATAGGAAGTATTGCCTTTGCTTGCTCGCTTGCTCATATTAATTATTGCTCAATGATTGGAACAGTATTAAAAATATCTGAATTGATATTTGGAAACTTGCAAAGGGTGTTAAAATCTTGAGCACAAATGCATACACGCGGGGTAAAGTCTTTGGAGGGATGAATTAATGAAATACTTAAAGTGGTTGGTTATTGCTCTGCTGGCGGGCATACTCGGGGTGTTATTTGTTCAATACCTGTCTGTCCATCCACTGCAAATGAGTGCTTATTTATTCGCTTCACTTGTCGTTCTTTTTATTTTGGTAGTGGTTTTAGTCGTTGGTTTTAAACGAACATCACTCATCATTGCAATTCTCTTAGCCTTAGGTTTGTTTGTCGTTGGTCATATTACGATGACAAGGGTCATCCTGGCAAGAGATGATCCAAGACCTGTACCGGAATTAACCAGGGCACCGGGTGATCCAGGTTTGGGTCATACAGCGGTCGTATATTTCACACACGGGGAACCCGAAACGTTTAATCCGATCGGCTGGATAAACCAGTTCAATGAGTTTGATGAACAGGGGATTGGTTTTATTCCATTATTCGCCCGTCCTTTTTTCTTTAATGAACTCCGGAATAAATATCTGGAGGTTGGCACGAGTAATCATCGGAAGATGCATCAACAGATGATCGCCAGCCTTGAAGAAGCGTACAGAGCTGAAGGAGATATGTCAACAAAGTTTTATCTCTCCTT
>CP070785.1:790193-792643 GCA_020346705.1 Chloroflexota bacterium | reverse complement strand
TTCATTGGCGAGAATTTGGGCAGATCGGGCGAGGTCTCTGGCAAGCTTACCTGAGCAGTGATGCCACCCTTGCGGAAATAAACCCGCTGGTGATCACCTCTCAAGACCAGCTGCTAGCAGTGGATGGAAAGATGGTCTTGGACGACAATGCCATGTTCCGGCACCCAGATCTGGCCGAGATGCGCGATGTGGATATCGAGCCCGAATCGGAAACCGAAGCCCGAAAATACAGCCTATCATTCATCAAATTGGATGGATTCATCGGCTGTATGGTAAACGGCGCGGGTCTGGCAATGGCAACCATGGATATAATTAAATTGAATGGAGGAGAACCAGCCAATTTCCTTGACATCGGCGGCGGAGCAGGCTCGGAAAAAGTAGCTGCTGCTCTGCGGATCATACTTTCCGATGCGAATGTCAAAGCGGTTTTGATCAACATATTTGGTGGTATTACCCGCGGTGATGAAGTGGCCCGGGGTATCCTCGCCGCTTTGAATGAGGTCAAGACGGAAGTCCCCATGGTAGTTCGTCTGGTTGGAACAAACGCAGAGGAAGGGAGAGAGATCCTCTCACAGGCGAACATGATCACTGCTGAGACTTTGGATGACGCGGCGAAAAAAGCTATCAAAGCCGCCCAGGGAGAAGGTCCAGCATGAGCATACTAGTAGATAAGAATACTCGCCTTCTCGTTCAAGGTATTACCGGTAATGAAGGTCTATTTCACACTGAGCAAATGCTCGCTTATGGAACGAACATTGTCGCTGGGGTCACGCCAGGAAAAGGCGGTGAGTGGGTACTGGATGGAAAAATACCCGTCTTTGATTCGGTTCGCATCGCCCACGAGGCAACCGGCGTAAACACCAGTGTGATCTTCGTCCCCGCCAGGTTTGCTGCGGATGCGATTTATGAAGCCGCTGACGCAGGAATTCCACTGATCATCTGTATAACAGAAGGCATTCCTGTGCAGGATATGATGAGGGTTCGCAATTATCTGGATCAGAGAGATATTCGCCTGGTTGGTCCCAATTGCCCCGGGTTGTTAACCCCAGATGAAGCCAAGGTCGGCATTATCCCTGGTGATATTTCAATGCCTGGGAATATTGGCGTCGTCTCTCGCTCCGGTACACTTACTTATGAAGTCTTGTATGCCTTAAAATTGGTCGGTCTAGGCTCGACGACTTGTGTCGGGATTGGTGGAGATCCGGTCAACGGCACCAGCTTCATTGATACCCTGGGGATGTTCGAGACCGATCCGCATACTGACAAAATCGTCTTGATCGGTGAAATTGGCGGAACAGACGAGGAGAAGGCTGCTGAATATATCGCCGATCATTTAACAAAACCAGTTGTAGCCTTCATCGCTGGGCGATCGGCTCCTCCAGGAAAACGGATGGGACATGCAGGTGCGATTGTTGAAAGTGGGTCCGGCACCGCTGAAGACAAGATTGAGGCTCTAAAATCCGTCGGCGTTCAAGTCGCTGCTCATCCAGAAGAAATACCCGGTTTACTGGCTTAATTTCAAGTAATTTGTCCATCCATATAAGGATGTTTAAAAAATAGGACTGCAGCAGATATTATGCAAACCCAGACATTTTCTTTTCCCGGAAGGCTAAATTAATCTGCACGAGAGATCGTGATGCTCAAGCGCACAAAACCGCCCACTTCATTTCTCTGCATATTGATAGCTAACCGATCACCGATAGCATTTTCCCGCAGCATTGTACCGATCGCTCCGACAGCATTATCCGGGGGACCGACCATTTCCCAACCAAAGTCGGCCAGCACTTCCTGGTAAAACGCAACCACGTCCTGAACTGTGGCATCAATCTGATAAACAACATTCTTTCCAGAGCGCCCGGCCTGCAGCTCATATGCTCCATCCATGATAGGAACATCCTCCGGCACCTCGCCAACAGTTTCGGCAACAGGAGTAGGTTCTACAACTTCATTACCAGGATCAGATTCCTCTACATGTCCTTCAGTCTCTGGAATTTCAGTAGCAGCTTTAATCCCCTGGGTTTGGTTATATTCTTCTACTGAAATCCTGTTCGGTGAACAGGCGGAGAGAATTAATGATAAGAATGCAACAAATACAGTTAGTATTAGAAAATAATATCTATTCATTCCCTTCACCCCCTTAGTCAACACGCGCTGTCTCATAGATGAGATAAGTAATCCCATATATAAAAGGGATAATTTGACCTGTCAACCCAATTCGATTAGAAGGTGTTTAATGAAATAAAAGGCGCGGATTCGACCGCGCCTCAAGCGAAGAAAATGATCGACTAGCTTCCCATGTGGTCGTCGATATATTTGACCACTTCTCCGACGGTGCTGATTTGTTGTGCGTCCTCATCTGAGATCTCCCCGCCAAACTTGTCCTCAAAAGCCATGATCAATTCAACCAGATCGAGTGAATCAGCTTCTAAATCTTCTCGGAACCTCGCTTC
>CP070785.1:787626-790093 GCA_020346705.1 Chloroflexota bacterium | reverse complement strand
AAATCTCCCGGTTTACCTCCCTCGATTTCAGGTGTTTCAGCGATATCACCGGGAACATCGAGGGAATAGACCGTGTCATCGTTATATCCAATGACCGTTGATTCTGCGTATTTGATACCATTGATCCAGGCAGAAACCTTGGTGGTAGAAGGTACGTTCGAACCATTCATCTTGACGGTCCCATAAAAACTCGAAGGCATCGGAGGGGGACCAGCCAATCCATCTCTTTTATCAAGAAAACCGAGCAAGGCAACTAATATGCTGAATATCAGTATTTTATTTTTCACTGCAAATGTCTCCTCGCGTTTGAAAATCGTACAACAAGACTTGGAGAAATGTGCGCTGGTATAGGTCATTGCCCATTGGTTATTTCCGAAAAATCCATATCAAGAATGCAGCTGCTACAATCACAATAATTCCTCCTAGAATGAGGAATAATTCTGGGCGAGTCCGGTTTCCAAGCCCATTGCTGGAAAAGGTATCCTCAACTGCTCGAGAGGTATGATCAGAGTATTTTTGCTCAGTTGTTGCGGACTGGATATCAATCTGTGAATCATCTAAAGAAAGCTCGAGATTATTGATAGACGTAGGTAAAACTGTTGCCTCGTCTTTCAAGTTTGGGATCAGGATGATCTTCGCTGACTGAGGAGAGGCGGAGGGAGCAATGGCCGTGGAGGTAAATGATCCTGGTGGGGAATCCGCGAGAGTGATTAATTCGCTTGTTTCTTGAATCATTTGGGTACTGTCAGCTGACCCGGAATGCTCATCTTTATCGATGTCTTGTGTTGGTGATGGTGTATCTAGAACCAATGTATCAGAATCTTGATCCTGGGAGGTCACGGTCAGGTTCAATTCTACGTTCGTGCCGCTGTGCCAGGTACCAGATTGATCGGCGACCAGCCCGCCAACTTCAAAGAAGATCTGTTCGCCCTCCCGCCCCCCATCGATTTCTTGGGTGTAATTGTCATCACCAGGGATATTTATCATGTAGACTGACGTCCCTTCATACATCAGGGTAACCCCCTCGGCAAGTACCTGGTTCTTGAAAAGTGCCTTAATGATCGTCCCAGGTTTGACATTTGCGCCGTCAACCTGGATCGTCCCGTAGAAGCTGGAGGGTAGCACTGGGTAAGCTTCGTTTGGAGAATATAGAAACAGGTTGCCGAGACACAGAAATATGCTCACGGAAAAGAAGGATCTAATTTTTATTATTGATCGAAGATTTATATGCACTTTACTAATTAGTCCCCTCTTCTAAAATTGATCGATAGTTTGATAGTTTTCGATTTCAAGATTCTTGCTCATGGACCTAGGAAACTAACCTGCCAGGTATTATCCGCACTCACCTTGATCCAGTAACCCAAACCTGGCGTCATCGCCGTGAGGTCATTCGAGAATGGTGGCGTAGAGCGGTCAAATAGTTTCCAGGGATCAGCAGGATCGTTCGATTGATAAGCGTATACCAACGAGAAATCAGCACCAACGCCATGGTTCTGAAGTGCTCCTGGCAGATCACGAACTAACTCGGAAGGATAGCCAACTAGATTCCAGCCTGAACTCGCAGAGTAAACAGGTATATCGGTCGTAGTAGGTGGTGTGCCGGTAACTGTTAATATGACTGGAAAGGTGGCATAGATCCAAAAGCCGCGCATATGATCCAAATTTTGGAGGGTATTGCTGTAAGCCGGTCCGGTCGGATCGTACATTTGCCAGGTTTGGGTAGCCCCATCCCAGGCAAAGACCAGGTCGTAGCTGCCAGCGATCGAACTAAGAACCACATCAATGGATGTGTCAGCTGGTATTAGATTGAACGATACAAGGTTCCAACCAGGGGCGAGAGGGATGTGGTGAGATTGTGGTTGAGGTTGAGTTGGTTCAGGAGATAGCCAATCGTATTGTATGAAAAATGGGGCTCCATTGCATTGGGTTGAAACCCACTCCAGGCGGTCAGCGCTTGTGCCAAGTTTAAAGTTGGCGTAGTTTCCCGCACCGATTAATTCTTTCTGAGCCCAGGTGCTGCCATTGTAATGGAGCATGTAGAGCTCATTATTAACCTCAAACAGGAGCCATGCCTGGCCATCGGGAGCCTGGGTGATGGTCGGCCATTTATTTACGTTTTCAGCATCTCCTGGTTGTAAGAGTTCAAAATCACTCCAAATTGTGCCATCATGGTGACGGAAATAAAGATTACTCCCGACTTCGTAGCCCATATAAATTCGGTCACCTACACCGGCCATAGAGATTCCATATTCACCGGAGGTCAGTGCCATGAAGGAAGAAATCTCCTGTTGATCGGTCCAGGTAACGCCACCATCCGTTGAATGTACGGTGTGCATGTAATAGTAGTAAATAAGGCTGGCGATATTCGTAACGGTTCTCGCGACGACATAAATATTGTCTCCATGCGCATGCATGGCTGCATATCGGGTTTTCGGTGTCGAATTTGATGGATTAAAGATGCGCAGGG
>CP070785.1:785051-787526 GCA_020346705.1 Chloroflexota bacterium | reverse complement strand
GAAACTTTTCCCCCGGATAATTGATTGAACGAGAAATTTGGTTGATGGGTAATATATTGTGCACAATCTTTCGTATCGTCAAGAATAAGGTAAAAAACATGTTAGTAAGTCAGGTTATCCTAGAAATGGTACCTGAAATTTCCACATTCACACCTGACCATTGAAGAATGACCTCCCAAACGGTCCCTGGGGATATTTCAGCATTATCTGCCAATTTACGAGTGAATTTTGTTATTGGCTGGGCTGCAGGCATGTTCAGTCTCATATTATTGCTGAGCATCCCTAGAGATGTGGATAATGTGGGTCTTTTCGGCTATTCCTTGTCAAGACTGGGTTTGATCGGCGTGCTGGGATTCGGGGTTTTGCTCGCTTCTGTAATTGCTTTTCGCTCGGTCCGGGACACAAACTGGTTAGATTCATTTGCCCGACGCCTGATCCGATTTTCTGCGAAGGATGAACAAACTGACATCGTCCTGTGGGGAACTGGCATCGGATTGGTTAGCAGCATCGTCTTTTTTCTTGCGGCATTTGACACAAAATCACCTTACCTGATCCGGATTTCCCCACTTGTATTATGGTTCGCAATAACTTGCCTGCAAATAGTAATCCTTTCCCTTCGCTTCGATCGCTTGGTTGTCCCTGATTACTCAGAGTTTTTCAAAACGAGTTTGCGATCTCATGCTGCCTTGATTCTCATCATCCTTCTACTTGCTCTGGGTGTGCGGTTATACGTTCTCTTTGCATATGAGGTGCCACTGGAACAGACGCGTCGCCAGGAGATAGCTACTCTTGTGGCAAAGCGACATAATCTAACTTTTTGCAACACCTATTTCCCATTTTGTGGAGCGGGGAACAACACAACCGCTTCTGTCGAGCCTCTGCCCATACTTGCTTTCGCAGCGATGATAATCGTCTTTAAGACACACGCTGAATATCTTGGGGTTTTAATCCAGATGATATTGGGACTGGCGTCTATTGGGGTTCTTTATCTCATTATTCGAATGCTGCTTAAAGACCATCGACCGGCATTCCTGGGAGCGTTTTTGTGGGGAGTGTACGTGCCCCTGATCCTGGAAACTGAAGCGTCTTTAAAAGGGGAAGCGTTTTTCATCGTATTTCTCTTACTTGGAATGTTCTTCATCGTCCTTGGTATGGGTAAAAAGAACATTCTGATATGGCTGGTGGCTGGGTTCTGTCTTGGGCTGGCTGCGTTATCCCGATCTGTTCTGATTTACTTTATCCCAGTGCTGAGTATAGCTTTATTGATCACGCCGATCATGACAGTCAAGCGTCGTCTTATGAATATCGGACTTACAATTCTTGCCTTCGTGGTTGTACTCACTCCCTGGACAATTCGGAATTTCAACGCTTTTAATGCTTTCATTCCAGGAGTAACTTTAAGTGGCTACAACTTGTACCGCCACAATCACATTTTAGAGGATGATGATTACCTTCGTTATGTGTACAACCGGGAAATGAAAGCTGCCCAGCGACAACTTTTGGAAGATAATGCGGATATTTTGCGAGGTGATGAGAACGAATATGAGATGGATCAATTATACCGTCAGGAAGCGATGGAGATTATCCTTGCCAATCCGTTTCGTTATCTTCTGCTCTCACTCTACCGGTTTATCCCTCTCTGGACGAATTATGGCGTGCGGTATGGGTATATCTCAGATCTAACCTGGAACATCAGCGGACTGGTGAACCTGATCTTTTTAGGTTTGGCTATTTTTTCTCTCGTTCGCCGGCGAGGCATGCGACCCCCAGAAATCATCCCGATAGTGATGTTATTATTCTTTTATACAGTTAGCTACATGCTGGTCAACGCAAGAATGCGTTTCATAATTCCACTTATTCCTTTTGTCCTTGTTTTTACATCCGATCAAATCATATACCTTGCCTCGAAATTTAGATCTACCGGAGATATCGAGTGAATATTCGAAAATTAGGGATATCAAGAAAATTACTTTCAAGTATTACGGAAGTTGTTTGGCCCAGGTAATTTTCAACCGGTTCCTGCTGAATGAGCTCAAGCTCAACCATTTGGAAGGCATAATTTCCAAACAATCCATTATATATAAAGGATAAGCGCAAATGAAAAGTAATGGTAAACGCGTTGTTTCTACAGCACTCCAAATTTACTTTCTAGCCAATGCTTTGATTGCCGCAGTTTGCCTGCTTGTTTTGTTGTTGCTCCCCACAGATCCAAAAAATGTCTGGTTCATCGGTCTTTCAAAGAGTCGATTGGCCCTGATCGTTGTCTTTATTTTTATTGTTTCATTCTTTGTGTATTTAGGGGTTAAAGCCTACCGCAATGCTCGATTCAATCAAGCTATTAATGATAGGGTGATCAATTTCGTAAGTGAATATCGTTTAATACTACTGGTTATGATGCCTTTGTATAGTTTTGCATTTATTGTGATGCTGACCTACTTCTACTTACAGATAAGGAACCAGGCCATAACCTCACTC
>CP070785.1:782461-784951 GCA_020346705.1 Chloroflexota bacterium | reverse complement strand
GGTAACGTTTCGTGCAGGCCAAATTCTGTGGAAAAGTAAGCGATTGGCTGGTGATTATATTCTGGGTGGTTGCGGGAACACCAGGTATCCTCGGCGTTCATGTATTTGTCAAATTCGTTGAAAATCCGGTCGTAAGTCTCCAGGTAATAATGATTTTGGGTAACTGCGTTGAGTTGGGCGCGTTGAACCATGCTCAAAAATCGGATCGGATTGTGATTCGTACGTTCCCATAAAGCCCGATCTATTTCGATGAAGAGACGCTGGGCATCCGGATTCCAGGTCCACCACAAGTTGTATGCGAGTTCACCCAAACGGTTAATTCGGCGTGGTAAGCGAAAGGAATTGGGGATTTCCGCCTTGTAAGTATCCATATTGAGGTTACACCCTTCCAAAAACGAGCCGCAACCAATGTTGTGGTAGGCAATCTCGGAAATATAATATCCAAGTAATTAATGTTGCCGAATAGTGGTTGCGACCCGATAATTATTAATCAAGCGAACGGCGTTAATCTTACCACTTTTCCCCCAAAACCAAAGAATTGTAAGCTGATTGTATATTGTGGAACCCAAACTTGCACCTTTTCGATGTGCGGTTTACAATCAATGCCGTTGGCAAATCCTGAATAAATTTGAGGCGTAATGTGAGCAATTCCGTTCAACTTTTCGTTACCTGCATCGTTGATGCACTCTACCCTGAAACTGGAGAAGCTGTAGTTCGAGTTCTCCAACGAGCAGGGTGTCAGGTTGATTTTCCCCAGAATCAGGCCTGTTGTGGGCAACCGGCGTTCAACGCTGGAATGCGTCCACAAGCTCGACAGATGGCTGAAAACACGATTAAAGCTTTTGAGGACACCCAGGGTGATGTCGTCATTCCATCAGGATCTTGCGCTGGGATGGTCAAGCACGGATATCGTGAACTGTTTGATGATGATCCTGAATGGTTGCAACGGGCAGACACCCTGGCGAACCGCACATATGAATTCTCCGAATATCTGGTAGATAAACTGGGTGTCGTCAGATTAGGGGCGGAATATTCCGAAAAAATCTCTTACCATTCCTCATGTCACCTACTGCGTGATCTCGGCATTGATGAGCAGCCTCAGCGATTATTAAACGAAATTCAGGAGGCAGAAATCGTTCCGCTTCCAAAACGAGAGGAATGCTGTGGATTCGGTGGATTATTCTCAATCGAACATCCAGAAATATCAAAAGCTATGTTGGATCGGAAGATTGAGAATTTTGTCGCCAGTGGGGCATCAGTTCTCGTTTCATGCGATGCGGGATGTGTCGCACATATCAGTGGGGGACTCCAACGAAAAAATATTCCTTTACAGGCAGTTCATATTGCTGCTATCCTGGATCAAGCATAGCGATATTGCTGAAAAATCCCAATGATCGATACATTTCACAAACACATCAGGTCATCATTATCCAACGAAAATCTACAGATCGCTTTGGATGCAAACGCCGAAAAGCGAATCAATGCCCGTATGCAAGCGATTGACTCACTGCCTGAAGGTTGGGAAGTATTGCGACAACGAGCTCATTCAATACGATTGCATACGATTGAAAACCTGGACCAATACCTGGACCAATTTGCCAGCCAGGCAAGCAGCAATGGGATGATCCTCCACAGAGCAGATAACGCCGAACAAGCGGTCGATATTGTTTTAGAGATAGCTAAAGAAAAAAACGCAAAGTTGATCGCTAAATCCAAGACGATGGTCAGCGAAGAGATAGGATTGAACCATTCCCTGGAAGCAGCAGGATTCGAAGTCGTTGAAACAGACCTTGGTGAATTCATCATCCAGTTGCGAGGTGAATCTCCCGCACACATTATCACTCCCGCGGTTCACCTGAGGAAAGAGGAGGTGGGGGAAACCTTCAGGGATAACCTGGGCATACCATACACTGAAGATATTCCAACGATGACGGAAGCGGCCCGGGAACGCTTGCGACAATCATTCTTCAATGCAGATATTGGCCTCTCTGGTGTGAATTTTGGCGTGGCGGAAAGCGGAACGATCTGCCTCGTGACCAACGAAGGAAATGGTCGCATGGTGACCACACTTCCGCCGGTACATATCGCCTTGATGGGAATCGAACGCTTAGTCCCCACAATGTCAGATCTAGCATTAATGTTAAATTTGTTGCCGCGCTCAGCAACCGGACAGAAGCTCACCGTTTATAC
The DNA here is from genome assembly GCA_020346705.1 of Chloroflexota bacterium. Taxonomy (GTDB): domain Bacteria; phylum Chloroflexota; class Anaerolineae; order Anaerolineales; family UBA4823; genus PFL25. Next base: position 782,761 of record CP070785.1, on the reverse strand, counting down.
AAATTTGATCAATGCTCCCCGAGGTAAGGGTGACTCAGATGGTCCTAAAGAACGGCATATAATCCTCGTGGACAATGGACGCCAGGCGATGCGAGAATCTCCCCTCGCAGAAGCGTTACTCTGTATTCGCTGTGGGGCCTGCTTAAACGCATGTCCCGTGTTTGCTGAGATCGGAGGACATGCCTATGTCAACGATCAGGGTGAGAGCAGTACCTATCCGGGTCCAATTGGATCTATCGTATCACCAGGCTTGTTCGGTCAAAGGGAGTTTGGGCACCTTGCCAGGGCATCCAGCCTTTG
>CP070785.1:779863-782361 GCA_020346705.1 Chloroflexota bacterium | reverse complement strand
CTCCCTGCTGCCAATTCGTCGCTATTGTATCATATTCAAGTTTTGTTCTTGGAAGCCAAAACCTAAATAACGTTCCTCTGATTAGTCTCCAAACATAAACCCATTTCTCATCTTGATAAAGTTTATTTCGAACTACAGATTTGAGATTGGGATATATAATGTTAAAGAACGAATTTAGATAAAAGTGGATCGCAAGGATGATTAAGGGCGCCCCGTTCATAACAGGACAACCAATTGATAATTCAGGACTCCTTTCCCGATTCCTACCACCTATACCGGAAGGGATTGCCACCAAATGGGCAGCTGATAACCTGGAAGCAAGCTCATATATATTGGATCCATTTGGCACTTCACCGGAGTTTGCTCTTGAGCTTGCCAGGGCTGGGTACCAGGTATTCATAACAGCGAACAATCCAATTGCCAGGTTCTTGCTTGATCTGGGCGCTCACCCTCCCAATGAAGATGAGCTTCGCTCTGCGCTGGCAGAATTGGCCTCATCTAGGGTTGCTGATGAAAGACTCGAAATTCATATTCAACAGCTTTACCGCTCGACCTGCTCACAGTGTGGACAACCGGTGATTGCTGAGGCATTTATTTGGGATTGGGAAGCAGATGCCCCTTATGCAAAGATCTATGAATGCAGCCATTGTGGTGAATCAGGCGAACATTCGGTCGTCCAATCGGACATTGAACTCGCCCGGAGTTTCTCAGCCTCATCTTTGCATCGTATGCGTGTCCTCGAAAGAATAACTCCTCCAGGAGATTCTGAGAGAGGTAATGTTGAAGAAGCCCCCTCGGTGTACTTACCCCGGGCGATATATGCATTAGTAATTATGGTGAATAGACTCAACAGTCTATTGGCTTCCCCTCACAATTTTGGCTCAGACCAATCAAAAAGGGATAAATGTCTCATCGCGCTGGTATTAAGCGCGTTAGACAGGGGAAATAATCTCTGGTCGCATCCTACAGGCAGACTAAGACCAAAGCAATTATCTTCCTCTCCAAATTTTAAGGAGGAAAATCTTTGGCTCACGCTTGAAAAAGCTGTTGAATCTCTGGCATCGGATAGAGAACCGGTTCAATTTTCTGTTTTTCCGAGTACTCCATCTGATGGAGGAGGGATTATTCTTTTTGAAGGCCCACTGCGCGAATTGAGCGTCGATCTGTCCATTCCAAATTCCGATCAACAAATCGATTTTCAAGCCATAGCCACGGTTATTCCTCGGCACAATCAAGCCTTTTGGACGTTATCGGCATTATGGGCGGGTTGGATATGGGGAGGGGAGGCGATTGGATCGTTTAGATCTGTCCTCCGGCGGCGTCGCTATGACTGGTCCTGGCATTGTGGCGCACTAAATTCTGCCTTCAGTTTAATTGCAAATTTATTCCCCAATGGAACACATGCTTTTGGATTGGTCGCTGAGGCGGAATCCAGCTTCTTAGGTGCCTCTATCATTGCTGCCGACCGAGCAGGTTTCTCATTGACAGGCATCGCATTACGTGTAGATAGCAAACTAGCTCAACTTTATTGGGATTTTGTTCCAGGAGGACAACCACCATTTCAAATCTCTGTCACCCAAATTGTTGAAGAGCAGCAAGAAAATTTGATCGTCGCAAATGGGATTAAGCAATTAACCAAACATGGCGAACCGACTCCATATATCGTTATTTATGCCGATGCGCTATCTACGATTGTCGAGAACCATTTCCTTGCCAGAGATGGGTTTCTCTCACCAGCGGATGAATATTCAAGAATAGACCAATGGATCGAGGATACTTTATCATTCAAGAACAACTTCATACGATATGGCGGAGGGGAAAAATCACCAGGGAAAGCCAGTCTTTGGCATCAAGACATCGATCTACCTTCCAGTCCGCGATCGGACAATGTAGAAATTGAAGTTTACCAATTAATGACTCAACGAAGGCTGGATGATGTAATACACCTTGATCAATCTATCTGTGATATGTTCCCCGGGTTACTGACCCCAGATTTTGGGTTGATACTATCGTGCCTCGAATCTTACAGTGATAGCGCATCATTTACGAGTAGGAAGTTTAGTTTGCGAACCCAAGATGAACCTCACAGGAGAAATCTTGAGCTTGCTTCTGTTCGTCTTTCGCTATGCGATTTAGGAAATCGATTGGAATTCTCACCTCATGGTGAAAATCCGATTGTCTGGAGGGATAATGAGGGACGCGAGAGCCTTGTTTTCTATGTATCATCATCAGCTGCTATTGGTAACACCATTTTTAATAATGCTTATCCACCTGAGAAGTCCATCATAGTATTACCTGGTGCGCGGGCAAATCTGGTTCTACGCAAGCTCCGCACGAATGTATTATTTAAACATGAGATTGAAAGGGGTTGGCGCTTTTTAAAGTTTCGACACTTAAGGCATCTGCTTGAATCTCCTTCCCTCTCAAGAGAGAATCTGGACACACTCTTGGCTCTCGACCCATTAACGGAATCACCTGCTCAAATGCGTTTACTATAA
>CP070785.1:777252-779763 GCA_020346705.1 Chloroflexota bacterium | reverse complement strand
GTTTATGTAGCAGCACACAATGATGATCCTTACTACCAGGGATGTTCATGCCATATAGGTGAAGAAGGGAATTAAGGAACGGGGATTCTTAGTTAGAAAGCAATTTATCAACACTTTTAAGGAGGCTTTGATGAAAATAAACACCAAGCTGGGAGGCTTCCTGGCCATCATCGGGGCGGTGATAGGCATCGTTGGGCATTATGTTTTGTTTATCAACTGGTATCGGATCGGGATGAGCGCAGAATCAGCGGAACCGGGTTGTGAGATCCTCTTAAAATACATCCATCCGGCTTTGGCTGATTTGGGCATCCTGGCAGGCGTGCTCTTTGCAGTCAGCGCCTACGGATTCTTCACCAAAGCCAGGTGGGCCTTCCTGCTATCCTTGATCGGGATCACCCTGGCTCTATTGGGCAGCTGGTTCATCAACGTGCCATATATGGCCGCCGGGCTGCCGCCGATTTATTTCAGCCTTTTCTGGCCATACCTGATCATCTATTTCCTCCTGGCCCGAGGCGTCGGCAAGGTACCCTGGAGCATTACGCTGCTGGCTTTGTTAACCGGTCTGGCTTATATCACCTGCTTCATGAACGGTGTTTCCAGCACGAGCCGCATCATCACCATCGGTTCGCCTCTCTTCGTGCTGGTCCAGCGCTTACACTGGGCTGCGATGATCGGTTGGGGAGTGGTCACGGTGGGGATTCTGATCAAACCTAAGGAATGGATGCGAGTACTCGGGTTAGTCTCCGGAAGCCTGGAACTGGCGGTTGGAATTCCACTGGCGTATGCCACAGCCATTAACCTGGGGCGGTTCTCCCTGTTCGCCCTGGCTCCGATAGTCAGTCTGATCTTGCTGGTGCTGTTTCTGTGGCCGAACATGTGGTCCCGCCTGACGAAGGCAGAAGAAGGAAAAGATGTGCAGATTGAGACTGATCTGAGCACGGCAGCTGCGGATTAATTAGCTGCTGTTGATAACATAATTGGAAGGCTTCTCTAAGGGCGAAGCAATCACGGCCAGGCAAACACACCGGACTATTCGCAGAAAAGAGATTGCCTCGCCCCTACCATAAATCATTTTCCAGGTTGTGAATCTGTAATAAAAAATCTTTCAAGAATTGTCCCAATTGAGGCGGGACAATTTTCCCGGTTAACTTAGTATCCCTGCCCCATGACAATTTTCACCATGTAAGGGTAGGATATCACTCAATGAGGATGAATTATCCGTACACCTATTTACAGGAGGAGCATGATGAATAAATCTCGTTTAGATAGATTGGTCCCACTAACAGGCGCTGTGGCTGTAATGCTACTCGTGATCGGCGTGATCACCTTTAACTACTATGAATTTCTACCGCCTGGCGAAGAGCTGGCTGATTTCCTGAACAACAATGCCTCTCAGGTAGCTGCGGGAGGGTATATTGGATCATTAGCGGCCTTCTTTTTAATCTGGTTCACAGGCAGTGTAAGAAGTGCGCTGGTAGAGCATGAAGGAGGGACAGGCAGGTTGTCAACGGTTGCCTTCGGTGGAGGAATCGCAGCTGCAATTGTCCTGGGCATCTCCTTTATCGGCATATTTGCTGTTGGTCTGCGCGCAAGTGCGCCAGGCGGGATGACAGCGGTCGGTGCAGTGTCGATGTATGATTTCTGGGCACAGCTTACCGGTCAGTTATTCTCCATCTTCATGGCAGTCTTAATCAGCGCGACGGCAATTGTTTCATTGCGCAGCGGGCTGTTCCCGAGCTGGTTCGGCTGGCTGAGCGTAATCGTCGCGATTGGATTACTTACACCTTTTGCTTATGTCTTACTAGCAGTTGCCTTTATCTGGGTGTTGGTAGTAAGTATCTGGCTGTATACCAAGGGCGCGCCGGTAGGGGAACCGTCCGCCCAAGTTGAGTCTGCTTGAGGGGGAATAAAAAGCAGAATTGAGAGCTTCAATCGCTTGCAGCAGCAATCGAGTGGAGCTCTCTTTTTGATCGTTCTACCCAAATTGAATATTCTTTTGTTTGCAAACTCCTTCAATCCGTGAGCTTGATAGTTGAATTCCCACCAGTACCGAGAATTTTTCCTGCTTGATTCAGGTCTAGCAAAAGGATGTCCTTCAGGATCACATCGGATTGCAGATCGGCACCCTTCCCCCCTTCAGAGCCTGCGCAGGTATTCCCGGAGTTGACTGAACGGGAACATGAAATCCTGGCCTTGATCGCGCGCGGGCTCAGCAATCAAGAGATAGCCCAGCAATTGAATATCAGCTTGAAAACCGTACGCAATCACGTATCAAACATCTACAACAAAATTCAGGTCACCGATCGAGTCCAGACTGTCCTGCGCGCTCGCGAGGCCGGATTGGGTACTGAGGGAGAGGAAGATTAGTATTTATTGCACCCATCTGATCTGCGGGTATAATTCAGCCCACACCATCGTCCAGGAGACAACCACTGAAAATGCGTACACCAACGACCGCAGTTCGGGGGGTGTTCGTCAGTTTCATTGTCTTGGGGGTTATTTTCATCTCGA
>CP070785.1:774624-777152 GCA_020346705.1 Chloroflexota bacterium | reverse complement strand
CATAGCGGTCATGGTCCTTATCGCGAAGTTCGAGTGCTTCGTGTACACCGGTCGATGCCCCTGATGGAACTGCGGCCCTTCCCCAGCTGCCATCACTGAGCCAGACTTCAACTTCGACTGTCGGGTTGCCGCGCGAATCTAAAATCTGGCGCGCAGTTAATCCCTCAACTGTTGATTTCATTTTTCACCTCATTGCATTTGATAATTAGTTCAGATAACACCTTCCTTGCGCGTTGAAACACACTTGCACAAGAAATAAAAATCTAGATCTAAGTCGTGTTGATTGTGCTTGTATCTACCTCGATTGGTTTGGAGACACTCATTTGCTCTACCACAGCTTCTAAGAAAGCCATGAAGAGCGGGTGGGGTCTGTTCGGGCGGGAAAGGAATTCTGGATGGAACTGCGTCCCAAGCATGAATGGATGGTCAGCAAGTTCAGCGATCTCGATCAGCCGCCCATCCGGTGAAATTCCAGAAAAGCGCATCCCTGCATTCTGTAAAAGGTCGCGATATGCGTTGTTGAACTCAAAACGATGTCGATGTCTCTCATCGATCACATCTTCCTGGTAGGCGCCTTTGGCGATTGTACCGGGCTGAAGTTCGCAGGGGTACAATCCGAGGCGCATCGTGCCGCCCATGTCGGCAATATCACGTTGGTCTGGCATCAGGTCGATCACCGGGTGGTTGGTACCGCGATCAAATTCAGTCGAATTGACCTCTTCATCGCCTAATACGTGGCGGGTGAATTCGATTACCATCAGCTGCATTCCCAGACACAGACCAAGGTAGGGGATTTTGTTCTCGCGTGCATAGCGTGCAGCTTGGATTTTTCCCTCGATCCCCCGACCACCGAATCCGCCAGGGACAATGATGCCGTCGGCTGCTCTGACTATTTCCCAGCCGCGTCCCTTTTCTATCTCTGCTGAATGCACCCAATCAATGATGACTTCAATGCCTAATGAGAGAGCAGAGTGTAAGAGCGCCTCGCGGACGCTCATATACGCGTCCCGGAGTTCGATATATTTTCCAACCAAAGCCACACGTACGGTGGGTTTGTCGCGCCGTACTTCCTGCACCATATGCTCCCAATCTGTCCAATCTGGTTGGCTACGGGCAGTCAATCCCAAACGCTCAATCAGAAAATCTCCCACGCCAGCTTTATCCATCAGCAAAGGGACTTCATACAAAATCGGTGTGGTGATCATCGGAACGACTGCGCGCAGGTCAACGTCGCAGAACAGGGCGATCTTTTCTCGCAGATCACCATCAACGTGGTGATCGGAACGGGCAATGATCACGTCTGGGGAGATACCGATTGAACGCAGTTCGCGGACAGAGTGCTGGGTTGGTTTGGTTTTGAGCTCATTGGTAGCACCGATGTGGGGCAGCCAGGTCACGTGTACATAGACGCTATTCTCCCGGCCAACATCCGTCCTCATCTGCCGTAATGCTTCCAGGAAGGGCAGCGATTCGATGTCACCCACAGTGCCGCCAATTTCAACCAGCACGATCTCGGCGTCCGTTGTTTTTGAAACCAAGCCGATCCTTCTTTTGATTTCGTTGGTGATATGCGGGATGACCTGTATAGTGCCTCCAAGGTAATCTCCACGTCTTTCTTTCGCGATCACTTCCGCGTATACCTGCCCGGTTGTGACATTGCATACCCGGTTGAGGCTAATGTCAATGAAACGTTCGTAATGACCCAGGTCCAGGTCGGTTTCCGCACCGTCCGCCAGCACGAACACTTCACCATGCTGGTAAGGGCTCATTGTCCCTGGATCCACGTTAATATAAGGGTCCAGTTTCTGCACCGATACAGAAAAACCGCGCTCCTTTAGCAAGCGACCGATCGCCGCCGCGGTGACTCCTTTGCCCACAGAACTTACGACACCACCGGTAAGGAAAACATATTTTGTTGTCATTCCGCCTCCAAATCTACCTGGCTATATCTCGATATCTGTCCCCAAATACCGGTAAAAATAGAAGTGGGGAGGACCGTCGGATGACGTCCTCCCCACTTGTAATCAAGGTTTTTCTGGTACTCTTAAACACACTTGATTGAGCATACCTCGTTTCGATTTCAGGGCTGAGTTTACCATATTTATATACCAATTGCAAAAGTCTTGACTTATTGGCACAAATCGCATTATACTCTCCCCACTCGGGGTGTAGCGCAGATGGCAGCGCGCCGCGTTTGGGACGCGGAGGTCAGCGGTTCAAGTCCGCTCACCCCGACTATGGAGTATGGGTTTGATACGTGAATCGTGAAATCGGTCTGTCTGACCAAGTTTCACGTTTCTTTTTTTTCATCGATTCAACACAATACCTCACCTCGGAGTACATCTATGGCTAAAAACAAAATCGATGGCGTGATTCAGGCAGTACGTTACGACGATCAGGGACAAATTTTGTGGGTACGGGGCTTCCTGCGGCGAGGGAAGATCTGGTCGGACCACATCCAGCTCGACCGGCAGGAATTGATCGACAAAATAAATTCCGGAATGAATCTCGTCACGGGGGAGAGAATC
>CP070785.1:771987-774524 GCA_020346705.1 Chloroflexota bacterium | reverse complement strand
ACCAGGTCCAGCGGTCAGCAATCGTACTACTACGGGAGAATTGAAGACCTTTTCAGGGGAGGGCAGCTCCTGACTCATCAAGGAGAAATGAATATTCCACCTTTTCCGGCCAGCGCGGCAGGTCCCGATTTAAGACAAATAATCTTAGGTTCGGAAGGAAGGTTTGGAATCCTTTCTAGGGTTACTGTTTCCTTCCAACCAGTACCAGAATTTGAAGAATTTTACGCATTTTTCTTTAAAGAATGGGAAGCGGGTCTCTCGGCAGTCAGGAATATTGTTCAAAACAACATCCAACTATCAATGATTAGATTGAGTGATGCTCAGGAAACAGAAACTACCTTGATCTTGTCTGGCAAAAGAAATCTCGTTCGCTGGGCGGGATTTGGTTTGGACATTCTTGGTTTTCGGAGGAATCGCTGCCTGTTAATCCTTGGAATTACGGGACGGAGAACCCAAGCTGAGCAAGCGCTTGAATCTGCTTCGCAATTGTGCAAAATGAATGGTGCAATGTATGCAGGACGGTATATCGGTACTTCCTGGAAAAAGACTCGCTTTCTCTCGCCATATTTACGCAATTCCCTATGGGAGCATGGCTTCGCACTCGACACGCTTGAGACTGCAGCACCCTGGAATAAAATCCAAAAAATCAAGGATGAAGCTATTCAAGCGATCGTAGAAGTCAATCATCGCAATGGATATAAAGTCCTGGTATTTGGTCATATATCACATGTCTATCCAACAGGTGCCAGCATCTACATTACTTATATATTCAAAAGATCACATGAACCCGATGAAAATCTTCATCGCTGGGCGGAAATGAAAGGAGCTGCAAGTCAAGCAATTATTGAATTTGGGGGCACTATCAGCCACCAACATGGCATCGGGCGCGATCATTCTCATTATCTGGTTGATGAAAAAGGGAAGATAGGATATGACCTGATCAGAGAAATTACCCAGTTCTTCGATCCCTCAGAAATATTAAACCCGGATGCCCTGGTTGATTCCAAAATTAAGTTTGAGAAAGATAATCATTGAAGATAACAGAATTTTCCCCTTTTTGGATTTTTGTTTGAGAAAACAATGATGTGGAAGAAAGGCTGGCGTGAGGCTATATGGTCCCAACTAGATCAACCTTTTGATCTGGTAGTGATCGGTGGAGGGATTACCGGGGCTGGGGTCTTTCTGGAATCAGTAGCTGCAGGATTGAAAACACTGCTTGTTGAAGCCCACGATTTCGCTTCCGGCACATCGAGCCGCTCCTCGAAGCTTGTCCACGGTGGATTCCGTTATTTGAAGAATGGACAGTTAAAGATCACCTATGATTCTGTTCGAGAGCGAGAGCGGTTACTTCAAGAGAATCGGGGGTTGATTAATCAGCTAGGATTCGTAATCGCCAGCTACAAAGGTAACCGGATTCCGATGTGGGCACTTGGATTTGGCCTGACATTTTATGATTTGCTGGCCTTAAAATGGGGCCATAAATATTACGATCAAGAGGGTCTTCTCGAGCTGTGTCCAAATTTAAATTCTCATGAACTGCGCGGAGGTTATCGATACTTCGACGCGCTCACAGACGATGCACGTCTTGTATTGAGAAATATTCTCGAAGGCGTACGCCTGGGTGGTTTTGCATTGAATTACGCGAGAGTTGAGGGATTCATCGTTACACAAAACGGTATAGTAACAGGGGTTCAGATTAAAGATATGGCTTCTGTTAGAGATTCTGACCAAGCAGAAGTTCAATCAAGGGCTGTCGTAAATGCAACCGGTGCATGGTCAGAGCATTTGTCAGGGAATTCCAAAACCAGGGGGCAGAAAATTGTAAAGAATCTGCCGGATATTCGCCGGTTGCGTGGCTCCCATTTGATATTTCCAGCTGAAAAACTGCCTGTTAATCGGGCAATCAGTATTTGGCACCCAAAGGATAAGCGACCTGTTTTTACGTTTCCCTGGGAAGGTGTCACAGTAGTTGGCACAACTGATGTCGATTTCAACAAGCAAATGGTGACTGATCCTTGCATTAGCAACAAGGAAGTGGAGTATTTAGTTGACGCGGTTCGTTTCACATTCCCCTCCCTTGATCTTAATGCTGAGGACATCCAATCTACATTTTCTGGAATTAGATCAGTTGTTGATACTGGTAAAAAGGAACCTTCAAAAGAATCTCGCGAACATTTCCTTCGTTTCGAAAATGGTTTACTAACGATCGGCGGAGGAAAATTAACCACCTTTCGCTTGATGGCTAAACAGGCAATAAACCTGTTAATAAAGAAAATACCTGACTTAAAGGATAGAATTTCCCCCCCACCCAAATCAATTTCGATTAATCCTGAACTTCAATCGGAAATACCTATTGATCAAAAATCGAAGTTGCGCCTCCTTGGACGTTATGGGATTGATGCTCCCGAAATAATTGAGATATCCGATCCTTCTGAACTATCCTTCATTGGTTCAACTCCAAATTTGTGGGTGGAGATTCGTTGGGCAGCTCGAGCAGAAGGAGTCGTTCACCTAGAAGATCTGCTATTAAGGCGGGT
>CP070785.1:769349-771887 GCA_020346705.1 Chloroflexota bacterium | reverse complement strand
ATCCCCGAAGAACGCCTTTTACGGGCGGTGTTATTTGACGATCTGTCAAAAGCCATAGAAGCCGGGCGACTGATGATGACTCGCCGGCTGGATCCGTTTGTGATCCGGCTATATGATCCTGCGTCGACTGCATCGAGAGTAAAGAAAATCCTGGGTTATGAATATGAAGGCGCATACATGGTGATAGGTTTTGATGGCGATCCAGATATTGCAGCGATCCAACATAAAAAGGCTTTAGAAATTTGCGCTGAGCTGGAGGCGCGCGACCTGGGCAGCGAACCCGGTGAGAAATGGTGGGATCATCGCTACGATTTTTACTACCCACCCCTGAGTCTGAAGCTGCCGTGGATGTACGGTACGACGGAGACGATCACCACTTACGATAAGATCGAAAACCTGTACTGGGCTGAAAAGAGGGCCGTCGAGGAGGGCTTCGCTGACCTGGGGATAAGGTTCATCGGTCACTTCTCGCATTGGTTCCACTGGGGGGTGATGCTCTATTCTCGTTTCATCATTGAAGAACCACCAGAAGATGCACAAGAAGCTTTGCGATTACACAATCAGGTGTGGAATACGGCCATGCAGGCCGTCATCGCCAATGGCGGCATGATCAACGAACACCATGGCGTAGGGCTTAAACTTTCCCGCTATATGCGCAAGCAATATGGCGAAGCCTGGCCGATGATGCTGAAACTGAAGAAAGCGATCGATCCGAATGGAATCATGAACCCGGGCAAGACGGGCTTTGGGTTCTAGCTGGCTTAAGATGCAGGAAAACTATTCAATGAAAAACAAGGAATCGTAAGCATGACAATTGAAAACGTTGTCGATACGATAGAAAACTGCCGTTATTGCTTGATGTGCCGCCATATTGCCTCGGTCGAATACGTGACCCACAAGGAGACGTTATCTCCCCATGGTTGGGCGCTGGTGATCGCCTCCGTCAAGCGGGGATTGTTAAAATGGGATGCAGACACAGTGGATGCCATCTACAGCGCGCCTGATCATGGGAATTCGCGGGCGCATTGCGTCACCGGGCAGCCGCTGCCTGAAGCCATCGCCGCTGTGAGGGCAGAGATCGTCAGTCAGCAGCTCGCGCCGCCTGTGGTTTATGATCTTGATGAGAGCCTGCGCGAATACGGTACCCCATATGCCCAACGTAAACCGGGCGTGGTTCCAAACGAGGGTGGGGTAGCCCTCTTTGTAGGAGATGAAGCCCAGTATCTCTGGCCAAAAACGCTCTCCGTTGTCAGTGACATGCTGGTATCGATCGGCATAAATCCAATCATGATCGGCTTGGGACGCAATAATGGCTATCTGGCCAGTTCCCTGGGATTGCCCGATACAGCCCGGCAGCTGGCCGAAGCCACTTTGGAAGAACTGAAAACCAGCGGTGCCAGCCGGATGATGGTGCTGTCTCCGGGTGATTATTTCACCTTCAACCAGCTTTACCCTGAACGGCTGGGGATCGATTTCCCCGCTGATGTTGAATTAATTGAACTGACGTCATTTCTGGCTGAACAATTGGAAGGAGGTGAAATTCGATTCAACAAGATAAGCTCACAGATTCCCTTTGCTTATGTAGATCCGACCCACGCCGTGCGTGTTACGGGACGCCATGATGCCCCCCGGCAGCTGCTTGCTGCAGTGATGCCTGGTGAGCCCAGAGAGCTTTTCTGGCGCCGGGAGCGCGGGCATCCGGTGGGCAGCACCGCGCTGCAATTTACCAAGCCGGATATCGCCGAAAAATTATCCCGGGCCAGGTTGGAGGATGCCCGGCAAAGTGGAGCCCAGCTGCTGGTTTGTGATGACCCAGGAACCTTGAAACAGTTAGATCAGTTTGCGGAGGAATTTGGTCTGCAGGTGAAGGGATTGTACGAGCTGCTCTTCGAACAGCTGATATAGGTTGCAAACAGCATTGCTTGAAACGCTGGATAACGCCAACGTAATAATGTTAAGGTCCTAAAATCTTATTTTCAACAGGAGGTACGAAATGCATCTATCAATGCACAACTGGATGAGGGCTGAACCGGTCGATGTAACCATCCGGCGTTTAGCCAAATATGGATACGAGAGTCTCGAGATCAGCGGCGAGCCGTATATCTACGACACCAAAGAGGTCCGCAAATACCTCAAAGAGAATAACATTCGCTGTTGGGGCTCGGTGACCCTGATGTTGGAAGATCGCAACCTGGTCGCCAAGGATGAGGCCCAGCGGGCCAAATCAGTCCAATACGTCAAGGACTGCATCACGATGGTCAAAGAGCTGGAGGGTTACGAGATGACCATTGTTCCCGGGATGGTGGGCAAGATCACGCCTGATGCGACCCCAGAAGAGGAGTGGCAGTGGGCAGTCGATGGCCTGAAGCAGTGCTACGACTGGGGCAAGAAAGAGGGCGTGGTCCTGGCCGTAGAGCCGATCAACCGTTTTGAGACATACTTCTGCTTCAATGGCGCCCAGGCATTGGCCCTGGCTGATGCTGTGGCCCCGGATTGCGGCGTTTGCCTGGATGCCTTCCACATGAACATGGAAGAGGC
>CP070785.1:766706-769249 GCA_020346705.1 Chloroflexota bacterium | reverse complement strand
ATCGCAGTCATGCTTCCTAATTACATGCAAATATGGGGTGTAGCGAAAAATCTCAAATTTGCGCTGAATACATTCTCATTGAAGGAAGACCTGGGTTGGGGATTAGATCTCGAAGAGTTTACCCAAGCTGTATCTTCAAAAACCCGCTTGATCGCCATCTGCAACCCCAACAATCCGACTGGATATATCTTGACTCCCGAGGAAAGAAGGGCCATTGTTAAGGCAGCGGATAAGGTGGGCGCTTGGATCCTGGCAGACGAGGTCTATGCCGGTGCAGAACATAATACTGATGAATTTACCCCCTCCTTTTGGGGAGATTACGAGCGCGTCTTTGCCGTAGGCAGCCTTTCAAAAGCCTATGCCTTGCCCGGATTGAGAATCGGCTGGGTAGTTGCACCAGGCAAAATGTCGGATGAAATCTGGGCTCGCCAGGATTATGTCACCATCAGCGCCACAATGCTTGGCAATAAGCTGGCCTCTTATGCGCTTTCCCCGCAAGTCCACCCACGAATTTTAGCCCGCACCCGCGAATATTTGCGGCGAGGTTATGGGAATTTTGAGCGATGGTGTAAAGAGAAAAGTGATCTGATCAGCCTAGTGCCTCCCCAGGCAGCTGCAATCGCTTTCGTTCGCTACAACCGGTCGATCAATTCTAGCCAGCTTGTCCGGCGGTTGATCGCTGAGCAGAGCACATTGGTTGTTCCTGGAGACCATTTCGGGTTGGATCACCACCTGCGTATCAGCTATGGTTTGCCCAAAGATTACGTCAATGAAGGATTGGAGAGAATTTACCAAACCCTGATATCTTCGTGATGCTAGAGGTGAGATAATGAACATCGTATTCTACATCCTTGCAGCCATTATCTTTCTCATTTTTGGGGGATTTGCATTTTTCTCTTACCGGGAAAAAGAGCTCCAGGCTTTCCGCATAAGTGTGATCATAGCTGTTGGGGGAGGCGTAGGTTTGGTGCTGGTCACATTGTTGGGTTCCCAAGCGAAATTGGTCTTGCTCATCGCGATGGGTGCTGGTTTGTTCATTTTATTGATCCTCTCCTTGTTGCCAATTGGAAGAATCGAGCTCGGTAATGATATTCCCAGCAAGCGCTTTGACGAACGGGACATCATGTTTGCCAGGGCTCGCCTGGAACCAGGCGGTCCAAATTACCAGGCCTACTACGAGATGCGGCCTGAGAAGAAAAAGATGGATGACCATACCCGCTCTAAACCGGGGCTGTTATCTCCACAAGCGAAGTTAGCTAATGAAGTGTTGTTCACCTCACCGGATGCCAGCTTCACCTTCACAGAGATCATGGGCCAGATGGTAGCAGGAGAACCCGCCGAGGTTCAAATGATCTTGCCAGTCGAGAAAATGACTGCATATATCAAGGGGTTAGCCGGCTATTATGGTGCCCTTGAGGTGGGGATCACCAAGCTGCGCTCGTACCACGTTTACTCTCACATCGGAAGAGGGCCAGGTGTCTATGGGGCTGAGATTCCCATCCAACACGAGTACGCCATTGCTTTTACAGTAGAAATGGATCACGAAATGGTGGGGGCTAACCCAACTCCGCCGGGAGTGATGGAATCTGCCCGGCAGTACGTGGAAGCAGGCCGGGTTGCAGTCCAGCTGGCGGAGGCGATTCGCCGGATGGGCTATAAGGCGCGTGCACATATCGATGGAAATTACAGGGTGATCGCACCCCTGGTGGCCAGGGATGCCGGTTTGGGGGAGATCGGTCGGATGGGCTTGCTGATGACTCCCCGGCAGGGGCCGCGGGTCAGGTTGGGCGTGGTAACCACGACACTGGAGCTGCTCACAGACGAGAGATATCCCGATCGCCCGGTGATCGATTTTTGCACCATCTGCAAGAAATGTGCGGAAAACTGCCCCAGTAAATCCATCCCCTTCGAACCGCGTCAAGATATCGATGGTGTTCTCCGCTGGCAGATCAATCCAGAGAGCTGTTTTCTATATTGGAATGTGATCGGTACGGACTGCGGCATCTGCATGGCCGTCTGCCCATACTCACATCCAGATTCGTTGCCTCACAATATCTTGCGTTGGGGGATTGCTCGCTCCGGGTTCGTCAGGCGGGGAGCGCTGTGGATGGATGATTTGTTTTATGGAAAACAGCCTGGCCCCCGCCAACCTCCAAAATGGACTCAGGTCCCTTGAGAAATATTTTTCACTGCTTATGAGAAGCAGAAGTCGCTTACTTCACCACTATTGGTATATATCCAATGATATCACCCAGGATTCTACTCCAGGTGCTCGGCAGGTTATATTCCGCCAGAGCAGGCCATAGTTTCGCAGTTTGAAACGAATTATCTGTTTTTCCAAGAGCGAGACCTATAGCATGGTGCCAGCCCTTAATCAATTCTTGGCTGATTCGGAATTCTGCCCGGTAGGTGGGAAAATCGCCGCAGCAAACCAGGAATTTACCATCCCACTTGCCGTCAGTTGAATTCGTTCCTATATAGCCGGTCCCTGATCCCTGCCACGCGTTGATCGTGTCATTGTTCATGATACCTAATACTAAGTG
>CP070785.1:764061-766606 GCA_020346705.1 Chloroflexota bacterium | reverse complement strand
TCAAAAACCGTCTCAATCCCGTAGCTGGTATTAATATACCCACGTTCGTTCCGTTCAATAGAAGTTAATTCACCAAGGTCATAATTCGCCAGGACATCCCTGATATTTGAAAATGCGGTCTCCTGATCTGAATTCATTTCATCCTTCTTTGCGAATCATCCACCTCAATATTGAAGTCAGGATGTTGATTTGGAACAAGTCTCATTTCAAGCAGCAAAAAATCAAAGTGGAGATACAAAATTATACATGAATAAGCAAAATCTTGCAAATTCTTTCACAATTCGCTATAATATTTAATTGAAACGTGCAAAATCCATCAAAAAAGAGCGTGTTTGGTTGTATTCTGCCCTAATTTTTGATCGTCGAAACAGATATTTTTCATTAATCTCAAATTCAGATTCATCAATGAGTAAACAATTCATTCCTGCTCAAAGACGTGAGCGTATTCTTGATTATTTGAATCTGCATAAGATTGTGCGCAGTTCCGAATTAAGTAATCTATTAAATGTCTCTGAAGCGACAGTCCGCCGGGATTTGGCGTGGATGGAAAATGAGGGCATCCTAAATCGCACACATGGAGGGGCCGTTTTATCTGAGAGCTTTCAATTTGAGCCAGAGTATACCCTCCGTGCCAAGAGGCAAGTCCAGGAAAAGCGCGATATCGGACGACTCGCAGCTGACATGATTAATGATGGGGATATTGTATTTGTCAACAGTGGCACAACAACGAGTCAATTAATCCACAACATCCGACCTAACGCTGACATAACCATTGTAACAAACAACTTATCTGCTGCTCTTGAGATCAACGAGAGCAGCTTCGAATTGATCCTGGTTGGTGGCGTTCTGCAACCAAAATTAAATTCTGTGGCAGGCATGTTTGCTGTTGATAACCTGAACCAGATTTATGCAGATCAGGCGTTTATAGGAGTTGATGGAATTTCAATCAATCAAGGTTATACGGTTCCATCACTTGCAGAAGCCGAAATCGTCCGCATGATGGTTGAACAAACCAAAGGACCAGTCACAGTATTGGCTGATATTACAAAGTGGGAATCAGTCTCAAATTTTGTGGTAGCTGACATTGACCAAGTAAATCGGATTATCACCGATGATGAGTTAGGCCCCATTGCCAGAGAGGCTTTAGCAGATTTTCAGGTCGAGGTTATTTATCTCGCCACAGACTTGAATTTACCTTGAACCGCTTCAGAAATCTCGATCCCGCGAAGCACGTTATGAATCGATCAGCAAGGTTTAGAAAATAATTGAAGTGACATGAGGTGAATTGCCATATGGATAAACAAGCCAGGGTTGTGATCATCGGTGGTGGTATTTATGGTGTGAGCATCGCCTACCATCTTGCCAAAAATGGGTGGAATGACCTGATCTTAATCGAAAAGCACGACATATCCAGCGGTGCAACCGCTCATGCGGCCGGATTGGTTACGCAATTCGCAACCTCAGAAACATTGATGCAGTTCCGCAAGTACAGCATAGACCTGTACAGCGAGCTGGGTTTGATCGAACATGTCGGCAGCCTGCGGGTTGCTTCCAGTCCAGAGCAATATAAAGAACTCCAGCGCAGTGTCAGCCGGGCAAAAGGGATTGGTATGGAGGTGGAGATCATCTCTCCATCAGCTGCCCGGGACATTATGCCGCAAATATCAGAGGAGGCACTCTTCGGAGCAATTTATCTACCTCGCGATGGACATCTCGATCCATATACCACCACAACGGGCATGGCAAAACTGGTACGGGATATGGGCGCCGAGATTATCACCGGAACCTTGGTAACTGGCATTGATATCGGCTCAAAGGGAGAAGTGCGCAAGGTAATCACCGACAAGGGTCAGATCATCACTGAAAATGTGATCGTCGCCGCTGGGATTTGGTCACCCCGCGTTGCCGCCTTAGCAGGAGTGCACATCCCCTCGACACCAGTGGATCACCAGCATATCGCCCTTAAAGCTGTGCCTGGCAATGAATTCACACACAGCACCCCATGTTTACGTGACCCGGATAACCTGGTGTATATGCGGGAAGAAGCAGGTGGGCTGGTAATCGGCGGTTATGAACCAGACCCGAATCCTCGCTGGGTGGATGGCGTCCCTTGGGACCACGACGGAAGCCCACTTCCATCGGATTTCGATCGTTTCGAACAGCTCATGGAAGGAGCAATTCGCCGTCTGCCATTCCTGGACAAAGCGGAAATCATCTCACTGACCTGCCATCCAGGTGCATATTCCCCAGATTGCAATCCAATTGTTGGACCTGTTCCCGAAGCAAGAGGGTTGTGGATGTGTGCCGGAGTCTCATTAAACGGATTCGGAGGGGCTGGAGGGCTTGGAAAATACTTGTCGGAGTGGATCATCGAGGGAGAACCCAGCGTTGATATGTACAGCTTCAATGCGACGAGATTCGGTAATTATTATTCACAGCCCACATATGCAACTGATCGTACGCTGGAATGTGTGAAATATTATTACCGGCTGCGATTCCCGAATGATGAATACGAATGGGCACGACCCAACCGGTTAAGTGCCCT
>CP070785.1:761400-763961 GCA_020346705.1 Chloroflexota bacterium | reverse complement strand
GACGGTTTTACGGGAAACATCCTGCTTAAATCTAGTGAAGCTGTTGCAAAACTGCTCATTGATTCCCTGCGTGATGAATTAATGAGCAGTCTGCGTACAAAAATCGGCGCAGCTTTGGCCAAGCCAGCTTTCAGCGTGATCAGAAAGATGTTGGATCCTGCTGAGACCGGCGCAGCACCACTACTCGGTGTCGATGGATTGGTTTTCATTGGACATGGTCGTTCTGATGCTTACGCACTAGTCAGTGCTGTCCGGGTTGCCCGCCAGGCGGTTGCAGCGGATCTGCTGAACGCAATTCAGGGCGCGATTGAGGAGCAGCTCATCTCCCTTTCGGAGCCAGGTGTATCATGACTCGTCGACGCGCGGTAATCACAGGT
Organism: Chloroflexota bacterium; assembly: GCA_020346705.1. Taxonomy (GTDB): domain Bacteria; phylum Chloroflexota; class Anaerolineae; order Anaerolineales; family UBA4823; genus PFL25. Next base: position 763,584 of record CP070785.1, on the reverse strand, counting down.
CTTGGTGTAATTTCTCCAATTGGCAGCACGATTGAAGATTATTGGAACAATCTTCTTGCAGGTCAATCAGGTATTCGCAGGATCACCCAATTCGACCCCAGTGAATTACCATGCCAGATCGCCGGGGAAATCCCGGATTTTAATCCCACCGAATTTATAGAAAAAAAGGAAGTCCGCAGATTAGCCCGCTCCGCCCAAATCGCCCTAGCAGCAGCAATGAACGCTGTGAACGATGCAAATTTGCCTGAGACGATGCCGGATCCAGAGAGAGCAGCAGTATATTTCGGGACAAGCATCGGAGGGCTGGATGTCTTCGAGGAGAGCAACAGGATTTTTCATACCAGAGGTTATTCCCGTGTCAATCCTTTCTCCCTTCCAGGGACTCTTCCTAATATGCCAGCCTTTGCCATAGGTCGCCAATTTCAGTGCCTTGGACCAAACTTTACAATAACCACTGCCTGCGCAACTGGTACCCAGGCAATTGGCGAAGCCTGCGAGCTCATCCGTAGGGGAGCTGCTGATATCGTAATTTCTGGCGGCACCGAAGCCATGATCTGCGACTTTGCCTTCGTGGGATTTATTGCCATGCGGGCGTTGACTTCGAACTATAACGACAACCCAGAAAAGGCCTCACGCCCATTTGATCTCAACCGGGAAGGGTTCATTTACTCGGAAGGGGCTGGAGCCCTGATTGTCGAGGAATTGGAACACGCGCGAGATCGCGGCGCTCACATCTATGCGGAGATTGCAGGTCATGCAGCCTCTTCAGACGGTTTCCATATGGCCGCACCTGATCCGAATGGCGCTGGACCTGCGCGTGCGATGCACTGGGCGCTAGAAGATGCGAAATTTCAGCCACAAGAGATCGATTATATCAACGCCCATGGCACCAGCACACCATTGAATGACCCTACGGAAACCCGGGCAATCAAAGCCGTCTTCGCCGATCATGCATATAACGTCCCCATTAGCTCAACCAAATCGATGATCGGCCATGCTTTGGGTGCTTCTGGGGCTCTGGAGGGGATTGCCTGTGCCCTGGCGATCGAGCACGGTTGGCTCCACCCCACCATTAACTTAGAAACCCCTGACCCCGAATGTGATCTGGATTATGTCCCCAATGTTGCCCGCCAGGTTGCGGTGAATACCACGCTATCTAATTCTTTCGGTCTTGGAGGGCAAAACGCCTGCCTGATTCTTAAGCGTTTTGATGATGAAGGTTGAACTCAGAATCAAACGAGGAATTATCGTTTTTATATCGAAGGATGGATGACGACCAATGGATATCAACACCAATGAGCGCTTGATCAACCGCAATGCCCGCATCGGGCAAATCGCCAGTATCGCCGGACTGATCGTCTTGGGTGGCGGTTTGTTTATCTCATTTACAAGACCCGAGATGTTCTCCATATCCCTGATAGCATTGCTGGTTGGGTTTGCTTTATCGCAGATAGGAATTTTCTTTGCCAACCGCTGGGGACGTCGCCCGCGACCGGATGAGATTTTAAACGCCGCGCTCAAGGGCCTTGACAATCGCTACAGCCTCTACCATTACATAACCCCCACTTCACACCTGCTGGTTGGACCAGCAGGTGTTTGGGTGCTGTTGCCCCGCCACCAGGCTGGAACGATCACCTATGACGAGCAAAAAGGACGCTGGCGCCAAAAGGGAGGCAACTTCTACTTAAAGATCTTCGCCCAGGAGAATCTCGGTCGACCCGATCTTGATATCGGATCTGAAACCCAGGCCATATCCAACTACCTCGATGATCACCTGGAGGAGGATAAGCGACCTGAAATCCAGGCTGCCCTGATTATGACCAACGAAAAATGCGAAGTCGATGCGGATAATGCCCCCGCTCCGACCATGAAAGATGGAAAACTAAAAGATTTTGTCCGCAAAACCGCCAAGGGGAAGCCGATCTCGTTAGATTTGGTCAGGGAGATCCAAGAAATTCTAAACCCTGGTGATTAAACTCAAAACCTGGTGGAAAATCAATCCACCAGGTTTTTTTATAATATTTACCTGCGCATTATCCTTGCAGAAATTCCTCTAAGGCTCCTCTGCTGATGCGGTATGCGTTGCCCAGCTTGCGAGCTCGCAAATCTCCGGCCTCGATGGCTGCCATCACGTCCTCTTCTGAAACTCGCAATGCCGTAGCTGCCTCAGATGGGGTCATCACG
>CP070785.1:758720-761300 GCA_020346705.1 Chloroflexota bacterium | reverse complement strand
GGCTGCGATTTCCTGGGACTGCGCTGATAGCTGGTCTTCTAATTGCTGAAGTTTCATACTCAAACGCTCTAGCGCTACCTCAATTGAATCAGCCGAGTCGAGTTTTGAGGACATTTTTACCTCCTTATTTCATTTCATCTGCATGCTCAAGTTTACCCCTGGAAAATTGTTCCCATCAAATGTATGAGGTGATCGATATGCAAACCAATACAAATTTCTAAAGAGTTGTAAGGTTTTGATGTTTTATTGTTTGAAAACGTACTATCAGAGAATTGCGACCAATATTACGTAGAAAATTGCCCCGAGCAAGAAAGTGGCAGGAAGAGTTATTAACCAGGCCATCGCTATTTCGGTAGCTAGACCCCAACGTACCATGTTGATGCGTTCTGCTGATCCAGCCCCCACGATGGACGAACTGATCACCTGGGTCGTGCTCACTGGACCACCCAGGAGGGCTGCTCCCAAGATGACTGCTGTACTGGAAACCTGGGAGGAGAAAGCATGTACTGCTCTGATCCGGTAAAAACCTGCGCCCATAGTTCGTATTACTCGCCAACCCCCGAATGCTGTTCCCAGCGCCAATGCACCCGCGCTGATTAAAGTTACCCAGTCAAGAACAACGAACTCCGAGATTACACCGAATGCAACCAGACCAAATGTCAGGATGCCCATAACTTTTTGGGCATTATTTGTCCCGTGGCTCAAACCGAGTGAAATCATGGTAATCCATTGACCTTTAAGAAACAATTGATTCACTTTGGGTGATAGACCACGACCGAGCCAAAGAAACAATGCCATTAATATGTATGCAAATCCAAATCCCAAAAATGGTGATATTAACAGTGCCAGAAGTACCCTGGTGAGGCCTGGCACTTGAATCGCATTGAGCCCATAACCCATCACAGCCGATCCAACAAAGCCTCCGATAAATGCATGGGAGGAACTGGATGGGATTCCAAACCACCAGGTGATGATGTTCCACAATATGGCCGCGAGAAGGGCAGCCATTGCGGTAGGCACAGTTACCGCTTCTTCGCTGACGACATCTGTGCCAATTGTTTCGGCAATAGCAACCCCGAAGAGGAATGGACCAATGAAGTTCGCCAGCGAGGATATCGTCAGCGCGACGCGTGGCGACAATGCTTTCGAGGCGATCACCGTGGCAACAACATTGGCGCTGTTTTGAATTCCGGTTAGGAAATCATACAGTAGCGCAATGGCGATAAATATGATTAATAAGGGTTCCAGCATCTAAACGATTGGGGAGTGGGACATGGTTTCTGGAATATCAATATCTAACAATTTACATATCGTGGGTGCTAATTGTAATTGGGAGATCACCTCGCCAGTGTCTCCTTCACCAGAGATTCCTGGTCGGATCAAAAAAAGGGGAACTTCCCGAACCTCAGGTGTTGTACCACCATGCAAGCGATCTGCATTTATCCCATGATCGCCTGTAACGAGAATGTTATACCCCGCCTGGATCCACTCTGCAATTAAAGCGCTCATATACATATCTTGCAGAATGGCCTGGTTGCGGTATTGAGCTGAATCTGCGCCATACTTTTCCCCTTTGTAATCCATCCCCATTGGATGGATGAGTAAATAATCTGGGGTGTAGCGCCTGGCCAGCATACCACCAGTAACGAATAGCTCGATATCTGGATAGTCATCTTCTGTGTAGAAACGACCATGTTGGATTAACAAGGTCTCGTCATCCACTTCACGATCTTCGATTCGATCGTATGGGGTGCGGTTGTACAGCTCAGAAAACCAGAAGTATGCCGCCGCAGCAGTGGTCTTACCTACCTCAGTTGCTGCCTGGAAAATATTTGGTTTGTTTGAGAGGCGCTCGATATAATTGGCGAATATGCCATGCTCAGAGACTTGTAAACCAGTGTGCACCGTCTCATACATCGGCCTTGACATGCTGGGGAGTTCACCAATTACCTTATACAGGCTGGCTTTCTTCGTTTCAACCAGATGACCGAGGAATCCCATACCTGCAACAGCAGCATCGTATCTGAGGGCATCTGAGAGGACTAAGATCACTTTATTGGATTGATCCATAATGTTCCATTTACAAATTTATCTTGGTGGGCTGGTTGAATGCAGATTCAATATTGTATGATTCTTCTTCAAAAGCTAAGACAATGATGGATATTTACAACTATTGGGTGGCTGGTAATGATGTAACTATACGTTTTGAATCTGGCTCGGCGACTGGTACGCAAATTTATTCTGCTTCTTGCAAATTCACATCTGTTGAAATTACAGCACAAGCAGAAGAAAACGTAACTTTTTCATTTACTGCAAACAGTAATGGATCAATATCTAAAACAGTAGTATCATAATCAAACAATGAACACGAAAACACAAAACATTGAATTGAATGGTAGCGAATACGCTGTCAATTTTGGACTTTGGACTTTGCGCTGTTTTTGCAAAGAATATGATTTAAAGTTAGGTGATTTACAAAAGCTAACGGAAAACATGGATTTTGATGTCATGATCGGCTTGGCTTATCATGGATTAAAAGGCGGCGCAAGGATTAAAAAGCAAAAATTTGACTTAACACCT
>CP070785.1:756039-758620 GCA_020346705.1 Chloroflexota bacterium | reverse complement strand
CGGTCCGGGTTCTGTGGATGATTTCTTAAACGCCTTTATCCCGCTGATCCCGGATATCAACGAGTTTTTCGATCGGGTGCTGGTGATGGTTGATGATGAAAAAATACGTCAAAACCGCTTGGGTATCCTGCAGCGGATCGCGGCCTTGGCGCACGGCGTGGTTGATATGTCCCGTTTGGAGGGGTTTTAAAGGAAACGGAGATTACAAATCTCCTGCGAGCATTTCTTTCCTCCGCTCAAGTTTGCCCTGCAGAAGGACCTGCGGGACAGGATTTGTAATCCGGCGTTTAAAATGAAATGGCGGATCTTCTACAAATCGATCATGCTGGGATTAGTGTTCTGATTGGATATCATCCATGTAGGCCTTGATGGTGGGGATCGAGTTCAACTTCTCGTAAAAGAAATTATTGACGATATTGATCACATGTTCGCGAGCTGCTTCGGACTCCGCAGATAGACGTTCCGTGGAATCCTGGCGGGTCAGGCTGTCACGCAGGGTTAATAAGCGACGCACAATTTCAGTTTCTTGATCGCCCTCTAAGGCGTCGATCACAGAAAAGATCAGCTGATCTGTATGGGCTATAACTGTCTCCAGGGGGATTTCCGATCCTGGAGCGAAACTATCATCAATCGTCCGGATCAGGGACCAGACCTGGTAGAGCATGGTGGTGGGTTCATCGAAAAGCTCGCGCAGAAATGCAGCCTCTTCGTAACGCCCGGTCAGGCGGAAGACGTTGTACATCCGTTTGGCGGCTTTTCCATAATTAATGTCCTTGGTTAAATATTTGTTGACCTCATTTTCAAGTTGGGCGACATACTCATCCAGCACATCGGGAGAAGCGTGCTTCATCAGCTTGGAAAAGATGGGTACCGATTCGGCTTCCAGATATACCTCCTGGAAGTACGCGTCCAGGTAATTATCAAGCGGGGTAATGCTGCCATCTGGCGCTTCCCAGGTGACGTCCAGCATATTGCTGGCGTTGGCCAGTTTCCCCCTGGCAGGATCAGCGATCACCCAATCCAGTTTGCACCACCCAGGATCAGCGGCAGCTGCATCCCATAAGATCTCCGCTTGAGTGCCATCCGGACGGAAGCCTTCGATTTTCCCAGCTTGAATCTCCGGCGCAGACCAAGAAATTGGTGATCCTTTTTTCAATTGATCATCACCCCTGACCATATCAAAGGGATAAGAGCCCATTTTAACTTCGATCAACTGCCAGGTTGGCCCTTTAAACGTCCCTAGAGCTTTGTCACGCATAATCCTGGCCAGAATCTGGCAAGCTTCCTCCCGGGTATCGGCGATAATGTTGACCCGTTCGAAATAATCACAATCCCCAGGAAAGGTCTGGATCTTCGATTGGGCGGATGAACCCGATAATGCCAACGCTGTTTCCACGACACCAGGTTCATCCTTGAACTCGACCAGGCGGCCAATTGCTCGGAAGCGGGCCAGCTCAACTGGGCTGAAATCCAGCATCACAACTTTGTGTCCAAATACCCCCGTATCCAAATCCATCGAAATCTCTGAATCGGATTCGGCTGCCATTGCGGACAGCCACTGCAAAGCCTCCGCCTCGCTGATCTCCACGCCAAGCTGTTGGGCTGATTCGATGATTAGTTTTAATTTCATTGAAGCTTTGGCCGATTGGTTGTCGTTCATGTCCTTATTCTCCTGTTAAAAATCTGTGGAATTAGGTTATCCCAATCATTAATACGCTTTACTGGCTGGCGTGTTACAGGGTTAAACCTTTCTGATTTGGCGATAAAGCCCGGTAAATATTTTTGCCTGGTCAATTGCATCTTCGAGCGCGTTATGACTAATCTGGCGCCCCCCAAGATATTTCATTGATACATTCTTCATCGAGGTCTCTTTCCATGTAGATCCAGCGTAACCCATGTAGAGAGCCTTGATGTCCAAGGCGGCATGCCCGAATGGATTGTGTCCCAGGAAACGGTGAAAATAATCGTTGACGAACATCCAATCGAAGGGGGCGTTGAATGCTACGAACAACGGCAGTCTACCTGCAGGGAGGATGCTATCCAGCCATGATTCAAATCTGGCCATCGCTTTGGCGGGTGGTATCCCTTGTTTTTTCAACTCATCGATTGCTAAACCATGGATTTCAAAAGCTTCCGGCAGCATTTGATCGTTTATTGGTTGCAGCTCGACGTAAAAGGAATGCTCAGGTTGTGATACCAGGCAAGCACCGATGGAGAGCAACGAGTATTGGCTGGGATTTGGCCCAGCCGTCTCCACATCAACAGAGATATACGCTTCGTCAAAAGTAGGGGTGTTCATCATAGAGATAATTATAATTGTTTCAATTTTGGAAGAAGATTTTCGACTTGCGTAACAATTTTCTTCCCGAGACGATAATTTGTATAGTATGCGGATTTGTCGGCTGGTTTTGGCTGCGGGATGAGCCAGCATGCAACTGGTATAATTGAACCCCGCATAAAGCCGGCAGCGTTTGAAAGCTTTTGCCCACCAACAGGTGCGAAACCTCTTACCGGCAAGGGGTGTTTAAGAATAAGAGTAAAGATCTACAAAGTCCAGGCTTAAAATGTCAACCATAGATGA
>CP070785.1:753353-755939 GCA_020346705.1 Chloroflexota bacterium | reverse complement strand
CGCAGGTCTGGGTGCTGCTGGATCAGGCTTTCCATGACCTGACCAACATTCTCACCGTCAACTGCGACTTCAGCCTGTCCTTGAGTATAAGCCCGCAAGGGGGAGGGAATTTTTAATTGTGCCATGTTCTTGTTTTCTTCTTTTCCGGTGCCAATTTATATGGATATTGGATATTTGGTATTAGTAATCAGCAAATCACGAATTTGATATGGTAGTTGTGAGTGAGAAAGAGGAACGACTTATGAATTAACCTGTTCTCCGACCTCAACCAATTCTTCGCTGAATCTTGCCCGGTCTTCACTAAGACGCCAGGAGCGGCTTTCGATCGCTTTCCCCTCGATCACACTTGTGATCAAGTAGGAAAAGTTTGGCCAGGCCCACTGGCGATCAAATTCGGAGGGCCGGTTAGGGTGGTCCGGGTGAGAATGGAAGACTCCGACCATTTCCAAACCGAGGCGATCAGCCTCCTCTTCTCCCTTCAGGTAATCCTGTGGAGAGAGCTGGTAGCGATCATAACGCGCCCCGGCCTCGCGCACATTCTCCAGGGGGAGGATCTCACTCACCTGGTGGTCCTGTCCGATGATTTCACCCAGCATCAACCCCGCTCCTTCTTCCGGGTAAGACTGCTCACCATGCAGGTGGATGCGATTCAGGATGACTTGGGGAATGATCAGGGTCATAGGCCAGCTTCCCAAAAATTCTCGCTCAGGTACTTGTAGCCAGCATCCGGGAAGACAGTCACGACCGAACCCTGCTCCAGTTCAGAAGCGATCTGCAGGGCGGCAACCGCAGCCGCGCCAGAAGAAACGCCGACAAAGAGGCCTTCCTCGCGCGCCAACCGCAAAGTCATCTCCTAGGCCGCCTCGGTGGGCACTTCCATAATGCGGTCAGGGAAGGATTGGTCAAATATACCCGGCTGGATAGCGGTAGGCATATGCTTCAAACCTTCCAGGCCGTGAAATGCTGCATCCGGTTGGACGCCAACGATTTGAACGTCCGGGTTGTACTGGCGCAGGTAACGCCCAATGCCCATCAACGTGCCCGATGTACCCAGACCAGCCATGAAATGGGTGATATCTCCACCGGTTTGCTCAACGATCTCCGGACCGGTGGTCTGGTAGTGGGCCTGCCAGTTGGCAGGGTTGTTGTATTGATCGGCATAGAAAAAGCGCTGGGGATCTTGAGCGGCCATCTCGCGGGCAATTTCAATAGCCCCATCAGTGCCTTCCAATGGATCTGATAGAACCAGATCGGCGCCGAGTGCCTTAAGGATCGTGATCCGCTCTGGACTGGCGTTGGCAGGGATGACCAGGGTAACTGGGACCTCGAAGGCCGCCCCAAAGGTGGCATAAGCGATGCCCATATTGCCAGAAGTTGAATCGAGCAGCCGCCGACCACCGGCAAATTTTCCTGCAGCCAGGGCAGCCCGGATGATGTTCAATGCGGGTCGATCTTTCACGGAACCGCCGGGATTGAACCACTCCGCTTTGGCATAAACCGGAACCCGTTGGGAGAGACGCCGCAGGGAAAGCAATGGCGTGTTCCCGACGTGAGACTCGACTCCCAAAGCAGGTGGTGCTAACAGGCTTGATTTTTTATCTATGACGAGGGTCGTCATCAGTGATTCTCCATAAATCAGGATGCGTAATTGGATATATCGAAATATTTCTCAATTAGACGTTCACGCTCCTGTGATTATTACCAATTAAAATTAAAGCGGCCAACAGAGATCAAAAAAGGGCAGTTAGACCTTACCGGCTCTGCGGGACTTACTTCGCAAGCGGGGGCACAACCACCCTACCTCAACTGTTGGCCGTTATTATGAAGAGGCGGTGGTTATGAACCCCGCCCTATACAGGTGCACCTTACCAAGAGAACTCCTTAATATTTATGAGTTAATTTATAATTATTGTATTATATGCAATTTACATGGATTGTCAAGAGGAATCTCAAGTTTGGTTATTAGCGAGGATCAAAGAGCAAAGATGAGCAATGCGGTCTTAACAACTCGATTTAAGATGCGCCAATCCAACACTGTTTTGGTTTTAGCGAACCTATGTGTAACGTTTCCCCTCCCCTTTTTTGCTTACTTGTCCGATCTTCTATCCGAAACCCAGGAATATGGGTTGGGATTCATGAAATACTCAAGTTTGTGGGTGGGGGCATGATAGATGAGAGATCGCATGATAGTGAATTTTTTCACAAACATGCGTAGCTGGTTCACCCATCAAGTTCACCAGCTGCCACATCAGCTTGCTGCAGGCAAGGGTTGATTGTATGCCTTTATCAGTGCACAACTGCCAGTTACCACATTTCCATATCCGGAAGAAATGGCCGAATATATAGCTGACCAGCCAAGGGGGAAAAGAAGTAGAAAGGAAGGAATGGCTGGGAAATGTCAGGTTCAAACTACAACCTAGCCTGATCCTGATTGGTGAAGCAATACAGCAATGGTATGCGGACTTAGAATAACGCCGAATTTGACCCCAAACGTATCATAATAAAACTACCCACAAAGCAGGTCTCGAACTGGTTTCCCGCGATGCGATCTGGCAATTAGCACCAGCACTGTTTCACGTGAAACAG
>CP070785.1:750644-753253 GCA_020346705.1 Chloroflexota bacterium | reverse complement strand
TTGAATGTAGAATACATCAAGTATTCTTCGTCAAATGGTGGTTGTGGATGAGGGATTGTCGGAAAAACGACAATTTTATCTTTTATTGATAGGGGAGGGTCATTGTGATCGTAGTAAATCAAAGGCGCAGTAATTCCATCGGGACCCGTAGTACCAGAATAGGCGTCGTAATGGCTCACACGCACCGGTTGCCTATCGGAAATTAGCGACCAGTTCGAGTCATCATCTGAAGTGTACCAACGCTCAAACTTCCAGCGATTCTTGAAGATATCAATTACACCATACTCACGCAATTTACCTTCCAAAAAGGCGAGATAATGACGCCAATTTGGACTGCCCGTATATGCTGGCAGATTATCATTTCGCAATTGGGCCCAGGAGGTCAGCTCTTCGGGGGAAATTACCCAATCTGGATTCATGTTTGAGAAATCGAGAAAGTCAAGGTAAGAGTAGATTTTTATCTATGTCGGTCTGGCGACTGGGTTTTTTAAGCGTCCGGAGATATCCAATCCCACCAGAGCAATGACAATGCTGGCGGTGATAATCACGAGCAGCGGTACGCTCAGCCCCCCTCCGAAGAAAGCAAGCAAAAGAAGAAGGAGTGCCCCAAATAATCGCGGATAGATTTGGGGACTCCGTGACATCGCTTCCGTTTTTTCATGAGCAGCCCATTCGATCACTGCGGTACTGGCTACAGCGACTGCTAGCGCGCCGCAAAAGAGCCACCTTTTAGGATCACTCAGAGCTTCACCTGGGATTAATGCCATGATTTTAGTCCCTACTACGCCATAGGCAGTAATGGCTGCCAGCAGTGGATAATGAATGTAAATCCATGTTTCCAATCGCGATCTTTGTTTTGACAGCGCAGAATGTTCCTGGTGGTCGAAATACAACCACCACAGGCTGGTTGAAATACCTAACATCAAGATGAAAAATAGCAATGTTACCGGGTAAATTTCCCGGTCTGATGCACTGGTGATGACTTTAATGAAGAACTCCCCAAGGACGATGATCGTCAATTCGCCAAAGCGATGCCGCATATAATGCTTCCTCGTCGGTGGCAGTTCAAAAGACAATAGTCCTGTCTGGTCTTTGATTAATGGCAGTATCGCCGAAGCTAGAATTCCAATTGCAGCGACTACAGCCCATAGCCAGATATTGGTTGGGGCGAATACCGCGATCGTCAGCCAGGCAATCGCTGCCACGGAGAAGATACCTGTGTAAAACCAGGTCATCCCCTGGTATTGGGGATACTGTCTACCAGCTTTGAGGTACATAACTGCCAGAACGACTTTTGAAGCGGCGTATGCTAGCAGGAATGGAACAGCCAGTGAGCCGGTCATATCATGTATGTTAAATGCCATCACTCCGATAAGGGCCATATATACAAAGGTCAACAAGCGTTGACCAATATCGTCATTGGGGAAAAAACGTGCAAAAAGCACCTTCTCCAACCAAGACCACCAGATTATGATAAATAGAAATAGATACTGGATAACTCCGGATAAGGAGATATCATGGCTGAGCCGGTTTCCTAATTCCACCAGGACGGCCACATAGACCAGATCAAAGAAAAGATCGAGCCAGGTTGTGGATTCAGCATGCCGGTGTGGTATAGTGTTTGTTTGAAAGAGCCTTAACATAACCTGTAAACCTCCCTCCTGCAAATTATTAATTTTTGGATGTGTAAAGAGTTGTTGTTATTTCTTCCGCCTGCGATGGCGCCTTTTCTTTTTTGGTTTCTCAGTGGGATCAGTGTCTGAGCCAATCTCAGACTCCTCCTCACGAGCTAATATTCCCATCACCTCATCCGCATAACGACCTTGTTTGAGCAGGGCAGCCATCAGGCGCATTGGGTGATCAACATGGGTGAAGAACGATTTATAGCCGGCGCACAGGTAATTCAATCCATCTTCACCATCGGGAGTCTTGATGAAACGGTTGCGCGGGCAGCCACCGTGACAGGCGAAGCGGACAGGACATTCCAGGCAGTATTTGGGCAATGTGTCGCGTTTGTCATTGCCGAATTTGCGCTGCTGGTCGGAAGCGACCATATCCAGCATGTGGTCTTCCTTGATATTACCCAGAAGGTACTTTGGCTCTACAAAGTGGTCACAGGAGTAAAGATCGCCGTTGTGTTCCAGCGCTAGGGCATCCCCACAGGTTTCCCGGTGGATGCACAATGAAGCGCCGGTGCCGTACCAAGAACCCAGGGCTGAATCGAACATCTGCACAAATACCTTGCCAACATCGTTGCGAACCCACTCATCATAAATCGTGATCAAGAACTGTCCCCATTGCTCGGGTCTCACGGAGCGCTCTGTAACCAGGCTCCCATCGAGGGTGTAGAGCGGACGCTTAGAGCTTTTCGCCATCGGAATATCTTGAAGCTCTATCTCGGATGGTAAGTTTTGGTCTCCCCATCCGCGGTTAGCGATGGGCAGCAGCTCGGGCGTGGCACGCTCAACGATGGGGATGAACTGGATAAAATCCGTCTTGACTTCGTCCCTGAAGTAGCGGTAAACCTCCAGGGGTTGGTCTGCATTTCCAGCATGTACTGTGCACAGGATGTTGAAGTCAACGTTGTACTGCTGCAGCTTACGCGCCGC
>CP070785.1:747907-750544 GCA_020346705.1 Chloroflexota bacterium | reverse complement strand
TCCTGGAATTTTCCATAATCTGGGATAGCATTTGTGTATGCATTTGGGCTGCTGGCATATGCGACCCCAAACATTAATAGGAATACACTTATCAAACCGAATAATAAGTATATTTTTTCAGTACCTGATTTAAACATGGTTTCTCCTTTGAGATGTTAATTCCGGATTTTCACAGATTTATATGGATAGTTTTATTTTCTTGATTTCCAATTTAACTAGGATAAAGTGTTTGATGTCTGATAAATATCACCTCCAATCCTCACTTAATTATCCAATTCTATCACAAACTTTACAAAATATCAATAAAATATCGACGATACCTGTGCTTTTATTATTGATGTATTATTTGTGGTCTCCCAACCAGTCATGACAATGTGGGAAAAGAAAGGTGAAATTTTATTGCTTGATAATATACACCTTGGTTGCCCCAGGTTTAGAGTGATCTACAATCAGGGATAGAAGTTGATATAACCGTTGGCATGAAAATATGCGCCTATGCAGAGATAATCTTTTTTAACTTCCATAATATGATGTTCAAATCTATTTAGAAGGCAACTATTGAAAGCTCTGAGGTATCCCTAATATCCATTATGATGATCTAATTTGTTGCAAGATTAATAAATAATCCCTCCTTCCCCAATCTTTTTTCTTTATCAGATCACTAATTTCTTCTGTTATTTACTTCCTTACAATTTGCTTCCGCCTTTTACAGAAGTAAAAAAGCCGACAACCTAAGTTGCGGCTTCAATGAAATAATTGATGTTTGCAGATTCCTAAATCTGCCAATCACTCGCCAATAATGTAGCAGTTTTGAATATATTCTTGTTTATATTGAGATTATACAGAAATAAATAATAAATTTCAAGATTCATCTGTCCGAAGTCAAAGGCATAGACTGCACATTCAATTTAAGATGACAGGCCCTCTTGGAGTGTAGGAATAAATGCAATCAATTCTGATGACCGATCGCACTTAAAAAGTTTGTCAAGAGTATAAAGAATCCCAATAATTCAAGTTATTTTGAATAAATTAGATTCTTTTTCCTACGGACTTGATACCAGCTTCTATCCAATCAAGCCATTATGTGATCAATTCACCCATATTGAGCAAGGAAGCTCCAGTGTCATTGAGGTATACTGCCCAGGAAAGCTATCTATAGTAAGCGAACCCCCTATTACTGCCAGCAAGGTACTGTATAGTTCCAACCCTTGTCCGTTGCTGGAAAAGGTCAAATTCTTATTGAATTGCGATAAATTGACGGAATTTCGCGTTTCGCAATGTCGGTTTTCTGGTTCGCTCCAGTCTCTTCCTTTCATATCACATTTCCGATTGTATTCGCCTGGTGACATTTGAATATGAAAGCCTACACCATTATCTTCTAATGTAATACGCAGCTCGCATTCGTCCTGGATCTCAATAACAATTTGCAAGCAAAGTTGGACTTCGTCTCCCTCACCTCGGCCGTGGCGTGCGGCGTTCCTTATACCTTCCCTGACTGCAGCATAAACAATCCCAGAAATCAAAGGCGGTAGCTTGTTGGCTAATTTTTCAGCATGTGTTTCAATCTGCCATTCGACTTCGTCGAAAGCACCCTCCATTTCGAGCTCCACTGTTTGTTGCAGCGCGCTAACCACCCCAATTTGCTCGATGGCAGGAGCAGTTGTTGGCGGCAAAGATTGCAGGAGATTCGAGAGCTGCTTATGAATCTTATCCAGATACCCAAGAGCTTTACCGTTTTCACTTCCCGGAACAGCCAATTCAAGGATTGCGGTATGCACCTGCGGGAGGATCTCGTCATGGACATTCCTTCGCACGCGCTGATCAATCACCTGGCCAGTTACCATATGTTTGCGCTGCAAAAATAGCAGGCGGCGTATCAATTCCGTACTTGCCCGCGCATCGATTAACCTTTCGCCAGTCGCCTGGGCGATCTCGATTTCTTCTTGTGTATATGGGCGGCCTCCCAATTTCTGACCCAACAACATCATTCCGCTCAATCCGCTATCTCGCCACAGGGGTACAGCATATATCGCATCTGTAGCCTCGCTGGACTCCAATATGCATCCATCTGGATATCCATCCTGCAATTTCGCCGCAATTCCTTCCAAATCTCGCGCAGGGAATTCATCCCCGGATGGGTAAAAAGATGGCTGCCCGGTCAAGTGCGCCAATTGACCGTAGGGGAATAATCCTGCTCTTTCTGATTCGAGTACATTTTGGCAAAGCAATTGAAATGGGGTTTCCAATTCCTGCTCAGCCTGATTACGATCAACGCTGGTTCTCTCATTTAGTAGTGAGTCGATCATCTTCTGGCTCGAGGCGAATGGGCGCAGGTTTGTGATCAATCGCTCTCGTTCTGCATATGAATGCCATACTAATATTGCGAAAAAGATCATCATTACCACGGCAGAGAGCGGTAAAGTGTAAATCGGGCGCAGCCCAGCCACCAGGCTCCCAGAGACCAGCAGGCTGAATCCCGCAGCCATAATCACTGCCCACTGCCAATAACGGGCAAGACCCCGGCGTGGCAGCGTCTTTCCTGTGAACACCTCGTAAGAAACCACGGCTTGCCCCAGCAGCAAGATACTAAGTGCAATCATCAACGCGATCCCGAGATCTAACCAGCCAATCAGTGTG
>CP070785.1:745155-747807 GCA_020346705.1 Chloroflexota bacterium | reverse complement strand
GATCTACGTTCAATTAACAATCCCCGAGCAATTTTGAAACGGCAGGTGGAGAAAAGTTTTGCGGACTGCTGGTTTCGGATTGCCCCTTTTATGAGGTAGGAGAATACCGCATTAATGCGATGCTTTTATCTCTGATATCCTATAATCTGGTACCAGGCATGCAGTAAAGCGATCGTTTTTTATTCGTACCCGGGGAGGGAAATTTAAATGTTTAAGATCTTATTTCGTTATCCGCACTACCAATATGAAAAAGGCCAGGACCTGGCCGAATACGCCCTTCTGCTCGGCTTGAGCGCCATGTTAGTAGTGGATTCAATAACGCTCATTGGCACGAGCATCAGCGAGATCTTCAACGCGCTGGCGGTCGCCATCCAGGCCGGGGTTTAGCTGGGGTATTACTCTAACAAACTATTTCTGCGGTAGATCGCATCCAAACCCATGAAAAAAAACCCCCAAACAAATGGGGGATCATATTTTTATATTCGTACCCTGTCTCAGTTTTCAATATCCAGGACCTTGACCGGCATCGCCTCCAGCTGGTCGATCAAATTGCTGATCACATCGAATCCGCCCTGCCAGAACTCAGCCTGGCGGATATCAATGCCCGCTTCGTCGAGAATGCGAGCAGGTGCATCCGAACCTCCGGCGGATAGGATCTTCATTAAGCGTGGCTTGAAAGCTTCGCCTTCTGCCAGGTACTGCTGGTAAAGCGAAAAGACCAGCAGCTGACCGAAGGAGTAGGCATACACATAGAAGGGTGTGCCATAGATGTGCGGGATGGAGACCCACTCCCAGCGGAACTCATCACTGAGCTCGACCGAATCACCAAACTGCTCTTCCAGATTTTCCATATAAGCCTTGGACAGCTCGTCGACAGTGGCGCCCTCTTGCGTCATCTGGTGAGCCTGGCGCTCAAACAGAGCGAAGTAAATCTGGCGCATGATAGTGGCATAGGCATCATCTATCTGCTTAAACAGCATATCTCTCCTGACGTCTTCGTCTGTTTCGCCTTCTAACAGGAGATCGACTAAGAGCATCTGCCCGAAAGTTGAGGCTGTCTCCGCCAGAGGCAGGGAGGAGTGAAATGTAAATTGGCTATGATCTTCAGCCAACATGGAGTGGATCGCATGCCCAAGCTCGTGAGCCAAGGTGGCGACATCGTTCGCCTTTCCCTGGTAGTTGGTCAGCACCCAGGGAGTCAATCCCGGCTGGACCGAGGCACAAAAAGCTCCGCTCATTTTTCCTGTGCGCACCTCGCTGTCCAGGTGTTCCTCATCGAATACGCGCTTGGCGAGCGCGGCGATCTTAGGATGGAATTCATCAAACGATTCGAGCACCATGCCTACTGCTTCCGCATACTCGTACTCCTTGTCAGATTTCACCACGGGCGCGTAGACATCATAGCGGCGAATGCGCTCCATGCCCAGCCAACGCGCCTTCAATTTGAAATAGCGTTGGAATACGGAAGCATTCTTTCGGCTCACCTCCAGCAACGTTTCTACCACCTCGTCAGGGATATCATTGGAAAGGTTGCGGACCGACATGGGGCTGGCGAAATTGCGCAGATCGACATTCTCATTCTTCCAATCTCGCGCCAGGTTCTGGTACATCATGCCCAGGATGGCGCCATCCTCCCCATAGACCCGGTACAGCTCCTGGTAAGCAGCGGCGCGCAATTCCGGATCGTGCTGCTGGACATAGACCATCAGCTCCCCGCGAGTGAGCTCCTTTTGCTCGCCTTTTACATTGAGTTTAAAGACATAACGGTTGGTAATGGTGTCGTAAATGGTATTGATGGCGTTGAAACCGGTGACATCCTTGATGTTGATAATCTTCTCTTCTGCTTCACTGAGGGTATGCGGCTTGAAGTTGCGCATCTCTTCCAGCCAATAAGAGTAATCGCCAGTATCCTTCATCAGGCGGGCAGCGACATCATCATCCAAAGATTTCCACCACAGGCTGAAGAATAATACTCGGTTCTGAATTTCCGCACCAAACTGGTCGACCTGGGCCTGGAAATTCTGGGCATCCTGGTTTTGGGTATCTTCGGTGTACCACAGCCCCCCAAAATAGCCGATGCGACTGACCTGCTGGGAAATCTCTTCAACCTGGCGGATTAAAGCCATGAAATCATCATGGGCGATATCATCGCTCAGCATGTCGCGTTTGGACTCGAAATCGGCAACCCTGGCTTTGACCTCTTCGAAAGCGGCTTTCATCTCCTGGCTGTCGTGGTCAGGGAAGAGATCGCCAAGACTCCATCTGGACAGTTGATAGGGCAAGCTTGAATAGTTCATCGTTTCTCCACAAGAAATAATTTGATTATTGCGAAATTTGGGTTCAGGAACTTCCCGATTATACCAAGAAGCGTGGTGAGGGAATTGATATTGGTTATTGGGTGCTGGTTATTCGTGATTAGATATTGGATATTGGGGATCAGATATTGAAGCGAACCTGCATGACTTCTCCATCCTGCAAGTGATAATCCTTGCCCTCCAGGCGCAACTTGCCAGATGAACGGGCTGCGGATAATCCCCCCAGTTCCACCAGCTCATCCCAGGCGATGATCTCAGCGCGGATAAAACCTTTGTAAATATCAGAGTGGATCCTTCCCGACGCTTCGTGGGCTGTTTCTCCGAGCGGGATGGTCCA
>CP070785.1:742401-745055 GCA_020346705.1 Chloroflexota bacterium | reverse complement strand
TTTGAATGGCATGCTGCCATCCAATCCAAGATGCGTGAACTGTCATCGGCCATTTGCAGGTCCTGGAGGCTTTCTTATGCGTCTGAGGTGGGGGGATAGGATGGAAAAGTCAGCCAAAAATCCTCGTTTTTGTACTGGGTGTTATTCATTTACTTCCGAATTTCCGGGGGGTGCTGAGATCGAATTGACGATGCTGTTTGTGGATGTGCGCGGTTCTACCACTATTGCTGAAAACATGAATGATACCGATTTTAGCAATTTGATGAATCGTTTTTATGAAGCCGCGATAAACGTTTTGGTCCGTGAGGATGCCTTCATCGACAAATTGGTTGGCGATGAGGTCACCGCACTCTTCATCCCAGGATATGCGGGAAAGGAGCACGCCAAAAGGGCTGTGATGGCGGGAAAAAAGCTTCTAGAGGTCACTGGGCATGTCAGGGGTCAGCCCTGGGTACCCGTTGGAGTAGGGATTCATACCGGCATGGCCTGGGTAGGATCCATTGCCGGGGCTAAAGGCGAAGCCTCGGACTTCACGGCACTGGGAGATAATGTAAATGTTGCCGCCCGCCTGGCTTCAGTAGCAGCTCAAGGTGAAGTTGTTATGAGCGATGCGACTTATGAAGCCGCCAAAGTAGACAATGATGATTTGGAAATAAGAAAATTGGAACTCAAGGGGAAAAGTGAACTAATTAAAGTTCGGGTTATGAAAGCCTAAATTTCATAACAGTGTTTACAAAACTTTGTCGCTGATCATATTTCAAGATCAGATTATTCCCTTCGGAGGATTCGATGTCCATATATGTAGAAGTTTCAGCTATTATTGACCGGTCTGTGGAAGATGTTTTTCGGATCCATGCGACCGAGCATGTGCGCAACCACCCTCGCTGGGACCCATATATGCAGCTCGAGCAGTTAACGGATGGGCGCATTGGGGTAGGGACGATGATCAAAAGGATAAACTCTCACAGTGGTGTGCCGGTAGAAGGAACGATGGAGGTTATCGAATTCGAACCAAACAAATCATTCGGCATGATCATAAAAGATGGAAATGTTGAGCTACGAGGTTTTGCTCTTTATGAAGCGAAAGGCCCAAACCAAACTCTCTATACTTTGAAGACGGAGTTTCTTGGATTAGACGAATCCGTGGACAAAAACGCTCTTACAAGCCAGATGGAGGCTGCCATCCAAAACCATAAGCGCTTTTTTGAATCTGAACCTTAACGTTTTCTCAATGATGAAATCTTATACAAATACTGTCCAAAGGACTGATGAAAGGTTTATTCGGTTGCAGAAATTGCAAACCAGGCAACAATCATTTAATCCATAGGTTGCTGATCTACCCACTGAGGTGGAACATGCCTGCGTGGAGACGATTCGAGCCCTACCACACTCATTTTGCTAATGCGGTGTTACAATCAAATCACAAACCAGTGTAGGTTCGACTTTAATGGATTATCTATTTTAGAATTTTGATAATCCATTGGTTTTTAACCCCTACATCACTTCCTCCCTGATTTCATACTTGAACAAAGGAAAAGAATTATGAATAACACACTCTATCAAGGCTCACACCGAAGACTTTTTGAGGAATTTCTTAAATTAGTGGATGACTCGGATGCCCAATTAGCTGCCATACTGAATTCATCTTCTTGGGAAGAAGTTAGGTCGATTCTCACCATTGGAGGCGGTCAGGGCATTATCGAAGCCTCCTTGCTGAGGAATGCTCCACATGCCAATATATGGTATCTAGATCCTTCTAGTGAACAATGCGATGCTTTCCGTCAATTCATGAAAAATGAACTCTTATATTCACGCGTGAAAGATATCTCTCAAACGACTTTTCAAGACTTCACTGCAAGTCAAACCTTCGACCGGATTGTTTCCTTATTTTCATGGTTTTATATTGGCACCGATGAGCAATGGCTTTCCAAACTTATTGACTTGTTATCGCCATCCGGCACAGCTTTTCTAATGCTCCCAAATATTGATTCAATCGAGCACATTTTCTATAGGGAATTTTCTCCTGATAAACGAATGACATTGATTGGTGATGAGATTGTGAAAGCATTTAGGGATCAGAAATTCACTGTAACACAAGATACTTATACAAAATGGCTATTACCCGGAGAGCTTTTTAAAGGAGGACAGCTCTCTGATGGCAGCCTGGCATTTGCTGCATTTGCGGCTGAACGCCCCTTTGATACATTTAGTAAAGCTGAGGTGGAGAAGATTTCCGAGCTTCTCAAATCGAGTCAAAAATCACAGGGTGTCCCATTAAGTTGGGATCTAATTTCCATTTCTAAAAATTCATTGTGACTCAATCTACGCCAGATTCAGTGTCGGATTAACAAATTTGGATTCTGCTGAAAACTTTACCTGTAGATGATGCCTTGCCGATAAAAGCCTGTGGAATACGGATGTCCTTGATTATGGGAAGGAACAGCAGGGTATCATCTTTTAGGCCATTGGATACTGATGCGAGCCCTGCCGCGCTCATACCTCCCACTTTTGGTTGAAAAGCGGCCATTTTGTGGGAAACAACCTACCGAAACGAGTAAACGGTTTATGCATTTTCCTGCAACTCGTTCATGTGTTCCAGAAAGGCTTCTGTTGAGACGAGATGAGCAGAGTGTCCACCTGGAAGTTCGACCACC
>CP070785.1:739645-742301 GCA_020346705.1 Chloroflexota bacterium | reverse complement strand
AAATTTACATATTAGAGACAGCCCTTCCAGATATTTGGTACTCCTCTCTAAAACATGGAAGTAGAACTCGAAAGAGGAGAGATAATATGGGAGCTATAAAAGCTCGCTACAACTTTCTTTTCCGTTCAACAAAAGGATTGATCCTAGTCGCTGTTGCCCTGATCGCATTGGTTACAGCCATTTGGGGGATGATATCAGGACCGATGGCCGAATTTGGGATTAGAGATTTGGTCATCCGCACCTTTGGTATGGATATCGTTGAAGCTGAGCGGGAGGGACGAATTATCTTGCTCTACCATGCCATTGCAATGGCCGTGGTTGCCATTGAAGTTTATATCATCACCTATTTAGTGCCGATGGAGTCACACCAGCAAACGAATATCAATGCCATTATCACCTTCGGCTACATTTTTTCACTCGTTTTCGGTCTGCTTTTTGGGTACTTTGGACACAACTTCATTTTTCATGGGGTTTATATATTTGGACTATCCCTGATGTTCTTCGGAGGGATCCAATTAGCCATCGCTTTGTGGCCTTGGAAAAAGGAATACCACGTCACTAACCTCGAATATTCGCACACTCGCGGTGGTGTGGATCTTGAGCGAGTGGCATTTTTCACCATGGCTGTTGCTACCCTCGGTTCAGCCCTGTTTGGTGCGATAACCGGGTCCTACTGGGGCAACGGACACGAAACATTTTTGGCCGAAGATCTAATCCGCGAACCAAGCAAGACTATCCTCCAGAAATCGATCATTGGCCACCTGCATATCATGCTCACTCTCATTGCGATCGCCATCACACTGATCGTTGGTCGCTGGCAGGATTTCAGAGGTACTTTACATAAGATCGCCATGCCAATGATGATTATTGGCACAATTGTCATCTCACTTGGTGCCTGGTCAGTTGTACTTGTCGAATGGGCACATACGATAATTTACGGTGGGTCAGTACTTGTTATGCTGGCAGCCTTATTCTTCGTGATTTTCTCCTGGCGGCACCTGATCCGAAAAGGATTGGAAGAGCGTGGCATTACCAAAGCCAGATTTAGCCAGAAGCTGGGTGCATTACTCAACGACCCGCTCAAATTTGGAGTCGGTTGGCAGATGGTTTTCATGAACTTTACAGTGAGCGGAGTCGGCATCTTCATGGCAGTAAAACTTGATGAGATTTTCCGGGTTTGGCCGCACCGTGAGGAACGCATTGTGCTCACCGGACACTGGCACATCCTATCCGCAATAATCGCGACGATCATCCTCCTGTATTATGCTGACCTGGCAGGTTTAAAAGGTATGGTAAGGAAAATCTTTGGCTGGTCTGTGATCATCTTTTCTGATCTTGCGTTTGCAGCGGCCACTATCTTCTCCATGAAGCGCCTTTTTGTCAGCGAATCGGCTCAGCAATCTCTCGTCAATTGGACGATGGTGCTGGTCGATCTAGGGTTGGCATTAGTGCTGGTGGCTTTAGCCATTCTGATGATCTGGAGATTGACGGATCTGTTCAAGAAACATGGACGCTGGTCTGAAGAATTAGAGGAAAAAAGATATGGACCGATCGAGACTGGAGAGGCAGATTTTTCAGAGGAGGTGCCAGCATGAAGCAGTTTTCTTTCTGCTTCATCTTAATTACCATACTCCTCTCCAGCTGCGCCTCTGCTGACGCAACCTTGACTCCTCCCCCAAAGATTGATCCCGGAATCGATCCTACAGAATGGGTTCTCGTCCCTGCAGGAGAGTTTTTTATGGGGCAGCATGAACACGAGACGAATGTCGATTACAATTATGAGATCATGGTCACTGATGTCACCACTGCCCAATATGCTGATTATCTCAACCAGGCTTTGGCTGATGGTTCAGTAAAAAATACTGGCGACCAGATTGTTGGGTATTACCCTGGAGATGAGTTCCATGCTCATGAACATGAATTGGAGATTACCGCCGGAGATTGGCTCCATATACCACTGGACGATCCAGGATTAAGGTTGGAATTCGACGGTGCTTCTTTCACTCCCCAGTCTGGTTTCGAGAATCATCCAATGACCATGATCACCTGGTTTGGTGCCAAAGCTTATTGTGATTATTTCAGCTGGCGTTTACCCAGTGAAGTTGAATGGGAGAAAGCTGCCCGCGGGGAGGATAGACGACCATTTCCATGGGGAGACACGATTGATGCTGCCAACGCAAACTTTTACAGCAGCCATGATGTCTTCGAAAAAATTATCGGCGGTCTCGGCGATACTACACCAGTAGGATTTTATAATGGTCTAACTTATGATGGCTACGCAACCGTCGACTCACCGAGTCCTTACGGGCTTTATGACATGGCTGGAAATGTCTGGCAGTGGAGCGGAGACGTCTATGAGGACCAACATTATCGCTACATGCGTGGTGGCAGCAAAGATAACTACGCCTACAATTTGCGAGTTTGGACACGAAACAGCGCCGGTCCAGAGTATTTCAGCCCAGCGGTCGGTTTCCGATGTTTGAGAGATACCAGTAGCTAACAAGATTTCAAACCTTCAATGCGAATTATTGGATCACTCTATCACGAATTCAAAGAGAATTACTGGCCGCTGGTCAAGAGCCTGCAAACCCTGCTGCTCCTGGCGACAGGTTTAGCCGGTTTCATCAGCGGTCGCTGCCCAGTTATGAGCTGGCAG
>CP070785.1:736879-739545 GCA_020346705.1 Chloroflexota bacterium | reverse complement strand
TTCGTCAGGGTTACCAAATGCAGTTTATCAAACCAACATCTGTAATCCAACCCTAATTGATTAGCTTCATTCACTGCCGCTTCATATTTCTGCGCATCAAACTCCAATTCCTGCGGATTCTCAAAGTCATATTTGAGCCCTTCCTTGACGAATAAACCCAAACTGATATGGGGCACAAAATTTATATCAGCTCTCTGATATGGCCGTAAAATCCCGGTATAGATCTGTTTGTGCAGGCGGAATATCTCATCATTTCCATCTTTAATTGTCAAGAACAACCAGTTATCCCAGGATTTATACAATCCATTAATACGGATGAGAAATGGTTTCCAGTGTTTGAGAACGCTTTTTATGTGATTTGTAAGAGATTTTTTACTAATTTCGTCCGGCACTGGAAACAATATCGTTATGTGCGCTGGGACCAGATGAGCAGTTGGATCATATTTATGGCGGATTATCTGGATACTGGTTGTTTCTATGTGAGGGAAGTGCACCAAAGCATAGTACATTGTCTCTAATTTGGTAATTTACTAATAATGAAGGAACTCCTCGTTTTCAGGTGAAAAATCTTGACCCTCATTATTTCTTCATAAGAATATCAACATCAGCGCTGCGATCACCAATAACCCCGTGATGATCCACTCAAATGTCTCCTTGTCCACTTTGGATGCCCCCCAACGACCGACCCACACGCCCAGGGGGACAAGCGGCAGCAGCCAGGCGATCCCCCACAGCTGCTGAAAATCAAACAATCCTGCATACCAATAATAAGGAACTTTGATCCAGTTCAACAGGAAGAAGAAGATGGCCGAGGTGGCGATGAAAACGCGCGGGGTCACATCCTGCAGGAGCAGGTAAATGCTGACCGGTGGCCCACCGGTATGCGCCAGGGCAGAGGAAAAGCCGGTGATCGTCCCAGCCAACAGCCCATGCCAGTTTCTCGGCTGGTATCTCAATGATCCCTGGATGCGGTTCTCAAAAACTTTATACAGGGCGAAAATCAAGACGATCACCCCTAAAGCTGTCCTCAGAGTCTCCGTCGGCGCATTGGTGATGAAGAAAGTGCCAATCGTGACCCCAACGACCGCTCCAGGGATCAACAGCAGCACCAGCTTGGTGTTCCAGCGCCGCCAGTGGAAGGAGACCGCAAAGATGTCCGCCAGCATCAGGATCGGCAGGATCAAACCGATCACCTGGTCAGCGGGCATCACCAGCGCCAGGAGAGGCGTCGCCAGGGCGCCTAATGTGCCCCCCAGGCCGCCTTTTGCCAGACCGATCATGAATGCGATGAGGGCGACCATGAGGTAGAAAATGAGCGGGTCAACTGTCATCTTGGGGGGCTATTTACCGTTTGCCAGTTGTAATTCAGCCATCCGATCCGGCGTGGGAACACCATTTGCATCCCAACCCATCAGGCGGTAATACTCATCCAGCATGGCGGCCAGCTCGACCACATGACCATCCGCTGGACCGCCGACCATCGGCTGGTTTAGGTTGCGATCCGGCAGGGTATCTGCTGCTCGTTGGAAACCTTCACGGACGTTGATCGCCCGCGCCAGGGTCGAGATGCGCTCTCCCACCAGCTCAAAATCCTTCACCGCCGGGTAATCAAATCCCGTCGCGGCGGTGACCAGCTGCCACAACTCCTTGAGCGACATGCCGTAACCCGGAAAATAGCACAGGCAGGCGCTGTCCCACACGGCCTTATCTGCCTGATGATCGCGGAATAATTGCGGTTTACCTTCAATGGAAAGTGGATCTGCCGACCCTGAGAATAATTCTCCCAGGGGCGCGCCGCGCAGGTGGCAGGCGCCTCGTTCTGAAACGGCGTAGGCCAGGGCGGTGCCCTTGGCTGCGTTGGGATGGTAGGCCGGCATCTCCAGCCCTTTAACGTGCATGGCGAAGGGTTGCGCCTCCGGGAACTTCTCGGCAATCGAGGCCACCCCCTGCGCCAGCCATTCCCCACATCCTTCAACCTTGGCCATTTTCTCCACCAGCGCCAGGGCTGCTTGTGCATCACCAAAGCGCGGTTCGATGCCATCCAGCTCGCTGGATTTGATCAGATCCCGTTCGAACATCTCCATTACCAGCCCTACCACGCCGCCCGTGCTGATCGTATCCAGGCCAAACTCATCACACCACCAGTTTAAGCGGATGATCGATTCCCGTTCTCCAATGGCACAGTTAGGTCCCATGGCGAAGGTGGTCTCGTATTCCGGGCCTTCAATGACGGTGCCATCCTCTAGCGGACGGGTATATTTCCCGCAGGCGATCGGGCAACCAAAACAGGCATAATCTTTGACCCATGCATGCTTTCTGAAGGCGTAACCAGAGAGGTTATCAGCCGCATCGAACTGTCCACGCTGGAAATTGCGGGTCGGCAGGGCACCCATCACGTTGATGATTTCGAGGATGTTGACCGTGCCCTCCTGGTTGAGCAGGGTCGTCTCGCTGGACATACGCACCGCCCGGAAGGCGAGCTGCAGGGCGCGCTGGTATCTTTCTGGATCGTGTACTTTAACCAATCCGCTGCCTCGAACCACTATTGCCTTCACGTTCTTGGAACCCATCACCGCGCCCACGCCACCTCTTGCCAAGGCCCGGGATTCATTGAAGATGCCCGCCAGGTTGCGCATCTTCTCCCCGGGAGGGCCGATGGTTAACAC
>CP070785.1:734110-736779 GCA_020346705.1 Chloroflexota bacterium | reverse complement strand
AACTGCCTCCAAATATGGAGCCAGGGGATCGGGTGTGTCAAGGTGCAGAAACTGGACACAGGCCCAATCGGTCTCTATATTCGAACCTGGATCGAGCCTGGCGTCATCGCCGTTAGCCCACAGTCTCAAGGCTGGAGAAATGCCCCCCAGCCATGTCTCAAGCGATCCGAAATGTTGTTTTTGAGAGAGAAAACCGAACAGCATTCCTTGACGCAGATTCTCGTCTCCCAATACGCCGTACATGTCGCTGGCAAACATACCTGCTCTTCCTGAACTGGGAGTCCCGGAGTTCTTGACCATTGGATTACGCAGGAATCCTAGGCGGGTTTGCTGGTAGCGGTCGTAAAAATGGTAGCTTGCAGAGCGCGACCAGGATTGCCAGCCGTTTGAGAAAAATGCCAGATCAATAGAATGCGATCCACGCCGGAATCGGCGCGACTGGTCACTTCTTTGGCGACCAATATCCGGGAAGTATATCTGGCCATCCAGACCGCCCCTGTCGCGATGTAAATATCCCGCAGAGAGCATTTCGATTTCGTCGATAAAAATCGGGAAATTGGCCTGGTTTTTTATCGTGATCTTCCAAATTAACAGTGGTATTTCTTCAGGTAGGCCAAAAGTAAGCGTGCATTGGACCTCAGCCTCCTCTCCGCCGATCACCAGGCTGGTTTGACGTATAGGCCCATGAGGAGATTCGACTGTTTCCTGTTCTGAAATGGCGTAATCATCCCAGCGATTGAGCAGGCGTGTCCTTGAAAATCCCCGCCTGTAAGTTAAACTGACCTGGACGTTTTCCAGGGTGGGGCTGTTTTTCCGCCGCAAGGACAGGCTCCATCTGGCGAGTTCTGGATTCAGCGTGAGTTGGAGGGTTGAGTTCTCGAGAGTGTGAACTGTCATCAATTGAGGATTAAATCCACGGATTTATTCCAGCCTTTGAGTTCAATGAAGAGATATGATATGGGCGCGAATATTAGTGCCTATTTTATTTTTTTTCGTCCAGGATCTGGTTTTCCAGTATGCGGCTGAGCAAAGGAGTGTGCTCAGAGATTATTTGCTGCCCTCACCTGTTGAACCTTCTTGGGTGCCTGCATCATTTGTAGGTGTTTGCTCCGATCTTCGTCTAGATCTCCTCAGGATTGTCTGAGTAAACCAATCAGTCAAGATCAGGGTTGTGTTCGCAGCGCTCTCTTGGATGTCTTCAAAGGTATCTTCTATCAGATCGCCAGTTTGTGCCTGGATCAACTCATCCATTTCAGGGCTCTCTGCCAGGTAGTCTAGGGTCTCCTCGATCACCTCGACCGTGGTGCCTTCAGCCAGCTGCCGGCTGAGATATTCCTCTCTTCGCCCAGCCGCAACCCATTCTGAGACCACTTTGTCACCGTGATCTGCATAGCGCTGATAACGCCTGCGGAATGGTCCTAACAGGCGGCTGTCGGTCACCGGCTCAAGCGAACGGGACAACCTGCCGTAGGTCCGATTGGCGATCCGCCCTAAGGCTGAAGCCTGCCTCCTGAGTCCTTCGGATGTTTTTGCCGCCGCGCCGATCGCCGCATAACGGGCGCGGTCGGCTTCACTCTCAATTGGAGTTACCTGGTTGAGCTCTGCACCGGAGACGTGCGACACGCTTTGCTGCTCTTGAAAGCGGCGTTTTAACTCTTCCCTGCCAATGATCGCGCCGCCCAGTGCCAGGCGCATCACCATTCGCAAAGTGCCAATTTTTGGCTCATCTGCTGGTTTTGAATAGGTGATCACCTCGATTTTTTCGCTTTCTCCTGAGAGATTTTTATCTTCACTCATCTGATGATCCTTATTGAATGTGTTTAATTTCAAGCCTTTTGAAAGCAATTCATATTACCATATTTATCCATTGGGAAATTATAACTAATATGACGATACACTAATCTCGAATACCCAACCCCTAATATCCAATATCTAATATCTATTCCCTAATCCCCCAATTTTCCCCATCCTACACGTGGATTGAACCTATTACGGTGGTGAAATATCCTGCCAGCTTTCCCCACCATCACTGGTCGTCAATAGTTGGGACGAGGATTCACATAGCAGCCTGCCCGATTCCTGAGCGGGTTGTTCACCGGCGCGCAGCTTGTATCCTGTGCAGGAGCCATCCTGAACGATCGCCCACCCAGTCTGGTCATCAACTATATCAAGTTCGACCAAGCCTTGCATCGGGTTGCTGAATCCCTCTGAGGCTGTGTAGGCGAGGTTGGCGGCATCTTTATTCGAAGTTACGGACTCTGGGAGACTGCCGGTGAGGGTCCAGGTCTGGCCGCCATCCTCAGTAAAGTAAGTTCGATCCTGCGGACCGCCGCTGATCCAGCCATGCTGAGCATTCTGGAAGTTCACCGGTTCGCCCAGGGGCAGCGACCTCTCCTGCCAGGAGAAACCTCTATCGGTCGTTGCCAACAACCTGCCCAGGCTGAAATTACTGCTGGAGTGCAGCTTGAAGGCGATAAAGCCAGTTTGTAAATCGATGAATTCAAGCGAAGCGGATGCGATTTGGTAAACCTCTTCTGGTTGAGAGATTAATTTTGAAACCACTTGCCAGGACTTGCCACCGTCTCCAGTGCCCAGCAGGGTGATCTTTCCGTCCATCACGCTCTTGCTGACCAGCCAGCCTTGCAGGGAATCAATAAATTTCACTCCCA
>CP070785.1:731334-734010 GCA_020346705.1 Chloroflexota bacterium | reverse complement strand
GCTTCCCAGATTTCCAAACCCAGGATGCTGGATAAAATGCGTTTACGATCGGCAGGTCGCTGCTGGGTAAACTGGTCAGCCTTACCTTGAAGAAAGAAGGAGGCGTTGACGAAGGTATCGTAATCGAGGCTTAAAATTTCCTGGATGCGTGCTTCTGTGTCACGAAGCGTCCTCTCGGTGAGGGGTTTCCAGGTACCCGAGACGATATCAATATCCCCAGATGTCTCTTGCAAGATGTGGAATTCGAGTTGGGTGGTCTTGTTGCGGGGCTTGGTGCGTAAAACCCGGTAGATATTACCCTCGTAGCTGAAGATCAGGCTGACTTCAGCTATCTCTTCACTGGAATTGATCAGAGAATCGTCACGCTTGCGAGCCTGACCAAAGAGAGACCAGGTGATCGCATCAAGCAACGATGATTTACCTGCTCCATTTGATCCTGCGATGCAGGCCAGATCAAAACCAGTGAAGTCCAGCTCTACGCGGTCACGGTAGGATAGGAAGCCAGATAATGTAAGCTGAATTGGAATCATCCACAATCCCCGGAAAATAATCTTTTGCAGGCTGCTGCGCGATTATATCAAATGGGGGAGTTAGATGATGGAATATATCCTTGGAATTTGAAGCCGAATTCCTGTGTTCCATATCCATAAAAAGCCGGAATAAATCAGGTTTGGGCAGGTCGATCGCTTCGATGCTGACCATCCAAGTTCCTGGGACAGGATCAATGATCACTGCGCGTTCAGGCGAATTACCGGTAGCGCCTTCTGCTGAGGCCAGGTTGCCGGCAGGATCATACACCAACAGATCGATGTCGCTGGTGGGAAACTTTCGCCAGTCACGCTGCCAGATTAGGTCGAAGGTCACCTGGCTAAGCCCCTCTGGGATCTCCACCGGCAGGCTAAATGAATTGCCCGTTTTGAGCACGCTGTGAGCGATGGGTTTCCTAGAATTTGAAGGGTTTGCTTGTTCACGAACCAAACGCAGCTTGAAAGAGACCGCCGACTCGTTGGCAAAATCACCCACCAAGGAAACTTTCATCAGACCGGGCTCCATCGGTTGGTAAGCTTTTGGGGCACCAGCCAGCTTCCATAGACCATCCTCAATCTCGACTGTGAATTGATCACCGCTGAGATTTGGGTCCCAGTATTCATCAATCGGTTGGATGAATTCCGAACGCTTGGCGCTTTGCACCTGGAATTTCAAGGAATTTGGCCAGTATGCGTGTTCGAAGTTATCCGGGGTGATGATATCGTACACCTGGATGGTCACACGGGAGGTGTCAGGGGCTATAGCGAAGACGAGATCGTATGCTTCGCCTGGGTTGAGGCTGACAGTGGGACTATTGAAGACTGCCTTTTCACCTGCCTTGGGATTTCCAAGAACAGTGGCTTGTAATCTGTCCGTCTTGAGGGGAAAATTAAGCACAGTATTCCCGCTTTTGAAGATCTGAAGCGCGGCTTCGGCATCGACTGCTCCAAAGCCGACTGTGTTGACCTCCTGCCAGCTTGGGCCAACAATATCGCGATTGGCTCCCAATAGCAGTGAGTTTCTCAAATCTTTCAAAGGAGCATCTGCGGTAGCATCCTTAGCATGCCCCTTGTCACCTGCATAATATGCATTTAGCAGAGCAGCAATACCGCTGACCACCCCAGCTGAGAACGAAGTCCCACTGGCCCAACGAATTTCGTTATTTGGCCCTAATTGAAAACTCCACATTCCCGGCGCAGAAATATCTGGACCCATACGGCCATCGCTCATTGGACCGCGGCTGGAGTTATTTGCAACCCTGATTTCATCAGTGGGACGCATCACTAGGCCCTGACCAGGCATTAGGTTCCAGGTCAAGCCAAGGTATTCATAAACTGCGCGGGAGTTGGCTGCATAATCTAAAGCGCCGACCGCGATCGAGTCAAACGAAGTAGCTGGTGAGGCGATGCTGTTGGGGAGCGGTCCGCCATTCCCGGCCGCAGTGATCACGAGCATATTTTGTTCGCTGAATTTTTCTAGGAAGGTATCCAGGACATCACGGCCGTCATACCAGGTTGGACCACCAAAGCTAAGATTGACGATATCAATATCGAGCAAACCATCACTCTTGAGGGTTAACAGGTGATCGAGACCATCCAAGATAACGGATAAGGGGGATCCAACCCCTTTTTTACTGAAGACTTTCACCGGATAAATTTGAGCACCTGGCGCTTGCCCGTAGACCGGTATTGTGCTGTCCTTCAAGGGCAGGTAGGTAGAGATAGCCTGGTAAAGTGGATCAAAGGTTTTCATTGAGAAATCGAGATTGCAGGCTGAGGCAATCACACCGCCGACGTGGGTACCATGCCAGTCGTTCTCTGGGTCTGTAGCCGGGATACCATCTCCGGTCGCATTATAGCCATCCGGATAACCCGGAGCACCGATCACAGCATGGCCGAGACAGGCATTTGGCACGGTGCCGGTATCAACTACAGCGACCACAGAACCTTCCCCAAACCGAGTGTCCCCCCAGATTTTTTCTGCCTGGCTGTACAGGTAAAAGCCATATCCCAGGGGAGATTCGGTTGAGGATATTGAGGCAGGCGTAATTGGGTGAGCCGGCTGTGCCGATCCGCTATCAGCAAGAATTTGCAAGGGCCGGGAATCATCGCTCGCATCAGTACCATCACTTATGAACACCAGGTGGTC
>CP070785.1:728555-731234 GCA_020346705.1 Chloroflexota bacterium | reverse complement strand
AAATTCAAAATACAACCCCGTTATTCCCGATCAATAGGTTTGGGCGATTATATGCCCCTTTCATCCCAAAATTTGGCACCTACGATCGATAATAACAATCCTACCAGGACGAAAAAAATCAACAAAGCAAACAACTCTAACATGGCGAATCTCTCCAACCTGTAGTTAAGACTGTTTATGAGCCGGATTTGTTCCTTATTTAATTATTCGCCTGGCTATAGAATGGTATCCTTAATTCAGGTATGATAGGTTTCAAAGGAAGGATTTCTCCAAACACAAAATGGCCGGCGAAAAAATTTTGATTGTTGAAGATGAACGAGCAGTATCCCGGGGGCTTGAATACGCGCTGCAGGATGAGGGCTTCGAGGTGTTTCTTGCCGAGACAGGGATGGAGGCGCTGGAAACTACCCGCACTGCAGAACCCAACCTGATCCTGCTTGATTTACGCCTGCCAGATATCAGCGGGTTTGACGTCTGCCGCACGATACGCCAGGAAGGCAGACGGCAGCCGATCTTGATGCTCACCGCGCTGGATGAACCAGTAGACAAGGTCCTCGGTCTTGAGTTAGGCGCAGATGATTACGTGGTCAAACCTTACGATCTGCGCGAGCTGATCGCCCGCATCCGCGCCCTGCTCCGCCGGGCATATGGTGACTTATCAAAAGCTTCCCAAGGAGAGAAGATCACTTTTGGTAATATCGTTATCGATCTTGAACAGCTGCGAGTCACCCAAGATGGTGAACCCGTTTATCTCACACCGACTGAATTCCGCTTGCTGCGCTACATCACCAGCCGGCCAAACAGACCAATCAGCCGGGAGACATTAATTGAAGCTGTATGGGGTTATGACAGCGATATTGGCAGCGACCGTACGGTCGATGTGCACATCCGCCACCTGCGAGAGAAATTAGAACCAGATCCTGCCCAACCTCAGTGGTTGCTTACCGTCAGGGGGGTGGGGTATAAATTCCAGGCTCCCGGTTAAGAATTGTTGCGATCCCTTAACCAAATCTCAAAGATTCGATAACTTCAAGAAAATATAATTTACTCAAGGCTCCGATTTAGTTGCAATTGGATCCAATGGTTATATCCTTGGTATTGATCCCATAGCAGATAATGTTATCCCGGAGCAGATGCGGAAAATGTAAATTCCCAGAATAGATCTCAGGAGAAATGAAGAATGAATAAGCGTTGGGTATGGATTTTGATCGGTGTGGTCGTATTTTTCTTGGTATTGTTCAGCGGCGCAGTAGCCGGCGCAGGTTTGACCTATTTTGCCCTGCAGGCTTTCCCCGTCAGAGCTGCCCGGGATGTAGTCGTTGAAACCGTCAGCCAGTTAAGTGATGAATATGATACCGGGGTCCTTGTGCAGCATGTTGACAAGGGCAGCCCCGCTGATGAGGCGGGCATTAAACGCGGCCATATCATCCTCGCCGTGGATGATCAGCAGGTTGATTCGATGATCGAGATGATGGGTGCGCTTGAAGACAAATCTGCTGGCGATTCAGTAACATTTACTGTTCAACAATGTGAGACGACAAAGGATTTATCGGTCATGGTTGAAGAGCGCAATGGACATATTTATCTCGGTCTTCATCCCAGTCGGGCGCGAATTTTTGAGATGCCCTTTTTTGACCCAGGTGGAACCATCTTCCCTTTAGAGCAGACTGCCTTTGTAATCACTCGAGTTCTTCCAGACAGCCCAGCTGATGAGGCTGGATTGCAGCCAGGAGGAATGATTGTCGCCATAAATGGAGACGAATTCCAACCAGAAGATGAACTGGCAGATATCATTCAAGCCCTCCAACCGGGTGATGAGATAACCATCAGCGTCGTTCGGCCAGAAACTGGCGATCCACGCCAGATCAAGGTCACATTAGGCACCAATCCTGAGAATGAAGACCTGGCATACCTTGGGATTGAATACAGAAGTATGCCTGGATTCGGCGGTTTGGGTGGAGAAGGCGGACAGTTTTACCACTTTGAAATCCCCAAATCGGAAGGAGAATCTTACCCATTGCCCGAGCTACCTCCGGAATTCATGCCCTTCGGCCATGAATTTCCACATCTCCCAGAAGGCGTGGAACAGGCGGTCTTGATCAGCTCTGTAACTCCGGAGAGCCCGGCAGCCGAAGCTGGGCTGGAACCAGGCGATGTGATCACCGAAATCAATGGGGAATCAATATCCGATCTCGATT
The DNA here is from genome assembly GCA_020346705.1 of Chloroflexota bacterium. Lineage (GTDB taxonomy): Bacteria > Chloroflexota > Anaerolineae > Anaerolineales > UBA4823 > PFL25. The sequence continues at coordinate 729,036 of CP070785.1, read as the reverse complement.
CCTTTGTTAACACGATTCGCAGCTTCGATCCTGGCGATGAGATCACCCTGACAGTCCATCGCATAGATAAAAGTGAACCGATGGAAGTTGAAGTAACCCTGGGAGAAGACCCTGAAGAGGCAGGCCAGGCGTATTTGGGCGTGAGTATTGGAGGTTTCTTTAGATATGAATACAGAGGGCCAGGTCAAGATCCCGAGGATCCATTCCACTTCGAATTCCGCTTTCCCTGGCATGATGGGTTGCGCCCCCGGGATCGCATAGATCCTGCCTTAGGGGAAGAAGCCTGAGATGTTTCGCTCGATCCGCTGGCGGTTAGTCGCCAGCTATGTTTTACTAACGCTAATTTCGGTCAGTATTGTCGGCGTGTTAGCCACCGAGATCGTGCGTCTTAATGTCCAGGAGCAGGAAGTGAACGAGCTCCGGGCGAACGCGGGTACATTAGCCCAACAACTCTATCCCTTGCTGCGGGTGCAGAGAGATT
>CP070785.1:725763-728455 GCA_020346705.1 Chloroflexota bacterium | reverse complement strand
CGGGCTATTCGCCACCTGGAAAAAGATCGGGTGGTGATCATGGGGGGTGGAACTGGCAACCCTTATTTCTCCACCGATACAGCTGCTGCCCTGCGGGCGATGGAAATTGGCGCCGATGTGCTCATCAAGGCCACCAAGGTGGATGGGGTTTACGATAGCGATCCGGAGATCAATCCAGAAGCCAAGCTGTTCGATCACCTGACCTACATGGACGCCATCAACCTCCGGCTGGAAGTGATGGACAGCACAGCCATATCGCTCTGTATGGACAACAACCTGCCAATCCTGGTGCTCAACTTGTGGAGCCCCGAAGATCTCCACGATGCCTTATGCGGTAAGAAAGTCGGCACGCTGGTTGATAGCGGTTCGATGGATTGATTTACCCTTTTCTCAAGTGGATTTTTCGGGTATCCTATAGATTGCGCGCTGAGATAAGGCAATATCTGTGGAGGCCGATATGCTCAAAGACATATACAACGAGGCCGAAGCCCGGATGAAGGGGGCTATTCAAGCATTAGAAGAGGACCTGGCTGGAATACGAACCGGGCGCGCCAGCCCCGCGCTCATCGAACGGTTGATGATAGATTACTATGGCACCCCGACCCCGCTGATCCAGCTCGCCAGCATCGGCGTACCTGAACCTCGCACCCTGCTGATTCGGCCGTTTGATCCTGGCAGTCTGAAAACCATCGAGCGCTCGATCCTGGCCTCAGACCTGGGGCTGACCCCCAACAACGACGGTAAAACGATCCGTCTGAACCTGCCCCCACTCACCCAGGAACGGCGTCAAGAATTGAGCAAAATCGTTCACAACCGGGTCGAAGAAGCCCGCATCGCGGTGCGCAATGTGCGTCGTGATGAGATGAAAGACCTGCAGGAATTCGAAAAGGAGAAATTGCTCTCGGAAGATGAGAGAAAACGGGGGGAAGACGAGATTCAAAAAATTACCGATCGATATATTGAAGACATCAACGCCATCGGCGAACGCAAGGAGAAGGAAATCCTCGAAGTTTGACCATGGTTTTATGAGTAAAGAATCTTCAAATTCACCTGAACGAATCCCCACCCACATCGCCATCATAATGGATGGGAATGGTCGCTGGGCGTTATCGAGGGGGTTGCCGCGCCTGGCTGGTCACCGCGCCGGTACCGAAAATCTACGGCGAGTGATCGAAGCCTGCGTAGAATTCGATGTAAAGTACCTGACCCTGTATGCGTTTTCAACTGAAAACTGGGGACGCCCGCTTGAAGAGGTGCGCGGCTTGATGCGCATCCTGGAGGATGTCATCGACCGCGAACTGCAGGAACTGCACAAGCAGGGTGTTCAACTCCGGCATATCGGGCGCCTGGACCGGCTCAAGCCTTCCCTGCACCAAAAAGTGCTCGAAGCGATCGAATACACCAAGGACAATGATCGCCTGATATTGTGCGTGGCATTTAATTACGGTGGGCGGGATGAAATTGTGTGCGCCATCCAGCACATGATCGAAAACGGCGTCAAGCCAGATGAGGTCTCTGACGAGTTAGTCAGCCAGTACCTGTTCACTGCGGGCGTGCCCGATCCTGACCTGATCATTCGTACCTCGGGCGAATTGCGCGGCAGCAATTTCCTGATCTGGCAGGGCGCGTACTCCGAATGGTACTTCACCCCCACTTTTTGGCCCGACTTTGGCAAAGAAGAGCTGGCTCGCGCCCTTGAAGAGTATAAACATCGCCAAAGACGCTTCGGCCACGTTCCCGAATCCGTTTAAGAGAATCCACCATGCTCAGAACTCGCGTCATCGTAGCGGCCATCCTGTTACCTGTCGGGTTGGTCATCATTTATATTGGCGGCTGGGGCTTCAGCGCCTTTGTCACCCTGATCGTTGGTCTGGCTGCCTGGGAATACAGCCAGATATTTCGCGGCAGCGGTTATCAACCCGCGCTGGTCGTCGCTATTGCTGGGGCAGCTGCGCTTGCTTTGGGCAGGGCTTGGAATGGATTTGAGAGTGCACCCCTTCTAATCAGCCTGATCTTGATCATCAGCATGACCTACCATATGTTCGCTTACGAGCGCGGCCGCGACCAGGCCGGCACAGATTTCGCGGTGACTTTCTCCGCTGCAATCTATATCGGTTGGCTGGGCGCCTATTTAATCTCGATTCGCACCCTGCCGGAGGGTTTCTGGTGGCTGCTGCTGGTGTTGCCTACAGTATGGCTGGCCGATTCGGGCGCATATTTCATCGGGCGCAGTTTTGGCCGCCATAAACTCAGCCCGCGCCTCAGCCCCAAGAAAACCTGGGAAGGTTATCTGGGCGGGGTCGTGGTCGGTACATTAGGAGCGATCGGATTGGCTTACCTGTGGCAGATCTGGGCTGGTCCTGAGTTTGCCATCACACCCCTCCAGGCAGCCTTATTAGGCTTTCTTCTCAGTACGATCACCACCCTGGGCGACCTGGGAGAAAGCATGATTAAACGCCAGAGTGGCGTCAAGGACTCCAGCAATTTGATCCCCGGTCATGGCGGCGTTTTCGATCGCATTGATTCCTGGTTGTGGGCCGCGTTGATCGGCTATTATTTCATCCTCTGGATCGTCATTTGACATCCAATTCCTGGCATGGTATCATCCTCCCCACAATTTAATAGCCTTTTTCGGCACTCTTATCCAGAGAGGTGGAGGGACCGGCCCTGAGAAGCCTCGGCAACCATTTGG
>CP070785.1:722968-725663 GCA_020346705.1 Chloroflexota bacterium | reverse complement strand
CGAACACTCTTAAGAAAATACGGTGCAGGTTCAAGGTAGAAAAACCGTGCCGCAGCAGTATCTTCAGCACTTCGCTGCCATACCCTTGATTCCAATAGGTTTTATCACCAATGACAATACCCAATTCAGCGGAGCGATTGCGCCAATCAATACTGAAAAAACCGCTATTGCCCAGCAGCTTCCACTCTTCTCCCTGCTGGACATCGATGCACAGGGGTCGCTCCTCAACCGGACGTTTGAGCTGATTTTCGAACCAGTCTTCCTCCTCTACCATCGATAGGGGGGTAAATATCTTTAACCCCCGAGCGACTTCCGGATCATTAAGCCAATCTACAAAAAGAGGTAGATCCTCCCTTTCAACATGGCGCAAGCGAACCCGGTCGCCATAAATCATGCCGACTGCCCCCCATTTAACAGCGCTTCCACTGCCTGGTGAGGAGATATTTGACGGGCAATCAAGGATTCCAAGATCTCCTGGTATTGCGAATCAGAAACTTCCTGGCGCCAGCGGGAAACCAGGTTCCCCTGTATGAGCTGTTCCAGCTCAGCCTGCAATCGAGCCCGGTCACGGTCATGCCGCTCGCCAGTAGTTTCCAGGTGAGCCTGGTGATCGGCTATCGCCTGCACCAGTTCAGGTATTCCATCTCCCTGGATGGCGACAGTGCGCAGGATTGGTGGTATCCACAGTGACTCGCTATCCATCCCTGAATCATTAATATTGATTGTTTCAACTGCGCCATGATGCTCAACCACCCTTCGAGTCGGGTGGGCTAATTCGAGCATGCTGCGTAAGGCTCGTTCGGTATTCTCTACGCCTGGCCGGTCAGCTTTATTGACTACCAAGATATCTGCGATTTCAAGAATTCCGGCCTTGATCGCCTGGATCTCATCCCCTAACCCGGGCGCTTCCACCACCAGCGTGGTATGGGCCAGGCGAGCAATATCGACTTCCGCCTGTCCTGCGCCCACCGTCTCGATCAGGATAATTTCAAAACCAGCCGCGTCGAATACCTGGACCATGCTGCTCGTGGTCGGTGCAAGACCTCCCAACGATCCACGCGCGGCCATCGAGCGGATGAAAACCCCTGGATCACCGGACAGATCCCGCATTCGCACCCGGTCACCCAAGATCGCACCACCAGTGAAGGGACTGGAAGGATCAACGGCTACAATAGCGATTTTTCGTTGTGGCTCACCGGATGATGGATTGCGATAGTAATGGGCGAGTCTGTTCACCAGTGAGGATTTTCCCGTTCCGGGCGCGCCGGTCACACCTACCAGGTGTGCCTTCCCTGTATGGGGAAACAGCTCGCCCAGGGCCTCCCTACCCCCAGGTTCATCATTTTCAATTTGGGAAAGAAGCCTCGCCATCGCGAGACGCTCACCAGCTAATACAGAGGTTGCCAACGACATATGTTAAAGGATTATCAGGCAGCCGGCGCCCCAACCACTGCCTGGCGAACATCATTGATGATATCCTCCGTCAGTGTTCCTGGTCCATAGACCCCAACCACGCCAATCTCCATCAAGCGGGGGACATCCTCATCAGGGATAATACCTCCCACAAAGATCTTGACGTGCTCCTGGCCATTGGCGGCGAGTATTTCAAGCACGCGCGGCACAAGTGCCATATGTGCGCCAGAGAGGATGGAGAGACCAATCACGTCCACGTCCTCTTGCAGGGCGGCTTCAGCGACCATCTCCGGAGTCTGTCGTAAACCAGTATAGATGACCTCCATGCCAGCATCCCGCAATGCACGGGCGACCACTTTTGCTCCCCGGTCATGCCCGTCTAACCCGGGTTTGGCGACCAGGACGCGGATTTTCCGTTCGCTCATTCTACCTCCCTGCGATCAAGGTTATACCTGCGATTATACCGCGTTCAACATCTTGCATTAGCTGTACGAGAGGGACATGTAAAACGGATTTATGCGTAGATAAGATCGATCACCAAGGTCTGTGTTGATCAATTAAAAATTTTTTGCTCAAGCCACCGCAACGAAGTTAATAAAATGGTCCAGTTGAAATGGACTTCCGTGACCTGGATAAACAGTCTTTATTTCAAAATTTTTCAACTTTTCAACACTGATCTCTGCAGCAGCTTTGTCATCCATTAATGAATTTATGTCTGGTTTGTTTATATTTTCAAACAAATCACCACATATTAAATCCCCGGAAGTTGTTAGAATTCCGATTGAACCCCGTGAATGCCCTGAAATGCTGAGCACCTGTGCCTCCAGTCCAAAATGAGATAGGTCGTCTCCATCTTCAAAATATAGATCCGGCGTGAATCTTTCAGATTTCCTGAATCCTATCAGAGGTGGAAACAATTTTCTGGTGAAAATATTATTGCCCTTTTTTCGGTTGCTGAACATTTCCCCCCGCTCAACCATCCCTAGATCTCCAATATGCATGGCTATTTTGGAATCGTATCTCTTGCGCAAATATGCTGCATTTCCAGAGTGATCGAAATCTCCGTGGGTTAAGATGATCAAATTCATCTCACCTGGTACACAACCCGCATCCAAAATTTCTCTTTCAACTTCAGATCGATTATTGGGACTGCCCGTATCGATTAGGAAATATCCACTATCTGCCTTGAGAAGATAACAATTCACGCTACCCAATCTAAAAGGCATAGGTAATTGAATGGGGATTATATCAAGCACTTGGAAATCCTCCGGCTTTCCTGGAT
>CP070785.1:720167-722868 GCA_020346705.1 Chloroflexota bacterium | reverse complement strand
AACAATCACAATTAACTTCCACATTTACAGGTAAACCCTCTCTACCGCTGGCAGCTTCAGCTAATTGGTGCAGTAAATCCCCAAAATTCGCTTCAATCAATGAAGATGGGCGTAGCTCAATTAATAATGTGCGCATCTCTGCTAATGCCCCGCGATTCAGCTGTTTTAATTCTTCTAATAATTTCTCACCTTCCTGGTGGTCCTTCTCCCATGAGACTGGCAAGGCTTCTGCCAGTAGACTCGCTGAAAAAAGTGTTTGTGTTACTGCATCATGAAGTTCGCGCGCTAAGCGGGCTCTTTCTTCAAGGATCGCAGCTTGTTGGGCTTGCTCATAGAGCCTAGCATTTTCTATCGCTGCTCCCGCCTGGTGAGCTAATGACTGTAATACAGCCAGGTCAGTTTCATCGAAGGCGTTCAGCTGATCACTCTGCGCATCCAAGACACCGATAACTCTTTCTTTCACCAATATTGGTACTGTAGTCTCAGAACGTGTTTGACTACCGTGCATCCAGACATAACGGGGATCTTTGCTGACATCTGGGACTACGAGTGGTTGACCAGTTGCTGCCACCCACCCGGATATGCCTTCTCTGCCAATCTTGAGCCGTGCAGGCTTAAAACCAAAATTAGGATCTTCCCACAATTCTCCTTTGCCGACTCGATATACCACTTCATCCCCTTCTATCAACCCTATCGCGATGTGATAATATCCAAACGTGCTGCGAATTAAACTAACAACTTCTTCAAGGACCTCATCAACATCCAAAACTGTACTTACCCGGCGACCTACTTCCGCCAGAACCCTAAATTGTTCGGAGCGGTGATGCTCTTCTTCAAAAAACTTGGCATTTTCGATCGCTCCGCCAATTTGAGCGCCGATGGCTGTTAACAATTCAAGATCCTTATCCTGGAACTGGCGGTATTCGTGCGTGATCAAGAACATTGAGCCTAATATTTTCCCCCTGGATATTAACGGTAAAACAACCAATGCGTGGAATTGTTCATCTTTGACGATCGAACGAGTTAAGCGCGGATCACTGGACACATCTGGGATGACGATAATTTCACCAGTCTCTACAACCTGACCCGAAAATCCCTCACCAACTTTGAGATGATCTATTCCCTCCACAAAATCATCGCTTAATCCCTTATGTGTCTCGATAGTTAACACTTTTTTGGCTTCATCCAGTAAATAGATGCCGCCCGCTTCGATTTCCAAAACTTCGAGAATCTTATTCAAAGCATCCTCGAGTATCTTCTGCAGCTCCAATGTCCTGCCAACGACTGAGGCAATTGCGTTCAGTGCTTCAAGTTCCTTCGTCCGGGTAGCTACCTGTTCTTCCAATTGCTCAGTACGTGATTGAATGTTCCTGACCCTCACTCGGTAGCCAGCGAATATTCCAACAGAAAGAAGTAATATCACAGTCCCTTGAAACCACCAGGTCATCCAGAAAGGTGGCACTATGGTGATTTCGATCGCTTTTCCCACCTCATTCCAAACACCATCTTTATTTGAAGCCTTTAACCGCAAAGTGTAGGTACCTCCAGGCAGGTTGGTATACCGACCAAATCGCTTCGAACCGATATAGTTCCATTCCTCATCCCGGAATCCTTCCAGCATATAGGCATATTGGTTTTTCTCTGGCTGAGAATAACTTAATGCGGCAAATTCAAACTCGAAGAAATTATTCGGCCAGTAGAATGTTGCTTTGTCGATACTTTCTACGGCATTGCCCACGAATACATCTCCGCCAGATTGAGTGAAGGAAGTCAGGATCACTGGAGGTAAATATTGATCATCTTTAATCTCATTTGAAACAATCGCGTTAAATCCGTTTACCCCTCCAAAGAACATTTCTCCGCGAGTATTCTTGAAAAACGCATTGCTGTTAAATTCATTACTTTGCAGTCCATCCAATACATCGAAATTCTTGAATATCTCTGTCATAGGGTCAAATTTCGATAATCCATTATTTGTGCTTATCCACAGATGACCCTCATCATCTTCCAATATCCCATAAACGACATCATTTGGTAATCCATCTTTTTCACGATAAGGAATGAAGGTTTCTGTCACCGGGTCAAATTTGTTCAATCCACCGCCAGCAGTACCAATCCAGAAAATTCCTCTTAAATCTTGATATATAACCAGCACGTTATCAGAGCTGATGCTTTGGGGATTGTAAGGATCGTGTATGTATTGGTGGTAAACCTTCTCTACGCGATCGTAACTATTTAACCCTCCACCACTTGTTCCGACCCAAATAACGCCATCCTGATCATCAAAAAGGGTGTTCACATTCTTAGAGCTGAGTCCAGGATGATGAGTGAATTTTTTGTCAATCCGATTGAACGAGTCAAGTCCTCCTCCGAATGTCCCGATCCATAGAACTCCATGTCGATCCTCGAGGATTGAACTGATGGAATCATGAGCGATACTATTCGGGTCATCCGGATTATGTACATAGTGTTCGAAGGAGGAAGAAAATCGGTCAGAGGTGTTCAACCCACCGCTATTTGTCCCCACCCACAAATCGCCGTTCCTGTCGACATAGACCGCAGTAACAAAATCATCGCTCAGGCTTTCAGAATCTGCAGGGTCGTGCTTGTAATGAGTGTAGAAATCCAATTGGCGATCTATCCTGTTGAGACCGCCTCCACCTGTTCCCACCCAGAGCAATTGTGAATAATCCTCATAAAT
>CP070785.1:717357-720067 GCA_020346705.1 Chloroflexota bacterium | reverse complement strand
GGCGAGAATTTGATGGTTGGATTCTTGTAGAACACCTCCCGATCGGAGATTTTGTCGTACAGGGAGAAAACCCGGCCTCCTAATTCTGGCAGCACGGTGACCCGCAGGTACTTATTTTCAAGGATTAAGGCACGATAATCGACATTCGTTGGTGCAGAATCGATCTCATCTTGAAGTGTGTATGGGTAAATGTGAGCGACGCCATATTGAGAATGAAAGACGGGATTGCGGTTTTCCCCCAGCAGACGGTAGGTAGGAAGCGTGATCTCTTCGCTGGAAGTCAGTACCTGATCGGCATTTTCCTTGGCTTCCATATTGATACTCCTAGGATTTTTTCGGAAAGTGGATTAATGGAAGGTAACAGAGGTCGATAGTCCTTCGGTGAGCCAGCGCCGCAATACCAGTGCTAAGATCAGCGGAGGGATCAACCCCAAGGTCATGGCTACTGAGATGAGAGAATAGCTGGCATCAGGATTGCCAGCTATGGCGGCAATGATTATCGGTCCGGTATATGTGGCGATGGACTGAGTGAGGAAGCGGGCGAAGAGGAACTCGTTATAAGAGGTCATGAAGGCGAAGGCTGCAGCCGCCACCAGCCCTGGGAGTGCCATAGGCAGAACGACCCGTACCAGTGCCTGAAAGCGGCTGCAGCCGTCTATCAAGGCCGCGTCCTCAAAATCTTCCGGGATGCCGTTGAAATAGAGGGTCAGGAACCAGATGGTGAAGGGCAAGGTAAGCACCAGATAGACCAGGATCAGCGACGTGTAAGTATCCAATAGTCCCATCGTTTGAATGATGACATAATAAGGGATGGCGACCGCGATTACCGGTATCAGCCGACTGCCCAAGAAGAAATTGAAGGTGAGGATTTTACCTCTAAAGCGCAACCTGGAGAATGTGTATGCACCTAATGTTCCAAATATAAGGTTTATACCCATTACAGCTGTGGCCACAATAAAGCTGTTCTTCAAGGATGCCGGGATCAGGCGAGCTTCTTGAGATATCCGGCTGCGAATAGTTTGACCTTTCACCTCAGTATCGGTTGGGATTTCCCCGGTAAAGACATAGTTGTAATTGGCCAAGGTAGGATTTCGGGGGATGATGCGCTGAGGTTTTCGCAGCAGCTCGCTCTCGCCCTGGATGCTGGCGACTGCCACCCAGATCAGCGGCCCAACGATGAAGATGATCACCAGCAGGGCGAGGGCATTCAAGAGGAGATTGTTAAATCGTTGCTTTGTTTTGGGATTCATAATCTTCACCCAGTTATGGTCGATTCCTCGGTCCTGAGCACCCTCAGGTAAAGGATGATCAGCACCAAGGTGATCAGGGCAATGATGATCGCCAGCGCAACCCCATGTCCCAGATTGAGCGCTTTGAAGATCTCGGCATAGGCAAACCAGCTGATCAGCGCCGTCGAATCAGCCGGACCGCCACCCGTCATGACATAAATTGTGTCGAAAGTTAAGATGGCGGTCATAGTTTCGTAGACGACGACCACCAGGAATACCGGGCGTAGAAGCGGGGCAGTGACATGGCGGAAGATCCGCCAGCCGGCACCTCCATCAATCCTGGCTGCTTCGTATAATTCGTCCGGAATTAGCTGCAAACCAGCCAGGAAGAATATCGCCACCAGGGGACCTTCCTTCCAGATGAAGGCCATGATCAAACTGGCCCTGGCCAGGAGGGGGTCAGCCAGAAATGGTATGTAACTGTCGATAAATCCTACAGCATAAAGCATGCTGTTGAGGATACCAAAATCAGAATTAAGGATCCATTTCCAGAGCAGCCCGCTCACCACCGCCGGCAGGGCCCAGGGTAATAAGATGACGATCTTCAATGGAGTGGACAGGCGGATCTTGGCGTTCATTAACAGGGCAACACCTAACCCATAAATTACGACCCCTGTCACAGCAGCTACCGTATAAATACCGGTGATCTGGATTGAGTTTCTAAAATAATAACTGGTGATGACGTCGATAAAATTTTCTAAACCAACAAACGGATGTTGATTGGGCTTTGTCAGTATATACTGGTAAAAACTCATTCGAACAGCGTGGAAAATGGGGTAAATAGCAAAAAGGGCGATTACCACGGCCACAGGAAGAATTGAAAGATAGGGATAAATCCGTTGGGAGAAATGCCCCCAGCTGCGTTTTGGCCTTACTGTTGCCTGTTGTTGGGTCATACCAACCCACCTCCACGATCACATCATCAGAATTAAAGATGGAGGGCGACAATTTCATCGCCCTCCATTGTTAACAACAAGGTTCTATTGTGAGGCTTGTTCGTTCCAATAGTCTTCCATATTTTGGAGCGTGTCCATCGTCGATTGCTGCCCAAGGATGGCCTTATGAATCTCAGCCCTGGTGAAGACATCCCAGATTCCGAACCACGGAGTCAGTCCCTCTTTGGCGCGCGCCATCGATGCCTGTTCGGCGATAACATCTACGTCACCCCATGAACCGAAGGCTTCCTGCACATCTGGGTCTTCAAACAGCGGCAGCTGGGCGAAACCCAGACCGTTCTCGACTGCCCAGCGCTTGACGACTTTGTACTCACCATCGGTCTTGCCGCCGAAATACTCGAGGAATTTCCAGGCGCAGTCCATCGCCACCGGTCCCATATTTTCTGCTTCTGGGGTCATAGCATAGAAGCGCACGTAACCTACAGTAGCGTGGCTGTCCCCTGGCATCAATCCGATCATGAAGGA
>CP070785.1:714543-717257 GCA_020346705.1 Chloroflexota bacterium | reverse complement strand
TAATGAATTCATAAGTCCCGCAACTACCCTTTATATTAATTATTGTTTGTGCCCTGCGCGCAAACCCATGCGGAAGTTGGGGACGCCAAACCCCTTTGCAGTTAGCAAGGGGATTTGGTTTTTTGCGGATAATATTCTCTAAGTCATCAAGAATCCTGAGTTCAACAATGTGCTGGTTCATCTGTGGGAACAGGATCGATAATAAACAAAACGCTCGCTAACCAGCGAGCGCTCTTTTTCGAATGCTAATAACCAGGATCTAAATAAGTGAATCTTATATCCACCCTAGAAAGGAGACTTTTATCTCAAAATACTTGTGGAGCGATCCCGGTTAGACCCCATTCCGGATGGCCGTCGCCAAGGCAGTAAATATTTCACTAATGTTGGTTCCGATCAGCGTGATTGAAACCAAGACAACCAAAGCGATCAGCCCGATAAACACAGCATATTCTGCAAGATCTTGCCCGGTTTCCAATTCTGATTCCCGCTCCCCCTCTTTGTTCTTTGAATAAATCAACATAAGCCTTGCCCTCACTAGGTTTACCAAATAATGTCCTCCCGAGTGTTACCTGTCATTCTTGCCTGCACTCAGTATATACGCAAAATGTCGCAAATAAGGGAGGCTTGCAAAAGTGAGAGCAGTTTGAGCCGCCTGTCTATGGACCAAATTATCCATCCTCAGATCCAGCTTTGCATTCGTTATCCTAATATGATTGACTGAATTCGGTCAGTGAGAGCATATTGCCATCCGGATCTTTAAACCAGGCCACTTGGGTTCCATTACTGAAAATGCAAATTCCTTGCGCATCCTGCTCAAGTCCCACAAAATGTTCAAATTTGATCCCTTTAGCTGTTAACCGGGTGATTTCCGAGGAGATGTCAGCCACATCGAAACCCAAAACGGTAAAAGGTGCGGGAGAAAAAGTCTCCAGTTTTGTCACCCGCAGCATGATCCCATTAACATCAAACACCAGAGCAAATTGCTCGTCTACGACCAGGGGTAATCCCAATCTTTGTTCATAAAATTCTCTTGATTCGTCAGGTCGGGTGGTCACGATTAGTGCAATAATGTTGCCTGGTGGGGTCATAAGGGTTCTCCAAAAGCGCCAATGCCAAGATAATTATCTCGATTTATTCCATGTGATCATGCTGTCGATATGTAAACTCACTTGAATGAATAGTTTAACACAGGGGGAATGATCGGGTTGAGAAATTCATTCAAATTATGGATCGATCCTCTTCCCGGATAATGTCTGGTTGGGTAATCGTTTTAGATCCCGCAAAGAACGAAGTATTCGAAATGTGATTCAATCCAAGGATACCGCTAAGTAAATCTTAGAGGAGGAATATTCAATGCAGGTGGCAGTTATGATCGCTTCCCCTGGTTTTCATTGCCGGTCGCCATCGGGATTAATTTCAACCTGGGTGGCGACCGACTGGAGGAGGAACGAGGGTTTTCACCCTGTTCTTTGAATAGTGTAGCAATATTTTCAAGTTGGAGTCAAGAAAAGGAGTCAATGCAATTGATTGGTAGGTTCACAGATTTGTTTTTGCAGTTGTGAGATAACCTTCGTAAAAAATTTGACGATTAGTTGGTCACTTACTCCAGGCAGGATGCCCTTCAAATTTGTTAATCGGTGACCTCGGTTGTAAGATTAGAATTGTTTTACTGCAGCCAGCAATATCGACATGCTTAATTACTTTCTCACCTACCTGAGTGCATCTGAGAACGCAACATCCTCCCTGGAGATAAACTCGAGTATCAACATCAGAATTCCGGTTCGCATGTTGTGGGCTGTGGGCATCATCACGGTCGTCTTCACCTATGTGAATATGAGTCAGATCTCGCCAAATGATTTTTGGTGGCACATGGCGGTTGGGCGGGATATCCTCGCCAATGGGCAAATCCCAGCAGTAGATGTTTACTCCTACACCATGGCTGGACAACCATACCTCTCTTACCAGATGTTCTGGTTGATGGATATCTGGTTGTACGCCTGGTACTCTCTGGGTGGTGCTGAGCTGGTCTTATTCATCCAAAGCCTGATCATCACCGGCACTTATCTCATCATCCTGTTCCTGGTCTGGAGGATCTCTAAGAAGTGGGGGGTGACTTCATTTTGCCTGTTATTCACGATCATCTTGGGGATTTATGCCTGGAATGTCAGGCCGCAGGCGATCTCATTTTTGATTGGTGCGATCTTCTTGTACGCCATTTACGCCTATCGGCGGACGCCAAAATTCATGTGGCTGCTGGTATTCCCGCTTGGGACGCTGGTATGGGTTAACAGTCACGGCAGTTTTCCGGTCGGACTGCTGCTGTTGGGTATTTGGGTGGGGGATGAAGTATGGCAAACGTACCTTTCCTGGCGTCAGGAACAGCGGTTGATATTGCAAAGGTTGCCGGCCTCAGTCGTGGTGCTGACGATTACGATTGGAGTTTGTGTCCTCAACCCTCGAGGAGTTGGCATTCTTACTTATTTAGTGACCATGGCTTCCAATCCGGCTGTGCAGAACACCGTGCCGGAATGGTTGCCACCGAATTTTAATACCCCTATCGGCCCGCTGTTTTTCACAAGTATCCTGTTCACCGCGGTCGTCTTAGCTCGCTCGCCTCGCAGGCCGACGTTTTACCAGCTGGCTTGCTTTGTCGCCTTTGCCGCCCTTGGCTTGTGGACCACCCGGGGTGTGGTCTGGTTTGGACTCGTCACCGC
>CP070785.1:711723-714443 GCA_020346705.1 Chloroflexota bacterium | reverse complement strand
TCACCGGTTCAATTCAAGGCATTGGTACCAACCTGATTTTTGTATTCAGCGGTGGTTCGGAGGAAGCCAGGGTTGTGAAGCCGATCACCTTTGGCGATGCGGAAGCTATCGGCGATCCCTTCCAGGCACCCTCAGTAGCCGCGGTAGCTCCCGTGATGCAGGGACAGGCGGCCTTATCCTTTGGCGGGGAAACTGCTAATACCGTGATTCAAGGAGTCACCTCGGACTTCGACACGGTCCGCAATCGAACCGTCACGGAAGGGGAATATATCAGCGAAGCAAATATCCTGGGGAGAGCTTCGGTCGTTTTGCTGGGTATTGACACTGCGGACAAGCTTTTCGGGCGCACTTCGGGATTGGTGGGTGAAACTGTGCGCATCGAAGGTCAGCCATTCCGGGTGATCGGCATTCTCGAAGAACGCGGTGGATCTTCCTTCAATAATGAAGACGATATCGCCCTAGTACCAATATCGACTGCCCAAACTCGCCTGCTGCGGCGCTCGATACCTGACTCGGTGGATATGTTAATGGTCCAGGCGGTAAGTGCAGAAGCCGTGCCTGACGCCAGTCAAGAAATAGCACAGATTCTGCGCTCGCGACACAGGACAGAAATCGGTGCGGATGATTTCACGATCCTCACCCAGCAGGATTTCCTGACCACTGCTGCGACGATTACCGGCGTGCTAACCATCTTTTTAGGCGGCATTGCGGCGATTTCCCTGCTGGTCGGTGGGATCGGAATCATGAACATTATGCTGGTCTCGGTCACAGAAAGGACGCGCGAGATCGGCCTGCGTAAAGCCCTGGGTGCTCGAAAGTTGGACATACTGGTCCAATTCTTGACCGAGTCCTCCGTGCTGAGCCTGTTTGGGGGATTGATCGGGATCGCCCTGGGCTGGGCGATATCGTTGGTTGTAGGACAGATCGCGGCGGCCAGTGATACGCCGATCGTGCCGGCGATTGGGATTGATACTATTTTATTGGCAACGTTATTCTCGACCGCGGTCGGGCTCTTCTTCGGGATTTATCCTGCAAACCGGGCGGCGAACCTTGAACCGGTGGAAGCTTTACGTTACGAATAATTTGATGGGGCTCAGCGGAACGGAGTGGATTTTCTTCGTTCGTTTAACTGAAGGACATTATCAGATTGGGGCAGCTTGAGCGAGTTTTCCACCAAGATCCGATTAATCCTGCCGGGTTACATCTTTTATCCAGCCCAGATAATCTTCTGATCCCATGATAATTGGTAAGGCGATGATCTCAGGCACATCATAGGGGTGGATAGCTTTTACTGCGGGAATCAAATCCTTTTCGAACAAATCAGCTCTACTTTTGACGATCAGCAGCATTTCTTCATCGCGATTGATCTCCCCTTCCCAGGTGTACAGCGAGGTGACTGGCGTCATCATGTTGACACAGGCGGCCAGTTTTTGGTCGAGTAAGGCGTTGGCGACTTCCTCGCTAACCTCCTTATTTGGGCAGGTGATCAAGACGATGATATATTCTACGTTCATTTTTTGAGCTCCTGTTTTCCTGCTTATAAAGTATATGAATCCCTGAGACATTCAATGTGTTGAAATGCATACAATCATGGAGATTGCTTCAGTCGCGGCGCTCCTTGAAATGACATTGTTATGACTATCGGGCAATTTGATTGTGATCTGATTGTAACTTATCCAATTCGATGTGGCTTAAATGGTCATCAATGAAAGTCCCTCTCAATGCCCGAGGCATGGCAGGGTTGATATAATTTCAGCAGTGGATACCTCTCAAGGGATAGCAAATCGGCAGATCGCCCGGGCTGCCGGGTTGGTGATGGCAGCCTTCGTCTTAAACAATGTTGTTGGCTTGGCTCGCCAGGTGATCGTGCTGAACGCGTTTGGTACGAGTGGGGAAATGGACGCATTCATCGCCGCAAACCGGGTTTCAGAGACCTTATTCACCCTGGTGGCTGGGGGTGCGCTGGCCTCCGCCTTTATCCCCACATTTACCAGCTTGCTGGTCAAAGATGACCAACGGGGAGCCTGGAAACTGGCTTCGGCCATTGCTAACCTGATCCTGTTGATCTTGACTGTCGCAGCCATCCTGGCGGCCATTTTAGCGCCCTTGATCGTGCGCTATATCCTGGCGCCAGGGTTTGCAGCCGATCCTGCTCAAGAGGCGTTGGCGGTTGATCTGATGCGCCTCATGCTGCCATCGGCGGTGCTTTTCGGGCTGAGTGGGTTGGCGATTGGGATACTAAATTCCAAGCAAATATTCTTCTTACCCGCGCTGGCCCCGGCGATGTACCAGCTGGGAATGATCTTCGGCGTTCTGGTGCTCTCAGACCAGTTGGGCATTTTCGGCCTGGCCTGGGGGGTGCTGATCGGTTCAGTACTGTACCTGTTGATCCAGCTGCCGGCCTTGCTGCGCCTGGGAGGCCAGTATTTTCCTATTTTGGGTTTGAAATTACCAGCGGTGAGGGAAGTCGGGCGACTGATGGTGCCGCGGCTGATCGGGCTGGCTTTTGTGCAGCTAAATTTCTGGGTCAATATCTCGCTGGCCTCACGGATATCACAGGGCAGCGCTACGGCAGTATATTTTGCTTTCACCTTGATGCTGATGCCGCAAGCCATGATCGCCCAGTCGATTGCCATCGCCGCCCTGCCGACCTTCTCAGCCCAATTTGCTGAAAACAAGCTGGATGAGATGCGTTCTTCCCTGGCTTCCACTTTGCGCAG
>CP070785.1:708901-711623 GCA_020346705.1 Chloroflexota bacterium | reverse complement strand
GTATTATTCTCTTGCAGATATTTCCACAGATCGGGGGGCGTTTACGGCGTTCGGACTCGCTTCCAGCGACTACGGTGGCCATCTCAACGATGTACTGAGCCAGCTGACGGAAAACTGTCGTGCCGCCGCGCACATGTTTGAGCGTGTTGGTTAATCCTGCATGACACTCATGAAGTGGAGCAGTCAGCCCATGATCTTGAGCGCTGACCAGAGGCCAAAAGAAGCTGATCAGTGGTAAAGCATCGCATACCCTCGCCATCCGTGCCACGTCAGCTTTGCGTGATGGTCGTTCTTGCCTGGTCTCTAGATCTATCACTCTCACGCCACATCCATCGGTAGCCAAATATGATCGACTCCCATCCAGAACCAGATCAAAACGTTCCTCCCGGCCTCCTAAAACAAACGAGCGCGGAGCGTTGGATAGCGCTTTTTCAACCAGGTCAGGTGAAATCCGCACTATTTCCTTTTCCCAATCAACCCAGGCACCATTGTCGGCAAATATTTTCAATGCAGCCTTTGAAGGGAAACGAACCCCGACGTTCTCCATCAGGTGGAATGTGCCCTGTTTTAGGGTTTCTATCTGATCCTCAGTTAATACCTCATATTTGATAGGTGAAGTGAATGAAATGATATTTGGAGTTTCTGAATGCATAAGAGAATCCTTATAAAGCGAATGCTGCATCCGCTTCTTTGAGAATGGTCTCCATTTGACTTCTTGCTCCGCTTGGTAGAGGTGGTGGTTCATGATGGTGATAAATTTCTAAGGCTTCTTCCCGCGCCAGCTCAAGTATGGTTTTATCGGCTGGCGGCCACATTGGGACATATTCTTGCTTGGTAAAGTCGCGGGTTTCTCTCTGCTTCAGATAATGACCCCCGATACCAACTTTCGCAATTAATTCGGCCTGCAAATGTGCTTCGTCAACATTGAGTGGCTTTACCATCGCTTCCAGCTGGTGAGCTAATAAGTTATCCGCAACCATTTTCTCAAAGGAGAGAATCTGGGCATCACCCAACAGCCCCATGCTGTAGATTTCATCAGCGCCAGCCAGATAGGCCAACAATCCATGAGTCATCGCCTCAGCACCATATTGTGCATCCAGATCATGAGAGCGGGTAGATAATCCACCTACGTTAAATGGCAGATTGTAAAAACGAGCCATTTCTGCCAGACCCAGGCACATGGTATAGCCATCCGCGCTGCCACCGTAACGGCCAGTTTGCATATCCAGCTGAGAAGCCCCGGTTCCATAGATGATGGGTGTCCCCGGATTAACCAGCTGGAACAAGACCAATCCACTGAGAAATTCGACATTGTGTACCACGATCGTCCCACCAACAGTAACCGGAGAGGTACCTCCAGCTAACGGCATGGGATATACCATGATCGGTACCTCAACCTTAGCCAGCTCGATGCAGGCTTCCGTCATGGGCCCGTCGTGCATCAGTGGGGAGACAGTGCAGTCAACTGCAGAAAAGATCGGTGTGAAGTAGTCTTCTCCGGTGGCAGCTTTCACCAGTTCGACCAGGAAGGGGACCTCTTCGGCACGGTGGACACCGCTGCGTATGTGTTTCGAGGTCTGGCTGAATGCCAGGGCATAATGATTTAAAATGCGCACATTACCGGGGAGATCGCTGGCCGAGACCATTACATTGACTATCTCGATCAGGTCCAGAGCATCCGCGAAACGGAGGCCTGATGAGAGGTCTTCAGTAGTGGAGTCGTGAATCTCACCGCTTTCCAGGTCAATAACCTGGGTGCCCTGGCTGTCGGTAGTGTGATGGGGACGGCGACCATCAAGGATAACGCTGCGATCAGGGTCCCTGGCGGTCAGTTTAACCACGCGGGTGGTTTGCTGTAGTGCCCATTCGACAACCTCGCGGGGGAGGCTGGCCCAGGTGCGCTCATAGTCCACCGGGCAGCCGAAATTTTCCAGGATCTGCAAGGCACGCGGAGTCTTGTAATCGATGCCAACCCTTTCCAGCAAGTCCAGGCTGTGCTCGTGGATGCGGTCGACTTCTAAACGGGTTAGAACTGGAGTGATGGAGATACCCATGCTGAACTCCTTATAAGGCGGATTCACTCTAGCTCTTCGGCAGCACGGCCCAGAATGTGGTTCAGCTCTTTTTGAACGGCTGCTTCCAAGGGTTCTGGCTGGTGATTCTCATATATCCAGGTGAATTTTTCCCGCGCGGCATCTAACGCTGGGAGGTAATTTCCCTCTTGATCGAGCTGCTGCGTGATAGCCCGCTGCATTGAGTGGCGCATGTGTTTGCGGGTGTGTTTTTGAGCCAGGAAGTGACCACCTGGACCGACTTCTTCAATCACATCGATGGCAAGCGTTTCAGGATTTACGTCCAATTCCATCAATGCATAGCGTGCCCGGTGGTAAATATCATCGTCAAGCATAATCGCTTCCGGATAAAGCAAGGTATAAGTCTCTCGTAAACCAATGCCGGTGACAATTTCGCATCCCGCAAGCCCGATCAAGAATGGATCCAGGACGACTTCAGTGGCTGACTGCCAGCTATCGACCTGGGCGCTGTCTGTCCCGAAAGCGCCTCCGAAGGCCGGCATACCCCAATGGTGGGCAATCTCAACTGGTGTGTAGCGCCCCCGAGCATCCAGAGGGTAGCCGACATAAGCCGCGTTGCGCGGGTCTGCCCAGGCATGCATGATCGAGTGAGCTACCGGCGCACCTGGTGCGACCAGCTGCATCAGCAC
>CP070785.1:706060-708801 GCA_020346705.1 Chloroflexota bacterium | reverse complement strand
CTACCGGGTGCCTGCCTTCGTGCGCTGGCCTGGAAAATTTGAGGCTGGCAAAGTGCTCAACGGTATAGTCACCCACCAGGAATGGCTACCAACGTTACTTGCGGCAGCCGGGGAACCGGATATCGTCGACAAATTAAGAGAAGGCCATCAAGCCGGTGACAAAAACTTCAAAGTCCACATAGATGGTTACAACCTGTTGCCCTACCTGTTGGGAGAAACCGATGGATCACCCCGCGATTGGTTCTTCTACACCAATGATGACGGCAAGATCGTCGCCATTCGTTATGGGGATTGGAAAGCTGTTTTCGCTGAGCAACGAGCGAAGACAATGTATCTCTGGGCTGAACCCTTCGTCGATCTGCGCCTGCCGAAGATCTTCAATCTTCGGCGTGATCCGTTCGAGCGAGCCGATGAGAATTCCAACGGCTACTGGAATTGGCTCGTTGAGCATGTCTTTGTAATCTATCCCATGCAAGCTTTGGCTGCAGAGCAGCTGCAAAGCTTCAAGGAATTCCCACCCCGCCAAAAGCCGGGCGCATTTAATCTTGATGCGATCCTGGAAAAAATGGAGGACACGACCGGAGGAGGATTACATTGATTTGAAAAGTATCCCGGAAGCTCAGATCTTCCGGGATACTTGGAACAATCTTCTAATTCATGAGTGAATATTCAATCTCCAGAAGTTCTTATCCAGACTGGGTGTTCCAGCACCAGGGGTTGACCCAGGAAGAAGTTGCGGCGCGGCGAGCCGAAGGAAGTACCGTTAAAGAACCTGGTGGTCCCACAATCCGGGATCTGGTACGAAAATATGTCTTAACGATCTTTAATCTCGGCTTGCTCTCCTTGATCATCCTGCAGCTGCTGTTTCAAAAACCGCTGGACGCATTGGTCAGCGCCCTGCTGATGTTGGTTGGAATCTCGATCAGTGTCGGTCAAGAGTTGTGGGCCAGGAGGAGACTGGCACGCATCACTGCTGCAAGTAAGGAAACCGTGACCGTCATTCGAAACGGCGCAGTTGAAACGATCGAACTTACTGATATGGTTATCGATGACGTGATTTTTGCTGGCCAGGAAGATCTGATCAGCGCCGATGGCACTTTGATTGGGGGTGATCAATTCTTAGTTGATGAATCGTTCGTCACTGACAATCCTGATCCGGTTGTGAAGGTAAAAGGAGATCGTGTTTTTACCGGGAGTATATGTCTTGCTGGTGCAGGCACTTACCGGGTAGAGAAATTACCTCAACACAGCTTGGCTTTCCACAAGCTCCAGGAGATTGAAAATCAACCGAAAGATTATTCCCCACTTCAGAAGTTGATCGATCGGGTGCTAAGAGCTTTGATCGTCATTGTGACATACTTTGGTGTGGTTCTAATTCTCGACTACGCTCTGGTCGAAGCCAATGTGCTCAATCATTCCAGCATGGCCGCCATGATATTTGGTCTGGCTCCAAACGGGTTGTTCTTCATGATCATCCTCTCCTACACGATGGGTGTAACCATGATTTCCGGCAGGGGAGCCTTGATCCCCAACGTCACTGATATCGAAGCCCTGGCCCAGGTGTCAGTACTTTGCCTGGGGAAGACCGGAGCAATGACCCATGTAAACGTCGACATCGAACCATCAACTTATCAAGCTGAATCTACCGGTTTTACCAAAGCCGAATTGGAACGTCAAGTCGGAGACTACGCTCAAAGCATCAACAATCAACGCCGAATCTTTCAAGAGTTGTCTGAAGCACTATCAGGGAATAAAAGACCTGTTGCCAGGGAAATCCCCTTTTCATTAGAGACTGGCTGGAGTGGGATCGTTTACCAGGATGATCCCGACCAAAATTTTTACATCTTTGGCTTAAAGGAAGTACTGGAATCCCACCTCACAGTTGACCTGGCCCATACTGATACACAATTAGACCAGGATCAACCAAGCAGGATAAGTGGGATACTCAATCGGGTCCGTAATTTCTTTCAATCATCCAAGGAAACCTCACAGAAAGTTATTTCAACGCTTATGTATGGGGACCAGGCCATTCTGCTATTGGCCAAAATTCCTATAGAGAAACTTGAATACGGTGAGGATGGTGTTCCATTAATTCCAGACAATCTAATTCCCCTGGGTGAGATCACTTTATCGGAAGAGATTCGCCAAGATGCCAAAGAAATGATAGATTTTTTCTCCAATGCGGGCGTATCTATCAAACTCCTATCGGACGATGATCCTGAGGATGCAATTGCCTTCGCAAAACAAGTGGAAATCTACCCTATTGATGATGTGCCAATAGATAGTATTTCTAGTGAACAGCTGGGTGAAATGAACCGTTTATCATTTTCCCAGGCAGTTAAGAACAACAAAATCTTCAGTCGTTTGTCTCCCGACCAGAAAGGCGCCGTCATCCAATCTCTCCGCGATCAGGGAGAATTTGTCGGCATGTTGGGCTCATCAATACACGACTTGCAGGCGCTCAAGAATGCCAATATTTGGATCACACCTGAATCTGGAAGCCAGGCGATTCGCCGCTTAGCAGACATTGTCATGCTGAAGAACTCCCTGGCAACATTAAGGTTTGTCTTTCGGGAGGGTGAACGGATCATCAATGGTTTGAGTGATGTTTTTCGAGTGTATCTCACCCAAATTCTTTATTTCGCCATCCTGATCGTCACCATCGGTCTCCTCGACTTGGGATTTCCTCTCTCCGGAAAACAAAATTCAGCTGTAACCCTTGTCACTGTTCATATACCTGC
>CP070785.1:703206-705960 GCA_020346705.1 Chloroflexota bacterium | reverse complement strand
GCGCTGGCATTTTGTTTTGCGGTGATCGTGATCAGCCATGCGATGATGGCAGCCATTTACGCAGTATGCTGCGGGTTGATCCTGCTGGTTCTTGTATTTAAGCGATCGATCAGCATACAGAAAGCTTTCCGGATCGTGTTGTTCATTTTATTGGGGATCATGATTTCTGCCTGGTGGCTTATGCCCAGTTTTTCCGGAGGCATCACGGAACTGGATACCTCCGCCATGACGGAAGCTCTGGCAGTGTTCCCGATCACAAATTACCTTAATCCTGGATTGCGCGTTGGTAATCCAGAGGCGGTTTATATCGGATTGGCGTTGCTGGCGCTGTCGATCGCCTCCTTGTGGGTCTACCGGGAAAAGAGGGGTTTTACCACAGCATTAACCTTTACCGGCTGTTTTGGTGTCCTGATCACCACTACAGGCTTCAACCAGTTTTTCAATTCCCTGCCGCTCCACAACCTATTGTGGCCGCTGCGCTTCCTTAGTATCGCCAGTTTTGCCCTTTTGTTGGGTTTGATGTGGTCCCTGCGGGGATGGAAAAGCATCTCCCCAGTGGTGGTTTTGACAGTCGTGACTGTCGTTGCTATCGATGGGGCAGGCTCATTCTTTTTAATCGGGATGCGCCCTGCGGATTCCGATCTCAACCAAATCAACCAGCGCCTGGCTGTCTCAAATGGTTGGCGGGAAGCGACGCTCGATTTGAGCCGCCTGGGATCGAGCCCTTCACTGTCTTTCACCGCTGAAGGTGCGCGTGAGCAGATTTTCGGATGGGCTTACCAGGGAGCCAGAACCGCCAAAACCGTGGCCGCGTTGAACGATGCGATTGAATTGGGTTTCCCCGCTTATTTAGTCAATCGTTTGGACCTGTATGGAACGGATGATGTTGTCTTGCTAGAAGAAATCCCCAATGCCGATCATATTGCAGATGGTCTTCAGCAAGCCGGTTATCTGAAAGCTTATACCGGCGAACGAGTTGATTGGTACCATCGGGAAGGCCGCCCACGCGCGTTCATTGCGGATTGGGAAACGCTTGGGATCGGCGCTGGTGCTCAAAACCTGGCCTATCTGTTCCCGGATCTGATCGTGGGGACATCCACCCGGGTCGATGATTATCGACTTGAACACCTCCTGCATTATAAGACCATCGTGCTCTCCGGCTTTGATTGGCATGATCGCCATGCCGCTGAACAGCTGGTTGAGCAGGTCGCCAGATTGGGTGTGCGGGTGGTCGTAGATCTTACCGGGGTGGAACCCGATCCGATGGCCAGAATTCCAAGATTCCTGAACGTTTGGGGTGAGCAGTCTATCCTATCGCCTGGCGAGATTAGGGTTTACAGCCAGGGTAAAGAGTTTACCTTTGAAGGATTTAACCAGTATTCGCAGCCCTGGTATGCGCACATGCTGCAAGGGTTGGATCAGGAATTCTGGTCTTTTGATTATTTGGGGGAAAAGGGCAACCTTGTTGGTTATAAAGCATTTGGGCCGGAAAAAGTTTGGTTTGTGGGACTCAACCTGCCTTATCACGCGGTACAAACTCGTGATCCGCTGGCCATCCAGCTGTTATCCTTGCTGCTTCAATTGGAACCAGAGGCGGCTGCCGGACGGAAGCAGGTAACGCTGGTAGATTACCAGGCTGGAGGTGGCGGATACCAGTTTTCGTACTATTTGGAGACTCCGCAAACTCTCTTCGTGCCGGTTGCCTTTCATGAAGGGACATTTGTGGTTGTGGATGGTATCCCAACTCAGACGTACTCTTACGAACGGTTGCTGGCCTTTGAAGCGCCAGCTGGTGTCCACCAGGTCCAGATCGGCTTGCGAAGGACACCGACCCATCTGGTTGGAAAAGCCATCAGCGGACTGGCGATGTTGGGCCTAGCTGCAATTATCATCAGCCAGAAACGGAACCGGGTCGCTTCGTGAATGTATTGATGTCTGGATTATTTTCCTGGTCATCTGCGCCAAGAGTATTAATTGCTGGAACGCTCCTGGCATTATCGTTGGCTTTACTCTTGGTTATGCCAGCTCGAGCCCAATCCGGAGCGATCGTGCTAGATGGGCAGTTCGACGACTGGCTGGGGCTACCGAGCGTGCCAGACGTGCAGGGAGATGCACAAACCAACCATTCGGACCTGTCTGCATTTTATTTCACCAATAACCATGACCAGGATTATTTATTCTTCATGGCTGAACGGTGGGATGCGGGTTCTGAAGGGATGGAACTGCGCCTTTTTATCGATACAAACAATAACGGCACTTATGCAGAAGCCGCAGACCGCTTGATCGAACTGAGCTATCACCCCAACCAGGGCGGCCGGACATATGTAGATCTCTATGATGGGCAGGGCGCTTACATCAAACAGATTGCCTACCAGATGAACTGGGGCGAACCTGGCAAGGGGAGACGAGTCGAATGGGGATTAACCTTTACAGATTTGGGAATTGCACCGTACCAGACGATCCGCATGCAATTGGTTTCTAATCACGGGACGCAGCTTTCTGATAGTGTGGGAGAAGTTCAATGGAGCCCGGCGAATGCGCTCGGTTATTGGCTGTTGGGGTTGCTGACCATCGCCGGTTTGGGTTGGCTGTACTACCGGCGCAGGGGGATGGCATGAATTACTTCTTAACTGCGCTCTTGTTCATAAGCTGGCTGGCCGTGGTCATTTTCCTGCGCAAAGCCCGCATCTGGTTGCCTTTTTATGTGCTCGGTGCAGTTGGCTGCGCTTATTGGCTGGTGCTGGTGTTCAGCAA
>CP070785.1:700345-703106 GCA_020346705.1 Chloroflexota bacterium | reverse complement strand
GTGACGCAGGTGCTGAAGCCGATGCAGTAGTCCGTGCCGGGCACATCGTTGTCCATCGTCTTTGGGATGGCAATGACCTTCATCCCCTCCTGGTACAGTCGGACGCCGTAGCTCAAAGTGTCATCACCCCCGATCGGGATCAGGTAATCGACGCCCAGGAATTCCAGATTCTTCAAC
This sequence comes from Chloroflexota bacterium, assembly GCA_020346705.1. Classification (GTDB taxonomy): domain Bacteria; phylum Chloroflexota; class Anaerolineae; order Anaerolineales; family UBA4823; genus PFL25. The sequence goes on along the minus strand of CP070785.1, from coordinate 702,929 downwards.
ACCTCCGGCGTCAGATCGTTGACATCTTCCGTATAAGTATCCTTGAGATGATCGGGGACATTGGCCAGCTTGATATGGCTGGGCCGCGTGCGGGATGAGTGCAGAAACGTGCCGCCTGTGCGACCAGCCCGGTTGACGACTTCTTCCGTCAACACTTGATAGTGGCGGCTGTTATCAGCCTTCTTATCGCGTTTTAGCTCCATAATCCCGGCCCACCCTCTGCGCAAGCCGATCACCTGGTAGCCCTCGCGCAAAGCGCGAATCGTGACTGCCCGGATGGCCGGATTCAACCCGGGGACATCCCCTCCTCCAGTGAGGATCGCTATCACCCCATTCTTCTTCTTAATATTTGCCATTTGAAACCTCTCAAATTAATTCGGGCTCAACAATATGCCCGAAGTGTTATATCCAAGTTGGTTCCTGGTAAATTCCAAATTCATCCTTCATCACGCCGATAATTTCACCCAGGGTTGCATACGCGCGCACTGCCTCCATGATATAAGGCATAGTATTTTCAGTTCCCTGGCAGGCGATCCGCAAACTATCTAAAGTCTGTCCTAATCGTCCATTGTCCCGCTCGCGGCGCAGGTCAGCCAGCCGGTCCACCTGGCGTTTATACCCGCTGGGGTCCATGCTGAGGATGGGGATCTCATAAGGTTTCTTATCCTGGTAAGCATTGACCCCGACGATGTGCCGCTGGTCAGCATCGATCTCGCGTTGGTAGCGGTAGGCCGCGTCGGATATCTCGCTCTGGAAAAATCCCTTTTCGATGGCCGGCAAGACTCCGCCCAGGTCTTCGATGCGCTGGAAATAATCATAGGCCTGGGCTTCGATGCGGTTGGTCTGGTTTTCGATGAAGAAGGCCCCGCCCAATGGATCGACAGTGTTGGCGACACCTGATTCCTCAGCGATGATCTGCTGGGTCCGTAAAGCAATCGTAACCGCATGCTCGGAGGGCAGCGCCAGGGCTTCATCCATGCTGTTGGTATGCAGCGACTGGGTACCGCCCAGAACGGCTGCCAGGGCCTGGATGGCGACCCGCACGATGTTGTTCTCCGGCTGTTGGGCGGTCAGCGAGACCCCCGCGGTTTGGGTGTGGAAGCGCATCAGCCATGATCGCTGGTCCCGGGCGCCAAAAGTTTCGCGCATCTCCCTGCCCCAGATGCGGCGGGCAGCGCGGTACTTGGCGATCTCCTCGAAGAAATCGTTATGCGCGTTGAAGAAGAAGGACAAACGGGGCGCGAAAGCATCCACCGTCAAGCCGCGCTCTATGGACCAGCGTACGTATTCCATGCCGTCCACCAGGGTGAAAGCCAGCTCCTGTGCGGCGGTCGATCCTGCCTCCCGGATGTGATATCCAGAGATGCTGATCGTATTCCACTGGGGGACTGTACTGGTGCCGTAATCAATCGTATCTACCACCAGGCGCATGGATGGTTCTGGGGGAAAGATATACTCTTTTTGAGCGATATATTCTTTGAGGATGTCATTTTGCAGCGTCCCGCGCAACTGGTCGGGTTGGACACCCTGTTTTTCAGCCGCAACGATGTACATCGCCCAGATAATCGCCGCCGGGGAATTGATTGTCATGCTGGTGGAGACTTTATCCAGCGGGATATCCTCCAGCAGGATCTCCATATCCTGGAGTGATGAAACCGCCACCCCGCACTTGCCGAACTCACCCAAGGCTTCCGGCGCATCGGTATCAAAACCCATCAAGGTCGGCAGGTCAAAGGCGATCGATAACCCGGTCTGACCCTGATCGAGCAGGTACTTAAAGCGCTTGTTGGTCTCCTCAGCGGTGCCAAATCCGGCGAACATGCGCATGGTCCACAACTTACTGCGGTGCAGGGTGGGGTGCACGCCCCGGGTGAACGGGTATTCTCCCGGGAAGCCAAGATCCCCTGCGTAATCCAAATCCTGGACATCAAGCGGGGTATATAAGCGCTCGATCGGCTCAGAGGAGGTGGTGATGAACTGGTCCCTGCGTTCAGGGAAGCGCGCCTGGGTCTGCTGGAGCTTGGTTTCCTCCCATTTTTCCAACGCCTGGTGTAGTTCTTCGAGTTTTTTGCGATCGTACATAGGTTCTCCTAGGGGGAAAAGTGCCCCCGAAATTATAGCACGCCAGGATATTCAGCTGCCTTATTAAGGTGCGTCGACCTTTAGTTGAGCTCAGGACATACTTCCGAAGTCCGACGCACCTTTGGCTTTACCTCTCAATATAATTGACGTTGGCGACAGGTGCGTGGTAGAATTCCAGCGCTGCTAGCCCCCATCGTCTAGCGGTCCAGGACGCGGCCCTCTCAAGGCCGAAACCGGGGTTCGATTCCCCGTGGGGGCACAAACTGGAAGCTTCTGAATTTTCAGGAGCTTTTTTGTTACTCGAAACCATCCAAGAATCTGCAAATCCAAGACCAGGATTCGTCCCCAAATGGGGAGGCAATTCCCCGTGGGGGACACAATTTGTTTGGAATCATACTGCTGATGATTTAGAACGACTTTAGTCTTCGGTCAGAAGACAATTTTGGTCCTATCCAAAATTTTCATAAACGAATTCCCTTAAAGAAACAATAATTCGATGTCC
>CP070785.1:697482-700245 GCA_020346705.1 Chloroflexota bacterium | reverse complement strand
TGATCCACCACAATTCTCATACAAATCGTATTTTCCTCGGAATGCCACATCCTCATAATCATATCGAGTATCATACTTGCATTCGTCAATTAGAAAATCCCTCCGAACATCGAGTAAATTTACATATCCACCCAATTTTGCTAGATCGTCAGATGCTCCGAAAAATACCCCCGATTCGGACCAGGAATTGATATAAGCATCCAAATCAGCTGCAGCAGAAATTGTTGAACCGATTGTCTCACCCTCATCATCCCAAAAACCTCCATAAACATCCGCCCACTCAGCGGGGATATCCATTTGGATCGCACCATAATCATCCATGACACTAACATATCCGGAATAGGTACCCGCATCTTCTACTACAGTCTCAATATCCTCTTCAATTGTTTCAGTAAACGTAACCGTAGTTTCCAGTTCTCTCCCATTTAACTGACCATCCAATACTTCTCCAGTGGAATATCGAAGCACCTCGAGATCAAGCGTATCATCACTATCATGGCTCCTTAGTACATCACAATAGTCCGCCATCGTTCCATCGGTGGCAAGAATTAGACTTTCCACCATGGTGATAATGTCCCCACCCTCAATGCCTGCCTTGTCCGCAGGTGAGCCTGATTCAACTGAATATACCCAAATTCCGGAGAAATCCTCATTAACGAAAGCCTCTCCGTTTATCCCCACCCATTCAACATTCTGACCCTGTTCCAATTGGCTGACAACATCTTGCGCAAGATCTCGACCGATCGCGAAATATTGATCAGTCTCCCTTCCACTGTAATTAATGCCGACAACATTTCCATCTGCATTTAATAATGGTCCCCCTGAGTTTCCAGGATTTATCGTCGCATCATGCTCGATAACATAATCTACAGATGCCCAATATGTCTCGCCACCGGCTTCTTCTTTGGAGACTATCCCTCTGGTGAGCGTGAACTGCGGCTCACCAAGCGGAAATCCAGCTGCATATACTTCCAACCCAACGTTGATCGGTCCTTCATGCCAATCGAGATAAGGAAATCCATCACCTTCAATATCAATCAATGCTAGATCTGAACATTCCGATACACCGACAACCTTTGCATTATAGGTTTTCCCTGTTTCCCCTCCAATCCATACCTTCAATAATGCTGCTCCAGTGACAACATGATTATTGGTGACAGCTAATCCGGATGGATCAATGATAAATCCAGATCCGAATCCTGCATCATTATAGGAAACGGAAAAATCTGGATTGACAAATGTCCCATCTGCTTCAATTTGAATAACTGCATTCTTTGCCTCGTCCAAACTTGAAATGGCACCGAATTCACCCTCTTTAGCTGGCACCTCATTTGGACTGGCTTCAACTTCTTCAGTTTCTTGCGGTTCAACTTGTTCATCAGATTGAACAGCTTCCTGAGTAGGCTCTTGGGTTCCAGAACCACACGCTGAGAGAAGTATTAAGACCAAAATCACAAAACAAACTTTCGGCTGAAATTTTTGTAATCTCATAAATAACTCCTTGATATTTACTTTTCCAAATAATATGATCAAAATAAGCGGCTCAGTGAAGAGATAGTTACTCCAAAGTGATCACTGCCTTTAAGTTGGAAGTATAGCAAAACTTATTGTAAAATTTGGATTAATTACAAATTTATAAGGAAATATAAACCCCCAAAGATGATTTAGATTTTAGATAGAAGGGGATAATTACTTATCGATACCTGCGATAAAGATAGAAAGCGGTCAAACCGGTTGACAATGCGATGATCAGAAGCCCAATTTCAGTGAACCTGATCACAGTTTGAAAATCGATGCCAGCCTGATCAATCGTCTCGAATTGCTGATCAGGATCACGTCCTTCTACCTTCATTGGAGGTTCTTCACCAGGTTCAGCTAATCCCCCAAGTTCATCCGCCAGACTTTTTGTAGGTGCAGCCAGCGTGGAGATAATCCGTGTATCTTCATCTGCGGCTGGTTCCTCTTCAGTAGCCATCATCGCTTCCGCTTCTACCATCGGAGCTTCAGCTGCTAGCGGTGCTTCTTCTGCTGCCGGAGCTTCTGCTTCAGGCATCGCCCTATCCATTTCTTCCGCCACCGGTGCCTTTGGCAGCTGGCTTTCAATGATTTCAGATTCCAAGGTTACCCGTAAAGGTTCTTCAACAGCTGACTCAGCAAACTGGAGTGCACCCGGGCTGGGCAAAACAAGATCCGGTAATCCGAAAATATCACCCATAAAAACCACAATGAGGAGCAATGTCGCCAATACGGAGGCCAACCGTAATACTGGGTAAGCTCGAGGTGGTTTTGGAGCGATTCCTACCATCTCCGGAGTCAGCATGTAGTTGCGTGGCGCGCGAATTTTCGGCAGACTTTGCATCACGGTTCTTGTTCGCTGGAGTTGCGTGAAAGTATCCTTCAGATCCTGGTTTGTTTCAAGGCGCGCCTCCAGACGTGCCAGAGCTTTACCTGTAAGCTCGCCATCCAAGTATGCAGATAACGCTTCAAAATCCCGGTCAGAGATACTCATAATTCGCCATTTTTACTATTATGTCTTATGATTCCAGACGCATTGACATTGGCAAAAGTTCCCAGAAACCCTGGAGGCATTCTCTCATCCGGTTGCGTCCACGAGCCAACCGGCTTTTTACTGTTCCAAGTGGTTTTCCAATCGCTTCAGATGCTTCGAGATAGTCCATTCCCTGAACATCTACCAGCACTACGACAACTCTAAAATCTATTGGCAGCTGATCTAAACAATGTTGGATAGCCTGTCCAAGCTCA
>CP070785.1:694603-697382 GCA_020346705.1 Chloroflexota bacterium | reverse complement strand
CTTTCCCAGTATTGAATTGCAGATTGCATATCGCCTTCATGGGCGGCAATATCTCCCAACGCTATCAAAGCCCTGGTTGAAAGCCCGGATTCGTCTTCAATCCGATCAAAATACGATTTCGCAAGCTTATTTTCACCAGCCAGTTGGGCATAAATGCCAGCCTCTTCCCACAGATCAACCCGCTGGGGTGAAAGCTCTGCCGCCTGAGCAAAAGATTGTGAAGCTGCTCTGCTGTCATTCAATTCAACAGCTCTGTGTGCTTTGTTGAGTTCTCGATTAAACACATTCCAATCACTTGACACACCAAGCAAGGCGATCAAACCAAACATTATCAATAATTGGGCGAGAGTCCACAGTCGTGGCAGATTATTCACATCGAAAATTATAGCCGACCAGAAATGGAAAGGTGACATATATCAGTTGTAATCCAGCCCTCGAGTGGCTATAATTGACAGGAATATTTTGTTTAGGAGCAGCTATGGATTTTGCCCTTACCGATGAGCACCGTATGGTGCAGCACATGGTTAAGGAGTTCGCCCAGAAAGAGGTGACTCCGATAATTAAAGAATATGATCGCAAACAGGAGATGGCACCCTTTGTCCTGCCCCGGATGGCTGAACTAGGTATTCTTGGGATAAGTATCCCTGTCCGGTATGGTGGGCAGGGAATGGATTACATCGCGCTGGGATTGGCCTGCGAAGAATTGGAAGCTGTCGACACCACTTTGCGTGTGGTCATGTCGGTCCACTTTGGATTGAATAGTTTGGCATTATTGCAGTGGGGCACAGAAGCGCAGAAAGAGAAATTCCTGGTACCTCAAGCCCGTGGAGAGAAGATCGCTTGTTTCGGTTTGACCGAATCTGGGGCAGGATCGGATGTGGCTGCAATAACCAGCACTGCAGTACGGTCCGGTAATAAGTACCTTGTCAATGGGGAAAAAATGTGGATTTCACTTGCGACAAAAGCAGATCACGCATTAATCGTCGCCAGGACGAATCCGAACGAACCCGATCCGCATGATGGATTGACCGCTTTTATCGTTGAGATGGATCGGGAGGGCGTGACATCTGGGGACATCCACGGCAAACTGGGTATACGCGCCGGTTCGACTGGCTGGATCGCATTTCAAGACGTGGAAATTCCACTGGAAAATAGATTGGGCGAAGAAGGGGAAGGTTTTAAGATCGCCATGTCTTGCCTTGATAATGGTCGATACACTGTTGCCGCAGGGGCGACTGGATTAATCCGAGCCAGCCTGGAGTCCAGTCTCAATTATGCCCAAGAACGTCGTGCATTTGGGCGGGAAATAGGGAAATTCCAGCTCGTCCAGCAGAAAATTGCACACATGGTAAAATCCTACGAATCAGCCAAACTGCTCTATCTAAGAGCGGGTTGGATGAAGAATCAAGGAAAGCGCAACACCCGTGAAACATCTCTGGCAAAGTGGTTTGCCACGGATGCTTCATTTGAAGCGGCTTCGGAAGCACTTCAAATCCATGGAGCTTATGGCTACAGCGATGAGTATGACGTTGAAAGGTATTTGCGCAATGCAAAAGGGGCGATAATCTATGAGGGGACAAGTGAAATTCACCAATTGATGCAAGCAGGATACGCACTTGAATATCGAGAAGATGCTCCTTTACGCTGTGAATTACCTGCCTATGATGTTGAATCCTGGCAGATAGAAACATAATAAAAACAACTTAAATGAACAGGAGGTTACTTTGAAAATCGTGGTGTGCGTCAAACAAGTGCCCGATACTGCAGCAAAGGTTGTAGTAGAAGATGGGCAAGTCACCTGGGGCGATGCACCTTTGGTGATCAATCCATGGGATGAGTATGCCGTTGAGACAGCATTACTGCAAGAAGAAGCACATGGTGGAGAGGTTACTGCCATCAGTGTAGGCGGGGAGGATGCGAAAGAAGCCCTCAAACATGCCCTAGCAATGGGGTGCAGTAATGCCATCTTGGTTTCCGACCCATCACTCAAAAACGCGGACAGTTTGGTCACCTCTCAGGTATTAGCAGCTGCCATACAGAAGTTAGGTGACGTTGATGTTGTCTTCTTCGGCAAGCAAGCTATTGATGGTGATGTGGGGGTCACTGCGGCACAAACCGCGCGTATTTTAGGTTGGCCTTCCCTGACCCTGGTTTCTGCGATTTCGGAACTCGATCCTGGAACCAGAACGATCAGTGTTGAAAGATCGGTGGAGGAAGGGCGTCAGGTAGTTTCTGGTGAACTCCCTGCAGTGGTGAGCGTCGTAAAGGATATCGGTGAGCCGCGTTATCCATCCTTCATGGGAATCCGCAAGGCTTCAAGAGCTGAAATCCCCCTGTGGAACCTCGCTGAATTGGAGGTAGAAGTGTCGGGACCAGTGGTGGAATGGCCGGAATTATCCAACCCGCCCAAGCAAGAAGTAGTTACCGAGATCATCAGTGGAGCCTCTTCGCAAGAAATTGCGGAAACACTGGCTGAAAAAATCATCGAAGAGAAGGTGCTGTGATGGCTGATAAAGTTTGGGTGTATATCGATCAATTCAAAGGGGAGGCGATTCCCTCATCCTGGGAATTATTTGGTGCCGCACAGAAGTTGGCTGACGAAATCGGGGGTGGAATAACCGCGGTCGTCGCTGGGGCTGATGTCGAGTCAGTTGGCAAATTAGCCGTTCAGTATGGAGCAGATCAAGTTTACTTCAGCAATGACGATACCCTTCAGGAGTTTCGTGCCGAACCTTATGCAAGCATTATGAGTGGTTTAGCAAGTGAACACCAGCCCGAG
>CP070785.1:691722-694503 GCA_020346705.1 Chloroflexota bacterium | reverse complement strand
AAGCAGATCAATAACCTGATGGATCTGGCTATTGAGCAGAAAGATCACATTGGTCAGGATTTCCTGCGCTGGTTCGTCGCCGAACAGCTCGAAGAGGTCTCCACGATGGACACACTTTTAGCCGTCGTAGACCGGGCGGGCTCGAACATGTTGTGGGTGGAAGATTTTCTGGCTCGCAACCCGATCGTCGAAGAGGGTCACAGCACAGAGGAGTAGTGAGGGCTGAGGTCAATATTCCCTCTCGCTTGACCTTTGCTCCCTGAGCGGAGGTCGAAGTACGATCTAAAGCGCAATTAGATTGATTAAACAATAAGCGGATGACTGCTGAGAAATCAGCAAAGCCATCCGCATTTTTAATCGCTCTAATACTAGCTATTCGGCCAGCTTGAGAGCCTTAAAAGCCTGGGTCTGGGCGGTGATCGCTCGCTCGGTTGGCAGGCGTTCGGCGCTGGAGGCGCCGTAGAAACCTACGATGCCCGGCATCTTGAGCAGGGCTTTGCCGACGTTTTCCGGCTCGTCAAAAGGACCGCCGTGGCAGATCACCATCAGGTCGCTCCTGATCTTCCAGGCAGCTTCCGCCATTTCCATAACCTTGTCGATCGCCTCATCCAGGGTGAAAGCTGCCTTAGCGCCAATCGTGCCAGCTGTCGTCAAGCCGACATGGGGCACCAGCAGGTCAGCCCCTGCTTCGGTCATCGCCCTGGCTTCTTCAGGATTGAAGACGTAGGGCGTGGTAAACAGGTCCATCTCGTGGGCGATGGCGATCATCTCCACCTCTTTGTCATAGCCCATACCGGTGGCTTCCATGTTATCCCGCATCACCCCATCGAAGAGTCCGGCCGTGGGGAAATTCTGCACACCGGAAAAGCCGATCCTTTTCACCTCTTGGAGGAAGACGGGCATCTGGCGGAAGGGATCTGTTCCATTCACTCCTGCCAGCACTGGGGTGTCTTTAACTACCGGGAGCACCTCTCCTGCCATCTCCATCACAATCGCGTTCGCGTCTCCATAGGCGAACAACCCCGATAACGAACCGCGACCCGCCATGCGGAAGCGACCCGAGTTGTAAATGATGATCAGGTCGGTACCGCCGGCTTCCTCAAATTTTGCCGAGATGCCGGTGCCTGCACCGGTCCCGATGATCGGTTTTTCAGCTGCTACCTGAGCTTTAAGCCTGTTGATAATCTCCTGACGTGAAATTGCTGCCATAATCCTTTTCCTCCGTTAGATGTCTAACATTGCTAATAATGTCTCCGCCACCCGGCTGGAGAATTCTGGGGCATTGATATCATAATCCAGTTCCGTGACCGGGATATCCTGCCTCAGGTCCCTTTTTAAGGCCTCGATGAAGGCCTGGTTGGCCTCCGGCCAGTAGAACGGCTGGCCTTCCAGATCGAGCTGTGAATAACCCTTCAGCGGGATCAACACTGCTGCCGGGGCAGTGGCGGAATTCAATTTCTCGGCAAATATCGCACCCATGCGCTGATTTTCCTGCGGAGTGGTGCGCATCAAGGTGACATTGGGATTCCACTCGTAGAAAGTGCGATCAGAGTATTTTTCCGGCACGGTATCCCTGGCCCAGAAATTACACATATCGATGCAGCCCGGCACCACAACCTGGGGGATGCCAGCCTTTGCAGCTGCTTCCAGGCGGTGAGGGCCTGCACTCAACACCCCTCCGCAAATCTCGTCCGCCCACTCGGTGGTGGTGATATCCAGGACGCCAGCAATATACCCATCCGCGACCAGCGCTTCCATCGTTTGTCCACCGGTGCCGGTAGCATGAAATACCAGCACCTCGAAACCTTTGGCTTCCATAATTTCACGTGCATGATCCACCGCGGTCGTGGTATTGCCGAACATGGAGGCGGCGATCAGCGGTTTGTCCTCGCTCTCGTCTGGTTCGCCCTGCACCATGCCGCAGATCGCCCCAGCGGCGTTGGTGTATATTCGCTTGCTGATGCGGTTGACGCCAGCCACATCGACCACAGAGGGCATCATGGTGATGTCGGTTGTGCCAACGTAAGGTGTAGTGTCTCCAGAAGCCAGGGTGCTGACCATCAGCTTGGGAAATCCAACCGGCAGTGCCCGCATGGCGCTCGTCCCGATCACTGTGCCCCCACCACCACCCATCGAGATGATGCCATCAATCCGCTCGAGTTCGTATAATTCCCTGGCTACCTCTGCTACGCCCTTCGTCATGACCGCCATTGCCTCGCCGCGATCTTTCCGCTCGAGAAGCTGGTCTAAATTTGATCCTCCGGCCTCGGCAACCTGTGATCTGGAGACATCCGGCTCAAAATACGCTTCCCCCAAAACGCCTGTATCAACGACCAGCGTCTTAAAGCCACGTTTTTCGATCTCCGCTTTCAGGAAAGCGAATTCCGCCCCTTTTGTATCCAGGGCACCTATGATTCCAATCGTCTTATCCATCTATCCTCCTGTATGGAGACGCTTTTTCCACCCATTCGCGCCTTATCAAAAAGACATCTCAATAAAGAGATGTCTTGATTGATCAATCAACATTTGTAGTCTATTGTGAGGGGACCGATTCGACTCGTACGTCAGGAAAGAATTGGCGGATGGTCCCTTCGACCCAACCATGCAAGGTACTAGGTAATAAGGGGCAACCCAAACATGCTCCGCCAAGCCTGACCTTGACCACCTCGCCGTCGTAATCGACCATCTCCACTGAACCCCCGTGGTACTGCTCAATATATGCGCTCAAGCGGTCAATCAGAGTCTGTATTCGTTCTTCATCGGTGGCTTCAGGAATATTAT
>CP070785.1:688832-691622 GCA_020346705.1 Chloroflexota bacterium | reverse complement strand
CTTCGAGACTGTTGTCTACCGCTTCGTGGGCGAGAACTCGAACACCAACATCGCCTCCATCCTATCCGGTGAATGCGACATCGTCGACCAGACCTCCGGTCTCGATGATCAGAGCGAACTGCTGCTCGAGCTGCAAGCCTCAGATCAACTCGAGGCCACATTCATCACCGGCACGGTTTGGGAGCACATAGACTTTGGAATTCAGCCCATCAGCTATGATGATGGTTACAATCGAGGTGTCGATCGCCCGGACTTCTTCAGCGATGTGCGCACCCGTCAGGCGTTCATCATGTGCATGGATCGTCAATCTGTCGTCAATACCGTCCTGTTTGGTCAATCGATCGTCATCGACACCTACCTGCCCCCACAGCACCCCCTGTACAACGACCAGGTCGCAACATATCCATTCGATCCGGAAGCTGCCGGTGCGCTGCTGGACAGGGTCGGCTGGCTTGATCTTGATGGAGACCCAACCACTCCACGAGTCGCCTCTGGAGTGGACGGTGTCCCCAATGGTACCCCGTTATCTGTGACTTACGAAACTACCAACTCCAGCTTGCGCCAGCAGATCACGGCCATTCTTCAGCAGTCCTTAGCCCAATGCGGCATCGAGGCCGAAATCCAGCTGTACCATGCCGCCGAGTGGTTTGTGGATGGTCCCGAGGGAAAACTGTTCGGACGACGCTTCGATCTGGGCGAGTTCGCCTGGTTGACCGGCATTCAACCGCCTTGCGACCTGTATCTATCCAGCCTGGTGCCAGGTCCTGAGGGTGAAACCTGGGTCTCTATCCAGGATGGGAAGGAGCGCACTTTCGGTATCAGCGGTTGGGGGGGCCAGAACAACCCTGGCTTCGCAAATTTAGAGTTTGATCTCGCCTGCAGTACTGCACTTGGTTCTCTTCCTGGTCAGCCAGAATTTAGCGCAGCTCACCTGGAAGCCCAGGCGATATTTGCCGAGGAACTGCCTGTTGCACCGCTTTTCCTGCGCCTCAAACTGGCCGCCACCAGACCTGATATGTGCAACTTTGTCATGGATCCCACCGCCAACAGCGAATTCTGGAATATTGAAGAGTTTGACTACGGTGAATGCGCTGAGCAAATCACCGGAGAGTAATTCGTCTGAATATGATAGGATGGCAGTCAATTATCTGCCATCCTACATTGAGTATAATCCCGAATGCAAGCCAGTGATCCCTAAAGCGAAGGAATTACTTAACCGTCAGCTAGCATTTCCTGCGTATCAGGTATTCCTCACCCTCCGAGGATTGAATGACACACCCACTTGTATCGTCCCGACGAGCAAAACCTTTTTCAAGTTAATTATTCTTCACTAAGTTTAGCCCATTCATTCACAGAAGCCACACATGGTATAATTTTTTTCGCTCAATAAGACTTATTGTCGATTTATTATCTGTGATTTTTCCAAAATTTTAACCTTCCTCACCCAGCTCAAGTAAAATTAGTAATATGAACGCTGAATGCGCGCCTTTGTTCAACTGCAGGGTGGAAAATTTTGAACTAAATCAAGTTTTGCGCCAATCCCAACCCAAAAAAACCCGCTCAGAAGGCGCAAATAAAAGATGACCGCATATCTGATTCGGCGCGCCTTTCAAATGTCCATAGTCGTCTTGCTGGCTACATTTGCTATTTATATGTTGCTTACCATCGCCCCGGGAGGTCCCCTATCAGGTTTACGCCTAGGTGCTGATCGCAGATCCCAAGTCAGCGAGGCTGATATTGCCCGCCTGGAAGCATATCTGGGTTTGGACAAACCCGTGATTTTGCGCTACCTTACCTGGCTGGTTGGGGACGACTGGCTGGGTGCTGATTGGATATATGTGAGCCTCTCCCAGTACAGGGAGCTGGATACCGGTAAAGATGGTACCCCGCTAATAAAAATCGATCGCGAAACTGGTGAGCAGTACTATACTTTTACCAAGCATCGCTTCTGGGCTGAACCAGGCGTAGCCTATCTCAACCCGGGATACCCGCTCTGGGTTTGGGGAGAAGAGATCGCCCCAGGAGAATACCTGGCGAGAGAAATTGAAGTCAAACCACCACCAACAGCTAATACTCCAGAGAATATTGCAGTTGCCGGTTTTGTCGATTCGCAGGATCGCTTCACCGTTGTGATTGAAGACTTTAATCAAAATCAATACATTATCCAAACCAACGAAGAGACTATTTGGAATTTCCCTCCTGGGGAAGCAAATCCTCTCCCAGAGGAGGGTCGTTGGGCCAATATCACCTGGCTAACAGGAGCCGGAGGCCTTCTGGGCAGCTACGCAGAGTTCCACTCAGACACACAAGGCTTACTGCGCATGGATTTCGGTTTCTCATGGAAGCTGGCTCCTGGACAGCCGGTATCAGACCTGCTGGTGAGCCGTTTAGGTAACACAATATTGTTGATGAGCGCGGCGCTAATATTGTCACTCATTATTGGAATCCCGATCGGTATTTATTCTGCAGTCCATCAGTATAGCAAAATGGACTATGTGGCCACTACTTTCGCCTTCTTCGGATCTGCCATGCCTATCTTCTGGTTTGGATTGATGTTGATCTTGATCTTCACATACCAGTTTAAGCTTTGGGGATTACCATTCATGCCCTCTACCGGAGTGGTCTCCGTTCGGGAGGCGCCGCCAGGCAGCTTATTGGCATTTTTCAACGTAACACCTGGCAGCCTGATAGATCGGGGGGTACATCTCATCCTACCGGCGATCACGCTAGCCCTGCTATATATGGCCAGCTGGAGTCGCTATTCGCGCTCCTCAATGTTGGAGGTTTTGC
>CP070785.1:685937-688732 GCA_020346705.1 Chloroflexota bacterium | reverse complement strand
TTGATTCTCTCTGTGAGCATCACCGTTGTGTTCCCATCCGAGAATTTCCCGCTGATCTTGATCATGCTCGTTGCCATTGGAGCGGGGATAATTTACATAAAACATCCGCCTCTGGGATTGATGGTCTTGATCGCTGGAGCATTTCTGATCAGCTATGAAATTGGTACGGGCACACAAACTGGATTAAATATCGCAGTATTATTATTACCAGTGTTAATTGGGGTTTGGTTTATCGATAAATTCGTCCGACAGCGGGATGTGCAAATATTCTGGTCAAGAACCTATCTTCCCCTGGTTGGGTTTGTGATAGTCTGCCTCCTGGCGTTTGCCATCGGTCAGCTGCCATTTTTTGTGTTTGCCGATCAAGCTCCAATTCGAAGTCAAATAGGGGGATTAGCGATATTTCTTCTCTCGGCAGGCGCATACGCTTTAACAGCCAACATAATTCCTGACATCAGGTGGTTAAAGCGACTGACTATAGTCTTCATCCTGATGGTTTCAGCATACCTTCTGGTCCGGTTAATATTTCAAATGGATCGTTCTCTAGATGAGTGGATGCCACGGGGAGCCACGGGCAGTGTGCTTTGGATATGGATCGCCGCGGTTTCTTTCAGTCAATTTCTAATCAATCGAGATCTGAAATTAATTTTGAGGGCTGCTTTGCTTGGAATTGTTGGCCTGTCTCTTTATTTAACATTAATCGGGGAATTTGGTTGGAAGTCAGGATGGATACCCCAACTGGCAGTAATTGGTGTGATCACATGGATTCAATTTCCGCGCCTAAGGATAATTCTGGCAATTGGTGGAGCATACGCGATTTATGAAATGTCTGCAGAGCTGATCCAATCAGATCAATATAGCTACATAACCCGAATTGAAGCCTGGAAGATCATGATGGGTGAAATTATCAAAGTTAATCCGCTTCTTGGACTCGGGCCAGCAAATTATCGATTTTATACCCCCCTGTTTCCTATCATGGGTTATTACGTCGAATTCAATTCTCATAATAATTATATTGACATGATTGCCCAGATTGGGGTTTTGGGATTAGTTTTTTACCTCTGGTTTTCCTGGGAAATAATCAATGTAGGTTGGGGATTAATCAAAAAGCAGTTGGACAACTTCTCACAAGCTTACGTGATCGGCGCGATGGGGGGATTAGTTGGGATGTTGATCGCGGGGATGTTGGGTGATTGGGTGATACCTTTTGTCTATAACGTCGGAATAAGTGGTTTTCGGGTAAGCGTTCTAGGATGGATATTCTTGGGGGGGATAGTGGTCATTGAGCGCCTTATCAACAATCAGGAAATAGGCATACAGAATGATACGAATGCTCCTGATTGAACTGAGAAGATAATTCCAAGTTATGCCAGTTCCATTAATTTTAGTCAGCAATGCGGTTGCTCCCTTGGAACAATATCAATGGGAAGTTGAAAATGATCTTTCACCGCGGGTTGATTACTTAGAAATTGCAAGGAAAATTGGTGGAGCAACCCTTGGTTATGAAAATCATCAAGGCTCCTGGTATAAACCAATTAGGAATATTGAAAACCGGATAAAGATCGATTTTGTTGAAGCTTTCAGAACTGCGAAAAAGTTTTCCGAGTTCAATCTATATTTATCCGCCTCGGAGAAATCTGCCATACCGTTGTCTTTCCTTATGTCGGTATTTAGAAAAGATGCACCCCATATCTTGATCGGACACCATTTATCCTCGATTCCAAAAACTCGCCTATACAGATATTGGAATTTCCGAGAACATATCACGCATGTGATTTGCGTCAGCCAGGCGCAAGCTGAATTCGCGGTAAGTAATATGGCTTTTCCGACTTCGGATGTGGATTTTGTTTATGATAAAGTTGACCATCGATTCTTCCGACCGGATCACAACCAGGATGGGGATTATATTTTAGCGATCGGTCAAGAGCAGCGTGATTATAAGACCCTGGTCAACGCTATTAATGGAACAGGGGTTAAGTTAGTGATTGTTGCCTCCAGCCCGTGGTCCCAATTCAATCTCGAGATTATTGAAAAACCCGAGGTATCTGTGGTAAGCAAAATTTCGTACACAGAATTACGAGATTTGTACAATGGGGCAGAAATGATCCTGGTACCGTTGTTTGAGAATAATTATGGTGCTGGATTAAATACATTGCTCGAAGCGATGGCAATGGCGAAGCCATTAATCATCACAAGGACTGAGGGAATTGAAAATTATATTCAACATGGGGAAACAGGTCTCTATGCAAGCCCTGGAGACCCAACTGAATTGCGAGATCACGTTCTCAGGTTGAGAGATGATAGCAAGGAACGAAAACGTTTGGGTTGTAATGCTCGACAGGTCATTGAAGACCAGATGAATATTGATCTTTATGTAGAGAAAATCGCACAGATTATCGGCAGCTATATTTAAAACCGGGATTGGAATGGATCTTTCGGTAATTATTGTTAATTGGAATACGAAGAACTTGCTGGTTGAGTGTATCGATTCGATATACACGGCTCCACCAAATTCTGAATTTGATATCTGGGTTGTAGATAACTCGTCAACTGATGGTAGTCCTGAAATAATCAGAAATCGCTACCCTGAAGTAAATTTAATTGTGAATAAAGAAAATATTGGCTTTGCCAAAGCTAACAACCAGGCGTTTAATCAGTGCCGAGGGAAATACATACTCCTGCTAAATCCGGATACTGTTGTTAAACCCGAAGCGATTGAAAAATTGTGTCGTTTTCTAAATCAGTTACCAGAAGTTGGAATGGTTGGTCCCAGATTGATCAACGCTGATAAAACC
>CP070785.1:683015-685837 GCA_020346705.1 Chloroflexota bacterium | reverse complement strand
CAGCGGGGAGGCGCCCCCAGCGCATTCGATCGTTATCTCGGCACTGTCCAGGGCTATACCGCCGTCGACGAACTGCTTAATGCTGTACCCGAGGGCGAACCAAAACTGGTCGGCATCCGCCAGCACGGCGTGGTGCGGTCTTCATTGGTGGAATGCGTGGTCCAAACGCAAGAGGTGGCTAACGTGATCCACGCCCAGGATTTTGAGACCGCCCTCAGCATGCGCGGAGGCAGCTTCGCCGAATCTTATCGCATCTTCCGCACCATCCTGCGCTCTCACCCAAATCCTCCCGATCCTGGTCAGCGGCAGCTGCGCCTGGCAATCCTAAACGCGGGTGGACTATCACCTGGCATGAACGCCGCCATAAGGGCTGCCGTCCGGCTGGGTATGGATAAAGGGCACACATTCGTGGCCGTAAAACGTGGATTTCACGGCTTGATCGAGGGTGATATCAGCGAACTGGATTGGATGAGCGTCAGCGGCTGGGTTTCAAGGGGTGGCGCGGGCTTGGGCACCAGCCGCCACATCCCCGGCGGGCGAGACTTTTACGCCATCGCCAAGAACCTGGAGACCCATAAAATCGATGGTTTGTTAATCATCGGCGGCTGGTCTGGTTATGAAGCCGCATACCAGCTCTTCACCCGGCGAAATGATTTCCCCTCCTTCAATATACCCATCGTCTGTCTGCCAACCTCGATCGATAATAATTTACCGGGCACGGATCTGAGCATTGGGGCTGACACCGCGCTGAACAATATCGTCACCAACGTGGATAAGATCAAGCAGTCCGCGGTGGCTTCCCGACGCTGTTTTGTGGTCGAGGTCATGGGTCGCGACTGTGGGTATCTAGCCCTGTTCAGCGGATTAGCAACCGGTGCAGAGAAGGCGTATTTACCCGAGGAAGATATCACCATCGCCGAGCTCCAGGAGGATGTCGCCGGTTTGATCGAGGGATTCAAAAGCGGCAAACGCCTGGGCTTGATGATCCGCAACGAGAAAGCTGGTGGTTTGTATGACAGCGGCTTCATGTCAACCCTATTTGAACAAGCGGGAGGCGATCTCTTCGATGTCCGCCAGGCGATCCTGGGTCATATCCAGCAGGGCGGCAATCCCTCCCCATTCGACCGAATACAGGCTACCCGCCTGGCCTCTGAGAGCATCGAGTTTCTGCTGGGGGAAGTTGATCAGCCCACACCTGCTGCTGCGATGATCGGCTTAAAAGGTGGCGAGATCGAGTTCACCAGCATCTACGATTTCCCCCGCCTGGTTGAACCCGGATACCAGCGCCCTAAAGACCAGTGGTGGCTGCGGCTGCGTTCTATCGCCGAGACGATGGATCAGACCCCGAATTTACCGAAATAAAAAATTGTTAAGAACCGGTCCATGCCGGATCATAACTCGAATCGCGTTTTATTACTGCTTATTGAGGTCATGGGTATCAAAAGGAGATGAAAACATATGCTACTAATCGTTCGTGGCATCATCTGGTATGGACTGTACCTGTTTTTAATCTTGCTGCCAATCGGAATGGCAGCAGTGGTAGCTCCCGCTCGAGCGGCTCAATCGTTCCTGGTTGAGGTAGCGGTGGGTGCAGGATTCATCGGCTTTTCCCTGATGGCCCTGGAATTTGCCCTCATCACCCGCTTCGAAGCTGCTGATGCACCATTCGGCGAAGATTCGCTGCAGCTGTTCCACAACATCATGGGCACAGTAGCCCTGGGCTTCATCCTGGCCCACCCGATACTGCTGATCCTTTCTGGCTACCCGGCTGCCTGCTGGATAAATCCTTTTTCGAGCTGTGCAAATCTATCTACACAAACGGCTTTTCTATCGGTCGTGATCCTTATATTGTTAATCGGCACTTCAATCTGGCGCAAGCAGCTGCGCATCAAGTATGAACCCTGGAGGGTATTCCACGGAATATTTGCCCTGGTGGTCATCTTCTCTGCCCTCGTGCACATCGTGATCATCGGTCGCTACACGTCCACATTTGCGATGCAGGTCGTATGGTTGATTTACTCAGTGCTTGTGCTGTTGTTAATCGTATGGTACAAAATTTGGACTCCACTGAACAATTGGGAGAGGCCTTGGAAAGTCTTAGAAAACCGGGAGGAGCGAGGGGATGCCCACACATTGGTTCTGGAACCAGATGGTCATAAAGGTTTTTCCTTCCTGCCGGGTCAGTTTTCCTGGATTATCACCGGTAAAACTCCCTTCAGCCTTTTGCAGCACCCCATCTCTATGTCCTCAATGGCGGATATTGAACCCGGAGGTACGGTCTCATTTACGATCAAGAGTCTGGGCGATTGGTCTGGGAAGAAAGTTCCTGCTCTCAAGCCCGGTGATAAGCTCTGGTTGGATGGGCCGCACGGCGTCTTTTCCATGGACCGCGAACAGGCAATGGGCTACGTTTTTATCGCCGGAGGCGTGGGCATAACTCCGCTGTATTCCATGCTGCAAACCATGCTTGAACGGGAAGATGTGCGCCCGGTGCTGTTATTTTATGGGGTTGCTAATTCGGAAACAATGACTTACCGAGAAGAGCTGGCCACGCTGGCTGAACAGATGGATAACCTGCAGATAATTCCTGTATTTAGCGATCCTGATGAGGGTTGGGGAGGGGAAACAGGTTTTATCCGCGAAGAAATCTTGAAGAAATACCTCCCCAAGCAGTACAAGCGCTTCAAATATCTCATCTGCGGGCCGAAGCCACTGATGGATGCGATGGAAGAAGCGCTGCCCAGCTTGGGTGTGCCAAGGACACGCGTCCTGTCAGAACGCTTTGATATGGTATAGGAGGCCAGAATGCATCACTTTATCGT
>CP070785.1:680090-682915 GCA_020346705.1 Chloroflexota bacterium | reverse complement strand
CTCACCGCGACCGAGTAGCTCAAAAGTAGCCGGGTCATCGATAGGGATATTATCGAGATTCAGGTCAACACTGTGACGCTCCCGGATCAGGTCGCAGGCCCGGGCCATGATGGTCAGTGTCGCCAACCCAAGGAAATCCACCTTGAGCAAACCCAGATCGTCGATGTGAGACATCTCGAACTGGGTGACGGTTTTGATCGGGTTGTCTTCGCTGGACCCGCTGGTTGGGCGGTGTAGAGGCAGGTATTCGATGGTTGGTTTATCGGTGATGATCACGCCCGCAGCGTGGGTTCCGGCGTTGCGCACCACTCCCGCCATGTGGCTGGCGGTATCGATCAGCTTTTTGAAATAATCGGTAGATTGATACAGCTGCTTGAACTCTGGCACATCATCTAAAGCTTCCTCGATGGTGACCGGCTTTCCGGGGATGTTGGGCACCAGTTTGGCTGCGCTGTCCACTTCACTTAAGGGGATGTCCAGCACCCGGCCCACATCACGGATGGCCGCCCGGGCACCCAACGTCCCGAAGGTGATGATTTGAGCGACTTTGTCATCCCCATATTTTTGAGCGGTGTATTCCAGCATCTCAGCCCGGCGATCATCGCGAAAATCCAGATCGATGTCAGGCATAGAGATTCGCCCCGGATTGAGGAAGCGTTCAAATATCAAACCGTGGTGCAGCGGGTCGACCAGCGTGATGAACAGGCTGTACGCCACGATCGAACCCGCCGCCGACCCACGCGCGTTGTACCAGATACCCTGTTCTCGAGCATACCGGCACAGATCCCAAACGATCAGGAAATACGTGTCGAAGCCCATCTTGTGGATAATCTCCAGTTCGTAATCCAAGCGCTTGCGGATTTCGGGATCATCCTTATGGGAACCATAACGTCTTTCCAGGCCATCTTCGCACAGCTTCTGCAGGTACGTTTGGGGAGTAAAATCAGCAGGGACCTCGAAATGCGGGAGATGGTAGCCCTTGAATCCCAGGTCGACGTTGCAGCGCTCGGCGATTGCCAGGGTATTCGCAATTGCTCCTGGAACTTCGCCAAAGATCGTGTTCATTTCGTCCGGGCTGCGCAGGTAAAAGGTATCTCCGCTCATGCGCATCCGGCTGGGATCGCTGAGTAAACAGCCAGTTTGGATAGCCAGCAAGATATCCTGTAAGCGGGAGTCTTCTTTGTTGATGTAATGGACATCGTTCGTAGCGACAAATTTCGCCTGGTAGCGATGACCCAGATCGATCAAATTTTTGTTGATCTCATCCAGCTCAGGGATGTCGTGTTCCTGTAGTTCCAGGTAAAAACGTTCCGGTCCGAAGACTTCATAGTACCAATCCAGCTGCTGGCGGGCTGCATCCATCTTCCCATTTTGGATCAGGCGAGGGATCTCGGCTGACATGCAGCCCGAGGTGCAGATCAAGCCCTCGGCATATTGGGCCAGGTATTCGTGGTCTACGCGTGGAAAATAGTAGAACCCCTCCAGTTGGGCCGCGCTGGCGATCTGCAGCAGGTTGCGGTAGCCGGTCTCATTTTCCGCCAGCAGCAGCAAATGGCTGGATTTTTTATCCAGTTGGGGATCGCGATCCTGCATCCGGCGGGCGGATAAATATGCCTCTACCCCGAAGATGGGTTTGATGCCAGCTTTGGTCGCCGCATTGTAAAATTCCATCACGCCGAACATGGTCCCATGATCGGTGAGCGCCAGGGCGGGCATGCCCATATCTTTGGCGCGCTTGACCATCTTGGGAATGTTGCTGAATCCGTCTAGCAAAGAGTATTCGGAATGAACGTGAAGATGGACAAAAGACATCAGGATAAATCAGCTACCAACCGGCGAGTTTTGGGCGTCTTAGCTGCTTAGAACAAAACGAATAAATTCTTGTTTTAGTTGTGTTGTCTTGAAAGAATTAGGACTTTCCAGCCCACTGCCGATTATAGCACGCAGCCTGGAAAATCTTGAAAACGTTAATGTTAAAATTTTCAATGGACAAGTACCACGCACTTCAGAAGGCCTAATTGTGACATCATTAGGTCATCTAAAAAGTGCGTGGCACTTTTTTGGTTTAAATTAAGAATTGCTGCAATGTGATTAAGATCAAAGACTTTATGGGTCAGGTATGGTATAAACGCTACATCTTTCACCAAATTGATACCACGATAACTATCCTTGAGGGAATTTGACATGGATGAATCTTTCAAATATTTTGAAGACCTGACCACTGAGCTGCCCGAAATATCTCCAGACAGCATCGTCAGCCGCACCCTGTATGATGATGAACAGCATAAAGCGATCTTATTTGGATTCGCCGCCGGACAGGAGCTCTCCGAGCACACCGCTTCGCAAACTGCTTTGCTGTATTTTGTCGAAGGTAATGCACAGCTGACTCTTGGAGAGCATGAACGCCGGGCTGCGGCTGGAACCTGGGTGCGCATGGCGCCGCGCCTGCCGCACAGCGTGCTGGCAGAGACCAAGCTGGTGATGATGCTGATCTTGTTGAAGAGCTAGCGATATTTTTAATAGAAAGTCATTATGGTGAACCGAATCCGCTATCCATTGCTGGTATTTTCCCTGCTGCTGCTCCTGGTGGCAATGTGGGCGGGCTTGGTGCGCCTGGGCTGGCGCTGGCCAGCTTTGCTCCCTGCGTTACCCATCTCGCACGGCCCCCTGATGGTCTCTGGCTTCCTGGGCTTTGTTTTCTCCATGTTTTTTGCCCACGCGCCGATCATCTTCCCGGCGGTGTTGGGCAATCCGGTGGTTTACAGCCCCTTCTTCTACGTCTTTTTGATCTTGCTGCAGGTTTCCCTGGCAGGCAGGATGATCGC
>CP070785.1:677161-679990 GCA_020346705.1 Chloroflexota bacterium | reverse complement strand
CAAAATAGCTTTTCAATCCAGGAAGCATGACAGATAAACCACGCAGCACAAGATCAGGATATAAATCATCTAATGGTGGTGGCCAGACTGGGTCAACCTTTAAGGTCTGATATTCCCATAGCATGAGCACAATCTGGCTGTCTGCCAATCCTTCCGGTCTCGTGTGTACTCCACGAGGAAATTCATCCAGCAACCAGCGGCTGTCATCATCTTCAAGGATGATACTGCGTTCCTCTTCAGTCCAGGGCAGTATTTGTGGGTCATTCCAAATCAACATCGGGGCATCTCTGGGAACTATCCCCAGATGATCGGCAGTGGAAACTTTAAGATGGAGTTCACAATATACAGGTAATTCGACTCCGAATGTATTCGAAATTGATTTGATGTACGGACCTGCAGCATTCACGAAATTGTGGGTTGGGATTCGTCCTCCGCTCTCAAGTTTTACCCCATTGACCCGATTCCTGGAAATAGAGACGTTTTGAACGCGATCTTCGATCAGCTGCACGCCATGCAATTTGGCTTTCTCCAGTAATAGGCTTCCCAATTGTTGGGCGCTGAGCCAACCGGCTCGGCGGATATGTAATGCTGCGATAGCATCTTCGGTGATGCTTGGGAAATATTGGTGGATTAAATCCCGATCCAAGATTAAATCCGCGCCACTTGGACTGTCGGAAAAACCACGTGCTGCCGCGACTTTATATTCAGGATCGTCAGGGTCTCCTCTATGTATTCGCAATTCCCCTGCACCCAGGTTTGATGATTCCTGGGCTTTGCTTATCATACCTGGGAAATTATCTTCATTCCCAGTTAGGAATAGATAACCACGTCGATTGAGATTGAATGTGTTCCCATTCTTTACGGCCAGGTCTTCGAGCAGATCAATACTGCGATTCATCAACGAGACCATCGCCGTCCCAGGTCCTGGCCACCAATTACGGTAACACTCAGTCGATTTATCGCTGGTTAAGGTCAATGGTGGTCGGTCATCAACAATTACAATATCTTTTATCCCATGCTGGACTGCCAGATGATAAGCCGCGCTGATCCCCGCAATACCAGCCCCACAGATAACGACATTCTTGGGTTGCATGTCGCCTTAATCTTCCACGTTGACGTATATTCGCTTGTTGATCTTTCCTTTGCTCTTATAATCTACAATCTTAATTTTACCGACTTCAGCTGTATTCTTGACATGGGTTCCACCATCCGCTTGAATATCTAAGCCTGCTATCTCCACCACGCGGACTTCTTGAATACCTTCTGGTAGCAGGTTGATCTTCGTGCGGATCAAATCTGGGATCTGGAATGCTTCCTCCCGCGGTAAAATATCGACCTTTACGGGACGAGCATTTGCTACTTCTTCGTTGATAGCTGTGTCGATCGCCTGAATTAATTCCTTGCGCATGGTCTCAAACTCAAAATCCATCCTGCCTGACATTGGTTCCATATGTCCACCAGTAACTGAGGCGCCGTAATCTCTGAATATCACACCACATAATATATGCATGGCGGTATGTGTGCGCATTAACTGATACCGGCGATCCCAATCTAATTTTCCAAGAGCGACCTGTCCGGATTCTGGCAATGGAGGGTCACTTTCAACGATATGGAGAATGTCGGCGCCAGCTCGGCGAGCTCGCTTAATCGGAAAAGTAGCCTCGCCTATGACTAGCCAACCAGAATCAGCAGGTTGACCACCACCTCCAGGATAAAATGCAGTTTTATCAAGAATGATGGCATGATTCTCGGGATCAACTCTCGTGATATTCGCTTGAAATTCTTTCAGATAGCTATCTTTCTGGTAGAGTAATTCTGTCATGTTCTGCCCTCGTCTGAAATATTTAGAGATCGAAACCAGTATACAAAATAATATCACCCCATGCAAGGCATTTTGGATTGTGAGATAATTTCTTTATGGTGTCACGTTTTCTCTAGTTATCTGCTAAAATATTTCATACCCGAGATTCCCAAAGATGATGAATGTATAATTGGACATGAATATATAGATCCAAGATATATCAATCGCAATCTGAGCTGCTCAAAGCCGTCAAGGAGCATCGATACACAAATTATTTGGTTTTCTCAAGTGGTTTCAAGATTATCCAAAATTAGGAAGGATTATTGGCATGAAAACAATTCAATCTGAATCAAGTCTCCGGATCGGGCACTCCTGGTGGAAAAAAATCAGCCTTTCATATGTCCCGGCTGAAGAATCACCGCTGCTTGATGATGTCGCCCAAAATCTGTTAAACAAATTTCGCCAGGCTGGACATACAGTCTATGATGTGCCAAGACCAGATACGGAGGTTTTATTGACGACCTCCAAATTTAACAAACCAGTTCGATGGCGAGATGCAATGATTTTTAATGCTCGGCGACGATTCAAACTCGAACACTCACCAACTATTATTACGCTTGTTCAGGCAACTCCCGAAGAAATTGAAGAGAAATTTGCTTATTTTGAACAAGCCCTTAAAAAAGATCCAGCAGATCCAACAGATTTTGCGCTTCCTGGTTTGGGTCCCGATGCATATCAGACCCTTTATGAGCAGGGCAGACGCGGGGGACCAATTCTGGCATTGTTGCGAACTGTTCAGACACAAGCGATGAGTATCCGTGTTGTTCTGGTTATAGGAAAAGAAAAACCGGTAGAAGCTTACGTGTTTGATTTGGTCGGCGCTCATCCCAAGATCGATGCTTCAGATCCGGACAGATTCTATGAAGACATCGTGGGAAGAATAGTCACTGCAATGAGCACCGAGGAGATTACGGATCACAAGATTATTGGAGAACCAATCACGAAGGAAGTATGGGCCACACTTGATA
>CP070785.1:674229-677061 GCA_020346705.1 Chloroflexota bacterium | reverse complement strand
CGCAGCTCAAGTTGAAGCAGATCAGAAAAGAGTCAAAATCGGTTCAGATTTGCCTGAATCCGAACTTCACTTAATTGAAGCTGACCAGGAGTTGCTGCAGCAGGCGTTATTTAACCTGGTGAACAACGCAATAAAATTTACTGGATCTGGTGGGGAGATAAAACTCGGGTTAGAAGTTGACAATGAATCGGTAGTTTACTTTGTGGAGGATAACGGGATTGGGATCTCTCCTGCCGATCAACAAAAGTTATTTGGGAAGTTTTTCCGGATCTCTAATAAAGGGGGTCTTGGTGATGATGGCTCAGGTTTAGGCTTAGCTATTGTTAAATCAATCGCAGAAAGACACGGGGGTGAGGTTCATGTAGAAAGTCAGTTGGGGGTCGGAAGTAAATTCTATCTGAAAGTCCCACTCAGTCAAAATTAACCAAAGAGAGAATTCGTTGTAAAATCGAAACGAGGATATGTGTTCCTCTATTCTGGGGAATTTATAGCGGTTAGTAAATTGATCATTCAGAGCTAATGGGCAGCATACTTAAAAAAATCGGTGACAGCTATCCTTCCTCCATCTTGATTGAACCTATGCAAGTGGGATTGGGTTAATGAATATAATGGCTATCAGTTACCCAGACTGTAGATATGTTTGTTTTGATGAAAGGAGTTTAGATTATGAAGTACAAGCTGCTGGGAAGAAGCGGTTTGCGTGTAGCGGAATTATCCCTTGGGACGATGACTTTCGGAGAAGATTGGGAATGGGGAGCTTCGAAGGAGGAAAGTCGGAGAATCTTCGATGCTTATTGCGATGCGGGAGGCAATTTTATCGATACTGCTTGCAATTATACAGAAGGAACCAGTGAAAAATATGTAGGCGAGTTTGTTTCAAGCGACCGGGACTATTTTGTAATCGCCACAAAGTTCACTCTCCGCGCCCGTGGAGAGAATCAGATGGATCCCAACGCTGGTGGTAACAGCCGAAAGAATTTGATTCGTTCTGTTGAAGCCAGCTTGAAACGGTTGAATACTGAATACATCGATCTTCTCTACCTGCATATGTGGGATTACACGACATCTGTAGGAGAAGTCATGCGCGCATTGGATGATCTTGTTCGGGACGGGAAGGTTAACTATATTGGTTTTTCAGATACACCTGCCTATATCGTTTCAAAAGCGAACATGTTAGCAGATCTTCAATCTCTGAGCCCAGTTGTTGCAATCCAGGTTCCTTACAACCTGATGCGCCGTGATCCTGAGAGAGAATTGTTCCCAATGTCAAGAGAGGAGGACGTTGCCGTAACAGTATGGGGATTATTGGGTGGAGGGGTCTTAACCGGAAAATATCGAGATGCAGATGTTGAAAAAAGATATGAAAGTGCGAGCGAAGAGGGGATGAAGATCGGAGATAAAATCGTTGAAATTGCGTCCCAAATCGGACATTCGCCTCCTCAAGTTGCCATCAATTGGGTCCGGCAGCAGGAAAACGCCCAAATTATTCCAATTCTTGGAGTTCGAACAGTTGAGCAGCTCAAAGATAATTTAGGAGTGTTAGATTTTGAGCTTTCAGAAGATCAAATTAAGGAAATTTCAGACCTTTCTGAATTCAAAGCCGGATTTCCCTGGTCATTTTTACACGATGAATATGTCCTTGAGTTGATCCACGGAAAAACTTACTCAAATATTTATTTTCACCGATGAAACTATTGTATTAGAAATCAATAAGAACGATAAATACGCTAAAATTTGCCTTGACGATTCTGGATAATAATTAGTATAATTCTGGCACATGTTGAATAAAGAGGTGTAAAAGCGCTGTGAGCGTTTGAGATAGGTTCTCAACCGCTTGTTTTTGTTTGTTTATTAAATTAAGAGAATTAGAGTACCGATTCCCGTAAAACATTGGATAAATAACACTGGTGGTAATAAACAGCTAAATTTAAAACGCTGTATAGGGGAATTATTGCCTTTATCGGGTAGGTCGCATTCATCCAAGTCATTTAGGAGGCAAACGAGTGGAAACCAAAGGGTTAACCTCTCTCCGTATCAGTTTAGCTTCTCCAGAAACAATCCGCAGCTGGTCTTATGGTGAAGTACTAAAACCTGAGACCATCAATTATCGCAGGCTCCGTCCAGAGAAAGATGGGTTGTTTTGTGAAGCAATATTCGGTCCAACACGTGACTGGCAGTGTTACTGTGGGAAGTATAAGAATATTCGTTATAAAGGCATCGTATGTGATAAATGCGGCGTTGAAGTTACCCGATCTTCAGTTCGCCGGGAGCGAATGGGGCATATTGATTTAGCTGCTCCGGTAGCCCATGTTTGGTATACACGCCGAGTTCCTTCATATTTGGGTTTACTTCTAGATATTTCACGCAGAAATCTGGATCGAGTCTTGTACTTCGCTCAATATGTAGTGACTTATGTTGATGAAGAAGCCCGTCAGAAAGCATTAAAACGGCTCGAAGAGAAAATTGCGGTTATTGAAAGTGAACAAGCTGAGCAAAGCAACACAAAGATCCGGGAAGTCAAGGATGCACGGGACGCAAGTGTTGGTGAGCTCGAGGAACGCAGGAAGGAAATTGAGGCAAAATTCGACGAAGAGATCGCAGAGAAACTAGATCCGATCATCAAAGCAGGTCAACGGCTTGAGCAGAATTTGCAGGATGACATGGGATCGAGCCCAAAGACAGACATTCACTTTCCTGATACGGAGATTGTGGTTGTTAAATCAAGCGAATCAATTGCAAATAAACACATATCCAAAGTTCAAAAAATTGTCAAAGATCAGTTAGAGGAGCTGGAAAGGGGGTTGAAGGAACAAAAACAGTTTGAACTTGACG
>CP070785.1:671288-674129 GCA_020346705.1 Chloroflexota bacterium | reverse complement strand
GTATCGCGAAGAGCCTGCCCCGATTTTTCGGGGGTCTCCCTCTCGATGAAAAGGAAA
The DNA here is from genome assembly GCA_020346705.1 of Chloroflexota bacterium. GTDB lineage: Bacteria > Chloroflexota > Anaerolineae > Anaerolineales > UBA4823 > PFL25. The sequence continues at coordinate 674,072 of CP070785.1, read as the reverse complement.
TGCTTCACATTGCTTAACATGACAAACAGTGTTTTTCAGACGACCTCATTAATCTTCTATTAATATTATATATTGCAACCTGGGTTTTTGACTAGTGATTAACGTCACCTATTAAATTAACGTTTTTGCAAGGAAAATTATGCCTGTTTTTTGTTTGAATCGATCAAATGACTGCGATCGTTCAGGCGATCTAAAAGCCATATGTGGCGTTTGGGATCGTAATATACTACTGCGAAAGATGTGTTTTGGAAATGAAATCGGGCTCCTCTGAAATTTACCTGGGGAATGATGCCTAGCATCACGTACAGCACCCGGTTTAAAAAGCCGCCATGTGAGATGACCAGGTAGCTGCCTGGTGAGCGATGAACTAGATTCTGGACGACGGCTCCGGCACGTAAATAGAGATCCCAATTGCTTTCACCAGTTTCCCCGATTGAGACGAAGGGCGACCTGAAATCAGGGGTAGGGTGGTTTTGCTTGACTTCGTCGAGTGTTTTGCCAGCCAGGACGCCATTATCAATTTCTCGCCAGTTATCATCAAATTCGAGGGGCACTGAAAGCGATTTGGCAAGGATTTCTGCCGTTTGCCGGGCGCGGGATTGTGGGCTGGAAATGATCTGGTCGAAATTTACCTCTTCTTGTTGCCAATAGGCAGCCAGTGAGCGGCTTTGCGTGCGACCTTTATCGGTGAGATCGAATTCGGCGCGACCTTGATAAACGCCGTTGACATTTCCAGAAGATTCACCATGCCGGAGGAGCGTGATGCGGTGGGTAAATGATTTCTCAAAATCAGCCATCAATGCCCTCTGACCAATTGCGCGCCCCTCGTAGGAACATTGGACCCTCCATGGCTTTCTTTCCAGCCGGCTGGATCTCTATTAATACCAGGAGTCCCTCGCCAGTGAATACCGCTGGGTGTTCTTTGTGGACGGTCCGCTGGCCAGGCTGACCCTCTGATCCATCTAATGTGCGGTAGATTGCGGCAGCTTTGGCTTTAAGTATATTCAAACGCTTATTTTGCCAGTTCATGAACGTACCAGGCCAGGGATCGAAGGCGCGAATTTTCCGTTCGAGCGCTTCTGCGTTTTGAGAAAAGTCCAGCTCCCCGTCGTGCTTCTTGAGCATCCGGGCATAAGTATGTTCACCCTCTTGGTGGTGTGGCTGCAGTTCACCGCTGAAATATTCCGGCAATGTCTCTATCAGCAGGTCTGCACCCAGCTGGGCCAGTCTTTCCGATAAACTCCCGGCAGTTTCATTCGGCGCAAGGGGCACTTTTCTCTGGCTGAGCAGCGGACCAGTATCAATACCTTCGTCCATTTTCATGATTGTGACCCCGCTGTATTGATCGCCGTGCATGATTGCTGCCTGGATGGGTGCTGCACCACGCCAGCGTGGAAGCAGGGAGGCGTGTACATTCAGGCTGCCGAATGGAGGCAGGTCAAGCACCTCTGCGCGCAGGATCTGCCCAAAAGCGGTTACAACGATTAGATCGGGTCTCCACCCTTCGATTGTCGCCAATGCAGTTTGATCCTTAAGGCTTTTGGGCTGAATCACGCGTAATCCCAACGCTTCAGCGAGACTTTTCACTGCTGGGGGAGTTAGCCTTCGTCCTCTGCCGGCTGGACGATCAGGCTGGGTGACCACCCCGGCCACTCGGTAGTGATCTGCCAATGCTTGCAGGGTAGGTAGTGCGAAATCGGGAGATCCCATGAAGACAATGCGTTTCGTCATGCGGTTATTCTAGCACAGCCAGCATTGCTCATACCGCAGGATTGTCTAACATTTAGGATATTTGACCTAATTTTGAATGCAGAGATTTAAAATCTAGTACAATCTTATACAATGAGTGATGTGAACTCCCCTTCATTCTGGGAAGAAAGCTATCGGCAGGGTCACACCGGTTGGGACCTGGGTATGCCTACCCCCGTATTTCAAAGGTTAGCTGAAAGCGGGAAATTCACCCCGGGGAAAATGCTGGTTGTCTGTGCTGGACGGGGGTATGATGCCCGCTTGTTTGCCAGGCTCGGATTCGAAGTTACAGCCGTTGATTTTGCGGAAGAGGCAGTCAAAGAGATGCAGGCACTCGACGACCCTCAGGTAAAAATGGAAGTGATGCAGGCAGATCTTTTCGATTTGCCAGTCTTCATGGAAGAGGAGTTCGACTATATCCTGGAGTACACCTGCTTCTGTGCGATCGATCCTCAGCGTCGGGCTGAGTACATCCAGGGGGTCAGCAGCCTGTTGAAACCCGGAGGATTCTATATCGCCTTGGCGTTTCCAATTGGCGGTCGTACTGGAGGACCACCGTTTGTTGTCTCGCCTGATGAATTGATTTCACCCCTTAATGAGCGTGGTTTTGAGCTGGTATTGAGAGAAGTGCCAGATGATTCTGTCCCCGGACGGGAGGGAATTGAGGAACTCATCATTCTGAAGAAAAAGCCCAATTGAAGATGAAGACCAATTTCATCCTGACTCCATTCTTCCTCGATCAACCGCTGCAGGGTTTATCGTCTTTGGCGGAAGAAGGTTGGGTGGTCAATGATCCCCAACTCCCAGATGGAAATCCCCAGCTTAGAATGGGTACCCTGTACAAACCGCTGGCAGAGTTTATCGCCAGTTCCGCTGGATCAGGCGATATCCCGGTCAGTATAGCCGGTGATTGCTGCACCAGCATCGGTGTCCTGGCAGGCCTGCAGCAGATCGGTCTCACCCCAACCTTGATCTGGTTCGACGCACATGGAGATTTCAACACCTGGGAGACGACTCCGAGTGGTTTTTTGGGTG
>CP070785.1:668342-671188 GCA_020346705.1 Chloroflexota bacterium | reverse complement strand
GATAATTTGAATTCATCACCCTGCGCCAGGCAAAGATGGCGGTATATCTTCTCCTTTTGCTTGCTGAGCTGTTTCACTTCATCACCATCGAGCTTTGCTTTCCTCAAGAATTCTAAAGTATGCTGGTTATTGCGCCCATGAACCTCAGTCCGCATCATCTCTTCTGTAAGGTTAATTCCCATTTGCTGTGCAGCAAACTGGCGCCAGGCCTGCTCTTGGAGAGGTCGATCCCACCACAAAACTCCGTTGAAATCGAATATGATGCCCGAAAATTTCATTATAATTCGCGTTCTTGATCGGAATTCCAACCTCTATTCGATTTCCCTGATCACCCGGCAGGGGTTCCCTGCTGCGAACACTCCTGCCGGGATATCCTTCGTCACCACGCTGCCCGCACCAATGACACTCTGTGAACCGATCGTCACGCCCGGGCTGATCACTGCACTGCCTCCGATCCAAACATCCGAGCCAATCTCGATCGCATTGGCAGATTCCAACCCTGATCTGCGTTCAAGATAAGGGATCGGATGAGTTGCAGTATAAATTTGGACATTGGGACCAAAAAGCACGTTATTGCCAATCGCCACCGGAGCAGGATCCAGGATGACACAGTTGAAATTAAAAAAGACATAGTCCCCCAAGGTGATATTTGAACCATAATCACAATAAAATGGCGGTTCGATCCAGATGCCCTTGCCAGCAGAACCGAAGAGCTGGCTGATGATATTCGTTCTGCGTTCCTGCTCATCATCGTGCGAATCGTTTAATTCTTTGATCAAATTTCTTGCCTGGCGCCTTGCGGATGAAAGTTCAGCGTCAAGCGCACTGTACAGCTCTCCAGCCAGCATCTTCTCTTTTTCTGATTTCATTGCATATCCTCCACGTCGTCGATCCATTGATTTCTTGAGAAGCCATTCTAGGGGTTAATGATCACTTCGCTGGGCTCGCGAAAACTTATCCGAATTCTAGATTTCTTATTCGGTCTGGCTCTCCCTTTGTAGAAACCCATTTAGCAGAAAAAGAATGCCTACCAGGAATAATGGTCCCGAGATCAGCAGGTATCCAGGTATTTGATCTGGGCCCCAGAATAAGGCGATATACAACACACCAAGGACGATGAACAGAAAGCCGCCAATCTTCTCCCAGCGCCAGGCGATCGCTAATACGATGACGATGATCGCTGTGGGGACGAGGTGCATCGTGAGAGCTACGAGCGTTTCCCAAAAACTATAACCTTCCGTGAACACATCTAATGCAAACAAGCTGATAAAGATGGCAATTAGAATGCCTAACACCCTTGGCGTCCAGAACACAACTTTCTTGACTGTCTCGTTCACCAGGTTACCCTCCTTCAATCTCCCAGGCAGCCCGGGTAAAAAATCCTAAATCTATTCTACTATGCGCTCAGGTGTATATTGAAACCAGGAATTTTTTGTTCGAAAGCACAAATCCACATGGAGATTTCTTGTGCAATTAAGTGTCCTGGAGATGTTCGCTCTTGACCCAACCTTTTGGAAATTCCTTCTTTGGGTTGGTCAAGATTTCCAATGCCTTCGTGGTCCGCGACCTGATCGCCACACTGGGATCTCCCTGCAGCTGTGAGAGGCGGTTAAGGATCCGCTGGCATTCTCGAGGGTATTTCCGGCCGATTATGCATAGGCTGGCAATTGCCCAGCTCCTGGTAAACACGCTTTCATCTTCAAGCAAGTCATAGAGGACCGAGATCAGCTGCTCAACAGAATCCTCATAAATTACAAGATGGCCAAAGATCATTGCCAGGTGCATCTTAACCATGGGTACCTGTTCTATCCCAACCTGATCGACCATCTGGTGGAGATGTTCGATCAGTAAATCAGGTCTTTGTCGGGCGATCTTTTCGAGAGCGTCAGCAGTGCGCCCCCGGATGACGTCGTCAGATTCGCTCAGGCCAACCATCAGGTCATCAATTATTTGGGGATTCTTCAGCACAAATTGGGCTGCTTCATCAGCCATGCCATCTGAGCGCAGATCACCCCCAGAGAGCCAGGTCAGGATTTGGTTCATCTCGTCAGTGGTTATCTCCTTCGTCTCCGGATGAGCACCCACAGCAGAAAAAACGTCGCCGTTGGCCAAATCCAGGCCAGATCGCCAGGCCCTCCCGGACCAGTCAAGGCATTCGATCGCTTGATGCGGATCAGGCGGTAACTATCCAGCAGGTCGATCAAATCCTGATCGGATAGATTCTTTGGGTTAGCGCCAAACAAAGGACCTGCGAAACCACTGGCGATCAGCACCTGTCGAATAATTTTATAATTGCCCTCCATGTCCGTCACATCCTCAGCAATCCCTGCCCACCTGCCGTCTGGCAGCCATACCTCGACTTCTGGATTGGTCATGATGTTGAGATACCAATCAGATACCCGCCCAAAACCAGCAGTACAGTAGATATCTCCGTCGACGATGGCGTAATTCACCGGCGTGTGACGGGTGAGGCCGGTCTTACGACCGGTGTGCTTGATCACCATCAAAGAGCCTCCAAAAGAGGTGCCGTTGCCCCAAGAACCTAATCCCAGGCGCCAGAGCAACATCATAAAGCGATTAAAGGATTTGAAAATGCTTCGCAAGCTGTCTTCTGAAACCTTCAACCCAGCTATTTGATATTCATACATTTGTTTTCCTTTCTCTGTAAATCCGAATCTTTTAACCAGGCGCTGGCCATTCTTTATCGGCCTCCCATCATGCTACCAAACCCTGGGCAGCAACCGGAATCTGGTCTGTAGTACATAATCGCTGTATCCTGGCAGTTCGGCGATCAAGGTCTTATCTTCCAAATATGTGCGCACTACGTAAAGAACTGCCGAGAGAAT
>CP070785.1:665394-668242 GCA_020346705.1 Chloroflexota bacterium | reverse complement strand
TTACGTCAGAAGCCAGGGATTATACTTTGATTCCATAGTTGGTCCGGCTCTGCCAATGGAAGGACCATTCCAGAAGCTAGAGATGGGCGATTATGGTCTGGAGACCGATTTCGGTCCTGGAGATCCTGGCTACCTTGGCGGTCGATGGTGGGTAGACGCGAATGGGAATGGCGAGATGGATGAAGGGGACGCTTTCTTCTCCTGCCCGCTGCTCGGAAAAGGGAGTGCGGTAGCACCAACTTCGTAAACTATATTAATTCACCAGTAAACTTTAAGCCAGGGTCTAACAGGGCCCTGGCCATTTTGTTTGGCTCACTATTCAACACAAGGCTCGAGCAGTTCCAGGGTGGAAGTGTCGGCGTCCAGCCTGGCATTAACCCCCACCGGCAATACCGTATTGGGGCAGTGATGGCCGAAATCATCCGTCTTCAGGATAGGGAAGTTATCCTCCGCGGTGACCTCGAGGAAGATGTCTTCTACCGGATAATCCTCAACTTTCTTAGCATAACCGATCAGGACGCCGCGAATCTGCTCGAATAATCCGGCTTGTTTGAACTGGTTGAGTCGGTTCACGAGCATATCAGGGGAGTAGCCAGGAACTTCGATGAACAAGATAGCACCTGAAAAATCCGGCCAATAGGGGGTGCCCAGGAGCCACTGCATGACCCAATCATTCCCGCCCAGCAACCGGCCTTCTACAGACCCTTCCCCTCGCAGGGTGCGCCAAGGGCTGTTCTTGTTGACCGGTCCGATCTCCCCCAAAATTAAGCGAGATAAGAATTCCTGCCGGTCATATTCTTGCGGCTCCATTCCGAAATAGTACATGACCATATTGCCGTGAAAAGTCACCAGATCGGTTTGGGAATAGATCCCTAAATGCAGCGTGCTGATATCGCTAAATCCAAGCAGGATTTTTGGTTGGGCCTGGATGAGTTCATAGTCCAACAAGGGGAGACATGAATTGGCAGCCACTCCGCCGTGGGTGGAGATGATCGCACTGACTTCAGGATTGGCGAACATGGCATTGAGATCCCCGGCTCTTTCCTGCGGAGAGCCAGCAGCTAATCCGCCTTCCTGTAAAGCATGCTCCCCGAGCAAGGTCTTGAAACCAAGATCTCTGAGGTATGCGAGGCCTCTCTCCAGCTCCAGGTAAGGATCATCGGAAGGGGAACTGGAAATCGGGCCAGAGGGCGTCACAACGCCGATGGTGTCTCCGATCTTGAGTCTGGATGGGATGAGGGGCATGTTTCCTCCTTGAGAGAACTTGGTGCGATCTTCAAGAGATGAAGTTGCGCATTATTATATCCATTTAAGATTGATCTTGAGCATCTGAACTGGACATGGGATAAGTTTTCGTCTAAACTCGAGCATGCAAATTTATAATTTTCACCCGAGTGAGGGAGTAGGCAATGAAATATATCCAGGAGTCACCCAGGTCGATACCAGTCATGGCGGAAACGGAAGTATTAGTGGTCGGCAGTGGACCGGCAGGCCTGGCGGCGGCGATATCCGCCTCCCGGGAGGGCGTAGAAACGATGCTGGTCGAGCAGTATGGCTGTTTTGGAGGCAATATCACCCAGGTTGGCGTCAACAGCATCGCTTGGTACCGCTATGAGGGTACGACGGATGTGGAGGGGATCGGGATCGAGTTTGAACAACGCGCCCAGGCGCTGAGCGGAAAACAGAGCACCCCCTTTGAGAGCAGCGACCTGCTTGATACTGAAATGTTCAAGTATGTAGCCGATCAGCTCGTCCAGGAAGCGAATATCACCCCCTTGCTGCATTGTTATGTCGTGGATACGATCTTGGAAGGGGATACGATTAAAGGAGTGATCACAGAGAGCAAATCTGGCAGGCGAGCGATCCTCGCGGAGCGGGTGATCGATGCCAGCGGAGACGCCGACCTGGCAGTTCTGTCTGGCGCCCCATATCACAAGACTCCCAAAGATGAGATGCTGGGGGTAACCGTGATGTTCTCCTGTTCCGGGGTGAATATCAACCGGTTTCTCGGTCACGTCGGTGAGAACCCGGCTACCTTCAAGGATTGGACTGGAAATTGGAATATCAAAACCACGGGTAAGGAAGATGACCTATTCAGCCCATACCTGCAGGAGCCTTTTGATAAAGCTCGCCAGGATGGCATGATCCCCCCTGAAATGACCAGCATCGGCGGTACCTGGAGCAGGTTGACCGATGCGGGCGAGGCGCTTGGTCTCAACATGATCTACATGTTTGGCTACGATGGCAGCGATGTACACGACCTGACCCGGGGAGAGATCGATGGACGCCACCAGGCTGTGCTGGCGATCGAGGTGCTGAGAAAGTATGTCCCCGGATTTGAGGACGCTCGCCTGGGTCATTTCGGCATGAAGCTGGGCACCCGAGATACCCGGGTGATCAAGGGCCGGTATGCCATGACCGAGTACGACGTGCGTAATCAAGCTCGCTTCGAAGATTCAATCGGGATCTTTCCGGAGTTCCTGGATGGCTATGGTGTCCTGGTCCTGCCGACCACGGGTCGATACTTCCAGGTTCCGTATGGTATTCTAGTGCCGGAGAAGGTTGAGAATCTGCTCGTGGCGGGGAGATGTGTTTCTGGGGACAAGCTGTCGCACGCTGCGCTGCGCAGCATGATTTGCTGCACTGTGACCGGACAGGGAGCCGGGGTTGCGGCAGCTCTCTCTCTGAAAGATGGGGTAAATACGGGGGAGGTGGATATTAACCGCTTACAAACTGCGCTCAAGAAGCAGGGCGTGCGCCTGGAATGAGAAAGCGGTAGTAACCCGATTACCAGTCAAGATATCAATTATCTTGACCAGGTATGGCTCAGCACAAACCAATCCCAGTC
>CP070785.1:662428-665294 GCA_020346705.1 Chloroflexota bacterium | reverse complement strand
TTATGACATCCGCGTTCATCCGAGCTTGTCCGTGTCCGTTTCATAGAATCTGTCAGGTGGGCTGAATCAAAGTTTAGGAGTAAAAGCATGGATATCGCAATGATAGGTCTGGGGAAGATGGGTGCCAACATGGCAAACCGCCTGCTGCTCGGCGGACATCGAGTAGTAGCTTTCGATATTAATGAAGATGCCATCCGGGCCGCAGAAGAAGCTGGCGCCGAAGGAGCTCGCACGCTCGAACAAGTGGTTGAAAAACTCACGGCGCCGCGTTCCATATGGGTGATGGTGCCGTCAGGCCAAATCACTGAGAACATGATCCAGGAGCTGGGAAATGTGCTATCACCCGGAGATATCCTCATCGATGGTGGCAATTCAAATTACAAGGATTCTATGCGCCGGTCAGAGGAATTGAGCCAAAAAGGATTGAACTTCATCGATGTCGGCACAAGCGGTGGTATCTGGGGGTTAGATGAAGGCTACAGTTTGATGGTGGGCGGCGATGAGAAGGTAGTTGACCGCCACCGTCCAATCTTCGAAACCCTGGCACCCGGGAAAGATTTGGGCTGGGGGCACGTAGGACCACCTGGTTCTGGTCACTTTGTAAAGATGATCCACAATGGCATCGAATATGGGCTGATGCAAGCCTACGCAGAAGGTTTCGGAATTATGAAAGCAAAGGAAGATTTTAAGCTTGACCTGCACCAGGTCGCTGAGATATGGCGGTACGGTAGTGTTGTTCGATCATGGCTGCTAGATTTAACTGCCGCCGCCCTAGCAGAAGATCAAGATTTTGCCGGTATAAAAGCCTGGGTGCAGGATTCTGGCGAGGGGCGCTGGACGGTTTTTGAAGCCATCGACCTGGATGTCTCTGCACCGGTTATCACAGCTTCGCTCCAACGACGACTGCGGTCGCGTAGAGATCAACCCTTTTCAGATAAACTATTAGCTGCTTTGCGAAATCAATTCGGCGGGCATGCTGTAAAACAAGTGGAGGAATAATGTCAGGGTCAACTTCAATTGTCATCTTCGGCGCTTCTGGTGATCTCAATCACCGCAAGCTGCTACCCGCCTTGTTCAACCTTTATCGCAAGAAGCGCATCCCAGAGAATTTCCAGATCTTGGGCTTCGCAACCAGGGATTGGGATGATCACAAGTTTCGGACTGAAATGGAGGCTGCAGCCGTACAATTCTGCACCTTTGATTATTCATACGATGAGTGGTTGGATTTCTCAGAACATTTATATTACATGTCAGGGAATTTTACTAACCCGGACGACTTCGAGGTGCTGGCTGACCGGTTGCAGCAATTGGAATCCGGCCCCTCGGATCGAATGTTTTATCTGGCATCCGCGCCCCGTTTTTTCCTACCAATCGTACAAGAATTAGGCCGCCTGGGTCTGGTTGATGAAGCGGAGGGTAAAAGGCGTGTGGTGGTTGAAAAACCGATCGGTACTGACCTGGCTTCTGCCCATGCTTTGAATGAGGGTCTCAGCCAGGTACTCAAAGAAGAACAGATATTCCGCATCGACCACTATTTAGGCAAAGAATCGGTGCAGAATCTGCTGGTCTTTCGCTTCGCGAACGCAATCTTTGAACCCATCTGGAACCGTAACTATATCGACCATGTGCAGATCACCGTAGCAGAAGAGGTTGGTGTCGCTCACCGGGCTGGGTACTACGACAACGTCGGCGTTCTGCGCGACATGTTCCAGAACCATTTGATACAATTGGTTTCGCTGGTGGCGATGGAACCTCCTGCAAATTTCGAGGCGGATTCCATCCGCGATGAAAAAGTTAAAGTACTGCGCTCGATTCGACCGATTACAATTGACGAGATCGCCACGGAGACAGTTCGGGGGCAGTATCGGGGCTATTGCGAATCACCCGGCGTGGCAGAACGCTCCCAGACCGAGACATTTGCAGCTTTACGACTATATATCGATAACTGGCGCTGGCAGGATGTCCCTTTCTACCTGCGCTCAGGCAAGAAACTTGCAGAAAAATGCACCGAGATCGCCATCCAGTTCAAGTGCCCGCCAGTCCAGATGTTCCCCCTCCCACAAGATTTCGAGATGACTGCCAACATCCTGGGGATGTGCATCCAGCCGGATGAAGGCATCCACCTGAAATTCGAGGCAAAAGTTCCGGATACTGCAGCAGAAACCCGCTCAGTAGATATGGAATTCCATTACCGGGATTCCTTTGGCGAGACGTCAATCCCGGAGGCATATGAGCGCCTCTGCCTGGACGCTCTCCAGGGTGATGCCACGCTGTTCACGCGCGCCGGAGCAGCCGAACTCAGCTGGAAATTCATCGATCCCATCCTGGAGGCCTGGAAATCCCCAAATGGACCACCGTTGACGAGCTATGAACCAGGCAGCTGGGGTCCTGATGAAGCCCATGAATTCCTCAGTTCGGAAGGAAGATGGTGGATCCGAACCTGCGGCGATCATGCTGTGCAAGTCATCGATCCGCTCAAAAAGTAATAGATTTCTGTCACAGCGCATCTATACCTCACGTTATTAGTGTTAATGATTTACCGGTCACATAGATGCGTCCATTATGGCAGATACTGATCTCACTCAAAGAAAGAAACCAATCCGATTCACTCGATTGTGATGAGTGCTTCCAATACATGGAACACCTGGCTGAAGAGGCGATTGCAGGTGCAGATAAAGACGTCCTGCAAATAGCAATTAAGGACCACCTGAGTCAGTGCCCAGACTGCCAGGAACACCACCAGCAGAGATTGGATCAGATGGAAGAAGAGATGACCGCCCAAAAGGAAAACAGTTGAAAATAAGAAAGTAACCATTTAGCGAAATGACTGCTACTTTGATCAAGAAGTTGAGAAATATATCCAGGT
>CP070785.1:659450-662328 GCA_020346705.1 Chloroflexota bacterium | reverse complement strand
GATATCTGCGCTTGCAAAAGGAGCTAAATGCCCGATAGAGACAAGTTCGGGTACCGGGGACGAATCTTCATCAACTTGCGGTTTTGGCTCTTGAGTTGGCGTAGGTTGGGGTGCCTCGGTCGGTGTAGGGATCTCCTCGGTCAGGATAGATTCAGGCGAAGGAGATGAAGGCAGCTGTGTTTCAATACCAACTTCGAAGGTGCCGCAACCGGCCAGAAGGAAAAGTGTACCAAGGATCAAGGTTTGCATTACAGGTGATGGCTGGCGAAATGTCATGAGGTTAATATCCTTAATTAATCAATAATGTACCAACTACTCACTGTTACTATAACATTTTCATGTCACAATGAGTTACCCATTTGTCACAGAATAGTAACCAGAAGTTATCACCTCGTAAATATTCTTTGGTCTGGAGTCCAGTAATATAGATTGCTGGGGAACAAAGGTAAAAGGAAATTCGTTAATGGGATTGCGATTCATCAATTGGAGGTGATTGAATGAAAGGGAAATTGTTTGTCGTCATTATTACTCTGATTTTGCTATCTGCGTGTGCTGAAGAAACACCTGTGGATGAGACGGTTTTAGGGGATGAACAAGTCGACAAAGAGCTTTCTGAGGGCGAGGTTATTGAAGACCAACTCGTTGATAGTGAGCTGGTCGATCGCGAGTGGTTTTTAAATACCCTCGATGGTGAGCCACTGATCGAAGGGACAAATATTATCCTGGCCTTTGATGAATCTTCTTTTTCTGGTTTTGCAGGCTGTAATGGATATGGTGGACCGGCTGAGACTGATGAGGAGGGGAATATCACATTTGGTGAGATGTCCAGCCAGGCGGAAGGCTGCATTGAACCAGAAGGCGTCTTGGACCAGGAGATTAATTACCTCGACCAGCTGCTAGATATGGAGAAATATCGCGTTGAAAATGGGGAATTAACCTTGTCAATTCCAGAAAGCGAGCAAACGCTTATTTACACTCTTAGAGAACCTTTTGAGATGGATCCCCAATTGCTGGAAGACTCTAGTTGGAAATTACTGGCAACAGATGATTTTCCTCTGATTGAAGACTCGGAGATTACATTGTCCTTTTCTAATGGAGAGATTGTTGGATTTGCGGGTTGCAGAGATTATCGCGGGGAATATGAGGCAGAAGGGGATGAGATCCGCTTTCCAATGATAATGATGTTGGGTGAAGTGTGCGAGGAGGAGGGTCTTTTGATCCAAGAGGGTAAATTCACCACCGCTTTGGAGTTGTCAATTCATTATCAAGTCCAGGATGATCAATTTGCGCTCATTCTGGCAACCGGTGAGACAGTGATATTCGAACGGCAAGAATAATTTAGAATTATCGCTCTTCAAAATTTGACAAAGAATGTCGCCGAAAAATCCATCAGTCCACATTACTATGACATTCTATAAGCAAATTTAAACATCCTTTCCGTGTTTATCCGTGCTTGTCTGAGTCCAATTTAAGAGTTCCGTCATTCATAAATTCTCCACTGCCTTTGCCAGATTCTCCATCTTGGCACCTGCAATATTTCTCGGCAGCATTCCCAGACCACAATCTGGTGCTGCCATCAACCTTTCTTCATCAATATGCTCAAGAACTTCCTTCAGCCGCTTCCTGATTTCCCCTTCTGTCTCAACTCGACTTTGCGCTATGGTAACCAAGCCCAGAACAACGGTAGATTTTTTAAATTTGTCGAATAGGGTTAAATCGTTGTGACGGTGAGCATCTTCAATTGAAATAAACTGGAGGCTTGAGCTATCGATTACCTCAGCGATTTCATGGTAGGCGCTTGGATCTGCCTTAGGAAAATCTGGATTATCAAGTACGTCAGGATATCCACAACACATGTGCATGCACAGGTTCACGCGTTCATGTACATCGAAAAAGCATCTTTCCAGGTTATCTATTCCGAAAGACAGTGCTTTTTTGGGGTATCTGGCAAATACCGGCTCGTCGATCTGTATCCAATCGCAGCCCGCTTTGACCAGAGCTTTTATCTCATAATTTAACGCTTCAGCTAGATCTTTCCCAAGTTTCTTTTCATCACCATAATAATTGTCATACATCGAATCAGCGATTGTCAGCGGTCCCGGGAGGGTAATCTTAACCGGCTTACGAGTTGCAGACTGGGCGATCATATAGTCACGCGGTAAAAAATGAGTTCTTTTGGGTTTTATTTTTTTATAAATAGTTGGCACTTTCCCCGTCCAGGTGCCTGCCCGCATGGTTTTTTCGGTGAGTTTTTCGAAATCAATCCCCTCCAAATGGCGACAGTGGTAGTTTATATAATTGTCGCGTCTGATTTCTCCATCTGTCGGAATATCTATACCTGCACGGACTTGCTCTCTTACAACCTCTTCGACTCCCTTATCTAGAAGATTCTCCATGCTGTTGCTCTTTTTCTCTAGATATTCGTTATATCTTCCGATTACTTTCTCTGACACCGTAGAACCAGACCTGAACCAATCTGGGGTTGGCACATAATCAGGTTTAGGGTAAGAGCCTATTGTGGTGGTTAGAATTTTGTGATCTTGCATCATATAAATTGAATTCTCCATTTTGATTTATGAATAAAGTTAAACCGCTTTCATTTCTCTACTCAGAGAAAATCTCCAGCTGAATCGGACTGAAAGAATAATCATTTGCTTTATAGGCCGAACATGCAGATAGACCGACGATCATGTCCATCTCAGCTTTTAGGTCAATAAAATCACCAGATCTTGATCGCGGAGGTAGGATACTTATTTCTCCGTTGTTATGAATCCTGGCATTCATGAAGATGTTGAACGGCACGAAAATCTGTCCGGATTGAATCCCATGTTGAGCTAAACTATTAGACAGGTTGTCAAAACAATTTGGGTGGGCATCC
>CP070785.1:656471-659350 GCA_020346705.1 Chloroflexota bacterium | reverse complement strand
AAGATTTTGATTACGTCTCTACGAGTCGCCGCGCCAACTGATTTGAAATACAGATGAGTGAGTTCTGACCGGGCATCGTCCTCTTGGATCAGGCGCGCTTTCTCGACCAGTTCAGGATGATGCCGGTGGACAAGTTCATAAACGAAAGAATATCGCCAGCCGCCCGACTGGCTGGTTCCTATCGGAAGGACCTTGAAGTCTGCCTGGAGATCGACCAGTGCCCGGTTGAAGCGTGAATCACTCTCCCGGCTGGACAGGTTAGCAGCTTTTCGCAAGTTGATGGTATCCAGGGCGCCCTCGAAAAGGAGAGCTTCATAAACCGCTTTGGCTTCTTGGGTCATCTCACCTTGCATATATTGGATTTGGTAATCCTCATCCGGGGATCCGTAGTTTTCAGAAAGCGCATAGAAATATGGCGCCACTGAAAGTGAGATGATTGTGGCTTTCTTGCGCAGCACCTTGGCGTAGTACCAGCGTTTGGTACCCAGCAGTGAATCCTTCCAACCCCAGGTAACGTGGCCAGGATCGTCATGGGCATTCGCCACAGGGCGGTCTCCAGCAACCGCAACCCACAGGCTGGGCAGCAGCGCATCTTTAATCGGCCAGAAATAGATGAACCCCCGCTTATTCACGAACTGGATGGCCTGGTCCTTGGACTTGATGCGCTTTCCGGGTGAAGTTCGGTAGCTCACCTGTCGATAGGCCTCGATTCTTTTCAAGGTTAGCTGCTTCATGGCGAGATATTAAAACGGTGGCTTAGTCATAGTTCTATTTTGGCATTCTCAGGTGATTGACGATCGCGTGTCTTTGCAAAGAAAATAATATATGCATCGATTTAGTTTTTGAAAATCCTCCCGGAATCAACGCGCAGATCGCAGGATGGGTTGTGGTTTCGTGCGTGGTTCCATGAAAAAATCAGCTGGTAGATTTATTGGTGGGTAAGCCAATCCGCTTTCCAGGGCTGCATAAGGCAGATAGTACAAAACTGCTGGACCGTTCGCCACCAGGCTTGCATCCTGGAAGACGAATGCCAGGTATTTCCCGTCTGGGCTGAAGACGGGATCGCGATAACAGCATTTTCCTTCGATCGGGTTGGCTTTAAACCCGCGATGCAGATCCGTATTGTATATCCACAGATCTCCGAAGCCATCATTGCGTTTGTAGCTGCTTAAAGCGAATAAATCTGCACCATTCCAGGCGAAATCCTGGATTATTGGGTTGCGATCGTAATCATCCATCTCGAATCGAGTGGCAGGAAACTCATCCAGGCGAGGCGGTGGATCGCTGCAGCGGGTGATATCGATCAGGTGGATCAGCTCAACGTGGCGATCAGCGTCATAAGCCTGGCGGAGGATGGCCAGCCGATTACCATCAGTTGACCAGCGGGCCTTACTGACCGTCACCATTGAGATGCGGTGTTTATATGGCGCGAGCGTTTCGCAATCGGCCATGGTGATCAAATCCTCTCCCGATCTGGCCTGACTCAACATGTCCTCATCAAAGGGGATTACAAACAGCTGCCCGTCAAGGCTGATTGCGGCATGCTTCCCATCAGGAGATAAATTGAAGGATTCTAATCGTCCCGCCTGGTCAAAACAGGCTAAATGTGCAATCAGATTAGATTCGATATCAACGATATTAATGCAGAGACCGCTTAAATAAATCACCCCTTTCCTGTCTGGAGACCATTGCAGTGATGATTTCGGCAGCTCGTCATCCGTAAGCTGTGTCAATGCTTGCCCATCCAGATTGGACATCCATATCTCATTTTGGTTAACGAAGGCGATTTTATCCGCCGTGCCGAGGATGGGTACAAAAGGGGAGCTGCTGTTCTCTTCTGTTTGCGTTGGCAGTATATTAACTGTTGGGGTTTGGGTATTTTGTGGGATTTCAGGTATCGGCGATGGTTCAAGAGAGGGGGTTGGGCTGGTTGTAGATGCGGGGGTTGGTGTGGAATTGAATGCCAGCGTTGATTGTTCAGTATCAGGTTGTGTCACCATTTCCGGTTGGGCGTTGCAGCTCACACCAACCAGGATTAGAACTTGAGCAACCAATACGATCGCCCATGATTTTTTTATTAGAAAATGTGTGTTTTTCCCGAGGGACATCCCAGGCAATAATCCTACCTATCCAGTCCCAAACTGCCTGTCACCAGCATCTCCAAGACCGGGTACGATGAAACCATTTTCATTCAGGTGGTCATCAATAACGGCGAGGTGGATGGGGACTTCAGGATGTTTTTCCTGCATCTGCTGAATGCCTTCAGGCGCACCCAGGATGCCGACGAATTTGATTTTCTTCACCCCCCACCGCTTTAGTATGTCGATCGTCGCTACGGCTGAACCCCCAGTCGCCAGCATCGGATCGAGGATCAGCGTCACGGATACTGTCGGTTCAACTGGCAGCTTGTTGTAATACTCCACGGGTTTCAAGGTGCGTTCATCCCGGTACAGCCCTATGTGCCAGACCTGGGCATTGGGGACTAATTCCCAGACTCCCTCAACCATGCCCAATCCAGCCCGTAGTATGGGGACCAAACCGATGTTTTCCTGCAGCTCGACCCCCGGCGCGGGGGCAAGTGGCGTATTCACGGTGATGGATTTGGTCATCAGGTCTGCAGTTGCTTCGTAAGTCATCAGCGCGGCGATCTCACGCACCAGTTCACGGAAACTCTGTGGATCGGTATCCGCAGAACGGAGAATGCCTAGTTTATGGGCGACCAACGGGTGGGGGGATGGGAATACGTTTTTCATCGTGATCCTCTTTTGTGTGTTCTATCAATGTAGATGGATGCTTGTTATGACGATCTATGCTCCAATCCGAATTAGAAATCATAACCAACAGGAGACTGTTCAAAATTCCTGCCAGGCAGTCATACG
>CP070785.1:653480-656371 GCA_020346705.1 Chloroflexota bacterium | reverse complement strand
TAACTTTCCTAATTCTCATCCAAAAGGGATTTGATGTGTAATCTAGCCCCTTGTGGGCATCATTGTGAGCATGAAAACGGAAACAAGAAATTACGACACTGCTTAAAATCAAAGTCATCGAGTACTAGTTACCAATATTCAAATAAAATTGAAGAAGAACCTTAGCGAGATATCTAAAAATGTCCACGGAATAAGTATACAAGATGTGAAGGAGAGTTCGTCAAATTACGTAGTCTCGGCGAATCAATTGGTCAGATCTTCCGGATCCAGAACTTTGAAGCATTCATTATCTGCATCGGTGAATTCATTGACTGTATTTTTTATTGGAAGCCCGGTGATGCCTCCACCTGAATGAGGTTTATGTCGATTCCACGATTGAATGATAATTAACTAATCTTAGTTTTCATCACACAGGTTGGTTTTTTTATGTTCCAGATTAACTTGCGTTCCAGAAAGTTTTCTTTTATAGTTTTGAGATGACCAGGCACCAGTTAAGTATTGATCAGATCATTCTAGGTGATTGTATCGAGGTACTCAAGTCATTACCTGATGAATCCGTTGATGTGATCTTCGCAGACCCACCATACAACCTCCAATTAAATCAAGAACTCTGGCGACCCAATCTCACCTTAGTTGATGCTGTTGATGATGATTGGGATCAATTTGTTGATTTCGAGAGCTATGACAATTTTTCACAATCTTGGTTGGCTGAATGTCGCCGAGTCTTGAAAAGTGATGGAAGTATTTGGGTCATCGGCAGCTACCACAACATTTTTCGCCTGGGATACTTGATGCAGAACCTGGGATATTGGTTTTTAAACGATGTTGTGTGGGTCAAAACGAATCCGATGCCAAACTTTAGGGGTGTAAGATTCACGAATGCGCACGAAACTTTGATTTGGGCTTGCAAGCATAAGAAGGGAAAATACAAATTCAACTACCATGCCATGAAGGACCTGAACGATGGACTCCAGATGCGCAGTGATTGGCAAATTCCACTGTGCACAGGTGCAGAACGCATCAAGATCAATGGCAAGAAAGCGCATTCCACCCAAAAACCTGAAGCTCTCCTTTATCGGGTGATCTTGTCCTCTACAGATCCGGAAGATATCATTCTTGATCCATTCTTCGGGACAGGGACAACTGGTGCAGTGGCGAAAAAACTCAACCGTCATTGGATTGGTATTGAAATTAATCCCAGATATGTGAAACTTGCGGAAGAACGAATAGACTCTATTAAAGAGGATGAAATTGAGGAACAAATATTCAACCTTAAGGATAATAAACGCAACCAACGCCGGATTCCATTTGGAAAAATCGTTGAGAATGGTTTTATAAATGCCGGGGAAAATCTTTATTTTGAGGGAGATAAGAACATCAAAGCGGTCATAAAACCCGACAGCAATCTGTTGATCAACGGATTTGTTGGGTCAATTCACCAATCAGCAAAACACCTCACAGGAGGTAAACCCAGTAATGGTTGGCACTTGTGGTATTACGAATCAGATAATGGGGAATTAAAACCAATCGATGAATTAAGATCAAAATTCGCCTCGCAAAAAAATTTCGACTAGGGGATATCTGAGAGATATTATTGATTTTGATTGGTGACCCCTGACGATTTGAATTGTACACTTAGTGTTTTTCGTGAGAGAAACTGAATTCGCAATAATCCATCTCCATGCATATTATTGACAACCTAAAGTCCGAAATCATCGCCGGCTACGACAAAATTCAATCTGCCGAAAACAACCTGCAGAGTGAATGGCGTGATCCACTTCTTTCGGTCTATGCCAGACAGCGAGAATATTACGAGCATGAGCTCCAGCAGTATCAAGAAATCCGAGCCCAGTTTAACCGTAGACTGCGACTGGGAATCTGGATGTCAAGCGCATTACTCCTGCTGGGATTGCTGGTACTCCCGGGATTGATCCTGATCAACGAGCTTGGGGATTTTCGCGGCCCTCTTTTCTGCTTCGCGCCGCTTTTAATCTTGGGTGGATTGACTGGATGGGCGATTATTGTGGTGCTGTGGATTTGGCAAAGAGATCAGGTTAAGCCAACTCCTCCCCAGAATCCACTTAAGACAGACTTATTTGTTCCCTTAATTCCAACTTGGAAAGAGGCCTTACATGGGGAGTTGCCGAAGAAGAAACCTCACCCGGGAGCAACCGGCGAGTACCACTTTATCACTCGTTTACTAACCCTAACTGATGATTCTCTTATCCTCTACAGGCTCAACCTGAAACCAGGAGAGTTTGTTGATGTTGTCTTGATTGGTCCCAAAGGGATATGGGTTTTTGATATCCTGTTCCTGAAAGGTTTAATTCGCTGGCGTGATGGCAAATGGAGTCAAATTCAATCTTCTAGGCGTCTGAGTAGAAAGTCCCCATCTACTATTGAGCAAGTTGTTCAACCATTTGAGCAACACTGGCAGACCAACGCAGATCTTGTTTCTGAGATCCTCCGTGTTCATGCCCCGGTTTTTTCAGCCAAGTCGCTTGAAGCAAACACTATTAGGGGAGGTTTGGTTTTCACCCACCCTAAAGGTAGATATGATATCCCTCCGGGTTGTCCATTTAATTGGGGGATCGTTTCCTTCTGGTTGGATAAACTAAATTCTGTACCTAACCAAGAATATATTGATGAATATGCAATGATGGAAATTCTTAATGCTTTGCTCACCAGGCACCAACGGCTATCAAATGTCCAGAACTTAAGTTCGATGTATGACTATGCTAATTCAATAATCTCTAATTCTGAGAGCAGGATCCAAAGCTGGATTAGGGAAAATGAGCAAATATTGACTTGAACTAAGAATATCCAGATCGGGTTATTTTAGTATTAATATTTTCGGAATACACCAAAAATTAATAATGCCAGGACTGCAC
>CP070785.1:650486-653380 GCA_020346705.1 Chloroflexota bacterium | reverse complement strand
CCCGATCAAAGCCAGCATCAAGCTCCATGGCAGGGGAGTTAAACCTAATACGGTATTCAAACCCGGGATGAATGGCAAGCACAACGTAATTATGGCTACGACAAGGGTTGAGTAAAATAGCCCTTTACCGGGTTTGCTTTGGAAGAAAGGTCGTTGGGTGCGGATTACCAGCATGATCAGCAGTTCGGTCATCACCGACTCGATGAACCAGCCTGTGCGAAAGATATCTTGCGATACCTGCAAAACCAATAGAAGGAAGCCAAAGGTTAGGTAATCAAAAGTCGAACTGACCAGTCCAAAGGTAACCATAAACTTTCGGAGGAAAGCGATATCCCAACGACGCGGTTTATCGATCATCTCATGATCAACGTTGTCAGTGGCTATGGTAATAGCGGGAAAATCGGTCAGGAAATTCGTCAGTAGTACCTGGAACGGCAGAAGAGGAAGGAAAGGGATGAACAACGACGCCCCGGCCATGCTGAACATGTTGCCAAAGTTGGCGCTCGTTGTAACAAAGATATATTTCATTGTGTTGGCGAAGGTGGTACGACCAAGTAATATTCCTTGGTGTAATACATCCAAATCTTGCTTGAGTAAAACAAAATCAGCGGCTTCCTTGGCAACATCGACCGCTGAATCAACTGAGATTCCTACGTCAGCGTTGTGGAGGGAAGGTGCGTCATTGATGCCATCGCCCATGTATCCGACAACATGGCCGCGCTTTTGCACTGAAGTGATGATACGCTCTTTCTGATTAGGATCAACTTCGGCGAATAAGTTGGTGTTTTCGACAGCCTGCAGCAGGGCTTCGTCGTGTAGATTATTTAACTCTGATCCGGTCATTACTTTATCTAATTGCATACCAATGACTTCGGCGGTATGCATAGCAACCAACTTGTTATCACCTGTGATGATCTTCAGATCCACTCCTAAAGTAGCCAGTTTGGAGATCGTTTCGGACACCCCCGGTTTGGGTGGATCGAAGAAAAGCAGGAAACCCTCAAAGATCATCTCGTTCTCATCTGCAGTACTGCATGTACATGCTTCTTCTAAAGACTTGGTCGCCACACCCAGGACGCGGAAGCCCTGCTCGCTCCAGATGGCGTACTTCTCACGGACGGTTTGGAGGTGACTGCCATCCAGAGGCAGAATCTCATCCCCAAGACGGATCCAGTCACACACGGCTAGAATGTTATCCAATGCCCCTTTGGTGGCCATCTGGATTTGACTGTTTTCTGCAACCAGTACGGTAATGCGCTTGCGTACGAAATCGTAGGGTATCTCAGCGATTTTCTTCGCACCTGCCGTGCCGGGATCGTGCTGGGCGGTGATGGCTTCATCCAGTGGGTTGGCCAGTCCGGTTTGCAAGCTGGCGTTGAGATAGGCCAGCCGGAAAACGCGCCCTGATTTTTCTCCCTGGGCGTCAAGGGCGTCGTCCATCTTGACCACACCCAAGGTCAGGGTGCCGGTTTTGTCGGTACAGAGTACATCCATACTGCCGAAATTTTCGATGGCGTTGAGCCTGCGCACGATCACACCGGCTTTGGCCATCGCCTGCGAGCCTTTGGAGAGGTTGACGCCGATGATGGCCGGGAGCAGTTGCGGGGTTAGGCCGACCGCCAGAGCAATCGAAAAGAGCAGCGAATCCAGGATTGGTTTGTGGAAGTAGACGTTGAGAGCGAAGATCAGCACAACCATGACCAGCATTATTTCGGCCAGCATCAGCCCGAAATGGCGCACGCCGCGTTCAAACTCAGTTTCGGGTGGGCGCAGGTTGAGTGTATCGGCGATCTGTCCGAAAGCGGTGCGCTCACCAGTCTCAACGATCAGGGCTTTGCCGCTGCCGGAACGTACATTGGTACCCATAAAAACGCAATTAGTGCGTTCGGCTAGGCTGGCATCTTCGACAACTGTCCCGACATTCTTCTCAACCGGGAAAGTCTCTCCGGTTAGCACAGCTTGGTTGACGAAGAAATCCTGGGCCTCCAGCAACACCCCATCCGCTGGGATCAGACTGCCTGCCGAGAGCAGTACTACGTCACCGGGGACAATTTCTTCAGCAGGGATTTCGGTCTTTTGTCCATCCCGCAGAGCTATGGTTTTCAACGAGACCTGGGCTTTGAGTTTTTCTACCGCATTGCTGGCGTTGTATTCCTGATAGAAGCTCAGTAAAGCGCTGCCCAAGACAATTGCAAAAATAATGATGGCATCGATCCACTCTTGAACGAAAATTGAAACCACTGTAGCGAAGAGCAGGATCAATACAATCGGGTTTTTGAACTGTCTCAGGAAAATTTGGAAGGGGGAAACTTTATCTTTGGCGACCAGCAGGTTGTGTCCTACTTCATCGAGTCGTTGTTGAGCCATTTCTGCGCTCAAGCCATTCGCTGAACTGCCCAGGGCAACATGCAAATCGTCGTTAGGTATGGACCAATAAGAATGCTGAGGCTGATTGTCCATATATAACTCCTGGCGTAGATCAAATCTGCCGAATACTTATTTTATCGTGTGAAGAAGGGTAGGACAAAATTCATTTCGAGATTTTCCTGAATTCATTATAAAGTTGATGAATCTACTTTCAGAATACCCCGATAGGGGGAGGGATAGAAAAGCCTAGCTGGCGAGATTTGATGATTGGTAGGTGCGGTTTTTCGTGGCTAGAAATCCAAGGACACCACAAGATTCTTTACTGCAATTTACGTATGTTAGTTTCGCTGAGCTAATCGAGGCAGTTAACCTATATCGAGTTGAATAAGAGAAGTCTACTAAAGAGACTATGCTCCCCAATGTGATTGGTTGAAATAGGTAACACCAGCATTTCTTGACGAATCCGGGAATCAAAACTATCATTCTGAGTAGGTAATTCCTTCGAGACGAATTGCCCCCATTGATGA
>CP070785.1:647491-650386 GCA_020346705.1 Chloroflexota bacterium | reverse complement strand
GCAAAAGGATTTACCTGGGGATCATTTTCACCCAATCCGACTCCATCTAAAAATAAAAATAATACGTTCATATGACCAATCATTTTCCTGGCAAAGTTTATTTAGCTGGCTTCCGCTGGTAGGTCAACCACGCAGATGGACGCTGTCCCCGGTTCATCCCTTCCTCTCGATTCAATAATATGAAATTCTCCTCGAACGCCTTCAACTCTGGTTCCCGTATACCCGGACCCCCATTGTCAGCAATAGAGATAAATCCGTACATCAAATAAAAGCTCCCTGGTCCTGTCAATCGTTCAAGGTTAGCCAGATATTCTAACTTCTCACTATCACTCAAACTGTGAAAACAACCGATATCAAGGATTAAATCAAATTTCCCAGAAACAGAATCGAGCCTGGTGACATCCTCAGCGAGCAATTCGGCTGAAATTCCGGCAAGTTGGGCTTTTTTACGCGCCTGGATGATGGCTCGTCCGACAAAATCGACACCTGTGACCTGCCAACCATGCTGGGCTAATGTGATCACATTCGTGCCGGTTCCGCAACCCAGGTCCAGAGCCCTGCCAGGTGGATTTTGAGCGATAAATTCCATCAATTCTGGTGGAGATTCCTGAGTATCCCAGGGGGGCTGACGAAAATATAGCAGCCCAAAATATAGGCGTCTCAACCAGCTCATTATTCAAGGTATTCTACTCGACATTTCTTAAACTGAGGCAATATTCACGAAAAATCTTAGATTCCTTTTTGATCTTTGACAATAGCACCGTCTTACCTTAAAATCAGGCAGTCAGACAATTATTATAGGAGACATTTGATTGATGAAAGAATATACTACTGATTCCATCCGCAACATTGCGCTGGTATCTCACAGCAGCGCGGGCAAGACGATGTTGGCGGAGGCTTTCCTGCATTTTTCGGGGGCAACAACTCGCTTAGGGAAGATCGAAGATGGGACTTCTGTGAGTGATTTCGAAGACGAGGAGATTCGGCGCGGCATATCGTTATCTACAGCAATCATTCCCGTTGAATATCAGGATCACAAAATAAATCTTCTTGATACGCCTGGCTACAATGACTTCATCGGAGAAATGATCTCCGCATTACGCGTTTCAGATGGAGCCCTGGTGGTCGTTGACTCCGTGGCCGGAGCGGAAGTGGGGACTGAGATCGCCTGGAATTATTGTGATCAATTCAATATCCCCCGCTTTGTCCTGATTAACAAAATGGATCGCGATAATGCTAATTTCCGCCAGGCGTTGGATTCCATTCAGCAACTTTCTGATGTGCGTCTGCTCCCGATCCAGCTCCCCTGGGGAGAGAAGCAAGACTTTCAGGGTGTGCTCGATCTGCTGACGATGAAAGCTTACTCTGGAAATGGAGAGAGTGCAGAGGAGATACCAGCTGAATACGCCGACGAGGCAGAAGCCGCACGCAGCGAGCTGATCGAAGCTGCAGCAGAGGGTGAAGATGAACTCCTGATGAAATATCTGGAAGGTGAAACACTGGACGCAAAGGAGATCATGCGCGGTCTGATGGGCGTATTCCGATCGCAATCATACATCCCTGTGTTCGTTACCTCGGGAACAGCCGAAATTGGCATGGCGCTGCTGCTGGATGCCATTATCGGATTAATGCCCTCCCCCTCAGATGCGCCTCCTGTTGTGGCAAAGGGTCAGGAAGGTGAGGAAGAACTATCTTCATCCGACTCTGGTCCCCTGGGGGTTTATGCCTGGAAGACGACGGCAGACCCATTCGTTGGAAAAATCACTTATTTGCGAGTCTACTCCGGTGTACTCACCTCAGATACGCGTGTTTGGAACCAATCCAAAGAGGCTGAAGAACGATTTGGCAGTATCAACCTGCTCAGGGGCAAAGAAGCCATCGCGGTAAAAACCATTCACGCCGGTGATATCGCCACAGTTCCAAAACTAACCGTTACCTCCACTGGTGACACACTTTGCGACCGGGCTCACCCGCTGGAGCTGCCGGTCCCCGATTATCCAACCGCCCTTTACCGGGTTGCGGTTACACCGAAAACCCAATCAGATTCGGCAAAGATCAGTCCCACGCTCACCCGATTGTGCGAAGAGGATATGACCCTCTCCTGGTACCAGGAACCGAGTACCAACCAGACCATTCTCCAAGGGATGGGAGACCAGCATATTGATGTCGCCATCCGCAAAGCTGATAAGAAGTTTCAAACCGGGCTTGATATCGATGAACCGCGCGTGCCCTACCGCGAGACGATCACCAAGTTGGGCGCATCCCAATACCGTCATAAGAAGCAAACCGGCGGCGCAGGCCAGTTTGCAGAAGTATTCATGCGAGTAGAACCTCTCCAAGATGAGAACTTCGAATTTGTCAATAAAGTTTTTGGAGGCGCTATCTCACAAAATTACATGCCCGCAATCGAGAAAGGCGTAAAGGGTGTGATGAAGAACGGTGTTATCGCCGGCTACCCGGTTGAGAAGGTTCGCGTGGAAGTCTATGACGGGAAAGAGCACCCGGTAGATTCGAAACCTGTCGCCTTCGAGATCGCCGGTCGAGAAGCATTTAAATTAGCTGTCAAAGATGCTTCTCCGGTTATGTTGGAACCGATCATGAATGTGGTCATCACCGTCCCGGAGGCAAACATGGGTGACATCATGGGAGACTTGAACACCCGCCGGGCCAGAGTCCAGGGGATGGACACCGATCGGGGACGCTCGGTTGTAACTGCCCATGTACCTTTGGCGGAAATGCAGCGCTACACAACCGATCTGCGTTCCATGACCGGTGGCCGCGGGATCTTCACCATGGAATTTGCCTTCTATGAGACTGTCCCCGCACATATCGCTCAAGAGGTGATAGACACCCGTCACAAAGAGCTTACCGCACAAAAAGAAGATTAAATCTCAC
>CP070785.1:644478-647391 GCA_020346705.1 Chloroflexota bacterium | reverse complement strand
GTTCGCAAAACCGGTCGCCTATTGGTGGTGCATGAAGCCTGCAAAACCGGGGGTTGGGCAGGCGAGGTTATTGCTTCGATCACCAGCAGTGCGGCCTTCGATTACGTTGACGCTCCGATAAGACGATTAGCAGGAAAGGATATCCCCATTCCTTATAATCGCAATTTAGAGCAGGCTGCTGTCCCTCAAGAGATTGATATCGAAACGGAAATTAGGGCTATCGTAGCCACACAATACTAGTTCAACCAGGAGGCGTGAACGATGCCAACGCCATTCATAATGCCAAAGTTCGACATGGATCAGGAAAATGCGACGATAGTGGAATGGTTAAAAAATGAGGGTGACCATGTCGATCTTGATGAGTCGGTGCTTACGGTGGAGACTGATAAGGTTGCCATTGAAGTCCCCAGCCCAGCATCAGGCAAATTAGCCAGGATCAGCTTCGGTCCTGGAGATGTGGTCCCAGTTACAACGGTTATCGCCTACATCCTGGCGGAAGATGAAACAGTGAACGACCTTCCAGAAGATGACTCTACATCTGAAAAATCCACGTTGACTGAACAAGGTTATGCAGTTCAGGATCAAGTTGCCGTGGGTGAGACAGCAGTGGAAAAAGTTGTTTCTGCAACACCTTTAGCCTCTCGGATGGCGCAATCATTGGGGGTTGACCTTTCGGTTGTGCCTTCAGCAAAAAACCGGGTCACGAAGGAGGATGTTGAATCATATATCCGCAGCAAAACGGCTGAAGATGGCAGAGTGGCAATTCCTGCTACCCCAGCAGCCCGGCGCCTGGCTCGGGAGCTGAATGTAGATTTAGCTATCGTGACCGGCAGCGGACCAAATGGGCGCGTTCAGGCAGATGATGTCAAGGCATTCGAGCAAACGCCCATTGCAAAGGAGATTCATGCAACTGAAATGGTGCCGCTGGCAGGAATTCGAAAAACGATCGCGGAGCGCATGCAGGCTAGCTTCCAGGAAGCACCCCATATTGCCCTGACCGTAGAGGTCGACATTAGCCAACTCGAAAGTGTTCGCCAACGGATGATAGAGATCGCCGCTCAGGGTGGAGAGGACCGGGTATCCCTGACCGCGCTATTAGTCAAGATTGCGGCTTGGGCGTTGAACAGGAATCCATATCTAAACGCAACATTGGACGGAGATACGATCCATCTGTTGGATGAGATTAACGTCGGTGTGGCAACCGCGATCGAAGATGGTTTAATCGTCCCGGTAATCAGGGATGCGATCACCAAATCTGTCAGAGAGATCAACGGTGACCTTAAAGACCTTTCTCAACGTGCCCGGCAGGGCAAGCTTACTTTAGATGAGGTGAAAGGAGGGACGTTTACGATTTCTAATCTGGGTATGTTTGGGATCAACCAGTTCCGGGCGATCATTAATCCGCCGGAAAGTGCGATTCTGGCGGTGGGAAATGTCGTCCGCAAACCAATCGTGATCAACGAACAAGATGAGGTGGCTGTGCGGCCGATGATGATGATGACTTTATCTGCCGATCATCGGGTGATCGATGGTGTTACCGCGGCCAGGTTCCTCTACGATTTAGTTCGGGCGGTAGAAATGCCTGATTTACTGCTCTATTAATTCTTTGTTCAATGAAGACCCATTGATGAATAAATTATTGGAATTGCTGGAACCAGGAGCAGTCAAACTGGGTCTCGAGGCAGGAGATGCCCGAGAAGTCGTTTCAATCTTGGGGGAAAAACTATTAGAGGCTGGATATGTCTTAGATACTTTCATTGAGGCAGCCCTTCAGCGAGAGAGTGAACTGCCAACAGGTTTACCTTTAGCAGGGGATTTCAACGCAGCCATCCCCCATACCGATATTGAACATGTATTGAAACCCGGCTTGGCTTTAGCGACCTTGATTGAACCTGTTGTCTTCCATAATATGGTCTCTCCCGAGGAAGATGTTCCCGTACAGCTGGTGATCCTCATGGCTTTGGATGAACCGAAAGCCCAAGTTGAAATGCTGCAGGAGATCGCCGGTGTTCTCCAGGATGCAGAAGTGATTAACAAGCTAATGGTTGCAAAAGACTTTAATGATGTACAGGCTGCCCTGTCGTAACCTGAATTGATATGAAGTGTTTTTATTTTAGAGGAGGTTTACATGGCCGCACCAAAGAGAATACTAGTAGCTTGTGGCACCGCAATTGCGACTTCAACGGTTGTAGCTAAAGCCATTGAGGAAGGCTTGGCGGAGAGGGGTATTAAAGTCATCACCCGCCAGTGTAAAGCTGCAGAAGTCAAGGGACTGGTACCTGATGCTGACTTAGTCGTCACCACAACGCCTGTCCCGAAGGACCTTGGGGTGCCCGTTATTCAAACCCTGGCATTTCTGACCGGGGTTGGAAAGGAGGATGCTTTAAACCAGATTGAAGAAGCGTTAAAAGATTAATCTATCAATATCAGACCAATATTATTTTTCATTTTTATTCCGTGATTAAGGAGAAGTATCATGGATCCATTTCTTCAAGCATTAAGAGCTGTTATTGATAATCTTGGTGCTACTGTCGTTTTACCGATCGTCATTTTTTTGCTTGCTTGGATAATGGGGGCGAAGCCTGGCCGGGCTTTCAAAGCTGGCGTGACCATCGGTATCGCCTTCATCGGTATCAACCTCGTCATTGGCCTGATGTGGGGAACCTTATCTGATGTTGGTCAAAGGATGGTTGAAAACACTGGCACAAGTCTCACCGTTATGGATGTCGGCTGGCCATCTGCTGCTGCTATCGCGTTTGGCACCAACGTTGGTTTATGGGTCATCCCAATAGCAATTTTGGTCAACATTGTCTTGCTGCTGGTGCGGGTGACCAAGACGCTGAATATCGATGTCTGGAACTACTGGCACTTCGCTTTCATCGGTTCGATGGTGGCGTTAGCAACCCAAAGTCT
>CP070785.1:641449-644378 GCA_020346705.1 Chloroflexota bacterium | reverse complement strand
CAGCATGCCATGCTCCATTCAGAAAAAATGTCTTGGGCAGGTCTCTTTTCCCTTGAAGATGAAGTGTTTGAAGATCTGAGTGATGAGAAGGCCCGACAAATACCGCGCGGCAGCGAGCACTCGATCGTTTGGAATATCTGGCACATCGCTCGCATTGAAGATGTCACCATAAATGCGCTGGTTACGGGAACACCTCAAGTCATCGATCGGGACAACTGGCAGGCACGAATGAATGCTGGGGTGTATGACACGGGAAATTCGACGAGTATTGAGCAGATCAGGGAACTCAGCAACCGGATCGACATCCCCGAGCTGCGGGCATACCGGGCAGCTGTTGGACGCAGGACGCGAGAGATTGTAAAAGACATTCAGCCGGATGATCTAAAAAATAAGTTTGAGCCAGATCGCATCGAGCAGATCAGGACAAGTGGTGTAGTGGTCGAAGCGGCCAGTGGACTGCTCGATTACTGGAGCAAACGTAATATTGCTGGGCTGCTGTTGATGCCAGCCACCCGGCACAACCAGGTGCATTTAAATGAATCCCTGCGGTTGAAAGAAAAAAGGAACTGAAACTTATTCAGGCACTTGCTGCTTTGTTTATGAAAAAAAGGCTTGCTCAATCAGGAAACGCAGGATCGTCAGAATGAGGGGTATTGCGACCGCTGAAAGAACCAAGCGGGCGGTTTCCGGTTTCCAAGGCCAGGTCGGGATGGCCTTTATTCTCTTATGCTGAATCTCCAAACTGGAAATTATCAAATTTAACTTTTCGATTGTAGAGTAATTATCATCCAGGAAATGTTGATCGAATTTCAAGAAGACAGATTCGAATCGCAGATCGATATTATGAAGCATCCTTTCCTTCTCCGTCTCCATTAGCCTGTGAACACCTAACAGTGGCCAGATGAAAACAGCAGCAGCTAAGATCGTAATTAATGCAGCAAATCCAAAGAACAACTGGTTCGTTAGTAAATCCGGATTAATCAGCATCCATCCATAAATACCGATCACCAGACCAACCGCGGTTGATGAGGTGAGTTTTGAGAAGGCTCTTAACGACCCTAAATCAAATAAGTTGACGCGGATGTGTTTCATGTTAATGGTATTTACCAGGCGTAATTGCCTTATGGTGTGGAAGATAAATACACCGAACAGGAAGGCGAGACCCTTATCAATGAGATGATAAACGATTGCGAAAACAGGCAGCTGCTCAAGAGCCGCATATCTGACCGGCGTAATCGAAAACCTTTCGATTAGGATCGCAGTGACTGTCATAATCAAACCACTGATCAACATTGGCCCAGAAGGCATGTTCGAGAGCTGAAATCGGTACTTATTTAAGTTCGACTCGGTTATATCCAACGCCGTTTTCATAGAATCCAGGGCAGTGACGGCTTGATTATCAAGAAAATTAATCAGGATCAGAAGGAAAGGAACAGCGAATCCGTTAAATACTATGATGGGGAGGAGTAACTCAGCATGCAAACCGCCTTCCAACCAGAGAAAAACCGCCTGAATTATTATCAGAACAAATCCGAGACCGACGTAAAAGGCCGACGCTCGTATGGGCAGTTTTTCAACCCAATTGGTGAATCGATCGATCCAGCTGGGTTTGTATGGTTGCCCTTTGCTATTCGCAATTGCAATGTCATCCATATTGATACTATCTTAAACCTGATGGATTGATAAGCAAAAAATCTCCTTTTTGATCATTATACATTCGTTGGCTTTGAAAATCAAAACAGCCGTCCTGATGGATAAAGTGTCAGTTCAAATAATCTAACGATCCCTCTAATCTGGATTATTTATCTGAGCATTTAAGTTACACTAATTGTAATTATCAAAAATTCATAATATTAAGTACTTGACAATACTATGTATTATATAGTATAATGTATAACATGATGATGGATAGCACCACTGCAACCATGCACGAAAAACTGACACAAGAGCTACGGCGAGGTGTTCTCGTCCTGGCTACTCTCAGCCAACTGAAGGAAGCCAGATATGGGTATGCTTTGATAGAGGAACTATCTCGCCAGGGTCTGGATATCGACCAGGGGACGCTGTACCCACTGTTGAGAAGGTTGGAGGAACAGGGTTTGCTGGAGAGCGAGTGGAACGTCGAGGGCTCACGGCCCCGCCGGTACTACAGAATCAGCCGCAATGGGAGTGAACTGCTGCAAGTGCTGACCGATGACTGGCTCAAATTAGTCGAGGTGATGAAAGATCTACTTTTAGAAGAAAAGGAGTGAAGAATGGAACTTATTGATCGATACGTATATGAAGTAGGGCGTCATTTGCCCCGAAAGAATCGAGCTGATATTCAGGTTGAACTGAAATCGACGATAGCAGACACATTGGAAGACCGGTTTGAGGGTGAACCCACCCAGGAAGACGTAGAGCAGGTGCTCAAGGAATTTGGGCCACCGCAACAGGTCGCGGCTTCCTACTGGCCGCAGGGTCAATACTTAATCGGGCCCAGCCTTTTCCCCCTGTTTCGCATGGTAGTTGGCATTGCCATCTCAGTGTTTGTCATTGTCCAATTGGTTTTATTCGGTATTGCAGTGGTTTTCAACCAGGAGGTATTAACTTTTTTGGATGTGCTGGACATCTTCGGCGGCTTGATCGGGAGCGTGTTCACCGCCTTCAGCATCATTGTGATCGTATTTGCCATCCTGCAGTATTTCGATGTCAAACCGGATACTGAGGATGAAGCGTGGGATCCCAACCAGCTGCCCCAGGTCGAGGAAACAGAAACGGTCAGCCGGGGTGGGATGGTGGCCGAAATCACTTTCAGCCTGGTGATCATTGCTTTCCTACTGTTCCTTCCGGATAAGATCGGCGTGGTCCTCAATCCTTTTTCTGAGATTATCCTCAACCCGGTGATCGGCAACTATATTCCCCTGATCATTGTTTCAATCATGCTGGG
>CP070785.1:638396-641349 GCA_020346705.1 Chloroflexota bacterium | reverse complement strand
GTCAGCTGTTCCAGGATATCGTAGCGCCCGTAGAGGATACCCACATGTGGTCCGAAGAACTTATACGCCGAACAAACCAGGAAATCACAGCCCAGGTCCTGCACATCGATTGACCCATGCGGCGCGTAATGGACGGCATCCACATAAACCAGCGCCTCAGCCTTATGAGCTGCTGCGATAATTTCTTTAAGGGGGTTGATCGTCCCCAAGGCATTGGAGGAGTAACCAACGGCCACAAGGCGTGGTTTCATCTCCAGCGCCTCGTATAGCTGTTGAGTATTTAAAGTGCCATCTTCAAGGTTGAAGTCAATATAGCTTACCTGGCAGCCGATGTCATTTGCTGCCATCACCCATGGGGTCACATTGGCGTCGTGATCCAATCGCGTTACCAGGATGGTATCGCCTGGATTCCAGGTGCGGGCTATTGTGCGGCTGAAATGCAGAGTTAGGGTGGTCATATTGGCGCCGAAGACGATCTCCTCAGCGCGCCTGGCATTAAGTAAATCCGCCGCGGCTTGATGCGCTTCAGCAACAATGGCATCTGATTCCCTGCTTGTTGCAAATCGCCCGGCATGATTGGCGTTGGAATTTTGTAGATAAGCGACCATTCTGTCCAAAGATGGTTTGGCGATCTGCGTACCTCCAGGGTTGTCAAAGAAGATCGCTGGACGTTGTAAGCCGGGGAACTGCTTGCGGATCAAGTTTGTAATGAGGCTCATTGAATGGATCCTTAAAAATGGAAGATTGGACTATTATAGCGCTTGGTCTCTGGAATATGGCCGTTTAAGTGGCAAACGCCTGGGTGAGGGGGGCACCCAGACGCTTGCCGATAAAATGATAACATGAAACCAATTTACCTGACAAGATGCACGAAACCTTGCAGTTTTATTATGCACATGTGTGCATAAATGTTTTTTTATTGATTCCTGATACGTGAAAGGACACAAAATCAGATCGTTGATATACCGATATCAGTGTTCCATGCGTTCCATAGTGTAGTGCAAGGTCAAGAAATTCAATCCTGCCAGGTAGAAACGGTGCTCTGTGCGCAGCTGCTCATCCCTTACGAAGACCTCAATCTCCTCATTAAGAGTCGGTAATTTCAGGACGGTCAGGTTTTCATTCTCACTCGCCGTCAGGTAATGACCTGGGAATTGATGACCAGTATCCCGGGAAGTTAACAAGAAGTCACTTTCGTTGTGATTTTTTGGCAATAATGTTGCAGTGAAATTTGAATCAGGGAGAGGGAAACCGACACTCACGTAGCCAACGGCTTGATGCTGGAAGGTCGTGTATATGCCGACGTAAATCGCTTCACCAGTTTGTTCAAAGGCTCGTACCCAGCCGCGCAAATCGATAATGTCATCACATTTGAAATCTATCGCATCGATGTAGCTGACCACCCCTTGTTGGGCCTCTTCCGTGTTGAAGGGCAGGTTGGCTTGGCCAATGGGTTGGGCGATATAGCGTTTAAATATCCAGAAGAGCGGTTTAAAGCGTAGCTCCCATTCCGGAGTGATATTGAGTTTATAGTTGCTCGTGTGCTCGTAAAAATCCCTGATCAAAGGGTGAACCAGATCGGCGTTGAAGGCCGGACCGCGCATGTTATCCATCGATTCGACAATTCCAATCCCCTCCAGGTTGCGGGTAAATTGACCCTCTTCGCTGCGAGCTAAATCCTTGAAATAGTCTGCTCCAATGTAGTTGCTGTTGGCTTCAAATGGAACCACATATTTGATCTCTTCTTTGGGCACTCGCTCAGCCATCAGCTGGATATTTTCCTGGTTGCGAAAGAGAACAGTACTCAGGACGCGGTAAGTGAAGACAACCAGAGCGCCGAAGACAGCTGGATTAAGCCCGGGGTAGAAAGTCTGGACCAGGAAGCCTAGTACTCCACCCGTGATGATCCCAAGAACAACTTTGTTTACCCGCAGGCCGAAGAGACCGGACAAGAGACCAATAACCAGACCGACCAAAACCAAGCTCACTCCGGGGAAGAGCATTCCCACCAATGCTCCAATAACTCC
This sequence comes from Chloroflexota bacterium, assembly GCA_020346705.1. Classification (GTDB taxonomy): domain Bacteria; phylum Chloroflexota; class Anaerolineae; order Anaerolineales; family UBA4823; genus PFL25. The sequence continues at coordinate 639,322 of CP070785.1, read as the reverse complement.
ACCAGCGAAAGTCATCATGAGAATCCGGTAGACCAGGTTAGTTGGTTCGCCTTCTCTTCGCAGATAATCAAATGCTCCTGCTGTGGGACCGATCACTATTGCTCCTATGACCGTCCCAGTAAGGACATTATCAAAACTTGCTCCGATAATGGCCCCACCGACAGCCCCAATTATCACTCCAGCTATACCTGCAGAAATCGCTCGCTGGTTCTTGGTCGGTGGATTTTTTGGTTTGTTTCCCGCCATTTGGGTGTCTCCTTGGTTGAATTTTATTCCTGGGGCTTAATGGTTCATAATATGATTGTTTATGCCACCATTCAAGCTTGATGATATGAAGGTAGTATCTGAGACATATGAAGATGATTTGACCCTCAGTGAGATTTTTTTATTGTACATTATTCTGATTTGATTATTTAGTTTTGTGGAGAATAATAGGAATACAAACTAGAGGTGAAAATATCTTGGCGATTAAAGGTCAAACGCCTGGGTGAGGGGGGCACCCAGACGTTTGACAGCTATATATTACCCGAGATTTTTGCAGAAATCAAGGGATGTCTGACAAATTAATAGATTTCTTATTTTATTAATACGAGAATATTTCGGAAGCATGTTTCGTAATCCCCACTGAATGTTAACTTTGTGATCTCGGAGAAACATCCAAACCAGTATTTCAAGTTTCACATATATTATTTCGAATATCCTTCAGTTTGTTTCTTTTGTGAGTGGGACCAATTTAAGGGTTGCTGCTCGTACTTCAGGGGTTACCATCGGGGCAACCCATTGGGGGTAGCGGCTGTATTTTGTGAGATATGCTTCATCAATCTTTTCGGATATGTCCGAGTCTCCCACTTCCACAAAGGCAACATCACTCTCCACACCACCAGCCCAGATACGACCTTCATGCTGCGACTGCACACCGCGAAACC
>CP070785.1:635342-638296 GCA_020346705.1 Chloroflexota bacterium | reverse complement strand
CCAGAGTTGAGGGGGTAAAGCGCAGTTCGAGATAGATGACATTATCCGCAGCCGCATCAGCGATAGCCTCCTCCGTGATGCGCGTGATGATCTCCGGAGAACGGTAGAATTTCCGCAGAACCTCAAACTTGGACAAGAAATTTCGGGAAGTGCGCGGGTCGGTCTGGATAACCTGCACCATCGGCTGCAGCTGATCCAGGTCTGGCAGGTCGAGATCATATTCACGCCCCACATCCATGAGCGTGGACAAACGGAGGGAACCTTCAAGATGGCGGTGCAGGTCGACCTTGGGTAAAGCCTGGAAAAATTCAGCGGGGATGGATGGCATGCTTGCTGGCAGGTTATCTGCGTCTGCGCCGGCGACGCTTTCGCTTACTCTTTTTCTTTTCGCCGCCATCCGGACTGCTTTGGCTGGCCTCTGGGACCGGCGTAGCTAATTGTGGAGGTGCCTGCGGCGCGCTGACGCTGGTCTGCACGCTGCTCATATCACGCGGGCGATAAATGAACATGCGCGTGACCACTCCCGTGCGTGTATTATCGAGCAGCTCACGGAACATCTCAAAGGCGCGATTCTTATACTGCACCAGTGGATCCCGCTGGGCGTAAGCCTCCAGGCCGATTGAGACGCGTAACGCCTCCATGCTGGTCAGATACTCCACCCATAATTCGGATATCACGCTCAGCAATAGCTGGCGGTAAATCTCAGTCAACGCCTGGCGGCCTAACTCGTCTACAACCTTGATCCGTTCTCCTGCTGAAATCTCCTTGATCGGCCGGCTGCTGATCTCTTTGAATCGGTCTTCACCGAAGAGGGCCAGTAAACCATTCTGCGTCGTCTCATCCATATCACCTGGATTGGCAACAGCAACCCGGCTCCACTCGCTGGTTCCCCAAAGGAAACGCATCGCAGATTGGGCGCCTTCGAGATGCTCGAGAACCCGGTTAGTGACTTCTTCGGGATCTTCATAGACCAGCAGTTGGGCCGCCCGGTAAATATAAATCAACCGGGTCGTTCGTCGCCATACCCTGCGGTGAGTTTTCTTGTCAAAACTGGCCCGGGCTCCTTGGGGCATCTGGATCAGGAGACCTAATACCTGTCCCTGGTTGAGGTCCGCATCATTATTGGCGAGTAATTTCTTCAGGTCGGCCGGGATTTGTCCCTCCCCGTTTTCCCCAATTAACCGCTGGTGCCGTCTTTCAAATCCAGCCTCTATGGTATCCAGGATCTGATCGGTGAGCATGTCCCAGTCTTCTGCATCCAGATCAGATTTCTTTACATCCAGGTTTTCCTCCAGGCGTCTCTCAACCGCGCCAATTAAACGGATCACGGATTGGTCGATCAGCGCTCCAGTTATCTGTGAGTGAATGGTATCCGTTACCTCGTCAGGATCCTCTTTGAGCGCTCGCTGTTCAGAAGGGGAAAGCTTGATGGAAACTCGAACCAGGCTGGTGAGCTCTTCAACGAGCTGGTTTGGACTACGGACATCGGTCTCATCCTCCATCTCCAGCCCTTCCAGGAAGGTGTCCGCCATCTCCAATCGCTCTTCCAGCTGATCTTCGAAACGTTGGCGGGTCATGTCCAGCAGGTTGCCCACACTGACCAAGACATGGTCTTGTTCCGCTTGCAGGCTTTCGGAGGCCAGATCAACTAATGCTTTCTGCGCAGATTGGCGATCGATGAGTTTTGGAGCATTCCCATCTGCAGCAGGCTGGTAACTGTCGATAGTAGATTGCTGCCCAAGGATATGGTCGACGAGCAGCCGTTGGGTGTATGAAGGATAGATGAATCCGTCGACGGTAAGCGGTGGTTGGATCTGATCAAGCCAGGCTAGCAGGCGCCACGGCCCTTCCGGGTCTTCCAGGGCTTCAGGTACCCGCTGCATGACCTCGGTCTGCAGCATTTCTGTGACATCTTCGCTGAGATCGTCCTTTACGAAGATCAGATCGCGCTGATCATAGATCTTCGCTCGCTGCATGTTGAGCACATCATCATATTCGAGCAGGTGTTTGCGGACATCGAAATTGGCGCCCTCAACCCGGCTCTGTGATTGTTCAACCAGGCGGCTGACTAGCCCAACTTCAAGGGGCATTGCATCGTCGATTCCCATGCGGACCATCATCGCCTCGGCCTGCTGGCCGCCAAACAGGCGCATCAGCTCGTCTTCCATCGACAGGTAAAAGCGTGATGATCCCGGGTCTCCCTGACGGGCAGCTCGACCGCGCAGCTGGTTGTCAATGCGGCGCGACTCGTGGCGTTCCGAACCGATCACATGTAAACCGCCCAGATCACGCACACGTTCCATGTCATCGATGTATTTTTGAAAGAAATCAACTTCCGCCTGGTAAATACCATAATCACTGGGATCAATGGACATAACAGCCTGATATTTTTCTTCCAGGGACATGTCATAGGGATCATCGTAGTTACTACGTTTGAGGATGCGGCTGATCGATCCGGTGATCTCCTCGGCAACCTCACCCCCGAGTTTGATATCTACGCCACGGCCAGCCATGTTAGTGGCGATGGTCACTGCACCAAAAGAACCTGCTCCGGCGATGATCTGGCTCTCTTCGGTATGCTTGCGTGCATTGAGCACCTGGTGTGGGATGCCAACCTGCAGGATCTCTCCTAGGCGGATGCCATCTGAAGTTTTGAGACCTAAAATTCCGAGTAAACGCCCCAGATTTTCTGAGGACTGAGGGTTAAAGGAGATTTCCAGATCGCGCGCCATTTTTCGCATCTGGGAAGTGGGCAGCTTATCCAGCGGCTCGTTGAGATATTCAAGCTCAGGCACAGAACGACCATCCTCCTCCCGGTTGTTGGTTTCCATCCAGGCATCGCGCAGAATTGCCACCGTTGCCAACCGGCGGGCCGGTTCTGCCCGCAATCTGGATGAGATGCGGTCGGAAAGTTCTACGGAGGTAGTGCCAACCAGGATCGGACGTCCCTGAGT
>CP070785.1:632287-635242 GCA_020346705.1 Chloroflexota bacterium | reverse complement strand
CCCTCCCCTTCCCATCCAAGATGGTAGGCTAACATCGAATAATACTGGCTCAGTTCGGGTTCACCCTGACCTGTGACCGATTTTCGCAGTTCTTCTTCGATTGCCTTGAGCATTTCTTGGGTCTTCAGTTGGTCGCTCATTTTTCAGGTTAGGGACAATTTTCGATCAAGATTTGATTAGTAGTGACTTTTTCAGGTGGTAGATGTCTTTCGCCCCGCAAGCAAACATCGCTACCTGCATCTGGCGCTGGATCAAACCAATGGTGTCGATCGTTTCAGCTAGCGAGTTTTTTGCGGCTTTTAAAAATGGGCTGGCCATCCCACCAAGTGATGCGCCTAAAGCAATGCATTTGGCGATATCGATTCCGTCCCGCAGGCCTCCGGAGGCGAAAATTTTCAGGCGAGGAGCTGCTGTATGGATGTTGTTTATTGCCACGACTGTGGGTATTCCCCAATCCAGAAATGCAGCTGCTAATTTAGCCTGGTATTGATTTTTCGCCCTGTGCATTTCGACTTGAGTCCAAGAAGTTCCCCCGGCTCCTGCAACGTCAATCGCAGATACTCCAGCAGCTTCTAACTGGCGCGCCGCTTCTTCAGAAAAACCCCAACCAACCTCCTTGACGATGACTGGCACTGGTAGCGCCCGACAGACAGACTCGATTTTTGAAAGCAATCCTGCAAAACGGGTATCCCCTTCAGGTTGCACGGCTTCCTGTAATGCATTGAGGTGCAAGATCAAGGCATCTGCTTCGATCATGTCCACTGCCTGTTGACATTCTTCAACCCCGTAACCGTAATTAAGCTGGACAGCGCCCAGGTTTGCCAGCAGTAAAATATCTGGTGCGTATTGACGCACCTGGAAAGTTGAGCTCAGCTCTGGGTTTTCAACCGCCGCTCTTTGTGACCCAAGACCCATAGCGATACCCGTTTCTTGAGCAGCTTCGGCCAATGTGCGGTTAATCTCCCCAGCTTCATCTGTCCCGCCGGTCATCGAAGAAATCAAGATTGGCGCGCTCAAATTCCGCTCGAATACTTCAGAGCTGAGGTTGATATCTTCAAGATTTAACTCTGGTAAAGCCTGATGGATAAAGTGATAGTGTTCTAATCCCGTGCTGAGACCAGATCTGACGTCTTCTTCTAAATTTATGCGGATGTGATCAGCTTTTCGGGAGCTGGTTTGCGTAACTTTTGGCATTAAGCGGTGTTCCAGTGAATTGAATGTATCTTACCAGTCTGGATCAGGGCTGTCAATATGAGTGGGTTGTCACGTTTTTTTTCGTCTTTTGAACCTTGACAGATAGGACGGTGAGGATACAATAACCGATATAAAATGCAAGGAGGTTTTTCAATGGCAGATACTTTTGAAGATGTAAAGGTAATTATTGTAGATTTACTAAATGTGGACGAAAGCAAGGTAACACCTGAAGCGAGGTTCCGAGAAGATTTAGAAGCTGATTCACTCGATTTGGTGGAATTGATCATGGCTTTTGAGGACAAGTTTGGCGGGGAGATCTCAGATGAGGATGCACAGCAAATCAGCACTGTCGGTGAAGTGGTCAAGTACATCGACGATCATATGGTGAGTTAGTCGCTTAATTTAATCCCAGACAGGCGCGGTTGAATCCGCGCCTTTTATTTCATTAACTACTTCTAATCGAAATTGATTGAAAAGTCAAAGTTTCCCCTATATATTTGGGTTAACTTACCTTAAAAGTCGAAGATTGGCAAAGAAGGCGATGGGATTGAAGAGAAGAGTAAATTGTCTAAATCTTGCGGTTTTAGTTGCGGTAGTCCTTTTATTTCTTTCAGCCTGTTCACCAAGGAGGATTTCGGTGGAAGAGTATAATGAGGCACAAGGTGTGAGTTCAACATCTGCACCAGAAGAAGTTCAGGAGAAAGAAGAAATGGGAGAAGAGGAACCTGATACTCCCGTTACAGAGGTTGAAGAAGCGCCTGTGGTCGCCGATGTAACCGGGAATGTCCCGGAGGACATTCCAGTTATCGAAGGCGCGTATCGGTTAGTTGCTGGGAGCTCGGGTAAGAATGTTGTATACCAGGTCGACACAGTGATTGAAGATGTCGTCACCTTTTATCAGGAAGAACTACCTGACTTCGCATGGGAGATGGCTGGCCCACCCGATAATCAAGTTGCAACAATCGCCACTATGCTGCGAGAGAATGCTTCCGGAGACAGGTTAGCGATCAATATGCAGCGAAATGAGCTGGGCGGTTTTGTCAGGGTGACAATTACAATCTCCCGGGCAGATTGAACTTTCTAAAATAATTTTCGATTAATATGTGACTGGGTCTGCGAGATAAATTATCGCAGACCCAGTTTTTTTTTATTTCTTTAAAGTTATCTAATCTTATGCCAGTAAGCTGGGAATTTCCTCAGGATGGGCGGCAACTTGGACACCGACAGATTTTAATGCCCTAATCTTGTCTTCCGCAGTTCCTGATCCGCTTTCAACGATCGCGCCGGCGTGTCCCATCCGTTTTCCAGGTGGAGCTGATCTCCCAGCGATGAAGGCGACAACAGGTTTTGTGAGATGATCAGCAATGTATTCAGCTGCCTTCTCTTCATCCGTACCTCCAATCTCGCCGATCAAGACGATTTTGTCGGTATGCGGGTCAGCCTCAAACATCCCCAGAGCATCGATAAAACTGGTGCCATTGACCGGATCACCACCAATCCCGACACAAGTCGACGCGCCAACCCCGACCAATTTCAGGGCATATAGGACTTCATACGTAAGTGTGCCTGAGCGAGAGACTACGCCAATATTTCCGGGCATAGAAATATCACCAGGGATAATACCTACCTTGGCTTCGCCCGGAGTTAACAGACCAGGACAATTGGGGCCGACCAGGCGAATACCCTTCTGATCCAGATAATTGCGGACTCGCATCATGTCTTGTACAGGAATGCCCTCTGTAATACAAATGATGAGCGGAA
>CP070785.1:629219-632187 GCA_020346705.1 Chloroflexota bacterium | reverse complement strand
TGGCGACGAATGGAACGGACCTTGGATCCTCCACCAGCTGACTGAAATGGTAAAACCAGACCAAGTTCGTGGAACACTGGTTATTTTGCCGCTTGCAAATCCTCTGGCTTTCAATGAAAGAAGTCGAGTCGCTGCACTTGATGGAATCGATTTGAATCGTACTTATGGTATTGGTCATCCAAGGAAACCGACTGAGCATCTTGGGATGATCTTGTGGGATTTGGTCTTTTCTAAAACCAATTATTTGATCGATCTGCACAGTGCTGGTCCTGGAGAATACCTGCCCTTTGTTGCTGCTCCCAATGGCAAAGATTTAGATTTTGCGCGAGCATTGAATCTCCCCTATATCCATACCCCCAATACCACAAAAACCGATTTTCTAGTGGATGCATGTCAGCGCATCGGGATTCGAGCGGCCCTAATTGAGGTTGGAGGTGGCCGGACATTGGACCGCCAATATCATAAAACTGTGACAGACGGTTTATTTAATGTGATGAAGGAGGTAGGGATATTAGCTGGTGATCCCATCAAGGGAACGAAACCATATATCTTCAAGCACAAATATATCCTTTCAGCCCCTTGTGCAGGTTTCTTTATATCATCAATAAAGTTAGGGCAGAAGGTCAGGAAAGGAGATCATATTGGGGCCGTTACACCCCTTTTAACTGGTTCTGAAGTAAGGATCCAGTCCCCTCGCGATGGGCTTGTGCTTTATCTGAGACGAGAGCCAGCTATCGAAGAACAAGATAGCATCGTCCACATTATTTAGCTTTATTTCAATTCAATTTAGTGAATCTTCTCGTAATTTTGAGCGATGTAAGTGAGCAGAACTGCAGACGCCGCGAACATATTCGCTAGATCTTCTTCAGAAAGCCGGGTAATCTTTAATGTTTCGGGGGAAATCCCAAGACCGCGGTCAATGTCAAGACCACCATAACCTGATAAATTCACCACCAGTGCACGTTTGCGGTTACCTCCGGTGTGTGGTTCAAGTGCAATCCGAAACAACCCACCCACTGCAAAAAGTTGATTGCCATCCCGAGCTACATATACGCGGATATCATAGTTATGTTTGGCTCCACGCCAATCTGCCCGTTGGGGATTGACTTTTTCGCATATCGTATATGGGAAGGGGTTGCGCCAAGCGCCAAATTTCTCTCGATATTCACCCATACTTTCCTCCACCACAAGTGGTATTGGAGTATTTTTATCGATTGGGTGCACACCAGCTCCGCCACTACCCTGGAAGGGTTTGATGATTAATTCCATCTCATCCCGCTGTATATTACAAATCTCAATTAGATCATCAATTGTATCTGCAGACCATGACTTGAATGGATAAACGTTGAACGTTGCCAGTTTATCTGAAGCCATCTCTACAGCGCGGTAAGTTGAGTATTTATCGTCGGTCACATTGAAGCACCAATTAGCTAAAACCACATCGAAGTGTTCTCCCCGTCCCATCTGGTAGTGACGACGGGCAACCCCATCTCCAATAATTGCGTCCACCGGATGCCCATTCAAGATCACACGTTCCCCCGATCCCACGAGGGCTGGCAATAAAGCTTCATAAGATTCCAGTATCACCAGCCCATCACCATCATTTAGGAGGCCCCGAAAATCCTTTAAGCGGATAATTTTCGCATTCTGACACATACCTCGTTCAACAAGAGAAGTTCTTATTCTCTCAGCAAGGATAATTTTCTCCGCTAATAAGATGTCATTCGCTGGATGTCCGACGATGATGACGGGTGAAGGATCTGAGATGAAACGCAGCATCTCAAGATATCCATTGCATACTTGGTCTAATTCATGTCTTGCAAGAGAGGTATAACCCCGATTACTACCACCATTTGTCTCCAGGACAACATAGCTTAAGTCTCCATCGGGGGATTGGCGCACCATGAAATCTACCGAGCCAATGAAAAATTCACTCCCTTTTAACGAAATCAGATTTTCGTCCGGGGTGATCCTTAAAGCGCGTCGGTAGATACGTTGTGTCATGCGCTCATCCTGACGCTGGCGGATCGGAGCCACACTCGTCAAGTAGCCTCCACCAATGAGTGATGAGTACTCAATAACTTGCTCTAACAGATCCAATGATCTGGATGTGCTTATAATAGAATTAAATTCATTCATGTCCAGCTTCCTGAATTAAACCTTCAAAACATACAAGGGTTTCAAACTGGCTACGATCTCAGCCATCTCAAGTTCCAGCGTTCGCTCTAATACAACTATGCCTCTATACTCGTAAGGCATGTTTCTTATATTAGAAAAAATCTTGCGTCCTTGACCAGAGCTCATTTCAACCTCAAAATATCGCTGTCCATTTATACTGTTGACCGAATTTACTTTGCTAATATCTGGGAATGCGTAGCCACCACCATGTGGCAGGATATTTATGCTTGAAAGAAAGTCGTAGCGGTTTTGTTGTATAGAACGCTCTTCGAATCCCAAGGTTTTCATTTTCTCTATGTTGAAATTAGGCAAACCTCGCAGCAAGTATGCGTTTATATCCGGGCGGAGACCAATTGGATAAAGCTTCTGTGTATCAGTAAATCGGTAGCAACCTAGGATGATTTCATTGAGATGTGTCATTCCCTGGTGGGCATCATTGTTTATGAGGGAATAATCATCAAAGAGCTTATTGGCAGCGAACTCTCTTCGCTTTTGGGTGAATTTTTCTACAAACTGGTAGAACTCGTAATATTCTCGTGAATATTGTCCAGTTAGAAAACGGATTTGGCCAAATGGAGTATCGCAAATCTCCATACGTGACTGCAATGTCTGGCTATAATCCCAATATAAGCCCGGTCCATATTGCGTCTCTCCACGCAGCTCCCCCCCAGCCATGTGAATGATAAATATATAAGGTGGTAGATCAACATCAGTATGTTTCTCCACCTCAAAAAGATCAATAAAATGGTTGCCTTTACCAAAATCCCATTGGATTTGTATGCCATCAATT
>CP070785.1:626149-629119 GCA_020346705.1 Chloroflexota bacterium | reverse complement strand
CCGTCACTCACGACACCAGGTGGGGTGGAATTCAAAGTGTTTACGGATATCGAAGAATCAGAAGCCTGGCTTGATCGCCCGTTGACATTAATCGTCTGAGTCTGTAAATCTTACTGGTTTTATTCAATTGAGAACACTTTGCCGGTTGTAATTCATGCTGCGTAGTGATAATTTACGGATAGGGGATAGCCTATTTGAATGGGGTCAGCGCACTTATTTGATGGGCATCCTAAATCTGACTCCGGACAGTTTTTCTGGGGATGGACTTTTGTCTGGACCTACGGATGAAGATTCAAAAATCGATGTTATTAACTTAGTCAGATCAGCGCTTGATCAAGCGAAGAGTTTTGTCCAGGCTGGGGCAGATATTCTGGATGTTGGTGGTGAAAGCACCCGCCCGGGGGCTGCCCAAGTTGATGCTGCCAGTGAGCTTGAACGGGTGATACCAGTTGTTGAGGCACTCACCGAAGAGTTTGACATTCCTATATCTGTGGATACCTATAAACATCAAGTTGCTGAGGAGGCGATCAGGGCTGGTGCCCAATTGGTGAATGATGTCTGGGGATTAAACGCTGATCCAGAATTGGCGGAGACAATTTCTCGTAATAAAGTACCTGTCATTCTGATGCATAACCGCAGCTCATGGGCCCATGCGGAAATAAAAGAACAACTTGGTGGCAGGTATATTGGCGTCCCTTATGACGATTTACTCGAAGATATTAAACGTGAGCTGATGGAAAGCGTTGATTTAGCAAGATCGGCTGGGATACCAGATGAGATGATAATTTTGGATCCAGGCATTGGCTTTGGAAAAACCGTGGAGCAAAACCTTGAGCTGATCAACCTGCTGCCTGAAATTCGTCAATTGGGCTTCCCGATTCTTTATGGACCTTCGCGGAAATCTTTTATTGGTTATACATTAGACTTACCACCTGATCAGCGTTTGGCTGGAACAGCAGCTGCTGTTGCTATTGGCATTGATCGGGGGGCGGATATTGTTCGGGTGCATGACATAGCTTTCATGCACCAGGTCGCCAGGATGACGGACGCGATTGTAAGATGAGATAACCCCTTAATTTGTGGGGATGGAAAATGGAATATTGTTTGATTGCCTGGATGTGTTTATAATTCTCTCTCCTAGAAGGAGTAGATATGGACAAAGATTGTTTTTCCGCAACAAAAACGATACAAACGAGTTCGAGTAGTTTCACGATATTCGATTTGAGGGAGCTTGAAAAGCAGGGGATAACCACGCTAGACAAGCTGCCGTATTCCATCCGCATCATGCTGGAGTCGGTATTAAGGCAGTGCAATGAGATTGGTATCACCTCGGATGATGTATTAAGTCTGGCTGCCTGGAGGCCCAAGCTCGATGACAGGTCAAGTTTTCCTTTCCTGCCTGCCAGAGTCATCATGCAAGATTTCACCGGTGTTCCAGCAGTTGTTGATCTGGCCGCCATGCGATCTGCGATGGCTCGTCTGGGAGGTGATCCTCGTAAAATCAACCCGGTCATCCCTGTCGATCTGGTGATAGATCATTCCGTTCAGGTAGATTTCTTTGCCAGTCCTGATGCGCTGCAGCGGAATGCTGAAATCGAGTTTCTAAGAAACCAGGAGAGGTACGAATTTTTACATTGGGGACAGCAGGCGTTTGATAATTTTCGAGTAGTGCCTCCAGCAACAGGGATCGTTCACCAAGTGAATTTGGAATATCTGGCTGAAGTTATCCTGACTCGTACTGAAAATAATGGCCCACCAACTGCATTCCCAGATACGCTTGTAGGGACGGACTCGCATACAACGATGATCAATAGCCTGGGAGTTGTTGGCTGGGGCGTGGGTGGAATTGAAGCTGAAGCTGCCATACTCGGTCAGCCAGTCGATATGCTGATCCCTGATGTCGTTGGGTTCAAATTATCAGGTGAATTACGAGAAGGCATTACTGCAACTGACATGACTTTGACTGTGGTCCAAATGCTGCGTGAGAAAGGTGTAGTTGGTAAGTTTGTGGAATTTTTCGGGCCAGGATTAGATTATCTTTCCCTGCCAGATAGGGCGACGATCTCCAACATGGCTCCGGAATATGGCGCAACGATTGGTTTCTTCCCGGTAGATGATGAAACATTACGCTACCTGGCGCTTACAGGAAGATCAGCAGAATTGATTGAATTGATCGAGGTTTATTGCAAAGAGCAAGGCTTGTTCAGAAATAGCAGCTCACTTGATCCCGAGTTCTCCGATCTCCTTGAGCTGGATTTATCCCAGGTTGAGACCAGTCTTGCCGGCCCTAAAAGACCACAAGATCGAACATCTTTGGGGGATATGCAGCAAAAGTTTAAAGCTGATTTGGTAGCCCCCGTTAGTGAACGAGGTTTCGATTTGGAGGAGGGAGAATTAAACCGGGTAATTAGCATAGGCGCCAATGGCTCAACAGCCGAGATGGGTCATGGTTCCGTGGTTATCGCTGCGATTACCTCCTGCACAAATACATCAAATCCCTCAGTCATGATCGCGGCAGGCTTGCTGGCAAAGAATGCTGTGGCAAAAGGCTTATTACCAAAACCATATGTAAAAACAAGCTTGGCGCCTGGTTCACGAATTGTTACTGATTACCTGGAAAAAGCTGGATTGATGGATCCTCTGGCTGAGTTGGGATTCAACCTGGTTGGATATGGGTGTACGACATGTATTGGAAACTCTGGTCCACTTTCAGGAGAAGTTGTCAAAGGCATCACCAGCGGGGATTTAGTGGCGGCAGCAGTCTTATCTGGAAATCGAAACTTTGAAGGCCGGGTCCATCCCTATGTGCGTGCAAATTATCTCGCTTCACCCCCGTTAGTGGTCGCATATGCTCTTGCAGGTACGGTTGATATTGACCTGCTAAAAGATCCTCTCGGTGAGGATAATCAGGGAAATGCAGTCTATCTTAAAGATATTTGGCCTTCTTCAGCAGAGATAAACCAATATGTT
>CP070785.1:623073-626049 GCA_020346705.1 Chloroflexota bacterium | reverse complement strand
AGATGCTTTCGAAGGATTGGGGTCTGTGGCGGACCACAACCATGAACCTGGACAAAGTGAAGCAAATGGCAGTTCAATATACTCAATTGAAGGATAGTGAACAAGCCCATGTTGTTGACCAGGTTGACCGATCCCTTACCCGGATCGAGGAGGAACCAAAATCAAGAGGTTGGAAATTGCGGGCTAGAGTTGGCGATCGTGTGAAATGGTACAAAGATGTAGACGAGGTCAGCTGATCGAGCTCAAGGAGAATTGTTAGCTGAACCTCGATCGATAGTATTAAAAAACTAAAGTAACCTACTTGTTGGCAGGAGGTGTTTGCGTGACCAATTTGGTGCGAGATCTAATGCATCCTGGAGTGCTTAGCTGTAGTCCTGATAGTTCTTTAGGTCAGGTTGCCCGACTTTTAGCACAGAACCATGTGCACTGCTTGTTCATCTTTGATGGTCAACCATTACCTGTTGGCGTGATAACAGATTACGACGTATTGGCAGGTGAATGGCTCTCTGGTGATGCGGAGAGTTTAGCTGTAATGCGAAAAATGACTGCTGGAGAGTTAATGTCGACTCCTGTTGAAATGGTTGATGCAGATGTGTCTGCGGAAGATGCGGCCGCGCGTATGAGGAAGGACAATATCAGACGATTGTTGGTCGTTGATGATGACAGACCTGTGGGAGTTATTTCTGTCTCGGATTTTATTGCTGATCTGGCCTCAAAAACACCGATAAAACGCGAGAAAGTCAGTGATGTGATGTCCGATGCTTACCTTGTATGCCGGGATAAGACCCCTCTATCAGCAACTCTCAGGGCGATGTCGGATACAGGGTGGCGATCGGTGGTAGTCGTCAATGCACATGGAAAACCGTTAGGAATCTTTAGCGGTCTTGATTTGATCGCATGTTGTGACCAGGACCAGGGATTAGATTCGATGTTAGTCACGGAGGTTATGCATCCCCCTTTAAAAATCGGGATGGATGCTTCGCTTCAGGACGCAGCGAAAATGATGATTGAGAGCCATCACCACCGGATTCTCGTCATAGATCCTGCTGATACTGACTCAATGCCACTTGGAGTGATTTCATCTTTTGATATTGTTTCTGAGATGGCGCGACCAGATTCTATTTGGCAAGCAATAGAATAAATTATCCCCCTCTAATCCTGGGAGTAAGACCTAGGTGGGATTTTGTCGATCTAAGAATATTCATATCACATTGCACACGATTGGAGAGACAAATAAATGTCCAAATTCCCCTCACATGCCCGGGTGGTTATTATTGGTGGTGGTGTTGGCGGATGCAGTATTGCCTACCACCTTACCAAAATGGGTTGGAAAGATGTTGTGGTTGTTGAACGCCATGAGTTGACGGCTGGTTCAACCTGGCACTCCGCAGGACTTGTCGGTCAGCTGCGCTCGGATGCAAACCTGACCCGAATGATGTATTACAGCACCGATTTGTACCGGAAGCTTAAAGATGAGACGGGTGTGGATACTGGGTGGCGGGAAGTTGGTGGCATCCGCCTTGCTTCATCTCCGGAGAGAATGGAAGACATCAAGCGCATGGTGGGCATGGCGCGTTCTTTCGGTATGCCCATGGAAATGCTCAGCCCTCAAGATGCACAGGCACTTTTCCCCCTGATGGCCTTGGATGGCGTAGTTGGTGCGGCATATACTCCGAATGATGGCGTGATCGATCCGACCGGTCTGACAAATGCCCTCGCGACTGGAGCCAAGAATCTCGGGGCACAGTTTTTCAATGAGACTGATGTCCAACAGATCAACCTGGATAATGGAAGGGTAAGTGAAGTTGTCACCAATCGAGGCACGATCAAGACCGAGGTTGTGGTCAATGCGGCCGGACAATGGGGAGGAGAAGTTGGCAGGTTGGTCGGATTAAATCTGCCAGTTGTCCCAATGGCGCACCTCTATATCATCACCAAACCGATTGATGGCGTTGGGCATGATTTCCCAACCCTCCGCGATCCCGATCTGCTGGTTTACTGGCGGGAAGAGGTTGGTGGGATCATTACTGGAGGTTATGAACGTGATCCGGCTCCTTTCGGATTGGATGGCATCCCGAAGGATTTCAAGTACCAGCTCCTGCCTCCTGACTGGGATCGCTTTGCTCCATTGATGGAAAACTCGATCAAGCGCGTGCCCGCAGTGGAGACAGCGGAAATTATCCAGCTGCTCAATGGCCCAGAAGGTTTCACGCCGGATGGTGAATTTTTGCTTGGCCCAACCGAGGTGAAGGGATTTTGGGTTGCCTGTGCCTTTTGTGCGCATGGCTTGGCAGGTGCCGGTGGCATAGGTAAAGTGATGGCTGAGTGGATAATTGATGGTCATCCAGAGTGGGATGTGTGGCGTCTAGATGTTCGCCGGTTCGGCACGAATTATGCCAGCCAGGATTACATCCTGGATCGCACTATCGAAACATACTCGATGTACTATGACATCCATTATCCTGGTGAAGAACGTATGACCGGTAGAAATCTGCGCCTCTCACCAACCTACCCCCGGTTGCGCGATTTGGGAGCTTTTTTCGGTGAGAAAACCGGTTGGGAACGCCCAAATTATTACCGGCAATACGAGGGCTTAGCCCGACATGGACATGAGCCAAAAGGTTGGGCACGACACAATTGGTCGCGCGCTATTGGTTACGAGCACCAGATGACCCGCACCACAGCCGGCTTGTTCGATGAGACGTCCTTCAACAAGTTTGAAGTACGAGGCCCTGGTGCCTTGCAATTTCTCAATTACGTGTGTGCAAACAATATTGATCGGTCTATCGGCACCGTAGTGTATACACAGTGCCTTAATCCTAGAGGTGGGATTGAATGTGATTTCACGGTCACCCGCCTGGCTGTAGATAGATTCTTGATTATCACGGGTACCGCATTCGGTCAACATGACAGCTCCTGGCTGCGGGTGAATATGCCGGAGGATGGTTCGGTAACTTTAGAAGATGTCACCTCTGC
>CP070785.1:619995-622973 GCA_020346705.1 Chloroflexota bacterium | reverse complement strand
TCCTGATTATTCCTTGATATGGTCCTTCGCCAGCGATGTAGAACTGAATTTCGGGGCAGCGTGCGGTGACCAGACGGGCACAGGCGATCAAATCATCCAATCCCTTGCGAGGTCCCAAGCGACAGACAGTGAGGATCTTCGGTGGATTTGCAGTTGATCGCGGATCCCTTGTGGAAAATAACTGCGTGTCGACGCCATTGCCAAGAACAAATACCGACGAACGATCGATGCCGTAATCGGAAAGTTCTTGAACAACACTGCTGCATACGGCTGTGATTCCCGCAGCCTTGGCAAAAATCTCCTGTTCTAAACGAGTACTAATTGGTGTTTGAAGTTTTGCCAGTAATGCCAATGGAGAATCAACGGAGAATGCCTTGGAATCCGCGATCATGGGTGTGTGGACCGTGACGATAGCAGGCAGGTCGATCTTGGGATACCTGACCAATGGCGTATGCAGGTGAAGTAGATCAAGTTTCGTTACCAAATTTTTTAACAGGCGTTCGACGAAGAGATTGTGAAAATGCACATGCAAGGGGTAAATTGTCAAGAACGGTGCCCACCATATAGGTATCCCCTCGATCAATTTGCATTGCACCTTCTTCATCCTTCCCCGCGTGATGATCTGTACGGAATGACCACGCTCAACTAGATGCCTGGAAAGGTTCCAGATGTAGAAGCCCATACCCTCGCGAGGGGGGAAGATGGCAGAGGTGAGCATGCAGATACGCATAATCAATCAGATTGTTGATCTTTACCTAAATCAAAAAAAGATTTTCACTCGCTTGTATTCCACAATCCCGGATTGATTCCCGGTGGTCGAACACGAATTGTCTGTTTCCAGAAAGTCAACCGCTGTAATACTTTTGCAAGGCGCGCTCCGCACTCAAGACACCGGCGATCGTGGTCGCTGGAAGCAGATTTGTAATCAACCGCGCAAGTTGAACTGGGTGATAGTAGCATTTAAACCAATAATTCCGCCCTAGTAAGTAGAAACCAACCCTGAATTAATTTTACATCAAGAAGTGGAGCTGCACACACCATTCATCGGTGGTATTCCCTGAAAAGTTATAACAACTCCTCCCCAGAACTGAACAAAAATCTGAGGGGATTAAAAAAGTAGTTTGGATAGTTCAGGGTTAATCCTCAATCATAAAGTGCTTTTGTGAACATCTTCATGGATGATATTTATGAAGATTTTACTCATTAAATTTTTAGAATGGTTATCCTATATATGGACCTCAAAAAAAGGTAAACAACAGGATCGGGGAGGCAACCTGCCAGATGATATTGAGATATCCATATAAGAATGAGATTGACCTTACACCTCTCGTGACCGATGAGGTTAATAAAGCTAGAGAAGAGCTGGGTCTGAGAAAGGACGAAGATCTGACTGTGATGGTTGAAATGGGGAAGGATTTGCATCTGGTGATCCGTGTGGGGGTGACCGATAAAGGAGCAATACAATAAGACTTCAGGCAAATCAATGCATTCAATAGAGCGGAAGTAATATCAATCTAATATCAAGCAGTAATCTCCCAGGAAAATATTCCTATCATAAAACATATGGTGATCAATCCAGCTTGGCTGAGTCTAGTTACCAGTTGCTTGGATACCCTTCAATTCTGTTAGGCAACCCCAAAGGATAAAAACTTATAATTTGGTTGCCCGGAGGGAAAGCGATTCATCTTGCCCGGAGATGATCAAGTGTTCGAAGAACTCAAACTATAACGGTACCTGATAGGAGTATTCAAATGAAATACATATCTAGAAGCCTGGGTATTGCCCTGGTTTTGACCTTATTATTGACGATTACCTTGGGGGTAGCACTCTCTGCTGGGACACCGGTCGTTAGCCCCGGTTCAGATCCTGCCGCGGTCCACCTGGGGGGAATGCGCTTCCGCAAACTGGCAAGTGGTCCTGGGGGTTCCGAGGTATACCTGGGCGTGCCAGACCTGGGTGATCTAACCCGGCGCACTGAGCTGAATCTCATCTGGGGCGCCAGCAACACTTTTTCTTTTGTTTACGACGCGACAAATGATAAATTAACTGCTGCCGTGAACAATGGGACCACGGACCACAATTTGGAATACCTCAACTTCTCGGATAGCGTGAGAGATTTGGTCTATGCGGGAGATCAAGGCGCAGCTGATAGCGCTTTGAGCATGCTCAATTATATGCAGATCAACGTCACCCTTGGGGAGGCTGCACCTGCCCAGATAAGCCTGAATGATGTCGTTCTGGACGGGAATCCATTGGGTAATTTCCCTGGTGTGAATGGAGGTACCCAATCCTGGCAGGTGACAAATTATGATTTCAGCACAGGATTCACACTGACTGGCACCTTCAATATGTCAAATATCACCAGCAATAGCGCTGAGAAGAACATGGTCGAGATTACCTTTGGAAAGACGGATACGGATACCACCGCTCCGCTCACATCCAATGTAGTCGCCGCTCATAACCCGGCAGCTCCCAGTGACAATGTGACCGTGACTGCAGTGATTGACGACAGCACAACCGGGAATTCCAACATCAAGTCAGCGGAATACCAGCTCGATGGTGGAGCTTGGTTGCCGATGAACGCCCAGGATGGGACCTTCGACTCCCCAACCGAGAATGTGACCGCTGATTTTACCGCGCCAGCTTTACGGGGTGGGTATGTTCTTTGCGTGCGCGGCACTGATTCTGCAGACAATACCAACACCGGAGATTGCATTACTTTATATGTGGATGATCAGGGACCGGTAGCGCTCTCTGTGGCTGTGTTGCCAACCAAGGCAGGTGGTGGAGTAAACATCGATCTGACCGCGACGATTGATGATACAACGACTGGCGGCGCAAATATCAAGTCCGCTGAGTACCAGCTGGACGGTGGCATTTGGATGGCGATGAGCGCCCAGGATGGTGGTTTTGATTCGGCGACCGAGGTGGTAGCAGCTTCCTTCCTGTCCCCAACCACAAGCGGTGTGAAGAATGTG
>CP070785.1:616912-619895 GCA_020346705.1 Chloroflexota bacterium | reverse complement strand
GTGAATACCCCTGATGGGGAAACTTTTTCCAGCCCGCACAACAACTTTGAATATGTTGATAATCGCTACCAGTGGCGATCAATAGCCGGAGGGCCATTCACAATTCACTGGTATCACGGAGACCTGGCTTTCGGCGAAGAAGTCTTAAATGTCTCGTTAGAGGCTCTGATGGGTACACAGGAATTATTGGTGGTGCTCTTCCCGCAACACATGGATGTTTACGTCTATGATGATTTTCAGGCTTTGCAGGCTGCTTTGTCTGATGGAGGTCAGGATTGGCTCGCGGGTCGTGCAGATCCTGTTGGGGGAGTTATTCTCGTATCTTTGCCACCTGGCCCTGACCAGCGTTTAGAAATGGAACGCCAGATTCCTCACGAGCTGATGCATATTGGATTGAACTATACAGATTCGCATGCTTATGCAAACTTGCCAACCTGGTTTAATGAGGGATTGGCCTCCCTAGTTGAGTTGTACCCAAATCCAGAATATCAGACCCTCTTGGATCGTGCCTTTGAATCCAATCAGCTGATGCCTATCTCCTCCTTGTGTTACTCTTTCCCTAATGATGCCCAACGAGGTTTGCTGGCTTATGCCGAATCTGCTTCTTTTACCCAGTATATTTACGATCAATATGGCGAACCGGGCTTCAATCGCCTGATGGCAGCATATGCCTCTGGGATGAACTGCGAAGGTGGAGTCGAACAGGCTTTGGGTATCGACCTGGAAGAAATGGATGCCGGCTGGCGGAGAGAAAATTTCACAGATATAACGATCGCCAGAACTTATCAGGAATTTCTCCCCTGGCTGGTATTATTATTAGTAATAATTGCTGGGCCGGTCATTTTAGCGATCTCCATCAGTCGCAAGCGACCAACGAAGGAAGAGTTATGAGCGAAATTGAAACTACCCGCATTCATGCTATCGTCCACGGCAGAGTTCAGGGCGTTGGCTTCCGCGCATTTGTGGTGGACCGAGGAATCAGCATCGGAGCTAAAGGTTGGGCGCGTAACAGGTGGGATGGGACTGTGGAGGTTGTCGCTGAGGGAACCCATCCGCAATTGGAAAGGTTGCTTGCAGCTCTCCACCAGGGGCCGCGTATGTCAGATGTCACCCGCGTTGATGTTGATTGGCAAGATGCGATTGGGGAATTTTCATCTTTCCATATTCGATCGTCATTTTAAATTATTGCGATTACCCGAATCCAAGCCCCCGCTCTTTTAAGGACACATAATTTCCACTGCCGATCACAAGATGGTCAAGCACATCAATATCGAGCAGCTTGCCTGCCTCGACAATCGCCCGGGTCACTGCGATATCATCCGGGCTGGGTGTCGGATCCCCACTGGGGTGGTTGTGAGCGACGATTATTGAGGCTGCGTTGCGGCGAACCGCACTTTTAAATAACTCTCCAACTCGCACTTGTGAAGAGTTCAAAGAACCGCGATAGATCGTTTCAGTCATCAGGAAGTGGTTGCGTGTATCCAGGAGCATCACCCACAACTCCTCTTGATCCAGGGCGCTCATTTCGTGAAGGATTAATTGTGCAGCCTCCTCCGGGCTGTGGATGCTGCCCCGTTCGATAGATTCTTGCTTCATCCGGTAGCCCAATTCCAGGGCAGCTTTGATCTGGGCTGCTTTCGCCGTACCTACCCCATATTGGGCACAAACTTCGTCAAATGCCGCCCGGTGCAGCCCAATAATTCCACCGAATGTGTTCAAAAGACGTTGGGCAACCTGGACCGCATTCTCGCCTTTTACTCCTACCCTCAGCAGAATCGCCAATAGCTCCGCATTTGAAAGTGATTTTGGCCCCAGACGCGCCAGGCGTTCACGGGGCCTTTCGGATTCTGCGAAATCTGTAATGCGATAGGCGGTGTTCTCATCATTCACGGAATTCCCCTTTCATTCTCTCCATACTTATCCCTCTGATTAATGAATATACATCAAGACAAAACACAAAGCAAGCGCAATTGGGTACCAAACCGCATCCATGCTATAATTTTTCCCACAAGTGCTCCATGAATTTTGATCCATCAGCTTTGGGTGATTTTTTCTTAATCTTGTCCGCCTGGGCGGCAGCATTTATTGTTGCCCTCTGGTTGAGTTTAATTTTCTGGACCTACCGAGATATTAAGGCTAGAGCTCGGGATCCACTCTCGCGAATTCTGGCAGTTCTGGTGGTAGCTGTACTCTTCCTGCCTGGGATCCTGATTTATCTCATCCTGCGGCCTGCTCAAACCCTTGAAGATGAATACCAGCAAACTCTTGAGGAGGAAGCCCTGCTCCAGGCGATTGAAGAAAGTCCCCTCTGTCCGGGATGTGGGCGCCGGATCAAGGACAACTGGTCGATTTGCCCCAATTGTCACACCAAGTTGCGTAAGAATTGCCATCATTGTGGTAAGTTAATGGAGCTGCCTTGGAATATCTGCCCTTATTGTGGGACTCCCGCCCCTGGTATGCGCCGTGAACATCTGACTCTGGACGAGGCCCTACGCCCCCTGGTTGGCGATGATGGCGACGAAATCTATGAGCCTGAAACCTTTGAGGAAGTTGAGTTCCTCCAGGAACCTGAGCAGGAGCTTGAGGAATTTGAAGAAGTTTCTACCAGCGAAGAGATTGAGGAAGAAGACGAAGCAGCTGAATAACCTTATCAAATTTATTATTCTTCAAATTTAGGGTGAAACCAATATCCTCTCCCCAGCACGGGAGAGGATTTGCTTATCCAAAATATTCTGGTGCGCAGGATTACAAATCCTGCGAGAGCGGAATAATACCGAGGTTAATCTTTGTTCAGAGGGGATTTGTAACACCGGAAGTATCGAAGGACGCGGGATTACAATTCCTGCCAGAGCAGTGAAAAGTGAAGTAAATACTTGCTCAGAGGGGATTTGTAATCCCCGATAAAATAACCCTCTCCCAAATAGGAGAGGGTTGGGTGAGGGCCAAAAATAGATTCCAATGACAAAATTATTGTTTCAATCAC
>CP070785.1:613824-616812 GCA_020346705.1 Chloroflexota bacterium | reverse complement strand
TGAACCATTACTTGAGAAAATAGTGGATGCGGCAGGTCAAAAGGGAACCGGTCGCTGGACGGCAATCACCGCTTTAGAGCTGGGGATACCTCTCACCATGATCGGTGAAGCTGTCCTGGCCAGGTCGTTGAGTTCTCTTAAAGATGAGCGAATTGAAGCTGCGCATGTGCTCAACGGACCTGAGATCGAACTTACGGAGGAAAAGGCGGCATTCGTGGAGGATATTCGCCTGGCATTGTACGCGGCCAAGATCATCTCCTACACCCAGGGTTATATGCTTATGCAAGCTGCCGCCGAAGAATACGATTGGAAACTGAAATACGGCAGCATTGCCCTGATGTGGCGCGGAGGCTGCATCATCCGCTCTGCATTCCTGGGAAAAATTAAAGAGGCATACGACAAAAATCCCAACCTTACCAATTTGCTACTCGATCCGTATTTTAATACTGAAGTTGATCTAGCCCAATCAGCTTGGAGACGGGTCGTCTCAAGAGCTGTGGAGAATGGCATCCCCATCCCGGCCATGTCGAGTGCGCTGGCCTTCTTCGATGGGTACCGCAGCGAGCGACTGCCTGCTAACCTGCTGCAGGCTCAGAGGGATTATTTCGGCGCCCATACCTACGAACGCATCGACCGACCGCGTGGCGAGTTCTTCCACACCGATTGGATCAGCACAGGGGGTGGCGTCTCTTCAACGACCTACAACGCATAAGGGGTTGATTCTCCTCTTTACCTGGTTAGAACCGGTCAATCTCCCCATATCATATTAAAAATAATCAATCCCCAATCAGGGGAAGTTAGCTATCTATTATCCATCAACTGCGGTTTATTGACCAATTATTAACCAATCAATAGAATATTCTTAGTTTTATGGCATTAGTCGCATTATTGTGGTTATAATGCGAATTCGGCCGGAATAGGCAAGTTTGTAACTCTCTCATGCAAAAAGAATCAAATCAAATCCCATCTGCTGAGACAGAACAGAATACAGGTCTGCGGCAGTATTTCTTTTCAGTAGCCCGTCGTTCGTGGTTGTTTGCCGTTATCATCATTGCTGCGTTATTAGGTGCCCTGCTCTACAACCTGTTCTTCCCTGCCCCACTTCCGATATCTCAGAATGAGATCGATGAGAGCATAACAAATGCAATGGCCTCAGCCACACCTCCGGCTGCCTATTCGGCTCAGATTTACCAGACGATTTTACCCTCCTTCGTATTAATCCAGGCAACGCGGGAGAATTCAGCGGCGGATGATGAAGTAGGAGTTGGCAGCGGGGTGATCATTAACGGCAATGGAGATATTCTGACAGCTCTGCACGTTGTTGCCGAATCTAATGAGATCGAAGTTTATTTTTCCGATGGTACTCAATCTGCGGCTGAAATGATCGCTGCTGAGCCGGAAAACGATATCGCGGTACTCCACCCCAACCAACCACCTGAACTAATTGTACCGGCTGTTCTTGGCAGCCCAAACTCGATGCGCATTGGAGACGAAGCATATGCGGTCGGCAATCCATTGGGGCTGACTGGTTCCTTAAGCGCTGGGGTGATCTCAGGTTTCAACCGTTCATTCACAATCAATGAAAGCGGTCTGGTTTTGGATGGGCTGATCCAGTTCGATGCAGCCATAAATCCGGGAAACTCAGGCGGCCCTCTGCTTAACCGTTATGGTCAGGTGATCGGCATTGTAACTGCTCTCGCAAAACCGAAAGAGCGGGATTCATTTTCAGGGATAGGCTTCGCCGTTCCCATTGAAGTCGCAGGTGGGGCTGCTGGAATTCCCGAATACTAACGAGCCACGCGGCTATAAAACTTATCGAGGTGATGAATGGATCAAAAACAAAATCCTAATGATAATAAACCCTTAGAAAGAGTACTTTACGAGGTAAAAAAGGTCATCGTCGGGCAGGATATCTTGCTCGAACGGCTGATCGTGGCATTGTTATCCCGGGGGCATATTCTGGTAGAAGGAGTTCCAGGACTGGCAAAGACCATGGCGATCAAAACCCTGGCGGAAGCGATCAGCGGCGAATTCCAGCGGATCCAGTTCACACCTGATCTGGTCCCGGCTGACCTGATCGGTACCCGCATCTACAACCAGAAGACCGGTGAGTTCAACACTGTTTTAGGACCAGTATTCACCAATCTCCTGCTGGCAGACGAGATCAATCGCGCCCCACCTAAGGTTCAAAGCGCCTTATTGGAGGTCATGCAGGAGAGGCAGGTCACCATCGGGCGGGAGACATATAAAGTGCCAAATCCGTTTCTCACCATGGCGACTCAAAATCCGATTGAATCAGAGGGGACCTACCCATTACCAGAAGCGCAGGTAGACCGATTCATGCTCAAGGTGCTGGTGGATTATCCCACCTCAACAGAAGAATTTGTAATTGTCGAGCGTATGACCGGCGTACTCCTGGCAGTTCAAAAAGCAATTGATACGGAACAACTGCTAGCCCTGCAAAAAGAAGCAGATCAAGTCTATGTTGATCCCGCATTGATCGAATATGCAACCAAGATCGTCTCAGCCACGCGAGATCCCGATTCGATCGGACAAAGCGAATTAATCCCTTTTATAACTTTCGGAGCCAGCCCTCGCGCTTCGATCAATTTGATCCTGGCGGCACGTTCCCTGGCCTTCCTGCGTGGGAGAACTTATGCGTTACCTCAGGACGTGCGCGATCTGGCACTCGACGTGATCCGCCACCGGATGGTTTTATCGTATGAAGCCCTGGCAGATAATGTTTCCAGCGATGAGCTGCTCAAGCGCATCCTTGATACCATCCCACTACCCGATGTACCCTTGAAAGAGCGTGAATATGCCTTCAGCGCCGACACTCGCCACGATCACACCAACGCCTGAGCGTATCTTACAGCGATTAGATTGGCAGGTCATTCGCCGCCTGGATGGATTGCTGCAAGGGGACTATCGAACCCTGTTTTATGGGGCTGGAATAGATTTTACGGATCTACGCGAATACCAGCCTCA
>CP070785.1:610729-613724 GCA_020346705.1 Chloroflexota bacterium | reverse complement strand
GGAACTCCGCAAGATTTGCTTAATGGCGTGGCGCGTGGAGTGGACATCTTTGACTGTGTTCTACCAACTAGACTCGCCCGGCATAACGCGGCAATGACCCGGTATGGCAATAGATTGAACGTTGTGAATTCAAAGTATGCCCGTGATCCAAATCCGATTGATGAAAGCTGCCAGTGTTATACCTGCCAGAATTTCTCTCGGGCCTATATCCGCCACCTTATTGTGGCGAAGGAGATGCTCTCTGCGACGCTCTTATCGATCCATAATTTGCACACTTTGATCACCCTGATGACCGATATCCGTCAGGCAATAATAGCCGGTCAATTTTCAGATTTTTACGATGGCTATTTTCAGCATCAGACTCAACAATCGCCGGAAGTGGAAAGTCTCTAATCCAAACAATATTGCACCACGATCTAGCCCATTATGACCGTCATCCAATCAATTTTCCTCGGCATTGTGCAGGGTCTGACTGAATTCTTGCCCATCTCCAGTTCGGGACACCTGGTGATCGTCCCCTTCTTGTTGAGCTGGGAAATCCCACCCTATGAAGCTTTTGTGTTCGATGTGCTGGTACAGGTGGCTACTTTGATCGCCGTACTGGCTTTTTTTTGGAAAGATTATTATGTAATCCTGCGGGGTATGATCCGCGGGCTTCGCCGGCGAAAACCGTTTGAAACCCAACCGGCCAGGCTTGGTTGGTACTTGTTGTTATCCTCAATACCAGCCGGGATTGCAGGATTATTACTGAAAGATGTTGTCGAGAGGGCCTTCGCAAATCCGTTGATGACTGCAATTGCTTTATTCGGAACGGCGATCTTATTAATCATCGCGGAACGGGTTGGAAAGCGCCAGCGCATCCTGGAAAGCATAACCTGGTCCGATGCCTTGATCATCGGTTTATACCAAATCCTGGCTTTATTCCCTGGTTTATCCAGGTCTGGTTCCACAATTGCAGGTGGAATGACCCGCGATTTGAACCGGCCGGCTGCAGCCCGGTTTTCTTTCTTGATGGCTGTACCGATAATGCTGGCGGCAGGAGTTTCAGCTACATTTGATCTGATGTCAATCCCGAACCTGGAGACCATCTTACCAGTCTACATCCCCGGAT
This sequence comes from Chloroflexota bacterium, assembly GCA_020346705.1. Taxonomy (GTDB): domain Bacteria; phylum Chloroflexota; class Anaerolineae; order Anaerolineales; family UBA4823; genus PFL25. Next base: position 612,613 of record CP070785.1, on the reverse strand, counting down.
TTATCGCAGCAGCCGTGGTAGGGTATTTAGCCATTGGTTGGTTGCTCTCTTTCCTCACCCGCTATTCTCTGTATTTCTTCGCTGCTTACTGTGCCGTGGTTGGATTAATCATCCTTCTGGCAGCAGGCTTGTGATTCCCATTGGTCCAATGTCTCGCCCCCAAAGAAAGATATTTTTGTTGGTGTTACTCATCGGATTGGTTTCCTGCAGTCCTCCACCGACAGCGACGATTCCCCCATCCCCACAACCGATCAAAGTAGCCATCTCTCCTATCTTGGAACCTGCCAGAAAAGCACTCCACTCCTGTGCGGTTTCTCTACCAGGGATGTCATTAATTTTGGAGGTAATTCCGCAAACTTCCCAAAATTTCAACCGTAGTGATTTGATCCTCTGGTGGGGAGACAAGCCTGAAGAGGTGGATTTTGCATATCAGATTGCAGAGGAGAAATTGGTTGTGATAGCTAATCCAGATAACCAAGATACTGGATTGAGCGCCAGCGAATTGCAAACAACCTTCAGCGGAAAGGTTGAGAATTGGTCTGAAATCAACACATTTGAAGAAGCGGTCACAGTATGGATTTATCCAGAAGAAAGCTACTCAAGCGAGATCTTCAAATCGGCAGTGTTGGGAGAGCATGGTTACAGCCGCCTGGCTAATATCGCACCTTCACCTGGCCCGATGCTGGAGGAAATCAGCGCAGATCCTGGAGCAATCGGTTTTGTTCCAGGAGCATGGTTGTCTGCGGAGGTATCTCAAGTCGATATCGAACCGGATATCCAATTGGCATTAAACAAACCTGTTCTCGCTTTGACGAAATCTGAGCCGCTGGCAGGCGTCAAAGAACTATTAGCTTGTTTACAAACCGGTGCGGGGAAAGAGGAATTAGCAAACGAATACTCACCGATATCAAAATGAGCTATTTCGCTCTTATCGAGAGATAAAGATAGGGAAAGTTATCTGCCGGAAATCCCCCTACCAATTCTTCATCCCAGACAAATTTTCCTGGCACCATCAATCCCTCAAGTATTCGATCCAGACCTCTCAGCAATTCTCGCTGAACGGGCGGTACATCTAAGGCTTCCTTCCCCAGGAATTCCAACATCACCCTGCGACTGACTTCATATCCATACCGGTCGATATTGCCCTCAGGATCTTTGCGAAAATCCTCCAAGTAATTCCCCCACAAATCCAATCTTGAACGAAATTCTTCCTTAGCCTTATTTCCCCAGGCAGTTCGCCATTTCGTCCGGATGCGATCAATTTCTTCTCGCAGATGTGAAAACCTTTGATCTTGTATTGGGGTCAATTGGCGAGCCTGTAAGCGCGCCTCTGCCAGCATCAGGGCTCCTAATGTCAGTGTTGGAAAACCTGGCTCGCCTGGAGGAGAACTGGCATTCAATTTCCAATATATCTCTTTAGATAAAAGGTAATCTTCTAATAATTCGACTGCTGCATCGAGATAACCGGAATCATATTCAACTGATGGCATCTGATCCTCAATTCAAACACTTATTATTTAACTTAAGTTGCTACTAACCGGATATCACGTCATTCTGAGCAAGGTACGAGCGAAGAAACTCTCCATAGTTCAGTTGATTCTTCACCCAGGACTGAGATTCTTCGTCGCTTCGCTCCTCAGAAAGACATCCGCATGGTAGATGACAACTTGAGGTATTTAATGAGCTGAAAATATTTAGAACTGGACGTTGAGATGATTGAAATGCCTTTTCACTCACAATAATGAAGAGTTTATCATATCCTCTTTCACTCTTTCCCGGCAAACCTTCCAGATTGTTTACTCGACCTGGTGGAAATGTATCAATCAAACCATTCTCGCCGATCAAATAATAATTTCAACTCGATCTCAAAATATGCTTTAATAG
>CP070785.1:607610-610629 GCA_020346705.1 Chloroflexota bacterium | reverse complement strand
TCTCATTCCTGCCAAACCCTAGCCTCCGGCACACCACTTGCAACCTCCATATTGACCCCTTTCCAATATGCATGAGCATATGATTGCTTCCTAATGTTATGCATCTCGAATTCTTTCCAGAATTTATCAAAATCTTGTGAACATAAACCTTTATGGTTTGAACTATGTCCACGAAGATCACAGTAGCAGATTTGGAAATATCTCTTTGCAGAATTTTATTAGCACAAGTTCTGTTTGCAATATGAAAAACTGGAGCCTATCCGAAAACCTTCAGGATAATTTATAATATCACCCGGATTCAACTTGTAAGTGCAACTGATTGTTTAAGAATGCACCAAAAGTTGACATAAAATCCAGGCATATTCTGGGGCGGTGGTTGAGTTTTGTCATGATCATTTCCAATTCATCGTGGGTGACAGAATTTAGTTCACGGTTTTTCGGAATATATTAACTTTTGGGCCGCGCATCAACAGTTCGGGGTCTTTATCGATGAAGTTTGCAACGTAATGCGCATTCACTCATCTTTGGGATACCTAACGCCAGTTAATTTTAGTATACATGCTGGCTGTCACAATTAATGGAGGTTGTCTCCTAAGAATGCCTTATAAAGTGTCCAGCTTTTGGTAACATGGACAGACACTCAAAGAAAATTGGAGAAGATTATCTTTGATTTAAATGTTTGATGTTTCAAGGAAATAATGTATCCAAAAAGGATTAACAGGTTTACGAAAAGGTATCTATTAAGCCATTAGCTTGTAGAAGCTGTGTAAAGTTGTGCATAGAGGTCATTAACTCTTAGTTAACTATTCTGTCAATTTCTACCTCAGCAAAAGGGTTTACGCAAAAAAATTGATTATGTCTTTCGATGTATTAATTGTTGTCGTCGTTACTTCATTCATTCAATCGATATTTGGGGTTGGCGTTTTGCTGTTTGGCACTCCGTTGTTATTGCTACTAGGTTATGATTTTATTGATGCGATTATTATTTTGCTTCCGATATCCATTTCGATCAATCTCATTCAGATTGCTAAAGATTATAGAAGTGTAGATTTCAATTTTTACAAGAAAATACTTATATATACGATACCCTTTGTGATTATTTTTCTGTTTCTTGTCACTCAGGAGCAGATCAATATTGGTTTAATTGTAGGTATGTTTTTGCTGGCTGTAGCAGTAAAAGATTACTCTCTCACCGTAAATAGATTTATTAACTTTACAATGAGGTATGAAAAGACATATTTTAGTATTATGGGAATCATTCATGGTCTAACTAACTTGGGAGGCTCATTACTCACGGCTATAGTGCATAGTAAGGACTACACAAAGCATATAACCCGGGTGACAGTGGCCATCTCTTATGCGACATTTGCGGCTTTCCAAATTCTGACTTTGTTGATTTCGGGAATTAACGTTGATATTCAATTGATGGTAATAGGCATCTATATGGTTGTCGGTGTTACGATTTTTTTGCTTACAGAAAAATTTGTATTTATGGAGATTGATAATAAGAATTATTCAATATATTTCGCTGTGTTTTTGTTTGTTACTGGTGTGTTATTGATTGTAAAATCTATTTAGCCACTCAAATCAACCGAACATTATATTCCTACATATAGAATTCTTCCCAGGCCATTTGATATTATTCACAAGCTAAATACACGATATTTATAACCCTCCTAGATGAAATAACAAACCAGGAGGTTGTATTTGATGACCGGAAATTCGGGAAGATTTTTTCTGCAAACGATGTGATCCGGCACACCACTTGCAACCAAATAATTGACCCCTTTCCAATGACTTGCCCTGGGGACCGTCCCCGCATCCCTTGCATACTTTCGAGTCCCGAGCGGTGACGAGGGTAGCGGAGAGGGGTCACACTGATCATTGCTGCCACACCCCAAATCCCCTTCACCCACTCCTCACCTCTGGCACATCCCTTGCAACTTTCCAAAAGACTTCTCCATGTTGAGGAGAAGGCAATCATGCACGCTGTACCTTGGTAGATACACATCTTGGGGTTGTGGGATTACTGAACCTTAAAACAAAAAGGCACCTGTTAGTGCCTTTTCTTCCTCACCCAGTAGCGGGGGGTGGATTCGAACCACCGACCTTCGGGTTATGAGCCCGACGAGCTGCCTCTGCTCCACCCCGCATCGTTTATGCCTGCCTTGAAGCGATGGGATTATAGCATCCCGACCAACATTGGTCAAGGAAATGTCGATAAGGATTAACGTGACTCTAAGAATAATGAAAACCAGATCTGGAGATTGCTCTCAGGTTCAGGAGTCGCGGTCGGAATCACGGTAATTTGCGGTGTAAATCCAGGATACTCCAACGGGATCACCAGATTTTCACCCTCACGAACCATATGACCCTCTTCGTACGCCCATTCAACCACTGCAGCTTCGGAAGTTGCGTAAGCGATTTGGGTCTCCAGGTGCAATTGGGTCTGCATCAGGCCGGTGGCTTCAAGGGCAACATCTTCTCTTTTATCACTCAACCGGCGCAACTCAGCCATGCGGTTGTTGAAATCCATCACCAACAGGGTTAGGACGACCAAACCGATGACCACCAGTGCATATTTCCAACCTAGCCAGGTCCGCTTCATGGTTTCATCTTACCTCAGCCTATTGAATGATGCAAGTACTATGCCTGGGCGAATTAAAGAAGAAAATCCCGTGTATTTACCACCGGATTCGTCTCGACAAAAAGGGTATTACAAATGCCGAAGGTGGGAGTCGAACCCACATGAGCGTAAAGCTCACTACGCCCTGAACGTAGCGCGTCTGCCTGTTCCGCCACTTCGGCTTGCCCGAGCTATTTTACCCCGAAAAATGGTTTTGTCAATCTTTGCTCAGGGTATACCTGCATGCTATAATCGCGATTAAATCCTTAAGATAATGTACCAACAAGTCATCTCAATTCTCACCATACCTCCAGGCAACCTGGTATACCACCTCGTGCTAGCATTTTCGATCGCAGGTGCCTTACCAGGGGCAATGAATCTCTGGCAGCGTGA
>CP070785.1:604488-607510 GCA_020346705.1 Chloroflexota bacterium | reverse complement strand
TGCTTCGCCTTGCTCAGCATGACAATCAGTAGTTTGTAGACAGCCCCAATGGCATACCTCAATCGCCGCGGCGAATCTGCACTGTTTGCACCTTTCCTCTTTACCCTCCTGCTTCTTTGGCGCGCGCTAAATCATATTGAGCCCCTAATTGGGTAAATAATTCTACTGCCTCAATTAAATATTTCTCCTTATTCGGATCTCCTTGGGAAAGATGTTGCCCAAGTTCTAAGCAAGCTAACCCCTGCTCGTACGGCATACCCAGGCGTTCAGCATAGGAACGACTATTTCGCCACGCAGCAATTGCTTTTTTGGAATTTTCCTTCAGCCTATAGTAATGCCCGAAATAGTAATAAGCTGTTGGTGCTCCGATCGGAAAAATTCGGCTAAATCGCTGCAGATCCTTACAGGTTTGGTGCAGATTTTTCAGCGCAGAATCCCTCTGTTCCTGCAGGTGATGATCAGCTGCTGTTCTCTCGAAGAGCTTTACGGATACTTCTGCAATGCCGGCAAAGCCCAAGAAAGCGGAGTAAAGGTTTGGTGAGGACTGACCCAGTTTAACTAAGGCCGTATCGGCAGCGTTGAACCCGGCCTCCAAATTACCTTGACGAGCATATGTCAAAGCAAGCTTTCCGTATATATTGAATTCTGCTGAAAGATCCTCATTGTCAGCCAATATTTCCAGCGCTTTCTTCACCAAATTTAGAGATTGATCGGTTTTTCCTTGCCGAAATGCGATCTCGGCAGCCCAGCTCAGCGCCCATACTTCTTGCAGTCGATTTTTCCGCTCCTGTGCTGACCGCGTTAGCAGCATAAATACATTTTGAGCTTTTGAATAGTTTCCTTCAAGAATATTATATATACCCACAATGGTCATGGTTTCGCCCCAGTGGCGAAGATCCCCCAATTGAGCGAAGATTTTTAACGCCTTCTCCAACTCAGGCTTCGCATCAGCCCATTGCCCGATTCCTTGCCGATAAATGCTTGTCGCCATCGCAACATAGGCAATTGTAGCTGGCGTTCCTACTTGCTCGGCGACATCGACTGCACGCTGAGAATAAATCTCTGCCAGGAATCTGAGCGGGATTAATCCTGCCCCAATAGTCATATCGGCATAAGCTGCGGCCAATTCAGGGGATGTTCCTGCCCTTTCCGCCAAATTCAAGCTGCGCAAGCCACTGTATACCGCTCGCGTCCTTTCGTTTGACAGATACTGAATTGTTCCCAACTGAGCATAGATGCGAACCGCCTCAAGTAGAGTTCGACGTTCGGAAGCGGAGACCTTCCTGACGAAAATAGCCGGTCCGATCCGATGAAGGATCTGCAAAATCAACTGCCTGGCAAGACCAACGGCAAGCTTGAAAAATGTAACTGGCAGGGTTCTATCCAGTAAGGTGAGCGCTTTCGAAAGCTGGTTTCGGCCCAACGATAGATTCCCCGAACCGATGAACGCCAATCCCAAGCGGCTATGGATCCGAGCCCGATTTAACTGGCTAAATTCCAAACCTTCACTTGTTTCAAAGGATTCTGGCTTTACTTCAAGCATTAATACCAATGCCTTGCTTAAGTGATCAATCGCTTCCTGATATGCAAATTGCCTCAACGCTCGTTCCCCAGCAATCTGCAGGAATTGGGCGGTTTTTGCTTTGTTTCCAACTTTCTCGTAATGGTTTACAAGGGAAACGGCAATCTCATCAAGATGTCCTTGATAAATTTCCTCTAATTGTTCGGCAATGCGTTCGTGCAGCAGAAGTTTCTCTGCCTCACCAAGCTGTTTGTATATATAACTTTGATAGATCAAGTGTGTGAATTGAAAACGCGAGAATCGCTGGCTGCCAATATAATGTTCACCTATTTCACGCACTAAATGATGTCGTTTGACCAGCTCCTGGGACAAGTCTCTCAGGATCGCTCGCTTGTCGATTTTCTGAACAGCGGTAATTACCTCCAGAGTGAAAGTTTCTCCTTCTACGCTCGCCACATCGAGTATTTCTCGAAGAGGTTCTTCCAACCGGTTCACTCTCTCAGCGATTATCCCTTCTAATTGAGCCGGTATTGTGGTCCAATCCAGTTGTGCGCCGATGGTCCACTTACCATGTTCATCCTGGATCAAATCCCCGCGTTCTTGCACACTACGGAGCAGTTCTATGGTAAATAAAGCATGACCATGAGTATGCTCGTAAAGGGATTGGCGAAATTCTCTCCCTAATTGATTTGGTTCCAAATCCAGGTAATTGTCAACGAATATGCGATTTTCTTCGGCAGAGATATCATCTAAGTCGATAACGATATCACCAAAAAGGCGCTTAAACTCATAGATGATGGTCTCCAATGGATGGCGGGCGTTATCACGACCCTGGGCGACATCATGAGACCGATAAACGCCAACAATAAGAATGCGGCTGCCTCCCAACCGCTTTCCTAAATGGAAGAGCAACCCTAAAGAGGCTGCATCTGCCCACTGCAGGTCATCCAAAACGAGTATTAGAGGATTTCTCGTGGATACTGCCTGGAATACAGAGACACATTGTTCAAAAAGTTGGGATTGCTGCATCTCCTGTCCATAGACCTGAGGACGATTACTCAAAACATTAATTCTTTCAATCAAATGCACTGCATTCGGATCAGATCCTGCAATGCGCGCTGTGAGACCTTCATCAACCACAATACGTCCCATTAGATCTGGACCATGCCTGACAACAGCCTCCACAGTGGTGGGCATCAACTCCCACAAGCGCTTAGCAGCAGTGCGGCTGAGATCACCTGCAGCCCAATTAACTTCAACATCGCCCGTTAACATAGAGAATATATCTTGAAAAGGTAGAAAGGGGTGTCCTATCCCGGAATAAGCATTGCAATTACCCCAGGCTACGATTAAATCGGAATTTGAACTCTGTGTTTGATGAGCAAATGCCTGCATCAGGGCTGTCTTACCACTTCCAGCTTCACCGCTTATAAAAACTACCCTTCCTTTACCAATCCTAACTTGTTCGAGGAAATTACCAAGTTGATCCAACTCTTGTTG
>CP070785.1:601343-604388 GCA_020346705.1 Chloroflexota bacterium | reverse complement strand
AGCTTCCAGGCCATCAGCCAGGGCTAACAAATCAGTGCGAGTATTACCCTGCTCACGCTCGGCCGCAGCTCGGATCGCCCCTGACACGGCAGGATCCCGCGCCAGAAAGGCGTAAAGCTGCGTCGCGATTTTTGGATCGCTCAACAAGCCACGCAAATGAGCGGTTACCTCCTGACTGTACTCAACACCGCCCAGCGCATCTCCCAGGTTGGAGACGACGATCAAGTTGATCCTGGCGCTCTGATTAAACATCCTTTGGGCCTGGCGAAGGTTGACAAACATGCGCGGTTCCTCGCCTTGCCCGGAAATCGCACGGACAACGAAATCCCTGGGATGTGGGCCGATATATAACTCCAGTTCATCACCGGGCGCCGCGCCCAGGTTTTCTGCAGCTGCGGCATTGAGGTAGACTTCTTTCACCCCCAAGGCGTCCAGGGCGAACGGTTTTCCAGTGGTATCTGTGACCTCCCCCGCTGGAAGCACCCAGATGTCCTCCGGGCGCGTCCCCAAGACAGAGATGCTGCGCAGGCTGCTGCGGCGGGTGATGTTCACAACCGGTGCAGACTCGCGGATGGCGGGCAGCAGGTGGTCCACCAGCGGGTATCCGGCCAGCTCCTCTGTCAGCGACTCGTAGCGCGCCATTTTGAAGTAAGACGAACCCAGGTTCCCCCCGCTGGCCTCGATCTGCTCGTCTATCTCCCCCATTCCTTCGATAGCTACCGAGCTGATGGAGTTCGAGAGGGTATCGCCGGTGATGAAGGCGGCGGTGATGATCAGCGTCGCCAGCATCAGGCCGAGGACTATCAATACGGATTGCGCCCGGCGACGTGGTATCGGGCGCAGCCCCAGTTTGAGAAATACAGGACGGCGCCAGGCAAGGAGCGCCAATGTGACGATCACGAGAACGAGCATGGCACTCAAGACGCCAGCTATTGTCGCCATCTCCAGGCCGAAGAGATTTTCCATCGCTAATGCTCTTGCACTGTCACAGGCTGTTGATCCTCCACGAGACCATCACGCATGCGAACGATACGGCCGCAGCGGGCACCGACGCTTCGGTCGTGCGTAACCAGGATAAAGGTCAGCTGCCGCTCCCGGTTTAAATCCACCAGCACGTCCATGATCTCGTTGGCGGTCTCCGAGTCAAGATCACCCGTCGGCTCGTCTGCCCACACCAGCGCCGGTCGGTTCACCAGGGCGCGTGCGATCGTTGTCCGCTGCCGCTCCCCACCCGAGAGCTCCGCCGGGCGGTGGTTGGCACGCGGTGCCAGTCCAACTTGCGCCAGCGCCTCCAGCGCCCGTTCGCGCGCCTCACCCAGCCGCACTCCAGAGACCAGCAGCGGCAGCTCTACGTTTTCTACCGCGCTCAGGACCGGCAGCAGGTTGTAGAACTGGAATACGAAACCCATCCGTCGGGCGCGGTAGGCAGTGCGTTCTTTGTCCGACATCTCGGGGAGGGAAACACCTTCGATTGATATCTGGCCCTGATCAGCGGTGTCCAGTCCTGAGAGGCAGTTGAGCAGCGTGGTCTTGCCGCTGCCAGATGGGCCCATGATGGCCACCATCTCACCACGCTGGACGCTCAAATCAACCCCGCGTAATGCTGGCACATCCACCGTGCCTGTATGATATACCTTGTGCACTCCGGAGGCCTGAACAACCAGTTCAACTGCGTCCTGGGCTTGTTCTTCTCCTGCTTGACTGCTCTTATCGCCCATAGAACTCACTCCTATGCTCAATCACTCGTGCAAATGCTTCTAGCATTCACAAACTATCTGTCATAATCCCCGCAGTGTGCTCATAAAAATAGTTTTGCGATAGGTTGCTCTAATTAGACCAATAAATCACTCAATGTGAAGTACCCTGCGTTCAAATCTAAGCTGAGGCATTCTGCACATTTGGATAATTAACCAAGCCAAAGTAAACCAGAAAGAGTAACTGAAACCAACGAGTTGCTTAATCACTCAAAAGCCACCAATCTCATACTGAAAGAATTTCAGTATGGAACACTATCTAATCGATACGATTGGTCGCAATTAATTACGAAAATGCGATCGGTTACACGCGCGCAGCTAAAGCACGCGATCAGATTCTAGCATACGTTTCTCACATTATCTGGTGATCAGCCAGACAGATTTGCATGAGTAAGGTATTCACATACTTGTTTTCAGTTTCTGGACGGAGAGAGTAAAGGTCTCTTCACCATGAACGCTTCCACAGGAGAGGTCGCAGGCTCGAGTCCTGTTCCTCCCATTCCTTAAAAATAAATTGCTTGACACGGTATAGGGCAGTTTTTGGCCTCTTTTCGGTTCGATCAAAAGGGAAAACTAAATCAATTAGGGGTTAATGTTCGCTCTATTGAGTAGAATTCAGATTATTTTGGTTCGAGTGCTGTTTATAGGGATCAAAAATATTACCTTCAGAAGAAATAGATTGAGAATTCGAATTCCCGTCGGTGTCATTCTCCAGCACCCCAGGTGCTTCACCGGTCAGAAGCGTATTTTCCACAGCATCAAATTGGTCATTGCCAGCTCCGGTACGCAGCGACTCGATCGGTTGGAAACACCTCATCGCACACTACAAAGACCACATTTTAGCCTGTGATTTCTTTACCGTGGAGACAATTTGGCACAAATAGATCTATGCATTATTCTTTATCGAATTGGGCACCAGACGTGTCCATTTTGCCGGGATCACTGCCAACCCTTACCAGGTCTGGGTCACCCAGCAGGCTAGACAACTGATTTGGAAACTTCGGAAGCAAGAAGCTTCTCTTCGTTTCCTGATCCATGACAATGATTCCTAATTCTCTCGATCCTTTGATGTTGTCTTTCAATCCGAACGCTTTCATGTTATTCACACCCCCCTACTCTGCACCCAATGCTAATGCTTTTGCCGAATGTTGGATTCGCCCGGTTCGGGATGAATGTCTGGACCACATCCTCATCTTGAATGCACTTCACTAAAAACGTATCCTGCTCGATTTCATCGATGGCTACTACAATGTTGCTCGCCCCCATCAAGGGATCGGAAAGCGCTTTCCGA
>CP070785.1:598195-601243 GCA_020346705.1 Chloroflexota bacterium | reverse complement strand
CCTGTTCGCAGTACTGTGGACCGCATGGTAAATCCCATATTAAATCCCATCCGACGGATTATTCCCCAAACAGGGATGCTGGATTTTAGCCCGCTTGTTGCCCTTATCCTTGTTCAAATCATTGAATTCATTCTCAGAAGTTTGATCTTGTCTCTCGCTAGCTGAACCAGAAAGATGGGTGAGAACCTGGAAAAATCCGAAACTAGCGGTATATTGAAGATCAGGGTAATTCCCAGGGCAAAAACAAATGAAATTGTGGATGTGCTCCAGGATGGGATAATTAAAATCCGTTTGGTCGCCCCTCCGGTTGATGGAAAAGCTAACAAATCTCTGAAAATCTTCTTGTCATCGATTCTGAATATTCAACGATCAAGAATCGAGATCATATCAGGTGCGAAGGGTCGGGATAAGATCATCCGTGTTGATGGAATGGATCAAGAAAGCATCAATGCGCGGATCGCACAAGAATTAGGCTAGAAAAGAAGAAATTCTTAAATATGCTGCATCATAGGGCTGATTTCTAATCCTGCCGATGCAAAGATCCAGAGCGTGTTGAAAGCTGCTTGCTGGATGTCGCCATATCCCTCCTCAAGCAGTTCGTATATTTGAGGTAGTGCGTCAGGATGCGGAAATTGTTGGAACAATATAAGGGCGGCTTGTTGTTGTTCTGGATTGCCCTCGCGCAATGCAGATAGCAAGAGATTTTCAGCCGGTTTTCCTGGCGCGATGCCAATGCCTCGCTCGCCAGCAAAAGAAATTAGCCATGGTGTTTCATGCAACGGCGAGGTCGCACTCGGTATTCTCGGGTCAGGAGACTCGCGATCTTCAATTATCTGCGTGGCCGCAGAACGAACGACCCATTCTTTATCCTCTAGTGCCAGCTGATCCAATGTCTCAATGGCCCATGGTTGGTCAATTTTGGCTAATCCATATACTGCTGATCGCCTGACCAGTAAATCATCCATTTGAGAAGCTTCTTTGAGTATTTCATGGCCTTCTCTTGGATCAAGGACCAGGGCTTCTGCAACAGCTCGGCGGAGCTCATCACTCCCTTCTAAGAGAGCAGACCCGAGTAATTCAAATGATTGTTTGTTTCCAATTTTTACCAAAGCCAAACATGCCGCTTGAAAAATTCCTGTTTCCGGTTCAGATAACAGATCACCCAATCTGGAGAGTGATTGCGGATCAAGTAAATAACCCATCCCTAAGGCTGATACGAGACGTAAATCGTCAATACTGGTGTGTGAAATCTGTCTCAGCAATACACCCACCCCAGGATCGCCAGATATCAACAAAGCTGATAATAACTTTGCCCGCAGACCGAGGGCAATATTCTCTCGCTGTAATTCGGCCGCAAAATATCGCATAACCTGGGATCGCCAGGAGACAGATTGAGGTGCATATCGGAGCCAGCGACCAACCATTAGTGGGATACGAAACAAAGGATCATCATCCCTGGAAAGAAGATCAGAGATCTCAGGCGACATATCCCTCGAACTCGCTAGGAAGAGCATAGTCATTGATTTTCCGGTCCAGTCAGGTTGGTTGCTGAAAAAATGGGAGATAGGTGCATCCGCTAAAGCTGAAGACGCTAGGTATGCCAAGATCAATGGATGGGAGAAAGCCAGACGTCCTTCCGTTCGCTCAACTAACAGCCCACTTTCCAGTAAAGCCGGGAGAACACCCGGTAATTTCTTCGCTGATTTTTTGGTTAATTTTTGCCGAGCTATTTTTTTCTCTTCGTTTATGGATTCAGATTCATATTGATCGGATTCAAAATCAGTTTGCCAGCTGCGAGTGCCTTTAAGATCGAGAGAGATATCCTGGGCAGCTACCATTTGCAAAGCAAAATCCTCAAGACCTGGGCGTGAATTTTCTAAATGATTTGTGATGCGCCAGATATATGATTCAATTGCGTCAAGAAACCCTGGTCCTAATGTATCACCTGCAAAGACGGTCCAAGCTCCCATCGTAGCATCAAAAGGCGTAATTACTGAGTTTTCAGCCAGCAACCAAGCATTTAATAAGCGAGGATCAATTTGATCAATTTCATCTTGTATTGTTGGTCGGATATATTTGAACCAACTGCGTGACCATTTGCGGATAAATAAAAGGTATTGGGATTGATTCCAGCCAGACATCGCTACTGGCACTAAACCTAAGTCAACCAATCCGGAAAAATTCTCAGTTGAGCAAGACACCACGACGCGTGTATTCGGATATTCAGCCAACATAGATTTCAGAAATTTTGATACTTCCAGGTGAAGTTTATCGGAGACCTCATCAAGACCATCGATCAGCATTAGCCCAGAACCGGATCGCAACACCTGCTGAATTTGGTTGGTCAGACGATTTGCTCTTATCGTATCAGCATAAGAATGAACAGCTGGAATAATGTGCGTTAATGGTGCCTCATTGAACTGGGCATCAGGTAATAAATCTGAAACGTGGAAATAAATTGGGGTAAGTAAGGATAAATCGCCAACGGCTTTATCACGTCTGACAATCTGGCAGATCAGGTGAGCAAGGGCAACTGATTTACCCGAACCCGGTCCTCCGATTAGGATTAGGTTTGAGCCTTCACTGAGGGCTTCTGATAATGTAAATGTGTCGCCAGAGTATCTCGCTGCAAGCTCTGGCCAATCCGGTAAATACGGGATCGTCTGAGCGATTATGTCTGCTCTGGCAGATTCTTCTCCAGATAGAACAGGCTGTGGGGGAGCAAGAACACGCGGCTCGACTAGGATTTCGTCCAGAGCGAATAAGGCTGATGCCAGGTGTAATGCTTGAACATGGCGCAAGGTTTCCTGGCGCAGGCGTTCAGTGTTATTGGATAGAATTCTTGGACGGGTGTTTCCTGCTCGTGAACGGATATCTCTCAGCATACCTGGAATAGCAGGAATAATTTTGCTTGCCAACCACAAGCCAAGAGCACCAGCGACAAATCCAAACCAGAAAGAGAGTTGATCGATTGCCAGGTTTTGGAGGATATCTGACATGGTCAGCCTGCATAAAGTATCCGCCCGCAGGTCGAACACCGGGTGATCT
>CP070785.1:595038-598095 GCA_020346705.1 Chloroflexota bacterium | reverse complement strand
GGTCCGCCACGCTGAGTAACGATTACGCTTCGAAATTTCATCTTGTTCTTGTTTTTCATCCTTTCAGGGAAGTGCTTATTCGGCTTTTATGCCATCCCAGAAAATACTAAACCCAAGTTGAATCAAGTTTTCTTGTCCTTCCGGACCTGTCTCGGCAGTTAACAGGTTCATTACTGCAACGATATCCTGGTAGAGCATCCCTCCGATCAGTTCTACAGGATAGGGTTTGATGGCGCCTTCGGCGAGTCCTCTTTGGATGGCCTGGTAGTAGTATGTAAAGAATTGTTCGGACTCCTGGATCACCTCATCCTCTATCAGACCTGAATCTCTCACCTGGCGGAAATAATGGTACGCATCCATGTTTTCCTGGAACCAGCGGATCGAGCCGTACCAAATAGTAAGAAATGTCTCCCAGGCGGATAAGTTTCGGGTCAACAGCGAGTTGATGTATTCGGATTGCTGCCTGCCGATTTGCATGATCAGCTCATTGATCAAATCCTGCTTGGTGGGGAAGTACAGGAAAAAGGTGCCGGAGGCAGTGCCTGCATCTTTGGCGATAGCGGCGGTGGAGGTGTTCTTCACACCGTTGGCTACAAAAAGCTTTAAGGCAGAATCTAAGAATTGCTGTCTTTTCTCAGAACTTAGTTTACGGGGCATATAAACTTCCCATCAATATAAATGACTGATTAGTCAGTCATTTATATATCAATTTCCATACATTGTCAAGGACTAATTTGATTATTTGCCAGTTTCTTGTGAAGTGGTTGACGTCAGCCCAGATGCAAAAAGCTCCCTGTTGGAGGGAGCTTTAGCTGCAATCTGCTGTTGAAAAATACCCAATTATTATGGTCTATTCTATTTCAAATTTGAGTTGCGTTAATTCTTCCGAAACTTCCCACAGGTGCAGAGCAGTATCCTCATCGTGTGAAAGCTGGCTTGAACTGGCTTTATGCGGATAGCCGCGTTGGCCCAGGAAACCGTCTGGACCAATGTACTCTCCCCCTTTTATTTCAGGTTCTGTTGCCGCATAGAGGATGGGAAGTGCGCCCATCTCAGGGCTTTGAGCCATAATGGGATTGAGCATGCTGAAGAAGGTGGTGGTGTGCTGTAAATTTGTGGCTGCATATCCTGGGTGAGCTACGACGCTGATCGGATTCCCTCCATCGCTGGCCGTCCGCCGCTGCAGTTCGTATCCGAAGAGTACATTGGCCAGCTTGCTCTGCCCGTATGCCATCCATTTCTGATAGAAATCTTCACCATTTAGATCGTTGAATGCAATCCTGCCGAAGTAATGAGCATAGCTGGTGACGGTGATAACCCGTGAATCAGGTGTATCCTTCAGCAAATCAATCAACAATCCGGTCAACAAAAAGTGTCCCAAATGATTGGTACCAAACTGAGTCTCAAATCCATCCACGGTTTTACCGTAGGGGGTTGCCATGATACCCCCATTGTTGATCAGGATGTCCAGCCTATCGTAGATTGAGAGAAAATTCTCAGCAAACCTTCGCACTGATGCCAGGTCTGCGAGATCGATTTGTTGGAGGACGACCTTTCCAGCAGGATTTTCGTTTTGAATGTTTTCTAAGGCGATTTCACCTTTTTCAAGGCTGCGGCAGGCCATGATCACGACTGCCCCCTTGTGCGCCAGTGCCCGGGCGGTTTCAAAACCGATCCCGCTGTTGGCGCCTGTCACGATGACGACCTTTCCGCTCTGATCGGGCATTTGATTAATTGTCCATTTGTTGTTCATTGTTATTCTCCTGAAAGAAATTGGTTGCGGAGTGAATGTTCATTCCGCTTGGTATAAAAAAAACTAATTTGCCTTGACCGCATCCCAGCAAGCCTGGACCACTATTTCGAGCTTGGTCTCGTCCATCACCAGGGCGCCGCTAATGTGGCGTTTGGCACTGGCTACGGTGACATCATGGACGAACATGGTCAGCATCTCAAAGGGCATATCTTTGAGCTCGCCTGCTTCGACAGCTTTCTGAAAGACACTGATTGCTGGGGCAAGATATTCAAGCGTAGCGGCCTCTGTTTCCGGGGTCTGAAAAGGTGAATTATAGAACTGCTCCAGAAATATCATCTCCTGGGGATTTTGCAAACAGAAATTGAAGGTATTTAGCCAGGCCTGACGGAAGATCTCTTCTGTACTCCCTTCTGGAGAAATGTCGCTCAGCATGGCCTGGCTGATCTCGCGTTTCACCTCGAGGAACAGCTCGTGGATCAGAACCTCTTTGCTCTCAAAGTAGCGGTAGATCGTGCCTGCGCCAACATCAGCCTCTTCAGCGATCTGCGACATGGGAGTTCCGTGAAATCCATTCTCGGAAATCAGTTTGAGGGTGGCTTTCAGGATAGCTTTGCGTTTGTCGGTCATCAGATTTTTTCTCATCTTGCGGAATGAACGTTCATTCCGTTCTTATTGTACACTATTTCCATAGTTTGTCAAGGAATATTCCAATCATGTTCTGGGAAGCAGATTAAAGTCGTTATTGGATAACTCTGCAGGCATGAGCTGCTGTTGAATGACTACGAATAGTCAGATTCAGTTTGGGAAGACCTCAATCCAATCGTTCTTGATGCTGATATTGGTCCAATCATTCTCCTGAGCCGCGCTGATGATCTTTTCCGCCCCGGCAGTGTAGGCAAATTCCCGTCCGGCATCATCGTGAATCACAAGGAGACGCAGTGTGGATAATGTCGATCCTCCCGCAAAGATAAGCATTTGCAGGTCACCGTTGGAGTTGCCGGCTTCTATGATCGGTCGCCTACTCGTTCATATTCACATTCAAATCGTATGTGATGTTGGGTAATTCAATACCAGCATTGCTAAGAGCAAACTCGAGCGCTGTGTTCACTTTGTCAAGCATGGTTTTCTCATCCCGGTAGGTGTCTATCCACCAGCGCACACGCACCTGCCGGGCGGAATCACCAAACTTGAGGTAATAAACATCCACCGGCTTATCCGGCAGCACCCCCTCAACGCCACGCACTGCCTGGTCGATAACCTCCCGCATCTGCTCTATGTCTGTGCCATAGGCGACACCGATCTCG
>CP070785.1:591879-594938 GCA_020346705.1 Chloroflexota bacterium | reverse complement strand
TTGGGGATGTAATCTAAGTCACATTCTGGATCAGGGATTTCATAATTTATCGTGGGGGGTAGGATATCATCTTGAAGAGCTTTTACAGAAAAAATTGCCTCGATTGCGCCGGCAGCGCCTATTAAATGACCGGTCATCGATTTGGTGGAAGACACGGCTAGCTCATAGGCGTGGTCTTCGAAAACAGTTTTTATAGCTGCGGTTTCACTTTTATCATTCAACGGAGTACCAGTGCCATGTGCATTGATATAGTTAATTTCCTGTGGCTCGATACCGGCATCCTCGATGGCTTCCCGCATGCAGACAGCTGCGCCAGAACCATTTTCTGCAGGTGCCGAAATGTGGAAAGCATCATTAGTGCTGCCGTAGCCGACTAGTTCAGCCAGGATGCGCGCACTTCTTGCCTGGGCATTTTCCAGGGATTCAAGCACCAGAATTGCACCGCCTTCGCCCATGACAAATCCAGTTCGATCAAGGTTGAACGGTCGGCTGGCCCGAGTGGGATCACCTTCGTATGTCGACATTGCCCCCATTTTTGAAAGACTCGCCATCGCGAGAGGGACTATAGCTGCTTCACAACCACCAGCTAACATAACATCTGCCTGTCCGCGACGTATGATCTCGCTCGCTTCCCCAATGGAATTTGTTCCAGTTGCGCAGGCGGTGACAACTGCGAAATTCGTTCCTTTAATGCCCATGTTTATGGCAATTTTTCCTCCCGGAGTATCTGGTAGCATCATAGGCACTAAGAAGGGACTCACTCTTGATGGTCCCCGCTTCACAAAATTCTTGAATTGATCATAAAGTGTATCAATCCCCCCTATTCCTGTCCCGACAACCGCACCGATGCGGTCGCAATTTCCTTCGTTAATTTCTAGCTGCGCATCCTCGACAGCTTGCTGGGCTGCTGCAAGGGAAAATTGGGTCCCGCGATCCATGCGTCTTGCTTCACGAGCCCCAAACATGGATATACCATCAAAACCTTTAATTTCTGCGGCGATCTTGCAGGTATAGTCAGTCGTATCGTAATAGGTGATTAAATCAACTCCGGATTTTTTATCCAGAATATTCTGCCAGGTTGTTTCGACATCGTTTCCAAGTGGACTGACACATCCAAGGCCAGTAACGACAACGCGTGATTCCATTCAATTCTCCTTCCTGCATCCAACTCAACCAATAATTTTATCCATTAAATATATATATTCAAAACACCGATAATAAGAATAACAGATTTGGGCAATTTAGGATTTATAACACCACGCCTGCTAAATGGAGGCGGCAATCATTACTTGATCAATCAGGAACCGAAATCTTGTGTGCTTGTTTCACCTAAGATCTTTGGTGAGATATCCTCCAGCGACTGCTTCGCCTGGCGAACATGGAGTCGATCGTGACCTACGATAATACCGACCAGCTCCTTTAAACTTGTGGGTCCAAAAATCGCGTGACGGGCAGGTCTCTGCCAATCTTCGTCTTTGATTCCCTCCAAGATTTCGAGAAGTTGCATCCGGGAACAGGTGAAATCATTTAGTGCTTGGGGCCCGTTTTGACAGTAATAAAGCCTTTCTTCGGCCCATTTATCAGAATCGATGCCGGGCAAAAAAGGATTGTGCTTTGTGAGCACTTCTTTCACCCTGGGGATATTAACTTCGCTATCAACATCCCGCAGATGGCAAATTATCTCTGTGAAACTCCATTCACCAGGTTGGGGATGTTCTTGCCAGCTGATTGTTTCTAAATTCCGTGAGAAAGCTCCTAAGACAGCTGCAGTTGCTCGTAGAACCGCCAGCTTGGCTTCAACCCGGTCGAAATCTGGCTGGAGGATTTCCTCCGGGGTGGCATCTATCCATGGAATCAAATCCTCGATATTGCCATACCCTGAGGATTCATCGAATTCATCTTCGATTACTTGCGCCCCATTAGTGATCCAGAATGTGCCGATGCCAAACTTTTGTGCGGGAGCGATATCATGATCGACGTTATCCCCAACCATGACCACTGGACCCTCAGGCCATCCTAGTAAGGATAAGGTTTCCGTAAAAAAAGATGGGTTGGGTTTAGCAAAATAAGAGGTCTCGAAAGAGGGAATTAAACTGAATGTGTACTGCTTTGGGGACAAGCCAGCCCATTCAAGACGCTGAAGGATCGCAGTTAGCGGAAATAGTGGATTTGTCGCGATGGCGACAGTATAGCCCCGTCGGAATGCTTCATCCACCATGCTGACAGCTTCTGGCCGGTATTCTGTTAAACTCTGTAAACCTGGAAAGACTTCGGAATAGAAAGATTCGAATAAATCTGTGAAATTTTCTGGTCCTATGCCGACTTTGGAATAAAAAGCTTCATTAAAAACTTGTTCCAATGTCAGGTCAGGTCGTTGATTGTCTAGCATTTCTTGGGTGGATGACATGAGGGCGGGCAGCATATCTTCTGGAGGGATGATTTCTGCCAGGTGTTCTCCCAAAGCCTGGAGGTATGCGGGAAGAAAGGTTCCCATGCTGTTTCCCAAGCAAGTGTCATCGAGATCAAGCAGCAGGATCAAGGACATTAATCCTCCGTGAAGATAGGAGGTAGAGGGTGGCATTCACCACAACCAATCTTGGGTTCAGCCACATCTCTTAGAGTCTTGCTGCAGTAAGCTTTGACCTGCACCACCTTTTTTATATAAGGAAATGGTCGCTCTACGCTTCCTTCAAGGATCATGTTGGGGCATGCATTCGCAAGCTGGATTTCCGGAACGGGGCAGGAAAAACAGAGATCTGGTGTCCAGTTCTGAGGGGGTGAGGCAGCCAGTAATAAACGACATTCCTCATGATCTCGCCCTCTATAATAATCCCCATAAAAATAACTACACTCTTTGCCAGCGGGTGTTTCCATTGGTAAATCCGTTAAACCCGGGTGATATAAGTGCCGGTACGGGTATCGACACGGATCACATCGCCCGCTTCTATGAAATTCGGCACTTGAACTTTCAGACCGGTTTCGGTGGTCACCTTCTTGTTTACCCCGGTTGCTGTATCGCCGCGAACGGCAACTTCTGCTTCAACAACATTCAAATCGAC
>CP070785.1:588665-591779 GCA_020346705.1 Chloroflexota bacterium | reverse complement strand
GAGCCGATCAGGCCTAGAAACAGGCTACGTTGCCCCAACTACTGAGAACGAAACCAAATTGGTTGAGATCTGGAGTCAAATTTTCCAGATGCCAGAGGTGGGTATTCACGACAATTTCTTTGATCTGGGTGGGGACTCGATTATCAGCATCCAAATTGTCGCTAAGGCCAAACAATCTGGCCTGCATTTTTCTCCCAGGGATATCTTCGAGCAGCAAACCATCTCCCAGATAGCACTAATTGCCGACTCTGAACTGATCACGAAATCTGAACAGGGTTTGGTGACAGGTACAGTGCCACTTACACCTATCCAACACTGGTTCTTTAATCAAGAATTTTCCCATCCCAATCACTGGAACCAATCCCTGTGGCTCGATGTGCCCGCTGATGTGAATTTAGAAGCCTTGCAAAGTGCCCTTGAATACTTGTCCAAGCAGCACGATGCATTAAGATCACATTTCCACCAAGCCGTCGATGGCGTCTGGGAGCAAATTATATCCGCTGATAGTGTCCCGCTTTCTTTGGAATTTCATGACCTGATTGGAATGCCGGAAACCGATCAAGAACAGATAATTAAAGACAGGGTTAATGTGCTTGAAAGTACGCTTGACCTGGGAAATGGGCCGTTGCTTAAAGGTATTGTATTCGCACTCGGTGCAAAAGCCCCTCTTCGCCTGGTCGTCTCCTGCCACCATCTCGTAATTGATGGTGTTTCCTGGCAGCCATTACTATCTGACTGGGAAACCGCTTATAACCAGATCACTCGTAGTCAAGCAGTCCACTTGCCACCTAAAACTACTTCTTTGAAAGAATGGGGTGAAAAATTGAACACTTATGCCCAATCTCCTGCTCTTATCGAAGAACTTGAGTACTGGCGTTCCGATGTTGAGATTTACCAATTCCGACCGCAGTCGCAAGTTGATATGGGAAAAAGCTTGATTCACACGCTTTCACATGTCTTGAGTGAGGCAAACACGAACAATTTGTTGAATGAGGTTCATGCTGCTTATAACACGAATGTCGTTGATTTACTGCTCACAGCCTGGGCACAAGCATTCAGTAATCTGACCGACAGCGATACAGCTTCAGTGATGATGGAAGGACATGGTCGCGAGTCTGAAATATTTAATGATGTAGATTTAACTCAAACGGTTGGTTGGTTTACAACCCATTATCCGGTCCATGTCGAGTTATCAGAAACGTTTGATCCTGGGACCCAAATAAAACAAGTCAAGGAATTGCTCAGGCGCATCCCTAATAATGGGATCGGGTATGGTCTTCTGCGGTACTTGCACACTGAATCTCCCCTGGCTTCACAACCTGAACCTGCGGTTTTATTTAACTACCTGGGCCAATTTGACCGCGCCTTGCCTGCATCGGAATTATTCACCTTAGCAAAACCGCTTCGCGGGAGCTACAGTCCAAACAATCCTCGCACACATGCCCTCGAAGTTAATGCTTATATTCGCAATGGCCAGCTTGCCCTTGATGTGATATATAACACCAGTCAATTCGAGACCGAAACAGTTCAAACGCTGGTCGATGATTTCGGCAACCTTTTAGATATGCTCATTCAACATTGCTTGTCTTCTGAGGCGGGCGGACATACGCCGTCGGATTTCGCGTTAGCAGACTTAACTGAAGAACAATTCGATCGATTATCCGAAATGCTAAACAAGCTTGACGGTAGTTAAAGATGAAGAACGTTGCTGATATCTATCCTTTAACACCTACCCAGGCTGGGATATTATTTCATACCCTCCGATCACCGGAGGAAGAGATCTACTTCCAGCAGATCAGCTGTACACTCGAAGGGCCTCTTGATATCACCAAGTTCAAGCAGGCCTGGGATGAAGTGGTAAAACGACATCCCCCGTTGAGAACAATTTTCTTGTGGGAAGGGGTCGATGAACCATTGCAAGTTGTTCGGGAAACCGTCACTGTCCCCTGGGAGATTATCGATTTACGTGCAAGCACATCAGATGTGCAGACTAAACGATTGGATGAGTTGCGATTAGTCTATCGGACGCGCGGTTTCGATTTGACCAAAGCACCCATACTGCATATGGTTCTTGTCCGACTTGCCGATGAGCGCTGCCAATTCATCTGGAATTTTCACCATATTCTGACGGACGGATGGTCTACGCACCTGGTATTCAATGAAGCTTTCTCCATATATGAGGCGATGGTGCATGGGAAACGGATCATCCCCGCCCCAACGCGGCCATTTCGAGATTATATTGATTGGCTTCAGCGGCAAGACACCGAGGCTGCAGAGCGATATTGGCGTGAACAATTAGCAGGATTTACTGATCCCACCCCGCTACTGGTTGATAAACCCCCTCAAGGGAACGCGATCAAGCACGGCGAATTATCTCTTGAACTCAGTTCAGCGATTACCAATTCATTAAAAAATATCGCCAAACAAAATCGGATTACCCTCAATACAGTAATCCAAGGCGCCTGGGGGATATTGTTAAGCCGTTATAGCGGAGACAGGGATGTTATTTTCGGTACAACGCTGTCAGGTCGTCCCGCCGATCTGCGCGGAGTTGAGAACATGGTTGGCATGTTCATCAACACGCTGCCTCTGCGAGTAAATGTAACGGATGATGACCAATTGCTGCCGTGGTTGCAGCAGCTCCAGGACCAGCAGTTACAAATTCGCCAGTACGAATATAGCTCCCTGGTAAAGGTCCAACGCTGGAGCGACGTCCCTCCTGGGCAAGCATTATTCGACACCATTGTCGTGTTCGAGAACTATCCGGTCAATGAATTCAACAAACGTTCACTGGAAATAGAAAATATTCATTACCGGGAGCAGAGCAATTACCCGTTAGCCTTGCTGGTCTTGCCTGGTGAACAATTACGGCTGCTGGTGATCTACGATCAATCGCGCTTCGATGCGGATACGATTGAGATGATGCTGGGTCACCTAAAAAACCTGCTATCAGCCATTGCGTCGAACGCTGACCAAAGGTTGGGCGATATGACATTGCTCAGTGCGGCTGAACACCAGCAAATCGTATTTGATTGGAACGATACTGACACGCCGCTAGGCCAACCTGTTTGGGTGCACGAACAGATAGCAGAAGTTGCTAGGCAGACGCCTCAC
>CP070785.1:585444-588565 GCA_020346705.1 Chloroflexota bacterium | reverse complement strand
CTTCACCATTGGACAGGAGACCGACTCGGGGCCGCTGAATAGCAAGTACTTTTTGGGCATATATCGATCCCATAATAGCAAACTGGTATAAATGCTCTGGTTTGCAGTCCGGGTTGGCACCAATATCAAGCACAACCGCATGGCCGCCTTTGACAGGGAACAAAGCTGTCAACCCAGGACGCTCTAAACCTTCGATCAATCCCAGCCGGTAATAGGCTGTCGCCAAGGCACCACCCGTATTACCAGCGGTGATGAAAGCGTCGGCTTCGTTATTCTTGATTAGGTCAATGCCAACAGCCATTGAATTCTTGGCATTGCGCCGTTTGGCTTTAAGAGCCAGCTTGATACCTTTATCATCCATGGTGATCGCCTCTGGAGCATCTATAACTTTAACCCCAGCGGAAGAGCCGTTCATGGATCCTAATTTAGGTTGGAGCAGGTCTTCAGGCCCAACGAGGAGAATTTCATCTTTGAACGTTGCGGCTGATTGAATGGCTGCTTGGATTTCAGGATCAGGACAGTTATCACTGCCCAAGGCATCCAGGGCGATGCGCATAGTCTCTCCTTTTCAGTTCTGGTTGCCAGTAACCTCGCTTCTCAAATTTGAGCAGAATGGTGATTATCTTGACAGTAGCCTATGGGCGATTATAATACCTGTGCCTTTGCGCTGGTGCTGGAATTGGCAGACAGGCATGGTTGAGGGCCATGTGCCGCAAGGCGTGTGGGTTCAACTCCCACCCAGCGCACTAACCGCCGTAAGGCGGTTTATTTCTTTGCTGCCATTGATATTGAGAATCATGGGTTTCGGTTAAGGATAGATTATCTTTCCGAATAAAGCAAGGGTGCACCAGTAAATATATACGAGATCGATCTTGACCGTAATAAATTCAACCAATCAGTAATATCGGGGTAGATTATGGCAATATTCCTGACTGAAAAATGGCTGCAAGATTTTGAAGAGAAGCTCAACAGCGATCCCCAATACGCGGAAATTGCTAGGGATTGGGAAGGCGATGTGGTCATGACAGTTAACTCTGGGAAAAACTCGGATAAACCAGTTGTGATTTATTTTGACCTGTGGCATGGAAAGTGCCGCCAGGCTTATTTTGTCGAGAATAATTATAATAAAGAAGCTGCCTTCATCCTAAAAGGGGATTATGAAAATTATGCCCGTATCCTGAAGGGTGAGCTGCACCCGATGCAGGCTATGTTGACCCGCAAGCTCAGCGTGCAGGGGAATATGGGGTTGATGATGAGAAGCGTACCCACGGTGCTGGATTTTGTACGTTGCGCCCAGGAAGTTACGGAAATTCCTGATTAAATCCCCTTCGCCGATTTCGGCAATACATTAGTTTTTAGATAATAATCAACCCTCTTGAGGTTTTATGGCTTGCGAGCGATGAGCTGTGCAAGCCCACGTTCAGGGTGGCGTTCACTTGGATCTAGCTCCTGCTCGGAATAATGGATGACTTCATAATCCTGGAAAGATTTGAGCAATTCCCCTGGATCAAGGTAATATTCAGGGGCATCTTTTTGTTTGGGATGTTTGGTAAAAGTGTCAAAGATGATCAATCCTCCCGGTTTAAGCGCCTTCCGGTAGATAGAGAAAGTGGCCCGTTCCAGAAAGTGGAAATTGACAATTACTTCAAAATGGGCCTCTGGTAGCCAGGGATGAGAGAGATCAACCACTGCGGCTTCTAGTAAGATACCCATTGTTTCTGCGCGTTGCTTGGCTAGTCTCAGGGCATATTCAGAGATGTCCAAGGCGAAAACTTTTAAACCCAATCGAGCCAGATAGATGCCATTAATAGCAACGCCTGAGGCAGCATCGAGTGCCCGCCCTTCATTGGGGAGCAGGTGGGCGTAATTGGTCAGGAGCTGGCGTGGTTCTCGCTCTAACCAGAATTCTTTCTCCTGCCGGTACCTGTCGTCCCAGCGCATCGCCGCCGGATTGGACATAAATCACCTGTAATTCAAATGGAATTTTCTTAAGATGAAGCGCGATCATTCTAACATGCAATAACCTCCTTCCAGGGATAGTCTCGCAAGGTCAGTTTCTGATATCATTTGAAATTGGTCATGACAGCTGCAATGGAAGGAAAAGTTTGTCTCATCACGGGTGCAACATCTGGTGTTGGTAAAGCTGCTGCCCTTAGGCTGGCAGAAATGGGGGCTACCATTATTGGAGTAGGACGGGATCGAGACAGGTGCAGATTAGCGACAACAGAGATTCAGCAGGCTTCAGGGAACCCAGCAGTTGAATATCTCTTGGCAGATTTATCGGATCAAGACCAGGTAAGACTGCTGGCTGATGAATTTCTATCGAAGAATACCCGATTAGATGTGTTGATCAACAACGCAGGGGCTTTTTTTCTGCGGCGAAAGGTAAGTGCACAGGGATTTGAGATGACCTGGGCCTTGAACCATTTGAGCTATTTCCTGCTGACAAATTTATTATTGGAGCGAATCATGAAAAGCTCCCCGGCTAGAATCGTGAATGTGGCTTCTGGATCTCACTATCGGGGCAAAATCAACTTTGATGATCTGAATTTGACCAGGGGGTACAACGGGTGGAAAGCATATAGCCAATCAAAGCTGGCAAATGTACTGTTCACCTACGAGTTGGTGCGGCGAGTCCCAGACCAGTCTATTGCCATAAATACCCTGACACCAGGAATGATTGCCACCCGTATCGGACAAAATGCAGGCCCGGTGTTGAGACACCTGGTAAAGCTGTTCCAATCAACGAGTGGCAAGACACCCGAAGACGGCGCAGAAATCCTTGTCTACTTGGCATCCGCTGAAGAGGCTGCTGATTTTAGGGGAAAATTTTTCAGAGAGATGAAGCCTGTCAGATCTTCAGCCATCTCATACGATGAGGAAATCGCCCAAAGATTGTGGGAGGAGAGTGAACGGATGATGGCTAAAGCTAAGATTGGCTAATACCATGTGCAAAGTATTCTAGTCTTTATTAATAAACCAATGTTGATTGTCATTTTGAACGAGTGTAGCGAGTGAAGTTTCCCCAAAGCGTTAGCTGATTTCAGCCATAGGGATATTTTGGCGTGATTTATCCTGATATTGACAAAGGATTTTTCTGCATCTCAGTCCCACAAAGGCC
>CP070785.1:582198-585344 GCA_020346705.1 Chloroflexota bacterium | reverse complement strand
TACCCGTCTCTGCCACTGAAGACAGGGTGGTGGGGACTTTGGACATCGAAAAAGCCATTCAAAAAGGAGAACGCCAGTTTGAGCCCGGAGTATTGGCGGCCGCCAACCGGGGCTTGCTCTACATTGACGAAGTAAACCTTCTGGATGATCATGTTGTTGATCTTCTATTGGATTCAGCTGCCATGGGGATGAACATCGTTGAGCGTGAAGGTATTTCATTCTCTCACCCTTCACGGTTTATCCTGGTTGGGACGATGAATCCAGAGGAAGGCGACTTGCGCCCTCAGCTGCTTGATCGCTTCGCCCTTTCAGTTGAGATCCACGGCATCCGTGATGCCCGCGATCGGGTGCTGATCATGGAACGTAACCTGGGCTTCGAGGCCGATCCAGATGGCTTCAGAGATGAGTGGCTGGGCAAAGAGCAAGACCTTTCTCACCAAATTGAATCTGGGCGCCAATTACTCGATCAGGTTACTTACACGCAGCGTGATTTGCTGTCCATCGCTGCCCTGACGGCCTCATTAAATGTAGACGGCCATCGTGCAGACCTGGTCATCCTGAAAACTGCGCGAGCGCATGCTGCGTTTGAAGGTCGCACCTCGATTAATGAACGGGATATTGCCCTGGCTGCCGAACTGGCCCTGCCCCACCGCATCAAGCGTGGTCCCTTCCAGCAGGCAGAGATCACCATGGATGATCTGCAGGAGAAAATTGAACAGCTGCAGGGTGGCGCCACGACCGGTGAGCCTGAGCCCGTCCCCGGTGAGACGGAAACCGTCGAAAAAAAAAAGGCTTGAGCGAAGAAGTATTGGAGGAAGGGTCTGAGCAGGGACCGCTAAGCCCGGCTCCGCAATCCGTCTTCGACTCTGGCAGCGCAACCTGGTGGGATGGTGGCGAAAAAGTTAACATCGGTCAGTCCTTCACCCCGCGCAAGATCGACTCCCCTCTCGACAAACTATCTCGGAAAAAGACTGGTCGGCGTTCTCGCTCGCATACCGAACGCAAGCGTGGACGTTATATCCGCGCCCGGCCCTCCAGGGGGAAGGCTACCGACCTGGCTTTTGATGCCACGTTTCGCGCCGCCGCCCCTTACCAGCGACAGCGCGGTGAGCAGCGTAAACGCGTGGCTTTCGCCATCCAGCCGGATGATTTCCAGCGCAAAGTTCGGGTAAAGCGCACAGCCAATCTGGTTTTATTCGTGGTCGATGCCTCCTGGTCGATGGCGGTAGCTGAGCGCATGGCCGCCACCAAAGGAGCCATTCTCTCCCTGCTGACCGATGCTTACCAGCGCAGGGATCGGGTAGGGTTGGTCGTCTTCCAAAAAGACCGTGCGACGATGGTCTTACCTCCCACTAACTCGATCCAGCTCGCCCGGCGTGCATTGGCAGACATCCCTGTCGGCGGCAAGACTCCCCTCTCAGCTGGACTTTTCCTTGCTCACCAGACTATTGAACGGGAAAAAGTCTTCCACCCGGATGTCCTGCCCCTGGTCATTTTGCTCACCGATGGCGCCGGCAACGTCTCCATGAGCGGGGTACCCCCCCAGGAAGAAGCCCACCAGATCGCCGAGAAGATCGCAGACGACGATATCCGCTCGATAGTGATCAATATGGAACACGCCGCCTTCGACCAGGGTTTAGCCCAGGCCCTCGCTGAACACCTCAGCGCCCCATGCTATACATTAAACGAGCTCAAAGCGGAGAACTTATACCGTGCTGTCCGGGAGGAGATGGAAGGCTGATTATCTGCTTAATGTATGCTGATGAATGGCTTACCATCGAATAAATCTGTTCTCTATCTCCAGCAATGGAAAGCGCTGCACTGAAATCTCCCGCAAACCATAATTTCCCCCGCCAGCCCGTCATGAGCACCAACTTGAAACGTATCGCAGCAATTTCTACCCTGGTTATGTTTTTCTTAATCAGCGGTTGTAATACATCTGATCAAGGGATCTCCGTTCCTGCCGCTAGTCCAACTGATCCACTTCCGGAATCAATTCCCTCGAATCCCCCAACTGAAACCAGAGAAATTCCAACACCCTCTGCGACACCTACTCCACCCCCAGAGATTTTGAGCAAGTACACGCTTTCCGTGGTTCTGGATTACGATACCCACCTCGTCCAGGTTGATGAGCAGGTCTCATATATGAATACGACCGGCTCAGAATTAAGCGAACTTCTACTGCTGGTTGAACCCAATACCTACCCCGGAGGTTTCACCCTCAACAGCCTGACCTGGGAGGATGGAGTCGCCATCTCCGATTTCGACTTGAACGGTCGCGAATTGGTTATCCCCCTGCCTGAAAACCTTCTCCCCGGGACCTCGGTGGTAATAAACTTATCGTACCAACTAAATTTACCCAATCAGAATGCCCCCTACGGTTACACCGAACGGCAAACGAACCTGGGAGATTGGTATCCCTATGTCCCCCCTTATGTACCTGACGATGGCTGGCTCGTGAGAGATGATGCCTTCCTGGGGGAGCATCTGGCCTACGATATGGCCGAATTTCTGGTGGATATCCAGCTGGCCAATCCTTTCTCAGCCAATGGTCTTGAATTGGTGCTGGCCGCTAGTTCTGAACCCACTCTGGATGGGGAAAAATATCGCTTCCATCACGCCCCCGCCCGCAATTTCGCCTGGTCTGTGAGCGACCTTTACCAGGTATTGGATACCCAGGTTGGTGGTGTACAGGTGAAAAGTTATTCTTTCCCTTATCACCCGGCTGCAGATGTTGCTGCTTTAGAGGAATCGGCCAAATCCCTCGAAATATTCAATGATCTTTTTGGACCATATCCGCATCAATCTCTCTCGGTAGTAGAGGCCGATTTTCTTGATGGGATGGAGTTTGACGGATTGATTTACCTCAGCCATGCTTTCTATGATTACTATTCCGGCGACCAGCGCAGCAATTTAACCATCATTGCCGCGCATGAAGTCGCCCACCAGTGGTTCTACGGGTTGGTGGGCAACGATCAGGCAATGGAGCCCTGGTTAGATGAAGCCCTGAGCACGTTTAGCGAGGTATATTTTTATGAAAACGCCTATCCCGAGCTGGTCGACTGGTATTGGGAAAACCGGATTTATTTTCACAATCCTGAAGGCTGGGTCGATAGCACGATCTACGAAGCGGAAGGATATTACCC
>CP070785.1:578944-582098 GCA_020346705.1 Chloroflexota bacterium | reverse complement strand
GGCTTCACCCTCTCCCATCCTGATTCCGGCATCCGTCGGTTTTGGATCGAGCACTGCATTGCCTGCAGGGAGGTTGGGGCGCATTTTGGGCGTGAACTGGGTACACCATCAGTTACCAATATCTGGATCCCGGATGGTTATAAGGATATCCCGGTGGACCGGTTAGGACCGCGCCAGCGTCTTCGCAATTCACTGGACAAAATCCTGGCAAAGCCAATCGACAAACGATACAACTTGGATGCGGTGGAGAGCAAACTGTTTGGCATTGGCTCTGAAAGCTATGTGGTCGGATCACACGAGTTTTACCTGGGCTATGCCGCGGCCAAGCAGATTTTACTGTGCCTGGATGCCGGCCATTTCCATCCCACAGAATCGATTGCAGATAAGATATCGGCAGTACTTCTGTATGTACCGGCGCTGCTGCTGCACGTCAGCCGCGGGGTGCGCTGGGACAGCGATCACGTGGTCACGATGACGGATGAGCTGCAGGCGATTATGGCTGAAGTGGTGCGCGGCAGCTATCTGGAACGGGTATATATCGGTTTGGATTTCTTCGATGCGAGCATCAACAGGGTTGCCGCCTGGACGATCGGGGCGCGCAACGCAATGCGGGCGCTGTTGATGGCCTTGCTGGAGCCAATTGAACAGTTACGGGCGCTCGAGCTGGCGGGCGATAATACTGCCCGGTTGGCCATGCTGGAGGAACTAAAAGGGATGCCCTTTGGAGCAATTTGGGATTACTATTGTATGCAGCAAGACGTGCCGGTTGGGATGGTTTATTTGGATGAAATTCGCGCATACGAAAAAGGGGTGCTGGCGCGGCGAGGGTAATCATGCGCAGCAAAACGGTTTTAGCGATTGATATAGGCGCCGAATCAGGCCGGGTAATGGGCGTGCAATTCGACGGCCAGCAGCTTGTGTTGGAGGAACTGCATCGTTTTCCCAACACCACAGTAACTCTCAACGATACGCTGCATTGGGATTTCTTGCGATTGTGGGGAGATGTTCAGGTTGGAATTAAGAAAGGGAAAGCGCTCCAGCCAGCTAGCATTGGCGTGGACACCTGGGGTGTGGATTTCGGATTGCTGGACAATCAGGGCAGCCTGATTGGCAACCCAGTGCACTATCGCGACAAGCGCACCAACCATATGATGGAGCGCGCGTTTGCCAAGGTTCCCCAGGAAGAGATATTCTCCCAGACCGGCATCCAGTTTATGCCGATCAACAGCCTCTACCAGATATTGAGTCTGGTAGAAAGCGAGTCACCTCAATTGCAAATTGCCGAAACATTCTTGACCGCACCGGATTTATTGAATTATTGGTTAACCGGCGCTAAAGTGTGTGAATTCAGTAATGCAACAACAACACAATTATTCAACCCCACTACCGACGATTGGGCAACAGAGTTGATCTTGAAGATGGGGATTCCGAGCAACATCTTCCCCGAAATTGTTCCCCCGGGAACAAATTTGGGGCGTTATAAAGGTATTGATGTGATTGCACCAGCCTGTCACGACACGGGTAGTGCTGTAGCAGCTGTTCCTGCTCAAACGCCTGAATTCGCTTACATCAGCAGCGGCACCTGGAGTCTAGTTGGATTGGAAATTGACAGACCGATTCTTACTCGGGAAGCGCTCAAAGCAAATGTCACAAACGAAGGTGGGGTTTACAACACCTTCCGTCTGCTGAAGAACGTGATGGGATTATGGATTTTGCAGCAGTGCCGTGCAACTTGGGAAGCAGAGGGTGAGGCATTTACCTACACCGAACTGGTTGATATGGCGATACAGTCTGAACCATTCACAGCTATCATTAACCCCAACGATCCTGTTTTTCTTTCACCGGGGGATCACCCACAGCGAATCCGTGAATTCTGCCGCCGGACAAACCAGCGCATGCCGGAAACACCTGGGACAATCGTTCGCTGTATCCTGGAAAGTCTGGCATTAGCATATCGTGAGGTACTAGAATTGGCAATGTCGGTGTCCGACCGGCAGGTATCTGTGCTTCACATTGTCGGCGGTGGTGCACAGAACCACTTGCTCAACCAGATGACTGCCAATGCCACCGGCCTGCCTGTGATCGTCGGGCCGATAGAAGCCACCGTGATTGGAAATGCCATCGTGCAGCTGATCACCCTTGGTGAAATTACCGACCTTAACCAAGCACGTCAGATCGTGAATAATTTGACTGAACTGAAACGATACGAACCAGAAGAAAAAGCAAATTCCCAATCCGGCAATTGGGAGGAGGCGTATACATATTTCCAAACACACTACTCTATGATGGATGATATCCATTGAATGCTTATGAAAATAAAGTTCTACGGTGGATTACGTCAAATAGCTGGCACCAAGGATCAGGAGATAGCCGGCGCAACAATTCGGGAAGTATTAGAGAAAATTTGTGCAGACAATGAATCCTTGCGCATGGCAATTTTTGACGGCACGAATCTGCACCAACATGTACGTGTAATGGTGAACGGTCGTGATAGTGAATTAGCACAAGGATTAGAAACTCCCGTTTCTGCCAACGATCAAATTGCCATATTCCCCCCTATTGCAGGTGGCTTGCCATAAGAATGTTAATCAAAAAATTTACTTCTTCCTTTGGTTTACGTCTTTGCGAATAAACATTGAAGGAGAAAATAATGCAAGGTTGGAATGGAAAAATACTGGATATTAACCTCACTAATGGCGATATTAAGTCAATACCGCTAGATATGGATATGGCACGCCTCTTTTTAGGCGGCCGAGGCTTGGGAGCACGTTTGCTATGGGATTTGGTAGGGCCAGAAGTTGAACCTCTTTCGCCTGAAAATGTGCTTATTTTTACGACCGGTCCCATTACCGCAACCGGCTCACAAACGAGTAACCGTTTTAATGTCAGCAGCAAGAGCCCCCTCACCGATACAATTCTGCATGCCAACAGCGGTGGCTGGTGGGGAATGCAGTTTAAACGCACCGGCTATGATGTGCTGATTGTGCGTGGTAAGGCGAATACACCCGTCATGATTGAGATCACCCCGGAGGGCACCGTACTAAAAGATGCGAGTCACCTTTGGGGTAAGGGCGTGTTTGAAACCACCGAGGTGCTGGGGCAAAGCCGTAATAAACGCAACGTTCTCTGCATTGGTCCAGCTGGCGAAAATCTG
>CP070785.1:575683-578844 GCA_020346705.1 Chloroflexota bacterium | reverse complement strand
GGCTTCGAGCAACAAAGGTGACCAATCATCCGGCTGGCGATCTTTTATTTCGACCGCAATGACGGGTGAATTTGGCATTTCGGCTTCAAAATGCATAAATGGTAATGTTTTCTCCCCACCGGTGGTTACCGACCGAGAGCGAGTGCCGCCTTCGGATGCAGTGGCACCGATGGTCACAATGCGCACTTCGCCGGGCCACTTATCCACGGGAACTTCGATAGGCATATGCTTGTTCTCCTTATGTGATGGTGATTGCTATCGATTAACGATATAGCAAGAATGATTCCAATTTAACTTTCCGGTTTAATGTTTCTCTCCCGGGAAGCTTCTCTTTTTTTAATAAACTCTTCCAGGGGTAGCACTCGTTCTGCTTTGATGCCTAAATCTTTTAGCTCTTCGCTATCCTCCGCCGCGAGCAAGCGCAGGATGTGTTTATAAGATATAGCTGCAGCAGGGTATTCGATACCGGCTGCATGATGCATGAGGAAAAATGTCCGGACGCCTTGATCGCGCATAATTTGAGCGGCAGCCGTGAGCGGGATATCCGGCGGAATCTGGGGGACACCCTCCCTCATCACTTCAACCGCGGTGAGCGATTTTGCCTCCTGGCGGGTGAAGGCCGCCACCAGATCATCCTGTCCAACCACACCCAGCGCCTTGCCATCATCAAGGACGATCACCTCATCCAGATCATGATCCAACAGCAATTTGGCAATTTCAGGAACGGTTGCTTGAGGGGTACATGTCAGTACGCCGACTGTCATTAAGTCGCGTACCAGGTGGGGCAGGGGAGTCTCAGGCATACCAGCCTTTATTTCTGGGAAAAGAAGGGGAAGGGATAAGACATAATTCTCTTTCCTTATCCCGTTCCCTTTTCCCCTTCTCCCTTAGAAAATGGGATCCATGACCAATGCAGGATGGTTTTGTTCTTCCATCCAGGCCAGCAGTTCATCCACCGAAGTGGCGTTGCGTTCATCAGCGATCTTGTTGATTAAATCGGGATCGCCTTCTCGTTCAGCAACTGCAGCAAATTCATCAGCCATTGTCTCTTTGAGCACGCTGCTCATCCAGACCACGCGTTTGAATCCGCCATCGGAGGAGATGAATTTGGGACTGATCAGATAAAATTTACCAACGCCCATCACGCCGGGGGTTTGCAGACCACCACCCGCGATACCTGCTAGGGTGCTGAAGGTCATTCCAGCGGGGGTCATGCTTGTATCCTCACGGCTGACAACCATCACACCGTTAGATTCGGGGATCAGCATGACGATGCACTCGAAGCAGCCGCAGGCGGTCATCGGATTTTCCATGATGGAGTACATGGCGACTTCTTCCACCACGCCATGAGAACCAACCTTAGCATATTCGTTCGTGCCGGTCCAATAACCTTTTTCTGCGTCAACTTGCTTACCGAGTTTGATGGGTTGGTTGGGTCCGGTAGGGTTGATGCTGAAGGAAGCTTTGCAGTCCAACCAGTTGTAAGCACCGCACAAGCCCAGCCTCTCGGGACTGACCACGCAGACATGGTTGGGGGCGAAGGACTGGCACAGCGTGCAGGAGTAGAATTCTTCGACTGAATTGTCGGTCAGGTCTGCCAGGCGCTTGTTACGGAAGTCATACGCTTCGCGGGCTTTCTCCAGCCAGGCCTGCATCTGCTCAGGGTCGGTGTAGATCGCTACTTCTACCTTATCGACGATGGCGCCGAAATCGGAGTGATAGCGGGCATGCAGGATCTTACCGAAATGCTCCAGGTCAAAGCCCTTATCAGC
The DNA here is from genome assembly GCA_020346705.1 of Chloroflexota bacterium. Lineage (GTDB taxonomy): Bacteria > Chloroflexota > Anaerolineae > Anaerolineales > UBA4823 > PFL25. Next base: position 577,072 of record CP070785.1, on the reverse strand, counting down.
CGCGCCGTTTGAGATCCGGATCCAGGCGATATCGCGCTGCCCGATATGTTGGATGCCCGAGGCGCCGTTGATGAAATAGTGGATCTGGCGTTCCAATACAGGCTCGAAATCTTCCTGCATCTGGCGTCCAGCAACTTTAACCACGATGCCAATATCAAGGCTGCCCTGCTCAGGGACATCTTCAAAGCCGGGTCCAATGACCTCGACTTTGCCATCAACAACCTCCTCCAGCGGAACCATTTGAAGGTATTCAAAGCAGCGGGAATGTTTTCCACCGAATTCAACGCGCATGTCAGCCTTGCGGACAACTTCTCCTTCGAAAGCAGAACCATAAGGTACTGGTACAGGCACATCAGCAACTTTCACCTTTACGCCCCGAATCTCGATGCATTTCTGCACCATACGTTCGGCGCGTTCAAGGTCGTCCTTGGCTTCGATCTCATTGAAAGGCATGCTGACGACATGCTCGTAGGTTGTGACGCCGGTCGGTAATATCTCTGGAATCACGGTATCCGCGATGACCGGGAAGCCAAAGTTGATCGCCCCGGCCGCAGCGGCATATTTGAGGTCGTCGACCTCACCCAAAGCCAGCACGAAGGCAAAGACGCGGTTCTTGTTGTAGAGCAGGATGTCACGCGCCATACCGCCTTTCAAACCGCCGAAGGTGAGCGCGGAGCGGACGGCAAAACCGAGGGCGTATATCGCGCTCAGGGTGTCCGTCCCGAAAGGCACCGTATAGGTGTCATAACCCAGCTCAACGCCCTCTTCAATCAGCTGGTGGATGATGCTGCGACCATTGACATTCCCCGAAAGGAAGGTCAGAATGTTGCGCCTTTGCAGTTCACGCACAAGTTTGACGGCAACTTCGTTCGATTTGGCTGCGCCAACAATGGCGGCAAAGCCAGGCATACGTCCGTCTACTAATTGGATACCCCAGGAACGCAGCTGGATGTCATCGATGGGACCATTGAGATGCCCATCGGCACCGTTCCCATCTCCGCCGTTGTCTGGACTGGTAAATGCGGTCCCACCAGCCAGCGAGAAGCCTGGCATGGGCTCAGGCTGCAGACCATAGACGAAGCGGATGGCTTCGATTGTTTCCGCGGCAATGAGGGTTGCCATGCCGCTGTCGAGGGTCTCCCCAAGATATGGTGTCCATTTCTCCTTAGATGGCACGGGGTGCAGCAGCTGCTTGGCGTGCTGCATGACCGGCGTTAACTGGCTCAGGGTTTCCACCTCCAGGCCAGTCATGCCATTAATTAATGGCAGGTAGTAAGCGGTGTTTGGGAATGCGACCGGCGTGTCAGGTCCCTTTTCCGTGAGTGCTTTCTGAAGCATGAGTTCTGCTTCAGTAACTAGCGCATTGGCACCGCGAATAGCACGAGATGC
>CP070785.1:572422-575583 GCA_020346705.1 Chloroflexota bacterium | reverse complement strand
AGGATAAGCACTGTATGAAGGAACAACCATCTTTTCCAATGCTAATCGATATGATCAAATCAATCGTGGTTTTATTACTGATCGTAGTCCCGCATAAATGGCGAGAATAAAAATATGTATATTGATTAGTTTTTCCTTGCAAGGGGTGATAAAATCTGGATCATAAGTGTCAGACTAACTTGGGGCAAAATTCTTGGAGGGATTAAATAATGAAATACTTAAGATGGTTGGTTGTTGCACTCCTGGCGGGTTTACTGGGGGTCTTATTTGTTCAATACTTGTCCGTCCATCCACTTCAGATGAGTGCTTATCTTTTTGCCACACTTGTAGTTCTTTTTATTTTAATTGTCGTTTTGGTGGTTGGTTTCAAACGAACATCGCTCGTAATTGCAGTTTTTCTAGCCGTTGGCTTGTTTGTTGTTGGACATATCACGATGACCAGGGTTATCCTGGCGAGAGATGATCCAAGACCTGTGCCGGAATTAACCAGAGAACCGGGCGATCCAGGTTTGGGCCATACGGCGGTTGTTTATTTCACTCATGGCGAACCAGAAACATATAATCCGATTGGGTGGATAAACCAGTTCAATGAGTTTGATGAACAAGGGATTGGTTTTATTCCATTATTCGCCCGTCCTTTTTTCTTTAATGAACTTCGAAATAAATATCTGGAGGTTGGCACGAGTAATCATCGGAAGATGCATCAACAGATGATCTCCAGCCTTGAAGAGGCGTACAGAGCTGAAGGAGATATGTCAACAAAGTTTTATCTCTCCTTTTTAGATGACAACCCCAGACCAGATGCCGCCGCTATTCAAGCCCTCAATGATGGAGCCAGCAAAATTATAGTCAGCGAGGTTTTTCTCACCATTTCCAATCACACAGCCGAGGGGGAGGAGCAGATAGAAGATTTACATATCGAAGAAACTTTTGGCATACCAGTTGAATTTACTGGTCCTTTATACGATTCTCAAACCCTCAAGAGTATGTTTGTACACCGAGCCAATGCCAACATTGGCGATACAGATAAGTCCAAGGTCGGCATTTTGCTAGTTGGTCACGGCCAACCAGATGAATGGGACGTTGAGTGGCCTACAGAGACTGATCAGGAACTTGGTTTTCGGTATGAAGTACTGGATATGTTAGCCGCCGATGGTTACCAGCCGGATAATTTAAGCCTGGCCTGGATGTCATTTAAAGAACCGAAGCCAGCGGAAATGTTTGAACAATTCCTCCAGAATGATATCGAAAAATTACTCTTTTTCTCTGCAGCCATCAGTGCCGATGCCATCCACAGCCAATATGATATCCCTGAATTGGTACACGAGGCTGATTATCCTGAAGGTTTCCCGATCATAAATCTCGGCGCCTGGAACGATGATCCGATTGTTATCCAGGCGATTAAAGAGAAAATCGATCCTTACATGGATTGAGGATTTTTGCTCAATTTCCGCGGTTATTCTCAGGAAAATAGGGGCGAAGCACCCCAAGATTCAAATCCAACCTGATTGAAAATCTTCTTGGGGTGCTTCGCCCTTACAAAGGTTAAAGGAACAACCCAAACTTAGGGTGAAGGACAAGCCTTAAGCTGAGAGTTATCCAGTTTAAGAATCCCAGGCAGAAAAACTTGATGCACTGATGAATTTACCACCTGCAAGTTGATTTGGATGTTTTGGGTCGAACCGGCAAGCAGTTCCGGTTCGTTGAAATCGAGGGTGAAAGAACCTGTGTAAGTATCTGCCTGGTAGTTGTTTAAATCTTCTGGTTTTATCCGAATTTGTGTCGGTGCGGTCCCATTTCCTGGAACGACTGAGAAGAAAGACCCGCTTTGTGAGACCTGCCAGGATAATGAATCCGCGTTGTTGAAATTGGGGGTTAAGATTTCCTTGTGTGAGGGGTAGAGCTTTTGGTCAGGGATGCTGTACATGAAGGTCAGATTCTCAGGAAGAAAGCCCGAGGCTTCGACAGAGGTAGTTTCAACATTTGTCCCAAAGTCCTGCACCCAATAGTATCGATAATCTCCGCTACCCTGATAGAATCCGACCCCGATTGACACAGTACTGGGGTTAAGGATATTTGAGCGATGCCCACTGCTGTTCATCCAGGCATTCATAACTGCCTGCGGAGAACTATAGCCAGCGGCAGCATTCTCACCATTGGCGCCGGAATAATAGTTGGCGATTCTTTCCCAAGGTCCGCACTTCTTGACCAAATTACCACCCTCTCGATCGAAGGTGTCATGACTGAAATAATTGTCCTGACTCATATCCGCGGCCTGGTAGCGGGCGGCACTAGTAAGTCCCTCAGAGCGGATCAATGGGTTGAGGCCGCGACTCGTTCGTTCCTGGTTGACTAAATCGATGACCTGCTGTTCGAACCCCAAATTGGAAGTATTCACTGTCTGACAATCACAACCTGAATACAAAGGGGTAGGGACTGCCGGATCTGGTAGTTCTGGCGGTGTTCCGATCACGCCGCTATCAGCCGAAGCGGGCTGCGCAGAACTGAATAAGCTCAAGATGAGCAGGAAGAAGCCAATGCTAGTAAAGATATTTTTCATATTTCCCTTATTCACCAACACACAAGATAATTACAAAAACCGCCGTATTATGCTCTAAAACGACGATCTAAGCGATTAAAGTATGCTAAGTATTTAATAAAGGAGCAATAGGAAAAAAGTCCCCCTAGCAAGATTGTTAATTGCTTTGGATGGATTGGCGGGCGAGATAATCCACGCGCTGGTTATTGCGGTCACCAGCATGACCCTTGACCCAATGCCAATTAATATCATGGGACTGAATGGCTTTATCGAGTGCCTGCCACAGGTCGACATTAGCCAATTTGCCCCCTTTTCGACGCCAATTACGGGCTTTCCAATTCGGGATCCACTCTGTGATGCCCATTTTTAAATATTGCGAATCGGTATAGAAATCGACCTGGCTGGATTCTTTCAGGCCACCCAAGGCCTGGATGGCAGCGGTCAATTCCATGCGGTTGTTGGTCGTGTCGGATTCGGAACCTGAGAGAATAACTTCCTGGCTGGCGTAGATCAACAAAGCCGCCCAACCTCCCGGTCCAGGATTGGGGTCGCAGGCGCCATCCGTATAAATTGTCACCTGCTGCCTTTCGGTCATGATTATTCTTCTTTCACCTCTCTGAAT
>CP070785.1:569157-572322 GCA_020346705.1 Chloroflexota bacterium | reverse complement strand
GTGGGGAGTGAAGTGGAGAATGTATCCGTCGGTGACCAAGTCGTTGTTCATCATGGCTGGTGGAAAGCCGATGATCCTTGGGTCCAAGCAGGTAAAGATCCCATCCTGGCCCCTTCGGCGGCAATCTGGGGTTATAACACCAATTTTGGATCGTTTGGACAGTTCTGCGTGGCTCAAGCTCACGCCGTGCTGCCCAAAGCGCCTCATCTAAGTTGGGAAGAGGCTGCTGCACCGACGCTGGTCGGCACCACTGCTTACCGCATGCTGTTCGGTTGGCAAGGCAATATATTGCAGGAAGGCGATCTAGTGCTAGTTTGGGGTGGTTCAGGCGGTTTGGGTGGGCAGGCCATCCAGCTGGCGACGACCCACGGGGCTCAGGCAGTCGCAGTTGTCTCCGATGACGAACGAGGCGAGTACTGCAAATCACTAGGGGCAGTCGGTTACATCAACCGCAAAAATTTCTCTCATTGGGGAATTCCCCCACATTGGACCGATACGGCTGGTCAAAAGGAATGGCTGAGTGGCTGTCGTGCCTTCGGAAAAGCCATCTGGGACGTCCTCGGTGAACGCCGTAGTCCCGAGATCGTCTTTGAGCACCCTGGGGAAGCAACCATCCCCACCAGTATCTTCGTCTGCGAGGCGGGCGGCATGGTGGTGATCTGTGCGGGGACAACCGGCTATACCGCCTCCGTTGACCTGCGCTACCATTGGGTGCGTCAAAAACGCCTGCAGGGTTCTCACGGCACGAATGATGAGCAAGCCGCAGCTTACAACCAGCTGGTCTATGATGGAAAAATCGATCCCTGCCTGGGACAGGTATATAGATTCGAGGAGATCGGCCAGGCGCACTACGATATGGAACAGGGAAAAAACGTGCTTGGAAACAAGGTCGCCCTGGTGGGTGCCCCAGAACCAGGTTTAGGGCGCAAATAATCCATTTACCGAATAATATAAACAACTAACAAGTCGCAGCAAGCTGCGACTTTTTTTCTTTCCCTCGCTCGCAGGGGACTTGTAATCCCCATCCCCAGTAGTGGTATTTCCCCTGCAATCCCCCCCTCCAGACCCATACTAAACCCCTTTCCCGGCTCGTGTCTTATTCGCGATCTTGCTATATCCTATTGTCACTATAAACAACTATTTCAAGGAGTATCTACAATGAGCACCAATATAGAGCAAATTCCAGAAAATCAAAGACCGCTTTATCCCGGATTCGAATACCGGTCAGAACAGGAAATATTTGGCTGGCCACTCATCCATATCACCAGGGGCCATGACGCCTTCACAGGAAAACGGCTGGTATCAAAGGGTTTGATTGCCATAGGAGAAATTTCCATCGGCCTTGTGGCAATCGGTGGGTTTGCCTTCGGAGGAATTGCCATGGGTGGAATGGGAGTTGGCCTGATTGCATTTGGCGGTCTTGCCATAGGCTTAATTGCCCTTGGGGGTGTTGCCCTGGGGATGGTTGCGGCAATGGGTGCAGCAGCATATTCATTCATATATGCGATCGGGGTCATGGCACATGCTCAATATGTAATCAGTCCGTTCAGGCTCGATTGGGAAGTTTTCGGCCACCTCAGGCAACTCTGGTCTGAAATACAACACATCCTGTAGAGAAATAAATTCAATGATCAAACATAACATACTGGAGAATTTCTATGATAAATGAAATTGCTATCTCCCTAGAAAAACGAACCAGTCGATCACCTGGACTGCAAAAATCTCGCAGCCTGCTCGAAATCCTGGTCGCCTTTCTCCCAATTTTGGTGTTCGGTGTTATTGGAACCAGGATAGGTACCAGCACCTTTCTTGGAGGAATGATCGTCACCCTTGGATACGTTGCCAGCATTCTGATTGCCACAGTTATCCTGAAAATCCAGGGAAGTAGCTGGAGCCAGATTGGCCTGGCTCGCCCCCACAGCTGGAAGCGCACTATCTTTCTAGGAATTGGCGTTCTGTTAATTGCAATCGTCATGAACATCGCCCTGCAGGTGATTGCGCTCAACCTACCAGGGGCAGAGGTCCAGCCTATCGATCAATCTCGCTTCAACCCGCTGAACGGCAACCTGGCAGTATTCCTTTTATTTTTGGTCCTCGCCTGGACGACGATTGCTTTCGGCGAGGAAATGTTCTACCGGGCTTTCCTGATCACTCAATTGGGGAAGATCCTGCCCGGATCGAAAATAGGCACCACGCTGGTATTGCTGTTCAGTTCAACTATATTTGGCCTGGTGCATTGGGTGGAAGGTCCCCTGGGAGTGATCAACACCTTCGCCATGGGTCTGATCCTGGGCGCAGTTTATTTACGTTCCGGACGAAACCTGTGGATTACCATCATCGCCCACGGTCTGGCTAATTCAATCCGCTTTTTGTTCCTGTTTCTCGGAGCATCATGACACATTATTCACCAATAATCATAACTTCCATAGGATCTCAACAGTGTTAAACGAAAGTAATTTATCTATACAACAAAATTCAGAAGACTTAATTTCTAAGAAACGAACGATCACCCTACTCGAAATACTGGTCGCCTTCCTGCCCATCTTTATCCTTGGAATAGTAGGGACCATTCTGGGTGGGGCAACATTTATCGGGGGTGCGACCATCTACTTTGGATACCTGCTCAGCATCCTGGTAGCTTCAGTTGTATTGAAGCGGCATGGAACCGGGTGGCGCCAGATCGGAATGGCAAGACCAAAAAGCTGGCCCCGCACAGTACTTCTCGGATTCGGGACAGCAGCTGCTGTTTTACTGATGGTTCTAGTTATTACTACCATTGCGACCAATCTGCCAGGTTCCGAGGTTGCGGAGGCGGATATCAGCCGGTTCAACCCTCTCGAGGGCAACCTGCCTCTGCTCATAATCAGTTTGGCTCTGGTCTGGACCGCGGTGGCATTTGGAGAGGAAATGATGTTCCGCGCATTCCTGATCAACCAATTGGGAGTCCTATTTCAAAATAAAAGGCTGCGGTGGACCCTTTCCTTAATTTTTAGTTCCATCTTCTTCGGACTGGTCCACTTCTACGAGGGACCCCTAGGGATCGTGTTGACCGGACTCACGGGTTTATTATTTGGCTTGATTTATTTGAAATCAAGTCGCAACCTTTGGGCGGTCATAATTGCCCACGGGTTGATGGACACATTTACCTTCGTGCTCGTCTTCCTT
>CP070785.1:565890-569057 GCA_020346705.1 Chloroflexota bacterium | reverse complement strand
CTGATCGAAAAAGTGGAAGGTAGCGGCCAGTCCCCAGCTGAGATCGTCGACAAGGAAGGCTTGGGAAAGGTGTCCGACGAGGATGCGATCCGGGAGATCATCGTTGGCGTGATTGAGAATAATCCCGACCAGGTGGCGACCTATAAGAGCGGTAAAACCACGATTGTTGGCTGGTTCGTCGGGCAGGTGATGAAGCAATCGCGCGGCAAAGCGGACCCGCAGCTTACCCGCTCCATCCTCGAAGAACTTCTTTCTGATTAATCCCAGATAATATTTCTCTTGTAAGTGAAAAATGGGCATTCTTCATTTAAAAAGGAACATATCAAAACTGCGTAATATCCCCACCAAAGAATGCCAACAATAAGAACCACCTATAGAGCAATAACACTTGATCACATTGATATCGCCTAGCGAGGTTCAGAGCCTCCCCACCTGCGAGTAAGCCTTGTATCTGTTTCGATCTGAACTAATGCCCTCAAAAGCTGGCACTGAGCCTGTCGAATTGGACTAAGCTACACTCAAATCAAGTTTGCCCTGGACTCATCAATTATCTAACCCTCACATCTCAGTCAATTACCCGCATTAATAGTTACTGATCTATGTTCACATTACGACCGGCAACTGAAGATGATGCTCAGGAAATCCGCTGGCTGGTGCGCATCGGGGAGATCAACCCGACAGGATTGAAGTGGAAGCGATTTGTGGTGGCGGAATCAGATCAGGGACAGGTGATCGGCTGCGGGCAGGTAAAACCTCACGGGGATGGTTCGGATGAGCTGGCTTCGATCGTCGTGCATCCGGATTGGCGAGGACGGGGGGTGGCACGCGCCATCATAGAGCACTTTCTTGGGCTCTACAATGGGGATCTTTACCTGATGTGTCGGGAGAATCTGGGTTCTTTGTATGAGAAGTTCGGTTTTCAATCGGTCCCTAAGGAGGAGATGCCGCGCTACTTCCAGCGCATTATGCGCATGCTGGGATTATTGGACCGGGTGATGAGCAACGGGGAGCGGGTCCTGATCATGAAGCGAGCGGGGGATGCCTAGGGGTTTGCGAACCTGAGCATCTGGTTTGGGCGGCATGCGCTCCATGGCATATTCCGCCAGAGCAGTGATGGTTAAACTCGGATTGATGCCAGGATTGGCAGGCACGATCGATCCATCGATGACGTACAATCCAGGATAGTTGAAAACCTGGCAGTCTAAATCGACGACCCCTTCCGATTCGTCTCGGCCGATTGCACAGCCTCCGAGAAGATGCGCAGTGGTGGGAATGTTAAATAATGACTCGTGAATTGAACTGACTGGAACACCATTTATCTGTTCAGCGAAATGGCTTATGACCTTGTGGCCGACTTCGATCGTGTGGGGAATCGTCTTCTCGTCATCCGATATTGAAACCAGGTTGTTGCGAAAGAGGGTTAGTAAGCTGCGGCCTAATCGCAAGTGGATCTGATTGTCTTCCGTCTGCATCACCAGAAAGATCGTCGTCCGGTGAGCCCAATTAGAAATAAAATAATTCTTGAGAAAATCAAGGGGATGAGTAACGATAGTGGCAAGCGTTCTAACGATTCTTTCCAAGACACTTCCACCTGGCGAAATTAACGGCCCGGCAAGCAAACGAATAAACGATGACCCCTCGGGATACCGGACCGGTTCAACGGCCGTGACCGCATCGGGTTCGAAGACGGAGGTGATGGCGAGGCCTTCCGAGTAGTCGGTGGTTAATTCCCGACTGAAGACCCCCAGAAGCGTTTCGCTGTTGGTTCGCACCTTGTTACCAAGCTGTTGGGAAATCTTTGGCAAAGATCCGGTGATCTCGCGGCATTTAAACAGCAACCTGTTGGAACCCAAGGTTCCAGCGGAAAATATGACATTCCGGGCTCTCACCTTAAGTTCTGGTTTACGCATCCAGGCGGTCGTCCGCTTGTATATAACCTCATAACGGGCGCCATCAGCCTGATTTTCCGGAAGAGGCTGGACATCGTGGACTTCGCATTCAGCCCATATCTCCGCTCCCCACTTCTCTGCAAAAAATAGATAATTCTTGACCAATGTGTTTTTCGCGTTGTACCGGCAGCCAACCATACAGCCCCCACAAAAAGTGCAGCCTTTTCGATTAGGTCCTTGACCACCAAAGTATGGATCCTCGACCTCCTGACCCTCTTGACCTTTCTCTCCGAAGAAGACACCCACCTGCGTTGTGCGGAACGTATCGCCGACCTGTTCCTGGTCAGCATATTGTTTTAGGATTTCATCCGCCCTCCAGAGATTCTGGCTTTGATCTACGCCCAGCATGAATTTGGCTTGAGCGTAATGGGGCTTGAGCACCGTCTTCCAATCCGTCACATTCTTCCAACCTGGCTGATCGAAATACTCTTCGTCGGGTTCCATAAGCACGTTGGCGTACATCAGGCTGCCACCCCCAACCCCATCACCGTGGAGCACCAGGACGTCTTTGAGCAGCGAAAACTGCATGATGCCGAAGCAGCGCAGAGCAGGCAACCATAAGTAGTTGCGGAGATCCCAGTTGGTCTTTGGAAGTTCATCGTCGCTGAAACGCTTCCCCCTCTCCAGCACCAGCACACGATAGCCCTTCTCAGTCAGGCGCATGGCAGAGACGCTGCCGCCGAAGCCAGATCCGATGATGACAAAATCGAAGGTTTGGTCGTCTGCCACGTTATCTCCTCCTCGATGTTGGGTACTTGGTGGATTTCATGGATGTTAGCCCGTGTTTCGAGTATACCGTACAGTGACTGTTATTCTCGGTAAACCAGATTATATCTTTCTGGACTGCCGATTCTTTCAAATCACCTTTGCCGCTCGTTGGGCCAGGGCGATCGCACCCAGAACTCCGGCCTGTGATCCCAACTCAGGCGGGAGGACATAGTGGTCAACCTGCTCCAGGATCTCTCGGGCATGAATGTAATCCGCCAGAATTTCCTGGAGGCGCGATCTGATTAGCGGGAAAAGCTGTTTTTGATCCATTACTCCGCCTCCAAGGAGGATGCGCTGGGGAGAAAGTATAGTTACCAAGTTCGCCAGACCCAGAGCGAGGTAATTGGCTTCGAGCTGCCAGGCCGGGTGATCAGGGGGAAAACTCTCACCCTTCTTCCCCCAGCGAGCTGCGATAGCCGGGCCGGTAGCCAGACCTTCCAGGCAGTCGCC
>CP070785.1:562593-565790 GCA_020346705.1 Chloroflexota bacterium | reverse complement strand
ACCCAAAATCATTATTACCTGGAGACTTACGACCGGATTTTCAACGAATTTGACAACTACATGAACGCCGAAGACACCTGGTGTTCCCGCAATCACCCTGAATATAATCACCGGCCAATCGCTTACTTTTCCACAGAATTTGGCCTGCACGAAACGTTACCAATTTATGCTGGAGGGTTGGGAATTCTCTCAGGGGATCATTTGAAAGGCGCCAGCGACCTGGGTCTTCCTCTGGTCGCCGTTGGATTCTTGTATACCCACGGTTACTTCTCCCAACATATCACGGAGGATGGCTGGCAGGAAGCCCATTATCTGCGGCTGAAGTTTGAGGATCTGCCAATTCTTCCGATACTGGGAAGTGATGATGAACCGCTGACTGTGTCAGTTGAATTACCTGGCAGAGAAGTTCAGGCTCGCTTATGGGAGATACATGTAGGCAGGGTCAGGTTGTACCTCCTGGATAGTGATGTAGAAGGCAATTCAGTCGCTGACCGTGAACTGACTGCCCGTCTTTATAGCTCTGACCTGGATTCCCGGATCTCACAAGAGATCATCCTCGGTATCGGAGGTGTGCGAGCTTTACGTATTCTTGGATACAATCCCAGTGTATTCCACTTGAATGAAGGGCATTCAGCTTTCTTGAATCTGGAACGAGCTAAGGAGATGATCGCCTCCGGTCATACATTTGAAGAAGCCAATGAGCAGATCTGCGATTCCAGTATATTTACCACCCACACTCCGGTTCCAGCAGGCAATGATGAATTTCCTGAATGGTTGATCGAGAAATATTTTTCCAATTTACTCCCAGATTTAGAATTGGACCGGGAGCAGTTTTTCAACCTGGGACGCAATCCCCATCCCTGGGGAAACACGTTCAGTATGCCGATTTTAGCATTCCAGATGTCTCGTTACCGGAATGGAGTCTCTGAGCTGCACGGCCAGGTAGCCCGAGATATGTGGCACCATCTCTGGCCGGATGTGCGGGTGGATGATGTTCCCATCACCCACATCACAAATGGAGTTCACTCTGGTTCCTGGTTAGCCAGACGAATGCGAAACCTGTTAGATGAATACTTGGGGAAGAATTGGATGGAATCTCTCGATGAAAACCAGGTTTGGGAAGCTGTGGAGAATATCCCAGACGGTGAATTGTGGGAGGTCAGGCGCCACTTGAAGCGTAAATTGGCTCACTACATGCGTGAACGGGCGCGTGATCAGTGGCTGAATGACAGTGTTCATCCCGTGCAAGTGGTTGCATCCGGAGTACTCTTGGATCCATATGCCCTCACGATTGGCTTTGCCCGTCGATTTGCGACCTATAAGCGCGCCAACCTGATCCTTCGAGATTTGGGCCGCTTGTTAGATCTCATCAACCGCCCCAACATGCCCGTGCAAATAATCTTCGCTGGGAAGTCACACCCGGCTGATGAGCCTGGAAAGATGTTAATCCAGGAAGTCTACCGCATCGTAAAGAAAGCGGAAAATGGTGGTCGCCTGGTATTCTTAGAAGATTACGACATGAACCTTGCCCGCTACTTGCTTCAGGGTGTGGATGTCTGGTTGAACACACCTCGCAGACCACACGAAGCCTCCGGAACCTCAGGAATGAAAGCAGCCATGAATGGGGTCATCAATTTCTCCGTGCTGGATGGTTGGTGGCGCGAGGGATATAACGGCAGCAACGGTTGGGCAATTGGCCGGGATGTGGACTACGATAACCCAAACCAGCAGGATGAAGAGGACGCTATCAGCCTTTACGATATCCTGGAAAATCAGATTATCCCACTGTATTACAAGAAACGCTCATCAGATGGTTTGCCGGGGGAATGGATCTCCATGATGAAGGAATCCATCCGCACGCTTTCCCCTCAATTCAGCATGCGCAGGATGGTCAAGGAATACGTAGAGCAGCTATACATAAAAGCCTTACAAGCCGAAAGTATCAAGACAATATCCACAATTGAGTAGGTTATGGAATTAGTTCTTTCACCCGAGGCCTGGCTTAGTGCTGGGTTGATCTTCCTCTTGCGCGTCACTGACATGTCCCTGGATACATTGCGCGTATTATTTGTCATGCGCGGCCGCAAAGCTATCGCCTGGATTCTCGGTTTCTTCCAGGCAGTAGTATACGTGATTGCGATTGCCTCCGTCCTTCGGGATTTGACCAACCCACTGAACATCATCGGATATGCTGCCGGATTCGCGACAGGAGTGGTCCTCGGGATGGCGATCGAAGAAAGATTGGCCATCGGACACGTCCATATGCGTATCATCAGCTCTCACCGTGGCACTGGGGTAGCGGAAAGGCTGCGCCTAGAAGGTTATGCAGTCACCGAAGTTCCGGCGCGCGGTAAAGACGGTATGGTCACCATGTTGAACTGCAGTGTGTTACGCAAGGATGTGAAGAAGATTGGCTTGATGGTAAACGAGGTCGATGAGGAAGCATTTATCACCTCTGAGGAAATTCGGCCGATAAGGCGTGGCTTCTGGCGAGCATAAATTTTCTCGATGACAGCTGAAATACTCACATCTGCCCTTATTATTTTTACCTTGCGGATGATCGGTGTGGCATTCGCCACATTACGTGTCTTGATGGTCGTTCGCAAGAGAAAAGTATTGGCCTGGATCTTCGGTTTTTTCCAGCCTCTGACTTATATAATCGCCTTGGGTTGGTTTATTTCTGATCTGGGCAATTGGACCAAGATCCTGGGCTACGCCATGGGATTTGCCACAGGACTGGTGGTTGGCATGTTCATCGAAAAATGGATTGCATTCGGCTACACGAATATTCGCATTGTCAGTCCAAACCGGGGGATTGAGATCGCCAATGGTCTGCGTGACGCAGGCTATGCGGTAACGGAGGTCTCCGCTCAAGGGCGTGACGGTACCGTGGCAATTCTTCATTGTAGTATTTTACGTAGATACGAGACGAAGCTGAGAAAAGAGATCATCAGTTTTGACCCTGAAGCCTTTATCACTGCGGAGAATGTCTACCTGGTTCAGCATGGCTTTTGGAACAGCTAAAGCTCGTATTTGGAGAAGGGCTCCTTCAAATATTTGTTCATTTCTGATTTATTGAAATTCAAACTTCGGAAGCGAGTTCAGAAATAATCAACAAACTCATTTCCTAATTGAAAATACAAGGAGAATAATTAACGCCATCATCAAAGCAAAGATTGAAAATTTGCATTTAATTA
>CP070785.1:559285-562493 GCA_020346705.1 Chloroflexota bacterium | reverse complement strand
CACGCTCTCGAAGCGCGTGTGCAGTTCTTCGGGGGGATCGAACATGGTGGCATAGGTCAATTTGAAAGTTGCTTCAGTCATCAGCACTATCTCCTTATTATGAGCATTTTGGGAACAACAGTCTTTGTGGATTCTCCTGAATTTCTTTGAAATTTAGAGCTTGCCACGCTATTAGCGGGACACAATTACGCTTATTTATTTGTATATGGGATGTTCCACAAAGTTAAATTTCGACATTAAGTATAGTCCAGGCTACGAGACAAGTCAAAGATAGGTGGCGTGTTCTGCCCATGACAGATTTCCTGATTTGCTTATTGCAACTTAGCTACTTTTGCGCTAAACTCTATTCAACGTATTTTCCTCGTTTTTAATTCTAGTCAACCAGCATGTTTTCCAGCCATACCACTTATCTCGGGATAGATCCCACCGCCGGTGATAAACCTCTAACGTATGTTGCCCTGGATCAAGATCTCAGCTTGCTGGCGATCGGCCAGGGTGACATGGAAGAGGTGCTGGCATTTGTCGCCGGTCAGCGATCGGCGGTGATCGGCGTATGCGCGCCAAGCAGTCCCAACCTGGGCCTGATGGATCGCGCAGAAGTGCGCGAACGTCTGTCCCCAGTGCCAAGGCCCGGTCGTTGGCGGAATTTCCGGGTGGTTGAGTATCAGCTGCGGCAACACAATATTTATATGCCCCAGACTTCAGCCCAGGCAGAATCCTGCCCCCGCTGGATGCAGCAGGGTTTTACCCTCTACCAGAGATTGAAGCACCTGAGTTACCTACATTATCCCCAAAAAGATGCCGATCACCAATGCCTGGAAGTTTACCCGCATGCCTGTTTTGCTGCTTTGCTCGAGCATTTACCACTTACCAAGCATTCATTGGAAGGCCGCATCCAGCGCCAGCTGGTCCTCTATAAATGTGACTTGGATATCCCTGATCCGATGTACATTTTCGAGGAGATCACCCGTCATCGCCTGCTGCAAGGCATTTTACCGATCGAAGAACTTTACCAGGTGGAAGAACTTGATGCGATGGTGGCAGCTTTCACCGCCTGGATGGCAGGCACTAAGCCGGATCAGGTTTCGCTACTGGGGGATTCAAGGGAAGGCCAGATTGTTATTCCTGTCGCCGAGATTCTGAGCAGGTATCCATAGTCAATATGCCCAAACATAATATAAAACTTATCATCAACCCCAATGCGGATTTAGGTCGCGCCTGGCGATGGGGGACTGATTTACGTTCGGTGGTTGAAGAGTTTGGTGGTGCAGATTGGACTGGGACAGTTTACCCGGGCCATGCGGAAGACTTAGCGCGCCAGGCAGCCGAAGATGGTTATGAAGTGGTGATCTCAGTGGGTGGAGATGGTACCACTCACGAAGTGATCAATGGACTGATGCAGGTACCAATAGAAAGCAGGCCGCGCCTGGGGATCGTGCCGGTGGGTACAGGCAATGATTTTGCCAGCAATGTTGGGATGCAGACCGAGCCCGCCAAAGCGATGCGCCAGGTGTTCACCGGAGAACCTAAATTTATCGATATCGCCCAAATCCAGAGCGGAACACGCATAGAATATTGGGATAACACGTTGGGCATCGGATTTGACGCTAAGGCAACCATCCATTCACGGACTGTGCCGGTTTTAAGCGGGTTCCCGGTGTATCTAATCGCGGCTATCAGGGCGATTATGTTAGATCATGATCCAGCCATGATCCTGTTTGAATCCGACCAGGAGACCTGGGAAGACGAGAATCTGTTGATCGTGCTGTGTAATGGCCCCCGCGAAGGGGGTGGATTTCATGTGGCGCCGGATGCCGTGGTTGATGATGGCTGGCTGGATTATGCCGCCATTACGAGCGTCTCCCGGCCGATGATGTTCCGCCTGATTCCAGAGGTCTTGAAGGGTACTCACGGGCGCTTCCCTCAGGTGCGGATTAACAAATTCCGGGAATTAAAAATAACCTCCGATCGACCGCTGGTGATCCACACAGATGGTGAAATCTTTGCCGGATTTGGGACGGATGTGCGTGAGATTTCAGTAAAAGTTTTACCCTCCGCTCTCGAAGTTATTATCTGACTCCTGTGAAGTGATTTGATGCCTGATCTTGCTCATAGCCTGGGTAGATATGACCTGGGATATTTACAGATTGTTGCTGAATTGTGGGGAGTCGAATTCACTGATAGCGAGCTCAACCCGGGAATAGATAGTCTGGTGCCGGTCATGCTCGATGGCCAGCTGATTCAGGAGGTCATCACTTCACTACCCATTGAAGCCCAGACAGCCATTACGGATTTGCTAAATAATGAGGGCCGCATAGCCTGGTCGCTGTTTAAACGCCGCTACGGAGAGGTACGAGAGATGGGATCAGGACGCAGGGACCGGGCGAGACCATATCTCGATCCGATATCAACCGCAGAAGTTCTTTTCTATCGGGCATTGATCGGACGCACTTTTTACGATACGCCCGGCGGCCCAGAAGAGTTCGCCTATATTCCCGATGATTACCTGCCGCTATTAGCAGCAGATCAAATAAAAGCTGACCGACTCCTGGGACGAGCGGCGCATGCAGGTGAACATGACCATGTATGGTCTGCTTCCGACCGAATTCTGGCTGATGCCTGCACCTTGCTGGCCGGAATGCGTATGGGGCTGTCGAAAATAGATGCTTATTTCACCTCCTTTCCTGGTAAGTATCCTTTGAGCGCAGAATTCTTAAAGGCACTTTTAGATGCGGCTGGTCTCCTGGATGAGCATGGATTACCCAACCCCGAGCCGACTCGTCTCTTCCTGGAAGCTGAGCGAGGGCGGTCTTTCGTCCAATTGGTGAGCAGCTGGAAAGCATCTAAACGCTTGAACGAGCTGGCGCTGTTGCCGGATTTGATTCTCGAGGGGGAATGGCAAAACGATCCTTTGCTGGCGCGGGAAGCCTTGCTTGAGTTCCTGGAACCTATCCCGCAGAACACCTGGTGGAATATTGAATCATTCATCACCGCCATTCAACAGCACTACCCGGATTTTCAACGCCCCGCAGGAGATTATGATTCCTGGTTCATCCGGCAGGCTGAGCAGGAACATGCTCTGGAGGCTGAGTATTTGCGCGGGTTTGAAAATTGGGACAAGGTGGAGGGCAGGCTGCTTCGCTACATGATCACAGGTCCGCTGCATTGGCTGGGAATGCTCGATCTGGCTGCGCCGGATGTAGACCAA
>CP070785.1:555974-559185 GCA_020346705.1 Chloroflexota bacterium | reverse complement strand
GCTACCAAAGCGAAACAGCCATCTTGGTAAACGCCCGTTCCAATCTCTCTGCCACCGAAACCAAAAGGTGATCAAGAAGGCTAAAGCGATCAGCTTTAGATCGAAGCCCAGGCTGGTGTATTCAATATACAGGCGATCAAAGCGCAGCTTCTGCCGGGGAGTGAGATAGTAATCTCCAGCGACCTGCGCCAACCCGGCTAAACCGGGGAGCACACGATGCCGGTGAGCATATTCGGGCATTTGCCGTAGATAGCCCTGTACCAACACGGTACGCTGTGGGCGAGGGCCGACGAAGCTCATCTCTCCACGCAGGATGTTGATCAGCTGGGGCAGCTCATCCAGGGCGGTCTTGCGTAATAAGTATCCGCTGCGCAGCACCCGGTCGTCTTTCTCGCTGGCCAGGACTGGCCCGGTGGCATCCTCAGCCCCGCGCACCATGGTGCGCAACTTGTATTGGTGGAAATTCAAGCCACCTATACCAACCGAATTCTTGACAAAGAGGAGCGGACCTGGGTCTTCAACCCAAATCAGGAAGATGCTCAGCAGCCAGATAGGCAGTGACAGTAAGAGCCCAATTGTGGCCAGCAGGAGGTCAAAGGCGCGCTTCAACCCAGGTGGAGGACCTGGAAAACCGATCAGCTCCTTATGCTGCTGATATACATCTCGAATGATATCAGCAGAAGGGGGCGAGTTGTTCTCCCACAAACGTTCATTGAAATTGGTCGCCAGAATGCCACCGGTAAAAGCACCGACCAGGGCTGCCAACAACCAGCCAAGGGAAAAAGCAAAGGGAGAAAGGATCCAATTCCAAAGCAGTAAAACCAAGAATATCCCCCAGGAACCCAAGAATGCGAACCGATAACGCCTCTTATAGGGCAGCGATAAGAAAACCAGGCTGCGCTCAAGGGCAATGGCTATGGCAGCAGCCAAAATGACCACCCCACAGAACCAGAGCAGGGTCAATTGGCCTGTTGATAAGACTTGGGCCATGAATAACCAGCTCAGCAAGACGAGAATGAGTACATTGACAAGCGAAATCACTCGCCCACTGGCAAGATGCCAGAGGGTGGCCTGATCTGGCTCAGAACTCGATAGTCTCCAGGGTTGCTTTGACATAAATCTGGATGGATTATACCGCGCCTAATATGGCCCTAATCTAGCAAACTGTTATTCAAGTATAATTTTGGTCATGCTCAGATCGAAGGTTAAGCTCTTTGGTTTGGGATTGGGGTGGGCCGGGTTGGTGCTGGTTCTACTTGCCACAGTCTGGCCAGCTGCGGCTTCCCCGGCTGCTCAATTCACCCCATTTCCAACGCCAACACCAGGCACGGATGGGCGCATCCTCTACATCGTGCAGGCAAACGATTCCTGGTGGCGCATCGCGGCGATCTATGCGATCGATTTGAACGACTTGCTGCGTTTGAATGATGCGACCAGTGAAACTGTGCTGCTTGAAGGCGAGGAAGTGCTACTCGGTTTTGGCGGTCCATCTGAGGTCACGCCAACTCCCGGGCCCAGCCCGACTCCTACGTCAAGCCGACCAACCCCTACCCCCCAACCAGGATCAGGCACTTTGTGCGTGATACTGTACAACGACATCAACGGCGACTCCATCCGCCAGGAGGAGGAACCTTCCATCCCGGAGGGCGCGATCAGCGTGAGTGACCAGACGGGGGAGATCAATTTGACAGAACCCACCGTCGGAGGCCTGGAATCATTCTGTTTTGAGGATTTGATGCAGGGGGAATACACGATCAGCGTGGCGGTCCCTGATGGTTACAATCCTACCACCGTGCTTAACTACACCCTGGTGATCGATCCTGGAACGGAAACTTACTTAGATTTTGGAGCTCAGGTCAGTTCTGAAGCGGTTGATGAGCTGTCCTCACCCGGCGTCAGCAGCCGTTCCTTGTTCCTGGGAATTGCAGGCGGATTACTGCTCTTGGGAGGGATCGTCCTGGGTGTTTATGCGACGATAATGGGCCGCGCTCGATCCTGAGATTTGGGGAACACCCAATCACCTGAAACTCAAGTTACTCTGCGAAAGTTTGACTGTAAACTCCCCACAGCTGGGAGCTAAATTTACCCATTTCCCAGTTTGCTGCTCTGCGTTTTGCAGCTGTGGATAATCTTTCAGCCACCTGTTCCTCGACGATAACGGTAACCAGGGCCGCTCCCAAAGCTCTGGGATCTCCTAGAGGTGCAAGGTAAGCCGCAGGGCCAGCGAGAGCATCCGTGAGATCGTCCTCGCTGGCGACAAGAGGTTTACCACAGGCCAGAGCCAGGCGAACGGGCCCACTCCAGGGGGAGGCTGGCGCGGGGTGGAAGACAGCGCTGCACCGTCGGTAAAGGTGATGGATCAAATCTGGGGTCACATCCCTGGCAACATGCAGGCTTCCCCCTAAATCATATTGCTCTGCAAGATTGGTGAGGGTGGTGAGCGCATCAGAATCAAAACCGAGTATGACCAATGGATGAGTTTCTCCAATGGCAGAGGCAGCCCAGTGCCAGGCCTGCATCAAGCGATCGAGGGATCGCACATCTCCCGGACCATGATAGATGATGAATTCCTCGGGTAAATCTAATTTCTCCAAGAGTGCTGCGGCCGAAGGCTCAGCAGCACTTGTTTCTGGGGCAGGCTCAGAGGTGAACCCCGGAGGCAAGATGGGTGATAGTCTTGTCAACCGACCAGGAAGTTGAGGCGCGGGGAGATCAACAGGCCAGAGGACCTCTTTCACGCGAACCATGCCGCCGTAAGCCAGGGAATGGCGCAAGCGATCAAGAATATGGACCATTTCCGGTGAACCAGGGATGTCTCCGGCGAATTTATCAAAAACGGAGGAGCTCAGGAGTATGACCTTATTGCCCAATATAGGTGGTGAAGGCACGGTCAGATGCAGCATATTGAGGCCTTCGCGCGGCAGGTAAAATTGTTCCCAGCGCAACCTGCCAGAGGGGGTATCCGGAACAGATCGGACGTGTACCTCGACACCCTCCAGCCAGGTTGGGGCAGCTCCGGGTAAAGCCACGACCGGAGTGACCTCGTCCGGTAGATGGGCCAAAATTGCCTGCAGATGAAGGGATTGCGGGCTGATCGGGCTGTACACCAGGGACCAACCATCATACAAGACGCGCATTGTTTATTCGCTTATCGCTTAGCTGCCACCCGGCGTAGAAAGCGTTCTTCGTCGATCACCACCCGCCTGTGACT
>CP070785.1:552656-555874 GCA_020346705.1 Chloroflexota bacterium | reverse complement strand
GATCAGTTTGTGATCCCTTCTGAGTTCATCAACGCAGAATCAATAAAGGATGGGTCGATCAGTGGTAACGAAAACTTGCGTTTCTTCGAACACAGCAATATCCCCCTAGTTTGGTTCAATAATCTGCGTACCATAATCCTGGCAACAATCGCTGGACTGCTATCATTTGGTGTGTTGGCCTTAATTGTGATGGTTTTGCCTGTGCTGATGATCGGTTTTTTTACTGCAACAATAGCCAGTGCTGGTCTTTCTCCCTTCTTATTCTTGCTGGCCTTTGTAATTCCTCACAGCATATTGGAGATTCCGGCCATCGTCCTGGCTGGAGCAGCAATTTTCCGTCTTGGAGCAACAATTGCTTCCCCTTCTCAAGGAAAAACAATTGGTGAATCTTGGTTGGCAGCTATGGTTGATTGGGCTAAAGTAATGGTAGGATTGGTTCTACCTCTTTTATTGGGTGCAGCAATATTAGAAGTTCTCGTGACGCCGCGCGTTGCTGCGTGGATTTTCGGTGGTTAAATAAGTTCCCCACCTGGGAATAAAACATAAGGAATTTACATGCCAAAAGTAATCATTCTCGGTTCATCCAATGCAATTCCCGATGAAGACCATGAAAACAGCCATATGGCTTTAGTTGGTGACAAACGTTTAGTCTTGATCGATTGTGTAAACAATCCTATTGTCAGGTTGAAAAAAGCTGGACTGAAGGTTGAAAATATCACCGACCTTATCTTGACCCATTTCCATCCTGACCATGTTTCCGGTGTTCCACTGCTTCTGATGGACTTATGGTTGTTAGGTCGCCAGCAGGAATTGAGGATTTACGGCCTGGACTTCACTCTGGACAGGCTTGAGAAAATGATGGATCTCTACGGTTGGGATACCTGGCCGCGTTTTTTCCCAGTAAAGATGGTTCGTTTGCCAGAAGAAACAATGACTCTGATCCAGGATCACGACGAATGGAAGATTTTCTCCTCGCCAGTAAGACATATCATCCCAAATATTGGCCTGAGGATAGAGTTTCCCGAATCTGGCAAGGTTTTCGCATATTCTGGGGATACGGAACCATGCCCGGAAGTGGTGGAATTAGCTCAAAACGCTGACGTGTTAATCCACGAATCTACGGGTGCCTCCTTAGGTCACACAGATGCAGACCAGGCAGGAGAGATCGCAAAAAGCGCAGGGGCAGAACAGCTTTTCCTGATCCATTATGCCAACGGCAGATTTAAAGATAATGGGATCGTTGCCAGAGCCGCGCAGGAATTTAGCGGTTCTGTAGGCTTGGCTGAGGATTTTATGGAGTTTGAATTCTAAACCAGGTCTTTTTACCCAAGGGAAGTTCAGAAAAACTTAATTACCAGCCTTCTACAAAGGGGACCCAATCCTGATTTTGGGTTAAGTGCCTGGCGAAGATATAGACTGCCGAAGATGGTGGTTCGACCGGCTTCCGCAGCAGTCGCATGTGCGCTTGTTCAAGTGTCCTGCCGCCCTTGCGATGATTGCAGGCTGGGCAGGCTGCGACCAGGTTGCTCCATTGGTGTGTTCCACCCTGGCTGCGCGGGATGATGTGATCGATTGTCATATGTGGCACTTTATTACCGCAGTATTGACAGGTGAAATTATCTCGCCTCAAAACCTCACGCTTGCTCAATTTGACACGAATACGCGGCCTTTTGATCATCCTCTCCAGGCGTATGATCGAGGGACGCGGGAATTTTGTCGATACGGTATGGATATACCCGCGACCGTTCAAGATGAGCGTTGCTTTACTGGTCATCATCAATCCGATCGCTCGACGAGTGTTGCAGATATTCAGTGGCTCGAAATTGGCATTCAAAACCAGTACAGGTTCATACATAATTGCACCTTAACTTTGCGAATTATAGCATGCAAATGAGCAGGTCCTACTCAAGATTAATGTCAGTTTAGCTAGGTCTATTGATGGTTAAAATACTAAAATCCTTTATAATCTAGCCTATGAACGCAAGATCTGATGAACAGGTATTCAAACCGGAGTTAGTATCAAGAAGGGGTGAATTGATCTCCTGGTCAAGTGCGGTATTGGTGAATGGCACCTGGATCCTGTTGTTATTCCTGGGGCAATCATTATCTTTTTGGCTGCTAATACTTGGGATCCCATTGCTCATCGTTGCCTTTGGAATAAGCCTTGGAAACTGGATGGATCGGCATACATTCCTGAAAATAGATTCGCAGGAAATCGCATTTAGCAACGGTCTGCGTAATGAGCAGTTGGATTGGAAGGAAGTACAGGAAGTGAGAGTATTACCAGCCCAATGGGGGAAGAAGGTCCAGGTTTTTGGTAAAAATTCATATTTTGGGTTTCACACGCTAGGAGAGGTTGAGGCGTATGGAAGGATATTAGGACGCACAGGATTTGTAGAAGGAGAGCATGTGTTGGAGCAAATCCTCGAAAGAGCTGAGTTGAGAGAGATAAAACAAATTGATATCGGAAATCAGCAGGAAGGTTATTATTATTCGCGAGAGTAGTTTTTCTGCCTTTGGGCATCCAGCGCCCTCTGTGCAGAGGGCGCGTTTTCTTTTACCCTTGCCTTCAGCAGCACATCGCTGATGTTGGGTAGAAAAGCTAGTTTGAGGAGATGAGTTGTGGATATGAATATCGAAGAACAGGTATCACACTTGATGCGTGGTACTGAATATGGTGATGAGGAATTAAAAGAGGCAATGGCTGATGAGCTTCGCCAGCGATTGGTCGAAGCTCAGAATGAGGGGCGTGGATTAAGAGTCTACTGTGGGTACGATCCCACCAGGTCCGATCTACATCTTGGGCATACGATAACGATGCGTAAGCTGCGTCAGTTCCAAGAATTGGGTCATGAGGTGACCTTCCTGATCGGGACTTATACATCCTTGATCGGTGATCCTTCAGATAAGAATAAGCTCCGTCCCCAACTGACCCCGGAGGAAGTTGAGCACAATGCACAAACGTACGCTCAGCAGGCATTCAATATACTCGATCCGGAAAAAACCATTATCCGTTACAACGCTGAATGGCTCACTGAGTTGAATTTTGCTGACCTGATCAGCCTGGCCTCAAATTTCACCTTGCAGCAGTTCATCTCTCGAGAAAACTTTAAACTGCGCTGGGAAAAAGGCGATGCCATATACTTGCATGAAACATTCTACGCTATCATGCAAGGTTACGATGCCTATTCCCTGAAAGCCGACGTCCAGGTGGGCGG
>CP070785.1:549303-552556 GCA_020346705.1 Chloroflexota bacterium | reverse complement strand
CTGCTGAATTGGCTGAGGAATCCTCCCGGGTGGAAAGCCTTCAGAAGCTGGAAAGCGAACTCAACGAGCTTTCAGAGTCTAGAACTGTACAAGAAGAAACCTTGGAAAACATGCGCCAGATCGCTGCCACGCTGGCTGAACAGGAGCGGTTGGTCGGGGTTTTAGCTCGCCAATCTTCGGAAGCAGCTCAAAACCTGGAAAATTTGAAAAGCCGGCTTGCAGCACGGCAAGAGGAGCGGGCATCGTTCAACCAACTGCTGGCCCGGAGCGCGGAGATCGAGGCTGCATATACCTCCTGGATTGAAGCCCGGGAAAGTCTGCAGCAATGGGAAGAGGTAGCTGAGCGCTTTCGGGAGGGTGAGAAACAGCGCCAGGAACCGCTTGATGAGATCAATGCCGCCCGGGCAGCTTTACTCCAGGAACAGCAGGGATTAGTGAGCCAACAAGCTGAGGTTGAAAATGCCAGATCTCAGATCGAGCTGATCCAAAAGGATCTATCCGCTGCGACTGACTCCGCAAAAGATGCTGAACACAGGTTAGCTCGCCGCCAGCTGCTTCAGGAGGAATTGCAGACCGCTCAAAGTCACCAGGCTGATGCCCGCGCGGAGAATCCACGCTTAAAAGCCGAAATGGATGATCTAAAGGCGCGTATCGATCAGCTTACCGCCACAGAAGGCGCCGCCTGTCCTATTTGCGGGCAGCCGCTCAGCCAGACTGAACGCCAGCTGCTGATCGAAAGATTGAACACAGAGGGTGGCGAGATGGGGGACAAATACCGCGCCAATCAGGACCTGCTGCAGAAAACTGACCAGCGGGTTCGTGACCTGGAAGACCAGATCAAGTCCCTCTCCCCTGCGGAGAGCGAACTAAGACGGCAAGAAAAGCTAATCGCCCAACTTACCAGTCGCCTGGATGTCCTCAATGCGCAAGAAGAGCAATGGCAAAACAAGTATGCTCCCCGGTTGGAAGAGATCGCTACCAGCTTGCAGGAGGAAACTTACGCTCCGCAGGCGCGGGAACGGTTGGTGGGCATCAATGAACAACTTAAAACGATCGGCTATGACGCGGCCGCGCATGATGCCATCCGCAAAGCAGAAAGCGAAGGCCGGGTCAGCGAAGGTGAGATGCGCGCTTTAGAGAATGCCAGATCGACGATTACGCCCCTGGAACGGGAGATAAGTGATCTGGAAGACCAGTTCGCCAACCAGGAGATCGAGGCCGCACGCAAGGAGCAGGAACACGTCGCCGCCGCAGAAGCTTTGCAGGCCTCCCGTAAACAGGCGCCTGACCAGGAAGCAGCTGAAGCACTGCTGCTCAACCTGCAGGAGCGTGAGAACCGTTTGCGTCTGGAGGTGGGTGCCGCCAAGCAGAAAGTCCTGGTGCTCGATGACCTTAAATCCCGTTATACTGCCCTAGAGCTGCAGCGCAGCGAGAACGCCGATCAGGTCTCCCAATTCAAACAGCTCGAGCGGGCCTTTGGAAAAGATGGCGTGCCCGCATTGTTGATCGAACAGGCATTACCGCAGATTGAAATCAAGGCCAACGAAATCCTGGATCGCCTGACTCTGGGTGACATGTCTGTGCGCTTCGTAACCCAAGCTAAATATAAAGACAAGAGTCGTGACGACCTGAGAGAGACACTCGAGATCCAGATCAGCGATAGTGCCGGGATTCGTGATTATGAAATGTTCAGCGGCGGCGAGGCCTTCCGGGTTAATTTTTCCATCCGCCTGGCGCTGTCTGAAATCCTGGCTCAAAGGGCGGGTGCTCGTCTGCAGACCCTGGTTATTGACGAGGGCTTTGGCAGCCAGGATGCTCAAGGCCGCCAGCGCCTTATAGAAGCGATCAATCTAGTCAAGGAGGACTTCGCTAAAATACTGGTCATCACCCATATTGAAGAGCTGAAAGAATCTTTTCCCAATCGCATTGAAGTTGAAAAAACCAATCGTGGCTCGACAATCAGTGTCGTTTAAAATACTTCATTATCAAAGTTAATTATTTCGTGGATCTGATGCTTGATTTGGAATCTTTGACTCCCGGAATCACTTATTTAGTTCTCTCTACGGTTATCTTTTTGGTGGGCATAATCGTCACTTTTTGGGTACACAACCAGTACCACCTATCCATGATTGTCCCAGAATCCAAACTCCAGAGCAGTCCAAATCTACCCTTAATTTCAATCATCATTCCCGCCCGGAATGAAGCCCGCAACATTCAACGTTGCCTGGCTGCCTTGGAGTCTCAAACCTATCCAAACCTGGAGGTGATCGTCGTCGACGATCGCTCCACGGATGCCACCCCCAAGATATTGGCGGAATTCGTATCTGCAAAGCAAACTCAGGGTGGGACATCCCCCGTCTTTAGAATTGTCCAGGGAACTGATCTTCCCACAGGTTGGGCAGGAAAGCCCCATGCCCTGGTTCAGGGTTATGCAGTCGCCCAAGGGGATTGGTTATGCTTTATCGATGCGGACACCTTTGCCAGCCCTAATCTGATCACTTCCACCTTCCAGGCAGCCAGGTCACTCGAGGCTGACCTGCTTTCAATATTGACCTACCAGGAACTGATCACCTTTTGGGAAAGCGTCATCCTCCCAGTTGTCTTCACCGCGCTTTCAGTCGGATTCCCGGCCGATCGTGTAAACGATCCTGACAAACCAGATGCCATTGCCAATGGCCAGTTCATCCTCATTCGTCGTTCTGTCTACCAGGCTGTAGGAGGTCACCAGGCGGTGAGGAGTGAAATCGCCGAGGACAGAGCATTGGCGGCATTGGTCAAGGGAAATGGATACAAGCTTGTAGTCGGCGACGGCAGAGATTTAGCGCGCACACGCATGTATACTTCACTGCCTGAGATCTGGGAAGGTTGGACCAAGAATATCTTCCTTGGGCTGCAGGATCGATTGTGGTTGTTGGCACTTGGCGGGTTGGTAGGATTGACAGGGGCTCTGGCTTTGCCACTTTGGACAATACTGAGCTTATCCTGGGCTATCAGTAGCGGCAGCTGGATAGCTTATCTGGCAGCTGCACAATCGATAATTTTATGGATTTATCTGCTCTTTAAGCGTGTCCAGGCCTCCCGTGCAATGGATATCTCCGCGTGGTATGCATTTTCCTTGCCTTTAGGAGCGCTTGTTTTTACGCTGATGATGTTCACCTCCGCATATCGAGTTCTCTCTGGAAAAGGGGTCACCTGGAGAGGACGCACATATCCCTGAAAGAATACACACCTTAAATAATTGTTAGTTTTATGC
>CP070785.1:545943-549203 GCA_020346705.1 Chloroflexota bacterium | reverse complement strand
AAGAATGCATACCACACCAGGAGATCCCCCACTTGAAATTCGGGATGTGACCATAGATAGGTCATGCCTCGCATTGTGGGGCCCTCATGCGCGGAATGTGCTCGAGAAGGTCACTGAAGAAGATGTGTCCAATGAAGCGTTTCCCTTTATGCGTGCAGCTGAGCTCATCATTCGAGGTACGAAAGTGCTTGCCCAAAGGATCAGCTATGTGGGTGAGTTAGGATGGGAAATCTATATTCAGCCAGAGAGAGCTGTGCAGGTTTGGGATGATTTGATCGAGGCTGGCGAGGAGTTTGGTATTGAAGTTGGAGGATATAAAGCCCTGGATTCGCTGCGTATCGAAAAAGGGTACAAATACTTTACCTCAGATATAACGCCCCAGGAAGATCCATATTCTGCAGGCCTAGCATTCTGCGTCAAACTCAACCAGGGAGACTTCATCGGTCGCCAGGCTTTGCAGGCGATTAACTCCGCGGGTTTATCGAAGAAACTCTGTACGCTAGTTTTAGAAGGTGAAGATTATCTCCCGATATATGGTGGAGAAGCAGTTTCCATGGATGGCGAGGTCATTTCTCGATTGCGCAGCTGCGGTTATGGATTCACCATCAATCGCAATATCGGTTTTGCCTATCTACCGCTTTCCCTGGCCACCATCGGCACAAACTTAGAAATTGAGATATTCGATTCCCACCACCCTGCCCAGGTTTTGCCGGATATATTAGTGGATCCAAAAGGTGAAAATCTAAAGAAATAACCCCTTTGGACGAATTCCAGAATTTGAAAAATTAACTTTACCCAGAAAAAAGTTGATGCTAAACTGGAAGATAAGTTTACCCATATCAACAAGTTTTGGTTATCCAACGATGTGAAGTACCAAGAAAATCATTGAAGGTTTAGAGAGGATCTGGATATGAAGCTGTTTTACGCGACGGATGTTCATGGTTCGGAAATCTGCTGGAAGAAATTCATCAGTGGGGGAAAATTTTATGAAGTTGACACCTTGATCCTGGGCGGGGACATGACAGGCAAAGCCATTGTCCCAATCATTGACCAGGGGAACGACAAATACAAGGTCACCTTGCTGGAGCAGGAATCTGTTCTGGAAGGAATGGAATCGGTTAAAGAGATGGAGAAGATGATCCAGGATCGCGGCTATTATCCTTACGTGACCGATCCGGATGAGGTGGCTGAAATTTCCAATACCCCTGGCAGATCTGACGAGCTTTTTCTCGAGGAAGTCACTAAAACGCTCGTGAGATGGATGGAATACGCGGATGATAAACTAGCCGGAACGGGAATCAGCTGTTATGTCTGTCCAGGTAACGATGATGTCTTTGAAGTGGACGATGTGATCGCCCAATCAAAGACGGTGAAGCACGCTGAAGGCCAGGTGCTCGAACTTTCAGAACACCACGAAATGGTTAGTTCCGGTTGGTCTAACCCGACCCCATGGGACACGCACCGTGAAGAACCAGACGAAGACTTGGAAGTTCGCTTGGAAGCGGTTATCGCAAAAGCTAAGGATCCCAACACGGCGATATTTAACCTGCATCCACCACCCTATGGCAGCGGTTTAGACGAAGCCCCTGAGCTGACTGAGGACTTGCGCCCCACACATGCTGGTCGCGCCCTGGTACCGGTCGGCAGCCATGCTGTCCTGCACGTGATTGAGAAATACCAGCCCTTACTTGGCCTGCACGGTCACATCCATGAGGGTAAAGGAACCCGGAAGTATAAACGCACGCTTTGCATCAATCCAGGCAGCATGTACGAACAGGGCATTTTACATGGTGCGGTAGTCGATTTGAAACCCAAGAAAGTCGGAACTTATATCCTGACCACGGGTTAAATTATTTGGGTAACCTTCATACCTCGATAACAATTACCTCGAACATTAACAACTTAATTTTAAAAGCAGACTCCCAACTTTTTTTACTGATGTCAAATGGGGAGATACAGAATACCGTTAAGGTACTGAGTACCGAAAGGAGGTTGAATATCGTACGGTTTCGTGAACTTCCGGATCCAATTTCTTTAATCTTTGTTTATTCATCCGTTATGCCTGTCATCCAAAATTATCTCCTGGATAACAGGCGCCGAATCTGGAAGGAGGATTCCCATGAGTGAAGTCACCTTATTCGTTCGCAAAGCGAGCGGCCTGGTGCGCTCCTGGTCAATGTTTGACGCTTTCATTTACGCTACCTTTTCGATCAACCTGATCACGCTCGGTCTTTATATATTCTCCTACTGCTACTATTTCGAAGGCAACCTAGCCACCGCTGTTGTGGTAGGTGGAATATTCACTATCTTCGAGGTGATCGTATATGCCAGCTTGATTTCCGCCATGCCGCGTGCCGGTGGTGATTACGTCTGGCAGAGCCGTATCCTGGGTCGGGGAATCGGCTTTATCCTGGCAGTCACTGGCTGGTGGTTCATTCTCTGGCTTTGGGTTCCCCTGTACGCCGACATGCTTCGCTTTGAGGTGGTTACTCCCCTTTTGGCTATCGTTGGTGCCCAAGACGCAGCCCTATGGTTTACCACAAATGCAAACGGAGTATTAGTTGCTGCGATCTTCCTTTGCGTCCTGGTCGCAATTTACATCGCGGTTGGGATGAAGTGGTATGCCCGTGTCCAGCGGATATGCTTCTGGGGAGGTGTGGTCGGCTTGGCATTGGTCTTCATTCTGCTGCTGATCGGCAACCAGGAAACCTTTGCTAACAATCTTAACGCCATTGTTCCAGAAATGTTTGGCACGGAAAGCACCAATCTCTATGCAGAGACCTTCGCTGCAGGACAAGAAGCTGGCACAGTGACCGGGCCGCTGAATGAAATCGCACTCGGAGCAAGCCTGGCATTAATTCCAATGATTGTCTTCTTCAACCTGTGGCCGAATTGGGGTTCCACCCTTTATGGGGAAGTACGCGGCGCTTCAGATTACAAGCGCAATTTCTGGGGCATGACAGCCGCTATCATCGCCACCGCAGTCGGTGCTCTGATCTTCTTCGGCCTAATTTCCAAATCTTTGGGTTGGGACTGGTACAACAGCGCTAATGGTGCATTTTGGAATTTTGCCTGGGGCTATACAGATGTACCTCCGCCGCTACCTTTCTGGCCATACCCAGCCTTATTTGCATCCTTCATGGTGCAGAGCCGGGCGGTGATGTTTATCGTCATCCTGCTGATGAGCCTGTGGTGGTTCGGTTGGTCGGGAACGGTTTTCTTGAGCTCAACACGCGTGATCTTCGCTGCCGCTTTCGACC
>CP070785.1:542526-545843 GCA_020346705.1 Chloroflexota bacterium | reverse complement strand
AAATACGAAAAAGCCTAGTTTTGATAGGTATATAAAACTATATACAATTCGATGCAATTGTGAAATATTTCACCCACTAACGTGGGATTAAACCCCCATAATTGAACATATCTAATTGTGGAATTGACCCACAGCTGTGTCCATATTTCCCCATCCCTTTTTGCTGTGGAAATTCTTACATCAAATTATGATTCTATAGCAATCGGGTAGAAATGGTTCCACAACCAAATGACAAAATTTCTAAGGTTGAATGATCCCCTTACGAATAGCGTATTTCACCAATTCCGTCCTGGTATGCAGGTTTAGCTTACCCATGATGTTCTCTCTATGCCTGGCAACAGTTTTTGGGCTGATGCTTAGCTGCATAGCAATTTCTGCATTAGATGCCCCATCGGCTAATAAGGTTAGAACTTCGTTTTCTCGGGGGGTCAATCCATCCAATGTGGCTTGATTCTTGGGCTGAACCGATTGAGTTAAATAATCTTTCACCAAAAGCTTGGCCAATGACGGGTAGAGATATACCTCTCCCTGTGCGGTAACCCGGATCGCGGTCAGCAGTTCTTCAGGAGCCGCCCTCTTTGGAACATAACCAGACGCACCGGCATCCAGCATCTGAAAGAAATACTCCTCATCCTCGTGAATTGTTAATGCTAAAACAGCGGAATCAGGTGCAAGCTGCCTGATTCTGCGGGTAGCATCGATTCCAGACATATCAGGAAGACCAATATCCATGAGAATCACATCAGGTTTGACCTGAGAGATCAAATTTAGTGCATCGCTGGCAGATTCGGCCTCACCGACAATCTCAATTTCTTCCTCGCCTTCAAGGAGCATCCGCAATCCGGTACGGACTACAGCATGATCATCAACTAGCAACAAGCGCGTCTTCATCTGGTGTTTCCTCAGTTTTCCCATTGTATGGAATATAGACTTCTACTCTGGTACCTATCCCCAGTTCAGAGTTGATCTCAAATGATCCTCCCAATAAGCTTGCCCTTTCCCGCATGCCGATCAGCCCCCATGATGGACGCGAAGATAAGCGCATCGCTTCTGGATTAAATCCGACCCCATCATCTACCACTTCCAAGCGGACACCTTCCGGTGGGTATATCAAATTGACCTTTGCTTTGTTTGCAGCACTATGCTTAATTACATTAGTCAAGGCTTCCTGCGTGATGCGAAATAGAGTAGTCTTCATCTCGCTAGGCAGGTCAGGTTTTTCATCCCTCACAGAAACGGTTACCTTGAGAGGTAATCTTTGTTCAATCTCTCCCGCATACCAACGTATGGCGGCTCCCAAACCTAAATCATCGAGATGAGAAGGGCGCAAATCAGCAATCAGGCGCTGTAATTCAACTAAAGAATGCTCAACTAACTGTTCTAATTGACGCAGGTTGGTCGATGATTTATCGCCATCATTCCGCATTGAAGCAGCCACCCCGCGCAATCCCAGACCGATCGCAGTTAACGCCTGACCAGTCTCGTCGTGCAGCTCACGTGCGATTCGCTGGCGTTCAGATTCTTGAGCTGCCACAATCCTACGCAACATTTCCCCACGCAACGCTTCCCGTCGTTCCGCCTCCTCCAAGCGGGCTGTTTGCAGCTCCGCAATTCTACGCCGGGTCTCGACTTCGAACGATCTTAATACCCTGATTATGAAGTAAGCGGCCAGCACCGCGGCAATGGCCCGCAACAGCTGTACTGGAAAACCAAATAGCTGGTAGAACAGCTCCTGGTTGATAACATTCGAAGGCGGCAGAGGAGATTCTGTCGGGAATGTCTGCCCTGCCAATCCATACCACAAAAAGGCAATTGCCGCCCAAAGGCTATCCCTTCCGAACTGCCCCATACCTGCCAGGCGAAATTCTCGCTGTTGGACGATTAATCCAGCGCAAGCCAATAACGCCGCTGGGACAGCCAGGACGTAACGAGTCCATGCATGAGCAACATGGATTAAATCTTCCTCGAGAGGGAATCTGCCGCTAATTAACAACATTCCCAGGCCCCATACAGCGATCATTGCCAATGGAACCAGGAGGCTGTACCGTTGAGCCTGATCACTTCTGGCGATTAAAAAGACTCCGAAGGCAGCCAGGGAGAGAAACGAGAAGGTAAGAATCGCAAGGTCAACACCTCCCCACAACACTGGGTAAGTGTATTGACCTGGCAGGATTCCCTGCAGCTCCCACATCTCAATCCACTCGTGAATACCATGTAAAAATCCAAACACAGCTAAGGGTCGAAAAGCGTGACGCAATCTCTCGTCGGTCCCATGCGCAAGTTCCAACATGATCGCCAAACCCATGCTGAAAAACGCCAGGCCGTAAAAGAAATAAATCAGAGAGAAATAAGGTGATTGAGACAAGCGAACATTCCCTTTTATGAACTCAATACCGGATTGGAAATTTGATTAGCACTTATTGCCGGTTTATGGACGAAGTCCCAGAATTCACTCTGAGCACGAGTGGTCGGAATCCTTTGGTTGCGCGCCAGGTAAATCTTGCGGTATAGTTTCATGCCCTCCACTTCTACTTCAACAATTCTCCCCAGCTCGATCCCTCGGGCGGCCGCTAACCTGGAGATGAATGCCACCCCAATCCCCTCTTCAACCGCCATTTCAATCGCTTCTGCATTCCCTAATCCCATGGTGATATTGAGCATATCGAAGGAGATATCATGTTTGAGCAGGCCCGCTTTCAACACCTCTATCGTTCCTGAACTCTCTTCACGCATAATCATCGGTTCGTCGAGTAAATCATCCGGGTATACCAGACGATAACCTGCCCAATGGTGATTCGCAGGAGCGATCAAGATCACTTCATCTGAGAAGAAATCTTTGTATTCCAGATCGCGGTGCTCTATGCGCCGACTCGAGACCCCCATAGCCACCTCACCGGAAACTAACTTCTTCATCACTGAATCACGGCTCGTGACCAGGACATTGACGCGCACTAATGGATAAACCCGCCTGTACCGAGCGATCAGGTTAGGAAGCAAGTACTTCCCAGACGCGGTTGAACAGCCGATTTCAAATTCTCCAACCACCTCTCCCTGCAAAGAAGAGATTGTCTCTTCCATGCGCCGGGCGGAAGAAACCAGCTCTTGAGCCATTGGGCGCAATGCCTGCCCGATTTCGGTTAGATCAACCGAACGTCCCTGGCGGAAAAAGAGTTTCGCTTCGAAATGCTTTTCAAGATTGTTTATCGTCTGGCTGATTGCCGGTTGGGAAAGATGTAACTGTCTGCCCGCCTGGCTGAAATTTTTCGTCTCACAGGCTACCAGAAAGATAGCTAACTCATTCAAATTTGGTAGGTCAC
>CP070785.1:539106-542426 GCA_020346705.1 Chloroflexota bacterium | reverse complement strand
GGTTGATCTCGAATCCAGCGAACAATCACCCCTCAAACAATTCGCCCCGGTGCAAACATTCGGAGATTGGGCCTGGGTCCCGGGCGTAACCTGGGGTCCACAAGGAGACCTGCTGTATAACGTCGACCACGCTCCTCCAGCCGATTCGCTGGAATATTCCCTGGAAGTGCTCCCGGTAGAAGATGGTGATGGGCAGGTATTGGCTACAGAAGTGGGCATGTTTGCCTATCCGATTCCTTCAGCAACGGTGCAACTCGCCTCTGAGGAACAGGCCCACAAGGTCGCTTATCTGCAGGCAGTCTTCCCATTTCAAAGTGAGACCAGCCGCTATAATCTAATGGTCATGGATCGGGATGGCTCTAATAAGAAGTTATTGTTCCCTATCGATGGCTCCGAAGGTTTGGAACCTCAAGCAGTTGTTTGGTCTCCGGATCAACTGGATGAAACAGGAAATTATGCCCTTGGCGTTGTCTACCAGAACAATCTGTGGATCGTGGACAGTTTGACTGGAGAAGCTTCACAGATCACAGGAGATGGATTAACCAGTCGAATTGACTGGAAATGATAGTGGGTTGTTAATTTGTGAAACCCTCTTTATCCTGGGTTGAGAGTTTCACGATAGAGATTATTGAGATAGCAGAATTATTGAAAAGAATAAGAGCATTTGCGTGAAGCTACATGTGGATCTCAGACGATTTTTGTAGATTTGTCGTCCCGTTCAAGGGGAATAAACTTATCGAGGTGAGGAACTTTTAGATGAGAATTTTGATAACCGGTGCAGCTGGTTTTTTGGGTTCGAATTTATGTGATCGATTGATCGCTGAAGATCATGAAGTGATTGGCATGGACAATTTCATCACTGGAAGTCCAGATAACCTAGCTCATCTGGCAGGCAATGAAAATTTTTCATTCATCCGGCATGATGTCTCCAATTTTATTTTTGTGCCTGGGAAGATCGATGCCGTAATGCATTTTGCGTCACCTGCCAGTCCTAACCCGAACTCTCCATTTGGATACTTAAATTTACCTATTCAGACTTTGAAAGCTGGGGCTCTGGGGACGCATAATTCGCTGGGAGTGGCGAGAGCACAAAACACGAGATTCATCCTGGCATCTACCAGCGAGATTTATGGCGATCCGCTCGAACATCCCCAAACCGAAGATTATTGGGGTCACGTCAATCCAATTGGACCGCGTTCCGTCTATGATGAAGCAAAGAGATTTGCCGAAGCCCTGACGATGGCTTATCATCGGTTTCATGATGTCGATACTCGAGTTGTGCGCATTTTTAACACTTATGGCCCCAGGATGCATCTGGATGATGGGCGGGTCGTACCAAACTTCCTGCAGCAGGCATTACAAAATCAACCTTTAACGGTGTATGGAGATGGATCTCAAACGCGCAGTTTTTGTTATGTAGACGATCTGATTGAAGGCATATATCGCTTGCTGTTATCTGATGAGCACCAGCCGGTCAATATCGGCAACCCGGTCGAAACCACCATCTTGGAGTTCGCCGAAACGATCAATGCGATCACCGGGAATACTGCCGGAATCGTTTATAAAGAAGATGCCCGTGGGGAGGGGGATCCCCAGCAGCGGCAGCCGGACATCACCAGAGCAAAGGAAATTCTCGGCTGGGAACCGAAAATTAGTGTTGAAGAAGGTCTGAAGAGGACCATCCCTTATTTCAAGGCTAAAATGGGGCTGGCATGACGCTTACCTCGATCGTCACCGACAATCGTGAACGATCTCGCTTTTTCCGTTTTGCAGCGGTCGGGATCGTAGGTGCTGTTGTCGATTTCGGGACATTCAACCTGCTGACAACTTTCGTTGGTCTGACCGTGATTGTGGCCAGTATCCTGTCCTTTATTGCGGCGATAATCAATAATTTTCTTTGGAACCGCTACTGGACTTATCCTGATTCACGATCCAAGCCCATTGGGCGGCAGCTGATCCAGTTTTCAATCGTGAGTGTCTTAGGATTGCTCATCCGCACCCCGATCATCGCCATTCTTGAACCGTTGTTTTTCCGCTTATTTTCCGGTTTCGCTTTCCTACCAATCGGCTTCTTTACCGCTGAATTTCTGGCCAATAATCTCGCCTTGGGAATCGCGGTGATCGTGGTTATGTTCTGGAATTTCTTCATCAATCGTTATTGGACGTATAACGACATTAGCTGATAAATTCCTCCCGGATTGAAATTCCGCATACAGAAAGCCGATTAAAATCGAATAAAAATATTTAGTACGGGTATAATTTGTGTATATGGCGGAATCCCAAAAACCGATCCCAATTTATACAACCTCTGGGGATACAGGAGGATATCTGGTTTTCCCTTATGTGTACAACCAGATTGGAGATTGGATCGGGTGGGTTACAAAAGATAATCAAGTTTACTCAGTTTACGGGCGCTACGTTGGGTGGGTGAACAAAGACAACCGGATTCTCTGCCGGCGCGCCGATGATTTCCAGAAACCAGATAAGATCCCTCCTCCAGCTCCAGCACGCTTCCTCCCCCCAGCAACGGTTCCTTTACCGCCGTTGATGGCGGAGTTGAAATACGAGACTGTGGATGTGCTGGAGGATATGCCAGAATTGATGCCCAGATTAGATGATTTCGCAGTTAGAGATGATGAATTCGAATAGCATGCGTGTTTATAGGTGCAGGTAGGCCTGATATCATGTCCGAATTTTGATAGTAATCCCAATCCAAGAATAATTGATTAGATTAACCTCACCCCTCAAAAACAGCGTCCAGGAGAGCATAGAATGGGATCTCATGGAATCCCTTCAAGAGAAGAAGCACCAAACCCGAGGATGAAACAGATTTTGATCCGACACAAGGTACGGAGCCGACAGATTACGATGGTTTCCTTAGGCGCGGTTGTGCTTTCCATTCCAAGGGAAAACAGGGGAAGGCGGAAACCGATTTTCGAGCCGCAATTGCATATTCCTCGGATTCAATTGATGCCAAATATGGGTTGGGCTTGGTAATGAAAACTCAAGGTAAGAAAGAAGAATCTGTCGAGTTATTCCAACAATGGATGCAGTTGATCGATCAGGGAAAGATTAAAGAGCACTCTTAATCCGGGATTATGCGCTGCTTGACCCTCGGCCATATCAACAAGTTGACCACAGGAGATTGGAATTTGGAGGAGCAGAATTGGCACCAGGTGAAATGAACCATCACGAACGACTAGAAGCGACCATTGCAAGAGAAGCCGTAGATCGTCCCGCGGTAGCTCTCTGGAGACATTTTCCAGTTGATGATCAGTCTCCAGGCAGCTTAGCAGAAGCGACGGTGAGTTTTCAAAAAG
>CP070785.1:535682-539006 GCA_020346705.1 Chloroflexota bacterium | reverse complement strand
GAATTATTTCTAACCATTGATAGGGTCCATAACTATCCCCAGATTTCAGGCTGGTATACCCGTTTGATGCGGGATGAAGTGCTAGCCGAATGGCAGTTTTTGAACGAACCATCGTTTCATGTCCATTGTCATGTGAGTGGTGGCTTCGTGCTGGGGTCGGCAGGTTGGCGAGACTCGATTTTCAGGAAGCATATGCCACTGGTTTTGCAAGCATTTCGCTATGGTGATCGCTCGCTATTCGATGCGCATCCAGAACTTGATAATGCGCAGATATTCGTCCACTTCCATTCTTCCAAGGCCAAATACAACCGTACTGAAGAATGGGGTACCTTTCAACAATCACGTCTAGATTTGGCTGACCCGTCGATCGATTACCCAAAAGGTAAATAGGTAAGCTCATAATCAGGAAATATTGAGGATAAATTCAATGAATGAAGAAAAAACAATCTTGGTCACAGGTGCTACTGGCTATATTGGTGGACGACTTGTTCCTAAATTATTAGAATCCGGTTTTCAGGTTAGGGTGCTTGTCAGGGATATGGGACGTATACAGGGTCGATCCTGGCAGAGTAACGTGGAGGTTTTTGAAGGAGATGTTCTTCAACCTGACACATTAATTCCAGCGATGCAAGGTGTGGATGCTGCATATTACATGATCCACAGCATGATGGACAGCCCAGATTTTCACCAAAGAGATCTGGATGCCGCGAGAAACTTTGGTCAAGCGGCTAAGAATGCCAATATTGAGCACATCATTTACCTCGGCGGGTTGGGTGAACCTGATTCTGACCTGTCAAAGCATCTTCGTTCGCGACAGCAAACCGGTGATGCGCTGCGTGAATCCGGTGTCCCGGTGACAGAATTTCGGGCGGCGATCATCGTTGGATCGGGAAGTGTTTCTTTCGAGATGATTCGATATTTAACGGAACGACTGCCGGTGATGATCTGCCCGCAATGGGTTTACACCAAAGTCCAACCCATCAGTATTCGTAATGTTTTGGAATATTTAGTTTTCGCGTTGGAGACACCAGAAAGCAAGGGTAGAATCATCGAAATTGGTGGTAAAGACGTACTCACCTACGGAGATATGATGCAGCAATATGCCGAGGTACGTGGCTTAATGCGCTGGTTGCTACCAGTGCCGGTATTAACACCGCGCCTGTCATCACATTGGGTGCATTGGATAACGCCGATCCCAAAAGAGA
This sequence comes from Chloroflexota bacterium, assembly GCA_020346705.1. Classification (GTDB taxonomy): domain Bacteria; phylum Chloroflexota; class Anaerolineae; order Anaerolineales; family UBA4823; genus PFL25. Next base: position 537,801 of record CP070785.1, on the reverse strand, counting down.
TCGCCAGCCCGTTGATCGAAGGGCTGCGGAATGAAGTCATACTTCGTAATGACATCGCAAGCCAAATCTTTCCCCAAATTCAGCCGATGGATTATCGCAATGCAGTGAAACTGGCGTTGGACCGGCTTGAAGCCGGACAGATCGAATCCAGGTGGAGTGATTCGTTGGCCAGCAGCCAGGGGGATGTTCCAAACGTTGTATTGGCGACGAAAGAGGGAATGATTATTGAGCGCAGGCAAAAATTGGTTGCTTCCAATCCTGGGGCGATTTACAATGCCTTCACTAGCCTTGGAGGGGAACAAGGTTGGCTTTATATGGATTGGGCTTGGCAGCTGCGGGGTTTGATCGATCGGGTTTTTGGAGGGGTTGGCTTGCGGCGAGGCAGACGAGATCCGCGGGAAGTGAGGGTTGGGGATGCGGTAGACTTCTGGCGAGTCGAATCCATTGAAAATCCAAAAATGCTCCGCCTGAGAGCAGAGATGAAAGTTCCTGGTGATGCCTGGTTGCAGTTCGAGGTGCTCCCCCAAGGACATAAAAAATCCCTATTGGCTCAGACTGCATTCTTCGCCCCAAAGGGATTGGCTGGATTACTCTATTGGTACTTGCTGTATCCGATTCACAGTCTCGTCTTCTCGGGTATGATTAATAAACTTGGTGAGCGTTCATTGATGGGATTTGAATTAGATCAGCGTAATGATTTTGGTGACTCGTCGCAATTTGAACGCCCCATACCGGTTGCAATTCCCATCGACAAGGAGCGGAGGACAAAATAAGGGCGTGAATAACAAGAAACTGATAACCCTATTTCTGATCGTCTTTATCGACCTTTTAGGGTTTGGTATCATCCTACCATTGCTTCCTTTCTACGCGGAATCTTTTGGGGCTTCACCGACTCAAATAGGTTTATTGGTAGCCTCCTATGCTGCAGCTCAGCTGGTCGGAGCGCCGGTTTTGGGGCGCATTTCTGACCGCGTTGGTCGCAAACCGGTATTGTTGATTAGTCTTGCGGGAACATTTATCGGCTTTTTGATGCTAGGCTTTGCTAATTCTTTGGCAATGCTATTTGCCAGCCGGATAATCGATGGATTCACCGGTGGTAATATCTCAGTCGCCCAGGCGTATATCACAGACATCACTGATGTTAGCAATCGCGCCAAAGGCTTGGGTATGTTGGGTGCTGCCTTTGGACTTGGATTTATTATCGGGCCTGCATTGGGTGGAACGCTCAGTGTTTATGGATTTGCACTACCGGCTTTTGTTGCAGCTGGTCTTTCCCTGGTCAGCATTCTTGGGGTGATGTTCTTCCTGCCCGAATCCTTAACCGCAGATGCTCGGGATGCGCTTGCGAAACGTGATCAGCCAAAATTCTCTCTGCAGAATCTTTGGCGGGCGATCAACCGACCGCGGGTTGGACCTATCTTGCATGTGCGTTTCTTCTACGGTTTAGCATTCGCTACCTTTCAAACCATGTTTCCGTTATATGCTCAGATCAGATTAGGCCTGGATGCTCGCAGTACGGGTTATGTCCTGGCTTATGTGGGTATCTTGGTGGTGTTCTTTCAAGGATTTCTCGTCGGTTGGCTGGCTGCTCGTTTCAATGAGTATCGCTTGATTTTTCTGGCCACTATTATCATGACCTTGACGCTTTTTGCCTGGGCTGTGGCCCCAAGCACATTAATTATTTTGATAATCTTAGCGCCATTGGCGTTTGCTGCTGGGACACTAAACACATTGCTCAACAGCACATTGAGCAAAGCGGTTTACCCGGAGGAAGTTGGTGGCACGCTAGGTATCTCTGCCTCCTTGGAAAGCCTGACCCGAGTGATATCCCCTTCAGCAGGCGGGTTTCTATTGGGGAGTTTCGGAGCCTGGGCGCCCGGGTTGGTGAGTGGGTTAATTATGATCTGGACCGTAGGTTATACCTGGCGGCGATTGATTCAAAACCCTGATCCCCCGCTGCCACCACGTAGGGATAATGAGGAATTGGGATCGGTCGTGGTGACATAGGCTTTTCTCCTTTTCTGGCTCAGAATCTTCAACAACGCATTAACCAAAAAGACAATAGATACCGCTATGATGCTGCTCCATAGGGGCAATAATTCGCTGAATCCAATCCTTC
>CP070785.1:532212-535582 GCA_020346705.1 Chloroflexota bacterium | reverse complement strand
CCGGAGTCGATCAGCCAGATCGAAGCCGTTTCTCCCCTTCTGGAAGTGTCTTCGGTGGAGGCAATGAAGCTTGAAGAATTCCCGGAGCAAGCCTGGCAGGGAGTTGAGATCCTCTACACCCATAAAGTTCTTCCCGGTCCAGACCTGGCGCCTGATCTAAAATGGATCCAGTTTCACCGGGCGGGGAATGAGGCTTTCATGGACGAACCAATCTTGAGAAAACCCGATCTGGTCGCCTCCACGATGAGCGGGGCTTCGGCTCCGCAAGTCGCAGAATATGTTCTGGAGATGTGCCTGGCCTTGGGACACAGATTGCCGGAAATTATCGCCCACCAGCAGAAGGCAGATTGGCCTGCGGGGCGGGCTGAGATTTTCTTGCCCCTGGAGCTCAACCAGAGCACGGTCGGCATCGTTGGATATGGCAGCATCGGCCGCGAGGTTGCCCGTCTGCTGCAGGCTTTTGGCGCGACCATCCTGGCGACGAAACATGATGTTATGCACCCGTCTGATCCCGGGTACCGGATCGATGGCTCGGGGGATCCGGATGGAGATTATGTGAACCGGTTGTACCCTGCCCAGGCATTGAACTCGATGTTGAAGGAATGTGATTTTGCCGTGGTTTGCGTGCCGTTGACGCGCAACACCGAGAACCTGGTAGGAGCAAACCAGCTGGACGCGATGAAGCCGACCGCGTTCTTAATCGACGTATCCAGGGGAGGCGTCGTCAACCACGAGGACTTGCTGAAGGCTTTAGAAGAGGGGCAAATCGCTGGTGCAGCGCTGGATGTATTCCCGGAAGAACCCCTCTCAAAGGATGATCCGCTCTGGAGATCGCCAAGTGTAATCCTCACTCCCCACATCGCGGGTGTTTCGCGCGATTATGATCAGCGCGCAGTGACCCTCTTCATTGAGAATCTAAACCGCTATCTGGATGGAAAAAAACCATTAAACCTGATTGATCTCGAACGGGGATATTAAGTTTTGGCGGACCAAAAAAGAATTAAGTTCAAGATAGGATTGGATTAAATGAACCTCGGATCGCTGCTGGAAAAAATCAAACCCTTCCAACCAGCTATGCTGGAGGTGCTCGAGCAGCTGGTTAATCATGAATCTCCCAGCACGGATAAAGCCGCCCTGGATGGGTATGCCCAAATGATAGCTGCCCGCTTTGAGGATTTGGGAGCTGAAACAAGGCTGTACCCCAGGCCAGAAAATGGGGCTCAACTAAAATTATCCTTCCGTCAAAATGGGGTGGCCGCTGGAAAACCGCTGCTGTTATTATGCCATTATGACACAGTCTGGCCCATAGGGACGATCGATAAGCAACCGTTCCGTATCGAGGGAGACAAAGCATTAGGTCCCGGGATCTATGATATGAAGGCCAGCCACGTGATGGCTGAATTTGCCCTACGGGGGATCATCGATATTGGAGCACAGCTGCCGAGACCCGTCGATGTGCTCTTCACTTCAGACGAGGAGATCGGCAGCCCAACCTCGCGGGAACTGATCGAAGAGCAAGCGCGGGAATCAGAATATGTCCTGGTGCTGGAACCACCCACGGCTGAGGGCGCTTTGAAGACTGCTCGCAAGGGAGTTGGGGGGTACAGGCTGCAGGTTGAGGGGCGCGCGGCTCATGCAGGCAGCCAACCGGAGTTAGGGGTCAGCGCGATTAATGAACTGGCCCACCAGATCATTTACTTGCAGAGCCTGGCAGATCCGGAGCAGGGTACAACGATCAATGTAGGTGTGGTCCAGGGGGGCACTCGCAGCAACGTGATCGCGGCCAATGCAGAAGCGGAAATTGATCTGCGCGTTTGGACTCCCCAGGAAGCCGAACGGATAGATTCTGCGCTGAGGGGCTTACAGCCAGTTGCACCAGGAGTGAAGTTGAGCATCCGTGGTGGAATTAACCGTCCCCCGATGGTGCGCACTGAAGCGATAAATAACCTGTTCCGCAAAGTGCAGCAGATGGGTGAGGGACTTGGATTGAAACTTCAAGAGGGTTCTACCGGCGGGGGCAGTGATGGCAATTTCACCGCCGCAATAGGTGTGCCGACATTAGATGGCCTGGGCGCCATGGGCGATGGGGGACACGCAGTTCACGAGCATATCCTGATCTCTCACCTGTCAGCCCGCACGGCTCTATTAGCTGCCATTCTTTTAGACCCCTAAGAAATTCCCGGTTCTCAACCAGTCGATTTCGAGTAGGATTCCAGGCAAGCTTTGGTCGGTTTATTTGGATTTTTCAGTCCTCGGGGAGCACGCGCCCGTTGGTCTTTTCCCAATCCTCATCGGTGACCAGAGTCACCACGCGAAATCCTTCTGCGTAGGCCATTTCCTTGCCCTGCCCGCGTTCCGCGGCCCATTCCTTGATGCGCGGTTCTGGGTCCCAATCTTTCATCTGGGATTTGTGAGCCCGCAGGGCTGCGATTTTGAGTTCAATCGTGTCCTCGATGTTGACGAATAGATCAGTCCCATTCCATCCAGTGACATAAACTTTGCGCGGTTTATGAGCAGTGATTTCTTCATCAGCCAGCTCTTCAAATAGATTTGGTTGACCAGCTGCAGGGAAGGTGGCGTCCAGGGCGGCGGTTGCGGCGGCGCGATGATCGGGATGGTTGATATACGTATCTCCGGCCCAAACGATGGTCGGGTCCCCACAAATGACGATCTCGGGCTTAAAGCGGCGGATTTCGCGCACTATTTTTTTTCTCAATTCAAGCGTTGGCTGCAGCATGCCATCCGGCTCTCTCAGGAAGGTGACATCCTTCACGCCGACAACTTCAGCCGCGGCGAGCTGTTCTTTCTCCCGGATCTCAGCAGCTTTTTCTCTGGTCATTCCTGCTTCTGCGATGCCAACCTCCCCGCTGGTACAGAGGACATATGCAACTCTAGTTCCTGTCTGGACCCAGCGGGCGATTGTCCCTGCACAGGAAAATTCAATATCATCAGGGTGGGCGACGATCACCATCGCGCTTTCCGGGGTGTAAAAATTGTTCATGATGCCAGATCAACCTCCATAATTAGTTCAACCAAACTGTATTTTACCTGTTCTCTTCCATGTTTAAACATCAAGGATGGTATTCTGCCATTAGTAAGGTAAGAGCTTCCTGAATCCTGACTTTTGACACTTGCGTGGGAACTCCTAATTCAGTAACCTTTATCTAATGCAGGCTTACGTGCCAACCTCGGAGACAAAGCAGATTTCTCTCGAGGAATAGAACCAGATCCAGGATGGCTGAGATGAAACTAACTGGCGTTCATTTTCTATTGACCTACCAATGCAACTTTGAGTGCGATCACTGTTTTATTTGGGGCAGTCCCTGGCAGGAAGGGACTTTCACCTTAAGCCAGATCGAGGATGTCCTTC
>CP070785.1:528680-532112 GCA_020346705.1 Chloroflexota bacterium | reverse complement strand
CATCGACATCTGGTTACCGGAGGATGTTCTCAGGGAGCTAGATCACGGAGAAAGTCCAACACGGTGAGCTTCTACAAGCCAGGCTTCGAGGTATGAGATTTGGATCATTGCTGGGATTAAAGGAAATTCACAATATTGCACCAGGCACCATCCCCAGCGCCGTAAACAATGGCCCAAGTAAGTTTCTCAAAAAGAGCTAACCAGGAAAAGGAGAGTCCAATAGACGATATACAGCCAGGCAACTATGAACCCGCTGTCAGGCTTGTCGATTTACGCAAGCATTTTGGCGAGGTGGTTGCCGTCAACGGAATAAATTTACGCATTGAGGATGGTGAATTTTTCTCCCTGTTAGGTCCTTCGGGCTGTGGCAAGACCACCACGCTGCGCCTAATTGCCGGCTTAGAGATCGCCACCGAGGGTGAAATCTTCCTGCATGGCCGCGCCCTGGGTCAAACGCCTGCCTTTAAACGACCCGTGAATACCGTTTTTCAGAATTATGCCCTCTTTCCTCACCTGACTGTCGAACGTAATGTGGCCTTTGGATTAGAAATGAAGGGTGTGCCCAAGGAGGAGACCAAAACCCGGGTCGCCGAGGCCTTGGACATGGTCCAGCTGGGTGATATGGGCAAGCGCCGACCGAAGCAGCTCTCTGGTGGGCAGCAGCAGCGCATTGCTCTCGCTCGTGCCCTGGTCAATCGTCCTGAAGTCTTGTTGCTCGATGAACCACTCGGTGCCCTCGACCTCAAACTCCGTAAAGCTATGCAGCTCGAGTTGAAGCAGCTCCAGGACGAGGTGGGTATTACCTTCATTTACGTCACCCACGACCAGGAAGAAGCGCTTACCATGTCAGACCGTATCGCGGTCATGGATGCGGGTGATGTGCTGCAGGTCGGCCCTCCGGACGAGATATACGAACATCCCAAAACTCGTTTTGTGGCGGATTTTATCGGCGAAACAAACTTCCTCGATGGCAAAGTGGATGAGATCAACGAGCAGTTGATATTCGTCAATGTCGATGACCAGGTGACGGTGAAAGCGCACTGCGAATCTCCCGTCACTGCGGGACAATCTGTCAGCGTGGTCATCCGCCCGGAAAAGTTCCAATTACAGAACGATGGCATGGTCACCGGTATTGTAGAGGAATCAATCTATATTGGCACCGATACGCGCTACATTTTGCGCTTGACTGACAACACCCGGGTGATTGTCAGAGAGCAAAACCTCAACCCGGATGCAGTTCATATTTACAATGTGGGTGACCGGGTAGGGCTGAACTGGAATCCAGCTCATGCACTGGTGCTTACCGAATAATGGAGGTATTTAGTGGCAGCTGAGCCAAGAACTGGTCGAGAGCGTGTTGCGTTGGGTGTTCTGCTGAGCCCAACCCTCTTCTGGTTGATCCTGTTCTTTATGGTGCCCCTGCTGGTTATCCTGATTTACGGGTTTCTCGATCGCGGCACCTATGGGGGTATCGTTTGGGAATTCCAACTGGATAATTACTTCCGCTTTGCTGATTCACTCTACATCCGTATTTTCTGGCGCTCGTTCGTTATTGCACTGCTCACCACCGTGATATGTCTGCTGATGGGTTACCCCATGGCTTATTGGATGGCCACCAGATCCCCCAGAGTTCGCAATACCCTGCTGCTGTTGATGATGCTGCCATTCTGGACAAATTTTGTGATCAGGACCTACGCCTGGAGGTTTATCATCGCCCGGGAAGGGATTCTGAATAACACGCTGCTGGCAACTGGCATCCTCACTGAACCCCTCAACCTGTTGTTTACCGATAATGCTGTCATCCTGGGATTGGTTTACGGGTGGGTTGTCGGTATGGTCCTACCCTGCTACGCCAGTCTGGTCGGGTTGGACCGCTCTTTATTAGAAGCAGCCCAGGATCTGTATGCCAATCCAATCCGCACTTTTTGGCGAGTCACCCTACCCCTGACCATCCCGGGCATCGTCTCCGGGTCGATCCTGGTCTTCGTGCCTTCGTTTGGCGCCTTCGTGACCCCGGATTTACTTGGTGGCGGCAAAGCGGACATGATCGGAAACTTAATCCAGCAGCAGTTCGGCAGTGCATCTGATTGGCCGTTCGGGGCTGCTATCTCTACCATATTAATGGTGGTTATGCTGGGAGGCACCCTGCTCTACTTCCGAACCTTACGCAGAGAGGCTGAACAAAGCTAATATTATGACCACTCCCCTCACCGATCAATCAATCTACCGACCAAGCGCTCCTGTCTACCAGGATCGGGTTAAACCCAGCCTGCGTTCACGGATCGGAGGGGCGTTGTTCTCCCTCTATGCCGCCCTCTTCTATTTATTCTTGTATGCCCCCATCATCCTGGTGGTTATTTTCTCTTTCAATGTCTCGCGCTTCCCCACCCATTGGACTGGCTTCACGCTGGATTGGTACGACAGGCTGTTCAACAACTACGCGATCGGTCTGGCCCTCAGAAATACGCTGATCGTATCCATCACCTCGACCATCATCTCCACCATCATCGGCACAATGGTTTCGGTTGGATTAGAGCGCTACCGCTTCCGGGCCAAATCCTCCCTGGATGCAATGCTATTTCTGCCGATCATCATCCCAGACATCGCCATGGCGATCATGCTGCTGGCTTTCTTCGTCCTGATCAAAATGCAGCTGGGTTTATCAACTATTATCATCTCCCACGTAGCCTTTAACATCGCCTTCGTGGCGGTAATCGTGCGCGCCCGCATGGCCTCCATCGATCCGGCGCTCGAAGAAGCCGCCAACGATCTTTACGCCAACGAGTGGAAAGCTTTTTGGAAAGTCACCTTCCCATTACTGCTGCCCGGAATTTTGGGTGGGGCGCTGTTCGCTTTCACCTTATCGCTGGACGATTACGTCATCACGTTCTTTACTTCTGGCCCGGGCTCTACCACCCTCCCGGTGCGCATCTATTCGATGGTCAAACGAGGCATCACTCCTGAGATCAATGCCGTCTCCAGCTTGATGCTCGTCGCTTCCATGTTCTTGGTACCTTTATCCCTATGGCTGCAAAGGAAAGGAGGAGATTCATAAAATAACAAGCTCAACTAAAGATCCAATTTTGAGATTTTTCTAATACCTGAAGGAGGAAAAAATGAAGAAATCCTTTTTACCTGTACTGGTTGTCCTGGTCTTTGCTTTGATCGTCGCCGGATGCGGCGGAGCAGCACCTCCTGAAGAGGAGACTGAGAAAGTACTCAATTTCTATAACTGGAGCGAATATATTGAACCGGAGATCTTCGCCCTCTTCGAGGAGGAGACCGGTATCAAGGTTGTCGAAGACACCTTCGGCAGCAATGAAGACCTGCTTGCCAAGCTCCAGGGTGGTGCCACCGGTTATGATGTCATCGTTCCTTCCGACTACATGGTCGCGACCATGGTCGAATTAGGCATGCTGGCAGAATTGGATC
>CP070785.1:525148-528580 GCA_020346705.1 Chloroflexota bacterium | reverse complement strand
ATCAGAGGAAGATCCAGCAAGAAATTGGACAGGGTATCATTCTTTATGATCATCAAATACCGGTTACGCAAGGCTAACCTTGCTCCAGAATTGCCGTTAGTTGGATCCCGATTTTTGCGTAGTGTATCTCCCCAACCGCGAACATGTGTAGCAACTGCCAGGGGAGTGTACCTGCCTTTCCAGCCTCTCAACTGCACGCGCCAGGCCAGATCAACATCCTCGTAATAAGCGAAGAAATCTTCATCTAAATATTCATTGTTCAGGGCGACATCATCAAGCATTGAACGTCTGTATAAAGCTGCGGCACCGCAAGAACCAAACAAATTTAAAGAGTGATCATATTGTCCTTCGTCAATTTCACCCTGGCCACGATCATATGGTCGCCGGGAGCGATTGAGGAACAAACCAGCCGAATCAAGGATCCTTGGATCATCAAATTGCAAAAGTTTTGCGGATACGATTCCTACCCTTTCATCCTCGTGGATCGCATCCACTAATTCTGAAAGAAACCCTTTTTTGACGAACACATCCGGATTCAAAGAAAGCACAAATTCCCCACTTGTTTCTCTCACACCCCGGTTGAAGGCTTTAGAAAAACCCTGGTTATCCGGAAAGGAAAAAAGATTCACCTCAGGATATTCTTTGGTGAGCATCTCAGGCGATCCATCCTGAGATCCGTTATCGACAATGGTTATATCGTAATGGCGATACTCTTGAGCCAATAATGCATCAAGACACCTTTTCAAATAATGCCCATGGTTCCAGTTTACGATAGTTATTGACACTGTTGGCAGCTGCATGTGCTTATCAAAAAATACAACTTCATCTGGCAATCCTGGATAAGACAGCCAGGATGCCAACGATCGTCCAGAAATAAGCATTAACCTGCTTGACTTCTAAATTCTGGTACACCAACCCTTCGATAAAGACGATCATCAAGCTGATTGCTACACCGAGTAACAATGCCTGGATCTTTGAGTTGGTCGTTTTTTGAAAGGCGAAAAAGCCTGTCATGGCGATCTGAAACCACAAATATGCCAGGATCAGGAAACCTGGAATGCCCAGTTCAGCCAGACCTTTAAGGACCTGACTCTCTGGGGCAAATGCATTCTCTGGATTTGTGCGAAAAGCTGCAACACCGGTCGTCCCAAGACCATTTCCCCAGATAGGTGCAGCCCGCCAGGCTTCTAACGCAAGACTCCAGGCCACCAACCGGTCACGATTTGTTTCGTCTCTCACCCAATCAAGAATTGAACCGGTATGTTGTAATACCTGGTTATCTTCTGGAGAGGAATCGAAGTAGTCAGGATGGATGGTTACCACCTGCAGATCTGACCAGCCAGCCCAATCAAAATCCCAATTTCCACGCGGTCCGGGCTCCGTGAGAAAACTCAAATTTATCGTCTGTCCTTCCCAGGGGGTTAAATCTAAATAATAATTCCTCCACCGACGGTCATTTGGGTTCAACTTCGGGTTTAAATAACGGAGAAATACAAACTGACCATCAACTTGGGATTCAGTTCCAGCAATAAAAATCAGAAAACTCGCGCCGTCGCCCTTCTCTGGTGTCCAAACCTCCGGTTCCATAGCAATTCCAAAGCGTAATGCACCAGCTTCGGGCACCTTAATCTGGTAAATTACCTCCTCCTTGCCATCTTGTAGAGGATGTTCGAGCAGTACTTCGCGTGTATCTTCAGAACCGGTCAGCGGATCGGGAAGCGTCCAGGTTTGCTTATTAACCTGCCCATAATTCGGATCGATCAGCAATAATTGGTGGGTGATGCTCGTTAGAGGGACACTTTGATATTCAGACGAAGAAAGCTCAATAATCCTGGGATTCTCGGCGCGAGCTTTTTCAGAAGGTATGAACACAACGATGATCCAGGTTAAAGCAATCAAGGCCAAAGTTCCACCAGCGATCAACAAAGGTTTCCAGTACCTGCGAACCAGACCACTGAATAGACCCATAACTGCCAAAGACAGAACCACCGCGACCCAGATTCCACGGCTGAACGTCAAAATAATGCAAGTTGCCATTAACGCGGCAGCTACGCCGGCAAAGATTCGCATCCATAGCCGTCTAAGCGTGATGATCAGCGCCAGGGCCAGCGGCAGCAGCATTGCCAGGATATTGGCCAATGCTGTGGGCGAATCAAGGGTGAAATAAACTCTCCTGATCTGAGTTCCATAAATAAAAACCTCAGAGATGCCATGCCTTTCTAACATTTCCGCTGAAGGCCAAAGCGAGATATCGAATACAAATTCGAGAATCCCTCCCAGGGCAATCAGCGTACCAGCAATAACCATTACTAAAACCAGATTATTTATCCATTCGATGTAATTAGGTTTTGTGGTCGCTCCTTCATCATCTATAGAGTTGGATGGATGATTGAATGAGTGTACATGTAACGCAGTGGGCACTAACCAGAATACTGGGAGATACATTACGGTGATATATAATCCCCAAGCACCTACCCATCCTGAGCGATCAAGGATAAAACGGAGGATTATCACACCCAGGTAGATCAGCACCGCTCCATCTATGGGCGTACCACTCAACAGGACACGGCGGGCGATAACACAGCGGATTAACCATAGGATTACCAAGAATCCCAAAAGCAGCTCTTTCCAATAGGTCCCTATTGGCTCAGGGATAAATTGCTTTATCACCAGATGAAATGGTAAAGCCAAAATGAAAATAGCCAAGCCGATCCCAATTGCTGTTTCAAGGCGATAACCAGATGATTTCGTTGTTTGGGTCTCAGTTTGCGTTAAGTCCACTGCGGTATTTCCTCCAGTTTCTCAAATATCCAAAAACTACCAGATAAAGCAAACAACCAAGGGCTCCACTTACCAGTAACGTGATAAATGCCGAGGTAGACAAGATTTGATTGGCAAGAAGCCAGACGGCGATGGAGACAATTATGCTCGCCAGGACAGCAAATCGAGCTTCCTGCCACCAATTGAAAACAAATTCGATTCCCAATCGCCGTTGAACCAGCCAGGATAAGATCACAACCTGTAATAGAAAGCCGATCACAGCCGAAAAAGCAATTCCCCGGATGCCAAAGGATTGGATCAGCATGATATTAAAAAGGATGCGGACAATGGTTTGGATGCCATTTACCACCGAAACAGTCAATACGCTTCGCCAGGCATAGATGATGCGCCATAAAGGTTGACACATCGCGTCTGCTAAGACGGCGATTGCATACCAGATTAACACGCCGCTCACCGCGATCGTCGATTCCCGACTAAAAGCCCCATGCTCGTATAAAACCTCGACCAATGGCCCTCGCAAGATGATCATTGCGCATGTCGCTGGGAGGCCAATCACCCAAACGAATCTTAATGAATCGGTTAGACTGGATTGCAATCCAGAATTATCTTCAGCAGATGCCTGTTCAGATAGACGGGGAAATATGGCCGTGG
>CP070785.1:521612-525048 GCA_020346705.1 Chloroflexota bacterium | reverse complement strand
CTTTCGGTGATAGCGCGCACCAGAGCCAGTCCTAATCCGCTTCCAGGCACGCCGCGGGCGCTGCGCCCGCGATACAGCTCCTGCCAGACAAATGGAACTTCAGCCTCTGGTATACCTGGTCCGGTGTCGGCCACCTCGATGGTGACCATGGCATCATCTTCGAAGGCACGCACTTCCACTGTTGCGCCTGGTTCAGAGAACTTGACCGCGTTACCGAGTAGATTGAGCAGGGCGAGCATCAGCAGGTCCTCGTCGCCTTGAACCTCGGGTAACGGCCAGGGAGCGTGAGGCAGGCTGAGAGTGATTGAATGCTGGGCAGCTTCCGGCTCTTCCTGAATAATTTCTACAGCCTCTTTGAGCATGGCAGACAGATTGACCGAGGACCGTTCGATGGGGCGGATTTCCAACTCCGCCAGTTTGCGGAGATCTGCGACCAAGCGACTGAGACGAAGGGTTTGTGTCTTAATACTGTCGATGGCCGGTTCATTGGCGGAATCATCCAGGTTCGCCAGACCGGCTTGAATGGCCGTCAGCGGGTTCTTCAGCTCATGATCCAGGCGCTGGAGAAATTGGCGGCGTTCTTCGGCAGCCGTAGCTTGAAATTGGATGAACTCCTGGTTGAACTGGTGTTCCTGCCAAAGGAATATGCCCCAGATGATGAAAAGCAGGATGGAGAGCAGGATCCCCAACAGCAGGGCCACGGTACCTAAGTCTATGCGCATGAAGAGAACTGAATTCTCAACCCAGCCGCGCTCCAGGAGAACCTTGAACAGAACACCAATAACAAGGGGCAGAAGAAGCAAAAGCCAGATGCGTTTCATTTTCCGCTCTCGACTGGATTGATGAAGCGATAACCCAGGCTGGGTACGGTCTCTATATAGGTCGGATCGCCGGCATCATCACCCAGAGCGCGGCGCAGCTCGGCGATGCGGGTATCAACTGCCCTCGAACCGACCGGGTACTCCCAGCCCCAAACAACATCCAGCAGGCGTTCGCGGTTGAGCAGCTCGTCTGGATGAGTCATTAAATATTCGAGCAGCACCAGGGCTTTTGGGGTCAGGTTCAGTTCCTCTTCACGCAGGTATGCTCGCCGGGACTGGCGGTCAAAGCGCAGCTCGCCGCTGACCAGCACCCAGGCCGCACTCAGCGGTGGTCGACCGGGCCGGGCACGGCGTAAAACAGCCCTCATGCGGGCAACCAGCTCGTGGGGATCGAACGGCTTGTTGAGGTAGTCATCAGCACCCTCCTCTAAAGCCATGGCGCGCTCGCTGGCCTCGCCGACCTGGGTGAGCAGAATGACTGGGGTCCAATCATCCGCCTGGCGCAGCTGCCGTAATACTTCGCGTCCGTCCACCTTGGGCATCAACACGTCCAGGACGATCAGATCGGGTGGATTCTGAGCTACCTTTTGCAGCGCTTCCTCGCCATTCCCGGCGACTGAGGTTTCGAATCCGGAACGGCTGAGATATGCGGACAGGTTGGAAGTGATATCCTGCTCGTCATCGACTAATAATATATGTGTCTTCTTCTCCATAATCACCTTTTGTTACCCTTGGGTTTGTCATGTTTGGTTTAAATTGAAACCCCTAATTGTATACCGAGATACTTAGATCGCTGAAAAGAAATTAGTCACGAATCCAGAGTGGAAAGGGCTTGCACTTCAACAATCCTTCGCAGGTTCTCTCGACAGGCGTGGGACAGGTTCGGGATTAGCTGAATCATTTGAAATACTGGACCCATGTGAATTAGTTTTTGGCCTCATTTCAAAGTATTCTATGATCTAGATTGATGGGCCGCGAATTTTCTAAGAAGCTAATCCACCGGGCAAATAAAATATGGATCAATATTATCACCGCCTTCTGAGACCCATCCTTCTAGCCCCGAATCCAACTCAACTTTCCACCAAAACCAGTTATTGGCACATGCTGGCCCCTCTATAATCATGAAATCTGTGCCTGTTTTAATACCTATCAATTCCTTACCATCAAGGCCGGGATCTTTACGCACGATTAAATCATCAGATTGCGTGCATACTCTAGCCTGCTCGCCGAGCTTCATACGTTGTGAATGTGCTCTTGGACATACTTGATCAATATTAGGAGGTGGCAAAATTATCTCTTGTGCAACCCTTTCGAAATTTATTTCCGGTGGTATGCCGAAGTCCGAGTCAATTCGCAGGATGTTGCCGTTTTCTACCTGCAAAGTGACGATAGTATATGGATCTATTGTTTGAAAGGCGATCCCGTATTCGCCTACCGGATAATCCTTTGAAGAATATGCTTCATCTGAAACGCGATACACTGCGTACAGACCAGCTGCATCTATCCCCTGCCAATTGTTTAATTCATCTCTGCGCAGGTGGGATCCCTCTCCGACTCCCAGGAAGGGGAGCACTTCAACCAGCGTGCCTTCTGCCTCTCCCACTCTACATTTTTCCGGTCCACCCAAGGCCATCACATGGGTGCAGCCTGATGCTGTAAATTTAATCTTTTTCCGGAACTCGTTCATGTTCTCCGCCAACACTATATCAATAATTTGATCGACATCATCCAGACCAGTCCGAATATCTGCATTGTGAACTAAAACCTCGGGAATCAATACCCCCGAAACTTTCTCTGTTGCCGTCGCAATGGGTCGGCGTGTTGGCGTCACAGTGGGTGGGTGCGCCTGGCTGGTAGCAGTCTTCTCAGCCGCGCTTTTGGCGAAGTATGCAGCGTTTTGGGTCTTGTTAATGTTCAGCATGGCCTGTTGACTGGCTTCTGCGATGGCAGTAGCATCCGGAGTGGGGGTTGTGGTGGCGGTGAGCGTCGGTGAGATTGCCATGGGCGTCGGCGTCGCTGTCGGACTGCTACAGCTACCCAAGAGCACCAGAACAAAAACTGCCATAAAAATTAAGTAAACGGGTTGCGGTGTTCGATTCACAGTATTCTTCTTAACAGAACTTACGCAGAATAATAGCATCTTTGCAACAGAAAAATGTCCTATATTTTGCATAATAGAGGATTTTCTGATTCCCATCTTACCTTCCTTGATTGGTTGACGTAGCATCCGGGTGTGTATTTTGATGCGTTTTTTATATGCTCGAAGGGTTTGTGGGGAGAATTGATCATAGCAGATCTTCAAGCTGGAGAGGCATTTGCCGGATGCGCTTACCGGTGGCGTTATAAATCGCGTTGAATACTGCCGGTGCGACCGGTGGGACGCCCATCTCACCTACTCCCGTAGGGCGTCTGTCGCTGGGAACGATGTGTGTCTCAACCTGGGGCATTTCGTCCATGCGCAGCAGGGGGTAATCATCGAAGTTGCTCTGCAAAACCCTGCCATTCTCAAATTCGATGCCGCTCTTCAATGCCGCAGTCAATCCCCAGGCTATCCCACCTTCCATCTGGGCTGCGACCATGTCTGGATTGATCACCAAACCACAATCTATGGCACA
>CP070785.1:518064-521512 GCA_020346705.1 Chloroflexota bacterium | reverse complement strand
ATCATTCGCCGAATTCACCAGGGAAGTGGAGCAGGTCATCTCAATCAATTCCTTTTCCAAGATACTGGCTCCTGGTCTGCGTTTAGGTTGGATCCAGGCACACAAAAAGGTCGTGCACCGCTTGACGGGAAGCGGTTTATTAGAGAGTGGGGGCGGCATGAACCCATATGCATCTGCATTGGTGCGAGGGTTAATTGAATCTGGTGAGTTGGAGGGGAATATCTCCAATTTGCGAACAGAGTATGGCGCTCGCCTCAAGGCAGTCGATTCTGCTTTACTATCATATTTGCCTTCTGCTGAATACAAGCTCCCTGAAGGAGGTTTCTTCTTCTGGGTCCGGCTGCCGGGAGTGGATGCAGCTGATTTGCGCAGCCAGGCGCAAGATTCCCAGGTCGATTTCCGCCAGGGAGAATTATTTTCAAGCCAGTCGGGTTTGAAGGACTACATTCGCTTGAGCTTTTGTTTCTATAAGCCAAGTGAGATTGAAGAAGGCATTAAACGTTTGGGAACTTGCGTGGAAAGTTATTCCGATTGGTGACTTGGATAATTCAATCTAGTCGCTCCGGATAAGGTTTGGGATCTCATATCTTGAGATCTCATTTCATTTAACCTGAATTAAGTATTGTGTGGGTCGAAAGGATATTCAATTGCCAGGAGCACGGCCTCATCCAGATTTAGGGACTGTCCTTCCTGCCAGGCAGATTGAAAGACCGATTCACCCGCCTCCTCTTTGATCTCAGCCAGTTCTCTTTCGTATTCGCCTTTGTCCACAAAATTAACTGGCCGGTTGATTCTCCCCCGAATTGCATCGGCTGCTCCTAGGAGTTTGGCAGCATGGGACAGACGAACCTGGTGCAGGTCACCATCCTCTCCCTGGGCTTCCGCGTGCATGACGTAGGCGATCGATTCCATTGTTCTGACTCCTGCATCAGCCCGGCCGGAATCTCGCCAGCCAATTATCGTCTCCCTATACAGGCGGATTGCCTCGACTAGATCACCCTGTTGTCTGGCTAAGTCAGCCAATAAGCTGCGCGCTGGATTCGCGGCGTAATCATCATCCAATTCTGAATAGATCTCCAATACCTGCTCCGCCATGCGTTTTGCCTGGTCAGCTTCGCCAAGAAACAGCTTTATGTCGGCAGCCACCTGGAGCAAACTCCCTTGACTCCATAGATCTCCGCTTCTGACTAGCATTGTCATCCCCCGGTCCCACCTTTCTTGAGCTTCTTGGTCGTATTGGCCTGTTAGGAGGAAAATGGCTGATCCCCACCAGGCCATACAGATAGCTTTGTGAAAATTATGGCCGTGCTGCATCACAAAATCGTAATCTTCATCCAACCAATTTTGTATTGTCTCCTTGCCTCCAGTGAAAGCAGTCCCCATTTTAACGATTGTGTTTGCAAATGCTAATGTCGCCCAATCCTCGACTTCTTCAGCAATGGCCGCACTGCGGGAGGCATAGTCCACACCAAGGCGGAGGTTTCTCGTGCCAGATGCTACATGGGCAGTCCCTAATAAGGCCTTTCCGAGTAATAAACGATTATCTATCTCACCCTTGGCATTCGTGTAGAGGGAATCTTTTTCCGCGTGGGCTAAAACCGATTCCTGAAATTGGAGAACTTCCACGATGGGTATGATCTGGCTCCAGCCGGAACTGAATGATGCCGTAAACTGGATTGCTTTCTCCAGGTCCTCCTGCAACGCCCAGGACCAGGCAGACCTAAAGTTTTCAGCTTCGGGTTTGAATCTCCTCCCCCAATCCCCGGGAGGGAGCAGATCCAATAAATCTTGGTGAGCCTCCAGGCTTTCTTCCAGATAAAAGGACATATGACGGTCACGCATCATTTTGCTTTCCCCGCTCTCAGCCAATTTTTCCAGGGCATATTGTCGAATGGATTCCAGCATGGCATAGCGCATGCCCAGCTCAGTCTCTTCTACCACGATTAATGACTTATTGACAAGTTGCTCCATTAGGTCCAACACCTGGTAGCTTTCCAGAGGTTCGTAGCCTGCGACTGCTTCAGCCGCTTCCAATTTCCAACCGTTTATGAAAACTGAAAGGCGGCATAGCAGGGTTCGCTCCTCCTCAGGCAACAAATCATAGCTCCAATCGATCAATGCCTGCAGCGTTCGCTGGCGAGGTAGGGCAGTGCGGCTGCCGCCGGTTAACAGGCGGAAGCGATCATCCAAACGGTCAGCAATCTGATCTGGCGATAACACTCGCGCTCGTGCGGCGGCCAGTTCGATTGCCAGCGGAATGCCATCCAGGCGCCGGCAAATTTGGGAGATATCTTCAGCATTCCCTGAGTCGAGTTTGAAATTTGGATTGACCTGGGAAGCTCGCTCGATAAAAAGACGAATCGATTCATATTGAGCTAGTTCACCTAACGATAAGTTGTTCTCCCCGGGAGGCAGGGATAATGACTTTACTCGATATGGTTTTTCCCCGCCGATGCCAAAGGACTCCCGGCTGCTGGTGAGTATATGTACTTTCGGACAGGATTGAAGCAGGACATCAGCCACTCGGGCACATTCATCAATCAGGTGTTCACAATTATCGAAAATTAATAGTGCACGTTTATCTCGAAGATGATCTACGATCATCAGTTCTAATGGACGCGCACCTTGATCCCTTACTCCCATTGGCGTAGCAATTGCCTGGATCACCTGTGCGGAATCGACTACCGGCGCTAATTCGATGAACCAGACTCCATGCAGATACCGGTTGAGGATACCTCTGGCTGCTTGCAGGGCCAGGCGGGTTTTTCCCGTGCCTCCAGGTCCGGTCAGTGTGATCAGCCGATTGTCTTCGTTATCAGGTGTAAGCAGATTGTTGAGTTCTGCTAATTCGGCCTCCCGGCCAATAAAGCTGGTTGTTTCCGTGGGAAGATTGTTAGGGATCGTCCCCAGTGTTTTGAGCGGTGGAAATTCTGCAGGTAAATCTGGATGCAGCACCTGATATAGCTTCTCTGGCTGATTCAGCCCTCGTAGATAATGTTCACCAAGGTCAAGAAGTGTCACATCTTCGGGCAGCTTGCCAACAGTCAAATCAGCAATAGCCGCCGAAATCAAGATTTGCTCGCCTGAAGCTGTCCCCATTATCCTTGCGGCGCGATTTACAACTGAACCATAATAATCGCCCCATCGTTGTTCAGCATCTCCAGAATGTAATGCCATGCGGACTCGCAATGGTCCTGTCTCCATCCATTCTTCGGATAAAAAAGCCTGTTGGGCAGCGACTACCACCTCGAGCGCGTCTGTTGGGGAAGAAAATACTGCATGCACTCCATCACCGGTTGTCTTCACGATCTTCCCATTTCCATTTTTCACATGTGATGTCAAGATCACATCATGCCGCTCGAGGGCGGTCTTCATCTCCGTGGGATACTCTTCCCAAAGACGGGTGCTGTCCTCGAGATCGGTAAATAGGAACGTGACAATTCCAGAT
>CP070785.1:514505-517964 GCA_020346705.1 Chloroflexota bacterium | reverse complement strand
GTAAGCTTGCCAGAGACCGCGCCCGATCTGCCCAAATTCTCGCCAATGAACACGAGGTAGGTCTATTCCAGCCGCCAAATCCCGGGCTTGATAATCACGTAGGCCGAGCAGGGGATCGATATGCACCTTAACAATTTTTTCCGGAGTGTCCTGGGCAACCTGTTCAATTTCAACCCCGCCGGCGGATGAAGCCATCATGACCGGTTTGCGAGCTGCTCGATCGTTCGTGATTCCCAGGTAAATTTCTGTAGCGATGTTGGCGGCTTCGTCAACCAGGACCTTGTGTACCGGTAATCCTTTTATTTCCATTCCCAAGATTTGGGTAGCCAGGTCTTCGGCCTCTTGGGGGCTCTTCGCCAGCCGGATACCACCTGCTTTCCCTCTTCCACCGACTAACACTTGAGATTTAATCACCACTGCCCGGTTTAGTTCTTCAGCGATGCGTTTTGCATCCTCGGCATTCGTAGCGACGTGTCCAGGTGGGATGGGTATGCCGAAATTTGAGAATATCTGTTTCGACTGATACTCGTGTAATTTCATCCAGAAAGTCTCCCCATTTTAGATTTTGGTATTGCTTTGAAGAATTGCTCCGGGATTATACCACTGGTAAGTTACGGCAGGCTGAAATGCATAATCCGATTATTGCCGGCGTCGGTCACCCACACACTTCCTGGTTCCTCAACGGCGATCGCGCCAACCAGGCTAAAACCATCGCTACCCAGACTGAAGTCGCCCCAGTAGCGGACGATCTCTCCTTGGTCATTGAATTCGAGCACCCGTACCCCTTCAGGATCGGTGGCAAAGATATGGACTTGGTCATCAGCAGCCAAAAATGGCTTGTTGTCCAATGATTGCCCGTACCAACCAAACACGTCCCACGAATTCAAGTGCAGGAAGCTGCCTTGACCGTCTGGAATGAATGATTGAATGCGCTGATTCCAGGTATCTGCAACATAAAGATTTCCATTTGCATCTAGCGCAAGTCCAACTGGCTCATTGAATTGACCAGGAGCAAATCCTTCTTCGCCAAATTCAGCGATAAATTCACCTTCAGGTCCAAAGATGACCACGCGTTTATTACCGGTATCAGTGACGATTACACTGCCGTCTGGATCGACCACAACATCACGTGGTCCCCAAAAAGCTTCCGGCCTCTCTGCCTGACCAAAATAACCCCACATGGTGAGAAATTCACCTTCTGGAGAGAATTTTTGAACTCGGTGGTTCCAGGTATCGGTCACATATACGGATCCATCTGGTGCAACTGCGATCCCCCATGGTTCGTAAAAGGTGCCTCCCGGCGCGGCCCCTTGAGCCAGGTCAGCGAAGCTGCCCCAAACATGGAGTGGGGTTCCATCCTGATCAAGATGCTGGATGCGGTGGTTATCGGTATCAGCTACATACAGGCTACCATCTGGTGCGATGGCAATGCCCCGCGGGCGATTGAATTGACCAGCTTCTGACCCTTCGCTGCCAAACACCACGTCAGCGTTGATCACCAATTCTTTGCCTTCGTAGGGGTCAGCAACGACTTCCTCGGTGGTTGGTCCAACGCCGTAGTTCCAGATTTGGGAGGTGATGTCTTTACGGATGTACATCCGCATGAGTTCGGCAGGTTGCCAGTTTGGAAAGCTCATATCCCGCCCGACGACCTGGCTGTACTCGGTGAAGTCACGATTCAGCCATATCTGGAATAGGGCGGAACGCATGGCAGGATTGGTAAACGCATTCCGGATCCGTTCCCAGGTCAGGTTGTAATAATCCTGATTCGGCCACCACATGCGCGTGTATTCAAACCTGTCAAATGCTTGGCCGACGATCGGTTCAATTTTTCCATAATTTTCGCTGCCTACGATAATTACTGGTGAATCTCGAAGATCTCGAGTTGGATTGGCAGCGAAGTACTTGGTATTGGGATAATTTCGCAGATACCACCAAAAGGGATAAGTGGATTTGTTGTCGTAGGCAACCACCATCGCCCGGCCGTTGGTCGTGCGGCGAGAGATCTCTTCCACCTGGGACATGATCTGCTTAGGACCTTGACCGGCATGTGCATAAACCAGGTACTCATTTGCAAAATCAAAGTTGACAAATGAGGATGTATAGGCTGCTCGCGCGGTGAGCAGCGCCAGCAAACCCAGGAAGGTCAAACTGCCAAGACGGATGATCTGACCCAGGGTCCAGGATTTCATTAGATAGAACAGCCCAACTCCTGTGGCAATAACCGTCAGAAAAGCGAGCAGGAAAGTGCTGGTTGCTTGCAGCTGGGCTAATTCCTTTCCCTGGAATGGGGGATTTGGTCCTAAGATGGATCCCAATAATCCCGCCAGGCTGGTGATGAAGACCACCATCAGGATGACGACCATTACACCCCGGCGGGCGCGCAGCACGGCCCAGTTCGTGGTCTCGATCAGGTAGCCTATCGACCATCCAGAAAGCAGGATCATCGGAAAGGCAATGTGAACCGTCAGCCAGGGCATCTTCTCTCCGGCGTATGTGTAAGCAAGCAGACTGGTTACTGCCCAAAAACCAAGCAACGTGACTGCCAAACGCTGAGGGTTCGGCCTCCTGACTTCTTCTCCATTGACAGTTTCGATCTGTTCTTCAGGAAATGGGTCTTTTCCAAAGATGGATAATCCCAGAGCGAGTAAGCTGCCCAGGGCAGGTAAATACTCGTAGATTGGAATTTGCAGAAAGGCGTAGTAATACCAGGGTTGGTTGCCGCGTTCGACAGCCTGCTGGGCTATCCAGTACCCCAATGAGCCAACCATCCCGGTAAAGAAGCCGGTACCGTTAGTGAACAGAGTGGTGTAGAAAACCACATAGATGGCATAGAACAGGGCTGCGTTCAGTAACCAAACGCGGTAGTTCCACCATATGCCGATCAAAATAGCCAGGATTCCCAAGGGAATCATAAAGGCAGCTGTACGCCACATACCGATGGTGGTGTAATCCAGCGGGTCCCAACCGAGTAGTTTAACAGGGAATGGAGCCATCATCGGTAGGACCAGAGTGGTGAGCAGGATTAACAATCCGAAAGCATAATCAGTCCGCATTCGGGAAAGGCCATAGCCACGGATGAGGTAGTAAAATGCCACCAGGAGAAAAATGACTCCCACACCAACAACCGCGAGTAATGGCCATGGGATCGTGAGCCCTGAGGTCGGAGGTATTTCGCCTGGCACTGCTGGTTCTGCAGTTTCAACCGGCGTGACGGGCGTCTCTTCTCCACCAATGAGCAGCCAGCCTCCTGCGAAAGCAAACGCCAGAGCAGCAATCAGGATCACCGCTAAGAACCGGTTGCGCATTTCAGGTCTGGACCAGGTTGCCTGGTAAGTCCTGGCCAGGAAATAGATCGCCAGGAAGATCATCAATTGGGCAGTATAAATATAGGCCGTCTCTTTACTGGTGAAATGGAGGGCTGTCGCCGCTGTCAGCCAATATAGGTAACGGGAAGTG
>CP070785.1:510914-514405 GCA_020346705.1 Chloroflexota bacterium | reverse complement strand
GCCATCGTCCCAGGGCTTAAGGCGCTGGCCGAGTCATATTTTGCCAACAACTTGCCGGTCATCTTCACCCAACATTTAAATTCGGATCAGGATGCAGGATCGATGGGCACCTGGTGGAGGGATTTAATCACTATTGAAAATCCTCTCAGCGCGATCATCCCAGAATTCGATTACTCACATAGGATGCTCTTGCGAAAGAACCAGTATGATGCCTTCCATGAAACCTCTTTGGAAGAAATTTTGCTAAGGAAGAATGTATCCCAGGTTGTTATTTCTGGGGTTATGACCCATCTTTGTTGTGAAACCACCGCCCGTTCAGCTTTCGTGCGGGGTTTTGAAGTATTTTTCCTGGTGGACGGGACAGCAACATATAATCAGGAACACCATCTGGCAACCCTACTGAATTTGTCTCATGGATTCGCCAAACCGGTGCTGACGACCGATATTCAAGCTGCCTTGCAAGCACAACCGGAGAATTGATTCCTGTGGAAATTGAAGATGTGATCATAATTGGAGCCGGACCTGGTGGGATGGCAGCTGCTTTGCAGCTGAAACGCTATGGAATCGATCCGCTGGTCATTGAGCACAACCAGATTGGTGGATTGCTTCACAACGCAAATCTGGTTGAAAATTATCCCGGTTTCCCTGGCGGCATTCCAGGTCCGAAATTAGTGCATTTATTTGAGGAACAAATACAAGATTACTCAATCAGAATCACAGCAGACAGTGTCGGGCAGATTGACCATCAAGATAACTATTTCATAGTCTCTTCCCAAGATCAGGTTTATCGGTCCAGGTTCTTGGTGATCGCCAGCGGGACAAAACCACGCCAGTTTTCCGATATTAACATCCCAATGGACCTTCAAGATAGGGTCTTTTACGAGGTCTACCCCCTGCTTGATCACAAGGATCAACTCATCGCTGTTGTTGGGGCAGGAGATGCAGCTTTCGATTACGCTTTGAATCTTGGTACAGAGAACGATGTCTTGGTCCTGAATCGCTCAGACCAAATCAGCTGCTTGCCACTCTTGTGGGAGCGAGTGATAAGAGTTCAGCGGATCAAATACCTTCAGAACACAAAAATAAAAGAGATATCCAGATCTTTAGCGGGGAAGGTTGAATTGCACTGCAGCACCCCAAATGGTTCCACCTCGTATGAAATCGATTATCTGATTGGGGCGATCGGTCGAGACCCCCAACTTGATTTTATCTCTGGTCAATTTGCAAAAAAGGCCATACAATTGGAAAGTTTGGGCGAGCTGTACTACGTTGGCGATGTGGTAAATGGACTTTACCGGCAAACTGCCATCGCCGTTGGTAATGGTATATTAACCGCCATGAAAATTTATGAACGATTACAGGAGAAAGTTTAGTGAAAGTTCTTGCTTCAACTGGTAGAGATGATGTCGCCATGGTGTACGTTGTCGATATGGGAGATGGCAGATTAATTGAATGTGTCGAATCCGTTCAACCACCTATTCCCAGGGAAGACAAATGGGTGCTGCTGGTATCCACCATGTTCGGCTGTCCAATAGGCTGCTCGATGTGTGATGCTGGAGGTCACTACCAAGGTAAGCCGAGCAAAGAACAAATTCTGGCTCAAATCGATTTTCTGGTAAATAAACGTTATCCAGACAAGGTAATCCCTGCCAAACAGTTTAAAATTCAATTCGCGCGCATGGGCGAACCAACGTTAAACCCTAATGTTCTTGATGTCCTGGACGAACTGCCCGGACGCTATACCGCTCCTGGACTGATGCCCTCCTTGTCTACCGTAGCCCCTAAGGGTAGTGAGGAATTTTTCGAGCGACTGCTGCAGATCAAAAATGCCAATTTTTCTGGTGGTCACTTTCAATTCCAATTCTCGATCCATACAACCGATAACAGTTTGCGCGACCAGATGATTCCGGTCAAGAAATGGAGCTTCGCAGAGATGGAAGCTTATGGCGAGAGATTTTACGCCCCCAGCGATCGCAAAATCACGTTGAATTTTGCCCTGGCAAATAACATGCCTGTTGAGACATCTGTCCTGCTGCGCTATTTCAATCCCGACAAATTCTTGATTAAGATCACTCCCCTCAATCCAACCTACCGGGCTGTGGAGAATAATCTCTCCTCTTACATCGATCCTCAGGTTGAGCATAACGGCTATGAAATTGTTGAAGCTCTCAAACAAGCCGGCTACCAGGTGATAGTGAGCATAGGGGAGGTTGAGGAGAACTTAATTGGCAGCAACTGCGGCCAGTACATCAAGCGCCATTTAGCGGCTACACAGCCAATTTCCGATGGTTATACTTATACAATCCAGGATCATTCTTGATTGAATTAAACCCTTCAATACAATTAATTCGTGAGTAAGTCTGATTACAACGTTGGATAGTTGTAACCAGGTTGTTTATCACCATCTGCTGTTTCGCTTGGAAATTTCAAACAACAAGGAAATCGCTCTATCGAGAGTAAGATTATAATAATCTCAAGGCAAAGGAGGCACGAATGTTTGAGAACATATTACTGGCTGTAGACGGTTCGGATCATTCAATGAAAGCCGCAAAACTCGCCGGAGATCTCGCTCGATTATCCGGTGGAAAACTCCGGGTACTAACCGCATATGAAGAGGTACCGAGCTACCTTGGAGAACCAAACTTATCACAGGTGATTGCGAAGCGGACAGAGAAAGCTGAAGAGATATTGGATGAAGCTTTTGAGCAGATTGGCGACGTCCCTGGAGGTTGCGAACAAGAAATTCTTAGCGGCGACCCTGCCGGATCAATTTTGAGAGTAGTTGATACCTTCAATATTGACCTCATCGTTATGGGCACCCGCGGCCAGGGAGATATCAAGAGCCTGCTGCTTGGTAGCCAAAGCCACAAGGTGGTTTCAGCAGCACCCTGTCCTGTTATGTTAGTGCGTTAGCAACTTCAAGTACTTGATTAGTTTGTTGGATTTTGGATAATGGATTTTCCATTGGGGGATTATTCGGCATTTCCCTAAAGGCCAAAATCTTGAGCATATTGCTCAGCTCGCTGAAGGTCGGTCTCTGTGTTCACATTCCAGAATGCAACCTGCCTGGGATCGTATTTAAGTAAAACGTCTTCGCCAATGGGCAATACATCTACTGCAGAAAACCAAGAAATTAGCCGCCTCTCTCCAGAATCTAGCGCTGATTGAACCGCAGGTAAACAAGCTTCTCGTCGATACACAGCGTGAAATGGTTCATAACCATTCTTTGATTGCGGAATCACCACATCTACTTTGAGCGACTGCAGGTGATCCAGCGCCAATGCCAACAAATCAGGATTGACAAAGGGCATATCACAGGCCACAACGATTAGGAACGGGTTTTGGGCAGAACTCAACGCAGTCAACAATCCCCCCAATGCACCCTTTCCAGGTTGGACATCCCGGTATAAAGGTATCCCAAATTCAAGGTAATTGCGGGGATTATTGGTCGTGATGAAGATTTCATCTCCCAGGCCCGAAACACGCTGTAA
>CP070785.1:507284-510814 GCA_020346705.1 Chloroflexota bacterium | reverse complement strand
TAACGGATCAGGCGTTCGGAATCCCCAGCATCGGGACAGGCACCCGTTTTGGCCTTGCATATTACCTGGATCCAAACCAGCGCGGTGACGCTGAACCCTACCAGTTTGGCCTGGATTTCTTCCGCGAGGCACCCCAAGATGCCCTGGTTATCGCTGAATGGTACACCGATACGGATGAGTTCTTTATCCTGCAGTACTTCTCCACAGTTGAGCAACTCCGCACCGATATTGATATAGCTGGTTGGCCCCTGGAAGATCCCTTCAATTTCGATCCACAGCTGGTCCTCCAACTGGTTGATGAGCAAATCCCAAATCGCCCCGTCTATCTGGCCTCCCTGAGCGAGGAGTTTTACAGCGCCAGTATATTAATGAAGAGGTACTGCATTGTTCAGGAGCTAAACTTTTATCGCCTTTACCCTACCAGTTCGGGGGCAGACTCTACTGATAACACAGAGTGCCTGACTGGCTGAGATGGCGTAAACCATCGGCAGCGAAATTGGATCGAGCCGCTTCCTAAAATACCAAACAAAATCCCAGGTGGTCAGGTCTTCTTGGTTTCAGTTGTAATTGGAGCCGGGGTGAAATGCCAATATTGAATTTGTACAGGTATCCCCTCAACCGCAAGAGCAGCCAGATAATCGTCACCGAGTTCGATATTATACAGTGACCAGCGGGCAACCTCATCCGGATCTTCCCAGTTTGCCGACAAAGCCGGAGGAGTGTCGGGTTCAAGTGTGACTTCAAATTGATCCAGAGGAATCGACAATCCGCCGCCAAGCGCCTTGATATAGGCTTCTTTGCGAGTCCAGCAACGAAAGAAAGCTGCCAAGCGGTGTTCAGTATCTAAGGAGGATAAACTCTCTACTTCACCTGGAGAGAAGAAGCGCTGGGCGAGTCGATCCAGCTCGATTTCAGGACGGATCTTCTCAACATCCACGCCAATCTCCCGGTGTCGTCCGACTGCGATCAATACAATGTCACCTGAGTGTGATAAATTGAATCTCACCCCTTCATTCTGGGGAACGGGATCGAGGTTCGGCTTTCCACGAACTCCGTGACCGAAAACGATCTCTTCAGGTGGTAATCCTAGGTATTGACCGAGAATCTCCCGAAGCGTTCCATGACTGAGGATAAACCGGTTTCGGTCAACATCGAAATGAAATCGTTTCGCTCGTTCCAGTTCTTCAACTGACAGTATCAAAGTTTGGGTTTCGATAGACTCTTCCATTTCCGTCACGCTGATCCGCCAGAGATGCACCTCGTCTTCTTTCAAGTGCAATTCAGCTGGAGGAAAATTCCAGGTAGTTCCGGGCAATTGGGTCATTTCTCTTCCATCAAGGGTAAAGCCTGTTTTAGGGCCCTCCCCAGGAATTGTAATACTTGCGACTGCGCCTGAAGGATATAGAAGTGGTCACCGGGGAAAACTTCCATGTTGAAACCAGCCGATGTTTGTTCACCCCAGGCCCGGAGTGATTCCCGGTCAACCTTCGGGTCAGCTGAGCTGGCTAATCCCAGTATTGGGCAGCTCAGTGGAGCCGCATCCGTGTAGACGTAAGTTTCTGACATATCAAAGTCCGCCCGAATGGCTGGCAGTACAGCCGATAACATTTCTTCGTTTTCTAAGATGGCAGCGGGTGTACCTCCCAGCCGACGAACTTCATCAATCAAAAGCGAATCTGGTTGGTTATGAAATGAGGCGCCATCTGCGTATATCTGCGGGGCTTTCGCGCTTGATACACACAAAAGCAGTAGAGGAGATTCTTCCTGACTCTGCAGTACTCGCGCTGCCTCAAAACCAACCAGGGCGCCAAAGCTGTGCCCGAAGAGCGCGAACGGTCGATCAATAAATGGCTGCATCGATTCTACAAGATCGCCCACGAGTGATCTCAAATTTGTATAAGGTTCTTCTCTGATTCGCCGGCCGCGACCTGGGAGCTCAACCGCACAAACCTCCACAATATCTGGTAAATCCTGCGGCCAGGACCTGAAAACCATCGCGCTGCCGCCGGCATGTGGAAAGCAGAATAAACGGATGCCTGCCTGATCATTAGGTTTCGGGCGCAGGATCCAGGCTGATGAAGGCTCTTTCATCGCTTATCAGGATTCACTTCCATTTTCATTATTGCCATTAGATGGGGGTTGTATTTTGCCAGTCTCAATGAAATGTTTGAAATAAGCGTCCAGCAGTTCTGGTCCCAACGGTGGACTTTCGATCGAGCTGCCTTTCAACCCCGCCCTTGTATTCTTCTGGCCAAATCTGGGCATGTGCAATACCTGGGCGTCAACATCGGCTATTAATGGCAGATAAACATTCCAACTTCGTTCTGGAGTCTTCTCCGCAAGCGAGAATAAATCACGCCGCCATTGATCATAGGATACAGTCTTCAACGGATAGCCCTGTCTCTTAACATGATTCAACAAATCCTTGAATCCTGTTCGTTCTACGGCGGAGAGATGATAGATTTTTCCAAAAGGATCCGGCAAACTCGAGATGTAGTTGACTGCATCGGCAACATAATCTACGGGAACGATGTCCAAGATGACATCAAGATCTGGTACCGAGCCCATGGTTAGTGCCGCGTCGAGCAGGCTGAACATCAAGTCATCCTGGTTCCAACTGCCATTCTGGCTGTGTCCTGAAATTGGACCTGGTCTGAAGATCGTGAATGGGATACCTCTAGAGCCTGCCTCCTGGACTAATTTTTCCCCGACCCATTTGCTCTGGGCATAGCCGCCCAATGGCACGCCGTGTTGTTCAAGATCAATTTCTTCTTCGATGACCTCTTCGAGGTGGGCATTCGGAGTATGGAGTACGGAAAGCGAGGAGATAAAATGGACTGGTTTGATCTTTTGCTTGGCTGCGAATCGCAATACTTCAATGGTCCCATCTACATTGGCAGGTTTGTGAGATTGGTATGGATAGACGAGATTTACCATCGCCCCATTGTGATATATCAGATCAATGGTTTGAGCTAATTCCTCAACTGATGCCGATGAAATTCCCAACCAGGGACTACCCAGATCACCAAGCACTGGGATGATCCGATTCTCATAATCATCCTTCCAAAGCGAGTAATTTCCGAGATTGTCCTTGAGTCTAGCCTTGCCAGCTTCCATATCTTCTTCTCGAACCAGACAATAGATGGTAGCATTCGTATTTTCTAACAAACCCTGCAAAAGGTAAGCACCCAAAAATCCGGTAGCTCCAGTAAGAAAGATGTGTTCCGGTTTACCGTTTGATTCATACTTCTTTCCGTTGGCCGAGATAGAAGGATCTAAGCGGACTTCCCCATTCAATTCCTCGATTGAAACTGTACTGAATAACCCTGTACCTTCACTCGGAGCCAGCACGGCCAGGTCGATGGCCTCCGAAAGACCATCGATGGTCTGATTTTGAAATAGTTTGATCAGGGGGAGCTTGACCTCAAATACTTCCTGCACCTGGAAGATCAACCTGGTCGCCGAGAGAGAATTGCCACCCAAATCGAAGAAATTATCGTGGATCCCAACTCGCTCCAGACTAAGGATCT
>CP070785.1:503623-507184 GCA_020346705.1 Chloroflexota bacterium | reverse complement strand
ATTATTGAATAAACACTTCAATCGGGATTTAGATGCTCTTATCGAATACTTTTAAATGTACTGGAGCAGATATCACTTTGAAATTACTAAAAAAAGTGGTGTGGTTAAACGATTTATGTACAACCACACCACGATTATGAATTTAATTAAATGTTACTCTACATAGCCTGGTACCTGGTTCCTGTTTCCCCAGAATCCTCCGGAGTAAGAGGCAATGTCCGCTATGATACCCAGGATTAAGATTACCCAATCAAATCCGACGATACCTCCCGGATAGATGATTAGATACATCAGCACAGTCCAGGGGATAAATAACCAGGCCAATAATGTTAACAACCAGCGATCTTCAAAGGCGTTCCCAACATATACTGGTGAAATCAACCACCAAACCAAGATCGCGAGCCTCGGTCCAAAGAAGACCAGAACTGTAAGCATACAACACATGACATTCTCCTTTTGATTATTTACATGAATCCTCTTCTTCTACTAGAGAAACAAGAAATCTAAAATTTCACCTCCTTATTCAAGAATCTTTATTATTCTTATTAATTTTTTATTACATCCTGCCTTTTGTCAATAACCAATTTTAGTAGTGCTCGTCCGTTTACTCTCAAGATATTAATCTCGGAGGTAAAACATGGCCTTTTCTCAGTCCTCGATTGAAGGTTTACACTTAAAAATTAATTGTGACATTCAAAAAAAATGGTGTGGAAGTTTTGCCTCCACACCACTATAAAACTAACGCAGATATTAATCAGCGTAACCAGGCACCTGGTTCCTATTGCCCCAGAATCCTCCGGAGTATGAGGCAATATCGGCAAGCAATCCGAGGATAAGTATCACCCAATCAAAGCCGACTAGACCTCCTGGGAAGACGAACAAATACATCAATAAGGTCCAGGGTAAGAACAACCAGAGTAGGATTGTGAGCAGCCAGCGATCATCCAATGCCTGATCAAAACGCAGTGGTTGAATCAACCACCACACCAAAATTGCTAATCGAGGTCCAAAAAAGACCAGAACCGTCAGCATACAGCACATGACATTCTCCTTTTCTAACAATGAAAATAAATATTTCTCAGGCCATTTATTACTTCAGGGTTAATTTCTTATAAAATCACCTCCTAAATAAGAATTCCATTTTTATTGATGCAAATGAGTCTCAAAATACCGCCTCATTTTTATGAAAAATGGCAATTATGTCAACAGGTAATTCAAAAGAACTTAATGAATTGATTATTCGTCAAGTCCATTATAAGATATTTTACATCCAAAATTCGAAGTAATTATCTCTAGTCTCTTGAACGCTAAAATTCGAGTGAATTCGTAGAATACTAATCGATTTCAAGAAACAGGGGCTAATCGCTTTGGTAAATTTGGGAATAAGAATAATTCATAATAAAAGACCCGTATATTTTTTTGCCTCTGATCATATTGCTGGGCTTCTTAGCTGCATGATCTGGGACAGCATGCGCATGCTGTTCTTGAAAACCCCGAGGAATGGAATTTACCACTTTCTGGTTCGATGTGATCTAGTTCCACACCCCCTCAATTCTTCCCAAAGTCCTTTATTCAATCATTTTAGATTTCCACAAATCACGAGTGATGTGGATATGGCCCAGGTGGATAGCGGTATGTTTCAAGGTGTGCCCCAAGCACCAACCGACGGAAAATACCTTGCCATCTCTTGGCGATTCTCGGAGGGAAGAGAGCGATTCAAGGTCGAATTCAGCTAATACTGTTTTTCCGTATGCCAGACTATCATCTAAAAGGGATGAGAGTTGTTCAAATTGAATCCCTTTGACGCTAAATTCAGCCTCCCGATCCCTACCAGAGGGCTCTCCGGCTACAACATCTCCAAGCCAAAATTTTTCAGCCCCTGCGATGTGCGTGACCAAAACATTGATCGAATTCCCACCGGGAAATGGCGACCAGTCCAAAGCTTTCTGTGGTAGATCCTTGATAACATTCAAAACGTCAATGTGCAGCTCTTCAAGATTCTTTAGATAATCGGCGAAGATCTTTTCCATTTATTTCACTCTCCTACCTGTGTAGCTTTGATTAGTTTGAGAAATCTTCCAGCACGGCAGCCTCCTCGAGCAACTCGGCAAATATACTTGCAAAGCGGGCAGCTGGCGCGCCATCGATTATGTCATGGTCAAATGAAAGAGTCAGGTTTAAATATTCCCGGATAGTGATTTCTCCCTGATAAACACCTGGTCTTTGATTGATACCCCCTACGGTAATTCCTAGATTGTGTGTGGGCAGAAAACCGATCCCCCAACCACCGCTTTTCCCAAACATGCCAACTGAGGTAACTACAACAGTGCCTGCAAATGATCTAAACCAGAGCGGATTCATCTTCAAAATTCTGAAGAAGATCAGGCGAAAAAACCTGGGGAATTTTGGCGCAAGTTTGACCAACCCACCTGACTGCCCGCTCGAACTCGGTTTATCTTGAATCGAACGAATTTCGTTGCTGATCTCCTCGACATTTTTATTGTTTGTGTTTTTGATGACATGGGGGATGGCCACAGCACCGGGTTTCGGTTCGATCATCGTAACCACATCTACATCGTTGAAGGTGAATAATCTACCTCGCCAATCTCTAAAGCTATGTACCTGAGGGATAGCTACAATTGCCTGAGCCAGACTTGCGACAATGAAGGCTGTAAATGAGATTTTCATCCCGTGTTTTTCGGCGTAATCCTTGATAATCTTGCGAGCCTGTGATACATCAACTTCTAACAACGCATAGATAATATGCCTGCCGCTTGCAAGATAACCGGCATCGATCACGATCTCTCTTTCAGCCGGGAAGCGAGATATTTCATAATCCTTATTGTCCATGAAAGATTAATCCCTATGGATAGGCGTTCGTATATTTTTATTCAAAATCAACAGGATACCTGATTATATCAGTCGAGATGGATCAGCTTTCATTCAAAAATACAAGATTCTTTTCGACCTGCTTGTTAATTATCGTTTCAACCAGCCGTTCTTCTTGCAGCTCGAGAACTTGAGCTGAATGGAATGTCTTTTATCTACTATTCGTCTATAAACTCTAAATATCGTTGTTTATATTTTGTACTGAAGATATTAGGAATTTTTTTCTTATTCGACATCTAACGAAAGCCCTTCTTTACCAGCAATCACGGTAAAATTGGGCCGCATTTCTGCAACGGTGTCATCGATCAACCGATCGAGCATATCATCGGTGTGAGAGGGATCGTGGTGGAAAGGCACGAACTTCTTCACATCCGTCAACTGGGCAAATCGAATAGCATGAGATAAACAGCTGTGACCGAATCCAATCCGCTGCTGATATTCATCTATCGTATATTGGGAATCGTGGATCAACAGGTCTGCACCCTCTGCCAAGTTATACCCGGAGGTCCAATCCTCGCTGATAGGGAATGTTTTTGCACCCAAGGCTGGTTCATGATCTGGCAGGTAGGTAACCGAAGTTTCAGCTTCCTTGATGCAATAGCCCACCGTAGGATTTGGGTGCAGAATGAGTTGGGAAGTTATCTCGAACTCGCCAATTTCAATTGATCCTGA
>CP070785.1:499953-503523 GCA_020346705.1 Chloroflexota bacterium | reverse complement strand
TGAAGCCATTGTGCATCGACCGAGGCGATCATGTCATAAGTATATAGCGCTCCCCGACCGGGATTATTCGAACTGCCTCTTGGACCATCTAAATCTGGATTGGCAACGATACCGGATAGGTCATACCCTTTCAGGAATGGATAGCGCTGTTTTCGTTCTTGCTCTGAGAGACCAGCATATGCCAATATCGTCGGCACAAGATCAAGGTGAGAGCCCACAGATTCGGTTCTGCTCCCCCCAGAAACCCTTGGATCAACAATAATCATGGGCACATTTGTAGTTTCCTTGAAGGCTACGCTGCCCTTTTGGCGCAGGTGATGAGCGCTGCCCATTTCACCATGATCAGAGGTAAAGATAATAATTGTGTTTGCATCCTGTCCGGATTGTTCCAGGGCGTCTAAAACAGAGCCGATGTGCTGGTCCACGTCAATCATGCAGTTAATATAGTAATTGATATGGTTGTGCCACAAATCACGACGCTCCATGGGGATACGACCATAGGTCCCATCGCCTGATAATTTATAGTTGAGTACTGCTTGAGGTTGTCCCGAAAGGTCGTCGAAAAATGAGGCTGGTAATGTGGTCGGCCATTGCCTGGTATATATGGGGTTATCGGGAGCACCAAAGATTGGGAACATACCGCGAACGTGCACCATTTCTTCATCATCGGTGTCGAAATACATAATGTCGTGGGGATTGATGAAGTTCACTGCTAGGAACCAGGGCTGGGTATCAACAATTTCAGCAGAGCGTCCTTTCAACCAGCTGACTGCCTCCTCCGCAGTCAGCGGATCTTTGGTAAAACCATCCAAGGGCTCTCCATAAGCATCCCCCCACTCCTGGAAATCAGAAAAGCCGAATGGCTCCATTGCATCCGTTGTGTTTCCCTCAGTGAACTCCGATTCATGCCACTTACCCTTATATGCCGTGTAATAACCTAATTCGCGGAGCATATGACCGATTGTTGGCAAGATTTCAGGATCAGCCTGCATATCCTCAATCCAGGCGAGATTTGTGTTATCGATCATCCGAGTGAATGGTGTGTGTTGGCCGGTCCACATCACTGAGCGAGAGGGGGTGCAGACGGTAGTGGTTACCTGATGATTATTAAATGTCACCCCCCGATCATGTAATCGATTCCGATTGGCTAGCGTAACTCCTGCTGGCAATGCCTGGTGGGCGTACTCCTGATCTGTTACGATCATTAAGATGTTAGGTCTCGTCGACATATATCGCTCCTTAGATAAGTTAGGCACTTCAATAATTGGTACGTCACGGATATTTGAAATTATAGCATTCGCTCTCCGCAACAAGAAATCATGATTTTGAAATGCTGAATGGGTCCTAACCAAACCACTCGAAAAACCATTAGTAGGGAATCCAGATAAGAACCACCATGCTATAATGAATGAGCTCAAACCTGAGTATCAATAATTTCAACGATATACTCCGCTTGAGGAGGATTATTTCTCCTTGGTACGACCTGAAGGTAAACCAACAAGGAGTTGGTTCTTGATAATTCAATAACCACGCTTTTCAAGGTCAAAATTGGAACAGCTGCTCACCACCAAACTCTATATTCCTCCTCTACGTGCAGATCTCGTCCCGCGACCACACCTTTATAAACTCCTGGACGAATGTTTGACGAGCAAGCTAACCCTGATTGCTGCCCCAACGGGATTTGGGAAATCCACTCTGGTGATCGGCTGGCTTTCCGAGACAGGTCAATCTGTAGCGTGGCTTTCTATTGACCCGGGTGACAACGATCCGGTCAGGTTCTGGACGTACCTGATCGCAGCTATTCAAACCATCCACCCGGAGATAGGGATGGAAGCTCGCCAGATCGTCAGTGCACCCCAGTTACGCAGCACCGAGCCTGTGGTAATCAGTCTAATTAATGACATATCCAAACTTGCCGATGATCTGATCGTGGTCCTGGATGACTATCACATTATCGAAGCAGGACAGGTTCATGCGAGCCTGAGCTATCTCCTGGAACACCAACCCCCCAATTTTCATCTCATTTTGATCACCAGGATTGATCCCTCGATATCACTGGCGCGCCTGCGGGCACACAGCCAGTTGATCGAGATCAGGGCTGAGGATCTCCAGTTCTCCACAGAGGAAGCCGCAATCCTGCTCAACGAAAAGATGGGCTTGAACCTCAAACCAGGGTATGTCGAAGCATTGAACACATATACTGAGAGCTGGCCGGTTGGTTTGCAACTGGCAGCTCTGTCCCTGAAACGACAGCGTTCATACGACACCTTCATGGAAGAGTTCAAAGGGGGTCACAAGTTCATCCTGGATTACTTAACCGAAGAAGTCCTGGTTACGTTGCCAGATGAACAGCGTGAATTCCTTTTGCGTACTTCAATCCTGGAGAGGTTCTGCGACAAGTTATGCCGAGCAGTCACGGGCGATCCGTCCAGTCATCAGGTGCTTGAAGAGATCCGCAAGAGCAACCTTTTTCTTATTCCCCTCGATACAAGCGGTATCTGGTTCCGTTATCATCACCTGTTCGCCGAAGTCCTGTATGCACTGTTGGAGCGTGATCATCCCGACGAGGTTAGTGCACTCCATCTGGAGGCGGCAAAATGGTTCGAGGACGAGGGGTATCCTGACGAAGCTGTGGATCATGCATTCCGCTCCGGTGACATGGTCCAGGCCAGGGAGCAGGTCCTCAAGCACTGGATTCCAGTTTTGCATCGGGGCGAGGTTGCAACAGTGCAGCGCTGGCTGGATGGGCTGCCCGATAGCAAGAACGGGTCTGATCCATCCGTTCCCCTGGCAAGATGCTGGGTGTACTTCCTCAGTGGGAAAAGTTCTGCAATCGGACCGCACCTGGAACAGGCGAATAACGCCTACGAGCGGCTGGTGAGCGAAGGATTCTCGAGCCGCGCGCAGCTGGATCTTGTCGCTGCACAACTGGCGATGATGCGTTCTGTGCTGGCGCGCGGCCGGGGCGATCATGCTAGGTCTGTGGCTTACGCTGAGGAAGCCACTCGTCTTCTGCCGTCGGAATTGATGGAGGGCATCGGTACGCAGTGGAACATGTTGGCCGCGGCACGCGCAGGAGCTGGTGATTTTGATGGCGCCATCGAGGCATATGAGCGCGGCATTGCGTTGTCTTACACAGAGGGCAACCTGATCGGAGCTTATGGGTGCATCTATGGTCAAGCCATGTACACGCTGCTCCGCGGGCAGTTGAATGAGGCGGAGAGGCTCTGTCGTTCGGCTATCGATCGTGCCGTGAGCGAAGGTCACGGAGATTTCCCCGCCGCGGGGTCGCTGCATATTGCCATGGCCAGGATCCAGCTGGAGCAGAATCATCTGGACGAAGCGGGGGCCTATCTGAACACCGGCATGCGTATCGCCCGTCCCGGTGGTTTCGGCGAAGCAGTGCGAACCGGTCGCTACCTTCGGGCCAACCTGGCCGCCGCACACGGCGACCTGGATGCTGCGGCGGATATATTTCAGGATACAGGGCAAATCGTGAATGCAATGGATGATCCCTATCTGATCGGCGAGCTCAATCGAGAATGGGGCATGCTGTGCATTAAAGCAGGC
>CP070785.1:496258-499853 GCA_020346705.1 Chloroflexota bacterium | reverse complement strand
GAGACCTTCGGATTGAATCTTGTGCTGCGGGGTGCGAAAGAGCGTATCTCCCCGATCATGATGACCGCCTTGACGGCTGGTCTGGCACTGGTTCCCTTGGTAGTTGCTGGTGAAATCCCGGGTCATGAAATCGAGCACCCGATGGCGATCGTCATTTTGGGCGGCTTGGTAACTTCAACACTGGTCAACCTGTTCATTGTGCCCTCTCTCTACCTGGTCTTTGGACAGCGGAATGATGCTGAAACCCCGCCAGCCGAGGCTCAGCCGGCTTAAGAAGTACATCTTTGAGATTAACAAATCAAGTTTCTATAGAATTTTTCTTTGTCATTCTGACGAGCGAAGCGAGGAAGAATCTCTAATATGATTGCAGATAAAAACAATCGCAACAGAGATTCTTCGCTCGTACCTCGCTCAGAATGACAGTTTTGTGTTGAGTAATAAGGAAATATTGAAAATATACACACTGCAAAGTGTGCCTGGGAGGTTTGAATGAGTCGTCGTCACCTGATCATAATAGCTGCTGTTGGATTGGTCGCAATACTGGCTGCGGCTTGCGCCAGCGCTCCAACCGAGCAGCAAGCCCCAAACACGCCGCGACCAACCCGCGCGCCAACCGATACCCCGGAACCCCTCTTGGATGAACCAGTCGATTTTGCAGGTATGCTTGAAGAAATTGACTACTCAAATTTTGATGATCCGACCAAAATCGATAACCCCTGGCTGCCGGTCATCCCAGGCATGCAATACATCTATGAGGGGGTCACTGAAGAAGCTGGCATTGTTACCGAACACCAGGTGATCATTACCGTCACAGATCTGGTCAAAGAGATTGACGGGGTCATGACCGTCGTGACCTGGGATGAGGATTACAGCGGGGGCGAACTGGTTGAGACCGAGCTGGCCTTTTATGCCCAGGACAACGATGGCAACGTCTGGCGGATGGGTGAATACCCGGAAGTCTATGAGAGAGAAAAGCTAATTGAGGCGCCAGCCTGGATATCGGGACTCAAAGGCGCCCAGGCGGGGATCATGATGGCCGCTGATCCTGGTGCCAGAGACGGCAGCTACTCTCAGGGTTGGGGACCAGCGGTTGGATTCACCGATCGCTGGCAGGTCGACATGGTAGAACAGGAGACCTGCGTCCCTGCGGACTGCTACACAGGTGTGCTGATCACTGCTGAATACAGCGAAGAAGAGCCAGATGCCATCCAGCTGAAATATTATGCTGAAGGTATCGGGAATGTCCAGGTCGGCTGGCGGGGATTGGATGCCACCCGAGAAGTGCTGGAGCTGGTTGAAGTAGTCGAGATGGACGCGGATGAAATGGCAGCTGCCCGCGAAGCAGCTTTGGCTTTGGAAGCCCGGGCTTACGAACAGAGTAAGGAAGTTTACGACCAGACCTCGCCCAGCTATATCGATGAAGATGTAGAAGCTTCTAGTGGGATGGAAGATGAAGCCGAAGCAGATGAAGACGCCATGGCAGAGATGGAAGAACCGGTCAAGGTATGGGAGAATTTCGACCCCGATGCTTTTGATGATCCAACCACAGTCGACAATGAATGGCTGCCCCTGGCGCCTGGAACGCAACTGATCTTCGAAGGTGTCACGGTAGAAGAAGGTGAGGAAATCCCCCACCGCATCGAGTTCACCGTTACCGAACTAACCAAGGAGATCGACGGCACCGAGACCGTGGTCATTTATGTCATCGACATCAGCGATGATGAGTTGATCGAGGCTGAGATCGCCTTCTATGGTCAGGATAATGATGGTAATGTCTGGTACTTTGGCGAATATCCCGAAGAATACGAGGATGGCGAAATCGTTGAGAATCCGGCCTGGCTGCATGGTCAAGAAGGAGCCATGGCTGGGATCAAGATGTGGGCTGACCCGCAGCTGGGGACGCCACCCTATTTTCAGGGTTGGGGTCCTGAGGTCGAGTGGACAGATTACGGTCAGGTTGATGCGGTGGACGAGGAGACCTGTGTTGAGTACGATTGCTTCGAGGGTGTCCTGGTGATCGCGGAATCCAGCTTGGAAGAGGAGGATGCCTACCAACTGAAATATTACGCTGCCGCTATTGGCAACATTCAAGTTGGCTTCCGCGGGGCGGATGCTACCCAGGAAGAGCTTGAATTGATCGAGATAGTCGAGTTAGATGCAGAAGCGCTGGCAGAAATTCACGAGCTGGCTCTGGCTTTAGAAGAAAGTGCTTACGAGAATGCCGCGAGTGTGTTTGGCGGTACCTCTCCATTGCAAGGACCGTAAAACGGATAATATTCAATTACAATAAACCAGAGATTTCACTAATAACAGGGCTGCCAGAAATGGCAGCCCTGTTGGTGTCGTGGGACTAGTTTATTCTAGTTCAACGAATCCATATTCCGTCAGCAGCAAGTTTTGATCTTGAATGAGTCCAATCCCAGAGGCGTAAGTTTTAAACTCTTGCTCGAGTAAATTGAGCGCAGTGCCTTCCTTTGTCACGAGTACATTTGTAAATTCACCGGCAGGCGTATTTAATGATTTATCAAGACTGATCACTTCCGCCCGGTCCATCGCCACACCGGGGGCAATTTCTTGGAAATATTTCATGCCAACTACTGGATCTCCGGGCATGATCAGACCTGCCCGGGCATCGTTTACTCCTGCCCGCCAGGCGCCACTGTGGCTGGAGAGAACACCTCCTGAGAACATATCGACATCTTCGCCAAAATAGAAGACATCTTTCGTCTCCTTGCAGAAGGCGAAGAAATTGTAGGAAATTTCAATGATCTCATCATTGCGCCATTCCCGTTCTTCAACCACGCGGGTCATGGTGCCATCGATCTCGATCGTTTTATCCAGCACGGTAATGGCCAGCTTTTCGTTTCCGCCTTCCAAGACCAGCTGGAATCCGGGTTCAAGAATAAAAAAGTCATTGCGTCCTTCAGAGCTTAACGTGCAGCCAGCCAAATCGAAATCCTCTTGCCATTCTGGTTCGAGATTCGATGCTGACGGAAAGGTTACATTACCTGTAATGATTTGAGAATCACTGCTTGTTTCGTTTTGAATATTGTTGTCTTGGGATTGTGGGTTACCACACCCAGAGATCATCATTCCGGTTGCAATTAACACCATTATGTAAAATCTCAAACGAGTAGCCATATGTCTTTACCTCGAGAAAGATATGAATTTTAAATTATCGGTTTATTGCCATTCATTTCCCCAACCAGACAACCTTGTATTTTTCGAATTTTATCAAAATCATCCGAATATTGCAATATGGAATTTGTAAGGGATGTGCATCTGGTGAAAATAACGAGGAAAACTACACTAGGATTGCTTCGCCTTTACCAATTCTTGAATTACAATTATCTGTAGAAATTCCTGATTAATATTGGAGGTTACAAATGGCTAGACGCAGAGGTGCAAGGCGTACTGCACGGAGGACATCCCGGAGGACGACCCGGCGAACTGTCAGGAGGGTACGTCGACGAACAAGAAGGAGGATGGTCATGGTGGGTGGATTTATGCTGCTGGCTGCCGGAGGTACTTACGCCGCAGTGAAACTCACCCAAAAGGACGCCCAAAAAATCGAGGAGCACACTGGTATTCCACC
>CP070785.1:492483-496158 GCA_020346705.1 Chloroflexota bacterium | reverse complement strand
TGGGGGAGGTTTTGGAGTGTATAGAAGTTCACAGGCAAATATGGGTGAGAATATTCTGCTGCGGAAAAACTGAATATTTTTTTAAGAGATATACCTAGCAGATTAAGATACTCAATCAAATAAAAATGCTTCTGGAACGATTAGATTGAATTTACATAATACAGGAAAGGAGACCTGATCTCACAAAAATTTTGGCATTTGCTTGTATATCATGGGTCCATTCGAGAACATCAAGTTGTTATTCTCCTGCGAAATATTCGTAAACGAGATTCATCCCGACATGGGGCAAGGCTTGGAGATTTTGGCAGCTCCTCAAATTGGCCCGATTTAAAGAAAATTTCCCACGCTGAGGTATACTTTTGCTCTGCTATAACCACAAAATCTGCTTCCAGCTTCCAACCTTCCGCCAGCTCATCATTCCAGAGACCAATTCTTAACATTTCTTGTGAATTTCCTCCCAGACTATATGTATAATCTTGGTCAATCTGAGGGAGATACAAGGAAACCCCAGGCAGATAAAGCATTGGAACTGCAGAATCAGTCCCTTGCCAATATACTTGTGAGCCGATCGGGATTACTTCGGCCAGATACTGACCAGCTGTTTCATTGGCATTAATCACATCACCTTCGCAATCGTTGTCTTGGTAACCGTTTCCTAATATGCTGGTTGGAGAGAGTATCAACCCGACTATTAGCATTATCGCTATGGCGATCAAACCGAAATTAACATCGGCCTTCCGATTAGATTGTCGTCTATATATACTCCAAGCAAGA
The DNA here is from genome assembly GCA_020346705.1 of Chloroflexota bacterium. GTDB lineage: Bacteria > Chloroflexota > Anaerolineae > Anaerolineales > UBA4823 > PFL25. The sequence continues at coordinate 495,384 of CP070785.1, read as the reverse complement.
AACAGCACCAAGATTCCAACTGCCAAACCCAAGAGACTGGGAATTAAAACTTTTGAAGTTTCATATGGCAAACCGAACCTGTTTTCTAGAAAATTCCAAAGCGGAATTCTTCGTGCGATAATTCCCCCCTTTTTTAGAAAACGGGAGAATTCGATCAAAGCGCGCCCAAAATCTCTATATGTGCCGAAGCCAATTCCAGCTGAAATTAGAAGTACCAATACACTGGAATAAAGGACAAATCCTATTGATCTGGCTCCTTTCCACCCCCGGAAGATAATGATAATTAATAAGAATGCGACTGGTGCAAAAAAGGTCAGATAGACTTGAAAGCAAAAAACACAATAATTTTTCATCAAGGATGCCCAGGCATGCGCAGCAACTAAGAGTGTAATCAGTATGCTTAGAAAGATTCCCGAACGACGATAAAACTCATTTTCCCAGGATTTAGGTTGGAAGACCAAAAACCCCAATCCGATAAATCCAACAAGAGCGATGAAATTCGATCGTATACCCCACCAAAAGCTGAGCAATCTGTGATTAAATGATGGATCTGGATCCCAAAGTTTGATTCCTGAATCAATCCTTCGCCAGACATCTAAGAAGGGTGTCAGTGAAGACGGAAGCCAGGAGGCCCACAGCCGCAAAATCCCTGGCCAATAAAGAGCATGACCAATAATTACAGTAAAGATTCCGGTTATGGTTGCCAAAAGGCCAGTTCGTTTGCCGTGCTGCCAGAAGATATACCCAAGCAAAATCGGCAATACTGGGGCCATATTTAATCGCGTCAACAGAGAAATCCCAGCCAGTGCACTTCCTAAGCAGATCTGCCAAGGGATCGTTCTTTCGTTCATGGCCAGAACCAGTATCCAGATTAATAGACAAGCGATCAGGACTTGGGAGGAAGAGTTGCTATAAATTCGGCTGAACATCGGGTTTAACGCTACTGCCCAAACAGCTCCCACTGCCCACCATCTACCACCCAGGCGTTTCGACACAATCCACAATCCGAGCAACATAAACAACGCCAATGCAACTGAAAAAAATCGACCAGTTCTTAAGCCGGGACCGAAGATGGTTTGAACATATCCCGGGATGAGGAAGGAGAACGGCATATGATTCATCCACGGTCCAAAATCCTGAAACGGTGTGTATTGCCCAGTCGCGAACAAGTATCCCTTATAAAGATAAGCACCCTCATCCAGGATCGAAACCTGCATGGTGGCAAATCTAATTAACTGGATAAGATACACAATTCCCCCAAGCATCGCTATGACCTCTGCAATCCAAGGTATCGAGGCAAATCTCTTAATCAAAGAAGCCATCACCAAATCTCTAAAAAATCATCAATATCAATTAATAAATTCAAGGATAGATCTTCTTGTACCAAGAGAGGCTGACCGCAGGCCTTCACTAGTTTACCGCAGTTCAACTCGGGTTACCAAATCTGGTTTTTTTGAAATTCAATCTATATTCTTCCACGTGAATTGCAATGTCTCCGATTCAATTCCTGCCACAGCCCAGACAACTCGTCCCTTGCCATCTGCCAACCAGCAATCATGGTTACAAACCCCCGTGGTCCTTCAATTACATTCCTGATCTTCTCTTCTACATTGTACTGCTTGTACTTCTTTCGGCAGATATTCCGTACCATTACTTCTGCTGATGGTTTCTCCCTGGCCATGTTATTCTCCTAAGTAATCTTAACTCCTTGTTGGCCAAAAAGTCTCTTTTGATTTTTACCCAAATTTCTCCCACAAGCTCTGATACGCCTCAGCTAGAACGCTAATCACATCCATAGCTATCTGAGTTGCTAATAAAACTCCGAAATCATCTTGTGGATCGTATTCATGGAAGTAGGCAATCTCATCCTTCTCAAAGATTTTCTTCTGTTTACCGTCAGGTGTTTGTATAAAACCACTGCTCCTCCAAATTCGCTGTATAATCATACATCAAAAATAAAAGTACCTCTCATGAAGTTGATAAACCTCAAGCCTTATCGCCAAAGAGATATCGGATTTGGTTAAGTTATCAACGAGCAGTAAAATATTCAACAAATTTAATAATCATACAAAGATAAAGGAATTGGAGCCAAATAATGGAAACTGCGTTAGCTGAGAATTGGGGTAAATGTGGTATCCACGTTGGGGATACTGTTTTGATTCATTCCAGTCTTCGACGCACGTTAAAAAAATATAATGCGTCTCCTCAGATAATTCTCAATTCTTTTCTAAAAGCCGTCGGATCAGAGGGCACGCTGTTATTCCCTTTATTCAACTTCGATTTCACTAAAGGAGTACCCTTCGACATACGCAGCACACCTTCACATATGGGAGTGCTGACAGAAACTGCGCGCCAATCCCCAGATGCTGTTCGGAGTGGTCATCCCATTTATTCATTTGCAGCCATCGGTGCCAATGCCCAACTATTCAATGTTGATAATTTCAGCGGATATGGTAGTGATTCCCCTTTTGCCATATTGATGGAAATCGGAGGAAAAATAGCCGTGCTTGACCTTTCTGATCTTAACAGCATGACTTTTTATCATCACATTGAAGAGATGCATGATGTGCCTTACCGTTATCATAAGAAGTTTACCGGCAATTACACTGATATCTTTGGTGTGACTACGGAGAAAACGTACGGCTTATTCGTCAGGAATCTCGAGAAAGGAGTGCTTACTGATGTAAATAATATGGGAGAGATTCTTTGGGAGCAGGGGCTTTATTCTGGTTCCAGACCGAATGAAGGGATTGGGTTGCGCACAATCTCAGCAAGGGATATGTACGCCAAAGTGGCAGAGATCATCAAATCTAATCGAGCATATGGATTGCTCTACTCAATCGAAGAGAAGAGTTGAAAGGGATTATGCAGGAAGAAGGAGAATCGATCTACGCTTTAGCA
>CP070785.1:488702-492383 GCA_020346705.1 Chloroflexota bacterium | reverse complement strand
TGCATCTTCAGGGCTCGTACGGTCGCCACCAGGACTACCACGCTCGGGATCAGGCCTGAATAGCGGCACTTGATGTCAAAGAATTTCTCCATGCCGATATCAGCGCCAAATCCGGATTCCGTGACCACAAAATCAGCCAGCTTCAATGCGATCTTATCGGCGATGATCGAGCTGTTTCCGTGGGCGATATTGGCGAAAGGTCCGGTGTGAACGAAGACCGGTGTGCCTTCCAGGGTTTGCATCAAGGTTGGCTTGATGGCGTCCTTCATCAAGACGGTCATCGCGCCAGCCACACCCAGATCTTCAGCGGTAACTGCTTCGCCTTTTTTATTGGTGCCGATTACGATTCTGCCAAATCGCTCGCGCATGTCCGCCAGATCCGTGGTCAAGGCCAGAATAGCCATGATCTCGCTAGCTACGGTGATATCAAAGCCAGTTTCGCGGGTCCTGCCCTTCTCAGCTGGACCCTGGCCAATGGTGATCCCACGCAGGAAGCGGTCATTAGTGTCTACCACTCGGCGCCAGGTGATGGAATCAGGATCGATATCCAAGCGGACAAATGTACTGCGCTCTTCCTCTGTCAGGTCGTTGGGATCTGTCTTATCAATACCCAGCTTCTTCAAGCGGCGCAGCATTGATGGGCTGAAATACCGATTGCCTTGCTTATCAGGAGGGCAGAGACGGTTGAACAGCGCTTCGTCAGATTGGGTGCTTTCATGGAAAACGCGCACATCGATCGCCGCAGCCAGCAGGTTGTTAGCCGCAGTGATGGCATGGATATCTCCTGTCAGGTGCAGGTTGAAATCCTCCATCGGAATTACCTGGCTGTACCCGCCTCCTGCCGCGCCGCCTTTGATGCCGAATGTTGGGCCCTGGCTGGGCTGCCTGATGCAGGTAAATACCCGCTTCCCGAGGTGAGCTCCCAATGCCTGACTCAAGCCAACCATGGTGGTACTCTTGCCCTCCCCTAATGGTGTCGGCGTGATAGCAGTCACATCGATGTATTTGCCATCAGGAACATCTTTCAGCCGATCGAGCACGTTCAGCCTGACCTTCGCTTTGTATTCCCCATACAATTCCAGTTCCTCAGGTAGTAAACCCAGCTCTTCCGCGATCAAGGTGATCGGCTTGAGTTCAGCTGCCTGGGCAATATCAATGTCGGAGGGAACAGGATCCAGTACTTTAATTGGTGTTGGTTTAAATGGACGTAATCCAGGAAAATCGCGTGCAACGGACATTTAATGCTCCTTTTCTCGATATGAAATTTCGTTTAGATTCCCAGCTTTCGGATATTGTGGCAGGTTTCACGATTTAAATCAATTGACTCATGTCCTATTCCCTCACGCTAGTTGTCACTAATTTTGTCACCCAGAAAAGAAATCTCGTTTTGTTACCTTTGTCATATCCCAAACCGAACAAAACGTAGTTGTAATAACAGACTCGATCCTGTAATATATTTGTGACAATGAGAACTAATCACCGATACAAATTTCACCTATGTAGGACGTACATGATTATTTAAGAGAATAGAATAACTTAACGTAAGAAAGTAAGTTTGTCTTTTTTGTAAAGCAAAGTAGCAAAAGATGACCAGTTTGGATTGAAATAATTTATTTCAGAGACATCTGAGCGTGCATTCCCCCAACTAGAAACTAGCCTGGCATGCCAGGCACAAATATAAGGAACTTCTGACACTACTAGGAGGAACCAATGGAGGCGATCAATTCCAAAAAAATCACCGATGCGCCATCTACCAACGATTTGCGCGGTAAGTTAACGATATCACTCGACCAGCTAGAAGATATCAATAAAGTGATCTTAAATTCAGAAAATCGATTAATCAATGATTTTCTCGCAGTGGTCGAGAAATATGGAACCCCGCAGGAGATAAACCTAAAAGCTGAGACAGCCAGCCAGATGCCTGTATTACTGAAAAAAGTTAAAGCCACCAGGCCAGAATACCTCAATGACCTGGAGTGGCTTGAGAGGCAAAGAGATGAACATGCCTTTATCACCATCGAGAACTATCGCCGCAAAATCCTGGGAGAACACTACGCACAAATGGTTTTTAACGATACCTGTCCAGTAACCCTTGAAGTCAGCGCCACACAGTATTTCCCCTGGATAATTCTTTCTGCCCGGCGCGCGATCGAAAACGAATCGTTGATGCCCTCGCGCTATATCAAAGTGCGAAAGATGAAAGAGCAAGAGGCTGATGGTGATCTACCTGCCATCTCAGCAGCCATGCAGATCATCGGCGCTACGTATGTTGACACATTGGATACCAAGGGAACTGATGGATCAAACGTTCACCTTGGAGGTCCGGAGACGATCACCGGTTATTTCGGCGGTATCGGTCAACCCAATGAATATGCCCTCAAATGGCTGGATGAATACCTGTACTACTATACGAATTACGGTGTCCGGCAGGTATTAAATATCAATCCAGGTACAGTCTTACTTGGTTATATGCTTCATCGCATCGGGGTTGATATCCAATTTAAGATCTCGGTTTTCATGGGTAATGATAATCCCTACGCCGCTTTCTGGACCTTGCTCGGAGCTAAACTTTTCTCACGTGAGGATGGCTCTTCTCCGCTGGTCGGTTTCAACTGGGGGAACTCCATCAACAATGAAACCATGGAAATTACTGCCCAATTCCGTAAAGATTTCGGTTTTGAAAACATTGTGCGCTTTGAGCACCACATCACAGAAGCTTATAAGAGTATTGTCCGCCAACCATATGACCGCTGTGATGAGCTGCTAGAGATCGCCGATCACATCCAAAACATCTCCGCCAAGCACGAAGGAGGTGATCCGGATATCGACTCTACTCGTGAACACCCATCTGATATCCTTGATTATTTCCGCGACAAGGAAGAAATAATTGCCAGCGGAGATTGGGATCACCTTACTCTAAACTTCTTCGACAAGGTGGATGCAGCCAACCGGACTGCCCGGGCATTAACCGAAAAAGGACTTACCTTTATCGCGGCGACCAACCTGCACTTATGAGAAAGGGGCATAGATGATCCCAAGACAGATGGAGGCATTCCTTCACAAACGCCTTCCCCAACAAACCTTCGATAACCGCCTGATCAAGGACGAGGGAAGATGTTTCTTAGAATTTGGCGTCATGGATGTCGAGCGCCTTGGAAGACTGGGAATCCAGGTTGACAACCTCGGTCCGCGACTGGTAGTAGCCATGTGGGATGAGGCGTCTCCCTATCAAATTGGCGGCTACCTGGTGGTGGACAACCTGGCGATGGGTCAGCCCTCGATGGGCGGAATCCGCATGCTGCCTGATGTAACCCCTGCAGCGATCTACAACTTGGCTCGCGGGATGACCTTGAAAAATGCAGCTGCTGACCTGCCTTACGGCGGGGGAAAATCCGGTATTGTTGCCAATTACGATCTTTCTTCGGAGGAACACCAGGCTGTAGTTCGTGGTTTCGCCCACCTGCTTTATCGATATCGGGATGTGTATCTGCCTGGTCCGGATGTCGGCACTAATGATGCTGATATGAAGACCATAGCTGTCGAATCAGGGCTGGATAATGCGGTCTCCAAGCCCTTGGAGATGGGTGGCAACCGCATTGACGAGCTGGGTGCTGCTGCTGGGGGTGTGATTATCGCTCTGGATGAGCTATTAAATGAGATGCCTCGTCTGCGCTTGTTAGA
>CP070785.1:484892-488602 GCA_020346705.1 Chloroflexota bacterium | reverse complement strand
CATGCGCCGCTACCTGGTGCAGATGAAACCACGCACATTAGATAATGTGATCGCCATGGTAGCGCTTTTCCGTCCAGGGCCAATGGAATTTATCCCTGGCTACATCCGCCGCATGCATGGTGATGAAGAGGTGGAATACCTGCACCCCGCATTGGAGCCGATCTTCGAGGAAACCTATGGCTACCCGGTTTACCAGGAACAGCTCATGTTTGCAGTGATGAACCTGGCGGGATACACTGCCCCAGAAGCGGATGATCTGCGCAAGGCGATCTCCAAGAAACAAAAGAACAAGCTGCTTAAGCATCGCGAGAAATTTATCAAGGGTTCTACAGAAGGGGGCATCCAGGAGGAAACTGCCCGCGAGATCTTCGATGCCTGGGAAGAATTTGCCCGCTACGGTTTCAACAAGGCCCATGCTGCGGATTATGGCGTTTTGGCGGTCCAAACCGCGTACTTGAAAGCGCATTACCCGGTAGAGTATATGACCGCCTTGCTATCGGTCAGTCAAAACGATACCAGCAAAGTCGCCTTGTATGCCGCCGATAGCCGCAGGATGGGGATCGAGGTCGCTCCGCCTGATGTCAACATCAGCGAATGGGATTTCTCAATCGAAGATAAAGCGGATCAGAAATCGGCCATCCGCTTCGGCCTTGGGGCAGTGAAAAATGTCGGTCACGCGCCGGTAGATGTGATCCTGGAAGCCCGCGCCGCGGAGGGGTCCTTCGAAGACATCAATGATTTTGCCCACCGGGTTGATTTGCGCCATGTGGGGAAGCGGGCACTCGAGTGCCTGGTCAGGGTTGGCGCCTTGGACGCATTTGGATCGCGGCCAGCCATGCTGCAATCCCTTGACAGGTTGATTTCCTTCAGCGCGGCACATTTCAAAGCCGCAGAGATGGGCCAGATTTCCTTCTTTAACGCCGATACCGGCCTGCAAGAAGAGTTCAACCTTCCCGCGCTTTCCTCGGAGGTATCCCATCGCGAGCAGCTCAACTGGGAGCGGGAGCTGATCGGGCTCTATGTCTCTGATCACCCGCTCAACCCGGTGATTGATGTGCTGAACGATATCGTGACGCATTTCTCGGGCCAGTTAACCGAAGCAAACCCTGAAGACCGCGTCCGCCTGGCAGGCATGGTCACCCGCTTCCGCACCCACCAGACCCGGAAAGGCCAGAGTATGGCCTTCGCCACGTTGGAAGACCTGCAGGGCGAAGTAGAGCTGGTGATCTTTCCGCGCGCCTGGCAGCAGATCTCCAACCAGTTCGAGGTGGATAAGCTGATCGTGGCTGAAGGTCGTATTGATCCTGAAAGCAGCGAGCCAAAGCTGCTGGTGGATACCATCAAAACGGATTTAAAAATAACATCTGTGGCCAAGCCAGATCCTGTGCCTCGACCCGTTGAAAGCCCCAAACAGCAGACCACGGTACAAACAAAACCTATGGGACCTGCTGAAGCCGAGTCCACTGCCCCGCTAGCGGAACCAGGAGTTGAGGCTGCCGAGGTCAAAGAATACCAGGCACCTTATGAATCTACTCCTGAGAGGGAACAGCCCGGAGATGAAACCGCCGCGGATGTTGGATGGTCTACGGAGGAGCAGGACGATCTACCTCCCCAGCCGGATGTATTCCCGGAGGACTGGGATATGGCCAGGACAGTGATGGAAGTCGTCGCTGATCCGGAGGGTGCGATCGAGACCGCCGAGGCGGCCTCAGAAGATGTGCCAGAACCTCCAGCTGCTTTCGACGCCTCAGAAACGCTACCCACAGGCCAGGGTCAGCCGATTGAGGAGAGCGCTCCGGCAGGTCCTGAAATCTCTACCCCCCTACCGCCATATATCGTCTCCCCGCAGACCTCCAGCGACCCGGACGCGGTGCAGATGGTCACCATTGTCTTGCGCTCCAGCCAGGACAAGGTGCGTGACAACCTGCGCATCCGGCAGATTTACGGAACCCTGATCGCCTTTCCCGGGAATGATCGTTTCGCACTGCATGTTTTTGAACGCGGCCATGGATACCTGATTGAATTCCCCAACTTCACAACCAAGGTCTGCCCGGAATTGATCAGCCGCTTGAATAAATTCATCCCCGCTGACCAACTGCGGGTGGAACCGATCACCTTCCAATAAAGAACTCCCCAGGCGGCAAACAAGCCCGGGGAGTTCTTATATACGCGGGGAAAATTTCGCCTTAATTCCCGAAACCCTCACTCACTGGTCATAATGAACAGGGGCTTCATTTCAAAGCTCTTGTATTTCGGTCGCAGCCTGGTTGTGTCGTAATACTTCTCAACATCGACGTTTTTCTTCGAACTGACGACCACGTCCAGGGGCACATTGTCATAGCGCCCATTCTTCAATACCACCAGCCGCCCGTGTATACCGCCAATTATCAGGTCCAGGGCCAGGTTCCCATAAGCCATGGGGACAATTGAATCGATCGCATCCGGATCGCCTCCCCGCACCAGGTAGCCCAATTTCTGATTGATGATATTAATCCTGGCGCCATTGTTGAACGAAGCTGAGCGCTCTTTGATTTCAGACGAGATCAGATCACCTATTCCGCCCAGCTTCTTATGACCATACGCGTCTGTCGTCTCATCCTTGAATACCATCTCTCCACCTTCAAACATGGCTCCTTCCGATACGATCAGCACGCAATACTTGCTGGGGTTGCGATTCCTGTCATAAACTGCCAGCTCGGTCAGGTGGTCGATATCAAATTTATGCTCGGGGATGACACAGCGGTTGGCTGCCCCAGCCATGGTAGGCAGCATGGCCGTAAATCCGGCATAGCGCCCAAAAACTTCCAAGACCATGATCCGCTCATGCGAACCAGCGATGGTGCGTAAATTGTTGGCGATGGATATCGTGCGGGTGACACATGTGCTGAAACCGATGCAGTAGTCCGTGCCGGGAACATCATTGTCCATCGTCTTTGGGATGGCGATAACCTTCATCCCCTCCTGGTATAAACGGACACCATAGCTCAAAGTATCATCGCCACCGATTGGGATCAGGTAATCGACACCCAGGAAGTCTAGATTCTTCAATACTTCTGAGGTCAGATCGTTGATCTCTTCCGTATAGGTATCTTTCAGATGATCGGGGACATTGGCCTGCTTGATATGGCTGGGTCGGGTCCTTGACGAGTGAAGAAAAGTGCCGCCAGTACGTCCAGCCCGGTTGACCACTTCTTCTGTCAAAATCTGGTAATGTCGGCTGTTGTCAGCTTTTTTATCCCGCTTTAGTTCCATGATCCCGGCCCATCCCCTACGCAGGCCGATCACCTTGTACCCCTCCCGCAAGGCGCGGATCGTAACTGCCCGGATGGCCGGATTCAACCCGGGGACATCCCCACCTCCAGTGAGGATCGCGATTACCCCATTCTTCTTCTTAATATTAGCCATTTTCTACCTCTCTGATTAATTCGAGCTCAAATAGACGCCCGAAATGTTATATCCAAGTTGGTTCCTGGTAAATACCAAAAACATCTTTCATCACGCCAATAATTTCACCTAATGTGGCGTAAGCGCGCACCGCATCCAAGATATAGGGCATGGTATTCTCCGTCCCCTGGCAGGCGATCCGCAAGCTGTCTAAGGTCTGCCCGACTCGCCCATTATCCCGCGTGCGGCGCAGATCAGCCAAGCGATCCACCTGGCGTTTATAACCAGTAGGGTCCATACTGAGGATGGGTATCTCGTAAGGTTTC
>CP070785.1:481079-484792 GCA_020346705.1 Chloroflexota bacterium | reverse complement strand
GAGAAGAAATTACGCGGTTCTTCAGACACCCGAACCACCTCCTGACGGAATTTTATCTCTCCGCCGTTGCGCTTGAGAACCGCAACCATCTTCTCTGCCAAGCCTCCCATACCTCCGGGTACATGGGCAACTCCTTGCCGGGCTAAATCCAGCGCAGCTGCACTGTAAAGGGCATTGGCATACTCACTCGTCGTTTGGGCAGAAATCAGTAATTGGGCGTCAATAAAAAGGCGCAATTTATCCAGGAATTTTGGAAGATGAACATTAGCTGGTCTGAAAGCATCCGAAGCAAAAGAGGCGATCTGGTTTGTTTGCCTGCCGCGGAACATCCCCTGCAGCCACGCGGAACCTTTTCTGCTTAAATCAATCACATCGGAAACTGATTGGGGTGGCCAGGATGGCAAGCGCAGCGCCAAATCCCACATAGCATCTGCGGTTTTCTCTTGCCACTCCCAAAAAGATTCTCCGTTAATTCCAAACTGGGCTATCCGCTCGGCTGTCCAACGCTCTTGATCTGTCCAGCGGGTGACTGTTGACCCGTCTGGCAGGTGGACCAGCATCGCTACGGAAGCCAATTCGGCCTGCCAATCGATATTAAAATGTTGTCCAAGCCGGTCCATGACTGCTCCCTGAGCGAAGCCGCCCGCCAGGGTGGCGCCAGCATCAAATTTATAACCCTGGTGAAAGAACGTGCCAGCACTGCCTCCAGGATAGATGTGGGCTTCAAGCACGGTCACTTCGAACCCAAGCCGCGATAGCTCCGCCGCAGCGGACAGGCCACCAAAACCAGCTCCAATGATCACTATTTTTTTCATCGCCCCTCAACCGCCTTCCTGGTTTGGCGGGCGCGATAAAAAAACAAAATCGGGAGGGTGTACCACATAAATCGACTCACTAATCCCCAAAAAGGATGGTTGCTTGGTTGACCATGGATCTCGTCAATCACCTTGGTTGATTCGCCATTAATGGACTCGAAAGAATGCCTGTGTACCCATGTCTGGAAAGGTCCTTCAACCTGCGTATCTGTAAACCCTTCCATTGGATTTACCTGCGAGTGAACCGCGACCCAATGAATGGGTATCGGACCAAACCACATTGTGAAATCCGCAAGCGAACCTTCCCCCAGCGGATCGACTTGGTTAAATCTTACAAATAAAGGTGGTGGAGTCAGGGTTTTAAGAGCCTGTGTACTGCTGTGAAAATCGGCGATTCGTTCAACAGGCGCGTTGACCTGGAACTCGTGATGGAAGTGGCGCATTAATCACCCAAGATATCCCGTAATGCAGGTTCCAGCTCGGGGAATTTAAATTCATACCCCTGCTCGAGCAATCTTTCTGGCATCACCCGCTGACCCCGGGTGACAAGTGAACCAACCTCACCAAACGCCAGGTTGAAAGCAAATTCTGGTGCTGGTAAATAATAGGGTCGATTTAGCACCTTAGCAATTGTCTTGCCAACTTCTGCATTGGTCGCAGGATTCGGAGCAGTCAGGTTGAAGGCGCCGCGCGCTTCTTCATTTTCAATCAAGAAGCGAATGGCACGCGCCTCGTCTGCTTCGTGAATCCATGACAAGTACTGCTTACCATCTCCAATGGGCCCGCCCCCAAAAAGTTTAAAAGGCAAAACAAGACGGTTCAAGGCGCTGCCCCTACCTGTGGAGAAAAAAATACCAGAGCGGATGATCACCCTGCGAACACCCATCTCTTCGACCGGTTCAGAGATCTTTTCCCACTCCTTCCATTCGGCAAAGAAATCATCTCCTGGTGGACTGTTTTCGTTGAGAATTTCATCTTCATGAAATCCATAATATCCGATTGCTGAGGACTGGACAAACACTTTGGGTTTCACCTCAGCGGCTTCAGTAGCTGCAACCAGGGCTTTCCCGGATTGGATGCGGCTTTGGCGAATATCTCTCTTCCTTTCCTCGGTCAAACGGCTGGGTAAAAACCCTTCTCCGCCGATGTTGGCGCCGGACAAATTGACCACAGCCCGGCTTTCGTTCACCAATTCCCCCCATCCCTGGACCGATTTCCCATCCCAGGCGACCACTTCTACGCCCTGGGGTAGGCTGATTACTTTATCAGGATTGCGGCTCAAAATGGTGATTTCATAACCATTTTTCGCCAGTTCCTTGGTTAACTGTCTACCGATAAGACCTGTTCCACCTGCAATGATGACATTCATTTTTAAATTCCTCTTTCTCTAAGATGTACTGATAACACTGTTCAGCCAATCAACAACCGGCTGTCCTCGTTGATCAAGATTCGCTTCTACAGCCTGCTTATAAGACACCAGATACTCTGGTAGTATTTCGCTGGGAATATTGTGAGTGTTTAGCAGTCCTGCCAACCAATCCATCTCATTTTCTAGCAAGCTTAAATCTCCTAAGCTAAGACTGGCATGGATATCCTTTCCCAGGAATTCGTTAGCGATTTGCAGGTGACTCAATTCCATGCCAGTGCGTTGGAACTTCTCCCACATATTAGCCGTAATCATTGGCTGGTATTCCTCGAAATGATCTGCTGCCTGAAGGTAAATTTCATGGACAGGATCCACCTCGAGCACTTCCGCTGGGTGATACATTAACTGCTCTACGGATTGCACAATATCATCCAGAGAATTCCCAAGGAAATGTCCAGGAATTCGCTCCCGCAAGTTTGGGATCAGATTGAATATCAACCCTCCGTAGGCTAGCGGGACTTTTTCTGCCTGTAAATACTTGGCGATTTCGAATAAATTTGCTGCAGTGAATAATTGCTGAGCGACTGAAATGACCACGTCTGGTCTTGATATTCGAATGGTATCGTCCAGTTTATTTATCGGGACATTGGCCCCCAGGTAAATCACCTCCCAACCCCTCAACCGCAGGAAGAGGGTGATCAGGAGTAGGGAAAAGATATGATCTTCCCCTGGAGGGCAGGCAGTCAGAATTTTTCCTTGGCGAGATGGGTTCGGAGCAGCCGCCAGAAGCGCATTCAACCGGCGAATGGCGAGAGCAGAAGCGAAATGCTCTTGCTGAACTGAGCTCTTACCTGTGTACCAGAGATTCCCAATTTCTGATATCCCCTGACGAAGGACCTCCAGGCATACTGTTTCTAACGGGTAGCGCGCAAACGCCTGGGCAAGCAGATTTTCAGCGCGGACCTCATCAAAAACCAGGCAGGCGGCAATCCACTGTTCTCGCACCTCGTCCAGTGTAGCACCGCTCAATGATTCACCACTAACAACTGGCTGCATTGCGCCAGCTGTCGGCATCATCTGGAGTGGATCTTGACCTTGCTCCTCAAAACTATGCCACAGCTCCACTGCGCGATTGATGCGTAGTCCTTCACTCTGGCGCTCCATCAGCCATTTGATCATTTCGATATCATGTTGGGAATACAAACGGTGTCCACCTGCGGTGCGTTGCGGATTGGGCAGCCCGTAGCGCCGCTCCCAGGCTCGCAGGGTATCTGCTTTTAATCCGGTTTCTCGAATAACAACTTTTAAATTAAATGCCGGGGTCTTACTTGGTCCGTCCATGAATACCTCGCTAAATTGATTCTCAATAAACGTTTTCGAAAAGTATAATACAACAATCCGCAAATGTCAAGATATTGCACAGTATTTGCATATATTATTTCGCTTAGTGTCCCAACCCATTGAATCAATGGATTTGTTATCAAAGAGAACTTGGTTTTACTAAATTGCACACAAAACCTTGACAATATATG
>CP070785.1:477262-480979 GCA_020346705.1 Chloroflexota bacterium | reverse complement strand
ATACTCAATTTAAGAAAAGTTGGCAGGAGGTGAAAATAAATGGTTTACACAGATAATGATAAATTAGCTGCAACAACACTGCGCATGATGGCAATTGATGCTGTTCAAGCAGCCAATTCAGGACATCCAGGATTACCATTAGGGGCTGCAGATATTGCCTTTGTTCTCTGGACACGCTTTCTAAAACATGATGCGAGCAAACCAACCTGGCCTGATCGAGACAGGTTTGTACTTTCCGCTGGTCATGGATCAGCCTTGCTGTACTCATTGCTGCACCTGACAGGGTATCCACTTTCACTTGATGAATTACAGAACTTCCGCCAATGGGGGAGCTTGACGCCAGGCCATCCTGAATATGACCCTGAGGTGGGAGTTGAAACGACCACTGGACCGTTAGGGCAAGGACTTGCCAATGCTGTCGGTATGGCATTAGCAGAACGTATTCTGGCAGCTAAATTCAATCAAACGGATTACCCGATTGTTAACCACTACACTTTTGTGATCGCATCAGATGGTGACTTGATGGAAGGGGTGTCCCATGAAGCCGCTTCCCTGGCAGGACACCTGGGATTGAATAAGTTAATCGTGTTGTACGATGATAACAACATCTCGATCGATGGACCAACTGATTTGTCCTACAGTGATGATGCCCCGGGACGTTTTGCAGCTTATGGCTGGCACGTTCAATCTGTCAATGGCCACGATATGGAAGCGATTGATGCGGCCATCGAAACTGCCAGGAATGAACCAGATCGTCCTTCTTTGATCGCTTGTCGAACCCACATTGGATTGGGAAGTCCAGGACAAGACACTGCAAAAGTGCATGGATCTCCGTTAGGTGAGGATGGCGTTAAACAAACAAAGGTGCATTTCGGTTGGGATCCAGAAGTTCATTTCCATGTCCCTGAACCGGTGAGTGCCTATCTTGAAGAATTCCAACGCGTAGGTGCTCAACAAAGGGAAGAATGGGAGCAGATGGTGGTTAAGTACCGGGCAGCGTATCCTGAATTTGGATTGGAGTGGGACCGCTATGTGCGGGGAGAATTAAATCCTGGCTGGGAAGCCAAGCTTCCAGATTTCAGCAACGAGAATCCTCTTGCAACCAGATCTGCTTCCGGCAAAGTATTAAATGCCATTGCGAGCGATCTACCAACCCTGGTCGGGGGTTCCGCTGATTTGACCCCCAGCAATAATACTCGTCCTGCAGAAGCGATAGAGATCAAAAGGGACGATTATTCTGGTCGGTATATTCATTTCGGGGTGCGTGAACATGGTATGGGTTCAATCATGAATGGATTAGCGTTGCACGGTATGCGTCCATATGGCGGTACATTCCTTATTTTTTCCGATTACCTGCGCCCGACGATTCGTTTAGCCGCCATGATGGGATTACCGGTGGTATATGTGTTCACCCATGACAGTATTGGTCTCGGGGAGGATGGACCTACGCACCAGCCAGTTGAGCACCTGACCAGTTTGCGGGTCATCCCCAATTTGCTTGTTATCCGTCCAGCTGATGGCAATGAAACATCTTCCGCTTGGAAGGTGGCACTAAACAGGACCGATGGTCCAACCGCGCTTGTTTTGACTCGCCAAGGTTTACCGCAGTTTTGTCCAGCCGATAATGGTCTCGAGCGAGGTGCTTATGTATTGAAAGAGGAAAATGAGGGAGATCCGGAAGCAGTAATCATCGCAACCGGATCGGAGGTCAGCATTGCAATCGAGGCGGCTGAACAATTATCAAGTGAGGGCAAGAAAATCAGAGTTGTTTCGATGCCCAGCTGGGAGCTTTTTGATACCCAAGCGAAGTCTTATCGGGATTCAGTTTTACCTCCGGAGATACCGCGTTTGGCGGTTGAGGCAGGAGTTTCTCTGGCCTGGGGCAGGTATCTCGATCTTGATCGAGATATAGTATTGGGAGTAGATCGCTTTGGCGCCTCAGCACCTTACAAAACGATCTTCGATCATTATGGATTAACCACACAGCGGGTTGTTGATCAGGTCAAAAAACTGATTGAGTAGCGATTAAAATTGACCGTGTTCGGTCGAACAGCCTAAAAGTTAAGCAAATTAATTATCGATCATCGAATTCTCGGATAATGAAAGAAAAAATCAAATCGTAAGGATCAAGGAAAATGTCAAAACAAATAGATGAGTATTTCACCCCTTGGGTGAAAGGAATCCAGATGTATATTTCGCCACATATCGAACTGGCCTGGCAGCAGCCTGACCTGCATCGTATGATGTCAAACGAAAATCCCAACCCTCCCTCTCCCAAGGTGATGGAGGCGATTGTTAAATATGCTCAAATGAGCAATCGCTATCCAGATCAGGGACTGGTGGTCCGGACCAAGATCGCTGAAATCAATGGGCTCTCAGGTCCTGAAAATGTTATGCTTGGGAATGGATCCAGCGAAGTGTTCGATAACATTTTCCGGAGTTTCCTCGGTAGTGGTGAAGAAGTCATTCAACACACGCCATGTTTTGGGATTTACAAGCTGCGCTGTGATATCTTGGGTGGCAACCTCGTTTCAGTGCCCATGGTTTACAAGGACAAACAAATGCTTTTTGATCCTGGATCCATATTGGAAGCGATCACGGAGAAGACAAAGATCATAGTTATTGCCAACCCAAATAATCCTACTGGGAATTTCATGCCCAAGGAACATTTCGTTACCATTGCTGAGACTGGCATCCCCTTCATCGTCGACGAGGCGTATATTGAGTATGCTGGATTTGAAAGATCTCAAGTTGGATTGATAAAGCAGTATAAGAATGTGATGGTTACTCGGACATTGTCGAAGGCGTATGGGTTGGCGGGGTTGAGGTTTGGTTATGTCCTCGGGCATGAGGATGTTGTTTCCCAAATTTCTGCCGCATTACTGCCGTGGAATGTTGGAACCATCCCCATGTGGGCTGGTTATGCAGCCCTGCAGGATACAGCTGGCCTGGAAGAAAGAGTTGAATTTAACAACCGGGAATTGGCATATATTGAGGATGCGCTCAGTGACATTCCAGGGTTAGTCATTTTCCATTCACATGCCAACTATATCCTGTTCGATGCCGGTCCAACGGGTAAAAAAGGACAGGATATTCTTGAATTTGCGCTTGCAAAGGGGATAATTTTCCGTGGAGAGACTCCAAAGTACGGCAGTGATGGTTGGTTCCGCATCACCATTGGCAACCAGGAAGAGAACCGCAAAGCGGTGAGTTTATTGCGTGATTTCTTTGGAATGAATTAAAAACCTAATCCAGATAGTATTCCAATGTATCGAGCTCCTATCAGATATTTCAGATAGGAGCTCAATTGATCTAGTAAAAAAGCTTGAGTGAGAATGAAGTAAAAAATGAATGCAGGGATTTCCCAAACAAAAAAAGTTAAAAAAACACTGGAGCCCGTTTCTCAACCATGAACTCATCAAAATGAACCTTGTGCGTGAATTGACCATAGTTCAAATCAGCTGTTGGATCAACATAGAAATAAAAATGATGACGACCCCGATACCGCTTCTGAGAATATTTTGAGATTTCTCCTGTCGAGAACAACCAGATCGAACTCGAAGCAAGGTCGACAAAGGCCACCAAATCAGCAGGACAGTTCTCGGGAACCCACCACCCTAGCGTGAGTTTGCCATTATCTCCACTAGGCTTTGGACTTTCATTGGTCTTTACCTGAACTGTATAAGCTTTCCGGTTACGGGAGGAATATGCCACTAG
>CP070785.1:473429-477162 GCA_020346705.1 Chloroflexota bacterium | reverse complement strand
CTTGAAAACCTGAAGCAGGCTTTGTCTCTACTGGATAAACCACTACCAGAGTCGACCTGGGGCATAAGGCTGGGCATTCTGGCTGAAGGCGTAAAACAAATTATTTTACGCCTGGCTCCGGGTTTGCTGCGCAGAGCTGGTGGTCCAGGTCAACATCCTGTCGAGGTGGAACGCATTACAGCCTACGAGTCCCTACTCTGGATAGACCTGGGGCGTAAGCCTGAGCGATTTATGCTGGACACATTACTGGCACTCAACCTGGCGGAGCAAATTAACCATACGGAGAGAATCATTTATGGCTCCACTTTTTTTGGTGGGGCATTAGTGTTCGTTGGTTGGTATGGGTTGGCTGATCGTTATGCTCAATATGCCTTGACTCTGGCAGAGGAATTAGATCAACCGGGATTATTGGGCGATGTGTACCATGTCCAGGCAGCGAGCGCCTCCTGGAAGGGACAACCTGAGAAAGCGATCGAGATCGGTGGCTTAGCTGTGAAACTGCTTCGAGAGACTGGTTCTATTCACGATTGGGGGAATGCGAACTTGGTGGTTAACGAAGCAGCCGTTCATGTTGGCCGCTACGATTCGGTGATCCCGGTCGCAGATGAGATGATCAAGGTCGGCCAGGAGGGCGGCGACCTGCAAGTGCTGGCCTGGGGGCATGCCCTGCGCGGGTTGGTGGAAAGATACACCGGTGATCCAGAAGCCTCCATTGCTGCTTATCAAAAGTTTGGTGAAATTGCCACTCAAGTCCAGGACTATGTCAGCCAGGTTGAGGGCAATGCAATGATCGCACACAACTACCTTTTAATGGATCAGGTAGAACCTGCTTTGGCATCTTTGAATGAGGCTGAGCGAATTTTCCAGGAACATAAAGTGAGAGGAAACCGCTTTTTGAGCAAGATACGCATTGGCTTTGCCTGGGCACACCTGCTGGCGGCTGAGAATGCCACTAGAGAGGAACGCAAGCACCATCTGGTCATCGCAGCCCGTGAATGCAAAGAGGCGCGCAAAGTTGTGCGCAGATTTATTCGTCATACGGCAGAAGCTTACCGTTTGCAGGGGACCTGCGATTGGTTGCGGGGCCGGGAGGGACAGGCCAGGCGATGGTGGGAAAAGAGTCTCGCCCTGGCCGAGAGTGGGCAGCCTTACGAACTGGCGATGACCTATTGGGAGATGGGGAAGCGATTGGATGAGGTGACTTACAAGGAGAGATCGAGAGAGATCCTGGAGGAGATTGGCGCCCGGTTTGATCTGTATGAGTAACGATCCGTTTGGGGATCTCGACGTAGCTCGTCAGGTGGTAAGCATCACTCCGCATGCTGAACTTCATGAGCTTTACATCAGGCATTTGCCTCTCTTCAACAAATCTGAGGTAACCGGCCGTTTGATTCAAGATTTCCTGTTGTCGGGAATCTATTGATAACAGATCTCCGGACAGGCAGTGACCCATTTGGAGATTGTCGTTTTGCATTGTTAGATATCTTGCGGTGATCGATAGCAATTCGAAATACATCCGCACTCTTTACTTCGAGGATATGCCAGGGAACGAATTCAAATCATGAAGTGGAAATGGAGTAATGTGCCAATTCCAGTGCCACATGTTCTGGGACTAGGCGTCGGAGTAATTTTGCACTTCGTTTTTCCTATGACCATTTTTCAACTCCAATGGATCGGGTATTTGTTAGGATTATCTTTGATCGGGATCGGTATAGTACTATCAGCATGGGCAGTCCTTGAGACTGGAACTACCAATATCGAATCCCCTGACAGACTTCTGACGAGTGGACCTTATTCGTTTAGCAGGAATCCCATGTATGTTGGATGGGGTTCGCTCTACCTGGGAGTTGCACTGATAGTAAATTCGGTATGGATAATTGCCCTGTTTCCACTGGTTTTTGCTGTCACCCACTTCTTGGATGTGATCAAAGAAGAGCAGTTCTTGGGAGAGCAGTTTGGAGAAGAGTATCGAGATTACCAATCGCGAGTACGTCGCTACCTTTGATCTGGAATACCCCCAAGGGAAATGCCATCTACTACTACAGGATCATTATCACAATGCAATCTGCTGACCAACGCCAATAACTTAGCTATCTTGCCAGAGGAGAACAAATGAATTTCCCTAAGAAATTTCCAAAAATTGAAACAGAGCGATTGGTCCTTAGAGAGATTGCTGACGAAGATACACATGCAATATATAGAAATTTCTCTGATCCAGAGGTCGCCAAATGGTTTTTTGAACAACCTCTCACTGATTTGGTTCAAGCAAAGGAATTCATAACCGCATTTAAGAATGAATTCAGGGAGGGTGAAGGATTAACTTGGGCAATCGTATTAAAGCAAAGCGATAGATGTGTTGGCACCTGTGGTTATGGAGATCTTGAAATTGGAGAGCGAGGTGAAATCGGGTTCGATCTCGCCCAAGATCAGTGGGGGAAGGGTTTGATGAGTGAAGCTCTGTTGCCCATAATTGATTATGGGTTTAAAGAATTGGGATTGAAAAAGATTGAGGCGCATTCTTATTCAACGAATGTGCGCGCTATTCGCCTTTTAGAAAAGGTTGGATTTCAGCTGGAGAAAATCTCTGAAAACAATCATTATTATTTCATAACAAGATCTGGAGAAAACTTACCATCAACTTAATTCTATTAGCCTGGCATTCAGGCACAACTTGGACCGCAACACTTGTTGGATAGCTTGAATTTTGGCTATGAATGATTCTCTCTGATTCAGCATGAAACTCATAGGCAGAAGTGAATGAAAATCCTCATTACTGGTGCCGCAGGAAATTTAGGCTCTTTTCTAGCCCAACACCTTCTACCGAGTGACCACGAGCTCAATCTTCTCATCCACAACCGCAAGCTACCATACGATACAGCTTCCCACAGAAACGCCTCGTTATTCAGGGCAGATCTGGGAGATCCAAATTCTCTGAAACTTGCCTGTGAGGGAGTTGCCTGCATCGTCCATTTTGCGGGCGTTTTGTTCGCCCCGCGGCCGGAACGCTTCCTGCCGATCACCAATATTGACTACGTGGAGAATCTGGTAGAAGTAGGGTTGGAAGCGGGGGTTGGGAAGTTTAT
Source organism: Chloroflexota bacterium (assembly GCA_020346705.1). GTDB lineage: Bacteria > Chloroflexota > Anaerolineae > Anaerolineales > UBA4823 > PFL25. Next base: position 474,079 of record CP070785.1, on the reverse strand, counting down.
CTTGATCAGCTTTCCCCACGTGGAGGGTGAGTCAACGCCAGAAAAGCCGGCCACCGGGCGCATGAATGGGCAACCAGGATCGGTTCATGCCCAGACCCGCCTGGCTGCGGAGCAGCTGCTCTTCCAGCGCAGTGAGGACACACAGATGACACCAATCGCCCTGCGACCGGGGATGATCTACGCCAAAGGGGTATTAATGATCGAGGCCGCCCGCTGGCTGCTTGCTCGCCGGTTAATGGGTGTCTGGCGAGAACCAACCTGGATCCACCTGCTTTCTTTACCCGATTTTCTCACCTGCACAACTGCCGCGATCGAAAAAGACAACATCTCCGGAGTGTATAACCTCGGGGATGATGAACCAACCACCTTGCAGGAATTCCTGGATGCTATTGCCGAGCAATGGGATTATGCTAAACCGTGGAGAGGTCCGCGCTGGCTATTCCCACTGGCAGGTGGCTTGACGGAAGTGGGGGCGGCAATTTTGAACAAGCCCTCACCGCTGACCAGGGATTTCATCCGCATTGGCATGGCTTCGTATGTTTCAAACACAGAGCGCATGAAGGCGGAACTGCTGCCCGAACTGGAATACCCAAACCTGCAATCTGGGCTATCGTTACTATAATATTTTTTCCCACAGATTGTTTTTACCT
>CP070785.1:469593-473329 GCA_020346705.1 Chloroflexota bacterium | reverse complement strand
AAATTCCGCCCTTTTTCTTCAAATAAAGCGACTTACCTCGATGAATTCCCCGAAGCTGATGTCCTGGCTTCTCCTAAGGAAATTCTTGTTTTCGAATGAAAGTGATCAGGTTTTCTCCCTGGTGAGTGGGACAGTAGATCACGCTTCATTCCTTTCATATCATTCCTGTTTTCCCAGCAAATAGCCCTCAAAGAAGATCGATGCATCTTTCAAGGCCTTGAGTTCATTCTCTCGCTTATTGAAACCATGACCTTCATCTTCGTAGACATCGTAGCGAACTTCAACTCCGCGTTCCCTAAGTCGCTCTACGAATTGATCGGATTCTGACTTTGGAACCCGTTGATCGTTTGCGCCTTGAATAACGAATAACGGCGTTTTGACCTGATCTACATAGGTCACAGGGGAACGAGACATCAGGAAATCGAAGTCCTTCTCAGGATGCCCAATCGACCGTTCATCTATTCTCTGCCAGTGGGGAGGACCAGTCTTGATCAAGGTGACAAGATTCGATGGGCCCACAATATCAACTGCAGCTGCCCAATAATCCGGAAGGCGCGTCACCGCCGAAAGAGTGGCAAAACCTCCAAAACTGCCCCCGAAAATAGCTATCCTTTCCTTATCCACCCAATCCAAACCATGCAAATAGTGAACTGCAGCTTCGATATCCTTCAGCTCACCCCCGCCCCAATCTCTATGAATCAGTTTCTGGTATGACTTCCCATATCCTGTCGATCCACGGATGTTAGGAGCCAGGACGCCGATCCCCCGGCTAAGCCAGAATTGATACATGCCGGCGTAGATATAGATCGGGCGTTCTTGCCATTCTGGCCCTCCATGGATGGACAGGATGAAAGGTACCTTATGCGTAGGGCTTGCTGATTCGGGACGAAAAATCCAGGCAGGAATTCCCCTTCCATCGAAAGTTGGGTAACTGACAAGATCCGGAGTGACCAGGTCTCTCTCGTCGATCCCACCTAACATTGAATGGGTGATCTGTTTGAGCGTCAGATCTTTTAGGTCAAATACATACACTTCCGCACAGTGTGTGGGTGTCATTAACACTACACCCAATTTTCGGCTGTTAGCTGAAAAAGCTGAGGTTATCACGACCCCCTTTGGAAGGGTGGGCAGGGGGATATCTTTGCCGGCCTCCAGATCTCGCAGGTGGAGGATCGAATACCCTTGATCGTTGAGGAACAAGGCTAAATAACGACCGTCGTCAGTTCCTTCAACGAATTCAACATCCATTTCTGGTGTTTCGACCCAGTCCCATTTATCTGAGCCAAGATCATAATAGGCCAATCCCACGAATTCTCGGCCAAAGTCAGTCAGCAAGTAAAAACCTGATCCATCAGGCTTCCAGGGACCGGCAATGAACTTGGCCTCGCCTTCATGTTTCGTCAGGAGTCTGGCCTTACCTGAGGAAATATCCACGAGGTGAATATCGAAGTCGGTTCCTGACCTATACTCAACTGCCAGCAATCGATCACTAGCGGGAGCCCAGTTTGCAAACTCAAAATATTCTTCACCAGCTAACAGACGCGATACCTCATTCGTCTCCAGGTTGCGAACGATGACATCCATCGCTTCTCGATCACGATCGTTGGCATTGTAGCCCAGATAGTGCCCATCGGGGGACCAGGCCTTGTTGTAGGCCTCGTGCCACACCTGGTCAACATCTGTGATTTGAATAGGGACTCCCCCGTCGGAAGGAATGGCGAAAAGCTGATAGAACTCATCACCCTTGTAGTCTGCACTGTAAGCGATCCAGTCGCCATCTGGCGACCAGGTCACGGTTGCTACAGAATGCTCCTGATAGGTGGTGAGCTGGTGAGGATAGCCGCCATCGGTCTCCTGTCGCCATAAATTGTATTGCCCTGATGTATTCACAATATACGCAATTTGAGACCCATCCGGCGAAAAGCTGATTGAACCGAGCCAGCCGTATCTTCGAATAGCTGTGAATTGTTCAAAGGTGTAGGGTTTTTTCTCTAGTATTGACATATTCTTCATCCTTTATTTTAGTCATCTTTGAGCCATAGTTGATACTTGTAAATTATATGATCCGAAAAGAAGAAAGCCACCGCTAAAGAATTCGGTGGCTTGCAGGCAATATTGATGATTTCCACCCTATCTAGATTATACAGAGAATTATTCGATTTTCAAGTTTTCTGCGAGACTGCTTTATGAAAAGCTTTGCTAATGGTTATCCAGAAGTGGTTATCAACATCATTCAATCATATTCATGCTAATCTGGTTCGACCCAGGCATTATCCAGGAAATTACCTTTATTCGTGTGAATAGAATCCGCCTCGAATAAGTCGTTGAGGCTAATGACCTGATTTCCCATTTGAGAGAACGTCTAATCATTAGCAATCATCATTATGTCGCTTAGTCATCCTCACTGCTGATGCGAGTAGAGAAATCCACCACGAAGACTCACGGTCATAATCCAACGGAAGACCGATAAAAAAACCTTGATGAAGACAAATCGTTTGATTCCCCCCAAATGAGATTGTCTATTCCGGGTACATATCCTCGACTTGGTTTAATTCCGATATGAGTCCCGATTGTTTGTTCATTTCGGCAAATGCTGCTTCCAATCCCTGGAGATTGTCAGTTTCCCAAGTGCACCATAATAACTTCTGGTCGTGGGCAAGATAAAATTCACGCAGCTCTGCAATTCCTTTAGATTTCACCTCATCTGCAAAATTCAAGGCTTGCTTAACCAACATGTCTTTAGGAATATCTATTTCCCACCTGTTTGTTCCCATAACAAACATTTTTCACCTCCTGTTGTTGGGACGCAATTTTACAAAATATTAACTACGATATTTATCTCCATCAATATTCTATATTACAAAAAAACTTTAGTAAATAACCTTCCAATTATTTCTCTCTGCCCTAGTCCAAATCATTCTTGTGAGGTCTCAGCATCTCAATAGAATCAGTAATCTTCCTTCTCAATTGTGCTCCCCCTTCAAACTGCTCCAAATGGAACTTTACCTACCCTTTCCAATCTTGCGGATCAGACTCAATCAAGGCAATTCATTGTGCAGGTGGGATAATAGCTCTAGTAATTTATCCTTTGGTGATCTTGACAGCTGATCCGTTATTATGTTTTTGAGAATATCAAAATATTGAATGGCAATTAATCTTTGTCAATACATGGCTGCGCAAAGCATATTTGATCCCTAAAGGTTCTCATGATATTCTAAAGCCATATGAAATCTTACCAGGAGGGTGAGAGCTGGAGATCAAACATATCTCTCTATTTCTGATAATGTTCTTGATTTCGTGTTCTGGGAGCTTTCCTGGCGCGCGCCCGACAGTCGACGCGACCCAACGCTGGTTGAACGCCAAGTGCCCTCCGCAGGAGGCCTGTGCGCCGGAATCAGGCCTGGAAGAGATGGCTCAAGATTATCTCGAGGCGTTGTTTATAGGTAATTGTGACCAGGCGGCTGGTTATTGGCTGCCCGAGAGGAAAGATCGGGCGAAGGAGCACTGCGTTTCAGGGCTATTATTCCCGGATGAGCAAATCGAGAGTTGCCAGCTGACTGAATTTTCAAGCGACGAGACGAGTGTTGAACAGCTGGCAGAGGGAGTATCGCTTCAGATTTCCGGAACATACTTCTTCGAATGTGATCAAGAGAGTGGAGAATATGAGGTAGAGGACCTGATCCTTTTCTTTGAAGAACGGGAGGGGACATGGTATATCGCGGGATTTCAATAGCTG
>CP070785.1:465735-469493 GCA_020346705.1 Chloroflexota bacterium | reverse complement strand
CCTTCTACGGTATTGATGATCTCCTGATCGGCAGGGCGCAGGTCACCGGGAGCTGGTACCTCACCATCCCAATGCTTGTAAGCAAAGGATAGTACCCGGTTGGCGAGATTGCCCCAGGTGGCAACTAATTCGTTGTTGTTGCGATTGAGAAAATCTTGCCAATCCCAAAAGGTATCTTTACTCTCCGGCATATTAGCAGTCAAGTAATAACGCAGTGTGTCCGGATCGTATCGGTCGAGGAAGTCCAAGCCCCATACTGCCCAGTTGCGGCTGCCCGATATCTTGTCACCTTCCAAATTCATGAATTCGTTAGCCGGGACGTCATAGGGCAGGATTAGAGGTTCCCCCTCCTGTTCTTCAAAGATCTTGGCGAACCATTCTCCGGCGCCGATTAACTGGCCTGGCCAGATGACTGCATGGAAGGGGATATTGTCTTTACCGATGAAATAATAACTCCTGGCCTCGGGGTGATACCACCACTCATGCCAATCCTGGGATTGGTCGTTTAATTGAGCCCATTCGATGCTCGCAGAGAGATAACCAATCACGGCTTCGAACCAGACGTAAAGCCTTTTTTCATCCCAACCTTCAATTGGGAGGGGAATGCCCCAATCCAGATCGCGGGTGATAGCCCGCCCATGCAGGTCATCAGCCAGAATCTGCCCCAGGGATTGGCGGATAACATTGGGCCGCCAGTAGTCCTCTCGCTGGCGAAGAAACTTAACGATGTCAGGCTGGAGTTTTCCCAGGTCGATATAGTAATGCTCTGTCTCTTTCAGCTCTGGGGTTGATCCGTCAATTTTAGATCGGGGGTTGATGAGCGAGGTTGCCTCCAGCAATGTCCCGCAATTATCGCATTGATCGCCGCGGGCGTTCTCATATCCGCACACGTAGCAGGTCCCTTCAATGTAGCGATCTGGTAGGAAGCGGTTTTGGGTAGGTGAGTACCATTGTTTCTGTTTGTCTGTATACAGGTACCCATTTTTTTCTAATGCCTGGAATATCGCCTGGGATACCTTGAAGTGGTTCTCGGTGTGCGTGCTGGTGAATAGGTCGTAGGTCAGCCCAAGCCGCTGGAAAAGTTCTAAGAATCCCAGGTGAAATTTTGTATATATTTCCAGTGGTGTGGTCCCTTCTGCGTCCGCTCGCACTGTGACTGGGGTTCCATGGGAGTCAGATCCGGAAACCATCAGCACGCGGTTGCCAGCCAGTCTCTGGTAGCGTGCGAATATGTCAGCCGGTAAATACGATCCGGTGATATTACCGACATGGATCAAGGAATTTGCATAAGGCCAGGCGACAGATACTAAGATATTGCGTGGCATAAGTGTCCTCCAAAATTAAATCTTTTCATATTGTAGCGCGAAGTTTTATTCGTAAGCTATTCCTGCATCAGGTTGGTTCAAACAAATAAGGCTGCCCATCTCTGGACAGCCTCTGGTGTCATATGCTTATGGAAGGTGTTGATAATTAATCAATTCCTCCAGCTGTCCAGGTCAAGACGCGCGGTTTTGATCCCCGCATGGGCATCATCATATTCGCCTGGATTTTCCAAATTCGTCTCATGATTGCTTGCCTATTAATCAGAATTAGTGCACTGAGTGTAAGCCTTCAAATTAAGTTTGTCAAGTACAAACTACAGATATTCCTTCAGCAACCGGGCTTGGCGGGGGCTGCGTAAACGGCGTAATGCCTTGCCTTCGATCTGGCGGATGCGTTCACGTGTCAGCCCAAACTTCTGGCCAACTTCCTCCAATGTATACGGCCGGTCGCAATCAAGTCCAAACCGCAGGCGCAGAATTCGGGCTTCCCTGGGTGATAGGGAGGAAAGGACCTCGTTGATCCGCTCACGCAGCATATCCTGGTATACGGCTTGAGCAGGGGAGGGTGAGCCTTTATCCTCCACGAACATCCCAAATTCGGAATCTTCGTCATCCCCAATCGGGCTCTCCAGCGATACCGGGGTCCAGGAAACTCGCAGCATCCACTTGACTTTTTTAGGATCCAGGCCCATCTCGCTGGCCAGCTCTTCCTCGCTGGGAGGATGGCCCAGCTCTTGTTCCATTTTGTAAAGGATGCGGTACATTTTGCGGATGCGGTCCGTCATGTAGACCGGAACCCGGATGGTGCGCCCCTGATCTGCGATCGCACGGGTGATGGTTTGGCGGATCCACCAGGTCGCATAAGTGGAAAATCGAAATCCGCGCTGGTATTCGAATTTTTCTACTGCCCGCATCAATCCCAGGTTGCCTTCCTGGATCAAATCCAAAAAGGGGACCCCATTGCCGAGATACTTTTTGGCAATGCTTACCACCAGGCGTGTATTGGCTTTGATAAGATGTTCGCGCGCCAGGTAACCATCTCGAATCTGGTCTTCAAACAGCATTCTCTGGTCTTTGGTGAGCGACTTTTCGTTCTTCGAAAGCTCTCCCAGTGCTGCACGTGCACACTCAATCCGTTTTGCTAAATCGACCTCCTCCTGCGAAGTGAGGAGTGGAATATGGGCCATCTCCTTGAGATAAAGACCAACGGTATCATCCGATCCGATGAATTCCAGGTTCTTTTTAACACCTAGCGGAGGGATCGATCGTACGAAATCCGAAGGGTAATCAATCTCTGTGGCATCTCGGTCAGCGTTGTAATCTAGCGTGATTGTGGTACCATGAATTTTCAATGTGTTTAGATCCAAAAGACCGCCTCCTTCTATGATATTAAATTGAAAATAATTTCCTGCGCACTAAATCTGGCAGAATCAGTAATTTAATAGAACTTATAGCATTGAGATAAACTAAGGAGTTGTGTGAACCTGAGTGAAGCACGAGCATCCCTCCTGCAAGAGGATTAGCTTGTTTTGGCAGTATTGTGGTAAGAATTACTCCATAGCTTGATTATCCAGCAAAGTCTTTAATACGGCTAGGCGGGGATCGCTCGAGTCCACCTCGTGAGAGTGGGCTTGATCTCCTTGAGGCTCCCCACAGACGGCGCACATTCCATGGCATTCCGGCTGGCAAAGCGGATTGATCGGAATTTCCAGCATTAAATATTCCCGAGCTAATGGACCCAGATCGATGTAGCCATCTTCGGGTAAAATCAATTCTGATTCGCTGGTTGATCTCTCCGAGAAAGCAAAAAGTTCTGTGAATTCAGTGCTCAGACGTTGGTTTAAAGTGGATAGGCAGCGCACACATTCATCTTGCATGAACGCCTGCAAACTCACCTGAAGTAGCAATCCTTGAGGGGTGCGCGATATTTTCGCGTTACCATTAAAATCCTGCAGGTGTAAGTCGGGTTCGATAAATAGGGTGGGTTGTTCAAAATAAAAATCCCGGCTGGAGCCGACAGATTGGTGAATAAGAAATCCGACGTTCAGCCGGAGAGACTGGCGAGATTGAATCATAAGAACGGGTATGCTCGCAAAATAAATATTATTAATTTGGATGATTATAACATAATTAGAGAAATGCGTCAATCTATGTGGGATAACTAGACATAATATGCTGTTACAATGTGATTTATGTCTATATCTGGGTAAAAACACTATGATTACCCATATAATTAAGTTGGCTGTCAGGGCATACCAGGTGAGATATGCAAAAACTTTTGCTTGCAACTAAAAATCAGGGGAAAATTGAGGAGTTGAAAGACCTGCTCCATCACGTCGATGCCGAAATCCTCACGCCTGATGATCTAGGCCTGGAGCTGGAAGTTGAAGAGAGCGGCAAAACTTACCGTGGAAATGCAGGCAGGAAAGCTTTGGC
>CP070785.1:461867-465635 GCA_020346705.1 Chloroflexota bacterium | reverse complement strand
GATCAGCATTGCCCCCAAGGCAGATGAAGGCTCGGGAGTAAACTTCCCGGTAGTCATCGAACTGAGCGAGATTCCCCCTGCCTTGCGCTGGGGTATGACCGCCTTTGTGGATATTGATGTCTAAGAAGAAGCTATTCGCGTTAATAGCCCTCATCACGGTTTTGATCCTTGCAGCTTGCGGTCAGGCAGCAGAAGAAACTGCTCCTCCCGAACCGGTTGCGGTGAGCCTGCCCCCGATCGTGAGTGCCACAGGTGAGGTGGTTCCCGAGCAGGAAGCCTTATTGAGCGTCACCGCCGGTGGAGTTGTGGAAGATGTGCTCGTGGAAAAAGGTGATCCCATCAGTGCTGGACAGGTCCTGGTGAGGATAGAAGGTTCTGAGCAGCAAAAAGCTGCAGTCTCAGCTGCCGAGTTGGAATTAGCCAATGCGCAATTTGCACTCGATTCGCTTTACAAGGATACAGATTTATTTGCCGCACAGGCGCTAAACTCTGCCGAAACTGCTGAGCGTGCTCTGGAAGATTTGAATAATCCCGAGCTTCAGCAAGCTGAGGCATTGCGGGCCGTCACCGCGGCCGAAAAAGCCGTTGATACTGCCGAACGGAAATTGGAAATCCTGATCAAGCCTGCCTCCCAAAATGCGCTCGATCAGGCCCAGGCCAATATCTTGCTGGCCGAGAAAAACCTCAATGACACCATCGAACAAATTGAGGATATTCAATGGCAGTACAAAAAAATTTCAACCAGCTCCAAATTGCCCGCTGAAATAAAGGGGGGCATCTTTTCTAGCCTTAGAAAGGCTCTGAAGGGTCTCGAAGTAAAACGAACTCAAGAGGAGTTGGCCCTGATTGACTCGAGAACCCGGTACAACGATCTCCTGTCCCCTCCTGATCCAATCGACGTTCAGGTTGCTGAAGCGGAACTGGCTACAGCGCAAGCCATGCTCAGCGAGGCGGAAAGGGAGCTGCAGCGTGTTTTGGATGGCCCCCAGCCGGGTGAAGTTGCCTTGCTGGAAGCCCAGATCGAGAACGGCTACCGTGACTTTGAAACATTTCGTGCCGGGCCTGATCCCGATGATGTCGCCCTGGCTGAAGCCCGCATCACCTACGCCGAAGCCCAGCTGGCAGCCGCCAGGGAAGCCATCGCTGACCGGGAGCTGGTCGCCCCTTACGATGGGATCATTTCGGCGGTGAACGTCAATCCCAATGAATGGGTCGCTCCCGGATCTCCGGTTCTACTCATTGGTGATCTGGATCACCTGCAGGTCGAGACAACGGATCTCAGCGAGATCGATGTTGCCCAAATTGCCCCCGGCGATCCGGCAATCGTCACCTTCGACGCGCTGCCCGAGCTGGTGCTGGGTGGGACTGTAATCAGCATCGCCCCCAAGGCAGATGAGGGCGCTGGGGTAAACTTCCCCGTGATTATTGAATTAGATGATATCCCTGCCGCATTGCGTTGGGGGATGACTGCTTTTGTTGATATCGAATTGGAAAGATAATAAGTGAATATGGCTGGAAATAATAAAAAACCAATTATCCAAATGGAGGATGTGGTCAAGGCCTACACCACTGGCGAAGGCCCTTTCATCGCTCTGAATGAGGTCAGCTTGGCCATCGAACCAGGAGAATTCTTGGGCATTACGGGTAAATCTGGGGCAGGAAAAACCACTCTGCTTAATATGATCTCTGGAGTCAGCGATTTGACTTCAGGGCAGGTGCTCTTTCATGGAGCAAACAACGGATCGTCAGCCTCGGCGGTCCTCATCCACAAGTTGAATGAAGACCAACTGGCCCAGTGGCGGGGCGAAAATGTGGGCATCATCTACCAGTCTTTTGAACTGATGCCCACCTTGAACCTGGTAGAAAATGTCATGCTGCCCCCCGACTTCTTGGGCAGCTATCGCCCGATCATCAGCAAAGAAAGGGCCCTCGAGCTGCTCGATTTAGTCGATATCGTTGAACATGCCTACAAAATCCCCGCTCACATCTCTGGTGGTCAGAAACAGCGCGTGGCTATCGCTCGAGCTCTGGTCAATGACCCTGACTTGATCATCGCCGATGAGCCTACCGGCAACCTGGACAGCGTCACCGCGGAAACCATCTTTCAGATCTTCGAGAAACTGGTTGACCAGGGCAAAACCATCATTATGGTAACCCATGATGAGAGCTTGGCTCCACGCTTCTCCCGCCGGCTGCATATCGTGGACGGTGTGGTTGGCAGCCCTCCCCAAAACGGATCGGCACAATCAGTGCCCCTTATTGAAACTGAACAGTTCGAACGACTGCGTGACGATCCTGGGGAGCTGCTTGATTCAGCTGTACCTTGTGATGAAGTGGTGTTTGAGAAAGTTGAAACGGATCATGATTATCCGGCCGTCGTCCTGCGCGATGTTGACAAGGTTTACGTCAACGCGGCGGGGGAATTTGTGGCCTTAAAATCCGTAAACATGCAGCTGGATTACGGCCAGTTTATCTCCATCGTGGGCAAATCCGGCTCTGGGAAATCCACCTTGCTGAACATGATCACCGGTATCGATCACCCTACCGCTGGTGAAGTCATCGTAGGTAATCAGCATATTTACGAGATGGACAAGAGCAAAAGGGCATTGTGGCGCGGTAAAAACATGGGCGTCGTCTTCCAGTTCTTCCAGCTGCTGCCGACACTGACATTGCTGGAAAACACAATATTGCCCATGGATTACACCAAGACCTATCCCTTCAATGAACGTTCAGATCGTGGCATGGAGCTGCTAAAACTGGTCGGGCTGGAAGAACAGGCCCACAAACTGCCTGCCGCTGTCTCCAGCGGGCAGCAGCAGAGTGCCGCCATCGCCCGGGCTTTGGCCACCGATCCAGCCATCATCTTGGCTGACGAACCCACTGGAAATTTAGATTCGCGATCTGCCGAGAATGTGCTCAACATTTTCGAGCGGTTGGCCTCCCAGGGCAAGACGGTCCTGATCGTCACCCACGATCCTTCCATCACCCGCAGAACCGATCAAACCATCATTCTCTCCGACGGGGAGATCATCGACCAAACCGTGGCTATCGCCCTGCCATACCTCTCTCACCCGGACATGCTGGCTGCCACACACCAGGCAAAAAGGCAGAAGTTTGAACCCAGGAAAACCATCCTCCGTCAGGGTGAACCAGTCGAAAACTTTTATATGATTGTATCGGGCGAAGTGGATATCATGGCTGATTATGATAAGACGAGCGAAATGCGGCTGGCCTGTTTAGGTCCTGGTCAGTTCTTCGGGGAGGTTGAGCTCACCCAGGGTGGTCAATCGATTGCCAGTGTGCGGGCTGCCCGGCGCGGTGCCGAAGTTGCCCTCCTTCCAAAAGATGTATTTATTGATTTGATCGCCGGTTCGCCATCAACTCGCAATGCTATCCAAGAGACAGCCGCAACCCGCTTAGCAGAAAATATCGGTAGCAGGAAAAATAATGGTAAATAACGAGGTTAAAACAAACGTACTCAAACCACGCTGGAGCAAAGTGTTCTCCGACCTATGGGATGACAAAACGCGTACAATTCTAGTCGTTGCATCGATTGCAGTCGGGGTATTCGCAGTTGGCATGATCATCACGGCATTAATGATTCTCAGGGAGGATATCAACACCAGTTATGCTTCCGCCAATCCGGCAAATATAGAAATCTGGACCGACCCATTTCATGGCGATTTTGTGCGCGTGATCGAAAAAATACCCGGTGTCGATGAAGTTGAAGGCCGGCATATCGTTTCAATCCGGGCCAGAAGGGGGGCT
>CP070785.1:457942-461767 GCA_020346705.1 Chloroflexota bacterium | reverse complement strand
CAAACGCCAGGAACAGCCAGATCTGGAAGTTCGCGGGGATGCTTGCGGTGGCGATCAATTCAGGCACCGAGAAGGTGCCCTGGGTGATACCCAACCAGAGAATCGCCAGGAGCATCAATATCGAACCAGCCATCGTGTAGAGGAAAAATTTTACCGCGGCATAAACCCGGTTAGCCCCACCCCAGATACCGATCAGGAAATACATTGGAACCAGCGTGAATTCCCAGAAAACGTAAAACAGGAATAAATCCAGAGACAGGAAGACACCCACCATACCCACCTCCAACAGTAAGAAGAAGATCATGAATTCCTTCACTCTTTCTTCGACTGCTGTCCAGGTTGAGAGGATCGAGATCGGGGTCAGGAAGGTGGTCAGCAGCACGAGCAAGATGCTCATACCATCAATACCCATTAAAAAACTGATTTCCCAACCTGCAACCTTGATCCAGGGAATGTCGATCACCAGCTGCAAATCTGGATTCTCAGGATTGAACAGCACCAGCACCCAGATGGAAATGCCAAAGGTGATCAATGAAGTGATCAATGCTGTCCAGCGGATGGCGGTTTTTTGTTCCTTGTTTAGGAACAAGATTATTAACACGCCAACCAGGGGGAAGAACGTGACCAACGTGAGGGGTTGAAGCAAGAAATCCATAGCTTGTCCTCGTTCTGAAGTTTGTTACAACCTCTTTCTAGAGCTTCTCCACTATTCAGGAGTAAAGAGAAGCTGGTTTACTCAGCGCAAAATCAGATAGCCAATAATTACCACCACGCCCAAGAAAACTGTCAGGGCATAGTTCCTTACATATCCAGTTTGAATCAGGCGCAGGCTGCCAGCAAATCTCACTGTCACTGCGGCCAACCCATTTGCAATCCCATCAATGAAGCCCAGATCTATCGGCCCAGATAGGAAGCCTGCCAAACCTTTATATCCTCGAGCGATGAAACTGTCATGGAACCAATCGTGCCAGAACTGCCAATCAATTACCTCAGCCAGGAAACGGGAGAGTCTGATGTATGGATTTACGATCACCGCCCAGTAAAGCTCATCGATCCACCATTTATTTTCCATGCCGGTGAAAATGGGTCCTAACCACTGGCGCAGCGGATCGTCTGGCCTCTTGGCTGGCGGCAAATCCTGCAGCTGCTTGTATCGCCAGCTGTAAACTACCCAGGAGAGAAAGAGACCGATCAACCCGATGATCGAGGCTAGGATAGCTACCGTCAAGCTAAAATCGACGGGGTGGATGGCTTTTACTGTGTGTTCTAACCAATCGGTAAACGTGTGTAGCCGGGGTAAGTTGAGAATGCCACCCACCGCGGAGAAGAATGCCAGTACGATCAGCGGTCCTGTGATCAGCAAGCGATTTTCTTTAGCATGCTCCGTAGCCTCGTTACGGGGTTTGCCGAAGAATACCATCAAGACTTGCCTGCCCATATAAAATGCGGTCAGAAAAGCAGCAAAAATCAAGATCCAATACGCAGGTGGGAACAGCATTTGCTCCTCCAGCAAGATCTCATCTTTCGACCAGAATCCAGCGAAAGGAAAGACACCAACGAGCGCCAGGGCACCAATGATGTATACCCAAAAAGTGGTTTTCATGCGCATGCGCAATCCACCCATGTTGCGCATGTCCTGGGGATCGAATACCTCGCCTTTCTTGAGCTTGCCCTCATGTTCCAGATGGTGGTGTCCATGTTCAACACCCAGGATGACCGAACCGGCGCCCAAGAAGAGCAGCGCCTTGAAGAAAGCATGGGTCACCAGATGGAACATACCTGCAGCATACGCGCCGATACCCACCGCGGCGACCATGAATCCCAGCTGGCTGATGGTTGAATAAGCCAGCACTTTCTTGATATCAAACTGCCCAACTGCTATCGTGGCTGCAAAAAACGCCGTGATTCCGCCAACCAGGGCGACAATATCCTGCGCTTGCTGAACAGATTCATACAGGGGGTAAGAGCGTGTGATCAGGTAGACGCCCGCGGTAACCATTGTAGCTGCATGGATCAGGGCAGAGACAGGTGTAGGACCTGCCATTGCATCCGGCAACCACACGTAAAGCGGGATTTGGGCTGATTTACCCGCTACCCCGACCAGCATCAACAAAGTGATCGCCAGGATAACTGTCTCAGCTGCTTGTGTGGATTGGACGAAAACCTGGTCGAAGTTTAAGGTACCGAATGCCCAGAACATGATAAACATGGCGACCATAAGCCCGAAATCTCCGATACGGTTGGTGACGAAAGCTTTTTTGGCAGCCTGGGCATTACCGGTGCCGCCCTCACCTTTTTCAAACCAGAAACCGATCAACAGGTAGGAACACAACCCGACGCCTTCCCAGCCGACGAATAGCATCAGGTATGAGTCCGCACTGACCAGGATCATCATCGCGGCGATGAACAAATTCATATATACGAAAAACCGGCGGAATCTTCCCGGATCATCGTTAAACCTAACATCTTCGTGCATGTATCCTATCGAGTAAATATGGATCAGGGAGCCAACCCCAGCCACGACCAACATCATCGTCACAGATAACGTATCTACCTGGAAAGCCCATGCAACTTGTAAATCGCCAATGCTGATCCACTCCAAGAGGGGTACGATCACCTGCTCCGGATGGTTGATCAGTGAAACTCCCAGCAGTATGGCAACCAGGAAGGTCAACAAGGTAGCCAGGCTGGCGATCCAGCCGATTGCTTTTTCACCCATCCACTTGCCAAAGATGATATTGATCAGTAATCCGATCACCGGGATAAAGACGACTAAGGGGACCAAATAAAAGAATGTTGGTCCAGATGCAGCTGCTTCGCTCAGGAACATGGATCAGCTCTCCAAGTCAGCAAATGATTTCCCTCGTAAACCGTCACAAATACCTGCCGTTCATCAACAAAAACTTTGGTCATTGTTTCAACTCATTCATCTCATCTACATTGATGCTGAGTTTAGATCTAAAAATTGCGACGATCAATGCCAGCCCAACCGCCACCTCAGCTGCCGCAACAGTGATGACGAAAAAGACTAGAACCTGCCCGCTCAATGTGTCGTGCAGTTGGGAGAAAGCCACGAAAGATAAGTTCGCCGCGTTGAGCATCAGCTCAACCGACATGAAAATCACAATTGCGTTGCGGCGAATTAATACCCCAAGGGCTCCGATGGTGAACAAAATTGCAGATAGCACGAAGTAATAAGTAACTGGCATAGTTCACTCTCGTCGATTGAATAATTCCAAATTTCAAGATTTTTCGCGCTTCGTCAAGACAATTGCACCAATCATCGCTACCAATAAAAGCACTGAAGTGATCTCAAACGGCAGGAGATATTCATTGAACAATAACATGCCGATATCTGCCGGGCTCGCGTAATCTGAGGACAAAGAACTGAACTGCGGTAATATGCCCTGCTGAAATCCCAATGAATAGATAATGAAGCCGGTCTCGACCAATAAGACTGCCCCCAGGAAGATTGCTACCGGGCGCTGCCAGGGTAAGGACTCATCTTGCCGCAGCTGTTCAGCTCCCAGGAGCATGATCACGAATAAGAACAGCACCATGATCGCGCCGGCATAGACTGTCACCTGAGCCATCGCCAGAAACGGCGAACCCAATATCAAGAAAAAGACTGCGATCGTGGCGAAGTTGATCACCAAAAATAAAGCTGAGTAAACTGCATTTTTACTGAGCAACATACTCAATGCAGATGCCACCGCCACGACTGCCAGAACAAGAAATAAAATAAAATCAGACGTCATCTCTCACTCGAATTTAAGATCCTCAATCTCTCGTCAAAATCAATCCATTGGATCCTGCATCACCGGG
>CP070785.1:454010-457842 GCA_020346705.1 Chloroflexota bacterium | reverse complement strand
GGATACGGCATTTACAGCGGGTATTTGCACCAGGAGGAGATCCTGGTTGAAGAAGGAGACCAGGTAGAAACTGGTCAAGTTATTGGTATTGTCGGGGAGACCGGAAGGGTAAATGGTCCCCACCTGCATTTTGAGATATGGGCGGGGGGAGTTCAAGTCGATCCATTAGATTGGCTCGAGAGATCGTTTCCTTAATTGTCTTCACCTTCCTCGGAATCCAATTCCTCGTCGACGTCTAAATCACCAGCATAATAATCATCGACGATTTTACGCGCTTCTTCACTCTGGTTTTCTGGGACCAATATCTGGACTTCACCCATCGGGCCAATACTTAACCCAACCGCTTTACCAGCGCCTTCCTGGTTGAGGAAAACTTTAATCCCCTGGGCTTCAAGCAGATTGCGGATTAATCCGGCTTGAAGTTCTCCGGAAACCTTTGTGACTTCCACCCATTTTTCATCTGACATAGCGACTCCTTTTTGGCGTGGAAGGACTCGAACCCTCTGCGCCACTTTTATTCATAGAGTATAATTATAAGCTAGCAAATCAGCATGAGCTTTAGAATAAAATATTGGGGTTCAGGCTGATGTTTTTGCGAGGAAATTTATGGTAATGGCAACACTGTCGCTCCGTGAAGATTATTGGGAAACCTTTGATCTTCAGGGGGATGATATTGAGTTTATATACAATTATTTATTAGATGTTGAAACACCTCTAACACCAAATGAGCTGGTCGTCGCACTGGTTGAGGAACGAATTCGTCGGGAGATAGAAGAGTTTGAAAATCAGCGTACCTCTGCCGGGGACCTTTATTTTCCTAGCGGTAGTTTTACTGAAAATCAGAAGTTGATTTTTCCGGCGATAGGCTGGCGCCAGGGAGAGGTGATCGGATCGCGCCCGGGGGTTAACCCAGATATCCCGGATTTGAAAGTTATTGCTGTTAAATTTGAGAATGGGGAAGAGCGCGAGTTTGCCAGCGAAGTAGCAGATCACATTTTGAACGAGCCCCCGGAGATCAGCCAGGAAGGTGAACTACTCGACGCACGTTTCGTCATTGATAGTTACAGCGACCAGCTGGTCGAAAGTTTAGAGGCCGGATTGCATGCTAACGAAGATTTTGTTCGCATTGCGGGTCGTTGGTTCCCACGCGCATTATTGGTCGACGTCAATCAAGGACACCTGAACCTGGCGGAGGCGGTGCTGGATATGGCTGGTGGTGGTCCTTTGCCAACAGAAGCTCTGCTCGAACAAGTTGAGCTGCCATCTTCGGAGAATCCGAAGTTGGTTGAATTTTCGCTTGATCTCGGCTTAGAAGAGGATGCACGTTTTGATGAAGTAGGCCCTGCTGGCGAAGTTCTCTGGTATTTACAGCGCTTGGAACCGCTAGAGGTGCGCGAAACGCCAATCTACTTGCGCTATCACGAGATAGAGCATGATCGAGATATGCTGACCGGGGAAATGCTCGCCCTGGAGAAGGAACTCGATGATGAACTTTCACCACTTGAACCACGTGATACGAAGAGTGATGAAGTGGTGATCAGTTTGAATTTTCCCCATTGGCGGGTTGGTTCTTTGCCATTGTCTTCAAAGATAGACCACCTTTTCCCAACCTCTTATGAGGCCCCCCGCATTCGTTTCATGCTCGAAGATCAAAAGAGCGGCGAGACTTTCCCTGGTTGGGTTGTACGTGAGAAACGCTATGTTATCGGATTGCAGGAATGGTATGAAAGCCAGGGATTGATGCCTGGAAGCTTGGTGCGGGTTCGGCGTGGAGCTGATCCAGGGAAGGTTGTGGTGTCTGCTGATTCACGCCGGTCGAGTAGAGAATGGATTCGAACGGTTTTGATCGGTTCGGATGGCGGCACCGTGTTTGCGATGTTGAAACAAGTTGTCACGGCAGCCTTCGACGAACGCATGGCTATCAAAATCCCGGATGTCGGAGCTTTAGACTTGGTTTGGGAAAGGATGCAGAAAGAGAGACCACCATTTGAGAAAGTCGTGGTCGATATCGTCAGAGAATTAACCAAATTGAATCCACAGGGTCACGTCCATGCCAGTGAGCTGTACGCTGCCGTGAATGTGGTACAAAGATGCCCGCCAGCACCGATTCTGGCTTTGCTTGGTTCTCGCCCTTGGTTTGTATATGTTGGCGATTTGCATTTCCGGTTTGATGATTCGGAACAGGGGTAATCGGCAGGAGAGAATTAGCAGCTGATTGACCCGATCAATTGGGTTAGTCAGGAGGAGTGAAGTGACGGAACTTAAGCGTTTTAGCTTGGTTAAACCCAATCTGCAGACGCGTTTTCATATCGATTTTGATTGGTGGGGTCAAAATGATCGCAATTGGCGAGTAGATTTATTCAGCTTTTTGTGTCCTGAGCACCAAGAGGCGTTCGCGGGTGTTCGGGATGATAACTTGATCGATTGGGTTGATCCTGAAACAGCGGAAGTCCAACAGGTAGATGGTCTGCAGCACATATTGATCACCCATTGTGCCAAGCAAACCAGGTTTATTGATGATAGGACAACCCTGGTTGAATCAGCTTTCCGCCTGTTTTTATCAAATGGCAACACTCCCCTGACTCCGGTCGAACTTGCTGACCACCTGGGACGCTCTCCATCCGTGATCCTCCAGACGCTTTCTGGTCCCCGGGTATATAAAGGACTGCGCCCATGCCCGGAGTGCTGATAAAATATAGCCATGCCCCCGTAGCTCAAAGGACAGAGCAGAGGTCTTCTAAACCTAAGGTTGTGGGTTCGAATCCCGCCGGGGGCGCCTGGATGGGGGTGCTGAATTTATCTTACGATATGCTAATAAAATCAATGCAATGCGATTTTCCTCATCTGGTGGGTATAGATGATTGTGTTTGCTGATTAAAGGTTGAGTACTGGCATACGGTTGGTGTTATTTGGAGGTAAAGCAATATGATTGAAAGAAGTGGCTTGTTCGTTTTCAAAGGGCAGGATGTAACGATTGTTGGCGAGGATGTTAAGGTAGGAGAGCAGGCCCCAGAATTTTCGGCCCTCAAGCGGGACTGGACGTGGATGTCGGCCTTGGAAAGTACCAAAGGCAAGGTCCGCATTATTGGTTCATTACCGTCATTAAGCACCTCGGTTTGTGATCGTGAGACGAAAAAGTTTAACCTTGAAGCTTCATCAATGAGTGATGATATCGCCATATTGATGGTCAGCATGGATCTCCCTTTCACTCATGATCAGTGGTGTGCTGCTGCAGGCGTCGACCAGGTGACCACCCTATCCGATCACAAAAATGCGGCTTTTGGCGAGAAATACGGCGTTTTATTGAAAGAGCTGAACATTTTCCGCAGGGCGGCGTTCGTAGTCGACCGCACTGGAAAATTTGTATATGTTGAATACCTGCCAGTACTTGGAGACGAGCCTGATTACGAAGCCGTACTGGAAGCCGCAAGAACAGCTTTGGATTTAAACTGATATTTGGAGTTTGAAAGATGGATGAGCTGGAATTGAAATCAGAACCATTGCAACCTCGCTGGTACAGTTCCGAGGAGATCGAAGCATTAACAGAAGGATCTCAACGGTGGCGAAACGGTGTTCGTTCTCCTATCTGGCGTCCGGCAACCGATTTGTTTGAGACGACAGACTCAATAATTGTCCGGGTTGAGATTGCCGGGATGCGCGAAGAAGACTTCTCCATTTCCCTTACAAGAAACCAATTGTCAATCCGCGGAAATCGTCCGGATATCCAGGAACGCCGTTCATACCATCAGATGGAAATTTTTTTCGGTGAATTTATTACCGAAGTAGACCTCCCTGGACCAGTTGTCGCCGACGAAGTTCGCGCCGAGTATAT
>CP070785.1:450075-453910 GCA_020346705.1 Chloroflexota bacterium | reverse complement strand
TGTTGATCGGCTTGCTAGGATTTATATCTCTCCCATCGGCAGCTGCCTGGCTGCTGGCGAAAGATGAAATTGAGGGGCGACATGTCTGGATCACAGGCATGGGCGCCATTGTGCTTGCGACTGCGTTGCGAGCCCAACCGGATGCAAGTACAGCCTGGGGTATGGCGATGCTGTTTTCTGGTGGGCTGATCTTCTTAGCTTCAGTTCGGGTCAGATTCTCGCTGTGGATTACCTTGGTTGGATTAGTTGGCATATCTACCTTACCATTTACACCTGCATGGAATGTTCTGGCACTTTTTTACCCGCCCTTCAGCCTTGGCATGATCCTATACTTTGCTGCGATTGTGCTGGTGGTATGGGGTTTTTCTCTCCATGCTGTGCAAATTAGATCAGAACCTGAGGGGATTGAACGCTGGATCAGGATAGTTTATCCTTTCGGCTTGCTGATAATTCCGGTCGTTCATATTGGCTGGGGATTATCATTTATTCCTGAGATTGGTGAAGTTCCCATCATTGGGTGGATTTTGGGGGCAGTGATCTGTGTACTTGCATTTCTTGGCTTTTTTTGGCAGCGCAGAGCAGGAAATATACCCCAGACTTTCGCAAACAGGTTCAATGCCTTTCTGGATTTTGGTTGGTTCTATTCACTCCTTAGAATTCTCTTTGATTATGCCTCCCGGTTGATATTTTTCCTCTCGAGTGTTTTAGAGGGCGAGGGCGGAATTCTCTGGGTGTTGTTGTGGATCGTTCTGTTTCTCGCGGTTATGTTGATCAGCCTTGGAGCCTGATCGATGATACCTGATTTTTTGATTCTGCCCGCAGTGATCCTGGCTTTTATAACCGCGACCAGCCTGCTTGTAAGTTGGAATTGGCGGCTCAGCATATTCAGTTTGGCGATCCAATATGTGTGTGTGGTTGTATTAGTGTCATCCAGCTGGCCATTGGAAACTGCTGCTGTCAAGCTGGTTGCAGGATGGATGGCATGCGCGGTAATGGCGCTTGCATTACGCAATCAACCCGATGATTTAATTGTAGGTGGGGGAAGGTCAATCTCTGATATCGTTTTCCGTCTAATTGCTGCAGTAATGGCGGGCTTGTTTGCTTTTACCGGGGGTACCAGATTGGTGCTCTGGTTACCTGAGATCAGCGTGGAACAGGCATATGGGTCCATGATCCTGATTGCATTGGGATTGCTCCATTTGGGGTTGACGAACCATCCATTCCGAGTGGTACTGGGCTTGTTAACACTACTCAGTGGATTTGAAATCCTATATGCGGCTGTGGAGAGTTCAATCTTGATTGCCGGGTTGTTGGCGATCGTTACCTTGGGATTGGCGATAATCTGTGCTTATTTGCTTACCGCACCAACTCTGGAGGAGGCAAGTTGAATTCAGCTTTCATCTGGATTCTATTTCCTGGATTGATTGCCATTATTCTGCTTCTACTCCAGAATCGGGAATATCTGGTGGCAATCCTGGCAACAGTGACTGCATTATTGTTGGCAGGATTGGCGGTGTGGCTCCCACTACAGGAGCAAATCGTCCTTTGGCGATGGGCGATCCCCTTCTCTGATACGTTTCTTATATTTGGGCGGCGGGTAGTCCTATCTGCCGCCGACCGACCTTCTTTAATTATCATTTATCTGACTGCAGCTCTATGGTTCGGTGCGGCTCCTTTAGCACGGCCAAATAAGTTGTTTGTTCCATTGGGATTAGGAGTAGCGGCGTTCTTAACTGCCGCCATCGCCATCGAACCATTTCTTTTTGCCGCGGTATTAATTGAAGTAGCCGTTTTGGCCAGCATCCCTTTCTTATCCCCTCCCGGAGCTAGGGCGGGCCGGGGTGTTGTACGCTACCTTACTTTTCAAACGATTGGGATGCCATTTATATTAATCTCTGGATTTATGTTCACGGGTTTTGAGGTTGGTCCCGGAAATGCAGAAATTGTTGCCATAGCTACTGCATTGTTGGTGATTGGATTTGCTCTTTTATTGGCAGTATTCCCTTTTCATACCTGGATTCCAATGTTAGCGGAGGAAAGTCATCCCTATTCAACCGCTTTTATCCTGCTCCTTCTGCCCGTTGCGGTATCGATATTTGGACTGGGATTCTTGGATCGCTTCGTATGGCTGAAGGACAGCCCAAATACCGCTTTGCTCCTTCAAATTGTTGGGGTTGTCATGGTTCTAACCGCGGGTATTTGGGCTGCAGTGGAAAAGCACCTGGCTCGAATTATGGGTTTTGCAGTTATTTTGGATGTTGGATTTTCTTTGATCGCAGTTGGTTTGGCTGTTGGTACGGATAACGAATTTTTCCGGGTGTTATTTATAACCGGATTATTACCACGTGGTTTAAGCCTTGGTGTTTTGGCATTGGCATTATCGGGATTGATTGGCAATGTAGATAAACTTAATATGGAAAATATCCGAGGTATTGGAAAAAAATACCCATTTATCTCGACGAGTATCCTGTTGGCGTTGTTTTGTTTGGCTGGAGTGCCGCTGTTGGCCGGTTTTCCTCTCAAGCTTGGCGTGATCGAGGGACTATCTGAAATAGCACCTCAAATATCTATTTGGATAATTATCGGGAGTCTGGGTTTGTTTATCGCAGGAATTAGAACGATGATCGTGATTGTATCTGGGGAGGTAGAATCTGATAATGATACACCTGAACCATTAATATTGAAGATTTTCCTAGCTATTGGCTGGGTGTTATTGGTGCTCCTGGGAATCCTGCCAAACTTCTTCATTCAGATGATCATAAATTTGCCAGCCGCATTCACTCAGATTGGCCCTTTATCTTAATGCTATAATTCGCAAACCCTCAGGATTATTCCTCTAATGGAGGTCAGTGATGGATTTTGACCAGGTACTTAAACAGCTTGAATGGTTGAATGACCAACGTCGAAAAGATAAAGATATCATCTCCAAGCAGGAAGATCGGATCACTGCGATGGAAGGCAATATCTCTGCTGCAAATCAACAGATAAAAGATCTCAGCAGTGAAATAACCAGGTTATCGACAGTTGTGAACCGCATGGATGAATTTGATTCTTCCTTACTTCAGCAGCGCCTCGAAATTAACAAGCAGGTTGAAGAACAGGATAAACAAACCAAAAAGCGCGAAGATGAAATGGAAAAGGTTCGCCGGGTAGAAATGCGTTCAATTGACACAAACATTGCCGAGATGCGCCAGGAACTTGAAGCAATTTCGGGGATTAATCGCAGCCTTCAGGCAAGGGTCGAAGAAGAGACAAGATTGGGTCAGCAAATCGATGATCTAAGAGTTAAGATTCAGGATATACAACGCAGTGAGGAGGAATATACCCGGACTTATCGATTGATCGAAGATGGACGCCGTCAGGATTCGAAACGCTTGGTTGATCTCCAGGGGGAGGTGACTGCCATAAGAAAAAGATCGGACGAATATCGGGGACAGATGGAACTTGTTTCATCAAACCTTCGCAAAGTAGAAAACCGACTTACCGAGACCCTGGCAAAAGATTCTGAGCGTCAGGAAGCCCAGGATGCTTTCATCGAAAAACAGGCTCTGCAGCAGGTGGAATTCGAGCGTACGTGGAAGGAATGGCAGGCACAGATCGAAAAAATTGACCGCCAATCGGAAGATGTTGAGAGACAGTTTACTTCTTTAGACAGCACTCACAGCGAAGTGAAAAGGCTCAAGGGTATTATCGAAGAGCTCCAGGGTCGCATAGAGAGACGAACGAACGAAATTACAGAGGTCCAGCGTCTGGCAGAAGAGCGGTTCCGCCAGGAGTGGGTGACATTCAAGGCTGACGATCAAAAACGTTGGACTAATTACACATTAACTCAAGA
>CP070785.1:446120-449975 GCA_020346705.1 Chloroflexota bacterium | reverse complement strand
ACTGCCTGGACATTCAGGCGAAGGATGATCGCAGCGGTGACAAGTGCTACGATGCACAGTGTGATGATGATCCATTTCATTTTCGTTTTCATTTTGAGCCTCCTTAGAGCTCATTGGTAAGATCAAGAACTTTGTCTCTACAATAAAAGAAAAACTCCTCGGGCACATCCATCCGCCGAGGAGTTATCGGTTATCCTCTGGATTATATTTTTTATTATCCTAAAGTTCTTCCTTGCCTCATACTAAAGTAGAAGGTTCTGTTTATATAGAAACCAATTTATGTTTGATCGCGTAAGCGATCGCTTCTGCCCGGCTGGAGACCTGCAGTTTGGAGAGGATACTGCTGATGTGGGCTTTCACCGTTGCGAGGCTGATAACCAGAGTTTCTGCGATCTGCTGGTTGCTGTACCCTTGCACAACCAGGTTCAACACTTCCATTTCTCGTTCCGTCAGATCATACAACGGCTGTTTTGTGGGACGAGTTGCCTGGATAAGCACCCTGGCGGCTTCTGGGGAAAGCGTCGATCTACCCAAAGCCGCGTCCCGAATGGCTTTCGCCAGCTCATCCGAAGTAACGTTCTTGAGCAAGTAGCTCATTGCTCCCGCCGCAAGCACGCCTTGCACGAGCTCCTCATCTTCAAAGCTGGTCATAGCGATGATTTTAATATCCGGGTAATCGGCTAATATCGCCCGCGTTGCCGCGATGCCATCCATCTCCGGCATTATCAGGTCCATTAAGATCACATCCGGTTTCTTATGGTGACAAAGACTGACAGCCTCCACTCCATTTTTTGCTTCCCCAACCAGTTCCAGATCCTCATAGGCTCTCAGAAATGTGGCCAGGCCGCTGCGCACCACATTATGATCATCCACCAGCATTACCCGGATAATCTGAGATTCATTCATCGCTTCAATCCTCTCGCGCTGATCTCCAGTCCAGCTCGACGGTTGTGCCCTGACCCAACTGGCTTTCAATCTTCAAACTGGCTCCAATCGAATTAGCCCGCTCGCGCATAATTGCTATTCCCATATGGTCGGGAGTGATTGTATCGGCATCAAAACCAAGTCCGTCGTCTTTGATTATCAATTTCATATGATCAGGCTGGCATCCCAAATGAAGTTCAACTTGCCGGGCACCCGAATGTTTGGCGATATTATTCAGCGCCTCCTGTGCTACCCGGTAAAAGACAATCTTCACTTCATGGGTCAGTTCGCAATCTCCCTGGATATCCAGGGAAACCGGGACACGCACACGCCCGATAAATGCATCCGCCAGCTGGGTAAGCAGCGATTGGATATCCGATCGCTCTAAAGACTCGGGTCTCATTTCCAGCAGCAGTGTCCGCATCTCCGCCAGCGCGCCGCGCGTCAACTGGCGCAATTCCTCCAGGTTTTGCAGTCCTTCTTCCGGATTTCGTTTCCAGATGCGGGGGATCACATCCGCGATGAGATTGGCAGAAAAAAGCGTCTGTGTGACCGCGTCATGCAGCTCACGCGCCAGGCGGCTGCGCTCTGTTGCGATGCCTGCCTGTTCCGCCTGCTCATATAAGCGCGCATTCTCCATGGCGACACCGACTTGCTTGCCAATCGAGCTTAACAAAGAGAGTTCTTCTGGGGAAGGTTTGTTTGGTTCGTTTTTCACCAAAATAAAGAAACCCAGTTCGCGCCCCTTCGTGGAGAGTGGCACATAGGTAAGCATTTGAAAATCAGACTCGGCCATCTGGTTGGATAGTAATTCTTCAAGTGACTCCTTCACCTCAAAAGTTTTAACCACCGAATGGTTCTCATCGAAATTGTTGAGCCCATTGAAAGTATCTACATTCACCTGATCGAGAGCGGTCGGATTTTCAAAACCCCTATGAGCGATGAGGATGGATCTCGTGAGATCCGATTCAAGCCTGAAGGCAGCACCACCATCAAAGCCCATCTGCTCCACCGTCTCAATCAGAGCCTCCTCCAGAATCTCCTGGATATTCAGCGAATGGCTGGCAACCGAGATAATCGAGTTCAGGATCGCCAGCTCACGGGTGCGGTCGGCGACTCTTTTCTCGAGTGAGGAATAGGAATCATCCAATTTTGTTGTCATCACGTTGAACTGGTCAGCCAGGGTTTCAATTTCGTCACCCGTTTTCACCTCTATGCGCTGCTTTAACTGACCCGCGGTTACCTGCTTGGAAGCCTTGATTAACTTATGGATTGGTTCCGTGATATGCCTGACACCATAGGTGGTGACAAGCACCGGCACGATCACACCCAGCGCCAGCAGGACGAGCAGGAGCTGCCGGTAGGGTAGTGAAGGCTGCATGATCTCAGCCCAGCTCTGCTCTGAGACGAGAATCCAAAAGGTCGTGGGATCCTTACTGCGAACCAAAGAACCATAGCTAATTACCTTATCCTCTCGCCCATTTTGGACGCGAATACTTTTACTCTCACTTCGAAAGAGCTTTTGTATGGAGTCTTCTTTAGATAAATCTTTGCCAAGTTGTGCTAAGTCGGGGGAAAAGATGATGCGCTGATTTCCATCGAGGATATATACATTCTGGCCCATAGACAGACTATTCAAGGTTGTGTAGAGAATGTTCTGTTCATTTGGTTTAATGGCTAAGCAATAATAACCTGCTCCGATAAATTCACTCAGCGTGTTATGCATCGGCCAGATGACACAAACAATGCCAGCTTCGTGTGTCCTGATGGATTGAATATTAGAAATCGGGCCTGCACCTGCAGGATTATCGCGAACAGAACGAAACTGAGAGGTATTGGACCAGTCCTCACCAATCAGCTCTGGTTGCTCAGGCTGTGAATTGAATACGATTCCATGTTGGTCGACAAAATAAATTCCTCCATCATAAACATCCAGGTTCGGCGCGTGATCCAGAATATTCTGAGCGCGCGCTTCACGTGATAGTTCAGGATTCGTATCGACATTCAGGATAATTGCCTGCAATGAAGGGTTTATCAGATTATTGATCGCCGTAGCGGCCAGTACAATTTTTGTATCGAGAACTACCAAATCCTCCCTCATGGCGAGATCTCCAAGCACTTTTTGGTAGGAATAAAAAGTAAACCAGGCCACTGCCGAAAGGATGATCACGGTGGGTACGAAAGACCAGGCGATGATTTTAACCTGCAGGCTGTTCCACCACTTCTTTTTCATCCCTACTCCTGGATCATCTTTTGTAAGAAGCAAACGAATAATTTGCTAAGTCCCCCTGCCATGGCTCTAAAAGATGATTCCCATCTTAACCAATATAGCATAATATTTATTCATTTGTTCCTTTGATTTTCGTTCTTATCCGTTTCCTGATAACCCTACCCCCTTCTATCGCTCCAACCTTCCAGACGAAGGTTCTGGATGAGAGAACAACAAGCAGAAGTGAATATGGTTGACGTATAGGAAGTTTTGTGGACGGATAACAATAGAAATCTAATCCGACTCCAGATGTCTCACAATTTCCTGACAACCGCTGAACGGCAATTAATTATGAAGAGTATACGATTAAGAAATGAGATCACCCAGCGGATACTGAGCGATCTCAGGCGTGTTGCATGTTTGCATGCCGATCATGCCAGTCGTAAATCCTTTGATCTTTGACAGATCGAGCACCAAACTGACTGCAGTCTGCGATAATAAGTGACTTCAGTCACCAGAGAGTTTTTACGATCTGCGGAGAGGGTGGGATTCGAAAACACGGAGGCCCGCAAGGACCTCAACGGTTTTCGAGACCGCCCCAATCGTCCACTCTGGCACCTCTCCGATCCTCGAGCATTATACCAAGGTTTATCCCCAACACCTCCAGCCGCTATTGCAGCACGGATTCCTAGAAAGAGCTTCTACCAAAGAGTAATCTTTCT
>CP070785.1:442146-446020 GCA_020346705.1 Chloroflexota bacterium | reverse complement strand
ACATCGGCGACCCCATCCACGCCAAAGATCTGGATGAACTCGATAAAATGTGGGAGCTCTACGACCTGAGGAACGATCCCGCCGAGTGCCACGATCTCGCCCAGAAGTATCCGGACAAACTCACGGAGATGATCGACCTCTGGTATCAGGAGGCGCGGAAGTACAACGTGCTCCCGCTCCAAGGGACCATCGGTCAGCGTCTCACCTTCCCGCGCCCGATGCCGGGCCGGGCGACCGACACCTACGTCTACTTCCCGGGCGCGCCGATTGCTGCCCTCGCGGCACCGAACATCTACAACCGGCCCCACACCATCACAGCCGAGATCCACGTCCCGAAAAGCGGGGCCGAAGGGGTCATCGTGGCCTGGGGCGCCCACGCCGGCGGACATACGATGTTCGTGAAGGACGGCAAGGTCAACTTCGTCTACAACTACGAGGGACACAAATTGTTCCGCATCGTATCGGACAAGCCACTGCCGGAAGGGGACGTCACAATCCAATACGGCTTCAAGGTCACCGGCGATCCCGACGTGCGCAACGGCAAAGGTGCGCCGGGCACTGGAATCCTCGCCGTAAACGGCCAGAGGGTCGGATCCGTCGATATGGACGTGACGGTACCATTCGTTTTCTGCATCGAAGGCGTCAGCGTTGGCTACGACTACGGCGACGCCGTGGATCACGAGAACTACACAGACTCGTTCCCGTTCACGGGCACCGTGAAGAAGGTCACGTACGACGTCTCAGGGGAAGCTATCCACGATGCCGAAGCCGTCGCCCGAAGGCTGCTGGGTAGGCAGTAGGGATGGACAAATGCATGAGATGAAAATCTCATTTATGGAGGGAACCATGAAGATTTGTGACCTGGACTTGAAGTTAAAATTTCCAGAGGATGCGATAGAATAATTGGTATAAATCGAAATATAGGAGGCACATAATGATGATGAAACACGGACCCGTTGATGTGGTCATCCTGGCATTTGGAGAGGCACGCTTTGACAGCAGTGCCCTGGAGGAGCTTAAGCAGCTGATCTCCGCTGGAACAATCCGCGTGCTGGATTTGATTATTTTGCAGAAGGATGAAGCTGGGCAGTGCTTTCGCAGCCAAGTTGGTGATTTGCCACCGGAACAGGCTGCTGGCCTGGATTTAATTGAGGCAGAGTTCGGTGGTCTTTTCGATGAAGAAGATGCCGCTATCCTTTGTGAAGGCATGGTGCCGGGTGCAGCGCTTGTCGGTCTGGCGATCGAGAACACCTGGGCGGTCGCATTGACAAATGCCATCCATGCCGAAGGCGGTGAGCTGGCCTTCAATTTCCGCGTCCCAGCACCCATCGTTGAAGAGGCCTTAGAACAGTAATTAGAAAACTAATATATACGAAATTAGATTATATAGGAGACTAAAATGGGATTATTAGGAACCGTTGCTAAAACCGCGGTAGTGGCTGGCACAGCGCAGGCCACACGTAGTGCCGTAAATCGGCGTCAAGCCGAGAAAAATGTTCAAGCATATTCACAAGCTCAACAACAAGTCCAGGGTCAGCAGGTTGCCTATGCACAACCACAGCAAGCGGCTCCCCCACCTCAGGAAGATACTATCGCCCAGCTTGAACGCCTTGCTGCGCTGAAGGACCAGGGAATCCTGACTGAAGAGGAGTTCCAGGCTCAGAAGGCTAAAGTACTCGGTAGTTAAATCAAATATGCCAACAGAATATCAGCACCCGTCAGGGAGTGTTCTCTGTCTACGGAGAGGGATTTCATGGTCGGCCGCTGCGCTGAGGATCCTGTGACACCCGTGCAATCTGGTACGCCCCTGACCGTTCACTGGTGGCGTGATCTACAAGGTGATCGTCGACATTTTTGGGGAAACGGATTCGGACCTGGAACTGGAAGCCATGGCTGTGTTTAAACGGAATTAGTTAGTTTTACAGGATGAGAACTGCGGAGATACAGAATGATTTCTTATCTCCGTAGTTTTTATTATGCGTACAAATCGGGTACTCTGTGCCTTTTCAGTATTGGTTCTGATAGCAGAATCTGAGCCAGTACTTGGAATGCTTAATGGGGTGTTGAAAATACTTCGGGGAAGTTTATAATTGAACCACTGATGAGTTTAATGGTAAACGTATTACGAGCGGGAGACTACTCTCTTTTGGTCGAAACTGTGGTTCAGAGCAAAAGGAAGGTTGTAATGACTGGGAAAACGTTTGGTCAAAATCAGCTCCCTCCTGTGGAGCGTCATGCTAAAGGTAAAGAACTGCGTAAGAAAGTGGCTCGCAGCAGTCACTACGATTGGTCACCAGCATCTGATCGTCCCGATCCGCTCGATTTACTCCAGGCACAGGATTGGGATCGTTTAGAGTATCTGCTGCCCATCAAGTACGGCCGCATGCTGGCTTCACCCTTTGCCTTCCTGCGCGGTTCAGCAGTCGTGATAGCTTCCGATTTAGCTGACAGCCCAATTATGGGTCAGAATGTGCTTCTGTGTGGGGATGCCCACCTGGCCAATTTCGGCGTCTTCGCCACACCTGAACGTAAATTAGTTTTCGATATCAACGATTTTGATGAAACATATCCCGGACCGTGGGAGTGGGATTTGAAACGGCTGGCAGTCAGTGCAGTTCTTGCCGGTCGTGAAAACGGTTTCAAAGATAAGACCAATGGCCAATTAGCGCATGTTGTTAGTAAATCTTATCGCGAGTCCATGCGACAATTTGCTCAATCTTCAATCCTCAATGTATGGTATTACCAGGTTGAGGCGAATTCGGTATTAGAGGTATTCCAGAAATTCGCTCGTCAGAGCTCGAAAAGTGCCCAGAAAACGATCAAGAAAGCCCATGCCCATTCCAGGCAACGCACCTTTGAGAGGCTCACCCAAGTCGTGGATGGAAAACGCCAATTTGTTAATGACCCACCATTACTGCTGCGTTTTGACGATGTGACAGATAAAGATCAGATGGTGCAGGTTGAAAAATTAAATGTTGAGCGCGCATGGAATGAATATGTCAATAGCCTGCCAGTGGAAAAGCGCCATTTGCTGGATCGCTTTCGTATTTCGGATGCTGCCCTACGAGTGGGTGGTGTGGGCAGCGTGGGTACCCGTAGTTTTATCGCCTTGCTGGAAGGGGACGGAGCTGATGACGCGCTCATCCTGCAGCAAAAACAGACTGGTCCCTCAGCTTTGGAGGATTATCTACCCAAAGTGGATTTCGAAAGCCAGGCGCAGCGGGTTGTGACTGGCCAACACCTGATGCAGGCAGCCTCGGATATCTTTTTGGGATGGCACCACAGCGAAGGAATAGGTCTCGATTTCTACTGGCGGCAGTTAAAAGATATGAAAGCTTCTTTTGACTATACAAAATTGGATGCAAAGGGATTGGAAACTTATCTATCCATTTGTGGTCTCTGCCTGGCGCGGGCTCATGCCCGAACAGGTGATGCTGCGGTGATCAGCGGTTACCTGGGAAGCGGGAATGTATTTGACAAGGCTATCAGAGACTTTGCAGTGAGATACGCGGATCAAACCGAAAACGACCACCAGGCATTGGTGGATGCAGTGAAGTCTGGTCGAATTGCTGCGCAGACTGGAATCTAATCATCCGGTTTCAAAATCCACCCAAAAGTATTTTTTAATTCTTCAGCTAACCGTCCGCTTTCCAGCTTTGCGATCCCAATACTGCTGGGAGATCCAGGCATAAGTTTCCTGCATGCCCTCCCGCAGGGGGATATTCGGCTCCCAATCCAGGATCTCTTTGATCATGGTGTTATCGCTGTTGCGACCAGCCACTCCCCGCGGGGCATCCAGCTTGTAATGGCGCTCCAACTTTACACCGGCGATCTCCTCGATCATGCTGACCAGGTCGTTGATCGAGATCAGCTC
>CP070785.1:438151-442046 GCA_020346705.1 Chloroflexota bacterium | reverse complement strand
ATCCGCTGAGCTACGAGGGCAGAGTGGGATAATTCTATTACATTTACATTGGCGGGTCAACCCAATCGCCAAGTCATGTGAAAATCTGTCTCATTCCAGGGGAAAATTTCACATTGCCAGAAAATTTCCCAAACATATATTGGGCAGACGCCTTAGAGCCTTTTCATAAATCTTTTTGCTTTGAGATTAATGATAAACTTTGTCCGGCATCGAATGATCATATCCACTGGGCCTGGAAATCCAAACCTCCCTTTACTTCAACCCTGGGGGATTTCTCTCCAAGCGGATGGTCAACGGTGACAAATTTTTTTACAAACAACTATAGAGGACACCACATGCAAATTGTTACTGACAGCGGAACTGACTTAAGCCTGACAAAAGAGGAATTGGCCGATCTGAATATTCACGTTGTACCACTCAATGTTCATCTAGACGAGGTGACTTACCGGGAAGGGCTTGATATCACACCCGGTGAATTCTACCCATTGCTGGAGAAATCAGAGAACATGCCAACTACTTCTCAGCCATCGACTGGAGAATTTTCGAATACCTACCAAAAAATCCTGGAAACCGATCTGGATATCCTTTCGATTCATATCTCCTCCGGTTTGAGCGGGACTTATAGTTCTGCCCTGGCCGCGTCTAAACTCCATCCTGAGGCAAATATCACCGTTGTAGATACCAAGACTCTTTCTGCAGCTGCTGGCTGGCAGGTTGAAGCTGCTGCCCGGGCAATAAAATCGGGTTGGTCACTAGATAAGGTCAAATCCCTGATCAGAACGATAGGTGAGGCAAGTGAAAGTATCTACACTCTCAACGAGCTGCAGTATCTCATCCACGGAGGACGCATCAGCCACATGAAAGGGCTTCTCGCTTCCGTATTGAATATCAAACCGCTGATTGGGGTTGAAAAGGTGAAAGGTACTTACGTGCAGATTGGCCAGTCACGCACATTCAAAAAAGCAGTTGAAGGTCTGGTCAAGATTATTAATGAAAAACATTTGCCCGGATCTCCCCTGCGCGTTCAAGTACTGCATTCCTTCAATTTTGAGGGCGCTGAGAAGTTGCATAATTTAATCGATAAGACCTTCGAGTGTACCTGGCTACCCGAAGGTCATATGTCTCTTGTCTTGGGTGCTCACACCGGACCCAGCATGGTCGGGGTTGCTTATGCTCCCCAATCAATATTTACCGATTTGTAGCTGGAATTGACATCTTGCTCAGATTACTAGAAAGCCCAAACGAATAAGTTGTCCGAGAAATAAGAAGCATCAGCCTTATCAATAACAGGCTGCAGGTCCAATAATCAAATGTCTGTCAGCCATGATTTTGCAGCCGGGCGACTTCTTCACCCAGCTCTCTGATCCGGCGCGACATCGTCTCCACCAGGCGGAAGGCCAGGGACGGATCTTCATGCACCCGGCGCATGAAGTTCTTCTTATCGACTGTCAGCACGCGCGCCTCTCCCTTAGCCCGCACAGTGGCTGAGCGTACGTCTCTATCGAAGATCGCCATCTCCCCGAAGAATTCCCCTTCTCCGCGCACACCAAGACGAATCTCTTTATCTTCTTCTCCTGCTATCAAGACCTCTACTTCCCCCTCCTGGATGACATACATACAATGGCCTTCTTCACCTTCACAGATGATCACTTCGCCATCCTGGTAAACCTTCCCCAACGCTCCATTTGTCATTATTTGCTCCTCATACGGATAATCTCAACGATGATAACTAGAACCCGCTCGTTCAAATCATCTTCCAGTAACGGATATAGCCAAATCGCCAGCCAACCGGGCTAAAAACGCTGGGCTTAAAGTGCGCACAAAGATTTCTTTATACGGTGCGCTTCCGGTAAACATGTCCCACAGCACCATGCTCATTCTCTTTGCTGAATCAGCCTCTTCTTGCTCGTTGGCGGTCATGCGCAGGACTGCCCGGCGCGCGATTCGCTGACCCTGGATGATGCGGGTTACCAGGAACATAACCTGACCGATCATGTTATCGGTATTAATATTTCGACACGCAGGCCAGTAATATTCTTCAAAATCCTGTACCGAGATCCCTTGCAGAACGGCAGTAGTTGCAGCAGATTTCGCCGTGCGGTACGCAGCTCCGATGCCATCTTTATATAGTCGGGTGACACCGCAATCCCCGATGAATACAATCCGGTCATCAAATGGTCGTTTGCTACCGGCGATGTTGATTCTCGGCGAGCAGTTGCACGACTTGGCATCAAAATCCCAGCCAGGTGGGAAAACCGCCTTTACTTCAGGGGAGTTCATGAAGTTGGAAATCAATTCTTTATCAATATCCTCACCCAGCAGGCATACCGAGACGTAATCGCCTTTTGGAATGATGGCTGCAAACTCCAGGCGCGGCAGGTCGAGCAGGAAGACATGCATCGATGAGCCTAGTACTTCCTGGATTTGATCTTCCCCAAGGTAGTATTCCTGGATAAAGGTCTTGGTTGTTTTTGGAGTTTCGTATTCAAAATTTAAATTTGAAAATAGCTTCCTGGAGGCAGAATTTACCCCGACAGATATGGTCACTAAATCGTAAGGCTGCGGTTCACCTTTGCGAACTTTAATTTGCGGTTTTTTATCCTCCCAAAGAATCTCATCCACCCTCTGATTGATTACCTTTGCCCCTTTTTCGATGGAAAGATTTTGGAGATAGCCGTCAAAGCTGCCCCATTTTACCTCCTTGAGATCACGCGGCCCAGGCCCCCGGTACACTGCGCCGATTCGTTTTTCTTGCAGTGGAGTCTCGATGCGCACGCTGCCTACATCCATGTGCAGCATATATGAATCGATGCCTCTTTGCACGACGGTTGGCGGTAGATTGATACCTTCCGCGGCCAGATTTTGCACCAGGGACTCAGAGATAATTCCCCCGCACATGTTACAGCCAACTGGCCCTGGACGGGTATAATCGCGCGGTTCATAGACATCAACCTCGATATCCATGCCCATCCTATCCGCCAGATCAAGGAGAAATATTGAGAAAAATGAGCCTGCTGGACCTCCACCGATCACCCCCACTCGCGAACCGTCATCCAATTGGAGACCATTTTTCACCATACCGTTCCTCCTAAATTGACTGAGACCCAAACCATGCAGGTCTGCAAAATTGATCTACAGTTATCTCCCTAAATGTCTTCGTATCGGCTTTCAACTTTAAACGAATTGATCGCTAGGATTGTTACTGAATCGGGTAAACTATTCGTCAATTGGTATATAATCATCTTCACCAGCAACCAATTAGCAATCACTTGATGAATTACGATTAGATGCAAGTTCTAATCCAAAAAGACCATTCAATTAAATCGAACTTGCTAGGTTGTGACCAAAATAAGATAAATTAAGGATTTGAGATGATTTCGGATGGTAATTTATTCAACCGGTAACCCCTACCATTATTAGTTATGCAGTTAAAAATTCTAAAACAATTCAATTTTTCCTGATAGACAATTATAACTTATTTATTACCAGCCGGGGATTAATGAATTGGCCAGCTGTATTTAATTTATGACCAATAACCAGCTAAACCCACTCTCAAATTTAGAACCTTACCTGCCACCACACTTAAGCCGGCATTTAACCCAAAGTATCGATTTGGTGGAGGTAATGACAATTTCGAAGCACATTCGCGCGGTCCGCGAGATGCTCTCCACCTACCTTCCCAATTATTTGGTGCATTCAATCTACAAAAATCCAGAGCCAGGAAATGTGAACGGTGGCTTTCAATATGGCGCAGTTTTATTCGCCGATGTATCAGGCTTCACTGCCATGTCCGAAAAGTTATCCGTCTTGGGTAAAGAAGGTGCTGAAGAGGTCACCGGGATCGTAAACAGTTACTTCTCCACGATGCTCGATATCAACGATGAGTTTGGGGGAG
>CP070785.1:434142-438051 GCA_020346705.1 Chloroflexota bacterium | reverse complement strand
TGCTCTAGTATTGGGAGGTGCGGGGGCGGTTTGCAAAGAAACTACCCGCGATCTGGCTGAATACAGTGAATATGACGAGATCGTTGTGGCTGATTTCAACATCAAGGCAGCGACTGATCTGGTCAATGACATCGGTGATAAACGCCTCACTCCCTTATTTTTTGATGCTGAGGATTATGGATCCATGCTCAAATTGTTCCCCGGCTTCGACGTCGTGATCAATGGATTACCCTGGAAGTACGATCTCCCGGTAACGAAAGCCTGTGTGGAGGTCGGCGTCAATGGTCTGGATGTCTCCACGGAAGAAGATCAATGGGACTACGACGAGACTGCCAAGAGCAAAGACATGGTGTTTATCCCCGGGGTTGGCGCCACACCTGGCATAACCAACGCCATGGCCAGGCAAGCCGCAGATCAAATGGACGAGGTGGACGATATCCAGATCAATTTTGCTGCTTTCCGCTGCCCGGCTCCCGCGCCAGGATTGTTGATCACCTTCTTGTGGGAGTTTCATCCGAACACGGAATCAAGGGTTTATTACGAGGATGGCGAATTCATCTGGGTTGGACCTTTCGAGGGACTAAAGAAAGTGAATTTCCCTGGACCAATTGGCGAGCAAGAAGTATGCTACATCCCTCATCCCGAAACTCGCACCATGCCCAAATCTTTAGGTGCGAAAAAAGTATCCGTTCAGGGTTGCTTTCCTCCACATGCTATGCGCATCGGCAAAGTTATGTTAGATTGGGGTCTTTACTCGGATGAAAAAGTTTCCATCCAAGGCATAGAGGCCTCCCCATTTGACATCATGTTCGATCTGCTGATGGCATTGCCCGAGACAAAAGAAACACCAATATGGGCTTACGGCCTGGTGGTTGATGTTTATGGTAAAGTCAATGGCAAGAAAGTCAAGGATACGCTGTGGAGCACTCACCCACCGCAGGAGGATTGGGGTGGTTCAGCAGCTTACTATAAGAACATCGCCATCCCGCTCAGCGTGGGCGCACAGATGATCACCTCTGGCGAGGTCACTGCGCGAGGGGTTGTGCCCCCAGAATCAGCAATTGATCCAGGTTTGTTTTTTGCTGAATTGGAAAAACGCGGTATTCGAGTTGAAGAGAAGTTTGAAGAACTGGAATAAGTATCAACCTACTGTTGATTAGATACTCGGAGGCAATTATGAAATTACAAGGAGAAAAGACCCAGGAATTCTTCGACAGGGGAAAAAAGGTTATCCCCTACGGGGTGAATTCAAACTTTCGCTACTGGGGTGATGAGGACACAATTGTCATCAACCGCGGTGAAGGTGCTTACGTCTGGGATATGGATGGCAAACGCTACATCGATTACCGCCTGGGTTTTGGACCGGTGATCCTGGGTCACGCCTACCCAGAAGTGGTTACCGGCGTACAGGAGGCACTGCAAGGAGGGAATATTTTTGCCTGGACCACGCCTTATGAAATCAGCGTCGCAGAGCGCATCACCCGCATGTGCAATGTAGATAAAGTGCGCCTGACAAACACCGGCACGGAAGCGACCATGCATGCACTGCGTATCGCACGTGCCCATACTGGTCGAGAAAAATTCATCAAATTTGAAGGCCAATACCACGGCATGGCGGATTACTTCATGTTCAGCACAGCCTCATCCTATCGTGGTGGACTAGGATCTCGCCGCAGTCCGATCCCATTGGCGAACACCTCGGGAATCCCAAAAGCGATCAACCATTATGTTCTTACGGTTTTGTACAACGATTTTGAGGGCCTGGAAAGGAAAGTCAAGGACAACTGGGGTGACCTGGCAGCCATCATCGTAGAACCCATGTTGGGGA
This sequence comes from Chloroflexota bacterium, assembly GCA_020346705.1. GTDB lineage: Bacteria > Chloroflexota > Anaerolineae > Anaerolineales > UBA4823 > PFL25. The sequence goes on along the minus strand of CP070785.1, from coordinate 436,223 downwards.
ATTCAGCCAGCATCATGCCCCAACCAGGATTTCTTGAAAAGATCCGTGAGCTGTGCGACGAATATGGCATTGTGATGATCTTCGATGAGGTCAAAACTGGTTTCAGAATCGCCAAAGGAGGTGCTCAAGAATACTTTGGCGTTCAAGCCGATCTGGCTACTTATGCCAAGTCAATGGGCAATGGTTTCCCAATTGCGGCCATCGCCGGCAAAGAAGAGGTCATGATGACCATTGAACCTGGAGCAATGGCCCATGGCGGCACATATTCAGGTAACGTGGTTGGTGCGGCAGCTGCGGAAGCGACCCTGGAAATATTAGAAAACCAGCCTATTCTTGAAACCATTAAAGCACGCGGGAAAGCTTTAATGGCTGGCATCGGAGACGTCCTGACTGAAGCGAGCCTGCCTCACGTAGTAACTGGCGTACCCAGCATGTTTGGTATCTTCCTCGGTAGTGATGAAGAACCACGTGATTTTCGTGATTATCTGGCAGGTGATGGCGAATTGTATGAGGAGATCAGCATAGGACTGAACCGGCGTGGGATCCAACCCGATGCGGACGGTAGGGAACCCTGGTTCCTCTGCTATGCTCTCAGTGAAGAAGATGTAGCTGAAACATTAAATGCTTTCAACGATGCTGTCAAGGAGGCAAAGGATAAGTAAAACAGATCAAATCAAGTTGGAAATATTTTCTTACCAGGAGGTTGAAAATTGCTCCTCTGGTAAGATTATTCTTATTATCTTTCCTCAGTGATGGTAGTTGATTTGAACCAAAAAAATATGAGATACACGAATGGTAGCCGAATCCGATTCTCTTGAGAAGACAGACACGAATCAAAATAAAGTACTGGTAAGAGTAAAGAACCTGGTCAAACATTATCCGGTACGGGGTGGAGTGCTCAGGCGCGTGGTTGGCTGGGTGCAGGCCGTTGACGATGTCAGCTTTACCATTCGCGCAGGAGAGACATTAGGATTAGTTGGAGAATCGGGTTGTGGGAAGAGCACTGTCGGAAACTGCATTCTGCGTTTGATCCAGCCCACCAGCGGCTCGGTTGAGCTCAATGGAGATAACATCTTCGAGATGGACTCCAAAGAGATGAAATTGATGCGCCGCAACATGCAGGTCATTTTCCAAGACCCCTATTCGTCCCTCAACCCACGCAAACCGATCGGAGACTCGATCCTGGCCGGCTTGAAAATTCACAAGATCGGGGATGGCCAGGAGCAGGTGGACATCATGCACAACATGCTCCGCAAAGTCGGCCTGGATCCTTATTACGCACACCGGTACCCGCACGAGTTCTCGGGGGGGCAGCGCCAGCGCATCGGTATCGCCAGAGCCCTGGTGCTGCATCCTAGTTTTATCGTCTGCGATGAACCAGTCTCCGCCCTGGATGTGTCAATCCAATCTCAAGTTCTGAACTTGCTGAATGATTTACAGGATGAGCTCAACCTGACCTACTTGTTTATCGCCCACAACCTGTCAGTTGTTGAGCATATCTCGGACCGGGTGGCAGTCATGTACCTGGGGAAAATCGTTGAAATGGCGCCACGAGACTTGCTCTTCGAAAATCCACTTCATTTGTACACCCAGGCGTTGATCTCTGCTATCCCAATCCCAGATCCAAAATTGGAGCGCAAACGGATGCTGCTTGAGGGAGAAGTTCCCAGTCCGTTAAATCCCCCATCAGGCTGCCGATTCCACCCACGCTGCCCGGTGGCAATGGACATCTGCTCACAGGAAGAACCACGTCTGGAAGAATTAGGACCACACCACTGGGTAGCATGCTTTTATGCAAAGGAGTCAAACTTATCAGAAGTTTGAATAGAATAAAACCGAACGGACGATTATTCAAAAAATACCTGCGAAATTCGCAGGTATTTTTTTGCGGTTGATAAGACAATTCTTTGTGAAAAGATTATAGACCGAGTAAATCCTTCTTCTTGGCTTCAAACTCTTCATCGGTGATGATGCCTTTATCGCGCAGCTCACCCAGTTTTTCCAATTCCTCCAGGTAGGATGGTTCACCTGCGCTTGGGGCAGGTGCTGGTTCTGTGGTTTTACCAAGAGCAGCCTGATCC
>CP070785.1:430099-434042 GCA_020346705.1 Chloroflexota bacterium | reverse complement strand
AGCCAGACGTGTAAGTAACTGCTGCTTCAGCTCCTTTGAATTCAGCGATTGTCTCTTCAAGCTCCCGATGTAAATCTAGTGAGCCAGCTAGCATCCTCACTCCATGAGTTCCAGTCCCGAATTTATCAATCGCATCCTTGGCTGCCTTGTTAATTCTCGGGTGACCAATCAATCCAAGGTAGCTGTAGGAGGCATACATCCCCATATCCCTCCCCTTTAACAAAACCCTCGCCCCTCCCCTGAGCTCAGTAACCGGCTGGTTATAGAAATACAGGTCTAATTCATTAAGCCGTTCAAGCCTTTCAGTTATCGCACGTACTCGACCAACGACAATATCTTCACGATTATCGAAATCCATCAGTGCTCTCCTAATTCATTAGTGGTGGTTCAACTTGCTAACTCCCGCAAACCCGCTTCGTCTATAATCTTCACCCCCAATTTTTGTGCTTTCGCATGCTTAGAGCCTGGATTTTCACCAAGCACCAAATAGCTGGTTTTCTTACTCACCGATCCAGTCAATTTTCCTCCGTGACTTTCGATGAATTCTTTTGCTTGCTGCCTAGTGAAACCAGGTAAGGTTCCTGTGACCACAAATGTCTGTCCAGCAAACACCTGAACAGTAACCGCTTGATCAGGAATGGGTCTGGCGGTTGGCGAAACTCCACCCTTACTCAATTTCTGTAATAATTTTTGGTTCGTCGGGTTCCGGAACCAATCTACAACCGCCATTGCGATATTGGGACCTATGCCTTCAATCTCTAAAAGATCATCCACACTAACAGCCAACAATTTATCAATCGATCCAAATTGGGAGGCTAATTCTGTCGCTCCAACTTCACCTACCCCACGGATGCCGAGGGCAGACAACAGTCGCGCCAGGCTTTGTCTCTTCGATTGCTCGATAGAATCCAGCAAATTATCTGCCTTTTTATCTGCAAATCCTTCTAGCTTTAGCAAATCATCCTTCGATAAGTAATAAAGATCAGCAACATCCTTTACCAATTCTGCATCAACGAGTTGTTCAACGATTTTTATCCCCAAACCAACAATATCCATCGCGCCTCGAGAGACAAAATGCTCGATATTGCGTACCAATTGGGCTGGACAGGCTGCGTTTACACAATACCAGGCGACTTCACCTTCAATGTGCTCTACTTCCTGGTCGCAAACAGGACATTTCTCCGGCGGAAGATATGGTTTTTCTTCTCCTGTACGGACGTCCACTACTGGTCCGATGACATAAGGGATCACATCACCTGCCCGTTTGACAAGGACTCGATCCCCTGGACGAATATCCTTCTCGGAGATGTAATCAAAATTATGTAATGTAGCTTGTTTGACAATCACCCCTCCAATTTCAACCGGTTCCAGGATAGCATAAGGGGTTAATACACCAGTTCGGCCAACATTAACACCGACATCTAAGAGCTGAGTAGTCACTTCCAAAGCTGGAAACTTGAAAGCGATCGCGCTGCGTGGATCTTTTCCTACCACACCTAAACTTGTTGCCAGGTCAAGATCGTTGATCTTGATCACCACACCATCGGCCTCGTATGGCATATTATGCCTTTGATTGATCAAACCCAAGCTCTCATCGATTGCCGCGTCGATATTCGCACAGTATGTCCATTCGACTACGGGTAATCCCAAATCTTCCAAGAATTTTAGTCTTTCACGATCGGTAACCCAAGAAAAAGTATCCGATGCAACAATATCATAAGTTAGCAATGCCAGCGGCCTGCTCGCCGTTAATTCTGGATCCAATTGTCTTAATGAACCAGCAGCGGTGTTGCGGGGATTTTGGTAAGTCTTTTGTCCAGCCTCAGCCTGCTTTCGATTGAGCTCTTCAAAATCCTTGAGATACATAAAAACTTCACCCCGTACAACCAACGTCTCCGGGATATTAACCTTGTTTTCTTGAACTGGTACCCGAAGCGGTAGAGAGCGGATTGTACGTAGATTGGTGGTCACCTCTTCACCGACATCGCCATCACCTCGAGTCGCCCCGCGTGAGAAAATCCCCTGAGCATAATGAAGCACAACTGTCAAACCATCTAATTTCGGTTCAACGACGAAATCTGTCCCTTGCACCCTCTCATCCAAACGGCTAATCCGCTCATACCATGCCCTGACACCATCTGCATCGAAAGCATTTCCAAGGCTCAAGATTGCGGCTGGATGACGCATCTTTGTGAAACCGTCTGCGGGTGGCGCTCCTGTCCTTTGGGTAGGCGAATCGGGTGTTATCCATTCCGGATGTTGTTCTTCTATCTTGCGCAGCTCAACCATGAGCCGATCGTACTCAACATCGCTAATGATCGGATCGTTGAGAACGTAGTACCGATAATTGTGAAACCGGATCTCCTTCCGCAGCTCATCAATACGAGCCGGCTGTTCTGAATCATTCATAGCCGGAATTATAGCCTAAAACAAAAAAAGCTTATCGCTTAGGGTTTTGAATCAAGAGGAGGTCGAATAAGCAACTTCAACATCCCGATTATCTTCAGTCTCGACCACATCACCTTCGATGCCAAATGTGGTAGCAGAAAAGAGAACGATCCCTATCCAAATCGCATCCGCGAGTAATAAGTGAATCAACTGCAACCATATCGGGGCTAAGAGAAGGACATTGATCAAACCAGCCAACAATTGCAGCAGAAGGATCAAGATTGTCATCCTTCCAATAATCTTGTTCCAGGCCTTTTTTGTTTTATTCGATATATAGCTGATGATTAAAATAATGTACAGGCTGACGATGACTGCTATCGTGGGATGGAATATCCGCAATCTGATCAAAAAATGAGCAGCAGGAGAAAAATCTTGCCTTAATCCTTCCTCTAACGAGTTAACTGGAAATAACGTATCTCCTAGCGCGGTGAGAGCGCCGCTCATTCCCAGAACGATCACACCCAATAGCCCGATAACAAGCAGCCAAAGGTTTGCATCCCCGCCACGCAGGCGAATCGGATATCCGCCAGAAGCCCACCAGGCAGTTAAGGTGATGAATGCAAGGAGCAGGAAGGTATTTACCAGGTGGATTGAGATAGAAAACGCTCTGGCCGTGGATGCATTTTCTGCGACCAATTCGAGTAAGACCAACCCGGCTCCCACCAAGGCCTCTGTGATCATAAAAAACATTGAAAGAATCGCCGCTTTACGGATTCGATGTCGGCGAGGGTAAATCCGCCAGGCCCAAATTAACATCCCTAACACCAATAAAAAGGCTATTCCGCTGGTTGCCCGGTGGGTGAACTCGATCAAGGTCTCGATTTGCTGCGATCTGGGAATCACTTCACCATTACATAAGGGCCAATGGCTGCCGCAACCTGCGCCCGATCCGGTAGCTCGAACATAGGCTCCCCACAAAATAACCCCTAAGTTAAAAACAAGAACAAACCAGGCATACTTTGCAAATCTGGTCAATTTCATCATCTGGTCCCTGCATTAAAACATTTTCATTTGTTTTGGTATGTCCGGGTCGACAACTGGCAGTCCAATTAACTTTTTAAGCCTGTTTGCTGAGGCGGGTGCAAACCCTGAATAATCATCATTAAAGAACACGTAAATTTCATACACATCTTCCGACAAGGCTCGGATCCAATCCCACCAGCTCTCCAATTGTGGCGTCACATCGATCTGTTCCCGATTATGCGAGCGGAATCTCCCATGCTTACCGACTAAGCGGACAAAAATTGTATCTGTCGTCAGTGGGACCTCTTTCGGAACGCCAGGATACTCCGTAGCAGCCCAAGTAACTCCAAACTCGGTAAGCAAATCATTCGTCTGATCCAAATACCAGGAGGGATGGCGGAATTCAACGGCGAAATTATAATCCGTTGGGAGTTGCTCTAAAAATTCAGAAAAGGCTTGCATGCTTGAGTTGTTGAAGGAAGGTGGAAACTGGAGCAATATTATGCCTAGCCTGCTCCCCAATCCCTCGATT
>CP070785.1:426046-429999 GCA_020346705.1 Chloroflexota bacterium | reverse complement strand
GCGAGGGTTAAGCAGCCCCTGGATGGATTGAAGGTGGTCTGTTATTACGGGTGTTTGCTCACCAGACCTCCCCAGATAACCGAAGCTGCACACCCTGAAAACCCAACTGAATTAGACGACCTGGTGGAAGCTTTAGGCGCTGAGGTGCTCGATTGGTCATATAAGACCACCTGCTGCGGCGCGGCGCATTCCCTCACTCGCCAGGATATTGTTATGGATCTGAGCAGCACCTTGATCGAAGAAGCTCGTCTTGCAGGTGCAGAGGCAATAGTCGTGGCCTGCCCCTTATGCCATACCAACCTTGATGCGCGGCAGTTCCAAATGGGATTAGATTATGAGCTGCCCATCATCTACTTCACCCAATTGATGGCTTTAGCACTAGGATTGCCGCAGAAAAAAGCAGCCTTGAACAAGAATCTCGTCGATCCGAGACCATTGCTGAAGGAGAAAGGAATAGTAGCATAGCATCATCCACAGATCACTGTTCGATGTGATCCTAACCCGCCAGGTTGAAGTTATTTCACCTTTTATCCTTTATCCTCCCCGCACTGATTGGTGCGGGGAACGCCTTTAATCTCTCGGGGAAGAAGATAAGAATTGTCATACCTTTCCTTTGTTAATTCAGGTATAAAAGGTGATTTTTGTCCCTTGCGAATTAAGGGTACTTCTATTACCTTTGTGATTGATCAATCACGAAATTTTTAAATTGTGTTGTGAGAATCATGGCAAATAAGAATAAAATCGATTGGCTGCCAGGAGGACCAAAACCAGACCTGCTCGGTGAGCGGATAGCACAGCTGCGCGGCCAGCTACAAAATCTGGAACCCGAGCAGCTAGCGAAAAGAACGGGCACAATCTATCTTCCCTCTAACCAGGACAGCGGTGAATTTCAATTCAACCTGTGGGACAGAGAGATAAGCTTGAAATTCCCCGAGCTCATCGCGTATGATGCCCACTCGAATGCGGAGATAAGCGGCAGTACACTGGCAATGATCCTTTATTACTTCGCCACTTGCGATGGCACACAGCCCTCAGGGAATTGGATATCATTTTCGGAGCTGCCTGAAGGACGTTTTTACAACCAGGCTTTCCAGGGGTACACTGGGGGAAAATTAGGTCAGGTTTTTGGGAATGATTTTAAACTCTTCTGCCAGGTATCAGAAAAAATGAACGGGGCGCGAGCGCACATGTTGGGTGATGCCGCCTATCAATTTTATGTCTTGCCCCTGGTGAGCTTGCTCCTGGTGACCTGGCGAGGCGATGAGGATTTCAACGCCACCTACCAGGTGCTTTTCGATGAAACGATTAGCCATCATTTACCTACCGACGCCAGCGCAATTACCGGGAGCATTTTGACTGGTCGAATAATCGGTGGATTGGAGAAAATGAATGAAAATCGCAATTAGCGGAAAAGGAGGGGTTGGCAAAACTACCCTGGCCGCCTTACTAGCCCAGGTTTATGCGGATGCGGGTCGTAATGTCCTGGCAGTAGATGCAGATCCCTCTCCTTGCCTGGCAGGCGCGCTGGGCTTCCCGGCTGAAGAACGTTCCCAGCTGCATCCCATCTCGGAGATGGATGAACTAATCTATGAGCGAACCGGAGCCAAGCCGGGGACGACTGGTGGCTTTTTCACTATCAACCCTCGAGTCGATGATATCCCTGGTCGCTTCAGCGTCCAATACAGGGATGTCCGGCTGTTAGAGATGGGCTCAGTCGATACCGGAGGTTCAGGCTGCATCTGCCCTGAGAGCGCCATGCTTAAATCGCTCTTCACCCACCTGCTCTTTCGCAAAGATGACGTGCTGATTTTGGACATGTACGCCGGAGTAGAACATCTCGGCCGGGCGACGGTTGACTTTGTGGATGCCATGCTGATCGTTGTTGAGCCAACCCGTCGCAGCCTGGGAACCGCCACCCAAATCAAAACTTTGGCCGAGGATATCGGTTTAACTCGCTTCTGGCTGGTTGGCAACAAGGTTCGCGATGAAGCGGAAGCTGCCTTTTTGAAATCTGAAACACCGGGAATCCCATTACTGGGTATGCTTCCCGCAGATATGGGCGTGCAGGAGGCGGATCGCCTGGGTATCCCAGTCTACGACCATGTCCCTGTCCTGCGCGAGGTTGCTGAGCAAATCGCCAAGGACTTAGGAACTAAAATTGAAAAGGCTAAGTTAAATTAATGATTGTTTCGAAGACATGATTGGGAAATCATTCAGTTATATTTTGTAGTTTAGCCTCTTGTGGGCGCTTTAACTCAGAACAACGGGCACAAGGCCCTATACTACAAAATTTCTCCTTATCAATTACAGAAGTTGAAATATCTGAGTACAAACATAGAGGTAAACAGGATATGACCACAACCATAGCACTCGCCGGCAAGGGCGGCGTTGGAAAGACAACCATCGCAGGGATGGTGATTAAATACCTGACTCAGTCCCAGGACGGCGCCATCCTGGCTATCGATGCCGATCCCAGCAGTAATCTAAATATGGTCCTGGGTCTGGATCTAGAATGGACAGTGGGAGACATTCGGGAGGAAATGCTCACCCAGGTGAAAACATCTTTGACCGCCAGCGGTGCAGCGATGGGCGCCCTACCAGGTGGCGTCTCTAAACACGAATACCTGGATTACGAGATTCGCTCTTCGCTGGCTGAAGGCAATCATTTTGACTTGATCGCCATGGGTCGCTCTGAAGGCCCCGGGTGCTACTGCGCGGTCAACCATAACCTGCGCGATGTTGTTGACAGCATCAGTAAAAACTACCGCTACGTGGTGATCGATAACGAGGCTGGCATGGAACACCTCAGCCGGCGCACCACCCGGGATGTTGAGCACATGTTCGTGGTGACCGATCCCACTCAAAGGGGCCTGGTTGCCGCTCAGCGCATCTCTGATTTACGCAATGAGCTCGATATACGGGTCGAAAACGCTTATTTGATCCTCAACCGGCTCTCCGGCGAGATGCCACCCGCTCTCCAAGAGGCTGTCGAAAAACTGCCAATCCCACTGCTGGGTGTTGTACCATCAGATAGTGAACTGATGGATTTCGAGTTCAGCGGTCGCCCTCTGGTTGAGCTAGGGGACGATTCGCCTGTCTACCGCAGCGTGGCAGATATGATGACTCAGATTTCAATTTAGACATTTAGGAATTGAATTTCACTTCTGAAAATTACTTCTATCTGACATTCTAAGGAGCGAAGAAAAGCCCTTGGTTTTTTCAATCAAGGACAGGTTATACCTGATGGAGACAGGGCAAGTTTCTCCAAATAGTTGATTTTCAAATAGACATCGTGGAGATTCTTCGCTCGGGCCTCATTCCGAATGACATAAGAAGAACACCCGGCCTTGATAAAAAGCCGGGTGCTTAAGTTTAACAGAAGGTCAAGATCAGAATAATCCGACCACCCGTCCAGTCTCCAGGTCTACATCAACATCATAGAATACCGGGCGAGTCGGCAATCCAGGCATGGTGCTCATCTTACCTACCAGCGGATAAAGGAATCCAGCGCCTACCGATGCGCGGATATCCCGGATGGGTACCCGGAATCCTGTCGGTACCCCCTTCAGCAGGGGATCATGGCTCAGGCTCAGGTGAGTCTTGGCCATGCACAGTGGGAGATTATCGAAACCGAGCTTCGTGTATAGTTCAATCTTCGCCTCGGCTTCTGGTTCGTAATCCACACCATCTGCACCGTAAATCTCTTTGCAAACCGTTTCAATTTTTTCTTTAATCGAGATGTCGAGTGGGTAGAGGAATTTGAAATCACTGGGCTTGTCGACCGCCTTTACAACTGCTTCGGCCAATGCAGCCGCACCTGCGCCGCCTTCCATCCAGTGCCTGGAGACGACTGCATCCTCGGCACCAGCCTCAATGGCTGCCTCACGCACGAGCTCAACCTCGGCCTGGGTATCATCAGCAAAGGAGTTAACTGCCACCACCACGGGGATACC
>CP070785.1:421973-425946 GCA_020346705.1 Chloroflexota bacterium | reverse complement strand
TTTGGAATGACCTCGATCTCCGCCTCAACCCCAAGATTAATCAACACCTTTTGTAAGCCCGTTGAGGGGGCGATCACTAAATCACAGGCCTTACAGAAAGATGGCAGGTATGCTTTAAGGAAAGCGTCACCAAGGGCTTCAGGCACCATGGGTAAATATGCGTGAGCATATAAATCGTAGCGGGTATGGTTGGTGAATACGAGCGGAATACCCTGAGCGCGGCAGTAACGGATTGCCAGCTGACCGCTGGTGAATGGATGATGAACATGGATAATATCCATCGTGCGCAGAATTTTTTGTGCCTCAGAACTGTGTCGAGCGCTGAAATACAACCCGGTGTCGATCAGCTGCATTCCCCTGGTGCGCACAATATTCGGCTCATCGTCCTGGTAATCGCCTCCACCGAAAGTGAAAACATAAACTTCGTATCCAGCTTTTTCGAGGAAGCGTTTGCTCAGCGAGATGACGTTGGTTACCCCGCTCACGTGAGGTTTATAGGCATCTGCCATCATTCCAATGCGCATGAATATACTCTCCAATGATGAATCCTAAGCGCTTTGGTTATTCCCGTCAAGAAATCGGTTAAAATGCAAACGTGGAAAGGACGACTTATCTTCCCGATGCTGATCGATTGAGCATCCTATCTGCAGCCATTTTGCTGGCCTATGCCGCGAGCCGCTTCGTTGAAATTCCCGCTCGTGAACTCGGTCTTCAGCTGCCTGGATTCTACCTAGCTGTCGAGTTGAATATCCACACCGTGGTTGCCCTGTTGGTTGCTGGATTAACGGCCACGGGAGCCGATCTTCTTCTGCGGGACCATCCAGCATTGGGTGAAAAAAGGACTGTTGAGCACTGGTTGCTACCAGCTCTGACTGCATGGACACTTGGGATTCCCTTGAATCAAATGCCGGTCGGACTTCAATGGTTGATCAGTTTTGCGATTGCTGGATTCGTGATAATGCTGGTATTGGTGTCGGAGTACATCGCAGTCGATCCCGAAGATGAGCGCTATCCTATAGCCAGTGCAGCGTTAACAGCTGTCGCTTATGCATTATTTTTAATTTTAGCCATCGTACTGCAATCCGCTGGTTTTCGCTTGTTTTTGATCCTGCCAGCCTTGCTCCTGGCAGCGGGATTGGTTAGTTTGCGAACCCTCCACCTGCGGTTGAAAGGGAGATGGCTTTACCTGCGGACCTTGGTGATCGTGGTGATCTTAACTGGCATGATCTCTGCTTTCCACTATTGGCCTTTATCTCCGATTACCTACGGACTCTTAATCCTTGGTCCGGCGTATTCGTTGACCAGTTTGATCGGCGCCTTATCCGAAGGACAGCCTCTGAAACGCGCCATCATCGAACCCACGGTCGTGCTTATGGTAGTTTGGGGAGCCGCAGTATGGGTGGCTTAGAAGTGCTCTACCTGCAGATGGTCCATTATCAGACCATGATCGATCAAGTAAAAAAGTTTGAAAGGGAGGAAACCTGCGGGTTGATCGCCGGCGTGGATCAGACCAGCCAGGCAGTCTATCCAGTCACGAATATCCTACACAGTCCGGTCAGGTATAGGATGGATCCTGAGCAGCAGTTAAGGGTTTTTAATCAGATTGATGAGAACGAGTGGGAGTTGTTGGCTATCTACCACTCGCACCTTCAAGGACCCCCTGGACCATCACATATGGATGTCGCCGAAGCAGCCTATCCGGGTGTGATCCACTTAATTTGGTCACCTTCAGCTGGAGGGTGGGAATGTAATGGATTCCTGATTGAAAAGGGACTGGTAACTGAGGTGCCGATCCAGATTATTGATCGGGATTCAGTCGGCTGACCTAATAATAGTCCTCGTCATCCTCAGATGAGGCGGGAGGTTCCTCATAAAGCTGTTCGTACAGCGCATATAGGTTTCGGCTGTGCAATTCCTCGGCTAACCCACCGATCAGCACCCTGCTTTTTCCACAATCTTCAACTCCCACATCTTCCAGCAGGTCCCAGGGATATTTCCTGCGGCTGGCTTTGCGCACTGCTCTGCGGATTGCGGAAAGATAGGCCAGGTTATCCTTAATGCTGCCTTCGACTTCGCCCCGCAAAACGATGTCTCCATGGCCCTGGACGACATTCTCCAACCCCATTTGCCCAATCTGCTTCAGGGAGAAGACCATATCATCAGCGTTTCCATCAACGATATAAGGGATTGGCATGAAAACATCGCCCGCGAACAAGACCCGATCTTCTTCCACGATGACGCCAAGATTATCCGGACTGTGACCTGGTAGCGAAATCAGGGTTAGCGTTTTCTTACCGACCCGCAAACTTAATGATCCCTCTGCAAAGGTGAGATGGGGAAGGACAATCCTGCCTTGCCTGAAAGTAGTGCCCTGTTTTTTCGCAGCTTCTAGTGAGTCGCGACCACGTGTATCCAGAAGATCCCGGCAAAGTACGCTTGAGACCACAGTTGCATTCGGAAACAGGTAGCTTCCCCAGGTGTGGTCAGCGTGGTAATGCGTATTAACCACATATCTGATCGGTACCTGAAGTTCTTGTTCGATGAATTCTCGAATCTCAATTGTCTCTTCAGGAAGGGCCAGGGTGTCAATCACCACAGCCCAATTGGGCCCGACCACTGCCCCGGCGTTTACCTGGGCATATACATCACTCTGGAAGGAGTAGACGTTTTCAGCTACTCTCTCTCGTTGAACCATCTATCAATTCCTAAGCTAAAATCATTCTGGAGGTCTTCCAGAAATGACTGAATGGTTTGATTAATTCAGCGTTATCCGCTGAATTAGAGAAGAATAGCACAAATCGGGGGTCAAAGTCAAGATAGTTTGACATAATATTCGGGGTGAAATGATAAGATTTTCCGTAATGATTTGAGGTGGAGGTAGGTTTCCTTGACAGGCATCAGGCGCTCAGGTACAATTCCGCTACCCTAAAGCCGGGGCCTGTAGCGCAGTGGGAGCGCGCTTCAATCGCACTGAAGAGGTCGCGGGTTCGAATCCCGCCAGGTCCACTGGTCCGGGAGGGAAGCCCCGCCCCGGCTGGAAAAGCAAAGGGCCCATGGCGCAGCTGGGAGCGCGTCTCAATGGCATTGAGAAGGTCGAGGGTTCGAATCCCTCTGGGTCCACAAATACTCACTGATCGTGATCAGTTATTCGACATTAGATGAAGACTGATCGAGATCACTTAACAAACACATATCAAGTTTACGCAGGAGTAGTAAACTATCCAGCAGCGAGTTGTGAGAGCGAGGTGTGAGCCCAATAGGGTGCCCCTGGAGCGCCAGGTGAAGGTTGAACTCGCCTGCAATGCCAGGTATTCTGGCAGATTCCGTCGGTGAAAGTATCGCGCCCATCTGGCAGGTGGGCGCAGCAAGGATAGCTGGCGGCGGGTATCGCTCGTTATCGCGTTCCTGAGTGGCTTCTTCTCGAACACATATTTTGAGATAAGCAAGCAGGGTGGTACCACGGAGCAAACCCTTCGCCCCTGAACAGCGGAGGGTTTTTTGATCCGATCATTTAATGGTAACCGGTATATAGCAGGTTGGTTTTTTCGTGGAGGTGCGTTATGAGATCGATGAATATTGCAAGAGGATCATCCCTTGAATTCTCCCTCCTCACGCGCCTGCTTAGCCTCAATCTCAAAGGATCTTAACAATGGTTCAGAGAAGTTCATCAGAAAAAATGAGAATGAGGCACAAGAGATGTACCCAAAATACAATCCTAAAGATATTGAATCGAAATGGCGGCGTAATTGGCAGATTACAGATATGTATCGCGCGTCAGATTCTGAAGATAAGCCCAAATATTACTGTCTAGATTTTTTCCATATCGACCAGGAATGGCCGTCTTGCGATCCTGAGCTGGCGAAGGATAAATTCACCCAGATTCCCATCCAGGTCAATGGCAAGGTGTGTGACCTTGTTGAAGTCCCCTTCTTTGCTGGACGGTCTGAGGTTGAAGCAGCTGCTTTCAATCTGC
>CP070785.1:417883-421873 GCA_020346705.1 Chloroflexota bacterium | reverse complement strand
CAATCTTCCTTCATGACTGGGCAAGCTTTGATAGTAGATGGTGGTGCGACGGCGAGGTTGAGCACAGAATGAGTTCAACTCAAGAACAAATAAAAAATAGTGTGCCACCCTTAATTTGGAGGGCAGCCAGATCAAGCTGGTACGGCTTATCCCGGGCGGCAAAGTGGCCTGCGGCGACGTTTCATCCCTGGCGCCAGGCAAGCATTAAAAACTTGAAGAGTTTCAAGGATACCCATCTTGGAGAGCGATGTTTCATCATTGGCAATGGGCCCAGCCTGAAACAGACTGACCTGACTTATTTACGGGATGAATGCACATTTGGGATGAACCGGATCTATTTATTGTTCCCAGAGCTGGGGTTCACTACAACTTACTATTTGTCGGTAAATGATTTAGTCATCGAGCAGTGTGTAGAGGATATTCTCTCACTGCGGATACCACGATTTCTCAGCTGGCGATCAAGAGATTTTATTAAGACCGCTCTTGCTGATGGGCGTGATCTTCCGGTTGATCCCCCGTTATCTTTTTTGCATACCACATACACGGGACCGAAATTCGCGCACGATGCCAGCCAAAGATTATGGGAAGGCGCGACAGTGACCTATGTAGCCATGCAGCTGGCATTTCATATGGGTTTCAAGCAGGTGATTTTGATCGGTGTAGACCACAATTTTTCCACTAAAGGAAAGCCCAATACAACTGTGGTATCACAGGGAGATGATCCAGATCATTTCGATGGGAATTATTTTGGCAAGGGTTTTCGCTGGCAGCTGCCTGATTTGGAGACATCCGAAAGGGCATATGTGAGAGCAAAAGAAAACTACTTGGCTGCCAACAGGGAAATCCTGGACGCAACGATTGGTGGGAAATTGACCGTCTTTCCAAAGGTAGAATACTCATCCTTGTTTAATTGATCGTTGGAAATAATTCGCGTTAGAATATTGCCCTGAATGAAAGATTTAAGGTAATCTCTCTTGGAAGAAAAATCATTTTTCGGTCAATCAAAGATATTTCTCTGGATCGTAATAGCAACCCTATTGCTGCTCGGATTTGCGATTCGAATGGTTGATTTAACCGACCCACCGTTAGATTTTCACCCAACCCGGCAGCTCAGATCGGCGATCATTGCACGGACCCTTTATTACCGCGGTCTGCCTGAAACAGATGGTTGGCAAAGACAGGTTGCGCTAAGTCAGTATACCGGTGAGGGGATCATTGAACCGCTGGTGATGGAAACTATCGTCGCCACGACTTACAGAGTTATCGGTTCAGATCCAGTATGGGTAGCGCGTGTTTATTCTTCACTGTTCTGGGTAATTGGGGGATTGGGGATTTATTTTCTTACCAGCGCGATGACGTCGCCAGATGGAGGAGTACTGGCGACAGCGTATTACCTGTTCATTCCATTTGGGATCATCGCAAGCAGGAGTTTCCAACCTGACCCACTGATGGTAATGCTCATAGTGCTTGCCTTATGGGCAGTGTATTACTGGTACCGCAAACCTACCTGGAAAACCGCCATCCTGGCAGGCATTTTAGCCGGTTTGGCACTTTTTGTAAAAGCTGTGGCATTATTTCCCATTCTCTTTGGATTAGCAGCTTTTCTCCTGGTGAGCAAAGGGATCAAGAACACGATTAAGGACCCCCAAATCTGGCTCATCGCTGGATTGTCCGTATTGCCGATGGTCGCATATACAGTTTATGGTGTTTACATCCTCGGATCTATGGAAAGCCAATTTTTGGGGCGCTTCTTTCCTGAGATGTGGCGAGATTTGGGATTTTATTTTTCATGGGAGGATATGACGACTGGAATCGTGGGATACGGTCCGGTATTTCTTGCATTGCTGGGGACGTTATTGTTTTCTTCCTGGGGATTACGGGCATTCGGGATAGGTCTCTGGGTTGGATATTTCCTGTTTGGTTTGACATTTCCATATCATTTTACGACCCACTCTTACTATCACCTGCCGTTGATACCAATTATAGCTATTTC
This sequence comes from Chloroflexota bacterium, assembly GCA_020346705.1. Classification (GTDB taxonomy): domain Bacteria; phylum Chloroflexota; class Anaerolineae; order Anaerolineales; family UBA4823; genus PFL25. The sequence goes on along the minus strand of CP070785.1, from coordinate 419,880 downwards.
GTTAGCTCCGGTCGGGGCATTATTGTTAAGACCACTCGCAGATCTCAGACCAAAGATTCTGGTTGGCATTGGAGTTGTCGGGATTTTATTTGCTGCCATCGTGATCAAAGCTTGGGATGTTCGCCTGGATCTCGCTCGAGAAGACTTCAGGCATGAGCCTGCTCATTGGGCAAATATTGGAGAGGTTATTGACCATAATCCCTCAGTAGTTGGTCTGGTGCATGACTACGGCAACCGCCTGACATATTATGGATGGGTGACCCCGAAGATCTGGCCCCCGCTTGGTCAGCAAAATTTACGAAACATGCAGGGGAAACCAGCAATAGAAGTGAAGGAATGGTTTGATGAGCGAGCGGGTAACAAGGATTTCTTCCTGGTTACGATGAAAAGACAATTTGAGAAGCAGCCAGAACTCAAAAAACTGCTTGAAGAGAATTTTCCTGTGTATGCCGAGGGGGATGGATACCTGATTTACGATTTGAGAAATCCAATCCAATAGCGTATAGCCATCACCTAAAATCAAATTCATAACCAGCAGGCAACATCCGTGAAGGACGATATTTCCCAACCACTTGTCTCAATTGTCACCCCGTCATACAACCAAGCTGAATTCCTGGAAGACACGATCAAATCTGTACTTGCCCAGGATTATCCTTCGATCGAGTACTTAATTATTGATGGGGGTTCGACTGACAGCAGTATTGACATAATCAATAAATACAGCTCAGAGTTAGCCTGGTGGGTGTCTGAACCAGATAAGGGGCAGGCATCAGCTATCAATAAGGGCATGTCGAGGGCGAAAGGGAAAATCGTCGCCTGGTTGAATTCTGATGATATTTATTTGCCTGGTGCGGTGAGTGAAGCGGTTCAATTATTTCAATCCAACCCACAGGCAGGTCTGGTATTTGGGAATGCGGTCACGATTGATGCCGATGGTCGCCCGATAAAAGAGCTGGTGTTTCCGGATTGGAATTTTGAAGATCTGATTGGATTCAGGATCATTTGCCAACCGGCAGTTTTTATGCGGGGAAGTTTGTTCAAGCAAGTGGCTGGTCTGGATTTGAATTTGCATTTCATGCTAGATCATCATTTATGGATTCGCATCGCTAATCTGGCGCCAATTAAGCATGCCTCCTCGATGTGGGCGGCAGCTCGCCATCATGAGGCAGCGAAAAATGTGACCCAGTCTGCAGCCTTTGGACGAGAGACCCTTGAAGTTTTGGAATGGATGCAATCTCAACCTGAACTGGCGCAGATCGTGGCCAGAAATAAAAGGCAGGTGTTCGCTGGGGCGTACCGCCTGAATGCCCGCTACTTGTTAGATGATGGATTCTATGGACCGGCGTTGAGATCATATGCAAAGGCATTTGTAAACCAACCAGTTTACACCGCAAGACACTGGCATCGAATACTATATGCTCTATTGGGGATAATCGGATTGAGAAACCTGGATAACCTTTATTTTAAATACCAAGATGCCAACCGGCCAGATCTCAGCAATCGTCCGAGTCTTGAAGGATGGCCAGGCTTATGTTTGGAACTGAATGAGTAGGCCTCTGTCTGGAGCTAAAGGAATGCAATCCAGTCCAATTTTGGTGACTGGAGCTCATCGCTCTGGAACCACTTGGGTTGGCAAAATGTTAGCAGCAGGTCGAGAAACCGCATATATCAGCGAGCCGCTCAATGTCTGGCATCGTCCTGGTGTATTACGAGTTCCAACGCAATATTGGTATACCTACATAAGTGAGGATAACCAGGGAGCTTATGAGGAAGCATTAAGAGAGATGCTTGAATTTAGATATCATACCTGGTTGGAAATCAAGTCTCTCCGCTCGGTGAAAGATTTTTTGAGAATGGTGCGCGATTGGTGGATATTTTGGAATGGAAGGCGACTTCTCCAGAGACCGCTGATCAAAGATCCATTTGCACTATTTTCGACGGAATGGTTTACCAGAACCCTGGAATGTAAGGCAGTGATTGTTGTTCGGCATCCCGCG
>CP070785.1:413785-417783 GCA_020346705.1 Chloroflexota bacterium | reverse complement strand
CTCTTTTATGCGGGCGGCCTTGGTAGCGATCAATGTCTGGTAGTTGAGATGATTTAGTAAAGATGTTTCCAGAATTTGGGCAATTGCCAGTGGTCCCTGGACGACTGTCAATGGCACATTGGGATGCACAACTCGGCCTTCGGGTATGGCTTGTAAAGTGATCGAATCAAAATTGCCGTTCGCTCTAAGCCAAGCCAAGAAATCATCACCAAACACCCTGCCACCCGATCTGTCTCTTTGGCTTTTCAGATATTCAATATCTTCATCCCGGCAGTGAGTGATCTTCATCCAATCCAGGAGCCATTCGAGTCCGGCAGTGATACAGTAACCAGCTTTATGCAGTCCATAATCCGGATAGCTGCGGAAAAAATGATCGAATTGACCCAATTTCTCATGCAATCCCATGCGGAAATACAGCTGGGCCATGGTCAACTGGTACTCGTCAGTAAACAAGAAACCCTCCGCTGTCTCACGCTCATTCGGTTCCATACCTATACTCCTGCTAATTGATCTTTCTTTCGATCACTACGCCGCTTCAAATATTTCTCAAATTCCACCGCCCAGAAGACGATCGTACTCAAAACCAAGCAGATCAATAATTCCTGCCAAGTAAGCGCTCTGGTTCTAAACACCGATTGGAGAAATGGGACGTATATCACGGCTAACTGCAGAACCAAAGTCAAGAGGACGGCATTCAGTAAAGATTTATTAGATAGCAAACCAATTTTGAAAAGAGATTCTCGCTCTGAACGCAGGGCAAGTGCATTTCCCATTTGTGAAAGAGTCAAGGTAGTGAAGACAATCGTTTGCCAGTTTGGATTGCCTATGGACCAATAGTAATAACCGATTCCCAAGGACACAAATCCCATCAAAATTCCGACCCACAGAATTTGCCTAGCCATACCTCGCCCAAACACATTTTCATTGGGTGGGTATGGTGGACGATTCATGACATTCTTTTCTGCAGGTTCAATGCTCAATGCGAGTCCAGGAAGACCATCGGTAACCAGGTTGACCCATAATATCTGCAGCGGCAGTAAAGCAAATGGCATGCCGATCAGGGGTGCAATCAGCATAACCCAAATCTCTCCAGCATTGCTTGTCATGGTATAGGTGAAGAATTTGCGGATATTGTCATAGATCCGGCGACCCTCTTCGACCGCAGCTACAATCGTGGCAAAGTTATCATCCAGGAGGACCATGTCGGATGCTTCCTTGGCCACATCTGTCCCGGTAATCCCCATCGACACACCAATATCCGCAGCTTTCAACGCTGGTGCATCGTTGACACCATCCCCCGTCATGGCGACAATCTCCCCTTTGTCTTCAAAAGCTTTTACGATGTTCAATTTATGTTCAGGCGAAACTCTGGCATAGACATCAACTTCATCAACGACTTGTTTGAGCTCTACCATGCTCATCTTTTCCAATTCCTGGCCCGTTAAAATATTGCCGTTTTTTGAAATACCCAGCTCTGCAGCAATTTTTCCTGCCGTCAGGGGGTGATCGCCAGTGATCATAACCGGTCGAATGCCTGCGGCTGATGATAATTGCACAGCCTCTTTAACCTCCGGGCGAGCTGGATCCATCATGCTGACCAGGCCGACAAAAATTAACTTGTTCTCCAGTTCCTCTTCAGAGTCATCCAATTGCTCGTCATCGATCGTCCGCACCGCAACTCCCAAGACGCGCATCCCTTCTTCAGCTTGTTGATTATTGGCAACCATAATTCGGTCGATCCAATCTTCATTTAGGGGCTCGACTTGATTATCTACCCAGACCTGATCGCAAATTGGCACCAGGCTATCCACTGCGCCCTTGGAGAAAATGACATGCGAAAACTCACCAATAAAACCACTCCAATTCCATATCCATTTGAACTCTGGGGAGATTTCGTCATCAGTACCAGGAAACTTATGCGCTGTAGTCATCCGTTTCCGGATTGAGTCAAAGGGTACCTCCGCTTCTCGTGGGAACGTTTCTTCCAGACGATCCTTTTCCATGCCTGCTCTGGCCGCTGCAACTACTAATGCCCCCTCGGTCGGATCACCGATGTATTCAAACTCACCATTTCGGCTTTCTAGAACCGCATCATTCGCTAGTGCCCCTCCCGCTAAAAGCAGTGTTAAAGCCGGATACCTGCGCAAAGTTTCTTCAGTTTCCAAGTCTGGTTCTTCGTCTTCTAAAACTAACCGAGGTGTCGGTTTATCCCGCAAATCTTCAACGAACTCAACTTTATGTCCAGCAACATCCAGGATGGTGACCGTCATACGGTTCTCGGTCAAAGTTCCAGTCTTATCCGAACAGATCACCGTTACAGAACCAAGGGTTTCAACAGCAGGTAATTTGCGGATCAAAGATCGTCGCTTCAACATCCGTTGGGCACCAAGAGCTAATGCGATGGTAACTACAGCCGGCAATCCCTCGGGTACAGCTGCGACAGCCATACTGATACCGGTAAGCAGCATCAATTCAAATGGTTCACCCCGTAAAATACCAATCAAAAATACCAGTCCCACAAGGGCTACCGCGGCAACTGCTAATCCTTTGCTGAGCTGGTTGATGCGCTTTTGGAGTGGGGTTAGTTCCTGACCCGAGGTTTGGATAAGTGTGGCAATATGACCAAGCTCAGTATTCATACCCGTCTCAACCACAACGGCTGCCGCCCGGCCATAAGTCACAACTGTACCCATATACGCCATATTGAAGCGATCACCGAGTGGTAAATCTTTCTCCGCGACGTACTTCGCATCTTTCTCAACCGGCACTGACTCCCCTGTTAAGGCAGATTCGTCAATCCGCAGGTTAGTGCTTTCAACCAGGCGAGAATCATCCGGCACCAGGTTGCCAGCCTCTATGAGTACGATATCCCCCGGTACCAATTCCCTGGCAGAAATTTCACTCACATGACCTTCCCTGCGGACTTTCACCACCGGAACCGCCATCTGCTTCAAGGCGGACATCGCTTCCTCGGCTTTGTATTCTTGCTGAAAGCCGATGGCCGCATTGATCAAAATGATCGCGGTGATCACAATGGCGTCTAAGAATTCACCCAAAACGAGGGAAATTAAGGCGGCTATGATCAGAATAACCACCATAATCGAGGTCATCTGCTCCCACAATATCCGCCAAGGGCTTTTTCTCCCCGTTTCGACCAGCTCATTAAAACCATAATGCTCAAGCCGGTGGGAGGCCTCTTCATTGGAAAGACCCTGATCTACATTTGACTTAATTTCGTCAACGACTTTTGAAGATTCAACCTGATAAAATTCTCTCACCGATCTCCTTTTTCTCCCATAAATAAAATGTATGTTAACAAAATCAAACTTCCAATCTCAAATTACTAATTCCATATTTAGAACACAGGAATGTTACAATCAATAATAATTTATATCTAGAGGATTAAACTAAAGTTACCGGTTCTCCAGATTCAGCAGATCTCAATAAAGCCAGGATTGTGGCAATATTGTTGCGTGAATCCTCCAAGCTAATTTGGGGGGATTTCTTTTCGAGAATCACATCCGCCATATTCTCTATTTCTCCAATGTACAGTTCCTCACCGGGCATTGGGATCGATTCAAATTCGCCGTCTTTGTCAATTAGAACTTCAACATCTAAACCAGGTTTGAATGGATCAGGAATTACCAGAGCAGCCTCGCTACCGACGATTTCCACCCGCGAGCGATATGGGCTCCTGAACCCAGAATCAAATTGGGTAAAGACATCGGCTTTGAAGTGCAGCTGACCGGTGAAGACCTCATCTACACCAGAATTTCCGGACCTCTGCCAGCCAAACACCTCCAGCGGTTCTCCACCGGTGATATAGCGTGAGTAGCTAATCGGATAACAGCCTATATCCCAAATACTGCCACCTCCCAAGTCAGGTGCAAGCCGAATATCATTTTCGTTTTTGATGTTGAATGTAAAATTTCCGATTATCAAGCGCAAATCGCCAATAAATCCTGAATCAACCATTTCCTTAACTTTAATGGTTTGGG
>CP070785.1:409661-413685 GCA_020346705.1 Chloroflexota bacterium | reverse complement strand
GATCGCTGGAGGTGGTTACATCCCATGAACTGCTCAGTTTATGACGAACTTGATTTATCAGGGTTGTCTTCCCTGAACCTGTGACCCCAATAAACTCAACAATCAACTATTTCCCTCTTATAAGTGTTATCAATAGTTAATTCGCTGCAGTCAGGAGAGTAGAGATTTGACTGCCGGTAATTTGAGAATATATCTTTGCGTATGCATTATGCATTGTAGATATAGTAAATTTTTCCTCAATTATTTCCCGGCATTTTTGACCGATGTCATTCCTTTCCTGTCTCGACATTTCATGAAATCTCTTGATCTCCCTGGCAAATCCATCCACATCGTCAGGTTTGATTAAAGGTATAAATTCCATGTCTTCTGCAATTTCTCGATGGGGTGGGATATCCGAGAGCAATACCGGAGATCGACAAGCCATCGCTTCCAAAACTGCGACAGGCAAACCCTCTCCCCATGAGGTGGAGACGAATAGATCAGCCTGAGCGTAATGTTGGAATACCTGATCGCGTGCAATCATTCCGGTCAAGGTTACCTGATTCTCCAAGCCATTTTGCTTTGCTTCGTTTTCCACAGAAGGTCTTAGCTTACCTTCTCCCAAGTAAATTAATTTCCCCGATCGATTAAGGCTATTCTGATAGGCGGCCATCATCGTGAGTGGATTCTTCATTGGGATGAGTCCCACGGTCACAATTTCGAATTGATCTGATGGATGATCTCGATCGACTCCATTAATCACTTTATCAATGCGATCGATATCGACTGTGTTTTGAACTACGTGCATTCTGCCGCGAGCTAACCACTTGAAAATCGTCGGAAAGCTTTCTTCCGCAGACTTACTGCAAAATACCAGATATTGGAAAAATGCGAAACTTGGGAGAAACATAATCTGATGACTCACCCTGAAGTTTTCATATGAGTTTTGCACAGTATGAACAGTTGAAGATTTAAGCTTTCCATATAAGCCTGAAAAGAACAAGTAAACCAGTAATAATAATCCTGCATGTGGGGTGTGGACATGGATAACGTCATAATCCCTTTCCTTAAGAGAAGACCCTAATGCGCGGAAGAAACCCCTCATCGTGCTGTCACCATCATACAGCGTGATTTCTTCCGGAGGTGTGATCTCAGACTTGAAGTAGGTGCAAATAGTGATATCGCGGGTCTTTCGCAGCGGTAAACAATGTTCGTTGTATTGACCATTGGTCGGGGTTAATCCCAAGATGATATGCAGAATGCGGAACTGGTGATCTACCTGATTTCGAGTCATAATGATCCCAAGGATGAAAAATACTTATCGAAATTAAATTTAGTTATTATCTGGAGATTCCGAAATTGATTTTAGCTTTCGAGAAGCAAATTTGTGTATTGATTAACAATCGTTCCCAGCTCATAGGGTTGCCAGCTTTCAGCAGGTGGATTTGGAGATTTGTTACACAATGAGCTGATTATCGCAGATGCAAAGGCTTCTGAGTCACCAACGGGAGTGAGCGGACCATATTTACCGTCCTTTAGTATTTCTTTGGGGCCACTCGGGCAATCTGTTGAAACAACCTTCGTGCCACAACATAAAGCTTCGATCAAAACTGTCGGCAGACCTTCCCATCGGGATGATAATACGAATAAGGAAGCTCTCGACAAATACGCATACGGATTCGAGACAAAACCTGGTAAGCTGACATCTTGGTTGAGCCCATACTCTGAGATCAAATTCTCGAGGGAAGGTCTATCCCTGCCTTCGCCCAAGATCAATAATCTGGCTGGTTGGGCTTCACGTACCTTCGAAAATGCCTTGATCATCATGGGATAATCTTTTTGCTGTTCCAGGCGACCTACTGCAACGAGTACAGGGGGTTGATCGGGTTTAAACCACGGGTGCTCCAAAGGTTCTTTTGCTTTTTCTAAGACCTCAGTAGCCATCACAGATGGATTGTAAATGACGGTGATGCCTTCACGAGGGATACCTGTCACTTGAGCCATGTCATCCCTAACCCCATTCGAGACAACAATAATCCCGTCCGCCATCGGGTAGAAGCGTTTCATCAATCCTGGGGTCATTCTCTGGCGGAAATTTGAAGCATTGCCTGCTTCTTGTGAGACTGTATTTTGTTCATTGACAAAAAGCTTCGTGCTGACAGATGCTATCCGCCATGCCCAGATCGCGACGATATTTACATATCCGAAGACAGAAAGCAAGGCATCCGGTTTATCATTCCTAAGATAACGCACTAGAGCTGGCAGGCTGGTCAATGCTCTTGAGGCTTTGAGATCGACCAGATTTACTGTATTACGGACATCTGAGAGAAATTCACCCTCCTTTACCGCTAAAACGAGATCAACATTGTATCCCTTGTCAGCGATGCCATGCGCTAAATTCAGCATCGAACGTTGGCCACCTGCACCAAACAAGGATGGCATATATATGGCTATTTTCTTATTTTCAGTATCCATTTATCTTGAAAATATTAGGAGAAATTGAAAGTGAATAATATACTCAATAATCAGCTGTTATGTGCTGCCCTTGGAATCAAGAAGAAGTGAAGACTCAGGATCCCCGACCAATTCAATGGTTGCATCTTCTTTTTGGATCTTATATGCAGCTGCGCTGGTAACAAGTAAGCTTGTAAACAGCCAGGTGGTTTTCCTGTGTTCCCAGGTTAATGTAGACGCGCCAATTGTCCAAACTAATAGCATGGTGATCCAAAAACGTCTATCCCATTTTGATTGCACCCAAGCATAAAGGGCAGCAATTGTTAATATTCCAACGAATAGGATAAATCCGATTAAACCAAGCTGGACCAAGACAGAAATGAAGGAGTTATGGGCTACTCTACCTCTGATGTTCACAGAGCGATACATATTGCTGCCAACGCCGAGAAGAGGATATTCTTCAAAAGAAGCAAGACCTTCGAGCCAATTGGTTGTGCGATTATTTAGATCTCCCTGAGAAATTTCCGCACCTATTGTCCCGAATCGCTGAAATGATGGCAAGGTTTGCACGAAAGGTATTGCAAATAAAATGGCCCCACCTAACAATATTGTGGCAATTATCCGAGTCGAAAGTCGAATCCGGAAAAGAGTAAGAAGCCCATAAATCATACCTGGTACAGCAGCGATAAGAGCTGTACGAGTTCCTGATAATGCGATACCAAGAAATGCAACCGGAATATATCCATAGTTAATCCATTTCAACCATTTTCCCCATTCAAGCTCAGAAATTGAACTTGCGAGATACCAGGCAACCGGTATGCCTAACGCTAAAATAAATCCATACCCGTCAGGATTCGTTTCATCAGGGCTGAAACGTTGATAATGGGTGTAAAAGGCTCTACCCGCCATAAAGTTCATTGCGGCAATGCCAACTGCCACATAAGCGCCAAGGATGTAGGCCTGCAATCCAGCTAAGATTGTATTGCGGGTAGTGAACAAATCCCAAATAAGAATTGTGAGTCCAAGTAATTGAACCCAGGTAATCAATTGCGTTACTGTTCTTGAGGGGATAGCACTCCAGAACACACTAAGGGCGTTCCACAAGACAAACAAGAAGACTGCAATGTGGAAAATTCCAGGTTTACGAAACCGGCCAGTTATTATTACCGTAGCAATCCAGAAAGCAAAAACACCTAAACCAACCAGTCTTACTACAGTCGTGCCACTTTGTCCTGCACCAGCAAGTCTGAGGACACCCTCCCACGGAATCATGAAAATTACGATAAGGGTCAGTCCGAGTGCAATTCTACGCATATTTTGAATCCCCTAAAAATATGAATGGAGAGCGCGAAGAAAAGCAATCGATATCAAATTTTATTTTTGTGCAACGCAAACCACAATTTACAATTCTCATTTTAGAAAATACTTCTCCAATGGCGAGAATATGATCCTGATCCGATTGTCTGGAATCACCTCGAATAGAAGTTCAACCACCTGTCTAGAGAGCTGTCTCGCCATTAGTCCTATAGTGACAGTATAGGTGATCACTCCAGCTGAGATATATATAGCAATCTCAAAATATTGGTTTAGA
>CP070785.1:405530-409561 GCA_020346705.1 Chloroflexota bacterium | reverse complement strand
TCTTGGAGAGGAGGGGTTAATCGTCCCCGTAATAAGAAATGCTGATCGTTTATCCCTCTTGGGATTGGCAAGGGCGATCAATGACCTGGCATATCGAGCCCGCAGCCACCAACTTAAACCGGCTGAAGTTCAAGGGGGCACATTTACCATCACAAATCACGGCACGAGTGGTTCATTATTCGCTTCCCCGATCATCAACCAGCCTCAAGCAGCAATTCTTGGTGTTGGAGCGATTCAAAAACGTGTTATGGTGATTAATGATGCGATTGCCATTCGTCCAATGGTATACATCTCCCTGACCTTTGACCACCGGATTTTGGATGGCGCAATCGGCGATTATTTCTTAGCCAAGGTGGTAGAATCCTTGCAGACTTGGAAATAAGCTCAAAGAAAAATATTCCAGGATTTATCAACTTAGAAATCCATCGCTCTACAGGAGAAAGGCATGAAAAACTATGATGTCGTTGTAATTGGCGCGGGTCCGGCTGGTTATGTATGTGCTATTCGAGCAGCCCAATTAGGTCAAAAAACCGCAATTATTGATAAACAATGGCTCGGGGGAGTCTGTCTAAATATTGGCTGTATCCCTTCAAAAGCACTGCTTAAGAACGCTGAGGTTGCTCACACGTTACGAGAAAGGGGTAAAGAGTTCGGTTTCTCCTTGGAGAATCTCACATTTGATTATGGTGTTGCAGTAAAACGAAGCCGGAGAGTCTCCGACCGCCTGACAAAAGGCGTCGGTTTCTTGATGAAGAAAAACAAAATTGATGTCTATATGGGGACCGCAAAATTCACCGCAAAAGATACCCTTGAAGTTACAGACACAGATGGTGGAATAGAAACTTTGCAGGCAAATGATGTGGTCATCGCCACAGGAGCCAGTGTATTCGTTCCTCCGGGATGGGAGATTGATGGGGAAAGCATCCTGACCTACATAGAAGCTATCCTCCAAGAGCGGTTACCAGACTCTGTGATCGTGATTGGTTCTGGTGCCATCGGCGTCGAATTTGCAACTATCTGGAACTCCTATGGAGTAGAGGTCACCATTGTGGAAATGCTGCCCAACATCGTACCATTGGAGGATGAAGAAGTCAGCAAGGAGCTAGAAAAAGCTTTCAAAAAACAAGGTATCAACGTATTGACCAACCATAAAGTCACAAATTTATCTGCAAAAAATGGGGGTGTCGAAGTGGTAGTAGAGTCCAGTGGTGAAGAAAAACCACTGGCTGCAGATCAAGCCCTGGTGGCTATCGGGGTTAAACCCAACAGTCAAAACCTCGGCCTTGATGTTGCAGGTGTCAATCTTAACGATCAAGGAATGGTGGAGATCGATGATCGTATGGCTACGAATATTCCCGGAATTTGGGCCATTGGCGATGTGACCGGGAAACTGATGCTTGCTCATGTCGGATCTGCCCAGGGAATAGTCTGCGCTGAGAATATCGCCGGAGCCGAGACAACCACTCTCGATTATGAGATGCTTCCCAAGGTTACCTTTTCAACCCCACAAGTTGCATCCTTCGGGATGACTGAGCAGGCAGCCAAAGAACGTGGATACGAGGTGAATGTTGGGCGATTCCCCTTTCAAGCCAACGGTAAGGCGCTTGGCTTGGGTGAGTCCACCGGGTGGGTGAAGATTATCACGGATGCCAAATATGGGGAGATTCTTGGTGCCCATATGATTGGTCCAGAGGTTACTGAACTCCTCCCGGAGCTGACCCTTGCCCAGATGATGGAGATCACCACCGCCGAGATAGCCCGCAACGTTCATGCCCACCCTACTTTGAGTGAGATGCTCATGGAAGCTGCCCATGGGGCGGAAGGGCACTCAATAAATATTTAGTCTTCAGGAGGGAGGTTGTACGCCTCCCTCATTTTTCCCCCGAAACCTTTTCATAAAATTCACCCGCGCGGGTCATCGAGTTTTGATATTCTGCTCGTTCGGCAATTATCAGCTTATTAATTTCAGCAGCTTTCTGCCGTAATTCATGATTCGCTAAAGCATTGGAAACTGCTTTTGCAAGAGCGAGGTCATCTCCTGGATCTACCAAGCTACCATTAACTCCTGGTTCGATCCATTCCCGGATTGAATCCAAATCTCCTGCCACCGGATAACAACCACAGGCCATTGCTTCGAGCAAGGTGTTTGGAGTGCCATCATGGGTGCTTGGAGAAACTGCAATAGTTGCCTGTCTAAATAAATCAGCCATCCCTTGAGTAGGTAAATTGGGGAGCAGCTCGACGGCCTGTACTATATCAAATTTGTCGATCCATTTCTCGACTTCAGTTTCACCTGCCATTCCGGGACACACAAATCTTGTTTTCGGCTGGCTGATCAAGATTTGTGGTATGGCAGCAAAGAAGGTATCATTGCGGATGTACGAGCGCACCCCTCTTGGATTGATGACAATATCTTGTTCGGATTTCATCCCATCACCTGGCGGGTAGAAAAGATCAGTTCTAATTCCCCCATTTCCAGGGGCTACCAATGAAGGTTTTACCTCCGAATACCCCCATTTATATGAGAGTCGCAAGTCCCGATTGCAATCGGTGTGTAAACCATCCGCTCTAGCTAGAGTCTGCTTGGTGTAACTGCTCATCCACGGTGTTGCTCCAGCATGTAAGGTGAAATCATTCCCCCACACGGAAATGATTAATGGGATCGTATCAACATCTTCCATGGCTTGTCCGGCCAGAAATCCTTCAAACGGGATGCGCATGGCATGCACCAAATCAGGCTTGAGTTCAGTGATTATTTCCTTCAGCTGGCGAGCGGCACCAGGAATGGAAAGCGGCGATAAGATTCTCCGCAGGGAGGTCCTAAACTTAACCAATGAAGATCCCCAAATCATTCCGAATCTTGGTCTCTGATTGATCCTTAAATTTTCACTCTTTTTTAATTGGCTGAATGCGACTGGGATGATCCTCACCGATGCAAATTTCTCGCTGGGGGTGAATTCAAAAGTAGATGCAAGGTGAACTTCATCCCCTCGATCGAGAAAATATGAAATCCAATTTTGGGCGATTGGTGATCGGCCATCAACCACAAAAAGAATTCTCATGATTTGTGATCTACAGAATAATTTGTTAAATTTAAAACTTTGATAAAAATCTTCACCATTTGCTCAATATTTATCTCGTCTTGCACGATTCTGAATGAATTGTTGCCCATCTCACGCAATCGAGCTGCATCAAGTAAGGCTTCTTCTAGAGCAGCCTCAAGTGCAACTTCATCATTTGCTGGAATCAACCATCCATTCTCTGGTCTGACCATATCAGCTTGAGTTCCATCCCCCTCAGAGACAATTACCGGCAGCCCATAAGTCATCGCTTCTTGGACAGCCAAACCACCTGTTCCGGGTAAGACAAACAAATCAGCTTCAATGAAATATTTTTTTAGTTCAGCACCGTGCATGCTGCCTGGAAACTCAGCCGAAGGATAAACACTTTCTGCCATTTTTACGAGAGCATTTCGCTCAGGACCATCGCCTATTATCTTAAGCTGTGGTTGTAAATTTTTTGGGAGGGAAGCACAAGCTTTCAATAGATTGTCAATCCTTTTACGGGATTGAAGTCTGCCGACGAAAAGCACGTTCGCACGATCAACAAAATGGGGAGATCTTTCAGGAGGAGAACCGTCTGGCCGCTTGGTCACCGAGTTTGTGGCCGTGTATATCTTATTTGAGGCACGAGTAATGGATGAGTACTCTACTGCCCCCTTTTGGCTATACGCAATAACCGCATCCAGCCTTTCAATCAGTTTCTTCCTGGACCTAATCCTCCAGTATGATTCGATTCTGCCAATCAGATTCGTTTGTTTTTCAATTGGTGGCGCCCCTAATCCCCATCCGATCACCGGTCTGGTCCTCCCCTGCATCCATTTTATTGCCCTTCCCGAGCTGAGGTATCTGGGATTGGCTTCCACAATCAGCACATCTGGATTCCAATCAGCTATCCAATCGATGAGACCTCCCTGCCAAAGAAAGTAGTAAGGAGATTGGATTTTTCCAAAATGAAGGTTCCTGGCCTTT
>CP070785.1:401383-405430 GCA_020346705.1 Chloroflexota bacterium | reverse complement strand
GTGATTTCATTCTTCTGGGAATTGGATAGATGTGAGTAATACGGGAAGTAGGAAATAACTGGCTGATCAAGATCTTCGATGAAACCACTCTCCAGGGCGATGCCAGTCAGAGCAGATGTGAATACCTTGCTGACCGACATCACTGAATGGAGCGTTTGGGCATCGAATTCCGTGAACTCTCCTTGAAACTGGTCGGCGTCCCAATCCCAGGCGTGGCCCGGGAAGTACTGCTCAAAGACCAGCCTGCCATCCTTGACGATCAGGATGCCGTGGATGTTTTGAAAATCCCCATTGGAAACTCGGTTGACTAGATCTGAGAGTTTCTCCTGATCGATACTAATCTCATCGGGCAGGGCAGTCTCCCACCCAACCGGTTTGAGCTGGGTATCACCGCCTTCAGAGGCCAGGCTGCAGGAAACCAACCATAGTGTACAGAGAAGAAGACCTAGAGTGAAGGTGGAAAGCTTGCACATGGCAGCAAAGCTAGAAAGGACCCAAGAGGGAAAATTCAAGCAAGACGAAGTATAATCTCGGTTTAACTTAAATACCCGTTTCTGATGGTAAAACGTTCAGAGAGTTTGTCTACAGGCTGGAAATAAGAAAACCTGTTCACCGAATCGAAAGGATATTACCTGTAGGTGCATCGCATGATCAAAAGAAGCTTCGACCTCTTGCTTTTATTGTTTGGATTATTTTTGGCCAGCGCCTGTACAATGACGATCGGTGGTCCGAGCCGGCTGCCAGATCCACCTGCCCCGACAGCTATCCCATTAAGCGAGCCAGCTGTCTCTTTGGCAGGTGTGCCTGGAAGATCGATCTCCTTGCCGCCTGGATTTGAAATATCTGTCTTCGCGGATGGTTTGGATGACCCACGCATGATGAATCTCGATTCGGATGGGCACATCTATGTCGCGGAACGAGGCGCGGGTAGAATCCTCCGGCTTACTGATGGGGACAGCGATGGCCGCGCGGATCAGATTGAGATTGTTGCCGAGGGATTGAAAGCACCCAGCAGCCTGGCTTTTTACCAGGATGGCAGCCTGTACGTGGGCGAAACGAATCAGGTATTACGATTCCCTCCTCTGGCTGGGGGCGAGACATTCAGCCAACCTGAGGTTATCGTACCCGATCTGCCGGGTGGCGGTCATAACACTCGAGCCGTGCTCTTCAGCCCAGATTATTCAACCTTGTATGTTTCGATCGGTTCATCCTGCAATGTTTGTGAAGAAACGGATCCTCGCCGGGCGGCAATTATGCGCTATGATCCGGATGGCAGTGCCGGTAGACTATTTGCCAAAGGTCTGCGCAATGCAGTTGGGATCACCATGCGGCCCGGAGTGGACGAGCTCTGGGCGACGAACAACGGCCGGGATTTCCTGGGAGATGATCTGCCCCCGGAGACAATCTACCTCGTCCAGGATGGAAAGGATTATGGTTGGCCCTCCTGCCATTCGGGGCGGATTATCGATCCGGATCTGGGATCAGAAACATCATGCCAGGGCATTGAGGATCCCCTGGTTGAGATGCAAGCCCACACCGCCCCATTGGGTTTGGAGTTCTATTCCGGGGATCAATTTCCAGAAGAATATCGGGGCGATCTTTTTGTGGGCTTACATGGTTCTTGGAACCGGAGCAGCCCGGTAGGCTACAAGATCGTCAGGATCCCACTGGATGGAGACACAACAGGTCCAGTTGAAGATTTTGCTGCTGGCTGGTTGGAGGGAGGGTCGAGTTGGGGACGACCGGTCGATGTGCTCACCGGTCCTGAAGGCAGTTTGTATGTCTCAGATGATGCCGGCGGCAGGATCTACCGCATCAGTTATCATGGAAATTAATCTTATAATACTCAGTAAATTCACTTAGGAGAGGTTGTATGGCAAAAGAGGGTGGTTTTTATATTGGGCGGGATTTCGATCCCCAAGTCGGTGAGACGATCTCACAGAACACGCATTACGATCCGGATGATTTAACCACCCACGCGGTGGTAGTCGGGATGACAGGTTCCGGCAAGACCGGTTTGTGCGTGGACCTGATGGAGGAAGCGGCATTAAAAGGCCTGCCCGCACTGATGATCGATCCCAAGGGCGACATCACTAACCTGCTGTTGCATTTCCCGGAGCTGGCCCCCGACAATTTCCAGCCTTGGATCAATCCTGATCAGGCGCGCCGTGAAGATCAGACTGTCGAACAATTGGCTGCCAAGACTGCTGAACTCTGGCGAAATGGATTAGCCAAGTGGGATATCCAGCCGGACAGGCTGCGAGCTTTGAAAAATGCGGCTCGATTTGCCGTCTACACGCCAGGTTCTGATGCCGGAATCCCGGTCAGCATCCTGGCCTCGCTAGAAGCGCCGCCCATCTCATGGAATGAAAACGAGGAACTGCTGCGGGAAAAGATCTCCGGTACGGTCACCGCGCTGCTCGGTCTGGTCGGCATGCATGACATCGATCCTGTGCGATCGAGAGAGCATATCCTGTTAGCAAATATCTTTGAGCAATCCTGGAGCCAGGGTAAAGATTTAGATCTGGGTGAATTGATCCTGCAAACCCAGAATCCACCCTTTTCAAAGATGGGGGTATTCGATGTGAACACCTTCTTTCCAGAGAAGGACCGTTTTGAATTGGCGATGCTGCTCAACAACATCCTGGCTGCGCCGGCATTTCAGGTCTGGTTGGAAGGTCAGCCGCTGGACATAGAAGGCATGTTGTATACACCGGATGGACGGCCGCGCCACAACATCTTCTATATTGCCCACCTGCCGGATGCTGAGCGCATGTTCTTCGTCACTTTGCTTTTCTCTGCTGTGGAAGCCTGGATGCGTTCTCAATCCGGAACAACCAGCTTGCGTTCGCTGCTTTATTTCGACGAGATCTTTGGCTACCTGCCGCCATCCCAAAATCCACCCTCGAAGGAGCCCATGCTGCGTATGCTCAAACAGGCGCGAGCTTTTGGGGTAGGATTGGTCCTGGTAACCCAAAACCCGGTTGATCTGGACTATAAGGGGTTATCGAATACCGGGACCTGGTTCATTGGAAAACTACAAACTGATCAGGATAAACAACGGCTGCTGGATGGATTACAGGGAGCTGCCCCAGATATGAATAGAGGAGAATACGACCAGATGATCTCCTCTCTTGGAAAACGAGTCTTTCTTCTGCACAACGTGCATGAGAAGAAACCGCAGCTGTTTCAAACGCGTTGGGCGATGAATTACCTGGCTGGCCCCCTGACTCGCGCGCAAATCCCGGCTGTCAACCAATTGGCCGGTGCCGAGCTTGAACCCATTTCCGGTGAAATTGCCCCTCAGCCAGCACAAATCACCGTCGAGGCTGACATTTCAAGCGATCGGGCAACTGCGGTAGCCACCCAGATTCAACCGGAAAGCGAGGCTGAACTGCCCGGTTCGACCACGCGTCCGGCGGTTCCTGGACGGATGGCAGAATACTTCCTGCCGAATAACCTTTCGTTTACAGAAGCTTTTTCAGCCGCAGGGCGATCCGTTCCGGAAGGAGCGCAAAGCCTGGGATTGATATACCGCCCCGCTTTACTGGCACAATCCAGAATCCGATATCTCAATCGTAAGTACGATCTTGACTACGAACAGGGGCACACTGCTCTGACCGGCACACCAGATCGGCGGGGAGTCATCCGTTGGGAAGAAGTTCTTTCAAGGAATATCGACATCGACTCGCTGGATGATAAACCAGATCCGCGAGCTCGCTTTGGCTCGTTAGAAGCCCCGCTTTCAGAATCCAAAACGATGAAATCGATGGAGAGCGATTTCCTGGATTGGAACTATCACAATTCATCGGTGATCGTGCGAGCTAACGAGGACCTGGATATCTACGCCGGACCGCAGGTCTCCCAGGCCGAATTCCGCACTTTGTGTTCTGAAGCTGCGCGGGAGAAACGAGAAGCGGAGTTGAAAAAAGTTGAGGACAGATTTGATAAAAAGATAGACACGGTCTTAAGGAGGATGAAGCGCGAGCAGCGTGAGCTGGAGGAGGACAGGTCGGAACTCTCCCAACGCAAAATGGAGGAATATGG
>CP070785.1:397226-401283 GCA_020346705.1 Chloroflexota bacterium | reverse complement strand
TGAGACTCCGCAATCGAGTGATCGGGGCGACCTTGAGACAGGCCAGGCTCGAAGCCGGGTTAACAACACTGGAATTGTCCTCCAGCGCTGGCATAAACGAGGAACAATTAAACAGCTACGAACTGGGCGAACAGTCCATCCCACTGCCAGAGCTTGAAGCGCTGGCAAATTCAGTCAATCGAACTATCAAAGACTTTCAAGACAGTCGGGGACCGATCGGGAAATGGATCAAGCAACAGCAGGCGATGAAGAATTTCGATGATCTTTCTCCTGAACTTCAGGACTTCATCAGCAGACCAATTAACCGACCCTACCTTGAGATCGCTCAGCGGCTGAGTGAAATGTCGGTTGATAAATTACGTACAGTTGCAGAAGGCCTACTAGAGATTACACTCTAAATGTGGTTGGGGTAATAATGGCAGATATTTATTCACCTTTTGATCTTAAAAAAGAAGCCGAACGCGCTTATAAGAAAAAAGATTTCCTCTCTGCTGCAAAGGTTTTTAAAGCTGCTGCGGAGGGTTACTCTCAAAATGGCGATCAGTTGGAGGCTGCTGAATTGCTAAACAATGCCAGCGTTGCCTACCTGCAAGCTGAGCAGCCTGAATTTGCTCTTGAAGCATCGCAAGATACAGATTTAACCTTCGCAAAGGCTGGAGACAAACGACGCCAGGCAATTGCTCAGGGGAATCAGGCAGCTGCCTATGAAGCGTTGGACGATTTTGAATCCGCTGCAAAGGCCTACCAAAATTCAGCTGATCTGTTGAAAGAGATTGGCGACCATGAACTCCGTGCTACAGTGATGCAGTCCATATCAGCTGTCCAGCTGCGGCAGGGTCAGCAGCTGGAAGCTTTAGTTACAATGCAAGCGGGATTAGACGAGATTGAGAATCCGGGAATAAAACAGAAAATATTAAAGAAGATTCTACGTTCTCCATTTAATTATTTCAATCGTTTAACCTGAAGATTTTGATATTATGGTCATCAAGCTGAAACATTCCATCCGGCCGGCGAACATCAATGATCACAAGCAACTGGCGAATTTGATCCACTTTGGGACTTTAGTTCATCGCCATTTGGACTGGCGTCCTCCGCTCGAATGGATTGGCCATACACCATTCTTAGTACTTGAGGAGGAAAACCGCCTGGTTGCTGCGCTCGCATGCCCACCAGATCCTCCTTCAGTTGTGTGGTTGCGCTTATTCGTGGCTTATGATGAAAAATATCTAAAAACCGGATGGTCACAGCTGTGGCCTGCAGCACTCGAAGAGCTACCGCAGAATCCTGATCCGTTAATTGCTGCAATTCCGCTTCAAAGCTGGTTCGAAACGCTGCTCAAATCAAGTAATTTTCAACCGACAACTGATGTGGTGATGTTGATTTGGGACTCTGGGGAGATACCTTCAGAACATCCTTGTCCAGATATTACGATCCGCCCCATGAATGTTGATGACTTAACCAAGGTTGAGATTCTCGATCAATCATCCTTCGGCTCGTTGTGGCACAATTCACGCACTTCTCTGGAATTTGCCTTCAACCAGGCTGCAATTGCGACTGTCGCTGAAATTGATGGTTCAATCGTTGGTTATCAAATCAGCACGGCCATGCAAATGGGGGGCCACCTCGCTCGACTAGCAACCCATCCAGATTACCAGCGGCAGGGAATCGGGTGCTCTATCCTAAGAGATTTGTTGATCCAATTTAAACAGCGGGGAGCTTCACGCATCACAGTGAATACCCAGGAAGATAACCTGGCATCAATCGCCCTCTACGAAAATGCCGGCTTTACCCGAACCGGTGAAACTTACCCGGTATACCAATATCTTCCCCAATAATCCATTACAATATTAATACTCATTCTTTCTCCCTTATACCCTTCGATATCATAGGAGACTATTATGGATAGGGATAATGATGCTGCTGTTGTAAATACTCACTTTCGACAGACTTTACTGGCCATCAATCAAGTCTTGGGTGATAAGGCTGCGATGGATATTTACTTCGCAGCAAACCTCGAAAACTTTTCAACTGCTTTGCTTGCTGACAATATGGGAAAAACATTTAATGGGTATGACTATGCACGAATATTAGAAACTATAGAGATAACTTACGGGGACCGGGGGCCACGAATCCTGCGCCGAATAGGAAAAGAATCTTTTCATATCGTTTTGCGGGAACAGCCGGGTTGGATGAATACCGGTAAAAGGGTATTTAAACTCTGGTCAGCAAATCAACGCAGTCAGTTCATGCTTGAAGCGATTGTTGAGTCTCAGCGAAAAATCTATCCAAACCATGAAATTTGGATGGAAGAGAAAAATGGTGAACTGGCATACATCGAACAAAATTGCCTGGTATGTTATGGACGGAAAAGCTCCCACCCTGTTTGCCACCTGACTACTGGTTTTATCAAGGAGGCAATTCATTGGGCTTCAGATGTTGATTTCGAGGTAAGGGAAACAAGCTGCACTGCGATGGAAGACGCTTACTGCCGTTTTGTGATTGCTAAGTCAACTGCAACGAGTCAATCTACTTAATACAAGCTGCTTTTTATTTCAAAAAATTATTAATCCTGGTTCATCTTTCCCTAGACAAACTCAATTGAACATGGCAAAATCGGGGGGTCATAAACGGAGATTGAAGGAGAGTCAATGAGTAAAAAATCGTCTTCCGCTAGAAAAGGACCAGTCTCAAAACGCGAGGCTGTAAGAGAAAGACGTAAGCAAAAACAAAGGAAGCAGAGATTATACATCGTCCTGGGCATTCTTGGTGTCGCAGCCATCATTGTTGCTGCGATAATTGTCCCTTCCTTACTACCAGCTGGAGACATTGTTGTCATCACACCTCATGAAAGACCTATGGTAGATGGAAGAGCCATGGGTGATCCGAATGCCCCAGTAACCATCGAGGTTTTCGAGGATTTCCAATGTCCCGCGTGCAAGTCATTTTCTGAACAAATCGAACCTCAAGTCGTTGATACCTATGTTGCTACCGGAGACGTATATTACATATATCGACATTTTCCTTTTCTCGATGATCGCGCTCCACGCAACGAATCAGATCAGGCTGCAGCCGCAAGCATGTGCGCCGGAGACGAAAATCGCTTCTGGGACTATCACGACATGCTGTTTGCCAATTGGAACGGCGAAAATCAAGGAGCGTTCAACGATAAGCGCTTAGTGGCATTTGCAGAAGCGCTTGAACTGGATATGCCAGCATTCAACTCGTGCTTCAATGCCAACCTGCATGAAGAGGAAATCAACTCCGATTTACTCCAGGGCAGAAACGCTGGGGTCTCCGGAACTCCTTCAGTAATGGTCAACGGCAGGATCCTCTCCCCAGGATTCGTCCCTTCATTCCAACAAATTTCTGATGCAGTCGAAGCTGAACTAGCAAATTCCGGAAATTAACTTTTCCGCATAGATAAAGAACATGGTCTTGCTTTTGTCTGGAAGAAAGCAAGCCCATGTTCTTATTTTTACATCTATATATCAATCTGTTTTTTTTGCTAATGTTATCCCAACCGATTGATTCTCTTTAAGCTCAAGGATGAAACACAATGAGGATAATCTATTCAAATATGGGAGAATGTTTGGGTTGTCAAATGCGTTTATCAAATACAATTCAGTTACCCGTCGTTCAGCCCTGCGGACGATGCTCCTGGCGATTGACATCGCCCCTCCTGGCAAGGTATCTCCAGGTAGGATGAATTCCTTGGGAGTCTCTACTTTATCGCTAATTGAATCAATACTTTCTTCCAGCCAGGCAAGCTTTTGTTCATCTATTACCCGAAACTGGTCAGCTGTTTCCTCAGTAGCGGAGAGCTCCGCCATGATGTGATAGAGATCCCGCTGAACTTCTAGAATTAGTTTTTTTGTTGCTGGTGAATCACTTTGTGCCCGGGCGTAACCTAACGCAGCAGTTGCTTCATCTATCGAACCGATAGCTTCGATTACAGGATCATTTTTAGGTAATCGCCCCTTCCCTAAGCGGCCTGTATAGCCATCATCACCTGCTTTAGTATAAAATTTTGTCATCCCATAATTATAACGGACACGGC
>CP070785.1:393033-397126 GCA_020346705.1 Chloroflexota bacterium | reverse complement strand
GAACGCCCATCGAAAAAGATTTTTACAAAAATAACAAGATTGAAGGAGAATACAAAATGGCAAGACCAGTCACACTTTTCACCGGACAATGGGCCGATTTAACCTTAGAAGATCTGGCCAAGAAAGCCAGCGAATGGGGTTTTGATGGGCTCGAGTTGGCCTGCTGGGGCGACCATTTCGAGGTTGACAAAGCTCTCGAGGATGATGCTTACGTCCAGACCCGTTGGGATATCTTGAATAAGTACAACTTGAAGTGCTTCGCCATCAGCACCCACCTGGTTGGACAATGCGTATGTGATGATCCCATTGACCAGCGGCACAAGGGCATCCTTCCCGAGCGCTTATGGGGCGATGGGGATCCGGAAGGAGTTCGCCAGCGTTGTGCAGAGGAAGTAAAGAATACAGCCATTGCTGCCAAGAAATTTGGGCTGTCGATTGTCAATGGTTTTACCGGCAGTGCTGTTTGGAAAAACCTATATTTCTTCCCACCTACTTCGCAAGATGACATCAACCTAGGATACGATGATTTCGCGAATCGCTGGAAGCCGATCATGGATGTTTTTGCCGACAATGAAGTCAAATTTGGCCTTGAAGTCCATCCAACTGAAATCGCATATGATCTCATCACTGCGCAGCGGGCTCTGGAAGCAATTGACATGCATCCGGCTTTCGGGTTCAACTTCGATCCGAGTCACTTCATTCACCAGTTTATTGATCCCGTCGAGTTTATTGACGAATTTGGCGATCGCATCTGGCATGTACATGTTAAAGATTCCCGTGTTCAATTGACAGGACGGAACAGCATTCTTTCTTCCCACTTGGACTTTGGCGATTCGCGCCGTGGATGGGATTTCGTCTCCCCTGGTCGGGGCGATGTTAAGTGGGATCAGATGATCCGGGCGTTAAACCGGGTTGGATATTCGGGACCACTTTCAATTGAGTGGGAGGATTCCGGTATGGATCGGGATTGGGGTGCACCTGAGGCATTAAAGATGGTGCGCAGCCAGGATTTCACCCCGTCAGAAGTAGCATTTGATGCGGCTTTTGCATCGCAGGATTAATCTTTTATAACTGAGATTTGAAGGTTATAAAATCTTTTAAGAATAATTAGGGAAATTATTTGGAGGAATACATGAGTGAAAAAACAAGTTTTACCAGCATGGCTGGACCAAAAGCGGAGGGTGAAGCCCCAGAGGTTGGATTTGGCATGCTGGGCTACGCCTTCATGGGTCGAGCGCACAGCAACGCACTCAAGACATTACCTTACATGATGTATCCGCCTGTGGCGGTCCCCAAGCTCGTCGCCATCAGTGGGCGCGATGAAAGTGAGGTAGGAGAGGCAGCCAAACGATATGGCTATCAGAAGTACTATACAAATTGGCGGGAGATGGTTGAAGATGAGGAAGTGCAGGTGCTGGACAACGGGGGTCCCAATGATGTCCATGCCGAACCATCCATCCTGGCCGCTCAATTGGGCAAACACATCCTTTGCGAGAAACCTCTTGCTCGCACAGCCGAAGAATCGAAGACCATGCTGGAGGCGGTAGAAAATGCGGGTGTGAAACACATGGTGGCTTTCAACTACCGCTTTGTACCTGCAGTGCGTATGATCCGGGAGTTGATCGATCAGGGTGCCTTCGGTCAAATCTACCATTTCCGCGCCATCTATCTTCAGGAGTGGATCATGCCCCATTATGGGGAAAATAAAATCTGGCGCCTGGACAAGAAGGTGGCTGGAAGCGGTGCAATTGGTGATCTGGGAGCGCACATCATTGACCTGGCCCATTATCTGGTTGGTGGCATGAAGAGCATCGCCGCCAACACCCAAACGTTTATTAAAAAGCGGCCTTTACCGGATGGAAGTGGAGATGGCGAAGTCGATGTCGATGATGCTTTTGTGGCTGCGGTTGAATTCGAAAATGGTGCACTTGGTACCTTAGAATCAACGCGCTTTGCCGGGGGGCGCAAGAACTACAACTGCTTCGAGATCAACGCCGAGAAAGGCAGCGTGCGTTTCAACCTGGAGCGTTTGAACGAATTGCAAGTCTTTTGGGTGGATGAAGAACCCAAAGAGACGCAGGGTTTTCACAATGTTCTGGTTACCGAAGATTATCATCCCTGGTGGGATTATTGGTGGCCGCAAGGTCATATCATCGGCTGGGAGCATACTTTCATCCACGAGATCAACCACTTCCTGGATTGCATTGTCAACAACCGGGAAGTCGGACCGCATGGGGCGACATTTGAGGATGGCTACAAAGCTGCCGTGGTCTGCGACGCCATCGTTGAATCGGCTAATGGTAAGCGGCACGTTGATATTAAGTATTAGCATTTTAAGTTTGACGAGGTAGGTGAACGACCTACCTCGTCAACAATATTCATAACCTGTGCCTATACCGTTAGATTCAACTTTGATGTCGGTTTGGGCCGGGATAATAACCTAATTTTTTACCTTGGTAGAGGAGTAAACATGAAAGTTTCTCGTCCCCGGATACCAGTAACCCTGCTGATCATTATCGCGGTGTTGTTAGTGCTCGGATTTGTCGCAGGGCGGTATATAAATGCCACAATGACGGAACAGCAGCTGGCGGATAACATCTTTATCAACGCCATTCCTTTTGTGTTGATCTTCGCAGCAATTATCCTTGGTTTTATCGCCATCATCGTTGTTGTGGCCAGTATGCTCGACAACAACATCTCGGCGCGGGCACACCGCATCGTCGAACAAATCCTGATTGTGGGGATCGTGTTGGGCGTGGTGGGCATGTTCCAGCCCTGGCTGTTTGATGGTTATAGATTTGGCTTTGTGTTGCTGCTCATCTCTACCTTGTGTTTCATCCTGTGGAGTCATATCACTCCCAAACGAGAATTGATGCAGGAGGATACTGTTTCTGGTCCATCAGGCGAGTCGATGCGGGAAAATTTTGAGAGCAGCAGTGGGGTTGAATAGGAGATGAATTATTACACTAGGGATAGTTGATCCACGCAAAAACCGATCCCCGGGATACAGATTCCAAACTAC
The DNA here is from genome assembly GCA_020346705.1 of Chloroflexota bacterium. Taxonomy (GTDB): domain Bacteria; phylum Chloroflexota; class Anaerolineae; order Anaerolineales; family UBA4823; genus PFL25. The sequence continues at coordinate 394,104 of CP070785.1, read as the reverse complement.
AGGTAAAAGGTAATTGGTGATGAGCCAGAGACTTCTGTTGGGAGTTGATGTTTCTACCACGGGGGCCAAAGCGTTGCTTATCGACCAAAGTGGCAACGTGATCAGCAGCGCGACAACGCCACTTACATTACAAACCCCGCACCCATTATGGTCTGAGCAAGACCCACTGCAATGGTGGCGGGGCATCAAGACAAGCATCGAGACTGCCCTTTCAGAGGCGGATGTCTCCCCGGAGGCGATCGCCGGGATCGGCCTGACCGGTCAGATGCACGGCCTGGTATTATTGGATGAGAATGGGGAGGTGCTCCGCCCGGCGATCTTGTGGAATGACCAGCGTACCGGCCCTCAATGTGATCGGATTCGAGAAACCGTTGGTAAAGAACGGCTGATCCAGATCACAGGCAATGATGCCCTAACTGGTTTCACCGCGCCGAAGATTCTCTGGGTTCAAGAAAATGAGCCCATGGTTTATGAACACGCGCGGCATATTTTACTCCCCAAGGACTATATCCGCTACAAGCTGACCGGGGAATTTGCTATCGATCGGGCTGGGGGTTCAGGCACGATCCTTTTTGACCTGAAGGAAAGAACCTGGTCTGAGGAGATTCTGGCCGCCCTTGATATTCCTGCTGAATGGCTGCCGCCAACCTACGAAGGCCCCCAGATCACCGGAGGGATCAGCGCCCAGGCTGCATCAGAAACCGGGCTCAAGGCAGGCACCCCGGTCGTGGGCGGCGCTGGCGACCAGGCAGCACAAGCCGTAGGGGTAGGCGCAGTTGAACCAGGCATCATCGCCTTGACATTGGGCACCTCCGGGGTAGTCTTTGCACCGACAGAATCGGCTTTGATCGAGCCACAAGGACGCCTGCATGCTTTCTGCCACGCAATGCCGGAGCGCTGGCATTTTATGGGGGTGATGCTCAGCGCGGCGGGAAGCCTGCAGTGGCACCGGGACACGATCGCCCCCGAATTGACCTTTGACCAGCTGGTGGGCGAGGCTGCAGATGTCCCTCCGGGAAGTGAGGGTTTGCTGTTTTTACCCTACCTGACCGGAGAACGCACCCCGCATCC
>CP070785.1:388816-392933 GCA_020346705.1 Chloroflexota bacterium | reverse complement strand
GTAAAGCCTAAAACTACTTTCCTGGATACTGGCTCAATCGAGATCGGTGGAACAATAATTCGCAACTGGAATAGTGGAGCCTGGGGTCCCCAAGATATGCTGGGATGTATGCAGCATTCCCTGAACGTTTGTCTTGCCTGGGTTGCTACGGAGATAGGGGCAAACCTGTTTTATCAGTATATGCAGGATTTCAGTATCGGGCATCTCACTGGAGTTGACATGGCTGGCGAGAATTCAGGGAGGTTGAAGCTGCCTGGTGATGAAGACTGGTATGAAGCCGACTTAGGAACGAATTCTTTTGGACAAGGTGTGGCTGTGACACCGGTCCAGTTTGTGATGGCCGTTTCAGCATTAGCCAATGAAGGCAAGATGGTTCACCCGCGCATTGTCCTGTCCATGATTACGGATGGTCGGCAGTACAATACAAGCCCCAGGATTTCTGGCACCCCCATTTCACCAAAGACTGCCAAGCGGATTACGGAAATGCTTGCCACCTCACTGGAAATCGAGTCATCCGTTGCATTGGTGGATGGGTATCGCATGGCGGGAAAGACTGGAACAGCAGAAATCCCGACGCCTTTCGGATACACCAGCAATGAAACCAACGCTTCCTTCGTTGGATGGGGACCCGTTGGTGATCCGAGACTCTTAGTTTTCGTGTGGCTGGAAAAACCATCAACTTCACCGTGGGGTTCAGTAGTTGCTGCTCCTGTGTTTCGCCAGGTTGTGGAGCGCATGGTTGTGCTGATGAATATTCCTTCTGACCAGATGAGGGCTGAGCTTTTGGAAGGTCAATAGGATAAATTGAATGATTTACGGAAGTTGATTGACGAGAGTTGAATGTTGACATTAAATCTGGCAGTTGAAGCCCTTACAGGTAGCTCGCCGCAATTCGAAGAGAGATTAATTCGGGATGCGGCCATCGATTCACGCCAGGTTACGCCGGAATCAATGTTCATTGCACTAGAGGGCGAGAGAGTTGATGGACATGATTATGTTCAGGAGGCATTCGAGCGGGGTGCTAATTCTGCATTAGTAAGTCGAGAGTTTTCGGAGGACTTCTACCAATTAGATTTAAGAAAAGGCTGGCAGGCTGACTTACCTATTGAGATCGGAGATGCACCAGTCTGCCTAATCGTTGAGGATTCCCTTGCAGCAATGCAGGCAATCGCCCGGTTTTGGCGTCGGAAGCTCGATTTAGTGGTTATCGGAATTACAGGTAGTGTAGGTAAATCGACGACTAAAGAATTGATTGCAGAAGTACTTTCCCAACGATATAGAACCCTGAAGAGTCCCGGTAATTTGAACAACGAAATTGGGCTACCTTTGACTATCCTGCAATTGAATGAAGAACATGAACGGGCAGTCTTAGAAATGGGGTTCTATGTTCCCGGCGAGATCGAATTTCTTTGTGACCTGGCTATCCCTCAAGTTGGTGTGGTGACTAATATTGGCACTGTGCATGCGGAGAGAGCTGGAACTATTGAAGATATCGCCAGAGGAAAAGCGGAACTTGTAGAAGCCCTTCCAGCGCCTCCAGATGGGATCGCGATTCTTAACTATGATGATCCTAAAGTGCGGGCAATGGCTGAAAAGGCGAAGGCCGAAGTGTTCTATTATGGTATGAGTCCAGAGGCGGACCTGTGGGCAGACCAGGTTGAAGGGTTGGGTCTGGATGGGATTCGTTTCAGACTGCATTATCGTCACGAGGTAATCCACTTGAGAGTTCCTATGATCGGTCGGCATTCAGTTCATACTGCTCTGCGCGCTGCTGCAGTAGGTTTGACTGATGGTTTATCGTGGCAAGAGATTGTAAATGGGCTCCAATCAAGGAATGCGCAATTGCGCCTGGTCGCTGTCAGGGCGAGAAGTGGAGCAATAATCCTGGATGACACGTATAATGCCTCCCCGGAATCGACTTTAGCAGCATTAAATTTGCTGGAGGATTTGGAGGGACGCAAGATCGCGGTTTTGGGAGATATGTTAGAGCTCGGTCAATATGAGCATCAAGGCCACACGATGGTCGGAGCTCGAGCAGCGGAAGTTGCTAATGAACTGGTCACAGTAGGAGAGCGTGCGAAAACGATCGCTGCTTCAGCTGCGAATGCGGGCTTAGCAGCGAACATGATCAAATCATTTGAAGAATCAAATCAGGTAGTTGATTACCTGAGGGATAACCTTACCTCAAGCGATGTCGTCCTGGTCAAGGGTTCTCGCGGAATGCAGATGGAGATCATCGTCGCTGAATTGGAGACCAGTTAAATGACGCAAATCGCCCTGGCGATTGGTTTGGCTGGTGTTAGTTTTTTAATTGCGGTCATCTGGGGACCGCCTTTACTGCGAGTGCTGATGCATTTCAATATTGGAGAAACAATCCGTGTTGAAGGACCTGAAAGGCATTTCACCAAGTTGGGAACACCAACGATGGGAGGGATCATGATTATCATCCCTGTCACCTTGGTGACCCTCTTGATGAACGCAGCGAACTTGGTTGGCTTTACCGTAACGGGTCGTTCCATTTTACTGCCCTTGGGCGTAATGTTGGTTTTCGCTTTGTTAGGCATGATCGATGATTGGGAAGGTATTCGGGGAGCACGGCGTAGGTTAGGCATGCGAGCACGCACAAAATTCCTGATTCAATGGATTTTGGCCTTTATTATCGTTATCGGTTTGGTTAATTACTTAAAAGTACCCCAGATGTATATACCCGGGTTAAAAAAGTCAGCCAATCTAGGATATTGGTATATACCGATTGCAATGATTTTGATAGTCGGGTATTCGAATGCGATGAATTTGACTGATGGTTTAGATGGTCTCGCGGGATTAATTTCCGCAACTGCATTTATTGCATACGGTGCTATCTCATTACTGCAAGGGCAAATTTTCCTGGCCCGTTTCTGTTTTATTTTAGCGGGAGCAACTTTCGGTTTTCTTTGGTTTAACGTTCACCCGGCTGATTTATTTATGGGAGATACCGGATCATTGGCTCTCGGGGCGACTTTGGCGGTGGTGGCTTTAATGACGGGTCACTGGATTCTTTTACCGGTCATTGCGATAATCCCTACCAGTGTCACGCTGAGTGTCATCCTCCAGGTCGCTTATTTCAGGCTGACCGGTGGCAGACGTATTTTCAAAATGACGCCCCTCCACCATCATTTTGAGTTGAGTGGTTGGAGTGAAACCCAGGTTGTTCAGCGCTTCTGGTTGATCGGTCTTTTATTTGCCATGATTGGTATCGCTCTAGCGATCACTTGACGTTGATTTGTGAATGTTTTGATGATAGCGATAAGAGAAGAATTGGTAATGCCGAAGAAGAAGAAATGGTACGGTAAACGGGTTGTTGTGATTGGCGCTGCCCGGCAAGGAATCGCATTAGTGCGTTATCTCGTACGCCATGGGGCAGACGTCGTGATCAATGATCGTCTTCCGATCGAGAAATTAACATCTGTGCAAGATGCTTTGGCAGGTGAGCAGATCGAGTGGATCTATGGAGGGCATCCCAGTGATATGCTGGTTGATAAGGATGTTGTTTTCATCTCCGGTGGAGTGCCCTTCGATCTGCCCATTGTGAGTGAAGCAAAGTCACGAGGGATTGAGATTTCGAACGATTCTCAGTTGTTCCTGGAAGTATGCCCTTGTCGAGTTATCGGCATCACGGGCTCGGCAGGAAAAACGACAACGACCACATTGGTAGGATTGATTGCCGAAGCTGCCACCGATGACCATCACCTCAAATCTCGAGATGTGGTTGACGATTACAGGATTGAGGAGAGTCGCTTGACAACAGAATCGAAAGTCTGGGTAGGTGGCAATATCGGCTCACCATTGCTTTCAGTTGTAGATGAGATGCAACCGTACGATCTGGCAGTGATGGAATTGTCCAGCTTTCAACTTGAGGTAATGAGCCGGTCGCCCCAAATAGCCGGTCTCCTTAACATCACCCCGAACCATCTCGATCGACACAAGACGATGGAAGTTTACTCAGCGGTTAAGGCGAGAATCCTTCAATTTCAGTCGGAAGATGATACTGCAGTTGTTAATCTGGACGATCCTATCACCAAGAATATGTTGAATAGTGCGCACGGTCGATTGGTAACCTTCAGCACCCGAGAAGAAA
>CP070785.1:384598-388716 GCA_020346705.1 Chloroflexota bacterium | reverse complement strand
AGTATTCGAAAATCCTTCGGTCAAAGTTGGCATATTAACCCCATAAACATCAATTATATCCACATTTTATTAATTTTACGTGAATCCCTGCCTTTTGGATTTATATGTTTGTGTGCCATGCTTAAACAGTCTGATCTACTTGATTTTTGCCAATTCTACAATTACCCCCCGGTGATCAGATACGTCATCGATGCGCGCTGTCCTAGCAGAAACGGTGATCCAATCCGGCGTATGAAAAACATAATCGATCCGCATCACCCAGGCCGGCACATACAACCAGCCAATATGCGGTCGGTCGCTTCCCGGAATGGTGCTTCCCGGAAAGGTATGACCCAAGCCAAATCCGGCCGATCGATATGCGTCTACCAAGACACTGGTGATTGTCTTGTAAGCATCGCTTAGAGAGGTCGTGTTGGCATCACCTCCCATAATCGCCGACTCGGACTGGTTTGCCAGACCAGCCAGGATTTGAGCCTCCTGTTCTCGAAAGCGGATGCTGCGATCGACTTCATCCAGCGGCAAGATGGATGTAGTAGGAAACATGTGGAAATTTACCAGCGTGATCTGTTCTCCTCTCCAATCCAGGTCTAAGACCTGTGGACCCCCTGCCCAAAGCTGGGGCAGGGTTAGTTCACTTGGTTGAATCGGAAATTTGCTGATCACACCGATCCCTTCAGGGTTGTCTACCGGCACCAGCACTTGATATGGATACGCATCAATTAGGTCATTTTGCAGGATGTTCGCCAGACCAGTGTTGAGTTCCTGAAGCAGCAATACATCCGGATTTTCGGCGCGGATTGTATCCAGGATAGGTCCATATTGATTGTGCCAGGCTAATACGTTGTATGTCATCACCGATAAGGTTGGTTCAGTAGTGGGGTTGCGGTTGATCCTGGGAATAAACAAATCCCCCCAGAACCAAAGCAGTGCGGCTGCTCCAATAATAAAGCCGATGCCTAACCACCTGCTCTTGCAGGTGATAGCGACCAGTAATACCAATGCCAGGGGAACGAACAGGAATATCGCCACAAAATTGAGTAAAGCGATAACCGTAAATCGATCTCCTGTGGCGAGATATACTCCCAGCCAGGAGAAGAGGATCAGCAAATATGCCCCAGCAACGGCGACTAAATCCTGGCAGCGAATTTTTCTAGATTTTGAGGCCATCTCGATTGGGAATCATAAATCTCTGCGGTTGAATAAAAAGATCGCCAGGAGTAACGCAAGAATGGCGTAAACAAGACCATAAATGACCATCAATGTGCTGGGCATAGAGGCGGAAGTAAAAGGGGAAAATCCAAGTGCGCTCACTATCGGCGACTGCATTTCAAACGCCGCTCGCTTCCAGAGTGCTTCGCTGGGGATCAATAGACTGGAGATAATCCCGACATTAATTGCAGTTTGGTTTTGAATAAATGAGCCAATTTGTTCGATCCAGCCGCCCACAAACGCGATTCCGAACAAGCCAAATACCAGCACTCCATTGGCCAGTGTGGACAGCATTGCCCCCCCTGCTAGGGAGACTCCCAACAGCAACACGGCATTCATCCACAACAATCCCAAACCACGCAGCACATTTGGGGCAACATAACCCGATATGAAATATACCAACCCGATCGTCCCCCCAGCCATCAGCAGCAGGTAAAGCGTAAGCATACCCGCGAAACCGATCCATTTTCCGAACACGATTTCCCAACGCCGAACAGGTTTAGAAACCAGGGTGTGGATCGTACCAGAGGAGATCTCACCAGAAAGTGTATCAACAGAGGTCAAGACCGCCATCATCACAGTCAGGAAATTAACTACATACAACCCGGCCATAAATAGGAAATTGCGAATCTGGTTGAGCTCCAATATGCCTGGACCAAATTCCGATCGGTTGACATCCTGATTCACATAATAAAATCCCAAACCGTAAATAATCAAATAAACTATGCCCAGGAGAAGAGCTGCCAGAAGAATTTTTCGGCGGCCCGCCTCTCTGAATGTCAGCCGGGCGATCACCACCGTCGTCATAGACCACCCTCCGTACCAACGACCTGAATAAACAGATCTTCCAGGGAGAGCTGTTTAGGGCGAATGGCGAACACCTCGATACCATTCTCCACCAGGTAGTGGTTGATCTCCGGAATATCAGCTTCCCCGGTCAGGGTTAAAGTCAGATGTTCACCGTCCGCGCGGACGTTTTGGCTCCAGTGTTTGAGTCCAGCCACGATATCCTGATCCAACCCTCTAGCGCGTACTTCGACTGTGAGTTCTCCTTCGACCAGGCTTTGTAATGAACTGGTCAAAAGCACCTCGCCGTGACGGATGAATGCCACCCGATCACAGGTGATTTCTACTTCACTCAGCAGATGCGAGTTCAAAAAGACTGTGGTACCTCGATCGCTCAAATCACGAATGATATCACGCACTAAACGCCTGCCCACAGGATCGAGACCTGAAGTTGGCTCATCAAGAAAAACAAGTACGGGATCATTCAATAAGGCTTGCGCTAATCCGATCCTTTGCAGCATCCCCTTTGAATACGTGCCCAATTTCTTCTGAGCATGCCCTTCCAGACCGACCATCTCCAGCAGCTCGGGCACGCGCTTATTGAGCTGCTCGCCAGGCATGTGGTACAGATTCCCGTGCAGATGCAGAAATTCAATCGCTGTCAACCAATCATGAAAACGGAAGTGCTCCGGTAAAAATCCGACTCGATCTCGCGCCCGGTGATCTCCAAGCGGTGCACCCAGCACTTCTCCTTTTCCCGATGTCGGGTAAATCAGGCCCAGCAGCATCTTTACCGCGGTTGTTTTTCCTGCCCCATTTGGACCTAAAAAACCGAACACTTCCCCCTTTTCCACTTCCAAGGTTAAATCGGCAACCGCGACCTTGTCACCAAATTCCTTCTTCAGTTCCTGGGTGATTATCGTGGGAAAATCAGTCATTGATTAGGATGTGCCTGTCCTACAATCATTGGTCCGCTTGAATAAAGCTCTGGGGGTGATTTGGTTTGTCCTGACGGGCACAAGGCCCCCATCAGAGATGGGGCAGGCTCTATACTACAAATTCACTTGAGTATAAAAATGGAAAGCGTGAAACGCGATGCGTGTCACGTTTCACGCCCTCCGTTTCTAGAATAGAATTTTACCTTACTCTAATGAGTTTCCTATCGCTAAAGCTGATTCAGCTGTCCCTGGACCGGTCAGCCCATAGACAATCCCATCCTTGATCCATACCAGGAGGTAATGAGGAAATTCGCTCCGCTTGGATTGCATAATCAACGTACCTTCCACACCGTCCACGAAGACTTCCTGGAACTCAGTTCCATAGCGTGGAATAGGGATCACCAGGGTCGTTGTCCAATCTACGCTCTGACTGAATTGCGCCGCCTCCTCGGGGGTCATGCCTAACAATTGCAGAAATATCTCGCCAATGCTGGCAATGTCTAATCCCGGAGGGGCACTGATCTCCGGACTGGGGAATTGAGTCAACGTGATGCAATCGCTCAGATCAGGGACTGGACCATCCGGATCGGCATTTGCCGTGCGCATCATTTCGCCAGTAACCTCACAATCACCAAACATTGCGCCAACCGCCACCGGCAATTCCATCGAAACCTCAGCTCCATCTAGCATGGCAGGCAATTGCAGATCCGCACTGCCGATTTCATCCAATAATGCCTGGATTTTAGGCAGGTCAACCAGCATGGAAACATTTGCCCCTGGTTGAACCTTCAACTCTCCAACACCAGGTGCTGCGGTCGGCAGCCGCACCGAGAATCCTGCCAGGCTGCTCGCTTCAGCAGCATCTGCGGCTTCCGTCGCCTCGCCATATTCCTCAACCACGACATCCTCAGCCAATAAATACTCGAAATTTGAGGATGAGCCCAACTGATTCTCAATTTGATCTGGATCGACTTGGACTATCGTAAATTGCTCAACCCGAAACAGCCCTAAGAAGCTGCTTCCGATGGCCCTCACCTGGGGGAATAACATCCCAACTGCGAGGATGGCGATGACTCCAACTGCGACCCAGGCAAAGCGATATTTCCTCTTGAACAGTCTCTCAAACACGGGAATATTCTCCTTCATCATGAATCGATTTTCGAACATGGCATACGCTTGCCTACC
>CP070785.1:380354-384498 GCA_020346705.1 Chloroflexota bacterium | reverse complement strand
AAGATTAGAAGGATGTCCAGGTATACCCTGATAGGCGTAGGATTATTGGCTGCGTGTGCTCCAGCTGCCGCCCGTTCAACACAGGTAATTTCATCTGGTGCGACAGATACGCCGGATAACTCGCAAGAGGATTCATCTGCTGCTCCAACACCCACTGTTGATTTAAGTCTGAGCAATGTCCCCTTTGTTCCATTGCTCCCACGGGATGCCATCGCACCGGTTTATGATCCGGAATTTGTCAGCGCAGAAGATTCCCCTCTGCAAGATGACGAACTCATTATGGGGTTTGCCATTGATGGCGAAGCCAAGGCTTATCCCGTGACCGTGCTGCGCTTTCGCGAAATGGTCAATGATGAACTGGCTGGGCTGCCCATCCTGGTCACCTGGTGACCGATCTGCTACACCGGTCTCGTGCACGACCGGAGAATAAACGGAGTACCCCACACCTTTGGCAACGCTGGAGCTTTGGTGAAGAATGCCATGACCTGGTGGGACCATGAGACGGACTCGATCTGGTCGCAGCCAGTCGGGCAGGCCTTCAGAGGGCCATTACTCGGTACAAAACTCGAACTGCTCCCTTTCCAGCTGACAACCTGGTCTAATTGGTCGGAAGATCACCCAGAAACTTTGGTCATGATCAACGATGTCGGTCGCTTGAGCAATTCCCGGCAGGGATTTCAGCCAGGCTTTGTGCTTGGTCTGATCTTGGAAGATCAGGCAAAAGCCTACTACTATGAGGATGTCGAAGCGGTCGGGGTAATCAATGACACACTTGGCGAGACCCCGATAATGGTGTGGGCTGAGAACAACGATATCAAGGCATACATCCGCCAGCTGGGTGATCAAACGCTGACCTTTGAGCTGCAAAATGGTGTCCTCGTCGATCTGGAAACGGGTTCGACCTGGGAGGTCAGCCGCGGCCTGGCAGTGGAAGGTCCTCTCACCGGTGAAGGGTTGCAGCCAATACCCAGCCTGAGCTCATTTGACTGGGCATTTGAAGATTTTTATCCTCAAGGAGAGTTCTATCAGCCACCCGCGGACGCGTGACGAACAGCTACTCGCTCGTTATAATTACGACGAGTTTGTCCCAGAGAAATTCGAACCCTGGCTGAACTTCGCAGCCAGCCCACCCTTAGGCGATCCAGGGCTCGACTTCCCGTTATGGGAACTGGATGAACGAGAAACCTCCCTCAGTCGTATTTGGGCACAGCATACCTTCACCATCGTGGAATTCGGCAGCTTTACCTGACCTTATTGTGCGATGGCGGCGCCGTCCATGAATGCGATAGCTGATCGCTTTAGCGAAAAGGGAGTCGGTTCAATTTTCCTCTACACTCATGAAGCTCATCCGGGGGAATATTATCCCCACCTGAACTCAATGGAACAGAAATTCAAACATGCTCGTGATCTGCGCGACCAGCTTGGCGTAACCAGACCAATCCTGCTGGATGCCCTGGATGGGGCTTGCCACCGGGCGTATGGATCGATGCCCAATATAAGCTGGATATTCAACAAAGCTGGCATTCCGATCTACAAATCTGATTGGACCGATGTGAACAGCGTGGAGAATGCCATTGAATATTTTCTGGGGGTGGTGGATCGACGGCGTAGCGGAGAGCAAATGGTCCCTTTCCAAGTCGAAAGATTGGATTTCCGAACGCGCAATGTCGCCGGATTCATGGCGGGTCTGGAGCGCAATGGGCCAAAAGCGGTAAAGGAATTCAATTCCGCCTTATAACCAGCGCCTAACAATCATTCCCCAGACTGTTCTACTTCACAGGTTATTCCAAGCGAGCACCAAAATTCTGCTCGTATTTTTGATCACCACGAACTTTTTCCTTCGAAATAGAACTATCTGAGCAAAATCTCAGGTAAGAACCCATCTTGATCCAACGTCAAAATTGTATGTTTTGTAGATTAATACGGTATACCCGTTAATTTTGAGGAGGCTATTGTGAAAATAGTAAGCATATTGAAACCAAACCGGAAATGGCTCATCGCTTCAATAATATTCATCACTGCATGTGCAGGAGCCGTTTCAACGCAACCAGGAGAGCAGACAGGAGAGGAAATAGGAGAGCAGATCGTGGAAGAAATCGCTCCAGAACCCACCGAGGCGCAAGAAAGTACTCCAGAGGCTGAAGACGAGAATGAAACCGCTGGCGTAGCGTCCGTTCCGAAAGTGATCCCGGATTTTCTACCGGATGAACCGCCACCACTAGGTGCTGAACGTCAATTTTCGACAGACTTCAGCCGGCATATCGTCCCCTACCGCGAGATTCTTTCCGGTGGCCCACCGAAAGATGGCATTCCCGCCGTCGATGACCCAAAGTTCATCAGCGTCGCGGAAGCAAGCGAATTTCTAGGTGAGCTCGAACCGGTGGTCTTTTTCCAGATCGGGGATGATGCCCGGGCATACCCACTGCAGATTTTAACCTGGCACGAGATCGTTAATGATGTTGTTGATGGCACCCCGGTCACGATAACGTTCTGCCCATTGTGCAATACAGCTATCGCCTTCTCACGAGAATTTGATGGCCAAGTGCTGGATTTTGGAACTACAGGTCGTTTGCGCTTCAGCAACCTGATCATGTATGACCGCCAATCTGAGACCTGGTGGCAGCAAGCCACGGGGCAGGCTATTGCTGGTGAATATACCGGCGAACAACTCACCTTCTTACCCGCTTCTATCATTGGATGGCAGGAATTCCAGGAGAATTTCCCTGATGGTCAGGTACTCTCGAGAGATACCGGTTTCCGCCGTGATTATGGGCGCAACCCGTACGCTGGTTACGACAATATCAACAATTCACCCTTCCTCTTCCAGGGTCCTGAAACTCCAGGCGTTCTACCTGCCATGGCTAGGGTGCTGACTGTCGAACTTGACGAAGAAGCGGTAGCCTATCCGTATGAAGCCCTGCAGGAGCTAAATGTGATCAACGACACCATCGCCGGAAGCGAGGTGGTGATCTTCTGGCAGCCTGGCACAGCGTCTGCACTGGATTCCTCTGCGATCGCCCAGGGTGAGGATGTCGGCGCTGGGGTATCATTTTCCCGGGAAGTCGACGGCCAGATCCTGACATTCTCCTTCGATGGTGAAAAGATAATCGATGACCAGACCGGTAGTGAATGGGATGTCTTTGGGCAAGCAGTCAGCGGTGAGCTGGCTGGAACCCAGCTCGAACCAGTAGTATCAGTGAACCATTTCTGGTTCTCATGGGCAGCCTTCAAACCCGAAACCCGAGTCTACACAGGATAAATCAATCCTGATGACCGTCAACAGCGGCCTGCGCCCAGGATAACGCAGCCATCATTGCCGGGAACCCAATTGTGGTAATTCCCAATAACACGGCGTGTTGAATTTCCTCCGCTGTTGCCCCAGCCTCGAGAGCGCGGTGAGTATGAGACCTCACTGCGCTCTCTGATTGGTTGGCAGCTGCCATGCCAAGCTTGACCAGTTCGCGCACCTTTTTCTCCAGGGGACCTGACTCAGCGGCGGTCGCGCCGAGACGGTCGTAGTCCTTCCACAACTCACTATAGTCAGCCTGAAAGCGCTGGTAAGTACGGGGGAGTTTACTCATCTTTACCTCCTTAAAATTGAATGTCAGTGGGATGAATAATTGGGGGAAAATCCTCTCTGCGCATCATAGCCTCAAACCCCGAAACACGCAATCCGAAAAAAGCTGTCAGAAAGAACCCCGGATTATCACAGTGAATTGGGGATCAGTATGCGAAAATCCCGTTCCAACGATTGATTTTCCGCCAGGATATATATGACAAACGTCCTTGTGATTTCATTCACAAAAATGCTAGAATATATTCGGTTTTCTGAATATGAATTTGCAGCCTGTCTCATCTTTACTGCGCGCCATCAGTCAACCCGCAAGGATAGAAATTTTGCTGGCCATCGGCTCAGGTGAAGCCTGCGTCTGCCACCTGGAAACTGCAACCGGTCAACGCCAGGCGTATATCTCCCAGCAGTTGATGGCCCTGCGCAGTGCGGGGATCGTCACCAGCCGTAGGGAAGGCCGCAATATTTATTATCGTCTCACGGATCAAGCAATCTTGGATTTAATCCACCAGACAGTCGTAATCAGCGGAGGCGGAGAAAACGATACCCTTTCAACTGGTCCGCTGAAACTTC
>CP070785.1:376018-380254 GCA_020346705.1 Chloroflexota bacterium | reverse complement strand
CTATTTACCCTCAGACATTCTGCAAATTTTTCTCGTATAATGAGGATCCAATTATCATTCTCGTTTTCGAACTAAACGCTTTCTAAAACAGAGGCCAGATTAGTGACAAAGAACCCTTTCACTGTTGGCGATTTGTTGAGTGCTTATCCGCCTCCAATTCGCAATATTGTTGAAAAATTCAGGGAGATTATCCTCAAAACAGCACCTGGCGTGCAGGAGAAAGCCAACCGCGGTTGGCGCAGCATCAGCTATCGGGACGTCCAGGTGGGCTACTTCTGCGGCATCTTTCCTTTTGAAGACCATGTTGACCTGATCTTTGAGTTTGGCGTCCTGCTGCCTGATCCAGATGGAATTCTGCTTGGAGATGCAAAGCAGGTTCGCTATCTCAGGTTCCACGCAGTTGAAGAGATCAACGAGGGAGAGCTCGGGCCCCTTCTCAAGGCTGCCATAGATCTGCCTCCACAGCACGCTGCCAGGCGCGGCTTAACCCAATCTCGGCTCTCCTCGGATCAGCCAGGATCGTCCAAACCATAGCCAAATCCCGGAATGAAGCGACCTGTTGCTAACATATTTTGAACTGGGTCGCCATAATATAATGATGTATTAGCCCCTAAAAATACAATTCTAAGAGGTGATTTATGATGACCTCCGGTCGAGGTGAAATATTCGAGCTTGATGAAGCCATCAGTGTGTTGACAGCCACGCCAGGTTCGGTGGGCGCCCTCCTTGGGGACTTACAAGACTCATGGCTCGAGTTTCAAGAAGAACAAGAAGCCTGGAATCCACGAACGATCCTGGTTCACTACATTCATAACGAGCTGACCAATTGGATGCCTAGGATCAGGGTGACTTTATCTGATTCAGAGGTGCGCCAGTTTCCTCCTTTCCAGCAGCTGCCTGATCTGGCTGATTACGAGGCTTACGACTTGCAGCAATTGTTAGCCAGGTTTGCCGATCTCCGCCAGCAAAACCTGGTTGAAATGCAGAATCTCAAGTTGGGGGCGGCTGATTTTTCAAGGCAAGCTGAGCATCCAGTCCTTGGGACGGTTAACCTGCGCCAGCTGCTGGCTTCCTGGGTCGTGCATGATTTGAATCACCTGCATCAAATCGCGAAAACCTTGGCCAAACGCTACCGGGAGGAGGTAGGTCCCTGGCGGCCCAACCTTCCGATCGTGGATCTCTAATCATCAGCTATTTACAGTATGGGAGGACAGCTCAACCTACTTATTGTGGAGATTTTCTGATCTTGAAAACCATTAAAAGGAGCGTGATATGAGTTCCGATTCAAGACCTATCCGGGTGGATACCGGGATGGGCATCATCTGGTTCATCGGTTGGTTGTTCACCATAGCATTTGCAGAGCTGCTCTGGTGGCAGGCCATCTTAGGGTTAATCCTCTGGCCTTATTACCTCGGTATTGCAGTGAAGTAGTAAATTAGTATTACTACTGAATCGAACAAATTGTAACCAATATGATTTTGCGCAGCATGTTACCATTTAATGAAGAACGAACTACCAAGTGAGGAATTTGATTGATGGTCACGATCAATCCCTATAAATCCTCCTGGTCAGATGAGTTCCAAGAACTTGCCAAAATATTGCGGGGATCACTCGGTGACCTAGCACTGCGCATCGACCATATCGGGTCGACTTCCGTACCCGGACTGGCCGCCAAGGATCGCATTGATATCCAGGTAACCGTGGCAAGCCTTGACGTATCTGTAAAAGAGGCTCTCAACCAGGTCGGCTATCAGCGCCTTGAGCACTTACGCGATCACCCCCCCTTTGGTAGTGAGGCAAAAGAGGGTGATTGGGACAAGTGGGTCTTTAAACCTCCTGCTGGGCAGCGTCCCACCAATCTTCATGTTCGCGTTGCTGGCCGCCCCAACCAGCGTTATGCGCTCCTCTTTCGCGATTACCTGCGTACCCACCCGTCTACCGCTGAAGCATATGCCGAACTCAAACGCCGTCTGGCGCAAAACCTGGCTGACCCGGACACCTATCCTGATGTAAAAGACCCGGCTGTAGATCTGATCTACTTCGCCGCCGAGGATTGGGCCGCGGCCACCGGCTGGCAGCCCGGCTCCTCCGATGGGTGAATAAATTCGGGTGTTCTCCACCAGCCTGGTCATTCAAGCTAATGATCTGAGCAGTCCCCCCCAGCCACAAACATTAATCACCGAACGATCAGCTATCGATATTAACGATCCTCTTGTAAAATAATATTGACCGATTTAGGAAGGACAGATTGATAGTGGATCAATCTGTCATCTCATTTTACATGCACCCATTAAGGAGAAACTGAATGACTTCTTCCACACTCAAAACCTTTGGTCAGCAATTAAGCCGCCGCTCCTGGGCGGAACCCTGGAAGATCAAAGCTGTAGAGCCGATCCATATGATCGACAGGGATGAACGTGCCCGGGCACTGGAAGAGGCAGGTTACAACACCTTCCTTCTGCGCTCCGCGGATGTCTACATTGACCTGCTCACGGACAGCGGAACCAGCGCCATGAGCGACCGCCAGTGGGCCGGGATGATGATGGGCGATGAGGCCTACGCGGGCAGCAACAATTTCTACCATTTGGAAAAGGCAGTCCAGGATTACTACGGATACAAGCACATGGTGCCCACTCATCAGGGCCGCGGTGCGGAACACCTGCTCAGCCAGACAGCGATCAAACCCGGGCAATCTGTCCCCGGGAACATGTATTTCACCACCACCCGGCTGCACCATGAACTGGCTGGGGGCACTTTTATCGATGTGATCATTGACGAAGCCCACGATCCCAACAACGAGCATCCCTTCAAAGGCAACGTGGACCTTGAAAAAATGGAAGCTCTGGTCACGGAGGTCGGGGCGGAGAATGTCGCCTATGTCAGCCTGGCTGGCACGGTCAACATGGCTGGTGGCCAACCGGTCAGCATGGCCAACGTCCGTGAACTGCGGGAATTTTGTGACCGTCACGGCATCCGCATCTTCCTGGATGCAACCCGCATGGTCGAAAATGCTTACTTTATCCAGCAGAGAGAAGATGGTTATGCAGATAAATCCATCGCCGAGATTCTGAAGAAATTCTGCGGATACACCGATGGCGCCTGGATGAGCGCCAAGAAGGATAACTTGGTCAATATCGGCGGCTGGCTGGCCGTCAACAATTTTGATCTCTTCGATGCTCTGCGCAACCTGGTCGTGGTGTTCGAAGGCCTGCACACCTATGGGGGTATGGCCGGCCGCGATATGGAAGCGCTGGCGATCGGCATTGAGGAAGCGGTTGAGGACGATCACGTGCACTCCCGGGTAGGCCAGGTGCTGTACCTTGGAGAGTTGCTGCTGGATTGGGAAATCCCGATCGTCAAACCCGTCGGAGGACACGCCATCTTTTTGGATGCCAAGGGCTTTTACCCGCACATCCCCCAGGATCAATTCCCGGCCCAGGTCTTGACCGCCCAGCTCTACCTGGATTCCGGTGTGCGCGGCATGGAGCGCGGCAACGTCAGCGCCGGGCGGGATCCAAACACCGGTGACCATCGCTACCCCGCGCTGGAATTAACCCGCCTGGCCATCCCCCGCCGGGTCTACACTCAGGCTCACATGGATGTGGTCGCCGAAGCGGTCAAAACCGTATATGATGCCAGACAGCAGACCAAAGGTCTTGAGATGGTCTATGAACCCAAGGATCTGCGCTTCTTCCAGGCCCGTTTCACACCAATTTCATAAACCCATTTACCAGAAAATCTCAAACCGCCTGACAGAATTGACCTGTCGAGCGGTTTGTTTTATTCCCCATGATCCGAACTCTCACATCTCTATAGCATTTGAGATTTATGCTAAATTAATACTTCGTGGGTATAATTTATCTAATATTGTTAATTCCTTGTATACATTCTCTAAGGAGTCAGTATGAGCAATCCACGAACCATTAAACAGGTGATCGAGCCTAATCTGGTGATTGAAGGAGCCGGGGTACTGCTGCGACGTTCCATCGCCCCAAACCGCGAGAATTTGTTCGATCCATTTCTCCTTTTCGACCATTTCGCATTTAACGATCCTATCCAGGGTCCCATTGCAGGCTTTCCGATGCACCCCCACCGGGGGATTGAAACCGTCACCTATATGTTAGAAGGTTCCGTCCACCACCGCGATAGCCTGGGAAATTCAGGGCTGATCGGTTCCGGCGACGTGCAGTGGATGACTTCCGGAAGCGGCATAATGCACGAGGAGATGCCCCGCCG
>CP070785.1:371647-375918 GCA_020346705.1 Chloroflexota bacterium | reverse complement strand
AGAGGTTGAAAACCCTGGAAGAGACCCGACGCCGCTCGCTGGCGAACATCGTTCACGAATTGGGCAGGCCTTTGGGCGCGATCCAATCGGCTGTACATGTATTAATCAAAGGTGTTGATGATCCCATGGTTGAACAGGAACTGCTGGAGGGTGTGGTGAACGAGATCAAGCGCATGCAGCCGCTGCTGGATGACCTGGCTATGCTGCACGGACAGGTGACCGGTACATTGACCCTGAACCTGGTTCTAGTTGACTTGAGTGACTGGATGACTACTGCCTTGTTGCCCTGGCGGGCGATGGCCCTGGAAAAAGGGCTTGATTGGGAAAGCGAGATCCCCGAGAGTTTACCCAAGGTGAAAATCGATCCAGAACGCATGGCGCAGGTGTTAGGAAATTTGCTCAGCAACGCCGTTAAATACACGCCTGAGGGAGGCAAGGTGGCCGTCAATGCAGGTGCAAGTGACTCCGAAGCCTGGTTCCAGATCAGCGATTCTGGTCCGGGAATCGATCCGACAGAACTGGAACAGGTCTTCGAACCTTTTTTCCGCAGCCAGAGAACCAGCCGCTTTCCACAGGGACTCGGCCTGGGCTTGACCATCGCCCGGGATATCGTAGAAGCACATGGGGGACAGCTTGATTTAACCAGTGATCCGGAAAGAGGCAGCCAGTTTACGGTTCACTTGTCGTTAAATTGACATTCCGGTTGAGACATTTGGATATAGACAAAAACGTGATTTGCAATCCTTACTTAACAATTTCACTAGGTCCCTCGCAATCGAATTGAGACCAATCCTCAGCTCCTGAATTCTTCCTAAGTTTACGGGGTCTCGACGACCGAATCCACTCGCAAACTCAAAGTTTCTCCTGTTGCCTTTTTATCCTTTCGGATATAAAATCAAACCCAATGGGAAATCTTGCTTTGAATCATTCTAAATAACCGGTAATTATTGTACTAGTGATAATCGCGCTAAACAATAAAAAAAGGAGACACGCATGAAAAGACCATTCGGAGTTACATTAATCGCAATCTTGGCTTTAATCGGTGGATTATTTGGTCTGTGTTGGCCAACTCTGGCCTTCATGGGCAGCGCACTGCTTCCAGGCATCTTTGGTACGGTAGGATTCCTGGCTGGTATCTTTCTGATCATTGGCCCGATACTTCAGCTGGTCTTCGCATACGGCGCCTTTAAACTGCGCTCATGGGCCTGGTATTTGGGTTTAATCGCCTCCGGTATCACCGTCATTGGCGTGATTATTAATTTGATCAACGGTGCCTCTATATTGTCTGCTCTTTGGGGCAGCATCCTATCAATCATCATCTTCATATACCTTTTGACTCCCAATGTTCGGAAGGCGTTTGGAACAGCCGGCGAGAAGTCCGAAGCGATCGAACCAGCAGCAGCTACCCCAACCCCGGCGCCAGTGGAAGCACCTGCATCATCCGAGGTACCAGAAGCAGGAGACGAACCAACTCCTGGTGAAGGAGCAGAGCAATAAACTCCAGGTAGGATCAGGACATGCAAACTCAAGAAGAAGATCTGCTTGTTTTGGAAAGTATGTTTGCGGATCTACCGGAACCAGTGCAGCGATATATGCGCTTCACTGGCGTCCTTGGAACACCGTGGATCAAAACTGTAGAATTGAAGTATAGCGGCAAGTTTCGGCAAGGTATCGAGCGACCGTGGATGCCGATGACCGCCAGACAGGTTTACACAGTTTCCCCTCCATCATTCGTCTGGGAGGCACGTTTCAAGATGATGGGTCTGCCATTGCTTCGTGCCCGGGATGAGTACAGGTTGGGCCAAGCCCATATGTACGCAAAGCTGGCAGGATTATTTACTGTTTTTGACGTTCGTGGGGAGCAGCTCAATCAAGGAGCCATGCTGCGCTACCTGAGCGAGATGATCTGGTTCCCGATCGCGTTCCTGGGGGAGAATATCACCTGGCAGGCTGTTGATAACGATTCAGCTGACGTCGAGCTAGAAGATGCCGGGAAGCGCGTTTCAGGTCGCCTTCATATTGACGATGATGGCAGACCAGTGAATTTCACCGCCATGCGTTACCGGGAGATTGAGGGTGATTTCTCACTCGATCCATGGTCTACACCGATCACAGGATATGGACAATTCGGGGGCTTGAACCTGCCAACCAAGGGACAGGCTGTCTGGAATCTCGAATCTGGCGATCTTATGTATGTTGATCTGAAGATCGAAGAATTGATTTACAACCCAACTGGATGATCTTCAGTCGATGGTTTAACTCCAGGAAAGATTATCCAATTCTAAAAAAAATCCATGCAAATATAAATTTCATATGTCTTTCCAATTACGCTATTGATCATATAAATAATCAGGTGCCAAAAAATTGCAGGTAATAAGTTGGTGCTATAAACTGCTATTGAATCGAGACCCATTATGCCCAAACTGAAAACCCACGTATCAAATCGCAACCTGAGAACACCGAGGGCGGCAGCGATCGCGGGGATAATTTTTGCTATATTATTTGGCGCAAGTTATATTCTAATCCAGGTTTCAATTCCATCATTAACTGATACTCCGGCGGATTGGATAAAAGACGGGGCTGAATCGCTCACCTTAGGATTAAGCTTTTTACCTTTTGCTGGGATCGCCTTCATTTGGTTTTTAGGAGTGATTCGCGATCGGATGGGATACTTGGAAGACCAGTTCTTCTCCACCTTGTTTCTTGGCAGCGGAATACTTTATATCGCAATGATATTTATTGCAGCTGCAGTCGCTGGCGGCACTCTTGCGGCGTATGCACTCGAACCGGACGTTCTGGATAATAATATGGTTCTGTTAGTAACGCGAACAATAACCAATCAAATTATCACCATATATGCTATCCGCATGGCAGGGATGTTCATGATTGTTTTAGGAACCATCTGGATGCGGACACAATTGATGCCACGCTGGCTGACAATCCTCACTTATGCTTTAGCTTTGATTCTCATTATTAGTATCGGGTTTACCCATTGGGTCACTCTAGTTTTTCCAGCCTGGGTGCTGTTAATAAGTGCCTATATCCTTTATCTAAATTACCTGATCAAAACGAAACAAATTCAAACTGACGGTTTGACCGTGGAATAAATTCTGCTCCTGAGATTTGATTCCAAAATTATTTGAAGGAGATTCTGATGACCGAAGTGTTGACAGCCCTGGCCCAATTATCTGTATTGGTGTTCGTGATCGGCAGCATGTTCAGCCTGGGATTGAGCCTGACCATGACACAGATCCTTGATCCGCTGAAAAATGCCCGGATGGTCATCCTGGCATTGGTAGCAAATTTTGTCCTGGTGCCGGTCCTGGCATATGCAATTGCATTTTTGTTTAATCTCGACGATTCCCTCAGAACCGGATTGATCCTGCTCTCTACCGCAGCAGGTGCACCGTTCTTGCCGAAATTAGTCGATGTGGCCAAGGGGAATATCGCCTTTTCTGTTGGCTTGATGGTCCTGCTGATGGTAATCACTATTATCTACCTGCCGCTGGTGCTACCCCTGCTGTTGGGTGATGTGGAAGTCAACCCATGGGATATCGCCCAATCTCTGATCATTATGATGTTGATCCCCCTGGCGATCGGGCTTTTCACCAAGGCACGGTATGAGGACGCAGCGGAAAAGATGCAACCGATCTTTGGAATGGCAGCTAACCTGGCGTTAATTGCATTAACAGTGTTGGGATTAGTGCTTAACTTCAGTGGAATGATCGCCCTGATAGGCACGTTTGGTATATTAGCAGGGATTATCTTCATCCTGGTATCCCTGGTGATCGGTTATTTCTTGGGAGGCTCTGATCCCAGGGACAGAAGCGTTATGGGTCTTGGCACTGCGCAGCGCAATATTTCCGCAGCATTGGTGGTCGCCGCCCAAAATTTCACCACAGACGTGATCACATATCTTTTAGTACTCGCCATCATTGGCCTGGTGGTGCTCATGCCAGCCGCTGGTGAAATCGGCAAACGCATGAAAGGAACCACAGAAGCTAAACAACCGAGCAGTTGAAAGCACCGCACTTCCAGTGTCACGTATCAAGCAGGAAGCAGATTAACAATTTTTCCTAAGAGGAAACCTATGCCTGCAGATTCTTATGAATCAAAATCGCCTGACGAAACAGATCCCCAATGGGAACCACCCACCAGAACGAATAACTGGCTGCTTGGCGCCGTCATCCTGTTCACCATCATCCTGGTTGGCATTCTCGCCTATGCAGACCTCTCCTCCGTAGAGCTTCCAGAACCAACCCAACCATCCA
>CP070785.1:367239-371547 GCA_020346705.1 Chloroflexota bacterium | reverse complement strand
GTATGCTTTCTTCCTGCTCACCGTACTTGTGTATCTTTATTTTCGGCGGCCGCGCCAGGAGAATCCTCGCAAAGTCATGTACCACGTCTTGGAGGGACTGCAAGATGCCTTAGACGGCAATCTGGATCAAAAAGAAGCCGCCCGCATCGAAGTCCAATTAGCCATCGCCAGGAGTTCGCGCCAGCCAGAGATCCGCTCTTTGGCAGGCGCAATCACCTCCTATATGGAGCATGAAAAGGATCACCTGCTGGCTGCTGAACCAGGTATTTTGAGAAGGGCTGGCATGTGGGTGGAAAAAACAGGTCGCCGTTTTGGTCGTCGCAGGCACCGGATCCTCATTTCAACGATCCTGATTCTTTGGCTGGCTTTTGTGGTTGGCTTCATCGTGGTGCTGCTTCAGGAGATTCCTAATCTCGATCTCCAGGTCTCCCAATGGAAGATCCCGCTCATTATCATTCAGGCGTTAATCGGAGTTTTGATGATCTTCGCCCTCATCGCTTGGTTGTCTGGTAGAGAAAAAACCGGTCTGAATTTTGTTGTGGTTGGTTTTCTCCTATCCTTAGTCGCCTTGCAAACCTTGTATTTTTATTTGTCCCAATTCTCAGCACTCACCACCACGCTGATCCAATTTACTTTTCTACTGATTATGCTTGCCTATAGCCGGTGGTATTTAAGTGGGGAGCAAATTGGTAATTCAGGATAAATACAGATCATCACCTAATTCTTTCGTTGAAATCACCAGCCTAATCACCATATCTGGTGATGACATCTCACCATGTGGCTTTGTATATTTATTCCATGAAAAACAAAAGCCAGATTACGTGGCTGATACGAATAACGAAAGGATAATTGAAAATGACGAACAACATCAAGATCAAAAGGGAAAAACAGTTTAAAGATGCCCTGTATTGGGGAGGATCATTTTTTTGGGCTGGCTTGGTCTTTGGCGCTGATTTGCTGGGTTTATTGCCCCAGGTCGGCCAATTGGATGTCTGGAATTGGGTATTCCTCGGGGTTGGGCTCTATGGTTTGCTGGGAGCACTTTTCTTCCTGGTTTCCCCAAATTGGTCGAATCCCACGACCTGGGACTTTATCTGGTCAGGATTTTGGTTCCTGGTAGGACTCAGCGGTGTGATCATCTTTGACATTATCTGGGCAGTGGGTCTCATCCTTTTAGGATTGTTGATTCTCGCAATCGGATTCGCCCATCAGAGCAATACACACTCAAACAGCGCATCCTTATAAACAAGCTCGTGACGCTTAAAATTATCAAGCGTCACGAGATCCAAATATCCAATAACGGATCAATGATTTGGCCCAAATGATTAAGGATACTGCTGCTATCATCGATCTGGACGGCACCCTTAGTGATCTACACCTCTGGCAGGCACTTTTTGCATATCACAGAAAACATCGCTTCAATTGGGACGCATTGTACGCCTTCATCGCCTTCCATACCCCGCTTTGGTTGTTATATGAAGCCATATCCTTTCCCGGGAATACTTTTACCGGATGCATGGCACCAACCTGGCCTGGCTCTTGCGAGGGGTTTCTATCGAACGGGCGGAGGAAATCTGGGATTGGGTAATTAAAAACCAGATCATCCCCCACCTGCGTCCAGAAATGTTAGCGGCTATGGAAAATCACCAGAACCTAGAACACCGCATATTCCTGATTTCAGGTTCACTCACCCTTCTCGATCAATTGACATTCAATTTAGGTGTTGATGGATCAATCGCTACCCCGTTGGCAACTGAGAATGGGCACTACACGGGAAAAATAATTCCTCCCCTAAACATTGGCCAAGGCAAAGTAAAGCGCCTAAAGCAATTCTTGGATGGCACAGGAAATAATTTCGGCCTGACTAAATCCTTTTTTTACACAGAATCTTATGTTGATGCTCCGGTCATGGAATTATTTGGTCTCCCGTTGGCTGTTTACCCCAACTCCCAATTAGCAAAACTAGCCACCACCCACAGTTGGCCGATGATTGAAGATGCCTAAACAAATTGATCAAGCCCTCAGCTATAAAGATGCACTTTTTAGCTGAAGCTGCCTGGCTTCAAGCAATCTATCTTAAATATGGATGGTAACAACCTAATTTTGGTGAGTGGATAAGCGTTCACCTTTATCCAGCCATCTCTGGAGCAAAGAGTTACCAATAACGCTTGCATTATTGGTAACGATAAATTTCAATCAAGAATTCCTCACACAACCAGTCAAGCTCTCCTGATATACAAATTCCCAAACATGAAGCAATATAATGAATGTGTGCCATGCTGCAATTTATTAGTGCATGTCAAAGTAGGGTTTCAGGAGAGATGACCACACCTTTACTGACCACCAAGCTCTACATCCCCCCACCTAGATCTGATCCGGTCCCGCGTTCGCGCCTGATCTAGCGACTGGATGCGGGTTTAGACGGTAATCTCTAGCTCATTTCCGCAACTGTTAGCGCTGCTGGTCTTGCTTCCTGAAGTCTTGGGGTTGGTGGTTCTATAGGTTCTGATGCGCAACAGCCTCTAAGCTGGTTCTGGAAATCCAGGTATGAATGATTGGAAATCGTACACTACTTACCCAATGAAGGAGAATTGAATGAACTCGATAACTAACGTACAAATTAAAAAGTATGGTGTTGTTCTACTATTTGCGCTGATCGCACAGATGCTGTGCTGGGCGATCATGGTGGTAGGACAGATGGTTACATCCATGGAGAACACACTCATCGCTCATGCCATTGGCGCTCCTATCATCGCGATCCTCGTATCTTTGGTTTATTACAAAAAATTCAACTACACCACCCCATTGCAGACGGCGATTGTCTTTGTCTCAGTAGTGATTGCCATGGATGTCTTCATCGTCGCCCTCCTGATCGAAAAGAGTTTTGAGATGTTTACCAGCCCGATTGGGACCTGGATACCCATAAGTTCGATTTTTCTGGCAACTTATTTAACTGGTTTATTTGTGACAAGACAGGATGTTACAACATCAGATGCTTAACTGCAATTGTGACAGACAGCAGGGGTGTAATTGAAAGAGGGTATATACATGAATAAAAAGAAAACAATCACCTTTGTTGTTTTTGCATATGGCATTTCTTGGCTTATTTGGATGCCGAATGTACTGGCTCATAATTTTAATGTGACCTGGGGGTTTTCCAAATGGTTGCATATTGTGGGAGGTCTAGGTCCCTTTTTAGGTGCCGTGGTAACAATCTATCTTTTCGAAAGAAATGCCGGTGTCATTAAATATTTCAAGGAAAAGCTCTTTCGAATTCAAAGCATCAAATGGACATTAATTGGGTTGGGTATGCCGATTGTCTTTTTCCTTATTGCCGTGTTGATATTGGGCATCTTTACGGGTGATTGGGTTGTTATCTCAGATCTGGGGTTGAATTCAAAGCTGCCCATCACGAATCCCTTCTTAATCTGGCTTTTATGGTGTTTTTTCTATGGGTTAGGGGAAGAAGGGGGCTGGAGAGGATTACTATTCCCTGAATTTACGAAAAGCTTTAAGGCCAGGATCACCACATTATATGTCGCACTAATTTGGATTCCCTGGCACTTACCTGTCTTTTTCTATGATAAAGACTTGGGCACAATGGGATTGTTTGGCACAGTAGGTTGGGCTGTAGGCCTTGTGTTTGGCTCGCTGCTCTTGGGATGGTTGGTCAAGCAATCTCAGTTAAATTTGTGGCCGGTTATTCTCTGGCATGGCACTTTCAACTTTTTCACCACCAGCGATCGGTTAAATCCACTAATTCCAGGATTAATGAGTTTTATGGTCATCATTGCGGCTTTGTGGATTGCCAGAAGGTATGGTGAAAACCTTGAATTGGATCCCACCCTAAAAAAGACAGAGAATATTATCAGGGAATCGACACAATAATCCTGCAGCAAAACAGCAAATGAACATCCGTGCTGTCGAAATATTGCCAGTGATTGTCGAAAAGTCGCCGGGTAGTGCGCAAAATGGTAAAACTCGCAGCCAGTATGGAGTGATGCTTCTTGTTTTGGAAGGATGTGATGAATTATGTTAGATACAAGGATCATCCTCTCGGGATTGTGGGTAGCCGTGATGTTGACCTATCTTTGGGGGGATGTGCTGACAATTTTCGCCGGTGACATCAAACCGGGAGAAATGCAGGGTGTGAAGGTAACTCAGCGAATGTGGTTCGGAATCGGAGTCTTGATGTTAACCCCAATACTCATGTTGGCGCTAACCCTGACCTTGCCGTATCCAGCGATTCGTTGGGTAAACATCATCATAGCGATCTTCTGGATTATCTTCAATCTGATTTCATTGTCT
>CP070785.1:362770-367139 GCA_020346705.1 Chloroflexota bacterium | reverse complement strand
TACCACTCGAAGGCACGCTCTGGTCTTTGGCGTCTGTGGATGGTGAACTCCTTTCAGAAGGCATCGAAATTACCGCCTTTTTTGAGTCAGGAGAAGGAGACGAACCCGGAAGTGTTGGCGGCTCAGCCGGCTGCAACGATTATTCTGCTTCTTACCAGGTTGAGGGAGACATGGTGCAGATCGGTCCGGCAGCTGCGACTCGAAAACTTTGTGAAACTGGCATGGATGAGGAGGCTGCTTACCTTGCCGCCATTGAGGGTGAACATTCTTACCAGATCATCGGAGATAATCTCGATCTGGTGACTGAATCCGGCACGTTGTCTTATGTCGCTGATCGCACTCCGCTCATTGGTGCATTGTGGGTCCTGGTGGCCTTGGGTGATCAGGAAGAGCCTCAAGAACCAGTGGAGGGCAGCAACTTTACCGCCCAATTCTCCAGGAATCCAAATGCCCCATCTGGCGTTGTTGCCGGCACAACCGGCTGTAATGAGTACAGCGCAGCCTATGTTTCTAACCTGGGTGAGATCAAAATCAATCTCCCGGAAAAAACTAATAATGTCGATTGTGCGCCTGGATTGTTTGAGCAGGAACAGCAGTACTTCCTGGCGATGAATGATGCCTCGACATTCCAAATCCTTGGTAATATCCTGTTCATCCCATACGACGAAGGTCGCCAGGTTTTGGTCTTCGCGGCCACCCAGACCGAAGTCGTTGGGTTACGCCCTCTTTCAGATATTGATGGAAGCCAGTGGTTCCTGCACTTTATCAACAATGCTCCTATCCTTCCGGGTACCTTGATCGATGCTCGTTTTACGATCAATCCAGATGGGCAGGGCGGCCAGATGGCTGGCTCGGCAGGTTGCAACACATACAATGCAGCTTTCGGTGAGGGTTTGGGAGCTCAGACGGCTTTCACTTCTTCCACCATCTGCTTCACTCCTGATGGGATAATGGAACAGGAAAACTCTTATTTGAGCTCATTGAGCCGGGCATACGGCTACTGGTTGACAGGTAATCAACTGGTGGTCAATACAGGTTTAGGTGCCCTGACTTTCCGGCAAAATCCGCCGGATTCAGCCAAGGATCAAACTCACCTGCTACAGAATGTAAAGTGGTACTTGATCAATTACAATGATAAATCCAGTGTGGTTGGGATAGGGGAGCCATTCATCTTCTTTAACTTGGATAACACCTTCTTTGGAAATACAGGCTGCAATGAGATGAGCGGCGATTATTCAACTCAGCAAGAGAGCATCACTTTCCAAAATATCAATTCCGGTTCGCAGCCTTGTCCGGACGAGACTTCTGACAAACAAGAAAGTGTCACTTTGGCCAATCTCGAGAATGCCGAGACATTTGTCGTTGCAGATACAGGTATGCAAATTGCATCAGACAGGGGCGTTCTCTACTACTCAAGCATTCCCGTTCAGAGACCCGAACCCAGTGAACCTCCCACTGCGGTGATCGTTGGTCCCACTGAAGCTTCTGTTGGTGAAATCATCAGGTTCGATGGATCAACCTCAACTTCCGAAGTTGGCATTACTGGTTACTCCTGGAATTACGGTGACGGTACAACAGGTGAAGGACCGGTGGTTGAGAAGATATTCATTGATCCGGGTACCTACCAGGTGACATTGACCGTAGTTGACAAACTGGGTCAGCGTGGTTCAGCGACACACGAAATAACCATTATTGCCCAACCTCCTGAACAGGTTCCACCAACAGCGGCCATTAGTGGCCCATCCGAGGGCTTTGTCGCTGAGCCAGTGACATATAGCGCAGAGGGGTCAACCTCCGGCAGCAGCCCAATAACCAGCTTTTCTTGGGATTTTGGAGATGGTACGACAGGTCCTTCAAGCCCGAATACAACCATTACAACTCTTTATGAGAATCCCGGCATCTTTACAGTGACCGTTACCGCAACCGATGCAAATGGTCTAAGTGACAGTGCCAGCATGGAGATTGTGATCGATACACGTTTGGAAGGGCCGGTGTGGTCGCTTTATCCAGTGCTGCCCAATACTGCAATTACTCTGCAATTTCTGCAAGGTGAATTAACTGGCTTCAGCGGATGTAATACATATACAGGTACTTATACGGCAGTCCAGAACGAAGATGGGACTTACCAGGTCGAAGTTATGGACCTCGTCACAACCCGTTTGAGCTGTGCAGAGGACATCATGGAGCAAGAAGGGCAGTATATCGCTGCTCTAGGCACGGTGAACATCGCCTCCATCGATGGCAACCTGTTGAAACTGACCAATCAAGATGTGGAATTAACCTACTACGAGGTAGGAACACCAAAACCGGAACAATTACCGGAAATCGAATAGATGTTATTCCCTGGTGATGATTAGAAGATAATCCTGAAAGGAGGATGAATTGAGCGAATCTCAATATGAAGTAATCCTGGCGGTATTTGGTGATGAACATGCCGCAGCTACCGCATACAAGGATCTGCATAAAGCCGAAAAAGATAAAAAAGTAGATCTTGAGAATGTGGCCTTGATCCACAAAGAGGCCGAAGGCAAAATCGAAATAAAAGAGGACGCTGAAAAGATCGCTGGGGAGGCTGGAATCGGAGCACTTGTCGGCGGAGCGCTGGGCATCCTTGCTGGACCTGCGGGGGTGATCACATTTGGCGCATTGGGTGCTGCACTAGGTGGTATTTCTGCGAAACTTGATGATGCTGGCTTTGATGACACGCGATTGAGAAATCTGGGTGAAACCCTCGAAATTGGAAATTCGGCAATCGTGACAGTGTTAGAAACTGAGTCCACTGAACAGCTGATCGCTGAGCTGGAGAACAGGGGGGCACGCGTAGCAGTTGAGAAATTGCCTGGTGATTTCGAACAAATTCTTGAAGATAGCGGTAGTTTTGCTTATCGCATCGCCGAGGATGAAGCCCAGGAAGCTGCTGTCGAGCTTGGCCTGATTGAACCCGAGGTCGAAGACTATGTGGAAGAAGTCGATGAATCCGGGACGGATCAGTAGCCAAGAGATGATTCCAATGCAGGATGCCCGAGGTTCTGCAAATCACCAGCCTTGGTCGCAATAGCACAAGGCTACGGAAGCTAAAATTGTAAAACTAAGCTTCATATACTAATCTACATTAAGGAGTTTAAAAAATGGCAACGTTGTCTGTATTAAAATTTGAAACTGCAGATGGGGCAGGAGAAGCGTTGGATTTGATGAAGAGTTTGCAAAAACAACAGCTGATTACTCTTCAGGATGCAGCCATTGTCACCTGGCCAGAAGGTGCCAAGAAACCCAAGACCAAGCAGCTGATCAGTCTGGCTGGTATTGGGGCGTTGAACGGCGCTTTTTGGGGGATGCTGTTCGGTTTGATCTTCTTCGTTCCTCTCTTGGGCCTGGCTGTCGGTGCTGCCTTTGGCGCGCTGGGAGCCTCAATGGCTGACGTGGGAATTGATGATGAGTTCATCAAGAAAACTAAAGAAAAGGTCACCGAAGGCACTTCTGCATTATTCTTGCTGACCAGTGATGCGACCACCGATAAGGTGATAGAGCAGATGAAACAGCTGGATTTCGAGATTGTTTCTACCAGCCTTTCACAAGAAGAGGAGGACCAGCTGCGAGAGGCCTTCAGCGAAGAATAAATATCCGAAGATTGACACCTCTAAGGGCGAAGAACAACTTCGCCCTTTTTTGATTCATTGATAATGGAACTCAATCAACATTTCCAATAAAATATGTAAAGGAAGCTTGACTTTTAGTCGAAGATGCTTTACAATACTTATGTAAAGGAAACTTGACAAGGAGGTGCAAATTGAAGAAATCATCAAACCAAGAGACTTCTCAATCAAGAGGTCGAAATATTGCCTTGGGCGCGGCTTTCGGTTTGCTTATTGGTGGTGGACTCGACATGGTTCTAGGAGACACGGGTTGGGGGCTGGTGATCGGGATACTAATCGGTGCCCTAATCGGGTACTGGATCAAATTCCCCCTTCCAGCCATGCAGTACCCGCCACACGTCATAAGGCAAATTATCCTGTCAGTATTTCTATTTATTGCCTCCTTCTTAATATCACAGTGGTTGTTAAACCAGAAAATTGGCCAGTCGTATCAGGTTCTGATCGCAATAATCCCGGCTCTGCCGGCAGCATGGCTGGCCTATTCGATCGCTTCAGCGATAGCCCAGCTGGATGAACTCCAACGAAGCATCCAACTCGAAGCGATAGGCATCGGCTTTGGGGGGTCGGTTGTGATCACTTTGACGTACGCACTATTGGTCCAGGTGGGTGTACCCCAAGTTAGCTGGATGTTTATTCCTTTGTTGATGGTGCTGCTTTGGGGGCTTGGTAAGCTGTGGACGATGTGGAAATACAGATGAAGAATAAGCTTAAAGTTC
>CP070785.1:358281-362670 GCA_020346705.1 Chloroflexota bacterium | reverse complement strand
ACCTGGTGTTACCGTTCATGAGGGTGCAGCGATTGGGGCAGGGGCTGTAGTTACCAAGGATGTGCCACCCTTCTCACTTGCTGTCGGAATTCCAGCAAAAGTTGTCAAGAAATATTCCAACAACCATTTCGAAACAGAAAACATCAATGAAGAAGAAGTTTCAGAAATATTTATTGATAGGAGCGTCTAATGAAAATTCTTGTAACTGGTGGGGCAGGATTTGTGGGCTCGCATACTGTCGACGCTTTGCTTGAAGAAGGTCACTCAGTAAGGGTATTCGATAACTTAGATCCACAGGTTCACGGCGATGATGCTGGTATACCAGAATACCTTAATCCAGACGTTGAATTCGTCAAAGGGGATGTTCGCGATAGAACTGCACTTAAAAATGCATTAGTGGGTATAGAATCGGTTTTTCATTTAGCCGCGGCAGTGGGAGTTGGACAGTCGATGTACGAAGTGATGAAATACATCGAAATAAACTCCTTAGGTGGTGCAGTACTTCTGGATATCTTGACTAATGATAAGCATAACGTTCAAAAAGTGGTCGTAGCATCATCAATGTCCGTATATGGGGAGGGTCAGTATTTATGTCAACATTGTGGTGTGGTATTTCCAAAACTACGACCGGTATCCCAGCTTGAATCAAAAGATTGGGAATTGCACTGTCCGAATTGTTCCAGGACGTTAGATCCCATTCCAACTAATGAGGATAAACCTCTTTTTCCCACATCAATTTATGCGATATCTAAACGGGACCATGAAGAAACGTTTCTAACCATAGGGAGAGCTTACGATATCCCCACGGTTGCTTTACGTTATTTCAATATTTACGGTTCCCGGCAAGCACTTTCCAATCCATACACTGGTGTAGCTGCAATTTTTTGCTCAAGATTATTAAACAACAAACCGCCTGTGATTTTCGAAGATGGATTGCAAAGCAGAGATTTTACCCATATCAGTGATATCGTTCAAGCAAATATGTTGGCCTTTGATAAAGATGAGGCAAATTATGAAGTATTTAACGTTGGAACAGGAACAAGCCTAACAATCAAGGATATGGGGAATATCCTAAGAAATCATTTAGCCCCAGATTTAGAAATGGAAATATTAGGTCAATTTCGGGCAGGTGATATCCGTCATTGCTACGCAGATATCAGCAAAATTCAGGAAACCTTAGGTTTTTCTCCTAAGATATCATTTGAGGATGGAATGAAGGAGCTGATAAATTGGGTAAGCACCCAACATGCAAATGACATGGTCGAGGAAGCCAAGGCTCAGCTGATTGAGAGGAATCTGGTTCAATGAGCAAATCAAATGAATTAATCGCCAGTATCGTTGTGTTAGCTTATAACGATAAAAAATATTTAGATGATTGCTTGAGTTCTTTACTTGATCAAGATCTACCATCTGATAGTTATGAGGTAATCTACGCGGATAACGCCTCAACTGATGGATCGGCAGACTATGTTGCAGAAAAATATCCAAGTGTAAAAGTGATTCGTTTGGAAAAAAATTATGGGTTTGCAGAGGGTAATAACCGGGCAGCGGAGTTTGCAGAAGGGAAGTACATCGGATTTCAGAATGCAGATACAATCGCTCATAGGCGTTGGTTACCGGAATTATTAGAAGCGATTCAGAGTGAACCATTAGTAAAAGCCTGCCATCCAGCTGGTCTTCCACTAAATTTTGGTGGATATAATGAACGGGAAAGCCATATTGAAAGAGGGGTGATGTGCGATCTTACACGTTACGGTTTTGTGGACTTCACCGAAAACGATCTTAATGGCAATAAAGTACCGACATTACATGTTGCAGGGGGATCGTTGATCATTGATTCTCAAATTTTTGATGAACTAAAGTATTACTTCGATCCAACATACTTCATATATCACGAAGACACAGATCTTGGATTGCGGATCAATAACCTGGGGTATAAGATTCTCTATGTCTCATCGGCTCCCTGTTATCATCAGCGGGAAGCCTCCAGGAGAACTGATATTAAAAGGAAGACCTTATATATGGCCTACCTGGTCACACGCAATCGGTTTATCACTTTTTATAAGAATATGGGTGGATTTGAATTTCTAATGACTCTTCCCTTGATATTTCTGGGTTCAATCATTAAATTGCGTACCTTACCTATGGGCTTGTTTAAGAAGCTTATATTTGCAATTGCTTTGATCCCATATACACTTTTTTCCCTCATTATGGCGATAATCCGATTTCCTAAATATTCTAAAGAACGTTCATATATCTTAACGAATAGCAAACGAGGAAAGTATTGGTTGCTAAAAGAGTTGTGGCAGCGTCCACTTCCTCCACGAACTCCCCTGGCAGATGGATTGACTACAAGTATGAGATCGTGAATCGGAGATTTATATTTGTCAACTTCAATCGAGCCAGCAGCAACATCAAATAGGTGGCCTCGAGCCATTAGATCATTTCAAAACAAGAATTTTCGTTCTTATTGGTCTGGTCAGGTCATCTCGCAAATTGGTACCTGGATGCAAATTGTAGCTCAGAGTTGGGTGGTTTATGACTTAACAGACTCACCTTTGATGCTGGGGTTAGTAAATTTTGCAGCCCTATTGCCCGTTCTGCCAATATCATTACTGGCGGGTGTCCTGAGTGATCGATTTCCCCGGCGAAATATAATCATTATGTCTGAAAGCATCCTGATGCTTCAAGCAATCATCATGGCAGGATTGATATGGTTCAACATAATTCAAGTTTGGCATGTAATCCTGCTCAGTTTTGTTTTGGGGGCAGCAGCAGCCTTAGAACAACCAGCTAGACTTGCCTTTGTGGTCGATATTGTTGGGAAAAAAGATTTGAGCAATGCAGTTGCCTTAAACTCGTCAGGATTTAACTCTGCGCGAATCATCGGACCAGCATTGGCTGGTCTGATGATTGCAGCTATTGGAGAAGCGGCGTGTTTCATAATCAATGGTTTGACCTACTTGGCATTTATTCTTGTCCTTTTTGCAATACAAGTACCACACCAGATCAGAAAGAAAGACTCGATTCAGGTTATGGGCAGCTTAAAGGACGGCTTTAAGTATATTCTTGACAGCAAGATAATCCTGGGACTGTTATTGATTGTTTCGGTGGCAAGTTTTCTAACCATCCCTTACATTGCTCTGATGCCCGTATTCGCTCGAGATGTCCTTCAAACAGGACCAGATGGTCTTGGATTTTTACTAACAGCTGTTGGTGTTGGAGCAATCTTTGGGGCGATGATTTCAGCATACTTGAAGGATGGTAAAAGAGGGAAATGGATTCTGGCTGCAAACATTACCGGTCCAATATTTTTAATCTTGTTTTGTTTCTCCAAATACTTTATAATAAGTTTATTGATAATAGTTTTGGTTGGGGCTAGCAATGCTATACGGCTTACATTAGCGAACAGCCTTACTCAATTGAATACATCAGACGAATATCACGGTCGGGTTATGAGCGTCTTTAATTTGCTTTTCAATGGCATGTCAAGGTTTGGAGCTTTAGCTGTTGGTGGATTGGCCGAGATTATCACTGCAACATGGGCTTTAACTATTAGTGCGGGGATCAGTGCAATTATTGGGTTTGTTTTATTCATTCAGCTACCTCATATCCGTAAATTACCGTGATCAATATTGAGTATTCGAGTGTAAATTAAAAAAACAGGAGCCGATCATGAAAGAAAAAATAATATTGGTTTTATCGGTCGTTCTGATATTCACTTTAATAAGTGGAATTTGGAGCGTTTCTGCAAGGATCTCTCTTCCTAATTTATTTAATGAATTAAATGGGTTGGGCTCCTCGACGGAATCTAATTGGGGTAAAAGCTTAGAATCCTTCTTTGGTAATTCTGTCGCATTGGCATCAACTTTATATCTAACCACTGACCCATCTTGCACGGATAGTGATGGGGGTCTTGAACCTGGAATAGCGGGTTATGTCGAAGGAATTGGTCCCAATACCTGGCCGTACACCAGATATGATGCTTGTGAAACTGGTGATTATGAAGGTTATGTTAAAGAATTCTTTTGTAATGGCACTGCGTTTAGTGCAAGAAGGTATAACTGTGAGAACGGCTGTTTGGATGGTGCCTGTCTAGTCGGTGAACCGACCTGTACGGATTCAGATGGGGATACTTATGCAATCGAGGGAGGAGCCTGCGGATTAGTTGATTGTAATGATAACGATCCACAAGTAAATCCTGGTGCAAATGAAGTTTGTGGTAATGGAATTGATGACAACTGTGATGGACTAACTGATACAGAGGACCCAGTTTGTTTAGTTTGTACTGATGCTGATGGGGATGGATTCGCCTTTGAAGGAGGCACTTGTGGTGTATCAGATTGTGATGACAGCAATCCTCTGGTAAATCCAAATGCAGCCGAAGTA
>CP070785.1:353696-358181 GCA_020346705.1 Chloroflexota bacterium | reverse complement strand
ATCCCCCATATCTTCGTTTGATTTGATGGAATTTGTATTGGGCTAGCTGATAAATCGTCTGTCTTGATTCTTTTTCTGGGTTCAAGATCGTTTCTAAAGACGGATTTCTGCCTGGAGCGATTCATTATCCAGGCCAGGTAAATGAAGGCTGGTATGGCGTAAACGAGGGTTAGACCAAACACCCACAACCCAAACCCCGCCAAAAATCCAAGGCCGAACCAGGGGATGATGGTTACTTTTCCCATTGGCTCCCACATGTCTTGGGCGATTTTAAGTGTGGTGATTAAGATCAAATTCCCAATCACCAGCATTTCACCATAGCCCCCCAAAGATACTGTGGTGTATAAGCTTGTATTGATATTCGGTATCGCTAAGAACCAGGCTGCCAGGATTCCCACCTTCCAATTACCGGTTAGCTGTCTTCCCAGTAATGCAGTTGTGCAGATGGTAATTGAATAAAGGATAATCTGCACGA
Source organism: Chloroflexota bacterium (assembly GCA_020346705.1). GTDB lineage: Bacteria > Chloroflexota > Anaerolineae > Anaerolineales > UBA4823 > PFL25. Next base: position 357,706 of record CP070785.1, on the reverse strand, counting down.
ACCTGATACCAAATACTTGTTCGCCAAATATTTTAAATACTCCCGCGATCAGATACGCATCAAAACTCCCCATATAAGCCTGACCATAAAAAAAATAAGGCCTATCTCCCTGAAGGATATGCTTTGCCATTAAGGCCACGATCGCTTCATCGGAATTAAAAGGCACAACACCAGCAGACAATAATCCCAATTTAAAGAATGCCGCCGCGAATACCGCACCAGATAGCAGCAGAATCCATATCCATGAAGTCTTGTTTTGCATTACAGAACTGTCAATCACCATCCAATCTGCTTGGCATATAATTTCATTTGTATTGTAGTCTTTAACACCAAGCGGCTGAATTACACTTCTGTTAATTATGCGTAAAGTCTTCTCTGCTCACTGGTTCATCATCCTGACACTACTTATGCTGTCCATTTTTTATATTAGCGGTGTGTCAAAAGTCCCCTTCCATCCAGATGAAAGCACTTTGATCTACATGAGCGCCGATTTCGAAAATCTTTTCTCTGATCCTCTTTCCATGAGTTGGAAAGCTGGCGATCCAATTCCTGATACCGTTCGCTACAGGATGATCGATGCTCCAATCACACGCTATCTTCTGGGATTTGGTAGATCAATTAATAAAATAACAGCTCCACAGGTTGACTGGGATTGGTCGGCAACTTGGGAAGAAAATGCAATTGCTGGCGCGCTCCCAGATGAACGTTTGCTACTCACAGAAAGACTAGTGATAGCAAGTTTTTTCCCCCTCACTATCCTATTGTTATATTTGATCGGATTGAAATTTGATGGAAGATCGCTGGGGATATTGATAGTTCTGTTGTTCAGCTTCAATCCGTTGATCTTACTCCATACCCGGAGAGCCATGGCTGAGGGAGTCTTGGTCTTTGGGCTCGTTCTGACTCTTTATTTCATGTTAAACCTTGAAAAATATCCCTTCCTGGTAGGATTGACAGCAGCACTGGCCTTCAACGCCAAGCATTCCGCATTCGTGTTAATTCCAATCGGGTTGCTCGCAGTCTGTTGGCCATCATTTTCAAATGCACGAAGTTTTTCTCGCCTTTTTTCAAATGCGTTCCAATATATATCAGGGTTCATACTGTTGACTTTACTGCTAAATCCTTTCCTCTGGCATAATCCAGCTACAGCCGCGTACAAAGCATTCGAGCAGCGCAGAGCGCTGCTCGCCAAGCAGCAAGCAGATTTCGCGGAATGGTTTCCAGGACAAGTCCTTGAGAGTCCAGCTGAACGCGCCACGGTCATGTTAGCGCAGATAATCATCGCTCCCCCAATCTTTGCTGAAGTCGGAAATTATCTTGAATATACCAGGAAGACAGAAATTGAATACCTTCAGACCCCAGGAAATGTTGTCGGTCGTAATTTCATTTCCGGTGGTCTCCTCCTAGGATCAATGTTTCTTGGTTCACTGATATTAATCCGAAGAATATTAAAGAGCCGACCAGGCAAACACCGAGACTCAACCATACTTCTACTTTCAATGGCTGTTCTGATGGTTGGGCATATCCTATTGATCCCTCTGGCATGGCAGCGATATACTGTGCCTTTAATTCCATTTACTTCAATAATCGCCGGGATAGGCTTGGTTTGGGGAATCAAAAACTCCCGCAGGATTATTTCCCACGGGAGTTTATCTTCACGATTATCCCAAATACTCTCGCAGTTTTCTACGGATAGCAGGATGCCGTAATCTGCTTAGTGCCTGAGCTTCGATTTGACGAACGCGTTCGCGAGTGACCCCCATTTTCCTTCCAACCTCCTCGAGAGTGTATGCCTGACCATCTAGAAGACCATAGCGCAGCTGTAAAATGCGCACCTCTCTAGGCGGTAATCCATCCAGAACACTCTCAAGATGTTCCCGCAACAAATTATAAGTCGCTGTATCATCTGGGGCTGGTAATTCGTCATCCTGAATGAAATCTCCCAAGACCGAATCTTCCTCATCATCGGTCGGTGTTTCCAGGGAAAGCGGTCGTCTGGCAACCTGAATCATATTCTCAACTTTTTGTGGGGTTACTTCCAGAGCCACAGCCAGTTCTTCTACCGATGGATCACGTCCTAACCGCTGAGTAAGCTGGTGCTGGACTCGCAGCAACTTATTGATTTGATCTCCCATGTGGACGGGAACACGAATAGTTCGACCCTGATCGGCTATTGCCCTGGTTACTGCCTGCCGGATCCACCAGGTCGCATACGTGCTGAATTTATGCCCGCGGCGATAATCAAACTTCTTTGCTGCTCGAATCAGGCCGATATTCCCCTCCTGGATCAAATCTAAAAATGGGACTCCCCGGCCCATGTACTTCTTTGCCACGCTGATCACCAACCGAGAGTTCGCCGTGATCAAATGCTCTCGGGCAGCCCAACCATCCTCAATCAACATCTGTAATTCCTGGCGACGACGAGGAGTAACATTTCCTCGGGCCAGCTCCTCCCGGGCCAAGCGTCCGCGCTCGATTCTTTGGGCAAGCTCGACCTCTTCGACTGCAGTCAATAACGGAACCCGACCGACCTCTTTCAAATAAAGCCCTATCGTGTCATCAGTGTCGATATTCGCAAGATAGTTATCCTCGGAAGGACCAACTTGTCCTGGTTCCTCTTCGCTTTCTTCCTCATCAGTTAATTCCTGATCGGTCGGTCCACCGAGTCCAGGATCTTCTATATACGCGATTCCAGCACTCACCAGTGCAGAAAATGCTTCTTCTAACTGGTCAACATCTTGCTCAGCTTCAGGAAAGAATTGCAGAATATCGTCATAGGTTACAAAAGATTTCTTCCTACCCAGCTCAATTAATTTTGCTACCGCATTATGACGATCTTCTTGTTCTTCGATAGAACTTAGCAGTTCTTCATCAATCATTAGTTCTCCAAAACCAGACAAACTCAGGTAATTTATATCTGAATTTATTAACCAGAATACATCATTTCCAACCCAAAATCAATACCCAGTTCGAATTACTTCCCCGATAATCATTTATTTGGAATTTATTGATAGATTTGAGTAACAAAAGAGATTGAAAACGCTGATATTCCTACTTTCACCCAATCTGTACAAGAAAAAGCACAGCGAAGAAACCAAATCGCCAGTGCTTCATTATGATTTGATCAATTCCTTAGCTGCGAAGGAATGCGATTTTCGTTGCTAAGGTATTTTTCTTCCTTTACCGTGTAACACTATACATTAAATTAAATATCAAAGTCAAGTAGTTGCTTCAGTTCTAATATAATCCTAATGTATTTATGGTTCTTGACACATTTGCATCCCCCTTGTACAATCTGACCAGTTTTCACAAATCACAAACCTGGTGATAAAAATCCAACGAATCATGCAGCATTAATTTAGAAAAACGATTAATGTCCAAGAGACGTTGATTTCAACGTCCCTACAACTGCTAGGGGAGAAAGAAGCAAGATCAATCCCAGAACCAGTTGACAAAGCAATTCCTAAATCAAAACTCTAATACTCTATCTGGAGGAAGTAACAATATGTATGGACTTGACACCTTTGAGCAAATAGCAATCTGGAGTGTCTTGGCGACAGCAATTATCGGCTTGCTATACGCAGTGTTTCTGCGTTATCAAGTATTAAAAGAGGATAAAGGGACACCAGAGATGCAAAAAGTCTGGAATGCCATCCGAGAAGGTGCCAATGCCTATCTGCGACGCCAGCTGGTTACCATCTTACCTTTGATACTTATCCTGACTATTGCTCTTTTTGCCTCAATCTACATCGTACCCCCTACTCCTGAGGCTTCGGTTTGGTATTGCATGGCTGTTAAAGGGGCTCCTATTGAATTAGCAGAGGAATGTGTCGAGTCGCTCACCGTTGCTGAAAATCAGCAGATACGATTGTTTATTGGTATTGGACGGGCTTTTGCATTCGTCTTGGGTGCCGGGTTTTCCTTAGCGGTCGGACAAATCGGCATGCGGATGGCCGTTCAAGGAAATGTTCGGGTAGCCTCTGCAGCAAGATACTCCTTCGGCGATTCCT
>CP070785.1:349094-353596 GCA_020346705.1 Chloroflexota bacterium | reverse complement strand
GGGGCGGCAGGCTCAGGTCGGGCCCCATGCCGTCGGCTAATAGCGTTAGATCGCCGCCAGACGTGCTCCCTGCGGCTATCTGTCCACCGTTTAGCGGGCCGAGGACGTGCAGCACCTTCAGCGCTTCGATCAGCGCTTCTAAAGAATCTACCCTCGCAACGCCGAGGCGGTTGAATAGGGCGCTGACGAGAACATCGGAGCCGGCCATGGACGCCGTGTGTGACACAACCATCTTTTGGGCGACCTCAGAGCGTCCAACTTTCATGGCGACGATGGGTTTGCCCAAATTGCGTGCGAAATTAACCGCTTCCTGGAAGGCCACCGGATCGGGCATGGTTTCCAGGAAGAGGCCCAAGGCAGTCACCTGTTCCTGCTGGGCGAAAATCTTAATCGCGTGATGCAGGTCAAATTTTAGCTTATTCCCCAGGGAGACCATGTAGGCGATGGGCAGGCCGCGCCGCTGCATGGTCAGGTTGAAGCCCACGTTGGATGACATGGTGATGATCGCCACGCCTTCTTCGACCCTGCGCCCGCCCTGCTGGTCAGGCCAGAGCATCGCCCCGTTGAGATAATTTAGCAGCCCATAGCAGTTCGGTCCGATCAGGGGCATATCCCCTGAGGCCTCCAGAAGCTGCTCCTGGAGTTCGGCGCCCTCCTCGCCAAACTCGACGAAACCAGTGGCATAGCAGACTGCGCCACCAGCCCCTCTTTTGGCCAGTTCCCTGACGATGTCAATTGTTATGTAGCGGTTGACCCCCACATACGCTGCATCGGGGCTCTCAGGCAAATCTGCAACCGAGCGATAGACCTTGCGCCCCAGGATCTTCGTTTTTTTCGGGTGGACCGGCCAGATCTCCCCTTCGAAGCCCATGAGCTCGCTCTGGCGGATCACCTCGGCGGCATTTGCTCCACCAAAGGTGGCAATGGTGCGCGGATTCAAAAGACGCTCAAACGACATGTGTTGCCCTCACCGGGTCAGATTCCATTTCCTTCAATGCTTTCACCAGGGCTGGCACAAACTGACGGCAATCTTCGACGATGCCAATGTCTACCTGTCCAAATACGGGTGATTTGGGGTCGTTATTTATGGCGATCATCAGTTTTGCCCCCATAATGCCGACCATATGCTGCTGTTCCCCCGACAGGCCTATGCCAATATAAATTTCTGGACTGACCATCCTCCCGCTTTGACCGATCATGGTTTCCAAATCTGTCCAACCCTCATCAACTGCGGGTCGAGTTGAACCTAAAGCCGCATTGAGTGCCTCAGCCAGTTCTGCTATTTCCTGCCATCCCTCGCTGGAACCTGCACCCGCGCCGCCGGCGACCACTACCGGCGCGGTCTCTAAGGGTAAGCCTTTGGGCTCCACGTGAACTACCTCGAGTGTTTTTACCCGGGTTATCATTTCCGGAGGGGGATCAACCTGCAGGATTTTTCCACTGCGGCTTTCATCCAGGGTTGGCATTGGAAAAACTCCCCGGGCCACGGTGGCGATTTGGGGGCGTTTATCCGGGCAGATGATCGACATCAGGCCCCCATAAGCGGGGATCTGCTGCTCCAGAATCCCATCTTCATCCAAAACCAAGTCGATGCAGTGGGCGCTCAGACCGGTGCCGAGCTTGGCGGCGATCAAGGGAGCCAGCTCACGTCCCATAAAGGTTGAACCGATCAACATGATTTGCGGCTTGCGCTCATCCACCAGCGCCGTGATGCTCGCTAAGTATATTTCGGACTGGTATACCTCAAATCCAGTTGCATCGCCAACATGGACGACATCTGCACCCGCGTGGAACAACGAATCCACCCTATCTCTGATGCCTTTTCCGAACAGCAGCACCTCGACTGGGGCATCCAGTTCATCCGCCAGTTTGCGTGCCTGGCCGATTATTTCAAAGCAGATCGGGGGGATATTGCCATCGACCTTTTCGCCAATCACCCACACAGGATTTATGTGATCGCTCATGATGCCACCCCCGCTTCCACCAATTTGTTGATCAGCTGATCCACTTTTTCCTCCAGGGTGCCATCGATAAATTCGCACTCCCGTTTGCTCTCTACATAAGCCAGTTTGGATACTATCGTCGGCGATCCTTTTAGGCCGACAGAATCCTCAAGCACACCCAGGTCATTTAAACCCCAGGTGGTGATCTCTTTCTTCCTGGATTTGATGATCCCCGAAAAGCTTAACGTGCGAGGCGTATTCGCATCCTGGGTCACAGTGAATACCGTCGGTAGAGCTGCCTGGACCAATCGATATCCGTTCTCAATATCGGCTTTTACCACCCAGTTTTTCCCATCGGTTTTAACAAACTCGCGCACCATGGTCACAATTGGCATATCCACGAATACAGCCAGCTCGGGACCTACCCACTCGGTGGCCCCATCACTGCTCGCTCTGCCGCACAACACAACATCCACCTCGCCAATCTTTTTAACAGCCTTGGCCAAGGTGAGAGCGGTGGCGTATGCATCTGCTCCGGCAAAGGCTGGATCTGATAACAGGATACCCTTATCTGCGCCCAATGCGAGGCATTCTTTAACAATGTCTCCCGCTGGTGGTGGACCCATGCTGATCACTGTGATGTGCGCGCCAGATCCTTCTTTCAATTGTAGGGCGACTTCGAGCGCATTACGATCGAGTGGATTAATCTCCAGTGGGATATCCAGACGTGGCAGGGATTTGGTGACCGGATCGATCTTCAAGCTTTCAGCAGCTTTTGATTCCGGTACAGCTTTAACACAAACAATGATTCTCAGCATTTCACCCTTAGTTATTTACCAGTGCAAAAATCGCTCAAGCCGCCGGAGACGGCGGCTATGAAATCTCGTTGTTTCCTAATTGTTGTTCAGATATCAATCTCGTTAGCACGTGCCTTATGAAAGCGCCCAGCGAGAGACGATCACCTTCATGATGTCAGATGTACCGGCAGAGGGTCCCAACACGAACGAATCACGTACATAGCGGGTTACCGGATATTCTTCCATACAGCCATAACCACCGTGGATGTCTGCCGCCATTTTGGCCGCTCTCTGTGCTGCTTCAGTGGTGAAATACTTGGCGACGGCATATTCATTTCCGGCGCGCTCACCTTTATCATGCAGGGCGGATGCTCGGTATCCTAACAGACGACCGGCTTCGAGATCGATTTTGATGTCCGCGATCTTGAATTGTTGGGCCTGCAACTTGCTGATCGGCCTGCCGTATAAAATTCGCTCATTTGCGAATTTAACAGAAGCCTCCAAGCAGGCATTGTGCAGCCCCAGTGCACAACCAATCATACCTGCACGTCCAGATTCGCTGATCGCGGTCATCGAGACGCGCATACCTTTGCCTTCCGGCCCCAACAAGTTTTCGGCAGGAACTTTACGATCCTTCATTTCGATCTCGCCTGTGTTGCAGCCGCGCATGCCGACCTTATGCTCTTCGTGGGTCGCCTCAAAACCTTCCATATCCTTTTCAAGGATGAATGTGGAGTATGCCTCGCGATCATCCTCATTATTTGCCAGCACGACTTGGGTATCAGCAATATGGGAGTTGGTGATGAAACACTTGCGCCCGTTGAGGACGTAGTGTCCATTTTGCTTCTTGTACGAAGTCGAGCAGCCCTTCGGATCAGAGCCGCCGGATGGCTCTGTGACCGCTACTGTAGCGAATCGTTCTCCTGTGGCTAATCCGGGCAGGTATTTTTCCTTCTGTTCATCTGTGCCGAATAGGATGATCGTATCGATCCCCAGCCCACCTACCTGCATCATCATCGCCGTGGCGACAGAAACCCTGGCGATCTCCTCCAGGGCGATCATCCGGACGGTGTAGCCGAGACCCAAGCCGCCGTATTCTTCCGGGATGGTGATGGCCATCATTTCTGCTTCGCCCAGTTCCTTGATCACTGGATCCCAGCTCCGCCCCGTCTCCTCCATATCTTGCACGTGGGGAGCTATCTTCGTCTCAGCGAACTCCCTGGCTGCTTTCCGAAATAGATCTTGTTCTTCAGTAAATGTAAAGTCGATCATGGTGGTGCCTCCTAAACCCTCGCAAAGATTTTTGTTCGAGCTGATTGTTTGCTTTGCTCGATCGGTTCGTTGATACTTGTTTCTTCTACAGAAAATGCCTGACTATTTGATTCCCTTCCATACCTTAGCCCGATTGTCGATGAATGGGATTGGGGTAACCGTCGCGGCCGCTTTTTCCTCTCCCAGGTCGACATTTAGTCGTGTTCCCATTTTTGCACTTTCGACGGCAACCAGGGCAAAGGCGATATTCTTTTCCAGGTCTGGTGAATAGACCGCACTTGTGATCGTGCCCACTTTTTTGTCGTTCCATTCGATTGGCCAGGGCTGTGCAGTTTGGTACAGCGGCTCAGTGTGAATCTCCAATCCCACCAGTTTACGCTTGATCCCGGTGGAATTTATTTCCTTCAGCGCCGCTTTTCCGATGAAGTCAATTTCCTTTTCGAGATCGACAAACTTCCCTAACCCAACCTCGTAAGGATTAGTTTCTTCG
>CP070785.1:344487-348994 GCA_020346705.1 Chloroflexota bacterium | reverse complement strand
ATCTGACCACAACCAAGGACAGAGAGCCAAGCAGGAAAACAATTGGGGAAAACCGAATTAATATCGGTTGATACCTTGCATCTCCTCCTATGAAAATATTCCACAATGGGATAGTTAAAAAGACAATTGTCAATGCTGATAAGAAAAATATTGACTTGTGAAGCCATTTTCGTTGAATAAGTCGTTCAAAAACCAATAAAGCTTTTTGACTCCATAATGGCCTTATCCAAGTCACCAATGCGGATCCAAATAGAAATCCTGTGGCTACAACAAAGCCGATGAATGTCAACAGTCTTAACGAGGATGCATTGAACAGTTGGAAGTTTTGAGCTTCCCTTAAGTAAATTGTTCCAAGGAATAATCCTAAACTTATCAGGAAAATAAGACCTAAAATGAAGAGATATTTAGACAGTTGATTCATTCCGAATTTCTTCAGACAATTTTGCATTCGAGCAAACGATGCATTTTATCATTCAATATGATTAACTTTCTGCATAAAATTGTCACAATAATACTTTTGCACTGAAATTATTGCTTATCCAAAAATCCTATTGCTATGTGGCGAATACTTACAATCGCTAGAGGCAAACCAGCCATTTTCCCACCAAAACAAGAATTTTGCTTGATGCACCAAACCAAGTCCTGCTAAACATGTTGTTTGATCAACAAACTGGAGCATTTTGATTCTACTTATTTTGAAGTTATTTATTGCTAGTTCTTTCGCATTGCCGAATTTTATTTAATTGGTAATATTTTTACTGGGATCTGAATCAGGCTTTTTTCTCCGCTGCCAATTTCGATATATATCACTCAATTCAAATAATCCCCCAATTAACCCTACAATCACAAACACAACGAAGATAGTGATTGAAAAACTGATTGCCTGCTCCGGAGAAATTCCATAATCGCGCAGCAATACTGCATAACTGGCTTCTCTAATTCCTAATCCCGCGATCGAAATTGGAATCATTTGTATGACAGTAACAAAAGTGCTGATCCAACCAATAACATAAAATGGAAGGTCAATATCAACAGACCTGGCTAACAAGAAAAAATAAACTAACCCTAAGAATTGGGCAGTTAATGACACACAAAACACAAATATCAATCGATTCATGCCCAATGTTCGAAATTTTAGAATCGTATCCAAAATTCTTTCAACGTTTTCATATAGATTAGTCAGGAATGAGGAATCCGAATTCACTTTGCTGACAATGAAATCCAATATTCTCATAACTTGATTTGAAAAAAAGAGAATCCACATGATTATTATGCTCAATATTCCAACAATTATTAAAGTGCGAAACTCTGGAGAGCCGATCTGTGGATCCAAAAAAGCAACAATCAATCCAAGTAATATTAGACATGAAATTTGAACTAATCGAAAAAAAACGAGTAATGCTCCAGCTTCAATATACTTTCGTTCTGGTCGAGATAGTTTGTACCAGGATACTCCACCTGCGAGAAGATCCCCAGGAAGAACCAGACTATAAAATGTGGCAATCATTTGAATTCTGAAGATCTCATATGTACTGAAATGCATGTCCATCGGGGCTTGAGTAATTGAGATCTGGTATGCCCATAAAAACCTCATCAGGAAAGTGACCAATAAGCTAAATATCAGAGGCAAAATTTTGATCGAACTTAGGAAGCGGGATAAATCAGAAATATTAATTGAATTAAATAGCAATACCAATACTACAATTGTGAAGGTAAGCTGAAGTGCGATCCTTACCTTTGGGTTCCTAATGGCTTGTTTAAGTGTTTGCACCATTAGTGTTTAATTTGAGATTCAATTATTACGAAAATCGAGCAGTATTTTTCGACCACAATAGAATGAATTTTATGGCTATATCGAGAGAAAATAATCAAAGAATACATTATTCCTTTATCAAAATCTGTTGTGAAAATTGAATTTTAAGAATGAATTTGTTCAGATTATTAACTATATCAATCGTTTTCAAAAGCCTAGATTTATTATTTTCAATCGTTGACAAAGAAACAATTTTTCAATATCAACTTCGGGGTGGCCAACCATCTTATAATCATTAGGATTTATCTTAATAACTCTTATCCCATATTGCTACCATCAAAAGAGCCCACAATTTCTTGCCGTGATTGATTCTTCCGGTGCTGTGTTCATTAAAGAGTTTTTCAATTGCAATTGGATTGAAGGCTTCTAATATAAACTTGTTTTCCATTATTATTTGTTTGGACCACTCTTTTAATTCATATCGTAACCATTGTCCCACCGGTATACTAAACCCTTGTTTCCCCCGCGATCTAATCTTGGCAGGAATCTCATCCTGGAAAGCATTCCTTAATAACCATTTTGTTTGCAATCCCCTCACTTTATACTTTTCGGGTAAACGAGCAGTCCATTCAACCCAATCCGGATCGAGAAAAGGAGCCCGGGCCTCAACTGAATGTGCCATGGTCATACGATCGGACTTGGGAAGCAAATCTCCAGAGAGATATGTCACATGATCAACAAATAATGTTCGATCCAAAAGGCTATCGGCATTTGCCTCATCATAAGCTTTGACAAGCCAATCCTCAGTGCGATCTTCAGCAAGTTCATCCTGCCAGACATCATTATATAAGCCTAGTTTTTCGTTGTGGCTGAAGTAAGATCCCCAACGCACCAAGGAGGCTTTTTCTGTGGTTGAGGAAAATTGATCCAGGCGTTTCAGACCAGTTAACGGATTGCGATCCTCTGGAATCCATTTAGGTTCAGGTAGAAAAGAAACCCCAGCAGGAATCGCTTTTTGAGTGATCCAGTCCGGCAAGGCCGCGTATGGTCGCAAAAATCTGTCAAGAGCATATCTCAGGTATCCGGCGAGAGTTTCATCTCCGCCATCACCTGAAAGTGCGACAGTTACATGTTTCCGTGTCTGACGTGCCAATTCGTAAAGAGGTAATGCAGCTGGGTCGGCAAAAGGTTCGTCAGTTGCATAGATGACACGTTCGATAACGTTTGTCAAATCGTCTGGACGGAAAAGAAACTCGTGATGATCGGTTTCATATTTCTCGGCAATCTGGCGAGCATATTCCGTTTCCGAAAATTGGTTTTCCTCGAATCCTATGGAAAAAGTCTTTACCGGATAACTTGAAACTTCTGACATCAATGAGACAATGATTGAAGAATCAATCCCTCCACTCAAGAATGCCCCCAGTGGCACCTCCGAGATTAGCCTTTTGCGAACTGCTTCTCTCAATAACTCGCCTGCATACTCGATCGCTTCTCGGTCATCGATCTGCCACTTTGGTTCAAAATCCAGCTGCCACCAGCGAGATACTTTTGGTTGGCGCCCTTCCTCCATAACAAGTTTGTGAGCTGCTGGAAGCTGGAAAATCCCTTCGTATATTGTCAATGGATCAGGAGTATATTGCAAAGTCAGGTAATGATGTAAAGCCTGAGGATTGATTTTTCGATCCAGCCAAGGTGCCTTGAGCAACGCTTTGGCCTCAGAAGCCCAGAGAAGACCCTTGGATGAATAATGCCAGTACAATGGTTTTTGTCCCATGCGATCTCTGGCTAAAAGAAGTCTTTTCCGCTTATCGTCCCAGATAGAAAATGCAAACATGCCATTGAATTTGAGCAAACATTGATCCCCCCATTGTTCATAGGCATGAATAATAACTTCTGTATCGCTGTTGGTGGTAAATCTATGATCAAAATTCTCAAGCTGATCACGAAGGTTCCGATAGTTATAAATCTCCCCGTTATAAACAATAGCTATCGATTTATCTTCATTGAATTTGGGTTGGTCACCACTTGTAAGATCAATAATCGCCAAACGGCTCATCCCCATCCCGATATTACCGTTTAGATAATATCCATTACTGTCCGGACCCCGGTGTTCAAGAGTATGATTCAGGGATTTTAACAAGCCAAATCGATCCTCACCATTATTTCGATCTATTAAGAAACCGCAGATTCCGCACATTAGCAGGTAGTTAGGATTTGACTCGTCGACTTTCAGGATGGATGTTATTTTGGGAAAAGAATAATAGATCAAATTTCTTCGCGCTGGAATCCCAGGAAAACTTTTTAGCTTGCATCCTTGACTCAAGGGCCATTTGCCTTGCCAAGGCTCGGTCCGAATCTAATTTCAACAAAAGCTGCGTCAGCAATTCGATATCTCCCCACTCAAATGTGAATCCGTTTTCTCCTTCTCTGACAAGCTCCTCGGTACCTGGTGTCCGAGAAACAATCACAGGCAATCCGCAAGCCATCGCCTCTAAGGTAGCAACGCTCATACCCTCATTATATGAGGGCAAAACAAATACATGCGCCTGGGCATAAAAATTAGGGATCTCCTCACGAGAGATATATCCTCGAAATTCAATCTTGTCTTGGACCTGCAATGATTCCACCAATTCACGATACTCCCCTTCGGCATCTCCGCTGCCAACCAGGTCAAGAGTGATGTCAACACCTTGATCGCTGATTTGTTTTACCGCTTTAATCAAATGATGTTGTCCCTTACGCTTGATCAGCCTT
>CP070785.1:339878-344387 GCA_020346705.1 Chloroflexota bacterium | reverse complement strand
TGCGACCGGCGTGTCAGGTCCCTTTTCCGTGAGTGCTTTCTGAAGCATGAGTTCTGCTTCAGTAACTAGCGCATTGGCACCGCGAATAGCACGAGATGCGATGTAACGAGACATGAATGAACCTCCTAATTAATCGGCTGCCACGCCGTAAATAGCTGATACCCGTTCTTCAAGCGGTAGCTGCTCGATTTCGAGCATGCGGGTATCACCGCTCTCTCCAAATCGATCTGGGTCATATTCAGGCAGACCAAGAGCGGCGCGTTTCTTATCGATATGCTCGAGGGTTGCGGCGATCATTTCCTCGGGATCGGCGATGAATTCTAATTTACCGCCGTAAATTTCCTCCCAACCCTGGCTGATATAGTTAGAGACGATATCGCTGTCAGCAACTCGATCGGGCATACCGCTGACCGGAGATGATCCTCCGAAGATCACGTAGGCGCCCGAGGCGACGCAATAGGTGCCGATGGCAAGCGCTTTTTCGCTCATCCATTCCGGCGCCAGTCCAACCGCGGGGATTTGATCGATGTCGTCTCCCAGACCCCCTTCTTCAACCATCTGGGTCAGCACAGTCAGGATGCGGGTATTATCGACGCAAGAGCCCATGTGCAGCACAGGTGGGATACCAACCGCTTCGCATACTTCACGCAGACCCGGTCCTACCTGGTCCAATCCGGCTTCACCGAGTAGCAGGCCGAGTTTGGCACTGGCAATGGCGCCGCAGCCGGTCTCGACCACCAGGACATCCTTCTTCAGCAGTTCTTTGGTGACTTTCGTGTGCAGGTAGTCCTGGGAGCTGCGCGGGTTGTTGCAGCCGACAATGGCCGCCACACCGCGAATGCGCCCGCTCATGATGGCGTCGTTGAGGGGGCGGAATGAAGCGCGGTACGCGCCGCCCAGCATGTAGTTGATGTACTCGTGGGAGAAACCTGGGATCAGGTCTTCCTTCACCTGTGGAATTTGGGTCTCGCCGCGGTTCTTGTAGTTATCGATCGATGCGCGCAGAATATCCTTGGCGATGCTCAAGGCGTGCTTTTCGTCAAATTCAATGTGGGTGCCGCCTTTGATCTTTACCTTTGGTGAGGTGGTGATGATCTTGGTGTGGAAATTGCTGGCCAGGTCGACCAGGGCTTGCATGATGCACTGCACATCTACTACCATCGCCTCGACTGATCCGGTTAAGATGGCTAGCTCCTGGTGCAGGAAGTTGCCCGCAGCAGGGATGCCCTGGCGCATGAGGATCTCGTTCGCCGTGCAGCAGATACCGGAAAGGCTGATGCCTTCTGCTCCGGCTGCTTTAGCGTACTCGATGATCTCCGGATCTTGGGAGGCCGCCACAATCATTTCACTCAATGTGGGTTCGTGCCCGTGAACGACGACGTTTACCATATTGTCCTTCAAGACACCCAGGTTGGCCTGTCCAAGCAGGGGAGCGGGTGTGCCGAAGAGGATATCAGCAGCATCCGTAGCGATCATGGATCCCCCCCAACCATCCGCCAGCGAGGTACGCACGGCATGATTCAGGAGATGCTCAGGATCTTGATCGTCACCAATATGGGTGCGGTGCAGGGCTTCAACTACCTCACGGTCGATGCCGCGTGGGATCACGCCCTGTTCTCTCCACAGCTCCTGTCGTTTCTTTGGTGCCCGGATGACTGGTGAAATCTCGCCCTTCTGCTGGCCGAATTGGGAGATATAGAGATCTGCCAGGTCGTTGGCGATCTCTTCCGGTGCCCTGCCTTCGATGGGGATTTCATATCTGGCAGCCACCGTGCGCAGCTTGGCGACATCTCGGATGGTATATCCTTCTGCTTCACCATTAGCGACTGCTTTGAGCGTGAAGGCCATATCGCGCCCGTGATCGGAGTGCGCAGCGCCTCCTGCCGCGATGGCTCGGATCAGGTTGCGGGCTTGAATGGTGTCGATGGTCGCGCCGCAAACGCCTGTCTGGCCTTCTTTTGTCAGGCGGCAGGGTCCCATGCCGCATAATTTGCAGCACATCCCGGTACTACCGACATTACAGGGGGACATGTCATCTGCCCGGCTGAAGGCGGTGCCGATGCCGAGCTCGTCAGCCCGGACCAACATCTCTTGCGCAGCTGGGTCAATGGTTTTTTCTTCAACCGTTCGTTGTTTCTTTGGCATGGTTTAACTTTCCTCCTCCATGGTATTGATGGCGCCGATCCCTGGGCATGGCCAGAGGGGCCGGCCGACGTAGCTCACCTCTTGGGCGAAACCAACCGTCTCTTTGGTATGTTCGTAGACTTCCGTGTGGCGGAAAAAGGTTCCATCGCCGTTTTTTGAGGTCGCAGGTTTTCCTGCTTCGGCGACGACCGCGAATTCACCAAGGTAACCAGCAGCTTCCAGTTTCTCGGCGATTTCTTTTTCGCTGACTGATCCTGGATCGAAGGTCACTTCTGCCACCTGGAAGGCGCTGCTGGCGTAAACGTCATCTACACCAGGCATTTCCAAGAGGATCCGTCTCACTTCGACGACGTGGTGGTCTGCAAACATTGCAGGCAGTTCAAATGTTTTCTTTTCCATGTTTACCCTTCCACTGAAATTGGCCTCATATATCAGGCTGAATATTTTTGGTGGGGAGATATATGAGATTGTTTATTAAAAAAATGACATAAGGTCAGGATTTTGTGACTAACCCTGACCATGAACTAAGGCCGCTGCCTCCTTTCTGATTGGTTTAATGTTCGTAAAAATCGAGTAAGAATAAGCATAATTTGAGTAGGACAAATTGCATTAAGGACCAAAATCATACGTCTTAGGTCTGATTTGAACCAAATTCCCTAGGTATAGTATAAATAGACCTTATTTATGTTTTTAGTACCACCTGTCACGGATTAGAGCGGATATTTGTCACAGGAAATTTCACGAGAAAAAACGCTTGACGAATGGGGGGCAAGCATATATAATAATTTGGGTAAATTTAGTCCTATCTAAAAATATTTTTAAATGTCTGAATTTATCTTTTTTAACCTTGATTTCAAAAAAAGTTGATTTGAAAATATCTATGATTCTCAATATGTCATTTGGAAAATGAGTAGGTGGAATCGGCGACAGTTAAATTTCTAGGAGTGCAAGTAATGAAAATATTTGGTAACAAAAGGAACAACTTGTCCCGGCGGGATTTCCTTAAAACAGCCTTCGGTGGCGGACTAGCTGTCACTGGATTGGCAGGTGTTGCAGCCAACAAGGATACCTCTGCCAAGCCGGTGATGGAAATCACCAAGCAAGAATCCCACGATCATGGTATGCCAGGAACTATGGGGCAAGTAGACAATGCCAGGAATGGCTTTGATGCCCAATCTTTACTTTATGAATGGGATTATGGTGAAGTTAGCCAGCTGCCCAACGGCCAGACTTTGCGGGAATTCAACATCGCCGCGGTCGATAAAGAGATTGAGATCGCACCAGGGGTGTTTTTCCCAGCATGGACGTATAACAGCCGCGTACCAGGACCTAGCTTGAGGTGCATGGAGGGGGACCGCATTCGCATCCGCTTTATCAATGCTGGCAGCCACCCCCACACGATCCATTTTCACGGTATCCACTCGGCCAGCATGGACGGTGTCCCCGGCGTCGGCGCAGGAGAAATTCATTCTGGGGAAGAGACGATCTACGAGTTTGATGCTTTCCCGTTTGGCTGCCACCTGTACCACTGCCATGCTAACCCGCTCAAACGTCACATCCATAAAGGATTGTACGGTGCCTTTGTGATCGATCCGGACCCGAGCAGGCATCCAGGAGAAGATGAAATCCTCGCCCGCCAGAGAAATCACCAATTCTCAGAATCAGAAGAGTACAACGAAATGGTCATGGTGATGAATGGCTTCGATACGAACTTCGATGGCGATAACGAGGTTTATGCAGCCAACACGATTGCCTTCGCTTATATGAATGAGCCGATCCAGATTAAAAGGGATCAACCCCAGCGGCTCTATCTGATCAACATCACCGAATTTGATCCAATTAACTCGTTCCACGTTCATGGTAATTTCTTCGATTACTATGATCACGGGACGACTTTTCAACCAACACTAAAGACGGTTGATACCATCATGCAGTGCCAGGCTCAGCGCGGCATCCTGGAGTTCTCCTTCAAGGATTTTGAGCTCGGCCGCTACATGTTCCACGCTCACCAGAGCGAATTTGCGGAGCTGGGCTGGATGGGATTTTTCGAGGTGGTCGAATGAGCGCGGGAGATAAAGTCATGACTGCTGCGGAGGACAAGAAAGAACCCGGACGCAATATCCCCTTGTGGGTTGCAGTACTGGTTCCTTTGGCAGCCATCGCGTTGATGCTGGCCTTATTTGCGTTTGGAAACCCATTGTCCCTCTTCACCGCCAACCTGCCGCCTATCGAGGATCTTAATCTTGAAAGGATCAAGGTGGTCGATGGCGGTTTTGAGGTCACGGTGGTCAACGGCGGACCCGATCCGGTGACGATCGCCCAGGTGCTGGTGGACGAGGCATATTGGAACTTCAATATATCTCC
>CP070785.1:335186-339778 GCA_020346705.1 Chloroflexota bacterium | reverse complement strand
CACATAAACCTTTTTTGAATAAGATGGATTAATGCTCTTCGGCTTAATCCGGTCTTAAACTTTCCGAACTATCCACAAACCTCCACCGATCAAACCTGACAATATGTCATTTGTATCTCGATAGTTCTTATATTATCATAATGCACATAATTTGTCAAGCTTTTGTCTAGTTTATTCGACATGGATTATCCCATTGTGTTCATCATTTTTCCATTTAATTAAGGAGGTGTTTTCGTACAGTAAATAAACTATATGGACGGAAATATCTATCTTACGTATTATGGGGGTTGTCTGATGGTAGGAAAATTTCCTAAATTAGAAGGCTACCGAGTGCAAACATTCCAAAGCCTGTTATGATGCCTCCGGATGTCCTATTGATCCAGACCATCCCCGTTTCGTTTAATTTCCTACGGAAATACCCAGTAAATCCACTCAGAATGAACCACCAGGCACAAGAACCGAGAAAAATACCGAGAACCATGATCGTGGAGGCAAAATAATCGCCAGAATAATCCATATCACGGCCACTAATAGCGGCGAAAATCGCCGCAAAGGAGAGGATAGTCAGTGGGTTGGTGATTGTTAATAAAAAGGTTGAAGCATAGTACCTGATCAGGCTTGATTGCCGATCCGAGGGGTGCGAATCGAGATTTTCGATTGTTGGTGGGGAAAAAAAAGTTCGAATGCCAAGGAATACGAGAAAAGCCCCACCTCCAAGTCGCAACCAAAGGTTATGCTGGATCAAGAATAGGGATATAACTGTCAAGCCAAAAGCAGCGATGGCGCCATAAATTGCATCTGCGGTGGCAGCTCCCAATCCTGAAATGAAGCCGGCGATGCGACCTTCGGCGAGCGTGCGGCGGATGCAAATCACGCCGATTGGTCCAACAGGAGCAGCAATGGAGATGCCAATAAGAAAGCTTTGGAGGGCGATGTTCAAGTACATTCGGAAAAAGATAGTAAGAGTTGGGGGCCTGATTAATGCTAAATTTAGTTATTTAATGGAAAACACGGATGTAAAAATTGGAATTACGCATAGTCAATAATAGAAATTTGGAATTAGTTATCATATTTCCAATATTTGAATTGAGAAGGGCAAAATCTTTGTAATATTTTATATATTTCTTCAAAGAGTAGATTTTACTATCAATTGACATGGTTTTTTCATCTCTTTGCTCTTTGAAATGAGTTGACGCTTCAAACTGGTGATTATTCAAAAGGAAATTCAACCTTCTGAATGAATAATGCATCACAAAAATGATAATTTGCTTTGTACTGTTTCTGGTGTATACTTTCCTCCATGTATGCTGAGTTTACGCAACCAGTATCCCCCCAGCCACAACTTTTCCTCTTAGAAGAAAGCTCTGGAACAATCGAACTATTCCCCGCGGTTTGGGGAGCCCTCGAAGATTTAACTAAAGAAGATGTTAATGTTCGCAGATCGGCACTAGAAGAGTTAATTGAGCTCGATGCAGCTCGTTTTTCACCAGTCGTTTCATATATCCTAGTAACAAAAGTGGTTGAACCGAACATTGAACTTCGAGCAAAGATCATTGAAACACTTGGTTTAGTATTACTCCCAGATAAAAATGGTTACCCTGCACCAGAAGATGTCCGCAGCAGTCTTTATCTTTATCTTTCAAGCTTTCGGACACGCCAGATATTCGCATTGTTAGAAGCAGCTGCAGAATACGGATCAATTGAGGAACATGTTGCGAGACTATTGAATGCGTCTCGATACGCTGGCAACCATTTGATTGAGATATTGAATGACCCAAAAATTCCAAGTAAAGTTCGCCAACAAGCGGCAGTCATGATCGGTAAAGTTGGTTATTTGAACGCATTGCCAGCATTAGAAAAATTGGAGGGTCGTCTTGAATCAACAATATCTGGTCAGACAGCGATGAATTTCGCCTCCAAAACAAACTCAAAAGATTCAGAGCTTCTGCCTGCTGTTCAAGAGGCAATAAGTGCCCTAAAAACGCCCTAAAGCAAGAACGGATATTTCCTATTCGTCAAGTATGTGATTGCAATTCGGACAGACCTTTTCCCCCGTTTCGATCACATAACCGCAATTTGGACAGGTATCTGGTTGAACATCTCCGAGTGGTGCACCGCAGGCGATACATCTTGATTCCCCTACAGGATTAGCGGTATCACAATAATCACACTTCATACGGCGCAATCTTTCTGATAGTTCAAATGTCGCCCCTCGCATCCTGGCATAATTCTCAATCACCTGCCATGCTTGATCTGAAATCTGGATATTCTCTACATCCTGGGCGATATCATCTAGACGATGGATGAGATTAAATGGGCTACGCCATAACGACAAAACCGTTGAACCGATACTGGCAGCGATCCCCAACCATGCCTGTTCACCGACCTGGACAGCTACGCCATCTTCAACCTGTTCCAGGTATATTGTCAGTGCAGTTGATCCACCGGAAATTGGCCTGGCTAATGTGGTTATCTGAACAATGACTTTACCCTTTTTTGAAAATTGTTGAGCACGAAGATTCCCCCGGTTGAAGTGGGCGACCAATACCTGCCCGATATCTTGGGTGGTAACTTTTCCATGAAAAATTCTGCGATCCATGTCTTAATCACTCCTAAGAGTCGTGAGACTGAATTTCAGAATAGATTATAATCTTGCATCCTTGATTTAGGAAAAGAATCCTGATGCGCATGGGTAGAAAAAGACTAGGTATCCTGATATTAATCAGTATCCTCTTAACAAGTATTTTCGCTGTGTATGATGAGGTTTTTAAGGGGAGTGTAAACGCACAGATCCCAACTGTTTCCGTACCAACCGTCACCGGATCTCCATTAGGTCCTGTGGTTAGCGTCCGCAGAGACGCTGATCAAGACAGTATAAATGTTCGTTCAGGACCGAGTGCGAAATACGACATTATTGGAGTTTTAATCGTCGGTCAAACGGTTCCTGCAAGAGGGCGGACTCCTGGGGGTGATTGGATTCAGATATTCTATCCAGGAGTCCCCGATAGCACAGGCTGGGTATATTCTCCACTTGTATCAATAACCGGAAGCATACCCATCGTTGAACCTCCACCCACGCCAACCCCACGCACAACGCCCACCATCGATCCTACACTGGCTGCCCAGTTTATAATTGAACTGCCACCAACTCGCCTGCCGACTTTTACGCCACCGCCACCACTAGTAATACCTACTTTTGAGAATGAACCACCTCAGGCTGTACCAGGGGGTATTCCGATTGGAATTGTGATCATAGGTATGGCAGTTTTAGGTGTATTTGGTACATTAATTTCCTTTCTAAGGGGAAGATAAAAAAAGGACGCTGATAATCAGCGTCCTTTTTGCATGAGACATTAACCAAGTCAAGAGGAAATCAGCAGCTGCAACCTCCTGCGGTATTAGCCGCAGCCTGGTCATCACTGGTTTTGAATGAGCTGCCACAGCCGCATGTTGAGACAGCATTGGGATTCTCAATTTTAAATCCGCTTCCCATAACTTCATCTACATAATCAACCTTGGCACCGGCAAGATAGTTGATAGAGATTTCATCAACAACGAGTTTCACACCGTGTTGTTCGGTTACGAAATCAGTCTCGCGAATATTATCTTCCAGGGCCATACCATATTGAAATCCCGAGCATCCACCCCCAGAAACGAACACCCTGAGAGCCATGTCACCTAACTCACGTTTTGCGAGCAGGTCTTGAACAGCGTCAGCTGCTGCTGGAGTAAGATCGATTTGTGTGGTTTGTGTCTTTTCTAGAAGGTCCATGTTTACCTCTGTGTTTGAGTATTCTAATTTAGACCAATATTATCGGGTAATTCTAACCAATTCTACCATTTCCGTCAATGGATGGCTGTATTCTCAAATCTATTATTAATCAAGACCTATCTATATTAAGATGGGGAAGATTTGTGGTAAAAAATTCCTCACCGAGTTAGAAGAGGAAAAAACCAAGCACAACCGCCGTTAGTGCCACAGTTATGTTGTCTACATCACGCAAAGGGATTGTTTCCACCAACGTTGCAGCGATGGAGATAAGCAGCACTGCTGGTAGCAAGGTGAGCAATGGCGAGGAAAAGATGCCTATCCCCACATATGTCGCCAGGATTAAAAATGATAGCAAGAATCCACCAAGAAACATGCCAAAAGATCCAACCCAGGTCTTTTGGCGATTCCAGGGAATTTGGGTTTTTCCATACCTTCTACCTAATATATCTGCTAATCCATCTCCTCCACACATCTGCATCAGGGCGACAATGCCAATCGGTGAATCGTACCAGAACAAAATTGTACAGATAACGAAGATCACGCCATAAAACATTGGTCCCCTTAGGATCTCTCTGGGATCACCGGAACGAGACATTGCCTGGACAGCAGCATCGTCTTTAATCACGCCGATTCCGACTAAGATAAATTGGAGGGTTATCGCCAGGGGTACAAGTGAGGCAATATACCGAGAGGCGGAGGTGTTAGGGAAAAGGAGCCAGCAGAGGATGAATAAAGGACCTGTACCAATATGGATTATCTTGCGGCTGACTTGACTGCTTATCCATCCCCTGTGGGCCGCGAAGTCATTAACTCGCAACCA
>CP070785.1:330429-335086 GCA_020346705.1 Chloroflexota bacterium | reverse complement strand
ATTCTCCTTGCCATTACCATTCCAGGGCTCATTCAACTGCGTAAAAACCGCATAAATTCACATTTGTGAAAAGGCACCAACCAGATTTCAATGCTATTTTGGTACTAGCAACCATAACTTGATATTACTCCAGGCGGTAAGGTTAACAACCGGAGGTATATAGTATTGGAATCTATTGATTACTTTGTGTTGATCCTGGTCATTACAGCCTATCTAGGGTGGCTTCTTCAAGGGGAGCACAATTTCAAATCACCTGATTCCCAAGCAGGAGATTAAATAGATAATTCGCGGATAAACAAGGGGGAATATTAGGCTGCCTGGGTTTTCTTCTTCAAATTATCCCAGCAATTAACAATTCCAGCTTTTGCTGACTTCATTCGCGCGGCTGATCGTCCCTCGCGGCAGTTCTCAATCATCTCTAATAAAGCGAATATTCTCTCAACCTATATGTGAGCACTTGCTGATCCGTGGTTCATATCCTCCATGCAGGTTGTTGTCAGGGGTTGCGGAGCATTTCTCGCTTTCTCCTGAGAACGTCCTTTTTTCAAATTCCGGTATCAGCCCACACAACCTGGAACCTGGAACGACCCTGGTCATCCCACCATTGGACGGTTTTTTATCAAACCTCGGAAGATGGAGAAACGTTACCAAAAGTTGCTCATCAATTTAATGACAGCATCCACTGGATTGTGAGTTGGCACGAGAGAGATCACACTTTCCATATCCAAGAGCTTTTACAATCATGAATCGAATTGGATTTAGCTTCATTAATCCTATTCTCACCTGATCCCGGGTATAATTTTGATCACTTTTTTCATAAAAATTCCGGGAGGCTCGATCAAGCAAAACACATGGCTCTCGACAAATTTGGACGATCAATCTCTTATCTCAGGATCAGTCTCACGGATCACTGCAATCTGCGCTGTGTTTACTGCATGCCGGAGGATATGACCTTCCGTCCCAACGCTGATTTGATGCAGGATGATGAGGTCCTGTTCTTCACCAACCTCTTCGCTTCCCTCGGATTTCACAAAATGCGCCTGACTGGTGGGGAACCAACAGTACGAGCCAACATCGTAGAGCTGGTTCAAGGAATTTCCAGCACACCTGGTGTGCGCTCACTTTCAATGACCACTAACGGCGTCATGCTCAAAAAGCTCGCAGCCTCTCTGGCAGCAGCTGGCCTGAAAAGAGTCAATATAAGCCTGGATACGCTCGATCCGGAAAAGTTTCGTCGCCTGACTCGCTGGGGAAATCTGGAAGATGTTTGGATGGGCCTGCAGGCAGCCGAAGATGCCGGTCTTGCCCCGATCAAGATCAATGCCGTCGTCGTGCGAGGCTACAATGAAAGAGATGTTCTTGAGATTGCCAAATTAACCCTGGAACATCCCTGGCAGGTTCGCTTCATCGAAATGATGCCCTTTGCTGGCGCGACAGAATTACAGGTTAACCAGGTCGTAGATTGGGAAGAGATGCACAGGCGGATCGAGCGAGCGCTAGGAACATTGGAAATTGTTGATAATGGAAAATTAGACGGCGAAGCACGGCTTTTCCACCTGCCTGGTGCAGTTGGCGATATTGGCTTTATCTCATCGGTGACCAAACCATTCTGTGCTACCTGCAACCGTGCTCGCTTGACCGCAGATGGACGCCTGCGTTTATGCCTGTTACGTGAAAAGGAGGTCGACCTGCTGACCCCCTTACGGAAAGGTGCCAGCGCGGAGGATTTACGCGCAATGATCTTAGATGGCATCTGGCACAAACCCTGGGGACATGGATTGGAGCAGGGTATCATCCCCCTCAACCGGGTGATGAGCGAGATTGGCGGTTGATTTGACCCCTTGGAACGGAATTCACACAATCTACTTCGACTTAGATGGGACGCTGCGTCATAACCAGCCTTCTTTCATCGAGGCCTTATCCGATTTCATCCTGCAGCTCGGACTTCCTCCCGAGGTTGCAAATTCCCGGCACGCCCACCGCTGGCTGCATTACTACTGGGCCCAATCCCCGGAGCTGATCAGCGACTCGGAAACTTACGCTGAAGATGACCATGCCTTCTGGGTCAATCACTCACACCGTTACCTCCTTGCGAGTGGCTGCCAAACAGAACAGGCACTCGAGTTGGCCCCTGATCTTACCCAATGCATGCAAGAAGAATACAATCCCGAGGATTTGGTGGCGGAGGATGTCCCCTCCATGCTGCAAACGCTTAAAGATGATGGATTCCGGCTGGGGGTGATCTCCAACCGCAGGAAACCTTTTGATGAACAGCTCGAATCACTTGGCATCCATTCGTACTTCGAGTATTTCCTGGCTGCAGGTACGATTGATGCCTGGAAGCCCGATCCGAAAATATTCCAGCATGCACTGTCAGAAATGAATGTCGATCCAGAAGGCGCTATCTATGTTGGTGATAATTATTTTGCGGATGTGATCGGCGCCCAAAATGCTGGGTTGAAGGCTGTTCTAATCGATCCTGTCAACCTATTTCCTGAAGCAGATTGTATGGTGATTGAGAGATTAGCAGATCTGGAATCGGCATTAGCTGATTAACCGCCAGGCGATAACCGCTACCCCTGCCCCGACCAGCGAACAAAACAGATTGACAAGATCATTGTTCAACCAGCGCCAGCCGCGCCGCTGGATAGTTTTGGTGCCACAGTGATGACTGGGATAACTTTCCGTCTCCTTATCACAACTCGGGCAGTAGTAGATCCCCTGCACTGTTGCTCCCAGCAGCGAGTCAACTGTCGCCCCGGCCAGACCGCCTAGTAGAACGACAAAAACGACCTCTACACCCGGCATCGTTGGGGTAAACAGGGCAGCCGCTAAGCCGATGATCCCTGCACCTGCCAATGTTGCCAAGTAACCAATCAGAGTGACCCCGCCTGAAGTCCCCCGGGAGACAACTTTGCCGTTTGTGATCAGGCGCGGCGCTGCTGGGCTGAGAACACCCAATTCTGTGGCCCAGGTGTCTGCATTGACAGCTGCCATACCTCCCGCGAATGCGATCCACAACCAAACTTGATCTGGCGCAAACCAGTGAGCTAGGGCTAATACGGCAGCCAACCCCCCATTTGCCAATACCTGCCCATGATCCCGCTGCGACCCCTTGGCAAATTTCTCCATCATCGCTTTCTTTCTGCGAGAATATGCCCGCGAAAGTAGACTTGAGGAGATGAAAAACAGGAGCAATATGACAGCCCAGGATAATCCACCGAATCCAAAAATCACTCCGCCAATACCAGCGGCCGCAGCCGCTCCGCTGGCACTTAGTGAACCTAATTTATAAGCGCCATACCCAATCAGGATGCCGAGGATGAACCCAATCAAGATCTGCATTCACCTGTCCAAGTCACCCAAGTGATGGAATTTTGTGGATAAGTAATGCATTTCTGTGGATAAACATGGTGATAGTGTGGATATTTTTGGGAGAAAGGGGGGATTTCATCCTGCTCTTATAACAAATATCACCGCCGCCAAGAATAGCAGGGCAGTGAATAAACCGCTTCCCCAAAGCAAATATGCCAGTATCCGCTGTTCATCTGAGCGGAACAGGTACAGTCCCAACACAGTATTAGCAAAGAAAATAATACCATTCAACACAGGTAATAACAGCATATATACGGATGGAAGCATCTCTGTCGGAGAACCATGCTGGGTCAAACGCAGGGAGATAGTCGTTAAAGCGGGGATATATAGACTAACCAGGACTAATACTATGATAGAAACGAGCAGCCCAGCTAATAATAAATACCTGGCATACGGCGCAGCCCATATGCGCCTCAATAAATTAGCAGGATAAACCGAATGCCCGGTAAGAGGAGTTAGTGAACCGAGTTCAGCAAAGCGATGATAAGCCAGCATAAATTCTTCCGGGTTAGATGGTGAAATCGCGAAAAGGCGATCGGCAGCTGAGACTAGGATCAACTGGTTCGATTGGGCAGCAAGATATTCAACTCTAGTCCCGTCTGGTAAAGCGCGCGCCCCAAGAATTGCTCCCGGCCAGCGAAATCTGGGACGAGGTAGATTAGTTCCTAATTCTTGTTCCATGCGTACCCATGTGACGGAGTCCATAGGGATCACCTCTTCACGTAATCCCCAGCGCAAGTAGATCCCATCCCGTTCCAGTAGGTAATATGCTCGCCATAAGGCATAGGCACGATAACTAATCAGCGGGATTAGGATAAACGCCAATGAAACCGGGATCAGGTAGAGCAGAAATCCTGGTCCAATAGGGGATCGTACAGTCATCCAGAGCCCGAGTGCTCCGATAATAATTAACAGCAGGATGGCGATAATCTGCGTGATCAACCCAATCCGGTGTGGTGGGTGGAAGCTCAAAGAATCAATCACAAATCTAATTTTATATCATTATCGAGAGAAGGTTTGTTTCCAACTTCAGTCTGCTTGATTAAATCGGTTGGTCCTGCTGGACGCCAGAAATCTCCTTGAGGTAATGGTTTCGTTTTTTCCCTACTAATCAGCGTATGTTGTAAACCACGGAAACCTCAACCGTGAGACTGAGCTGTCCGAAGGTTTCTGGAACTTGCTCAGGATCTCCTTCAAAGTCAACCCCGCTTTTTCCTTCAAAGACTGGAATCGGCGCGCTGCTTGATTCAATTATTGATTGTACATCCCCCAAGGTGACTCC
>CP070785.1:325646-330329 GCA_020346705.1 Chloroflexota bacterium | reverse complement strand
TGAAGCATGCGGAAGAAATCATCAGTACCCTGGCGATCACGTACAAAGACTAATGCCTGTTCTCCGGTGAGCTGGTGCTCTCCTGGTGGTAATCCACCCATGGGATTGTCTAATTCGACGTCCAATCCACCGAATGCATCCACGATGCCAACAATACCATCAAATTTGATCCGCAAATAGTAATTAACTGGAACGCTAAAATTATTTTTAACTGTCTCCAGAGCAGCATTCGGACCGCTTCCTGGTTGCTCCCCTTCAGCAAAATAATGGGCAGCATTGATCCGGTTTTCGCCAATGCCTGGAATCGTGACCCACAAATCTCTGGGTATTGAGAGCACTCCAACATAAGGACTGAGAGGCTGGATCGTTATCAAAATGTTGGTATCACTGCGACCAAGATCGGTCCCATCAGGCGTGCGATCGATACCTAAGACCAATAAATTGGTGCGGAATGGAACTAGAAAATATACGCTGCTAACAAATACCAAACAAATCAGGATTGCAAATAATACTGAACAACCAATTGAGATACCTCGACGAATATTTTGCCGACGTCTGGAAGGTGCCGGTTTTTCCCAAGGTTCGATTACATAATTGGGCTTTGTAGGAGCATAAGGATCTGAAGTAGAAGCTTCTGATTTCGGTTTCATTTGCCTCACTAAAAACGGGTTTTGACTGGACGCCAAAACCCGATGATGAATCTATCGAATTAATTTAGACAGTTGCCTGTTTTCCTTTTTTGCCTCTCCCGAACCAATATCTCCATTCACGATTCTCCCAAACAACCAGGATCGGTGCCGCTATAAAAATCGATGAATAAGTTCCACTCAGTAAACCAACAAGAAGAGTGACCGCGAATTGCCTCAGTGTCAGGCCGCCAAAGAGCACTAGTGCCAAGAGCATAAACTCAACTGTCATCAGCTGAGTATTGATCGAGCGTTGCAGGGTTTGGATGATTGAGTGATTTACAAGGGTCTCAAATGGGAGACGCCGGTATATAGTCGAATTCTCTCGGATGCGATCAAAAACGACGATCGTATCCTGAACGGAAAATCCAATCACGGTTAATAGTGCGGTCAAGAAGAGAGCATCAATCTGCCAGCCCCACAGAATTCCCCCGATGGCAGTCAGACTGACCACCACTAACACATCATGCATTTCGGCTATGATGGCGCACACACCATTTCTAAATGCGTTTGGCATTCCCCGGAAAGCGAAAGTGATGTAAATGACCACGATAATTGCTGCAACTGCAACCGCCAATGCCGCTCTTAAGGTCACTTCTTGACCAATTGTAGGTCCCACGCTGTCAATCCGGATGATAGTTACCAGATCGTTGGATTGTCCTTCAATCTCAGCGAGAATAGTCGCTCGAGTTTCATCTTCAAGGAAAGATGATCTGGCTATGATCGTATTGTCGCCGGTTGTTTGTACCTGGACATCAGAAACACCAAATTGGTTATAAATTCCAACAATCTCTTCAGGAGGGGGAGTATTACCAGATTCAAAACTAATTTCTACCAGCGTACCACCGGTGAAATCGACTGCTAAGTTCAAGCCCCCAAAGATAATGATCAGCAAACCAGGAAGGATCAGCAGAAGTGATAAACCAAAAAATAAATAACGCCTACCGAGTATATTGAACATAAATATTTCCTAGCTAAATCCCGAACCACCTGGAATAGTCTTTATCCCGCACATAGGCAAGGAAAAGATTCAGCAAAGTCCTGGTGACAACAATGGCGGTGAACAAACTTATCACAACTCCTATCGCTAAGGTTAAAGAGAATCCCTTGACAATCGTTGCACCAAAGGAACTCCCGAACCAAAAGAGAATCCCGCAAGTGATAAGAGTGGCAATATTGGAGTCACGGATGGATGGCCAGGCTCTCTTCCAGGCAA
This sequence comes from Chloroflexota bacterium, assembly GCA_020346705.1. GTDB lineage: Bacteria > Chloroflexota > Anaerolineae > Anaerolineales > UBA4823 > PFL25. The sequence continues at coordinate 328,427 of CP070785.1, read as the reverse complement.
TATCGACTGCTTGGTTCAGCTTACGACCGGCCCGTAGCTCCTCTTTCAATCGCTCAAATATCAGGATATTGGCATCCAATGCGCTGCCCGTGGATAACATGAATCCAGCGATACCAGGCAAAGTGAGTGTTACGGGGATATATCTGAAGATCGAGAAAGTGACCAAAGCGTAAATGATGATCGATATGTCTGCGAGTGCACCTGGTAGGCGATAATATAAGGCCATGAATAGGATCACCACGATAAATCCGATTAACAATGCAACCAGGCTTTTTTCCAGCGAATCTTGCCCAAGCGAAGGACCAATAGTGCGCGTTTCCACGACTTTGAGAGGTATTGGCAGAGACCCATATCGAAGTTGGACCGCCAGATTATTTGCACTTTCTAAGGTGAAGGCTCCACTGATAACTCCCTCTCCTTCGGTGATCGGTTCGTTGACGTTAGGGGCGGAAATGACGGTTTTATCCAGGACGATGCCCAGAAATTCTCCCACATGCTCAGTGGTATATTCTGCGAAGATGTCCGCCCCTTCTGAAGTTAGCTGAAACTGAATGACATACTGACCTGAAGGATCTCGTGAGACCTGTACATTATCGATCATGTCACCTGTCATCACGGTATTCCAAATTTGTTCTCCTTCCTCAACAGTGTCCGAAGTGGCGATATCTGTGACAATTATGGTTCCAGCCGCTAGAGGAGTATTACCCATATCAACGAATTCAAGCAATCCTGTCTCTTGGATGGTTGCAATGGCCACTGTTGGGTCCTCAACGCCCGGAAGCTCCACCACAATGCGCTGTTCTCCTGCTTGTTGAACCAGGGCTTCTGTCACTCCGAGGCCATTGACCCGGTTTTCAACAATTCTTGTTGCTGTTTGCATCTTTTCTGTATCAACTGCCGCACCTTCTGGGAGATCAGCTTCTAATAAAGCTTGAACACCACCAACCAGGTCCAGGCCAAGCCTGGTGTCGATATCCCGGTTATAGGCGCCGATGTGGATGCCAGGGTTGTTTGGAAGATCAATCCACACCGCGACAGCAACAATGATCAAGATGACTATCAACCAGCGGTATGTCCTCATTAATTCAAGTCTCCTAAAAATCAATAAATGCCAGCCACTGGCTGGCGAGCCAAGGCATTATACTCCCGATTTTGAAGTTTGTAAAATCACGCACAATAAAAATTGGATAATATCATCAAATGATTATCTTGACGGTTGGAATCCTCGCTCCTCAAGACTGATTAATATTGCCTCCACTACTTCTTCCGGAGTGAGTGGATCAGTGTGAAGATAAATGTCTGCATATTGGCGGGCATGGTTTAACCTGGCCAGCTGTTCGTCAAATTCTTGAGCGTTCATATCGATTTTTTTACGTCTCATCGAAACATCGTACGATACGTCGAGGTAGACCAAAACAATTGGATTTACGACTTTCTGCCACATATTCGGCACAAATGAGTGTTCCTGCGCAATATGTCGGCAATGAAATCCTTTTTTATGTAGCTTACCGATTAATGTTGATTTTCCAGCTGAACAGGGACCCACGATGCCGATTAAATCGCGTTTTTCCGAGTGGGAGGCCATAAATATTGGATTTCTAACGAATATCCAGGGGTAAGCGAACTGTCATCCTCCTGACCTCATCGCCCGTTCTGCTCATGACTCGCATTACAACCACACTGATATCGTCGGAGGGTCTGCCTTGATCGAGGTTAAGGGCATTTTCGAGTAAAGAATCGGCGATAAATTGTGGTGAAGGATTTTCATTTTCCAGTAAAGCCTTCAAACAAGTGTGTAAATCGATGGTTTGTCCATATCGCGAACCTGCATGAACAATACCATCTGTGTAAACAACAATCGTTAATCCTGGCTCAAGTGCCAATTCGTTGATCACAGGTCGTGTTCCCCGGTATAAACCAATTGGCAAAGAGGATTCATCGAGTATTGAGATCTCTTCATTTCTGGCAATTATGGCAGGCGCCGGATTATTCCTGGTGATCACCAGCGTTCTTGTCTGGTTATCAACTGACAAGATGTTGAGTGTTGAAGATACCTTACCACTTCGTTCGGTAAAGAGAGAATCTGAGGCTGCTCGTGCGGCTGCTCCATCCCGCACTCCTTCTGCTAGTAAAGTGATAACTTTTCTCACCACGAGTGTGGATATCCACTTCGCACCTTTGCCAGATGACTGACCATCCGCAAGCACTACGGACAGGCCGCCTTTTGGTCGTTCTACGACCTCAACTGTATCCCCGCTCTCCGAGGTGGCATACTTTCTAACCTTCGCGATCCCAACACACAATTCCATGTTTTTATTTTACCCGAGCTCTTACTGATTTCGACCTGGGATAATTTTAGCAGCTCTGATTAATAATACCTTACTGGAGGGCAGTTGGATTAATTCTTTGTTGATGTTAAAACCGAATTTTTCGATGAATTCTTCCGGAAATAATTCTTCAATGGTTCCAGACTCTGGATCGATATTTGGTGCCTGCCCCGTGATTCGAAATAAACCAGCAGCCAATCTATCCCACCACTTCTTTCCAGTAATCCAGGCCAGAGGCAGGACGATTAATTCTCCACCCACTTTTAATACCCGCCAGGTTTGAGCGAGCGTCCGCGGATCGATTATATACTCACTAGGAAATGTGGCTACAATCTGGTCAAATTCTTCGGAGGCGTAGGGTAATGCCTGGGATCTTCCAAGGCAGATTTTACCTGGCACAGAGTTCTTTTGTAGCCGTTTATTCGCTTGTCTTGCCATTTGCCAGCTGGCATCT
>CP070785.1:320708-325546 GCA_020346705.1 Chloroflexota bacterium | reverse complement strand
CCACATTTAATATGGGGCAAGCTACGAAATTTTAATACAATTTGATTGTGAATAAACGTACAAAGTGGGGAAATTTGGTGGTATTTTTTGACACTTCATTGTTAAACTGGTAGAATAAAAAACCGCCAATTGGCCCCCCATTTTATCTACATGTTCAGCAAAAAGGAGGAAATTATGAAACTGGAGAAGTTGGTACTCCTGTTTAGTGTTTTGGTTGTTGTGGCGTTGGCGATATCTGCCTGTGCGAGCGCTCCAGCCGAAACACAGATCGTCACAGTTGAAGTGCCAGGTGAGACTATCATTGAGACGGTCGAAGTCGAAGGTGAGACGGTCATTGAGACGGTTGAAGTGGAGGTTGAGGTTCCAGTTGAGATAGAGCCGTTCCCCGAAGGAACCGAGCTCGACATCCTGCAGTGGAGCCACTTCGTACCGCAGTATGATACCTGGTTCGACCCATTCGCGGAAGACTGGGGTGAGACCAACGGTGTCAACGTGACAGTTGATCATATCGCCCTTGGAGAGCTGCCTGCTGCGTTGACAGCAGCCATTGATGCGGGTGATGGACCGAATCTGGTCGAAATGGTCTTTGCGCCGCCTCAATTTATTGATGGCTTGCATGACTTGACCGACGTCAATGAACAGGCCCAGGAGCTCTTTGGCGAGCAGGCAGAGACCTGCATAGCAAGTTCTTACCTGCCAGCCACGGATACCTGGTATGGCTACTGCCACGGTTGGGTACCTGATCCTGCTGACTATGTCATCGATTTGTGGACAGAAGTTGGTTTTCCGGAAGGTCCTTCAACCTGGGCAGAGCTGCTTGAAGGTGGGGCGGCGATCAAAGAGCAGTTCGGTGTTCCATTGGGTTTAGGCCTATCTCCCGAATTAGACTCAAGATTGGCCATGCGGGCGATTATATGGTCTCACGGCGGCTCGGTTCAGGATGAGAATGAATGTGTTGTTTTGAACTCGCCTGAAACGATCGAGGCGGTAAACTTCGTGGCTGATTTATATCAGAACACCATGACCGAGGAAGTATTTGCCTGGACGCCAGCTTCCAACAACCAGGGCTTAATCGCTGGAGAGCTTTCGTACATTCTAAACTCCATCTCTGCATATCGCTCCCTGCAAGATATTGATCCGGAGGCGGCGGACAACATCGGCTTTGGCCCGGCGCTGCTTGGTCCGCGTGGAGATCAGCACGCATCGGCCCATGTATGGCAAATCTACGTTATCCCCAGTTATGTCGAGGGCGCAGAGCTGGAAGCAGCCAAAGCTTTCTTGCTGCATCACACTGCCAATTACAACCAGGCGGTCTTCAACAGCAAGCTGTATAACTTCCCGGCTTTCGAAAGCACTGTGCCGCAGTTGGATGACTGGCTTGAAGCGGATCCATTCGGCTCACGTCCTGCGGATAAATTGAAGGTGCTGGCCACAGCCAAGGATTGGGTCACTTACCTTGGATATCCAGGTGTTGCAAACCCGGCGATCGGCGAAGTATTTAGCTCGAACATCATCGTCACCATGATGGGTCAGGTCGCTCTTGGTGAGAAGACCGCGGAAGAAGCGGTTGCCGATGCAGAAGCCCAGATCGAAGAGATTTTTGACAAATGGCGGGATCAGGGTTTAGTAGGCTGCACCGAATAAGAACAATTCAATAGAACGATGTTGCAAATACTCTAAACAACTTGGGGAGTGCGGTATGTTAGTGTTTTCCGCACTCCTCAGTTTTAGAGCAGGCTTCATAATTGTCAGGGAATAGATATGGCGGTTATTGAAACGAAAGGTCTGACGAAATACTTTGGAGAGGTCAAAGCGGTCGACGGGATCGATCTTTCTATTCAAGAAGGGGAGCTGATGGTTATCTTGGGCCCCTCAGGATGTGGAAAGACGACCCTGATGCGCATGATCGCCGGGCTGGAGAAACCCACTGGCGGTGAAGTAATGATTGCCGGTGAAAATGTCACCGAGCTACCCCCAAGGGCGAGACCGATCGCCATGGTTTTCCAAAGCTATGCCCTTTATCCCCACATGACGGTGTTTAACAACATCGCTTTTCCACTCAAGGCGCGCGGCGGCTTTTCAAAAGAGGAACTAAAAGAAAAAGTGGAATGGGCTGCCTCGATCTTAGGCATCGAACGACTATTAGCTCGCAAACCACGCGAGCTCTCTGGTGGGGAGAGACAGCGGGTCGCGCTGAGCAGGGCGCTGGCGAAAGAACCGGGCGTGCTGCTGCTGGATGAGCCGCTCTCGAATCTGGATGCTAAACTAAGGGCTTCAGCCAGAGATGAACTACAGCGCTTCCAGAGGCGGCTGGGGATCACGACCATCTTTGTGACCCACGATCAGATCGAAGCCTTGGGTATGGGGGACCGGATCGTGGTTATGTCTGGAGGAAAGATCGTCCAGGTGGGGACTCCAAGAGATGTGTACCACGATTCATCGAACGTTTTCGTGGCTCAGTTTTTAGGCTCACCTGGAATGAATATATTGGAAATGGATGATTTCCTGGTTGGCTTTCGCCCGGAACAATTTACTCTTAAAACGCATGAAACAGAGAGCGATGGTCAAAAAACGTTCTCTTTTAGCGTAACCAGAGTGGAATACCTGGGGGCGGATCAGTTGATATATGGGAATATCGAAGGATACGAGCGTGAGTATCACGTGGTCGCCAAGTTCTCTTCAGAGTCAACCAGTATTGTAGAGGCAAATCATACCTATGAATTCGTAGTAAATCGGGACCAGCTGCGCTATTTTGAGAAGCAGGCCGGTTCGCGGATCGAACCGCGCTCCTTCTAACTAGGAGTCATCTATGCAGGATAATGCAGCAGTGGACACTTCGAGCAGGTTCAGCACCAAATATATTGCGGATAACGAAAAATTCTTAGGATGGGCATTTTTACTGCCGGCTGTCCTGTACATCCTCCTGCTCGTGGGCGTGCCCTTCGTTTTGGCGATAGCTTTTAGTCTCGCAGATGTAACCGTCGGGGATACCACCCTCAACTTCGTCGGGCTGCAAAATTTTGCCCGTATTATGCAAACCCCAGAATTCTGGCAAAGCCTGCGAAACACGTTTGGATTTGCAATCACCGCCCAGATCATCACCATTATTCTGGCCAATATTTTGGCAGTGCTCCTGTCCAGCGACTTCCGGGGGAAGTGGTTCGCCCTGGTACTGATTATGCTGCCCTGGTCGACCCCGATTGCATTAGGAGCCATTGGGTGGTTGTGGCTGCTTGATTCCAAGTTCAGCCCGATCGATTGGGTGCTCAGATACTTCTCCCTACTTGGTGGGGAAGGAGCCCTTTTAGGTGTGCCAAAAAACCTGTACTACTTAGGAAAAGCCCAATTAGCCCAGGCCTCCATCATTATGGTGTATGTCTGGCGAATGCTGCCTCTTTCAGCGGTGATCCTTTTAGCCGGGTTAACCTCCATCCCCCAGGACCTGCTTGATCAAGCCGAGGTTGATGGTTCTAGTTTTTGGCGGACTCTGTTCCAGATCAAGCTTCCGCTCATCCTTCCAATCATGATCATTGCAATTTTGTTCAGCTTTATTTATACGGTTGGCGACATGGCGATCGTGTTTATCCTCACCCGAGGGGGGCCCGTTTATTACACGCACGTGTTACCTACCTGGGCCTATATTAAAGGTATTGAAGGCGGTGCGCTGGCAGAAGGGGCGGCGATCGCCCTCTTTATCTTTCCGGTTTTACTGGCCGCAGCAATCCTCATTCTCAGGTATTCCCGCAGGACCGAGGTAACATGATGTTCAGGCTTAAACAGGGTATCCGGCGTTTCTTTTTTGTCGTCGCTTTGGCATTTTTCTGTTTCTTTTCAGCAGCCCCCTTTGTTTGGATGACGATCACGGTGTTTAAGCAGGATAAAGATCTCTATCGTTCTGGGAATAATCCCTTTATCTTCAATGAGCCGCCAACACTCGATCATTTGAGACTCCTCTTCAATGAAACCAACTATACAATTTTTCTGAGAAATTCTCTTTTCATTGGAGTCTTGGTGGTAATTATTACCCTGGTGTTTGCACTGCCCGCGGCGTACAGCCTGGCCAGGTTGACCGGGCGCTGGGGAGAACGGGCAGGTATTGGTATCTTTCTTGTGTATCTGGTGCCCCCAACCCTTCTCTTTATTCCCCTTTCTAGGATTGTCGTTTCTCTTGGTCTGAACAATACTTTATGGGCTTTGGTTCTGATATATCCCACAATTTCCATCCCCTTCTCTACCTGGTTGTTGATGGGCTTTTTCAAGTCCATCCCAAAGGATTTGGAGGAGGCCGCCATGATGGATGGGTACAGCCGCTTTGGCGCGATCATGAGGGTGGTGCTGCCTCTCTCACTCTCTGGCGTTATAGCGGTGATCGTATTTACCTTCACCCTCACCTTGCATGAATTTATTTACGCCCTGGCGTTTGTTTCCTCCTCAGCGCAGCGGACGATCAGCGTCGGCGTACCAACAGAACTTATTCGGGGTGATGTGTTCTTCTGGCAGTCGTTGATGGCCGCCGCGGCTATCGTCGCCATCCCGGTGGGGATTATTTACGTCTTCTTCCTGGACCGGTTGGTGGCTGGATTTACCATGGGCGCGGTCAAGGGGTGAGTTGGTTCTTTACCGATACTACAAAACCTTCTCAATTTGGGGAAATACTCTTCCCTCCTGCAATGCTCGGGATAATCCGCAGCTGATCCTGATCAGAAAGCTCGGTTTCCAATCCCTGCAGGTAACGCACGTCTTCATCGTTTAAAAACAGTTTGACAAAAGGTCTCAGGCCGCCCTCGTTGGTGAACAGGTGGGAATCCAGGGCCGGGTATCTCGCGACCAGCTCCTGG
>CP070785.1:315751-320608 GCA_020346705.1 Chloroflexota bacterium | reverse complement strand
GGTTGCAGTATCCGTTGCAGAAGATATTGGCATGTTTGTCGGAGTTGAGGTCTGCTGCGGAGAGGAAGTTTGTGTTGAACGCGGCATTTCAGTTGCAGTTGGATCTTCCGGGATCTCACTGGTCTCGGTTCCATTAGGAGGGATATTACCGGAGAAGACAATAGTAGGGGTTGGCGTGTGTGTTGCGGGGACGATTACTGCAATTTCAGGTACTCCTCCAGTTTCAGGTGGTTTATCAATTCCCAATAAATCCCTGATAATGTCCAGTCCAATTGCGGGAACCGAACGAACGATTTCATCGACACTATAATCTGCTTCTGAAAGGGAATGGAGAGTAACTGGCAAGATCCCGCTATCACCGGCAGAATCGATCCATTTTCCAACCATTCCAGAACCTAAACTCAAAATACCCAGGATCAAAATTGCAGCCAAAATAATCTCTCCCCCACCCCAATGGAAGGGTAATCCCCGTACAAATTTTCCTTGGCGTGACGACAACCATTGGCTGATTGATTGTTTCACAATATTTTATCCTGAGGTGTTGTTCTCCAGATCTGTTTTGTTCGTTAACAGATCGAAAAACGCATCGACAACCCGTGGATCAAAATGGATTCCCTTTGATTCGATCAGGTAATCACAAACTTCTCTTTCTGGTAATGCCTTTCGGTAGGGTCGATCTGAGCTCATCGCATCCCACACATCGATGACGGCAAATATCCGGGCGGGTAATGGGATTTCTTCGCCTTTCAGACCAAGCGGATATCCGCTGCCATCCCACCATTCATGGTGACTATGTGGTATTGGGATCGCTGGACGTAAATATTCGATTGGCCAAAGCAGTTCATACGCGAATTCGGGATGTTTGCGCATGATTACCCATTCTTCAGGTGTTAGCTCGCCTGGTTTAAGCAAGATCCGATCTGGGATTCCCATTTTTCCAATGTCATGAAGCAGGGCTCCACGCCTAATGTTTACCAAGTCATCTTCTTTGATTCCCATTAGGATTGCCAGATCCATGGTCATTTCTGCCACCCGACGGGTATGCCCCTCAGTTTCTTGATCGCGTAATTCTAACGCCATCGACCATCCTTCCAACGTACGGTCATACGCATTTAATAGATCGAGTTTTGACTGGTTCAAACTGGCAACCATTGAATTAAACGAACGGGTAAGTACCGTCACCTCATCATGACCTTTTGGCTCTACCTGGACTTTTAAATCCCCCCCTGCAACTTGTTTTGAGGCTTCCGCCAGGTTTCTCAAAGGCCTGGTGATGATACTAGCGATATAAACTCCTAGCAGTATTACCAACAGCAACATCAATGTTGCCAAACCAGTTATTTGCAATCGAGTCGCATTACTGGCTCTTACCAGGAATGTGCGTGGCAAGGAAACGCCGATTAATCCAAGATCCTCATCCCCGCGCCCTTCCCAAGGTCCTAAAATCTCTTCGTATTCAATGTTGCTGACATTTAACCCACGCCTGGTACCGATATTACGTGTATAACTTCCTTGGTCTTGGTTGTTCAAGACGGACGCTGCTGTGGCGACCTCTAACCCAGATGGATCGAAAAAAGTACTGTCAAATGGGATTCCATTAGCATCATAAACGGTTACCTGTGCCAAGGTTTCATCATGAACCTGTCGTAATAAGGTATCCAGGGTTTTGCCAACTAATACAGCTCCAGAAAATTCTCCCTGCCGGTTGTAAATTGGTCCTGCGACATAGAATAAATTATGTCCGTCGAAATGGACTAAACCTGAATATTTATCCCCCAATTCATCTACGCGCTCCTCGAGGACTGCTTGAACAAATGGTACTCTTGAATAATCAAAATCTGAACTGGTTGAAATATCATAGTCCGCGATATCCCCACCTCTTAGGTGTGCCAAACCTAAGACGAGCTTACCGTCTTTATCGAGGAAGGAGACCATCTCCTCACCCTGGTTGACCGTGATACCAAATGATAATTCTTTCAACTGGTCAACAGCATTTGCTTCTACCGCCTCGGGAATGCCTTCAGCGTAGGAAAACAGACGCAAAGAGCGCAGCAGGTTGTCTTCCTGGCGAACCATGCCTTCCGCAGCTAGTTTACCGCTCTCGATCAGCTGGTTTGTAAACCTCTCATCAATCGTATCAAATACAATTTGGGTAATCACATAAGCTGCACCGATTGCTAATCCGGCTGCTAAAATCAAAAACGGAACAGTGATCTTTGCGCGCAAGGGAAACCTTACCCTTGGTATGCGTTCTCTCTGGAGACTCTCCTCGGCAGGTAAATCTACCGCATCAGAAATTAATGAATCATTGATCATTTCATTCACTCACGATATTCAATATCCACTAAAGGGACAAAATTGACCAGTAAAGCACATTTTGGCATCATGATTGTAGCAAGATGGTGGTACTCTGATACTAACAGGATTGCAAGGTCATTCATTAAACAACCTATCAGTGATGCGCAAATTGTTATCTATAAGAGATAAGTCCTGGGAATAGACTCGGATCTGGTTGCGACCAGCATATTTGGCAGCATACATCGCCAAGTCTGCACAGTGAATAATCTCATATGCCGTTGGTTTTTCCTTGTTGATGCCTGCCAGGCCAAAGCTCATGGTTATATTTAGCTTGCTATCAGTCTCCGGAGCTTCAAGAGTGGTTTTTTCGATTGCAACTCTAACCGTTTCGATTCTCGGCAATGCATTCTCGGGCTCAATCTCCGGGAGCAAGATAGCAAATTCTTCACCTCCAAAGCGTGCGACTATATCGTAATCACGAAAATAATTCTGCAGAATCTCAGCCACGCCTTTCAATACTGCATCTCCTGCTAGATGGCCATATGTGTTATTGATCACTCTCAGGTAGTCCAGGTCTGCAAGAACGACGGTTAATGGTCGGTTATAACGCATGGAGCGGCTCAGTTCCTGCTCTAGAGATTGCATAAAATATTTTCCGTTCCACAAGCCTGTTTTCGGGTCCGATTCAGCGCGATGTTTCAATTCAGGAATGCTTAATGCGCGGTTAATTAAATACAAAGGGGCAATTGCAGGTAAAATCAGCCAGGCATTGATGGTCATTACAATTGCGGAAACGAAGCCAAACATAGCCAATACAAAATCTGTTGCCAGGTTTTCGATATTAAGAACACCTGTTTCCCGCCATGAAAATTTCCGGGTCAGGACGACCACTTCACCAACCATCAGGTGGTTGAGGGCGACATAGACAATGGCGACAACTCCTGCTCCTACCAGAGCATAAACCGTTCCAACCAGCTCATAATTCGGGTTGATCGCTAAATAAAGCAAACGGGCCAACGAACCAATAAGTATATGCATCCCCGCATTAAATGGTTGTAAATACCAATCACGCAGCTCTTTTTGATCTACGAACTTATCTTTGATCCATTCGGCAATATGCGCAATGATCACCAATAAGACAAAACCTGCCGGTTGTAGGATTAAGATTCCGGCAAAAAAGAACACCAGGCTGGGATGGTAAACCTGGTAATATGGGGTTTCAGACTTCAGTAGTTGGGTAAATGATGCCAGGGTCACCAGCAATATGAAATTTGTAAGATTAACCTGATCAGGATCGAATACTATCCACGCGTGAATAGCGACAATGACGCCCCCGAACAAGATTGCGCCAATAAAGAAACCTGCTGTCTTATTCAAACCTTGATACTCCTGAAAAACGATCTACTTACTCGCATACCAATAACACACCATCAATGATAGCCATTCCACTTTAATCCCCAAGAATTAGAAGCGAACAGCGCCATGTTTGATTCATTGCTGAATCCTTTCCCATGGTAGACGCGTTCAGCCTCAACTGAAGTGAGATTAAGATGTCGGAATTGGATTTCCAAGCGTTAACAGATTTTCCGGGGGAGGCTTATGAAAAGCATCCCACCCAACTATATAGAATTAAACGTCCGGTCCAACTTTGTGTTACATCATTCAACCGGCAGGTAATTCCACGATCCCGATAGAGGATTTTCGAACTCAGATTCAACCATGTTTAAGAGATTGACTGCTAGCAACCTCTCTCCTATACTTTTATTAATAATACCTGCAATATATGAACGAGTGAAATTAGGATTGGATTGTAATTTCTGCCATCATGGAAGAACCTACGTCTCTCTTTGATCGCTACCTCACAAGGCAACGACCTTTATGGGTCACGTTAATTGTCAGTATTTCTCTCCTCATCCTGCCATTCCTGGCAGCATTGCTTGATGGCAGCTTGGTAGAAATTAGAAACTCTGAAGATTGGCGGGTTTACATAGTATCCCCAGCGATTATCGTGTATATCTGGCTCATCTCCCCTTTGATGGCGCGTACAGGGGACAAGGTCATTGAGGCTATTAGACCCATCGTGGAATTGGATGATGCTGAATATGATCAGATCGTCGCTGAAGCCTCAAGGGTCGGGCAAAAACATGAATGGCTGGCGTTCGGAATTGGTTTCACTCTTGGATTATTAGCAATTTTTGCGACCGGGATCGAACAAAATATATCCTGGTTGATCATATTTTGGATACTGTCTACCTGTGTAATGTATGGGATCTTAGCCTGGACGATCTACGTATCTGTCGTATCCACGCGCATAAACTCAGTGATCCATCAACTGCCATTAAATATCGATATCTTAAATCCAAAACAATTCCAATCAGTTGGTCGCCAAAGCCTATTATTAGCACTCGTGTTTATTGGTGGTATCACCCTGAGCCTGCTTTTTACTTACCAGGAAGGAAGTCTTTCCTCCCCGGAATTCTGGATTTTCAACATTCTATTCGTAATGTTTGCAGTCTTAATTTTCTTCCTCTCCATGCGTCCCACCCATCGGTTATTAGC
>CP070785.1:310684-315651 GCA_020346705.1 Chloroflexota bacterium | reverse complement strand
ATGTTTCACCACTTTCCAGGGTGAATATCCCCCCGGCTACAACCCGATCATCTTGAAAATCCTTGGCAAATGCAGTACCGGGAATTAATAGAATTACGAGTGTAACCAGCAATACAAAATACTTATAACGCTTGTTCATAGGGAAACCCTCCTTGAGAATAGAATTCTACGTGCAGACAATGTCAGCACCAGAGTTAATAAGCAAGCGGCCAAAACAAGGATTAGCCACCAATAAGTCGGCACGCTTACCAGGATCACATTTAGGAATGGGATGATCGCGACCTGCATCGCACTGGCTAGGTTCAGAACACCCGTAATAAGTGTCATCCCACCGATAAAAAGCTGGACAGGTGTTTGAACAGAACTAAATATCTGGATCACCATAAAGCCTGATAATATTGCTGCTGCACCAGCCATAACAGCAAAGAACATCCATGACATGCGCTTTTGCCTGCGCTCTGCTTCTAATAATTCAAATTCCACCAAGCGAGCTTGCCATCGTTTTGCAAATCCTGGCGATGGATGCGCGAGTTGAGGTTCTCTGAACAGGCCCTGAACTTCCACCCAAGAGTAAGATAGCTGGCGGCAGGCATCACAAGATTCGATGTGTTCATCTAGTAATTGTTTATCCTCCGGAAGCAGAGGTTCTTCCGAAATTAACCAAGTCTCATACGGCTGGTGACCCATAAGTTTGCCTTTCCAAACCGGATGCGGTTTGCTTTTGATCCCTCCAGGTTTTTGCCAACAATAACCTTGCTCTGTGCATGCGGCTTTTAACTGCGCTTATCGATAAATCCAAAGCTCTAGCAATCTCTTCATAGGAAAACTCATACCAATAAAACATGATGACAGCTGCTCTATCTACCTCGCTGAGAACATCCAATAGATTTCGTATTTCTCTTTGCTGTTCAGTTTCCGAGACGGATTTCTCAGGGCCAAGACCTGGATCCGGAATATCAAAATATGGTTTTTCCTCTATATGAGTTACATTCAATCTCTTTTTCCTTAATTGATCGATGCAATAATGAGCTGCTATCGATAAGATCCAGGTAGAAAATGATCTCTTTCGATCAAATGACTTTATTCCTTTATAAGCTCGGATGAAAGTCTCCTGTGCTGCGTCCTCAGCCTCATATGGATCTCCCAGCATGCGATAGCAGAGGTTGTACACTGCGACCTGGTGTTCTTCAACCAGGTGGGCAAATGCTTGCCCATCTCCTTTTTGAGCCAGGATAATCTTTTCTGAATCTACTTCCGGCACTGCATTGCTCCTATGTACTCAACCTCTTTAAGGGTTGTTTCGGCCAGTGACTGCAATGGGTACCATCGTCACTCATTCTCACTCTGATTAAGTATACGTGGGATTATCAAAAAAGTTGCATAAGTATTAGTTAAAATCCTCCTTTGATCAAACTGGCGTTTAACCATGATAAAACATCCCACTGAGAAATTTATCAGTGGGATGTAAGTAATTGGTCTTTCTGGTTATTTCAATCTGCAGCGACTGGTGGAGGCGCAGCCTCTACCCCATCCTCGGCAACTGCTTCGGCGAGGATTTCTTCTTCTACCTCCCCGTCTTGATCTCCCTCCAGAATCTCTTCAATTTCACCTTCAGTGAAACGACCCGGTATAAATCCCGTCCCTGCTGGGATTAATTTTCCAATAATCACGTTCTCTTTCAAACCATACAAATTATCTTCTGAAGCTGCGATCGCTGCTTGAGCGAGGACTTTGATCGTATGCTGGAAAGAAGAGGCGGAAAGGAATGATTCCGTGCTCAATGAAGCTTTAGTGATTCCCAAGAGTATTTCAATGTATCTGGCAGGTCTTAAGTCTTCACCCAAGTGACGTTCATTTTCACGCTTGAGGTCAAGATAATCAACCAGATCCCCTGGCAAGAACTCAGTATCACCAGGTCGCGTTATTTGAACCTTGGACATCATCTTGCGGATGATAACCTCGAAATGCTTGTCATTGATGTTCTGTCCTTGAGACCGATACACTTTTTGAACTTCGGAAAGCAGGTATTTCTGACATTCTTGGCGTCCCTGGATCTTCAATATCAGGTGAGGATTCAGTGAACCCTCTGTCAACGCCGTACCAGGTTCAACGTGGTCTCCGCTTTTTACCAGCAAGCGGGCATTACTTGGAATTTCATATTCTTCTTCTTGCCGGACTTCAAAAGAGACGACGATTTTCTCACTCTCTCCATCTTCTGACACCTCTATGCGTACCTTACCAGCATTTTGAGCTTTAATCGTCGCATCATCAAGGCTGGCTAAGACCTCACCTTCCTTGATTTCATCGCCGTCCTTAACCTTGATCTCATAACCAGCAGGTAGATCATACTCTTCTCCGATCATTTCGCTGTGTTCGACCCTGACGACTCTCAAATCGCTGTAACGGTCAGATTGCTCAACATAAGCCACGCCGGCAATTTCGGTAACAACAGCTTCACCTTTGGGAGTCTTGCGGGCCTCAAATAACTCCTCAACACGCGGTAGACCAGTTGTGATGTCACCGACTGCTGCAACACCACCAGTGTGGAATGTACGCAGAGTTAGCTGTGTACCTGGTTCACCGATCGATTGAGCAGCGACGATACCGACAGCTGAACCCACATCCACCAGTTTTCCGCGTCCCAAATCCATTCCATAACATTTGGCACAAATACCATGTGTCAGCTCACAGGTTAATGGGGAGCGAACGGAAACTTCCTCGATTTCTGCTTTGGTGATTTTGCGAACCTCTTCGAGGTTGATCATCTCATTCCGGTCGACTAAAACCTCGCCTGTGCTAGTATCGACAACAGGTGCTGCGGCATACCGTCCAAATATTCGGCTGCCCATTGATTGACCAGCGATATCATCTGAACTGCGGATCAATAGTCCTTCAAAGGTTTCACAATCTTCATCGTTGATAATGACATCCTGAGCAATGTCAACCAGACGGCGAGTCAGATATCCCGCATCAGCAGTTCTCAAGGCGGTATCTGCCAGACCTTTTCGGGCACCATGGGTTGAGATGAAGTATTCAAGAGCGGTTAATCCCTCACGGAAATTCGAACGGATCGGAAGCGGGATAATTCGGCCAGAAGGATCTGCCATTAATCCACGCATACCAGCTAACTGGGAAATAGGCTGGAAGCCACCTTTCGTCGCTCCAGAATTCGCCATTGAAGCCAAGTTTCCATTTGGATCCAGAGTGTCTTTAACAATGTCTGACAGATCATTGGTCGTCTTTTGCCAGACTTCGATCAACCGTTCGTTTTGCTCTTGCTCAGTGAGCAATCCCCGTCGAAAATCACGTTGGATACTTTCCGCTTGCTGGAGGGAATTCGAGATAATCTCCTTCTTTTCTTCAGGAACAGTGATATCAGAAACCGCCAGAGTATATCCAGATTGGGTGGCATATGCGAAGCCAATGTCCTTGATCCTGTCGGCGACTTCTGGAGTACCAGCCTCACCAACAACCTCGTACAACTCGGCAACCAAGTCTTTCAAGCCACCTTTTTCCAAAACCTGGTTTACAAACCGGATCTCTTCTGGCAACACCTGGTTGAAAAGAACGCGGCCAATGGTTGTATCGATCAACCTGTATTCAGCCTCAGGCAGTCGGGTTCCTTCATCATCGTACCAGGTGGAGGTATAAAGTTTTATCTTCGTGTGTACTTCAACCTGACCCAGCTGGTACGCCATCTCGACCTCATCCATTGTGCCGAAGATGCGTCCATCCCCTTTGTGCTCTCTTTCTTCACCATTAGTGGTTAGGTAATAAACGCCAAGGACCATATCCTTGGAGGGGCTGATAATCGGTTCACCATCTGCAGGTTTCAGCAAATTCCTGGACGAGAGCATTAACTGGCGGGCTTCCCACACTGCTTTCTGGGACAGAGGTACGTGTACAGCCATCTGATCCCCATCGAAATCTGCGTTAAAGGCAGTTGTAACCAGCGGATGAAGTTGAATCGCGCTGCCTTCAATTAATGTCGGTTCGAACGCCTGGATGCCAAGTCTATGCAGCGTTGGGGCACGATTTAGCAGCACCGGCCTCTCTTTGATCACTTCTTCAAGGACTTCCCAAACCTCAGGTCGGTTCCGTTCAATAAATCGCTTGGCGCCGCGAACATTCGCTGCGTAATTATGAGACACCAGCCGTGAAATCACGAAAGGCCTGTACAGCTCAAGAGCCATGCTCTTTGGTAATCCACACTGGTAGAGTTTTAGACTGGGTCCAACTACGATTACTGAACGACCGGAGTAATCAACGCGTTTTCCAAGGAGATTTCTTCGGAAGCGCCCTTTCTTACCCTTGAGCATGTCGCTGAGTGATTTTAGTTCTCTGCGTCCACGTCGGGATAAGGCTTTACCCCTCTGGGAATTATCGATTAGTGAATCTACCGCTTCTTGGAGCATGCGTTTTTCATTACGCACAATGACATCAGGAGCGCCTAACTCCAGGAGTCTTTTTAAGCGGTTGTTGCGGTTGATAACTCGACGATACAAGTCATTAAGATCAGAGGTTGCAAATCGACCACCATCCAGCTGAACCATCGGACGCAAATCTGGTGGGATAACAGGCAAAACCGCCAGGACCATCCACTCCGGTTGGTTTCCAGACCGACGAAATGCTTCAACTACCTTTAATCGCTTGGTCGCCTTCTTCCGCTTCTGTTTGCTTCTGGAAGTGCGCACCTCATGCCAGAGCTCTTCAGCCAGTTTATCCAGGTCGATTCGTCGCAGAATGTCATAAAAAGCTTCTGCACCCATATCCGCTCGGAAGACCTGCCCCCAACGAGATTTCAGCTCTCTGTACCGACTCTCACCCATGAAAGTGAGTGGTCTTAATTCCAGCAACTCGTCTCTCAATCTTGAATTCTGATCTCGGGCTGCTTCAGCTTCATCTTCGAGTTGATTGCGTAGTTCTTGCAGGTCCAATTCTGCTTGGGCACGTAAACTCTCGAGATC
>CP070785.1:305583-310584 GCA_020346705.1 Chloroflexota bacterium | reverse complement strand
GTTTTTAATCAATAAGAATGCACCAGCCAATCCTACCAGCGCTCCGATTATTGATCCCACGACAAGCACACGGGTTTCATAGCTAACCTTGGATTCGGCAATTGCCGTTTCATCACTCATTGAATGCTCTCCTTGTAAATTGATTCATTCCCCAGGTCTTCGTTAGAATTGCTCACTGATTTTTCCTGCCTCCATCGAATTGCGCGCGCTCCTGCCATAAAGCTTCGAACTCTTAAGAATGGTTCTGCAGCTGTGTTTGAGTAACTTCTCACTCGAATCTCAATCAGATAAGCGTATCGCTGGATGACATAAAAGTAATAAGGAGCGGTTTTAAGTAATTGTGTCGTGTAATACGCCAAAAATGCCAAACCGACAGTCACAATCACAAACATAACCATCGCGATGGATATCATGAAAATCAAAGAAATATCCGCCCATTTACTATTCGCCTGATCATCTGCTAACAAAGCCAGAACGATCATTATTATGACCAGTACACCAAAGATAATAAGGGGTAAATAAATTTGCCAAAAAGTCTGGCGTCGATGAGCTTCGTATGTAATGGGATTGCGTTGTTTTAATTCTGGTGTGATGCGGTCTGAAGCCATGCCGATATTTTAACACAGGTCGATCAGGTGCGATAATAGAGATCAAGGTTTAACATCCAATGAATCACTAGAGTTTTGAATTTAAAAGCAGATCTCAGGAAGTGCTAATTATTGATTCAAATTACTGCTCACAATCTTGAAATTAATCTTCCCCTTATTATTGACAGATAATCTTTTTCCTGATAGGATTTTCTCAGAAAGGATGCATTAAGTTACCGTTGGAAGTTTGAAAGACGATGGCCGGAGGCACATGTCTTGGGCCATTTTTTGTTGACTGCTCCGATGGAACACCGCAAGCATCTCTCGTAACATTCTTTATTTATATAGGAGTTGAAAGAAAATGACAGAACGTATCACCGGCACAGTCAAGTGGTTCAACGGCAACAAGGGGTATGGCTTTATATCCCGCGACGAAGGCCCCGATGTCTTTGTACATTACACAGCCATCATGGCTGAAGGGTACCGCAACTTGACCGAAGGACAGATGGTGGAATTCACCGTCGAAAATGGTCCCAAGGGATTGCAAGCTGCAAACGTCGTTCCCCTCAATTAACATCCTTACCTACAAGACAATAACAAATCACCCCGAACAAATGATTCGGGGTGATTTTATTTTTACTGATATTAAGGCTCAGACCACTAAGATTTATTCAGGTGGGAAAAATAACAAACATTATTATGATTAGATTTATTTACCAACCACCAGTCCTTCGGCGATTGTGGATATTATCCTGAAGATTAGATAACATCTCCTCGTATCTGCGCTGATTAGAAGGATCGACATCCATGGACTTATCATCAAGGCGCGCTAATAAATAGGTAATCCAGCTCAACCACGTACTTGGATTGGAATTATAACTGTGTATTGTTTCTGCAACGCTGTCCAGTTCTTCCCGTACTTCGTAATCCTTGATCATCATTATTCGCTGCTCCAAGGTCTGTATTTATTTTAATTTCCGCACAGTATATCACGATCATCACCCATTACACCTTTCACGATTCGATCATATAATCGACAAAATTCAAGATCTCCAGGTCTAGGTTGGATAAAAGGTAATTATTGGTAAAATTCATCCAATTCACCCATCTAAGAGTTTTCCCAATCGATGACAAATCAAATCAGGAGGATAGCTCAATGAAAGACCAGGCACTCGAATTACAGGCTGTTACCCATGATCCTTTCAATGCTGAAACGCCTTTCCCCGCATTGAAAAAGACTTTTACTGAAACTGATTTATTCTATGTCCGCAATCATTTCGATGTCCCGAGGATCAATGCTGCTCAACACCAGCTTAAACTGAATGGCGCTATTGACAATCCACTTGATATTTCAATTGACAAATTAAAAACTTTCGGAGCAAGCAATAAACTTGTTGTGATGGAATGTGCTGGTAACGGGCGGACCAGGATGACACCAGCCATCAGTGGAACACCCTGGAACCTGGGTGCCGTCAGCCAGGCAGAATTTACAGGTACCTCTCTGCGAAATTTGCTTATTGAAACTCGTCCATCAAACGATGCTGTTGAAGTGAAGTTCACTGGTGCGGACAAGGGGAAAATTCACACTGGAGAAATTAATTCTTATGCGCGCAGCTTGCCATTCGATGTAGCGATGCATCCGGACACGATGCTGATCTGGGAGATGAACGGCCAACCACTGACCGATCAACATGGCTTCCCTTTGCGCCTCATCGTTCCTGGCTGGTATGGCATGGCTTCTGTTAAATGGCTGCAGGAAATAACTGTCTTGACTCAACCTTTCGAGGGATTTTTTCAAACCCAAGAATACGTTTACATTGGTGAAGAAGGGACTGTTGACAATACACCAGTTACCAGCATGCGTGTCCGATCCATCATCTTAGAACCAGAGAGCGGCACCAAACTCGAAGAAGATCAGATTCAAATCACAGGCGTCGCTTGGACTGGTGTTGGCGAGATAACTAATATTGATTTAAGTTTCAATGAGGGGCAAAATTGGGTCGCAACAAAACTCAGCCCAGCAGATTCGGGTTACGGGATGGCCAGATGGGAATATGTCTGGAGACCAGAGCGTAAAGGCTTGGTCACAATTATTGCCAGGGCGTTTGATTCGAAGGGTAATGAGCAACCGTTGGAATCACGATGGAACAAGGGTGGTTATGGAAATAATGTCTCCCAAAGGATAACACTATCTATCAGTTGATGTCGTCTTAAAATGTCGTTCCTGAAATTTCGCTGGATTTGGTCTATCAATCTGACCAATTATTATTGGGAAGGATGTAGTATTATATTTCCAGGATCTTCTCAAGAAGGGCCAGCTTGAATACCAGAATTTTCAAAAATGAGGAGAGTATACAATGCTAGTTGGAGAACGAATGTCTCACCCTGTTATCACGATATCCCCAAGTTCACCGATGCAGGAAGCTCACAAATTGATGCGAGACGAAAAGATTCGTCGCCTTCCCGTCGTTGACAAGCGTGGCAAATTGGTCGGCATCATTTCCGAAAGCGACCTTCTCAATGCCTCACCATCCGTTGCAACCACATTGAGTGTTTGGGAATTGAACTATCTGCTGAGCAAGATCACCGTCAAAGAAATCATGACCAGCAATGTGATCACCGCCCAGGCAGATACTCCTTTAGAGGACGCTGCTCGAAATATGGTTGACAACAAAATTGGCGGGTTACCTGTCGTGCGAAATGGTGAAGTTGTCGGCATCATTACTGAAACGGATTTATTCAAGGTATTTCTTGAACTGCTTGGCGCACGTGAATCTGGCGTCCGTCTATCCGTGCTTATCCCTCATATTCCAGGATCATTAGCCCAACTGACCCGGACAATCTTTGAAAGTGGGGGCAACATCGTTGCCCTCGGGCAATTCCTTGGTGAGAGCAGCGAGAATCGCGAAGTCACTATGAAGGTCCGCAATATTGATGAAAGCGCTTTAGAAGAATTGATTAAACCAAACGTGGAAAAGATTATTGACATTCGCCCTACCTAACAATAAATTGACTTTTTTGATTGTGAGAAGTAGTTTAGCCCCTTGTGGGCGATAATCAAGTTCGCAATCGGGCACTTGTCTCCTCCAAAGCATAATGGGTTTCCGTCCTGCAGGCAGATTCCGGTCAGTGTCCAGACAGATTTTCGGGATATCAAAGATCGGGTACATTTAGAAAGAGTGTTGGAGGTCGAATCCGCTTTTGTGCATAATGGTTTATGCATGGGACAACAGTCCAGGTGCTTTTGGTTGTTTATCTAGGAGAAAAAGGAAAATAAAAAATGAGCAAAGTTTACCTGCATCGGGCTGGAGCACGTGACAAGCTGCTTGGTAGTGTGAAAGAAAACGGCAAGGTTTACCGTTCCGATCCGGGTCTTGACGACCGTATCGGACATGTTGAACTGGATTCAGGCAAAGTTTACAGTCGGCGTTTGGGTCCAGATGACTATATTGGGCGGGTCGATCTGGAAAACGGGAAAGTGTACCGTCATGTGCCGGCCGGTTTTGACGAGTACCTTGGCAAAGTGGAAGAGAACGGGAAGATGTATCGTCACGAGTCCCTTGCTCCAGATGATTATATGGGCAACACGTCCGCTTTCATTTCCTTTGCTCACACGGGGGCTGGATTCTTGTTATTGGTTTTGCCAGCCTAC
This sequence comes from Chloroflexota bacterium, assembly GCA_020346705.1. Taxonomy (GTDB): domain Bacteria; phylum Chloroflexota; class Anaerolineae; order Anaerolineales; family UBA4823; genus PFL25. The sequence continues at coordinate 306,345 of CP070785.1, read as the reverse complement.
GAGTCCCAGGAATAGATATGCTCATCAGTACTAAAGAGAAGTAAGTGGCATACCAAGAAAGAATGGAATGCCACTTACTTCTGCCAGATGTGAATCTGAAGCTTCTCTAAGCCTGAAAAACTGACTTTCAGAATAAATCTCTGTGGGAATCGGGCGTTTTCCTTAGAAAGATTACCACCTATTTCCCCTTCAATTCCTCCTTCCGTGTAATCAAACCCATTGTATAACTATTGCATGGTTAAAGACTCCAAACTCCCTAAAAGATGGGCAACGCCTGAAGATCTTGCAAAGAAAGTAAGTGAAACGCTAAACAACAAACGGATCACACCAGAAGACATCGGGCAAACGCGTTTGAATAAGTAGCCCAGGATATTGCCTTGATTCAACCTGACCCTGCAAATTAAATATAAACTTAGAATCCTCCAATGATTGAGGAAGGGAGGTGAAAGTGATGGACGAAAAGTTTAAAAGTTGGATTCGGGTAACTCGTTGGGTAGCACGAATTTGGAGCCTGGGACCGATCCTATTTGTGCTGGCAGAGATCCTGTTCCCTCACTCAGAGGAAGGCGTGCCAGTACCCTGGACAGACTGGTTGGCACTGAGTTTGGTGTTCTGATTGGCTTAGCTTTAGCTTGGCGCTGGGAACGCTTGGGCGGGTGGATTTCAGTAGCGGCATTGGCAATATTTTTGACGGTATTTTTGATCACCGTTGAGAGGACCTTCCCGGCAGTTTTGATATTCCTGGCCGGCATTGGTGTGCCA
>CP070785.1:300465-305483 GCA_020346705.1 Chloroflexota bacterium | reverse complement strand
GTGCGCCTGCAGATGGTGGCCGATAACCGCCGTTATCATGTCGCCCTGGTTGATCCTTTGCCGGCTGGTTTGGAGATCGTCAATCCTTCCCTGGCAGTCTCGGGCAGCGTGCCTCAAGACCCGAACAATGCGGATTATCGCTATGGCTGGTGGTGGTGGGGAACCTGGTACGAGCACCAGAACATGCGCGACGAACGGGCGGAAGCCTTCACCACCCTGCTATGGGATGGGGTTTATAATTATTCCTACGTCGCCCGGGCGACCACCCCAGGAGTGTTTACAGTGCCGCCAGCAAAGGCTGAAGAGATGTATTCTCCGGAAGTATTCGGTCGCAGCGCAAGTGATTGGGTGATCGTTGAATGAGCCATCGAGTATAATTCGCAAACATAAATTTATCATCACTACTGAGGAGGTATCGAAATGTATACGGTAGGTGATCTGCTCAAACACCTGAAGCAAACGACAGTCTTTTATATCTCGCCGGAATTCAGCATTACCGATGCCAGGGACTATATGAAGGAAAAGAGCATCGGGGCTGTATCGGTCAAATCAAATGATACTCTCGTTGGAATCCTGACCGAGCGCGATATGCTCTGGAAGTGCGAGCTTCGCGATGATCTTTCTCAAGTCAAGGTTGAGACGATCATGACCCCCGCCAAGGATATCGTGTCAGTGACTCCCGGTGTGGACCTGGAAGAATGTTTCAATCTGATGGATGTCCATCGCGTTCGCCACCTCCCAGTGGTTGACGACGGCGAACTGGTTGGAATGCTGTCAATCCGCGACCTGGTGCGCGCAATCGTTGACCAGCAAATATTTATTTCATCACAACTCGAGAATTACATAACCGGACGATCTTAATACTTTGGTCAATAATTGATTTAATGAAGCGATATCTGTATACTGGAAGGGAGGTGGACATCCCACTCTGGTAAATCGGCATAAACCGGGTGCGTGTCGATTTGTAATCAAGTGAATGGTGTGGTGGGGATAGATATTATTGAAGACATGAACTGCTTCTCGGGGGATTGGAAATGAAATCTCAATTTGCAGATTTTTGTATGCGCGTGTCAAAACCTTTCGCTGGATTAAGTTTGCTGGTATTGTTTGCCATCCTATTTGTAACCGCGGGCTGCAGTCAACCACAGACTGAATTTCAGCATCAGGACGGAATCCCTTCTGGAATACCCTCACCTGAATTAGAGTTGGCCCCTCTTCCGACAAATACCCAAATCCAGAATCACCAGTTATTCGAATCTGTAGAGATCGATCTATCCGGACCCTCCTCGATCGGAATGGGGACACCCAATCCTTTCCTGATTGACGTGGGGGTGACGTTTACGGGACCTCAAGGCCAGACTTATACCGTTCCGGGGTTTTACGATGGGGATGGGATTGGGGGCATGGGTGGCAGCACCTGGAAGGCGCGCTTTTCCCCAGATGCGGTTGGCACATGGACGTATGAGTCAAGCAGCCTGGAGCCATTGTTGGATGGTCAATCAGGGAGCTTCGATGTTATCAACGATCAGTTCTGCGAACCATACTTGCCAGGTGGTCTTCCGAACCTGCCCTGCGCAGGTCGGCTTGAGTATGTTGGTGGAAATTATTTAAAGTTCAAGAGCGGCACCTATTGGCTGAAAGGCGGCGCCAATGAGCCAGAAGATTTCCTGGCGACCGGACAAAATGTTGGCTTCACCGATAAGGGGGAGGCGATCAATTACCTGTCTTCAATCGGGGTAAATTCCCTATACATTCTGCTGAATAACATCGGTGGTGATGGAAATAATGTCTGGCCGTGGGTTGGATCAACAGCCAGCCAGGCACAAGCCAATCAAGAGCGATTTGACCTCGCCAAGCTGGCTGAGTGGGAGAACATCTTCGCGGATATTCAGGATAAGGGCATTGTTCTTCATCTGGTATTCGAGGATGACTCCGGATGGACAGGTTTCAACCGGGAAAGGTATTATCGGGAGATGGTTGCTCGATTTGGGCATCTTAATGGATTGATCTGGAATATCTCCGAGGAGTACAACGAGAATTACTCCGTAAACCAGATCAAATCATTTGCCCAAACAATTCGAGATCTGGATGCATACGACCACCCGATCACGGTCCATCAACAAGGATCGTTGGATAACTGGCTGCCCTTCCTCGGCGAAAATTTATTTGATCTCACGAGTCTCCAAGCTGCTAAAACCCCCTTGAATGCGGAGGCGGTTTCCTGGTTCAATCAAGTTGAAAACTCGGGGAAGACTATCCCAGTATCTTTTGATGAGACAGGACTGATTGAGACTGCCGACCGGGATTTGGCGAGGCATATTGTCTGGTCTATCTACTTGGGGGGAGCAAACTTCGAGATGTTCACTTACCCACTTAATTCATATCAGGATTTTTCCGCCCACTTTTCTGATATGACCAGGGCGCGTGGCTTTATTGAACAGTTCCCGTTTTGGGCCATGAGGCCGGCCAATGAGCTTCTAGTAAGCGGTGAAGGATATGTTTTTTCACAGGCAGGGGAAGTTTACTGCGCCTATCTTCCTAGCGGTGGTCAAATTCAGTTAGATCTTACTTCGACACAGGAGACTTTTACGGGTGAATGGTTTAATCCGCGTGATGGTTCAAAACAATCTTTGGGTAATGTTGAAGGAGGGGCGATTCTCCAATTGTCTGCACCATCCAATGACGATTGGGCTTTATCCCTGATCAAATCCAGCACATCTCCGACGCCGACGCGAATTCCAACTTCGCCTCCCGCGGTGAGCATGATCGATGTGCGCGTGGCTGGGAGTTCAGACGATGCCGAAGAAACAGAGACTGGAAACGTCAGGAGGTCCAGCAACCAAGTGCACCGGGCAGAAGCTTATGATGGGGACCAAGCCGGAGCTGCCTTGCTCCACATTGAGCACGATTAGCACTTCTCTGGCGTATTTGAAGCCATATCTTGGATTAAAGATTGTCAATCGGCACTGGCTCGATCGGCTCAGCCAGTTCAAAACCAAAAACCCGGGAGTAAAAATATAGTTCGCCGTCCAGGGCGCGTTTAATGTTCTCGGCCTTGCGGAACCCGTGCTGTTCGCCTTCAAATTCCAAGTATGCCACCGGAAGACCCTTGGCTTTGACCGCTTTATACATTGTTTGGGATTGGTTCGGAGGCACAATTTTGTCTTCTGAACCCTGGAAGAAGATCATCGGGCACTTGAGCTGGTCTGTGTAGTTGATCGCTGAGCGTTCCTGATACAGTTCGTGTTTTTCAGGGTATGGCCCTACCAGATTATCCAGGTATCGCGACTCGAATTTGTGAGTGTCAACAACCATCGTTTCCAGATCCCCGATGCCATAACGGCTGGCGCCCGCTTTGAATACATCTCGGAAGGTGAGCGCGCACAGCGTGGTATATCCACCCGCACTCCCGCCTGTGATCATCAACCGGTTTTCATCGACCTCACCCCGGTTTACCAGATATAGCGCTGCATTGGCACAATCATCGACATCGGCGACTCCCCATTGGCCATTGAGTCGTTGGCGGTAAGCCCGGCCATAGCCAGTGCTGCCCCGGTAATTAACATCCATCACGGCGATACCGCGGCTGGTGTAATATTGAATCTTCGCATCGTAAGTGGGGGTTGTTGCGCTGGTCGGTCCCCCGTGACTCATCACCAGCAGGGGCGGTTTTTCTCCCGGTGGGCCTGCGAAGTCATTATTTTGAGGGGGATAGAAGAAACCATAAGCCACCTGGTCCCCCTCAGTGGGGATTTCGACCTCTTGCGGAATTGAGGTGTAATCTGGATCAATTTTGCTCTCGCTCGAGTAGCGCAATACCTCCTCTTTTCCATTCTGAAGATCCCACCGGACGACTGCCATATTTTCGGTGGGTGACCCGGCGAGAAACAGAGCCAGTCCCGGAGAAGCTTTAACACCGCTTATATTGGTGTAGTTTGTTTCAATTTCTTCCAATTCCAATGTCTCGGTGTCAAGGCTGGCCAGGTGAGATTTACCCCGTTGTGAATACGAACAAATGATGCGCCTGGGAGATTCGAACGCATAGGTAGACATACCAAAGAACCATTGAGGCAGCCCAAATTCGGCTTCCATCTGGCACAGCGCTTCAACTTTCCCCTCCACCCAACGATATAAATTCCACCAATTTGAGCGATCGGAGACGAAATAAAGCACGCCGTCTGGAGACCATTCCGGTTGAAAGATGGACTCAGCAGGACCACCCACCACTCGCTGAGTGTTGCTGAGCGAGCCATCCTCGTCCACTTCACCGACCCATAGTTCGGTACCATCCCAGGGCATGTTAGGATGGTTCCAGGTCAGCCAGGCCAGCATGGAGCCATCTGGATTGAGCCGCGGGGAGGAATAGAAATCATTCCCGGAAACGATGATCTCGCCGCCAGTGTCATCCCCGCCAGCATTCACTTTTACCAAAGTGTTTACAGCTTCCCCGGTTCCAGTGTGGTCTTCTCGCACGCTGTACAGGAATCGACCTCCCTGATCGAGGACATAATCCGCATATCTGAAATCCGCCTCAGGCGTTATTGGTTGCGGAGATTCGTCCGGATCAAGGCGGTATAAGCGCTGGTCTCTATAGTTCGAGAAGTAAAGTGTGCTGTTCCTGACAGTGTATGTATGGCCCCCATACTCGTGGACCCGGGTGCGCGCATTGAAGGGTTGCGGGGTGAGATCGGCTGTATCACCGTTTGGGGTATGCCGAACCACAGCTATCCGCCCATCTTCTTTTGGTCGTAATTCTTGCCAGTAGATGTCACCGTTGAATATGTCAGTCCCGCTGAGACCGATCATATCAGCGACGATCAGTTCCGAGGTGATGGGCGATCTCCAAGAGCCGTACGGGACAGTTTTTTGTTCAGACATGGTTGTATTCCTTATTCTAGATCTGATTTGCTTCCACTTTCCAACCTGGTTTCCGATTCCTGGTCTTCAACAATCCAGTGGAAGGCTTGCCCTCTTGCCAGCAGGATTCCGTCTTCATCGCGTACGGTCGCAGTGAAGGT
>CP070785.1:295264-300365 GCA_020346705.1 Chloroflexota bacterium | reverse complement strand
GCCATCCTAGATCACTTTTAGACTTGGAGGTGAACAGGAAAGGCAGCACGCGGCCAGGAAACGATTTCTCTAAGAAGGCAGCCAGGCCAGCGCCCACCCCCGTTGAGTCGACCACGATATATTCACAGCGCCATTCTTTGGCGATGGCCACAAGTTGACGGTATAGCTGAGTATGTTTCTTGCCGATCCAGACATATCGTTTAGCTACTCGATAGGTTGGAGCTCCTTTTGAGTCGTGAGGCAGTGTAGAAAGGTCCAGGTTAAAAATGGTCGCGCAAGTTGAGTCCCTGCGAGGGTTTTCCAGGAGAGAAAGGCTCTCAGCGTCTATACCGCGTCCCGTAGCGTAGCGCCCGGGATCCTCCCCAATTGCACCCTCATCCTCACCAGCGACGTCAATTGCCATCGCGTACAATTGCCCTTCGATCGGCTTGTCCTGAATCGAGTGTGATCCTTGCATTTTCTGTATTCGGTCTGCTGGAAACATGCCTCCCTCAGCGTCTATCTCTTCTGAGAAGAATTGAGTCTTCACCATCGGGTGATTACGCCCCAGCTTGTGAATTTGTTCAGCTACAAAGTCACCATAAGCCGGGACCTCAGCAGCGACGTCCTCAGCAGTGAGAACCCATACCCGTTGTATACCGTCCTCCTTTTCTTTTTCCTGTGCTGCTTCTCTTTCCCTGGCCAGAAGTGTCCTACTTGTCCAGGCAGTACCCCAATAGACACGAGTAGCATTCGTCGAGGCAGCCATAGGAGAGAAGTCCTTATCCCATTTGTTTTTGCTGACGTCCTGAGCTTCGTCACATTGCAGTAATGTATTTGCAGTTGCGCCGACCACGTTAGCAGTATCAGACCCGGATAAAAAATAGATTCGTGCATTATTGATTTTGTATATGTAGCCGGATTCCTTGGACCAGCGATTGTGAGTGAGCAGATTCCGGCTTAGTACTCGTTCTAGTCGCCGCATCGCGTTTAGTGATTGCGGCTTCCAGGTTGGCGAAGCTTTCACCAGCTCGGTATCTAGCAAATTCAGCAGGAACAACAGGTAACATTCGATCTGTGCCTGTAGCTCGTTTTTGCCTGATTGCCTTGGAAAGATAACTACGATCGATCGCCCTGCGCGTTGACGAACTGAATCAATGACCGACCTGGCGACATTAACCTGGTAATCTCTGAGAACAATTCCCGATCCCCATCTGGAGAATTCAGTGATGTCATTGCCCAATCTCCAGCCAAAGGCGTAATAATCTGTCATCCAATTCTTTTATTTCTCTGAATAACGAACAGAAGACAATTCCTAAATGAGAATAGATGACCAATTTGCCAGGAGACTACGATCTCCCGCTACCAACCCCATTCCTCGTTAATATCTGCGATTACCATATCAATCTGAAGATTAAAATCTTCCTGCAACTCGCATTGATAGAAATGCGGACAAATTCCACAATTCAATAAGGCTTCACGTAGCGATTGCAGCGCTCGCTGGGTTTCATTGCAGGACTTCAAGGCGAATACTGCCTGCTCTTTTACTTTGCAATACTGCATAGCAAACGATTCTTCTTCTATAGGATTAGAACTGGTTTGATCTGGATTCAAATCGTCAAAGTTATTCATAACCAACCCCATTCCTTGAGAATATCGTTGATCGCAGACCGGATAGCAGAATCTGCTTCGTCTCCATTACCAAGTTCCTTCTGCGCTTTGAGCAAACGCGAGGTGCGAATGGCAGCCAGACCAAGTGCTCCCAAAGCCTTGATCGAATGGTCGATATCATCAGCGCTATTGGCTAATTCGAAGGTTCGCAAGGTTGCGGATCTTAACATGGCAATCTCATCCTCCAAATTTGTGGAAAGGATTTGCTTGATATCTTCTGAGTCCAAGGGCTTGAACACCTTCGAATAAAATCCATGCCGGAAGGCATTTAGATTGCCGGGTTGAGCGCCTCTGTTCCGTTTGATTTTCTTTTTGATATTGCGGTCTGGTGCCATTCAAATCTCCACTTTTTTCGAATAACTGCAATGCAATCATTAGTTAAATTACTATGATTTTCGGGGGGTGATGGCATAGATACTTTGGTTGGCGATGATAGCCAGGACAAGCTGCTCGACAAGACCAAATAATCCCGCGCGATCACAGGTTAATGAAACGCCCCATTCGGCTGCCCATCCCAGGCAGGTCAGTCCATATACTAGAGATGCTGAACACAATAACATTGCCAACATAATTAATCTTCTGAATTCCGGATTAAATTCATCAAACCAAGATCTCAATCCAGGAACATAGGAAAAGAACAACGAGAGGGTTGTTCCCGCAACTAATGAAAGACTCTCAGCTGAAATGATCACTCCTCCTCTACGGTTCGAAAAAAAATCACTAGCATCTTTACGGCCCAATATATAGCACATATGTTCTATTTATATCAAGAGTAAAAAGCCAAAATCCCCCACAAATTCCCCCGTTGAAATGAAAAAACACACAGTTATCATCCCAATGGGGGAAGAAACAAAAAGGAAGTTTTTTCGAATGATTCTCCCTTTGGCTGTCATTGAGCATAATGAGTGAATCATTGAGAACCAATAAATTTGATAGATGGTAAAATTCACCCCATCTTCACTTGAATATAAGAATGGAAATTTACCGAGGAGGAGAAATATCTTGTCAAAGAATAATCACTACCGAACCCTGATCATCTCCATCTTCCTGGTCGCATTAGTGGGATTTGCATGTCAAATTCCTGGAATTCCGCAAGAAGGAACGCCTGGAGTACTACCGACGCAGGAACCTGGAGAACCAACTCAACCACCTGTCGAACCTGAGCCAACTGAACCTCCAGTCGAGCCAGAGCCAACCGCTCCGCCTGAAGTGGAACCTTCACCTCCGCCTGGTGGAGAGGTGCCGCCAGCGGAGGGTGAGGATGGTACATCAGAAACATTAATCACCCTGCTGTTCTGGTTGCTAGTATTGGTCGTTATCATCCTTGGAATTGCGTTGATCGTGTCCTTGTTCACAGGTCGCCGGAAGGAATCTCCAAGTCAACCCCCGGAAGCTGCTCCAGAAAAAGTTCCTTCCTATGCAGAATCTGTTGAGGAACAACCAATCCCAGAGGCGGTTCCTGAAGCTGTTGCGGCAACTGCATTGGATCAAATGTCCCCCCAAGTTGCGCCGCTTTATGATCGATTTGTAAATCTGCTCCAGGGTTTGGGTCCGGTAACGATACTCCCTACCCAGTCACGGGTTGATTTTCAGCGCCGGATAATTTTTGCTTCAGTTCAATTTTCACAAGAGGATATGCGCGTGCAGCTGGTTTTATCTCACCGGGTGGATGACCCGCGCATGGTGCGAATTGAGGTCTTCAGCGAAGATAAAATCGCTCACACCTTAGTACTCCGCTCCACAGATGATTTCGATGCCCGGTTTACCTCCTGGCTGCAAGAGGCTTATCAACTCGGTGGGTAATTAGGGCATGGAGCCCCTGGAAATCAATTCCAGGGGCTTCATTTTTTCTTAATCTCGTGGACTAAAGATCGTTGTCTGTACTCGGTAATGGTCTTTGGAAGCCTCCAGATCCGGGGAAACCAAAGCCCCTCTTTCCAAATCCGCGACTTTTCAACCCGTATTCTTGCAGCTGTTCTGCCTGTGAGCTGGTGATGATTCCATCGTCAACAGCTTGCTGAACTGCAGCTTCATAAGCTGATTGCAAATCAGCTCGTAAATCCTCAGGATCGATACCCAGTTCTCCCAAGAGATAAGGAAGTGACTTTCCATCTTCTCGGGCTGCTTCCAGGTCAGCTGTATCTATACCCAATGCCTGGCTTAAGATCTCCTGGTGATCGATGTACTGTCGCAGGGCCTGGCCAGCTTTTATTAGCTCTGCTTGTTCTGCTGTGATTACACCTTCGGAAACTGCTTGCTCTAAGGCAGCTTCATGCGCGGCCTGACGAGCAGCTTGAAGCTCTTCAACCGAGACACCGAGCTCTTCAGCAATAAATGCATCGTAGTCGAAGGAAATCCCTAAACCTGGCTTTCCCCGATGACCTAAACCGTCCCTTCCGCCGAATCCAAACTTCGATGGTTGAAATCCATCAGTATCGGATTCTTCAAAAGGGAAAGTTTGAGTGGTAATAGCAGCGCTGCTGGGCGAGAATGCCAATACTCCTACTGCAACTGCCAATACAAGGGCACTAACAAGGGGGATTACGAACCATATTTTTTTATTTTCCATGATCTTGTTCCTTTCGTTCTGATAAGTATTTTATTGACCAGAATCGATCGTCGGTCTTTTAGGATCCAACGAAAGGATAGCAAAAGATTGTTTAGAAATTGTTAGGATGTGGTGAAAACTTTATGGTTTTCCCACTGGGGAATTATTCGAGCTTTAAAGGATTCCTTTTCATCCTATTGGGGATGCATTAATCACGACTCAATTAGGTATTTAGTGAATATGAGCCTGATTACCAGGATTTTGTTGCACTCAGTGATTTATCTTTTGAATGGAATTAACTGAGAAATTAACGCCTGAACCGCCACTCTTCCCCTGTGGTAGCAAACTCGTACTCCTTCATAAACAGGATCGGATCTCGTTCTGCAGCATCCACCTGTCCATGCACTGCCACGACATTGAGAACAAATGGTGCGAATTCATGGGAGATGCCGGGAATTTCTTGCAGAACTGTCGTCTCGAAAATGATATCTGCGCCCTCGACCAGCTTCGTATGTTGGAGTTTATCCGCTGAGGTTAATGTGAAACCCAATCTCTCCGCTTTGTTGGTGAAGTCACCACTCATGTAGCCAGCTCGCACCACACGGTCGCGGTCACGCCAGGGCATGAAATGGATCGCGGTTTCCTGATATTTGCGAAGCAAGGTCAGCGAATGATTACCAAGCTGCATGGCGATCAAGAAGCGAAAAGGTTCTTTTGAGATCACCATCCAGTGAGCGATAGGCATCATGTTCTCGCCAACTGTTAGAAATGCTAAATGGAGAGGGAAATATTGTGTGTTGTAGGGAACAGAATCGGTGGTAGGTTTAATAACCAATTCGGTAGCTCCTTAGCAATGGAATGATTGATAAGCGAAATATTATTATATTCCATGTGGAAATTCGG
>CP070785.1:290044-295164 GCA_020346705.1 Chloroflexota bacterium | reverse complement strand
GATCGCTACAAGATTGAAGACACCTTGGGTAAAGGTGGTATGGCTGTTGTTTATAAAGCCCGCGATTTGACGCTGGAGCGCAGTGTTGCCATCAAAGTATTGAAACAGAACTACTCCACTGATCCGGCGTTCCGTGAGCATTTCCACCAGGAAGCGAAAGCCGCGGCCAATCTCTCCCATCCTAACATCGTCACAGTTCATGATTTCGGTTTCGATGCCAAGAGACTATTCATCATCATGGAATATGTTCCCGGAACAGATCTCAAACAACTTTTGGAGGAAGCTCAGCATTTCGGAATACAACAAACACTCACTTTGATGGAGCAGGCCTGTGCGGGAGTCGGGTATGCCCACCGGGCAGGACTTGTACATTGCGATATCAAACCACAAAATCTGCTCATTACGCCCAATCAACGCTTGAAAGTGGTTGATTTCGGGATCGCCCGCGCGTTGGTATCCATCCATCCGGATGAAAAAGCTGATGTTGTGTGGGGATCTCCTCATTATTTTTCTCCGGAGCAAGCTGCGGGTATTGCTCCCTCACCAGCCTCTGATGTGTACTCAATTGGCGTTATCACCTACGAAATGCTTACCGGCCAGCTGCCTTTTAGCGCCCCGTCCTCATCCGAACTTGCCAGGATGCACCGGCAAGATTTACCCACTGCTCCTCGGGAGCTGAATCCGGAAATCTCGCCTGAGCTGGAGCAAATTCTCTTAAAAGTGCTCTCAAAAGAACCGGCCGCGCGCTACCGCACTGCCGATCAATTGGGCAGGGTTCTGCAAACTTTGCAAAAAGAAGCTGCTCAACAAACGAACACCCCTCATCCAGCCGCTGTATCAGCTGTGGCAGGTACTACCGCAACCCAACCCTACGAATCTCCTACCCCACGGGAAAGCAGTGAGCAGAAAGAAAATCCATTTGATCTTGATTGGATTACGATACTATTAGCATTATTCGCATTGATCGCAATAGGGGGATTAATTCCCTTCTACCTTTGGGTATATTTTGTGTATAACCCTCCCATTCGTTAGGGTCGATTCTGGCTAAACAGCAGACCCTTGTCATATCCCTTCCACCCGGGTATCATTCGATTGGCAAATAATTCACAATAAAAAAATCACGGCTGTGCCGTGATTTTCCCTGAAATTCTGTGGGTAATTGCTTCGTACTTTAAAACCTAACTTGTCTTCACTAAGGTCCGGATGCATTTTGTGCATAAAACCTGGCGTGTTTTGCGACCATCTTCATAAACAGTCACTTTTTGAAGATTCGGTCGAAAAGTGCGAGGGGTGGCCTTTTTGGACCAGGGACGATTACGACCAAAGGTCGTCTTCTTCCCACAATTTTGACACTTTGCCATCTTTCCTGATCCTTTCTGGACAAGCTATTCCTATGAAGCAGCAAATTGGAGTTGCAAACTTTCGGTATCACTGCCCATCGAGTAAGTATGCTCAAACCTTCTGTTATGAGCCGAGCAATGTTACCACACATCGTATCTCCTATCAAGTTAAGTTGTTAAAACTATAGAGGATAATCATGACCGGAGAAACCACCCCAATAGGCAGCATTCACGTCTCCCCGCGTGCGGTTGCCACCATCGCGCACCACGCAGCTTTGGAATCTTATGGCGTAGTTGGCCTTGCGCCAAAGAATTTGATCAACAACCTGACCAACGTACTAGTTAGAGATCCCACTCAGGGTGTAGAAGTAAAGTACGATGGCGAAAATATCATTATTGATATGTATATTGTCATCGAATACGGGACCAGAATTAAATCAGTTGCCAGCAGCGTGGCTAATACTGTCCGCTATCATGTTGAAAAAGCCCTGGGTATGCCAGTAAACCAGGTTAATATTCATGTCAGTGGTCTGCGCATAAGCAATTTAGATTAGACTGCTGGCAAGACCTATCAAATAAGAAACAAATCAATGAACCCAGAATCCCGACAGGTATATATAAGAAGGCGACAGGACAGATTTCGCACAGCCCCGATTGATGGCCGGGCATTGAAATTCATGATCGATGCGGGGTTGACCTGGTTGAGGACCAACCAGGAGACGGTGAACGCGCTGAATGTTTACCCTGTTCCTGATGGTGATACTGGAATCAACATGGTCCTGACGATGCAAGCAGCTTATGATGAAATTGCGGATTCCCCGGAACGCAATTTTGGCAGAATGATCCATCAGGTGGCACACGGTGCCTTGATGGGTGCGCGAGGTAATTCCGGTGTCATTCTCTCCCAGATTTGGCGCGGCCTCGCTAGAGGATCAGATGAAATTGAAGTTCTTGATGGTCCAGCCCTGGTAGCTGCCTTTTTGGAAGCACGGGATACAGCTTACCAGGGAGTAGTTCGCCCGGTGGAAGGGACGATCTTAACAGTTGCCAAAGATATCGCCAGCGTAGCAGAAGCAACCCTGGAGGAGACTGAAGATGCGATCGCCATCCTGGAGCGTGTCGTCAAAGAAGCCGATGAATCTGTGGAACGGACACCAGAATTACTGGATGTCTTGAAGAAGGCTGGAGTAGTAGATGCGGGAGGCAAAGGGCTTTTCTACATTCTCGAAGGGATGCTGCGCTATATCAATGGTCAACCCCTGGATACCCCACTTGCGACCGTTCAGCCCCTCTCGAAAATGGTGCTCGAAGACACGCTTGACACCATCGAGCCAGGTCAGGATGTGGAAGTCGTGGTGGATTTTCGTCCCCACAGCACTCTCGATCTAAGAAAGTTTTACAGCGAGCTGGAAGAAATGGGCACCTCCATCCAGGTAGGTGAAGGTGATGGCCTCTACCGGATGCATATCCACGTTGAAGAAGAACGAACCTACGATCCGATCAATTACATCAATTCAATCGGCACATGGACCAAAGTCTCCCTTGAAAACCTGGAAGAGCAGATGGAGGAGATCGAACGCCAGTCAAGAGCGAGCGCCATAAATCTATCACCTGTGGAACCTGGCGAGATTGCTGTCGTGGCTGTTTCCCCAGGTCAAGGGATTTCAAGAGTTTTTGCCAGCCTGCATGTCGCGGCGATTGTCGAGGGAGGGCAAACCATGAATCCCAGCACTGAAGATATATTAGATGCCTTCGAGGATCTGCCGACAAATAAAGTGATCATTTTACCGAATAATAAAAACATAATCATGGCAGCCAAAAGCGCGACAGAATTAACAGTGAAAGAGGCAGTAGTCATCCCCACGCGAACTATCCCGCAAGGTCTGGCCGCGATGTTCAGATATCTCCCTCACGGTGATTTCGATGAGGTAGTGGCAGAGATGAACAGCGCCCTCGATGATGTGGATACTGGAGAGATCACAACTGCGATTCGAAGTGTTGAAGTGGATGGTGTGAAGGTCAATGAAGGCGAAACAATCGCCCTCTTCAATGGAAAGCTGGTTAGTTCGGCCAACTCACTCGAAGAAGCATGTAGATCGTTGATCGAAACTGCAGATGTCAGCCAGTATGAACTCATCACGCTGTTTTATGGTGCAGATATAACCAAGCAGGATGGAAACAAAATTGCGGATGCTATTCGTGCCGATCACCCTCACCTGGAAGTAGAGCTTCAAGATGGCGGGCAGCCTCATTACCAACTCATCCTGTCCTTCGAGTGAATAGAATTTGTTTGGTATCAGTAATCTCCTTCACGGTGGTGGTCAGATTTTTTTAATCTTGGAAAACCAACACTTAAACCATCCATTTCCAATCTTTTCACCTGCCACACTTTACCCGCTATATCATCCCTTAAATGGGTTTGAAGAATAATTTCAATGAAAATCGCTCTTGTCACCGATAGCACTTGTGATTTACCCAGCGATCTAATCTCAAAACACAAGATCCATGTCGTCCCAAATATATTAATTATGGATGGGGATAGTGTTGAGGACAACAAGTATTTTTCCCGCAGGGAGTTCTATCAAAAATTGCCGGATATGGAAACTTTCCCCACCACATCGACGGCTTCCATCGGAACATACCAAGCTCAATATGAGCGGTTAATTGAGGATGGTTATGATCGGATTCTCTCAATCCATTGTTCGCAGGTGTTGAGTGGAATTTTCAACGCCGCTACTTCTGCTGCACAGCCCATGAAAGACAAAGTGACTGTAATCGACAGCCAACAAGTTTCTTTAGGGCTGGGTTTTCAGATGTTAGAAGCCGCAGAAGCAATTACCCGAGGCATGTCACCCGAATCAATTGTCGATTTGTTGACAAATGTCCGCCAGCGAGAAAAACTGGTCGCAATGCTGGACACTTTGGAATACATTCGCCGCAGCGGTCGTGTTTCATGGGCAAAAGCGAGGCTTGGCGCCCTGCTCAACTTGAAACCATTTGTGGAAGTCAAGGATGGCAATGTCATCAGCCTGGGTGAAGTACGAACTCGCAAGAAGGGTATGGCCAGGCTGCTGGAGATGATGCGTAGCCCAAAACCACTGCAAAGGTTCGGGGTTCTGCACACTAATGCAGAAGACGATGCCCGGAAATTATTAACCAACCTGGCACCCAAGATGCAGTCGACACCATTAGTTGTAAATGTGACCACTGCGATCGGTGCCCATGTTGGACCAAATGGTCTGGGTTTCGTGGCTTTATACCAGGATGAAACCAACCAATCATAATCGAGGGATACTGGTAAAATACCCTCGATGAAGCCCTCACTGGTAAAACTACAGAAATTCTTTAAATTAGAAGCTGAACGAGGCTACGATAATCGGGCGGTTCTCGGCGGTTTATCGCGCATGCTGGATCCCTGGGAAGCAGAGGCCCGCCAGGATAATCTACCCGAGGAATTGATCTCGGCAGTGTTATCCAGGCTGCGTGATTACAATCGTTTGAGCCCTGCTTCCAGACAAGAGGTTTTGCAAGGATTATGGAGCCGCATTCATAGCGAAGTTGAGGATGCACCACCCCTCCCTGAAAAGACCCCAATCGAAGAGAAACCAATCCCTGAAGTGGCTAAAGAAGAAGCGGCGCCAATACACAAGGTTGAAATTGAGAGCAAAAGCCAACCTGAGGTCAAGGAAGAGCCTGCAGAACCTGCTCCCGAAACCAAAAAAGAGACGCCACCTGAAGAAGCTGTGCCCGAGAAAAGCACACCGGCAGCTCTAAATGCTC
>CP070785.1:284792-289944 GCA_020346705.1 Chloroflexota bacterium | reverse complement strand
GGTGATAACCTGGGACCCGGCACATCAGCTGTGGTAGCCCTGGTGGATTTCGAGCAGGTTGACCAGGCGATGGAAGAGCTGGATAAGTTCGCTGGCGGTCACATCATGCGCCATACGCTGAGTGATGAGGTTTATGCCAAGCTCTCCGCGGCGGTTGAGGATTAGCTCTCAATTGACCTTCAACTCGAAACATCTTTATCTAGAACTTTTAATCCATTAAATTCTAGGGATAACCCCAGAGAATAATAGGAGAATTATATGGATTGTTTGCGTGTCGTGCTCTCGTTGATCATTCCTCCAGTGGGAGTATTTCTCCAGGTGGGCTTTGGCTTCCATTTCTGGTTGAACATCTTGCTGACATTAATCGGCTACATCCCCGGATTGGTGCATGCCATCTGGATCATCGCCACGCGGTGATCATTAATGCCCAATTTTCGTGAGTCGGCTGGCTATTTTTTGTCGCTGCCTGAGCGGACGCTGCGTGCTTTGGGAGCCAGTATCGGCGGCACGGTTTACGAGGCGACAGAAGTATTGCTACCTCGCTGGTTACGCCGATCGCGCTTCTACCAGGGTCTTGTTGTTGGAACACTGCGCATCGCCATTGAGCTTTTTGGTGGTGTTTCGGGTGTCTTGCCATCCGATGATATGGATATACAAGAATTCTCCATGCGTAAAGCAGCTGGCACTGGCATCGAGATGGCTGGATTTTTGACTATTGGCTGGTCACCGATCTGGTTGTTTGCAATCGTTGCAGATCTCAGTGGAGGGACGCGCGCATATTTACAGGAGCTGGTCACTGAGCTCAAGGATGATAGGATGCTGCCAGAAGAAGCTGATATTTCCTCCATTGAGGAACTACTGGAGACACTGGAGGGAAGCTCGGAGATCATGGTGGATGCGCTCGACGTGCCTCCACTGAATGTCGATGATATGCGCACCTCTTGGCAGGAGATGCGTATGCATGCAAACGAGCTGCCCGATGCGGATCGCCTGGCGAATCTCTATCACGAACTACAGATTACAGCAGAGCAACAGGATCGTTCCTTGCAAGCAATGTCATCTTTGATCGCAGCGGGCGCCCTGCGGGCGGGTGTCCAGCTGGGTCAGACCCATGTTTTTGATTACTATCAGGATGCATTAGCGACGATCAATTCAGAAGGCTTGGCTCGTTACTCGCAGCGAGTGCTCCAGCCCTACTTCTTTGCGGCAAGGGACCATTTTGATCCAAAACGAAAATCTTACACTGAACGCCTTTTTCAGCGACGTTAATTCACTTTTCTTTTAATTCGGACAGGAGAAAACCATGAACACGGTTCAGAAGGTAGGCCGGGCATCTAAACACCTCTTTGCTGCGCTTGGAACGACACTGTTTGGATCGAAGCCGCCGAAACCTCCTGAGCGCGCCAATAACATTACCGAGCTTGAGACGTATGTGAACCAACTGGTCGCCATGAGCAAGCCACCTGGATTGTCTCTAGTTGTGGTCAAAGATGCTGAAATCGTTTACAACAAAAGTTTCGGATTGGCTGATGGCCCTAACAAAATCCCGGCGACCAGAGAAACGATTTACCATTGGGGGTCAATGACCAAACCAACCACTGCCACAGCAATTATGCAGCTCCAGGAGCGCGACCAGCTCAGTATTGATGATCCGGTCACGGAATATCTTCCGGATTTCCATGTCCAGTATCCATCTGACAGCAGTGAACGGATCAGGATTAGACATCTTCTCAATCACAGTTCCGGCCTATCAGATCCTGGCGACATGTTGGAATACGTTCATCTGGAGGGAGAACCATTTCCCGGTCAAGTTGAACTTTTACACCGCTTGTTTGCTGGTAATAACAAATTGAAATTTGAGCCGGGAACAAATGCATCTTATACGAATCTCGGTTATACGGTATTGGGAGCCGTTGTAGAAGTGATAGCTGGACAGTCTCACCGCGATTATGCCGTTGAGAACATCTTTCGACCTCTAAAAATGGAGCACACTAACTATATTTACAGTGATGAGATGAGCCAGTCAGCCGCAGTTGGTTCGCAGCCCAATGGTGATTTTACAAGCGTGATGCTACCGATTATGAATGTCGATTCTGATGCCTGGACCCGCGAAACCGTTAACGGTCGCATGTGGTTCAGGCATGGTAATGCAGATTTCACCGGCGCAGCCGGGGTCAGGAGCCCAACAAGCGATGCTGCCCGCTTTGCGATGGCATTTTTGAATGGAGGTGAGTTGGATGGTACGCGAATCCTTTCGCCAGAAAGCGTTTCAACGATGTTCACTGAGGGGTACATTGCGCCGAAGGGCGGCCAGACCGCATCGTTGTACAAAGGCGTCATCCATAGCCTGGGGTGGATGATCTGGCCTGATAGGGCTCGTCTGCGAATTATGCACCCGGGCAGCGTGCCGATGGGATTCAGCGCAACCATGCAGCTTTATCCACAGGATAACCTGGGGATCGTCATTCACGGCAATGAATGGGCATATGGGGTTAATTTTTTTGGCACTTCAATTATGGATTCGATTGTCCAGCTGGCAGCGAATATGGATTGGTGAAAATAATCCCATTACATAAGAGACTTTGTTTTGGGGCAAATTCAAGGCCTAGATTAAGAAAATCCGAATAAAGGAGACAACTAATGGAGATGAATGCCACGACTGTGATAAAGCGACCAGTTGATGAAGTATTCGCCTATGTAATTGACTTTTCAAACGACGTCCACTGGCGCGCTGGAGCACCCGAATCTGGATTGCGCTCAGATGAACCTTTGAGCATAGGAACGATCGGATATACTCGCGTAGGGGATGTAGAAGGAGAATGGCGGGTAGTCTCGTATGTCCAAAATGAGAGCGTAGAGTGGGAATTGACCAACGGACCTTTTTTGGGAAAAGGTGGCTATCGTCTCGAACCTGTCGATGGCGGCACGCAATTCACACTACTGTCTGATGTCGAACCGGCTGGCGCCTACAAGCTCCTGGGACCGCTGTTCGGTTGGGTAGGGCGGCGCCGAAACCAGGCGGATGTCGAGAAGTTGCGCAACATCCTAGAATCAACACCGGAATGAGACGATCGGGCAAAACTTGGTGTGAAACTGCATCTGATCAGTCACGGACATGACCTGACTATTTCGTTGGAAAATGAGCGAAGGACTCGATTGAGCTTGAGGTGAATTCATTGAATATCTCGGGAATTCGCGGCGTTTAATTTCAGATTAATGGTAAATTAATAAATACAGAATATAAGGAGGCTGAAAATGGATAAGATTAAAGCACTGGTCTCTTTATTGGTAGTAATATTGCTGGTGGCTTGTGCGCAAGTCACGCTCACCGGGTCGGGGAATGTCGTCACCCAGGAAGAACCCATAAGCGGCTTTGATAAAGTTGACATCAGCCACTCTTTCAGCGTGGATATCACCCAGGGAGAGGACTTCAGCGTGATCATCCGCGTCGATGATAACCTGGTCGAATATCTGGATGTCACGAAACAAGGCAGCACCTTGAGGATCCGTTTTGAACCGACCCGATCCTATAATATCTTCGATGCAACGATGGAAGCCGAGATTACCATGCCTGAACTGGCGGGATTGGATCTAAGCGGGGCAAGCGATGCGCGGGTGAGCGGATTTGAATCCACAAAGTCGTTAACAATTGATTTGTCCGGAAGCAGCGATTTGCGCGGCGACATACAGGCTGGAGATACCAGCATTGATGCTTCCGGCAGCAGCTCAGCCATGTTGTCCGGATCAGCAGGAGATGTTTCCGTAGATGCTTCTGGGAGCAGTGATGTTGACCTGGGAGATTTCCCCGGGGCAGATGGCGAAGTAAGTGCCAGCGGGGCGAGCACAGTGACGGTGAATCTGAGCGGAAGATTGGATGCGGATGCCAGCGGCAGCTCAGATGTCTATTACCTGGGTAATCCGGAGTTGGGCAGTATCGACACTTCCGGTTCCTCGAGCATTCAATCCCGGTAATGGCATAAAGTAAATTGTGAACTGAGGAGGTGCAGGTAAGGCAAGAAATACTGAACGTTGAACACCAGACAAGATTCTTCCACAGTATGGAAAAATATTTCATACGCGGCGTGCAGGATTTTTAAAAAACTCAGTAGTTCAAAAGGAGAGCAATCATGGATACTCAATCTAAAAGGTCCGGTTTGGTGTTGGGAGTCTTGCTGATCGTATTTGGGGTGTTGGCGCTCCTGGACATCTATATTGATCTGGGCGCATGGGTTTGGGTCGCAGTTCTTACAATTGGGGGATTGGCAGTATACGCGGTTTACGCTGTGGACCGGACTGAGAAATGGATGCTGATCATTTCTTACGCCATGCTGGCCGTAGCTGGCTTGGTGTCTTTACTCACTCTGGGGGTGCTGCAAGATGCCTTCGTGGCTACCTATGTGCTGCTGGCAATCGCACTGCCTTTCTTTGTCGGCTTCCTTTTTAATCGCTCGAACTGGGGTTTGCTGATCCCGGCATATGTGCTGACGGTTATCGGGGTGATGGTGCCCCTGATCGAACTGGGTGTGCTTGAGGATACCCTGATCGCAACATACATCATGCTAGCGATCGCCATTCCCTTCTTCGTGGTGTATCTACTGAACACCAAGAATTGGTGGGCGCTTATCCCTGGCGGCATTTTAGCGGTCATCGGGCTGGGTTTTCTCATCGCCGAAGCCTCGGTGGAGTACATTTTTGCGGCTGGATTGATCGTGGCCGGGATTTTGATCGTCGTTCGCCAATTCATAAGAAGAGAAGAACGCCCTCAGGTGGAAGAACTGACTGAAGAAGAAACGCAAGATGAATGATTGGTTGTCATTGCCAGACAATTATGAGGAGAGTGAAGTATAACGATAGAAACAAGTGTTGAGACTGCGGATAAGCAGAGAAAGCGCGTGGCGGACGGAATCTCTGGCGGCATCTTCCTGATCAGTTTGGGTGTTCTGCTTTATACCGGCTGGTGGTGGCCAGGGATCATGATCGCCCTGGGTCTTTCCGGCAGTGCATCATTGATCTTTCGCGGCAGAATCTGGCAGGGAATCCTCACCTTAGCTTTCTTCTGTGCGATACCAATTGGGATCTGGATCATCAATGAGACCCAGATCTCCTGGACCCTGGTTGGCGCCTTCATCCTGATTGGACTTGGCGTGATCAC
>CP070785.1:279534-284692 GCA_020346705.1 Chloroflexota bacterium | reverse complement strand
CTCCCCGCCAGCGGTAATCCCGAGGCTTTTTCCCCCACCGACATCAGTAACAATGATTCCTCTCCAGAAACCGAAGATAAAATTTCATCTCCGAGAAGATCTAATCCCCCGCATCATCAGGATTCCGTGGCAGGACTACATCCTGGTCTCCATCAACCAAAACACGATTCTACAATCTACTGCTGGTATCAAAATTCAAGCTTTCAGTACAGATCCGGAATCCAGAGTAATTAAAGATTCTCTCGGACCATTCTCGTCTAATGGGCCTTCACTTCGACCAGCACCTGTCGTACTTGCATTTTGGAACACCTTTCCTGCATACTCACCAGCTCAATCCTTGAGACGTTGGGATGGTGCTCATACTGGTCCGTTTGGAGAAAGACATGGACTTTCAATTCTGCTGAATAACGTAAAGCGGTTCAATGTACCTGTTGTCTTGCTGGATTTGCGAAATCCATTCTCACTTTCCGCCCTGGATTATCTCGACCAGATGCCTATTATCAGGGAGATGATCTCGCAACAGCTGATTATCCTCCCTGATGCAATTCTGGGTTCACCTTCTTACCCAGTTTTTCCTTCAGGACTCCCAGATTGGGCGCTTGGGAAGTATCGCACTGATTTGCAAGCAATTTCCAAAGAGTTTGACATTCCATCAAGTAGGATTCTGTATTCACCTTATCAAATGGAAGAGGTGATTGGAAATTACTCATTAGTAATTGGACCGGATCATCAGAGAAGCTCCTTTTCAACGGAAAGATATTTGCCTTACCCGGATCAAATTCCCGAGGAATCACAAGCCACTCCTGATGGAATCCCATTGGCTATCCGCAAGACGTTGATTGACAATATGTTGCAAATCAATATGAATCGAGCAGAACTCCCTCTATTAGTTTTAGGCGGAAGTCTTCCGGACAGCGCTTTTGCCGATCCTGCTTCATCATTTGCCACTATCAGCTACATTGCCAATCATCCCTGGATCAAGGTGCTAGCTGATACAGATCTACGCTCCTTACCAGGGAATGTGGAGCCGATTTTGCTCCCAGGAAAGACGATCTCAATATCCGCTGAAGATTTTCTGCCATCAAATAAACTTGCAAATATTTCGAAGCCCGGCGATGATGCTCAAAATCCACTTGACAGTTTACAATGGACATCGGCATTATCGCTGTATTCCCCCTTACCTCCGGAACCCGAATCCCTCCCATCTTTACGTACTCATTACAGTGGCCAGCCTGGAATCGCACAGGCTGCTGCCAGCTGGTCGGAAAACCCTCGATCACGAATAGATTGCCAAACCGATCCAGATGATGACGGAACCCCGGAATGTATTCTTGCATCGAATGATCAATTTGCCGTCTTCGATCTTGAAGGTGGACGTTTGGTGGCGTATTTCACGATCACCGACTCAGGATTTCACCAGATCATAGCCCCCTCTTCCCAATTAATTGTTGGTCTCGGTGATCCTTCGACCTGGATCCTAGATGCTGGTGAAGGTGCCGATCCTCATGGCATTCACGGCGCTTTTGTAGACTCTCCACCTCCATGGGAATTTTATAACTTATCAATCAATGGTGAGCAACTGGTTTTCACCTCACCAGATCAAGGGATTTCGAAAGGCTTCTTACTATTGGAGAATGGTCTGCAGGTAAATTATTTATCTTCGGAACCAATATCCGTTCAAATACCGATTGTCATTGATCCTTGGAACCGCTTTTCACAAAATTGGAGAGAAAATTTCAATTGTGAGCCGATCAAAAATGGATACTCTTGTAAGGTTAATGATGATATTAGAGAGGAAATCTTAAGTGATTCAGCCATCTCAGCTCATTCATTTACAGATTCGTATTCGCATTTGCAAATTCCCGAAGACCCAAATTTTAATTATCCTGCGGGTCATTATCTCCCATTCCCAATGGTCCTCCTCGAGACGGATTCCTCAAATTCTTTCTCAGTTCAAATTCGGTCTGTTCCCTAATAATCTCTAATTCAGTTTTCAAGTAAAGGATATATATAAATTGACAAATGAAGGTTTATCAGTAAATTAATCGGTACCCATTAATATTTACACACAATTGAACACGAGGAGAATTCCATAACTACAAATTTGAACTTAACTTCACTCCAGGGATCTTTCTCTATTTGCCAACTTGATCCTAAAAGTAAAATTCCGGCATGGGCAAGTAAAGGTGTCTTTTTTTCCATTACCCATACATCAGATGAGCTATCAATTATCTGTGAGCAAAAATTTATCCCGGAGAATACCAAATGTGAACCCAATTGGCATGTGTTGATGATTGAGGGCCCGTTCAACTTTGGTGAAATTGGAATCTTGGATTCGATCACAAAGCACCTGGCACAAGCCAGCATCAGTTTGCTTGCGGTTTCAACGTTCGATACGGATTACGTTCTGATCAAATCTTCTCAGTTCAATGAAGCAATAAAAATCCTCAGAAGTGCTGGTCACAGGATCAACAACTTATAGAAATTTTCAAGATTTTCGTAGAAAAATGAAGATAATCTGATTGTAGATGACGTGCATCTGAAAGGTTTATAATTAACCAATGTGCCGTTCAATAAAGCAATTACGCAAACCAGATCGCATCCCTGACGACGAAGAAATCCAGGCTGCGGCTTTACAATATATCCGTAAAGTAAGCGGTTACAGGAACCCTTCACAGAAAAATAAGCCTGCCTTCGAGCAAGCGGTATCTGAAGTAGCAAATTCCACCCGTATATTGTTGGAACAAATTCAGAAGAAGACTTCACACAATTTACCAGATTAGATCCGTGAGTATTACTTCCTAACATAAAAAAGATTGGATTGCTATGAACTCTCTTTCCCTCGATCATGTAATTCTTGTCGTAAGCAATCTCCAGATTGCAACTAGCCAATTCACCCAACTTGGATTTTCTGTTATTGCAGGGGGTGTTCACAGCGGTGGATTAACCCATAATGCATTAATCCCATTCCCAGATGGCACTTATTTAGAGCTCCTGGCGACCACGCGCAGCTCGATGTTGAATTTCTTACAATTGTTAAAAAAACTTCGTTTATTGAGGCTATACATCGCAAACGAAACAGCAATAAACCAGCGATTGATTGATGATTTAGCCATGGGTATTGGCATGAATGATTACTCATTATTTTCAATGGACCTGGTCAATGATCTGTCCCTAATCAAACAACGAGGGGCAACTTTTACCAATCCCATCCCCGGAGGAAGAGTTCGTCCTGATGGAGAAGAGATCAAATGGAGGACAGCTGTCCCAGACAAAGTAGATTTACCATTCTTAATTGATGATCTCACACCGCGTGATATTCGCGTACCTCCCGTCGAAAATGACTTCCATTCAAATGGTGTCTTAGGAATAAAAGGGATCACCGTGTTGGTAACTAACCTGGTAGAAAGTATGGCTCATTACCGGGCATTATTTGCTGATGAACCCATTACCCAGCCTCAATTTCCCCAACCAGGCACCCAGTCAAGCGAGTTTAATTTGGATAATCGCTTTCTAACTATCATCGGTGCCTTACCGGGAAATCCCGTGATGCGAAATTTACTTACACACCGTAAAGCCAGACCGGTTGGCATTTTTATGCAATCTACGGAAGATGAGAAAGGCGATCTGCTTTCACTAACCTACCTTCCAGAAAGAGGTGCAACTTTATCACGATCCCAAATCTTATTTTCCTGATTTGACAAAAAGATGCACTGATCTTGTGGTGATAAAATCTAATTAATACTCTATTATTGGTGATTCATTTTTACTACTCATTCAACGAGGTTCATAATGGCGCAAACAGATGAGATCGCACAAGTAAAAGAAAACTCAAAAGATAATCTGCTGGCGATGAAAAATGTCGTTGGTGTTGGTGTTGGTTACAAGGTACAAGGGGGAAGCCAAACCGATGATGTTGCAATCGTTGTAATGGTCAGCCGGAAACTTCCGTTACCCGCACTTGTACCTGAAGCTGTGTTGCCAAAAAATGTTGATGGGGTAAACATTGATGTTATTGAAGTGGGTCAGCTGCGAGCATTGCAGGCCAGAACTGATCGATGGCGACCAGCCCCTGGTGGTGTGAGCATCGGTCATTACAAGATTACTGCTGGAACTTTTGGTTCTATCGTCCATGATCGAAACACTGGAGAGCTGCTCATCCTTTCCAACAACCACGTTATTGCCAACAGCAATGAGGCGGATGAAGGGGATCAGATTCTCCAACCTGGACCTATAGATGGAGGCTCTATTCAAAACGATACCATAGCACGCCTGGACCGGTTTTGTCCCATCGAATTTTCAACTGAACCTGGCGCCTGCGATATTGCAGATACATATGCAAGTTTAGGGAATACCATTGCTGGATTAATTGGATCAAGTCACCGAGTAAGTACTCAAAAAACGAATCCACAGGCTACCAACCTGGTCGATGCTGCAGTTGCCAAACCAGTTAATGATCATGAGGTATTAGACGAAATTATCGATATTGGTACGCTCCAGGGGATCGAAGAGGGATTTCTGGGTATGTCAGTTCGAAAATCTGGTCGCACGACCAGCTTCACGACTGGCCAGATCACATTAATCAATGCTACTGTGGACGTAAATTATGGCGGTAACCGGACGGCGCGATTTGAAAACCAATTTGTTAGTGGACCAATGTCACAAGGTGGAGACTCTGGATCGCTTCTCGTTGCCGGAGATTCTCAGCAGGCAGTAGGCTTGTTATTTGCCGGTTCTAACCAATCAACAATTTTTAATCCTATTCATGCTGTGCTTGAATGTTTAGAGATAGAAATATGACTAATCCCGAACCAGATCAAGATTTACGGGCCACTACAAACCGAATTATGGAAGTCATGCAAGAGCATAAAGGAGAATTGCTCGAAAAACCGCATGTAGTTGGTGTTGCGGTCGGATTTCGCCAGGTAGAAGGCAAATCAACTGAGACATTAGCTCTGGTAGTCATGGTGGATCAGAAAATCCCTCAAAACCTCCTGACTCCCGAACAGCAAATCCCAATTTCTATAGAAGGCGTCCCCATCGATGTGCAGGAAATAGGAGAGATATCAGCTTATTAAACCAAATTTCCAGACTTACAAAACATTTATTATCACAACCTACATTCAAGATGAGCCTATCTTGAATTCTTTCCAGCTTT
>CP070785.1:274270-279434 GCA_020346705.1 Chloroflexota bacterium | reverse complement strand
TTAATGCGCTGATTCCCAAAATCACGTTTGCAACTTGATATTGATAAATATGAGGGGTGGTTGTATTCCATCTACCTCATAAGAAGAGTTGAATTAATAGTAAATCTCCCCAGATTTGAAATCAACACTTGACAGGCTAATCAAAATGGATATACTCACTCAGTGAGTATGTCATCAAATTCTCCGAGCATTGGATCGGTTTCGCCTGAGTTTACATTATTGGGATTCCTTTCCCAAGACCCGGCGCATGGCTATGAGCTGCACCAGAAATTAACTGCCGACCTAGGCCAGGTGTGGCATCTCAGTCAAAGCCAAATCTACAGCATCCTCAATCGCCTTGAAGGGAAAGGCCTCATTCAAGGCTCTCTCCAGAAACAAGAGAAATTACCCGCGAAACGATTATTCACACTTACTGCAGCTGGCCAGGAACGATTTGAAGAATGGCTGTCCTCCTCAAGTCGACCGAGTGCACGCGTTATTCGGATCGAGTTCATCACCCGGTTGTATTTTGCATATGCCCGTGATCCAGATTTTGCGTTGCAGCTGGTAGAGGGGCAGATAGCGGATACCCAAGCCAGGTTGCAGCAGTTAGAAAAACTAGAGTCTTCTCAGCCAGGTGAACAAATATTTAACCAGCTGGGTTTAGATTTGCGAATTCGTCAGCTGGACTCCATTCTAGGATGGTTGATTTCTTGTCAGGATATTCTGGCAACCTTATCGAAAGGCAGTCCATCAGCATGAGGGGGTATACCTGGATTTTCCTGTTGTTGTTAGCTTTCTCCTCAGCCTGTCGGGGAGCAAATGATGCTCGCAGCCCCAGCGGTGAGACCTTGACTATCTTTGCCGCAGCCTCATTGTCGGAGGCGTTTACTGAAATCGCGGCAGAATTTGAAGCCTCATATCCTGGCAGTGAAGTGGCGATAAACTTTGCTGGTTCCCAACAGCTCGCCCAGCAAATTTCGCATGGCGCGACGGCCGATATCTTTGCCAGTGCCGATAGCCAGCAAATTGAAAATGTGATTGGCATTGGGAGGGTGAATGGTGGCTCCGAACAACCTTTCACCCATAACCAATTAGCTGTCGTTCTACCGGGAGATAATCCGGGTGGCATTTTCGAATTCAATGATCTGGCAAAGCCTGGAGTGAAATTGATTTTAGCGGATGCGTCTGTACCAGTTGGTCATTATTCCCAAGAGATGCTTGAGCGTGCCAGCACACAGACCGATTTTGGAGATCAGTTCAAGGAAGATGTATTAGCGAATGTTGTTTCATACGAAGAAAATGTCAGGGCAGTATTGACAAAGGTCGTCTTAGGAGAAGCTGATGCGGGGATCGTTTACTTGAGCGATTTCAATGGCGCCCAGGAGGAGGATGTTCAAATGGTAGCCATCCCTGATGAGATCAATATTACTGCCGGTTACTATATTGCCCCACTGAATGATAGTCATAATTTGGAAAGAGGAATGGAATTTCTCAAGCTAGTCCTTTCCCCCAAAGGACAAGACATATTAACTCGTCATGGATTCAACCTCCGAGGCCAGCATGAATAATCAAGAAATGCGGGGATCACCACCCACTCCGACTCCCCAAACCAGGTTGAGCGGGCTTTGGCGGGTATTAAGCCTGCCGATGTTGATCTTTCTGAGCATTCCCATCTTGGCATTGTTCCTGCGCATTTCACCGCCCAGCCTCCTGGAAAATTTACGCCAGCCTGATGTTTTACAGGCCATTGGTTTGAGCCTGGGGACGACGCTCATCTCAACCGCGATTATTATCCTGGCCGGGACACCATTGGCATACTCACAAGCGCGGGGACAATTTCGCTTCAGCCGGATGATCGATACTTTAATCGATCTACCCCTGGTTCTGCCACCTGCTGTAGCAGGCGTGGCGTTATTAATAGCCTTTGGCAGGCGAGGATTATTTGGGGGTGTGCTGAGTGATCTGGGCATTAATATTGCCTTCACCCCACTGGCGGTGATCATTGTGCAGGTGTTTGTCGCTGCGCCGTTTTATATAAAATCCGCTACGCTGGGGTTTTCCAACATAGATCAAGAATTGGAACAATCTGCCGCCTTGGATGGCGCCAGCAGTCCCCAGATATTTCGATTTCTCACGATTCCGCTGTCATGGTCTGCGTTGTTGGGAGGAGGCATGATGAGCTGGGCTCGGGCATTGGGTGAATTCGGGGCAACGATCATCTTCGCTGGGAATTTTCCCGGTCGCACGCAAACCATGCCCCTGGCAATCTACATTGGATTTGAGCTGGATCTGGACATCGCCTTGACCCTGTCTGTAATCCTGATCTTGCTTTCATTCCTGGCGTTGTTCATTGCCAGGAATGTTCTGAACCGGGATTGGATGAGTGGTTGACCGGTGTAAATAGTTGTGGCATAATCAGTCCAATCAACTCCAAAAAGGCATTGATGGAAACGAGTAGGCCTGTATGAAGCTGTCAGCGACCCTGGGATTGGTGAGAGCCAGGGCAGACCAGCAGGTTGAAAATCCTTCCGGAGCTGCAATCTGAACAGGGTTTATCACCTTTACTAAGTGAGCCGGGCTCATCACCCGTTACCATTGATGCGGGTATATGTCAGAAGTATTTATTTAGACCACAGACCGTACCCGGCCGAGGTGTCCACATTTTGTGGGAACCAGGGTGGTACCGCGGGAGATTCTTTCGGATCAGCTCTCTCGTCCCTGATTTGGGACGAGATTTTTTGATCCTGTTCCGGTGTTTGTCGCTTGATCCCTGGAGCGGATGTTGAAGTAAGTTCGAGAGAGGTAACCATGTTTAAACCAGTTTCCCCAAAACTAAATATCACTCAAGTTGAAGAAGCGATTTTGAGAACATGGAGGATTCGCCACATATTTGAGAAATGTGAAGAACAACGGCGGGGAAGTCCCGAATATGTATTTTATGAAGGACCACCAACCGCCAATGGGATCCCTGGTGTGCACCATGTTCTCGCCCGGGCTTTTAAAGATATCTTCCCACGCTATAAGACGATGCAAGGCCACCATGTGATCCGCAGGGGTGGGTGGGACACGCATGGCTTACCTGTCGAGATCGAAGTGGAGAAGAAGCTGGGATTCAACAGCAAGAGCCAGATTGAAGAGTATGGCATCGGGCCTTTCAATGAACTCTGCCGTCAATCCGCGTTTGAATATATCCAGGAATGGGAGCGTTTAACTGACCGGATTGCCTTCTGGGTGGACCTGGAAGAAGCTTATGTCACCTACACCAACGATTACATTGAATCGGTTTGGTGGATATTGAAGAATTTTTGGGACAAAGGCCTCCTTTACCAGGGGTTTAAAGTTGTCCCATACTGTCCGCGTTGTGGAACCCCACTTTCAGACCATGAGGTGGCACAGGGATACAGCGAAGCAGTTGATCCATCGATATTCGTCCGCTTACCCCTGATCGATGATCCTGGGACATCCCTGCTCGTTTGGACCACGACACCATGGACCCTGCCAGGTAATGTGGCTGTGGCAGTCCATCCAGATGTGGATTATGTGATCGTGGAACGTAAATCCGCCGATGGGCGCAAGGAAAAACTGATCCTAGCCAAGGATCTGGTGGAGCAGGTCTTTCGGGATGAGCAGGTAGAGGTATTTGAAACCTTCAAAGGTAAAAAACTAAAAGGAGTAAAGTACCAACCGTTATTCACCTTCCTGGCTTTGGAAAAGCCGGCTCATTATGTCGTTTTAGGTGATTTTGTCACCACCGAGGATGGCACCGGAATGGTCCACATTGCTCCGGCATTTGGTGCTGAAGACATGGACGCTGCCCTGGAATTCGATCTGCCTGTCCTGCAGACTGTGGCAGAAGATGGGACTTTCATCGCGGATGTACGCCCTTGGAGCGGAAAATTCGTCAAGGACGCCGATCCTTTAATCACAGATGATCTGGATGCACGTGGCTTACTTTACCGCGTGGAAACCTATACCCATACCTACCCATTCTGCTGGCGCTGCGACACGCCGCTGATCTACTATGCCCGCGGCACCTGGTATGTGCGCACAACCGAATATAAAAAACAGCTAACTGGTCTCAACCAGGAGATCAATTGGTATCCGGATCATATCAAGAATGGTCGCTTTGGGAATTGGCTGGAGAATAATGTCGACTGGGCCTTGGGACGTGAGCGCTATTGGGGTACACCTCTACCAATCTGGGAGTGCGAAGGCTGCCACCACCAGCTGGCTGTGGGTTCTGTGGCCGAAATGAGCGAACTGGCCGGAAAAGATCTTTCAGAGCTTGATTTGCACCGTCCTTTTGTTGACGAGGTGGAATTCAATTGCCCAGAATGTGATGGCAAGATGAAACGCGTCTTGGAACTGATCGATGTCTGGTTTGATTCTGGAGCCATGCCCGTCGCGCAGTGGCATTACCCATTTGAAAACGAGGAGATATTTAAACAGCAATTCCCTGCAGACTATATTTGCGAGGCAGTTGATCAGACCCGGGGCTGGTTTTATTCACTGCATGCCATCAGCACCTTGCTGTTTGAGGAAGTGAGCTTCCGCAATGTGATCAGCCTGGGTTTGATCCTGGACGGAGATGGATTGAAAATGTCGAAATCCCGGGGTACAGTTATCGATCCCTGGGATGTGATCAACGAACACGGCGCGGATGCATTTCGCTGGTATCTGTATACAGCCAGCCCTCCCGGACAGGAGCGGCGCTTCTCCGTCGACCTTGTCGGGGAGGTGATGCGCAACTTCACATTGACCTTATGGAATGTATATTCATTCTTCGTCACTTACGCTCGCCTGGATGAGTGGAAGCCTGGATCCGGTGATGATCAAAATGATGGCCAAAATGAACTGGACCGCTGGCTGCTCTCAGAACTGAATACCCTGAACAGGGATGTTACAGCATCGCTCGATAATTACGATGTGCTTGGCGCTACCCGTCCAATTCAAAACTTTGTCGATACATTGTCCAAGTGGTATCTGCGGCGGTCCCGTAGGCGGTTTTGGAAAAGTGAATCGGATACCGATAAAGAGACTGCATACTCCACGCTCTATACTGCCTTGACTACTTTGAGCAAACTACTCGCACCAACCATGCCGTTCATGGCGGAGGAGTTGTACCAAAACCTGGTTTGCACTGTGGATAAAGAAGCCCCCGAATCGGTCCACCTGGCTGATT
>CP070785.1:268986-274170 GCA_020346705.1 Chloroflexota bacterium | reverse complement strand
ACCATCTCCTTGGCTTCTGCACCAATGGCTTTAGGCTCCCTGGAGCGTTTGTCTATGGCGACCCAGGAAGGCTCGCGTATAACAATGCCCTTGCCGCGTACGCTGACCAGGGTGTTGGCAGTGCCTAAATCTATGCCAATGTCTAGTGAAAAAAACCCCAGTAGCCAGTTGAGTGGGTTGAAAGCCAAATAGGGGCTCCTTTGCGAACGGATTTGAAGGTGTCTATAAAATCCCGCGAAATTCGATGAGCTCCTCACACACCTGCAAATTCAGCGCGATTATACCATCTTACAGGTAGTACCTTTGGCCCAGGCAATTTCGGGAATTTTCTAATCTAAGTGATGATTTTAACCCTTTTTTCAGCTTAGAATCAAAGTATAATTGGCCTCCAATTATTAAAAATGCATATGGAGGTGGATTTATTAGCGAAATTTATAACTGATTTATAACCGAGGGAAGACCAGCGCATGGACTCAACCGGCATGCATCGTGATTAAATTTATCCCCCAGGTTGGAACATTACTTGCATGGATTATCATCCAGTAAATGCCGTGGATTGAGTTGACGAGGAAGAGGGTTCCCGGCCGCGAGGTCGGGTTAATCTCGGGAGATGATTGAAGATTCCGGGAGAAAATCGAGAGATCAGCGGAAGCCCTCTGGGCAAGTCACTGCCCAACTCCATTCCCTCCACAAGAACCCAGAGACAATGCCGGCTGGGTGATCAGCCGGACAAAACCACTGGGAGTGACAGAATACTTATTAACTTGTGTATCCTGGGATTGCCCAGGACGCGATTAGAACGTTTTTGGAGGGTATCTCATGTGTGGAATCGTTGGATATATTGGACCCCAGGATGCCACCCCGATCATCCTGAACGGGTTGCGACGTTTGGAATACCGGGGTTATGACTCTGCTGGCATCGCGGTGATTGAGGATGACAATATTGAAGTACGCCGTGATGCGGGCAAGCTGGATCGCCTGGCCGAACTGGTAAAAGAAGTCCCTTTGCATGGCCAGATCGGGATCGGGCATACTCGCTGGGCGACTCACGGAGAACCGAGTGCCAGGAATGCCCACCCGCATTTAGGCACCAGCGGTAAAGTAGTCCTGGCTCACAACGGCATTGTTGAAAACTATCTCGACCTGCGCGATGAGCTCAGCGCTGAAGGTGTGGAATTCAAATCCGACACGGATACTGAAGTGATCGTGCAGCTGGTCGATCGCTATCTCTCGTTGGAGATGAGCTTTGAGGAGGCAGCCCAAAGGGCGATTTCTCACCTGCGAGGGGCTCATGGCATCGTCATGTTATCCACCAAAGAGACTGACAAAATCGTGGCTGCCAGGATCGGCAACGCCGGCGGCGTTGTAGTTGGCAGAGGTGAGGGAGAAATGTTCGTAGCCTCGGATATGCCCGCTATATTGGAACACACCCGCCAAATGGTTTTCCTGGAATCAGGACAGATGGCAGTGGTCAGGCGCGAAGGGGTCGAAGTGAGCAATCTGGATGGAGAACCAGCCGAGATCGAGGAGCACACTGTCGCCTGGGACCCGGTGGCCGCTGAGAAGGGCGAATATCGCCACTTCATGCATAAAGAAATCCATGAACAGGTGCGATCGTTAACCGATACCATTGGGGGCAGGGTTGATTTTGATTCTGGTCGCGTCCACCTGGAGCGGCTGAATTTGACTCCCGAACTGGCCCAACGGATTGATAAGGTGTTTATCACGGCTTGTGGTACAGCCTCCCATGCCGGTATGGTCGGCAAAGCCCTCATCGAGCGCATCGCGCGCATACCGGTGGAGGTGGATATCGCCTCCGAATTCCGCTATCGCGATCCGATTCTGGATGAAAACACAGCTGTGCTGGCCATCAGCCAGTCTGGTGAGACTGCGGACACATTAGCCGCAATGGAGGAAGCCAGGCGGAAAAATGCGATCCTGTGGTCGATCGTTAACGTGATTGGATCCCAAGCCATGCGCATATCGGATGGCTATATCTCCATGCAGACCGGGCCAGAGATCGGCGTGGCCTCCACGAAGGCTTACACCGCGCCTCTGGTGGATGTTTACATGCTTGCAGTCCTTTTAGCGGACCTGCGCGGTGACCTGGATGAGAAGCAAAGATGCGAGCTGGTCTCAGATCTGAGGTTGGTACCAGACCTGGCTTCCCGCTGTCTGGACCGCGAGGCTGAGGTCGAAGAAGTTGCCTGGGCGTTGAAAGATTTCTCGCACTGTCTTTATTTAGGACGGGGGATTAATATGCCTACTGCTTATGAAGGTGCGCTGAAACTGAAGGAGATCTCATACATCCATGCTGAGGGATACCCCGCAGGCGAGATGAAACATGGCCCGATCGCCTTGATTGATGAAGAGATGCCGATTGTAGTCATCGCTCCGCGTGATCCCTGGTATGAGAAGATGTTCAGCCAGATCGAACAGGCCAAGGCTCGTGGTGGTATCGTCGTGGCTGTGGCGACAGAAGGGGATGAAGTGATCCCGACTATCGCCGACCATGTTTTATGGGTACCACCAACGCCCTGGATGTTGAGCCCGGTTACCACGGTGATCCCCCTGCAAATTTTGGCCTACCATATCGCCGCACTGCGCGGACTGGATGTGGATCAACCGCGCAACCTGGCAAAATCCGTCACTGTTGAATAAGGTACATATTACGCTGTTATCGGCAGGGAAGCTTGTTGGAAAAACTTCCCTGCCGTTTTACCTAAAATGAAAACCCTGTTAGAAACAAATATTATTTGCAAATTTTCCCCAAATGAGCTTATAATCACTTGTTGATTAATTGCATTTCCTAGCAGGGGATTGCAGGGAGAAGTCTTTGAAGAAACGATTGTTTTTAGCCCTTGTGGTGACACTGGTCATCGGGGCAGCATTTTTCTGGCTGGTCGATCTAAATCAGGTCATCACACTGCTGCGTCAAGCTGATTGGCGACTGTTGGCAGCTGGGATAGGGGCATTGTTGGTTGCTTACATGCTGATGGCCGTCCGCTGGCGGTATTTATTGGCCAATAGGACTGGTTTCTTGCCATCTTTTCATGCGATTAATATATCCAACCTGGTAAACAGTTTGACGCCCATCCCCGAGATAGCCGTGAGGGTGTTGATTACCGGACGCGGCGCAGATATGTCCATTTCAGGGGCGACCTCCGGCATGCTCGTCGAGCGCTCCCTGGAACAGGTGATGCGGGTGCTGGCATTTCTGCTGGCCCTGCTCACGGGATATGTGATCTCGTTCAAAACTGAATCCATGCTGGTCAATGCTGGTCTTATCCTGGTTTTTCTGGGTTTGATGGTTTGGTTGATCCGCAATGCAGAGAGTATTGTGGGAAAGGTCCAGGTTCTTCTGCATCGTTTTCCTAGATTGGATCAAAAACAGGTCGAGAAAGCCCTCACGGATCTGGTCACTGGCTTGAGGATGGCGGGCGGTCCTAAACAGCTGACTTACGGCTGGTTGATGTCTTTTGCCATCTGGGGTGCATTCTTTGCCTTCGCTTATCTGGTTTTGCTGGGTCTTCATATATATCTCCCCATTGAACAGATGGCCGCCATCGCATTGCTCACCCTGGCAGTTGCGCCTCCCTCTGCACCCGGTACGCCTGGTTTGTACCAGGCAACCATCGTCGGTGCCTTGTCATTAGTGGCTGGCTTCAACCCCGCATTGATGACCGCGTACGCAATTATGATTCATGTTCTGCAGGTCATTCCGTTGTTTTTCCTTGGAGTCTGGGGTGCATTTGGTACAGATGTATCGCTGCGCAGTGTGTACCAGCAGCAGACCGTACCTGTAGAGAATAAAAATCGTTAAAACATCTCTGTTTTAAATCTCAATTTCCCTGACCTGAGCTTTGTGATGTGGACGGATAATCACAAGGCTTTTATATTTCTTGTTGGGATAAAATTGAATGTGGTGTTTAATTGTTATATCTGTTGTGAGAGAGGTAGATCTGGAAAATCCACCCACGAATTTTAAGCTCCTAGAAGAAGAGAGACAGGATAAATCTTTAATCTTTCTGGTGGATCCGTAGAATAAACTCCCACCAGCTATAAATATGGTTGAAAAGGTGATCTATCAACGGGATGGTTTGGCGAGAATGTTGATCGCTCGCTTGGAGCGATTGTCGGCTGATTCCTATTGGGCGCGCCAGGCGAGCGGGGTGCGTGGATCGTTGTTGAAGCTGATTGAAGCGGGGGATTTGGATTCAGACCAGGGAACAGCGTTGATAGAGCAGGGTTTTGATTATTTGGAAAAAGCTGCCCGGGAGAAATAATCACCAAGGATCTACGACAACTTTTAGGAGAACCAAGCTCGTCTTTTTTTGACCGTAAAAATTGTTGATCGCACTCAGAATTAACCCACCAGGAACATACAGAAGCCATCCTCCATATGGGCTTTGGATTCGACCAGGGTAACTTCTTCCGCGCATAGAATTTCGATCTGCCTGGCGTCAATGCGGCACAACTCGGGATGTTGGGCACGCAGCGCCGCAAATGGGCAGCGTTCGAAAATGACCCGTGGTGCTTCCGCGTGCGCCTCCCACCGAGACTGGTATCCCAGCTCGTTTAATTGGTTAACCACCTGTACCAGGCGTTGGGATAAGGGACCCTTTTCAGTTTTATCTGGGACGAGGTGTCCTGCAACCCGCTCGAGGAACGTTGACTCTTGTTCGGGTGAAAGCTGATCAAGGGAGGCGCTCAATAGGGCGCTGCTCAATAGATCAAAATTATCTTTATAAACGCTGGATGCCAGGCTGAACCGCCTCGCCGGACGCCCTCGGCGACCACTGTGCTGCCGACCAGAGCTCACGATCAAACCTTCCTTGATCATGTTCGCAAGGTGGTGGCGGATGTCTGCCTGGGTGAGCTGTAGAGCCCGGCTGAGTTCAGCTGCAGTAATTCCAGGTCGATGTTCGATTAGTTCAAGTAAATGTTGGCGAGTGGATTTCATCTACCCAATTATACCCGCCAATTGTATTAACGCAAATTATATTTTGCGTTAATCTGCTTTGACAGGTATTATTTATCCGGTATAATTAGCCATTGTGACCACCGGAGAAATTACATTGACCTGGGACGATTCTTATGCCATTGCACAGGAATTATCGAAATCAAAACCGGATGTAAATCTTGAAGAGGTCTCTCTGATGATGATTTATAACTGGACAATGG
>CP070785.1:263627-268886 GCA_020346705.1 Chloroflexota bacterium | reverse complement strand
TTCAGCATGTCCAACCGGGCAAACGGCCGCACGGGGATGGGAGCGGTGATGGGATCCAAGAATTTGAAGGCAGTCGTGGTTCGTGGGAAAAAGCGACCAACTGTGGCCAGCAAGGAAAGACTCAACCAGCTGGCCAGATGGGGAGCGGCAAACCTGGCTGACTCTGATATTGCTGGTTTGGCGAAGTATGGCACCGCAGAAACAACCGGATCGAACCAAACCTCCGGGACATTACCGGCATATAACTATAACAGTGGTGTGTTTGATGGTTGGGAAGCGATCGATGGCACGACGATGTACGACACGATCCTGCGGGGTGCTTCCGAAGGGAAGCAGGATCGTGAGGGGCGGGATACCTGCTATGCCTGCACCGTGCGCTGCAAACGCGTCGTGGAAATCAATGAAGGGAAGTATAAGGTTGACCCGCATTACGGAGGCCCTGAATATGAAACTACCTCGACTTTCGGCAACTACTGCGCCATCGATGATTTGGCTGCGATCAGCAAAGCAAACGAGATTTGCAACAAATATGGCATGGATTCAATATCTTGTGGGGCGACGATATCCTGGGCATATGAAGCTTTTAATGAAGGCAAGTTGACTTTAGAAGATACCGATGGGCTTGATTTGACCTGGGGGAACGCTGACTCAATGGTCACATTGACAGAACGGATAGCTAAACGGGAGGGATTTGGTGATATCCTGGCTGAAGGTTCTGAGCGAGCTGCTAAGAAGATTGGTAGAGGGACTGAAGCCTTTCTGATCACTTTTAAAGGTCAAGAAGCTCCCGCGCACATGCCGCGGGTGAAACGTTCGCTGGCTGTCATCTATACCACAAATCCTTTTGGTGCTGACCACCAATCATCCGAGCATGACCCGGCTATAGAAGGTGATTTCGAATTCTATACCGATCGCCTGGCTGTCTTAGGCTTCACAGAGGAACAAGAGGTCCGATCGCTCAGCGATGAGAAAATCCGCTTCGCAATGGCTTCCCAACATATGTACAGCACGATGGACAGCCTGAATCTGTGCCAGTTTGTCTATGGACCTGCCTGGCAGCTCTATGGACCGGAGGATATGGTTGAATTTGTACGGGCGGTGACCGGGTGGGAGGATGTTAGTTTTGAAGAGCTGCAGATGGTGGGCGAACGACGGCTTAACATGATGCGGATGTTCAATGCCCGGGAAGGCATTGACCGCAATGCGGATGTTGTGCCAGAAAAATTATTTAAGCCATTAAAAGGTGGCGTCAGCGATGGGTGGGTGCTGGATCGTGAGGAAGTTGAGGCTGCGCTTGATAAATACTATGAGCTGTGTGGTTGGGATGTTGAGACTGGTATCCCCACCACTGCCAAATTAGAAGAATTAGATTTGGGTTGGATAGTTAACCGGTAGGAATTATTACAGAATTGGTTCGGTTATGATTAAAGGTGGCGAGTAGGTCGCCTTGAGCGGGGAAAAGAATCACGATTACCTGCGTCGCAGACACCGCCTTGAGTAAAGGCGGGGATACAATGGACAAACAAGAAATACTCTTGACTAGAGCCTAATTTCAGCAGGCTCTAGTCTCGCTAATACAGATGGGGCAAGGATTTTGTAATTGATAGATCACGCATATGC
Source organism: Chloroflexota bacterium (assembly GCA_020346705.1). GTDB lineage: Bacteria > Chloroflexota > Anaerolineae > Anaerolineales > UBA4823 > PFL25. Next base: position 267,266 of record CP070785.1, on the reverse strand, counting down.
GATGTCGCTGAAATAGACTATGATACCCGAGAGAATTATCATCCCTGCGCCGACTACCTGAATCCCGATCAATGATTCATCAAGGAAAACTACGGCTAATACGGTGACAATGACTGGGGTGACCATCGACATCATGGTCATGTACGAAGCGGTAGAGACCTTCAAGGTGCGGTATATGTATATCCAGGCCATGGCCATGCAAAAACCGTTCAACACAGTATAGACAGCCTGGTTGGATGGCAATTGACAACAGTCAAATACCTGGTTTAAATCTCCAAGAAAAGAAGAAAATACAATCGAAATGCCAGCCAGACCTAGTATCACTGGGACACTGGCCAGGGGTTTCTGGAAGGTGACGACATCGGCTTCTATGGGGCGGTCCTTTAGGAACATGCGTACGAGAACTGTCCCCAAGGACCAGCAAACACAAGCACCAAGAATGAAAAGATCACCTGTCTGGGGGATTAACATCTGAGCCTGAGTGGTCAACAAGTAAGCACCGAATAACATCATGAAGACAATGATTACTTTCAAGAGAGACATTCTTTCTTTTAGGATAAGCCAGGCAAAAATGATGGTGGTAACGGTGGTTAGTTTGACCAAGAATCCGGCGTTAATTGCATCTGTTAAGGCGATTCCAACCAGGGCGAAGCAAGTTCCGAAACCCGCCTGGATACCATTGGCAAGGTAAAGCTTCCAAAAGAGGGGATTCTTTTCTGCGTATAGGCGATGGAATTGGTTTTTGACTCTTGGGAAAATCCAAACCAGTAAAACTGAGAATGCAATTATGGTTGAGACCAGCAGGAAAGGGAGCACATGAGCGCCTGCGTTAAACCCCAACTTGGCAAAAATGATCTGTAGTGCCCAGAATATTGAAAACATCAGGACATTGAAAGCTGGAGAGGAGAGCGATGTATTTATTAGGATGACTCCTGATCAGCGAGAAGTGAACTATTCTGATAATCTCGGCTTCATGTCCACCTATAATTCCAACGAAAATTAGTAATTAAATAATTTTACCAATATATACAATTTGAATTTGAACAGAGATCAAAATTCTCAAACCTTAGCTCGTTCAATTGTCACATGCGGGTTTTCACGAAATTTATAAGCACCTGTTTGGCCTAAGACACGGGAGACATATTCCTCTGGCACATCTACGAACGTATGTCGGTCGTGGATCAAGATCTTTCCTATCGTGTAGCCAGGAATATTGGCGCGGGAGGCTATCGTACCAACAATTTCGCCAGGACTAACTCCATGTACCCGGCCGTGAGCTAAGCTCAGGCGCACCATACCTTCTTCATGGGAAATGCCTGATTCTTTATCGAATTGATGCATCTTGTGTTTACGAGAAATAGAACGTCGTCCTTTACGCTGTTCAGTCTTTCTTTTATCTCGTCTGCTTTTGGAGCGTATTGGCCTGACTTCACTAATTTTCTCGACCGGTCGCTGTTTTTCACCTTCCCGCACTATTTTTAGCGCTGCTGCAGCGACCTTAACCGGATCATGTCCAGCGGCTACTAACTCCTCTACAATTACCTGCTCGCGTTTGCTGCGGTCACGCTCTAACCAGATTGTCATTCTATCAATCAAGTGATTTTCACGGTGTTTATACACGTCTGATTCTGTCGGCAGTTCAGCGGTTATTAGTTGTTGCCTGGTATATTTCTCAATCCGGTTCAGGCGACTTTTTTCGTCTGGCGTAATCAGAGAAATCGCTATGCCATCTTTACCAGCGCGCCCTGTTCTCCCAATACGGTGCACATAAGCTTCTGGGTCGGTTGGAAGATCGTAATTAAAAACATGGGAAATATCGTCAATATCCAGACCACGTGCAGCAACATCGGTAGCAACCAAAAACCTGATCTGTCCTGTGCGGAAACGATTCAGCACGCGAATACGTGCATCTTGTGCTAAATCCCCGTTCAGTGCTTCAGCTGAGAATCCACGTTGAACAAGTTCATTGGCCAAACGTCCAGAGTCAAGGCGAGTTCGGGTAAAAATCAAGGTTGCACCAATATCTTCAACTTCAATCAGGCGAGTCAGGGCAGCTAACTTCTCTTTTTCATTGACCAAATAATAACGCTGCTCTATCGTGGCGACGGTTAACTGTTTACCTTTAATGATGATGGACTGAGGTGCGATCATGTATTTATCAGCCAGACGGCGGATTGGCTTGGGTAGTGTGGCGGAGAACAAAGAAGTTTGGCGTTTGGTTGGAGTTTCACCCAAAATATTTTCGATGTCTTCAATAAAGCCCATACTGAGCATTTCATCTGCTTCATCCAAGACTACAGTGTGAACACCGCTTAGATCAAGAATATCCTGGCGGATTAAATCCTGCAATCGACCTGGTGTGCCGACAATCACATCCACACCCTTTTTTATGCGGCGTTTGGAGGTTCCATAATGCTGGCCTCCGTAAACTGGCATGACTTCGACATCCAGCAGGCTTCCATATTGGGAAACTGCATCAGCAACCTGGATTGCTAATTCACGGGTGGGTGTTAATATCAGAGCTTGAACACCGCGCAGATTTTCTTGAGTGGCCAGATTTTGCAAGATGGGGAGGGCAAAGGCAGCTGTTTTCCCAGAACCAGTCTGGGATTGAGCAATGACATCCTCTCCAGCTAACATCAATGGAATCACCTGAACCTGTACATCCATGGGTGAGGTATAGCCTAGTTGATCTACTGCCTGAACCAACTTTGGGTCCAGGTTAAAGCGCGAAAATTCATTCGTCATCAAAATCTCCTATTGCGTTTTGATAACTCCTGAAGCGTCACAACCCTTGTGAATTGAGCGTAATCTTCGCAGATAACGTCTTGGGTTCTACCAACCGCTCTCCCCGACCCCCTGCGGCAAGAAAAATGCTCGTCCAGATATTGACGAGCAACCATTTGGAATCTTCAAAACTTTATATATTTTTATTGGTTATATCCGAACCAACCGCCGGAGTATACCACACTATTCCTATTTCAGTAGTATTTGGTGAACTCTATTTTCATAGAGTATTAGATTGCGAAAGGGCTCATTGAGATGAATATTGGTCTCAATCCCGGTGAAACCTACTCATCTTTTTTCCGCCAGCTTATCCATATGGAATAAATCACATATCCTAGAGCGAGCACCGCAGCGATGATAAATATGAAGATGAAAACATCGTAGGGGAGAAAATCCAGGAAGCGCAGATTCTCCAATGGAGCCAGGCTTACAATCGCAGAACCAATCAGCATACCAATTAAAAGTAAGCCGACGATCAAACTGCGCACACTGCGGTTTAGGGATAGATTCACCCGATTAATATTTCTGTTTAAATCCTCGGTATCCAACTGAATGGAGAAGCTGCCGCTTTCCAGCTGTTCGACCCAACGACCAGCGGCACGCTGCCACTTTGGCCAGTTGACGACCAGATTTTTGGCTGTGCGAATACCCCGCTTTTTCGCCCCTTCATAAATTGTATCGCTGTTTATTTGATCCAAGATCACACCCTGGACTTCTTCAACTGCCACATGGAGGAAGGATAAATCCGGCGCCAACGTGCGCACCAGTTCCTCAGTCTGCATCAAGCTCTTCAAGGCAATGGTCAATGTTCGGTCCAATTGCAGGCCATATTTATACAGCAGGTTTAGCGCT
>CP070785.1:258259-263527 GCA_020346705.1 Chloroflexota bacterium | reverse complement strand
GTGAACTTGAGTCAGTTTGGGCTTCGTACGGAGTGTATGAAGCAAGGTTGGAAGGGGGTAGTGAAGATAACTACTTGGTCGATCACAGCTCACGGATCTATGTGATTGACGCCGAAGGGAATTTGTTGCTCACCTACCTGTTCGGCACGGAGAACACAGTAATTGCGGAAGACGTACGCCACCTGGTGTCAAGGCAATGAGAGTGAAAGATGTCTGGTAATCCGATGATCAAGAAGGGTCTCATCCGCTTGGTTATTACGCTGTTCATCTCGATAATTTTGGTTTGGGTCGGCAGCGAGGTGGCTTTCTATTTCATTAAAGAGAATACTGATCGCTTACCTGAAGAAATTGAATTGGTAATCCCCGTTGGGACTGCAGATAAAGTCGCAGCTGGAGAACCCATTCCATCAATTCCAGAGGAGATGACCTTCGTTCTCGGTGACACATTAATCGTCAATAATCAGGATACGGTTGACCACCAATTGGGACCCATATGGATACCCCCGCGATCAAAGGCCAGTCTGGTACTGGATGCAGCCGAACGTTATGCATATTCTTGTTCTTTCCAAACTAGCCAATATCTTGGCTTGAATGTAACCCAACCTACAACCTGGAAAACTCGTTTGGTCGCCTTGGGATTCACTGTTCCTGCTACGACAGCCTTTCTGTTTATTTACAGCCTTGCTTTGTGGCCGCTTGATTCCAAACCCGAAAAGAAGATGCAGTCCAAGTTGGAAATGAAAGAGAAGCCCAGCGACCCATGATCATCAAACGCTTATTCAGCCGCCAGTGGCTGAAGACGACCATTCTTGTAATTGCCGCTGTTTTGGTGATGATCAGGCTAGGCTTCTGGCAGCTAGACCGGCTTACCCAGCGAAGGGCCTTTAACGAGCGCGTTGAAGCGCAGCTCTCGGCTGACAAATTACCTCTCACAAATCAGAGTCTGAATCTAGATCTGTACAACATGGAATACAGGGGTGCAGAAGTGTCCGGTCAATTCGATCACGAAAACCAGGTTGTATTGAGGAATCAAGATTGGCAAGGAAAGCTGGGAGTGCATATATTAACCCCATTGTTGATTGAAGGAGGCACAAAGGCCATCCTGGTCGATAGAGGATGGGTTCCATACGAAGACTTCACCGCAGGGAGCCTTTCCCATTACGATGTGCCTGGTCAGGTTCAGATTGAGGGGAAAATCCGCAGATCGCAATCGAAACCGCTCATCGGTGGCCGCGCAGATGACATTCCTGGTCCGGGTGAACCACCTTTGACCGCCTGGAACTGGATCAATATTGCCAATATCTCACGCCAGATCCCGTACGAGCTGCTCCCCGTTTACCTGGTCAGCTCACCAGATCCATCCAGCAACCAGCTTCCGTATCGCAGCCACCAGGATTTGGACCTAACGGAAGGTTCACATCTGGGTTATGCCTTCCAGTGGTTTACTTTTGCCGCGATTTTGGCTATCGGCTACCCGATATTTGTGCGCAAAGAAGAAGAACGCAGGTCACCCTCCAATCGTAAAGTTACTCCTTATTTCAAATCCGACCAATCGAATAACCAGGAACCTGAATCGAACCTCAAAGGATACGAGCAACCATGAAGGAAGCTCAGAAAACTACTCCAACCATATCCCCCGTTTTCCGCAATTTATTGTTGATCACTGCCATTCTTGCGTTTAGCTTGATTTTGCTGGGAATAGTCACCCGGGTGACGGATGCCAGTTCTGCCTGCCTGGATTGGCCCACCTGCTCTGGAAATTTGACAGAACCCATCGATAGTCCGGCCTTTTTACCGTACTTGCACCGGGTGATCGCAGTTGCGGCATCACTGAGCCTATTTAGCTCGCTTATTATTGCCTGGAAGCGTTACCAAAATTTTTCGCTGGTTGTTTCCTCGTTGATTGCTGCCTCGGTGCTCATGGTAATCCAGATTTTATGGGGAATTATGGTTGCTAACCAGCTTGGTCAACCAGTAGTTAGCGCAGTCCATTTCACCCTGGCTCTGATAGTGCTGGCTTTGGTCGTTCTGGCATTAACAATTATTTTCTCAATCAGGCAAGGCCAAATCTCTGAAAGAAGGACCCAACCTGGATTAACGTTCAAGTCTTCCTTTTCAAGGTTGTCCTTGTGGACTCTATTGGTCGTACTTCTATTGTTCATCAGCGGCACCTGGGTGGCGGTTAGTGGAGCGCAGTCGGTATGCCAGGGATGGCCGTTGTGCAATGGAACCATCCCTGGTGATTATTTAGGTTGGGTAAACCTGGTACACAGGGTAATTACCTTTGGAGCAGGTGTTGTGGTGGGGATACTGGTTATCCAGGCCTGGCGTACCCAGCGGAGTCAAACCGGGATTCTAGTTGCTACAACTGCAGCTGGTGTACTATTTATGTCGCAGGCAATGATGGGCCTGGTTGAATCCATCCAGGGGTATCCGAGTTATCTGCTTGGACTGCACGTTGCGACATCAATCGCTGTGTGGATCGCTCTAGTGGTTCAGGTTACTCTAGTCGGTTTAACGAACAGATCTGAGGCTGACGAAAGAGCCGAAAAACTAATTTGGAGAAATCGTAAACTGAAAAGTTTGCTGAAAGACTACCTGATGCTGACCAAGCCAATCGTAGTGGCATTATTACTGGTCACCACCTTTGCCGGGATGGTGGTTGGTGCCCAGGCGTGGCCAAGTTTCAGCCTGGTCTTCTGGACTTTATTAGGTGGATTCCTGGCTGCAGGAGGATCTGGAGCGATAAACCAATATATCGACCGGATTGACGATCAAAAGATGCAGCGCACGGCCGAGAGACCAATTCCAGCTGGTCGCTTAACGCCTGGTGAAGGACTGGCTTTCGGAGTTGCCGCGGCTATATTCTCATTCTACCTGATGGTTGCGATGGTTAATTTCTTGGCGGCTTTGTTGACTTTGGCAGGAATTATTTACTATGTACTGTTGTACAGCTTGCTGCTCAAGAAAACCACCGTCCAAAATATTGTTATCGGTGGAGGGGCGGGGGCAATCCCGCCTTTGGTTGGCTGGGCAGCGGCTACCGGTTCGTTGAATATTCCGGCCTTATTCTTATTTGCGGTTGTCTTTATGTGGACACCACCGCACTTTTGGGCGCTGGCTCTGGTTCGCAGGAAGGATTACGCTCGCGCGGGTGTGCCAATGTTGCCGGTAATTAGAGGTGAACGTGAGACACGCTGGCAAATCTTTCTGTACACAATTGAGCTGGTGGGTTTGACTCTGGTTCTCCCCCTATTCGGACTTGGTGGAGGGATTTATTTTGTGGCAGCAATTTTGTTGGGTGGTTTGCTGATTTTCTCTGCCTGGAACGTCTGGCGGGGCGAAGGCAATAAGGTTGCCTGGAAAATGTACCGCCACTCAAGCATGTACCTGGCATTCTTATTCCTGGCTTTGATGGTTGACGCATTAGTTTAATTTCTTTATTTGAAGTAAAAAACTACTGGGAGAAGTTTCTTCCAGTAGTTTTTTTGTTAATCAAGATCAACTTTCAAATTCGCCAAATCTATGGAATCATTCACCACTTGGGATTCAGAAACCTGTATTCGCCTTCAATCTTTTCTGGGGAGCAATCCGCTGGTTCGAAGAATCTGGTCACCCCGGCGTCGTGCCCACGCCAGGGCAATTATCCCTAAAATTGCCATCAGACCTGCTCCCGCGTTGAAGCCCACATCGATGATGTCGAAGACGCGGTTGGGTAGAATTGTCTGGATTGTCTCGTCTACCAAACCCAGAAGTGCGGTAATCCCCACTGCGAGAGCAGCTGGTGCAGGGACCTTGCGCCCGTTGCGCTGACGCTCGGAGAGAGCCTGGTAGATCAGGATGGCAACGATACTGTATTCGATCAGATGTGTGCGCTCTTCTGGAATCGGTATCCTGATCCATGCCATCAGGTAGACTGCAGCAATGCCCAGTGCCACCCCAATTTCGCTCAGACTAGGGCGCCTCTTCACCCATTGCCAGACGATGACCCCGATAACGATAAGCAGTATAACTGTGCTCGAAACCCGCAGCAGGTTGCGCTCCCGCAGATATGCGACCAGGGTCGCTGCTGGTCCTAACGTGGAGTAGATAGCTGCCAGGACGACTAGAGTCCACAGCCAGAGACGCCGCTCCCGGTCGGAGGTGAAAATAGGCATGGATGCAATTATAGTCATCATCCATACACTTCTATAAAGGATCTGGTTTTACGTTCAAAGATCAATGGAATGTAGTTCAATTCCCCATAATTGTCTGTTATGTAGGTGAATCAGTCCCTAAAATCTCTACCTTTGTCAGGGTTTCAATCTATCCAGAGAGCAGGATGAAAAAAGATTAGGATATACTCGAATTATTATGGCTGTTTTACTTCGACCTCAACTGATAAATCACCTGCCTTCTCAAAAACAAGGTTTATGGGATACGTATCCCCCACGGAGAGATCCTGAGCCAAATTGACCAGCATGATGTGCAGACCACCTGGAGAGAATTCCACAGATTCCTGCGCGGGAATAATGATTTGATCTTTTCGTTCCATCGTCATGACGCCGGAGGAATCCATTTTGCTGAGGTGGATCTCGGTTGCTCCTGCTACATCGCTCAAAGCCTGGAGTAAGATATCCCCTTGCTCGCCTGGGTTGCGGATGGTGAGATAAATGGCGCTGTTATCTCCCTGGAATCCCGGTCGGGACCAAACATTTTCCACTGATAAGTTTTCAGTACTTGAGCAAGCGCTTGCACCAATCAATAATACGAATAAGATCAGGACCCCTGTTGTTCTTTTCATCAGATCCTCTGCTTGTGAATTTATTCTCAAAGAATAATTATATCCCCACTCGAAGTTTGGTGATTTATCAAATGGTTGAGAATCGACCTAAATTACTTGGACGCGTGTTCCCCGGCCAAGTTTATACCAATCAGAATGTTGGATCTCTGGAGAGGTCCAACGGTACAACCACTTGGCGTCCTCGTTGCGCATATTGACACAACCATGACTCATCCGGTAACCAAAATTGTCATGCCAGTAGGTTCCATGAAAACCAATCCCATCTGAATGGAAGAAACTCGCCCAGGGCACGCCAGGCAGCTCGTATGCTTCCAGGTCGCTGGTTAAATTTCCATCCCCCATATGGCGAGATGGCGTTTTCCTGGCAATGTTGAAATTTCCCACAGGTGTATCCGTTGGAATACCATTGGGGGTGGGACCAGTGCTGTGCAGGCCTGTCGAGACCGATGTTTGGAATACCAGCTGCGAACCTTCGAATGCCTGCA
>CP070785.1:252738-258159 GCA_020346705.1 Chloroflexota bacterium | reverse complement strand
GGTATCAGTGCAGGATTAATCCCTTTCCTTGAGCATGATGACGCCAACCGGGCATTGATGGGTTCTAACATGCAGGCTCAGGCGGTACCTCTAGTTAAGCCAGATATCCCCCAGGTATCGACTGGGATGGAATTCCATGCAGCCCGCGATTCTGGACAAGTGATTGTGGCCGAGGAGGATGGAGAGGTCGTGTCAGTGACCGGTAAACATGTCATTGTCAGGAATGGTGGCGGCGATCATCTATATCAATTAAGGAAGTACCAGCGGTCAAATCAAAGCACCTGCATTGATCAACGACCAGCAGTGGTCAAAGGTCAAAGAGTAAAGAGAGGGGACGTGATTGCAGATTCATCTTCTACCAATGCTGGAGAGCTTGCGTTAGGTCAGAACGTGACCGTGGCTTTCTTATCCTGGGAAGGTGCTAATTTTGAGGATGCGATTGTAATCTCAGAGAAATTAGTTCAAGATGATATGTACACATCGGTTCATATTGAAAAATATGAGGTCGAATCGAGAGATACGAGGCTGGGACCGGAAGAGATCACCCGCGATATCCCGAACGTAGGTGAAGATGCGATTAAGGACCTTGATGAACAAGGCATTATTCGCATTGGAGCAGAAGTCGGACCAAATGACATCCTGGTGGGCAAGATTTCTCCGAAAGGTGAACGAGAATTATCTCCGGAAGAGAGATTACTCAGGGCAATTTTCGGAGAGAAATCGCGGGATGTAAAAGATACCTCTTTGCGCATGCCCCACGGTGAACGTGGAAAAGTTGTTGATGTCAAAGTCTTCACCAGGGAAGACAACTCAGATCTTTCCGCCGGTGTAGATATGATGGTCCGGGTATCTGTAGCCCAGCGAAGGAAAATAACCGCCGGAGATAAAATGGCGGGTCGTCACGGTAATAAAGGGGTTGTCTCCCGGGTTGTCCCTGCCGAAGACATGCCATTTCTCGAGGATGGCGCACCGATTGATATTATTTTGAATCCAACAGGCATTCCAGGGCGAATGAACCTGGGACAGGTTTTAGAGACGCATTTAGGTTGGGCGTCCAACAGGTTGGGCTTCAGAGCCATCACCCCTGTCTTCGATGGTGCCAGAGAATCAGAGATCGAAGCTGAATTGGCCAGAGCTTGGATGATCGAAGCTGCCTGGAATGAAGCTGGTGAGAAGGCTTGGGAATGGATCAACCAGTATGAATACGATCCGGAAACAATAAAAGATGATGATGAAGTTCGTAATCTATATCTCGAGGTCTACTTAGGTGAAAGGGGTTACGATGTTTACCGGATCGTTTCAGACACACAATATGCTCGCCGGGCTGTATTGCAAGAGTGGTTGAAGGATAAAGATTTCATCCCTGAGGAAATCTTGGATTTCGATGATATGGTGGTTTCAGAGAATGAGCGTCCTGATCAAGACAATCGGGCGGTATATGCCTGTCTGCGATTGTGGATGCTCAGTTTGGGTTACAAGGTTGAGAGAACTCCCGAGAAAAAATTGTGGGAACGGGCAAAGAAGGTCATGTTGGAGACCAGCCAGCCGATCCCCGTACTTGGTAAACAGCGCGTTAGAGATGGCAAAACCGGACGCCCATACGATCAGCCTGTGACGGTTGGGATCATGTCCATCATGAAACTTCACCATCTGGTTGAAGATAAGGTCCACGCTCGTTCTACAGGACCTTACAGTCTTGTGTCCCAACAGCCTCTGGGAGGTAAAGCTCAGTTTGGTGGACAACGTTTTGGTGAGATGGAAGTGTGGGCATTAGAAGCCTATGGCGCGGCTTACACGCTTCAAGAAATGCTGACGGTGAAATCTGATGATGTCCAGGGTCGAGTCAAGACATATGAAGCAATCGTAAAAGGAGAGCCGATCGAAGAACCAAGCATCCCCGCATCCTTCCGTGTTTTGGTGAAAGAGTTGCAGAGTCTTGGTCTTGCGGTTGAGGCGGTTAATGACACCGGTGAGATCATCCGATTTGGAAAGGATGAAGAACGGTCCAGGCCTCCCCGGGTCAGCACTGGTTTGTTAGGATTAGGAGAAGATTTCTGAGCAAATTATTGTATTCTCATGCTTGACGCTCATACTCGGGCGTGGTAAAATCCCAGGTCGTTGTCCATTTCCATAATGGTGGGGTTTACCTGCCTATATCTAGATCGGAAAGAATTGCGAGGCCATCGCTCACGACCGATGGCCTCGGTTTATGAAAGCAGAAGGTACTGAGTCAGAAAGAGGATAACTGGAATTTAGAAATTGCTAGAAGAGAATTGGAGGCGAAAGTGCCAACGATCAATCAATTGGTCCGTAAAGGACGCAAGTCAAAGAAAATCAAAAGTAAGGCACCAGCACTGCTCTATACATTAAATACGAATAAGCAGCGCAGGGTTCGCCAACCAATGGGTGCTCCTCAAAAGCGCGGCGTATGTACTATCGTCCGCACGATGACTCCCAAAAAACCGAATTCCGCCTTACGGAAAATTGCTCGCGTCCGCCTGACAAATGGAATTGAAGTAACTGCATATATTCCAGGCGAGGGACACACTCTCCAAGAACACTCCGTGGTGCTTGTCCGTGGTGGCCGTGTTAAAGACCTTCCTGGTGTCCGCTACCATATCGTACGGGGCACCTTGGATACTGGGGGCGTCGCCGATCGTCGCCAGGGCCGATCAAAATATGGATCAAAACGACCAAGGGAATGAACGCGACAGTAATTTGGATTGATCGAACCGGGAATGGAGTAATGTAATGCCAAGACGATATCGACCACAAAAAAGAGTAATTGAGCCAGACGTGCGCTACAACAGTGTCCAGGTTCAATCATTTATTAATCGGGTGATGAAGCGCGGCAAGAAAAGCACTGCGACTCGACTGCTGTATGACACATTTGACTTGATTGAAAAGCAATCTAAGAAGGATCCACTTGAAGTATTTCAGCAGGCGCTGAAGAATGTTTCACCAGTCATGGAGGTTAAACCTCGGCGGGTTGGGGGAGCTACTTACCAGGTGCCTATGGAGGTTTCTCCTGATCGGCAGTTCGCATTGGCGACCCGTTGGATATTAGCTTCCGCTCGGGCTCGTTCGGGAAGATCATTTTCTGAGAAGCTGGCCAGCGAATTAATGGACGCCTACAACAACACTGGCCCTTCAGTTAAGAAGAGAGACGAAACCCATAAAATGGCAGAGGCAAATCGAGCCTTCTCGCACTACCGGATTGGGAGATAAATGATTTGTCATGACTCGCCAACATCCGATTGAAAGGTATAGAAATATAGGCATTATCGCCCATATTGACGCTGGTAAAACGACGACTACCGAGCGTATCTTGTACTATACCGGAAAGACTCATCGGATTGGCTCAGTAGATGACGGCACTACCGTTACCGATTGGATGGAGCAAGAACGAGAACGGGGGATAACGATAGTATCAGCAGCAGTTTCCGCAGTTTGGAATGACTACCAGATCAATATCATCGACACACCAGGACATATCGATTTCACAGCTGAAGTCCAGCGTTCCCTGCGTGTTTTAGATGGTGGGATTGTGATATTTGATGCGGTGCAAGGAGTTGAACCACAGAGTGAGACCGTCTGGCGACAGGCGGATCGCTATAATGTTCCCCGGATTTGTTTTATAAATAAAATGGACCGGCTTGGGGCATCTTACGAAAGAACGATTGATATGGTGCGCGAGCGGTTGGGGGCGAATCCGATTGCAGTTCAGGTACCTATTGGTTCGGAAGCGAAATTTTCCGGGGTTGTTGACTTATTTACTGAAAAAGCGATTTATTGGGATGAAGGATCAGGAGAAGAGCCGCGAGAGGACGAAATCCCGGTAGATTTAATCACGGTGGTTGCAGAAATGCGCGAGCGGATGGTTGAAAAGATCGCTGAGAACGATGACGACCTGACTTTGAAGTATCTCGAGGGTGAACCAATTTCAGTTGAAGAACTTCGAACAGCTCTCCGGAAGGCAGTCATTGGCAATTTAGCTACTCCTGTGTATTGTGGCAGTTCGTTGCGCAACAAAGGCGTGCAACCCTTACTGGATGCAATCATTGATTATCTCCCATCACCACTTGAGGTACCGCCAGTCATAGGAATTGACCTCAAGAAAGAAAAAGAAGTTGAGCGACCTGCTGATGATGATGCACCTCTGAGTGCCCTGGTGTTTAAAATCGTCACCGATCCCTATGTAGGACGACTGGCATATATCCGGGTTTATTCAGGCAAGATTACCCAGGGAACGATGGTTTATAACTCTACAAAGGGAAAGAAGGAGCGCATTGGTCGATTATTAAGGATGTACGCCGACCGTCGAGAAGATGTTGAGGAAGTTTTGGCTGGCGACATTGGTGCCACATTGGGTTTAAAAAATTCGTTCACAGGTGAAACCTTGTGTATTGCCTCAAATCCAATTCTATTGGAGACGATTTCTTTCCCAGAACCTGTGATCTCTGTCGCGATTGAACCAAATACGACCGCAGACCAGGATAAAATGGCGGATGCACTGCGAAAACTGGCTGAAGAAGATCCAACATTTCATGTACGCTCAGACCAGGATACTGGTCAAACGATCATTTCTGGGATGGGTGAGCTGCACCTTGAGGTACTCGTTGACCGGATGTTAAGAGAATTTAGGGTTCAAGCTCGGGTTGGCCGCCCTCAAGTTGCCTATCGCGAATCAATTACCAGACCTGTCGAGAAAGCTGAATATCGCTATGTCAAACAGACCGGTGGGCGAGGGCAATATGGGCATGTTGTACTCGAAATTGAACCAGGTGAAGCTGGAACTGGGATCGAGTTCGAAAATGATATTGTTGGCGGTGTGATCCCGAGAGAATATTTCAATGCGATTCAAAAAGGCGTTGTTGAATCTGCTGAAGCAGGTGTCTTGGCCGGGTATCCGGTGGTAGATGTCAGGGTAAGACTCTATGACGGTTCGTTTCACGAAGTAGATTCCAGTGAAATGGCATTTAAGATGGCAGCATCTTTAGCCTTCAAAGAAGGCATTCAGAAAGCTGCACCGGTATTATTGGAACCCATTATGAGTGTTGAAGTCGTACTCCCAGAAGAATATTTGGGTGACACAATTGGGCAGTTGAATGCACGCCGGGGTGAGATCATGGGGACAGAGCTGAGACCTGGAAATTCGCAGGCTGTGAAAGCGATGGTCCCGCTAGCAGAGATGTTTGGTTATGCAACCGACCTGAGATCAGCAACTCAAGGACGGGGCGCATTTACAATGGAGTTCGATCATTACGCTCAGGTGTCGGAGAGCGTGGCAAAATTGGTTTTTGCCTAGAAGAGACTTATCTGAATTATCCGCAGGAGAGGATTTATGGGCAAGCAGAAATTTGAGCGGACGAAACCGCACATGAATGTAGGCACGATGGGACACATCGATCATGGGAAGAC
>CP070785.1:247121-252638 GCA_020346705.1 Chloroflexota bacterium | reverse complement strand
GTTCCCGATTGGATCATCAATGTCAAGCAAGTCGCGCTCATACAGCTGCATAACGGCAACTGCGGTGGGAATTTTGGTCATCGACCACCAGTGGTAGACCGAATCTTTGGTTGCATGCACATTTCCTGGGCCATCTGCAAGGCCAAAGCCATTGGCATACACCACCTCGCCATCCTTGACAACTGCGACAGAAAGACCCGGGGGGTGCTGTGAGGCGACTACTTGATTGAGAAAATCTTCCAATTCCTCGGCATTAACCAATCTTCCCGCTGGTCTAGGAGATTTTGGCTTTAATAGATACAAGCTCAGGACAACGATAATCAATGCCCCAACCAAAATTCCGACAACCATACCGGCTCTCCTGAGAAATCTTTTCAATTTATTTTCCATCGAAGAGTTCTCCCAGTCAAGATCGAGATGGTTGACTGAGAGTAAGGGTAGGCCCAGGTCGCGAATTTTCTTGAGTACACCATGCAAAGCAGCCCGATCGGGGATCGCGCCAGTGAGGGTTGTCGTACCATCTTTTTCATTAGATAAGGTTAATTGATCAACCCAGTCAGCCCAGCTAACGTCAAGATCTCCTTGAAAATCGATGATTGTCGTGTTTTTCGAACACAGATGGATTGAATCTCACAAAGATTAATCAATCGGAAAAATGTTAACCATCTAAAGTATTATTATGTTCTGGTTTTCAAAGAGGATACATTCCTTTCCAAAAATAGGTGTTCATGGTCAACTCATGACAAATTCTTGACAAAATATGGATATTTGGATAGAATAGGGGAATAATACCTAGTTTATCAGGATGTGCGATGAAAAAAGTTGTTATTGTCGGTGCAGGGATGGGAGGTCTGGCGACGGCCCTGCGGTTGGCTGACCAGGGGTTTAAGGTAACAATCTGTGAAAAGCAGCCACGCCCGGGCGGGCGCAGCAATCTGTTAGAAGAGAATGGCTTTCGTCTGGACATGGGGCCGACAATTCTGGTCATGAAAGAAGCCTTCGAAGATACTTACCGGGCGATTGGGGAAGACCTCGATGAGCGCCTTGATTTCGTTCAGCTGGATCCTAACTACCGGGTTTACTACCATGATGACACGTATATTGACCTGTACAGCAACATGGCCAAGCTGACCCAGGAAGTAGAGAAAATCGAGGCAGGCTCCGCAGAGAATTTATTCAGTTTCATCGGATCAAGCGCCAGGAAGTATGCCCTGGGAATGAATTTCGTTGATCGCAATTACGACCGCCTCACCGATTTAGCCAACTTCAAATCCCTCCAGCAGATGGTTTCCACCCGTTCCCATCAGAATCTTTACCAGCAGGTTTCCCGGTTTTTCAACGGCAATGACAAGCTGACCAAGGCTTTTTCATTCCACTCGATGTTCTTGGGTCTATCCCCATTTGATGCGCTGGCGATGTACAGCTTGATCACGTATGCGGACCTGGCACTTGGCATGTGGTTCCCCAAGGGAGGTATTTACCGCATCGTGGAAGATATGGTCAGCCTGGCTGAAGATCGGGGCGTAGTGATCCATACCAATGCTCCTGTCGCTGAAATCGAAATTAAAGATGGAAGGATCGGCGGTGTGCGGCTTGAATCCGGGGAGCGGATTGAAGCGGATATCGTCATCTCGAACGCAGATCTGCCTTATACATACCGCAACCTGATTAACGGGAATGCCCCAAAAGAATATTCGGCGCAAAAACTGGACCGCATGTCGTATGCTTGTTCTGGCTACATCCTCTACCTGGGTCTTGACCAACCCTATCCCCATATGAGGCACCAATCGCTTTACTTCTCAGAAGACTATAAAGCCAACCTGGAGGCAATTTTCAACAAGAAGACATTGCCCGAGGATCCCTCTTTTCATCTCAGCGTCCCAACTGTGACCGATCCGAACCTGGCGCCGGATGGGCACAGTGCCATCTATGTGCTGGCACCGATGCCTAATTTATCAGCCAATATCGATTGGAACCTGGCAGCACCAATTGTGCGTGATCAGCTTTTGGATCAGCTTGAACATATCATCGACCCGAATATCAGGGAGCACATCGTCTGGGAGCGTGATTACCGTCCTACCGATTGGCAAACTGATATCAACGCTGCACTCGGCACTGCCTTCGGATCATTTTCGCACGATTTCATGCAGTCCGCTTATTTCCGCCCGCACAATAAATCAAAAATGATCGATGGATTGTATTTTGTTGGGCAATCCACTTACCCCGGGATTGGTATGCCGATGGTGCATATCTCCGCGAAACTAGTATCGGAAAGGATCTTAGCAGAATGGCCCTAAAAGATACACCAATTCAAGAGACCATGATCCCAAATGTCACCCGGTTGACCAACATCGCCTCGACAAAGGATTATGTTTACTGCCGTGAAGTAATGCAGGCGGCGAGTAATAATTACGCCTTTGCCAGCAATTTCCTGCCAGGCAGCAAGCGGCACCATGTTGATGCTCTGTATGCTTTCTTTCGAATTGGCGATGACCGGGTGGATGTTTCTCATGAAGGATTCAGTTCCCCTCTTGCAGCGATCGAGGCCTGGGAGCAGGCATACTGGCGAGCTTTTGAAAGCGGAGACAGCCCAGAGCCGGTGATGAGAGCTTACCTGAGTACGGCATATGAGACCGGAATACCGGCTGATACGATGGCACCTTACTTTCGGGCGATGAAGGCTGATCTGGTGAAGACCCGCTTCGAGACCTTTGATGAGCTGCTGTATTACATGGATGGCAGCGCCATACCGGTAGGAAGGGCGATGACCCATATTCTGGGAGTCAGGGAGCCACACGCTTATTCGGATGCCTTCGTGAGCGCGGACTCACTCTCGATCGCTATGCAGCTGAGCAATTTCTGGCGAGATATTGGGCAGGATTGGCAGATCGGGCGCGTTTATCTACCAAAGGAGGACATGGATATTTTCGAGGTGAGTGAAAGTGATCTGGAAGCAGGCAGGCTGAGTACAGAATTTATCGATCTGCTGGAATTCGAGATGGGCAGGACGGAAGAATATTACGACCTGGCAGGAGAAGGTATCCCAATGCTGGCCTCCGGGCAGTGGGGTGTTATGAGCAGCCTGTTGATCTACCAGTCGATTCTGAACTCAATTCGGGTAAATAAATATGATGTATTTTCTCGTCGAGCGAGAACCACCTTGCTTCAAAAATTCGTGCTGATGTTCAAATCCTGGTTTCAGATTCGATGAGTAAATGATTGGTAGAAGATGCGATCCGAAAAATCCAAGCCGGGTTACCCCTAATTATTAAATGTATGCTCTACAGGCGTGCTCGATGGCTTGATCAATTAGCTGGGCGATGGTAATAGCAAAGAAAGCTTTCCATTGTAAACAAACAACCTGACTTGAATAATGAAAACAGAAACTGAAGCTATTCCGACAATATCCAGCTCAAATGGGCTGCCTATTCTCAAAGAGCTGACCAAACAGCGCTCGCTGCTGGCTGGCCTGGAAGCCATGCACAAGGAGCTGGGGAATATATTTGAAATAAGTATGCCTGGATTCAAACCAATCGTCCTCAGCGGCCCAGAAGTGGCTCGGGAAATTTTGGTTACCCAGCGCTTTCAGTTTACTTGGCGAAATGATGGTGATCCGGTGACGAGGCTGCTGCGGCATGGCTTGCTGGTGGAAGATGGCGAATTTCATGATACTTTGCGGGGCTATATGCAGCCAGCACTGCAGCGCTCTCGGACCAACAACTACCTGCCAGTGATGCTGGCCTGCACCAATCGGGTGCTGGAATCCTGGGAAGATGGCAGTACCAAAGACATGCTGGTAGAGATGCGAAAGCTGGCGTTGATGATATTAATGGAAGCGTTGTTCTCGGTGGATATCGCGCCAGATCTGCCGCGCCTTTGGGGGTCGATATTAAAAGTGTTGCGCTATATATCGCCGGGCTTATGGCTGATTAATTCAAAATTTCCCCGCCCAGGCTACCGGAATTCAATTAATAAACTGGACGAATATCTGTACGCCATCATCAGTGAGCGCAGGCAGAAAGGCGATGACAAGGAGGACATGCTGGCCGATCTGATCAACCAGGAAAGTATGGACGATGATCTGATCCGGGACCAGATGCTGACCATGCTCATCGCTGGCCACGATACCAGCACGGCGCTCTTGTCCTGGGCACTCTACTTGTTAGGTCGACACCCTGAGGTGATGAAACGCGCAAGGGATGAAGTAGACACCGTGATGGGCACCGATGAGCCAACGCTGACAAAAGTCAACCAGCTGCACTTTGTTGAGCAAATCATCAAGGAAGCGCTACGCTTATTCCCACCGATCCATGTTGGTAACCGGATAACCAACGTGGATCAAAATCTGGCTGGCTGTCCCGTGCCCAAAGGATCAAGAGTGATGTTGTCGTACTATCTCACCCATCGCGATGAACAACATTGGGAGCAAGCGGAACGGTTCAATCCTGACCGATTTGATCGACAAACTAACCATGAGCGATCCTCATACAGCTATCTACCGTTCGGCGGTGGTCCCCGCAACTGCATCGGGGCAGCCTTCGCCCAGATCGAATCTCGCGTGGTGCTGGCGCGCATCCTCCAAGATTTTGACCTGAATCTGATCTCGCAATCAGTAACCAAACACATGGGGGCGACTCTAGAGCCATCTCCAGGAGTCTTGATGCGATTGCAGAAGAGGGATCATGTTAAATAAAATGCTCAATTCAGGGATTAATAAGGGATGACTTATCTCGGTTTCTTGTTTGGATTCTTGGTGATACCGATTATCACCTTGCTGTTGTGGCTGTTGTGGAGCAGGAGATGGCGATTTTTTTCGTTTGCGTTCCCGATCGGTTATTCATTCCTGCTGCTGGCAACCCTGGCCACCCTGTACACAACTCCCTGGGATAATTATCTGGTGGCTACCCGGGTGTGGTGGTATGATCCGGCCCTGGTGTTAGGATTAACGATCGGGTGGGTGCCGGTTGAGGAGTACTTGTTCTTCATTTTACAGCCAGTGTTGGGAGGATTGATCCTGCTGTACCTTTTCAGCCGCAAACGAGCTTTCTCTCCAGTTCAACCACTCACTGAAGATCAGGCGAGAGACCCCGAGGAGTTAAGCGGTGTGCGATTTCGCAGGTGGTCTCTGGTGATAGCATTTGCGATCTGGGTCGCTTCCCTGGCAACCCTGATCATAGGTGAACCAGCAACGACTTATCTCAGCCTGGAATTAGCCTGGGCGCTGCCGGTGATCATCCTGCAGCTTGCTTTTGGGGGAGATATCCTCTGGCAGCAACGCCGGAAAGTAATATTTGTAATCTTGTTGTTGACAGTTTACCTCAGTGCGGCGGATGCACTGGCGATCCAATCCGGTGTGTGGACCATCAACCCAGCAAAATCCCTCGGGATTCTCCTTGGTGGGGTACTACCGGTGGAGGAGTTTGTCTTCTTCCTGCTGACCAATGTTATGGTTGCGTTTGGTTTTGTGCTGATTTGGTCGCCGCAGAGCTTGGCACGTTTGAAGGGCATTCTGAGCCG
>CP070785.1:241502-247021 GCA_020346705.1 Chloroflexota bacterium | reverse complement strand
CCGACCTTCCTCGATAGCTGCCACGATGGTACGGAAGCTGTTATCCAGCAGGATCAGATCAGCAGTCTCTTTGGCTAAATCCGTGGCGCTCCCCACTACCACGCCAATATTGGCTCGTTTCAATGCAGGGGCATCATTCACGCCGTCACCGATCATGGCAGTGACCTCGCCGTTGGCCTGCAACGCCTGGATGATGCGGAATTTATCTTGCGGGCGAATGCGGGAAAAGATTGCGGTTTTCTTGACCTGTTCCTGAAGCTGTTCATCGCTCAGGGTGGAAATCTGCCCGCCTTCCAGGGTTTGATCGCCTTCCTGCATCAGGCTGATACTGCTTCCGATGCGCTCTGCTGTGCGTCGATAATCGCCGGTAATCATCTTGACCTGGATACCAGCGTGCTTTGCCACCTGGATTGCCTCCACCACTCCCTGGCGAACAGGATCTTCCATACCCAGCAGTCCAAGCCAAGTATAGCCGCTATAGTGATCGATGATTCCATCTTTACGGCAAGCCAGGCCCAAAAGCCGCAAGCCTTCACCAGCCCACTCATCCACCTGTGTTAGAAAATACTGCCGATCTACGGCAGATAAATCACACATTCCGAGGACAATCTCCGGTGCGCCTTTGAGGAAGAATATTTGCTCCCCATCAAAGATGTTGCTGGTCACCTCGGTAATCATGTATTTCGTTTCGCTGGTAAATAGCTCCTCTGCTAGGCGCTGGGCGTTATTAAACAGTTCCTGAGGGTTGCCAGACATGTGCTTTTCAGCATACTCCCAAAGGGCAATGTCCACCGGGCCTTCCAGGTTGTTGCACAGTACCATGGTTTGCCAAGCACGCTCCTGGTCAAGGAGATCAGCGCGGCTAACCCGCATTCGCCCTTCGGTGAGCGTGCCGGTTTTGTCGGTGCAGATTATGGTTACTGAACCAAGTGTTTCAACAGCCAGGAGTTTTTTCACCAGGCCCTCGCGCTTGAGAATCTTGCGCATCCCCAACACAAGGATCACTGTCACAGCAATCAGTAAACCCTCTGGAACCGCTGCGATGGCCAAGATGATGGAGGTGCGTAGCATATCGAAAAAATCTCCTCCCATCACTAGGCCCACGATCAGGATCCCAAGCGTGGCAGCTACCACGATATAGGTCAAAATTTTACTGAATGCCTCCAGCCGTACCTGCAGGGGAGTGGCCTCCTCGACGTGCGTACTCAGGCTGGCCGCGATTTGCCCTAACTCAGTTTTCGTTCCGGTTTTTGTGATACGCAATATTCCGCGTCCGGTAACCACCGTGGTGCCCATAAAGACTTTCGTCGAAGGATCAGAAGCGTTTTCGAATGGGAGGGCTTGGATCGAGCGGATGGACTGCTTGTTGACTGGCTCACTCTCACCAGTCAGAATCGCTTCATCGAGCGACAGCATGGTGGCCTCGATCACTTCACCATCACCAGGGGCTTTTTCCCCGGCATTGAGCACCACCAGATCTCCAGGCACCAACTCCCACACTTCCACTTCCACGCGCTGCCCGTCACGAATGATGGTGGTCGTTGGTTTGAGCAGACCTTTCAAAGCCACATAGGTGCGCTGTGCCTGGTATTCCTGGACAAAGCCCAGAATCACATCAACCACAACGACTGCCATGATGATGGCGAAGTCTCCAAATTCACCCAACAATAGTGATATCACTGCAGCAGCCAGGATGATGTACACCAGTGGACTCTTGAGCTGATTTAATAGAATCATCCATGTGGAAACACCTTTTTCGCTGGGCAAACGGTTTTCCCCAAATTGGACTCTTTGCTTTACGACTTCCTCAGCAGTTAAACCGGTAAGAGTCACATTTTTTCGATAGATATTGATATCCTGAGCTAAGGTCGTTACGTTCATTTTGTTCCCGGTTGTTCTTATTTATTTCAAACCAACTGATCTACGAGCTTGTTCATCGAATTCTTTTTTCCCTTACATGCTCAACGCCCTGTTGGAATAATGACACAATATGCGGATCGCTTACGCCGTAATAGACTTCTTTGCCTTCCCGGCGCGCCTGAACGATATTCATTTGGCGTAAACCACGCAAATGATGGGAAACTGCTGATGGGGTTAAGTTGATCAATTCCGCAAGACCTGAAGTGTTCATCTCCTGGTCCAGAATGGCATAAATGATGCGAACACGGCTGGTGTCACTAAAGGAACTAAATAATTCGGCTATATGAGCTGCGGTGTGTTCATCGAGGAATGCTGGATTCATAGAATTTCTCCTTAAAACAATTGAACAATTATTCAATCTTTTGTTTTATTATATCACTCTAATGATTTTGCGTCAACGAAGTTGACACCTTATTTTTTCAACTATTGGATGCGGGCAAATTTGCCAGACCTTTTATTTCTCCAAGAAGTGAGTGAAAGCCTGCCCAGTTTATGAACTATTACTCTTAATACTCGATAGCTTGCGCTTAGAGAGCGAACATTGCTATTGGAAAGAGCACTGAAAGGTAGAAAAGAGCATTAGTGACATGGAGGGATATACCGGTTTGACCTGCCCTCCGAAAACTGGGTATTAGATTCGAACCAGTTCGAGATACTGGTAAACACCGAAGAAGATTTGAATCCCAAATCTAATTTTTCACAAATCCAATCCCTATTCTTCCAGTTTCTCCACTCCGCAAAGCAGAGCATAGAAAAATCACTCAACCAACCCAAGGTCAGCTGAAATCTGCCCCTGATCATTACCACTAGGTAGGGAGCTTTGTAATACTGACGTTAATTCTGAAGGTTATAAGACCTTAAGGACTCACGGCAGTCGTAGTCGAAATCGGTCTCCCGGTGTCCCACAATACTCTGACCGGCATCGAGGAGTGTGTCCAAAGATGGATAATCGCCTAAAAGTTAAGATCGCCCAGATATCACTGAGCGATCTTGGGCGTGGAGATCACGCCAGTTGTAAACCCTTTGCTCTTCGACAGACCGATCACCAAACTGGCTGCAGTCTGCGATAATGAGTGACTTCCGTCACCAGGGGGTTTTTACGACCTGCGGAGAGGGTGGGATTCGAACCCACGTTACCTTACGGTAAACGCGCTCTCCAGGCGCGCGCACTAGGCCAGACTATGCGACCTCTCCAATGATATCGCCATATTAAATGCTAACGGCGGCGGGAATTATACCATGGGGAATTTTATCTTTCATAGAGTGGATAATGGATATTAGATACTTGACTCTGTCCTAACAATCCGGGGTCGGGATAGGATACTTGGTATTGGTTATTGGTTATTCTACAGCGTGGGACTTTTCGTAGATTTGAAGTGTATAGTCCTTTTCTTGGATGATTCCAGCCATTGAAAGTTCATCTTGAATCCCTGGGAGGAGGGGAGTTTTCCATGTAACCCCAGCATATCCTTGCTGTTGTGCAAAGGCATGAGCATCTAATAAACAGGTCAGGTATTCCTTCCGGTCACATGCCAGCATGCGAATCCTGGCAAAATTTTCCGAATTATCTTGCTTCTTGACCATGACCAACAAACCTAGTCTGCCTTGCCACCACCAGATTTGTTTCTTCTCAACATAGTTTTCAACAAATTCATAACGCGGGAGTGCAAATTTCCAACCAAGATCCATAACGCCGAAATCCAGGCGATTCTTGCCAGGCGTTGTCAGCCATTCCAATGCTTCGTCGACATCGTTTTGAGTCAATGATTCAAAAATCTTCTTTGTTGGTCGTGGTAGACCTGGCTTTGAAAATGGAGTCTTGAAGAATGCGTACTCACCAATTAGTTTGAAGCCTCTCTTCACCACCATGTACTTGACCGGCTCGCGCTTTGAAATGGTTGCCAGGCGGATGACACCTGAATCAACCCGCTGCCAGTATGCGAGCAGATAATCGTTAATCCGGGAGGCGATCCCTCGTCCTTCATATGCCGGATGAACACGAAGACCCTCCAACCACCAATCTGAATCCGCTAATTTCGTCAGTTTCCCCAAGCCTACTATCCTGGCAATGTATTCAGCGACTGTTAACATCCCTTCAGGATCAGCCATCCAATCTGTCCATGTACCAGGTACATAATCTTCTCCTTCCCAGATTTGCCGGGTGAGTTCGAGCATCCCGGGTGTATCCATTGGAAGTGCGGGCCGGCATACTATTGGTTTGGGAAATACCCAATTATTTTCGACCATGAACAGCGTTAAGGACCTGGAAACATATCGTCGAATATGTGCGGCGCGTACTGCTCAACCATCTCTGAAGATAGGCAGTTCTCAGTGCAAATCGAAGAAAACAGGTCTGCGCTTGGACGTTTGCGACGACTTTGAGTCTCAATATCTAATTCCCACAAACCGAATCGCTGCGACCAACCCCGCTCCCATTCGAAATTATCAATCAGAGTCCAGTGAAAATATCCTTTCACCGGCCAGTTGAAGTTGATCGCCCTCCATATCTGGTGCAGATGCTGGATCAGGTAGCTGGGACGTACTGCATCATCCTCATCTTCGATCCCATTCTCGGTGACAATAATCGGCACTTTGAACTGCAAACCCCATTTTATAGCTTCGTATATCCCTTCTGGTTCGTTAGCGATAAAACCGGTGGTACTTAGCTCGGCATCAGGTCGGAAAGCTTGGCGCATGAATAAGGATCCTGGATGCAGCAAGCTGAAGGCCACATATTCCCTGGTGTAATAATTCAATCCGAGAAAATCTTGAGTGCCTTTCGCTTCAGGAATTCGTTTCCAGGTCAGGAAAAACTTCAAGACCCCATTTTGAATGGCCATTGGAAATGCGTTATTGAAACCATTCGATATTAATCTCACCATATATCTATCCAAAGGATTCCAGGCGTGGGCTGGTTTGGCACTGCGATAATTGATTGCATAACCAACCCGGGCAGTCGGTTGAATTTTGTGGATCATGTGGTAAGCCGCGCTGTGGGCTCTCACTAAATTTGAATATACCTTTCCAAGTTTTCGGATGTCTTTTTTACCCGGAGGGAACAGACCAAATAGATAGGCATAGACGACCAGTATATTCGGCTCATTAATTGTGATCCACAGATTCGTGTATTCAGAAAGAGCCTCAACAGTCTTTTTTACATAAGCCTCAAAATAACCAATAATCGCTTCATTTTCCCATCCGCCGAGCTCGCTTATCCAAAGCGGATCAGTGAAGTGGTGCATAGTGACCATGGGAGTGATATCAGCTTCATGGAGGCGTTGAAGCATCTCCCGGTAATAATCCAACGCTTCTTCATCCCATCGATCTGGCGTCGGTTGAACACGGCTCCATTCAATTGAGAATCGGTGGGCGTTATGCCCACCTTCGATAACTCGTTCGAAATCCTCACGCCAGCGACCACCCCACCAATCGCAAGCCAGACCGGATTTGTGTCCATTCACTATCCGGTCGGTTTCATGTTCCCAGGCCCAGAAATTATTATTCTTATTATTGCCTTCTACTTGATGGGAAGAGGTGGCAGTGCCCCAAAGAAAACCACGCGGAAAATTAAAAGTGGCCCTTGGCATTATATGCTCCAT
>CP070785.1:235855-241402 GCA_020346705.1 Chloroflexota bacterium | reverse complement strand
ATCCAGCCAACCAATCCTTGGTTAATGTTTAATGCTGATGGCATACCACCAGGGGGAAGCGGATTCTGATAGCCAACTGTGGCTACATGACGTAATCTTTTACTCCCACTTTGCAGCACCATACAAGTAGCATGGCTGGCACCGATCACCTCGTTCAAGACCTCCAATGTACGCTGCAAGATGCACTCGAAATCCAGGCTTGTGGACAATTCGGTTGTTATGCGCAGCAAAGCCTCAGTCCTTCTGTGTTCATTCCTGAGCTGAGCTGTCCTTTCCTGGACTCGTTTTTCTAGTTCCTGAGTCAGCATCCAGGAACTTTCTTGATTTATTATTGGTGTTTTTTCGTGGCCATTTGATCCATCCCTGGTTGGATCAAGATTGATATCTTCAGCCTCTAATGGGGGTGAGATGGTTTCCTTGGGTTTTCTGATCGCCCGCTGCTCAACCTCCAATCCTCGGAACGAGATTAACATTGCTTCACCGGACTCGTGCGGGATTGAATATGATCTCCCCTCAAATAGCTTTTCTCCAATATTGAAGCGAGCTTTCCCTTCTTGCGCGCATAAAGCAAATAAGGACTCGCTGGGTTGGATTTCTAAGGCGATCATTTCTAAATTGGGCTTATCGCCATTGAGTCCTAATAAATCTCTGACCGAAGAATTTGAATTGGTGATTACCCCACCAGGAGCTACCATGAAGTAGGCCTCATCATGGTTTGGGATGTGTATTCGTGGTTTTATTGGATTCTGTATTTGGTCATATCTCGCTCTTTTGGAAACATATCCGATAAGCTGCGAAACCAAAAAATATACCAACAGTCCAAACAAGAGCAATACAGCACTCAAACCCAATGGAGACAAGTAAATCATGAACTAGACTTTTTCCATGCGCCGCGCTTCAGCTGCTAACTCGGTGATTTCCCGAATATCGGTGAATCCATGTTCTGTTGGAGAGACAACACCAACACTGATTGAGATGACAGGGCTTTGTTCTGTTTTTCCACCATTTCCAGAGAATTCAATATATCCTTTTTGACGATCCAGGTAGTTGTAATGAGTCAGGATTTCTTCAGAAAATCGTTCTACCAATTTGTCTCTCACAATTGAAGAGCAATCTTCCGATGTGATGATGACAAAATGATCGTTTCCGGTATGACCGATAAAATCATTAATCGTCCCAAATTCGTCAATCACTTCACCAAGTAACATCGCGGTGAAGCGAAGGATATTATCGCTGGCCACAAAGCCATATGCTTCTTTGAATGCGTCGAAATGGTCAAGGCGTATGTCAATAAATGCCCATCCATCCTTGTGGATGATCTCACGCAATTGTTCTTCAATGAGCTGCCCAGAGGGGAGATTTGTATGAGGTTCCGTAAGGCTCTCCCGTTCTGATCTTGCAATTGCATTGTAAACCCGTAATCTCAGCTCCTCGATGTCAAACGGTTTGGTGATGTAATCATCAGCGCCCAACTCCAAACCTTGCAATTTGTCGCTACGTTCGTCTTTTTGGGTCAGAAATATCACCGGTATATGGCTGGTGCGGGTGTATGTGCGCAGTGTTCTGCAAACCTCATATCCATCAATATCAGGTAGCATAATATCCAGGACAATTATGTGAGGAAGTCTTTGCCGGGTTTTTTCTAATGCCTCAGAACCTCTCGCAGCAATATCAACTTCATAGTGAAGCCCACCGAAGTAAATTTCTAACATATTAGCGATATCGATGTCGTCTTCTACTATTAGCAGTCGTGATTTTGGCATATCAGCCTCCAATTTCCAAACAATACTCCATTATCACCATTAGATAGCATCTTCAATGCTTTGTACTAATTCTTCGGGAACACTTTCCCATTGGGACGTGTCAACATACCCTTGTCGTGGATAAAGTCGAGTGTGGAGACCGGCATAAGTTAATTGGTGGTGATCACTATCTTCATAGCGTAAATCTTTGTCAATCACCCGCCTATCTCTAGATGCCAGCAAAACCACGTCCGATTCAATCGTCCTAGCAGGAAAGACGATCATCCCTGAACCAAGGCGACAGTTGTGTCCCACACAACCACCTAATATCGGCCGGTTAGCCACGTCCAGCTCTCCATTTCCATCTCTTGCACGAATTGGAGTTGGCAACAGATTGAAATCCGTAAATGTCGATCCAGCACCAATAAATGTATTTCGCCCCACGACCACCATTTGCAAGCATGTATTCTGTGCGACCATGCTGTTTTCCATGAATGTGCTCATGAACATTGATGCTCGGAAGGGCAAGAAAGATCCATCACCGACAACGGACAACATTAACTGACAATCTTGAGAGATGTTGACATTGTCCCCGATAATGCAGTTCTCAATGATCGCGCCGGCATTGATGGTCACATTATCACCAATGGTCGTCGGTCCGTGGATGATGGCTCGCGGATCAATCGTGCAGTTGCGACCAATTTTGACTAACTTTGAACACTCCAATACTTGTTTGCCTTCGTAAAGGGCTTTACCCAAGATACGGAGTTTGTAGAAGGGATCCCTTTTTAATTGTTCTTCGAAACGCAAACCGCGTTTGAAGAGCCCGAAAACTACATCCGCAATAAATACATGAACCCAAGAATCGATTGCGATCATGCTGCGAATGGGAACATAAAAAACCAGATCCCCTTGATTGAAAGATATATATGGAGGCACGTGATAATATCCCACTTCGTGTGCCAGCATGTCAACAATTACGGGTTCAGAATACTCTTCGATACCATTCGGGAAAAACCAAAGATCGGCAAGATAATTGTCGCCTTGACGAGTGTAAGATGTCGAGAGGGGCAAGGCGTGTTCGCGGAAGGCAAGATCGCTTGCCGAAAAACCTGCCTGGCAAGGACCACCCATATCCTGGGCTGCAACGAGAAATGATTTAATGAAGGCAGCATCAAAATAGAGATTGTCCCGGTAAACAAGACAGGGCTCATTGAATTTTGGTAGGGGAGTACCGCTTGGGATCTCGATTTCTTGATCGATATATGGCGAGAGGACGTCCCGTTGTATTAACCATAACGGCTTATTTTGGATCCTTAAATCGCGAGCCCGTTCGTTGAACGGTGATAAGTATCGTTGGTCTTGAATGATGATTTTCAACATCTGGTATGTACCGGTAATTTAAGAAAATAATATTTTTTGCTCTCTAATAACTATCAAGATAATCCTTCAGAATTGATTTGAATTGGTTGGGTTCATCCAGCATTATGAAGTGGCCTGCGCGTCTGAACCGCTCTATTCTCACCCGTTGAATATAGGTATCCAATAAGCTCCATTGGTTGGGATTGACAATGACATCCCTATCACCATACATCCCCATCACTGGTTGGTAGATGGGAGCTAACTGGTGTGTCAAATTGGTTTGCCGGAGTGATGATATGCTCAATAGGAAAGATTCCATAGTCACCTGGTTTAAATCACTATGGATCATCGCTGGCCATTGGCTCTCACGGGTGATGATCGGTGCAGCAATGCGGATACCAAGTTTAAGTACATCCATCATGCGGTAAACAATGCTGGCTATGGTGCGGATGCTGGCGAGTTTCAACAACACTGATAATGAAGACCCTTCTACCGGTGATCCAATGACGACAACTTTACTAACCCTCTCTGGATGATTTATCGCTACTGAAAGACTTACCGTCCCACCCATAGAGTGACCTACCAGCGGGGCATGTTTGATTCCCATCTGTTTCATGAAGTCATTGACCAGTGAGACGAAATCTGGAACAGTGAAGGATTCACGTCTTTTATCAGATTCTCCAAATCCCCAAAAATCAATAGCGTATGTACGGTAAGAATTTCCGAGGAAATCCATGGTTTCCTGCCAAAGACCCCAGGACTCCAACCAGCCATGCAACAGAATCACCGGTCGCCCGCGTCCGTATACTTCGTAGTGAACACTGCCCTGGTCGGTGATGAGGGATGACATAATCTTTGACAGTCCTAATTTGCAAGAGTTAGATCGACGGCTTCAAATTCGGCAAGAATACTGTATAGGAGTTCCAATAACACATCTTTAACTGAATTTTTCTTTGTTGCCACACACTCCAAAAGCTTGATATCGGAGTTCAGGCGTAAGGCGATCCGCATATCATCGACTTCCCACGCATCCTCACAATCTTGCTTATTGGCCGCGACCACGTATGGAGTGGGAGCATATGCGCGGAATGTCTCGAGGATTTTTCTCGCCTCTCGAAATGTCTCAGGTCGCGTGCTGTCGATAATGACAACGAAACCCAACATTCCTTCAGAAAGGATCTCCCACATAAAATCGAATCTTTTTTGACCCGGAGTTCCGAATAAATACAAGGCCATCTCATTGTCAATGGTGATGCGCCCGAAGTCCATCGCTACAGTCGTGGTTTCTTTAATACGCTCTATTTCAGAAGATATCTTTCGTTCCGTAGATACCACATCGATTTCACTCACCGATTGAATGAATTCTGTTTTTCCGGCATTGAAAGGACCGGTGACTACCATTTTTAATGTCTGCATAACCAGATACCAATAACCTACAATTTGCGAATTCGGTCGATGATGCGGGTCAGGATAGATTTGCCTTCCTCCTTGTTGCCATTTACTATCGGATCAGGCAATCTGATGGGAGGTGGTTCTCCTTCAGGAGTAGCCGGTCTCACCATCTCAATGATCCCCGCCTGGAGCAGGCTGTAAATTACTTGTCGAATTTCAAAATCGGATAAATCTGTAACATTGGCAATCTGCTTGAGGGTATTCTGTGGATCAACGTAAGGGATTACTTTCCATTCGGATTGACTCAACTTGAGATTGGCTATATTTGCTCCAGGTCGGTCGACAAATTTAACGCCGATATCGAGGCTAGGTATCTCTTCTTCGAGATGTTCCAATTCTTGAGCTTGACGTGAACCCTCCAAGATCAGGTTTTCAAGATTAACCCGGACGGTGATCTTATCTTCTGGTGGGGAGATATCCGTTTCGAACTGGAAAAAGCCTTCCATCCAGGTAAATAGTCGCTTGAGAACATCGACAAAATGGATTTGGAGACTGTTGAGGATTTCTTGTTGGCTGAAATAATTGGCATTTATCAATAACAATCCCAGTTCCTTGTCACTCATCCCATTCACATTGGCTTTAATTCCCTTATACTGATTGGTTGATAACAGTTTCGCCTTATGCAAAATACCTACCAGGCTGTTATCTTCCTGCCCAATTTGCGCATAGGCAAGCTTGCCATTGCTAAAGAAGACTTCGACGGAATCATTCGATCCTTCGACGACCAATGTGCCGGTCTTTTGGGCTAGGTTGATCAGATTTAGCAGCTGAGTCAATGTGAAATCGTGAAGATTACCTTTGATTGCCATAATATCCTCGATAAGAATCTCGTCATAAATTTTGACCAATGGAGGGACAAATTTTGACCATTTTCCCCGCCGCTGGTAAATCGCCTTGACACGCTTTCGGCTTGTGTATATAATCCTTACGCTATTTTCCTCGGTAGCTCAATTCGGCAGAGCGGGCGGCTGTTAACCGCTAGGTTCCAGGT
>CP070785.1:230180-235755 GCA_020346705.1 Chloroflexota bacterium | reverse complement strand
TGGTGAGCGCCTTTTTCGCGGCAGCCATGATTCCGATAATCAATGGACCTGTGCATGCGATCCTTCAATCCATGGTTGAGCCCGAGATGCAGGGTAGAGTTTTCACATTAGTCGGCAGCCTAGGATCAGCGATGGCCCCGTTGGGATTAATCGTAGCCGGTCCGGTGGCAGATGCAATCGGGGTGCAGAGCTGGTATATCATCGGTGGGGCGGCATGCATCTTGATGGCTCTAGTGGGGTACTCGATCCCCGCGTTGATGAATATCGAGGATAATCACCGTCGTGGGGATGAGATAGCAAAAGAGCAGGTTGAACCGGTAGGCTCGGAAGTCATCTCATCTTAGTGGTTAACAAGAATCTTAGCTGGTATTAGAAAGATCCAGAATAAAAAAATCCCGGAGTTTTAGGCTCCGGGCTCAATTTGATTAATTCTGGTCAGATATTTTCCCTGAGTCCTCCGTGGGATTATCCTTACCAACAGCCTCGGAGAACTGTCTCACATTCTGCTCGTCAACGGTAAGGTTTAGGTCGTAAGTCATGTTGGGCAAAATTATGCCTGCCTGATTGAAACCCTTCAACAATTCTTCGTTGACTTTATCAAACATGCGGCGTGTGTCGACATATGAGTCAATCCACCAGCGAATGCGGAAGGTGATTGCGGAATCGCCAAAATCGACGA
Organism: Chloroflexota bacterium; assembly: GCA_020346705.1. Classification (GTDB taxonomy): domain Bacteria; phylum Chloroflexota; class Anaerolineae; order Anaerolineales; family UBA4823; genus PFL25. Next base: position 235,076 of record CP070785.1, on the reverse strand, counting down.
ACAAAGCATCCACCGGCTTATCTAGTAAGACACCATCTACCTGATTAACGGCTTTGATGGCTGCCTCGCGGGCCAACTTGAGATCGCTGTCGTAATCGATGCCTACTTCTATCTGCACCCGGTAGCGCGGGTCGGGGTAAGTGTAATTGACCACCTGGTCTTTAGCGATGGCTGAATTGGGTACGATCACCAGGCGATTGTCCCGGGTGCGGATGCGCGTGCTGCGCGTGCCGATTTCGACCACGTCGCCCCAGGTGCCTAATCCGGAAATCTCGATGCGGTCCCCAACCCGGAAGGGCTGATCGAGCAGGATCAGGAAGCCAGCGATGGCATCTGCCAGGGTATCCTGGGCGGCAAGTGAAATTGCCAGGCCGGCGATACCCAAAGAGGCAGCAAAAGCAGTAATGTCGACACCAAAGTAGGTCAACGCAATTGAAAAATACCCAATGAGCAGTAATGCCTCAGCCACACGTTTGGCGACCATATAGATGGGTGTCAAACGCTGGACGTCCTCTTCGCTCCTATCGCGATGCAAGAGGGCTTCGGTTGCAAACCCGATCAACTTCCACAGGATGACAGTTATGATCGTCAGATAAGTGATAAAAAAGGCCTGATTGAGCAGGACTCTTAATCCCTCGCTGAGGAAATCTAACCTTGCCAGGCTGAGCTGCAAAGCGATGGTCAGCATTAGCCAGTTAATTTGCGGCCTGATTACCTCCAGGAATTCTTCGTCCTTTTCGATCCTGGTGCGCTTGAGCGCTTGTCCCAATACCCGGTTGATGAGCCACCGGCCTAGGAGGTACATCAAGAAGAAAATTAGGATCGAGAGAGCAAGGTTGATCCAATCCTCAACTGATAGACCTAAGAAGAAGATCTGGTCCCAACCATATCGGGAGGCCAGGTCAGACACAAATTGGGTGATCGGTCCATCGATGGTGAAAAGCTGCTGGGAAGAAAGGTCTTCTTCCTCTTCGGCAGAGGGTGAAGGAGTACGGGTCGGAGTAGGTGTCAGGTCGGTTTCAGGAGTCTCTGCGGGTTGTTCAGGGGGAGCTTCTGTTGGTGGAACCGGGGTGCTCTCCTCAACGGATTCGGTCGAATCGGATTGGGCGTAACCAACACCGGTGATACCAGCCAGAAGCAATGCCGTAAGCATGCACAGGGCTAAGAGTAGTGGAATAATCCGTCTCATGGTTATCTTCCTCGACCGCAGATAATGTTTGCTTCAATCTCTGGTGCAGTTCTGATCATGTTCGATACCAGGCATTTCCCCCAATTTTACACCGCCTTTTGATCTTTTATCTCGTGGAGTGGGATTAGAATGTAATGTAAAAAAATAGATCAGCCAGGTAATCTCAACAGATGCGCGGCAGCAGCTCGCCGGCGGGCAGATCCACGACCCTGGAGCCCCCGATCCCGGTTTTGGAAAGCACCATGCCGGGATGATCCGCGGTCACTTCACCAATTATGGCTGCATCTTGACCCAAGGGGTGGCTGTGCATGGCAACCAGCACCTCCTCAGCAACCTCGCGATTGGTGATGGCAACCAATTTACCCTCATTAGCAACATAGTAGGGATCCATACCGAGCATCTCACAGGCAGCTTTGACGGCTGGGCGCAGTGGCACCAACCCCTCTTCAAAGGTAATACCCACCCGGGACGATTTAGCCAATTCATTGAGTGCCGCGGCAATACCTCCCCGGGTGGCATCCCTCAGGCAGTGGATCTCGTTGCTGGCAGCCAGCATGGTTTCAACCAGTTCATGGAGCGGGGCGGTATCGCTGACAATTTGGGTCTCAAACTCCAATCCTTCACGTACAGACATGATCGCCATGCCGTGATCTCCAATCGTTCCGCTGACGATGACGGCATCGCCTGGCTGGGCATTACCTGGGGCAATCGCGATCTCAGGTGGGATCAGGCCGATCCCGGTGGTATTGATGTACAGTCCATCGCCGTGACCCTTGTTGACCACCTTGGTGTCCCCGGTTACGACCTGCACGTGAGCCTTCTCAGCGGCAGAAGCGAAAGAGGTGGTCAGCTCGCCCAGCGTCTCCATTGGCAAGCCTTCCTCCAGGATAAAACCGGCACTCAAAAAGAGCGGTTGTGCACCAGTCATCGCCAGGTCGTTGACCGTACCGTAAACTGCCAGTTCACCAATGTTTCCGCCGGGGAAGAAGAGCGGATTAACCACAAAGGAATCTGTGCTGAAAGCAATCCGGGTTCCCTTGTCGAGTTCCAAAACTGCGGCATCCCCCAAGGGAGCCAACGCCTCATTCTCCATTAACGGCAGGAACATGTAGCGGATTAAATCGCTCATCATCTTGCCGCCGCTGCCATGCCCCATGACAATGGTTGGATAATTCTGCAGGGGTAACGGACAGGTCCAACTGGTAATATTAAGCGAATCGGTCATCTGGTTATCTTATCTTCTTCCAGGCTGATGGCATAGCGTCCATATTGGTAATAGGCTGCGCAGGCCCCCTCTGAGGAGACCATCGTAGCGCCCAAGGGATTTTCAGGCGTGCACTGTACGCCGAAGGCGGTACATTCATTCGGTTTCTTTAATCCCTGCAGGACGAGACCGCTGATGCACACGCTTGGCTCCTGGGGAGCGATGGTTTGGATCTCTGGGAAGCGCAATTCTGCATCGTATTGAGCGTAAGCATCCTGCAGCTGGTAGCCGCTTTTGGGAATGACGCCGATCCCGCGCCAGGCGCGGTCGGTATGCTTAAAGACCTGGTTGATGATGTCCTGCGCGGGTTGGTTTCCATCGGGGTTAACAGAGCGGGCATAGGCATTTTCAACCTCCGCCCGACCCTCCTCCAGCTGCTTGACGCACATCAACAAAGCCCGCGCAATATCGACCGGTTCAAAACCCATCACCACAACCGGCACTTTGTATTTCTCCACCAGCTGTTCGTATTCCCAATAGCCCATCACTGTGCAGACATGTCCAGCGGCCAGGAAGCCATTGACCTGTACATCGGGCGATTCCAGTAACGCGGTGATTGCAGGGGGAACGGTGACATGGGAAACCAGCATGGCGAAATTTTCAATACCCTGGTTTTTGGCCTGCATGACCGCCATGGCGTTTGCCGGTGCGGTGGTCTCGAAGCCAATGCCGAAAAATACGACTGTCTTCTCCGGGTTGTCCTGGGCAATCTTGAGCGCATCCAGGGGAGAGTAAACAATGCGCACATCGCCGCCAGCAGCTTTAACGCTGAACAAATCACGTTCCGAGCCGGGAACGCGCAGCATATCACCATAGGAGGTGAAGATGATATCGGGTTGGGAGGCCAGGGCGATGGCTTTGTCGATCAGCTCCAATGGGGTGACACATACCGGACAGCCAGGACCATGCACCAGATCGATCTCGGGGGGCAGCAGCTGATCGAGCCCACTTTTAATGATCGAGTGCGTTTGGCCGCCGCAGACCTCCATAATCTTCCAGGGACGGGTGACCGTTTTTTCGATCTCAACCAACACCTTTTTAGTCAGCTCACCATCCCGGTATTCGTCCAGGTACTTCATGTTTGGAGCCCGCCATCAAGTTCTGGCAGCTCGTCGGCCAGCATTTCCATCTCGCGCAGCATCTCCAAGGTGCGTTGGGCTTCTTCCTCATCCAGCTGGCTGATGCCGAAACCGACGTGAATGATGGTGTAATCACCAACCTGGATGTCGGGCAAGAATTCCAGGCAAGTTTCTTTGATCACCCCTCCAAAATCAACTTTGCCCATTTTCATGTCATTGGCCTGATAAATTTCGATTACTTTACCGGGGATACCGAGGCACATTTTGGTACTCCTTTACGTTTTAGAACCGATAAATTGGTTATGAGATTATAAATCCAATTTTGTCATGGCGATCACTGCTTGCCCGAGCGAAATGCCGCCATCATTGGCGGGTACCTGGTGGTGCAGGAAAATTTTGAAATCATCACCTTCCAGAATGTGAATCGTCTTCCTGAGCAAGGTCATGTTCTGCCATACGCCGCCGCTCAAGGCGGTCTCATCAATGCTGGTCTCGGAGCGGATCTGCAGACAGACCTGGCGCATCAACTGCGCGATGGTATTGTGGAAGCGGGCGGCGAGGATGGGTTGTGATTCACCAGCGCGAAGATCGCTGACCAAAGCTGCAAACATGGGGGTTGGATCGAGAAACTTGCCTTCAATGGCAAGTGGATAGGCGCTAGTTTCATCCTGATCAAGCAGGGCTTCCAGTTCAATGGCGGCCTGGGCTTCATAATTTACAGTCTGGCGAACGCCCAAGAGAGAGGAAACTGCATCAAACAGGCGGCCCATACTGGAAGTGAGCGGTGCATTGATACCGCGGATAATCTGGCGCTGGAGCAGGTCAAGAGGATCTCCGGCAGTGGAATCCAGCTTTCGGGCATGTTGTACCGGGGGAAGGTCCTCGTCCCAGGGGATGCCAGCCTGCTGCAGGTGGGCCAGGGCGATGCGCCAGGGTTCTCGAATAGCTTGATCACCACCAGGTAAGGGGACATACGCCAGGTGGTAGAGCCGGTCAAAACCGGCGTAATCGGCGAGCAGGATCTCGCCGCCCCAGATAGCGCCATCTTCGCCATAACCGGTCCCATCCAGTGAGAGGCCAATGACAGGCCGATCGCCTGGATGGTCGTTTTCAGCCATACAGGCGGCGATATGGGCGTGGTGATGCTGTACGCCGAAGACTGGTAGAGACTCCTCATCTGCTCGTGAAAGAGCGTAGCGGGTGGCCAGGTAATTGGGGTGCAGGTCATAGGCGATGGCCTGGGGCTCGATGCGGAATAAACGCTCGTAGTGGCGGATACCATCTTCAAAGGCGCGCAGCGTCTCGTAATTTTCTAAATCGCCGATGTGGTGGCTGAGGAAGGCGTAGTTGTCCCTGGTCAGGCA
>CP070785.1:224496-230080 GCA_020346705.1 Chloroflexota bacterium | reverse complement strand
CGTCCCCGCAACACTCACGCCAACCCCTACTATTGTCTTCTCCGGTAATATCCCTCCTATTGGAACCGAGACCAGTGAAATCCCGGAAGATCCAACCGCAACTGAAAAGCCGCTTTCAACACAAACTTCCTCTCCGCAGCAGACCTCAACTCCGACAAACTTGCCAATATCTTCTGCAACGGATACTGCAACCTCGACGAGTTTTTCACCAAAACCAACAAATACTCCAATTCCAACGGCAACCCAAGGAAAAATTGTTACAAATACCCCTTTCCCAACCCAGCCAGCCCCGACTGCAATACCTACCCAACTGCCAACAAATACCCAATTACCGCCTCCCACCAACACTCCGTTACCGCCTCCCACCAATACCCCCAAACCCCCTCCTACGCCATTACCCGATAGTTCACCAACTCCACGGCCGACCCGATCATCCACCTTAGCTGTCACCCCAACCGCAAAGTATACACCTGGGGTGACAGGAGAACCTCCGGTTGCTCCGTAGATTATTGATAAGTTAAAAGTTCAATATAGCTTTTCAATCCATCTCAGCACAAAAGGAAGATCTTCAAGCCAAAATTCATCGGATTGAGAGCATAGTTCTGTTTTCTGGGAATTTTTCAAACTTTCCTTCCCGAATTCGGATAATCACGTAAAATTATAAGTAACTCAATATCAAGTTTGCTGTTTTTAATATTGAATCAGATTTAACTTCCCTGGGAGGCACGATGCAGGTTCGATTTATCGACACCGAAAATGCCAAAGAAGTGAATGAATTTGTTGATTTACCATTTAGGTTATACGCGAATAATAAGCAATGGGTTCCACCACTGGTCTCATCCGCGAAGAAAATACTGAACAAGCAGAAGCACCCTTTCTACGCTCATTCGGAGGCAGATTTTTTATTGGCTGAAGAAGGTGGTCGCACAGTAGGGCGGCTTGCTGTGATGGAAAACCGAAATTTTAACGAATATCGCAAGACAAAGACGGCTTTTTTTGGGTACCTGGAGGTTATAGAAGATGAAACCGTCGCCTTAGCAATATTTTCGAAGGCTTTTGAATGGGCTCAGGCTAGGGGATTAGAAACGATGGTGGGTCCACGGGGGTTGATCCCCAATGAAGCGACTGGGATGCTGGTGGAAGGATTTGAGCACCGACCGGGGATGAATATTCCCTATAACTTTCCTTATTATGATAAATTTGTTAAAGCAGCAGGATTTCGCAAAGATACCGATCATGTATCTGGGTACCTGCCTGGTGATTATGAGATGCCAGAACGTGTTTTGCGTATAGCCGAGAGAATTCGACAACGCAGGGGGATGTGGATCAAGCATTTCGATGATATCGATGAAATTCGACTGTGGGTACCCAGGGTTTTTGATGTCTATGCAACCGCTTTTGCAGATTCGCACACTTTTTATCCCCCAACAGAAGCTGAAAAAGAGATGATTGCAGAATCGATCATTCAAATCCTTGATCCAGGTCTCGTCAAAGGGGTGATGAAAGGTGAGAAATTGATCGGATTCATTATTTCTTACTATGACCTCTCAGCTGCTTTACAGCGCTGCCGGGGAAGAATTTGGCCTTTCGGTTGGTATTGGTTGATGATGGAACGCAGGCGGACAAAGTGGGCTAATGTTAACGGGGCAGGATTGCTCCCTGAATACCAAGGCTTAGGAGCAAATGTACTTCTGTATACTGAGTTGGCGAAGACAATTAAAGCATACGGGTTTGAATATGCTGACCTTGTTTTGGTCAACGAAACCAATACCAAAAGTTTGGCAGACATGGAAGCAGTCGGGGTGAAATGGTATAAACGACACAGAGCCTACATTCGGGAGCTATAGAGATCGGGATAGATACCGCCTAATAACGCAGTTCAACACCCCGCAGTGGAGAAATCTCAACGCGAGGTGTTTTTATTTTGTTCACCAATTTTTCCGGCAGGAAACTTTGTAATTTATCTTCCAAGATACCTACCGAGATAGCCTGTTAACCGCCGTCTCTGCAGCAGTACGAACTGCTGTGAACCCATCATTTGCTGCCACTTCTTGAAGGGTGGGGATCACCCTGGGATCACCGAAACTCTCCAAAGCCTGGATAATGACACAGCGTACCATCCAAAATGGATCATTAACTAAGGCTGTTTGTAAAATGATCATCGCTTCAGGCTCCCTTGATTGACCAATTTTGCGTACAGCAGCTTGGCGATCAGCCCAGGGAGTATCGTGAGACAGTTCTGCCGCCAGGAGATCTAATTCATTCTCGGGGAGCACCTCAACTACTATTGGAAATAGTGATATATGTTCTGTTTGGAAATCAACATTTTCAGAAGATTGGTAGTTATTGAGTGAAAACATCTCATTTCTTCCTTTCATCCTAAACCATACTAGATGTTTTTCATGTGCATACACTATAGACAATAGTTCACCAAGAATCATCCCCCTTTTGGTAGGTAAAAAGTAGGTAAATCCGTTAGAATGGTATTAAAGTGTTATGAGAGCCGTTATTTAATCGTTCAAGAGGGTTTTATATGAACAGCGGCGATATACCAAGTGATGAATTAATTCCTGACGAACTGACTTGGCGTGAGCAAGAAGTACTTCTACTCCTTGCAGATCGCTTGACGAATCGCGAGATTGCAGATCAATTGCATCTGGCTGAGTCGACAGTTAAAGATTACGTTGGCAATATCTTAAGCAAGCTGTATGTTAAGAATCGTAGACAGGCAGTCGAACGAGCAGCAACTCTGGGATTATTAGATGATGGTCAAAAATCCCTTAGACTACCCAAAACTAATCTACCGGCTGAACCGACGCCATTTGTAGGACGCAAAGTTGAATTAGCAGAGATCAAAAAGCTGCTTGGAGAAACCCGGTTACTTACGCTAACCGGCCCAGGTGGAATTGGAAAATCTCGCTTAGCGTTGAGAGTTGCGATGGATTTGGAAAAAGGGTATGAAGATGATGTTTTTTACGTTCCATTAGCAGCTATCAAATCAGCTGACAATATCATCCAAACAATAGCTGAAAATCTGGGTTTTCCAATGGCGACACAGGAAAATCCTAAAATTCAGCTGCTCCGCTATTTAAGAAATAAGCAGCTTTTGCTGGTGCTGGATAATTTTGAGCACTTAATGGCTGGTGTAAATATAGTCAGTGAAATAATTCAATCTTCTCCAGGGGTAAAAATCCTTGTTACCTCCCGGGAGAAACTCAACTTGCTAAGTGAGACGACGCTCGTTATCAGTGGAATGACCCTGCCTGAGCAGCCTATTCCTGATGATTTGGCTGAATTTGATGCAGTAACTTTGTTCGTGCAGAGTGCCAATAAGGCATGTCCAGGTTTTATACCTTCCACTGACGAAATTGACTTTATTATGAAGATCAGCAGCATTGTTCAGGGAATGCCTCTGGCGATTGAGCTCGCGGCTGCCTGGATGCAAATCATACCTGTAGCTGAAATTCTCAAGGAATTAGAAAAAGGGTCTGACATATTAGTTACTGAAGCTTTCGATTCACCAAAAAGACATCGTAGCATGCGCAATGTATTTGATCACTCCTGGTCCCTTCTAAGCCAATCTGATAAGGAGATATTTATCCGCCTTTCTGGATTTCGGGGAGGATTTACGCGACAGGCAGCCCGGCAAGTTTCCAAGGCTTCATTGCAAGATCTAATGGGTTTGGTAAACAAATCTTTGCTTAGCCGTGATCCAAATTCTGGACGATTGGAGATCCATGAATTACTGCGCCAGTATGCCCAAGATCAATTAGAGGTGAATCAGGAAGCCAATCAATTAACTCTTGAAGCACACGCAGCGTATTATGCAGAATTTATGAAAGAACGATGGTTGCAGCTCAAAGATGATCGCCAGCTGGTTGCCCTGTCTGAGATCGAAACCGATATTGAAAACGTCCGTGCCGCTTGGAGCTTTTATACACAAGACCAGAACTCCAAACAATTGTTGAAGTTCGTTTATGGATTATGGCATATTCACTGGATTCGCGGATGGAACCTGGCTGGGATGCAGCTATTCGCTCAAGGTTTTCAGGTCCAAAAGTACATGGAAACAGAGCAAGATGTGATTTTTCGAGCTTTGTGTATGGCATTCCAGGGATACTTCATGACCTGGTTGGATTTATCCGAACAGGGTTATCAGCTAACCAGGAGTGCTGTGGATATTCTGAAAGGATTGAACGATACCGAAGCGCTTGTTTTTGCTATCGATGGTTTGTTGATAAATTGCTATTTTCAAAACCGGACCACCGAGCAAATAGAAGTTTCGCAAGAAATGTACGAACTTGCAGTTGGAATTGGTGATAGTTGGCTGTTAGCATTTACAATGTTTGCCATGGGGATGGCTGCCCTGATCGCAGAGGATTATCAAGAGGCTCGAAGGGTAGCGCAATCTGAATTAATTCTCTGTGAAGAAATCGGGGACAAAATTGGTTCAACTTTGCCATTAATTGTCCTGGGTCATGTGGACCTTGCTTTAAAAGAATATCAACAAGCGCGGGGGTATTACCAGCGCTGTAAAAGAATTTCTCAGTCGATTGGTTTTCTTTATTCATTCCAAACATCAAGTAAATACCTTGGTAAAGTGGACATATCCCTTAATAATCTTGCTGAAGCCGAGAAGAACCTCCGCCAATGTCTTTCAGGAACTGTAGAAATGGGATTTGTGCGCGACTTCATCAACCTTATTTACGAGTTTGCCCGCTTACGTGTTGCTCAAGGGGACCGGGAAGGAGCAATCGAGCTGCTCGCATTCGTTCGGCAGCATCCGGTAAGTTCTCAAAGCCGTTTGCTAGAAGGGCGTATCCGGGATAGTGCCGAGGAACTTCTCGCTGAACTTGAGGCTGAGATGGACAGTGAAATTTTTCAGGCCGCCGAAGGAAGGGGAGAGAAATTAGAATTTGAAGCTCTTGTTGCCGAATTAGTGGGTTAAGCTACGTGTTTGGGGTTGCAAAATTCGATAATTGATATTTTAAATCCAACCCAGATGAGAAAATTGTGGGAAGGAACCCCAATAAATTCCCCAACCTGCATAAAGAACTGCTGCTAGTGTATAGCCAACAAGAAAAAAAGTCAAAACCGGGACTTCCCGCAACATTTTCCATCCTAAGATAAGTGAGAGAATTGCGGCCAGGATTGAGAAAGGGAACAGCAATAACACCGTGCCGCCCTCGATTCCCATAATGAAGATTGTCAGACCATAGATGAGGCCTGCGATTGATTCGAGTATTAATCGTGATGAAAGATCCTCATATGGATACCTCCAGCTGCGATAGATTAATTGGGCAGATAAGGCAGCGACACCCAGGTGCCAGATGATATGGCTCAAGATTTCATCATAGAAATGTGCGACATGGTAAACATATTCATTGATGAAGTTCACCAGCCAGTGGCCTATGGAATTAGCAGCCAGGTGCATCGCTTGACCTTCTACCCACAACACCGAGAAAACCAGAAAGATAATCGTGGACTTTAGGCTCGGTCCTTGACTTGATCCAAAATATAACAACAGATAGTAGAGCGGAATCAGAATTAGCGGGGTAAAAAGGTCAAGCACATCGGCGATCTT
>CP070785.1:218696-224396 GCA_020346705.1 Chloroflexota bacterium | reverse complement strand
TCTGCATGGCAGCCCCTCAGGAGCAATCTTACCTCGAAAATATCATCACTGATTACGCGAATGAATAGGCACACTTTTCTCTCAAGCCTGATTAAGGCCACAAATCGGTGCTCAGGTATTTCAGCCCAGAATCGCTGAGCAAGACGACAATTGTTTTACCGTTCAATTCACCATTTAGCAAACTCAGAGCCGCGGCGATATTGGCGCCCGCCGAGTATCCGGCAAAAATACCCTCCTTGCGAGCAAGTTCCCTTGCCGTGTGGATCGCCTCCTCATCTGTAACCTGTATGAAACCATCCACCTCTTCAGGATTAATAAAAGGCAAATCAGTCATCGAATAACCACCGCCCTGGATGCGGTGGTTGGGATCGGTGATCTGTCTGCCGGATAGAACCGCAGCAGTGGCAGGCTCAACCAGGTAGCATTTGATCTTGGGATTGTACTCCTTGAAAGCGGCTGTGCATCCAGCGTAGGAGCCAGCCGTGCCGATAAAATCGCAGAAGGCGTCGAATTCCCCTTCCGTCTGACGTATGATTTCCTGGGCGGTATGCAGAGTATGTGCTTGAGGATGGCTTTTGAGGTGAAATTGGTCCGCCCGAAAGGCGTTTCTCTCTGCGGCGATCTCTTTAGCAGCTTTCTCCACAAGTTCCAGATCGCCGCCCGAAACCTGGCCGGGGCGTGATGAGGGCTGCTGATCGACCAGGACCACCTCCGCACCAAGTGCAGTCATCATGCGCGCCCGCTCCATCGAATTCCCCTTGGACATCACAGCCACAAACTGGTAGCCCTTGACAGCACACACGATGGCCAGGCCTGTCCCGGTATTACCGCTGGTAAGCTCCACAACAGTCTGGCCTGGAGCCAGGCTGCCATCCTCTTCAGCCTGCTCGATCATCTGCAGCGCGATGCGGTCTTTCTTCGAATAACCTGGGTTTAGATATTCCAGTTTTGCTAGGATTCTTCCCGGCATTTTATATGTAAGGCGGGATAGTTCAACCAGCGGTGTGTCGCCAATCGCCCCCAGCACAGATTCCAATATGCTGCTTGATCGACTCAATTCAACCTCCTGTGCCTCAAGTAGATTAATTGCCACCTTCCGGTTTTGGCAGGTCAATCCTAAATGTAGTGCCCTCATTCAGCTGGCTTTCCACCCCGATCTTACCCCCATGCGCCTGGACGAGCTGCTGTGCGATCGCCAATCCCAATCCGCTGCTCGCCTGCCGGGCGCCCTCACCTCGCCAGAAGCGATCAAAAATGAATGGTAGATCATCCTCGCCTATCCCGCGCCCATTATCTGCAACCTCGATCTGCACGCCAGCCTGGTTCGGACCGGCACTGATGTTGATCTGCCCTCCTCGGGGCGTGTGATCGAGGGCATTGGCTACCAGGTTGCTCAGCACCTGATCCAGCCGGCCGGCATCTCCCTGGATTACGAGAGGCTCTCCCCCCTGGCGAAGCGAATACTGCAAATCCACCCCTGCAGCTTCAGCCTGGCCGCTGAAACTTGTCGCCACATCCGCTAATAGTTCGCCAACCTCAACTGGTTCCCAATTCATCGGCAGCTGGCCGGCTTCCGCCAGGGACAGCGTGCGCAGGTCTTCCACCAGCCTGGAGAGCTGCCGCGTTTCCCCTAATAAGCGATCAATTTGTTCTGCATCTGCCTCATAGACACCGTCAGCAATGCCTTCCAGGTTGCCCTGGATGATGTGCAGCGGAGTACGCAGCTCGTGAGCCACATCCGCCGTCAGGTTGCGCCGCTGCTGGTCTGCAAGTTCCAGCTCGTTGACCATGCGGTTGAATGAACGCGTCAAGCGTCCGAATTCACCCGAACCACGCTCCGGCACCCGCACGCTGAAATCCCCTTCGGCGACTGCGTCCGCGGCGGCCATCACCCTGGCTAACGGATCCACGACGCTGCGGAATGAACGCCTGGCGATCAAAATGACCAGGATGGGGAAAGCCAGCGCCATCCCGCAGCCGATCACCCACACCAGCACTGTTGCCTGGGCATTGCCTCCAAACAAGCTGGTCAGGATATAGGCCAGCCCGGCCATGCCCAGCAGGAAGAAAATGACGGCCGAAGCCATAATACCCATAAAACGAAAAAACAGGACGCGTCGTTTGGCATGCCAGTCAGAGCGGAAACGTCGCTCTCCCCAGTATTTCCAGTGTTGGCGGTTGAAACGTCTGCGATGCATCAATCTACACACCCGATGTGATTTCGCTGTTATGCCAGCTCATTAAACTTGTATCCCACGCCATAGACCGTATGCACATACTGTGGATCAGATGGATTCGGCTCCAGCTTGCGGCGCAGGTTTTTGATATGGGCGTCGATGCTGCGGTCGTAGCCATCGTACGCATAACCGTGGATTCGTTCCAGCAGCTGCGCGCGGGTATATGTCAGACCAGGATGCTGCGCCAGGGTCACTAATAAATTAAATTCAATCCTTGAAAGCGTTATGGGTTCGCCAGCCCGGGTGAGGCGATGCCCTTCCAGGTGAATTTCCAGGTCGGCCACCCTGAGAATGCCTGGCTCCCTGACTTCCCCTTTCGTCCTGCGCAGAACGGCGCGTACGCGCGCCACCAATTCCCGCGGCGAGAATGGCTTGGTGATGTAATCATCCGCCCCCAGCTCCAGGCCGATCAAACGATCGGTCTCCTCCACGCGGGCGGTGAGCATAATGATCGGCACATCTGATTCTTGCCTCAGTCGGCGGCACACATCCAATCCATCCATGCCCGGCAGCGCCAGGTCAAGTACCACAAGGTTTGGCTGCTCGCTGCGCGCCATCGCCAGAGCTGCCACCCCATCGCCAGCGCTCAAAACCCTGAAGCTAGCCTGCTTCAGATAATCACGGGCCAGCTTCACGATCTCTGCTTCGTCGTCCACCACCAAGATCAGCTCATTCATCAGGCTAAGTGTAACCGAAATTATTGCGGGGAAAAGGTGCGACGCATTATACAAATCCTGTTTGTGAAGTCATTGGATCAGATGAAAATGCGTCGCACCTGGCAACTAGTTTTCGTTTGGTTCTTCACCTTCTGATTCTTGATCTTCAGTCTCTCCCTCAGCATGTTGCCGCTGGTGTTCTTCCCAATCTCTAGCCCAGGGCGGTACAGGTCCATAACTCCATTTACCATGATGAGGATATCCAGCCCAACGCCGCCTTCCCCAGGGTTTAAAAATGCCGCCGATCAGGAACAAGACTAAAAAGATGAACCCGATACTCAGGCACAAGCCAAAAAATGGGAAGCCGAATCCGGGCATGTACAGCCCATACAATTGCCCTCTGAATTGGGGCACCATTGGAAGCGCTTCAGCGCTTTCACTACCCGACAGCAATGTAGCCGCCTGGTAGCCCTGCGCCCATCCTGAACGGTATACGAATATTCCCCCCGCCACCAGCACAGCCACCAGGATGACAGCCAGGAATATTCTTGCCATAATACCTCTACGATACATCTTTTACCTCCTTCAGGTATAGAATTGTGTTTTTACACGTTACTTTTACTCAGTATCCCAAGAGCTTGTGAAAAAATTATGAAATGGTTGGGGAAATGTGGTGAACCTTGGCTTGATCGCGCAGGACAGCGATTTCCCGGGCCAAAGGGACAATTACCCCATGACAATAGGACAAGTTTTCTCTAAAATATGTTTATTACACTTCACAAAAAGATAGAGGAGAATGGGTATGCGTAAAGTTCTGAAATGGGTTGGGATTGGAATAGGTGTGCTGGTCGGGGTGGTGATCGCGGCTGCCGTGCTCCTTTACTTCATGGGGGGTACCCGGCTGAGCAAGACTCGCCAGGTACAACCCCTGGCGATTGCCATTCACAATGACGAGGCCGCCTTAGCCAGGGGAGAGCACCTGGTCAAGGCCGCCTGCGCGTCTTGTCACTCAGATGATTTGAGCGGCACTGCATTTCTTGCAGACCCTGCAATTGGGACAATTTATGCAGCCAATATTACTGGATTGGGAGAAAGACGCACCGACGAGGAACTGGTGCTCGCTATCCGGCACGGCATTGGACCTGGAGGACGCCAGTTAGTAATTATGCCCTCCGAAAGTTTCATCCACTTCAGCGAAGAGGATTTAAATGCCGTGATCGCTTATCTAAAGACAGTGCCACGCACGGGTGAGGATACCCCGGAGCCAAAACTGGCTCCCCTGGGACAGATTATGCTGGCAGCCGGTATGTTCGGCCAGGTTTTCCCTGCCGAATATATCGACCACGACCAACCCTTCAATGAAATGCCGGAAATTTCAGCCAACCGCGAATATGGAGAATACCTTTCTCGCTTCTGCACGAGCTGCCATGGTGAGGACCTTTCTGGTAAGGCCTCGGGTGATCCCAATGGGCCATTTGCCCCCAATCTCACCCCGGGCGGCGGCCTGGCGAATTGGACTGAAGATGATTTTATCCAGACCATACGAACGGGCGTCAATCCTTACAACTACCACCTGGATCCCGATTTCATGCCCTGGAAATCTTTCGCAAAATTCGAGGATGAAGAGCTGCAGGCTATCTGGATATATCTCAAATCTATGCCCGCCATCACCACGGAGCTGGAGTAAGACTTCAATGAACAAAAAAATCTTTCTATCAACCACAGGTAACGGCATCGCCCGTGCGATGCAAACCGATAACGGGGATTGGCAGCGGGATGAGCCCATCCAAGGTCAGCAGATCAACTGCCTGGCAGCCGATCCATATAATGCCTGGGTCCTATACGCAGGAAGCCAGGGGGAGGGCGTTTATCGATCGGATGACGGTGGAGGGACCTGGGCTCCGGCTGGTCTGGCAGGAGAATTTGTCAAGTCTCTGGCGGTCAGCCCGCACGATGCGGACACGATCTACGCCGGGACACGGCCCGCTCACATGCATGTTTCTCACGATGGTGGAAAATCCTGGGAAGAGCTGCCCGGATTCCAGCGCATACCTGGACGCTGGTGGTGGTTCTCTCCAGCTGAATCTCCCTTCCAGGCTTACGTCCAGAGTATCGGTATTTCTCCGGACGATCCGGATGTGCTGCTGGCTGGCATAGAATTCGGGGCCGTGGTCCGCAGCAAGGATGGCGGCCAAACCTGGTCCGGTCACCGCAAAGGTTCCCTGCGGGATAACCACTCGCTCACCTTCCACCAGACGAAGGGTGATTGGGCATACCAGGCTGGCGGTTCAGGAGGCGGCGCCTCCTTCAGCCAGGATGGCGGGATGACCTGGCATAAATACAAATCCGGTCTGGCGAAGAATTACGGCGTTTCCTGTGCCGCAGATTCCCAGAAGCCTGAAGTGTGGTATGTGTCCGTTGCCCCGGGACCTGGCAAAGCCTATGGGATAGAAGCGGAAGCCTATCTATATCGCGCCTCGGGTGGTGCGGAGTGGCAGCCGATCGGCTGGGAGACCCATCCACTGAGCTCAATGCCGATCGCCCTGCTCACCTCCCCTACAGAATCCGGTCAGCTTTATGCCGGCCTGACCAATGGAGAAGTCTGGCACTCGAGTGATTATGGCGAGACCTGGCAGAAAATGCCCTTCACCCTGCCCCCCATACGCAGGTCGATGATCTTGATCGAACTAGCCAGCTAGGTGTCAAGGGATATGGAGAATAATCTCACGGGACAAAAGAACGCTCTCACCATGGGAGACGGGTTGCTAAATGTTCATTTGATCGGCGGGGTCATGGCTGGAATTGTC
>CP070785.1:212784-218596 GCA_020346705.1 Chloroflexota bacterium | reverse complement strand
GTAAATGGCGGTGGAACACACCGCCATTTACAGGATCTAAGTATTACTCACTTGGGCGCAGATCAGGCATATCTGACCAATCCTGGAGAACATTGAATGCATCTGGGCCGCCCTGGATCATGCGGATTTGGGCGGTATGCGGGGAGCGATTTGTGCCTGAATAATCGATCCGGCTGACTCCATCGAGTGCCTCAATGGGGCTAATCTCAATTAATGCGTCGTGCACAGCTTCGCCAGTCAAGTTCTCGTAACCGACAGTATCAATGGCATGGGTGATAGCCTTTTGGGCAATATCAACCGCGGAGACAAGTAGCAGGTAACCAACATTGTGCTCACCTGGTTCACGCTGGTTGGCTTCAAATAATTCTTGAGCGTATTGGACACCTGGATTTTCCGCATCTGTCCACCACAAGTAGGGGAAGGGTGCGATCAATCCCACACCAAAGGCCGGATCAGCAAGGAAGGCATAGGTTGCCAGGTCCATGGCCCAATTGTCGCCGGCAACAACGAATTGATCTCGTAATCCTAAAGCATTCAGGTCATTCAAGATGGCAGCCGGTCCAAAGGCT
The DNA here is from genome assembly GCA_020346705.1 of Chloroflexota bacterium. GTDB lineage: Bacteria > Chloroflexota > Anaerolineae > Anaerolineales > UBA4823 > PFL25. The sequence goes on along the minus strand of CP070785.1, from coordinate 218,027 downwards.
AAAGTGTTCGTCCAAATCACATTTGCCCCAGCGGTTTGCGCGTTCAGGATGGCTGTTGTTGTGTCGGCAGTTGGAGAAACATCATAAGTCTCTTCAGCCACTATCTCGACACCAAGGTCCTCCAGGTACGCGCGGCTCTGATCGGTGAGACTACCTTGTCCAAATGCCGTTGGCCAGCTCAGATGAGCCAATTTAATCTCATCCCCGGCATCAGCAGGCTTGTACGTATCCCAGTTTTCAACCAGGAACTCCATGGTGTATCCGAGTTGGTCGGGATAGATGGGCCCTAGCCCAAAGGAATACCCAGAACCCTCTCCATAAAAGGCTTTGGCACTTAATCCAGCGGTTAGATTGACGATCTTATCTTCTGCAAAGCGGGGCGCCAGGGCTTCTGCTTCGCCAGAGCCATAGGAGATCATGAGAAGTGCGTTCTCATTCTCACTGGTGAAGCGATCATAAGCTGCGACGGCTTCATCGATATTGCCGGCATCATCTGCGAATTCGAGTTCGATCATCGCTCCATAGATACCTCCGGCATCGTTAATGGCTTGGACAGCATCTTCAGCCCCGTGGATCAATGGGGAGGTGATGGCCGCATAAGGTCCGGACAAATCACCAAAGTGATAAAGTTTGATTGTCTCTCCAGTGAGGTCAGGTGGACCAGAAGGAGGTTCTTCAACTGGTTCTGGAACCTCGGTAGGTGGTGCTTCAGTTGGTGTTGCTGCTGGAGCACAGGCAACCAGGATCAGCACGAGTACAGTCAAAATTGTTATCAGCTTGTATTTTGATTTACGCATTGTGGTCTCCTCCTTAAATAATAGAGCTCTTAGTTGCTTGAGCCAGAAGTATTAAACACATTATTGGTTTATTGAATCTTCCATTCACCTCCTTTTTCAACTTGCTGCACAGCGGTTCAATGTGAATATGGCCTCAAACGCCAAGCAGCTTTAAGCAAATTCCAACGATGAGCAAGGCCGCGAGGTTCAAAGATTAAGAATAAGATCAAAGTCGTGCCGAAAAACAATGGTCTCAAGGCTTGAACAGCACCTGATGCTGTTGTGGGGAAGATGGTGATGAAGAACGGTCCGAAAAGGGTAGCTCCCTCGACCAACAATTCTACGATGATGACCCCAAAAATTGGTCCAAGATTTGAACCTAATCCTCCGATGATCAACATCCCCAGGAACATAATTGAGTCGATTAAATTGAAGGTTTCTGAATTTAGATGGCGAATATTATGTGCTGCCAGCGCACCTGCAGCGCCTGCGAAGACAGAAGCCAAGAAAAAAGCTTGCAGTTTATATTTGAACGGATTGACACCTAAGAGCTCGGCAGCCAGATCATGATCCCGAATCGCGATAAAGGCTCTACCTAATCTTGATCGGGTGATATTGTAGGCCACGATTGTGGTGATAATTAAGACGGATAATGTGATGTAGATATAACGTTGTGGAGAATTGAACTCGAGACCAAACAAAAGTGGAGGCGGGACATTTAATCCCTGAGCCCCATTGAGGATATTTGGAAATGCATTACGAGTGAACCAGGGGATGATGAACTGGGCAGCTAATGTGGACATTGCCAGGTAGAAACCTTTTACCCGTAATGATGGTAAACCAAAGATCAATCCGATTATTCCAGCTCCCAGAGCAGCGATTGGTAATGAGATAAAGAAGGACCAGCCGAGTCGAGTGACTAATAATGCTGAGATATACCCACCCGTTGTCATGAAAGCTGCCTGACCGAGGGATATTTGTCCTGTATAACCAGTCAGAATGCTCAGCCCTTGAACAGCAATAATGAAAATACAGATCCGGTTGACCAGCGATACGACACTCTGGCTGGCATATAGAGGAAGTGTAAATAGCGCCAGAATGAATGCAAATAAGACAACCCACTGCCAAGGTTCTCGGATGGTTTTTATGTCATGCGCATAACTGGTATCAAAATCACCCGCAGGGCGGAGAACTGCCATTGATCAAATCCTTTCTATTCGCTTTTGCCCAAATAGACCTTCTGGACGAATGAGCAGAACGATTAAAAGCAAAATGTACGGCACAATTTCTGCCATATCACGAACAATTGGAACCTTGGAAGCAGATACTATCCCGACCGAAACCCCGATGATCAAACCCCCGACGATTGTCCCTGGGATTGAATCCAATCCACCAAGTAAGACTACTGGGAAGGCCGACAATACCACAACTGAGAGACTCATATCGAGTCCACTGGAAGTCGCCAAGAGCACTCCTGCTGTTGTGGCGACAATTCCGGCCAGAGCCCAAGAAATACCAAAAACGCGGTTGATATTTATGCCGATGCTTTGGGCGAGCTCATGATCCTCTGAAGTACCTCGCATTGTCAAACCAATACGGGTAAATCGAAAGAGAGCGCTGATCACCAATACTCCGAGAATGGCGATAATAAAAGACCAGACCAAATTTTGCTTTAATATGATCACAATGTTGTCCCCGTTAAACACAAACGGTGTGGTGATTTTGTAAGGATCAACAGCTGAGAATATCTGGGGGAAATTGCGTTGGACACTGCCGAATACGAGAAGGGCAAGACCTTGCAAAACCTGACTTAATCCAAGCGTCATAAGTATTATCACCAGCAGATGCTGACCAGTCAGCGGTCGCAAAGTGAAACGTTCAATCAGGAAACCCAAGATAGCGGATAAGATCAGGGCAAGTAGGATTGCCAGCCACAAAGGGAATCCTTGAACGACTGCAAACCACCAGGTGGTAAGTGCACCCAACAACAACATTTGCCCTTGAGCGAAGTTGAAGATGTAGGTGGATTTAAAAATCAATACAATCCCAAGTGCATTGAGGGCAAGAGGCCCTCCCAAAAGTAAACCTGTGACAACAAATTGGGGCAGCAGCTGCCAGTTCATAACTTTTCATCCTCCACCTTTGGAGAAGCGACCCGGATAGCTGTCTCCGTAATTCCTTCTCGTCCATCACGGTATTTGACCGTGGTACGAACTTTTACACTTTCACCATCACCATACATGGTATTGATAATGTCTGAATAACGCTCATTTAGCAAGCTTCTTCTCAGTTTACGTGTGCGAGTCAGCTCACCTTCATCAGCATCAAACTCTTTGTGCAGCAGGACATATTTGCGAATGCGCGCCGCAGGGGGTAAATATCGATTGACTCTTTCAACATCGCTGCCAATCAAATCATAAACCTCTGGTCGCTGAGATAAATCAACAAATGTAGTGTACGGAATGCCTTGCTTTTCTGCCCACCGTCCGGTGTTGTCGAAATCAATGTTAATCAGAGCCGATACAAAGGATTTATCCTCGCCTCCCAGTGTCATCACATCGCGGATAAAGGGACTAAACTTGAGCTGGCCTTCGATATATTGAGGCGAGTATTTCTCCTCGGAATCCAAGGTGATCATCTCCTTCACCCTATCCATGAATACCAGGTGGCCGTCTTCATCAATATATCCAGCATCTCCGGTATAGAACCAAGTTTTTCCGTTCTCATCAGTACGCAGGGCACTTTTTGTCGCCTCTGGATTCTTGTAATATCCTTTGAATACAGTTGCCCCACTAATGATGATCTCGCTTTCCTCGGTGATCTTTATCTCCTGACCTGGCGCAGGAACACCCACAGTCTCGAACTTGACGTCGTCTCCAATATGCAAGGTATGAACATTTGCTTCGGTGGATCCGTAAAGCTGCTTGATATTGACTCCAATGGCCCGGAAAAAGCGAATTACTTCAGGATTCAGCGCGGCCCCAGAAGAGTATGCTGATTTAACCTTAGTCAATCCAAATTTATCCCGTAAAGGTTGGAAGACAGCAAAATCTCCGAGTTTATTGAGTACTCGCCAAAGCATACCCACTGGTTTGCGCTGCTCATATTTCAGGTTAGCAACTTTATAGCCAGCGGGCATAAAAATTTTATAAAGAAATTTGTTGATCCGTGAGGTATCAGCCATCCTGATCTGCACAATCGCCATCATGTTTTCCCACAAGCGGGCGCTGAAGAGAAAGGATTGGGGGGTGATTTCGCGTATGTTATCCTGTACGGTTTCTGGCGCTTCGGGGAAATTTACTATCATACCTGTACGTAGGTGAAAAGCAAAACCCAAGACATTTTCCGTGATCCAAGCCGGAGGTAAGAAAGACAAGTATTCATCTGAATCTAATCGGGGATCGGCACTCAATGTTTGGTCGCACCCGGAAAGGAGGTTGGTGTGAGTGATCATCGCCCCTTTTGGCAAAGCGGTTGTCCCAGATGTGTAGCAAAAAATGGCCACATCATCCCCTGTCCCCAGGTCAACGTTCTCCATAAAGAGGTTTGGTTGTTCTTTATCTAGTGCCTCCCCCAGCGTCTGGACATGATTGTAGCTCATCAACCAGGGTTGATCATAATTCCAAAGTCCCTTATCTTCCCAATAAATAACCTGCTTGACATTTACCACTTGATCTTTAATATCTAGTAATTTGTCGCACTGCTCCTGGTCTTTAGCAAAGACAAATACGGCATCTGAGTGATTTACGATGTATTCGATTTCAGCTGGTGTGCTGTCGGTGAAGATGCCCACGGCCACACCCCCGCCGACCTGGATGGCCAGCTGAGCCCAGAAATACTGCGGGTCATTGTCCCCGAGGATGCAAACCTTATCTCCACGGTTCATCCCCAGCCTGATCAGCCCCAGTGATAATTTTCGTACCTGCTCATAAGAATGTTCCCAGGTGAATGAACGCCACAAGCCCATATCTTTTTGCCGCATAGCAGTCTGGCTAGTGCCATACCTTTGGCGGGCGGCGATTAAATTCTTCGGCAGGGTGTCAAATTCATTCATTGTACAGAAGCCTGACCTAAATAAGCATTGATCACCGCTTCGTCCTGGCGGATTTCTTCTGGCATACCCTCAGCGATTTTCATACCGAAATCAAGCACAAGGATGCGGTCAGCAATATCCATTACCACACCCATGTCGTGTTCGATTAATAAGATCGTTGTACCCTGGAGGTCATTAATATCAAGGATGAATCGGGCCATATCCTCCTTCTCTTCTAGATTCATCCCCGTCATAGGTTCATCCAAAAGTAGCAGTTGTGGTTCAAGGGCTAATGCCCGGCCTAACTCAACCCGTTTGCGTAAACCATGCGGCAGCGCTCCCACAATGGATTTCCGAATGTGTTCGATTTCCAAGAAGTCAATGATTTCTTCGACCTGTTCCCGATGCTGTAAATCTTCTTTATGGGCGAGTCC
>CP070785.1:206815-212684 GCA_020346705.1 Chloroflexota bacterium | reverse complement strand
TACCAAGGGAAGCAAGACTTGCTCACCAATCTTCCAGTTGAAGGTGACCTGATCTTTGTTATAAGGATCGGTATCGGGAAATCCTGTCTTGTCATCTGCAGTGACGGTCACTTGGAACACTGTCCCTGTTGGGATGTTGTTTGAAATCTTGCCGCTGATCTCACCTGTATCTGGATCGATCGATAAGCCTGTTGGTAGACCTGTTGCGCTATATGTCAGTGAATCATTTTCAGGATCTGTTGCCTGCATCTGCAAAGAGATCGTCTGGTTTTGGATCGAGGATTGGATTCCGGGGTTGGTTATAGTTGGTGGAAAGTTAATTAATTCCACTAACGCGTCATACCAAACCAATGCCATCTTTGAATAACCAGATTCGTTGGGGTGCAGCTCGTCGAAAAAATCTTCTTGATAAGTCAATGCTGTTTCCATGTCGACTATGGTTAGTGAGTCACCACCTGAGATCCTGAGATCCGCCATTGTTTGCAATCCGACATTAAAATCTTCCACTGCCTGTGTTTGGGCAGGCGAATCATATCGCTTGATTATTTTTGCCAGGATAACCCAGATTTCTCTCCCCTCACTGCTCTCATAGTTATCGATCTTATCCAAAATTTGACTTACTTCCACTACAACATCATTTGGATCCTGCAAAGGTAGGGTGAAATCATTCGTGCCAACATGCAGAAGCACGATATCAGCTGGATTATTTGCGAGAAACGATTCGGTGGGACCATTGACCCGGGTTATGAACCAATCGGCTGTTTTGCCACCATGTCCTTCGTGATCGTTATCATGGGTATATTGCGGTTGGTAAGCTGCACCCAAGCTGCCCACAAAATTTACTGGATATCCATTGGCAATTAAGGAATTCCAAAGATCCTCCCGATAACCAATGCAATTAAACGCTGTAGTATCTTGATCAACGCAAGTTCCGAAACCCTTGGTGATTGAATCTCCTATTGGCATGACGCGAATATCCGGTAATGCAGAAATTGAGGCTGGCGTAATTCCATGAGATGATGTAATCTGGTTGCTGAAAATTTCTTGCTCAAGACTGGAACCCTCGTAGGCGATCTCCTCCACAATTTGCCCGCCATCCACAAGGTGATTTCTACCCTCCTGCGAATCTGAAACTGCATTTACAGTCTCAGTTTGAAAGAAATACAGCAGTCCAAATGCAGCCAGAATTGCGATGGCAAACTTACCGCGATTTCTAAGAATCAATTGATGTCTCCTTTTACCGGTAAAATTGTGATCCTCACAAGGGATTATTAAAGCATCTCAAGTTGCCGAACCTGGCCAATAATGCACATATGCAGTCTTGAGTGCTTTCCAGATTTTTCCCAATAACGGTGACGAGAAATCCAACCAGGCCTGCCCGGAATTCGGAATAGTATACCACCCCAGAATAACGGACAAGCCTTTTACTATGTTTCCTATTGTCTTGGTTCTTATATTCCTTTGTCTAGCGAATGAACTCTATGGTGAGTAATTCTTATAGAGCAGCGGGAGAAAGACATTTTTCTGTACAAATCCTTCTATCACCTCGACCGTTGCTTCACCGGTAGCCTGCAGGTTATTAACATCATCCTCAATCACGTATTTGAATTTATCCGTGCCCGTGAAATCGGTCGGTGGCGTGTAGATGAAATTAGGTTTACTTCCAGTTATCGTTCCACCTTGAGCGGATGTTGCATCGACCGAAACCAAAATTAAACTCCCACCATCTGTTGCGATGTCATTCGCCAGGAGCTGGCTCTCTGTAAACGGACGCGGGCTGTTCTTACCGGTTTGGAAAGTTCTCCCGTTTGCAATCGGTGGGTCACCTGTGCAATAGGATTGACCAGCTCCATCGAGATAATGTCGCGCAACTTCATCCGCTGGTAAGGCTTGAGTATAGAGTGCTGTTTCATCCAGGCTGCCGATAAACCAATAATACGGAGACGGGTCAAAAAAACCAATGGTGACATTTTTGCCGGTAAAGGTCAGTTCACCCGAAAATCCAGGCGTGGTGGAATTTTCTAAAACACCGTCGACGTAGATTTTATTAACATTCGCGGTCCCATCGCGGGTGCCCACAACATGGTGCCATTGCCCATCATTTATCACCGTGGTACTTGCTAAGGTCGATTCCTTATTAGCTGAATCCCTTATGTGGAAAGCAGCTACATTACCTTCAATACATCCCAACCACCAGGCGGCAGAATTCTCGCCTTCATAGCGACCAACAAATACCGCCCTATCAGAACAATCCTGGCTGGTTTTAACCCACGCCTCGATCGTCATATCTCCACCGACCGTAAAGTCGAGGCCTGATGTGTCCACAACCCGCACTTCATCAGCCCCATCGAAAGTTACGGCTGCATCAACCTTTCCACTGAGATTAGATATCGGGCAGCCAGGGACTGGGTCTGTGCAGGAACCATTGTTGAATGCCGGATTCTGGATCACATCATCTAATTGTCCTAGGCCATCATTGAACGGCCAATAGGCGACCATACCAGCCGCATCCGGAGTACAAACTGCTGCTTGTGCTAATTCTTGCGGATAAGTTTCTAATTGGGCAACTGGTTCTCCTGCTGCCTGGGCTGGAGATCCATAGGAGACAACTCCCATCAATAACAAGGCAAATACCAACAATCCAGTTAAACCAAGGATTCCCGTTAAGTTTTTCATGTTATTTTTCCTTTCTCCTCATTCGGATTTGATTGACCTGCTGGATCAGGAATTACTATCGCTTGAATTTTTTGATACTAAAATTGTCTGTCCCCGTATGTTGTTCGCAACTATTCTGAGTTCAAATTGAGATTGATGGGGGGTTAGGTTCCAGAAAACTTAAACGTGACCTGGAGAATAAAGTTACATTCCCTGTGTAGACAATTCCAACCAGTCTCTCGTTTTCGAAATTCTGTTAAGTAAATCCACCACAGCTAATCCTGCAAATAGGACGAATACCGCGTCTATCGGCAGGCGGTAGCGAATTAAGGTCCAGGTCAAGATATGGATTCCTGCATACGCGACGATAAATAAATACATCAGACTCAATGGCTGTTTCAACAGGGGTTTCTTCCGCTGGATAAAGGATAATATCAATCCATAAATGATAAAAGGCAGCATTATCCCAAAACTGCCTACCCTGACGAGATTGCTGACCATGCTGGATTCGCTTGATGGCCAGAAATTGATATAGGGCGGGATGCGGCTCAAGGATAATCTTATGTATCGAACCGGATCATCCAGGACAAACTGAACTCCCCTTTTCAATAATTCCTGGTCCAGAGCTGCCTCATTCAAGCCTATTAATTCTTCCGGAATGAGTTCTTGATAACTGCCCATTTCCTCCGGGAGGATCGATTCGAATTTCGTCCCGTAAATGGGATGATTTCCCCAGTAAAAAGCAAATCCAGCGTTCGTGTTAAGTAAAACAAATCGATCAAAGCGTGAAGAGTTATAAATTGTGAACGGGAGAATCAAGAGAATCAGGATCAATCCGCTGATCCCAAGAACACCCAGAGTTTTTCTTCCCCCCCGCCACAATATCCAAACAAATAGCAAGGGAATAATAAGTAAGATCAGCTGTCTTAACAAAACCACGATACCCAGCGTTATTCCCAGGTAGAGTCCTCTTTTGAATACCGTCCATATCCCTGGTCGACTTTTTTGCTCCATCGCCCAATCTGTGATTAGTATGGCCATATAAAGGCTGAGCAAAATAGCCACAATATAGAAGGCCTCGGTCATCAGCGCTGCTGAGTAATATATGAAGTATCCATAAACCGCGGTTAGCCCCGCAGAGACTAGACCAATCAGGTTGTTGAACAATCTTCGTCCAATCAGGAAAGCCAGATACGGCTGCAATATCCCCACCACAACCGCCTGGAAAAGACGGGCAGCCAATGGATTTGCCCCAAAAAATTTATACATCAAGGCCAGGAATCCGAGATATAGATAACTCCAGTGCGCGGTAGGTTCACCTGCTTTCGTAGCCGGCCACCAGTACTCTCCAAATGTCATCCCGTGTCCATCTATCAAGCGCAGCGAAAGCGTGTGGTAAGAAATTTGATCGTGAATACCGGGCAGCAGTTCTATCTGGTTTCCCAGATAAAAAGCTGCCAGCACTCGCAGCAGTACGGATACCGAGAGGATAACAAGGAGAATTCGATGTTCCCTATTCCACATTTGGAACAAATCCTTGATTTTTTAATTCAAATTCCTGGTAAATGTCTTTGACCTTCTTCAGGACGACCTGCCAATCGTATTTCCTTTCTATCAGATCCCTTCCATTTTTCGCAATTTCACACCGCAGTTCAAAATTATTCATCAGTTCAAGGACTGCCTCAGCAAAATCTTGCGGTTCATCGGCAACCAGCACCTCTTTTCCCGATTTTGCTTCAATCCCTTCCAACCCAACAGTTGTAGTCACGATCGCTTGCCCATAAGCCAGTCCTTCCAGTATTCGAACTCTCATCCCACCCCCAGCTCTGACCGGGATCACCAATACCGAAGTATCTTTAAGATATGGCTCCAGATCTGGAGCATAGCCCGTTACCGAAACGTGTTCGGGATTCTGTTCTGCAAACTGAATAAAGTCCGCCGGTGGATTCTTTCCAATGATGGTCAGATTGGCATCCGGTTTCTTACCCCTGATTCGTGGGTAGACCTGCTCAATAAACCATCTAATACCGTCCGCGTTAGGAGGGTAGTGAAGCGATCCAAGCGTCAGGAGTGTCCTTGATTTTTCCTGGAGTTGGACTGGGCTTATCTCGTTGGGGTTAACCGCGATAGGTACCACAGATATAGCTGGTTCAACCTGAATCTTTCCATTGACTCTTGAGTCTACAGCCGATAAGAGCGCAATTCGATCATTCTCCGTAACGGATAAAGTATGGTCAAATTCAGTGACAATCTTTCCTTCAAATTGTTTAATTTTTCTGGCTTCGAAGTTTGCGAATGGGCGCAGATACCAGGGGAGATTCCCAGACATCCGTTCAAGAATTTTATAAACAGCATTATGTGCATCAAAAATGCGCAGTGGATGAGAGACTTCACTCACCAAATTAGCATTGCCCAAATCATTTGATTTGAATTGAGCATGATGGGGTAAAGCATATTGGGTCATTGTCAGCTGGTCGGCATGGATTGCATCGATCTCTTGGTGCGTGAGCAATTCATCAACCAGGTTTCTCATTCTTTTGAGATTGTCACGTTCTACCAGGAAAGGCCTGCCGGAGAATAGACTTCGTATCAGGTAACCAAAATCCTCAATCTTGGATCGTTTAAATGGGACTGCAAATACCTGGTGGCATAATTCCTCAAGAACTGCAAGATGCTGTTCTTCATCCGGGCGCACAAAGGTTGCCAGGGAAACTTCGTGACCCAATTCGCAAAAATACCGGATTACATGCCAGGTTTTTACTTTTGGCCCGGCATCTGGTGGGTAAGGAACGATCTGAGTTAGGAAGAGAATGCGCATCATTCACAAGCCAGTTGAAATAAATTATGGAGCTTCAGGTTCGAATAAATATACACGCATCATCATGAGTTTTCCCGGAATATACACGTCTCGGACTCCGACCAATTGGCTGTTTATTTCAATCCATTCCTGCAGCTTGGATGGGAAACCAGAGCGATTATCAACCACGAACCAGACCCGGGTATCGCTCGAGGTAATTTCATCAAGTTTCACCTCGACCGCATTTTTTACGGGTTCATCAAGATAATACAATCCAATCTCAGGCCACCCGGCGACGATCACATCACCAGATTCCTTCCCTTCCGCAATTACCTCGTAGGAGCCTTTAAAGTCCTCCCGATTACCATTTTGATGGTTGAAATACAGGACATCCTGGCTGAATGCATCTGCTACCAG
>CP070785.1:200759-206715 GCA_020346705.1 Chloroflexota bacterium | reverse complement strand
CGCCTCGATCGGGACCATCATGCCCGCCATGTTCAGTCGAGGGTTGGAACGTCTCAGACACATGATCGGGAGCGAGCAAAACAACGCCTCCTGATCGGCAGTGAACATATGCAGTTTCAATCGCCAGCTGAAGATCCTCTTCGGTGGACAAATACGTAATTGCGTCATGGATAAAAACCACGTCGAATTGGCGATCAAGGCGGACCTGGCGCATATCCCCCTGAATATGTTCGCACTCTGGATTAATCTGGCGGCTGATGGACAACATCTCTGGGGAGAGATCGACCAATGTGAGCTGAAAATGATTTTTAAGATGAGAGGCATTATTCCCACCCCCGCTGCCCAGCTCAAGCATGGTTACAGGTTTTCGAACACTCGCGGTGATGATTGTTTTCCTGTAGAACTCAGCCTCTTCGGTATAATCCTCCGGAGCTGTAAGCAAGTGGAACCAGGGGGTGAGTTCATTGTAGAGCTTGGGGGAATTGGGATCCACTGATGGGGCCATGGTTCTGCGATAATCTGCTGCTCCTGGAGCAACTTCTATTCTGATTGGAGATGATCCTGATCATCACCCATGAGCTGATCGAGTATTTCGACCGCATCTCCGACAAACCCTGGACAGCGGGTAGTAAACAGCTGCTGGTCGTAGGCGGATTGGAGTCCTTGAGACGTGCTGATGTCAATATCTAGAAGTTCCTTACAGCGAATTGAACCATGCCGTTCCTGGAAATCGCTGATGAATTCTTCCACCTTGCGGTAGACTTCCTCTTTCGTCTCCAGGTCATCAGGAGAGAGATGGCCGTACTTCAAGCCAAGGACCAGGAGAGCCCCATTCACCGCCCCACAGATGTCACCCCGCCGGGCGATCCCACCGCCAAACGGAGCACCAATTTTTGCTGCCATTTCAGGCTTTAAACCAAAGCGTGGGGCATATGTGATCATAATGGATTGGGAACAAAGGTAGCCTTCTGAGAAAAGAGATTTGGCTTGTTTAATTTTGCTCATGGTCTGAATTCTTGTTCAAGAATCTGATTGAAAGTGGTTAGAAACCTACGATGTGCAGTAGTTGCTGAGGATCAAATTCCAGATGGGAATTTTGTGGTCGATGATTTAGTTCAAATCGGCGTTTGAGACCACAATATGATCACTTCCGGCTGGTCGCCAAGTGCCTTGCGCAGCAATTCGATCAACCCTGAACTGGCACCATTCTCGGCAAAATAACTGATCTCCATGTTGGTGATTGAGTAATCCTGATCCTTCATTGATTCCTCTTCCATCTGATCGATCAGGAATTGAAGATCATCCTCGCCAATTTCACCGATCAGGTCGCTGGTAGCTTTGTTATAGATATAGACCATAATTCCTCCAATGGATTGGTGGTTTTAGTGTGAGCATAGATTGTAACGCAAACGGGAAAATGCGACAAAGGGTCAATTAATTCTTAAGTAATTTAAATTCTAATTATTGGCAGCAGAACTTAGCAGCTTCATAATTTCAAGTGGTTCGCCCTTGGTGGGATCGTGGATCAGGGTAAGCGCGTCCAGTGGACAATGGGTGACACAGACACCGCAGCCCATGCAGATTGACTGATCGATGGTGGCGTAACCGTTGTTTACGGAGAGGGCGAAGAACTGGCAGTAATCATTACAATCACCGCAACCAATACATAAATCTTCGTCAACCATGCTGACATACCCAGAAGAGGCCAGCATGGGCGTACCGCGTCGATTAGCTCCCATAGCCCCGCAGCAGCAGGCACAGCAGTTGCAGATCGCATAGAACCGGCCGAACATGGCATCTTTAAAGAATGCGTGGTGGACGTGTCCCCGTTCTTCCTCAGCTCGCAGGATTTCAACCGCCCCTTCCGAATCTATCCATCGGGATCGGCTGGGATGGTGTTCCTTCACGAAACTGGCGAATGGTTCCCCAACAATCAGGCAGACATCCGTTGGCTGGCATGCCCCAGCTTTTGCAGCCCGACAAGGGCACTCAAGCGCAACGATGTGATCAGGGTTTTTGAGCACGATATCCCGTGCCTGTCCATAAGGGATGATCTGCTCCAGGTTTTCAATACGAACATCTTCCTGAACGGATACCAATTGTTTCGCAGCTTCCAAGGGGACAACTTTGCCGTGGTAAGTCTCGGCAAATGTCTGCCGAGAATTATTTCCACTTCCGTTAGGATTCAACAGGGGAAGTAAAAGTCGGTTAATCGTGTTGGAAATTTTTGCTAGGGCAGGCGATAGTCGATGTTCCTCTTTTCCAAGACTAATATAAAGATATGGCCAGCGAGCATATACATATCCGTGGAGGAAATCAAATAATCGATAGCCTGGGATCTGGCGAGCTTCCTTGATGAACTCCTTCGTGGACGGTTGGACGATGTTGATGCGCTTCTGGTTCATGACTCTGCTCCAAGGAAATCTGATAAAAAAATCGCCCTCCGAGATTGGAGGGCAGATTTTTCAATAATCATTCTGTTTCAGTTTCGATGGCTATTTCCTCTTGGGTTTCTTTGACGGTCCTGATCCCATTTCTAACCTGATTTAAATAGCGTTCCAATTCTAATTCCAAAGTCGTAAGCGTATCAATGACGTACTGGTCTGCTTCAACCCGAGATTGATCTGCTTCAGCGATAATGTCGGTGGCTTTTTGCTCGGCGAATGATTGCGCGCTCTGTACAATGGAATCCCTTTCAAGCAATTCTTCACCTTTCTCCCGGGCGAGTGCCAGAGTGCGGTTGGCCTCTTCTTGTGCCTGGGCGAGGATTCGATCCCGCTGAGTCATAACTTGTTGAGCTTTTTTCATCTCTTCTGGTATGGCAACCCGCATCTGATCGATGAGGTCGAGCATTTTCTCCTCATCGACGACGACATTGTGCGTGAAAGGTATCGCCCGACTTTCATTGAAGAGTTCTTCAAGACGGTCGATCAGGTGTAAGATGTCCATTGGGTTCCTCCTCTAGCACGAGACTCGTTTTCCAGAGAGTCCTTCTAGTTAAAGATTACTAATAAAGTTGCAGTTCGTCAACATTTAGAGCAACAAAATAAGCACATCATTCATGGTAAAAATTGTGTGGATCAATCTCGCATTGAGGTGGTGGGAACGATTTGCTGACCATCACCAAGTTCAGAAAAGCGCTCTTTTAAGGCAGACTTAACGTGGGGAGGGACCATGCTGCTCACATTACCTCCCAGGGAGGCTATCTCACGAACCGTGGAACTGGAGAGGAATGTATGGTCCTCGTTTGTGATCAATGAGACGGTTTCAATATCGGGCGCTAATCTGTGGTTTGCCAATCCCATGCGAAATTCATATTCAAAATCTGAGAACACCCGCAGTCCACGCACAATCACCTGGGCATTCACACTATGACAAAATTCAACCGTCAAACCACTGAAACCCATCACAGATATATTTGGACTATCAGGAAATGCCTGCTGGACGAGTTCAATTCGCTCAGTTGGTGAGAAGAGCAGGGATTTCAATGGACGGTCGTATACTGCCACGATGATCTCATCGAACAGGTTGGTCGCCCGAAGAATGATATCCATATGTCCGCGATGAATTGGGTCAAATGTACCTGGAACTACTGCTCGAACCATGTCACCTCGTTGATCTTGCGTTGCAAATTATAGGCCATCGCTTAATTTAACTGATGTCTGCCTGGGGTGGTTGACCGTTCTGACCCCAAAAATGAGCCAGAGTTGCTGCCAGTTCGCGATTCTCTGGAAGACTAAGATCTGGATCCTGGTCGAAGAGCTTCTTAGCAGACTGTTGAGCTTTTTCGATCAATTGTAGATCGGTTAGGGTCGCCATGTGCAGCTGCTTGGTGTATCCAGATTGGCGAGTACCGAGGAAATCGCCAGGTCCTCGCTGGTTTAGGTCGATTTCAGCTAATTTAAACCCGTCATCGGTAGTCACCATTGCCGAGAGACGTTCATTCTCGGCTGAATCTTCTGTCTCTGGGATTAACAAGCAGTACGCTTTTGCGCTTCCCCGGCCGACACGACCGCGAAATTGGTGCAGCTGGGCCAGACCAAAGCGGTTCGCACCCTCGATCAGCATTACCGTGGCATTGGGGACATCAACTCCTACTTCGACCACAGAGGTCGAAACCATAACCTGGGTTTCACCATCTCTAAATCGTTCCATCGCCTGCTCTTTTTCATCCGCTTTGAGGCGTCCATGCATGAGTCCCAATTGAAGTTCTGGAAACACTTCGCTCTGCAAGCGCTCGTGTTCATCTACAGCTGCCTTCGTAGCTGCTGCGCTGTTGATCTCATCAACCGAACCAGTTTGTTCAACCAGTGGATAAATGATGAATACTTGGTGACCTTCGGCGACCTGGTTTCGAATGAGGGAATAGCCGCGTTCCCGTTCGCGGGGGAGGAGAATATGTGTGTCAACAACTTGACGACCTGGTGGAATCTCATCCATCACCAGTAAGTCCAGATCACCATACACGGTCAGCGCAAGCGAGCGAGGGATAGGTGTGGCGGTCATCACGATCAGGTGCGGATTATCCCCTTTGGCTCGCAGGGCAGCTCTTTGCTCTACGCCAAAACGGTGCTGCTCATCTATTATGGTGAGCTGCAAATCGGCGAAATTGACTGGATCTTCTATCAATGCATGGGTGCCGATGATTAATTTTATCTCCCCAGCTGCTAAACCCTGGCGAATTTCTTGCTTTTCAGCTTCTGGAGTGGCACCAATCATTAAGCGAATCTGGTGCTCTGCCAGGATTCCATTACCTGCAGAGAGAAGCTCTTTCATGCTGGTGTAATGTTGTTCTGCCAGGATGCTGGTGGGTGCCATCAGCGCCGCCTGAGAGGAGTGCCTGACGACCATCGCAATACCCAGTGCGGCGACAACAGTCTTTCCTGAACCAACATCCCCTTGCAGCAAGCGGTTCATTGGGTGTCCGCTGGCCAGGTCTGAGCGCACCTCGGCCACTGCTTTCTGCTGGGCGGAGGTAAGGCTGAACGGTAATCTCGCCACTTGAGCATCCAACCAGTCTTGAGGGACCTCGAATACACGCGCTGAGCGCTCCTGCCAGGCTCTTTTTTGTCCTAACATACCCAGCTGCAGGTACAAAATCTCTTCAAAAGCCAGACGGTAGCGCGCAGCCTGGATCTGATCCTTTGAATCTGGGAAATGAACCTGGAGAATGGCGTTCGATAGGTCCATTAAATTATTCTCGCTGCGCACATCCTCTGGCAGTGGTTCAGCAATTTTAGGAGCCCAGTAGGTGACCACCCGGTGCATAAGGCGCCGCAGCCAGCGCTGGGTAATATTTGCAGTCAGCGGATAAACAGGGACAATCCGATTGGTATGCAGATTCTGTTGCTCGATTTGTTCAATCTCAGGGCTGTTCATGGTAAGGCGACCTAAATATTGGTCGATTTTACCTGAAAGAACAACCTGAGTGCCGTTACGCAGTTTCTTAGCAATCCAGGGCTGGTTGAACCAGGTTGCCCGGATGTTTCCGGTGCCATCGCTGATGATCCCCTCGGTAATATTAACCTGTCCATTGCGAACTTTGCGGTTTGAGGCGCTCTGCACGGTCCCAATCACGGTGACCTGTTCACCATATTCCAGCCGGTTGATCGGTTTCAACTGCGAGTAATCGTCATACCTGCGGGGGAAGAAGTACAGCATATCCTCCAAGGTCTCGAGCCCAAGCTTCTCCAGGGTTTTTCCGTGTTTGGGTCCAACACCGGGGAGCACAGTTACGGGAGCATTTAGAGCTGCCGGTGTGCTTTTCTCGGGCACAGCTTCTTCAGGTGGCGTCTCTTTTTTGGTTTCGGGAGCAGGTTCTGCAGGTTCTTCCTCGACCTCAGGTTGGCTTTTGCCCTCAATTTCAACTTCGTGCACTGGCGCCGCTTCTTCTTTAGCCACTTCAGGGATTGGTTTCTCTTCGATTGGGGTCTTTTCAGGGAGGGGTGGTGCATCC
>CP070785.1:194703-200659 GCA_020346705.1 Chloroflexota bacterium | reverse complement strand
ACTGAACCCCCGTGATACTGCTCAATGTATGCACTCAAACGTTCAATCAGAGTCTGCATTCGTTCTTCGTCAGTGGCTTCAGATATATTATTATCAGCAACCATCACTTATTTCGCCTCCTGGTGGACACCATTGCGTAAGCCATTCTCCAGCAATTGTAACACCTGTGGGTGGTTGCTTTCCAGTCGTTGAGCCACCACGTCGGCCATCCGATCGACGAATTGGTTGCCTGTTTCCGGATGTTGTAAGCATAGTTCCTGCAGATCGGACCCACGCACGCGCAGCAGTTCGGTGTATTCCGTGCAGATTGCTGCTGAAGTGTAGCTGCGCCTGCCGATCACAGCAGACCAGCCGATCATCCCACCCGGTTTAATGCGCGTGATGACGATATCTTCATCATCCTCCGGCTTGTAATTAATTGCCACCTCGCCCGAGATCATCAAGTAAAAATAAATCGCCGGATCACCCTGTTCGAAAATTACTGTGCCGGTGTGATACTCATTCGGAATAAACAACGGCCTCAGCAGAGTCATCTGCTCTTCAGAAAAGCCATCAAATAGGGGAAATTGTTTAAGGGCGTCGAAAGCCATGATAGCCACTTTATTGTCCTAACAATGTATCCTTTCCAGGGATAATCTCCAAGTGGCAAATATCCTCAAACCAAGGACAAATATCACCTGCTTGGCGACATTCGTCCTTTCAGCAATATTAACTATATCAGTTCGAAAAATTACAACAGATGGTGAGCGATTTCTCGTAAAGAAATGAAAAAAGCCCATCATTCCAGCTTGGAAATGACAGGCTTTGTTGAAGATAATGGTTTACTAATCCGGGCTATGTTTGGGTCTCCACGGATTGGATGTTCTCAGCCGGGATCGGCTCTCCTTGAGAAGCGAAGACCAGCTTCTGGGTCTCTTTATCCACATCCACAATGACCGTATCACCGGACTTAAATTCACCACTAAGCAGGCTGACTGAGAGCGGACTTTCGACGTGTTTTTGCAAAGCTCTGCGTAATGGCCGGGCTCCAAAAGAAGGATCATAGCCTTCATTGGCCAACCATTCTCGCCCTGCGGGTGTCAATTCGACTGCCAGATCATGCTCGTAGAGACGCTCCCGGATTTCTTCCATTTGCAGGTCGACGATCTGCTCCATTTGTTCCTTCGACAGCGATGAGAAGGTTATGATCTCATCGATACGGTTGAGGAATTCGGGACGGAACGTGCTCTTCAATGCCTTCTGGATCTTGTCGTGCGCCTCGCGCTCTTCCTGGTCACCCGAGCTCTGTAAAAAGCCCAAGGTCCCGGATTTGTTGATAAACTCCGTGCCCAGGTTACTGGTCATGATCAGAACCGTGTTGCGGAAATTGACAATGCGTCCCTGACCATCGGTCAAGCGACCATCATCCAGGATCTGCAACAACGAATTCCATACCTCAGGATGGGCTTTTTCGATCTCATCAAATAAGACCACCCGGTATGGGCGCCGCCGCACAGCTTCGGTCAGCTGCCCGCCTTCCTCGTAGCCTACATAGCCTGGAGGGGCCCCAAAGAGCCGGGAAACAGCATGCTGTTCGCGATATTCGCTCATATCAATCCGCACGATGGCATCCAAATCTTCAAACATGAACTCTGCCAATGCCTTGGCCAACTCGGTCTTCCCCACGCCGGAAGGTCCAATAAAGATGAACGAACCAATCGGGCGCCGTGGGTCTTTCAAGCCGGAACGCGCCCGACGAATTGCATCTGAGATGGCATGGATGGCCTCATCCTGTCCAATGATGTTCTCGTGCAGGCGCTCTTCCATGTGCAGCAATTTCTCGGATTCCGTTTCCATCATCTGGTTGACAGGGATACCCGTCCACTGGGCAACGACCTCAGCGATATCATCCTCATCTACCACCTCGTCGAGCTCGTGTTCGGCTTCCCATTTATCACGCATATCATTAAATTCGGACTCGAGCCGCAAGCGTTCTGATTTTTTCTCTGCCGCGCGTTCGTAGTCGCGTTCCAGGCCAGCCTGTTCCTCTTCGATCGACAAGCGGTCGAGCTCGCTCTTCATATCCTTCAAATCAGCCGGTAGTGAATAGAGAGCCACGCGCAGTTTTGCAGCCGCCTCATCCATCAAGTCGATGGCTTTATCGGGCAAATGACGATCGGTCACATAGCGGTTTGAAAGTCGTGCAGAAGCGATCAGGGCTTCATCTGAGAAACGGACCTTGTGATGCGCTTCGTAGCGATCGCGCAGGCCTTCCAGCATTTTTATGGTGTCATCCACGCTGGGTTCTTCTACGTAAACCGGTGCAAACCGGCGTTCCAATGCAGCATCCTTTTCGATATGCTTGCGATACTCATCCAGAGTCGTCGCTCCAATGGCATGCAGTTCGCCGCGAGCTAGGGCTGGTTTGAGCATATTCGAGGCGTCCATTGCGCCTTGTGCAGCGCCAGCACCGACTACCGTGTGCAGCTCGTCGATAAATAAGATCACTTCTCCTTCTGCACGTTGAATCTCTTCTATCGAAGCTTTCAAGCGCTCTTCGAACTCACCCCGGAAGCGCGAACCAGCGATCATTGCGCCCAGATCCAGGGCAACAACCTTCTTGCCGCCCAAGATTTCAGGGACATCATTGGTGGCGATCTTCTGCGCCAGACCTTCAACGATGGCCGTCTTTCCGACGCCCGCTTCCCCGATCAGGATCGGATTATTTTTCGTGCGGCGGGAGAGGATGCGGATGACACGCAAGATCTCGACATCCCGACCGATCACGGGGTCAAGCTTCCCTTCCCGGGCCAGTGTGGTCAGATCACGTGAGTATTTTTCCAACGTCCTGTAGCGGGTTTCAGCCTGCGGGTCGGTCACCCTTTGACCTCCTCGCAGCTGCTGAACCGCTTCGTTCACCCGCTCACGGGTCACCCCAGCGCCTTCCAGCAGGCGGGCGGCTGGTGTGCTACGTTCACTCAGGATCGCCAGGAAAATGTGTTCCGTGGAGATGTATTCGTCCTTCAAGCGATTGGCTTCTTCATTAGCCAGATCAATAATGCGCTTTACCCGCGGGGTGATGAAAATCTGCCCTGCACCGCCGCCAAAGATATTCGCCTTCGGGCTTGTCCTGAGGATATAGTCCAATCTTTCAGTGAGCGCATTCGCATCTACGTTCAAAGTTTCCAATATTTGCGTGATCACCCCTTGGGGCTGTTCAATTAACGCCAATAATATATGTTCCGTATCTATCTGGTTGTGCCCATAGCGTTGAATGATCTCGGCCGAGCGCTGCGCGGCCTCCTGGGCACGTTCAGTGAAACGATCAAATCTCATCATAATTCTTGTACCTTCCTCTGGCAGGATATGTCCCGCCAAGGGCATTATATCAGTGAAACAATTAAGGGATTGGATATACGGTGTAAGAATTCTATATGAATCTGTAAACTAAAGAAAGGCAACTCCAAACGCACAAATTAACGGTAACAAATTGGCTTGAATTTTTATTTATGGTCTGGGCGTTCGGGAAGGGGTTATACTCGGGGTTGGGGTGACCGTGACGATCGTGGTGAACATTTGCGGGACCCACCCAAAGCGTCCATCCTTATCCATCACTTCAATCCACACCAGGCCATTGACGATATCACTGCCATACAAAACGATCAATGGATCTCCTTCACGCAAAGTTCCGATGATCGGACCTTCTGGATACTGGCGCAGACGCAATCCACGGCCCAGCGTTTGATCTACCATAGCCACAGATGGAGTCGGTGTGGTAGTTGGGGTGTTGGTCTGTGTGGGAGTAGCAGTGTTGGTAGGTGTCTGGGTGGCTGTGGCGGTTGCGGTCCTGGTGGGGGTCGCAGTACGCGTAGGAGTTGGCGAGGGCCCAATGGTCGGGGTCGGGGTATGGGTCGGAGGCACCCTTGGATCTAACTGGGATACAATCACGCTGTTGAGCACCAATTGAATTGGTTCCTGCAAACGACCGGCGATTGCCTCCTGCAAAGCAACACTATCCTGGTAGTACAAGGGTCTCGCGGTGCGCAGGGTCATATTCATGCTGATCACATCCCCATCGCGATCCACAAATAATTCAACCAATTCCGAGTTGAGTACCCTTACGACCTCCTCCTGGACCACATCTTCGATTCTCCTTGCGTCCGTTGCATCCTGGACGAAATTCACACTGACGTAAGTGAGCGGGATCATAAGAGAAATGGTTAAAACTGCTGCAAAGATCAAACTGGGCGGCAGGCGGTTTGTGGTCGTGATCGGTTTTGGTCCAAATCCCAGGGCGAAGAAAACTAATGTCGCCGCAAAAGCGATCGTCACGGCGTTGGTGACAAATAACAATCCTGCTCCCCCAGCAATGTCCATTCGATCGAGGGCCAATCCCACGCCAATCGTGCACAGCGGCGGCATTAAAGCGGTAGCGATTGCCACGCCTGGCAGGGCAGCTGACAAGTGTGGTTGGGCTAGTGCGTACGCTGCGGCAATCCCTCCGGCCACGGCGACAGTTAAGTCGATTGGGCTGGGATTCGTCCTGGCAAGAACCTCCCCAGGCACATCCTGGAGAAGGATGAAGGGCAAATTACGGTTCAACCAGGTCCATAAGAACGAGACAATCACCGCCACGATAGCCCCCTGGATCACACCGCTGACCGAATCGCGCAGCAGGTGTCCATCACCGGTGATGGAAGCCATGCCCATGCCCAGGATGGGAGACATCAGCGGCGCGACGAGCATTGCCCCAATGATGATGGCAACCGAATCCGTCAGCAAACCCATCGTTGCAATGGTGCAGGACAGGATCACCAGCAGGAAGAAATCAAACCCAGGGTGGGAGGATTCTCTCAACCTAACTCGAACCTCTCCCCGGCGCTCTTTATCTATGGGGCGCGTGATGCGGATCCAGTAGTGCAGGATGCGTACTCGTAGAGATGGGGGAGGCTGCGAATCGTTGGTCGTCATAGATATCCTGGTCTAATCCAGTAATCCAATCAGGTGTGCCCCAATACCGGATGGGGTGTATAAGGCTCCTCAAGGGCCTCCAAATCCTCTGGGCTCAATTCGATATCGAGCGCGGCCACATTTTCTTCGAGATGGGACATCCTGCTGGCTCCAATGATGGGAGAGCTCACGCCCGGTTGGTGTAGCAACCATGCCAGCGCGATCTGGGAGGGTGAGACTCCCTTTTTCTCAGCCAATTCTTTCACCCGCTCCACTACGGTAAAGTCGCTCTCCTGGTAGTACATCAGGTGGGCGAAGTCATCCGTCTTTGCCCGGGAGGTGTCTCCCCAATCCTCGCGGGACCTGTTGCCACTCAAGAATCCGCGCGCCAATGGACTCCAAGGGATCAGCCCGATCCCCTCCGACAGGCACAAGGGTATCATCTCACGTTCTTCTTCCCTATAAACCAGGTTGTAGTGGTTCTGCATCGACACGAAGCGTGTCCATCCATGCAGATCAGCCAGGTACAATGATTTGGCAAACTGCCAGGCATACATGCTGGATCCACCAATATAACGGACTTTACCAGACTTAACCAGGTCATGCAGCCCTTCGAGGGTCTCTTCGATCGGGGTCTCTGGGTCCCAACGGTGGATCTGGTAAAGATCGATATAATCTGTCCCCAGGCGCCGCAAAGAGTCTTCGACAGCCTGCATGATATGCAGGCGCGATAACCCTCCCTGGTTGGGTCTTTCCCCCATGGGGAAGAAGACTTTTGTGGCGATGACCACTTCGTCCCGGCGGGCAAAATCTTTCAGAGCCCTGCCGACGATCTTCTCACTAACCCCGAGCGAGTATGCGTTCGCAGTGTCGAAGAAATTTATGCCCAATTCCAATGCTTTTTCGATAAATGGTCGAGATTCGCTCTCTTCAAGAACCCATTCTCGCCACTTCGAAGTTCCATATGTCATTGTCCCCAAACAAATACGGGATACCTTCAGCCCACTATTTCCCAATCTCTGATATT
>CP070785.1:188593-194603 GCA_020346705.1 Chloroflexota bacterium | reverse complement strand
CGATTACCATTTTGATGGTTGAAATACAGGACATCCTGGCTGAATGCATCTGCTACCAGCAGCAGCACGATACCGAGGGCTAAATATTTCCCATACCCGGTTGCATTGTCAATCATCGTTTTAACAGCCATTGCTCCAAGAATTATCCAAAAAGGCAGCGTTTGGAAGACATATCGGGAAAATGCTTGTGTAAATGGAGCGATGACCACCAGAATTGCCAGTGGCACCAATGTTCCGATAATTAAGAACAGCCCTAAACGGCTTTTTTGGTTGATCGAATATATCCCACCCAATATGGCAAGCAAGAACAAAGGTAATCCTACGTCGTATACCACAGATAAGAAAACTCGGATTGGATTATGCTGGTGACCGAATATCTTGGTAAAAAAAGAGGAGAGGTTCCCAGTTGAATAAACTACCAGCAGGCCTAGCAGAATCATTGGGACGAAAAACAGCGCCAGATTTCGCCAACTCAGTCCGGCGGGTCTCTCGACCGGCAGAATGTATAAAGCCAGTATGTACACGATCAAGACAGGAAAAATGAATAGGGTTGTACCCCGCTCCAACATTGCCAATCCAATAAATGCCATCGATAAAATCAGGTACCAACGACTTTCACCCTCCAACCAGATGAACAAACAAAGCCCAGCTAGCCCGTAAAACAGCATCAATGCAGAATAGAATCGCGCGTTCTGCGACCAATACAAGTGCCATGGGGATAATGCCAGCAAAAGAGCTGCTAGCAATGCTGTCGTCCCACTGGTTACTTTCCGGATGGGGAAAAAGAAGATCGGGATCGAAAAAACTCCCAGGGTACCAGGAAGGATCCTCGCGCTGAATTCATCTGTTCCGAGGGTGGTCAATGGAATGCTGATTAACCTGGTAGACAGGGGGATCAAGATAGAACCGAGATCACCAACTGCGCGGTTTATCGTGTAAATCTCATCGATCCAAAATCCCCATTCGTTTATTTTATATAGGCGTAGAGCAGCTGCGATCAGCGTGATCAACGCCAGTAGGACGTATTGAAGAGCGGGATTTTTATCTAATCCCCTAAAATATTGATCGATTCGATTTTGTTTTTCTTCTAAAGAATTATTCAACTAATTTTGTTGCGCTCAATTCTTTTTTCTTGATGAATGGAGGTCGTCTTATCCATTCACCTTCTGGTAACCGGCAGACCGGCTTCTTGAAATCCACGCAGAAAAGTATCGCTGGTATAGGGATTGCTGATAGCCTGCCAATAAACAGGACGAAATACCGATCTCCCACTGTAAAAGAAGCTGAATAGAGCAAATACAAACCGGCTGAAGGCCTTTGTATATTTCCCTTTTTTGATATTCCAAACTGCTGAAGTCGAATAAACCCTTACCATCCGGCCGGTCAAATTACTTGAAGATGCTGAGTCTCGCAAGCGCTTGAACACTCCTGGTTGGTCCAATATCCTCTCTCTTGAATCTAGGCTTGCCGCCTCCGACCGGACATAATTTGTTGTGCTAGCTTCCTCGCCCATGCCAACACATGCCACAACCTTCTTAGTGAAATCGAAATCTCCTTGCAGCGCTATCCTCCGGCACAAATCGATATCCTCAGTCGCAGTTAGGGATGTGGAAAAACCTCCAACTTGAAAGAATAGCTCTGTGGAAATGATAGAAGATTGTAGCGGGATCCATTCGCCTGCCATAATCTGTGTGAAACAATTACCGCGTAGGCCATGTTGAAGCTGAATCAATTCATTTCCACTTCTATCCACCAGTTGTGTACTGCCATACAACCAGGCTTTTGGATTTCTCTCAGCAATTTCCCAGAAAGCCTGGAGCGCACCTGGAAGCAACCAATCATCATCATCTAAAAAGTGCAAATATCGCCCTTGACCTATCGCTGCACCAGTGTTTCTGGCAACACTCCGTTCCCGCTTATGTGTCCTCAAGATCTTAACTTTGTTCGATTCCAGCCATTCCCTGGCGGGTAAGGGTATGCCAGTATCATTAACAACGATCAGCTCATGATTTTCCGGTGGGAAATCTTGAGTTAGGACAGATTCGATGGCCCTATCTAACGTAGGACGATTTACTGTGGCGATGATTGTTGAACAAAACACTGTGGATAATAAAATTGCTAAATTTATGCTCCGGTGACAAATAAGTCATCCGTTTTGATCTGACACTCCGAACGCTGGAAGCGGGCTATTCTAACGAATTAGATAGTCTCGTATTTTTACCTGCTGAGGTTCTCTTTTTATCGATTACGAGAAATACCATCCCGATCAGGAGCACAAAGACCAATTCAGTAACGAGTGTGTTGATGTGTACAGGATTCAGCAAACTCTCCGACCAGCGTACGCCATAAAATAATTTCACTGGAGCTTCGAATCGCTCAGCTGAGATTGGCCAAAACAGCATCACTCCCCTCCCCCCAAAGGTGAAATAATCCATCAATACATGCAGTGAATACCCCGCCAAACCAACTACAAACCAAAACCAGAAACCAGACTTTACGAGCAATCGGGTAATGACCGCCAGGATAAATGCGACGAGAACTCCCACGAGCAATGAGTGCGTGGCATTATTGTGGTACTTCCCAAAATCCCCTATCAAGACACCGGCTGCAGAATCAATATCAGGCAATAATGAAACGCTGATGGCAAAAACGAGGACCAATGGCAGGGACAAATAAACCGGGTTGAAATTCTCTGGCGCCCGATTTCTAACAAAACGATAAAGAACGTAACCCAGCGTTGTATGAACTATTGGAGAAGGCAAATCAACCCCAGCACAAAATAACCAATATCCAATATCTAATCATTTTTGTAAGCATCAACTCGTTTGGCTGGTGGTTAAATCACTGATCTTCACCCCTCGCAGTGCGAAGATTATTCCACCGATCACGGCCTGGGTCAAAACTAAAAAGAAAGATAGCAAAGAAAAGGCGATCGCATCATAGGCCGTGACCCCGATACCAGCCAGCAGGAACACAAACGCTCCTTCTCTAAGCCCAATCCCGTTGATTGAAAATGGGACGATCAGGACTGTGAGTACAATCGGAACAAGGATGAAAAAATATATTATTGAGAAATCCAGGTCAATGGAGAGCGCAATCAGATAATGAAAAATTACTACATTGATCTGCAACAAGATAGATATTCCAAACGCCAGCCATAGCGCAGTTGCATCCCCTTTCATCTCTTGAATTGACTGGTAAATTTTCATCACCAGATTAGCAATGCGGCTTAATCTCATCTTAAGGAGGAAATTCGCGAAAATCCTGACCAGCGAGTTATTGAGCACAACCACCAATCCCACCACACAAAGTAAAAAAACAATTAATACTGGTATGAAATAGAAACTGACATCTTCTCCAACCAGCATGGCAATTGGAACTGCTAAAACAGCCAGAGTCACTAACGCCAATACACCAACAAATCTATCCATGAATACAGTCGTCACAGCTTTCGCTGACTCCTCGCTTTCGATTGCCGTGTCGTATGCCCTGATCGCGTCTCCGCCAATCGTGGTAGGCAAAAAACTGTTGAAAAATTGTCCAACGAAAAGTGAGGCAATGAGAGTTTTTAGTGGGATCTTGATATCCTGAGCTAACAACAATATCTGCCAGCGGTACCCTGAGATTAGTTTTCCCAGAAAGAGGGTCAACATGGCGAGAAGCAAGTACCGCGGATCTGCAGAGATAAGTGAAGCAAATATAGCCGAAAATTCGGTTTGGGAGAGCAAATAAGCGATCAAGGCGAGGGAAATTAGTGCCTTGAGGATTAATTGAATCTTGCTTTTCATGATCGAATTTGATCACCCAGAACTAACGCTCTCTTACGACTTCAGCCGGTACCCCAAAAGCGATAGAATTTTCAGGGATATCTTGAGTAACCACCGCTCCAGCACCTACAATGCTTTTTTTTCCAATCTGAACTCCATCTAAGACGATCACCCCTACCCCGATCCAGGCGAAATCCCCCACGGATATCCCCTTTGTAGGCAATCTTTGAGTTGAAGGCAATCTCTCAGATCGGGAATAATCATAACTTCCACCAGAGAAGTGACAGTTCGATCCCACATCAATATTCGATCCGAAGGAGATTTTCCCATTTTCGGCGATGATAATTTTTACTGTGGAACCGATATTCACATGTGGACCAATCTCAATATCACCATTTTTGCACACCAGAGAGGAAAATCTGCCAATAGTGACATAATCTCTGATTTTAATCCCGGAATTTGTTTCACCTTTAGCATCCAGGAGGCATTCGTCATCGAAAATAACGTTATCTCCAATTGTAATTTTGTGTGGATGCCTCAGCGTTAGGTTTCTGCCAAAGATCACATTCTTTCCCACCCGTTTGAATAGCGGACGGTAAAGATACTTTCTACAAAACAATCCGAGCGCCCCTGGTATCAGGCTGAAGAACAGAATTACGAATTCAAAATAAATCGTCCTCAACCAACCTTGATCACCGATCACCATCCGGCGGTATTTATCAAGATTGGATTCTTTCCTAAATAGGCTCTGGTGTAAGCCAGGCCCACCCTCATGCTCAACATCAGCCATAATAAGACAAGTTCCTGAAGACAATTTCCATGCTCAATCCGAATTTTCGAACACGTGCGAATAATTCTATCTTAGATACCCATGTGCCCGATACCAGCGGGTTGTCCGCTCAATCCCGGTGCGTAGATCAATTTTTGGGGCATAACCGAGTTCTTTTTTCGCCTTGGAAATGTCAAATGCTCGATTCTGCCTGAACCAATCCACTCGCCTGCGGAACAACGGTGGATTCCTCTGGAGGGGGAGGTAAACTGCTTCTGTCATAGCTGCAGCAACCCACAGCGGCGTGAAGGGTAGGTGAATAATACTAACCTCGATGTCAAGGACCGAGCCAATTTCTGACACTAAATCATTCAGCTCATAGTAGTCCTCATCAGCGATCAGATATGTCTGACCGATAGCTTCATCCTTCTCTGCAGAGAGCTCAAACGCATCGATTAGATTGTCTATGTAAAGAGGATGATAGGTGGCTTTTCCATCTCCAAACATCATAAATCGCCCAGCTGCGACACGCTTGATCAACATCAACCACCGTTCAGGGTCTTCTGGCCCATAAATCGCTGCTGGGCGTAGAACGGAAATCTTCATCCCCCTTTCCATGAATTCATGGGCGATTTTTTCACCCTCATACTTCGTATATTGGTAATAATCCTCGGGTGTAATCGGTGCATCTTCAGCAGCAGGAGGATCTTTAACATCACCATGCACCCCGCAGGTGCTGCAGTAAACAAATCTGCCAACCTTGTGTCTCTCCGCAGCTTCAAATAGATAGCGGGTACCATTCACATTCACATCCCAGTACAAAGTCTTAGGGACATTCACCTCTCGAAATGCTGCTGCGAGGTGGTGGACGATGTCACATCCGGACACTAGTCGATCAACGAGTTTCTTATCCGTAACTGAACCGATGGTAATCTCAGCACCCAGGTTGACCAGGTCTTCATACACAATCCCTTTTTTATTATCAAGGACGACGACCTCATGCCCCCTCGACAATAATCTGCGGACAAGATGAGCGCCGGTAAATCCGGTTCCTCCAGTTACAAGTATGCGTTGATTTTCGTTGGCTGGATTCATAAATCCTACGGAGAATATTGAAACTTATTCACCTGAGCGCTGGCAATCAGCATGTAGCCACTTCTGAAGAACAGTAATGCATCCAGCATTGAAAAAAGTCGGATGAATGGATAAACCACAGAATAAAACCCGAACATAAATGAAGATCTTTCAATATCTTGATCGGTGATGATCATCCCCTTCTTTGAATCCTCTCCATCTTCTTTCTTGATTCTTGATACTAAACCAACAACTGCGACATCGATCAATTCCGAAAAGAACTTCGAATAGGTGTTGGACTTAACCAAGAGAAATTTGTCACCCAATAAAGTCTCCAAACCCTGTAATGTATAGCCAGGGCGCAGATGGCCATGTTTTTCATCCGTCTGCCCGAGAGCAT
>CP070785.1:182413-188493 GCA_020346705.1 Chloroflexota bacterium | reverse complement strand
CTGCCTGAATTGACACTGAAGATTGATGATAACGGTGAAAACCTAGTGGGATTCATCGAGTACAACTCAGGCTTGTTCGAGTCATCCACAATAAGTCGGATGATTGGTCACTATGAGACTTTGTTAATAGCAATCATCGATCAGCCCGACGCGCCGGTATCCAGGCAGCAGATTTTGACTGAAAATGAGAAGCATCAGCTTCTGGTGGAATGGAATGACACGCAGACAAACTACCCCAGGAATGCAACCATCAACCAGCTTTTTGAAGAGCAGACAGAAAAAACACCCAATGCAACCGCCCTCATTTATGGTCAACAAAAGCTAACTTATCAGGAATTGAACCAGCAGGCCAATCGAATAGCCCACAACTTACGATCACTGGGTGTTGGTCCAGAGGTTTGTGTTGGATTATGCCTGGAGCGTTCGCTAGATATGGTGATCAGCATCCTGGGTATTCTGAAGGCTGGAGGAGCCTACGTGCCTCTTGATCCGGAATACCCGGAGGAACGTTTGAAATTTATGTTGGCTGATACCAAAGCTCCTGTCCTGATCACCCGGCAATCCCTTATTCCAACAGATTTGGATCAGCAAACGAGGGTTATTTACCTGGAAGAAGGTCTGGCTGAAATTGCGGATAATCCTTTACCTAAAACGAACGCCGAATCATTAGCTTATGTGATGTACACCTCAGGATCTACCGGTCAGCCCAAAGGGGTGAGCATCACCCATCGCAACGTGGTCAGCCTGGTAAAAGAAACCAACTACATTGAACTGGATGAGGAACAGGTATTTCTTCTGTTGGCGCCAATCTCTTTCGATGCCTCTACGCTTGAACTCTGGGGACCATTACTGAATGGTGGAAAGCTGGTCATTTACTCTGCTGCAAAGCCATCATTACCAGAATTGAGCCGGATAATTGAACAACAAAATATCTCTACTTTATGGCTGACGGCTGGATTGTTTCACCAAATTGTCGATGAGCATTTGGAGAGCCTCTCACCAATCAAGCATCTTCTGACTGGTGGAGATGTCCTCTCCCCTTCCCACGTCAAACGAGTGCTGGCATCTCTACCGGATTGTTTACTGACCAATGGATATGGCCCAACCGAAAATACGACCTTTAGCACCTGTTACCCCATGATGGATCCAGCCCAGGTTGGCCAAACTGTGTCTATCGGCAGGCCAATTGCTAACAGCCAGGTTTACATCCTGGACGACCATCTGCAACCAGTTCCCATAGGTGTAGCTGGAGGGCTTTATGTTGGTGGTGATGGTGTCGGTCGAGGTTATCTCGATCGTCCAGAATTAACCGCAGAAAGATTCATTCAAAATCCATTTAACGAAAATCAATATGCACGCTTGTACAAAACCGGTGACCAGGCGCGTTTTCTACCTGATGGCAATATCGAATTTCTAGGACGTTCTGACGATCAAGTTAAGATTCGTGGCTTTCGGATCGAATTGGGAGAAATTGAATCCAGTTTAAGCCAGCATCCGGCGGTAAAAGACGCCTTGGTCCTGGCGCGTCAAGATTTTCCTGGTGAAAAGCGGTTGGTGACTTACATGGTTTTAAAGGGTGAGCAACTGCCAACGATAAGTGAGTGGCGCCAGTTCTTAGGTCAAAAACTGCCGAATTACATGGTTCCTTCAGCTTTTGTTATCTTGGATGAATTCCCTCTCAATCCCAATGGGAAAGTAGATCGTAAAGCATTGCCCACACCCGAATTAGACCGGTCAACTTTAGATGATCAATTTGTCGCCCCAAGGACATCTGCCGAAGAAACCATCGCCAATATTTGGGCTGAAATACTAAAACTTGAAGAAGTCGGCATATTTGACAATTTTTTTGATTTAGGTGGGGATTCAATTCTCAGCATCCAGATCACTTCAAAGACCAACCAGGCCGGTTTCTACCTAACACCTGATCAACTTTTTAACCATCCAACCGTTGCTGAATTGGCTGAAATCGCTGAATCAGCACCGAGCATGGAGGCCGAACAGGGTTTAGTTAGTGGACCTTTGCCGCTTACACCTGTTCAGCAATGGTTCTTTGAACAAAATCTACCAGATCCTCACCACTGGAACCAGTCATTTCTTCTTGAAGTCAAACACAAACTTGATCCAGGGCTGCTGGAGGAGGCAATACATCAATTGCTCATCCATCACGACGCCCTTCGACTTCGTTATACAAAAGACGAATCGGGATGGCAGCAGTTGATGAGCCCGATAATTGAGGCTGCTCCATTTTCACGGATTGATTTATCGAACATCGAAGTAAAAGACCAATTGACCGAAATCCAATCGATCGCCACGGAATTACAAGCGAGTTTAAACATCACAGAAGGGCCCATGATTAGAGCTGCCCTGTTTGATCTGGGTGCAGATAATCTCGATTATTTGCTCATCATTATCAACCATCTTGCAATTGACGGTGTCTCCTGGCGAATACTACTGGACCACCTTGAAATTCTTTACCAGCAGCTTAGTCGAGGTGAAAAAGTTCAACTTCCCCCGAAAACCACATCTTTCAAACAGTGGGCCAAAAGACTGGCTGAATATGCAAATTCCGAGATACTTCAAGCGGAGACGAGCTTCTGGCTTGCCAGGCAAGAACAAGAATACGTTGATCTACCTTTAGATATTCCGGAAGGCAGAACTGAAAATACAGAAGCATCCGCCGATACGGTAACCTTAACACTAGATGTGGAAGATACCAAGAACCTGTTGCGGGAGGTGCCAAAGGCTTACCAAACACAAATCAATGATGTCTTGTTGACGGCACTTGTTCAGGCATTTTCCGAATTGACGGGATCCCAAAACCTGTTGGTTAACTTGGAAGGCCACGGCCGGGAAGCAATATTTGATGATGTAGATCTTTTACGCACTGTAGGTTGGTTTACAACGATTTATCCGGTCTTGTTGAGTTTGGAAGGTAAATCTAATCCAGGGGAAATGTTGAAATCAGTCAAAGAACAACTGCGCCGCATTCCAAATCGAGGAATTGGATATGGCTTATTACATTACTTGAGCGAAGAGACAGAACCAGTTAAGCAGTTAAAGGTGCTGCCAGAAGCCGAGTTGAGCTTTAATTATTTAGGGCAATTTGACCAAATACTACCCCCGTCCTCCCCATTCAAGCTAACGAACGAATACACCGGACCAACCCACAGTTTACTTGGAAATCGCCGGCATTTGTTAGAAATCAAGGGAATTATTGTGGACGGTCTACTACAGATGAACTGGACTTATAGCCGCAATGTCCATCGAAGAAAAACAATTGAGCAACTCGCTGGGCACTTTATGGAGGCTTTAAACACATTGATCGCTCACTGTCAAACACCTACTGCCGGCGGGTATACTCCATCCGACTTTCCAGAAGCCGATTTAAGCCAGCAGGAGCTAGACGATTTGTTGCATGAAATCAGTGAGCTTTGAGAGGTAGAAAAGTGGTAAACAAGGAAAACATCGAGTCAATTTATCCCCTATCGCCCATGCAGCTGGGCATGCTTTTTCACTCAATTTCTGATCAAAAATCGAGTGTTTATGATGTCGTGATGCATTTTCATCTTCGAGGTGAGTTGAATCTAGGCGCATTCAAGCGTGCTTGGCAGCAGGTGGTAGATAGGCAACCAGTATTACGGACATTTTTCCTCTGGGAAAATCGCGAAAATCCCCTCCAAATCGTACAGAAACAGGTGCAACTTCCCATTCGAGAATACAACTGGAGCCATTTATCTACCGCTGAACAACAA
Source organism: Chloroflexota bacterium (assembly GCA_020346705.1). Classification (GTDB taxonomy): domain Bacteria; phylum Chloroflexota; class Anaerolineae; order Anaerolineales; family UBA4823; genus PFL25. Next base: position 184,741 of record CP070785.1, on the reverse strand, counting down.
GATCAGTTAGAGATCTTCCTCCAGCAGGACCGGGAGAAAGGTTTCAATTTATCAAAAGCGCCATTGGTGCGCCTGAGTCTCATTCATACTGACCAAAACAGCTACCATTTTGTCTTTACCTTCCATCATATTCTGGTAGATGGATGGTCAGTGGCTCTGCTGCTGAAAGAAGTATTCACCTTTTACCAAGCCAGCCTGCAAGGAGAAAAAATTAATCTCGATCCACCACCTTCTTACAAGAACTATATCTCCTGGCTAAAACAACAGGATCTATCCCAGGCTGAAATCTACTGGCGAAAAATTCTGCAGGGATTCACTGAAATTACCCCTATTCCGTCTGATACCACTCCAGAGTACGATCCGAACTTAGAGAATAGGTATAGCGAGCATCATGTTCGCCTCACAAAAAAAACTACTACCTCACTTCAGTCGTTTACACAAGAATATCAAACCACACTCAACACCCTAGTTCAAGGAGTTTGGGCAATACTGCTTGGTCGCTACAGCGGTGAAACAGATGTAGTGTTTGGATCAGTCGTCTCCGGCCGATCAATACCATTAGCAGAATCTGAGTCGATGGTCGGATTATTTATCAATACTCTACCTGTGCGGACGCAAATATCGCCTGAAACATCACTGGTTCACTGGTTGAAACAATTTCAGGAAAATCAAGTTCAAGCCCGGAAGTTTGAGTATAGCTCATTAAGAGATATCCAGGCCTGGAGCGAAATGTTCCGCTTCCGGGAAGCCTCCTTATTTGACAGCATTATGGTGTTTGGTGGCAATTCACTCATGGATGATCTCTTAAGAGAGGTATCTGAGGACTTTGAAATCCGCAATCTGGGGATTCTTGAAGGCTCACATTATCCATTGTCCATCCTCGTAGATCCTGGAGAAGAGCTCGTATTCCGGATCGTTTACGATCGGCAGCGTTTTGATCAAGAGACCATAACCCGGATCGGAAAACACTTAGAAACCATGCTTGAAGCGATCGTTACCGATCCTGATCGACCCCTTTCAGCTTACTCACTCTTGACACCAGAGGAGGAGCAACGGCTGGTTGTTGAATTCAACCAGACTGCGAAACAAACTCCTGCTGGGAAAACAGTGGTTCACTTATTTGAGGAACAGGCAGAAGAATCGCCAGATTCCGTTGCCTTACAGCATGGTGATCAGACGATTTCCTATGCCGAGTTAAACCGTCGGTCAAATCAACTGGCAAACTTCCTGACGAAATCTGGTATTGGCAGCCAGCAGGTGGTGGCCCTGAGCCTCGATCGCTCACCGGAGGCAGTCATCGCAATATTAGGTACTCTGAAAGCTGGTGCAGCTTACCTCCCACTGGATGCATCTCTCCCGGAAAAACGGCTGGCTTTGATGCTTGAAGAAACAGCAGCACCGGTGGTATTAACTTCTCAACATCTGGCGAATAAACTGCCAGTTACCAATGCTAAAGTTGTCCACCTCGATACCGGTTGGTCAGCTGTTCAATCTGAGCCAAGCAATAATGACTCCTTGCATCGGCCAATGCCCAATGATTTGGCTTACATAATTTACACCTCTGGCTCCACTGGTATCCCAAAAGGCACCATGGTTCGCCACAGCAATCTATTTAATTACATCTTTTGGGCGCAAGATTTCTATTTGCAGGGAGAACAATTCGATTTTCCCCTATTTTCATCTCTCTCGTTTGATTTGACGGTAACCTCGATTTTCACCCCCCTGGTCTCAGGCGGCAGCATCGTGATCTATGGGGAGGCGGATTCGGATAGTCTCGTGGTCCTTGAAGTCTTTAAAGATAACCTGGTCGATATCATCAAGCTCACTCCAGCCCATTTGGCGTTACTCCAAGCTGCAGATCTGAAGCCAGATCGGTTGCGCAAGATGATTGTCGGGGGCGAAGATTTCAAGCACGGCCTGGCGAAAAGCATCAGTGACTTATTTGAGGGCAAAATCGATATCTATAATGAATATGGTCCTACAGAAGCAACGGTTGGCTGCATGATTCATCGCTTTGATCTTGAGGAAGATTTGGAACCATCCGTCCCTATCGGCAAGCCAATCAGCAATGCCCAGATCTATGTACTGGATGAGCATCTAAAGCCGGTGCCCCCCGGAGTAATCGGTGAGATGTGTATTGGTGGCGCTGGAGTTGCCCTGGGATATCTCCACCGGCCCGAGCTGACATCATCCAAATTCGTTGATAATCCGTTCGAACTTGATTCCCTGATGTATCGTACAGGCGATCTGGCACGTTGGACTCCTGCTGGGCAGATGCAGTTCTTGGGTCGCTCTGACCATCAGGTAAAGATTAAAGGCTACCGGGTA
>CP070785.1:175947-182313 GCA_020346705.1 Chloroflexota bacterium | reverse complement strand
AGGGCGGTATGCCTGATTATGGGATTCGTAAAGCGAGGGAAGTAGTTGATATCCATAAAGAGAGTATAGCCAGGGCACACAAAGCGGGAGTCAAAATCGCCATGGGCACCGATTCTGCTGTCACACCCCATGGTCAGAATTTACGTGAGCTCGGTCTGATGGTTGATGCGGGGATGAGCCCGATGGAAGCCTTTGTATCCTCGACCAGCCTGGCTGCGGAATGCCTCGGCTGGGATGACCGCTTGGGTTCGTTGGAATCAGGTAAACTGGCTGATTTGATCATCACGAAAACCGATCCCCTGGAGGATATTCGGACGTTGGAAGATCCCGACAACATCCCTCTGGTCATGAAAGATGGGGTGATCTATAAAGATCTTCTAACAAAGACATGAATATCCGAATGAGAGGCTGACTTCCTGTCAACATGATTCTTGGATATCACAGGGTTGAATGGTACAATTCCTATTCCAAAGAATCTCTTAAAAAATTCTAAAAATATAGAATTAATTTCAATAAAGGAGCAAGAACATGACCGATGTACCTCTGCAAATTATTGTGGCAGCTTTTCAAGAGGAAGACGCAGCTGACGACGCATTAAAAGCGCTCAAGGAAGCCAAGAAAGAAAAACTGATCAGTATTGATAACGCAGCAGTGATCCGCAAGGATGAAGAAGGCAAGCTGCATATCAAGGAGACCGCCGATATGGGTGGTGGGAAAGGCGCTGGCATCGGCGCTCTTGTTGGTGGAGCCATAGGCCTGCTAGCGGGACCATTAGGCGTTGCGGCTGGGGGCGCGTTGGGGGCAGCCGTTGGTGGCATCACCGCCAAACTCTATGATGGGGGATTCAAAGATGAAAGACTTGAGCAGATCGGCGGTTCGCTTGAACCTGGAACCTCGGCAATAGTTGCTGTGATCGAACACCGCTGGGTAGTGGATCTAGAGAGAGAGCTGGCGGAAGAAGGTGCTAACGTTATGACGACTGCGCTCGCAGCAGATATCGCCGAACAGCTTCAGAAAGGCGGTGAAGTGTCATATACTGCTATCTCTGGCGAAGAGGGAGTTGCCGGTGGTCGCGTTGCCGCGACTGAAGATGAAGCTGAAGTAAGTGGTTTCATCGCCACTGAGGAAGGAATGGTAGCAGCAGCTGGCACGGCAGAACTGGAAGATTCAGAAGAGAGCGAGGAAGAATCCAAGGATTAATAGGAGACGAATAAATGAGTGAAAAACCAAAAAACAAATCTAAATCCGATAAAGAGAAACTGGCGAAACAAGCTGAAGAGATGGAAGTTGCCGCGATGGAGACCGGAATGGAGGGTGCTCTGGATGTCGCTGAAGGTGCTGAGACTCTCGAATTGGCATCAGATGTAGCTGCAGCTGGAGCAGCGGAACTCGCCGCGGGAGCCAGTGATCTCACCCGGGCGGTTGACATGGAAGTTGTTGCCGATCGAGTCGCTCAGCTCAGCGACGTGGTCGCTGAAGCTGGTGTGACGGATGTGCTCGAAGGAGCAGAAATGTTAGCAACCTCAGAGGATGTCAATGTTCTGAGTGCGATGGTCGGTCTGATGGGTGCTGAGGACCTGGAACATGGTCTTGAACTCGCCCGTATGGCTGGTGAGATGTGGGTAGTCAGTGATGTCTCCGATCTGATGCAGATGCCAGTAATCTCTGCATTTTTGGAAGATCGGGGGATCCAGCTGCAAGAAATGGCCGTAGACCAGATCTTGCGCGCGGCCAGCACTCGCAGCTTGGCAGAAGTGATGGCTGCAACTGGTGAGCAGATCGCTGCGTATGGTGTCCGTGAAGCAGCAGAAGGCGCGGTTCGTTTAGCTGTCTCCGAAGGCATGGCTGAAACCAGTGAAGACCTGGCTGAAGCAGGTGTCGCCCTGGGAGCAAAGGGTGCCGCGGAGATCGCTGATGCCATGGAAACTCGCCAGGTAGCCAAGGAAATAGCCAAAGAAGGTGTCTCTGAAGTTGCCAAGGGTGCAGCAGAGATGGGGGCAGCTGAAGTCATGGAAGATGTTGCCGAAGAGATGGACAAGAAATCCAAGAAATAATTTCCCTGACCAAGCAATATATGATGCCTCTATATAAATCCATTATGTAGAGGCATTTTCATTTCCAAATACAGCTCCTTGTAGAAGATAATTTACGAAATAATTAATTTTAGATGTAAAATTGGCGAAGTCGAGTTTCAGTATGTTCAAAAAAAGGATACAGGTTGGGAAATTTTATCTGATGTGTGACCAGATTTGCCGAAATTACTTAACACTTGAAGGTCGAGGAACAGGATAAATGAATTATGAAGCCTGGTTGATGGCTGGCGTCCTCGTTGTAATGTTCGCATTGCTGATATGGGGAAAGCTACCAACCTGGTTGGTTTTCCTAGGCACCTTGACCATCACCATGACCCTCAGATTGGCGCCAGTAGATGAGCTGCTCAGTGGCTTCTCCAATCCAGGGGTGATCACCGTCGCGGCTTTATTTCCTATTGCTGCCGGAATGTATGCGACCGGAGCGATTACCATCGCTTCCAATCTGCTTGTTGGTCTCCCGGAAAAACTACGCCAAGCTCAGCTCAAGATATTTGCACCCGTCGCGGGTGCCAGCGCGTTTTTGAACAATACACCCCTTGTCGCGATGATGATCCCAGTAGTCAAGGATTTGAGTCAACGAACGGGCCTCACAGCCACCAAACTGCTGATGCCGATGAGTTTTGCTTCAATATTAGGTGGTGCTTCTACTTTGATTGGCACATCAACTAACCTGATCATCGCCGGTTTGATCGTCAGCGCGGGATTACCTGCACTCAATATCTTCGCGCCAACCCTGGTCGCACTCCCGGCCGCTATTCTAGGCATCATTTTTCTGATGACCATCGGAAATCGTTTGTTACCTTCGGGTACCCACGAAGAAGATGACTATAAAAAACGCCGCTATAAAGCTGAATTCATGGTGATTGATAGCTCAAACCTTATTGGCAAAACAATAAAAGAAACCGGTCTTCTCGAAGCGCCTGGATATCAGCTGGTCGAATTTGAACATAATGATCCGGAAGATCAACACCAAAAATTGGAACTTGCATCCCATGAAAGGCGGGGATTGTTTCACCGTTTAGCCAGGCTGTGGAGAACACGAGATAGAAGAAAAATAGGTGAAATTGCTCCCGAAAAAGCAGCTGTAAACCCTAACCAGATTTTACAGGCGGGTGATTTGCTCACTTATATCACTGACCGTGATACCCTACCCGGATTGTGGACAACGATTGGTATCAAACCCGCTATTGGGCTAGATTTAAAATCAAAACGACACACTCATCATTTGGTGGAGGTGGTCGTGGCACCAAGTCACCCAACGGTCGGCCGGTATATTTCTGAATTGCCTGTTAGAGAAAACCCGCCATACCGGGCTGAGATTGTGGCTATGTCTCGTGATAATTCACCTCCTGAAGTTCCACTAAAGGATTTTCGCATAATGGGAGGGGATATTGGTGTAATCGAGGTGGAGGACGATTTCTTCTACCAATCAAGGGGGCAGCTTGAATTCTCTCTTACACGTCGTATGGATGGTTATCGAATTCAACGAACTTCCCGGGCGACGATAGCCGGAATTATCATGATCATCATGATCCTGCTGGCAGCATTCAATGTGATGAGCATGTTGAATGCTGCCTTGCTAGGAGGCGTAGCGCTTTTATTAACTGGAAGTATGACACCCCGAACTGCATGGCAAAGCATTGAGTGGGATACGATCGTCATTTTAGGCGCGGCTGTCGGTCTCTCTACAGCAGTGACCGCCACCGGTCTTTCGGATATGATCGCACAGGGTTTAACAGCTATAGGAGGTAGTAACCCTTATGCTGCTTTATTGATGGTTTTTTTGGGTTGTATCCTACTGACAAACGTGATTACGAATGCAGCCGCAGCCTCAATCATGTTTCCGGTTGCAATCTCGCTGGCGACATCTTTAGGGCTTAGCTTCACACCCTTCGCAGTCGCATTAATGTTGGGGACTTCATACGCCTTCATCAATCCAGCCGGCTACCAGACAAACTTAATGGTTCAGGAACCTGGAAATTACACCTTCATAGACTTTGCAAGACTCGGTTTGCCTTTAACGCTACTAGTTGGTGCGATCGTGCTGATATTGACCCCAATCATATACCAGTTCTAAGCAACGGCAATATTTCTGTTTAATTAAATCCAAACAAATACTGGATATAATTTTCCTAGGTACCCAATAGAAGCCATATAACCCAGTATTGATCTGAAGATATTTATTTTTTCCTCGGATTATCCTGATTTGTCGTGGTTCTCATAAACCGTGGAAAACATGCGGAGGTTTTCATGGAAAAGTCATACGAAGAGCAGCAATTCAAAGGTCCAGGATACGAATTGTTCATTATGTTGATCACAATTCTTTCAATCTTGAATCTAATCCTTATTTTATTCACGCGAAATTCTGAAATGGAGCAGGTAATATTCTTCATCAATATTGCGATCAGTTTGATATTGATGTTTGATTTTTTTTATCGCCTGCTGAGTTCCCCCAGTAAGAATGCATATTTCATCAAAGATTTTGGCTGGTTGGACCTTTTGGGCAGCATCCCGGTTATTGGGTTTCAAGTGCTGCGTCTGTTCCGGGTAATTCGCGTCATCCGAATATTGAGAGAAATGGGAACCCGTGAAGTGTCAAAAGAATTCCGCCAACAGAGGGCGAGCAGTACGATGGCTACGGTCGCTTTCCTGGTTATCATTGTGCTTCAGTTCGGCAGCTTTTTTATCGTCGGTGCAGAAGAGAATTCCCCAAATGCGAATATTACATCTCCATTGGATGCCATTTGGTGGGCTTTTGTGACGATCACAACAGTTGGCTTCGGTGATCAATACCCGGTAACAGATCTCGGGCGGATTATTGGTACGCTGGTGATAGCCACCGGGGTGATATTATTTTCTGTTTTGACAGGTTTTATCGCCTCTAAATTTTATTCGAGGCACAATTACGATTATGAAAACAGTGAGTCCAGAGCTGAAACTGAGTTAGCATACATCCGAGAACTCTTAGAATCACAGGCCCTATCCCTTCACAACCTCGAGGCAAAAATTAACCAGCTGCAAGCTCAGATAAATAGAAGGGATGGTGAATAAAATCATCTTCAAGGGATTTGGTTGAAAGAAGAACATTGATATTAGATCTATAAAGTATCATTCATTACGCATTGATATTTCATATCGTATAATTTGTTCACTATTGTTCAATGAATTTTGAGGGTAAGTTTTGGAGAACGAAATGAGTACCCCAAATGGAGATCGAGAATACACACGAAGGGAGTTTTTACAGCTCCTGTCAGCTCTTGGAGGAGCAGCAGCATTGTCCACCTTCTTGCAGGCATGTTCACAAGCAAAAATCGATCCGACCGCGTTATTGACTCCTGAGGCAACTCAACGACTGTCGCAGCCAACCGATCAACCGGAACCGACTGCTACAACCAATAAGGAAATTGTCGAATCAGTAGAGCCAGAATCCACCCCAACCGAGTTGCCAACCGAAGCGATTTCTCAGAGTGCCTCTCAGGTTGCATTCATCAAGACCAACGACCGGGCTCAAGGTGTTCGCCTGGCGATGGAAATGTTCGATCTATCCCACATCAATGGCAAGAATGTCTTTTTGAAACCGAATTTCAACAGCCCTGATCCTTCTCCCGGATCAACCCATCCCGACGTCCTGCGTGCAATCGTACAAACGCTGCAATTAATGGGAGCTGGAAATATTACTGTTGGAGACCGCAGCGGTATGGGGAATACACGCACCACGATGGATAAACTGGGTGTTTTTACGCTCGCAGAGGAACTAGGCTTTGACACGGTTGTATTTGATGAAATGCCTGCAGACGATTGGGTGATGTTACAAACAGATAAAAGCCATTGGAAGCTGGGATTCCCTTTCGCAAGGCCATGTCTGGATGCAGACCTCCTTATACAGACATGCTGTTTGAAAACCCATCGCTATGGCGGTCACTTCACGATGTCTTTGAAAAATACTGTAGGCATGGTTGCCAAAAACAATCTGGTAGATAATCACGACTTCATGCGGGAGCTGCATTCTTCGCCCCATCAAAGACGGATGATCGCGGAGATAAACACTGCCTATTCCCCTGATCTGGTGATATTAGATGGCATTGAGGCATTCATCGATGGCGGGCCAGCGAGAGGAAAAAAGGCAACCTCAAATGTAATCCTGGCCAGCAATGACCGTGTGGCCATCGATGCGGTAGGCGTGGCTTTACTCCGCTATCACGGCTGTAGGACGGAGGTAGCGAAGGGGAATATCTTCCAACAGGACCAGATTAAAAGAGCGGTTGAATTGGGT
>CP070785.1:169424-175847 GCA_020346705.1 Chloroflexota bacterium | reverse complement strand
TCGCCGATTCTTGATTCTCAATGGTCATGGTGGTAACGATGGTGTTCGTGGTCGACTTTATGAACTTGCCAATGAATTATCTGGCAGTCAATTTTCCTGGTATGCCTGGTGGCAATCACATAGTGTGATCTCCTTGGCTGAAGAATTTGGCGTAAAACCTGCTCATGCAAACTGGTTAGAGGCTTTTCAATTCACCAGGGTAAGTGAATTGCCAGATGGTGAGAAGGCACCTCCCAGGGTGCAGGGATTATTAGGTGCTGAGCAGGCGAGATTGATATTTGGTGACGGCGTTTTTGGCGGTCCTTATCAAGTCGATCTTTCACTCATGGACCAAATATTCAATGCGGCTCTGGAAGATGTCCTGCAGCTATTACGCTTTGAGTGATAAGGAAGAGAAAATATGGCCCCTACGATTGTAGTGATTATTCGAGATTGAGCCCCGATATCGCTGCACATCCAAAAGGAGTAGCACTGGGGTAAAATCGACGAAGATTGGTCGCTAGGCGAAAAATCATTGCGTATAGACAAAGGTGAAACATCAGTAATCCCTTCTCTGTATCGATCATTGTGCCATGTTACAATGAGCAAAACACTATTCGGATGCTATTGGCTTCCATTTACCAACAGACCTACCCCCTTGAAAAAATGGAAGTCATTATCGCGGATGGTTTATCCACGGATAATACTCACCAGGAGATTCAATCCTTCATCGAGGCTCATCCAGATTTAAGCGTCAGTGTGGTTGACAATCCCCAACGTAACATTCCGGCTGGTTTGAATCTGGCGATTTCTGCCTCTGAAGGTGATATCATCGTACGACTGGATGCGCATTCCATACCCGCAAAAGATTACGTCCAACGCTGTGTGGAAGCACTCGAATCTGGTTTAGGTGAAAATGTGGGTGGGCTGTGGGAGATTCAGCCAGGGGGGGAGGCCTGGCAAGCCCGCGCGATTGCTAATGCAGCCGCGCACCCATTAGGGGTGGGAGACGCGCGCTATCGCGTTGGTGGCGAGGCGCAGGAGGTAGACACGGTTCCTTTTGGGGCTTTCAAACGCTCTCTGATCGATCAGGTTGGATTTTTCGATGAGACCTTATTGACGAATGAGGATTATGAACTTAACAACCGGATTCGCCAATCTGGAGGGGTGATCTGGTTTGATCCTGAGATCAGGTCGCAGTATATTGCTCGCGATACCATCCCCAGTTTAGCACGACAATACTGGCGGTATGGCTTTTGGAAATCCCGCATGCTGAGACGTTTTCCGGGTACTTTCCGCTGGCGGCAGCTGCCGCCCGTTTTTGTGATATCATTCCCGCTCTTGGCTGTCTTGAGTATCTGGTTCTGGTGGGCGCGCTGGTTATTGATCTTAGAGATCGTCATCTATACAGGCGCATTGTTGTTTGTTGGTATCCAGCAGGCGGTAAAGCTGCGGGATTTTGCTTTAGTTTTGGGTGTTCCGCTAGCCATCGCGACCATGCATTTTTCATGGGGAACCGGCTTTATTTGGAGTATGATTAGAAATTAGCATGAGTGGTCCAAACCGGGTACATAAGTCTAAACGGTGGCGCCTGCATACCCGTGAACGGCGGACATTGCTCGTATTAGGCGATTTTCTCATGGCTGTGATCGCCATGCTGGTGGCGTTATATTTTTGGGCATTAGGGGAGATATTCCAAGATTTTTCGATTGAATTCTTGCTGGAGCGGCCACCAGCCTGGTATTACTTGCTGCCCTTCTTTTGGATCGTGCTGTTGGTTGAGTTGTATGACATCCACCGGGCTGGAGATTGGGGAGATACTGTCCGTGGGGTGGCAATTGCGACCTTGATCGGTCTGGGTTTTTACCTGCTGCTATTCTTCTACTTCACTGATCCACCCAACTCGCTGCTTCCCCGTCGGGGTGTGGCAGGTTTTTTCGTGGCCGCTCCCATACTGACGCTTATCTGGCGATTCTTGTATATTCGTATATTTACGGCGCCAGCATTTATGCGCCGGGTGTTGTTAGTCGGAGGGGGTAAAGCTGGTGAAACTTTACTGCAGGTGATTGACGATCTCTGGCCGCCGCCATTTTTTCTGGTCGGCATAATTGATGATGATCCTAAGAAGATTGGCACCGAGATCCAGAATCACAAGGTATTTGGAGGCAGCGATAAGCTCTTAGAAATTGTTGAACAGGAGAAGGTTTCCGATATTATTGTTGCCATATCCGGTGAGATGCAGGGCAGTACCTTCCAAATCTTATTGGATACCCAGGAGGGGGGTATAGAAATTTCGCGAATGCCCTCCGTTTATGAAGAGTTATTAGGTCGGGTACCGATCCGCTTGTTAGAGACGGATTGGATTTTAAGATCGTTCGTTGATCAGACACGGGCGAGCGAATTTTTTGAGCTTGGAAAACGCTTAATTGATGTTATTGGGGGGTTTATCGGCGTCGTTATCTTCCTGATCCTGCTTCCGTTTATCAGTATTGGCATCCTTCTGGATAGCGGGCGACCAGTTTTCTACAGTCAAACCCGGGCAGGACGTGGTGCCCAAAGCTACCGCATCTTGAAGTTCCGCACGATGCACCAGGATGCTGAGCCAGATGGGGTACCACAATGGGCAGCAGAGGACGATGAAAGGGCGACTCGCTTTGGTCGCATCTTGCGCAGGACTCATATCGATGAATTGCCCCAATTTATCAACGTTTTACGGGGCGAAATGAGCCTGGTTGGCCCGCGCGCAGAGAGGCCTGAACTGGTGGAAATGTTCCAGAAACATGTGCCTTTTTACCGGGCGCGACTGCTGGTTAAACCTGGTATGACCGGTTGGGCCCAGGTAAATTTCGGTTATGCTTCGACAATTGATGAAACAGTTGTTAAACTTGAATTCGATTTATACTACATCAAGCACCGCAACTTGCTGACAGATTTTGTGATCCTTCTGCGAACACCATCGACGGTATTAGGGCTGCGTGGGCAATGAGATCCATTTTTCGCTTCCCAAATAGACTTTTATTCATTGGCGATGTCATCTTGATCATCGCCAGCGTGTTCGGCAGCTTTGCTCTGCGGCTTGAGCTGGGTCCTTTGTTCGTCTTCTACTTGCCGCAAGCGGTCACGATGATAGTAGTTGCCTTGCTGATCAAACCCCTGGTGTACTATCTGTTCGGACTTTACAGCCGGGTGTGGGCTTATGCCAGCATTCGAGAATTGAAGATCATCGCTGCCGCTGTCTCAATCGCCTCTGTCATTGTCGCCCTGATCATCGCTTTGTTGACTTTTATCCAGTATTACCAGGGATTCCCACGCAGCGTCTTGGCGATTGACTGGCTGCTTTCATTATTAGCAGTTGGTGGATTGCGGTTTGCGATGCGATTGCTGGCCGAGGGCAGGTCTGGTGGTGAGGGTTCTACGGGGCGATCAAGGAGAATCCTGATCGTCGGTGCCGGAGATGCCGGAGCGCTGGTTGTGCGTGAGATGCAGAAGAATCCACAGCTGAACCTGACCCCGGTATGTTTTGTCGATGATGAGGAGAGCAAACAAAAACAACGCATCCACGATGTTCCGGTCGAGGGGACACTGGAGGATTTAGGTCACGTTTTGGATACCTGGTATATCCAGGAAGTGATTATCGCCATCCCGAGTGCTCCTGGTGGTACAGTGCGCCAGGTGATCGAAATTTGCCGTGCGAAAAGGGTCCCCTTCCGAACGATGCCCGGAATATACGAATTGCTCGGTGGGAAAGTCAATGTTGGCAGACTGCGCAAGGTAGATATCACTGACTTGCTGCGCAGAGCTCCAGTACAAATCGATACGACGTTAATTGGCACGAATCTGAGCGGAAAAAGGATCTTGATTACCGGTGCTGGCGGCTCGATCGGACGAGAGTTATGCCGCCAGATTTCGCGCTGGGGACCGGAATCGCTGATCCTTTATGGACATGGAGAAAATACGATTTTTGAGACGCTGATCGAGCTCGAGGAGAATTTCCCCTCCATCCCTCTCCATCCGGTGGTTGCTGATGTCCGCAACCTCGATCGCCTGTCAAACGTGGTAGCCCATTTTCACCCGCAGTTGATTTTCCATGCTGCTGCCCATAAACATGTGCCCTTGATGGAGATCAATATCGAAGAGGCGATTACCAACAACGTGCTCGGGACTCGCAACGTTGTAGAAGTCGCGCTAAATAATGAAGTTGATCGCCTGGTAATGATCTCTACTGATAAAGCAATCCGCCCATCAAGTGTCATGGGGGCAACCAAGCGATTGGCTGAGATGATGGTATTGGATGCGGCAAATCGTTCAGGCAGACCGTACTCTGTCGTCCGTTTTGGAAATGTCCTGGGCAGTCGGGGGAGCGTCATTCCGCTCTTTAATCGCCAGATTGCAAATGGGGGTCCTGTAACCGTGACTCACCCGGATATGGAGCGTTACTTCATGACCATCCCTGAAGCGGTCCATCTCGTCCTGCAGGCAGCTGCGATGGGAAAGGGTGGGGAAGTATTCGTTCTGCGTATGGGAGAACAAGTCAGGATCTTACAGCTGGCAGAAGACCTCATTCGCCTTTCTGGATTAGAACCCGGAGATGATATCGAGATCGTTTTCACCGGTATTCGGCCAGGAGAAAAATTGAGCGAAGAGCTCTGGGATCAATGGGCGAAATTTGAGCCAACCACCCATGCTGGCATCGTTCAGCTCGTTGATGAGGACCTGATCAATGGTCAGGTGCTGACCCAAACTGTCAACGACCTGGCATTTCTGGCGGATGAAGGCGATGCAGATGCGATCATCAGGATTTTGGACGAAGCAATTCCTGGCGCAGCCGTCAGGAGTGTCCCCCCACCTGATTTGACAGCCGTAGTTTAAGTCCATCCTAAAATCTCCAGTTCTTTTCTTTAGCTATGCCAATCTTATCGCTCAACGAGTGGAAGGAATTTCTCTCAAAGTGCCCGGATGCGCACCTGCTGCAAACAGGGGCTTGGGGGGAGTTAAAATCTGGTTTTGGATGGCAGGCAGTTCGGTTGGTAGTGGAATCGGAGTCAGATAATTGGGGTGCTCAAATCCTGTTCCGCAAACTGCCTCTCGGTCTGACTTTGGCTTATATACCTAAAGGTCCAGTACTTCAGGGCGCTGCACTTGGCGAAAAGGTTAAATTTCCAGGCCAAGCTTTTTGGACTGATGTTGATCAATTATGCCGTGCTCGGCGGGCAATCTTCCTGAAAGTTGAACCTGATCACTGGTATCGGCAAAGCAATTCTGACGGGAATGGTCCCCCAGCTGGCTTTCAAGAGAGCCCGCATGCCATCCAACCGATGAGGACGATCATTGTCGACCTGCAGGAAAATGAGGAAGAGATTCTCGCGCGCATGAAACAAAAGACTCGCTACAATATTCGCCTGGCTTCAAAAAAGGGCGTGGAAGTCAATCCCAGTGCTGATCTTGAGACTTTTTTTGATCTTCTGGAGGCTACCGGAGAACGGGATCAATTTGGAATCCATAGTTATGATTACTATCGCACGGCATACAATCTCTTCAAACAAGATGCCGATTGCGAACTTTTTATTGCGAAATATGAAGGAGAACCGATCGCCGGATTGATGGTCTTTGCAGCTGGTCAACGATCCTGGTACCTGTATGGTGCTTCCCAGTCTTTACACCGGGAGCGAATGCCGACCTATCTCCTTCAATGGGAGGCCATGAAATGGGCTCGAATGGCAGGTTGTGTTCAGTATGACCTTTGGGGTATACCAGATTTTGATGAGCAGGTTCTGGAAGCTGAATTCGCCAACCGCTCCGATGGTTTGTGGGGGATTTATCGCTTCAAGCGCGGCTTTGGAGGGGAAATCACTCGTTCAGTAGGACCTTGGGATAGGGTTTACCAACCTATACTATACAAGCTCTACCTGCGATGGGTTGGAAGAGGTATTGGTGAGCTCTAAGGAATTCCCCCAAGGTTGAGACGCGTTATGCCCGATATCACTCGAGAGAATTGGAACAGATTGGTATCCAACTTGCCCAGGAAGCATGTCCTGCAATCCTGGGAGTGGGGCGATTCGAAACAAGCGAACGGGTGGCTTCCAATTCATAAGGTTTGGTATGGTGAGCAAGAGCAGGTTGTCGCCGCAGCATTGGTATTATCTCGTGGTATATCTGTGAGTGGGATCAACCTTCCGCTGCGGGTCATGTACATCCCTAGGGGACCGCTGTTAAAAGATTGGTATGATCCAAATCTGCGAAATCGTGTAATTGGGGATTTGTCTGACTTGGGCAAAGAGCAGCGGGCGATTTTTATTAAGATGGATCCTGAAGTCGAATATGGTCGCGGGTTACCTGCAGAATCTGGCGGCTCGGCAAACCCTCAAACGACCCAATTGATCGCTGACTTGGAAGGCGCGGGCTGGATTGGAGCTGCAGAGCAGGTTCAATTCAAAAACACGATGG
>CP070785.1:162894-169324 GCA_020346705.1 Chloroflexota bacterium | reverse complement strand
CTCTTGCTCGATTGGACCTTGGGCAGGATCTGATTTTAACCGTCTCATGCTGATGATGAAACCTACCAACATGATCAGCGCACCAGACCAATATGGGTAAGTGCTGTTGAAATCGTAAGCGAATCCAGCCCATAGTGGTCCAACACTGCGACCTAAACTCATAAACGAGTTGTTAAGCCCCATGGCGACACCTTGACCAATCGTGGCACGACGTGAAATCAGCGCGGAAACCGCGGGACGCAGCATGGCATTGCTGATAATGAAGAAACCCATGGTCAGAAGAACAGCGAGGAGCGATTGGGCCATGACCATCAAGGCAAACCCAAGCGCGCTGCCCAATAAGGAGGCTTTGATAATAGTTGCCTCACCCCAGCGCCTGGTGAATGGCCCTGTAAGCCCGCCTTGGACGATAGCTGAAATAATGCCGATGAAAGTCAACAATCCCCCTACTTGTTGAGGGCCATAGCCATGCGTTTCAACCGCGTAGAGACCGAAAATAATCTCAAAGTTGGTCAATCCAAAACTGACCAGGAAAGACATGAGCAACAGCAAGCCGATAGGGGTAAAAAGGGCTTGCCACAGTTCTTTGAGCTGAGGCCCCTGAATTTTCCCGCCTCCCGATTCGCGTTTTTCTGGAGGCAGCGATTCTGGCAGCAAAAGGAAAATGAGAATCAAGGACACGAGGGATAATCCGGCTGCGAAGAAGAAGGGCAGGGATAGAGAATAAGCTGCCATCCACCCGGCAATACCTGGACCAAGTACCATGCCAACGCCCATGGCAGCCCCGATAATGCCCATTCCACCCCCACGATCTCTCTCGCTGGTACTGTCACCGATGTAGGCCATCGCGGTTGGCAATGTAGCTGAGGAGAGAATGCCTGCCAGGAGGCGAGAGGCAAGCAGCATCCACAAAGCAGAGGAGAAACCGAAAAGCAACTGGGTCAAACCAAATCCCAACACGCCAATCATCAAAACCGGTTTCCGACCAATCCGATCAGAGACGGTACCCCAAATTGGGGAAAAGATGAACTGCATGATGGCATAGGAGGCCATGAGGAAACCCATGGCACTTCCGCCAGCACCAAATTCAATGATAAAGAAGGGCAGGATGGGGATCACCATCCCGAAACCCATCATTACCACGACCATCGTGAAGAATAGGATAACGAGATTGCGTCGATTATCGGTCATAAGTAAAGCTTTTATCCTTCTCCCCATCAACTCAGGGGAGAAGGAAACTGAGCTGAAATGTGTGCAGTGATTTGGGAGAATAGATCCTAGAAGGATCAACCTGATTATTATAATTGTAATTCGTTTGGGTGATTTCAGGGATTATTTCAGCCGGTTGGAGGTCTGTACCATTGACGAGGGAAGAGAAAAGTTTATAATTTAGACTGAAAAACTCCTTATTACTCGTTGTGGGATATAAAATGACTTGAAGCCAATGCCAGGGAATTGAACGGGAATTCAATGCCAACCGCGTTAATAAACAGTTGATGCGCTACCGGAAAGTGGGGAGAGAACAGACGACGCGCAAGTTGATCGCTGCAGTTTCTCGTAATGGTATAGAGGGCATGACCTTGCTTGATATTGGTGGTGGAGTGGGTGGTATTCAACACACACTTTTAGAGGATGGGGTAGTAAACGCGACGTCAGTTGACGCATCCTCGGCGTATGTGAAAGCTGCACAAGAAGAAGCCAGCCGGCGCGGTCTTGAGGATCGGATAACGTTTTTGCACGGAGATTTTGTTGATCTTGCAGAGGAGTTACCCCAAGCAGATATTGTCACCTTAGACCGGGTGGTATGCTGCTATGATAACTTAAAGGCACTGGTGAAATTATCTGCGATGAAAGCTCGAAAGCGGTACGGTTTAGTTTTCCCACGCGATCTGAGGTTATTCCGCATGCTGCTGCCGGTGGCTAATTTTTTCATCACATTAACAGGTTCCCCATTCAGAATTTTTATTCACAGCACGGAACAAGTGGAAAAAATTCTCAAGGAACAGGGACTGGTAAAGCAATACCATCAGAAGGCCGGTTTCTGGCAGATCATTGTTTACAACCGAGTGTAACCTGACAACTAATCGGTTCAGATCTGGAGTGGTAAATTTGTGCTTAATATTTCCTCTAAATTGCCATCAAGGACAACCCCTGTTGATGAACAAAGAACCAAAGGATCAAATTCAGAGAATGACTGGAACTAGTTTCCACAGCTGCGGTATTGAGCGCAGAATTTACTGATAATAAATTGAAAATCAAACGGGCAAATACATAATTGGAAAAATTAGGTGGGGGTAAATTGCTCATAACCATGTTTGGTGACAATGGGTTAACTGAATAGAAGACATAAATGTCCTAAGTCAAGTACCTGTGGTACGAGGCCAAACTGCAGAAAGGATGAGATTTTTTCCGCCGGGGGAATTTGGTTAGCGATTACTGAGTAAAACCAATTTCTGGGAAGTAAAATATATATATTCATCATAGATGATATGAGCTTTTCTATGATTAAGTTTCTTGGATAAGACTTAAACAGTTGATCCATCTCTTTCGATCATCCTGAATAATGAACATCGAAACCAACCTGAATGGAGGTGACGTGTATGAATGAAGAAAGGCGGATTGTCCATCCTTACATACCAAATTCAGAACCAGAGGTGAAGAAAGAAATGCTGCAAGCCGTGGGCGCTTCAAGCGTTGAGGAATTCTATGCGGACATTCCCGATGATTTGCGATTGCATAGAGATCTGAACCTACCGGAACCGCTGCTATCGGAATATGACCTGGTTCGACATGTAGAAGGATTGCTGGCAAATAACCGTTCGGCGAGGGAGAATCTCAATTTTCTCGGAGCAGGCTGCTGGCAGCACCAAGTCCCTGCAGTTTGTGATGAGATTAATTCCCGGGGAGAATTTCTAACCGCTTATGCCGGGGAACCCTACGATGACCACGGCCGGTTTCAAGCGCTGTTTGAATATCAGAGCATGATGGGCGAGCTACTTAACATGGACGTGGTCAACGTGCCAACGTATGATGGTTTTCAGGCAGCCGCGACAGCTTTACGCATGGCTTCCCGGATCACTGGGAAGAAACAAGTTCTAATCTTCGGGGTGATCAATCCGGATAAATTATCCAAGATCAGGGATTATCTTAAACCCGATATCCGCATTGAGCTGGTTGATTACGATCGAAGTTCGGGCTTGATGTAACTGGACGCTTTCCGGGAGAAGCTGTCTCCAGATTTCGCAGCAGTTTATTTTGAAAATCCTTCATATTTTGGCTGCCTGGATCCGAATGCCGGCCAGATAGCCGACCTGGCTCATTCACAAGGAGCCTTATGCGTGGTGGGTATCGATCCAATCTCTCTGGGGATCATCAATCCACCAGCAGAATATGGGGCAGATATCGTGTGCGGTGATATTCAGCCGCTGGGAATGCACATGCAGTTCGGAGGGGGTCAAGCCGGTTTCATTGCAACCCGTGATGAAGAATCATTCGTAATGGAGTATCCCTCGCGATTGTTTGGCGTTGCACCGACTATCGTCGAAGGTGAGTATGGGTTTGGGGATGTGGCATATGAAAGAACTTCTTTTGCCCTGCGAGAGGAGGGCAAGGAGTGGGTTGGGACTGCTTCAGCATTGTGGGGGATCACAGCTGGTGTTTACCTGGCTTTGATGGGACCTCAGGGAATGGTGGAAATCAGCGAGGCGATCTTGCAACGAACAAGCTATGCGATGAAGAAGATCGATGAGGTGGATGGGATCCAAGTTTTGTTTCCCAACGCCCACCACTTCAAAGAAATGGTGGTCAACTTTGATGGTACCGGAATGACTGCTGCCTCTGTAAATAAAGCTTTATTGGATCAAGATATTTTTGGTGGCAAAGACATCAGTCGAGAATTCCCTGAGCTAGGAGAAAGCGCCTTGTTCTCAGTAACCGAAATCCACAGCCAGGCAGATATCGACCGACTGGTGAAATCTTTGGTGGAGGTGACCCAATGAGCTTGAAAATTGGAAAGAAACCAACCTTACGACGTTTTCACCAGGCGAGGTGGGATGAACCGGTAATCTTCGAGCTCAGCCAGCGCGGACAAAGAGGGGTGCTGGTGCCTGAAGTTGAAAGCGGCATCCAAGAGGAAGTTGGAAATGTCGTTGATGAGCTACCAGAGGGCTTGCGCAGAAGAGTCCCTCCCAAGCTTCCGGAAATGTCTCAACTGCATGTTTTGCGGCACTACGTCCGTTTATCCCAAGAGAATTTGGGGGTCGATCTCAATACCGACATCGGCCAGGGCACCTGTACGATGAAGTACAGCCCGAAGGTGAACGAACAGCTCGTGCGATCGCAAAAAATGACGGAACTGCACCCTCTGCAGGAAGAATCTACTATCCAGGGGATATTGGAGGTGATGTATAAGCTGGAAGAATTCCTGAAAGAGATTTCTGGCTTAGACCGATTCACGCTCCAACCTGGGGCTGGATCGGCAGCGATTTATGCGAATGTGTCCATGATCCGTGCCTACCACGAGAAAAATGGCGAATCAGATCGACGAGATGAAGTGATCACCACGATTTTCTCGCATCCTTCAAACGCTGCCTGTGCCAAAACTGCCGGTTATAAGGTGATCACCCTTTATCCGGATGAGGATGGATATCCAGATCTGGGTGCCCTGAAGGCAGCAGTATCTGAGCGAACCGCGGCGCTGCTGATCACCAATCCAGAGGATACCGGCATCTTCAACCCAAGGATCGAAGAATTTGTTAATGTTGTGCACGATGCAGGTGGTTTGTGTTCATACGACCAGGCGAATGCGAACGGCATCTTGGGCATAACCCGGGCGAAAGAGGCTGGATTCGACTTGTGCCACTTCAACCTGCACAAAACCTTCTCCACCCCGCATGGATGTGGAGGCCCAGCGGCAGGCGCAAGCGGCGTGACAAATGAGCTGGCTCCATTTCTGCCAGCGCCGACCGTGGAATTTGATGGCAGCAGGTACTACCTGGAATTCGATCGACCGGATTCGATCGGTAAAATAGGCCCATTTTACGGGGTGCCGCAGAATGCCCTACGGGCTTATGCCTGGATCATGAGCCTGGGTGCCGAGGGTCTGCGGGAGGTGTCTGAAGTGGCGGTGCTTAATAATAATTATTTAATGAAGAAGGTCCTGGAGATAGAAGGAGCAAGTGCACCTTATGCCCAGGGAAAACGAAGGATAGAACAAGTCCGCTACAGTTGGGAGGAGCTTTCCAAGGATACCGGCGTCCATTCGGAAGAGATCGGGCTGAGAGTGGCGGATTACGGGACGCACTATTGGACCAGCCACCACCCGTTCGTCGTGCCCGAACCGATGACCCTGGAACCAACCGAATCATACTCCAAGGCTGATCTGGATGAGTATGCAAACATCCTCAAACACATCGCCGGTGAGGCTCGAACAAATCCCGAAGTGGTTAAATCTGCCCCGCACAACAGCACAGTCCACAAAACGGACCATGAAGTATTTGATGATCCGAGTACCTGGGCAGTGACCTGGCGGGCTTATTTACGCAAAACGAGGCAAGAACAAGACTGAATATGTGGTCACCCATTCCAAAGCAGCCAGGCGATCACAAACGGTTGGGATTAATCATCAATCCATTGGCTGGGATTGGCGGTCGGGTTGGTTTGAAGGGGAGTGATGGGGCTGAGATCCAGCAGAAGGCATTTGCGCTGGGTGCAGAACCGCAAGCTGGAAAACGGGCGAAGCATGCACTCGAGGCGATAGGCACTGAACTTCGAGAGGTAGAGATCATCACCCCACCCGGTGAGATGGGCGCGGAGGTTGTCGAGGAGTTGGGGTATTCACCGCAAATAATTGGAGAAATATCGACCGGAAAAACCACGGCAAAGGATTCCTTTCGGGCAGCTCGAACTATGCTCGAATCACAAGTCGATCTGCTGCTCTTTGCAGGTGGTGATGGGACGGCACGTGATGTTTACCGGGGAGTTGAAGACCGGTTGGCGGTGATCGGAATTCCGGCCGGGGTAAAGATCCATTCAGCGGCCTTTGCCACCCACCCGCGGTCTGCAGGTGAATTGGCGGCTCTATTTCTCAATAAAGGTGACATGAGGCTGCGTGAAGCGGAGGTGGTAGATCTGGATGAGGAGGCTTACCGCAGAGGGACAATATCCACCCGTCTGTACGGCTACTTGATGGTCCCTCAACACCGCCACCTGGTGCAGGGCAGCAAAGCGCCGACACCAACCTCGGAAGCAGCCCAGATGGAGGCAATTGCCTGGGACGTCGTGGAAGGGATGAAAGAGGATTGGAAATATGTCCTGGGTCCAGGTACAACGACCAGAGCGGTGGCAGAGCGCTTGGGCTTCGAGAAAACGCTGGTGGGTGTTGACCTGGTAACAAAGGAGAAAGTGATCGACCTGGATGTAAATGAGCAGC
>CP070785.1:156156-162794 GCA_020346705.1 Chloroflexota bacterium | reverse complement strand
AATAACCTCCTTGTTTATCGATCACTTCACGCAGCATGTATGCAGTCGTACCGCTTGGGACGTCTTCGTCTACGAACAGAATCCGTCCGGTTTTTTGTAATGATTCAAGTATCCTTCCATGAATATCGAAAGGCAGCAATGTTCGAACATCAATTACCTCAGCTTCAATACCTACCTGACTCAAACGTTCAACTGCATCCATAACGATCCGACAAGTAGCGCCATATGTAACGACAGTAATATCATGACCAGCATGGATAACCTCGGGGATGCCTACCGGTACAGTAAACTCTGCTAAATTATCGGGCAATTTTTCTTTTCGCCGGTAGCCGTTCAAAACTTCGACAATTAATCCAGGCTCATCTGACTGAAGAAGGGTGTTGTAGAAACCGGCTGCTTGAGTCATATTTCTTGGCACCAGCACGTGAATCCCCCGCACGAGGTTGATGATACCGGCCATAGGCGAACCTGAATGCCAGATGCCTTCCAAACGGTGGCCTCGAGTTCGGATAATCACAGGTGCTTTTGTGCCTCCCTTGGTCCGCCATTGTAAACTGGCCAGATCGTCAGACATGATTTGCAGGCTGTACAGCAGGTAATCGAGGTACTGGATTTCTGCTATTGGCCTCAATCCCCGCATGGCCATCCCAATTGCCTGGCCGACTATGGTGATCTCCCGAATCCCTGTGTCAGAAACTCTCAGGTCGCCATATTTTTCCTGGAGTCCACGAAAGCCTTGATTAACATCGCCCAGCTTACCAACATCTTCTCCAAATGCGATCACCCGTGGATCGCGCGCAAGTGCAGCATCAAACAGCGCATTCAGGACTTCAAAACCATAAACCTCCGGAGATTCTGGTGAGTATACTGGATCGATTTGAGGAACTCGTAAGATTGATTGGGCAGATTGACTGAAAAGGTGTGAGCTGTACCGCTCCTCATTTTCTTCCTGGCGTAAATTTTTCCACTCCAACAGCCTTGCTCTTGAGGGAGTTGATTCGTGACGAACGATCGTCATCGCCTGCAAAGCTGCTGTCATAGCATCCCGGCGGAAGGGGGTTGGGACAGCTAAAAGGGTTTTTCTAATATCTTCCAGCTCAAATCGGTGAGATGATTCGGCTGCTATATCTGCTATTAATTGAGCAACTTCTCCGCGTTCATGGTTGATCGGGGAGATATAAGCCTGCCACGCTTGTTTACGATATTCTTCAACCTGATAGCGCTCTTCTTCTTCAATCTGGTCCAATTCTAGAGATGTCGCCAGCTGATTCTCAAGTATCCATTCACGAAACTTGACCAGGCAATCAAATTCTGCTTCCCATTCAAGTCTTTCTTTTGATTTATATCGCTCATGACTCCCTGAGGTTGAATGTCCCTGGGGTTGGGTTAGTTCCATGACATGAATCATAGCTGGGATATGATCTTCCCTCATTGATTCAACAGCTTGATGATAAGTCTGAATTAATGCCGGGTAATCCCAACCTGGGACAGTGAAAATTCTGTATCCTTGCTCGCTTTCCGGATCCCACCTGAAGCCATCGATCAGGTCAGATATGTTCTGTTTCACCAGCTGGTGTTCGCTGGAAACGGAGATACCGTAGCAATCATCCCATATGGAGATTAATGCGGGAGACTTCAACACGCCGATCGCATTGACCGCTTCCCAGAACATTCCTTCGGCCGAGGCTGCATTACCAATCGTTCCAAATGCAATTTCAGAGCCTTTATTTGAAAATTCGGTGAAGGAAGCCAATTCTTCGATTTCCCTATACAGGCGTGAGGCATATGCTAAACCGACCAGACGGGGCATTTGCGAACCAGTGGGGGATACATCCGGGGAAGAATTATATTGCTCGGAGAGGTTTTTCCAGCTGCCGTTAGTGTTTAAACTTCGAGTTCCGAAATGGGCATTCATTGAACGGCCTGCTGTCGCTGGATCAGCTTCCAACTCCCCGTGCGCATACAGCTGGGCAAAAAATTCAAGTGTGGTCAATTCACCGATCGCAAACATGAATGTTTGGTCGCGATAATATCCTGAACGAAAATCACCCTTACGGAAAACTTTCGCCATGGCAATTTGCGGCAGTTCTTTTCCATCTCCGAAGATTCCAAATTTTGCTTTACCACTCATCACTTCGCGCCTGCTGACTAAACTCACCTGGCGGCTGTGACATACTAACCTATAATCAGCAATGATCTCTTTGGGATCAGCAGTAATATCTTGGCTTTTGGTAACAATTTCCGTCATTAATGCTCCTTTATCCCTACCAAAATGGAAACACCCCTAGAGACATTAAAAGAGGGAGCGGCGCGAGCCACTCCCTCGAGTTTCGTAATCACTGTATCACTAAGGAAATACAAATTCATGATTACTAATATAACATTACTCCAAATAAATAGTCAAAAAAAAGCTTAACTTCCTTTAATCTCTTTTCGGTTTGCATATCAAAGCAACCGATAACAGGGATCACGATGACTTATCGATCGATTGAGCGACTATCTCGGCAATATCGAGTACCTCCATATCGCTGCTAGTGTCATTTTTTGCGTCATTCAGCATAACCATGCAAAATGGGCATCCTACGGCCAGTGTTTCAGCGCCAGTAGATTCAGCTTCTTGGAAGCGATTGGCATTTACTCTTTCGTTTCCTTCTGCTTCTTCCTTCCACATTTGCGCGCCGCCTGCCCCGCAGCAGAATGATTTATTCCCATTTCGGGGGAGTTCGATCAAATTGGCCTGGGTATGGTTTAATACCTGGCGGGGTTCGATCAGGATGTCGTTTTGTCGCCCGAGGTAACAAGGATCGTGGAAGGTAAGCGTCTGCCTGTTTACCCCGGTAAGGGTCAATCGGCCCTGATTGATCAGTTCATCAATCAACTGCGAATGGTGGACAACCTCATACTCACCCCCGAAGGCCGGATATTCGTTGCTCAGTGTATGAAGGCAATGGGGACAGGTCGTGACAATCCGACTCGGATTAACTTCGTTTAGCAGTTCAACATTTGCGAGAGCCATTTCATTGAAAAGAAATTCATTTCCGGCGCGCCGTGCAGAATCTCCAGTGCATCCTTCATCTTTCCCTAAAACAGCATAATTTACCTGCGCGTGATTAAGAATTTCAGCAAATGCACGCGCCGTCTTCTGAGCCCGGGCATCGGTTGCCGGAGCGCAACCAACCCACCACAAAATCTCTGCCTCCGGATTCTGATCTATGGTCGGCACTTCAATACCTTCCGCCCATTTCATTCTCTCAGCTGGTGACACATTCCAAGGATTGAGAGTGCGCTCCATGCCTCGGAAGGCTGTTTGCAGCGGCTCTGGGAAATCGTTTTCCATCAGGACTAAAGCCCGGCGGATATTGAGGATATCTCTCATCGGTTCGTTGCCTACAGGACAAATATCTGTGCAGGCTCCACACGCCGTGCAAGCCCAAATGGCTTCAGCAGTGATGGCAAATTCAGTGAGGGGTTTCTTACTTCTCTCACCACTTTCGAGTGAGGCGCCTTCACCATTCAGATAATATCGCTTATTGATCTCCATTGCCGCAGGCGATAAGACTTTTCCTGTGTTGTAAGCGGGACAAACTTCCTGGCAGCGATAGCACATGATGCAGGCATAAGAATCCAGGATTAGCTTCCAATCCAGATCTTCAATATATGTTGCCCCAAATTGATCTATGCTCTCATCATCAAAGTCAAGCGTATCAAGTTCACCCATTGATCGCCTTTCAGGTTGGATGAGGAAGTTTATGGGAGCCACGATCAGGTGTAGATGCTTTGAATACAGGAAGTAAGGGACGAACAGCAAGATTGATCCGATCGCCAGCCAGAAAAAAAGATGCCAGCCGATGGTCTGGGATGTAAGGCTCATCCCAACCCATAAATTTGCGACCATATTGGCAAAAGGCTGCCAGGGATCGGCTCCATGCAGGGCAATACTGAAAGATTGACCGAGGAAGCGTGATCCCACATGCAGCAAAATAAAACCTGCCACAATAGCTGAATCACGCAAAATCCCTTTTCTCGCCTTATCTGAGAGCAAAATATCTGATCTGGTTGATAGGGTTTCCGGCCTGAGGATAAAACGACGCACGATCAATGCCAGCATACCAACAAGGGCCGCGACGCTCAGTACATCTGCTGCCAATCTGTACAGATTACTTAATGTCCCAGAACCAAGGGGTTCAATACCGCTGAATAATCCCTCCAAGATATCAAATAGATTTACCAGAAGGTAAAAAATAAATGCCCAACCGATGAATGCGTGAAACAGGCTGGGCAAAATTCTCAGGCGAAAGACTGGTTGGAACGAAATTGTCTTCCCAATTACGGATAACAAACGTGGAGGAATAACACTAAAGTCCACATTGCCATTACCGCGAGCAACTATCCTAATAATGCGCAGGGAGATCCGGATGAAAGCATATCCGGCAAGCAAAATTGCTGCGATGAGGAGAATCTTTTCTATAGTGGTTAACAATGGGTCCTCTTCGGGAGATGGAGATGGTTATTTGTGGAAATGCTCATCATTTTTGGAATATGAAGGAAAGTGTACCATAGCCACAAAATCGATGCAAATTTCAATGTTTGTGATTTTCCGATTGGTAGAACGATGAATTCTATTGTTTTTTCTAATAATAAGGACCAATTCCTCCCCGGTAATTGTCCTTTTCAATTATGGAGTTCTTTAAGTTGTTGCTGGTGGTATTTTGGGGATAATGAGGTGGAGGTAACTCTTCCTCAAGCTATGCTCCACCCTCACCGTATTGATCGGGATCTGTCGGAGTTTCCCCGGATGGATCCCAAACATACACCCAATCACCAACATCTGCCCAATCGTAAAGCCAGCGTGAATCCCCGACGGACATATTCACGCATCCATGTGAGCGTGGAGTTCCAAAACCATTGTGCCAGTAAGCGCCATGCAGCGCACGAGCCTCATCGTAATACATTGTCCAGGGGACATCCTCCAGGTAATATGCATCGGAACGATCTGCCTCAAACGCCCCTCGCATCGGAGTGGAATCATGTTTCTGGTAGATTTGAAACAATCCAGGCTGGGTCCAGAATGGCTCTATACCGCTTGCCACTAGAGTAGCAAACACGAGCTCACCCTGGTCGTAGACGGCCACTGTCTGGTCTTTCAGATTGACTTCGATCCACCTGCCATTATCAACGCCCTCTGGTGGATTGGGATTGACCATCACCCTGCCCACGATTCTCTGCCAATCCCGTTTTTCTGGAATCCATTCATCCGGTCCGATCATATACCACTCGATCCCATCGACGACTTCGGTAGCATAGATCTGGACTTCTTCATACCGGTAAACTTCGTGTGTGGTATAGTCCTCGACTGCAAAGCCAGGAGTTCTCTTTGTCAGGATGGGGAAAGATATCCATCCAAAGGATCTTTCCGGAGTACTGCTGAACAATCTCCCTTGAAATAATGAAGGTGTTCCGATCCGCGAGATGTCATTGGCGGTCATCCAACCGCCAAAATCGACCATGTAGTAGCGTTTGTCATCAACCACTGCTTCGTCAGTATAAGAGATAAAACTATAGGGAGAATCAATTTTCCTGACTACATTCTTCTTCTTGACAGCATCTTCCAGGCTTGCATATACAGGTGCATTCTGGCGAACCACCTCACCATAACGGATATCAACATACGTGAGAGATGAATCCGGAACCTGGCCTGAGACAGACTGGAGTGGAAATGTGACCCCCATATTGGACATGCGTGATAGATAGGCGGAAGGTCCCAGCATCTCACATTCAGTCCCGGAGGAGGGGATCGAGGACGGAAGACACAATACCTCGGCTGAAGTTGTGCCGGGATTCAAAGCTCCGTTGTCTGCAGAAACCGAGTTGGGAGACAAAACGAACGTCAACAAAATTATGCTTGCAACCAATAAAATAGATTTGAACATAACTGAGAATGCTCCGCAGAAACTGGATTCATTCAAGGTGTAGATTCTAACGGTTTTTCTATGTGATGTAAAGAGAACCCAAAATGGCCACAAAAAGGGTAATGCTGATATACCCGTTAATATTGAAGAAGGCAACACCAAGTTTTGATAAGTCATCAGGTTGTACGAGTCGGTGCTCCCAAGTCAACAAACCAGCGACGATAATTAATCCAAGCCAGTAAGGCCATAATAACCCGGATACGATGCCCAATACGGCTAAAAGTGCCAATGTAATCACGTGGGAGATAGAAGAAAACTGCAGTGCGGTAGGGATACCAAACCTTGCCGGAATTGATTGGAGACCTTCCTGAAGGTCAAATTCGTAATCCTGGCAGGCATAGATCATGTCGAATCCTGCAATCCAGAAGGTAACCACGCCTAACAATACCCAGGCGGGCAGGTCTTCGGCTGTAAATAATGAATTGCGAATTGCTGCCCAGGCACCGACTGGGGCTAGCCCATCGGTGAACCCTAACACAAAATGTGACATCCAGGTGAAACGTTTGGTGAAAGAATAACCAATTAGGAACAGGTATGCACCGGGCAGCAAGATGAATGTCAAAGGACCGAGTTGCCAGGCTGCCAGGGCGAGCACCAAACCTGAAGCAGCTGTACCGATCCAAGCTGTCTGCATCGAGATGGCGCCTGTAATCAGAGGCCGTTGGGCTG
>CP070785.1:149115-156056 GCA_020346705.1 Chloroflexota bacterium | reverse complement strand
CCCCGCCACAGCCGATCCTAACCAGCGCGCCATTGGTTTCAGACCTAATTCCTGGGCTCTACCACCGCTCATCAAGAGCAGTGCCGCGGCGCCATCGTTAATACCGCTGGAATTACCCGCAGTCACCGTTCCTCCCCGGCGGAAGGCAGGTTTTAATCGAGCCAAATTCTCCATGCTGGTATCTAGCACGTATTCGCCATCTACGATCTTATAGCGCGGGTGTTCGTCAGTATCAACGATCTTTGGTGGGCCTTTGCGCTGGGGTACTTCGATAGGCACAATTTCAGCTTTAAATTTGCCATCTCTAATGGCTTCCATCGCCCGCCGGTGACTTTCGACGGAAAAGGCATCCTGTTCTTCACGGGTGATTTGAAGATCATCGGCGATATTACAAGCCGTCTCTCCGAGGCTGATGATCGGATATCGGGCTTCCATTTTAGGGTTGTTGTATCGCCAACCGACGGTCGTATCCCAGATTTTGGGATGCCCGACTGGCTGTGGTCGCTCTGGTTTGGGCATAGACCATGGGGCTCGACTCATACACTCCACACCGGCACCGATGAAGATTTCAGCCTCGCCCGCAATTATAGACTTGGCTGCCAGGTTTACAGCCTCTAAACCAGATGAACAATTTCGATTGACGGTGATGCCGCTTACCTCGACTGGGAAACCTGCCAGCAAGGCAGACATTCGGGCTACATCACGGTTATCCTCGCCGGCCTGATTGCCACAACCAGAATAAACGTCTTCGATGAGCGCCGGGTCGATTCCGACGCGCTCCACTAATGCTCGCAGCACATCAGCAAGCAAATCATCAGGCCTTACACTCGACAGTGCGCCATTATGCCTGCCTATCGGTGACCTAACCCCATCAATGATAACCACTTCTTCTCGCATAAGAACTCCTTCTGCCTTTCAGTTCAGTTCGAATTTGATGAATTCCAGCCATGATCTACCTTTAGGCAGGATCATTGGCGTGGCTCAATTCCAGATTGCTCGACAGCGACTAACCCTGCCCCTATGTCGGCTAACAGCATTAATCAAAATTATCCTTCAAAATCCGGTTTGTTTATAAGCATCAGAAAATGGAGCTAACAAATTCTAGCACTTGTCTGATCCATGGTCAATATAACATTGAACTGAGGGGGGATGCTGAACAATTAACTTCCGGAATTAGCCAAAAAACTAATCGCATAGAAACCGAGGCAACTGTCGATGAGGGTTAAGGATGGAAAATGCTTTGCCGGATACTAATTTTTCCCCTTCCCTCCTTCATTCTCAAAGATCTGGGCTGTTTGCTTCTCATCTTCTTGAATCAGAATTTCTTTGCGTTCCGTCTTCCAGCGTTTGATTTTCTTTTCATTGGCACGTGCTTCTTCTTTGGTCTCAAACTCCCCCGCCCAGACGAGTTCCACCGGGCGCCGCGATTTCGTATACGATCTTGGGATCGATCCAGACTGGTGCTGCTTATACCGCTGCAGGAGATTACCCGTGTAGCCGGTGTAATAAGTGCCGTCAGAACATTTTAGAATATATACAAAATATGCCATGATTTCGCGCTCAAGGCGTCATCGCTTCCTGGGTTCAGCACAGGCCTCGCCGCTGTGCATTTTCCAGGAGGATGGCGATCTGAACCAGTATTACACCATCAACCATCTGATTAATATAGTTCCCATTTAGCAGCAGGGTTGATATTATAAGGTGGATTCGCGGATAAAACCTTGGAGTTTATGGTCGCTCAAGGCGACGTACCTTCACTGCGTTCAGTACAGGTCTTGCCGCTGTGTTAATAACGGTATAATGATGAACTTCGAATTAATCGCTAAATGCTAATCGCTAATCACCAATTGCTAACCAAGAGAAAGGAAGTATTTATATGCCAACTGGTACACCCCCAGATAAAATTAAACCAACCTCCCTGGATGATTACCTGGAAGTGATGAGCAAAGCCGTCTTCCAATCCGGCATGTCCTGGAAGGTCGTTGAGGCTAAATGGGAGGGCACCCGCGAGGCCTTTGACAATTTTGACGTAAACAAGGTTGCCGCTTATGACGAAAAAGATCTCGACGATCTGTCCAAAGACACCCGCGTCATCCGCAACTACCGCAAGCTGGCCGCCATCGTCAGCAATGCTCAGCAGATGATCGCCCTCGAGGGTGAATATGGCTCATTTCAAAAGTACCTGCGCTCGCAGGAGGATTTCGATGCCACCCTCAACATGATCCGCAAGGACTTCAAATTCATGGGCCCGACCGGCATCTACTATTTTCTCTGGGTGGTTGGTGAAGAAGTGCCTCCCCACACAGAGTTTGAAGCTGCGTATCGAAAATAATCCCATTCAGGTGTTACACAACCTCACCGATCCGTGAGTCGCAGCCGCCAGGCTAAGAGCCCGAAAGCGACCAGGGAGGCTACCAGCAATGCAGCCGAATTAGCCCACATCTGGGTGATCGGAAACTCGCCTGCCATTGAAAATCCTAGCAGTTCTGCCATTGCCGCAGTGGGCAGGTAATCCAGCAGCGTTTGGACAAATGGAGGCCAGTTTAGATCCATGAAGGCACCTACCATCGCCAGCCCAATTAAACCGAGTATTAAAATGGCACCCCACATGCCAACTGTTGTTGGATTATCTGATATCACCCCCACCAACAGTCCAACCATTACTGCGAAGGCTATTCCGAGTACAACCGCCAGCAGAGCCACACCCCAATTGACAACCAGGAATCGGTTGAGGGTGAAGACCACCACCATCGCCAGCAGGCAGTAGAAACCACCAGCCAGGGCTTTGCCGGCCGCCACCTGGTAAATTCGCGCAGGGGAGACCAGCAGTAATTCCAGGGTATGGGCCATTTTTTCTTCCACCAGCAACAGGGGCACCATAGCGAATCCCATGGTCAGGATTACGATCAAAACCAACATTACAAACATGATCGTCTGTCCCTCGAGCACCGGCGGTGGGTAAAGCCTCTGTTCTGAAACGTTGATCTGGACCTGGCTATCACTTTCCTGGCTGAGCTGCTCCTGGAAAAATGCCGCTCGCTGGTCGACCTGCTCTGCAGCTGCCCAGTGTATGGCAAATCCTTCCAGGACGATCGTTCCACTGTCTTCGGCAAGGGTGTCAAAATTTTGTGGGACGCTCAGTCCGAGGAGCACTCCCGGCGCTTCACTGACGATTTCCTCCATCTCTTCCAGGGAATCCACAATCCCGATCTGGTATTCGTCGCTGGCGGTCATGCTTCTCAAAATGCTTGAACGCCCTGGGTCATAAACGATTGCAGTGGGATTCCCTTGTCCCATTAATAGCATCCGGGGTATTGAGCCAGATGCCACGACGAAAATCGTGCCCAGAATGATCGACAGCGCCAGTCGGTTTTTCAGCGTGCCGGAGATATCTTTAGCTGCAATTGTCCAAATAATGCGTAACGGACCATTTTTTCTCTCCCTGCTGCTTTTGGTCTCTGAACTTACTATTGCTTTGGATTCAGATAATCGGGCCTCATCCGGAGAGAAGCGATTGAACAAAGTTGCAAGCCACCTGGTCCCGCTTTCCAGGAGGGGCATGGTGTTTGTCTCCACTGATTGCCGGAGGGCTGCATCTACACCACTCTGCCGATCTTGGCGCCGAACTAACCAGTTCACAAAGACCAGGAATCCTCCTGCCCAGGCAGCTAACCAGGCCAGCTGGAATAGGGTCCTTCCCAGGGGGATCTCGGCGGAATACGCTGTACGCAGCAGGTTTAACATTACGGTGGTGGGGATGAACTGTAGAATTTGGACTAGCACGCCTGGCAGTAATTCTTCCATCAGCGACAAGATTACAGGCAGTAGGAGCGGGAGGATAAACACCCAGGCCCACATGGTCAATTGAGCCCGAGACTCTATTATGGTGCCCAACCAAAGTCCCAATGATACGGTGAATAGCGCCCCAAATACGACGGTCAGAAGAGCTAACCACCAATGAATGACC
The DNA here is from genome assembly GCA_020346705.1 of Chloroflexota bacterium. Taxonomy (GTDB): domain Bacteria; phylum Chloroflexota; class Anaerolineae; order Anaerolineales; family UBA4823; genus PFL25. The sequence goes on along the minus strand of CP070785.1, from coordinate 152,089 downwards.
ACAAATTTAAAGATCACCAGTGAGATAATGGCTCCCAGCAGGCAGTAGAAAAGGCCCACAATGGCCTTGCCAGCCACCAGGTTTCCAGCGCTGGCAGGGGAAACCAGCAGCACGTCCATCGTGTGTGTTTGCTTCTCTTCCAACATCAGGTGCGGAATGATCGTCAAGCCGATCATCACCACCACGAACACTGTTGCCAGCGCCGAGGTGGTTCCAATGCCGTGTGAATCCGGTGCTAAGCTGAACTGGCTGCCATCAATTAGGATGGGGATTGGAGCGCCTAGCAACCCTGCGATCTCGTTTTCGACGGCTTGCTGAAGTTCATCGGTAGCTGAACTACCGACCCAGCTGAGCACATAACCCTGCAGTACCGCCTCCCGACCTTCCTCAATGGCGCGGTCGAAGTCTGCTGGAATGACCAAGCCAAGGGTTGGTACATCATTATTCCTCAGCGCATCGATCACAATCTCTTGGCTGGGATAGGTTCGCACATTGAGTGAATCGCTGGTTTCCATAAGGGGTACCAGGGCAGATTCACCAGCATCATATATACGCACCCTGGGGGGTTCATTTCCTGAAGATAGGATGGGCAGGTAGTAATAGAAGACCGACATCAGCATGGTAATTACGATTATGGCGATGGTGTTTCTGTTCTTTAGCGCCTCCACCATATCCTTGGCTACAATGGCCCAGATTATCTCGACTGTACGTCGGGTGCTCTTGTTGTAATTTTGTGGATTAGATTTGCTTGTCATTTCATTACCTTATATATCACTTAATGTGTGCTTTTGGAAAACAACTTTCATTCTGTGGAATTCATGGTTTGTGAAGCGAGCATCATAAACACCCAGGCTCCATAATTCATTGGAATATGTTTCCGGTCAATTCCACAAAAACATCCTCCAATGTAATTGTCTGATCCTGGCCATGATTGCCTTTTAAGGATTCGGGGGAATTGATGGCTACGATGCGCCCGCAGTCGATGATCGCCACCCGGTCGCAGAGCCGGTCAGCCTCCTCCATGTAGTGTGTGGTCAGGAATACAGTTACTCCTTGATCGGCTAAACCGGCGATAAAGCCTCGCAGTTCGCGGGCCACGTGCGGATCAAGCCCGCGAGTTGGTTCATCCAGGAAAAGCACCTTTGGGCGGTGGAGCAATGCCCGGGCGATCAACAAACGCTGTTTCATGCCATTGGAAAATTTTTGTGTCTTCTCCCGAGATCGGTCCGAGAGCCCAACCTGTTCCAGCGCGCCATCTACTGCACGGGTGTCAACACCGTATAATCGGGCTGCAAAGACCAGGTTGTCACGTGATGAGAGACTTTCATAAATATTCTGGTGTTCGAACACGACCCCGATCTGAGGTTTCAAGGCCTCCCGTTCGGTGACCACATTGCAGCCGGCCACGCAAGCCCAACCCGAAGTCGGGCGCAGCTGCCCGGTCAAGATTTTGATCGTCGTCGTTTTACCGGCACCATTAGGTCCCAGGAAACCGAAAATCTCTCCCTGGTCGACCGAAAAACTGATCCCATCCACGGCTCTTAGGCCGTTATAGTCGCGGGTCAAATTGCTAACTTCGATTGCTTTCATTATCTTTCTCCAAACCTCGCAAACTTGAGTTTAGACTTTAATAAATTTGTTGTATTGATTTCTGGCTGGCTAACTGCTATTCCTGCTCATACTATATGAAATTAAGGAACGCAATGCAACAAAAAAGCGCCGAAAGGCGCTTCTGGGGGTTTGAATGGCTCGTCTGGAGGGATGAATGGAGCGACCTGGAGTGGGGATTAATACCCCAAAAGGTCGCTTAATTCGCCAGCTGCCGATTTACTGAGTGGGATTTCGGTGTTTTCGGGATCGGTTAACCTCAGGCTGAAGCTGTTGCGGGTGAAGGGGATTACCTCCTGGACATGCTGTAAATTGACCAGGTAGGCGCGATGGGCGCGAAAAAAACCGCTCCGGCTAAGGCGTTCTTCTATCTCAGACAGGGTGAACTGGGTTGGCAGGTGGCTGTCGCCTGTGACCAGATATGCCCGGCCCTCGCTCGCATATGCATAGAGTATTTCAGCTGGGTTGAGCAATACAACTTTTTTATCTTCCAACTTGGCTGGAATCTTGAAGGGAAAACTCGCTTCCTGCTCTTCCTGCGGATGCAGAATCTCCGCAATCCTGCCCTGGTTGAGGAGGTAGATCACGTTGCACAGAGGTTCCAGATTGCTTCGTTCGGTGGCCATGATCAACAGTGTTGTTCCCTCCTCGGCCTGGGCACGCATCAGGTTGCTCAGCAGGCGAATCGTGGTTTGGTCGCAGCGGGCAAAAGGCTCCCGCAGAAGCAAGACTTTAGGCGAGTGCAGTATGGCTCTCCCGAATCCCATCCGGCGCAATAGACTTGACGAAAGTTGGTCGGGTTTGCTGTTCGCCTGATCTCCCAACCCAACCAGAGCCAGCACCTCGGCCGCCCGTGATTTCGGCAGCCCGTACAGCTGGCAGTGGAATTCCAGGTTGGCTAGCGGTGAAAAATGCTGGTAGACGGCATCCTCCGCAAACAAGAACCCCGCTACCTGGCTTAATTGGGCCTGATCTTGGTAAGGATCACTGTCTGCCAACCGGATGGTCCCGGCGGTAGGGCGCGTTCTTCCTGCCAGCAGGTCGAAGAGCAGGGTTTTCCCACTGCCAGCCGGGCCGACCAGGGCTGCGATCTCACCCTGGCCAACATCCAGTGCCGGGATATCAATGGACGTACTTCCCCCACTGACCTTTTGGAGATCCCTGATTTCAATCATTTGATCGACCACCTCTGGTCCAACAAATCTTATTGCCAGTCGAACGACCTTATTTTAACATTGATAATAATGTTGCAGTTCCCTAATTTCCTCTCCCGGTGGACGACAAAGCCCCTCCTGAAGCAGGAAGGGCTCATGATATAATCCAGGCGAATTTCTACTAAGTGCCGAAGGTGGGAGTCGAACCCACA
>CP070785.1:142027-149015 GCA_020346705.1 Chloroflexota bacterium | reverse complement strand
GCAGATGATCCAGAGCTGGCGAATGATGCCATCCTGGAAGCAATATTCCAAGAATGGTTTGAGGAGGTAGCTCAAAAATGACAGAAGACTTCAATTCACCTGGATACGATATCCCTCCCGAGATGGAAGGTCAGGTGGCGATTACCACGCTGGATAAAGTCTACAACTGGAGTCGGCGGAATTCGATCTGGCCAATGATGTTCGGTTTAGCATGCTGCGGAATTGAGATGATCTGCGCCGCGACCAGTCGCTTTGACTTCTCCCGGTTTGGAATGGAAGTGATGCGTCCGAGTCCCCGCCAGAGCGACTTGATGATCGTATCAGGTACGGTGACCAAGAAGATGATCCCCCAGATCGTGCGCCTCTACAACCAGATGCCGGAACCGAAATACGTCCTGGCGATGGGCGCCTGTGCTTCCGGAGGCGGGCCGTTTAAAGAGGGATACAGCGTGGTGGATGGTGTCGATAAATTCATCCCGGTGGATGTCTATGTTCCCGGGTGCCCACCAACGCCGCAAGCCTTGCTTCATGGATTGATCACGCTGCAAAAGAAGATCGATATTCAATCGATCAAGAATGTGCGCTGGTACAGCAAGGATCCGGTTGAGGCGATCCCGATTCCTGTACTCGGTCCAGACCTGATGGATCCCCGTGAATATGAATTGATAAAAGACTATACCGCTGAAAAACAGGTTGAAGAGGAAGAAGTCCCTGTGGCGGAGGAAGCCTGAATTGGAGTCAATTGATGAGTGAAGAAGTTCTTGTTGAGCAAAAAACCGAATTAGAAGAGCGATTCCCGGAGATCAGCCGTGATGAGCGCAAGGGGTATGCAGGTTTTATCGTGCCAGCAGAGAAACTGGTCGAATTTGCTACCGGTTTACGAGATGAATTTGGATACGATTTCTTATCCTCAGTCACGGGAGTGGATTACCTGCCGGAAGAAAAGCTGGAAGTGGTCTACCATGCCTATAAGACCACCGGTGGGTCGGAATTAGTCTATAAAGTGCAGGTGCCGCGCGATAATCCGGTGGTACCTTCCCTTACTCCGGTCTTTCCTGGCGCGAATCTCCAGGAGCGAGAAGCCTGGGATTTGGTGGGGATTAGGTTTGATGGCCATCCCAATCTTAAACGAGTTTTGACCTGGGAAGGATTCGAAGGTCACCCGCTGCAAAAAGATTGGCAAGAACCATTTTATGAAGAAGATGGCAAGCCTTTTAAAAGCCGATGGCCTGGGGGCGACGTAATCCGCAGCGAAGACAACAATCCCTTCAATAAGAACGTGGATTATCCGGAAGGCTTTGATCCGGCACTATGGGAACCGGTGGGCGAGTCTGCAGTATACGCTGGAGTGGGCAGACTCGATCATGCAGTCAGCGAGACTGCCTTGAGCACCGACCAGATCGTGGTTAATTTGGGTCCACAGCATCCCTCAACGCACGGCGTGTTCCGCATGGTCGTACGGCTTGAAGGTGAGACGGTCGTCGATCTCGAACCGGTCATGGGTTATCTGCATCGCAACCATGAAAAAATCGGCGAGCGCAACACTTTCTTGATGAACATACCCTTCACAGATCGCCTGGATTATTTCAACTCGATGAGCAACAACTTTGGTTATGTCCTGGCGGTCGAGAAACTGATGGGGACTAAACCACCTGAACGGGCGGAATATCTGCGCGTGATGATGGCTGAATTAACCCGTATTGTCAACCATCTGGCTGCCATCGGGTTCTTGTTGAACGATCTGGGCGCGTTTTTTACCCCTTTGTTGTATGCATTTGAAGAACGAGAGCTGATCCTGGATATATTTGAGGCGGTCAGCGGTTCGCGCATGATGTGCAATTATTATCGTTTCGCTGGCATGGCAAGAGACTTGCCTGATGGTGTGTTTGAACAGGTAAAAAGTCTTGTCCTGGACAGATTGCCGGCCAAGATCGATGATCTGGATACCTTCCTGACCAACAACGAAATCATCCGCGCCCGGTCGATCGGAGTGGGTGTGCTGACTGCAGAAGATGCCATCGCTCATTCTGCGGTTGGACCGGTGCTGAGGGCCTCGGGAGTGCCGTATGATGTGCGCCGCGCAGACCCTTATGGCATCTATAATCGCTTCGAATTTGATGTTGCGGTGCGATATCATGGCGATATTTACGATCGCTACCTGATCCGCCTGGATGAAATCCGCCAAAGTATTCGCATTTTGGAGCAGGTGATCCGCGATATTCCCGAAGGACCGATCCAGGAAGGTAAACCCCAATACCAGGTAAGGGTGCCGGCTGGCGAAGCATATGGGCGAGTCGAGGGACCGAAAGGTGAATTGGGCTTTTATGTTGTCTCAAATGGCAAGCCGAATCCCTGGCGATACCATGTCAGGGCGCCATCCTTCATCAACTTGACCGCCCTAGGCGTAATGGGCAAGAATTACAAGATTGCCGATGTCGTCTCTATTTTAGGGTCTATCGATATCGTGCTGGGAGAAACGGATCGCTGACTCACACATTGTAGGTCAATGAAGAATTAACTGCGGAGTTTGAATATGACTGATTTTTATGGCAAGGGTCTCCTGAAGGGTTTAGGCATCACATTTAAACACTTCATGAATACCTATCTGGAGGACATTCGCTGGTTATCCCGCGGAAAACGCCGATACTTCACTGAAGAAGGAATTGAAAACCGCAAGAGCATTGAGGCCAGGGGTATCTTTACCGTGCAGTACCCGGATGAGAAGTTGCCCGTACCAGAGGAATTTCGCTTTATCCCGTTCCTGATTTATGAAGTTAACGGCGATGGGGAGAAACAAGATCGCTGTACTTCCTGCGGTATTTGTGCTAAAGTCTGTCCACCTCAGTGTATCTGGATCGAGCGTACCAACGATCCCGACACCGGTAGGCCTGTTCCAGAACCAAAGGAATTCTATATCGATGTTGATATCTGCATGAACTGCGGGTTGTGCGCAGAATTCTGCCCATTTGATGCGATCAAGATGGATCACGATTACGAGATTTCAGTTTACGATCGGTTGGAGAAGAACATCTATAACAAGGAACGCCTCTCGCGCCCGGTTGAATATTATGCCTCAATCCGTCCTACAAATTACAACCGGGAGGAAGCTGCCCGGGCCGAAGCTGAAGCGAAAAAAGCTGCCAGAAAAGCTGCCCGGAAGACAGAGGAATAGATCGTGACTATTATTGGATCCCGAGGATTCGAGAATTTTTTGATGGTATTTTTGATAAGGAAATTTATATGGTAAATGTAAACACAGTAAGCAAAGAAGCAGTCATGGGAGCTCTGAGCCAGGTCCAGGAACCAGAACTACACCAGGACCTGGTGAGCCTGAACATGATTCGGGATTTGAATATTAACGGGGGTGAGGTTGGTTTTACAGTCATGCTGACAACCCCAGCCTGCCCGTTGCGCGACCAAATTGAACGTGAGGCACGTGAAGCGGTAGCGGCTATACCTGGTGTTGAATCGGTAGTTATCAAGTTGGACGCCAATGTACCAACGGATGGTAGGCAGCGCGGTCTTTTGAAACTACCCATCCGCAACGCGATCGCTGTCGCCTCTGGGAAAGGAGGCGTGGGTAAGAGCACTCTGGCGGTGAACCTGGCGGTTGTGTTGGCTAAATCTGGTGCCCGGGTGGGCTTGTTGGATGCGGATATCTACGGTCCAAATATTCCCACCATGATGGGAGTTGAGCATCTGCCCCCCGCAGGGGAAGACAAACTATTCCCCGCAGAAGCACACGGTGTGAAATTAATGTCGATCGGCTTCATGGTCAAGGCAGATCAGCCGTTAATTTGGCGGGGGCCGATGCTTCATTCCGCGATTCGCCAGTTCCTCAGTGATGTAGAATGGGGTGAGCTGGATTACCTGGTCGTCGATCTACCACCTGGTACTGGAGATGCCGGTTTGAGTCTGGCTCAATCTATGCCGCTCAGTGGTGGGCTGATCGTCACCCTGCCCCAACAGGTATCCTTGGATGATGCCCGGCGAGGCCTCGAGATGTTCCGCCAGATGAACGTGCCGATTTTCGGCGTGGTTGAGAACATGAGCTACCTCGAGCTGCCGGATGGAACCCGGATGGATGTATTTGGCTCCGGTGGTGGCGAAAAATTAGCCCAGGAGAGCGGGGTGCCGTTTATTGGCGCCATTCCAATGGATCCATCTGTTCGAGAAGGTGGCGACAATGGAGTGCCAGTAACGGTCAGCGATCCCGACTCTCCGGTATCCAAAGCCTTGAATTCAATCGCCTTAGATGTCGCCGCGAAAGTCAGCGTGGCAGCCATGCAGAGTAACGATTTTGTGCCGATCACCATGGTTGGATGATCATGAGCAGTTCAAAACCATATGTAGTCAGTGTACGCTTCCAAAAGGTCGGAAAAGTCTACCACTTTGACGCCCGAAAATTCACCGACCTGCGTGAAGGAGATTTTGCGGTCGTTGAGACCAGCCGCGGGAAGCAGCTCGGCGAGATAGTCCAAATCCTGGATGATCCGCCGATGCCTCCGCATGGTTCATGGAAGCCGATAAAACGTAAAGCGACCCCGCGAGATCTTTTGTTACGTCAGCTCTGGCAGCGTAAAGGGCTTGAAGCGATGATCAACTGCCGGGCAAAAGCAGCTGAAATGAAGATCGAAGGGGTTAAGATCGTATCGGCAGAATACACCATCGATGGTAAACGGTTGTCGTTCTTGTACAGCACCGAAACTGAAGAGCGGGTCGACCTTAAATCTCTGAAGAAAGCCATCCAGCGCACCTATCCAAGATCGAGAGTTGAAATGCGCCAGATTGGCCCTCGCGATGTGGCAAAGATCATTGGTGGGATGGGCGCTTGTGGAATGGAATCACGCTGCTGCTCCATATTCCTAACCGAGTTCAGCCCAATCTCCATCAAGATGGCCAAAGAGCAAGGCATCTCCTTGACTCCATCCGAGATCACCGGCATGTGCGGCAGGTTGCGGTGCTGTTTGATTTACGAGTACCAGCAATATGTCGAAGCGCGTAAGACTCTCCCAAAACGTAATAAACGTGTGATCACCCCTCAAGGTGAGGGTAAGGTGGTTGATGTATATCCCTTGAAGGATTCGGTAATGGTGGAAGTGGAAGGTGTGGGTCGGGAGGAATATGGCCGGCTGGATATTCAACCGTGGGATGAATTTGAAGAATTACGCAGAAAATCTGCAGAGCCGTGTGACAAACACGAAAACGGTGAATGTGATTGCGGCAGGGGATAGATTTGAACGAGGTCGAGACGCCTGACAATTGGGAAGACCCGCAACGCATTCTGGTAGTTTTAGCCCACCCGGATGATCCGGAGTTCTTCTGTGGGGGTACAGTTGCCCGGTGGATTAAGGCAGGCCATCATGTTTCATACTGTCTCCTGACATGCGGGGATAAGGGCACCGATAATCGCGACCTGACCCCTGATGCTCTGTGTGATCTCCGCCAGAATGAACAGCGCGCTGCAGCAGAGGTCTTAGGAGTGCAGCATGTGATCTTCTTGGATCACCCGGATGGCTACCTGGTTCCGGATTTAGAATTACGCAAGGAGATTACCAGGGTGATCAGGCAGGAACTACCAGACGTGATTGTTACCTGCGATCCCACCAACTTGTACATAAGAGACAGCTATATAAACCATCCAGATCATAGGGCGGCCGGACAGGCAACCCTTGATGCAATCTTCCCAGCAGCCAGGGATCATTTAAACTTCATCGAGCTGTGGCGTGATGAAAATCTGGAACCGCACATCGTGCGCGAGGTATGGATCTCCTTACCGTTAGAAGCCAACATTTCAATTGATATTACCGATTACTTTGATTTAAAGCTGCGCGCTTTGAATAAGCATTCTAGCCAGATTGGTGATCCTGCACAATTGGAAGAACGCCTGCGTGTACGCCATACTCCTGACAGCAGCCTGGAATCTCCACGATATGAGGAGCATTTCCGCAGGTTAGTACTGGGGTGAATTTGGTGAGAAATTGGGGGTGAATGATTTTCAGGTCTTTACAAAATAAGTGCTATCAGATGCAATTGAATTTGCTGAAATCTTTATTCAAATCATCCAGTCAAACAAGATCATTCTTCTTCCTTTTTGGAATGGTTGTTTGATTGATAAATTGGTACACGATTGTATAATTTAACCAATATATTTTTCTATCAGATAATCCTTGATTACAATTCTTTCAGCTCCACCAAGTGATTAATGTCTGAAAACCATCTTGATGCACTTGCCAAGGTATTGGCTGACCAAACTAACATCCTGATCATTCCCCACAACGATCCTGATCCGGATGCAATTGCCGCGGCAGTTGGATTGAAAAATCTTCTCAATATCGTCTTTCATGTAGAGGCAAAAATTATTTACAAAGGCCATATCGGGCGTGCTGAGAATAAGGCGCTGGTGCAGTATTTGGATAAACCGCTCCGTCTTATTCAACCCTCCGACTGGCATACAGAATCTAAGATCGCCTTAGTCGATACTCAGCCTAGCACTGGAAATAACTCTCTACCTGCTGACCGGATGGCTGATATCGTTATAGATCACCACATCTTGCAAAGTGCTGCTAAATCAGGTGATTTTGTGGATATTCGTCCTGAATTAGGAGCCACTTCCACTATCCTGACTGAGTATTTGCTAGAAGCCGGGATCAATCCAACTTCTCAGCTGGCTACAGCCCTTTTCTTCGGCATCAAAACGGATACTATGGGTCTCAGCCGTCATGCCAGTCCAGCTGATGTGAAGGCATACTTCTACCTGCAACCATTAATAGATGTCCATGCTTTAGTACAAATCGAGCAGGCTCAAGTGCCTATAACTTATTTCCAAAGTATCGACAATGCGATTCATGCTGGTCGGATTTTCGATGATGATGTCATTATTGCTTATTTAGGCAATCTTCCTTATCCAGATCTTTGCGCCGAGATAGCTGATTTCTTCATGAGGTTGAGGGGTATCCAGTGGGTACTCTGTATGGGGGTTTTTGTC
>CP070785.1:134904-141927 GCA_020346705.1 Chloroflexota bacterium | reverse complement strand
CCGCAGCCCACAACAGCCGGGATTCCCAATTCGCGGGCGACGATGGCCGCGTGGGAGAGCGGCGCGCCGACATCGGTGACGACCGCTCCAGCACGGGGAAAAAGCAGCGTCCAGGCGATGTCGGTCTGGGCAGTGACAAGCACCTCGCCTTCCAGCAGCTGGTCTCCTTCTTCCGGCGCGTCGATCCGGCGCACCAACCCCTCCACGCGTCCGGCAGAACCTGGAGAACCCGAGATCACATCACCCACACCAATTTGCTCGGTCATTATTTGAAAAGAGTCGCCCGTGACGTAGATATCACTCCTCCGATTGGGGTCAGCAGCCCACTGGAACGGATCAAAGCGACCGAGGATGATCGCAGGGTATGCGGGCAATGTCCGGTAGCTGTCGTAAATTTCCACCCGCGCAGGAATATCTGCAACGGCAGTATCATCTCCCTCCAGCAGGGCCATTACTTCCTCCAGGGTCAGGAAGAAGATATCGTTTCCAAGCCCGCTTAACTCACCTGCCCGCAGGGCAAAAAGACGAATTAACCACCTATCGCGCACGTATTCCGAACGGGCCAACTCGCGCAGGCGTGCTCTGCGGGCTGATTCGTCAACCCGGCGCAGGATCTTCTCTGCTTGGCGGGGGTACTTATTGCTTAAACGCTTCACTGCGCCCTCAAATGAAACTCGCTGTTCGGCCAGCAGTGCCTCCACGTCCACGGGAGACTTTTCGTATTGTGCCAGCTGTACCTTTATCCATTCCAAGTTTTCAGCCGGTCGCGGGAGGGAAAGCTCGAACTCGTCGGCACCCCGATGCCCGTACTTCTCCAGATATTCTTCACGTTCCATCTCACCACGGGCAACTCTGGCGAGCCCCATTACCGGTCCCAGGCTGGCCAGGGTGCCCGACTCGTCGCTCAAGTTCGAGATCAGGATATTCGCATCATCAGGGCCTACCAAGTCATCCAGTTCCCGGCGCAGTTTCATCGTGTAGGCCGTGGAGGAATTGACGCTGCCCATGACGCTCCAAAGACCAGCGCTGACGTGGGGCCAGATCTCCTGCTGCCAAAGGGTGTATAGCGCTGCTTTCGCCTCAATCCTTCGAATCCGGTTTCGCATCATCCGGAACCAGGCCGGATTGGACTCCAGATAAGCTGGCAGAGCCTGCACCCCCTTACGCTCTTTGATCCGGGTTTGGATAATTTTTGGCACGGCAGACAGTAGATACCGCTTCGAAAGTTCGATCAAAGGTATCTGCATCCCCTCCGGGAGCTTCATGAACAAGGTGCCTGCCTGGGAATCAAGCAGGTCCTGCTGAGTCCGCCCGATCGCATGGAAGAGGGAGGCGAACAGGCTGATGTTAAGGTATGGCCGCCCGCCGATGTTGCCCACACTATCGTATCCCGGCAGGATCACATATTCTCCGAAGACTGCCCTCAGCACGGTCCAGCTGAGCGGGGTCATTACCTCGGTGACAGCCTCGCCAAAATTAACATTGGACCATAGATAATCACCGGTCAGACTGTCGTTCCATTCGTCTTCAAGTTCACCTTGTTCCGTCGTTAAATCACTGAATTTTCTAGCTGCATCCATTGATTGTTCACTTTCCCAAAGCATTCAGAATCAAGCCAATTTGCGAATCTGATCCGAGGATCGCAGGTTAAGCGGGTAGAAAACCGGGGCGATAAGCCGCTCAACCAGGATCGGCAGCATCCCTTCCTCGCTGTGCTGGAGCATCCCCAAGGCTTCGTCTGCCGATGAGAGCGAACCGCAATCCTCGACAATCCATGGTCTAAGCATGACGAGGTTATTTTCACCATCCCAGTCAATCGTAGGCACCTGGTCCTCATTGATAAGGCCTTTACGGAGCATGCCCTCGTAAAGAGATTTGTCGAGAAAAGCCTCACATGAAACCCATTTATCCCTGAGGAAGCACTCAGGCCAGAAATGGGAAGCGGTTGGCGGCATGCGTTTATAGAGCTGATCCATAATAATCCCATATAGAGCACTTGATTTCACTTTCACCCAGCGGAGCCTGGCCGGGATTCCGACCGCTCTCAACAGTGCCACATGAAGGTTGGACTTACTGCTGCAATCCCCATATCCTCTCTTCAGGGTCTGAGAGGCCTTCGTGCGGGAAAAGGCCAGACCAAATCTGATCTCATCTCTAATGAAATAGAATATCCTTTTAGCCTTCTCTCCAGGGATATTTTCGCCACCACAAATTTCATCAGCTGTTCTCCACAGCTCCGGATGATCACTATCGCATAGCTGCGTGGCGACCAAGTATTTCCGCATATCTTGCGTTTGTGTGGTCATCTTATCAGTCCTTTTATTATCCAGCCTGTCCTGGCAGTAGCGTTCTTTATCTTTGACTTCAACCCAAGAATTGGTTCCGATTTTTTGAATCTTTTTGTATCCATTCCAAGATTTGTGGTAAATCAAAATTGACATCTACCATCGTGGTGCGTGCCCTGTCGGTCATCACGGTCCACACATTATTAACACATTTTCTTATGCTGGTTGGTTCACTAGCTGTTTCTCATTTCTTATGATAATAAAAGCAGCCACCAGCCATAGACCCGCCGCGTAGACAGCATAAAAAATGGGCCATGTTTCACTGGCATTCGTCGACGGCACCAGAATGGCCAGGAAGCCTGTGGAGCTGGCATGCAACAACTGTGTTAAAAGCACGCTCCCGGTATTCTCATAAACCCAGACGATGATAATGCGCAGAGCAACGAGAAACACAAAGAAACCTGTGAAATAAGGCAGCCAATTCTGCCCAAAACTATTGTAGCTGATCAGAAAGTCGGCTGTTGCATGCCACAATGCATGGATAAGTCCCAGATAAATGCCCGCTCGCAGGACACTGAGTCTCATGCGCATCTTGGGGTATGCGAATCCCATCCAGCCAATCTCTTCTAAAAATCCCGCTAGTAAGCCCATCAGAATACCTAGTGAAAAGAAGGTCGGTGTCAGATCTGGCGTGACCAGGAGAGAAAGCGGGATGAGCACGATCAGGATTAAAACCGGGAAGATGAGCAGCGTTGCGTACCATCGTCCAGGGACTCTCCACTTCTTAATTCGGAAAAAAAGATCCCGTAAGCCCTGTCTGCCATCACAGATGTACGTCCATGCCAGGCCTCCTAAACTGGGTGCACCAAGCATAAAAACAACTATTGGAAGACCATCGTTTAGCTCTAATTCGACGCCATCCAGAAATTTCGCCCCCACTCCGAAGATGCTGCCGCCCCAGGCGATCAAAAAAACCATCAAAAAGTAGCTTGCAACCGGTCGGCGTCGGATCCAATCCATGATCTTCATTTCAGTACCTCCTTATCAATCTACCACTTCTGATTTGTGCCATTCTTTCTACATTCAAAGATTGTTATGCTGGTTGTTCCACCAATTGATGTTCGTTCCGCAGGATAATTATGGTCGCCACCAGCCAAATAACTATGGCATAGACCGCGTAAAAAATGGGCCATGTTTCACCAGCATATCTGATCGGCACGAGTATGGCCAGGAATCCCGAAGAACTGGCGTGAAGCAGCTGAGTCAAAAGTAAGCTGCCTGTATTCTCGTAAACCCAGGCGATTATGATCCGCAAGGCGACAACAAATACAAAAAATGGGGCGAAATAAAGGAACCAGTTCATTCCGAAAGAAAGGTAATTTCCCAGGAAGTCGGCTGTGAAATGCCACAATGCATGGAAAAAACCCAATACAATACTCGCCTGCAGGATGCTCAGCTTCAAGCGCATCTTGGGATAAGCAAATCCCATCCAGCCGATCTCCTCAAAGAATCCAGCGACCAGGCCCATAATGATGCCGATGGCAAAAAAGTTCGGGGTCAATTTCGGGGTGATCAGTATGGATAGAGGGATCAGGACGACCAGGATCAGAATCGGGAAAATGAGCAGCGTTGCGTACCAGCGTCCTGAGATTTTCCATTTCTTCATCCGGGTAAAAAGGTCTCGCAGACCCTGTCTACCATCACAGATATAAGTCATCACGATACCCACTAGAGTGGGAGCGCCTATCATGGCTACCCCCATGGGCAGGGTATCTTTCAGCTCTATTGCCTTTCCCTGCAGCAAGTACACTCCCCCGCCAAGCAGGCTGCCCCCCCAGGAGATCAAGAACACTAGAATAAAGTAACTCGCCACCGGTCGGCGTCTGATCCATTCCATAATCTTCATCGGAACACCTCCATATTTCCACTATTCATCTTTTTCTTTTTTCAGTTCTCGATTGATCTGCTCAACTGACAGCAATTTCAAGCCCAAATTTCGAATTTTATTCAGCACACCGAAGAGCGCGCTTTGATCCGCCAACAAACCAGTTAATGTCGAGACTGGGTTCTCTCCGGCTGCCATCTCGAATTCGATCGCCATCCCGTTGAACCACTCTGACCAGCTTTGCTTAACTTTGCCGCTCACTTTTATGCGATAGTTCGAAGGTTCATCCGGTCTATTTGAGTTCGTCATAAGTCAAAAAACTCCATTTATTTCATCTCGTCGAATCACTATTAGGAACGTTGATCGTGATTCAAATTCAATTAGAGGATAAAAGAGGGATGGGTTAATTGTCACCACCCAACCTGGGTAGTTGAGGTGGGTAGTTTATAAACAAAAGCAGCCCTCGGCAGGTTTCCAAGAATTGATGATAGAAGGAGATTTTTTACCAAAGGGAGAAGGGTGATTAAGTGTTCTCGCAGGATTTGCAATCCTGCGATTTACTCAAAACGGGGATTGCAAATCCCCTTAGAGCAAAATATATCCTGAACTCACCAAAAGGATACTCTTCGCCATCGTATACTCCACAAAGTTTCTCACTTAGCAAAAAGTGTAGGTAGATCAACAATAATAGCCCTCGACAGGTATCCGAGGGCTGACTGATAGAAGTTGATTTGAAGAGTTAAATCAAGCCCAAATCCCTGGCACGTTCAACAGCCGCGGCACGCTGATGCACGCCAAGCTTGCTGTAAATATTCTTAATGTGGAAGCGAACCGTGTTCGGCGAAATGTAAAGCTCCTGCGCAATCTCAGTGCTTGTCAGGGAAGTCGCCAAGTACCGCAGCACCTCCAGCTCGCGATCGCTGAACGGCTCCATCTCTCCCTGTCCGGCGACCTTCCTCGCCACGGAATCGGTGGTCAGCGCCGTCAGCAGCTTATTTAGATACTCAACTGACACACCTGCCGAGTCGCTCTCCTCCCGTCTGCGAACATCCTCGAAGAGCGATGTCAGCAGTTCGCGCAACGGTTCCCCTTCATCGATAAACATACGCAAATACCCTTGCGGTTCAGAGATGCTGAGTGCGCCTTCCAGCAGATCCTGCGCTTTTTCATTCTCCAACAATTTGAAGGAAGCAATGGCCTTGAGCACCAGGATCTCGATGACCCTCCCCCTCCGCTTCAAGTTTACCGCTGCCTGGTGGAGCGGCTCTAAGATATTCAACGCCTCAGCCCACCTTCCTTGGGCAAGGCGCAATCTGGCGAATGTGATGCCCTCAATTTCGAGTAGATGATGGTGGTATTTGGGGTTGTATCCTTGCTCTTCAAGGTAGGTTGTGAACGGTTGGTATTCCTTTTCCCACTTTTCCACTTCAGCCAGCTGGCCGAGCTGCAGCCAGAGCCGGGCCTGGAAAAGATTGACGATCACGGGAGCAATACGGCTGGCTTCATTTCGTGCAGAGATTTGTCTCGCCGTATTGATCGCTGCTTGAGCCTGCTCCACGTCTCCCATCGATCGCTTGATGCGAGCCAGATACAAATAAATTTCGACCGCCGCTAGTTCCGACCATCTCAGAACGAGTTCTATACCATCATTAATCAGATCAAGCGCGGCGGGAAGCTGGTTCCATTCACGCATGATATCGCCCTGGACTGCCAGCAGGACGCCGGCTACTGGAAGTGGCTTTCCACTTGGATAGACGGCGATAGCCAGTCCTCTCTTGCAAATGTCCCAGGCCCGGTGAAGATCCCCGCTGATCAATGCCATTTCCGCCAACCGGCGGAGTGCCATAACAGCCGTCATGTGATTCCCGGCCTTTTCCGCCGATTTAGCGACCTTGGAAAACAACTCTGCCGCACTCACGATGTCACCGGTTGAGATATAAGCCAGGCTCAAATTACCGATCACCAGACTCCGTAAAAAGATGTTTCCTCCAGGCAAATCTGCCACCGCATTCTGAGAGCGCTCAATACTTTCCTCAATGTCTCCCTTAAGGGTGGCGATAATGGCACGAATAGCTGATATTTCTCCCACATAATCCTTGCCTTCGTCAGCCTTAACGGCATCATCCAGCATAGCTGACACAGTCTCTGGTTCCCCTTCACTGAATAATGATGCGGTGGCACCAAAGATCAGCAAGCGCGGCCTAGTGCGCGTCATCTCGGCTGGAATTGCGTGCAGCCAGTTCAAGAATATCGTAAATTCAGAGCGACCCATCGTGTCCTCAGCGGTTTGTTCGATGATCGAAAGCGCGCCTTCATAATCTTCAGCTTGTAAGGCATGGTAAATCGCTCGCTCGAGGTCCTCGTTCTGAACGAACCAATTGCTTGCCCTTTGGTGGAGAAATGGAATCTCGTCCGCCTGTTCCTCTAATAAACGCTTCTGAAGCAGATCGGCGAATAGTGAATGGTACCGGAACCAGCGCCGTTCATTGTCCAGGGGCATGAGAAAGAGATGGTTTTCTCGCAATTCCTCCAGGCACCTTGCTCCGTTTTGTAATCCGGTTACCTGGTCGCATAACTCTGCCGAAAACTCCTTCAGTATGGAGGTCTGCAATAGAAATTCTTTTAGCTCCGCGGGAGTCTTATCCAGGACCTCATCCGTCAGATAGTCCACGATGAATTCATGGCTTCCAGAAAATTCAGTGATAAAAGCGGACCTGTCGACACTATTCTTGATCGAGATCGCGGCCAGCTGGAGTCCAGCTATCCACCCCTCCGTGAGGGAGGTGAGAGCGTCCATGTCCACTTCCTCGAGTTTGATGTTCATCGTCTGCAAAAAAAACTCGGTGGCTTCAT
>CP070785.1:127620-134804 GCA_020346705.1 Chloroflexota bacterium | reverse complement strand
CTCCTAAAGTACGTTGGGCCTGTTCTGAAAGAGCAATCACGGAATCGCTTTCTCCGAGTAGGGCCAGGCGCGCTTCAGCTCGCGGTAAATTTCCTGTGGCCACGAACGCGGCTGCGATCATCGCCCGGTATTGATCCTTAAATTCTGGCTGGAGAGAAGCGGGTGAGGTATCCGGGGTCTGCTGGGGAGAAATCAGCCAGGCATACACCAGACCCAGTACTGCCCCGATCACGAACCCGGTCAGGAGATACCAACGACCACGGTCCTCCGTCATGGCTGCGCTCCCTCTGGGCTCCAGGTTTGTAAAGCGCTCGCCAGCTGGCTGAGTAAATCCTGGTCTGAGTCTGCGTATGGAATTTGGGCGGCGACGATCATCGCCTGGCGCACGACCTCGGTTGGCGGGCTATCGCCTAATACGGCTAACCTCCTGGCAGCCAGGTCTAGGTCTCCTTCAGCCTGGTAAGCCTCCGCCACCATCAATATATAGTCTGTTTGATAATCTGATCGGAGTTTGGCAGGGGTGCTGTCGACGTATTTAACCGGGTTGATCACCCACCCATAATACAATCCGGCAGCAACGCCAAGTAGAACAACGATGAAAAACCAGAACCAGCGTCTCATTAAGGTCTATTGTGCCACAGACCGATTTGTGGGGCAAGAGCAGGGCATGAAAAACAGATTAATAGGAAAAAGCGCATGGTTTGCAGCTACAGCAACCATGCGCGATGGGTGAATTTCGGATGTGTTTTGGTTAACGGTTGGCGAATATCTCCCGCAAGGCTGCCAGCAGCAGCAGCACGTTTTCCCGCCGGCTACTGTAGCCCATCAGACCGATGCGCCAAATCTTGCCCACCAAAGGACCAAAACCGCCTGCTATCTCGAGATTGTAATTGTTCAACAGCTGCTGGCGAACTTCCAAGGCATCAACCCCGGGTGGTACGATGGGCGTGGTGAGCGTGGTCAGGCGGTATTCCTCCGGCACCATCAAAGATAGATCCAGGTCTTCCAATCCTGCCCACAGCATCTCGGCGTTCGCCCGGTGCCGTGCAAAGCGCTCTTCAAGACCTTCCTCTGCTACCAGGCGTAAACTCTCCCGCAGACCATAGTTCATGTTGATCGGTGCTGTGTGGTGGTAAGTACGCTCGTCACCCCAATATTTCTCCAGCAAGGAAAGGTCGAAGTACCAGTTGCCGACCGGGGTAGTGCGATTGCGTAACACCTCGCGTGCCCGGGGAGAAACCGTCAGCGGCGCCAGTCCCGGCGGTCCGGACATGCTTTTTTGAGTGGCGCTGAAGGCCACATCCACGTCCCAATTATCGATTTCGACCGGCATTCCACCCAGGGAGGTGACCGTGTCCATAACCAGCAATGTGCCTTGTTGGTGAGCCGCCTCCGCGATCTCGGCGATTCCTTTCTGCAAGACGCCTGTTGATGTCTCCGCGTGAACCAGGGCCAGTACTTTGTATTTTTTCTGGCCGAGGGCGGTCTTGATCTCATCTGGATCAAACACTTCTCCCCATGGACGCTCGATGCGATCGACATTATCGGTATAGCGACCTGCCATCTCATATAAACGCTCACCAAAATATCCCAGTACCGCAACCAAAACATTGTCACCGGGTTCAATGAAGTTTGATAAAGCCGCCTCCATCCCTGCGCTACCTGTGCCCGAAATTGGCACGGTGAGTTCGTTTTCAGTTTGGAATACGAAACGCAGCAGATCCTGGACTTCTTTCATTAAGGTCAGAAATTCGGGATCGAGGTGACCTATTGTCGGGGAAGACATGGCATTTAATACCCGCGGGGATACCATACTAGGTCCTGGTCCTAAGAGGATGCGGGGGGTAACGTTCAGATCCTGGTAACTCTTGACTTCCATTATGTTCTCCTAAGTGGGTAGTTTATCAGTACTAGTTTACAACAAACTCGCTCGAGTGTAAACTTTCCAGCTTTACTTCCGCGGTTTGAGAGATCTTGATGGCGAATGAGTAATTGACCCCAAAAGGCCATCAGTTCCGGTGTTGAGGCAGCAATCAGGTCATGATTAACAAAATGTATCCTTCTTATACTAATACTCGACCACTTTGATTTTGAGCGGTGTAGCGTAGGGTCTTGTGCCCGTTTTCAAGCTCATAATGACGCCTACAAGAGCCTGCACTGAGCCTGTCGAAGTGGGCTAGACTACACATCAAAATCCTTTTGGATGAGAATCAACTTAAAGGTAATTTGCCGAGACGAAGCCAAAAAAGCTTGCCCCGAGCACAAAAATCTTGTAGAATCATATCTGGACAACTGGAATATCGCGCAGGCACAAACATTAATGCTCCTTCAAAGAGGGATTCGCTCATCGTTGCTATCAATATGAGGAGTGCAAAATGGACATAATCAAGGTAAAAGGCACCTCCCGAACATCTGCTGTTGCCGGGGCGATTGCTGGAGTATTTCGCGAATATAAGCTGGCTGAAGTGCAGGCAATTGGTGCCAGCGCAGTGAATCAAGCTGTTAAAGCTCTGGCCCTCTCGAGAAGCTACCTGGCTCAAGATGGGATTGATGTGGTCTTCATTTCCGAATTTGTGGATGTAGAGATCGACGAAAAAGTTCGCACAGCGATCAAATTCACGGTAGAACAGCGTTAAAAATTTCCTGAAAAATATAACCTGAAAGTTAAGCATCCCTGGACTGTTGGATCGCTTAGTGATGATGTAATCAGCGCCAATAATTTGGCGCTAATAATTTAAGCTAACCGCCATTGGTGAAACTTTGAAACGATCTTGGTTGGTACTTGGAACGCTCACAATTTTACTCACTGCAAACGCCTGCGCGTCTGACCAGTCTTTAGCCACCTCGAATCCGACCGCGACAGCAACTACCACGAGTACCTCCAGCCCTGCTCCTTCTCCTACCATCTCTCCAACGCCTACACTAAGCCCCAGCCCGGTTCCTAGCCCAACCGGAACGCCTTCTCCTTTGCCTACGCCAGAGTCGCTTGCCTGTTTGGAGAGTGGAGGGCGCATCGAACAGGGTGATTTGCGCACCAATCTGCTGCCTCTGCCGTTGAGTTACCGAATTTACCTGCCTCCATGTTATGACGAACTACCGGGTGAGAGCTATCCAGTTCTATATTTAATTCACGGGCAGAATTTCAATGATGACCAGTGGGATCGACTGGGAGTCGATGAAACATCCGATGAACTGATCGCCGCAGGCGAAATCCCTGCTCTGCTAATTGTTATGCCGCGTGACAGATCCTGGAGCCAGCCAACCGAAGACATGTTTGGTCAGGTCGTTTTCGAACAGCTGCTGCCAAGGATTGACGAGAATTACCGCACAATTCCAGAGCGTGAATATCGCGCTATCGGTGGTCTGAGCCGGGGGGCAGGCTGGGCGCTGCATATCGGCTTTTCACACTGGGAATCTTTTGGAGCGATTGGGATGCACAGCCTTCCGGTCTTTTGGACAGATTTGCCAGATATTAGAGCCTGGCTCGCCGGGATTCCCCGGGATCAGTTGCCTCGAATTTACCTGGATCTCGGAGACAAAGATCGACCCCAGATCACCAAGTCTGCGGTTTGGTTTGAGGAATTACTGACTGAGGAGGATATCCCTCACGAGTGGCATTTGTACCCGGGATATCATGAAGAAGCATATTGGCAGGAACACGTTGAAGAATACATCCGCTGGTACACCCAAGGTTGGTAGCAATATATATCTTTCAACTGGGTGATCAAGAATTCTGCAAAGACCCGCGTGATATAATCGCCAGCATGAAATTGACTTTGGAAGAAGTTGAGCATATCGCCGAATTGGCGCGTTTAAGGCTTTCGGAAGAGGAGAAAGAACGCTACGGCGAGCAGCTTTCCGATATCCTGGATTACGCCGCGCGGCTGCAAGCCGTTGACACTACTGGAATCTCACCCATGTCCAGTGTGCTACCGGCGCGCGGCAAACTTCGTCCAGATGAACCACGTCCAGGGTTGAGCTTGAAGGATGCGCTACGCAACGCTCCTGATATCGAACAAGATCAATTCCGCGTGCCCCCCGTTCTGGAGTAATCTAAATTCGATGACCGAAATCGTGAATCTCTCCCTGGGAGAATTACTCGCCAATTTGCATGCAGGCGACCTTTCCAGCCGGGAGATCACCCAGGCATATCTCGACCAAATCGATCGCTTGAACCCCGCATTACATGCCTTCCTGACTTTAACCCCAGAAGCTGCTCTCTCCCAAGCAGATGAAGCAGATCAAAGAATCAATACCTGGCGTAGCGATCCAGGGGAGGATCTACCGCCTTTGACCGGGGTACCACTAGCGGTTAAAGATGTACTCTGTGTGAAGGATATCCGCTGTACCTGCGGCTCGCGAATCCTGGAAAACTTTGTACCACCTTTTGATGCCACGGCAGTCGCTCGCTTGCGGGAAGCCGGTGTCGTCATTTTAGGAAAGACGAATACAGATGAATTTGCGATGGGCTCATCGACCGAGAACTCTGCTTATGGGCCAACTCACAATCCCTGGAATCTAGATCATGTCCCCGGAGGTTCTAGCGGCGGCAGTGCCGCAGCTGTGGCAGCCAGTCTCGCTCCCGTCGCTCTGGGCACGGATACGGGTGGGAGTGTGCGGCAGCCGGCTTCGTTTTGCGGAGTAACCGGAATTAAGCCCACTTATGGGCGCATCTCTCGCTACGGTCTGGTCGCTTATGGGTCTTCATTTGACGTGGTTGGGGCTTTCGGTCGTTCGGCGGCTGAACTCGTGCCCTTGTTCAAGATCATGGCTGGCCCAGACCCGCAAGATGCCACGACTGGTGATGTCCCCCTGCCTGATTTCAATCTTACCCTTATCGATCCAGGCGATAGTTTAACGGGTTTGCGTATCGGGGTGCCGGATGAGTATTTCATCGAGGGTATCCAGGGGGAAGTTGAAGAAGGGGTGAGGCGGGCGATCGAGGAGCTGGAAACCCTTGGCGCCCAGATCAAGCCGGTCAGTCTGCCATATACTGAGCAAGCCTTGCCTGTGTACTACCTGATTGCACCCGCAGAAGCATCTGCTAACCTGGCTCGTTTCGATGGCATACGCTATGGTCCTCGTGTCCCGGCTGACGAAATGTGGGATATTTTTCGTCACACCCGGGGAGACAAATTTGGTTCCGAGGTTAAACGGCGCATCATGCTGGGTACTTATGCCCTATCAGCCGGGTATTATGATGCCTACTATGGCCAGGCGCAGAAAGTTCGCACCCTGATCAAGCGTGACTTTGAGCGGGCTTTTGAGGGGGTAGATCTCATCGCAGCCCCGGTTGCCCCAAGCACTGCATTTCGCATCGGTGAACACGGCGATGACCCACTTTCTATGTACCTGGAAGATATTTTTACCTTACCGGCCAACCTAGCCGGCGTCCCTGGGATCGCCTTTCCGGTTGGTTTTGACCAAAAAGGGCTGCCGATCGGTATGCAGCTCATGGGCCCTCATTTCCAGGAAGAGCAGCTATTCCTGGCTGCACATGCCTACCAGCTAATTACGGATTGGCATACCCGGCGACCAGACCTGAATGGCGCCTCCTGATCATCTGTGCTGGCAGACATCCTGGTTGCCACAACCACATAAAGGACACCAAAAACGAGAAACATTGACCAATCCCTGGAGTGAACAAGATGGCACCCTCATTGCCCGCTGACGCAGTCGAGTTTCTCGATTGGACCTGGCCGCAGATCGAACCGCATTTTCAAGCGCTGCACAAATGGAGCCTGGATGAGGATAATATCCTCGACTGGCTGGACCAATGGTCACAGTTGAGTAAACTCCTGGATGAAAGTTACTGGCGCCTGTACGATGCCACGGCGATCGACACCAGCGACCTGGAGACCGAAGAGAAATTCAAACGTTTCCTTGACCAGATCAGGCCGCGGGCTAAGGCAGCCGAACAGGGGCTCAAGGAAATGCTTCTCAATAGCGGCATTAACCCTCCAGGATATGAGGTGCCCTTGCGGGATCTGAGAGCCCAGGCCGATCTTTATCGGGAGGAGAACCTGTCGCTGCTCAGTGAAGAAAAAAAGCTCGTCGTTGAGTACGACAAGATTATTGGGGCGCAAACAGTTTCTTGGGAGGGTGAAGAGGTCGCGCTGCCGCAGCTGCAGCCAGAATTCCAACACCACGACCGGACCCGCAGAGAAAAAGCCTGGCGTCTGTCAGCAGAACGCCAGCTCGCAGATCGAGATGCATTAAATGATCTATGGGTGAACTTCCTGGCATTGCGCCAGCAGATCGCGGCCAACGCAGATTTGCCTGATTACCGCGCCTACCGCTGGCGGGAACTGCTGCGCTTCGATTACACGCCTGAAGATTGCTACCAGTTCCACCAGGCCATTGAAGAGGTCGTTGTCCCGGCTGCACGTACGATTTACGAGCGACGACGTCAACGCCTGGGGGTGGAAACACTGCGACCATGGGACCTCGAAGTTGACCAATATGGAAAACCCCCGTTGAAACCTTATGAAAGTACCAGCGAGCTCGAGGAGACCACCTCCAGGATCTTTCGACAGATCGATCCCCAATTGAGTGAATATTTCGAGATCATGCGCGCAGAAGATCTGCTTGATCTGGAGAGCCGGGTGAACAAGGGCCCGGGCGGCTTCTGCAGCTATTACCTGGCTTCGAAACGATCCTTTATCTTTATGAATGGGGTCGGTATTCACGATGATGTACAGACAATATTGCATGAAGGCGGTCACGCCGCTCATGCGTTTGAGTTTGCTCAGCTACCGTTTTTCTTCCAGAATATTCCAGCCGAGTTCGCTGAAGTAGCCTCCATGTCGATGGAACTGCTGGCCAGTCCTTATCTGATGAAGGAACGCGGCGGCTTTTACTCTTCTGAAGGCGCTGCGCGAGCCCGCATCCAGTATTTGGAAAGCATGCTGCTCTTCTGGCCTTACATGGCTGTAGTGGATGCCTTCCAGCAGTGGGTGTATGAAAATCAGGAAGCTGCCTCGCATCCTGAGAACTGTGATGCTTGTTGGGCGCGCCTGTGGGAGCGGTTTATGGCCGGCGTTGATTGGAGTGGACTCGAACAAGAGATGATGACTGGCTGGCAGCGCAAGCCGCACATCTACGATGAGCCATTTTATTATGTCGAATACGGCTTGGCTCAGCTGGGTTCTGTGCAGATCTGGCGCAATTCTTTAACTGATCAG
>CP070785.1:120167-127520 GCA_020346705.1 Chloroflexota bacterium | reverse complement strand
CAGGATCAGTCAACCCTTGAGCCAGCAGATCGCCGCTTTCAGAATAAACTGATACAGGAGCACTTTCAACAACACTGCCGTCATTTAGATTCACTGCCCATACAAGGACATCGGTGGCGCTTAGTTTAAGGGTCGTGTTGATATCGCTGACCACCAGGAAGTAAGGTCCAGGATAGATATAGTTAACCCCGACGTTGAAGCGCAGCGAATAGATCCCCGGAGCGAGGGGTTCCCCGTCTAAAGTGAGCGGAATCTCGACCGGGGTGCTCTGGTTGGGTGGGATTTCCAATTCATGCTGCAGGGTGAGTTCAGATTCGGGGCGATAAGCCTGGCGGGCCTCATAATTCCCAGGGGCCAAAACCTCCTGGAAATCTTCCAAGGGCACGACACCAAGTGAATAGGTCAAATCAGGCAAGTTGGTTACTTGAACCGTTATGCTTGACTGCTCTGGTGTCAAGAACACCACCTCTGAACCAGTTGTCACCGTGAGTGAGGGGTCGATGGATCGAGTGCGGAAATTGAGAACATACTCCTGACCAAGACGACCATTCCACTTATCCGGCAGGTTCGGTGAGATAGTCAGCGTATAGGCTGTATCTGGTTCATAGAAACCACTTAACCAAATGGTTCGTTCTTCTTCATCCGCAAATGCTTCCAGGTCCAGCACAGGTGGGCTGATTGTAATGAACTTAATTGTGTCCTTGAGTTTAATTGGCGAATTAAATTCAATCGCCACGCTGCTGTAAACATCTTTTTGACCATTATTAGCAGGATCGCTGCCGATCACCCTAAGTTCAGAAACCGTCTCTAGAGTTGCCTGGTACTCCATACCAGTTTGTGTCCCCCCTTTGGATGAAACCTCTTTACCTAAGATAATTGCATAAACCCGGTCGCGTTTCAGTAAATTATCGGGGGTAAATACAAACTCGGTAGCTTCCTCATTCCAACTGAACTTTCCCCGAACGCGATTTTTTTCAGCATCCAGCATGGTGAACTCACTTTCAACGCTGTCTGGATCCATGGGCTGGTTGAAGGTGAATCGAATTTCAGAGTCCAGACTGACATTCCCAGATCCATCACCAGGCTCAATTGATAAGATATTTGGTTCGGTTGTTGTAAACGACCAGGACAGGCGATTTTCTAAGGGGCTGCCATCCAATCCAGTCAAATCGCTGCTTAGCTGGACAGTGTATTCTGTTCCACCTGCCAGGGGAGGTTCTGGGTAAAATGCATACGTACTGGTATTAATCCATTCCCCACGACCTTCGGCTGCGGGTTCTACCGAGAATGCTGCCGGAACATTTGATTGGTCTGCACCTAATGGAACTACCGGTCGGTTGAAGGTCGCCACGATTGCCGCGGATGGATCGACCTCAGTGGTGCCATCTTCCGGCAAGTTTTGAGCTAGGTTCAAGAAACCTGCCGCATGGTAAACCAGGCTTATCGGTTCAACCAGTGCTAATCCGTTAGCAGCCTGGGCTTGTGTGTCAAATTGCAGATTGATTTGGCTGGTTGGAGTGAGTGGCTCATCCGGGGTAAAGACCAGCGTGGATTCATCCAACCATTCAAACCGACCCGAGAGTCCTGAGAAAGCTCGCTCCACCGAGCCATGATCCATAGATTGGTTGAAGTAAAAGATTACCGGACCATCGAGCCCTACCTCAGAGTTTGGGGGTGGATCACTCTCGACCAATCCTGGCGGCAGGACTTGCGGAGTAGGAGTCGGCTCGACTGGAAATGTAGCAGTAGGTTGTTCTTCAAACTCCTGAAATGGTGACGGGGTTGGGGTTTCCGGTTCCGGGCTGGGAAATGAGCAGGCAGAAGAGATCAATAAGACCATAAACACCGCTATATATGGCCAATAATGCCTTTTGATTTCCAACCCTTGCTCAAATCTTAATGGCATAAATATTCTCCAATGAAGGAGACGGTCAAACATAGAACAAAGTTCCTCAAGGTAGCGAGATTATACTAGATGGAGCACAAAACATATTATTAGGAACTGGTAAGTTTTATTTTACTGGTGGATGGCTCTCGTAGGACCCATCATAAATCACCGACCCATTCACGTTGTCCTGAAATCTGAACCGGGATGCCAGGTAAATTGGCATAACATGTGCATGATAATGATGTTAGCCCTCAGCATATTGGTTTGCTAGGGCGCTCAGGCGTCTTTGTGATGAATGAATACCGAGTATTCGCTCATTTTTCTGAACAAATCCGCTTTAAATTATACGTCAAGGGCTCTTTGGTACAATTAACACTTCCTAAATAGGGAACACGCACCTTTCTTTTGTCGTTAAAATAATGGTATGAGAGATACAACCACCGCAGAGCAGGCATTTTCACGGCCAATCGATCTGATCCCACAGGTACTAGCTGCCCTGGTTGGGGGATTGATCGTTTTTGGTTTGCTTTTGGTGGCTGTGGTGATTGGATACAACGCCTCTTTCAGCGGCAAAATCTATCCTGGGGTATCAGTGGCAGGCATTGATTTATCCGGCCTGGAACCTGCTCAAGCAGCTGCCCTCCTGGAAAGTGAAATCCGCTTCCCCAACCACGGCAAGATCCTCTTCCGGGATGGGGAAAAAATCTGGCTATCAACGCCATCCGCTGTTGGATTTTATCTCGATCCGCAATCTACGGCTTCTGCCGCCTATCAATATGGGCGCGTTGGTGATCCAACTTCCCAGATAATCGCTCAGTTCAAATCCTGGTACCAGGGTACATCCCTGCCTCCCCAGTATGTATTCGACGAGAATAGTGCCCAGCTCTTCCTTCAGAGTATCGCCATCCAAACGGATATAGAGATGGTTGAAGCCTCCCTTAGCGTGGAAGGCGTGGATGTGGTCGTCCGCCCGGGTCAGACAGGCCGGCACTTGAACGTACTCGCCACACTTGAAGATTTGAGAACCAATCTCCAGGATATGCACGATACAGAAGTCCAGCTGGTGATTGATGAAGACACTCCCGTGATTTTAAATGCAGAAGAACAGGCCCAAATCGCCCGCCAGATTCTGAGTGAACCGCTGAAACTCACCGTTCCCGGCGCCAAAGAAGGTGACCCGGGACCGTGGACATTTGAACCTGATGCCCTGGCCCAAATGATAACCATCACGAGAATTAAAGACCATGATGGGGAACGCTACCAGGTTGGTCTGGAAACTACCGGTTTGAACTCGTTCCTCGAGGGTATCAGCCCCCAATTGGAACTCAGCCGCAAAAACGCCCGCTTTATTTTCAATGATGAAACCCGCCAGCTGGAGGTGATTGAATCGGCTGTCATCGGCCGCTCACTAAATGTGGCCGGTTCGGTTGAGAACATCAACCAAAAACTCCTGGCTGGAGATCATAAAATTGCACTTGATCTGGAGCACACCCAACCGGAAGTTGGCGATGATGCTACCGCTGAGCAGCTGGGCGTCACCGAGCTGGTCAGCTCGCATACTTCCTATTTTTATGGCTCGAGTGCAGAACGAATTCAGAATATCACCACCGCAGCCAGCCAGTATCATGGCCTGTTGGTGCCACCCGGAGCAACATTTTCAATGGGCGAGGCTCTGGGTGATGTAAGCCTGGATAATGGATACGCAGAGGCTTTGATCATTTTCGGCAACCGCACCATACAGGGAGTCGGCGGCGGTGTCTGCCAGGTGAGCACAACTCTGTTTCGCACGGTCTTTTTCGGCGGATATCCAGTGATCGAGCGCTACCCACATGCCTACCGGGTTGGCTATTATGAGCTCAAAGCAGATGGCGGGTACAATACCAGCCTGGCCGGATTGGATGCCACCGTTTATACTCCTCTGGTGGACTTCAAATTTGCCAACGATACCCCACACTGGCTGCTGATGGAGACTTATGTCAATCCATCTGCGAGAACCCTTACCTGGAAGTTCTATTCAACTTCCGATGGACGCACAGTTGATTGGCAAACAACCGGCCTCAAAAACAAGGTCGATCCTCCGGATCCGCTCTACGAAGAGAATCCGGATCTGTCCAAAGGAGAGATCATCCAGGTGGATTGGGCAGTCGAAGGCGCGGATGTGACCGTCAATCGAACAGTGTACCGCGACGGCCAAACACTACATGAGGATGTTTTCACTACCCATTACATGCCGTGGCGTGCCGTGCACCAGTATGGGCCTGGCACAAAGGGTATGCCGCCAAAAGAGGGAAAAAAGAAGGACAATGAAGGTTAGAAGCACCTCATTCAAGATGCTTCCATGAGGAGATCAAACATGGTCAGTCAGGAACTACTGGACATCCTCCGCTGTCCAAATTGCGTCAGAGAAACAGAAGGTTTGCTTGAATACTATAAGGAGACCTGGTTGATCTGCCAGGATTGCGATCGCAAGTACCCGATCCGCGATGATATCCCGGTCATGTTAATTGACGAGGGCGATAAATGGCGGTCCACCCCCAAAGAGGAACTTCCCATCCCGCCACCTGAATAAAGGCTGATGAGCGGGCTAAATAAAACAGATCTGGTAGCCGAATTCACCTGTGATTCTGATTCGCGGGCGGAGTTGGCGGCTTTGCAGTTATCCGCGGCAGGCCCAGAGAGCTTAGGAATTCTCAGCGAGCTGCTCGAAGATCAAAATCCGGAGGTGCGCTGGTGGGCTGCCCGCTCCCTTGCGGATATTCGCAGCACCGGCGCAGTTCCTCTCCTGCTGATTGCTTTGCAAGATTCGGATCCAGGGGTGCAGCAGTGCTCGGCCTTAGCCCTGCGGTGCCAGCCGGATTCGCGCGCCATCCCGCAGCTGGTCGCCCTGCTGGGTGCCGAAGACCGGCTGCTTTCACGCCTGGCTGGAGATGCGCTTATCGCTATTGGAGAGGATGCAGTTCCTGCGTTGATCGCCGTAATGGATGATGGATCGCAGCCATCTAAATTAGAAGCTGTTCGGGCACTCGCATTGATCGGTGACACCCACGCTATACCAATCCTGATCAGGGCGCTCGATCAAGATTCAGCTGTCATGGAACACTGGGCTGAACAAGGATTGGAGAAAATGGGTGTCGGAATGGTATTTTTCGAACCTTAGCGATTTACTCTGTTCAAAACTGGCTGAAAGCCCAGATCAACCAGGCCGCGATCATCACCAAACCAATCCCAAACCGCACCAAAAAAGATAAGCCCCACCCGAGAGCCATGCCGCGCGTCGCCCGCCAGGCGCTTCGCCATTCTCGATTGCGCAGGAGCTCCAGCAGAAATATCGCGATTGGTATGGCGATGAAACCGCCAATGGGGGGAAAAATTATCGTACCGGCAATACCGGCAACGAGGGCGACGATGATCGTCAACCACGATGCGCCGCCCTTGAGGGCGCCTGCCCCCATGAGGACATTATCCGCACTTATCCCTGCGATCATTCCCAGGGTGATAAATACGATCATGATAATTCCCAGGGTATCAAACCCGGTTACAAACCCATAAATCACGGCTGCCAACCAGATGACTGTGATCCCTGGGAAGATTGGCACGATCAACAAAGCCAATCCCCCCAGCATGATCAGCAGCGTCAACCAAAAGCTGAGTGCGTTTGCCCAGTCAGGCAAATTGTCCCTCGGGTTCGATGACTTCGATCCCACCCATCCAGGGATGGAGGATGGGAGGCACAACAACTGAACCATCCGCTTGTTGGTTATTTTCCATCACCGCGATCAGCGTGCGGGGTAACCCTAGCCCCGAGCCGTTCAAAGTATGCACGAAGCGAGTCCGCCCACCCGCCTCCGGTCGATACCTGATATTGGCTCGTCTGGCCTGAAAGCTGCCCACATTCGAAATTGACGAAACCTCTAGCCATTCACCGACTCCTGGCGCCCAAACTTCAATATCATAGGTAATATGGGCTCCAAAACCTAAATCTCCGGTGCACAGCTGGTTGATCCGGTAAGTTAACCCCAGATCGGCACAAACTTGCTCCGCGTCCGCGACCATCTTTTCAAACTCAGCCCGTGAATCTTCCGGCTTGCAGAATTTGTACATTTCAACTTTGTCAAACTGGTGGCCGCGTTTTATCCCGCGCACATCCCGACCGGCGCTCATTTTCTCCCTTCGAAAACATGGTGTGTAAGCCGTGTAATGCAGCGGCAATGCGGCCTCATCCAGGATTTCATCCATATGCAGGCCAGTCAGCGGTACCTCAGCCGTTGGCACAAACCACAAGTCCTCTTCATGGTCCTTATATAGGTTGTCGGCGAACTTTGGCAGCTGCCCGGCACCATAAACCACCTCGCTTTTGACCATGAAGGGAGTGTACTTTTCGGTGTAGCCCTGCTTTATATGCACATCCAGCATCCAGGCGATCAACGCCCTTTGCAGGCGCGCCCCTGCTCCGCTGAGTACATAAAACCGTGACCCGGTGATATTTACTCCTTGCTCAAAATTGATCATCCCCAGAGCAGGCCCCAAATCCCAATGCGGCTGTGGCTCGAAATCATATTCTGGAATTTCACCAACCTCCTTGATGATCACATTTTCGCTTTCATCCACACCCAGGGGAACATCGGGATCAGGAAGGTTAGGAATCTCCGACATCAGCGCTTTCAAATTGCCCTCGACCTCGCGGAGTTCGTTATCCAAGCCATCGATGCGGTCGCCAACCTGGCGCATCTGGTCAATTTTCGGCTGGCGCTCATCCTGGTCTTTTATCTTACCGATCTCTTTTGAAACCACGTTTCGTTCCGCTTTGAGTTTCTCGACCTGTTGGATCAGGCTTCTGCGCTGCTCATCCAGCGCCAGGACCTGGTCAACAGGTTCAGGATCCATTTGGCGTTTCCGCAACGCATCCCTTACCAGGTCAGGTTGTTCACGGAACAGGTTGATATCTAACATAGCTGCACCTCCAAAAACATAAACAGTTTCTAGAATAAATAAGCCCCCTCGTTTGCAGGACGAGGGGGCGCTCGTGGTGCCACCTGCTTTCGCCGATCGGATCGGCCTCTTCAACGCGCTAACGGGCGAACCCGGCTTCCTTACGAAAGAATCCCTGCGGAAGCGATTGACCTCATTTGGGTCGGCGGAGGGGATTTCACTGCTACACCTGCTGCCTCGCAGCCTCCGGCAGTTCTCTGGGAGGATTTGCAGCTACTTGGCTCCGCGCAGATCTTTTTTGACTATATTGGGTGGATTATACCTGAGGATGAAGCACTGTCAAGTACAATACAATTAATAACAAGAAAAATGTAGTGAAGACTACAATTGTTTATCTCTTAACCTGCAAATGAAGCAGAATTAGTGTCATCATTAATACTCAATCAGAATCCTTCCGCTGCGAGGTCAAAAATGAGATTCGGTTTCGTGCTGCCTAAAGGCGACGCCCGGACCGCTGCCCGGTTCGCCCACCTGGC
>CP070785.1:112199-120067 GCA_020346705.1 Chloroflexota bacterium | reverse complement strand
GGCAGATAAGACCGTGATGCCTTCCACGTCCAGGGTTTCCAGTTTAAATGGCCCTGATCCCATTCCAGTCTCCCAGATATCCGGGATGCTGCCTTCCTTGAACACCCGGGCGCGGTAATCCATTACCGTCAAGGGGAAGTCAACCGATGGTTGATTCAAATTAAATACGACGGTGAAGTCGTCAGGTGCATCGACGCTGTCGACCACTCCAAAAGAACCAGCGATGACCGATTCTGCATCATTTAACCAGTGGTCAAACGAGTACACCACATCGGATGCGGTGAGTTGTGAACCATCGTGGAAGAAGACATCATCACGCAGGTAGAAGGTCCACACATCGGCAGCTTCGTTGCTTTCCCATTCTTCCGCCAGGGAAGGCCCAGGCCGTAATTCACCTTCAACCGGTGCTGCCAGGCGATCCCAAAGCAGGGCAATGGGCGGCCAGAATCGGTTCGGGTCGACCGGATTCAAGTTTTCGAGTCCCCCATACGCCAGGCCAGTGTTGAAGCGCAGCACACCCCGGGTCTCTTCCATCACTTCTTCTTCGGTCGGTTCAGGTTCGGGTTCCGGCTCTTCCGTCGGCTCCGGTTCTGGTTCTGCAGGCTCTTCCGGTTCGGGCTCTGGTTCGACGGGCTCCTCAGTCACTTCGGGTTCCGGAGGCGCCTCAGTTGCTGGTGTGGCTGGAGCACAGGCAGATAGAACCATCGCTGCTACGACCAAAATACTGAAAGCGAGAAATATCTTTTTCGACATCTTGCTCCTCCTATAGGAATTTCTTCTTTATGCGAATATCGTTTTAACTCCCTTTTGATAAAGAACAACAGAACAACTTCTCCAATACTCATCACCTCCTCGTGAATCCAACTAAGTAATTCGTACATGCATAAAAATATGCTTTTCCAATCAGGGTAGCCCTCCCCTTTTTTCTGGTTCAGAGACAGGTATTTCTACATTCGATTTTGTCTGAACGATCACTTGTGATGAACCGTCCACCGCATTGTTGCCATTGATGTGGTCAAGTCCAACATCTCGAGTGAGTTCACTTAGTTCTTCGATGGGAATATGGCAGCGAATCTTGTGCCCACCGGACTCAGCTGGATATTGCCAGGGAGGCGTTTCTTGTTCGCATAACTCCCCAAGGCTGTAAGGACAACGGCGCTGGAAGGAACAACCTTTTGCCGGCGGCGCTAACTCAGGTGTGTCGCTTGCCAGCAGTTGTGGTTCATGATTTGGATCTGGGACCAGGATCGCGCCCAAAAGGGTCTCCGTATATGGATGGAAGGGAGGAGAATAAATCTCATCCACAGCCCCAACCTCGCATAATCGTCCCTGATAAAGCACAACTACCCGGTCTGCTATGGCCTTTACAACTGCAAGATCATGGGCGATGAAGATATAGGTCGTGTTACGTTCGTGCTGCAGATCAGCGAGCAAATCCAATACGGCAGCCTGAACTGATACATCTAATGCAGATGTGACCTCGTCACACAGGACAACATCTGGATCCGCAGCGAATGCACGGGCAATGGCCACTCTTTGTTTTTCACCACCAGACAGTTGACCTGGATAACGAAGTCGATAGCGACCATCCAAGCGGACACGCTCGAGAAGTTCAACCTGCCTCTCTCTTCGTTCATCCCGGTTGAGATGGGGGAAATATAGTTTTAGGGGTTGATCGAGTATTTCTGCTACTGTATGCCTGGGATTTAAGGATGCGTCCGGATTTTGAAAGACCAGCTGGATCTCCTTACTTACCTCCATAGGCCTTCGATCGACTTCAACTGACAAATCAAAATCTTCAAACTTGATCGTTCCATTCCTCGCTGGTAGGAGGCCAGCAATCGTACGCACGATGGTAGTTTTACCGCTGCCACTCTCGCCAACTAATGCCAATGTTTCACCACGTTTAACTGAAATTGTGATACCACTTACAGTTGGTGTTGGCTGTGGTTTCGATTGGATGCGATCCATGATTCCAGGACGATAATATGATATATCCACATCAGACAATTCCAAGGCTGTCTCATCTTCAGTTGTGTGTTTGAAGGTATGAAATACCTGCTGCAGCTCCTGAGAAAAATCTGTTGCTAAAACCTCTTTCCAATTGTGACAGCGTACAAAATGCCTGGTACCAGGAATTGAGTCAAAATCTGGTGGCTGATTTGTGCACAAATCACTGGCGAAGGAACATCGCGGAGTAAATGAGCAACCCGGTAAAGTGCCCGGAATTGGAGGCTGGCCAGGCATGGAATTGGGGATTCCCGACAAGGTCAATCGGGGAATTGATTCGAGTAAACCGCGAGCATAAGGATGCGCTGGAGAGGCAAACATCTCACTAACATCGGTATCCTCGACAATTTCACCTGCATACATAAGAGCCACCCTGTCGCTCACCCGCGCAATAACACCCAAATCATGGCTGATATACATCATCGCGGTACCAGTTTCCAATACGATATCGCGCAGCAAGTTTAGAATATGTGCTTGAGTGGTTACGTCCAATCCTGTTGTTGGTTCATCTAGAATAAGCATTTCTGGCTCTGCTGCCAGGGCCATCGCGATCACCGCTCTCTGTTGCTGACCACCAGATAGCTCATGAGGATAACGTTCTGCCATCACTTCCGGATGGGGTAACCGGACCTGACCGAGCAGTTCAACCATTCGATCTTTGGCATCTGCTCCTGATAGATTGGCATTTAATTCTATTGCTTCCAATATTTGTTTTCCAACCCGCAAAGTTGGCGTTAAAGAATCTCCTGCATTTTGTGGGATCAGGGCAATTTGCCGACCACGAATCGACTCAAGCTGCTTATTCGTGAGAGCGAACATATCATGATCCGCAAATACAATTGAGCCTCCCAGAACTTGGGAACCCGTGCGGAGGTAACCCATCATAGCCTGGCCAAGCGTGCTTTTACCGCAGCCAGATTCACCAACTAAACCCAGAGTTTCTCCAGGCTTTATTTGCAGGTTCACCTTTTGCAACACAAGGACTAGTTTTTTGTGCTGGGTATAATAACCAATTGTCAAATCGTTGATATCGACCAGACAATCGTTCATACAGGAGCTCCTTGGCTACGATCCAGACCGAGGGCTTTGGCAAAAGCATCCGAGAAAAGGTTGATTCCAATAATCAGGGTACTGAGCATGATCACAGGCCCAAATACCGCCCAAGGTTGGACTGCAAGAATCTCGCGATTCTTCGCAATCATGAAACCCCAATCAGGCGTAGGCGGAACGACACCAAATCCCAGAAATGAAAGTGAAGCAAATCCCAACAACATCCAGGACCAGTTCATGGAGCCATCGACCAACAGCACATCGAGTACATTGGGTAATAATTCCTTCATAACTATAGTGCGCCTGCGTTCACCTCTTGCTCTAGCGGCTAACACAAATTCACTCGTGACAAAGTCTAATGTTGCAGCACGAGCCACTCGAACCGTAAGGATCCCATAAGTGAAGCCAAATGTTAGCGTCTGGACCCACATTTCTGTACCCATTACGGCAATGATCAGTAACAACAGCAACAGCCATGGTATCGAAAGCAAAGCATCCACCACACGCATGAGAAGCTCATCAGCGCGTCCATTGACTAATCCAAGCACAATTCCCAGTAAACCTCCCCAAACCCTAGAGATAACAATCGCGATCAAAGTTACCAGCAGCGTCACCCGTCCTCCGAGCATAGAGCGAGAAAACACATCCCGACCAAGTTTATCTGTACCAAAGAAATGTTCCCCCGAAGGTGCTTGGCTCCTGATCACCGAATTCATCTCCAAGGGATCTCGCGGCACCCAATATGGTGAACTCAAAGCGAGGATAATGTGGATGAGGATCAGGGCTAATCCAAGCATACCAGCCCATGAACGCCGCAAATTTGCCCATGTTTCCGCTAAAGGGCTGCGGCGTCTGACTGCGACTGACCTTTCAGCCGATGGTGATGCAACTGTCATTGCGACCTCCACAATATGAAATACCAGCTAGATACCTATATATCAATTTTCTAATGTCCACGAGCAGTTCTCAACTTTGGATTGAGGATCATTGACAACACATCCGCGACCAGATTCAAGGCGATATAGATAGCGGCTAAAATGATTGCTATACCTTGAACCAAAGCAAAATCTCGATCCGTGATACCCGCTATCATTAGCTTTCCAATCCCAGGGTAGTTAAAAACAGTCTCAATGATTGCTACACCACCCAGAAGCCAGGCTAGAGTTAATGCCACAACGTTAATGGTTGGCAGCATAGCGTTAGGTAATGCATGTTTAAAAACAATATCCCAATACGGAACTCCCTTCAGACGCGCCATCTGAACATAATCACTCACCATTACATCGATCATATTTGTTCGAACCAGGCGGAGGATGTGGGCGACCATGATCAGTGTAAGGGTGATGATCGGTAAAACAATATTTGGCAGTAATTCAATTACTGGAACATCCGATGGCACAAGCGTAATGGCTGGAAACCACTCAAGACGGATCGCAAATACATATATTAAGATTGTAGCGGTGACGAACCCAGGCAGAGTCATTCCGACTATAGAAGTAGTTGACACGAAGACATCTGGCCACTTATCGCGCATCAAACCTGCTATGACACCCAGCACAATGGCCAAGGGGATGCCAACCAAAGCCGCCGCGGTAGCTAATACAACCGTATTGCGAAACCGGTTGCCAATTAACTCAACCACTGGTTTCCTTTTCACCATCGATTCGCCTAAATCACCTCTTAAGATGCCGCCAAACCAATTGAGATATCGTTCGTGCAAAGGATCATTCAGGCCAAATTCCTCTCTTAAAGATTCGAGACTTTCGTCCGTCGCCATCTGGCCTAGATATGCGGTAGCTGTATCTCCTGGCAGAGCTTCAACACCCAAGAAGACAATCAAAGATATTAGAATGAGAGTTATCAATGCCAGGATTAGTCTACGACCAATAAGGGCAACCATCTACACCTCTCTAAAAATGAGTATTGTAACCATGTCCCTATTCGCAGGAGTGTCATCCCTCATCCTTTGAGGATTTTCACATTTTCAAACTCAACCATAAGACCTGATACGAGACTAGTAATTAAGCTTATTAAGTAAAACGAACCAATGATTGCTAATGTTCAACAAGTTGATCTTCAGTTTCGATATTCACATCGATGATTGACTTATGTTGAGCTAAACCATCAAGGTATAAAATCAAGGAGTTGATTGATCGATCCAGACTGGCAGGAGATTTATCCACTCCAAACAAGACGGAAGCTCCGATCATCCCAGAGAAAATCATCTCAGTTGCTCGATCCGTATTTATATCATTCCGTAATTCTCCCTTTTCTTTCCCCTCCTCCAGAAGATTTTTCAACATCCGTTTTAAACCCATAAACCCGTGAGCGACTTCTTTCATCAATTCCGGGCGCTGGTCGTCTAACTCGACCGAAAATGTAACAAAAATGCAGCCCCCTGGAAAATTTTCATCATCTTTAAGATATCTATCCCGGTAGTTTTCAAGGATCTTCTTTATCTTCCCCTTTGGGCTTTCGATTTCATCCAGACCGAAAAGAACTCTTTCCCGCCAGATAGACTGGGCGATTGAAAGGACCTCATAAAAAAGATCATCTTTGCTATCGAAATGATTATAAAAACCCCCTTTGGAGGTCTCTGCAGCCTGCATGATATCTGAGATGGACGTGTTCAGATAACCCTTGGTCGAGAACAGTTTCATCGATTCATGGTGAATCCTTTCTTTAAGACTCATATGGGGTATCCTTTGGCGAAGAGACCGACGGGTCGGTCTTTCAATAATAGCATAGGATTTCAATATAATTCATGTGATAAATGTCACCTTGGAAATATGATCTTTGTTTATACTCACCTCCCGCGTCACCAGTAAAGAATTTGTTTAGGAAAGTGTCCAACGAAAGTCTGAATTGGGTTATTAATTTCGAATTGATCCTGTGATTGTTTAGATGATTTATTATCCCCACTACAGTATAATTTCTGCAGCGACTATCTGAGGAGGAACCAACATGGCTGGTAGTAATAAAGCACAACTGATCAATTCATTGACCGAATCTCACTCAAAATTACTAGAAATCGTTAGGGGATACGAGCTTGAAACTGTCGTGTATCAAGCCCCAATTTGGCAGATTCGAGATATCCTGTGGCATATTGCTGTCTGGGATCGTCAGGTTACAAAATCAATTATAGCTTTTATTGATGACGATGAATATTCGATCAACAACTTCGAAGAAGATCAATTCAATCAAGAAGCCTTTCTTGAAGGAAGGAAACTAACCGGAGAGAAACTACTCGAAGAATGTGACGCGGCGCGACAGGAATTCAAGATTGCTGTTCAGGATTTTCCAGTCGATAAATTTCCCTCTGAATTCCTTTATCCTTGGGGTGATGAACGCGGAGATATTGCAACACTGGTCGATTATATGGTTGAACATGATGAAGAACATCGTGATGAAATCTACGATGTAATCAGTTCAGGTTGATCTAGCAAATTAAAAGTATCATTGGAGATAGTATGACTGAAAATCTGCGCAGACTTGGCACGGTTAAGATCACCCAAGTGCAACCAGCCGGGTTGATTATCAACACCCCACAGGGATACATATACGACCCATCCCGACGCCTGGAGGTTCCAAAGCTCAAGATTAATCAGAAAGGGATCGAGGCAGAGAATGACCGGGGAGATAAGCTGCTTGATATTCACCACGCAGATCACCCCGACACTCATTTCGAAGGAGATAACGCTATCTCAATCGGGTTTACCTCCCATTACGACCAGATGCGCTCCCGTTTTGGGGATCACATGCAGGATGGCGTTGCCGGTGAAAATATCATTATTGAATTAGATGAGCTGGTATGGATTAAAGATCTGGGACAGAAAATAGCCTTCCAAAACCCAAATACAGGCGAGAGGGTCTACCTTGATGTGCTCAAGTTTGCCGCACCCTGCGATGAATTCAGCCATTTTGCAGCCAACCGCGTCAATGAGCGGATGCCTGCAGAGGAATTGAAAGCGACCCTTCAATTTCTTGGTGATGGCCGGCGCGGATTTTTACTCCAATTAAGTGAGAATCAAGAATCGGCGACCATCATGCCTGGAGATCGGGTTTTCTCTCTTGACAGTTAAACCAAAAAATATCCGATTTCAATCGAATCCTGAATATTTTTTTATTCAACCCAGCTGACTGTATATTCTGTATCTCCATCGGGTAGATCGATTTTCGGATCGGATACCTGCCAACCCCCATCCAGTTCCAACTCTCGAGCGGTTAGCTCAAAATGGCTCATCGCGATCCCCATGTCGATTCTTTGCAGATCAGCCACAGTTGTCAACCGGACCAGGGGGCTCTCTCGATAGCCAGGCGTTCGTCGGAGATAAAAATGACAGCTATTGCCGCGCTTCACTACACGCCACGGCTGTCGATTAGACGCAGACGGAGCCAGCCTTACCATATTCAATACGGAAAGAAATTCCCTTGATCTCTTAGGAAGCAATACTCGATCAAAATTATCTTCAAAAAATAATTCTTCCCAGGGCAATCGCCGGTCAGTATTCTTGCCCCGTTTAAGTAAAGACTCAATCCGGCGTGGTTTCTCGGCAATGTATCCCACCGAAATAACTCCCGGGACCAGCTCGCCAGCTTTTGAATTGATTCTTTTCGCAAAACTGCTCTTAGTGAAGGTGCCCCCAAGCCAGCATGTGCCCAGACCGAGATCGGTCGCATATAAGACGATCAATTCAAGAAGATATCCAAAATCTTCTAAGTTATGCGATCCTTTTTTGATTGCCCCAACAATATATCCGGTGGCCCCCTTAATAAATCCATAGGTCCCTAAGGATTTCAAGGCCTGT
>CP070785.1:103672-112099 GCA_020346705.1 Chloroflexota bacterium | reverse complement strand
TTTAGTTTTTTGGAGTACAATTGAGCGGAAATTCATTCAAAAATTGGTGAATCCGGTGGGAAAGGTTGTTCGAGATATCTTTATATGGAAAAAACACACCCTGATAAATTGACTGAAAACATCGAAGGGGATTCATGGCATGCAGTAGAGGCCGATGAGGTGCTTGATCGCTTGGCGACATTCGCTGAAGGAGGGTTGTCCAGCGAGGAGGCCCAGCGCCGTTATGAACGATACGGTCCCAATGAGCTCGAAGAATCTCCCCCCACTTCTTTCTGGCAAATGCTGTTTGAGCAATTTAATAATTTTGTGGTCATCTTGCTGATCGTTGCCGCAGTGATATCAGCCGCGTTGGGCGAGTTCATTGAATCGATAGCCATTATCGCCATCGTCGTCTTAAATGCTGCCCTTGGGGTTATCCAGGAACGCCGCGCAGAGCAGGAGCTGGCTGCGTTGCGTAAGCTGGCCGCGCCAGATGCTGAAGTCGTTCGCGATGGTCACCGGCAGATCATGCCTTCTAATCAGCTGGTGCCCGGGGATCTGGTTCTCCTCGAAGCAGGGCATTATGTACCAGCTGATGTCCGCCTGCTTGAGACGGTCAACCTGAGGATCGATGAGGCCGCTTTGACCGGAGAATCTGTGCCGGTCCAGAAGAACGCCATTATTCGCTTGCAGCGGGATATCCCCCTTGGTGATCGCAAGAACACCGCTTTCATGGGCACGATGGTCAATTATGGACGCGGCAAAGGCGTCGTCGTCAGCACTGGCATGTTGACTCAGATCGGTCTGATCGCCAGCATGCTGAAGATGGTCGAACACGAACCAACTCCGTTGCAGCGCCGCCTGGATGCGGTTGGGAGAACCCTAGGTTATGCGGCGCTGACGATCTGCGGTGCGATCTTCCTAATCGGTTGGGCGCGGGGATTCGATCCATTGGAAATGTTCTTAATCGCCGTCAGCCTGGCCATTGCCGCCGTGCCTGAGGGATTGCCTGCTGTGGTCACCATCAGTCTGGCGCTGGGTATGCGGGAGATGATCAAGCGAAATTCCCTCATCCGCCGCCTTTCTTCGGTTGAGACTCTGGGTTCGACGACGACCATCTGCTCGGATAAGACTGGCACGCTGACCCAGAACCAGATGACGGCTACCAACCTGTGGGTTGATGGACAGGGTATTGAAATCACCGGTACTGGTTATGCCCCAGTTGGCGAGTTCCAGATTGATGAAAAGTCGATTGCCTTAGAGGATTACCCAGGTGCCTCCACCGCGCTCTGGGTTGCTGCTTTGAATAACGACGCCGACCTCGATTTGGGTAACCCGGACGATGAGATTCCCACTTATCGAGTGGCTGGCGACCCGACTGAAGGCGCGCTGATCGTGGCTGCGGCGAAAGCGGACGCCTGGACGAAAGAACTCAACCAGGCATACCCGCGCGTCCAGGAGATACCCTTTGACTCCACCCGTAAACGCATGCTCACTTTGCATCGCGTAAGAGATCCCAAACCCGAGGATATCTCGCCATTTCATAACGATCGACGGAAAGAATGGTATGTAGTGACAGTGAAAGGCGCCCCTGACCTGGTGCTTGATCACTGCACCCAGGTCCAGAAGATCGACGATTCAATCGCCACCTGCACTGAAACCGATCGGATGAAGATCCTGGAAGCCAATGATCGCATGACCCAAAAGGCGCTGCGTGTGTTGGGCATGGCTTACCGGGTCGTGCAGGTTATGCCGG
Source organism: Chloroflexota bacterium (assembly GCA_020346705.1). GTDB lineage: Bacteria > Chloroflexota > Anaerolineae > Anaerolineales > UBA4823 > PFL25. Next base: position 110,364 of record CP070785.1, on the reverse strand, counting down.
GTGAGGAGAAATTGGAGGAATTGGAGCAGGATTTGATCTTTGCAGGGTTGATCGGCATGATCGATCCGCCTCGACCGGAAGTGACCCCAGCATTGGAAGTCGGGCGCCATGCGGGTATCCGCACGGTGATGATAACCGGCGATTATCCAAATACAGCCCGCGCAGTGGCCGAATCGATCAACCTGCTTGAACCCGGACACCAGGTGCTCACCGGCGCAGAGATGGATGAAATCGACGATGCTGATCTGGCACGCCAGGTGGCATACACTGATGTGTACGCCCGCGTATCTCCGGAGCACAAATTGCGCATTGTCGAGGCGCTGCGCAGCAGGGAGGAGATCGTCGCCATGACCGGGGATGGAGTCAATGATGCCCCCGCTATCAAACGGGCAAACATCGGGGTTTCCATGGGAGTTACCGGAACAGATGTCGCCAAAGAGAGCGCCGACATGGTCCTGACTGACGACAACTATGCCAGCATCATCTCCGCTGTTGAGCAGGGGCGGGTCATCTACAGCAATATTCGCAAATTCGTTTATTACCTCCTTTCCTGCAACGTGGCGGAGATCGCCATCATCTTCTTGGGGATCATGTTCACCCAGGCCTCGCCGCTGACCGTCATCCAGCTGCTGTGGTTGAACCTGGTCACGGATGGTGCCCCGGCTTTGGCCTTAGGGACGGAAAAGGGCGACCCGGATATCATGGATCGACCCCCTCGTCCGCCTTCTGAACCGATCATCAATTACTTCATGATGGCGGGAATTGGCGTACAGACCGTGGCGCTGACCTTCGTCACCCTGACTGCATATTTCATTGGACTGCGCTTATTCTCTTCTGATCCCTTGATCGCCGGCACCATGGCTTTTGTCACCCTGTCCATGTCTGAGCTGCCGATCGCATATGTCATGCGATCTGAGCGCTATCCCCTGATCAAGATCGGTCCCTTCAGCAACCGCCTGATGAACATCGCCGTTCTATCTTCGCTGGCTTTGCTGCTCGTGGTCATATACGTTCCATTTCTGCAGCCGATCTTCAACACGACAACCCTGAGTTGGGACCAGTGGCAGTACATCTTGCCCTTGATTTTCCTCCCCGCCTTCGCCGCGGAATCGAGTAAACCAATCCTGACCCGGCTCTTTCCAAGATAAGAGCATCCTCATCTCGTAAACTTAGTCTCCAATTATGAATGATGTTGAGAACGATCTAAGTTCCTAACTTTGGCTGGTGGCTTTAACCATTTTTCGCGGTGCACATATCTTCAGGAACGGCTCCTCTGAGTAATTGAATCATTCAAATTTGGGATATGGTAAACTACCACCCAATATGAGCAGAATTGGTAGTAAGGGATGAGATACAGCACTGATCTGCCCGATTTGCGCATGCTGCCTGCTGAGAGTCTGGTACCGCATGAGGAATGCGATCCACGGCGGGTCGTTCGCCTCAGTAAGCGGTTGCAGAACGAGGCGATCCTCAAAAATCCCCCAGTCGTAGCAGCCATCCCAGAAAGCAAAAAGTACGTTGTGCTCGATGGCGCTAATCGAGCCCTGGCTTTTGTTAACCTCCAAATACCACATATTGTCGCCCAGCTGGTCAGCTACCAGGATTCAGGTGTCGAACTCGATACCTGGTATCACGTGGTGGCGGGGATGAAAATTGCTGATTTCGAATCTGAACTGACTAAGATCACAGGACTGCACCTGCAAGACAGCAGTCTCGAGAGTGCCCGTTCTGCACTGAAAAATCACCAGGTTGCTGCCTACATCATCTGCGACGAGGGTGTGCGCATAGTCAGCAACACCAATCGCTCCCTGAAACATGATACTCGCCTGCTGAATGGATTGGTCAGCGCTTACAGAGGCAAGGCCAATATCTACCGCGCTTCGAACGATATTTGGGAGATTCAGAAACCTTACTATCCCGATATCACCGCGTTGGTGATCTTCCCCCGCTTATCTCCGGCAGACATCCTGGGTGCAGCTCGCAGCGGTGAGATGATTCCCACTGGCATCACTCGCCATATCATCCCCCACAGAGCTTTGAATATCAATATCCCCTTGGATGTGTTGGGGTCAGATTGGTCCCAAGAGCGGAAAGAAGATTGGCTCCATGATTGGTTGATGGAGCGCATGGCTGCTAACGCGATCCGCTTCTATTCGGAATCCACATTTTCATTTAACGAATAAGTAACGAATAAAGGGAAGCGGATCTAATTAGGTCCACAATATAAGCTGGAGTACTGGAATTAGTGGGTCATCCAATGACGTTTAAACCTCGAAATCAACTTTCTTTTATGAGAAGCTGCACCGGACTAAAGAAGGTGCCGCGTTCAATACAACCTCGGGAGTTGCTTTTGACATTTATGATTGGAAAGTAAACAATATATTATGCGAATCCTTAGGACTGGCAGGTCTTTAAGACCTGCCAGTCCTAAAAAAATCTGCGGATATAATTTAGGACGAATTAGTTTTAATCTCTTAAGGTGGGAAGTTATGAGTGACCACAGCCAATTATCCTACTGGTTGGAAAATTATGGCCCCTACAAACCTTTACCTGCATTAGAAGGAGATCTGGAGGTGGATGTAGCCATCATTGGCGCGGGCTACACCGGACTTTCGACAGCCTTTAATCTCTGTCAGGATCAGCCGGGACTTGAGGTCGTGGTTTTGGAAGCAGAGATTGTCGGCTTCGGTGCCAGCGGTCGCAACGGTGGCTTTTCCATGACATTATTCGGTCTGGAACCAGCTGTTACCAAAGCGATCTTCGGCCATCAGCGCACAATCGAAGCTCATCGCTATATGGAACGGGCTGTAGATTATGTCGATCGGCTGATCAAAAATCACGATTTGGAAAGTGATTACTGGTATCCTGGATTTCTGCGAGCCGCGACCACCACCGGGTATGTAAAACGAATCCATCATGATCTGGAAATATTGACTTCGATGGGGATCACGGGGCTTGAATGGCTTGAGGCGCAGGAAATTCGGGCTGAAGTCAATTCACCGCGCTTCCTGGGAGGTTGGTGGGAACCTCGCTGTGGGCTGCTCGATCCAGCTAAACAAGCCCGGGAGCTAAAACGCATCGCCCAGGCGAGTGGCGCCCAAATTTTTGAAAATAGTCCGGTGACCGAGATCGAGCGGGATGGGCGCTTCACTTTGAGCACCCCAAGGGGCAAGGTGCAAGCCGACAAGATCGCCTTCGCGACTAATGCTTATTCACACCTGTTCCCGCAATTGAAAAGTAAGCAGGTCCCGGCATTTACCCATATGGTACTCACCGATCCTCTTGATGATCAGCATTTCGCGGAGATCGGTTGGAAAAATCGCCAGGGGATTGAAGATGCGCGCAACCTGGTACATTATTTTCGCCTGACGATCGATAATCGGTTAGCGATGGGTGGTAGTGATGTAAGCATAGCTTATGGTCTCGATATGGATCGCGATCTAAACCAGCGTATTTTCCGGGATTTGGAGCGAGATATCACCTGGTTGTTCCCCAACCTCAAAGGGATTAAAGTCACCCATCGTTGGGGCGGACCATTATCGGTGCCAGTCGACCTGGCTCCAGCCATTGGATTTATTGGTGATCAACGGGCAGTATACAGCCTGGGATGTGTTGGGCATGGCGTATCGATGGCACACCTCAATGGTAGAACGCTTGCGGACTTGATCTTGGAGCGTGATACCGATCTGACCGAGGTGTGGTTTGTCAACCGGCGAATGATCCCCTGGCCGCCTGAACCTCTGCGCTTGCTGCTCAGCCATGCCATCCGGGGATATCTGCGCATCGAGGATGCCATCTACGAGCGAGGCTTGGCGGTCGATCAGTAGTTCTTTGTTTCAAAATCTGAGCGACAGACAGCTCAAGCCCCCATCCATCTTTTGAAATTCCGACATCTCCAGCGGGATGGTTTTGTATCCCAAGGCAGATAGCCTCGCGGCGAGCTTTGGGTAGCCTGCTGCCAGCAGCAGGTAATCATTAATCCGCACGCAGTTGGCTGCATACTGCTCATCCACCTCAACCGGGACAATTTCATATCCTGCAAAGTCCCCCAGCTTTTCCATTCCTGCTACCAGAATCAGGCGAGAATCTCCTAGATAAGCGATCCCGCTCTTGAGGTGAATCATATCAATCCCGCGAATGTCGATTAGGTTGGTGGAGTACCCCTCTTCCTCTAGGATAGCTGCCAGCTGCCGGGCGCCATCTTCATTCGTCCTGTGCGAGATACCAATGAAGAAATGATCACCAGCCTGGCATATATCTCCGCCGTCCAATGTCCCCGGAGGCTGGATGGTCTTTATCGAAGAAAAATGCTGCCCAAGAAGCTGACCAACACTGGTCACCTCGCCTTGACGGCTGGGGGCTCCGGGATTGGTCAGGATGGCGCTGCGGGAGGTCAGCACAGCTGTATCCTCGATGAATGTTGAATCGGGATAGCGTGGTTCAGGCTCCAAAACAGTTAATGTCAAACAGCATTGCTCGAGGGCTTTACAGTAAGCCCGATGTTGTTCTACGGCAAGAGCTAAGTCTGGTATCCCTAAATCCGCAGTTGTCAATCCCTGCGAAAAACTTGAGGATGGCGGCCGGAGGATCGCATTCCTAAACATATTGATTCTGCACGGAACTGATACTCGGTAACTTCATAAATGTCGATAAGCACCAGGATGTTAGAAAAACACATATTGTGCTATCGACATGCCTAATAATGATAGGGCCAGGAACACGGCAGTTATTTGACTGCCTCTTGAAACTGTTGCAGCCAGGGATTTCATTTCTTCCTGCTGCTCAGCTGTGGGAGGTGCCTCTGCTGAGGCAAAAGATTCGCTGAGCACTTTCATTTTCTGTGTGTTCCTGTTCTGCATAAAGTATCCAGTTAGAAATCCGATAAAACCGGCAATTGCACCCAGGGTTAATAACAAGCCGTAACCACTGGATAGGGCACTCAATCGAAAGTTGAAAATCTGCCAATACATAACTAGCCCGGAGAGAACTGTAAGAATAGCCACGCCCATCATTGCAGTGGTAAACCTGGTTCGAAAAGCTAATTGCTGCATGAACTTTTGACCTTCCGCTCCCGTGGCAATGACCGTTGGTGTCACGAAGCTGATCATGAAGAAGGCTGTACCTGCCCAGAAGACTCCGGCAAAAATATGAATGATGCGCATTAATATCATTAGATAGTTCATTGCATGTCTCCTCCAATCAAAATAGAAATCCGATTATTACATATAAGGCCGGAATCGATAACATCAGATCAATATCTCCCAGCATTAATCAAAGACATCTCTCTTGCTGAAAGGACTGGCTAAGAAACGACCCATGATCTTCCATCTTGAAGTCCAGGAGATCTTTTCCCCGTGTTTTTCATTATTCAGCATTTGTTCTGCTAACCAGGGGGTGACTGTTTCCACCCGGTCGGCCAGGATATTAAATATTCGTTTGACCCGCTCCCAATCTTCTGGGCGGTCTTCATATTGCTTGGTCAGCAAATCAGTTGCCACCATCCCCGGCCGCAGCGTTCCAATGATTAGCGGCGTGTCTTTCGTTTCCTTGATTAAGATGTTGTTGAAATAATTCCGGCCGGCGTTTGAAGTTCCATAATAGCTTAATCCTTCGTGCATGCGCCCATCGCTGCCCATGCCTTCCATGTTGTAAATCGCACCGTACCCCTGGGACAGCATCCCCCTTACTGCGACTGTCGCTCCATAGATTTCGCCCAGCAGGTTGGTCTCAATGATTCCCCTGGCTTCTTCAGGCGGCATCTCCCAGGCAGCCAGCTGTGGACCGCTGAACCCAGCATTGTTGATCCAGATATCAATTTTATTAAACTGATCTTTGGATTGATCCCACAACGCTTGGACCTGATCAGGATCGCGCACATCACAGGCGGCACCCAAAATCCTTTCGGGTGGATTTTTTTCTATCAGCTGCGCAGCTGCCTGGTCGACGTTTTTCTGGGCGCGGCCGCTTATCGTCACTGTACAGTCTAAATTCAGGAAGGCCTCTGCGAGCCCAAAACCGATCCCGCGCGTGCTGCCGGTGATGACGATGTGTTTCATTTCAAGTGGATTCAAATATGGGATTGCTGGATTTTTCGAGACCAAATTTGCATACGAGTCATCAATGTACCAAAGCCAACTGCTTGCCGAGAGCTTCTGTTCCTTTCATTGTTGAGTCATCTAGGTTTTTCAAGAACTATCTCACTCGGATTCGATATCCTGCCGGTCATCTCCATCGGACTGGCCGAACAACCGGCGCAGCTCCTCTTCCCAAACGTCGTCCAGGGGTGAGAAGGGGATGGGTACAAATTCATCTGATAGCTTGTTGATGTAATCGCGCACCCCGAGTTGGGGGGATTCATCGTCCAATTCTGCAATTCGTGCATCGAACAACTCAACCAGCTCTTTGCTTTTCTCTTCCAGGTCGGACAGGTCCAACTCCAGGTGGATCATGTGGTTGATGCGCTGCATGATCCCCAACCAGGCCATGTAATCGTTCTCGATGCGGATCGAATTGGAAATCTGGGTGACGTTGGAAAAATCATATGCTGGCACGAAAGCATAGAACGAGACGTACTCGATGCCCTGTTCACCTGACCGGCGGCAAATATATGATCCCACGCTGGCCCCACCATGGTAATCGGATAGATTAACTGCGATATTCTGCAGCTCATCTTTCATTTCAGGCAGGCTGTA
>CP070785.1:94955-103572 GCA_020346705.1 Chloroflexota bacterium | reverse complement strand
AGAATATTGCAGGGGATCTAGATTGGTCCCGCTTTCCACCCGGGTACGCGGCATACCTGATGGTGCGGAAAGGAGATGTCTTATGAGTAAACTCTTTGAATGGCACAACTATACTTTCCGATATCACGCTGCTAATTTCGGTAGGGGTGCTTATTATCTATAATCAACTTCAAGGTGTTTTGCGATGGGAGACTACAGGTTCAAATTAGAGTTTGAGGTCAGGGACTACGAATGCGACCTGTCTGGTATCGTCAACAATGCGGTTTACCAGAACTACCTTGAGCATGCCCGGCACGAGTTTCTGAAAAGCCGGGGATTGAATTTCGCGCAGCTGGAGAAACGGGGAGTAACGCTGGTGGTGATCCGCATCGAAATGGATTTTCTCTACCCGCTGAGGAGCGGTGATAAATTCTACGTCGGTCTCAACACGGAGCGGGTTTCGCGGCTGCGCTTCGGATTCATGCAGGATATTTATCGCCTGCCGGATGAGAAACCGATCCTGGCGGCAAAAGTGATATGTACTGCGCTGAATGATCAAGGGTATCCCCGGGTACCAAAAGAGTTCATGGAGCAGATCACCAGTGGTCTTAGAATATAGTTGCATGCGTCAAGAGTTAATCATTCAAATCAGGGAGGATTTCCGTGAAGAATTCTGATCTCAAGAAAACCACACAAGGTATGCGAATCGTTCTTTATGTTGCCAGCTTTCTGGTGCTCTCTGTTGGGCTCTCTCTCTACCTGCTTACCAACAGGACTGACGTTTATTTTTCATGGACAATTAACCCGCCACTGACTGCAGCCTTCCTCGGCGCTGGATATCTGGCCAGTTTCCCGCTGGAATTATTATCCGCACGGGAAAGGATCTGGGCTAGCACACGCCCAGCAGTACCTGGAGTTTGGGTTTTCACCTTCCTGACACTGATCGTCACCTTGATTCACCTGGATCGTTTCCATTTCAACAGCTTGTTCTTTATCACAAAGGCTGGCACATGGGTTTGGCTGGGTGTATATATCTTCGTTCCGATTGCGTTGGGGATTCTCTGGTTAATCCAGATGCGCCAGCCTGGAATTGATCCGCCCAGGAAAGCAACGCTTCCCATTTGGATGCGCGCAGTATTAATCATTCAGGGCGGGATCATGTTGTTGCTTGGTGGAGCAATGCTTGTTTTCCCGGAAAGAATTATCCCCCTCTGGCCATGGATGTTGAGCCCGCTTACGGCCCGAGCAATTGGTGCCTGGGGAGTTGGAATAGGTGTTTTGGTAGTTCAAGCATTATGGGAAAATGACTGGTGGCGACTCAACCACTTTGCAGTGAGTTATCTGCTGTATGGCTTATTACAAATGATCAACTTGCTGCGCTATCCAACGACATTAGACTGGTCCCGGTTAACAGCAGGAGGCTATACAGCCTTTGTGCTCAGCATAATCCTGGTGGGTGCGTTTGGAACTTGGAAAGCGCGACAAACAATGCAGATTCGGATTTCCCAAGATTGAATACATTTCTGTTCCGATTATCTGAGGTGGCTATGAGGTTTTCTTTGAGTAGCCGTTTGTTCTTCTTTGTCTAGAATGAGAGGAGCAGCTGCCTGACGGTATATTAATAACAAAAACTTCTTATGCTTGAAAAACATGTTCTCGAATAGGTAATCTTTGCGCTGAGGAAATACAATGATCAAACAACTGGCCCACATCAACATCGGTACCCACGACCTGGCCGCAGCGGAGCATTTCTACTGCGATATTCTGGGAATGGACAAAAGCTTCGAATTTATCAAGGATGGTGAGCTGTACGGCTTTTATGCTGGAGCAGGCAACACCACCTATATTGAAGTATTTATCGAAGAGAATGAAATTGGGGATTCGCCCGCCAGGATGCGCCACCTGTGCCTTGAAGTTGAGGATCTTGATGCAACCATTGCTGGTATCCGGGCGAAAGGTTGGGAGATCAGCGATAAGTCATTCGGCTGTGACAAAAGCTGGCAGGCCTGGATCAGCGATCCCAGCGGTGTGCAGATAGAATTGATGCAGTACACGGAGGATAGTTCGCAGTTCACGGGGGCGCCCTGTGAGGTGGATTGGTGATCCAACATCAGCTTCAATAAGCACAGTTCACCCCCTGTGTTAACATTGGGATGAACAGTAAACGGATTGACTCGAGATAAGCATCTCTAATCATGGATCACAAGCTGCGATTGCTGCCATTGATGGTATTGATGGTGCTGGTTCTGATCGCCTGCCAGGGATCGAACCTTGAACCGGCGAAACCTACCCCCCTGCCTTCACCGGGGATATTCATCATCGAATCCAAGCCAACCTCAACGGAGCCTGCTGCACAGGAGGATGGCATGAATTCCCTGATCGCCACGGTAGCAGCTGATCCTGGTGAAGTACCCCAGTTTGTGCAGGGTTCCAGCGGCGATGAATTGGTGCCGATGCCGGAGGCCAAGATCATTTATTACGATATCGAGGGGATGACGGAAGGGGAACTGCGGGCGCAGCTGGATGAACTGGGCCCGGTCGACTCCTCGGGTTATAAAGGGGATGCCCTCGCCGAGTGGACCATCTTTTGGACTTGGCCTGGTTATGGAACTGAGAATTGCGACTTGAGCCAGGCGGAGGTCTCGTACACCGTTGAAGTGATCTTCCCGCTCTGGACGCCGCCCGATGATGCGCCCAATAATTTAGTCATCAAGTGGTTCAACTACACCTACAAGCTGGCCAAACACGAAAAAGGCCATGTCGATTACGTGGCGGCAAACTACCAAATTGTCTTGGAAGCGATCAAAGAAGCAACCTGTGATACGGCGGATGCTGCTGCCGAAGCTGCTGTGGAGCCGCTGCGAGAGTTCGATTTAGAGTACGATCGCCAGACTGGGCACGGCGCGACCCAGGGAGCCAGGTTTCCTTAGATGTATCCATAAGATAATAGAACAGGTACGATAAAAAGGCTGTTTGATATTCATATCGAACAGCCACTTTTATTGTCTCAGGATCAGATCAGGAATATTTTGATTGGTGATCTGCCTCACTCAAACTTGAAGCGCCACACGGCGATCAGGAAGAATACCAGACCCATGAGCAGCAAAAAACCAAGCTGGGGCAGGATGTTGGTAAGGGCGGCGTTTTCTGCCATGACGCTGTAGTAACCTTCGAGCGCATGGGCGTGGGGGGTGAACTTCGAGAGGATGCCGATGAGCCCTCCGGAACGGAACAAAGGAGGCCAGGTAGGAAATGCGCCCCCGATGCCTGCGAAAACGAAAGCCAGAATCATGCCTACATTATCAGCTTGCTTGGCTGATCTGGCAAAAGCTGCGACGATCATTCCCATTGAAACAGCTACAAAGGCAACTGCAAGCGTGATGGCTACCAGAGCGAGGGGATCTCTGCCCAGGTTGATATTAAAGGCTACGTACCCGAGGGTAAAAAGGATCGCCACCTGTGCGCAGACCAGCAAACCATAGGCCAGCATCTTGCCAGCGATGACCGTCCAGCGCGGGAGGGGTGCGGCCAGCAATCGGCGCAGGGTACCTGCCTCCCGTTCCTGCAGCAATGAAGCGCTTTCAGCACCCACGATGAAGAAGATGAACATGACGGTGAAAGCTGGGAACAAGAAGGTGATAAACAGCTCAATACCTGTTTGAACTTGGATTCCTTCCAGGTTTTCACTGATCACGGCGATGGCCGGATTGCGGCGCAGCTCATTCAACTGGGTCATGATCACGCCCAGATTCTGGGCTTCGACACCGCGCAGCTCCTCCGGGCTGGCTTCTGCTAACAAATCTGATTCAGCCATAATGGTACGAATACCGTATTGAATCTCTCCCCAGATGACGACTTCACCGGCAACTTGATTCACGATACCGGTGACAATGCTGGCAGTTTCCGCCTGTGCGGGATCGATAATCACCTCAATTTCGGTGGGTGTGTAAGAGTCAATATTCTCGGAGAAATCGGCTGGAATGATGATGGCGGCCGCCACTTCGCCCTCTGCCACGCGCTGTTCGGCGCTTGAAACAGAGCTGGACTGTTTGACATTGAGTTCATCGATAGAGCGGATCGATTTAGCAACCTCGCCCCCGAAATTTCCAGGATCCTCGTTTACCAGGATGACCTCCAACAGGATATTCGGATCTCCTTCATCGGATGCCAGCATCAGGTTGAGTCCTGCGAAAAGCGAACCCAACAGAATGGGCAGGAGGAGCAAAACAGCCAGCAGACCGCGATCGGCGAGGAGTATCCGGATTTCTTTTCCGGTGACGGATAGTGTGTAATAGATTGATTTCATTTATATGCTCCTGATGATTGTGAATTGCGTTATTTGACCGCAAATTGATTTTGGAAATAAGCCAAGTGATCAATCAAAGTCAAAGCGCCACAATCCAATCAAAAAGAAAAGCACAGTGAAGCCCAACAGCGCAGCGATCTCGGTAGTGACATCGGCTAAGCCCAGATCGCGTAGCATCAGGCTGCTCAGGGCGCGATTGGCCCAGTATTGAGGGATTACCTTGACCACAGGTCCGAGGAACTGGTCAAGGAATGCGATCGGGATAAATGCACCTCCTATCATCCCCAGGCCCCAAACCAGCAAGCTGGCAATACCGCCAATCTGGTTTTCTGTGCGGGCAAGGGCAGCAATAAAGATGCCGAAGGCAGTCGAACATAAGCAAATTACGAAGCACACCAGGACCACAGAAAGCGGTTCATTCCCTAGAGAAGGCGCGTTTAATCCCAGCCATTTCAAACCAAATACGCCAAAAGCGAAGATCACGATGAACTGGATCAAACCGACGATGATGTTGGGCAGCATTTTTCCGGAGAGAAGAGCGGATTTGCTCATCGGGGCTGCCAGGAGCCGGCGGAACGAGCCAACTTTCTTTTCGTCGTAGATAGATCGGGCTGTGACCTGCGCGGTACCAAAGACGAACAGGACTGCGATACCGGATACTGCCACCAGGCCGATGGATTGCACTATTTCTCGTTCCCCTTCCTTGGATGGGATAGTTTCTATCACCTCGATCAAAGGTCGCGTTTGAGAAAGCTCAAATTGGCTGCGGGCCTGCGCCAGGACTCGATCGGTGGTGAATATCTGGTATTCTTCGGGGGCGTTGGCCTGCATATCCCCCATCTGCCTGAGGCTGGCCAGGATCTGGCTTTCCAGAGACAGCTCGCCGGCCACACCGGCGATTACCAGGCGTACCGCCTCCGTCTCCTGCAGATCTGCATTAGGGTGGCTGATGAGAGTGAGCTCAACCTGCTCACCCTGCTCTGTACCACTGGTGAAATCTGCTGGAATAACCAACATTCGGTTGATGTCGTTTGCCTCGAGCTGAGCTTGGGCATTTGCATGTTCATAAAGTTCGGTACGCAACCCGCCGGCAGTATCGAGTCCAGCCAGCAGTGATTGAGCAGCTTCCCCGCCATCGAGATCAACTACCGGAAGGGTGAGTCGCTCAACTTCATCATCGCCGCCCAGCGCGCCCAGTGCCCCGCTGAAGACAATGATGAACAGCAATGGCAGCAAAAACAGCTGGATCACTTCTCCACGATCCTTGAACAGGATTTGGAGATCTTTAATAGCAATGCTTAGTGATTTCATGGCGGCTTACTCCCTCAACTTCTTACCGGTCAGGTGCAGGAATACGCTTTCCAGGTTGGGCTCCAAGATCTCCAGGGAGGTGAGCGGTCGATCCTGGTCATTGAGGAAAGAGATCACATTGACCACGGCCTGTTGGCTGTTTTCAGCCACTATCTTTACGATTGGATTCGAGGTGACCGGCTCGGTCTCTTTCTCTGGGTCTTCGCCTTCCGCGAGGGGTGGGGCCACAGGCGGGGGTACAAGCATGGCTTCTTTCACCCCGCCCAGCCCGGTGAGCTGTTCCAGGAGAGCATCGTCCACTTCTTCCAGACCAATATAAATCATGCCGCCGCCCAGGATACCGATCAGGTTCTTGACTGTGTCCATGGCGATGATCTTGCCTTCGTCGATGATGGCGACCCGGTTGCATAGAAGCTCCACTTCTTCCATATAATGGCTGGTGTAAACCACGCTCATGCCCCGTTCCCGGTTGAGGCGCTGTACACTCTCAAAGATGTGATTGCGGCTTTGGGGATCGACTCCCACGGTAGGCTCATCGAGGAATAGTAGTTGTGGTTGGTGGACCAACCCCGCCGCGATATTGACGCGGCGTTTCATGCCGCCGGAGTATTCATCGATTTTTTGATCGGCGCGATCGGTTAAGGCGACGATCCGCAGCACGTCCTCCACGCGCTCCTTAAGCTCGTTGCCGCCCAGGCCGTAGATGCGACCGAAGAAATTCAGGTTAGCCCGGGCACTGAGGGTGGGATAAAGGGCTAGATCCTGAGGAACCAAGCCATTGATCTTTTTCACCTCGTTCATATCGGACTTGATATCGTGCCCGGCTATGCGGGCGGAACCCGAAGTGGGTGGAATGACACCGGTCAACATCGAAATGGTTTGGGTCTTGCCAGCCCCGTTTGGGCCCAGCAAGCCAAAAACCTCCCCTTCTTCGACCGAAAAGCTGATTCCTTTGACAGCTTCGAAATCACCGTACTTTTTGGTCAGGTTTTCGACCTCCAAAATAGCAGGCATTTGATATTCTCCTTTCACTCGTGAGGAGTTTATTATGTTTAAGACTGTGAATATATTGGCGGATTGCGAAATCAAAAGGTTGTTTAATTACTTTAGCAGATAACTGAGTGTTTGTCATCAACCATTTCGTAAATAAATCACGGGTAATTGTTGATTGTGAGTCGTTTTGGTAGAGAGCTGGTGGCGGGGAGAGAACACCTTTCGGTCTGTGGCCAAAGAGTATGCCACGTGCTGAAGCGTGACCAAGGGAAACTGATATGACATTTCGCGGGCACATCTCGTGACAAATATCACTATTGAACAAAAATATTGTTTGTTATGATTTGCACAATTGAACCTATGCAGGTATGTGCATACATACAAAGGATGAAATATGATTTCCCCAGGTCTAACTGAAGAAATAACGGCTCTCCATGCTGGCATCTGCTCAGCGCTGGCGGACCCGAGGCGCATCCTGATCCTTTACGCACTCAACGAGAAACCGAGTAACGTGAGCGATATCGCTGAAGCGTTAGGGATTGGACAGTCGGCAGCCTCGCGACATTTAAACCTGCTGCGCGAACGCGGTTTAGTCACCGCCAAGCGGGAAGGCCAATCGGTGGTTAACACGCTGGCCGACCAACGCATTATCCAGGCGCTGGATTTGCTGCGGGAAGTATTGGCCAGCAACCTCCAAAGCCAGGCTGTGCTGGCAGAATCGGTCGCAGAGAGCAAAGAATAAAAAAATATTCAGGAGAATATTAATGAAAAATTTGTTGATCCTTGGTGCTGGAACTGCAGGAACGATGGTGGCGAACAAAATGCGGCGCCTGCTGGATAATGACGAGTGGCGCATCACCATTGTTGACCAGCACGAGACACACTACTACCAACCCGGATTTCTGTTCATTCCCTTCGGGATGTACAGCAAGAATGATGTCGTCAAGCCGAAGCGTGATTTCATCCCGCAGGGCGTCGAGCTGATCATGTCGCCGATCGAGGCGATCGAGGCGGAGAAAAACCAGGTGAAGCTGGCGAAAGACGGCCGCCTGCTCAACTATGACTTTTTGGTCATTGCCACAGGCGCTCACACGGTTCCCGATGAAACTCCGGGGATTAAAGAAAATGGATGGCACAAGGACGTGTTCGATTTCTACACCATTGAGGGTGCCATGGCGCTGGCCAGGTACCTGCGCACCTGGCAGGGCGGCCGCATGGTGCTCAACGTGGTTGAAAATCCGATCAAGTGCCCTGTAGCCCCGCTGGAATTCTTGATGCTGGCGGATTGGTTCTTCTACGAACAGGGCATACGTGACCGGGTAGAGATAACCTATGCCACCCCGCTTCCAGGCGCATTTACCAAACCAATCGCCTCCAAGCACCTGGGTGATATTCTGGAACAGAAAGGGGTGAAAGTCATCCCGGATTTCTATATCGAGCGGGTTGACCCGGAACATAAGAAAATCGTCTCCTACGACGAGATTGAAGTCGAATACGATCTGCTGGTCACCGTGCCGCTCAACATGGGCGCGGAGGTGATTGGCGAGTCTGGGCTCGGGGATGACTTGAACTTCATCCCGGTTGACCAGCACACATTCCTTTCTCCCAAATACGACAACATGTTTGTCCTGGGAGATGCGGCCAACCTGCCGACCTCAAAAGCTGGTTCAGTGGCGCACTTCGCCGTAGATAGTTTTGCCGAGAACTTCGTGCGCTACATCGATGGCCTGGAAATGCTGCCCACTTTTGATGGACATGCCAACTGCTTCATTGAATCCGGATTCGGCAAGGGACTGCTGATCGATTTCAATTACGATGTCGAACCGCTGCCCGGGAAATACCCCCTGCCGGGAATTGGACCATTCTCCCTGCTGCAGGAATCGGAGATGAACCACTGGGGCAAAATGATGTTCCGCTGGCTGTATTGGAACACCTTGCTCAAGGGTGAGGAACTCCCGCTGCCGGCGAAGATGTCTATGGCCGGCAAGTGGAACAATTAAGGAGCGGATGATGGATCAATCAATGGTT
>CP070785.1:86167-94855 GCA_020346705.1 Chloroflexota bacterium | reverse complement strand
TCCCGGATGCTCTCCAGGTACATGAAGATCAACCCGGTGCCCTCGTCTGTGATCAGGTACTCCAGCATATCCTCCGCATCGATATTGAGCATATTGCCCACCGAGATAAACTTATTCAAGCCGAGGCCCTCGTTTGCCATCAAATTCAGGGCGCTCATGCCTACCCCTCCGCTTTGGGTGATCATGGAAACATCACCCAATTTGACGAACTTCGTCAACCTTGGGAAAGGCAGGCACATCCCGTTCTCCATGTTGATGGCGCCGATGCAGTTTGGTCCCACGAATTGGATCCCGTATTTTTCCGCTACACGGGATATCTCGTGTTCCAGCTGCTGACCCTCTTCGGTATATTCTCGAAAACCCGCGGTTTCGATGATCGCCCAGCGGATGCCCTTTTTGCCGCATTCCTCCAGAATCCCCGGGACAGTGTGTGCCGGAGTAAAGATCACCGCCAGGTCAACATGATCAGGGATGTCACCTACTGAGCGGAAGATGCGCCTGGTTTCGATCATCCCTCCGCTGGGGCCGACCGCGTAAACAATGCCAGTAAACCCGTATTCGATCAAATTTGCGACAATATTGCGTCCTAAATTGGTAGGTTTTGCAGATACACCAATCACGGCAATACTGGTTGGATAGAAAATTTCACGCATAGATGAATTCCTTGTCAGCTAGGATAACTGCAATATCATGAGATTTATCTTTCGATTTTCTTGATTATACAAGGGATAATCCGTTGTGCACCTCGAACTATATGTGTGTTTTTCCCCTTGCTAGATTCCTTCGCTAAGATGCTCCAGCGTTGTAACTGGATATCCTCAAGACGCCCCGATATAATCTCAAGCAGTTGTATAATACCTCCCTGAACAAATTTTCCATCCTAACCAAAGAGAGCCCTATGATCGATATAATTGCTTTCGATGCCGACGATACCCTGTGGCACAATGAACATCTCTACTACCAGGCTAAGAAAACACTGCCCAAAATATTGGTGAATTATGGGGAAGTGGATGCGATTCGGACCAGTCTGGATAAAACCGAGGTAGAGAATATTGAGTACTACGGTTATGGGATCAAAAGCTTTGCTTTGTCTATGATAGAAGTCGCGGTAGACATCTCCCAAGGTCAGGTCACCGGTGATGAGATCCGTGAAATCATCACCGTCGCTAAAAATATGCTCAAGGCGCCTGTTGAACTCGTGCCTGACGCTGCCGATACCCTCAAGGATTTATCAGGGAAATATGATCTCATGCTGATCACAAAAGGGGATCTCTTCGAACAAGAACGCAAGATTGGAATTTCGAAGATATCAAATTGCTTTCGCCATCTGGAAGTCGTTGGAGAAAAATCAGACGCTGCTTACCGCAATATTTTGAAAAAATATAATATAAAACCTGCTGAGTTTTTGATGGTAGGCAATTCCCTGCGCTCTGATATCCTGCCCGTGCTCAGGGTTGGCGGGCAGGCCGTTTACATCCCCAATGAGCATACCTGGTTCCATGAGCATGCTGATGAAGATGAGGTTGGGGGTTTCAAAATTGTAGAATTGGAGCGCCTCAGCCTGCTGCCGGAGTATGTCCGGCAGCTCAAATGAAAATTCGTTGGGGATTACTTCATCCCAATAATATTATCTTCAAAATGGTGATCATGGGACACATCAGGTTGCTCATGTAATTTTCTACCGAGAAGGCATGATATTATAAAGATCACCCTATTTATTGAATAAAGACATCGATCACCAAAGGAAGACCTTGGTGTCCACAACTCTCCTCGCCACCAAACTTTATATCCCCACTCCCCGAAAAAACCTGGTCCCACGCCCACGCCTGATTGAGCAGCTTGAAGCTGGGCAAGATGGCAAATTAATTCTGGTCTCAGCTCCAGCCGGGTTTGGCAAAACAACACTTTTAGTGGAATGGATCCAGAGCAGCGATAAATTGTTCGCCTGGCTATCTCTTGATGAGGGTGACAACAACTTAAAACGCTTTTTCACCTACCTGATCGCTGCCTTGCAGAAAATCGACGTGTCCATTGGGGACGGCATCCTTCCCTTATTAGAAGCAACAGGCGAACCTCCCGTTGAGCCGCTGATCACAACCCTGATAAATAATTCCGTTATGATAGAGAGTGAATTTTGGCTGGTATTGGATGATTATCATCTCATCACGAACAGCGAGATTCATGATGCGATCAGCTTCCTGCTCGAGCATTTACCACCCAATGCGCACATCGTGATCAGCGGCAGGGTCGATCCTCCCATCACCATCTCTCGCCTGCGTGCTCGTCATCAAGTGACTGAAGTTCGACCCAATGATTTGCGTTTCATCGAATCTGAATGCAAAACCTTTCTTAATGATTTATCCGGATTGGATTTATCTGTGGAAGATATTTCTGCGTTGTTGGCTCGCACTGAGGGCTGGATCACAGGCCTGCAGCTGGCTGCATTGTCGATGCAGGGCCGTGAAGACAAAAGTGAATTCGTGGCCACATTTTCAGGAAGCCATCACTACATCATCGATTACTTGATAGATGAGGTTGTTGCTCGCCAGTCGGATGAGGTGCGATCATTCTTGTACCGCACCTCCATATTGGAGCGTTTTTGTACTCCTATATGCAACGCAGTCCTGGGGATATCTGATAGCAAAAGAATAATTGATTACATCGATGAGGCCAATTTATTCCTGGTGCCGTTGGACGATGAACGCCAGTGGTACCGCTATCATCACCTCTTCGCCGAGTTCTTGTATCAACGACTTATGGAGAAGGAACCCGATCATGTTCCCCAATTGCATCGCCAGGCTTCAATCTGGTTTGAAGGGAATGGCTTCCTGATCGAGGCGATCGATCATGCACTGGAGGGAAAGGAATTCACCAGGGCAGCAGGACTGGTTGAGAGCGTTGGCCCAGAAATGATGATGCGCAGTGAATTCGACCAGTTGAACAGCTGGTTGGATGCCATCCCGCAGGAGCAGGTCAATTCCTGGCCCTGGTTATGCATCATTCGCGCCTGGATGTGCCAGAGATGGGCACAATTTGACGAAGGTGAAAATTATTTACAGTGCGCTGAACAGGCGCTTGAACTTGAAACCACCCCTGAGCCTATGGATGGTGGGGAGGTAATTCAAGGACAAATCTGTGCTCTCCGTTCCCTTTTTTCCCTGTCCAAGGGCCAAATACCTCCGGCAATAGAGTACGCAAACCTGGCACTCGATTATTTGCCAGAAGGATACTTTAACCGACCCGTCGCCGCGGATGCATTGGGTATTGCAATGAGAGTTAGTGGGGATTATGAGGGCGCGGTCAGGTTATTTCGTGAAGCTCGCAAGGATAGTCTTGCTGCAGGCAACCGCATATTAGCCCAGGCGATCACCATGGAATGGGGGATAACTTATTTCAATCAAGGCAAACTTTTCCCGGCGGCTGATACTTTTCGTGAGGCCATTTCCTATACATATCAAGACACACAAATCAAGATCCCGTATGCAAGTGGAGCTAGTGTGTATCTGGCCGCCATCCTTTACGAATGGAATGACCTAGATCAATCCATGATACAGGTGGAAGAGGGGATTCAGATAGGTGTTCAGGCAAAAATGGTGGACGCGGTGGCGATTGGATATGGGATCATGGTTCGCATATCTCTGGCCCAAGGTGATCTGGATGCCGCCTTGACTGCCAATGAGCAGGTCGAAAAAATGAACATTGACCTCCCAGACCTTGAACATAAGACCACCACCATGGCACTTGACAGCCAGGTCAGGTTGCTTATCGCCGCTGGCAAGTTGCCAGAGGCTTCACTGGTGATCCAGGAGCATGGGTTGAGAGCAAATGATGAAATATTAAATGTCTACCCATTTGGTCATCTGATTTTGACAAGACTGCTGATATATTTAGGCCGCGAGGATCCGCAGGGAAACCATCTCTCTGAAGCCAATGTTTTATTAAACCGATTGAAAGAGGTGATTTTCTCAACCGGATACAGGGGGGCGATGATCGAGCTGTTAGCGCTTGAAGCCTTACTCTTTGATGCCCTGGATTCCAGTAGTCAAGCGATGTCTGCGTTGAGTGAAGCACTTTCTCTTGCTGAACCCGAAGGATATATACGTACATTTGTAGACGAGGGCGAGTCTATGAGAGATCTGCTTCGGGTGGCTTATTCCCAGGGCATCTCAAAAGAATATACGAGCAGCATATTAGCAGCCTTCAAGCCACACCAGGTGAGACCGAAACCCACTTCACAATTTCTTGTCGAACCCCTTACTGAGCGCGAGTTGGAGGTGCTCAAATTGCTCCGCACAGAACTGACCGGGCCTGAAATTGCCCAGGAATTGTCAGTTTCTTTGAACACATTGCGTACCCATACAAAGAACATCTACAGCAAGCTGAATGTAACCAACCGCCGGGCGGCTGTGCATAAGGCAGAAGAACTTGATTTGTTCTAGCCCCATTTCTCGCTGTCATCCGTCATCCAATAAGTCAGACATTAAAACCTAAAACTTTCTGGAAGAAAAACTTGACATAATATTATTTTTCCTGTATAATCATCGTAAAAATACGATGAAAGGGCGATATGAGCGAAGAAATAATCCAAACTATTCCTGAGGCATGCTGCACGCTCGACATTTCCGGAGCGGATCAAGAAAAGCTGGTGACCATGTTCAAAGCCCTCGGCAACCCCATCCGCTTTGAGATTATGAAGTTCCTGGTCACCCATCCTAGCTGCATCACCGGGGATATCGTAGACTATTTGCCCATTGCCCAGGCCACCGTTTCGCAACATCTTAAAGTATTACGTCAGGCTGGTTGGATCGAGGGCACCGTAGAAGGGACGGCTACGAGCTACTGTTTGCATGAGAAAAATATCGCCTGGTTTCGTCAAAGGGTTGATGAGATCTTCTAAGCACTAGCGACTTTTTTTTGCAATAATTCATCGTAATTTTACGATACAAGGAGGTTGATATGAGCACCCACATAATTGCGATTGCCGAATACATTTTGGAAAGTTTTCTGCATACCTGGCCTTATTTGCTGATCACCATCCCTATTGCTGTGGCGGTGAAGATGTCTGGCGCATCAAAATATATCAATCGCGCCTTTACCACTCGCCCGTTTATCGCGATCATTCTGGCGACCCTTGTTGGCGCCTTCAGCCCCTTATGTTCCTGTTCGGTGATTCCGGTCGTCGCTGCCCTGCTCATTGGCGGCGTCCCCCTCGCCCCGGTAATGTCATTCTGGTTGGCTTCCCCCTCTATGGACCCGGAAATTTTCTTCTTGTCGGTCAGCACCCTGGGTTGGGAATTAGCGACCTGGAGGCTGGCTGGTACATTAGTGTTGAGTCTCAGCGGCGGATTTTTGATCCATTTCTTGGTTCAGCGGGGCTGGTTGGGATCGAATATCCTGCGCGGGCAGCGTTCCACACAAGTGAGAACCTTTACCGAGGTCCTCAAGTCTACCTGGCAATATGCAGTGACCAGCATCGGTTCAGCAATTGCCCCTAAACCAGAATCTAATGTCCTCTTTTCTGGCGGAGCAATCGCCATTTCCCAGGATCTACCCATAGTGGCAGAGGAATCCAGTTGTGGTTGTAGCGATTGCAGCAGTGAGAATAGCAATACGTGTGAGGTCAACCAGGTTACCAATGAGCAAAATCCAGAGCAGATTCGCTCGCGTTTTTGGAGGAGTTTGGCAGTGGAAACCTGGGCTGCCACCACGATGGTAATCAAGTTTATGCTCCTGGCCTGGTTCTTGGGCGCGTTGATTTATCTTTACGTACCCGAAACTTGGATTACCGCCTCCTTAGGAGGAGAAAATCCCTTGGTGATTGTTACAGCTGCCCTCCTAGGTATCCCGGTCTACACAAGCAACCTAACAGCTATGCCGCTGGTGGGAGGGCTGATCAGTCAAGGAATGAACCCAGGGGCTGCGTTAGCCTTCCTCATCGCCGGTCCAACAACTACCCTGCCCGCCATGTCCGCAGTCTGGGGAATCGTAAACCGCAGGGTCTTTACATTTTACATTGGCTTCTCTCTAGTCGGCGCCGTCGTTCTGGGCTACGTCTACAGTATTACCTTGTAATTAGACAGAACCGAACAATTCTTTCCCCCTCTCCTCACAAGCCCCGAATTTCCCCCGGGGCTTTTCATTATTGGATTAAAAACCTTCCTCAAAAGGCACCATTCACAACATAAATCACCACATGTGGTGATGACAGCTCACATCGTTAATTCATATATTTTGGTCAGATTTAATTTACCGATCAGATAGGAGAAAACACCATGTTGAACGAATTATTGATGCACGCGCTGGTTGCGGATGCTCTCCGCATGGCTGAACAAAATCGTTTGATCAATCAGGCAAAAAAGCGACGAAAAGGCATTACTAACTTGCCACCTAAGTCTGATTGGGAAAATTTCTACTTGATCAACTTTGCCGATAATTCAAAATCCAAAGCAGTCCAAGGGACTTCGCATGCATGACGCAAACGCCCCCATTCGAGAACCTGAAATTTACGAGATTCGCATCCAGGGACATCTTCAAGATAAGTGGTCGGAAAGGTTCTTTGGGCTCGATCTCACCCGGGAGGATGATGGCAGCACCACGCTTTCCGGTCCTCTTCCCGACCAGACCGCATTGCACAGTATCCTGCAGAGGATCAGCAACCTGAACTTAAGGTTGATCTCGGTCAGTGAAATACAGCAGGATCCGGAAAACAAATAGTGAGCTAGAGATACGCAATATTGGACAGCATTTAGATAGAAAGGAGGCTTTATACGCAACGATAAAGGTAAATTTGGAGGCAAAAAATTCCTCCCACTTATTTTTCAAATTAACTAATTAAAGAATTGGAGATGAAACAATGACTACAGCAGAAAAGTTTTTCAAAGATATTGAACAATGGGGGATTATCAACGCAATCTATTTCGGTGGGGTCCTGCTTTGGGCAGGCATCGTCTTCGCCGCCGACAGCCTGGGCTATCTGCCGCAAATAGGCTTTTCCAGCGCTTGGAACTGGTTCTTTCTAGGCGCGGGATTGTTCTCCCTGGTTGGCAACATTGTCCGCCAGGTCTCACCAGGCATCTTGAATCCTTCCACATTTGACTATCTCTTCGGACTAGTACTTTTGGCGATCGGCATCGGAGGTTTCACCTCCCTGTACATCGCCTTATCGCTCTTGCTCGTATTGGTTGGTGGGGCGATCCTTTATAGTGTGATTTCCCGTTCAAGGAGAACAACAGTCAAAAGGGAAACCACAGCGACTTCTTCTGACAGTAAACCAAAGTCGGGTGAATGGGCAGATTTCGACATGCGATCCTGTATGGCAATGATGGAGAAAATGATGTCTGAGCACTCAGAAGATTGTGACTGCGCAGAGATGATGTCTCAGTTCACCAGCGAGAGCGGCACCCCTGATGAATGGCTGAAGGTTATGTCCCAAATGATGGAATCACATTGTGGTCCCCAAGATGATGAGGATTGAGAATTACCCGGTCATAACAAATTTTGATCAAAAGTGAGCAGTAGAAAATGACTACCACAGTTGCACAAACCGAACTAAAACCGCTTGAAGTCCGCACACTAATCATCGGCTTCATCCTGGTTGGAATTGCTGTCGCCGTGACGACGGTCAGCTACCTGTTGAATATGACCTTTGTTTATCAATGGTTGGTCTGGATCATCGGCATCGCCTTTGCTGGAGTAGCACTGATCACCTTGGAATGGACCCGTGCTTTTCGCAGTCCTGCAGGTGAGGCCCCAGGTGGTTGGCTACGCAGTGCATTGTTGGTTTCCATTCCATTGGCATATGTGTTGGGCAGCCAGGTCTGCGGTCTTGGCCTGGCCTCCTGCGGGACTGCCTGCACTGTAATCAACCTGTCGTTAATCGGCCTAGGAACGGCAACCTCATATCGACTTTACCGCGGTCAATCGGTCGGATGGTTCCTGATCCCGATGGTCATCCTGGGGCTCTTACCTCACTGCGTCTGTGAAGCCCCAATCAACACTCTCTGGCATAGCGCGCTGGGCGGCTTCTCACCGACCTGCAACATGGTACCCCTGGGTGTGACTCTCTTTTCGGTCGCTGCCTTGAAGGGTGTGCGCACGAAAGCCAGCGCAGCCCTTTCCGGTGTACTGACTGGAATGATCGTCTTCATGGCTGTCGGCAACCCGCTGTTCAGCTTCCCGTGGTCAGGTTGTGTATAAACCATTCTGCATCCACAAAACGTGAATCCCGGTGGAAAATCGCTGGGATTCACGTTTCAAAGCAATCTGAATTGTCAGATATATTGATAATTGAGAATACCAATTGGATGTAGAAATGTTGACTGGAGGTTCTTCTTGCCATGCTTGAACCAAAGATGAGCAGTGCGGAAATCGCAAGGTCCTTTGGTTATATGGATTATGCGGCTACAATCCACGAACGTTGTGCCCAATCTCGCCACTGGTATCTGCAGTTCATCTGCGTCGATCCCGATTACCAGGGCAAAGGTCATGGCGGCAGGTTATTGAAATTTTTACTTGACAGATTAGATTCAGAGCGGGAGTCCTGTTTTCTTGAAACACAGAATCAGGAGAACCTGGCTTTTTACCAACAGAACGGATTTCAGGTGGTTGAGCAAGGAACCATCCCCGGCACTGATATTGGTCATTGGGCGATGTTGCGCTAAGAATCGTTGGAATCGAGAAGAGAGCTAT
>CP070785.1:77294-86067 GCA_020346705.1 Chloroflexota bacterium | reverse complement strand
AGAAGAGGATGTCCAGCCGCTGCTGAATGACATGCAGGGCACCCAATACCAGATCACAAGGGTCAAACGTGGTGAGCGCAAGCGAAAGCCGCGGCCGCCGTTCATCACCAGCACCCTCCAGCAGGAGGCCTCTCGTCGTTTGGGTTTCAGCGCTCGTCGCACGATGGCCCTAGCTCAGCAATTGTACGAAGGGATTGACGTTGGCAATGGTGGCTTGGTCGGTCTGATCACCTACATGCGCAGCGATTCGACCCATGTATCCCCGTTAGCTCAAAAAGAAGCCTCCCAATTCATCGCTCAACGGTATGGAGAGAAATTCCTCCCTGCAAAAACCCCCATCTATAGCAAGAAAACCCGCGGAGCACAAGAAGCACATGAAGCGATCCGGCCAACTTCGGTTAATCGCCAGCCTGAGGGCATAAAGGGTCACCTTACTCGCGACCAATACCGGTTGTACCGTTTGATCTGGCAGAGATTTGTCGCCTCCCAAATGGCATCCGCCATTTACGACACAATTACTGTGGATGTGACTGGAAAATCTAATCAGCATGAGTACCTCCTGCGCGCCTCAGGATCCTCCATCCGCTTCCAGGGTTATCTAATCGTATACGAACCGTCTAAAACCGAGGACAGGCGTAACGAGGTGGAAAAGGAAGTTAACATTCCATCCACCGTGGAAGAAGGTCAGCCCCAAAAACTCTTGCAGCTGATCCCCGAACAGCACTTCACCCAACCTCCACCACGCTACTCTGAAGCATCGCTGGTGCGTACGCTGGAGGAAAACGGTATCGGCCGTCCTTCAACTTATGCCCCCATTTTGGGAACTATCCAGCAGAGGGGTTATGTCTATCGCGAGAACAGGCGCCTTTTCCCCACCGAGACAGGGATTTTGGTCAATGACTTGCTGGTCGAACACTTCCCTGACGTGATCGAAGTCGGTTTTACTGCCCGCATGGAAGCCGATCTCGACCGGGTTGCCTCCGGGGATGAAGATTGGGTGAACGTGGTCAAAGCATTCTACGCACCCTTTGAAGAGGATGTCAAAGTCGCGGAAGAGAAAATCCCGGAGATGAAAGTGGAGCTCGAACCGATCGGCCGGGCCTGCCCCAGATGTGGTCACGACCTGGTGATCCGCTGGGGACGCTATGGAAAATTCATCAGCTGCAGTAATTTCCCCGAATGTCGCCATACAGAACCATTTTTAGAGAAGATCGGTGTTACCTGCCCCTTGGATGGAGGCGAGGTAGTTGAGCGAAAAACTAGAAAAGGGCGTACTTTTTACGGGTGCTCGAATTACCCTGAATGTGAATTTACCTCCTGGAAAAAGCCATTGAAGCAGCCCTGTCCTAACTGCGGAAATCTGCTGGTTGCCCACAATAAAAATCACGCCAAGTGTACTCATTGTGAAGAACAATTCTCCCTGGACGAGGTTTCTGTCGAGGAAATTCAGGCAAAGTGACCTTTCCGGCATGAGTCTTGCACCAAAAAATGTGATAAATTTCGCACTTTTGTGCTAAAATTTAATTTATCTTGAAATTTTAGAATTCATCGGAGAGAAGATTATGGATGACATCCGCGAGCAACTTAACAGACCACTCTGGATCGGGATCATCAGCTTCGTCGTCGGACTTATCATCGGTTTGGTCGTATTGGGGTGGTGGTTGTGGCCTGTAGAGTGGACGGACGCAGCTCCCAGTGACCTGCGCCCCGATTCCCAGGAAACCTACCTGCGCATGGCGATCGATTCATATACACTGAACCAGGATGCGTCAGTTGCCCAGCAGCGTATTGCTGAAATTGGGGAGAACGCTCCAGAAATCCTGGCCAATATCGCTGCCGACCCGCAAACTCAAAACTCGGATTCCATCCAGGCTTTCCTGTTGTTCACTGAAACAGAACCCACAGAAGAAGCCACACCGCCTCCGGAGGAGGAACCCAGTTTCGCCCGCAGGTGGCTCCCCTGGTTGTGTTTAATCACCTTGCTCCTCGCGGGAGCGCTGGTGGCTGTCTTCTTGCTTCGTAACCGGTCGTTAGGATTAAGCCTGCCTTCCTCACGCAAAGAAGCCCCGCCTGAGGCTGAATATCCAGAATACACGACCACCGAAGCAGAACCTCCCCTCGCTCAATTTATGACCACGTATCAGATTGGAAACGATCTGTTTGACGATTCGTTCAGTATTGACTCCCCGGCAGGTGAATTCCTGGGCGAATGCGGAGTCGGCATTTCCGAGACGATTGGCGTTGGTGAACCGAAGAAGGTCTCGGCATTCGAAGTCTGGCTCTTCGATAAGAATGATATCCAAACGGTTACAACTGTATTGATGAGCGAGAATGCCTTTGCCGACGATGCCACCCGACAGCGATTGGCTGCCAAGGGTGAACCAGTCCAGGCAGAGCCCAGCAGGGAGATGATCCTCGAGACGGCCACCCTCCGCCTGGAGGCTCGCGTGGTGGATATGTCATATGGAACCGGAGCTTTGCCCCCTGAAAGCTTCTTCGACCGCATCACCCTCGAACTGGTCGCCTGGCCCAAAGTTTAGCCAGGAATTTTTTCCCACGAAGTTGATTTAACCGAAAAGCAGTGAACCGCCGGTTCACTGCTTTTTGTATTTTTACTCTATACTGCTTATTCGATTTTCAAGATTTTCAATCGCAATTGACCTGCTGGCGTCTCGGCGATCACCTCATCGCCTTCTTTACCGCCCAAGAGGGCTGTGCCAATCGGGGACTCGTTCGAAATCCTACCATTCTTGGGATCTGCTTCCTTTGCTCCCACTACATGATAAGTCTCTGGAGGGTAGTCAGCTTCTTGAATGGTCACCTGAGTTCCTATGGTGACGACCTCGCGATTGACCTCCATCTCTTCGATGATCACCGCGTTTTTTAGCACGAATTCCAACTCCTGGATCTTCCCCTCCAGGAATGCCTGGTACTCCTTGGCCGCATGGTAGTCAGCGTTTTCGGATAAATCGCCCATTTGGATGGCTGATCTCAGTCGTTTGGCGAGTTCTTCTCGCTCTGTACCTTTTAAGCGTTCTAATTCTTCACGCAGGCTCTGCGCACCTTCATATGTTAAGTATTGTTCATCACCCATAAGTCTACTCCAAGGGGCGTATTATACCCCGAAACGAAAATCATTCATTTACCTTCTATTTAAGAGTTTGATAAGGAAATTACGGTAATGAGGTTGGATCAAAAAGCTTGTTGTACTCTTGTAAGGCAAAACGATCGGTCATTCCTGCAATGTAATCGCAGATAGTGCGTTCTAAACCGTGTGCATCGACCAGATCCTGTACATGTTGGGGCAGCATTTCCGGTTCGGATTGATAGCCGTTGAATAGATCCGAGATTATGCGCTCCGCTTTGACCGCCATGCGCACGACTCGATGGTGCCGGTACATGTTTGCGTAGAGAAAATCCTTCATTTGCCGGTTGCGGCGGTACATATCCTCGCTGAAACCGATCACATTGAACGGCAGCTGCTGCAGTTCTTCAACCGAGCGAACGCTGTTTTCTCTCAGGCACTGGTCTGTGGTCGCTACCAGGTCGGAGACCTCCAGACCGATCAGACGCCGAATTAGCCGGTGACGAGCCAGGTCATCCAGTTGGCCGCCTCGCCAACCTACGCTTTCCACCATGATCTCCCACAGGGTGATCCCCTCCAGCATCTGGGGGTTGACCATCCCGGACCGCAATCCATCGTCAAGGTCGTGCGCTGTATAAGCCAGCTCATCTGCTGCATTTGCGATCTGCGCCTCTAAATGGCCACGTAAATCGGGGTTATAATCTGATGCATCGGAAATATCGTATTCTGATTCGTGCTTCACGATCCCTTCACGCACTTCCCAGGTCAGGTTTAAACCGGGGAAATCCGGATATCTCTTCTCGATCTCGGTCACTATTCTGAGTGATTGCTTGTTGTGATCGAATCCACCGTAATCTCTCATCAATCGACTCAGGGCGGCTTCACCAGAATGACCAAACGGCGAATGACCCAGGTCGTGAGCCAGGCAGATTGCTTCCTCTAAATCCTCGTTTGCCCCTAAGGCCCGGGCTATTGTGCGCGCAATTTGGGCTACTTCCAGCGTATGTGTCAGGCGTGTCCGGTAGTAATCGCCTTCGTGGATGATGAAAACCTGGGTTTTGTACTCCAGGCGGCGAAATGCGGTTGTGTGTAAGATGCGATCCCGGTCACGTTGGAATGCGGTTCTGTATTCTGGTTCATCCTCAGGAAAAAAGCGACCCCTGGTAGCCGCGCTTTTTAACCCATAGGGAGCTAAATTCTGCTCTTCGTTAGCTTCTAGCTGTTCACGTTTGGTATACATAGTTGGATTATGCACTGAATTGCGGGACCTGATTGGGGAATATTTGCATGAATTATAACTTAAGCGGCCTTTTTACTTCATCCCCCTGGTCTTTTTCGATTTGCGTGGAGAGATTAATGCCTGCGAATCACGGTCCCGCTGCTTGATCCCAGCAAAACTTCCCTAAGTGTCCCAGGTTCATTTCCGGAAAAAATCAGGATTTCTATGCCGGGGAATTCTTTGACCAGAGATACACCCTGGTGAACCTTGTCCTCCATGCCACCAGTGACATCCGTCCCAGCTGAGCCGCTCAGCGTATGCAGAATGTCTTGGTAGTTATCAGGCGTGATCTTGGGAATGATCTCAGTCTGGTTGGGGAAATCCTGCCAGACACCTGGTTCGATACTGGCCAGCAACATTCTTCCAGGCCTTAATTGGCTTACCAGGTGGGTGAATAAATCCTCAGTGGAAAGGATCGTACCACCGAGCTGCAGGTCAAATATAACATCTCCATAGATGACTGGAACCAATCCCGCTTCCAGGGCTGCCTTGAGCGGGTTTAAATCCCAACTGGCTACCTTTCCTTCCCGGGCAGTGACGCTGGCTGAGGGTGGTAAAGAGATGGTGGGTATTCCTGCATCGTGAATGGCTTTCATCACCAATCGGTTGAGGGTGGCCGCATCCCACCACACTTCTGCAAATCCGAGCCACTGGTCGGGTGAGTAAACTCCTCGCCGGGTGTCGTGCTTTTTTGCAGATACATGCGCGAAAGAACCTGCCCCATGCCCGACGATCAGCTGCAGGGATGGATCCTGTTGTCTGGCACTGGCTATCTCACTTGCTAGCCGGTTTAAAGTTTCTCCACGCAAAGTCCGGGGGTTGGTTTTATCTGTAATCAACGATCCGCCCAATTTAAGCAAGACCAGGGAGTGGAATTTATCGTCTATTTCTGCCATATATCACCTGAACCGGTCCGGAATTAGCTTCTGATGATCGTCACAAGAGTACTCGTTGCTCCAGCAGTGAATAATGCTTCTGCAACCTCACCGGCAGCACTATCTGGGACCAGGGCGATCATATTTCCTCCGCGCCCGCCCCCGGAGAGCTTCGCTCCATAGGCGCCAGCCTGGCGGGCCGCCTGAATCAATCGATCCAGCTCGGCAGATGAAACTCCCATTTTCTCCAGCAAGGCTTGGTTTTCGTCCATCAATTGCCCCAGGACTTGGATATCGCCCTTTTCAAGTGCCTGCCGGGCATGTTTGACGAGATCGCCTGTTCTTACGAATAGCTCCTCAAAAAACTCGCTATTCTCCAACCAGGCCTGGCGTACATCTCCCACCGTCAACGCAGTAGGGCTGGAGACTCCAGAATCACCGATCACCAGCGTAAAAGGTCTGGCGACCTTCAGGATCACAAATTGATTTCCTGCGTCAGTGCTGGTTTTCGCAAAATAGATCGGCGTCTCGTAGGTGATCACGGTGTTGTCGATCCCTGAAGGGGTCCCATGGTGCAGTTTTTCCACTTCGAAAGTCAGGTTGGATACCTGTTCATCATGTAATGGTCGGCCCAAGAATTCAGAAAATGCCCGGATGATCGCCACGGAGATCGCCGCGCCAGATCCCAATCCCGCCGCGATGGGAATAGTCGAGGTGATGCGAATTGTGCAGGCAGGAGGTTGAGGGATCGCGGTGACCTCAAGGACTCCGCCGATCACTCGTGAGAGGGGATCATCTTCTGGAAGATCTAATAAGGTTTTCTCAAGACCGATATCTGGTGCCTGTACTCCAACCCAACCCCGTGGCCGATCGGGTTGGGGGGATACGATTGCCCTGGCTTTTACCTGCGTCACAGGTACCGCAATGGCTGGTTGACCATATACCACGGCGTGTTCGCCGAATAATATGGCTTTTCCTGGAGCAGTTGCGGTAATGGCGGGCATCGTCCTTCAGTTCAGGTATAGAATGAACAAAACGAAAAATCCCCACAGTACGATAGTTATTTGGAGCGGGCGATCTGAAAACAATTCGTCCTCGGGTGCACCGCCGCCATGGTTGGTTTGCACCAGATATAGGTAACGCAAGATTCCATAAATCGCAAACGGGATTGTCAGCATCATGGAATGATTTGCGGGCAAGTTTGGGGCAGAGAAGGTATACAAACTATAAGCTACAATTGTAGTTGCTGATACGATGGTGATATATTGGTCTAAAAGGGGGATCGAGTACCCATCCAATACCTTGCGGTGTGTGCTAGCCTCCGACGAGAGCAGCGTTAGCTCAGCCCGCCTTTTACCCAGACCGATATACAGGGCTAGCAGGGTGGTGACGACGTACAACCAAGGGGAAAAGCGAGTCACCTCGATCAAAGTCAAACCGGCGAACACGCGGATCACATAAAAGCTGGCCAGGATGAAAACATCGATGATCAGGATGTGTTTCAGCCAGCGCGAGTAGCTGAGGTTGAGCACTAAGTAAACCAGCAGGATCAGGCAGAAGCTCAGTGAGAGCAGGTAAGCACTGGGTATTGATATCAGCAACAACAGGAAAACTGCCCAACGAGCTTGAGATACTGGCAGCTCTCCAGCAGCGATTGGTCGCTTGCGTTTTTTCGGGTGTTGGCGATCCGCCTCTATATCGGTGATATCGTTGAGCAGATATACTGAGCTGGAGATCAAACAAAAAATGATAAAACCCAGAGATGTTACCAGCAGGGCTTGCAGATCGAGTAGTTTCTCATCGAATACCAGGGCGGTGAAGATGAGCACATTTTTCAGCCACTGCTTGGGCCGCATCGAAATCAGCAGAGCCTTCAATCTTTGGACGCTCATGGGGGGAATTATACATGTGATCTAGATGGAATGTGTGAGTTTACTACTCAACTTACATTTCCATTAATTATTATCCTGACGTATAATTTCCTTGTGAATTCGATACCAGAAGGACCTTACCCGCGCAACATTCTCGCCGGACAGCTCAGGCGAGATTTTGTTGTCCTTCCCAATGGGCAGGTTTGCCTGGATGTCCCCGGCGGAAACCTGCTGTATGCCGCGGCTGGCTTAGTTGTATGGGAACCTTCCCCGCCGCCCGGCCTGGTTGCCCGGGTTGGAGAAGATTATCCCCAGGAATGGTTGGCAGAGTTCTCAGCACATGGCTTTGATGTGCGCGGCATCAATATCCTTGATCATCCGGTCGATTTGCGCTCCTTTTATGCTTATCGCGATCCGACCCAGCGGGTTGAAGATGATCCGATGGGGTATTTCTCATCTCTAGGACAGCCATTCCCGAAAGGGCTCCTTGGATACCAGGCAGATGCTGCCCAACCGGATAGCCGCACTCGCCTGTCAGCGACCTCGCTCAGGCAGGCTGATCTCATCCCAGAATACATGGAAGCAACTGCCGCTCATATATGCCCTCTGGATTTCCTTTCCCACAGCTTGCTGCCGGCCATATTAAGGCAGGCCGGTTTTACTTTCATCACATTAGATCCACCCGCTGGGTACATGACTCCTTCATTCCGGGATGATGTCGCCTCAATCATCACCGGGCTTAACGCTTTTTTGCCCTCAGAAGAGGAGGCGCGTGGTTTATTCCATGGAAGGAGCACAGATCTGCTGGAGATTTCTGAGACGTTGGCCTCCTATGGCTGTGAGATCATCGTGATAAAACGCGGGGAGGGCGGGCAGCTGGTCTATGATTCAGCTACCCGGAAGCATTATGAAGTACCTGCATATGATGTGGAGAGGGTTGATCCAACCGGCGTTGGTCATGCCTTCTGCGGTGGATTTTTGGCTGGTTATCGGCGTACATTCGATCCGGTGCAGGCCGCCATACATGGCAATATCTCTGCCTCATTGGTCATGGAGGGTCAAGGGCCGTTCTTTGCACTTGATTCGTTGCCCAGTCTTGCCCAGGCTAGGTTGGAGGCGCTCAGCCAAACCGTGCGTGAGATGTAATCTTATATGGATTCCCAATTGGTAAACCGGGTGCTCGAACTGGCTGCTGAAATCCAGCAGATTCCGGCGCCCACTTTCAATGAATCTCAGCGGGCA
This sequence comes from Chloroflexota bacterium, assembly GCA_020346705.1. GTDB lineage: Bacteria > Chloroflexota > Anaerolineae > Anaerolineales > UBA4823 > PFL25. The sequence goes on along the minus strand of CP070785.1, from coordinate 77,715 downwards.
AAATTCATCCACCAGCGATTTGAACAGGAGAACCTGCAGGATATACAGATAGATGCGATTGGCAATGTCTTTGGGCGTTTGCCGGGATCTGGATCTGAGCTGCCTGTTGTCATCTCTGCGCACCTGGATACGGTTTTTCCACCCGACACAGATTTAGATTTGCGCCTCGGAACAGATAAGATATCAGGGCCGGGCATCGGTGATAACGCAATTGGTCTGGCTGGATTAATTGGATTGTTGTGGGATTTACAGGTTGACCAAGTTCCCCTGGTATCTGATTTATGGTTGGTCGCCAACGTAGGTGAAGAGGGTCTGGGAGATCTTCGCGGCATGCGGGAAGTGGTTCAGCGCTTTGAAGGCCAGGTCAAGGCTTATATCGTCCTGGAGGGGATGGCCTTAGGGCAGGTATACCACCGGGGAT
>CP070785.1:68401-77194 GCA_020346705.1 Chloroflexota bacterium | reverse complement strand
CAGGGAGAGATCGTTACTGGATGCGAATCCCCAAGCGCCATCCACCAGGGCGCGCACGCCGATGCCGATCGACTCCGCAAAGTTAATCGAATCGACCAAGCCATCTTTCACTACCAAGATCTCGGTGATGTTCTTGACCAGACGAACATCAGCATAATGGACACCTAGTGTTTGGGCATAATTAAGGGCGCGGTCGAGATAATCCTTCAAGTGATGCTCCTTGATTTGGATTTCTATCTGAAGCGCTGCTCTTTCCAGACATCAGCTTCATTATGATAGCCGGCTTGCTCCCAAAATCCCAGTTGATCTTCTGTCAGAAACTGCAGCCCGCGCAGCCATTTGGCACCTTTCCAGAAATAGGGCGTCTTTAAGTCGGGTTGATCGACAATATGGCCGACCACGCCTCGTAGGGGATAGCCATGATCTGGGGTGATCGGTTCCCCATTGAAATGGGTAGCCAGGAGGAAGTTATCCTGCAATACTACCTCCAGGGGAAGGTTGGCGGTGAAACCATACTCAGCATGCTGCAGGACATGTTTTGCTGAGGGTTTCAGTGAGATGATCCCATCTTCAATTAACCGCCGGACTGAGACGCCCTCCCATTCGGTGTCGAACTTGCTCCAGCGGGTGACGCAGTGGATATCCATGACGATCTTCGTGCGGGGGAGCTCGTTGAATTCATCCCAAGTCCACTCCATTTCAGCCTGGACCTCGCCCCAGATGCGAAAATCCCAGGTGGCTGGGTTGAAGCTTGGCACGGGTCCATAATGCAGAACAGGGAATTTTTGGGTTAAAGATTGTCCGGGCGGCAGGCGTCCTTCATCCCGCACCCGGTTTTCTTCCTCTTTGCGCTTGAATATACTGTTTAACATCATTGCCTCCAAGTGGCGCGATTATATCAAACCAATGCGAGGAAGATTAATTTCAAACAGTCACTGATTCACCGGGTTCAAGCACGTGGACTTTGGCGTTTGTTTCGCTTTCTACTCTTTGCGCCCATTGGTTAGGGTCTTGGGCGATCACATCGAAAGTATCGTAGTGAATGGGGATGACTTCAGCCGGTTCGAGCATTTTCACTGCACGCAATGCATCATCGGGTCCCATGGTGTAATTATCCCCGATCGGCAGGACGGCCAGATCGATGCCTTCCTCCCCGATCAGGGCCATATCGCCAAACAGGCCAGTGTCACAGGCCATGTAAATCTTCTTGCCATCTTGGGTGGTCAGCAGGAAACCGGCTGGGTTGCCCCCATAGGAGCCATCCGGCAAGCCGGAACCGTGAATTGCCAAGGTTAATTTGAGGTATCCAAAAGGATGGTTGTAGCCGCCACCCAGGTGCTGGGCATGTGATTTCACGCCCTGCTTGTCCATCCAGCCGCTGAGTTCAGCATTGGTGATCACGGTGGCATCCGTTCGCTTGGCAATGGCAACAGTGTCCCCAAGGTGATCGCCGTGCCCATGACTCAACAAGATGAAATCGGCTTCACACTCCTCGGGACTGATGGAGCACACCGGGTTGCCAGTTAGAAAGGGGTCAACCAGCAGATTGAAGCCACCCGTTTCCAGTCCAAGTGCTGCATGACCAAACCAGGTTACTTTGGTACTCATACGAATCTCCTTTGTTCTATTATTTTGTTGGATATGTAAAGGTTGATGGATCGCCTTATTCAAGATTGAGTGTGTAATCGAACGTTACTCGAATACCATATCAATATGGCTGTTCTCTGAATCTCGATTTTCTTCGCGGGCGATATCAGAGCCGAATTTGAAAGGGATCTGGAAAATGAAACCGATAACGATGATAATTTCGCCAAATAAAACTCCCGCGGCCTGCCGGGGACCATAAAAGGGGATTTGGGGAGATAATTGAGTCCCAAATCCAAACACATCCGCCATGCCAGAGATCACAGCGATCAAAAATCCGGTCGCGACCAGGCGCAGGCCAATATCGGCCAGAATCGTCTTTTGGTGTTTATTCCATAAGCTGTTCATGGAAATATAGGCCCCAAGGCAGATAATAGCCAAACCGAAGAGAAAGACCGCAATCTGGACGAAGCCGATGACCGGGCTGCGGTCCAAACCGAACATATCCGGCATGGCGCCGATCAAGAAAACCAGCAAGCCGACCGCCATGGTAACCATCCCCAGACGGATGCGAAATTTTCCATTGACGGATTTATTTGTCTTCTGGTTCATGCGGATACAGGCAAAGTGCTCTTTAATAGAGAAAGCCAGTTATCTCCCATAATAGCGCGAATATCGTTTTCTGCATATCCCTTTTCGCGGAGGAGGGGGATTAGTTTTTGCAGATCGGCGACGGAATCTATTTCGTGGGGCACGGATCCTAAGCCGAAACCACCATCGAAATCAGTGCCGATGCCGACGTGATTAGCATCGCCTGCCATCTGGCAAATATAGTCGATATGATTAACCACCGTTTCCAGCGAAACTGCCTCCCGGCCATCGCTGGGCTGCCAACTCCAGCGTAAAAACTTGTTGAATGGGGGGATACCGATGATACCATCTCTTTCAAGCAAGCCCTCAATCACCCGGTCGGAAAGGAAGCGGTTTATGTCAGCACCCTTAAGTAAGGTTAAAGGATTGCTGTGGGTGGCAGCCAGCGCCCCAGGGTAAACATCCAGTGCCTGAAAGACAGCTTGCTCGTCCATGTGAGTCAAATCCAATATGAAACCAAACTCATTCATCGCCTCGAGAAGGGCAAACCCCTCAGAAGTCAGGGGACCAGGTTCATTAGTGCCGCCGCAATAGCGAGTGCCTGCCCATGCGGGACCGATCAGGCGGACACCCCGCTGCCACCAATGTTCCAGTTCGTCTGGTTGGCGGACACCCTCGGCGCCTTCCATTAATATCACCAGACCAACGGGGTGATCTTCTTGCTGATCTCCACTCCAGGCGGTCAATACAGCTTCTAAATCTTGCAAGGTTTGTACCAGCTGAAATTTATCTGGGTGATCGTCGACCAGCCTGTGGTATGAGTCGAGCTGGGCGCTATAAGAGGAATGCGCTTCTTTTGAATCTGAGTAGGTCAGAGTATCCCAATTACCGAGTTTGCGGCGCAGAGGAGCGGCGAATAGCGTGGCAAAAATGACGGCGACTTGCCCCCGCTGGTATTCCGGCCAGCCAAGCAAACTATCACCATTGCGGAGAGGAGTTTGGCCGCCCGCTTCCAGGCGACGTGTTTCCTTAACCGGAAGAGTGTAATCCCTACCAAATGTGAGCATGTTCCAGGCTAAATCCTGGTGTGAATCTACGATCAGCATGTGGTCAAAGGTCAGGTGTTATTGATTGAGACGTATTGATCAGTGCATTGGCGATCTGGCGATCGATCTTTCCCATAGGATAATCAGACAAAGATGGCAGGTCTGTCCAGACCAGATTGGTGTGGTAAATGTTTTGTGGCTGGCTTCCGTTCAACTTGCAGAGGAAAGCGTGTAAGGTAACGCGAAAATGGGTGTATGCATGCTTGTAGATCCCGTATGCTGCACCAACTTCGATTTCCACACCCAATTCCTCGCAGATTTCCCGCTTGAGCCCCATCACCAGGTCCTCTCCAGGCTCGATCTTTCCGCCTGGAAATTCCCACAATCCGCCTAACAATCCATCCTGCGGACGTTGGGCGATTAGCACCTGATCTGCGCGGCGAATGATGGCTGAGCTGACAACGTGATGAGGAACAGATTTCTTTACCGCTTTAACCGGGCGTTCTGCCTGCACGCCAAGGGAATAAGCCAGACAGTTTTTGTTCAGCGGACAGGCTGGGCAATCCGGCTGCCTCGGGGTACAAATCAAACTGCCCAGGTCCATGAGTGCCTGGTTGTACTCCCCAGCCCGACCAGAGGGCAGGTTTGAGGCGGCCAGCTGCCATAATTGTGTTTCGCTTTCATTTGACCGAGCAGGCTGGCGGACGTCAAAGACCCGGGATAGTACTCGCCGGATGTTGCCATCCAGGGCGGGTTCATCTTCCCCAAAGGCGATCGAAGCAATCGCGCCAGCTGTGTATCGCCCAATGCCCGGTAAGCGGCGCAAGCTGTTCACGTCATGGGGGAACTGCCCCTCGAATTCGTCATTCACGATCTGCGCTGTACGGTGAAGGTTTCTGGCTCGGGAGTAATATCCCAAACCCTCCCAAGCCGATAGGACTTCCTGTTGGGAAGCAGCCGCCAAAGCAGCAAGGGAAGGAAACCTGACCATCCAGCGTTCATAGTACGGAAGCACCGTCTCCACTCGGGTCTGCTGCAGCATCACCTCCGCGATCCAAACATGGTATGGATCGGAATTTTCCCGCCAGGGTAAACGACGAGCGTGAACCTGATACCAATCAAGCAGGTGGTCTGCTAAAGAGGAGGACATTTAGATTTATTTGGGTAAACCTTGGATTTTATTCAAGTGAATGCGGTTGGTCGGAAGCCAGAGGTCGAAATGTTACTACATCTGGAATCCCGTACGTGCTGGGACAACTTTATATCTAAAATCTGTGACGAAATTGAGCAGGCGTTCGGTCAGCGCCAACCACTCGGTTGAATCTAAGAGATTGGTCAGTTCTTTTTGATCGTTTATCTGCGCCCCAGCGATGATCTGGGGGTGGTTTCCATACATGGTGAACCAGGCATCCGTTGGTTCTAATCCCAAACGTTGAATCCCGGGTACCCACTCGCGCACAACAAACTCAAAGTATTCCTGTTCTCTACCAGGCAGGATATCCCAAGACATGATTAACTTAACAGCCACATTAAGTCTCCTGGTATTGCCTAATGCTTGTGATCAAGCACTACGACACGGGCTTCGGTGGGCACCGAGGTGCGGGTGATTTTCAAGGAGGGGACTGGATCGACCTTGCCAACACCCATCTCCTTGAGAAACCTGCTGAGGGGAGCCAGTTTAATTTTGCTTTCAGGAACCTGGTAATGCATCGGGATGACAATGCCGGGTTCTAACAGGCTGACGATCTCCGCTGCTTTAGAAGCGTTTAAACTTTTACCGCCTCCGACGGGTACCAGGACGACGTTGACCCCACCCAGACTTTCGATATCAGTCTGGCTGGGGACTCGCTGCAGATCGCCCAGGTGGGCGACAGTTATGCCATCATAATCAAATACGTATAAGGTGTTGCGGGGTTCCTTCGTCGAGCGCTTACTCTTCCGGTTTGTTTGTACGCCGGTGATGAATACCCCCCCTATCTCAAACTCTCCCGGACCAGTGATGACTCGCGAGCGTCCCTTGACTGATTTTTCGAAATTGTGTCCAGGGGCATCATGACTGATGGTGACGATCTCGCCACGCAATTTTAAAGGCTCAAAGCCGACAGAGGCGTGATCATAGGGGTCTGTGACAACAGTGGCCATGCCCCGTTCAGTGAGCCGAAAACATGAAAGTCCATGCCAATTAATTTCCATCAAACCTCCCGAAAACTTGCCCCATGATTATACATCATTGCGCGCATCAGACGACAAAACGTATAATAAGAATATGGCAGCGAGCAGCAAACCAAACCTGAAAGAGCATGTTAGCGGAGGGGGAAAGGTTACCCAATCCAGTCCCGGCGCATGGCATCTGGAGGTACCTGCGGGCTCTTCAGGAAGCTATCGACTGGCCCAGCTGGACGATTATACTGGATTATCGCGCCGATCATTTCCCCGGAACCCACCTCTGAAGATGAGCTTGAGGGCGCGTGCCTCAGCAGATTCAATTCCGGGCACCTGGGGGTTCGGTCTATGGAATGACCCCTTCGGTATGACCCTGGTAAAAGGCTCCGAGGTGCGCTTGCCAACTTTACCAAACAGCGCCTGGTTTTTCTTTGCATCAGAGCCGAATTACTTATCTTTTCGGGATGATCTCCCTGGCTGGGGACAGTTGGCGGCTGTTTTCCAATCGCCAGACCAATTTCCTGGAGCGTTAATTGCCAGCCTCCCACTTTTGCCGTTAATCCTGCTGCGACCTGTTTCGCGCTGGTTACGACGCCGAATCAGCAAGTATGTGCAGCAGGATACGCTTGGGTTGGAACTGGATCCGACTGAATGGCATTCTTATGAGATTGATTGGCACCCTGAGGGGGTTACCTTTCATTTAGACAGGCAGGTTATCAAGGAGATGAATATTCAACCGATTGGTCCACTTGGGTTGGTGGTGTGGATTGACAACCAATTTGCCAGTTGGTCTCCAGATGGAAGATTGGGATACGGCATACTTCAAAACGATGAAGCCTCCTGGATCGAGTTAGAGGACCTTGAATTGGCCTTTGCTTGACAATCCTATGTGGCGCGGTTAAAATTACGCTGCGTTGGCTAAGTCGCTAAACGTTAAGGCCGAGATAGCTCAGTTGGTAGAGCACGCGACTGAAAATCGCGGTGTCCCCAGTTCGATTCTGGGTCTCGGCACCTCTCGGCCTGACGGACGGGCCGGCTATGCGGGTGTAGTTCAGTTGGTAGAACGTCTCCTTGCCAAGGAGAAGGTCGTGGGTTCGAGTCCCATCGCCCGCTCAAAAAAGTGATAGCAAAAGAGTGATTGCTGATTGGTATAATTCAATCAGCAATCTTGGTCTCAGCTCAAGGTTATATTGGCGACGTGGCCAAGTGGAAAGGCAAGGGTCTGCAAAACCCTGATCACGGGTTCAAATCCCGTCGTCGCCTCTGAAACACCCCCGGAAAGGGGGTGTTTTTTTATTTTGAGGAGTGGAAGCGAGATTTTTTATAGATTTTAGATATCATCAAAGAACCAGACCACATGTGCACCAGCTTGTTGGAGAAATGGTCGGGGTTCTCAGCCGAATTTCAACGGCAGGCGACGTAAACGCTGTCCGGTAGCTGCGAAAACCGCATTTGCGACCGCGGCTGGAATTGGACCAATCGGTGGCTCACCCATACCGGTAGGCGTTTGACTGCTGTTGAGCACTACAACTTCAATATCTGGGGCATCGGTATTGCGCAAAAGAGGATATTGATCGAAATTGTTCGCCTGGAAAGATCCATCTTTGATCTGAACTTCTTCCAACAATGTGGCGCTCAAGCCCATCGTGATCGCGCCTTGCGTTTGGGCTATCACGCTGTCAGGATTGATGACCAGACCTGGATCTGCGACAGCAGTCACTTTGTGGACGCGAATCTGGTCATTTTCCACCGAGACTTCGGCAATTTCTACCATAATGGTGCCGTAATCATAGCTCATCGCCAATCCCTGAGCGCGATCTCCTGGAAGGGATGCGGCCCAATTTGCCTCTTCAGCAGCAATCTCCAGGGCATTACGGGTGCGCTGCCCCGTTTCATCCTCTGGTAAATGGCGTAATCGAAATTCGAGTGGATCTAGATTGGCAGCAGTTGACAGCTCGTCAATAAAGCTTTCAACAGCAAATGTATTGGGCATCAATCCAAGGCCGCGCCACCAACCGGTGGATACTGGTAGTTGTGCTAACCAGGCTGTTGTCTTTTTATTCGGCACTGAATAGAAAATATTTGCCCCGCGATAGGAGCCGAAATCAGCACCTAAAACTGTCCCCATGATGGAAGGTAGAAACGGGAATGCAACCTCACCGCTGGAGGCCTGATGTTCGATTGCCATTATCATGCCATTAGAATCAAGGCTTGCCCGGAGTATGCTGTGTGTAGGTGGACGTACAAAACTGGTGCTGAAGTCTTCTGGACGACTCATTGCTACCTGAACTGGCCGGCCAACTGCATTGGAAAGACGGGCTGCCTCTACGGCAGCAAGCTCGTCAATCTTGCGTCCGAACCCGCCGCCCAGGTACACTGGATGAACCACAATTTCATCACTCTGACGCTGGATTGCATTTGCAACTGCACCTCGAAGGCGATTGGCTGCCTGGGTTGAAGCCCAAATCTCTACTCCATCAAGGCGCACATCTGCGACTGCGGCCATGGGCTCCATATAAGCGTGGAAAGCCATAGGGGTGCGGTATTCAGCCTCCACCAAAATCCCGCTATTTAAGGCTTGATTGATATTTCCTTCTCTCTGAATGACCACACCACGACCCTCTCCGACGGTGACCATCGCCTCAATTTCATCCTGCTGCCAGAGCTTGCCGGGATCCCACTCCAGCTGCAAATTAGCCAATGCCTGATAAGCTGCCTCCCGCGACTGGGCCACCACCCCAGCAAAATCATCTTCGGTGATAACCTGAACTACACCGGGCTGATCAACAGCTTGTCCAGGATTGGCACTGATTAGCTTGCCTTCTATAGTTTCTGGACGAGCTACAGCTCCATAGAGCATCCCTGGTACGCGTACATCGAATCCGTACAGCGCTTTTCCGACTACTTTAGCGGGTAAATCAACGCGGGGAAACGGCTTCCCGATCATGCGATACTGGCTGGTTTCTTTGAGTGCGGGGGGATCATCTGGCAGTTCCCATTGATCCAAATATTGAAATAACTCACCATAGGTGCGCTGCTGACCGGGATCAGATTTCAGGCTAAATACACCAGCCTCCAAGTCCAGGTCCTGAGGTTGGACATTTAATTGCCTGGCTGCCTCTGCGCGCATTAATTCGCGCAAGGTGGCTGCCACCTCCAATATGGGGGTGAATAAGCTGGAGATGGTGTTGCTGGCTGAGGTTCCAACCGGATCTACCAGTCTGTTGGTTGGAGCATGGAATACCTGCATTTGGTCCAACTCGATCTCAAGCTCTTCGGCAGCAATTTGAGCCAAGCCGGTATGCACACCCTGACCCATCTCGGATTTTGGCAGGTATAAGTTCACAGTGTTATCGATTAGGATTTCAAACCAGGCATCGGGCGGTGCATCAATGTTTGAGGGCGGACC
>CP070785.1:58566-68301 GCA_020346705.1 Chloroflexota bacterium | reverse complement strand
GTATCAGCGATTTCCGGAATTCTCAACGAGGCATATGCCAGGCCCTGGTAAGTGATCGCCCGCACGAGCTCCCCAGCCCGATCATCTGCGGATAACATCATTTTTACTCGGTCACCTAAGTCATCCTCATCTTTTGCATCGCTAATCGAGTCAAATTTAGGTTTTTGCGGTGGTTCGTGTTCCAATGTCTCAAAGTTCAGAACCCAGAACTCTTTACCGCCGCCATTCTTACTTACCTGCTTGTAGAAGCCTTGTTTTGTCTTAGTCCCCAGCCAACCTTTCTCAACCATAGTGTGGATCAAGTTGTTCGACTTCTCCGCTTCCAGGTATTGGAGGGCTTGGGTATCATGCGGGATTGCCGGGACAAGATTTTTTCCAACATGTTCCCAAACATCGATCCCAACCAGATCAATCAGGCGAAAAGTTGCCGTCTTTGGTCTGCCGATAACAGGGCCGGTGATCACATCCACCTCTTCCACTGAATAACCATGATCGAGAATATATTCGAGCCCAAAGGCTCCCCCTGCAAATCCAAGCCGGTTGGCGATGAAATTCGGTGTGTCTTTAGCCAGCACTACTCCTTTACCGAATCTATATTCTAGGAAGTGGCTGACAAAATCGATCACCTCCTGGTCAGTTTTCTCAGTTGGGATCACTTCCACGAGCTTCAGATACCGTGGTGGGTTGAAGAAGTGAGTTCCCAAAAAGTGCTTTTGGAAACTGGTGGATCTTCCCTCCATGATCGAAGCCACCGGAATTCCAGATGTGTTGGTACTAACAATGGTAGCTTCTCCGCGAACTTTATCAATACGTGCCATCAAATCCTGTTTTATTTCCAGGTTTTCGATGATCGCCTCAATCACCCAATCGGTTTCACCAATGACGTCAAAATCATCCTCAAGGTTGCCAATTGAAACTAATGAAGCATGCTCCGGGGTGAAAAAGCTCGCAGGCTTTGATTTTTTCGCCCGATCCAATCCTGCTTCCACAATCCGGTTTCTGACGACTAAATCTTCAAGGGTTAATCCTTTTTCCTCCTCTTTTGATGTCAGTTCATTGGGAATGATATCCAGCAGTGTTACCGGCACGCGGATATTTGCCAGGTGTGCCGCGATGGCAGCTCCCATCGTTCCTGACCCAATCACAACTGCCTTCTTGACTTGGTATTTCATAACGCCTCCTTAAATTCAATGGTGCTTAAGCAAATTACCAATGTCATTTGTCCAATTCTCTTTACGTTCATTTAGCAGGATTACCGCAGTTGTTCTCCGCGATAACCCAGTATATTGCGGGCAACAACAAGTCGATTTATTTGCCCGGTTCCTTCATAGATATCCGTAATCTTTGCATCCCGGAACCATTTCTCCAGCAGGTGATCGCGTGTATAGCCAATTGGACCCATAATTTCCAGTGCTTTTTGGGTGATCTTCGTGACGATGTCACCACCACGGACCTTACTCATCGAGGCCTCGAGTGAATTCGGCTTGCGGTTGTCCGCCAACCAAACCGCTTTGATCACCATCAACCAGGCCGATTCCAACATAATCTCCATATCGATGACATCTCGTTCAACGCTGGTTAATTTCTGTCTCGGCAACCCATAACGGATCTTCACACCTTGTTGTGCCAATAGCTCTTTTAGCAACTCCAAAGTCGCCCGGGAAACACCGATACCAGTAGCTGCGACCAGGGGACGGGTAGCGTCGAAAGTCGCCATAGCTCCCTTAAAACCTTTGGTTTCTTTCTTGGGGATTTCTGGACTGCCGAGCAGGTTTTCAAACGGCACGCGTGCATCTTGAAGAACTATGGAGGCGGTATCGCTCGCTCTAATCCCCATTTTGTGTTCAAGCTTGGTAACGCTTACCCCAGGCGTCCCTGCTTCAACTACAAATGGTCTCATTCCTGCTCTGCCGGCAGATGGATCGATCGTAGCCCATATAACTACCAATCCATCACTATCTTCTAGAGATATCTTTCCAGCGGTAACAAAAATCTTCTCCCCATTGAGCACCCATTCATTTGTCTCTTCGTCTAATACAGCTGAGGTTCGAATTGCAGAAGTATCAGAGCCACATTGGGGTTCGGTCATCGCCATTGCACCAAACGCTGGCTCTTCCGCCTGGAAGCGAGCAAGAAATTTCTTCTTTTGCTCAGGTGTACCAGTAGCTTCTACTGCCGCCGCTCCAAGTGAGCCTCCCGGTGTTACCAGGTAGATACCCACGTCCCCCCATGAGAGCATCTCCAGCATGAAGGCCAACGACTGGTAGCCGATGGGAGGGTATTTTTTCTTCTTATCATCTGGCTCTTTTTCTTTGTCACCATTGCCAGAAGCAGGCGCTAAAGAACCTGCACCGACTGCTTGCATCGCCTGGTGCATGAAATTGATGTAATCCCAGGGTATTTCATGCTCGTGCTCATCGAAATAGCGCGAATGGGGACGCATCATTTCTTCAGCGACAGTTTGCAGCAGATATTGTTGTTTCACAATAGGTTTCGGGGTTTCAAATTCGATCATCATTTCCTCCGCAGACAATAAATACTTTTCTCTTTAAACCATCGCCAATCCAGTGAAACTGGCAATCCCACGTCCACATCGCATCCACATTTCAACTGGATGTTCGCGAATATAACCATGACCACCCAGGATTTGTACTGCCCGGTCAGTTACCATCATGGCCATGTCCATGGCGCCTGTTTGAGCTAAATAGGCATATTTTGCGGCTTCCTCCTTACCTTCATCGATCATCCAGGCAGCCTCCCAGGTCAGCAGGCGGATGGCTTCGATCTCTGTTGCCATTTCAGCCAACATAAAAGCAATTGCCTGTTTTTGGGCAACTTTCACCCCAAAAACATCCCTGTCCTTTGCATAATCGCGAGAATATTCGAATGCCGCGCGAGCAAGACCGACCCCTAATGAAGCAGTTGCTATGCGGAATGAGGATAAAATCTTCTCGAAATCAATGCTGGATTGACCACCAAGCTTGTTTTCCATTGGAACGTGGACTTTATCCAGCTTTATTTTGTGTAGTGGCAGCGCATTTACACCCATCATTGCCTGACGCTTGCCAACCTCAACCCCCTCAGCATCCGCCTCAACGATAAACCCTTGGGTTGCATCATCCAATTTTGCATATATGATATAAGCCTCAGCCTGATCAGCATAGGGAACAAATACCTTTTCTCCGGACAGAAGATATACATCACCAAATTCAATTGCTTCTGTCTTCAAATCATTAGGATCAAAATCGAAACGTGGTTCAATTAATGCAGCCGTGTAGGGTTTCCATTCAGCTTCGATAACTGCAGGAAGCAAGCTTTCTTTTTGCTGTTCAGTGCCAGCCAGGAAGATTGGCATTGCATACAACCCAGGTGTGAGCACTGCAATGCCCCCGGCCAGATCACCATGGGCTAATTCTTCAGCAGCAAGAACCCCTGTCACTGCAGAATATTCTCCAAATCCTCCATAATCCTCAGGAAGTGAAGCCTGTAAAATCCCTAATTCCCACCCCTTTTCAATCAGGTCTTCTGAAAAAAAACCTCCTTCATCCGCATCATGGGCCGCTGGTCGCAGATCATTAGTTGTATAACGCTGGATGGCATCTATCAACATTTTCTGCTCTTCTGAAGGTTCAAATCCATACATAATAACCTCCTAATCCATTTTCCAAAGGAATAATGAAATACTACTGACGCTTGTAATTTAACGGGATTGGTTCAAATGAATTTTCCATTTCTTCATAATTCTCCAGGGAGAGTTTTCCCCGCTGGTATAAATATTCGACATGTGCACCTGCTTCTTCAATTGCCAACAGGGCATCGTATCCATCCGCTGATCCAAATAGATCCTCAGACAATGCAAAAATCGTATTTGGCGACTCGAAAAAATCCATCACGAGTTCCAAACGCTCTTTATGCATTTGTTTGATCTCATTTGTTCGATGGGTGAGATCTTCGATCACCTTGTTATGTCCACTAAGGGTTAGTTTGACATCTGGTGCCCAACTCTCAAGCCGATCTAACGATTGTAGATAATGCCCCAATCCGGTCCAGGGTGTCAGCTCCTCTGGAGCCTGATGCGGAGTAATATCCGTCAGAATATGATCTCCGCAAAAAAGAAGATCGTGTAACCTGATGACTACATGTCCAGCACAATGTCCTGGAACGTGCAGGAATTTAAAATCACCGAGCTGCATGTTTATGTCACTGTAGACGAAATCAACCGGAACAGATTGAAATAACTGCTTCATGAACCGGTAAAGTCCTAAAATGTATTCCCTTCTCTCAGATTCAACACCTGCTTCGATTAAATAATGTTCCAACCTTCGGAGGATATATCCCCTTCTTTCTTCATAATTGGTAATATTGCGTCTGTCCAGTTCATGTACACCTACCAAAGCACTCGTTCGAGAGGTAACTTCCACTAAGCCCCCAATATGGTCGATATGCCCATGTGTGATCAAGATATGAGTTATATCTTCCAATCTCACTCGTTGACCAGACAGATTTTCTGCAGTTTGTATTCCCTGGATTAATTGCTGATTGGATTCCCCATATCCAGAACCAGTATCTATCAACACGGTCAAATTTTGGTGGATGACGAGATAAGCAAAGGTCTTTAATCCAGGGAAGGCATCCATTGGGATTTGATATACCTTGGCTCCCGCGGAAGATTCGAAGACTTGCAGATCATTCACGGACTTCATTCTTTCTCCAATCCTCCATTCCTGGTGGTTAATCCCATCAAATAGAGTGCCGACAACTGATCAGCAATCTCATCCGCCGTCAGAGGGCCGTCAGCTCTGAACCAAGTCACAGTCCAATTCAAAATCCCAAGTAAAGCGCGTGCTGATAAAGAAGGGTGCTCACACGAAAAGATTCCTTCATCAACCCCCTCCTGAATTAAGTCCCGCCAGATCTTTTCAAATCGATCGCGTCGTGGAATATGCCGATTTAGATACTCTGGTTCAAGTGAGCGGTACTCGAAGAGTAGCACAGAAGCGAGTTCTTGATGTTCAGCTAGTGTGCCTAGGTATGTACATATCGCTTTATGCAATCGTTCATCCGGCTGAGCTTGTTTATCAATGGCACTTTCTACCCTGGAACTGAGTAGATCAAGTCCCCGATTTAACAATTCAAATAATATTTCTTGCTTGCTGGAGACATGGTGATAGAGACTGCCTTTCTGCAGATTCACAGATAAGGCAATATCCTGCATCGAGGTGCCGTGATACCCCTTCTGGCTGAATATCTGCGCCGCAGTATTTAAAATTTCGGAACGGGTCATAAAAAACCTACCGAACGTTCGGTAGAATAAGAATAGCAAATTATTCAAATAATGTCAACAATTTTTACCAAAACAATCTATCCGTGGAGGAACTTCCACCCCGTTCTGGTGTTTATATTTACGCGTAGAATTTCGTATTTACGCGTAAAAAATCAATATTCTATATAATCTAGAAAGGAGAAATTTTCATGGAAAAGGAACGACCCATAGGGGTAACTATATTGGCTGTCCTGGCTGGAATTGCAGCGGTGGTGGCTGCATTTCATGCCCTCCAATTTCTCGGTATTATCCCATTCAACTTTGGACCTTTTAGCTTCAGAAACTTCAGCCTGTTCGCCGCCCTGATGTATGGCCTTCTAGTTTGGGTTTATGTATGGCTGGTCCAGATGCTGTGGAAGGTTGACCCATCCGCCTGGCTGTTCCTGGTCGTGATTACTATTTTCAATCTGATTTTGGATTTTCTTAGCATGATCGGTGCAGGGACTGGAGTTGCTTACGGTTGGTCAATCTTCATCAACGGCATAATTTTGATTTACTGCATGCTTCCAGGAGTCCGAAGAGCTTTTGGAACTGCCTGACAAATTGGAATGCTGCATGCAATAATCATCCCGGGAAAACTCGGGATGATTTTTATTATCTGTAATCGAGCTCAACTAAACACAACAATCGCTCATTCGCTGGTAGAGTAATTTTGATATGAGTAAAAGAGAAGCTTACCCAGTTTGTTGATATTTTGCCAAATCCATATTACCAACAAACTCTGGGAGGTTGGTGTGGCCTAACAGCTGCCGGATTGCATATGCTTCTCCAGTGTGAAACCAGTAGTGATAGATGTTTCTCATCAACAGAGTACCCACATTCTCACTTACCGTTTTCCCCCTCACTTGAAAATATCCCTCCAGATCATTCACAGACATATTCCCCAAGTATCGATCTGCAGTTCGGGTTACTTCCTGCCAGGTCGACCACATCTCGGCTAAATCAGGAGTGCTTGCCGGACGACCATATCCAACCAATTCCTTTAATTCAGGGTGAATTTTTTCCCCTTGGGCTAAACGCACCCAATACCTGTTTTCCTGATCAGCTAAATGTCCAATAATCCAGCTGATGCTGTTCATCGATTCAAAACGTTTCCTTGCCTCTGCGTCCGTCACGCCTTCTAAACATCGCACCAGCTCACTTCGAGTGAAATGTAATTGAGTCACTAATAAGAGCATTCTAAGGACCTCCTTGAATTGTTCTTTTTGGGGTGATTAATCAGCATGTCGATATAAGGCACAGATCGCTCAAAGATTCGGAATCACGCACTTCAATCGAATTTTCAACTGATAAATCTTGCCAGAGGATATCCCCAACTGCCTAATCATCACTATTGCTCATCTATCCTCCTGAATTCTATGCACAAATGATAACTATGCGAAAATTCACTTTTCTTCATCAATTTTATCTCATAGATGAAATAATTTTATGAGAGAGAACTTTTATAATGTGCCGAGCACATTCATGAATTCTTGGGTTGTGAATATTTCATCAACAAGTTTGGAGTAAATATTTGGGTATTAATATATCACCCGCCAGATATCCTGAACTCTGGCGGGTAAATACTTAATTGTCTGATGAAAATACTAAGGTTTCAATTAATCATTATGGTGTTGTGTTGTTGTAAAACCAGTTGTATGCAAAATATCCGCTGCTGGGACTTTGCATGCGAATTGAGATTTTATACGACCCGTGCAGTGCAGAAGGGATACTGAACGTATACTGTTTAGTACCTCCTGAACCAGAACTAACTGTATCAACCTGATACCCACCAATCCCACGTGTTCCCATCCATCCCATCGTCACATTAAAACTATCATTAGGTGGCAAATTATTTGTTTGAATTGTAACGCTTGTGTCACGTACCACGGACAGGATTTTAAAGGTTGGGAATCCCGTATACCCAGGGGGTGGTGCTGGGCTTGGAGCTGGCGGCACTCCGCCACTGCCACCGGTGGTATTGTTATAGAACCAGTTGTAGGCGAAGTAACCGCTGGTAGGACTTTCCATGCGGATCGATATTTTATATGAACCGTACAAGGATTGTGGAGTATCAAATGTATATGTTTTCGATCCACCTGAACCAGAATCTACTACTTCCACTACTGTCCCACCAACTCCTCGCGTCCCCATTGCTCCCATGGTGACTCTAAACGTATCATTCGGCGGCAGATTATTAGTCTTTACCGTAACCTCATCATCCCTGACGACACTCACAATCGAGAAAGTTGGGAATCCGCTGTATCCGGGAGGTGGGGTAGTTGCTGGAGGTGGCTGAGTCGCACTCCCAGTTGTATTGTTGTAGAACCAGTTATAGGCATAATATCCACTAGAGGGACTTTGCATCCTGATGGATATTTTGTAGGATCCTGCCAAAGAAGAGGGAATGCTGAAAGTGTAAGTCTTAGCTCCTCCGGAGCCCGAATTGACACTGGTAACTTTTATCCCACCGATGCCCTGGGTACCCATTCGTCCCATTGTGACATCAAACTTATCATTGGGTGGGAGGTTATAGGTTTGCACGGTTACACTTTTATCCATAACAACACTTACAATAGAAAACGTTGGGATTCCAGTGTAACTATTCAATTCCGCCTGGGCAGTTTGTGAGGTGAAACCAACACCAAGCATTAAAAGGGCTGCAATTATTGTTGCTGTAACTAATTTCCAAATAATGGACATCTCATCCTCCGTATCCTCAAATCCCATTTTTTGCGTCAACAAAATTGACTTATCTCAATAATTACGTTTAGAAAAATATATCTTATATTTAGCCTCCGTTCGATTCAAGGGATATTATTTTTCAACCGCGATCCCATATAATCCGAAAGTAGTCATGATACAAGTCACCCGACCATGAGGTAAATTCTTCATTTCAACCAGGTATGAAGGACATTCAACCCATTTATTTCTATCTTCATCCCAGCGGTAAATACTGAGTTCTCCAGCATCCCACAAGTTGCGAGTGCGGTATTTTAAATTGAAGTAGGCATAATTGAATCCCCAAAGTCCTAAATAGGGATTGCCTAAATAATCATAAATACCGAAATCCAGCCAGCGATCGTAGAATTCGAGGTCTTGTGCTGGATGGCTCTTATCAGGAACAAAACGATTGATTGTCGCTTGGGCATTGTAGCTGGAACTTACCATAAACACTCCGGCTTTTCCCAGATAAACGTCTGCTGGTTCCTGGTAGGTTAAGTAATAGTAAGCAGTGGATACCTCTTCGTCAGCAAAGCCAGTTTGCCAAACGCCGAAGAAAAGGCTTATGGTAATCAAAGCCGAGAATATTATATTTTGATATTTCATGAGCTTCCTCAATTCGCTTCTCTGGACGGCTCACCTGCTAAATCCGACGTTGATGCGTATAAGCAATGCAAATCAAGAAGTTCTGCTTTTTTTGTCCCTATCCCATTAAATTATACACTTAATCTTCAAATAGTCAAAATTAATTTTGCAAAACGATCTTCCCCAAACACATTTTCTGGAAAAATTAGGATACAAAGGCGAACTTCTACAAAAAACCAGTGAAATTTGAGGTGATAAGTGAACCGTCAAAACTGACTAGACAAAGGATGTTATTGCGAACGAAGTTAAGTATGCACCACCATTGCATAGAAGACAAAATCTTAGGAGGATTACCATGCTCATGTTGCTACCCAAAACTGATATATTCTAGATGCTTTCGACTCCCCACATAACAGACTTAGGGAAATACAATGCACCGGAAAAAATCCGATGCATTGCTTTATGTATCCAGTATTTTAGATTCTGTCTCTCAAATCATTCCAATATTCCCGATCACTCTCATCTTCTTCATCAAGCAAATCGAGACTGAATTCTGGTATTTGCCGGAGATCATTGATTTTCCAGAGTGAATCAGCCAGCTTCTCATGATCAGAGACGATTCCTTGCCGGTTGAAGTACTCACAAATTCTGAGCATATCTCGTTTGAAAATCAAGTAGGCACTCTGGTTATTTACAGGAGAGATCGCCTGAGGAAAATCGATCAAGATGATCTCACCTTCCCAATAGAGAATGTTGTAGGCTGACAGATCAGCATGAACACGATTATGTTTCAACATGAGTTCAACGTTATGAATCACCCTATCAAAAAGCAGTTGTGCTTCGTCCCGCTCAAGATCAACTTGATTTAAAGTTGGGGCTGCCATTTCATCATCACCGATAAAATCCATCAAAATTGCGTTGGGGCCACTGGCATAAGGTTTCGGAATATCCACTCCAGCTGCGTAAAGCAATTGCATTGTTTTGTACTCATGTTCAAGCCAGGAAGTATGCATCACTTCCTTTCCATAGGTTGAACGTTGGTTGATGGCTTTAATCATTTTTTCCCGAATGATCGGATTCCCATCATCATCCAATTCCTGGCGTCCCTCTCGATAAATATAATC
>CP070785.1:47941-58466 GCA_020346705.1 Chloroflexota bacterium | reverse complement strand
CCTGGGTTCTCTGGCTCGACAACGCGAATGGACATCCCTGAAGGGAAAGTTTGTGCTTACCGCGGGCTTAGGGGGTATGGGTGGCGCCCAACCGTTAGCAATCACTATGAACGAAGGGGTCGGGCTGATTGTGGAGGTCGATCCTGAGCGGGCGAAAAGACGCCATGAGATCGGTTATGTGGATGTCGTGGTCGATACGCTTGAAGAGGCAATGACCATGGT
Organism: Chloroflexota bacterium; assembly: GCA_020346705.1. Classification (GTDB taxonomy): domain Bacteria; phylum Chloroflexota; class Anaerolineae; order Anaerolineales; family UBA4823; genus PFL25. The sequence goes on along the minus strand of CP070785.1, from coordinate 58,244 downwards.
CGAAGAAGCCATCGATGGTGAAACACCCCAATCGATCGGTCTGGTAGGCAATGCAGCTGAAATTTACCCGGAACTGGCAATTCGCGGAGTCGTGCCGGATGTCGTCACCGACCAGACCCCAGCACATGATGTGATGATGTACATCCCGGCCGGGTTGAGCGTCGATGAAGCAGATTCACTGCGTGAAGAGGATATCGACCAATACACCCGGCGCGCAATGAGATCGATGGCCGATCATGTCGAAGCAATGCTCGCTTTTCAGCGGGCGGGGGCAGAGGTTTTTGATTACGGCAACAACCTGCGACAGCGAGCTTACGATCATGGTGTCAAAGAGGCGTTTAATTTCCCCGGATTCGTCCCCGCATATATTCGTCCGTTGTTTTGCGAGGGGAAAGGGCCGTTCCGGTGGGTGGCACTCTCCGGGGAAGCGGAAGATATTTACACTACCGACCAGGTGGTGATGGATCTCTTTCTTGATGACCAGCACCTGCATCGCTGGCTGCGCATGGCGCGTGAGAAAGTGCCCTTCCAGGGACTTCCAGCCAGGATCTGCTGGCTTGGTTATGGTGAACGGGCAAAAGCAGGCCTGGCGTTCAACGAGTTAGTAGCCAGCGGTAAGGTCAAAGCCCCAATCGTGATCGGACGCGATCACCTCGATTCGGGTTCGGTTGCCTCTCCAAACAGGGAGACAGAAGGCATGCGGGATGGCACCGACGCAGTCAGCGATTGGGCGATCCTGAACGCGCTGATCAATGCTGTTGGCGGCGCGACCTGGGTTTCCTTTCACCATGGGGGTGGGGTGGGGATTGGATACAGCCAACATGCCGGTCAGGTGATCGTGGCCGACGGCACACCGGCAGCTGCCCAGCGATTGGAGCGCGTTTTGACCACCGATCCAGGGATGGGTGTTGTCCGCCACGCTGATGCAGGCTACCCCCAGGCGATCGCAGCTGCGAAACGCCATGGGATCAAAATGCCAATGTTGGAGGATGCATGAAATCTCCGTTCTTATGGTTTGGACTCACCCTGCTGGCCATTGTCGTGGTAACGGCGCTGGGACCTGCAGAAAAATCCCTGGGGACGAACGTGCGTGTGGTTTATCTTCATGGCGCCTGGGTGTGGACGGCCATGATCTATATGATGGCTGCCGCAGTGGTTGGTCTGGTGGGGCTGCTGACCAGGCGTCGCAATATTCATTATTGGTCGCGGGTTTTGGGGCGGACAGGACTTGTTTTCTGGATCACCTATTTGCCGCTATCCCTGTGGGCGATGCAAACCAATTGGAACGGATTGTTTCTTTCAGAACCCCGCTGGCGAGTGGCAATAATATTCGCCATCGGCGGATTGGCGATTCAGATCGGCATCACCCTGTTAGAAAACCCTGCCTGGGCTTCAGCACTAAACCTGATTTATGCGGTGATATTGTTTTACGTACTGCGGACCACCGACCAGGTGATGCATCCGGGATCACCGATCTTCAGCTCAGGTTCCGGGCGTATCCAGATCTATTTCTTAACTTTATTGGTGCTTACCTTGCTCGCAGCCTGGCAGTTGGCCCGTATTTGGCGGGGGGTTGAATCGCAATCCGAGGTCCAGGTTACCCCAGCAGAATAAAGTTGACTTTTCCAAGAACTGGTTGCATGAATAGGGAGAAGTTCTTCGGATCGGTTATTTAATTTCACATTGAAAAACAATCTTCGCTTCCAGGTCTTCATTTTCACAGCCACGCGGGTCGTGCTCAACACGATGTATCGCATGGTGTACCCATTCCTGGCGGCATTCGGTAGAGGCATGGGCGTGGATTTGCCAACCCTGACCCTGGCATTAACCGCCCGCTCTCTAGCCGGAGTGTTCGGTCCGATTATCGGCTCGTTAGGAGACACCCGGGGCCGTAAAACGGGGATGCTCTTTGGATTATCTCTGTTTATCATTGGGGTAAGCCTGGTGGTCATCTGGCCAACTTTCCTGACCTTCATGCTTGCATTAATCCTTTCCGTGGTTGGGAAATATGCCTATGATCCCTCAATGCAGGCCTATTTAGGGGATCGGGTAGCCTACCAGCAGCGGGGGCGGGTGCTGGCAATCACCGAGTTGGGCTGGTCATTGAGTTTTATCATCGGTGTGCCCTTGATGGGTTTTCTAATCTCCAGGTATGGTTGGAAGGCTCCGTTCCCTGTGCTGACACTGCTAGGCCTGGGGGCATTTGGCGTGCTGGCCTGGATGGTACCAGGTGACAAAGTCAGGAGCGGAGTTCAGTCCGGGTTGTGGCGAAATTTGCGTAAAATGTTTTCCCATCCACCGGTGGTGGCAGGGCTGGTCATGGCGCTGCTTATTGGCAGCGCAAACGAGATGATCAACCTTGTTTTTGGGGTATGGTTAGAAAATTCGTTTGGATTGATGATCGCAGCCCTTGGAGCGGCCTCGGCAGTGATCGGCCTGGCTGAATTAAGTGGTGAGTCGTTCGCAGCGGCATTCACTGATCGGCTGGGAAAACCCCTGGCAGTAAGTTTAGGGCTTGGGTTGAACTGTCTGGCGGTGTTGGCATTGCCCTTGCTGGGGACAAGTTCAACTGGAGCCGTCATTGGCCTGTTCTTCTTTTTTATCACTTTTGAATACGCTATCGTCAGCAGTATCCCTATGATGTCCGAGGTGATGCCATCCGCCAGGGCGACCGTAATGGCGGTTGCCGGAGCCAGTGTTTCGCTCGGTCGGGCACTTGGGGCGCTGATCGGAACGCCGCTATACCTTTTTAGCGAATCTTCCCCTGTAATTCCAGATTTATTGCCGAATGCGGTCGCGGCGATAATATTTAATCTCCTGGGTATCATTGCCCTGCGCTACCTGCAGCTGGGTATTGAAAGCCAGGCTGAGACCCCTGTGATATAATCCCCACCCGCAGGAACCTGATTGGGGAGCTTCTGATCCAAAGGAAATACCATCCATCGAAATGCGATCAACCAAGAGGAATTTAGTTTTTATCGTTGGCGGGGGACTTTTAGCAGCTCTGGTGATCCTGGCGATTGTTCTCTATCCCCGGGCTCAGGAACGCTGGACAGCACCACTCGGGCCTGGGTTGGGATTGCCCACCCGGACACCAGCCTCGGCGGCAGCATCGCCCACCCAGGAGCTGGGTACACCTGTTGCCCAGGCGAGTCGAACCGAGGCAGATGAGGAACCTACTCAAGCCGCTGACTCAGTTGTTGATAATCTCGCAACTGAAATACCGGTGCCTACCGCCGCTCCTGAACCCCTGTGCGGGGGTCCTCCGGCGATGACCGTCCTGGCCCTGGGGATCGATGGCGCCGATAATTATTTGTACGGCCTTTCGGATGTCATTCGAGTGGTACGGGTCGATTTTGTCACCCCGAAAGTCACAGTACTGGATTTGCCGCGTGATTTGTGGGTTGAAATTCCGGAGATCGAAGAAGCGTATGGGATCACCCATGGCAAACTCAACCAGGCTTATTTTTACGGCACCCCCGGCATGGGCTACTACGAAGGTCCAGGGCAAGGTGCCGGCTTGCTGGCGAGGACCCTGGATTTGAACTTTGGTCTGCCCGTCGACCACTATGGTGCGGTCAATATGCTAACCTTTGTCAGGTTGGTCGATGCTGTGGGTGGCATTGATATCTATCTTCCGACGGATATGGATGGCACACCGGTGGATGACAAGACCGAAGACATGGGCTATTTCTATGCCGGGCAGCAGCACTTTAACGGTGACCAGGCTCTGCGCTTCTCCCGCATCCGCAAGCGATATAATGTATTTACCCGGACCAGCAATCAAAATATGGTCTTGTGTGCTTTGAAAGAGAAGATCACCAGCCCGGCGGTTGTGCCGAGAATTCCCCAGATCATCGCCGCTTTTCAGGATTCGATCTTGACCGACCTCAGCCCTGAGCAGCTCACTCAGCTGGCTTGCCTGGCACCAAAACTGACCTCTGAGAACTTGGTCTTCACCAGCATCTCGGAAGACCTCCTTACGCCGGGCAGGGTTTACAGCCCCCAGCAGAAGGCGGAAACCTTCATCTGGGAGGCGGATTATGATGTCATCCGCGATATTATCAAACAGTTCCTGGCTGGCGAATTGGAATCCGAATCAGATGGAGCCACCTGCCCATGACAAAAACGCGTGACCTTTCAATTGATACCGATTTAACCCGCAAGATTCTGGCTGGTTTCATCCAGACTGAGATCACCCGGGCTGGTTTCTCGCGCGCAGTGGTGGGATTATCCGGCGGAGTCGACTCGAGCCTGTCTTGCTACCTGGCTGTTGACGCTCTGGGTGCGGAGAATGTGTTGGCATTGCGCATGCCTTACGAGACATCCTCATCCGGTTCACTCGAACACGCTCAGCTGGTGATAGACGAATTGGGGGTTCAGGCAGAGACGGTGCCGATCACGGCGATGGTAGAGCCGTTGTTTGAGCGTTTCCCCGAGGCCGATCAAATCCGTCGTGGGAACGTAATGGCGCGGGCGCGCATGATCGTGCTCTATGACCAGTCTCAAGCTTTCGGTGGTTTGGTTGTGGGAACCGGCAACAAGACGGAAATCCTTTTGGGTTATACCACCTTATATGGTGATTCGGCCTGCGCGCTCAATCCGCTGGGTGATTTATACAAAACTCAGGTCCGCCAGCTGGCGAGAGCAATGGGTTTGCCAGACGTGATCATCGATAAACCACCCTCAGCAGATCTATGGGTTGGGCAAACAGATGAAGGCGAGTTGGGCTTCACCTATGCGGAGGTCGACCAGCTGCTCTATCTGCTGGTTGACGAGCGCTACAGCCCTGAGGATTGTGTCGAGGCTGGATTCGCAGAATCATTCGTCAGTCAGGTCATCGATCTGATCAGGAAGAATCACTACAAACGGGTAATGCCACCGATCGCCAAGCTAAGCAACCGAACCGTTGGTTATGATTTTTTGTATCTTAGAGATTGGGGTACCTAATCCGGCATGTATTGCCCTTTGGTGACAGCCGCGCTATCAATTTAATCTTCCAAGTCCATATTCAACTGTTGAGCAGCAATGCCTCTCCAGATCCCGCCTGCCTTGCACCACCGTTCATTCCGCCTGCTCTGGATTGGATTGGCGATCTCTATCGCCGGATCACAGATGCAGATTTGGGCCCTGCTGTGGCATGTGCGCATCCTGACCGACCAGCCGATCGCTCTCGGGGGGATCGGCTTGGCGCGCATCCTGCCGGTGATCGTCTTTTCTTTGATCGGGGGCGCGGTGGCCGATTCAGCCAACCGGCGAACTGTGCTTTTTATCACCCAGAGTTTGATGGCTCTGGTGGCTTTAGTGCTGGCCTGGCTAACCTACAATGGAGAGATCACCTTGTGGCAGATTTATGCCTTGACCGCTATCCAGGCCACAGCCCTGGCATTTGATTTACCGGCCCGTCAGGCACTGGTGCCAAACCTGGTGCCGGCCAAAGACCTCTCTAATGCGTTCAGCATGCAGTCAATCGCCTTCCAGGTAGGCTCGATCGTCGGTCCAGCGCTCAGTGGATTGGTGATCGCTTATTGGGGGCAGTACTATACCTACCTGATCGACTCGGTCACTTTCATGGCAGTGATTGGAGCCTTGTTATTGATTGGGCCTATCCCTCAACGGACACGCGGTTCTGGGCGCGTGCAGGTCAAGTTTGCTGATATCGTCGAAGGGGTGAGATTTATCCTAAGGCAGCCGGTGATCCTGTCTAGCATGCTGCTGGATTTCTTCGCCACCTTCTTCTCCTCTGCCAATACGCTGATGCCGATCTTCGCCCGCGATATCTTGCAAGTTGGGGTTGTTGAATATGGGTGGTTGTCTGCAGCCCAATCGATTGGAGCGATGGCCGCGGCGATGATCATCTCTCAGCTCAAAGAGATCCGCCGCCAGGGAAGGACGCTTCTGATTTCCGTGATCGCTTTCGGGATTGCGACGATCATGTTTGGCCTGGCGCGAACATTTTTGGGCGCGATGATCGCCTTGATCTTCATCGGGGCATCCGATTCGGTCAGCGCCATCATCCGCAATACGATCCGCCAGCTGCAGACGCCGGACTATATCCGCGGCCGCATGACCAGCATCAACCAGATCTTCTTTTTAGGTGGACCACAGCTGGGGGAGGTGGAGGCAGGCTTGGTGGCGCAGCTGTTCGGGGCGCCCTTCGCGGTGATCAGCGGGGGAATCGGCTGCCTGCTGGCAGTGGGCTGGATCGCGCGCCGCTGGCCGCAGCTGCGCAGTTACAACGGCGACGAGCCGATCAAAGCCGGGGCAATGGCGGATTAAATCAGTTTTCAACCCAGATAATATATTATTCACCGGTTGCCGCCTCGAATTACCGCGCCATGATATACTGCCAGATTAGAGCGGCTCATTCGAATAACTATATCTGCATCCCATACTCGAGCTCCAAAAATGAGGGCATAGGAAGCGCAGTAGGAGATTGCCATGGATTGTTTACGGGTTGTACTTTCAGTGATATTGCCCCCCGTAGGCGTGTTTCTTAAGGTGGGTTTTGGCTTGCACTTCTGGCTGAATATCTTACTGACCCTGCTGGGTTACATCCCAGGACTGGTTCACGCTATCTGGATCATCGCCACTCGTTGAATGAAAACTTACCAAACTAAACGCAAGGATTGCTCAATTGAGGGAATAGCAATCCAAATCTGTTATTAACAGCTCGTGGAGAGTCATTATGTCAGATTTATCAAGCCTTGAGGTCACCGCGCAGTATGTGGCCGCGTTAGCTGCAGGAGATACGGACCGAATGAACTCAATGCGCACGGGGGATTTCGAACTGGATTTTGTCTATGGGGACGCGTTTGCATCCGAACCGCTCTCCTCTGAGGAGACGAAGCAGTTTTGGCCGACCTGGTTGGTCGGCTTCCCGGAGATGGATTACGAGGTGACGCGCACCATAGCCGCTGATGAGGTCGTGGTCACACAGTGGGTTTTCACCGGCACCCATGAGAAACCAATCGGTCAGCCGATATTTGACCCGCCGGTAAAACCGACTGGTCGAACGATCATGTTCCGGGGCGTTTCGATCTATGATGTCAGTGGGGGTCTGATCAAACGCGAGACTGCTTACATAGACCTGGCGACCATTATGGTTGAACTGGGGGTGGAGCTGTGAGCAGCCGGGAGTCCACAGGTAGCACACCTGAAAACCTCGGCCAATTGATCTTGGGCCAGGAGATAAGCCTATCCGGTCAAAGCCCGCGACGGGCACGCAGCGCGATCATCCTCCTGGCCGCCTCTGTGGGTTTGATGATGACTGGTTTCGGCATCATCCTGCCAGTCTTTGCCAGACGGCTGGGAGAATTCGGTTCGGGTGTAGAAGCGCTAGGATTGATGACCATGTCCTTCGCCCTTGCACAGCTCATCACCGCGCCGATCATGGGTTCGCTTGCTGACAGGTATGGTCGTCGCCCGCTGATCCTCCTGTCATTGGCTGCTTTCGCTGCAGCCAACCTCGGTTTTTTGCTGGTCTCCACAACAATTGGTTTTATCATCGTGCGTGTTCTGGAGGGTGCCTTAACTGCGGGTTTGTTTCCAGCTGCCATGGGAGTGGTGGCAGACACGGTTCCCGAAAACCAGCGCGCCAGATGGGTTGGCATCGTTATGGGAAGTTATGGGGCTGGTCTCATCTTTGGTCCAGTTGTGGGAGGCGTGCTCTATGATGGTTGGGGATTCGCAGCACCGTTTATCACTTCCGCCATCTTGGCGGTGATCGCTTTCGTCGCGGCTGTCGTGATGGTTCCGGAGACACGCACGGAGGAAATTCGCAAGCGAGAGATGCTTCGTAAACGACGCGCTGACGCAACTACCCAAATTTCAGCCGTATCCTTTTGGGCATCCCTGCCGCGACCACTCTACGTCTTTGGCACGCTGCTGGTCCTGGATTTTATCGGTGTGTTTGTGTTCGCCTTCGTCGAACCGCAGATGGTATTTTATTTTTACGATGAGCTGGGCTGGACGACCATCCAGTTTGGGATTGTGGTCGGAGCCTATGGGCTGGCGATGGTCTTTGGCCAGCTGGTGCTGGGCCAATCGAGCGATAGGTTTGGCCGCAAACCGCTCATTGTCCTGGGATTATTGCTTTCGACCGGTTTGTATGCCGGGCTGTTGCTGGTAACCCAATACCCCTTAATGCTTTTGGTCGCCGCAGTGGCTGGTTTAGGATCGGCTTTGACATCACCAGCGTTAAGCTCATACTACCTGGATATCAGCGATGAACAGTACCGGGCGCGCATCCTGGGGGTTAAAGAGTCTTCCGCTTCGCTGGGAGGTGTATTGGGACCGTTATTGCTGGTTGCTGTCAGCGCGGCGATGACAGCCGGAGGTATCTTTATACTCGGATGGGCGGTGATGCTGGTTGGGGCAGCGCTGGCAATCTTTGCACTGCCGGCGACGCGCCAGATCGCAGCCCCGACCGAAGATATGAATTGGGAATACTCCAACAAGCGAGCACTTGCTGGACAAACTGCCTTACGGGGAGTAGTCTTGATGTCTACGGCCGCCCGGGAGACGAGACTTTTGTCTTGATTGAGGGGGATCAGTGAAGGTGTCCACAACTGAGTTTAAGGTTATGTGCTTGAGGGATTACTAATGCCTCGGTCCTAAGGAAGGGCGGAGAATATGGTAAGGCTGACAGCTGCAACGATGATATTGAATACCAGCACGAATAACAGGGCGCTGATAGTGGAGATCCATCCAACCAAGGTGGAGCGAATCCAGCCAAGGAGGGCAACTCCCAAACTGAAAGCCAGTGTCCCGATATAAGTAAAGGCAGCAATCGTAACCGCGACCGTGTCTAGGAAATTAAAACCAAACTCTTCAGGATCGGGTACCTCCGATGGCAAAAAGCTGATCCAATCCGAGGGCACCATAAAATACATCGCACCAATTGAAGTTGAGGTCAGAAAGAGTAACGAGGCAAGGAGCATTACGCCGATCACCCAAGAAATGATTTTGCGCTCGTCTTTAAGAGAAAGTAGTCCAACAGTGACCATTACGCCAAAACCTGCCAATAGACTGCTGAGATAAGATAACTGCCTCAGTGCTTCTTCATCTACCATCGTACTTTTCCATTCCCTACCTTAATACCTGAAATTCTTTTTCTGTTGCCCTTGGATTCTATCTGAGAAGAGAATCATCATTTAATCATGCAATTGTTCCCACTCCGCCAAGAGGGCATTGATCTCGTTCTGAATCTGCACGTAATTATCACCTAACTCTTCAACTAGCTGGCTATCAACCGGTGGAGTCTCTAACTGCTGAGTAATCTCCACCAGCTGTTCTTCCAATTCCCCGATCTTGGATTCGATCTCCTGGAGGCGATATTTTCGCCGGCTTTCACCCTTCTTGCGCTGGTCCTTGCCGGTTTTTTGTTTGGATTGCTTTTTCACCATGAGGGAGGATTCGGCTGCCATTTGTTCGGCTTCCAGCTCAGCGTGATATTCGCTGTAGGTACCTTTAAAGACGCGCATCGTCTTCTGATCCGGATTAATATCCCAGATCTGGGTTCCAAGCGCGTCGATCAGGTAGCGGTCGTGAGATACCAGCAAGATTGTGCCAGTAAATTCCGAGAGAACTTCCTGGAGGATCTCCTGGGAGGGGATATCAAGATGGTTGGTGGGTTCATCGAGCAGGAGCAGGTTGGCGTTGGTCAGGGAGAGTTTCGCCAGGGCCAGGCGGCCGCGTTCACCTCCGGAGAGGGTGGAGACCTGGCGGAAGACATCTTCACCTGTGAAGAGGAAGCGGGCTAAGTAGTGGCGAATATCGGCCAGGAGCAGATTGGGGGCGACCGACTCTATTTCTTCCACCAGTGTGCGTTCAGGGACGAGATCTTCATGGGCCTGGGCAAAATAGCCGATCTCCAGGCTGGCGCCCATTCTTACTTCACCATCCAAGGGGGGATGCTGGCCCAGGATGGTCTTTAGCAGGGTTGTTTTTCCAGCGCCGTTAGGTCCGATCACCGCAGCGCATTCCAGGCGGCGCAGTTCCAGATCATCCACCGTAAGCAAAGGATTACCGGGATAGCCGATGGTCACCTCACTGGCACTGAGGATGATGTTCCCGCTGCGCCGCCCTGATTTTAAGTTGATGCTGAGGTTTGGGGGCTTCTTCAAGGGCGATTTCAAGCCATGGATGCGCCTTTCGACCTCGGCAACATTCATAATATTGGTTGAGATTTCGGCCTGCCGGCTGATCTCCATCCAGCTTTTGCCCTGCACGGCTTCCACTCCCAGGCTCTCGATGGCTTCCACCTGGCGGCTCAGGCGGCGCAGCTTGCCCTTGGCCTGGG
>CP070785.1:36965-47841 GCA_020346705.1 Chloroflexota bacterium | reverse complement strand
CAGTGGTGCATCAGGCGGCAGGCTTTATGCGGTCGAAAAACATGGTTACACCGATCCTGTCACCATACCCTGGCCCTAAAGAGTTAAAAAAAAACTTCAATAATCCTGGATGAGTCCCTGGTGATCTAAGTATCTTGCTTTGGAGCTTGATGATGGATTGGGAAAAAACATTAGACATCTACTTCCGAGATTTAGAGAAACAGGATTTGTTCTCTGGTGTCGTCTTGATCACGAAAGGTGATTCCCAGCTCTACAATGGCGCATATGGGTACGCCAGCCGTCCATGGAAGATCAAAAATACCTTGGAAACTCGTTTTGATACGGCCTCAATCACCAAACTATTCACCTCTGTCGCCACTCTGCAAATTATCGACCAGGGTCAATTTGATTTCGAGACGCCTGTGATCGATTTTTTGGGTTTGAAGGATACGACCATATCGAAAGATGTGAATGTTTTTCACCTGCTGACTCACACCTCCGGCATTGGGGATGATAGCGAGGAGGAAGATGGTGAAGTATATGAAGATTTGTGGAAAACGAAGTCCAATTATTCGGTTACCAACACAACTGATTTTTTACCACAATTTATTCACAAGCCTGCAAACTTTCCACCAGGAGAGGGCTGCTGCTACTGCAATTGCAGTTATGTCCTGCTCGGATTAATGATAGAGAAGGTGAGTGGAATTTCATATCGGGATTACGTCAGGGAAAACGTTTTTGCAAATGCCCAGATGGATTATTCAGATTTCCTCCGCTTGGACCGGGTTCATGAAAACGTTGCGGAAGGAAGCGATCCAATTCAAGATGAGGCGGGCAACGTGGTCGGCTGGAAAAAGAACATCTATTCCTTTCCACCGATTGGTTCTCCTGACAGCGGTGCGCATGTTACTGCCAATGACCTGGATGCATTCCTGCGCTCAGTGGCAGCCGAGCAGCTGCTTTCACCCGAATTAACTATGGCCTTCTTCTCGCCTCAGGTTCATTACCGGGAAATAAACAATTGGACGTTGATGTACGGGTATGGGTTGAAGTTCTATCTAGATAAAGCTGGCGAGGTGGTTTGCACTCAAAAGGAGGGCATCAATGCCGGAGTAAGTGCTCTCATTCGCAATTATCCAGCGTTGGACGTCAATGTTGTGCTGCTCTCGAATCTGGAGGAGGGGGTTTGGGATCCGATTTGGGTGATCCACGAACTTTTGACACCTGAAGAGGCGAATCTGTAATTCGTTTCAATAATTATTAAATCGGCTTGGCCGCATTTTCCATTGTGCAGGCCTCAAACAGCGCGCTCAATTCATCGGAATCGATACTCCCTTTAGCTCCAATCGCCACTATCTGGGTTTTTTGCTGGCGATCTCCCCACTCATCTATCAGGGATACTTCTGCCCGGCGGCCGACCACCTGCAGTGCTGCCCGGTGATCCCGGTTATCCGCAGTGTAAATTATGCCTTTACAGCGGTAGATGTTCGCCGGAAGCTTCTTCTTGACCATCACGTTCAACGCATCCAGGGAGAGTGGCTGCTCCGTCTCGAAGCTCCAGGTGCTGAATGTGCTATTGTGATCTGCGCCGTGATCGTGATCATGTTCCCCAGGAATATCTGCAAGCTGTTGGACCTCAAAACGACCTACTCCTAATAGTATTTCCAGGGGAACGTTACATTGCACAGCTTCCACGATCCTAACGCGGTTCATGTGGCTGTCGATCCAGTCTTTGACCTCTCCCAATCGATTCTCGTCAACCAGATCGATCTTGTTCAGTACCACCATGTCCGAGAAACCGATCTGGCGCAGTTTCAGTTCCTGAACCGCGGGATATTCTGGATAGGCAAAGATTTGATCCGCATCCACGATCGAAATAATACTGTCCAGGCGGATGCGGTCTTGGAAATTTGGCTGGATGAAGGTAAAGGCAATCCCAGAAGGGTCAGCCACCCCGCTGGCTTCCAGCAGGATATATTCCGGGTTCTCGGGACGATCGATCACCATCTCTACCGTTTCGACCAGGTCGTCGCGGATATTGCAGCACACGCAGCCGTTCGCCAGGCTGATGGCGTTGTCTTCCACCCCGACGATCAGCTCTGTGTCGATGTTGATGGTGCCAAAATCGTTGACCAGTACTGCCACCCGCAAGCCGTGATCCCCGTTCAGGATGCGGTTGAGCAGGGTGGTTTTTCCTGCCCCTAGGAAGCCAGTCAGGATAGTGACTGGTACCGCGTCGCGCTTGTTTTCTGTGATTTCCATAATGATAAAATCAATGCTAATTGAAGGAGGTAGTTGGGGGAACTATCTCCAAAAACTTGCAGAAAGTATTATTTTGATTTCCTAGATGCTTCCCGAAAACGAGCAGAGTTTCCGGGAAGCCTGTTACTTAAGGATTATTCTTCACTATCCGGTCGAGCAGCGATCATGGCTTCCAGGTCTTCATTGGTGAAAGCCAAATCATCGGGCAGAGTTTTCATCGGTTCGCGATATACATCCGGTGGATAATACTTTTCTGGGTCAATCTCAATATCCCGTGTATATTGTTCCTGCTGGATCTCGCGCGGCATTCTTGGTTTAGGGATCGGAACCCTATCAGGAAGTGGGCCATCACCCAGTCCCAACAGTTCATTAGGATGAGGTACATTGGCACCTGTCAAACCAGGTAGAGCGGCTCTTCGTCCCCAGATGGCATCCTTGGTAACGTTAACTACAACGACATCCGGTGCGCCGTACAAGAACAAGCCATCCCAGTGGGCCCGGATTCCAGCACTGACCTCGTTGAGCAAGTCATCTTCGTATTCGATATGAGTGACCATGCCGAGGCGAGGATTGACCTGTTTCATCAGGTAGCCAGCGGCATAATGAGGGGTGTGGTGTGTATCAATCGTGTAGTTGTAAAGCCAGGGAGGTAGACCGTATTTTTGATTAATGATGCGAGCCGTATCGGTCTGACATTCAGTGACAAAAACATCCACATCGGCGGCATATTTAGCAGTTAATTCGTCTGGGCGGCCGTCGCCGGTCCACACGAAGCTCAAGCCGTTCCAGTCAAGCCGGTAGGCAGTAGCGCCGTCTTTTGCATGCGAACGGCGCCAATGACGCACCGTCACACCGTTCTTCTCATAACAAATCCCGTTTTCATCCTTCCAGTCGAACTCATTCACATCGACCTCATAGCCATCACCGATGGGGAAGAGGTCAAATGCCTCCAGGTGCCATTTCAGCATCTGCTTCATACCGTCTACCATTCCCTGGATACCTAATTCAGGGGTGCGCCCTGATGGTCCGTGAACTCGTAAGGGTGTATAGCGACCAGACCAAGCTGAGAACGGCAGCAGGTAGGAAAGGTCGTGATAGTGATCCACATGCAGGTGGGTGATGAAGATGTCCTGCACCAGCTGCTGCGAGTGACCCATCGAAATGATATTGCGCAGACAACCGGGTCCGAAGTCGAAAAAGAAGCTATCACCATTACCCAGCTCTACCATGATGCACGTTCCTGCCTGATCACGCCGGGGTGGGAAAGGTGTACTGCCCATAAAAGATATGCGCATCTCGTCGGGCCCAAGTTTCTCGGAATTTGGGTAATAATTGTTGCGGCTTCTCACAGATGGCGTCGGTTTAAAATAATCTGGAATAGTCAATCCCGTGCCTGGACCACCACCATAAGGGTTTTTAGCTTCTGTCATTTAACGCTCCTTATATAAGGGTTCTTTATTAACTTGAATTTCGGAGAAAATCTGGGTAATTATACCAATCAGGAGATTTGATCCTATAACTACTCCAGATGAGATCTGCCTTTAGACATATACCTGGACCTTTTAATTCTTGGCATTCATACCGTACAAGAAAACCCCTCCCCCAAGTTTGAGGAGGGGATTTGAGGGTGGGGGTAAACCCAATAGATTTGTTTAATAATGAGCAGTATAGGAATTCAGATCGATAATTTCACTCTGATAAATTACCCAACCACTTCGCCTACCGTTTGTGAGCTCTTCTCTTCCATTGGTGTCGTCGCCCGCCAGAACCCGATGAAGATCAGGATAGCTCCGAGCAGCTCACCGATGTAAAGCGCTCCGGGTATACCAAAGCGGCTGAAAGCGCCGCCAAACGCTGGGGCTAATGCCCCGACTGCGATCAGAATATTTCCGATCGTGCGGTGCAGCAAAACCCGCTTGCGGTAAAAAATCCAGGCTGAGTAGACCGCACCACCGACCAGGGTTACCACGCCATAGATATTGAAGAAAGGAGTCAGGGTGCGGATGCCCGGGGTGACAATGGCGTGACCACTCAGCTCGCTGCCGGTGTGTACGCTGGTCGTCAGCAAGGTAGGATCCAGCTCTGCGCCGAAGACGCGAATGGCTGCGTAGGCAGAGGCAACACCTAAAATCACCATCAAGATATTGGCGGTTCTGCGCTTGGCGAGTAGATAAACCGTACCCTGTCCCAACCAGGCTGCCACCAGGATGGCACCGAACAGATACCACATACGGAAGATGAGCGAATTCCAGCCAAAGGCGCCGAAATAAGCCTCACAAAATCCACCAATCCCGTAGAACAGCATGCCCAGTCCCCATAAGAGCAGGTGGGGACGCCGCTTGGCAGCATAACGTCTGAATATTACGAAAGAAAAAATAAAACTGATTATTGCGGAGGTGAACGGTATTAAGGTGTTAATGGCCGTCATGATGAATTCTCCTTCTGGTGGATTGGATTGGTTAGATCCCGCTGAATAATCCCAGGATGACACCAATGGCAAAGAGCAGCATACCGATGATGATCACGACCAGGATCACAAGTGCGATGGGGATCGATTTTTCAAAAAACTCCGGGTATTCTCTTTTCGCTGGTGGGGGAGGTGATTTATCTACCATTTCCAAACAATTACCTGTAAGATCATGGTCATAATACTAAGTATAGTTATCGTTTTACGGGTTGTATAGATAAGTTTTTACAGGTTTAAGTGAGATTGGGATGAGAAGTTCAGGGTATTATTTTCGTTTAGGGGGGCAGTTTTTTGTAAATTGATAGTTGGTGATGGATAATCAGGGGAATGTATGAACAGAACATCTGCTGCTGCAACTCTGGGATGCGGATGGAAGTCATCCCTTCCCTTTGGGATCATTGCTGGTGGTAAACTTCTTTACTCTCTGATTCTTAATGAAAACCTGTTCGATCTCGATAGTTGCAGGATCGACTTATTCCGCCGGTAGGGCTTTTTCCCACCAGCGCTTGGCTGCTGGTGGAAGGTTATCTCTCGAGGGGAAATTGTCTTGGTTCTCATTGGAATCAGACATTGGCTAACTGTGCAGAAATGACGTGAATTTATTTTCAAACTTAGGTTGAGAGGATGGCTTCTCCTGCTCAAACAAAACTGCTAACTTGGACAGCATCCTGAACAGTCATACAATAAATTCAATGCAATTGAATGGATTTTCATGACCAAATACTACTCAATTAGCAGGCTGTGAGCGATTTCATGGATCGTCCAGGCTGATATAATTTTAACATGGGATTGTTAGATCAATTAAAATCTGCAGCGATCGCGCGAGATCTGATCAGTCCGGATTGCAAACTTGATGCAGAGATGACTTTTTCACTGGTAAGGGATATGGCTTACCAGCGAGCCAGCGACAGGCGCCCGGAGATCATCATATCCGAATGGCGTGGAACCTGTTCTGGGAAGCATTACCTGCTCCAAAAATTGTTCGCAGAATTGGGATTGGAATCCCAGATAATGGCCTGCACCAGCATAGAGCTAGTTGATCCTGGGGATATCCCGGATTCCCTGCATTCTCTGTATGAAGCTGCCAATCGTCGTTTTGTGGATGTGCATAATTATTTGCTGCTGGATGTTCCTGGCGGTGGTCGTATGATTGTTGATGCTACATTTCCCTTGTCGGCGCGCAGTTCCGGATTCGTGGTTAACGAGCAGTTTATCCTGGGACAGGATCAAAAGCTGGCTGCAAATCCGATAGACACTTTTTCCATTCCTCCGGGGCGCGATGCTCAAGAATTCAAGGATGAGCTGCTTCATAAATACTTCACTCCTGAGGAATTGGAATTCAGGGAGGTTGTGATCAAGGCGATTTCAAGCGGATCAGCTAGCGCGGAACCAACCACAACCTGAACTAATGGTAAATTGGTTGATTTGAGTTTATAACTAATATTTTCATGTCTTTATAAAGATGAAAACAGCTACTGCTATTGCTAACCCAAACATCGCTTTTATCAAGTATTGGGGGGATAAAGATCCAGACTTGCGAATACCTGCTAATGGTTCCATTTCAATGAACCTGGGGGACCTCCACACAGTCACGGAGGTAATTTTCGATGCGAACCTGGAGAGGGATGAACTTATTTTGGACGGGCGGGTTCCGGGAGAGATGGCGATTGAGAGAGTGACCAGGTTTCTTGACCATGTGCGCCTGCTGGCGGGTATCTCGGATTTTGCCAGAGTCACCAGCGAAAATAATTTTCCAATCGGCTCGGGAATTGCTTCGTCTGCATCCGCGTTCGCGGCTTTGAGTCTGGCATCAGCAACAGCAGCCGGGATGAAATTGGATGAATCTTCCCTTTCCAGGTTGGCACGCCGTGGATCTGGATCTGCCTGCCGGTCTGTGCCAGGTGGGTTTGTGGAATGGCAGGCAGGGGAGGAGGATGCGAATTCGTTCGCTTACTCGATCTTTCCTCCGGACCATTGGGAGTTGATTGACTGCATCGCCATTGTAAGCCAGGAACATAAGGAGACCGGCTCTCAGGATGGTCATCTCTTGGCTGAGACCAGCTTGCTGCAGGAGGTTCGCGTGGCGGATGCATCTCGCCGACTGGACCTATGTCGCCAGGCAATTTTAAATCGGGATTTTGAGGCCTTCGCGGAGGTAGTCGAGTTGGACAGCAACTTGATGCATGCGGTGATGATGACCTCCCAACCGAAGCTGTTATATTGGCAGCCAACCACCCTGGCCGTGATACAGGCAGTCGGCGAATGGCGGAAGAATGGAACGCCAGTCTGTTTTACGATTGATGCGGGTCCGAATGTGCATGTTATCACGCCGGGGGAGAATTCTCCCAGGGTGATCGGTGACCTGATTCAAATTCCCGGAGTCTCAAAAGTGCTCGTCAGCCGTCCTGGAGCCGCGGTGCGTTTGGTTGGAGATTAATTCGGGGGTGCTTTCCTGGATTTCATCAGGAATCACAATTCAGTCTTTTCGCAAGAAGCAGGAACATCATTTATCTTAGAATCGTCTTAGACTTGCCAGGATGTATGGAATCCAGGCACAGATAGGGATATAATCAGCCTTGAGATATAGGATTCCCTGGCTTATTAATGGTTGTTGATCGGATTTTTATATGGATTCAAATGTACTGATACGAATATTGGAGTTAGCCTTTGGTTTGGCGGCTCTGATTATTATTCACGAATTTGGTCACTTTTCAGCCGCCAGGTTGTTCAAAATACCGGTTGAAGAGTTTGGGCTTGGATTTCCACCTCGGGTGGCGACTTTGTTCACGGCTGGAGGGACAAAATTTACCCTTAATTTGCTCCCCATTGGTGGTTTTGTAAGGCCAAAAGGGGAAAATAATCCTGATATCCCCGATGGCTTGGCCGCAGCAAACCCTTGGAAGAGATTAGGAGTGCTGATAGCAGGTCCCATGGCGAACTTGTTGGTTGGCGTTGTACTATACGCTATGATCATCAACCGCCTCGGATCACCGATCCCAGATCAGGTCCAGGTGGTTGAAGTCGCCCCAAATTCCCCAGCCGCCCAGGCTGGATTGCTACCCGGAGATTTAATCCTGTGGGTGAACGATGTTGAAATTATCGGAACTGAGGCTATCCAGACCGCGATTTACGAAAATCTAGGCTCAGAAACAGCGATTACATATTCCCGTGATGGGGAGGAGCTTACGGCCGTTTTGGTTCCCCGCGAAAATCCACCTGAAGGGGAGGGCGCTATTGGGATCGTGATGAGCAATCCAACTGAGCCGGTGAGTGTGATCGCTGCCTTGCCAGCTGGCCTTGGGGCAGTATATACCCACAGCGAAACGCTGCTCACATTCCCCGTGAAGATAATCCAGGGCCAGATGGATCCCAGCGAAGGACGCTTGCTTGGATTTAAAGGGATGTTTGACGTTTATCAGGCTGTACAGGAAGCCGAGGTCACCCAATCAATTCCCGCTGGTGTCAATGTTTTAGGCTTCTTTGCTACTTTGACAATCTCATTCGGCATCCTCAACCTGCTGCCGATTCCAGCATTGGATGGTGGTCGCATTATGTTCACGCTGCCAGAGATCTTCCTCGGTCGTCGTGTTCCTCCAAAGTATGAGAACGCCATCCATCTCGTTAGTCTGGCTTTGCTCCTTATGATCTTGCTCTTCGTTAACTTGCAAGATTTCCTCAATCCAATCTCGCTGCCGAGGTAGCATCTGGAAGCAGCAAATTATTAGTCTTCAGAGAAAAAAATTTTCAAGCGTGTGATCATGGATGATATCTCGGAACTACCATTCCAGACGTTGATCGATGCATTATTGGACGAAGATACGCCCTTTAATCCACGCTATTTATACCGGCTAACCGATCTTGAAGGGGACGAGCTAAATCTGTTCATCCAGACCTGGCCGCAAATGGCTTTGTGGCGCCGCCAGGCACTGATGGAAGATCTTAATGAACTGGGGTCGGTGGACGATTTACTTTCCTTTGAAAACATCGCTCGCAGCGTGATCGTTGATGAAGATCCTCAAGTTCGCCTTCTCGCAGTACAAATATTGTGGGAATTTGAGGAGAAGGATCTGGTTCCAATTTATCTGAAGCTGCTTAAGTCCGATCCAGTCTCTGAGGTACGGGCTGCATCTGCTTCGGGGTTAGGGCAGTTCGTTTATCTTGGAGAATTGGATCGTTTGCACAAGGGGACTTTGGAAGAAATTGAGGATCTACTGCTGGATGCGTTCAACCTGGACCCGGATAGTTTGGTCCAGTGCAGAGCTCTAGAATCGGTGGGATTTTCGAGTCGCGCCGAAATTCCCGGGATGGTTGAGAACGCTTTTGCCTCTGATGATCCAAAGATGAAGATCTCTGCCTTGATCGCCATGGGTCGTTCCATGGATTCCCGCTGGGAACCAACGATCCTCAAGATGTTGAACAACACTTTGCCTGGTGTACGAGCTGAGGCCGCCAGGGCTGCTGGCGAAATCGAGATGAAAGATGCGGTTCCAACGTTAATCGAATTAACCTCAGATAGTGAGGAAAACGTCCGCTCAGCTGCCATCTGGTCGCTCTCACAAATTGGTGGTGAACGAGCGCGCTATTCATTACAAAAGCTCTTCCAGGAGGCTGACGATGATGAGGAAGCGGATTTCCTTGAATCAGCTTTAGATAATATCGCCTTCACGGACGGGCTGCAGCCGTTCTCATTGTTTGATTTTCCTGAGGATGATTCTGAGGATGAGTTGCTTGAGATGCTAATCTCGCAAGAAGGCAGTTCTGAAGTAGAAGGCAATGGAAGTAACCGAGGCAGCCAGAGGGAGGAGGATTTCGAACTGCGGGACGACATCGAAGATAACGACGAGAACAGGGGCATTCAGGATTGAGCGATCTTTTCGTTCTGTTCGTCAACAATTTACTTCCTATTTTATTGGCAGCCGGAGCTGGTTTTCTCGTTGCCAGATATCTCGGGGTTACTCCACGATCAGTATCACGCATTGTCTTCTACATCTTCAGTCCATGCTTGATTTTCACCCTGCTTACTTCGGGCCGTTTGAATGGGAATGACATCACTCAAATGGTCTTTTTTACTGTGGCGAGTGTGTTGGTCATGGGGGTGATCACTGCGATCATCGCTTTTGCGCTCAGATTAAAACGAAGTGTCATAGTCGCCCTCTTACTGACTGTCATGTTTGGAAATGCGGGGAATTTTGGTCTCTCACTCAATTTGTTTGCCTTCGGGGAAGATGCTGTAGCGTATGCCGCAATTTTTTTCGCCACTTCGGCTATCCTGGTGTACACACTGGGAGTTGTTCTGGCCTCCTGGGGAAAGACGAATCTGAGATCAGCCTTCGTGGGAGTTTTTAAATTTCCTGTCGTATACGCGGTCATCTTTGCATTAATCTTTAACATCTTTGATTGGCAGCTGCCGCTTCCCCTGGACCGGACAATCTCAATATTATCCGATGCCGCTATCCCGGTGATGATCGTACTGTTGGGTATCCAGCTTTACAATTCAAAATTGAGTAATGATATTTTCCCCGTTGGATTATCCAATCTTCTTCGCTTGGTGATTTCTCCATTGTTGGCGATCGGCCTGGCTGCGCTGTTTAGACTCGAAGGAACTGCTTACCAGGCTGGCGTGCTCGAGTCTGCTGTGCCCACCGCAGTCCTGACTACCGTCTTAGCCACGGAATTTGATATTGAGCCAGCATTGGTGACTACCGCTGTTGTAACCTCCACCTTGCTCAGTCCATTGACGATTACGCCTTTACTCGCATTTTTGGGTGCTTGATGGATCGACGAGTCTTTTGGCAGATTCTAATCACATCTACTCTTGGCCTGTTGGTGCTTTTTCCGTTCTCTGGGAACGCCCAGGTGTATTTTGATCTCACCCCGGAAACACCGGAATACACATTCGGAGAGCAGATCAGATTCGGGGCAACCCTTGAATTCAATGGGGAGATCGACGAAATCCTTTTGTTCATCCAGACCGGTGAGGAATCTGACCTTCAGGTTCATCAGGTCTCTTTTGATGATTTCGGAAATCTTTCAGCGCAGGTCGATCTTGGGGAATATCCCTTGGCCGGTTATTCCAATATTGAGTACTGGTACCAAGTGAATACCCCTGATGGAGAAACTTTTTCCAGCCCGCGCAACAATTTTGAATATGTGGACAATCGCTACCAG
>CP070785.1:25727-36865 GCA_020346705.1 Chloroflexota bacterium | reverse complement strand
GCTTGAAAATTGATTGTAAAATATGTTTATTGGCAAGAAAGCTATATAGTGAGGTTTGGAGGGCAGTGTGAGAGAATATTCGATCGAGTTAGAAATTTTTGAAGGGAATGCGGGGGAGCTGCGCGCCGATGGATCACATCCGGATTTTGCAAAAGAAGGGATCTGCGCCTGGATGTATGGGAGTTATCAGGTGGGACAGAAATTCCGGTATCCAGAAGACCTGGGGCAGTTATGCCCCTGGCTGGTAGATAGTTTGACAGGTGTAATCCGCGCTCTTGAGAATGGCGGGACACTGCCCTGGATGTACAAGGGGACACCCTATGAAAAAGTAATTGATCCTGTAGGTATGACGACGGAGTACGTTCGTTGTCTTGACCCCACAGCCTCTGGGATCGTAGTAAAAGTCACGCGGACTATCTTGCCTGAAACCTGAAGGTCCTTCTCAGGGAAATCAGCAATTTGATTGACGATTTACTGGGTGGCCTGGTTGAAATAGTTGTAAATTGCTTCTGATTGGATTGCGACCAGTTCAGAGGCGGGTTCCCAGATCAATTGATCAGGATGGTGGAGGAAGATGGCCAGGACATAGTTACCTCCAGGCGTATACACAATCCCAGCATCTCCAAGCGTATTCATCACACCAAAATAAGTCACCCATCCATGTTTATGTGCCACAGGTGTGCCGTCTGGTACGCCAGCCTCGATCAATAATCCAATTTTATTGCGGCCCAGGAAATTGATCATCGATTGACATTCTGATTGGGTGAACTCATCAGGAAACACTGCAAATAAATTCCCACCCCCATTCATGTTGCATTGGTAGATATCCTCCAACAGCATACCTATGTCCGATGGTGTTGTCTGGTTGTAGATATCAGGATCGGTATTGATGTCTGTGCGCTGGTTGGCCGGCGTCTGGAAGGCGGCCAGCAAAGGGGCGCCAGGGAAAAACTGACCTGCCAGGAAGGTATTCTCCAGGCCAAGTGTGTTCATATCCGCGGTGACATCCAAGGGACCGTTAAATGGGTCTAGCACCCGCTCCATTAGCCAATCCGCAGGATCATTCCCGGATTTCTCAATCATCTCAGCGATCAAACGGACGGTCTCTGAGTCTGGGTCTTCATCGAGTCGCCGGAAGGCTGAAACCATGATCGGGATTTTGGTGATACTGGCTGAAGTAAATGCAACATCTGGGTTCGTAGGATAATCCTCGCCCTGGCTGTAGGCAAAGTTAAGCTCCTCGCCGGTTTGCAGGTCCAGCAGATACAATCCAACCAACCCATCGAATTCAGCGATATCAATGGTTTGCTTCAATAATATTTCAAGATTATCAATAGATGGCCGAGGTGGATTGGTCCGATCCATTGGGAGATCGACTACCCGCTTGGTGGTAGAACGCAGCGCAGTCTCGATTAAATCTACCGAGCGATCGATATCTAACTCGGTGCCCAGGGTGCCTGGTTGGAAATTGACAGTCCCAACTGATGGCATGGCTGGCACCGGAGGTTGATCATAACGCTGTGCGATCTCGGTCTCGAGGTAGCCTGACAAGCGAGGCTCAGAGAAGGATGCCCGCAATGGGATGGAAGCTGGAGGGGGAGTTCGTCCCCAGAGGAAATTCCAGAATTCTATCCAAAATGGCTGCTGACTACGGGCGAGATCCGCAGCTGCGAGCATGCTTTCCAAATCAAGTTCAAATTCAGCCACTGTTGGATCAAGGTGGATTACTTCCTCACCATAGTGCAGTTCAATGGGCGTCGCTGAATAAACCTCCAACAAGCGTTGAGCGCTGGTTGCCCTATCCTGACCTCCCACAGGCACATCGGCGATCACCATTCCATCCGGGAAGTTAACCCGGAAACGGCTGAATCTCACCAGCTGCAGGGTAAACAATGCCACTGCTGCCAGGATTAAAAACAGCGAAACCCAACGTAAAGCGGAAAATGAACTGCTTCTCATCAGACCGAACTATAACATAACCTGTACTCTCTCGTACAAGTTTGTAAACTTCTGTTAACCTTAGATTATTCATGGAAAATGTGAATAACTAAGTTACCAATATTTCTTTGGATAAAGGAAAATATATAAAATATTAATCCTGAAAAGCGCTTATTTCTCTGTACAAAGGGTAAAATTATTCTCGATTGTAAGATGTGTAGTTGAGGAGGTTCACTTGGGTGAGAATAAACGTCGCCCGTTGTTTCCGGTCATTATGATTGCAGTCGGCCTGGTAATCTTCATCGGTGCGGTTGCAAGCATCTTTTTACTTTCCAATCCCCAGGATCCGCCTGTCGCCAATAACCAGGAGCCAGGAATTCCTTTTCCACAGGTACAAAGGGTAGATTTGGCTACAGCAAAGAAAGCCTATGATGATGGAACAGCCGTCTTTGTTGATGTCAGGGGTCAACAGTATTACCAAAATGGCCACATACCTGGAGCAAAATCAATCCCCTTAAACCAATTGGAAGACCGGTTAGTTGAGCTCAACCAGGATGATTGGATTATCCTGTACTGCACCTGACCGAGTGAAGAGACAAGTGCCCGTGCGGCAGAAGTCTTGATGGCATATGGATACACACTGGCAAACCCGATTTTGGGTGGATTAGATGCCTGGGATAGAGCTGGATACCCGTTAGAACAATAAGGATTACCTGAATGCCGCGTCAGATTCGATTATTTATCCAGCTTACGCGACCCTTATTCTTGCTCGGAGGGGTGCTGGTTTATGCTTTGGGTGCAGGGATTGCCAGGTATCTGGGTGCCCCCATAGATTGGGGATTGTACATCCTGGGTCAGGCCTATGTTACCGCCATGCAGCTCAGCGCGCAGTTGTTAAATGAATATTTTGATTCTCCCGCAGATCAAGAAAATCCAAACCGGACTCCTTTTTCAGGCGGCAGTGGAGCTGTGGGGGAAGGGAAACTATCCCAAGAATTCGTGATGTGGGCGGCATTGACTATGCTGACCATCCTGGCTTCGCTGACAGTCGTCATTTTGAATGTGACGACGATATCCCCACTACTCGTCACGATTATCGGTCTAGCTTTTGTCGGCAGCTTTTTCTATTCTGCACCCCCGATCAGATTATCGAATTCGGGATATGGCGAGCTGACCACTTCGATCTTGGTCTCCAACATTGTGCCGATCTTCGCTTTTGTTTTCCAGACTGGGGAGCTGCATCGTTTGCTGGTCATGATTACATTTCCATTAACCGCGCTCCATATTGCAATGATGATCGTCTTTGAATTCCCTGATTACTTAAATGATATCAAATTTGATAAAAACACTTTGCTCGTCAGGGTCGGGTGGGAGCGGGGCATGGTGTTGCATAATATCCTCATCTTGACCGCTTTTTTCTTATTGGGTTTAGCTGCGATGTTTGGGCTCCCACTGGCCATAGTGCTTCCAGCCTTCATCGCCTTACCCATTGGTCTTCTGCAAATCTGGCAGATGAGAAGGATTGCAGGTGGGGGAAAACCCAACTGGACAACGATGGGATTTACCGCAGTGGTCTTATTTGGAAGTGTTGCCTATCTACTTGCTTTTACGTTTTGGACCAGATGAGAAAGGATCTGTTCACAAATAATTTGTCGAAATGCCGGAATTCTTAGAATTACTCCCACCAGGGATCGCATTGGAAAGCTTCCTGGATAAAATCCAATCCGCTCCTGAGGTGGAAAAAATCGAAGTGAAGGGGGCTTTAGGTCGGGTGACGCAAGAGGATATTCGCGCCCCGCATGCACTGCCCTCATTTCCTCGCAGTACTGTCGATGGTTACGCAGTTCGAGCGGGCGATACCCATGGCGCAAGTGAATCGTTGCCGATTTATCTGAACCTGGTAGGTGAGGTCGAAATGGGTCGCAAGGCGCAGTTTACGCTCGGACCCACACATTGCGGTTTGATTCATACCGGCGGAATGTTGCCTTCCGGAGCGGATGCTGTAGTTATGCTGGAGAATACCCAGGTCGCTAAACCCGGAGAGATTGAGGTTTTACGAGCTGCTGCAGTTGGGGAAAATGTGATTAAGGTTGGTGAAGATGTATTGGAAAGTGAGATCGTCATACCCAAGGGCAGCCTTCTCAGAGCACCTGAGATCGGTGGATTGCTGGCATTAGGAATCACAGATATTCATGTGTATAAACAACCGCGAGTGGCCATTATTTCGAGTGGGGATGAAGTTGTGCCTCCGAACGCGGATATCAATCCTGGTCAGGTCAGGGATATCAATTCATATACGTTAAGTGCCCTGGTTGAAGGAGTAGGAGGGATTCCCAAGAGGTATGGAATCATCGCTGATAATCAGGCTGATCTGTATGAAGCTGCTTCTCGAGCTTTGGCTGAATGTGATCTGGTCGTTATCACTGCTGGTTCATCTGCAAGCGCTCGGGATTTAACTTCCAGGGTGATCAGTGACTTGGGGGAACCAGGTGTGATATCTCATGGTGTCAATGTCCGACCGGGAAAACCGACCATTCTTGGGGCGTGCAAGATCGCTGGCGGTGATTATCCTAAACCCATAATTGGTCTTCCAGGTAATCCGGTCAGCGCACTGGTAATCGCGATCCTATTTGTTGAACCAACCATCGATTATTTGCATGGTTTACAAACACCTCAAATCCGGCCTCAAATTAAAGCCAGGGTGACACTTAACCTGGCTTCCAAAGCTGGCAGAGAAGATTGGGTACCGGTTAAATTATCCTCCGAGGGTGATACAACTTCAGCAGAACCAATATTTGGCAAGAGTAACTTGATCTTTACTCTTGCCCGTGCAGATGGTTTACTGCACATCCCACCCCAGGTAACTGGATTGAATGCCGGCGATGAAGTCGAAGTGCTACTGATATGAAGATGATGACTTTATTTATAAACGGAGTGATCGCCTTCATATTCGGCATCAGTGGAATATCTCAGGACAGTTCTATATTGAGTGATAATCGTGATCGAGTTGTCACCGTTCCCATCCTGCTTTATCACAGTATCATCGATGATTCCGTCGTGGATTCAAGATATGAAGTCTCAATTGATAATTTTAAAAAGCAAATGGAGCAGCTGAGTTATTGGGGTTATTCCACTATCTCGGTGAAGGAGCTGGTTGACCACATCAATAAAGGCCATACTTTACCTCCGCGACCAGTAGTGATCACATTCGATGATGGCTACCTGGATGTTTACAGCAATGCTTTTCCCATCATGGAGAAGTATGGATTTACTGGAACTGTCTATGTGGTTGCCAACCGGCTAAGGGCGGATGGTTTCCTTCAGGAGGGGGAACTGGAGACTTTGCTGAATCACGGTTGGGAAATCGGCAGTCACGGCATGACTCATACCGAATTGACCCAGAATCACGATCTGGTACGACAGGAAATCCTCCAATCTAGGTTGGATTTGGAGGAGGCCTTGGGAAATAAAGTATTTTCATTCGCATATCCATTCGGGTCTGTTGATTGGTATATCTCCCATAAGGTATATGATTATGGCTACAGTGCTGCAGTTGGAGTGGGTAAAATCATGCAGCATTCTTTCGGGACAGTCTACAATCTTAGCCGACGTGAGGTTCAAGGGGATGCAGATCTGGAGGCCTTTGCTGATTTATTGCCCTGGTCCAACCATTTTATACCGGCGCCAAGAAGGAAATATCTCCCAGAGTGATTTATGTATTTAGAAGATATCCCACTTCCAGAGGCACTTTCACGATTGGATAAAGCCTTAGAAGCGGCAAACTTATCAGGGATTTTAGGACAGGAACAGCTCCCTGTGGATAAATATGTGCTGGGGAGAACCCTCGCAGAGCCTGTTTGGGCAAAAATATCTTCGCCGCATTATCATTCCGCGGCAATGGATGGGTTCGCGGTCAGGTCGGTAGAGACTGAGGGCGCCATGGCAACCCAGCCGGTCAACCTGCTGGTGGAGGATCAGGCTTTATATATCGATACTGGCAATCCATTGCCAGAGTTTGCTGATGCAGTTATTCCTATTGAGAATGTGGAATCCTTAGATCCTGATGGGAACCCGGCGGTTGATCCACGGCATCCGCATGAGATTCGCATTCGTTCTGCAGTAACTCCCTGGATGCATGTGCGCACTCTGGGCGAGGACATCGTTGCTACCGAGCTGGTTTTACCGGCTGGGCATATGTTGCGCCCAATCGATTTGGGAGTAATCGCTGCCAGTGGAAATTCTGATGTCCGAGTTGCTCTACGACCCAGGGTGGCGATAATACCAACTGGTAGTGAACTGGTTCCAATTGGTAGCCAGGTATCCCCAGGTGATATCATCGAGTTTAATTCACTGGTATTAGCTGGGCAGGTTGAAGAGTGGGGAGGAGATGCTACCCGCTTGCCGATTACAGCAGATGATTTTGAATTAATTTGTGATAGTGTTCGTCAGGCAGCCATGGACTATGATCTGATTCTAATCAATGCAGGATCCTCTGCGGGTTCTGAAGACTTCTCCGCGCGGGTTGTCCAAGAGTTAGGTGAATTGTTTGTCCACGGTGTGGCTGTAAGACCTGGACATCCTGTAATCCTGGGTATGCTCGAAACTTCCAGTAGAGATAGTGAGATTGAACTCGAAGAGGGAGTAAAAAAATATACCCCAGTAATTGGTGTGCCGGGTTACCCGGTATCTGCGGCAATCACCGGTGAAATTTTCGTTGAGCCACTCCTCGCGAGATGGTTAGGCCGTTCGTCAGTTTCAGCTCCGACGATCAGGGCGACCTTAACCCGGAAGATCACCTCTCCACCCGGAGATGATGATTATGTGCGGGTAGCCGTCGGACAGGTAGGAGAACGAATCCTCGCCGCACCTTTAGCCCGTGGAGCGGGGGTGATTACCTCCCTGGTGAGAGCAGATGGCTTGGCGCTTCTACCAAGGGGCTCCCAAGGGTTGCCAGCAGGTTCGGAGCTGGAGGTGCGCCTTTACCGATCCCAAGAAGAGATCAACAAGACCATTTTTGCTACTGGTTCGCACGATATCACGCTTGATCTGATCGCGCAATTCTTGCATGGGCATGATCGGCGATTGACCGCCTCTAACGTGGGCAGTATCGCAGGATTGGTCTCCTTGAGCAAAAAAGAAGCTCACCTGGCAGGTTCACATCTCTTGGATCCAGCGACCGGTGAATTCAACCTGTCGTATGTCGAGCGATATTTAGTGGATATCCCGGTCACGGTTGTCGCCTTGGTTGGTCGGGAGCAAGGTTTACTTGTCGCGAAAGGCAATCCCAAGCAGATAAAATCGCTTGCCGATCTCACCCGTGAGGATGTAAGATTTGTCAACCGTCAGCGGGGTGCTGGCACCCGTGTGCTCCTGGACTACCAGCTTGAGCAATTGGGCGTATCGAAAGGAGACATACGCGGCTATGATAGTCAAGAATTCACTCATTTAGCGGTGGGTGCAGCCATTGCCTCAGGAAGGGCCGATTGCGGGATGGGGATCGCGGCTGTGACCCAATCTTTGGAGCTCGATTTTGTCCCCCTGTTTGCGGAGAGGTACGACCTGGTCATCCTCCAGGAATTCTTTAACTCATCGTTGATGAAACCATTATTTGGATTGTTTGAAAACGGTGAATTCCGGCGGGTGGTTGCCTCCCTCCCAGGTTATGACACAGAACCGATGGGAAAAGTAATTGCAGAACTGCCTGCAAAACAAGAATAGTTACACACTAAAATCGAAAGGAATTTACATATGCCTATTTCAGCCGGACAACAAGCACCTGATTTTACGTTAACGGATCAGGATGGAGAGGATCGTTCACTTTCAGACTATCGGGGAACACCGGTCGTGCTTTATTTCTATCCAAAGGACGATACGCCCGGGTGTACGAAGCAAGCCTGTGGGTTCAGGGATGATTATTCTGCATACCAGGAGGCGGGTGTGACTGTCCTCGGTGTCAGCCCAGACAACTCCAAGTCTCATACAAAATTCATCAATAAATATGAGCTTCCCTTTACATTACTTGCCGATACAGATCGCAAAGTGATTAATCTTTACGAAGTATGGGGTTTAAAAAAGAGTTTTGGACGTGAATATGAAGGTGTTATCAGGACTACCTACCTGATAGATGGTGATGGAAATATCGCCAAAGTTTTTGAAAATGTGGCCGCAGCCAAACACAGCAAGGAGATCTTGTCAGCATTGGAAGAACTTAGATAAGCATGAGCGCACGATATTTGCTTTGGCTGATCATTGCCGCTGCAATTTTGGTGATCTTGCCAGCCTGTGGCAGTCCGAATCCAGAAGAATCTTTCTTTGCAGAAGAAGAATTGGATCGGAATCCCTCGCCGCCAGAAGAATATACTGGAAAGTTTAACCCTTATGAAGATGTTCCGGAGGCAATTGCAGAGGGGGAAATACTTTACCGGGCGAACTGCTTATCGTGTCATGGATTAACAGGAGAAGGAGATGGACCTGCGTCTGGCGGCCTGGATCCTCCGCCGCAAAACCTTGCTGCGAGACAGGCAAACCTATCTGATGCTTACCTGTTTTGGCGAATCTCTGAAGGCGGCTTGATGGAACCATTTAATTCGCTGATGCCTGGTTGGAAAGGCTTAATGGATGAGGAAGAAATCTGGCAGGTGATTTCATTTATTCGCACGCTAATCCCTCTTTAGATTAATAAGACTCGTGAAAATCAGCTGATAAACTCTTTTTCTCGTGAAAAATTGGACAAAACTCGGGTAAAATTAGGCTCGTGAAATTCAGCCTCAATCTCCCAAAAACCGATAAATTTTCACCGTCAACTCGATTGGTGGCCGCAGGATTATCTTTATTGGTGATTTTACTGTTTGTGGGTGCCATTTGGATTTGGCCTCAAAACAACATCACATTCAGCATTGTCTTTGGTGTATTGATCGCGGGGGTAGTTTACTTCATCGCTGGACGGTTTATCCAAACACAGACCGAAATATTAACCCTTCAACGCCGCCTGGTTGAAATTGAAACTGATACCTCCCGAGTCAATCGCCGGGCTGATGCGATCCTCCAATTGAGCCTAAGATTTGTTGAAGCAGAAAACGAAAATGAGGTCGTATCCTCATTGTTGGAAGTTGCAGTCGATCTGGTTGAGGCAGTTGGTGCATCTGTCGTGCCTTTGGATGACCGTGGGCAACCATTAACCGCGATCAGCTATGGGGAAATTCCGAGTCCCCTGATGGACTCCTGGGTAGAATATCTGGCTTCTCCTGAAATTCGCCATCGCTGTGGGGTGTGCCAAAAGGTCGGTTCTGTTGTGCATGATTGCCCTTTGGTAGAACTACCTTTATTTTCAAACCAGGACTTCCCAGTTCCCACGAGCGTATATTGTCTTCATTTACGAAGAGGGGGTCGTGAATATGGGATTTTAAACCTTTATCTCTCAGGGAATGAGACCTTGGATCCTGGGACTCATGAATTCTTACAAGGATTGCTTGACGAGACCTCCCTTGTATTGGAGAGCATACGCCTGCAAAATCGGGAGATGTTAGCCTTGCAGCAGCTCGGGCAACATTCAGGATTCAGTAATTTGGAGCAAGGTTTCATTGAGAAAGTTCAGGAAGCACTCAAAACTGATTTCGTGGTGCTTAAATATTCTGGTGCTCACGATGCTGGATCAAAAGAATTAAGTACAGGCGAGATTTCAAATTCCCAATTGGTTTTCCTCGAAGGATTGATGGAGGGAGTCTTAAAATCCGGCACTCCGATCATGTTGGGTGAAGTTGATGCAGATCCAGATTCTAGGCGACCTATCCACTCAATCATTGCCGCGCCGCTGGTATTACCCGATGAACCAGCCTTTGGGGTTATAGTTGCTGGAAATTACGGGAGTCATAAATTCAATAATCGCCACTTAAACTTGCTCCAAACTTTAGCCGGGCAGGTAAGCCTGGTTTTGCGAAATTCAGAATTGATGGCAGAGATCGAATTTAACACAATCATGGCTGAACGTACCCGATTGGCCAGGGAGATCCATGATGGAATTGCGCAAACCCTGGGTTTCTTGAAGCTTCAATCTGCTCAGATGAGCAATTTACTCGCCACCAATGATACGGAGAAGCTCCAGGCAAGCCTTGCAACAACTTACAAAGTTCTCTCCGACGCTTACCAGGACGTTCGCCAGGCTATAGATGGATTGCGCATATCTCCTAATGGGGAAGGTTTGTCAGCCTGGTTGAAGGAAACCTGCCTGGAATTCGAGGAGAATACAGGTCTCCCTGTTGAACTAGATGAATCTTCACCCAGGGAAAGTTTGCCGCCGGAAATCCAGGTTCAGTTGATCCGCATTATCCAAGAAGCTTTAAACAATGTCCGCAAACACTCCGATGCGAAACGAGCCTGGGTTTCTTGCCGTCAAGTTGGGGATGATCTGCTGGTAGAGGTTCGTGATGATGGCAAAGGCTTTTCTCCGGAGGAGGTTCCCAGCGTTTCGAGGTACGGATTACAGGGTATGCAGGAACGCTCAGATCTCATTGGCGCAGATTTTCAGGTTATCAGCTTCCCTGGAGAAGGTACCACAGTGAGAATTCGGCTCCCTATCAGTGTAGGAGATCAAATCGGTGCCTAAGATTCGTATCGTCGTCGTCGATGACCATGCCTTGTTCCGGGCCGGATTGGTCAGCCTGTTGATGACCATCCAAGACTTCGAGATCGTCGGTGAAGCCGGTAACGGCAGAGAGGGCCTGGACGTTATTTCGAACGAGCAGCCCGATGTTGTCTTGCTGGATGTCAACATGCCTGTGATGGGTGGGGTTGAAATGGTCGAAGCACTCCAGGAATCTGAAAAACCACGCATATTGATGCTCACTATTTCCAAGCATGACGAAGATTTATTTGGTGCCATTGCCGCGGGTGCAGATGGCTACCTGCTTAAAGATGCAGAGCCAGACGAACTGCGCAGGTCGATCCTGCTCGTTGCCGAAGGTAAATCTGTGCTTTCACCCGAGGTCACCGGACGGATTTTGAAGGCCGTCGGTACTTCGCACGGCATTCCACCGGATGTCGCCTTGAGCAAACGGGAAATGGACGTGCTTAAATGCCTGGCCAAAGGGATGACCAGCGCTCAAATTGCGTCCGAATTATTCATTTCTGAGAATACGGTAAAGACCCACGTCAGGCATATTCTTGAGAAGCTGGAAGCTTCAAACCGGGCAGAAGCGGTCAGT
>CP070785.1:13400-25627 GCA_020346705.1 Chloroflexota bacterium | reverse complement strand
GCACCTGCCGTGCCAGAGCAATTTTTTCCGGAGAATATTCAATTGTTTGGGTCCAGTCCTGGTTGTTCATTTGGGTAACATGACAAGTAAACTGAAACTACCGATAGTAAATCAAATCATTCTCTATGATCGTTATTTTAAAAGAAGTATACGATATCGATCAATTAAACGGGCACAAGGTCCTTTACTACTAATACCACAATTGAAAGTAGACTTCCAACCTTTATAATATACCTATGGAAGCCGAGATTAGAGATCAGCTGATCAATCTCAACCGTACATTCTACCAGACCTTTGCAAAAGAATTCTCTGCCACCCGGCAGCGCCTGCAGCCAGGGGTTTTGCGTATTTTGGAGAGGATTTCTATTCGAGATGAGGTCCTCGATCTGGGATGTGGAAATGGTAAACTCGCAAGTGAGCTAAGATCCATGGGGCATGAAGGACATTATGTTGGATTGGATTCAAACTCTGATTTATTAGATATCGCTCGCCAAAAGCTTGCCGTGGAAGAGTCAGTAAGCTTGCTCGAGAAAGATCTCACATCATCTTCATGGGAGGATGAATTACCAACAGAGAATTTCGATTTCATCCTGGCATTTGCGGTACTGCACCATATTCCGAGTTTGGAGCTACGCCAGCAGCTGGTTAAAAAAATTAGGAAGCTATCTGCACCGGACGGATGGTTTATCCATTCTGAGTGGCAGCTTCTAAACAGCACTCGCCTCCAGAAGCGTATTCTGCCCTGGGAAAATGTAGGTTTAAATCCCGAACAAGTAGAGACCGGTGATTATTTAATTGATTGGCGACATGGAGGGCAAGGGCTGCGCTATGTGCATGTGTTTTCTGAGCAAGAGCTCGAATCTTTAGCCCAAGAATCGGGCTTTCAAATCGTGGAGACATTCCTTTCAGACGGCGAAGGAGGAAAGCTGGGTTTATACCAAATTTGGAAAGGAGTATAATTACCCCACTCCACTCCCATCGGTTTCTTTGATCAAATTATGCGTATATTAATCATTTCTGACATCCACGCTAATCTCACTGCCTTGGATGCGGTACTTGATGACGCCCCGCAGGTGGATGCGGTGTGGTGTCTTGGCGATCTGGTTGGATATGGACCCGATCCGAATGAATGTGTAAAACGGGTACAAGCACTACCAAATCTGGTCTGCTTGATTGGCAACCATGATGCTGCGGTATCAGGAGTTATCGATACCACGTCCTTCAATAGCGAAGCTCGCCTGGCAGTACTTTGGACACAAAGCGTGATCGAGCAAGATAATCTTGACTACCTGCGGGGGTTATCCCCTCAAACGGAGATCGACTCGGTCCATCTGGCACACGGCAGTCCAAGACAACCGGTCTGGGAGTATCTACTGGATACGCGCACAGCCTTTGAGAATTTTAATTATTTCGACACACCATTTTGCTTCGTAGGTCACAGCCACATGCCCGTGGTTTTTCGTATGGAAGATAAGCAACATACCACGGACCTCTCAATTCCCAAAGCGAACAGCTCATTGAAGATGGTTCCCCGGGCGATATACAACCCGGGCTCAGTCGGACAACCGCGCGACCGTGATCCTCGAGCCGCATATGCAGTTTTCGATTCTGACCGCCAGACTTGGAGCCTTCAGCGGGTGTCCTATGACATCCAGAGTGTTCAGGATAGAATGCGTGCGGCCAGGCTGCCGCAAAGGCACATCCAGCGATTAAGTGCCGGCTGGTAGTAAATTTAAATCAAGATCAGGGGGATAATTTTTCAGGAACAATTTTCCATCATCCAGCGTCAAAAGGGAGAAATCTTCTTAGGAGGAAGAACCATGACCAAAAAACTGCTCATCCTAATCATCCTGGTGACCATATTTCTCTCGGCTTGCGCTTCTCCTGAAAGAGCCGCTTTGGCTCCAGTTGAACCTGGTTTCTCCGATGAAGCGTATTTCGAAGGAGCGCCAATCCCAGAAGCAAGCGTTGTTGAAGTAGAATCCGCATTTACCACGAATGTAGTCTCCAGTGGAGAGCGCATTGTGATCATGAATGCTGGCTTGGAACTGGTTGTTGATGCGCCGGATGAATCCATGGAAAATATCAGCCGCATGGCGGATGAGATGGGGGGTTTCGTGGTGAACGCCAACCTGTATAAAACACGCACCTCAGATGGACAGGAAGTTCCCCGGGCGTCGATAACTATCCGCGTGCCAGCAGAAAGACTGGATGAGGCGCTCGCCAGGATCGAAGCAGAAAGCGATCGACTTCCCCTGAGCAAGAATGTACAATCTCAAGATATCACCAGTGAATATACCGATCTGCAATCACGTCTGAAGAATTTAGAAGCGGCAGAAGCACAATTGGTCGAGATCATGGAATCCGCAAATCGTACCGAAGATGTGCTCAACGTTTTCGACCAATTGACCCGCGTGCGCGGGGAGATAGAGGTGATCAAAGGGCAAATTCAATATTTTGAAGAATCTGTCCGCTTATCCGCGATCAGTGTCGAATTAATTCCAAATGAGGCAGTCCAACCACTGACAATTGGCGGTTGGGAACCAGTGGGAGTGATCAAAGATGCACTGCAAACTTTGATCAGCGCGCTGCAGGGCTTGGTTAATGTACTCATCTGGATGGCGTTATTTATCCTTCCTATCGTCATCATCGTTGGGGTACCACTGTACTTCATCATCCGGGGGATAAGAAATTGGCGACGAAGGCGGAAACAGCGAGAAGTAGAAGCTACTACTGAAAAAGACGAGGAAATCAAGGCAGAAGAATAAAAATACATGAGCCGAATGACCGAGAGGACCCTTAATTCTTATCCGGATTAAGGGTTTTTTCATGCGCATCATTACCTCAGGGAATCCCAATCTGTATCCAGAAGGTATAATTTCACCATCATGCACGAACTGGTCGAATACGCCTGGAATTTACTTGGGATACAAATTTCTGAAGATCAGCTTTCTGCTTTTGAGGTCTATGAGCAGCAGTTGATTGAGTGGAATGATCGTTATAATCTAACGGCAATTGATAATCCCAAACAGATCAGAGTCAAACACTTCCTCGATTCGTTGTCTTGTATACTCGCCCTGCGTAATACCCCCACAGATCACGTTGTTGACGTCGGTACAGGCGCAGGTTTTCCCGGTTTACCATTAAAGATCATCTGCCCGACTATAAATATGACCTTGATTGAGTCTGTAGGTAAAAAAACTGCATTCTGCCAGCATATAATCCAGACAATCAATCTGCAAAACGTCAACATCCTGCAAGAGAGAGCCGAAATCCTTGCCTCCCATCCCGACATGCGTGAAAAGAATGATTGGGCGATCGCCAGAGCAGTAGCAACACTGCCTGTCCTGGTTGAATACCTTTTGCCTCTAGTCCGGGTTGGAGGATTTGCCCTGGCAATGAAGGGAGAAAGCGGTCCAGCAGAAGCACAATCAGCAGAACAAGCGATTCACATTTTAGGGGGACAGATACAGCAACTGATACCTGTGACCCTTCCCAGCGTGGAAGATGAGCGGTATCTGGTAGTCATTGAGAAGACTGCTGCCACTCCAGAGCGCTATCCCCGCCGGGTTGGAATACCAGCCAAAAGACCTTTAGGTGCGGATTAGACGCATGATTTCAAGCCATACCTCATCCGTCAAGGCTCGAGGTTGACGCGACCATCACTCACCCTCCAAAGTGTGGCTTTTTCAACAAAATCAGGAGTAAAAAGATCGAGATCAGTTGTGGTCAACAATGTCTGGCTGTTGTTGGTCAATCGATCGAGTAAATCCTCACGTCGGCTGGGATCCAGCTCTGCCAAGGCCTCATCTAAAAGGAGTACTGGTGAATAATTCGTCACTTCTTTCATCCAGGCCATCTCGGCCATTTTTAGGGACAGCATAGCTGTGCGCACCTGCCCGCGAGATCCATATACCCCCAGATCAATCCCATTTTCCAGGAATCGAAGGTCATCCCGGTGAGGTCCTACTGTGGTAACCCCCCTGGCAATATCCGCACTGCGCTGTTCTTTCAACCGCAAGGCAAAACCTTGCATGATATCTTCAACTGATAAACCACTGCGATCAACCGGATCTTCAATGGGAAGGGAAATCTGGCCAGGTACTTCCGGTAAGGGATCGTATGCAGGTTGGTAAGATAAGCGCAGGATAGATTTCCCCCTGGTTAATTCGCGGTGGTTGCGAGCGGCAACCCGTTCCAATTCCTTGACGGTGTGGATGCGTCCATAAATCAGCTGCGATCCTTTTGAAACCAGGAGTTCATCCCAATAATCTAGTTGATCTTGATCTCCGCCGAATTCCTGGATTTGTTTCAGCAGGGCGTTTCGTTGGGACAGAGTCTGCGCATAATCGGCAAGGGTGCGATTTATCCCATGAATTACCTGAGACATTGCAAGGTTCAAGAACCTGCGTCGTTCCTCAGGCGCTCCTTCAATGATTTCGACCATTTGAGGTAAAAACAGGACGGCCATAAATTGACCGACCGCATCAGCGATCTTCATCTTCATCCCCCCCAGCAAAATCTCCTTCCGCAGGCGGGACGAACCATTAATACCGTTCGTTTCCTTGATCAGTCGGATTTCAAGGCGGTGCTGTTCATTATCCTTTTCGAAGAGAGCGACTATTCGGCCAACAGCTAAAGATTCCCTGGCAGCCAGGAAGTTCACCAGCTCCCGGTCATGAACGGCGTGAAATGAGGTGAAAGTAGCCAAGTAGTATATTGCTTCCAGAAGGCTGGTTTTACCTTGACCATTTGCCCCAACCAACAACAATGGTCCCTGCGGCAGATCCATATCCAGGCGAGCGAAATTACGATAATTTGTCAGGGATAAATGTTTGAGCTGCATATTTCAAGCAAATGCCACGGATGTAGAACCCCGTGGCATTCATTTATTGATAATATCTTCAAAAGGTTCTCAGTCAGCCGGAGCGATTTGGGTGGTTTCACCCTCAATTTGCCATACTTTTTCAGCCCGATCGACAAACAGAACTCCATCCAAATGATCGACCTCATGCTGAAATATGCGCGCCAACCACCCACTGGCTTTAATCTTCAGTGGTTGACCGCGCCGGTTTAATCCTTTAAGCGTTACTGTAATTGGTCTCTCAACATCACCAACGATCCCGGGGATGGATAAACATCCCTCAGTGCCCATCTCTTGATCAGAAGAAGATCGGGTGATCTTTGGATTAACGATGACATGCAGCTTTGGCGGTGCCTCCTCATCCTCACTCTCATTGAATTCGACAACGATAACTCGCAGAGGAACATCAACTTGTGGTGCAGCCAAACCGACCCCAGGAGCGGCACGCATAGTCTCGACCATATCATCGATCAGCGATTGTAGCTCCCCACCAAATGTGGTCACCTTGCGCGCTTTACGGCGCAAGGTCTTATGGGGGATAGTGACGATTTCACGGATAGCCATCAGGCCCTAATTCTACCTCGAAATCATCGTCAAAATCGTCATAATATTCGTCTTCTTCCTGTTCTTCGGCACTCCGGTGATAGACCTCAATTACATCCACAAAACGCTGCCTCTGCTTGGTGGCATCAGCTTTTTCCTTTTCACGGCGAAGAGCATTCAGACGTTTAAATATATCCTGCTGGACTTGCGCCGGGTCGTGCACATTTCTGAACACGAATTGTGTCTCCCCGACATTGATGGTTACAAAACCATAATTCAGCATATAACCCAAAAACCCAACTCTTTCATGTTCTAAGCTGAGGATATTGCTTAGAGGTGCAGCTTTTCTTACTTCAGTACCAAGCGGCCGGCGTTCAATATCAAAAATGGATTTATCGGTCACCTGGTAAATGTCATTCCGCCAGTCGATATACCGGTAAATCCACCAGGGAATCAGAACAAATAATATTAATGCCGCGCATGCACCTAATAAGATCTCAGCCACCTGGGCCGAGGTTTGACCGATCATAAAAAAATTGACAATAAAGCCCATCACAATGATTACCAAGAAGATCAATAATGTTGGCAACCAAATTTTCCCAAATAACGTCGGCCAGTATTTGCGGTAGGTAATGACGTCACCTTCCTCGAACCTCATGGTGAAGATGTTTTTAAAGTATTTCTGCCAAAGATTTTCTTTATCTTTTTGGCTATCTTCACCTGGGGAGGCTCCCTCTGCTAACCCGCCAACCCCTTCTCCCTCCTCCCACCCGAGGCGTTGACGGACTTCTAAATCAATCTTCCTCTTTTCTCTTCGTTCGGAGCCTTTTTGAACCCGGTCTCTATATTCCCGGATAAAGGCAACCATATTTTGGGGATTCTTCAAATTGCGAAATGTGATCTCCCCAGTGAATGTCTTTACGATCACACTTCCGTAATGTAACCATCTTCCCAGGAAGGTGGTGGTGGTATTTATGGCCAGGATGGTCGTCAACGGGGCTTCATCTCTACTTTCGTAGAGCCAGACAACTTTCTCAACCCACACCACACGCTGATCGGTCACGATATAGTAGTCATTTCCCCAGTCAATCCAATTCCAAATGCCCCATAATATCGCTGCCACAGCTAATAATATTGAACAGGCAGCCCCGGTGGTCCAAATTGTAGATGATACATCTGCAACCGAAACAACGGAGATGATTCCCAATGCTGCCAGAAAAAATATGATCGGCCCGATCAAACTGAACACAAAGATCATTTCATGTTTACGGGCTACAAAAGCGATAATTTCATCCTTTCCTAACCATGAAAAATCTCGATTTTTAACCAGATACTGGCTTTCAGGATTGCGAGCCAACCAGGGTTTTACTTGCGGGAATTCGCTCACCAATTGGTAAAATTCAACTTCTTCAAGCAAGAAGAGCTCGGTAGTAACGTCTGTCGTAATGTAGGCACCTTCGGAGCGACCATAAAGCAAAGCTTCTTCGATGAAGTATTCACCAGGGTTAATTCTCTCTGGCTCCTCCTCTTCAGAGTCATCGGAGACAAAAACGCTTCCGGACTGGACGATATAGAAATCATCCTCCGGTTCACGATGGATGAACAGCGGCTGCCATGGTTCTAACCTAATCGTCTTAAATCTGGAAGCTATTTTTGCAAGCTGAACTTCGTCCAGGTCGCTAAAAACATCAATCAGATTCAAGGCACGGATCGTTTTATCACCCTCAGGGGCCATGGATTCATTTTAGCACGAACCGAAAAAATCGGGGAAAGGCGGGAATAGATGTTAGAATCCCATCAAATCTATTCATGAGGTGTACATCAAATGCCAATACACTTTGGAACTGATGGCTGGCGGGCGGTAATTTCAGATACATTCACCTTTCACAATTTACGGATGGTGACTCAGGCGATTGCCGATGCGATAAGATCTGATTCGTGGAACGAAGGTACCCCACCTGGTAAATCCCCAGACCCGGAAAAAATGGTGGTCGGCTTCGACACGCGCTTTCTCTCTGATCGTTATGCAGGTGAAGTGGCGCGCGTGCTGGCTGGAAATGGTTACACCGTGTACCTGACACAGGGAGATGCTCCCACACCGGCAATTTCCTATACA
This sequence comes from Chloroflexota bacterium, assembly GCA_020346705.1. Taxonomy (GTDB): domain Bacteria; phylum Chloroflexota; class Anaerolineae; order Anaerolineales; family UBA4823; genus PFL25. The sequence continues at coordinate 18,104 of CP070785.1, read as the reverse complement.
GTGCGCCACATGGGAGCTATTGCCGGGATTGTGATCACAGCCTCACACAATGCACCTCGTTACAATGGGGTCAAGCTAAAAGCATCTTATGGGGGCGCCGCACTGCGGGAACAATGTCGTCGCGTTGAAGTCTACCTCAACGACAATGAGGAACGGGCCCGAGGTCCTAATATGATGGATTACCAGCAAGCCCGGAAATTAGGTTTGCTCCAGCGCTTCAACCCACTCCCAGCTTACTATGATCACTTGCGCACAATGATCGATTTTGATGCCATCGCGGATAACCCGCAGCGCGTGGTAGTCGATTCAATGTTTGGGTCAGGGAGAGGAATCATCAAAGGTATCCTCAAAGGAACCGGATGTGAGGTGCGTGAGATCAGGGGCGAAATGAACCCCGGATTTGGTGGTGTCCACCCGGAACCAATCGCCCGTTATCTGGGTAGTCTAGCCGGCGCCATCGGAACAGGTATGGGCGATCTGGGATTAGCAACTGATGGAGATGGCGACCGGATCGGAGCAATGGACGAAAGGGGAAACTTCGTCGATCCTCATAAAATCATGGCTTTAGCGATGAGATACCTGGTTGAAGAAAGAGGTTGGCGCGGGCCCGCTGTACGCACGGTTTCTACAACAAGGATGATCGACCGCCTGGCTGTAGAGCATGATTTGCCAGTCTATGAGACGCCGGTGGGGTTCAACTACATAGCAGATTACATGCTCAAGGAGGATATCCTGATCGGTGGGGAAGAATCTGGTGGGATTGCTTTCCGCGGACATATTCCGGAAGGCGATGGGGCATTGATGGCTCTCTTGCTGTTAGAAATGGTGTCCACCTCAGGCGCATCATTATCTGAATTAGTCGCAGACCTGGTGAACAAGTATGGTCCCGTGCATTACCAAAGGACAGATCTTCGTTTGAGCCATCCAATTGCCAAAGAGCAGATGACCCGCCAGCTAACAGAAGGAACGCCGCCAAATATCGGTGGTGAGAAAGTGATTGATGTTCAGTCTGTTGATGGCGTTAAGTACATACTCGGGGATGATTCCTGGCTGCTAATTCGCCCCTCAGGAACAGAACCTGTGCTGCGAGTTTACGCCGAAGGACGCAGTCCAGCAATGGTTGAGAGTTTGCTTAATTTCGGTGAGGAAGTTGCCGCGAACACAACTTGATTGTTTTTAGAACCCCCCAGGTTCAGTGGATCATTTAAAAATGGGATGATGCCCGCCATCGAGCATCATCCCGATTGTATTAATTAGCAGTTCGCAGCCTGCGGGTTAAGAAGATAACCACCACCAACACCAATGCCAATCCGACCATGGCAGGAATACCTACATCTTCAGCGAACCCTGTATCTGGCAATTCAGATGGAGTTGGCGTGGGAGTTAACCTTCCAGCCGCCGCCTCAGTCAGCAAGGCAGATACGGTAGCTGTTCTATCGATCGTAGGGGTAACCAATACATCAGTAGGCGCCGCAATTACCAGTGTCGGAGATGGGCTGGCACTGGCGGTTGCAGTCGGTGGGATGGGAGTCACCGTAGGGGTATCGGTGAACTGGGCAGCTAAGCCAGTTTCTATCGCTGCCTGAGCTACCTGGGTATTCTGGGCGTTTATCGCTGCAACTTGAGTTGCCTGGTCATTTCGTCGCTGTGGAGCGTAAACCAGGGCATAAAGTGCAAGACAAATCAAAGAAAGCAGCATCACCCCACCGATTACACCAGCCACAATGTAAAAGGTGCGATTCCCCGATTCATCTGGTGAAGGCGAATCTTCCGGTTCTAAATCGAATTCGTTGTCATCAAGATCCAAATCTTCAAAAGCCATTGCCAGTTCTCCTCCTATTTTCCACGTTGACGAGCGGTGGTCGTATACCCATTTTTACTCTAAAACTTCAAGGTTTGCCAGTGGTAATTTTACTCTAATACTGTTTTCCAGTTCAATTTCAGCAGAAGTTGCCTTAATTCCATTGGGAAGCACTTCCAATCCGGGTTTAAGTGTAATCAATGTCCCGATTTGTGATTGGTACGGAGCGCGAACTACCCTAACCTTTTGACCAGGTGAAAATAATGTCGCATCGCGTGGTTCATGAACCGTCTGGTTGACCGGCAAGGATATAAAGACTTCCGGTCGTTGGAGAGCATATTTATCAATTTTTTCAGCGTTCAATGTGATTTCACGCCGATCGCTGGTTATCAGCAGGTTGAAGGCAGATGAATTGACCGGCAGAAGACCGAAACCTTCCAGGATCACGATTGGTAATGATAATTCCTCTGCTAATGGGATCAATGAAGAGGCCATACTCGAAAGAATTAAACCCCTTAAAGGTAATTCAGCTGCCGCTCGAAGTACCTGTTCGTCTCCACAAAAACCTGCGAAAACAACTGTCTCACGTAAATCAATATCCAGCTGGTCAACGGTGAGAATATCTTCGACTTTCTTGATTAATACTCTGAGCTGTCCAGAGTTGATCTTCCCATTTCCCCATACTCCCTGAGCCAGGGCACCGGTGGATTCAATAACTGCCCCTCGTCCGGGGATCAAAGAAACAACTTCGCCAGGGAGACCCGCAAATAACTGGTAGGGTTCTACTTCTTCTTCGATAAGAATTTTTCCTCGCCCAGTTAAAATAATTCTACCCGTGCATGGAGCCCTGACGACCCTTTTTCCCCAGCCGACCGGTCCCGCGAGCACATCTCCTTCAGTAACCGATTCTCCTGCCTCCCGCTCAACATATTGATCAGCATCGGCTATGCGCACCCCAAGCCCGCGGGCTACATCCAACAATCTATGTCGGGGTTCAAGCACCGCCTCGGCAACAACATCCAACGGGGCTAATGTTTGCCCTTTGCGGACAAGAACTCTCCCGGTTACCGGAAGCAACCGATGCCTGCGAATTCTGGTCATAGGCAAAACGTGTAATACTGACGCCAACATATCAAAAACCAACTATCCTTTATCCATTTCTACATTACTCAGATAGAAAGTTGCAAGAATATGTCCAAAATGCATAATTAACCACCAAGCGTCCACAGCCACTTCTTATAAAGATCCTGCCTGCGAGTGACATCCCTTGGCAGGAGGACTGGGCGTCCACGGGCGTCAATGACCACGCCAAGCAGACCTCCCACAACGCGTACACTTCCGCCACGACCTGGTCCTCCCATGCCAACATCGGACCTATGGAGAGGTTGCAGATGAAGCCTGGCGGCTTCTCCCATGGGGATCGGCAGTGCTTCTAAGGTTCCTTGCTTGATATCAAAACTGGTTTCATCACCGGATTCATAGGTCACCCTCAAGCGCAGAATCGGCGTTCCCGGACGGACACTCGCAATTGGGGTGATCACGGTGGCTAAACTGATAAATGCGCTGGATTCAAGTACTTGGACTGATAGCGTTGGATTGACTGGCGCGGCTGCACCAAGCGACGCGGCAAGATTACTTTGGTCCAAAACCATCGTGGTAATGCTTGACGGTTGGACCGCATCCAATAGAGTCAGCAAGCCGCTTCCAGATGAAGGTGCTTTCGTTAATACGCTACCCGTCGCAACAATCGGCTCAAACCAGGGCAGCATTCCTGCGCCTGAACGGCGGATCCCATTTGGAAAACCAGCTTGTGCAGCAGAAATTGCCTTCCGGATCGCCTGGCGGGCTAAAGCTTGTTCGATAGCCAGGTCTTCTTTAGAGACTGGTAAACTGGAGGGATAAATCTGCTTATTGAAAATGTAATCACGAATGTAATCCTCCCCTACTTCCATTGGTATCCAGCGGAGAAAGTCATCGATCGAAGCATCTGCAAGCAAACCCGTGACTCCTTGCCCCAAGCCATACTCAGGATAAACTCCCAGGCTGACTTCACCGTCATATGCTGCAGCAATTGTCGTCGCGGAGGCGCCAACATCAATTCCTAATACGCCTTTTGTCGGGTCATAGACTTTACTCAAAAACTGGATGATCCTGCTGAATGCAGATGCAGTTGGAGTCAATTGCATTCCAGACCACTCATTCAAATCACTGACACCGGGAATTCGTGAGGAACGGATTGATCGGTAGATTTCCCCTATTTTGGCCTGAGCCGGTGCTATCTGCTCGATCTCAAGTCCTGGACGTACATTTGGGGCAAAATAATTCTTGGTCAAGGCACCCAATCTGTCTTCAACTTCTGTATTCAACATCTGGTTGCCGGTATAAAGAATCGCCGGTCGCTGTTCCGCAGGCATCAGTGAACAGGCCAAACCAACTGACTCAACCAATCTGATTACTGAATTCGTCGCTCCATTCTCAGTTCCCCCTGCAATGACGATCAAATCTGGTCGCAGAGTCAATATTGTATCCAGACGTTCCTCAGGTTTCTTGCGGTCATTTAATCCCAATGTTTCTACGACCTGCGAATATGTGGTTGAGGCCAATCGTTTTGCACTTGCCAGGGAGATGTCATCCAGCAGCCCAACTGCAATCACCCGCAGCGGTGGACCAGCAGAAATTGATCCCACAAACATGTCAATCCCAGATCCATCGAGGTTACTTGGTAAGATCAAACGATCATCCCCGCCAATCAATTCTCGACCGGTAATTTCTTCTAAGCGGATGATCGCCCGGTTTATCCCTTCCCCGATATGATTATATGGAGCCTGAACAGTCGTTTTTGCGGTTCCAATGGCAAGGAACCGGTACCGTCCTTCGACCACATCAAATAACACGGCGCGAGT
>CP070785.1:0-13300 GCA_020346705.1 Chloroflexota bacterium | reverse complement strand
ATTATGTCTGAACAACAATCAAGTGGATGGGCGATCGGCTGGACCGTATTCGCCGGAATTATGATGGTTTTGATGGGCGGCTGGTGGGTGATCAGCGGCCTGGTCGGCTTGTTCAATAGCGAGTTCTATGTCGTCACTCTGAGATGGATCTTCCAGTTCGATATCTCTACCTGGGCCTGGATACATTTGATCCTCGGCATCATCATCCTGGTGGCAGGTTTCTTCTTGTTCACTGGGGCGACCTGGGCGCGCGTCGTTGGTGTGATCATGGCTATCCTGGCTGGCCTAGCGGCTTTCGCCTGGCTGCCGTATTACCCAGTCTGGGCGATACTGTTCATCGCCATGTCGATTGGCGTGATTTGGGCACTAACTGCACACGGCCGTGATATCACGATGGCTTAGATTTTGCAAAGGAGGCTGGACTGGAGCTCCGCGAGCGAGGCGGGATCTGGGTAGCGGGCTGGTTGCTGCACAGGTCTACAACGCCGTAGCCGGCATCTAGGAAGACCGCCTGGTCCCGATCTGGACCAGCCTTCAGGTTGCCTGGCTGTTGACATTCAGCGTGAAGATGGGCTGGCATCTTTACAATAGAGCATACAAGGAGAATGAATCATGTGTTGTTTTTTTCTAGTGCTTGTATTCTTGGGTCCGCGCATCGCCGGCCCACTTTGGTGGCTTTTCCAACCGTTGCGTTGGGAAGCGGCCTTTCGAAATTTCGCCGGCGGGAATCTGTGGTGGATTTGGCCGATACTGGGCATCGTATTCCTACCCTGGACGACCATCATGTACGTCATCGTCGCGCCTGGCGGCGTGGTTGCCTGGGACTGGTTGTGGCTGGGCCTGATGCTGTTTTTTGACATTCTTTGGTACACTGGTGGAGCCGGCCGCAAGCGGATTCCTGGCTACGAGGGGTATTAATTTCGATAGAGAAGGACATTCCCTCCGGGTGTTGTCCAAGCTGGACTTGTTATTTCAGTAAGCGACTGGACAAGTCGCCTTATTGAGAATAAATATTACGACGAGCGGACGGCCGGTGATTAATCGGCCGTCCGTTAACTGAAGAGTAGATTGCATGTGGTTCGGAGCAACTTAAGGAGATCCTATTGTATTGCCGTTCCGAACTCTCTTGACTATGAATATAAATTTATACCCATATTAATAAAGGAAACGGATTATGGCAGAACCAACAGATAGTCTTTCTAATTGGTATACCATGACCCCGGAAGCGGTCGGCCAAGAGCTTCAGATTGACCAGGCAAAGGGGTTGAGCGCGACCGTGGCGCAGCAGCGACTACAGCAATATGGTCCCAACCAGCTGGCAGAGAAGAAGAAAGAGCCGGGCAGTTTTTCGCATCATTAAATTTACTGCAAAGGGGATTGGATCAATTGTTCACGGGGGTTATTCCACACAACTAACTCCCTGTCACGCATACCTGAAACCCGCATCTTCATAGGAGAATCAAACAGCATCAGCTGCTGAAATAAAACTACTGACAGAATGTAAATTGATTATGCTTTAAGAATCCTTGATCTTTGAATTATCATCCCATTGATAATTATTTCGTGCAATTGACATGCAATTCCTATGGAAATATGCTCAGAATGCACACAATGCACATGCCATCACCTTAAATTGAGGGTTTTATCCAATCCATACGCATTCATGGACGCTGCTTATTGATAATTCGTGAATTTAAAATAACACCATGTGGGTTCGGCCCCCACCAGCTCTACCAACCCTGTGAGATTATTTCTCGCAGGGTCTTTGTGTAATAAATTCATAACCTACTAAAGGATTCAAAGGCACGAGACCTATGTCCTGTTTCCCTAATATCCAATTGATATCCACCGGTTATCAATCCCTGTTGATCCAGGCACCTCATTAGGGTAAACATGTGAGAGAATGTACTATTCAGTTGTAAATGCACAGCCTAAGTTCACTTTGAATAAATGTGTATGCTTGTTATTATCTGTTGGTGCTCCAGCCTCTGCAACCATCCTACTCTTCACGTTTGTGGGTATCTTGCCGACGGCGATTTGCTAAGCGATTTTCCTGAAAGTTCTTCTGAATATCCTGATCCAAACTTCCCAATCAGCAGATGAAGTACAAGTTGGAAGGTTAATCCCACAGATGGATAATACTTACCTTGAAGTATTGTCTCAGCAGAAACTTTCATGTAACGAAGTTGTGTTCTTGTATCTCATTTGAAGTCTCTTTTTTGTTGGTGCAGCCAAGCTTGAAAACCAGTTATAAGAAGTTGGTCAAGCCACAGTTTCCGATGTTATTCTGTGGTTGCGCGATCCATACGAATTTGGCAACACTATTTTTGGATAAAGCAGATCATGTATCAGAGGATTGCTTTGTCAAATCAATTCCTAACCATCAATGTTTCCTTTTTCCCCCAATTCGAAATAACCTAGTAGGGAAATACAATTTTGGTGACTTACTTGAATACTGCTGTGCAAGATAAGAGAGTACTGTTCCTATTGAGATATGGCTGTTCTAATGGGCTGATATAATAGATTTGGAAATCCAATTTAATTCATTCAAATAGGCTATAACAGTGAAATTATGCTCTTCTAAGAGAGCTCTATGAGAGGAGAGATATGGAAAACAATATTATTGTGTTGGTATTTAAAGAAGAACCTTTTGGTATTGGAGCTGCTGTCGAGGAGGCTTTTAAAGAACAAACCAAAGCTGAAAGTTTTCTGGAGACTGTTTTACAATGGCAGGATGCAGGCTTGGTCAAGATAGAAGATGCTGTGATAGTCCTTAGAGACACAGGAGGGGACGTGAAGATAAAACAAACCAAGTCTCTCGCCGGCAAGTATGCTCTCGGAGGCAGTGGTATTGGTTTGTTGGCAGGTTTGTTACTTGGTGGTCCAATTGGTGGTCTGATCGGTGGTGCAGCAATAGGAGCCATCACAGGAAAGATGAAAGATTATGGAATCGATGATGATTTCATTAAGGAAACCAGTGAAGGTTTAACACCAAATTCATCTGCCTTGTTCCTTCTTGGCAAGTCAAGAGATCGAGAGAAATTGCTTGAGGAGCTCAAGCCTTTCAAAGCATTGGTGGCAACAACGACCCTCTCGGAAGATGGGGAGAGAGAGCTTAGAAAAGTATTGTCGAGAGAAGAATAATACCCCTAATAATCTCTCGGGTTATTCGATGTGTCTTTAACATAAATGATGGTTTTTGACTCAGCAGGCAAGCTCCAAATAAGATTTTCCCGACTAATCATTGAAAGGAGATTGCCAAGCCTATTGTCATCCTTCTGCTGCACGATGTTGGTATCGCCGCTGGGAATCCAAGCTCAATCAAAAAAATGTCGAACACCTCGTGTTAGCCCTTTATCAATAAGCAAAACTACATCCCAACAAGGCAGATGCGATGTGTAAGGAAGCCAGCTAATACCATACAACCGCAAATGAATTACTTGGGGATACACAGTCGTGCCTTGTGGGGCAACAAGACCAAACCAGGTTTGCTTAATAGAATGCTTAACGCTTGAAAATATTGTTCGCAATTCAACATTTTGGAAATCCAATGAAAGGCAGCCTGAAGCGGTACAACGTGGATTATGGTGTGCAGCTTGTTCCATTTGATGAGACTGCATCAATTTCAGTATTTATGCTCGCGCCGGTGAGTTGATTTACAGTAATACTGTGAGGAAATAAGGGAGAATTGAAATTATTTTTCCTCATTTTGAAGGAAGTATAGATACGTATGCCTGGATGGACACCATAGAGTCCCTTTACGAGGACTTAAAACCCCCGCTGGTAAAATCCGCACCTGCTCTATCGTAAACCTCGGAGAGAATTTCTCCGAGCTTTTCTATTTAGAAAACCACTTTCACTCATCAAAGACTCTGCGACAAAGGCTCAAAATCCGATCTCCCTTTACCTTTTCTGAGTGGGTCAACCAAGATCTCATCAATGTATAGTCACAAATTATCTAATCCTGACAACACATTCCCAATTCGTTCTAAAGCCTCCCTGATATTCTCCAGGGAATTGGCATATACAATGCGCAGGTAACCCTCTCCAAATTCTCCGAACGAAGTGCCTGGCAGCAACGCAACGTTCGCTTCTTCCAGGATCAGGTTTGCCATTTCATCTGAGGACATATTGAAGGATTTGATGTTGGGGAAAGCGTAAAATGCGCCTCTAGGTTTCCGACAGCTCACCCCAGGGATGGTATTCAACCCAGAGATTAAGACATCGCGGCGCTGCTGATAAGCAGTCACCATTTCATCCACCCAGTCCTGCGGCCCGGTAACGGCTTCATAACCTGCAAATTGGGTGAAATGGGCAGTACAACCAATCGAGTGGGTGAGCAAGAGGTTGATGCGTTCTGCAAGCGTTATGGGCATGATCCCGAAACCAAGCCGCCAGCCTGTCATGGCATAGGTCTTCGAGAATCCATCAACAATAATGGTTCGACTGAGCATATCTGGCAGGGTATATATGCTGGGAACATCCAGTCCGTCAAATGCAATGCGCATATAGATTTCATCTGAGAGGACCCAGCAATCAAATTTCTGAGCCGCTTTGGCTATATGCTCCAAATCATCAATGTTCATCACACCGCCGGTGGGATTCCCCGGGGAATTCAAGATAATCAGCTTGGTTTTTTCATTAACGAAGTCATCGAAGACATCCAGATCGAAGGAGAAATCATTCTCTTCAACCAATGGAACCGGGATGGGGATTCCATCCGTGACGCGGATCATGGCCTCATAGGTCGGAAATCCCGGATCGGGATAGATAACCTCATCCCCAGAATCAATCAATGCCATAGCCGGGAAAAATAGATTAGGTTTGGCCCCAGGGCTAACCACAACTTGAGCCGGATCAATCGTTATGCCTCGCCTTCTCCCAGCATCTTCGGCGATGACTTCACGCAGATCATTGAGACCACTCGGTGGGTTGTAGCGAGTTTTTCCATCAGCAATCGCCTTGATGCCCATCATACTGATATGCGATGCTGTAGAGAAGTCAGGTTCACCGATCTCCAAGTGGATGATATCGCGCCCGGCAGCTTCCAGCTCCTGTGCGCGTGCCAATACCTGATACGCCCCCTCAGCCTTAAGATGATTCACTCGACTTGCAAAAGACATGAAGATTATTCTCCCAGCTCGCTGATCAGCTCATCGTATTCTTCGTCTTTGATGCCGAAGTAGTTCTCTTTTGCGGGAAAAGTGCCATTGCTAACTTCATCCACATACTGCTTCAGACCATTGAGAATCACCTCACCGGCATTGCCGAACACTTTTGCCATCTTTGGTTTGAACTTAGGGTACAGACCAAACATATCGTGATATATCAACAATTGTCCGTGAGCATGCGGTCCGCCACCCAGGCTCATGATCAGGCAATTCTCGGAACGTTCAGTAATGATCTCGCAAACCCGGTCGGGCACAAGTTCCAGCAAGATACAGAAAGCACCAGCTTCTTCCAAGATCTTAGCATCTTCAATGATACGTTTGGCTGCTGCTGCACCTTTACCTTGAAGCCTAAATCCGCCGAGTGCACTGACACTTTGCGGGGTCAGTCCCAGGTGACCGGAAACAGGAATTCCGGCCGCTGCAATCGCACGAATTCTGTCCGCCATCTCGCGTCCACCTTCCAGCTTGACCGCATCACAAGCAGCTTCTGCCATGAAGCGTCCTGCGTTGCGTACGGCATCTTCGTTGCTGGCCTGGTAGGACATGTAAGGCATGTCGCCAAACAGGAAGGCAGTGGGCGCACCACGGCGAACAGCTTGGGTATGGCGGATCATATCGTCCATCGTGACAGGCAGGGTACTGTCGTAACCCAGCATGGTCATACCCAGGCTATCACCAACCAGGATCATATCTACCCCAGCCTGCTCTTGAAGGTGGGCTGTGGGGTAGTCGTAACAGGTTAACCAGGTGATTGGTTCCCCTTTATCCATTTTTTTGAATAAATCAGGTAAGTTCACCTTACTTCGTTCAGTCATCGTATTCTCCTGTAACAAAATTGAAATTATTCATGTATGGCAATCTTCAAAGCTAGTGCCAAGAAACCTTGACATCCAATCTAAATCATAACATTTTCTTTTTCCATGGGATAAATGCTAAACCAAACCGTTAGTGGGGAACAGACAATATGAAACCTTTCCAACCTTGCAAAAATGATCTTATCTGATATGAATCGAGACAAAAACTAGATAATTATCTCTCAACGACCAAAGTTTCTGTTCGCAGGGAGGTGATAAAATTTTTGGATATGTAAAAAGGAAACAATTATGAAATTATCCAATTTGCTCATCAGACCTTATCAAGAAGAAGACTGGCCATTCGTATGGGCGATCATCAAACCAGTTTTCCGGGCCGGGGAAACCTACGCATTTTCCACCGACATCAGCGAAGAGGAAGCGCGCCAGGTCTGGATTAAGAAATCCGAAGTAACATTTGTAGCTTTCGGGGAAGATGAGGAGATATTAGGAACCTATTACATCAAGCCAAACCAACCCACCCTGGGTGCCCACGTGTGCAACTGCGGATATATCGTTTCCGAGCAGGTTCGTGGGCGGGGTATCGCCTCCGCGATGTGTAAACATTCGCAGAAAGAAGCGGTAACCCGAGGTTATCGAGCGATGCAGTACAACCTGGTGGTCTCAACGAACGAAATTGCTGTCGTATTATGGAAGAAACTCGGATTTGAGATCATCGGAACGCTGCCGGAAGCTTTCCGACATGCCCGGCTTGGATATGTAGATGCGCACGTGATGTACAAACCGCTTGTCTAAATTATTAGGGGATAACCAACACCGATAAAGCCTGCATTTCTCCACCTAATTGCAAATAATTGTTCATCTACTAAATCTGAGTGAGACATTCTCGTGTTTTTTGATATTAAAAGAACCTAATATTGGGTTTCTTCTTTTTTAACTTTTCTCTTTCTCATGCTAGAATCCCAGGCATGGTGAGAAATCATCGAACAAGATTTTTTCTCCTGGTCGAGGCCATTTTGCTACTTGTCTGGTTGCTGGCTCCCTCTACTTACCAGGCGAAGGATCTTGCTCAATCTGGAGAAGTATCCCGCAGCGATTTAATCCTGGCGATGAACACTCTGCGTGTCTCGCGCGGTTTACCCCGTTTAATTGAAGACCCGATCATTAACGCCGTCGCTCAGGCCACTGCAGAAACCATGGCCGCTAACAACATGTCCTGGCACATAGGCGATGTGCGCGGCCGCATCCAGGCCGCAGGTTACGGTGGAGGGGGCAAAGTTTGGGCTACGGAGAATTTTGCAGTTGGTTGGAACAGCAGCATAGATGAGATTATGCAGGCCTGGGCAGATCCCGAACACATGCGCCCTGCGGTCAATCCAGCTTACTGCCACGTGGGCGCTGGAATTGCGGAGGCTGCAGACGGCCGGGTATATTACATTTTACAGGCCGCCTATACCTCCAACAAAGCATGCGGTGAATACAAACCTGCCCCCGGGGATGATCCTGGAGGTGGCGAAATTCCAAACCCACCCGTATCGCAGATTATCATCCCGGTTAAGATCGCCACACCCGATACTGATGGCAGAATTTTTCACACCGTCCAATCAGGGCAGTCTTTCTGGTCGATTGCTATCGCTTACCAGATCACCATCAACGATCTGGAGATTTGGAACAACCTCTCAAGAGAAAATGGGCTGGTTGTCGGACAGGAGCTCTTCATACCTTCCAGCAAAACCGAAGGCTATGCCACCCCGACCCCGATCGGAATGGTGGTTAAGGCTACTCCGGATGTAGAGGGGAGAATCATTCACGAAGTACAACCTTACCAGGCATTGATTAAAATTGCCGATGCATACATCGTGACATTAGAAAAGATCCTCTCCTTGAATGGGTTGCAAGCAGATTGGCCGCTGCAAATCGGCCAAAAATTGCTGATTGATCCTGGACACATAACCCCCAGCCCAACTCCAAGGCCACTCACACCGATCGAACAACTTACTCCGTCCAGCGATGGGAATTATTACCACATCGTCAAAAGCGGCGAGTACCTTGCCTGGATAGCGGACCTGTACGAGATAAAGATGGCAGATCTGATGAGTTGGAATAATCTTTCTTCAACTTCAGTTCTCCAACCAGGTCAGGAATTGCTTCTACGAGTCACACCTCCAGCAACAGAAACTCCAATTCCCGTCTTGCCAAGCAGTACCCCTACACCCACCTCGTCACCAATTCCACCCACATCCACCCTGGAATTGGCGACGCAACTTCCCAGCGCCACCCCGACCTCAGAACCGCAAACCCAACCCAGAGTATCTGGACTAGCCCCGACCCTCGGGATTGTTTTCGTGGTTGCCAGTTTATTCCTCTTGGGGTGGCTATTAAGGCGGAGATAAAATTCGCAACCCAAGCTGGTTTGAACCATATCCCTTTTGCCAAGCCCAAAAGTTGAACAACTCCAAATTTGGATCAGTCTGCTAAATCAATGGAAGAGGGTAAAATTGCTTAGATCATATTCCACGTAGCGAGCGAAATTATCGCGCCCTGATCAGTAATCAGTTTAGGGTGATTAGAAATAAAAACTCGCCAATCCGGAAAAGAATAAATCCAACAACACACAAGACAACGAAAGGGAAAATCCGTGGAAACTATTCTAAAAAGTGACAAAAAGGAAGTAAAAGTTAGCTTTGATGCACCGTTCATGATCATCGGAGAGAAGATCAATCCAACAGGGCGCAAAAAACTCGCAGCAGCCCTCAAGGAGGGCGATTATAACTACGTTCGTAATCTCGCTACCAAGCAGGTAGAGGCTGGGGCTGATGTACTCGATGTCAATGTCGGTGTGCCTGGGATTGATGAAGTTGCCGTATTGCCTGAAGTGGCAAAGCTTGTCTCGGAACAGGTTGATGTTCCATTATGCTTAGACTCTGCAAATCACGAAGCTATCGCTGCTGCTTTAGCCATCCTGCCGGGAAAACCCCTTGTAAACTCAGTTAATGGGGAAGAAAAATCTCTGGAAGCAGTTTTGCCGGTGGTCAAGGATTATGGTGCAGCAGTAATTGGTCTTACCATGGATGATGATGGCATTCCTAATGATTCAGAAACCAGGGTGGCCATCGCCGAAAAAATCCTCGAGAGGGCAGGGAAACTAGGTATCCCAGCAGAAGATATCATTATCGATCCTCTGGTACTGACCGTCGGTGCGGATAGTAATGCAGGACTTGTTACCCTACAAACGATCAGGTCGTTAAAGGAACAATTCGGTGTGAATATCAACCTGGGAGCCAGCAATGTGTCTTTTGGTTTACCAGATCGTCATACCATCAATCAGTCTTTCCTGTCATTAGCAATGGGACTAGGCGCGACCTGTGCAATCACAGATCCAATCAAACTGACCAGCACCATTCGCGCAACAGATTTGTTGATGGGACGCGATCAATTCGGCGCTCGTTATCTCACTTACTGGAGGGCAAACCAACCCAAGGAATCCGCATAATAACCGATCTTAGAAACTCATGATTTTTCTACTTGAATCGTTGAGGATCGGATGGGAACGGGTTTCAAGATTTGAATATTACGCAACTAGTTCATCTTGGATTGCCGCGCTGGCACCCATATTGTTGCTGGGTTGCTGGTGGTAACTTATCTTAACTAGGCTCATCTGGGAGATCGCCATAAAATTAGTAAACCATATTGCTAAAAAGGAATCTAATATTGGTTTGATCCCAACATGAATAACCGGATGAGCGTTTTCGGACAGCGATAACTAGAGAAATCCATGTATTCAATAGTGGTTGGGAAGGTGTCAATCACCATTATGTATCAGCATTGTGTACTAATATCTTCATTAAACGGCAAACCCTCTCTCGAAAAATCCATATTAATCTTTTTTTTCTCGGTTCTCGGGTATCATACTAATAATGTCGACTAAGGTTATCCAGAATGGTTGAAAAATACGTCATCGCTAAATCGCTTTCAGAAGCGTTAGAGACCCTCGGTATTGAAGACCGGTCAATGGCTGTCATTGCTGGTGGATCTGATTTGCTCATCGATATCCGTCAAGGCAGACATCCACAACCTGATCTCTTCCTGGATATCTCCGAGGTCGAGGAAATGAGGCAAATTCGCCTCGATGGTAACGAAATCTATCTCGGTGGAGCTGTAACTCACCAAGAAATTGTCCACAGTGATCTGTTGAATAAACACGCCCAATGCGTCGTTGAAGGCTGCGGATTGATTGGTGGTCCACAAGTCAGGAATGTTGCCACAATCGGGGGCAACGTGGCACATGCCCTTCCTGCCGGTGATGGGACCATCTCGCTCCTAGCGTTGGATGCCAAGGTGCATATCGCTCCACGATCTGGCGATCCTCGCTGGGAACCACTAATCGATATTTTTTCCGGTCCCGGGAAAGTGACCTTTGACCGGGCAAGCGAATTGTTAGTTGGCTTCCGTTTCTCAAAGATCAATGAAGGAGAGGCGTCTGCCTTCCACCGGGTGATGCGCCCTCAGGGAGTGGCAATCGCCATCCTGAATATGGCTGCCTGGGTGAAAATTGGTTCAGGTACGACCATCGCCGACGTACGCATCGCATGTGGTCCAGCTGGCCCCCGACCATTTCGCGCCTACCAGACTGAAGCGGTGTTAAAGGGTAAATTATTCGACAGTATCGCATTTGAGCAGGCTTGCCAGGTGTTGGCTGGCGAAGTATCCTTGCGAACCAGCAAACATCGGGCCACCAAAGAGTACCGCGAACAGCTTCTCCCGGTATTATTGCGGGAAGTCTTAGATACTGCAATTGGACGAGCAATTATTAGGTAAATGAGCGTGAATTATGATTGAACTGAAGTTATGGGTGAACGGGAAGGAAGAATCTGTCCAGATTAACCAAGGCGAAAATCTCTCGGATGTGCTGAGGTATCGTTTAGGACTCACTGGCACAAAAGTAAGCTGTAGCGAATCCGAATGCGGAACCTGTACGGTCCTGGTTGATGGCACTCCAGTGCTTTCATGTAACTACCCTGCTCAAAAAGCCTCCGGAAAACGGATAACAACCATTGAGGGGTTGTCAGGAAATGGCGATCTGCATCCATTGCAGGAGGCTTTCATTAAGCATGGCGCCGTGCAGTGTGGCTTTTGCATCCCAGGTCAGATCATGACTGCTGCAGCTCTGCTGGAAGAAAACCCGGATCCATCCGTTGCGGATATTAAGTATGCACTGACCGATACGCTATGTCGCTGTGGTGCATACCCATCCATAATCAGTGCCATCCAGGCAGCCGCGCAGAAGATAAACCACAAGATACCCATCGAATATCCATCTTTTGACTTCGAAAGTGACCTTGATGTTGTTGGGCGAGTTTTCCAGCGACCGGAGGCAAAAGCAAAAGTCACTGGTAGTGCGATTTATACAGATGATTTGAGCTTCCCGGGAATGCTATTCGGAGCTACGCTGCGAGCAGGTATCCCCCATGGCGTCATTAAGCAGCTGGATATCGAAGAGGCAAAAGTCTTGCCAGGTGTCCATGTAGTGCTCACGACAGCTGATGTTCCCGGGCGGCTGAATCATGGTCTGGTCATCCATGATTGGCCAGCATTGGTTGGCGTAGGGGAGAAGGTGCGCTACGTGGGGGATGCTATTGCCCTTGTCGCCGCTGAGAGCCAGGAAATTGCTCAACATGCCCTAGGTTTGATCAATGTGGAATATGAACCTTTGCCCGTAGTCACCGATCCCGTCGATGCAATGGATCCTGATTCCCCCAAGGTTCACGAAGATGGCAACCTGCTCAAGCACATAAAGGTGAATAAAGGAAATATAGAAAAAGGTTTCAACCAGGCTGAGGTGATTTATGAAGAGACATTTTACACCCCGGCTATGGAACACGCCTTCATGGAACCCGAGTGCAGCATTGCCCGCTTGACTGAAGATGACCGCATAGAGATTTTCGTTGGCTCCCAAATCCCCTATGCAGATCGGGAACAGGTTGCCGCGACATTAGATCTCCCCCAATCCCAGGTGCGGGTGAGAGGCACTTTGGTCGGCGGCGGCTTTGGCGGGAAGGAAGATATTGTCGGACAGATCCATGCTGCTCTGCTGGCTCAGGCTACGAAAAGACCGGTCAAAATATTATATGATCGTCACGAGAGCATACAGGTGCACCCAAAGCGCCACGCAACTCAGATCAAGGTGAAACTGGGTTTGAAACGCGATGGCACCTTGACTGCAGCTCAAACAGAATTGTATGGTGATACCGGCGCTTATGCTTCGCTTGGCACGAAGGTTATGGGACGGGCGACAACTCATTCAACTGGTCCGTATATTGTTCCCAACGTCAAGATTGACTGCTATGCTATGTACACAAATAATCCACCCTCAGGAGCATTCCGTGGTTTCGGGGCTCTGCAGGCCGCGTTCGCTATTGAGTGCATGATCGACCAGGTCGCTGAAAAAATGGGCTTCGACCCGATCGAGTTCCGCCGCATAAACGCCTTGCGAGCCGATTCGATCACCAATACTGGGCAGCACCTCAAAGACAGCGTTGGCTTAATCGAATGCATCGACAAGACCAAGGCTGAATTGATGGCGTATACCAACGGCGAGGATCCATTTCTCTCTCGCGCAGTTGATGGATCTCCAAAAAAACGGCGCTCCTGGGGTTTTGCGGTGGCATTCAAGAACACTGGTCTGGGTGAAGGGTCCCCAGACAAAGCTGTCGCTGAAGTCGAACTCTATCGAGATGGCACTGTTGAAGCACGCATCTCATCAGCAGAAATTGGTCAGGGTTTGGTTACCGTCCTGCAGATGGTTACAGCTCAAGAATTGAGCTTGCCCATCGAACATGTGAGGGTATTGCTATCCGACACCGATCTGACACCGGATGGCGGTCCCACCACCGGTTCCAGGCAAACTTATATCTCCGGCAACGCGGTCAAACATGCTGCCGGTACCTTGCGAGAAGCGATGAAAGCCACGCTTTCCGAGCGCTATGATGTTGACCCGGAAGAGATTAAATTCATTGAAGGATTGGCTCAGGTTAATGGCAGTAAGGTGCCTTTTGGGAAAGTTGTCGATTACATGAAGGATGAGGGGCGCGAACCGAAGGTCTTATATGAATATTGGGCGCCAGAGACTTATCCCTTGGGTGAACCGGGTGATAAGCACTTCGCATACTCATTTGCCGCCCAGGCTGTCGAAGTGGAAGTCGACCTGGAGACAGGAGAGGTCAAAATCCTGCGGGTGATCGCCGCCACGGATGTCGGGAAGGCGATCAATCCATTGGGTTTACAGGGCCAGATTGACGGCGGTATTATCATGGGCAT